>CAWJSW010000011.1:0-332981 GCA_963845635.1 uncultured Solirubrobacteraceae bacterium
CAGCGTGGTGATGTCTCCAAAGGCGTTGTAGGTCACGCCGGGGTCGATCAGGCGGTCCGCTTCGTCGTAGCGGTGGCTTTCTACGGTTCCGCCTTCGCTCGCGCATTTGCCGCTCGGCTGGGGTTCGCGGGTGGTCAGGCTCAGACGGTTGGTGTCCGGGTCATACGCGTAGATGCGGGTGGTGCAGCCCGTGCCGGCGGGGGTGCTCTGGACCTGTGTGAGGCGTCCGGCGCCGTCGTAGCTGTAGTTCTGGCTCGAAAGGGTGCTGGTTTGGCTCATCCACTGGCCCTCGATCGACGGCACGATGCTGTCGCTGAACCATGTGCAGCCCGTGGTGCAGTGGGTAGTCTTCACGTATTGGAGCGAGATGGCTTCACCCACGGCGTTGTAGGTGTATTTGGCGGTCATGCCGTTGGGGTAGGCCTCGGTGAGCAGGTTGCCTTCAGGGTCGTATGTGGCGGTGAACTTCATGCCTTCGTGGGAGGAGTCCACGAGTTCGCTGACCTGCCCGGCTTCGTTGTAGGTGTAGGTCTGGGTGCCCTTACCGTCGTTGATTTTGTGGATGCGCCCGTCGATGTCGTATTCGTAGGTTGTGGTGTTCGCATCGGCGTCGGTGTATGCGATGAGCTGACCGAGCGTGTTGTAGCCGCTGGCGATCTTCTTGCCTTCGGCGACCTGTGATGCGAGCGCCCCGTTTTCGGGGTTGTATTCATAGGTGACGGTCGGTGTGGGCGTCCCCACTTCTGATTTACTGGAGCTGCTGGTCAGGCGTCCCGCAGCGTCGTAGGTCTCGGTCTTGGTGCGCGTCTTGCCGCCGGCTGTTTCTTCTGTGGTTTCCGGCTCGTCCCAGATGTTGTATTTCTTGATGGTGGTGACGGTGAGGCTTGGCAGGCCGGCGGTTTCGGGCTGCTTGGCGGGTCGTGTCTGGCAGGGCAGGTCCGCCCATTCCGGGTGCTCGCCGCAGACTTCGGCCTTAGCGTTGGCGCCTGCGGTGTAGTAGGTCGTTTCGGTCGCGTGCGCAGATTTTTCTTTCGCGTTCGCGGGCTGGCGGGTTTCGATGATGTTCCCTGTTTCTAGTTCATAGAGGGTCGTGTGTTCGAGTCCTAGCCCTCCCGGGTCAGCGGTGACCGATGTCGGCTTGTGCAGTTTCCAGCCCAGGTTTTCTTGGCCGGCGTAGGATGTCAAGGTCGTGCGCACTTCCCCTTCTTCTCCGCCCTTAGCCATATTCTCTGCGGCGTTGGTGCGCTTGGTCACCAGGTCGTAGGGGCCGCCGGCCGGTGCGCCTTCTTCATAGAAGTACCTGGAGACCTTGCGTGCCTGGGATTCTTCTCCGTTTGCGAGCCTGACCGTGTGCTCGGGGCCGGTCGTGCTCTGTAGCTCGGTGCCTTCGCTGTTGTAGGTGTTTTCGGTGTCGAGTTCGAGGGCCGAGTCGCCGCCTTTACGGCTCGCTTCAGCGCGGTCGTCGGCGCTGAGGGTCCGCGTGAGATCGTTGTTGGAGTTGTATTCGGCGGTCGTGATCGCGCCCCCTGGCGCGGCCGTGTTGACGGTATGGCCTTTGGAGTCCAGGTAGACGATGCTCGCGCGCTTGTAGTCCTTCGCGGGCCAGCCCATCGGTTCATCCGGCGGGAAGATCGCGGTGCCTTCCACCGGGTCGTCGCTCTGGTGGACTTCGGCGAGTTCTTTGGAGCCGAGCGGATACGGTGCGCCTTCGCCGCTGACGGGCACGTGGTAGTCGATCGTCCACACGGCACTCGAGCCCGTCTGCGGTGGTGTTGGCGGCGGTAGCGGCGGTTCCGGCGGGCGGCTGCCTACCCGCCAGCGGGTTACCCGGTTATCGCCGCTGTCGACGACCCACAGCGACTCTCCTTCGTAGGGGCCGCGGCCGGATTCCTCGGATTCGAGCGCGATCCCGATCGGGCGTGTGAGCGTCCCGGGGCCTGCTTCCTTTTCTTCCTTTTGCTGGCGTGTCTGGTGTTTGTGTTCCTTCTCTTCCTGCTTCTCTTCTCGTTGTTCTTTCGTGTGTTTTTCTTTGGCTTCGCGCTTTTCGCGTTTCTTTCGCTGTTTCGCGGGTTCGTGTTCCTCTTCGGCATGGATCTTTGCTTCTCGTTCTTCTCTGACCGCCTTCGCGGACTTTTCGCCGAACTCGTCCTTGAACTGGCCGGTTGGCGAGAACACCTCGACCCGTCCGTTGCCGCTGTCGACGACCCACACGTTGCCTCGCGAGTCGATCGCGATGCCCTCTGGTTCATCGAACTGCCCCGGTTTTGAACCGGGTTCCCCGAACTGGCCCAGATACTCGCCGAAGTGGCCTTCTTCGTCGCTGAAGTACTGGACGCGGTCCTCCTTGCTATCTACGACATAGATGTCGTAGTTCACAGGGCTGTAGGCGATACCGGCTGGTTCCTCGAACTGGCCGTCCCCGATGCCCGTGCTCCCGAAGCTCGAGATGTAATCTCCAGCTTCGTTCGGGCAGTAATTGATACATTCGATCGCACTGTGTTCTCCGTCCACCGCGACGAGCTCCTCGCCGCCTTCCCCGCCGCTCTGGTAGTCGGGACTGATGCCACCGAGTGGGCCACCTTTCGTGCTTCCGTAGCAGCCAAAGTCGTACTCACTTGAGTCGTTCTCTTCGAGGCTGCATCGGCGTCTATTCCCTGAATCCGCGACCCACACCCTCCCCCGAGTCGGCGCTGCGATCCCGGTCGGTTCGTTGAGCTGCTCTTCGCCGCTCCCCGCCGACCCGAACGAGCTGAGAACGCGCTCTCCTTCCGCGTTGAGTTCGGCGACGCGGTCGTCGCCGGTGTCGGTCACGAACACTCGTGGTTCGCTCCAGTAGTTGCGTGTGTACGCAACGTACGAAGGGGACTTGAAGTCGTCTTCTAGGGTTGGTTCCTTGGGCAAAGAGGCGTCGTAGGCCGGCGAGAACACCGTGTAGGGCACAAAGGCGCTAACGGCCGTGCTGGTCGTGGTCGACCCGCCCGCGCTGGTGGCGGTGACGAGCACGGCGAGCGCGTGTTCTTCATCGCCGTAGCGGACCGTGTAGGTCTGGTTGGTCGCGCCGGGCATGGCCGCGCATTCTCCGCCCGTGCTGCTGCATCGCTCCCACTGATAGCTGTAGCTGAGCGGTTCGTTGCTCCACTTCCCGGTCGAAACGGTCAGTTCGGCTCCCTGCACAGGGCTCGGGGTGGACAGCTTCGGCGCTTCGACCGCGGCCGGCGCGAGATCATTGCCGAACGCCGTCGTCGCGCTCGGCCGCGTCACCGACAACAGTCGTCCGCTCGTGGGGTCCTGTTCGGTCGTGCCGTAGTGAAGCAGCCAAGGCTGCTGTCCGGGAGGCGTGACCGCCGTGACATGCCCTTCAGCGTCATACCCATAGGTCGTCTTCAGCGCGGGGGAGATCTCTGGGTCCCACTCCGCGCGCAGGCGGCCTTGGCGGTCATACGCGTACTGGGCCACGGGCGTGGTCTGCATTTCCCCGGCGGCCGGGTTGTAAGCGGTGAACGAGATCTTCATCAGCCGGCCGGCGTATTCGCCCCATTCCCCGGGCGCTTCACCGCTGGCGGTCGTTTTGGAGGCGTAGCTGAAGCCCAGCGCGCGGCAGCCCCTTACGAGCGTAGTGCAGCTGACCCCCGGGGTCGGCGCGAGTGCCTGTGTGGGCTCGGTCACCCCGGCGACGGTCTGGAAAGTGTATTTGGTCGCGCCGACGCTCCCGGGTTCTTCGCGCGAGGACGGTGTCAGCACCGACCCCGAGCCGCCTTCCGGGATCGTGAACTTCGTCACGTCGCCGCGCTGGTCGCTCAGCCTGAACACGGTCGCGCTTTCTTCCTCGAGCGTCAGGTTAGAGTCGCCCGCAGGCGCGATGAAGCCCGACCCTTCCCTTGTGAAGATCACGCTCTGGCCGCTGGCCGCAGTCAGGATCACCCCGCCTGTGGAGACCTTCGTCAGCTTCTGGTTGCCGGCGAAGCTCAACCCCTGCCACTGCGGCCCGAACGGCCCTTCATTGTCCTCGCCCACATCCCGCGAGTCATAGCTGCGTTCGACCGCCAAGCTCGCCCCAGCACCCGGCACCGACACGTCGGCATCATCGAGCTTGAACGCCCCCGAGGCAACATTCACAGACCCCGGACCGACACTCTTTGATTCCGAGCTGACAAACGTGATGGTCGTTTCCACGGCACCGAGAGTGTTCTTGGGCGGGGTCTGGTTGCCCGCGTAGTCGGTCGCGACGAGCGCGACCTCATGTTTGCCCGCCGCGTATTCTTCGCCGTCGATGACCCATTCGCCGGTCGCGGTGCACGGCCCCGGCGAGCACGAGCCGTTCGGATGCCCGATTTCCTTTCCATCGATGAACAATGCGATCGACGCCACGCCAGAGCTAGGCGTCTCACCTGAACCATCGGTCGCGCTCGCGAAGAGCCTGACACGCCCGAACCCGACTTCGTGGTTTTCTGGCAACCCCACCAGATGCACGCTATACGGCGGCTCGTAATCGACTTTGACGACACCCGCCGCCGTCGTCTTCAGCCCGACGCCGTCTTCCACCGTGCCGTCGACCGTATCTTCGCCTTCGGGCAGACCTTTCAGGGCCTGCCAAGTAATCGGTCGCGGAGAGCCGCCACACGCCGTCTCTTCGCACTCGGGCCTCTGCACACCGCCGTCCGCGTCGGGAGTAGTCACTTCTTCACCCCAGCCTGGCGCTTGCGGCGAGCTCCAAGACTCGCGCAAAATCCCAACCCCAGGATCAAACGCGTCAAGCCCGAGCGAAGGGGTCGGGTCGGAGTAGGTGTTCACCCACTTGCCCGGTATCATCGCGTTGGGCTGCCCGTCTATTGTCGTGTCGGTCGTATCCCAGGTGGCCGACGGCGATGCAGTCTGTACGATCCCGATCTTCGCGTTCGCGAGAGCGCTTACGTCGGACACCTGATATTCGTCGGGTTCCCTCACGGTCTGCTTGTAGACCGCTTCGCTTCCATCGTTGCTCCTGTTGACGCTACCGGTTTCGCACCGCCCTTGGCTGCCGGTGCACATGCTCGTCGTAACCGGCGAATAGGCGCCGATCCACGAGTGTTGCGCTTCGAGCGCCCCCGTATGCGGATTCAGTACCCCAAGGACGTTTTCGACCTTTTCGCTGCCATTCCCTTCGCTCGACGTCGTGGCCGTCAACGAATAGATCTTCGATTCTCCCTGGGTCTTGTAGTAGAAGAACGCGTCAGTGCCGCCACCGGCATCCGGGCGATAGATCGTGTCGGCGACACCTTCTGAACGTTCGCTGTCGTGGAAACCCGTGGGATCATCCGTATTATCAAACCCCCAGGTTTTGTTGAGCAGAATCTTGCCGACCCCGCCGACGTTTTCTTCGACGGTCGGGTCGACCTCCACCGGGTAGCGCACTTCCCCCAAGTCCTCGACCTTCACACTGACCACATCGCCGGTGACGCCCATCGACACGGGGATCGCGCGTCCTTCGGCATCCTCGGCGCTCGGCGCGGCGATCAGCGCAAGAGTGCGCCTGCCGGCCACCACCAGCAGCGCCTGTGAGTTATCGCCCGCCCGCACCAGCCGCGCGCCCGCCGGCAGACCGACCCGGAAGTACAGCTGGCGTGGGCCTTCCACGCCGCGCAGCAGCGAGTCCAGATCAAAGCCGCCGGTCGTAGGCCTGGCGAGTGTGTCAGCAGCACGTTGCGTGTTGGCATACAGCACGCCCGCACCGTCGGGCGTCCCGCGCGCCCCGCCCAGGTCACGGTCGTGCGGGTCAACTGGCGTCAGCGACACACCGCATGAGCTCAACTCCACACCATCTGCTAGGCGCGCGGGGATCCGCACGCCCACCAGCGGCACCTTCGGCTCGAACACGCCCCCAACCCCGGCCAGGGCTAGGCTTATGGGAGCCCAACGGCCCGGCGAGGGTTCGATCGCGATCGGCTGCAGCGACTCGATCAAACCATGCCGAGCCCCGCCAAGATCGACCTGCACCGAATGATCGCTCGTGTAACGCCCGAGACGCTGGCCCGCGGGCAACGACGGAAGACCGCCAGCAGGCTTCCCGACAACCGCGGGAAACACGCTCTTAGACAGCGCCACGGCACCCACCGTGCTCAGATGCTCGAACTCCGTGCGTGAGCGTTCGCGGGCGAACACCGCCTGCGGGCTGGAGCGCCGCGCTTGCTGAGCTTCGGCCACCCCCTGGCCGTCCAGCAACGGCTGCGCTTCCGGGACGACGAGCGGGCTTTCAGCCATCCCACCTTCAGCGCCCTCCAGCCGAAAAGCCCGGCTGGGCCCCGGCCCGGCTGCCGATGCGCCCCCGGGGCAGCAGCCCAGTCCTATACAGCAAGCCAGACATATAACCACCAGTCGGACGGCAGCCGCCATTCTCGTCTCCGTTCTGTGCACCAAGTTCCCCTATCTCACTCGCCGGCGCCGGCGCGCCCCGGCCGCCGCCCGCTGGCGTCTGCGAGTCCGTCTCTGCATCGCCCTCAAGCTCGCTCGCAACGCTCGCGTCGCCCGAACCTCGCCGCCACCCCCGCTCATGCGCGCCCCGCCAGCCGCCCGAAATTCGGGCATCGCTTCAGCCGGCAACGCGCCGAAGGCGAGGTCGTGATCTGCGCCGGCGGCGATACCCTTGACCCCGCTCAGCCCGCTCACCGGCACGGGCGTCATGCTGCACGCCTGGGCAGGCGAGCCACAGCTTTCCGGGCCGTTGGACACGCCATCGCCCAGCTGCCCGAATTCGTTGCTGCCCCACGCCACGACAGTGCCGTTTTCAAGCAGCGCCAGACTGTCTTCTTCGCCGGCCGCGATCGCCACGACATCGGTGAGCCCGCTCACCGCGACCGGCACATCGCTGTTTTCGCTGCGACCGTCACCCAACTCCCCGGATTCGCCATCGCCCCACGCCATCACCGTGCCGTTTTTAAGCAGCGCGAGGCTGTGATCTCCCCCCGCTGCAATCGCCACCACGCCGCTCAGGCCGCTCACAGACACCGGAACCTTGCTGCAGGCTTCCGGCTTCTTGTGCGTGCCGCAGTTTTCTGGGCCGCCGGGGCTGTCGTCGCCCAGCTCGCCGAACGTGTCATCGCCCCACGCCATCACCGTACCGCTCTCGAGCAGCGCCAGGCTGTGTTCTTCACCGGCCGCTATCGCCACGACTTCTTTTAGGCCGCTCACCAGGATCGGTCTGTTTTTGTTGGCCGCCGTACCGTCGCCGACCTGCCCCGACCCGTTGTAACCCCAAGCCTTGACATAACCGCTCCGAAGCAACGCCAGGCTATGTTCTTCGCCGGCCGCAATCGCCACGATGCCGCTCAACCCGTTCCCGGCAACCACCGGCACATCACTGTCTTCTTTCTTACGGTTACCAAGCGCCCCGGATTCCCCGCCACCCCAAGCCTTGACCGTGCCGTTTTCGAGCAGCGCCATGCTATGTTCCCCACCCGCCGCGATCGCCGTCACGCCGCTCAACCGGCTCACCACCACCGGCACTTCACTTTCGCCTTCTTCACCGGTCGCGCCATCCCCCAGCTGCCCGGATTCGTCATCGCCCCACGCCATCACCGTGCCACTTGCCAGCAGCGCCAAGCTATATTCTTCGCCGCCCGCGAGAGCCGTGACACCGCTCAACCCGCTCACTCCAACCGGAGTCGTGCTACACGGCAACAGCAGCCCGACACTCCACAAACATTCCTGCGGCCCCCATCCAGCAGCGTCGCCCAGCTGCCCGCTCAAGTTCAAACCCCACCCCGCCGCGACATAGGACGCCTGCGCCTGCGCCCGAGCAACACCCACCACACTCAACACGCCGACCACGGCCACGACCATCATCCCACGTACACGACGGCGTACGCCTGCGACAAATCCAACGACACCGATCATCTATCCTCCACTTCTTGCGCCACGTATTCCAGGGGCGTCTCCATTGGCTTCACCCACTGCACCGAGGCTTAGCCCCACGATGATCCAGTCGTGACGCTCCACCTTTTGGGGGTGTTCGCGCGACGGCGCCCTCACGGCAGGTTGCCGCGGCTCAGTGGGCCAGGCCCGCGGCCTGCCTGATAGGGGGAGGGCTGTGGCAGACATTTAGAAAACTCAGCTGTGAGCCAGATCCGCCGCCCCGAAAAGCGCGGGTCGGTGCGCTCTGACGCTTCGCATATCAGTTAGGCGCGACCGTACTCCACGGTCGGGCGCGCGTCTATGGCCTATTTCGCGAATTCAGGCCAGTGACAACTATTACGGTGTCTCATTCTCGAATGTCACACCAGGCCCGCGGGAGCACTGGCGCTCGAGCCAGTCCACAGGCAGGCCGAGCAGATGAGTTTTGCCCGGGGCATCGAGCTTGCGGTAGACGCTTCCGGCATGCTTACGCACTGTCTCGACGCTGATATTTAGGTGCGCAGCGACCCCGGCGTATGAATCGCCGTGGCTGAGCAGCCCAAGGACACGCCACTCGCGCTCGGTTAGTAGCTGTGCATCTCCGTCCGGTCGCGTGACTCGCCGCCCATCATGGGCGAGGAATACACAGCCACCTTGGGCCGTCAGGCGTATCATTTCGAGGAGATCCTGCTCGGAGACGCTCAAATCGAGGCAGCTGACCCCGACCCCGGTCAACAGGCTCCCGTAGGGCACCGCGGGCGCGCGCGCGAGCACGATAACCCCTACGCTCGGCGCTAACGTCCATGGAGCCTGTCCACAGCAGACCTGCTCGTCAAAGATCGCGACCAGCGGCCCAGGCGAAGCGGACGTCGTCGCCACACCGCGATCACCCAAGCCACGGGTGACGACCGTCACACCCGGCTCGCTACTCAGCAACGTCGTCAGGCCACGATCAACCAACGGATCGAATCTCCCGAGCGCAACGCAAATCGGAGTACCAGGGCTGCCGGGTTGCGCAGCATCGACCTGGGCGACGGGAGCAGGCGCGGGCATCGCCTGCGATGAACGCCCTGGCCGGTCGGCGGGTCTAGCGGCGCCTCTGCTACGCCCAGGCAAAAACTCTTGCCCTATCCCGACCGACGCGTCCGCAGACCTTCAGCGATCGCTCAGCACGGTTCGGAGGTCACCCGCGACTCGGTCAATCGGCCAGTGTGAACAGATTGAAGCTTGCGCGCTATCCGCTGAGATCTGCACCGTTCGACCACTAGGAACGCTGCGGTGCCCGCCGTCGCGCTTCGCTTTCAGCGGCACGACCTGCCGGCGAAAGGCTCATCGACAGCAGCCGTTGGCGCATCGCCGCCCGCGTGCCGTGACGCTCACGCTGACATAGATCGTGCGAGCCGGCAAGGTCGCACTCGATAGCCAGATAATCGCGTAGCGCTCTAACCAGCACGGAGCCGCGCTCGCGCAAAAGGTGAACCTCTACCTCGTCCCGCTCTTCCACGTCCCGAAGAAGCCCCAGCACGAAGACCAGTGCAGCCAAACGCATCACCACGGGCACCAGGCAAGACTGCGGCAAGCCGCTCCCGACAACGCGAAGCCCGGGATCATGCCCCAAGCTTCCCACCAAGCCACGCACAATCACGGGATCAAAGCACCCGACGACCACGGTCACAGGGTCAGAGCACCCGGCGTCAGTCGGCGCCATCTCGACCGAACCGGGAGGCTGCGACCGCGGGACATCATTCACCCTCGCCCATCCTCAACGACACGACAGCCTCAACGACCCAACCATCCGACGTCACGACCGACTCGCATATGTCAGCCATCGCCCCGGCTTCTCGTCTGTCGTCGTGCGTCCTGTGTCAGCGCCTGCTCGCGTCTGCGTGTCAAGGGAGCATCGACCTTCTTGCGAATGTCCGCGACGAGGCTTCCCAGCGCCGGCACCTCGCCCAGCGACAGATCAAGGCCTTCTGCGCAGTGATCCTGTAGGCGCATCACCTCGACGTCGTACTCTGACTCCAACGCTCTGAGTAGAAGTAGCGGCCAGCGGCCAAGATCTAGTTCCAGATCGCGTTGGTGCGGCTCGTCGCTCACCCCAACGGCGTCGAACAGCGCACGGACATCGTCAAAGCGCGCGAGCGCGTCGCGGTAGGTGGCCGGCTCGAGCGCGGTCTCGATCTGGAAGGTGAGGCTCGCGAGGGTCGCGCTGTACTCTCGTTTGACACCGTTGCGCAGGTAGGGCACTAGGCTTGCTGTGATCGTGACGTTGCCGGGACTCATCAGGTCAGCTCCCTCAGCCTCGTGCTCGGCGCAGGCGAGGCTCGCTCGGAAGCGGCAGATCGTTGAGGAGCTCGCCTGGTGCTACACCGAGCCCGCGGCAAACTCTGAGCACAGTCGTAAGCCGCGGGTCTGAGAGCCCGCTCCTGCACCTTTGCAGAGTCCACATCGAGATGTCAGAGGCGTGCGCAAGGCGTTCGAGGCTCAGCGCCTGTGTTTTTCGCAGCTCGTCGATCCTGGCCATCAGTAGCGCTGTAATCACGCGCTGCTCTGCCTGCGCTGGCGTTCTTGCCGGGTTTCTCGCCACTTTCTGACGCTCCACGGGCAGTTTCAGCCGGCGCATTCGCCGTCGAACGGCCGAGCCTGTGACGCCCATAGCTTCGGCACACCTATCGATCGGCGCCCAACCACGAACATACGCGGCATGGATCGCTCGCACCTGCCCGTCGCTCATGCTGCGTCGCTCGAGCTTGGGCATACCTTCAGCGAACAGTTCACTGAGGATCCTGTGAGCCTGTGCTTTGCTCAGGTGCAGCGCCGCGCCGATCTCGCCGTGTTGCCTTCCCGCGACATAGAGCCGTGCGACGTCGCCCGCGAGCTCCCCTCGCGTTCGCTTATCGGTCTCGATGGCTGGTCCTGGCACGCCTCGTCCTCACCGGCGCCGCAGCTGCAAGTCGTCTAGGAACGCGCCGAGCCGCTCCACCGTCTCGCTAGCCTGCGCCCTCTCGCCGTCCGCTACGTCTGGCCGGGCGAGACGCGCCAGCTGCGCGTGGCGATGGCGCATAAGCACCTCGACAACAAGCCCACAGTGATCGCGTCCGGTGAGGGTTCGCTCGACAAGCGGCGCGCCCCCTACGCCAGCGATCGCGTGAAGCTCCTGCCGGACCTTTATGGCAGCCGTTGAGCAGTGCCAGCGGCGCCGTTTGTCTTGCAACTCATCCGTGTCGACGGCTCCGGCGAGGTCACTCTCGATCTCCTCGAGCATCGCGAAGAACTCTTTACGCACCAACCGAAGATCGGCGAGCAGCGCGACTCGAAGCTCGCCAAGCACCTCTGACGGAACAACGAGCCTCGTCATGCTGGCTGCGCGTGTCTGTGAGCGCGCGACTCTCGCGCTCGCAGACTCATTTGTTCCATGACTCATCGTCGGCCTTGTCGGCCGCTGTCTGTCGAGGCTCATACCATTCGCTCATCTCGCCGGGCGAGACGCCCAAACATCGGCTGAGCAGGACAAGCGTTCCTAGCCGCGGTTCGCGCAGGCCCCGCTCGAGAAGCGAGATGTGGGTGCGGTGCAGACCCGCGGCGTCGGCGAGTTGCTCCTGCGATAGCCCACGCCGAATGCGGGCCGTCCGCAGGGCCCTCCCAAAGCCCGAGGCCATCAGTAAACGCAGACACCCTGGTGGACACCCGCCGACCCGTGCTCAAGGCGATTGTTGACTATCACCCTGCGTTGGGCTTTCGTTTGTTGGCTGCTGATACCGAGCACGTGGAAGCCCAGTGCATGCAGAGTGACGATGCGCAGCGCCCCGCCAGTGTCTTGGCGCGGCTCAAAGGTCTCGGCGGCGCTCAATCTGCGCGCCCAGTCGCCGACAGCCATGCGAGAACCTGCCGCGCGCTATTCGCCGCGTCCCGGTCCGAAACCGCGTGGAACACCTTGATGATGACGCCATCGCGGGCGACAAGCACGCTGCGGCTGTAACGGCGAGAGTCCTGCTCGCCGCAGCAGCGGCTCAAGCCGAGCGCGCCCCCCACCTTCATATCCGGATCGCTGAACAACGGGTGGGTTGCACAGAGCCATGTCGCGATCGCCGCCAGCTCCAGCGGTGGCTGGGAGGCGATGCCTAGCACGCTCGTGTGCAGTCGCTTGAACTCCTCGACGCGCTTGATGTACCCTCGGTGCTGCGCCGCATCACGGGTCGCGCACCCATCGACCCATGCCCGGCCGCCATGTTCGCCGGGGACGAAATAGATGATCGACAGGCCACCCACGTACCCGCGCAACGGCATCACACGCGAGACCTGAACAGCGGTCAGTTCGACATCGGGAAGCTCCCGGCCGCGCAGCGACGCCTCAAGCCCCCGTTCTCGTTCAGACTGCTCCAACTGCCCGAGCAGCGAGGAACGGCGCCCTGCGACGTCCCCACCCCCATTACCTCTCACCGCTAAATCCACTCCCTAGCCGCCATGGCCGCCGTGGAACAAGTCACCGCCAGCCGCCACACCGACCGAGTGTGGCGTCGCGCACCGTAGCTGTGCGGCCGCAGCGAATGAACTCGGGCACATCGGGAGTCGGCCATGCCTGCGTCGCAGCGTCCCTATTACTCGCTTGCTTGGTGTGTCCCCGGTCGTGATAGTCCGAATCTTGGCATCACTCCGGTTGGCGAGATGCGACACGTCGCCAAATCTTTGTACTGATCGCCCTCCGATCAGTGGGCGTCCTGCTCGCTGGGCATTGGTCGTCGGTAGGCTCGCGACGCTGGATCTCGCTCCAAGAGCCCTAGCTCGACAAACGTCCCAAGGTAGCGGTGGACGATGCTGGGCGCCATGTCGGTAGCTTGCGCCAAAGCCGTGACCGTGCATGCTTCGCCGCTGCTTGGGATGCTCGCGTATACGAGCATGGCGCGTGCGAGGGATCTCGAGTAGCGCTCATCGGCCATTAGCCGGCCGACGGTCGCCTTGAGATCCGTCGCTGGCCCCAGGCCCGCCGCGAGCGCAGCCTGACTTCTTCTGACGCTTGCATCGCGCAGAAGCTGCTCGGCCTGCGCCTGAGTCAGTGTGATCGAGAGTGCGCTGCTTCTGTTGCCGATGGCGGTGCGCCCCCCCTGTTCGTCCCGAGTCGATCCGTCGTTTGACACTTGGTCGATGTTGACGTGGGTCGAGTGCCTAGAATGGCGACGTGTCGCCATTTCTTTAGGTCTTGCGACCGGCTGACATTGCACCTGCGCTCGTTGGCGTGAGGTGGATAGGTCGCTCGCGATGGCTCAGCTTGATGCGCGCGCCGTGCTCGGGTGCCACGATTACGCTGCGCCACCTTGGCCGCTCTAAACGTCGGCTAGTGGGGCAAAGCGTATAGGTCGCGAGCACGCTGCGAAGAACTGTCTTCATCTCGATGGTTGCGAGATGAAGGCCGGGACATCGCTTGCGACCCCCGCCCCACGGCAGCCAGTATGGCCTCGCTGCCTGTGCGGTCATGAAGCGCTCGGGGGTGAACTCGTGCGGTCTTGTGTATAGCGCCGGGTCGTGATGCACCAGATATATGCAACCTAGAAGTTGGGCTCGGCCTGCATACGTCCATTCGCCGATCACGGTGGGTTGCGCGACTGCCCTCGGGATGGCGAATAGAAAGACCGGCCGGTGTCGCAGGATCTCGTCGACGGTAGCGGTCAGATAGTCGTCACATTGAGCGCCGTCGATCTCGGCGTGCAGACGAGCGAGCACACGCGGATGGTGGACGAGAAGTTGAAAGGCCCAAGCTAGCTGTGCCGCAGTGGTCTCATGGCCTGCCAGAACGATTGACATGATGTTGTCGCGCAACTGCCGAGACGACATCGGTGTCCCGTCGTTGTTGCGCGCCTTTCGGAGCTCCGCCAGAGCGCTTCCATCGCTAGTGCTTGTCGCCGTGTCGATGAATGTGTACAACAGCTCATCGACTTCTGCTCGTGCGTCGAGAAAGCGCTGCCAGGTCGCGCGCCCGGGCCCTCGCCGTAGTATCGGCTCGGCAAGCATCGGACTGGCGGTCACCTCGAGCATCGCAAGCAGCCGGTCTCGCAGCGTCCTTATGCGTTCCGGAGCGTTGGCCGCTTTTACCCCGAACACGGTGTGGAGGATGACCCGGAGCGTCAGTTCCCTTAGTCGCGGGTGCGATTGAAATGGCACCTCGCGTGGCCATCCATGAATCTCTCGCCGCGCGATGTCGGCAACCATGCCAGCATGGGCTTCCACCCTCTTGGCATGGAAGGCCGGCAGTATCGCCTTGCGTCCGGTGAGATGTTCGCGCTCCTCTTGGAGCATGAACGAAGAGTCGCCGACCAAGGGCCTGATGGTGTCTGCCCCTTCGCCGGGATGGAGCGCATCGGCTGGTGCTGCGAACAGCTCTTTGATCTCAGCGGGCTCTGAGAGAAAGACCAGCGGCGGATGTCCGACTGCGTATAGCGTGAAGCGTGGCCCGAGATGCAATCGCGACTGCTCCAGGTAGTCGAATGGCCACTTCCAAAAGAGGAGTGTCTGAAGAGTTCTCGGCAGAGGCCACGCAGGAGGTAGTTCCAAGTGTGATCGCCTCGGTTCTCTTCACGGTCAATCGCGTAGAGCTCGCCAGGCGCGAGCGAGAGGCGCAATGATTCGTCCGGTCGTCCCGCCCGCCTCCAAAAGCTGTCTGCTGGTCTCGCGCATGTCTGCGCTCCGCGCGTTCTTCTTGGACAGGTACATCGCGACCATCGCCTCCACCAGCACGGCATGCCGGTCTCCATTGGGGAGCTGGCGCGCCTCCGAGACCGCACGAAGGACGATCTCGTGGATTCGCTCATGTGCCGCTTGCGGACTCTCGTAGTAGGCGATGTAGCTGTGTTTTTTGCCGGCACAGTCTTCGGCCTGGTCGACGTAGCTGTCGAGCATCGCGACGGAAAGGGCAACCCAAGGGAAATAGGCTGCGTCGATGCGCCGCACTGTGTCCATATCTGTGCTCTGCTCAGCAGCGAGCGCGAGGAGTGGGTGAGGCAAATACGCGCTTGCCGCGGCCGTGAGCTCGAACCAGCTCAGGTTGTGCTCGTTTGGGCTCGAGTCAGCCGACCTTCTCAGGGCGGCCTCGCGGCGGGCGCGATCCGGCTCGTGGTTGACGGCCTGTACGGCGCAGCGTGCAGCCCCGTCCCGCACTGTAGAGCGTACGAGACGATATGCGGGGAGAACCCCACACGCCTGCTGGCAATACCTCACTAGCGCATCGAGATATCCGCCGTCGCCGCTGGTGCAGGGCCCATAATACGAATCATGCCGCGCGCTTTGATCGAGCCCGTCGACGAGCGCGGTGTGTAGCTGACGCCCTTCGCTGGGGCAACGCTCGCTGACATTGTCGAGGAGGTCCCAGATCGTCTGATAGGCAACGAGCAGCCGGAGCAGCCTGGGATCGCGCTTCGCAGGTAGTGCCCAGAAGAGCGCAGCACCGTAGGCGTGATCCTGCTTTCGCGCTAGCGAGTCGAGGGCGTCTTTGCGAAGTAGTGGATCAGAGATAACGCTTGCGACGACGCGCCAACGCTCAAGCTCATACGAGACCGCCCGCATGCCCCATACAAGCTCGCGGGTGATGACGGAGTAGAGTGCCGCGGTTTGTTTGATCCAGGACAGTGTCTAGCCCACCGGAAACCGGGATGGTTCCCGACCGCAGAATAGCCCTGTCGCGCTCCCTGCGCGAGCGCGCCCGACGCGCGAATGCGGTTGCGCTCGCCTGCTCAGCGTTGCTCGCGCCGCTGAGCGAAGTTGAGATGCTCAGGCGTATGCGGCCACGTTCGCGGCGCGATAGCCGGGAATCGCCACGACTGCGACCGCGACCAAGCTAACAAGCGCGAAGCTCCCGATCGCGGCCAACGCGCCGGCAGAATAGACGACGGGGAAGCCCGTGACGGTGGCGAGTGCGTGACTGATGAGCAGTTGTCCGAACATACCGAACGCGGCGCCGATCAAGCAGCCGGCTCCTAGCAGCAGGCCGCTCTCGAGCACGAGCGCCCACCACAGGGTCTTGGTCTCGTAGGCGTCGACCTTCATGCGGGCAAGCCTCGGTCGTCGCTGCCAGATCATCGTGCCCATCGCGATCGACATCGCGAGCACAGTCGCGATGAGGACAAGTATCGCGATCTGAGTCAGCCGTGATAGCCCCTGTCTGCTCGCAGCTTGTTGCAGTGTTTCTCGCTCGCGGCTTGTCTGGACGACAAGTGCCGACCGGCTGCCCAACGCGCGCTGGACTTCGCGCTTGGCGCGCTGCGAGCTGACACCTCGCTTTGGCGTTATCGCGTAAGCGCTTGGGTCGGGGTTCATCCACGCGTGTACGTAGTCCGCGGGGTTGAGGATGACGGCGCCTGGAGGCCAGCCGAGATTGGTGATGGTAGCTGCGACCCGCAGTCTCGTTGGCCTCGGCGCCGGGAGTGTGAACTGCTGTCCTATACGCAGGTGGTGTTCAAGCGCGATCGCGTTCGAGATCACCGCCCACCCGCCTTCCGTCAGCCGTTTGCGCGCCGTGGCCAGATCGCCGCTAACCACCTGTGTGGGAGGAATGGCATCGGTTGCGGCGAGTGATGGTGCGAGGACCCAGGTCCGGCGGTCTCCATCGTTCAGAAACGATGCGTAATAGTCATCTACCGATCCCACGCTCCGCAGTCGGGCGAGCACTCCTGGTGGCGGAGATGAGAACGGCGCGGTCGCGAGGAGGTTCTGGGGGCCTGGGGCTGCCACCCAAACTGGCGCTGACGCTGTGACCTCGTGGAAGAGCCGGTTCAGGCCATGCTGGAGATTCGCATGGGCGCCTTGTATCGCGACGCTACCAAACACAGCAATCGCACCCATGGCCGCGATTGCGATGCTGCGTGCCCTAGTCGATGGTGCTCGAAGCTCGATGATTGCGACACGGGCCGCCGCCGTGTTCAATGGTCCGGGCACTCGTGAGACGACGGTGAGGGCGGCGTCCAACAATACGGGAAGGAGCAACAGCAACGCTACCACCAGGAGGATGCTGCCCAGCACTGCTGATTGGGGTGCTGCCAACAGAATGATCGTGGTCGCTGCAAGGCATGCAATGCCAGCAACAACGGCACTTGCCGTCAGGTTCGGTCGTCGTGTCGCTCTTTGCCGCTCCCGTGCCGGCTCCGCGCCTCGCCAGAGCTCGCCTATCGACATAAGCACGCCGACACTCGCGGCCAGGAATCCTGCCGATACTGCGATGGCGACGCTCTGCCAGCTCACGATCCGCTCCGAGCCCAACGGGAACGCGAAGGCCAAGTATCCGGGATTGGCGCGAAAGAACGCAAGCGATAGGCCGTCCCCGAGCGCGAGGCCAAGCACAGATGAGAGAGTGCCGAGCACGAGCGCGTCAAACGCGAGCGTCTTGAGCACATCTCTCCTCGTCGCGCCGTTGTAGCGGAGTTCCCTGACCAGTCGTCGTCTCAGATCGAGTGTGAGCAGCATCGCGTTGAGCGCGAACATGAACCCGACGAGCGCACTGATGGCCGCGAACAGCCCCTCGCCTTGATTCGCTGGTGCCGCCGCGACCGCGAACAATCTCGCGTCAAAGTCTGCTGGCTCAACGTTGAGCGACCCTGCCGCCAAGCGCATCAGCCCGGCCCGTACTCGCTGCTCAGACCCGGGTGTAGTAGCGACATACAGCCGCGAGATCCTCCCTTGCATCCCCGTGAGCTGCTGGGCGTAGCTGAGCGGCGCGACCGCGACCGGACTGTCGACAAGCGCACCAATAGCGCTGGAGTTCAGTTCTGCACCGACAATGACGTCCCTGTCTTTTGAGCCGATCTCTAGCTTCACGGTGGCCAGCCCCCTACTCCCGATCGCTTGCGCCACTGGCGCCGGCAGCGCTATCGCTGATAGCTTTTCGAGCCGTTCGTTGCTGAAGTTGCGAAACAGTGTCGTGTCGTGTAGCGCGAGCCGTGGATCTGTGCCGATGAGCTCAATTGCGCGCTGCCCTGCCGGCCCCACGAGGTTTGCGTCGGCTTCGAGCACAGGCAGAACCGCACGGACACCACTAAGTCGCTGCGCGTCAGCCACGAATCGCTGTTCGAGCCCCTGTGCCCCTCGCCCATCAAGCTGGAACTGCATATCACCGACTATCTCACTGGTCAGCTGCCGCACCGAACCGTTGAGGCTCGCGCTCGCCACCTGAGCCGCGAACAGGAGAGCGACACCGACCGCGATCCCTCCGAGCGCGAACAGCTCTTGCATCAGGACGAGTCGCGCCCTCAGCCGAACCCGGTAAAGATGAGCGACACTCCCGAGCCTCACGGTGTGCCTCCACTTGCGACGCCGACTTGTTCAGAGGCATACTCTGAAGTCCGGCCGTCGCGCAAGACAAGCGCTCGGTCGGCGAAGCCCAACGCCAGCGGATCGTGTGTCGCCAGCAGAACCGCGGCGTCGCATTCGCGCGAGACCTCCCGCAACAGCGCGAGGACCTCTCGGCTACGGCCGCCATCAAGGTTTCCCGTGGGCTCGTCGGCGAGCAATAGCCTCGGTTCGGTGGAGAGTGCCCGAGCGATCATCACGCGCTGACGCTCACCCATCGAAAGCTCATCCGGGCGATTGAGCAAGCGCTCACCAAGACCAAGTCGCTCGAGCAGTGGCTGGATTCGGCGCTCGGCGTCGCTCGGCCTTTCCCTCAGCCACAGCTTCATCGCCGCGTTCTCAATCACGTTACCTCCTGGGAGCAGGTCACCGGCCTGATTGATGAAACCGAGCTCATGAAGAAGATAACTCGCCCGCTCGGCATCTCTTAGCTGCGATATATCCTTGTTGTTCACCAGAATCACGCCGCGATCGGGGGTCAGCAAACCAGCGATCAGTCGCAGGAGGGTCGACTTGCCTGAGCCGCTCGGCCCGTAGAGAGCGAGCAGCTCGCCAGCGCCGACAGACAATGTCACACCGTCTACCGCCCGCACGGCCTCGCCATCGCCAGCGGCATAATGCTTCACCAGCTCAGATAGCTCAAGCAAGGCTTACGGCTCGCCGCGTCACCGAGCCCGGCGTGCGACCTGTCGAGGGAACTTGATGAGGGCACCTTGGTGTGGCGGAGGCTCGGGGGCCAATAGCTGCCCCGCCGCTAGTGTGGCGATGCGAGTCGACCAGCCAGTCGCCCGCGCGTCAGAGGCACACATCAACACGCCGACTCTCCGCTCCTGCGCGATCTGCGCCAGCATCCGCGTGACCTGATCCGTTTCCTCGATCCCCAACGACACCGTCAAATCATCCACCAGCAACAACCTCGGCTCACGAGCAACCCCACGCGCAACGGCGACCAGCGCCCGCTCCCAATCCGCAAGGCTCTCCCACGACTGCTGCGCACAATCCCCCACACCGACGCTCTCCAGCGCCGCCTCCGCCCGAGCCTGCGCCTGCCGCCACGTCACGCCGCCAACCTCCAAAGGCAACGCCACACCCTCCAGCACCGGAACATCCAGCTCAGGCTTCACGGCGCTCACCAACGCGATCTCACGACTCAACAACCGTGCCCGCTCCGAATCGCGCAACGCCCAGAGATCCATACCATCCAAACGCACCACCCCACGATCCGGCCGCAGCATCCCAGCCGCTACCCGCAACAGCGTCGACTTGCCCTGCGCACGCTGCGCCAACACCGACACAACCTCACCCTCCCCCACCCCCAACGACACATCCACCAACACCCGCACCAAATGCCGCCGCCCCCGCGGAAAGCTCAAACACACCCCCACCAACGACAAAACACACATCACCAAAGCGGGCCGTGCTCAGCTTCGTAACGTTCCTTCTCCTTCTCCAAGGCGCCACGTACTGACTGCAGCCATTCGATCCGCGCACCCCACCAAGCCACGTCTCCCGAACTCACGAGCAGCGCCATCCGTCGCTGCCAGTCGTGCGCGCTAAGCGCCCGCTGCTCCCTCTGCTTGCGCCATTGCTCGCCGTGCAGCTTGGACAAGCACCCCTGCTCCGCCTCCCGAACCGCCGCGATCATCTCGGGAAGATCCTCAGGCTGACAAAGTGCGATCTTCGCGTGCAACTCCTCTCTGACCGGAGGCACCGCGACAACCCCCCTCATCCAGCCGCGGAAATGCTCGACGCCGGCAGCCGTAGGAACACACCTGGACTTGCGAGGCCGCACGCCTGCCGCCTGCGTCGCCCTACTGCTCTCGTCCGCTTCGCGAACCAAGCCGTCCCCAGCGAGCCGTTTCACGGCCTGGCGTGCCGTCCCCCGTCCGAACTGAGACGAGGCGAACCGGTCCTTGAGCCGCTGTTCAAGCTCATAGATGGTTCCCGGTCGCTCAATGAGAAGACCCAACACGAGCTCGTTTCCCGCGACGGCAGCTGCTGGCGTCGTTCGTGCCATACACCTGGCATCGTATAGGACCTAGCTACCGTCCGCTGAACGATTCTGATGGTCGGCAGGCGGCTCAGATGAAGGTTGTTCGGTTCCCGGGAACTTGATGAGGGCACCTTGGTGTGGCGGAGGCTCGGGGGCCAATAGCTGCCCCGCCGCTAGTGTGGCGATGCGAGTCGACCAGCCAGTCGCCCGCGCGTCAGAGGCACACATCAACACGCCGACTCTCCGCTCCTGCGCGATCTGCGCCAGCATCCGCGTGACCTGATCCGTTTCCTCGATCCCCAACGACACCGTCAAATCATCCACCAGCAACAACCTCGGCTCACGAGCAACCCCACGCGCAACGGCGACCAGCGCCCGCTCCCAATCCGCAAGGCTCTCCCACGACTGCTGCGCACAATCCCCCACACCGACGCTCTCCAGCGCCGCCTCCGCCCGAGCCTGCGCCTGCCGCCACGTCACGCCGCCAACCTCCAAAGGCAACGCCACACCCTCCAGCACCGGAACATCCAGCTCAGGCTTCACGGCGCTCACCAACGCGATCTCACGACTCAACAACCGTGCCCGCTCCGAATCGCGCAACGCCCAGAGATCCATACCATCCAAACGCACCACCCCACGATCCGGCCGCAGCATCCCAGCCGCTACCCGCAACAGCGTCGACTTGCCCTGCGCACGCTGCGCCAACACCGACACAACCTCACCCTCCCCCACCCCCAACGACACATCCACCAACACCCGCACCAAATGCCGCCGCCCCCGCGGAAAGCTCAAACACACCCCCACCAACGACAAAACACACATCACCCTTATCCTTGCAGAAACGCGACAGTGCGCGGGTATAGAACGCGGTCCAGAGCGCCGCATCAGCCCAGCCATTGCGACGTCTAGTCTCCAGATGCCGCGAGGAGCACACGTATAACCGCTCTCCCGCGAGTCTACTGCGGGCGCTTGGGGTAAACGACGCCAATCTCCGGGGCGGCTCGCCTGGGCGGACCTGCGCGTGTGAGCACTGCGATCGCGGCAGGATCGGTGCAACATCCCGGAGAGCGCAAGCGTGCTGCCCAGGTGACTACGCTCATGCGGCTATCGACAGCGTCGGGTGAGCGTGGCTATCTGACTGTGCTTGATTGCTGTGATCGTTTTGCTGGTCGCGCCCACGCAGCGGCCGGACACTATGCGCGCACTGGAGTTGTCAGCGCGAGATAGCTGTACGTGCGAGGACTGCAACGAGCCACTGCCGCGTAGTGCTGATTGCCGGCCGCTTGGCACGTCATCGTCGTGGGCCGCTCGATGTAGCTGTCGTGTGTCCGCGATGTTGCTCCTGCGTTTTCAGGTTCTCGGGGTCCACCCGGATATGGTCCAGCCTTGGTCGAGGCGTTGTGTGCGGGCGAGGGTCACATGCAGGGTCGCCGGCAGGCTCACGTAGGCACCGGCGCCTGTTGTGTGTTCCTGCGTGACGATGATCCATTGGCCGCGGGCGGGTCCTCGCCCGGGGGCGATCGACAGCACGACCCCAGTGCTCTGGACACGGTCGGCGGCCAGTGCGGCGGTCATGCTGTGGGACGCGGCGATCTGTTCGGCGGTGAGCCTGGCCGGTCCGACGGCCATGGAGGCGAGTTGGCGCTCGACACTCGGAAGGTTGACGGCCTGCCAGTTGCTGTAGAGCAGCGCGTAGCGCTGTAGCGCGGCCTGGGGCGTGGGCGCGAGCCTACTGGGGGTCCTCTGGTGGCGCGCGGCGCCCGGTGGGATCGTGCCGTGTCGTTCAGCGGGCGGGTCGCCGCTGGGCGGAGGCGCCGTGCTTGTCGGGCCAGGCGCCGCGGCAAACGCTCTGCCCAGGGGCGGGGGGGCGCTCGCCGTGCATCCGCTGAGCAGCGCTAGCGCGAGCAACAGCGTGAGCTTGGCCGTGGCGCGCGTCACAGGCCGGGTGGGTGGCGGGCGACGTAGGCGGTGCCGTCGGTGAGGTTGGCAAGCGGTTCTGCGCGCCAGCGTGGTCCTGATCCCGCGGGGATCGCGGCACCCCCATAGTCGGCGGTGTCGAGGGCGATCCCGGCTATGACGATCCAGGCGTGCGCGCTGTTGGCGTAGACGGTGATCCAGCGTCCAGGGCCGGGTTCTGCGTAGCTCTCGAGTTCGGCGGAGCCGAGCGGCTGCGGTCCCATGAGTCCCGCGGCGTAGAGGACGAAGGACGTGGCACCTGAGCAGTCGTAGGCGGGCCAGAGCTCGGCAAGGGTGCCGTAGTGGGTGTCTGGTTCGGGGTAGGGGCGGGTGTGGATGAGATTCCCGGCGGCGATCGCGAGCTTGACAGCGGTAGGTGCTTCCTGGGGGGCAGTGGCGTTCCCGTCGGACTCGATGTGCGCCGTCTGACCGGGTGTCAAGCCCACGCTTCCGCCGCTCGTGCTGGCGGGGCAGCTCTGGTTTTCGGCACCCGCTTCTGATGACGGGGTCGGCGCGACGCCGCCGAGGAGGTTGCCAGCGCCTGGGGTGGGTGCGGGGGTCACCGATACGGCGCGCTGCCCCCAGGCGTCCTGGCTTGCGCGTCCTTGCCAGTCGTAGATGTCGACGTGCTTGCCGGTGATCGCCCCGCCGGTGTCGCCGGCGTAGAACGCGCCCGTCGTCCCAAACGGGTTCGGCTGTACGTGCACGTAGCTGCCGAGCGCGATCAGGCGAGGGTCGACGGCGACCTCGAGCGCGGGCTGCCCGGCGGTCAGGTTCAGGCCGCTCGCGGTGATGCCGTCCCCCTCGATGCCGCCCCACGGCGGCCCATACGCGGTCGCGAGCCAGGACCCCGCTTCGCCAGACGGCGCCAGCGAAGCGGCGAACGAGCACGCGCCTTCCCGCTGGCCGGCGCCCAGCACAACGGCGGCCACCGCGAGCAGGCCGAACACCGCCGCGAGCGAGCCGAGCACCGCGAGCGGCGCCTTCACGGGCGTGCCCCCGACCGGATCGCCTTATAGATAAACATAGCTGCCTATAGCTAAAACGCTCTGTCTTTGCTAATTTGGTTTCATGTTAGCGCGTGACTTCCCCTACGGCAACGGAGGTGCTCCACATGAATCTGCTGATCGCGGCGAGCAGCTTTACCTTCAAGGTGACGCCTGAACCCGCCCACGCGCCCGGTGCGGCTGGCATCCAGAGCGCGATCAACGTGATCGCCGTCTACACGCTCCTGGCCTGCCTGGCGGGCTTCCTGCTGGGCGGGGCGGTGTGGGCGATCGGCGGTCGCATCGGCAACGACTACACGTCCGTCGGCGGCAAGATCGGGATGGCCGTGGCGGTCGGCGTGGCGTTTCTCGTCGGCGCGGCCGCAGCGATCCTGCAGTTCGCCTACGGGCTCGGCTGAGATGCGCCCGCGCACGCTCCCACGCAAGGGCATACCCGCGGGGATCGCCGCCGCCGGCCTTCTCGCACTGCTGGCGGCGGTACTTCTCGGCCTTGCTCGTGGCGGTGGAACCGGCGCCGCCGACGGGCCGGTAAAGCTGGTGGGCGGCGTCCCGGTCGGCGTGCAGGACACCCCCGCCGGAGCACTCGCCGCGGCCGATAACTACGTGGCGCTCGCCTCTCAGTCGATCGAGCAGAACCCAGCCGTGTTCGCAGCGCTCGTCGCACAGGCGTATGCCCCCCAGGCGCGCGGGCGCACGCTCGCCGAAGCCCAGCGAATCCGCGTCGGCGACACGCAGAACATGACCAACTACCGCGAAGGCGGCCGCGGCATCGCGGTCATCGCCGCCCGGCGTCTGGACAGCTACACGCCACAGCAGGCGACGATCACGAGCTGGCTCGGCGGCTTCGTGTGGGGGCCGCACCTCGCTCCGCGCCAGACCTGGAATCTCATCGACACCACACTGCACTGGCAGCAGGGCCGGTGGCTCGTGCTCAGCTCAGACACGGACGCGACCCCGGCGCCGGTGCCCTCGATCGTCTACGTCGACGGCGACAACGACCAGGCGGCGGCGTTCGCACGTCTCTCCGGTATGACCGCCCCGTTCTACGGCACCGGCGGATGAGGATGCCTTCCCACCGCTATGGGCTCGCCGTCGTGTTGGGGCTGGCGTTCGGACTGTTCGGTGCCGCACCCCTCGCGCACGCGGCGCCGGCGCCCGCGGGCGCCCAGGCCGGCCGGGCGACGCATGCGGCAAAGAGCGCTGCGGGCCACCAGCATGGCGGCTCGCTGTGCGGCCTCGTCGAACTCCCCGTGATCGGCAAGGTCGCGAGCGAACTCGCCTGCGAAGCGGCCAGCGAAGCCCCAGGTGCCGTCGGCGGGCTTCTCGGCGAAGCTGCCGGCGCCGCCGGCAGCGGAATCATGAACGCGCTGGCGGAATGGATGATCGGCGCCGCGACGCAGGTCACCGGGTTCGTCTCCAAGGAGATGCAGGAAACGACCACGCCGCAGCTTGAGTCCTCGTGGTATGAGGCGCAGTTCCAGCCGATGGCGGACCTCGGAGCCGCGCTCGGGCTGCTCGTGGCGATGATCGCGCTCGCCTCCGCGGCGATCCGCCGCAGCCCCGAGGCGCTCGCCGCGACGCTCGTCGGGATCGCCCGCGCCGGTATCGGCACCGGCCTGGTCATCCCGCTGACGGTGATCGGGCTCGGCATCGCCGACCAGATCTCAAGCGCCGTCATCACCAGCTCGCCGCACACGTTCTGGGCAACCGTCACGCACGCCTGGGGCACACACGGCTTCGGTGGCTTCGGCTCCTCGGCGCTGGCGACCCTGATCGCAGCGATCGAGGTGTTCGCCGCGGTCTTCGTCTGGCTCGAGCTGATCGTCCGCAACGCCGCGATCTACGTGGCCGTTCTGTTCTTCGCGGCGACGCTCGCGGCCGCGATCTGGCCCGCGCTAAGCGCGTGGCCGGGGCGCCTTGGCCGGATGCTGATGCTGTTCGTGATCCTCAAGCCGGTCGCGCTGATCGTCCTATCGCTCGCCGGCAACGCGGCCGCCGCGGGCCTGTCCTTCGGCAGCGGCGTCTCCGGGCCGGTCGGGACGATCCTCGCCGCGATCGTGATCTTCGCGCTCGCCGCGTTCGCGCCGTGGGCGCTGATGTACCTGCTCGCGGCCGATGCCGAGAGCGCCTACATGGCCGCCGGTATGCGCGCGGCCGCAGGAGCCGCCGTCACGGACAGCGATGGCCGCTCGGTACGCAGCGGAGGCGGCCTGCGCAACCTCAGCGGCCAGAACGGTGGGAGCGCAATGGGCGGCCGACCCCCCGGCGGCGGCTCGCCCGGTGGCGGTCGCAGCGCAGACGGAGGCCCCGGCGGCGGGGGACTCCCCCCAGCCGGCGGGCCCGTGGCCGGCGGCGACGGCGCCGCCGGCGCCACAGACAACGGGGCGGGCGACGGCGCCCTGGCAGTGGGCGGAGAGACAACCGGCGCTGGCAGCATCGCCGTCGCCGCCGGCGCGGCCGCGCACGCCCCGGCGGCGGGCGGACAGGACTCCCAGAGCACCGCCGCGCCCGCTCGCAGCCCGCAGAGCAGCCCCCCAATCGGTAGTGCGCAGGAGGGTGACTCGGGCACGACCGCCGCGCGTGGCGATGGCAATGCTTCGCTGCAGGCTGCCGCCCGAGCGCCCGCCGAGACCCCAAGCCCAGACGCCAGCGGCTCCGCCGAGCCGGAGCATCCCGCGCAGCCTGGCGGCGCTCCTCGCGTGTCTGGACCCTCTGGCGGAAGCGTTCCGCGACAGTCGCCGGAGGTCGCTCGGCCGTTGCCGCGCTCGTCGCGGCGCCGGCCTCCTCGCCGCTCCCCGGCGTTGAGCGGCGCAGCCTCGCGCCCACCGCGTCCTGGGCGACCAGAGGACAGGGAGGAGTAGATGCAGGAGACGACTTACCGGTTCGCGCCGCATCCTGCGGATGGTTTTCTGCTCGGCCTGCGCATCCCGCAGCTGCTTGGGTTCGTCGTGGCTGGCGCGCTGGCTCTGGCGCTGCTGCGGGTCGGCGGGTTCGGTGCGCTCACGCTCGCGCTCGGATGCCTGGTGCTCGCGGCGTGCGCGCTGCTGGTGCCGGTGCACGGCCGCACGCTCGAGCAGTGGGCGCCGCTGACCGTCCGCTTCCTGCTCGGCCGCTACGGCTCGCGCTCGCGGTTTCACGCGCAGCGGGCGCAGCTCGGGCATCTCGTGGCGCTCCCTGCAGGAGGGCTCGAGCCGCAGCCACCCGAGGCGCCGTGGGCTCTCCCCGCCGAGCTGGCGGACCTCGAGTTCCTCGAGGCCCGGCTCGCGCAGTACGAGAACGCCCGCTTCGGCGTCATCAAGGACCGCGGCGCGCGCACGTTCACCGCGGCGCTGCGCATCCGCGGACGCGCGTTCGCGCTGCTCGCCCCGGATGAGCGCGAGCAGCGCCTACAGGACTACGGCGCGGTCCTCGCCGCGCTCGCGCGCGACGACTGTCCGGTGCGGCGCATCGCCTGGATCGAGCGCACCCTTCCCGGCGACAGCGACGCGCTCGGGGACTATCTGCTCGACGCCAAGCGCACAGACGCAAGCCTGCAGCAGCCACCCGGCGAGCTGATCTCCTACCTGTCTTTGATCGGCCGCGCCGGCGACGTCGCCGAGGAACACGAGCTGACCTTCACCCTGCAGATCGACTCCCAGCGCCCGGCGGCCAGACGCGCGATCAAGCGAATGGGCGGCGGGGAGCTGGGCGCGCTCGCGGTCCTCGCAGGCGAGATCGGGCAATTGATCGAGCTGCTCGACGCAGCCGCGATCACCGTCACCGGCATCCTGACCCGCCGCGGGCTCGCCGCCACGATCCGCGACGCGTACGACCCCTGGGGCCGGCGCGATCGCCAGCGTCAGCTCGAGCGCGGCGCATCGCTCGACGAGGGGATAGCGCCGCACACCGCCGGGCCAGTGGCGCGCGTCGAGCACTGGTCACACCTCGCAGCCGATGGAGCGCTTCACTGCACGTTCTGGGCCTCAGAGTGGCCGCGAATCGACGTGCGTGCTCTGTTCCTGCAGCCGCTGCTGATGGACTCGCGGACCACGCGCACGATCGCGATGTGCATGGAGCTGGTCGGCCCGAGCAAGGCGATCCGCCGCGCCGAGCGGACCGCGACCGAGACAGCCACCGAGCAGAGCCTGCGCGCCAGGGTGGGGCAGCGCACCAGCCACCGCCAGCACCAGCGCGACCAGGCGGCCGGCCAGCGCGAGCGAGAGCTCGCCGAAGGACACGCGGCCGTGCGCTACGCGGCATACGTCACAGTCAGCGTCCCGGCCGGCACGCCCGACGCGCTCGCCGAGCTGGAGAGCGACAGCTCGCGCGTTGACCTGGAGGCCAAGCGCGCGCCGCTGCGCCTGGAGCGGATGTGGGGCCAGCAGGCCGAGGCGTTCACCTACGGCCTGCCGCTCTGCCGAGGGCTCAAGTGAGCACCCGTTCTGAGCGCCGGGAGCGCCGCCGCGATGAACGGGCGGCGCGCCTTGAGCAGCGCGCCCGCCGCGAAACGCTTGATCGAGAGCTATCCCAGCCCCCGACGCGAGGGCTGGGGCGCCTGACGCGGCCGGCGGAGCGCGCCGGGCACCACGTCTCGACCGCGCACTTCCAGGCTGCATATCCCGCGGTCGCGGAGGCCGGCCTGGGCTCGCGCGGGGTCTACATCGGCTCGGACCTGCACGGCGGCTCATTCGTGTTCGACCCGTGGGTGCTCTACCAGCGGCGGATCCTGTCGGTCGCGAACACGCTCGTGCTCGGGATGCCCGACTACGGCAAGAGCTCGCTGACCAAGAGCTGGCTGTACCGCTCGCGGGTGTTCGACCGCCGCTGCGAGATCATCGACCCCAAGGGTGAGTACGGCCCGCTCGTGCGCGCGCTGGGGGGCGTGACGCTGCGGCTCGCGCCCGGCGGGGAGGCGCGCCTGAACCCGCTGACCAGGGTCGGCACCCCGCAGATGCGCGAGAGCCTGCTGCAGGCGGTAGCGCACGCGATGCTCGCACGGCCGCTGCGCCAGGTCGAGGCGGTCGGCCTCGTCGAGGCGCTCACGGCCGCAGATGAGTTGCACTCCGGTGAGGTGTGCGTTGGGCACGTCGTAGAGCAACTGCGCGATCCAGCCGAGCGCACGATCGGCGCGCTCGATCTATCGCGTGAGGCTGCCCGCGAGGAGCTGCGCGAGGTCGCCCTCGCGTTGATGCGCCTCTGCCACGGGCCGCTGCGCGGCATGTTCGATGCGCCCACCAGCCACGGCGAGGAGGTCTGGGACGCCCCGGTCATCTGCCTGGACATCTCAAGCGTCGCCGCCGGCTCGAGCGGCTCGGACCTGGCGCTCGCGATCACGATGGTCTGCGCGACAGCGTTCCTGGACGCGCGGCGCGTGCAGCGCGCGCTTGAAGCCGAGCGTGCCGGTGCCGAGCCGCAGAAGACGATCCGCGGGAACGACGAGGCTTGGCGGGCGCTGCCGATCGCGGGCCTCGGCGACTACTACCAGGCCGCGTTCAAGCTCGCACGCCAGACGGGCGTGCAGCACTGGATGGTGCTGCACCGACTCTCAGACCTTGCTGCCGCCGGCGATGAGGGCACCCGCCAGCAGGCGCTCGCGAAGGGTCTGCTCGCCGAGACGGGAACCGTCATTGTCTACCGCCAGCACGCAGAGGAGGTCGCGCGCGCGACGAGCGCGCTGGGGCTGTCCAGCACCGAGGCGCAGCACATCGGCCACTACCCGCAGGGCGTCGCGCTGTGGCGGATCGGCGGGCGCTCCTACGAGGTCCGCCACCTCCGCTCACCGCAAGAGCTCGCGCTGACCGCCACGGACGCCGCGATGGCGCCGCGCGAGCTCCCCCGCCGCCGAGAAGCACCCGAGCGAGGTTGGAGCGCCCGCATGAGGCGCTCGGCGTCCCACGGCTCTGACGCGCCCGAGCTG
Source organism: uncultured Solirubrobacteraceae bacterium (assembly GCA_963845635.1). Lineage (GTDB taxonomy): Bacteria > Actinomycetota > Thermoleophilia > Solirubrobacterales > Solirubrobacteraceae > Palsa-744. The sequence continues at coordinate 29,048 of CAWJSW010000011.1, forward strand.
ATCGGGCTGGGCGTGGTGCTCGCCGCGCCGGTGTGCGTCGTCTGGCTCGCCGGCGCGATCGCGGGCCTGCTGACCAGCGGCCGCCCGCTTGAGATCGGACTGGCCGGCGCAGCGCGGGTGCTCACCAGCCTTCCCTCCCACCTCGCCCGACCCGAGCTCGCGTGGCCCGCGAACGCGCGCCGCGTGCTGCCGGGTCCGCTCGCGCTGCAGACGGCACTCGCGTTCTCCGCAATCCTCGTCCTCGCGCTGTTGGGCGCGGCGCTGACGCTGCTGGCATGGCTGAGCCGCCGCGGCGCGCACCGGCGCGCGGCGCGCTTCGCCTCACGGGGCGAGCTCGCCGAGCTGCGAGTGCGCCGCCCGCAGTCCGGCCGAGTCATCCTCGGTGTTCACCACCGCAAGCCGATCGCCGCCGAGCAGCGCGCGTCGGTACTCCTCGTCGGCCCCTCGCAGGCGGGAAAGACAAGCGGCCTGGTCGTGCCAGCGCTGTTGGAGTGGGACGGTCCGCTGCTCTCGACGTCGATCAAGAGCGACGTCATTCACGACACGCACGTCGCGCGCGCCAAGCGTGGCGAGGTCAGGATCTTCGACCCCACCAGCTCGTGCGGCCTACCGAGCGCGCCGTGGTCGCCGATCGTCGCCTCCCGCTCCTGGGAGGGCGCACGGCGAACGGCGGCAAGACTCCTCGGCGTCGGCGAGCACGGCATGGCGCGCTCAGCCGACGAGGCGTTCTGGCGCCCGGCCGGGTCGCGGTTCCTCGCGCCGCTGCTGCTCGCCGCCGCGCACGGCGATCTGACGATGCGCGAGGTGCTCTCCTGGATCGCAACCACCAACGAAGCAGAGCCGGCCGAGCTGCTCGAGTCCTGCTCCTCTCCGGGTGCGCAGCCGGCGCTCGAGGCGCTGCGCTCGGTGTGGGACGCCGACGCGCGCTTTCGCTCCAGCCTGCTGCAGACCGTCGCGACCGGCCTTGACCCCTGGCAGGAGCCGCAGATCGCGGCCGCCACGATCGGCGACAGCCAGATCAGCGCCGAATGGCTGCTGGACGGCCCCAACACCCTGTATCTGATCGCCCCGGCCGATGACCAGCGCCGCCTGCGTGGCCTGTTCGTCGCACTGCTGGCCGACATCACAGCCGGCGCATTCGCGCAGTCCGCCAGGACCGGCAAGCCGATCGACCCGGCACTGCTGCTCGCACTCGACGAGGTCGCGAACATCGCGCCGCTACCGAACCTCGACGAGATCGCCTCGACCGGGCCCGGCCAAGGAGTGCAGCTGCTCAGCGTTTTCCAGGACATCAGCCAGGCCGCCGACCGCTGGGGCCGCGAGCGCTCCGAAACGATCTTCGCCAACCACCGCGCGCGGCTGTTCACCTCCGGGATCGGCGACCGGGCGACGCTCGAGTACCTCAGCCACACCCTCGGCGAGGAGGAGATCGCCCGCGTCGCCACGCACCGCCAGAGCGCCCTGACCCCCGGCTCGCGCACGCTCTCTACGGACTTCCGTGCGCTCGCCGCCCCCAACCGCGTGCGCCAGCAGGACCCCGACACCGCGCTGCTCATCTACGGACGCCTCGCGCCCGCCTGGCTGCGCCTGCGCCCGTGGTTCCAGGACGCCACCCTCACCGCGCTCGCCGCCGGCCGACCGACACCCGCGCGTGTCTCTCGCCGCCTGTCCCGGCCGCTACGCGCTCTCCTCGGATCCCCGCCGCGGTGGGCCCGATGACCGGCGAACGGTCGCACACACCCCGTGAGCAGCGCTCCGCCAGCACACCCGTGGTTCCTGGTGTGACGGCCGGTCGCCATGTAGATCGCCACCCGCGAGGGGGCCTGCCCCGTTGCGCCAGGTGGCGTGCCTGCCTTGCCCCTATTTTCGCCGCCGCCGTCGGGGCTTCGGCCCCTACGGGGCTTCCCTCGCAAACTCGGCTCCACCCCGCCGGTCGGCGGCGTTTTGGGCTGCGTCAAACACACCACAGACACAAGGAGTGATCTACATGAACAACTACAAGGCAACCGGTCGACTCAGCAGGGACCCCGAGCTGCGGGCGCTGCCCGACGGGACCCCGGTGTGCAAGATCACCGTCGCCGTCAAGGGCCTGGCCCGCGGCGATGACGAGGTCGGCTACATCGACGTGGCCTCCTTCGGAGCCGGCGGCGAGGCCGCCGCGAGGGTGCTCGGCAAGGGCTGGCTCGTCGCGATCGACGGGCGCCTGGAGTACCACGACTGGGAGACCCAGGAGGGCGCCAAGCGCCGTGGCTGGGAGGTCATCGGCAACGTCGAGTTCCTCGCCGCACCGAAAGGCGAGGGCTCGCAGAGCTCCGAGGAGCCCGAGCCGGCGACGGCCGCCGCCTAGCGAGCCGCGCCACGGAGGGGCGCCCGGTCCGATCCCGGGCGTCCCTCCCGGCGTGCTTGGAGATCTCGATGAACCTCGCAGACACCATCATGAAACAGCTCGCCGAACAGCGCGCGAGCCGAGCAGAGCTTCTCGCGGGCTGTGTGGGCGATGACGCCGGCCGAGCGCGAGGCCGCGATGCGGCGCGGTGAGCTCACCGGAGCGCAGCTGCTCGAGTGGGCTCGCAGAACACCCGAACAGGTACCGACGATCAACGGCGAGTGGGCGTTCATCGCCGCGAGCACGACCGAGCTCGCCGACTCCGCCGACTCGGACAAGTGAGCGCCAGAATCCGACGCTCCTGGGGTGCCGCCGAGCTGCTCTTCGGCATGCTTGGCGCCTATGCGCCGCGGCACTCACTGCTCGAGGTCCGCTACCGCGTCGAGGGCGAGCGCCTCTCCCGCTTCTTCGTGGGGATCCACGCTGGCAGCGCCGCGAGGATCGTGACCCTGATCGGCCAGCGCACAGACGTGTACGTCGGCTGCGCGCCGCGCGTGCGCTGCAGCGGCGGACGCGAAGACATCGCGTCGAGCGCGCTGCTGTGGGCCGACTGCGACGGCGAACAGGTTGTGAGCGCGCTACGCGCGTTCCCGTTGCAGCCGAGCCTCGTCCTGCGCTCTGGCACCGCGACCAACGCGCACGCCTTCTGGGCGCTCACCGCCGCATTGCGGCTGGCTGAGCTCGAGGACGCAAACCGCCGGCTCGCGCTCGCGCTCGACGCGGATCCGAGGTGCGTCGACGGTGCCCGCATCCTTCGCGTCCCAGGAACCTTCAACTTCAAGAGCCACCCTCCACGGCCAGTGCGGCTACTCAGATACAGCCCCGCTCGCTACCGGCCAGCTGACATCCTCGCCGCCCTACCCGCGGCGCCGGCCGCCAGCGACGTCGGCCCCGCGCACAGGCCGCACCGCGCGAGCGATCCGCTTCTGGGCATCGAGCCAGCGGACTACGTGCGCGTCCTCATCGGACGCGAGGTGGGACGCGACCACAAGATCGCCTGCCCCTTCCATAGCGACCAGACGCCGAGCTTTCACGTCTACCCCACCGCCGAGCAAGGCTGGACGTGCTTCGGCTGCCGGACCTCGACCGGCAGGCCGCTCGGCGGCGACATCTACAAGCTCGCGTCGCTGCTGTGGGGCATCCCGACCAGCGGCCGGGACTTCCTTCAGCTGCGCGATCGTCTCGACCACGAGTTCGGTGTCCATCGTGGCTGAGCACGACCTCTACGTCGTCACCGTCACCGACCGGCTGATACCGGCGCTCGTCGGGCAGGCGGGCTGCCACTACGAGAGCCCGCCCCAGGACGAGCAGCAGGCGCGCACGCTCATCCGCGTGCTCCTCAGCGCGCCACGCGCCCCGGCGGGCGCCGGCCCCTGGCAGCACCCGCTGGCGGGCGGGCGACGCTACGTCACCCTGAGCTCTCACCCCGTCTAGCGACCCGCAACGCTCATGCTCGCGTCCATCGGCCGCACGCGCTACCGTCAAAGCGGTGAGCGAGCGCACGCCGATCCCGATCGAGATCACGCTAGACGGAGCGCCCGAGCGTTTCGAGACACGTTTGGCGAGCGCCGGCGCGTACGCGCTCGTGCTCTCGAGCGTCCTACCCGACCGCGCGATCGAGCTGCACTCAACCTACCTCGGCCACCCCGGCGCCCCCACGCGGGCCAGTCATCTGATGCTCGCCCCAGGCATCAGCGACAGTGAGTCGGCCGAGCACGACGAGTCCCTGATCCCCGTGATGGTCGCGCGACGCCGCTGTATCTATGACCACCTACAGCGCCTGCAGGACTTCCTCGCAGAGCTCGGACACACACTCCAGATCCCGCTCGCCGACGACGCGCTCCTCGCCGTAGAGCTCTAGCAGCCAGGCCTCACCGACTGAAGGCTGGTACTGACCTCCCCGTGGTCGCAAGGAGCGACCACCCAGGTCCAGCCCGGGGCTTTCGCGGCTCGTCGGGTGCGGTCGTCTGCTCCGCCTTCGCGTGCACGCTCGTTTGGCCGGGAGGCTGTTTCGCAAACGTTCCGGCGTCCGTCAGTGCGGGCGTTCGCGGTGGGTTTCGCGCTCCGAGGGGCGTGGTGGTCCTGGCGGCAGTGAGACGGATGGGCCCGACCGGGCGTTCGCGGGCCGCTCTCAGGCCCCGGCGGCCGCTATCTGGTGGCTGTGGAGCTTCAGCAGGTTGTGAGTGGCGGTGATTAGTCGCCATTCCGACCTTGCGGCGGCTCTTCCTCGGCGTTGGAAGCGATCGATGCGGCGGTTGAACTTCGTGTGTCCGAACACCGGCTCGATCATCGCCTGGCGTTTTCGGTAGAGCGCGCGTCCGAGCTCAGTGGACAGCACTCGACGCATGTGCGAATAGGCGCCGCCATCCCATCCCGGACGGGTGCCCTTGCGCTTGGCGGCGTCGGGCGGGATCAGCACCTGGATCCCGTGGTTGATGACACTCTCCATCTGCTCCTTGTGCCAGTAGCCGGCATCGGCGAGCAACACTCCTGGCGTGTCTGTGACGCCGGCCGTCTCCAGTTCGCTGCGGGCGGCGTCGAGCATCGGCTCAAGGTGCCCGAAGTCCGGTGAGTCGACCGTGACCTCGGCCGCGATCACGATCTGGTTCTCGTTGACGGCGGCTTGGGCGTTGTAGCCCTGAACGTAGCCGCGCGAGGCCTTCAACATGCGCGAGTCCGGGTCGGTCAGGTTGATCTTCCCCTGCGGAACCGCGGGTAGTGCGTATGGAGTTGGCGAAGCCCCGAGGCGGCGACCTCTGCTGTCCCGTGCATGCACCCGGTAGTGCTCATAGGCGGCGTTCGCGCGGGACTCCACCCACAGCTCCTGCTGCAGACGACGCTTGGCCTCTTTGAGCCGTGCCGGGCGAGACCGCGGGATCGGCCTGGCTTCTTTGGCGCGTTCCTCATCGAGCTGGCGTTTGGCCTCACGCAGCCAGCCACGACGACCCTGGCTGGTGGACAGGTGCTCGGGTAGCTCGTCACCGCGCTTATCCCCATAGAGCTCATCCTCGGCGGCATCGACTTCGGCAGCCTCTTTGAGGATCTCTCGCGCGATCCGGTCAAAGTCAGCATTCGCGTCGCGGCTCGCGTTCGCGTGGACCTTCGTGCCGTCGACGGCGATCGTGCCGACCCTGACCATCCCCGCTCGTGCGCACAAGCTGAGCACGCTGCTGAACAGCCCCGCCAGAGCCTCAGAGTGCTCCGAGCGAAAGCGGTTGATCGTCACGTGATCGGGTGCGAGGCTCGAGGCGATCACGCGGTAGGCGATGTCCTCTACGCACGCACGCTCGATGCCTCTCGAGGAGCGCTGCCCCTTTGCATAGGCATAGAGCACGATCGCGACCATCATCGCCGGGTCATAGACCGCACGGCCCCACCCGTCCTCGCGATAGCGGGCGTAGAACGGCGAGAGGTCGATGTCCTTGACCGCATCGATCACGAACCACGCCAGATGGTTCTCCGGCAGCCACTCGCGCAGCGAGGGCGACATCAACAGCAACTGCTCACGATCACACTCGATGAAGTTCTGGGACATCCCAGAAGTCTCTTAACCGAGGCGGACGGACCAGGGGTTTGCGAAACAGCCTCCCGGCAAAGCACGAGCGCGGCAGAGGCGGCCTGTGCCAGTAGGTACTGGCCACCATACTGGCCTTAGAAGCAGGCCGAGACTCAGCGGGTCAAACCGGTGATGACTCCCGTGAACGTCCCTTTCTTGACTGACTTCGCGGCCTTTTTGCCTACTTTTATGCCACATTTCGCTGCGCCGGTGTAGCCCTCCGTGGCGGTCCCTGTGAGCGTCAGTGGCGCGTAGGAGCCGCGCGTGACGTCGGCCGAGAAGGCTATGTTCGGCGTTTGCGTCAGGGGCATGCTCAGCGTTCCCGTTGAGGATCTCGCGCTCGGCGTCCACCTGTATTGCGCGGCCCCGGTTGCTGTTTCGCCCGTTCCCGTGACCACCGAACACGAGACGGGACCGGCTGTTTTCAGCGTCGTGGCGTATCGCACTTCGGTGAACGGTGTGCCCGTGCATCCCGCCAGGGTTCCCTTGATCTTCATCGTCTGGACTGCCGCTTTGTCGGTCAGGCCCGGCGAGAGCGTGACCACCCCGTGGTCGCCAGTACATATCGAGGCGACCACCGTGTAGGTGATCGATGCCGTGCCGGTCTCTTCGTCTAGGCTTTGCGCGGTCACCGTGTAGGTGTGGGGCCCCAGGGCCGAGGTTTCAAGGACACCTGAACTGCCAGACCCGCCGTTGGAGTCCGTGCACGATTCGAGCCCTGGTGCATCTTCGCCTTCCGTACACGCGAATTTCGTCGCGACGGCCGTGCCCTGCACGTAGGTGGCGCCACTCGCTGGAGCTTCGATCACCGCTTTCGGCGGAGAGAGGTAACTCATCGGAATCTCGCTGACGGTGTTTTCGTAGAAGTTCGTGACCCAGACGTGGGTTCCATCCGAAGACACACCCTGGGGGTAGCTGCCGACGGGGATCTTGCCGATGACGGCGCCGCTCGATGCTTCGATCTTGCTGACCGTATCTTCGTAGAAGTTCGTAACCCAGACGTAGGTTCCATCCGAAGACACGCCGTCGGGGTCGCTGCCGACGGGGATCGTGCGGATGACGGCGCCGCTTGACGCATCGATCTCACTCACCGTATCGTCGTGGGCGTTCGTGACCCAGACGTGGGTTCCATCCGAGGACACACTGTCGGGGTCGCTGCCGACGGGGATCGTGCCGATGACGGCGCCGCTTGACGCATCGATCTCACTGACCGTACCTTCGTCGAGGTTCGTGACCCAGACGTGGGTGCCATCCGAGGACACGCTGTCGGACCCGCTGCCGACTGGGATCGTGCCGATGACGGCGCCGTTGGACGCTTTGATCTCACTGACCGTATCGTTCCCGGGGTTCGCGACCCAGACGTGGGTTCCATCCGAGGAGACGCCACTGGGGTCGCTGCCGACGGGGATCCTGGCGCCGACTTCGCCGCTCGATGCTTCGAGCTCATCGAGTTCAAAGGGTTCGGGGTGATCGTTCGTGACCCACACGTGGGCTCCATCCGAGGAGACACCCGAGGGGCGGCTGCCGAGAAGGCGGCTGAGGATGGGGGTCGTGTTGATGACTTGGCCGCTCGATGCTTCGATCTCACTGACCGTACCGTCTGTTTTTTCGTTGGGGTAGTAGCCGGAGTTCGCGACCCAGACGTGCGTTCCATCCGAAGACACGCAACAGGGATAGGCGCCAACGGGGACCGTGCGGATGACTTCTGCCGCGGCCGCCGAGGACATGCTGCCGCAGCATGCCGTCACGGCAACCGCCGCGACCAGCACCCCAGCCATTCGGACTGCGCTTGCTCGCAAAAAACCATCCAGCAGTCTCACGAGGACTCCTCCACCCTTGTAGATGCCCCGAGACTGGCTTCCAGCCCGTCAGGGCCAAGAGGTCCGAACCGTATCAGAAGTCGCGGGCCGGTGCCCATCTGAGACGCTCAGGATATGGCACCTCGTGGAGCGCGCCGAGCGGGGACCGCGCCACCGGCATGCCGCTCGGCCTCAACGCTGTCTACCACCAACCTTAAGCTCGCCTCGAACCGAGCACCACCGCTATGCTCGCCCCCGCCGGAAGCCTCTTGCCGTGCCGGGCAGTCTGGCTGATAACGCGGGGCGCCGAGCCGCGATACGCAGGGCGGCTGACTCTGCCGAGGCGGCAGTGGGCCTTGACGAGCGCGCTCCGCGCGGCCGCCAGCGTGTCACCTTTGAGCGAGGGCACGACGCACGCCGGATGCTTCCCTGCTTCGCGTACCGCGACTCCATTTGCTTCTTGGTGCTGCTTGAGCGCCGCCTGTTCCGCGGTATAGGCGTCGGCGGCTTCCCTGGCCTTCTGTTCTTCTAGTTCTTTGGCCTTTTGCCGTTGGGCTTCGGGTTCAACAACCTGGACTCTGAACTGTTCGTTGGCAGATCCGAGGTAGGGAGCAGTGACTGGGCCGATGCCGCCTGTGCCACCGGGAAGGCCGCCAGGCGAGGAGGGTACTTCGGGAGGTTCGCCTTCCCCGGCTGGCGCGGATGCCGGTTGCAGCGCAGCGTCGATCCCAGCGATGGTCTTGCCCGATTCGATGATCACCGGCAGCGCTTCGGAGAGCAACGGCACTTCCTTGTAATACTGCTGCTGGTATCCCATCTTCTCGGATGGGCGGAATTCAATCTTGTACAGAGCGGGTTCAAGCGCATAGAAATAGGCATATTCGCCGTGGGCATTGGTGTCCGTGCAGCTGGAAACCAACCACGGACCGCTTTCGTCCCTTGAGCACACTTCGACGCCTTCCAGTGGTGTGCCCGATCCGGCGGCGGTCACCCTTCCGGTTATCCAGCCACCTTCGCGCATTTGCGCGTTAACACCAGAAGTGACGGCACCTTCAACCACCGATACAGGTTGTGCTTCTTCGGACCACACCGGCACGCCTGGATAGTACTGGCTCAGGTATTGAGCCACGTCGTACTGGCTCACGTACTGACCCGCGTAGTAGTCGTAGTATGCGAGCCCGTTGGGATAGAAGAGGACCCTGTACTGCCCCGGGGGCACGCCCGTGATTTCGTATTCACCAGTCGATTCGCGCGATTCGCCACACTCTTCTTTGTGGCTACCGCCCGCTTCGCGGACACATGCCACAATGTGGGAGATCGGCGCATTGGTCACAGCATTCGTCACCGTGCCCGTTATTTGCCCAGGTGGGCTCGCCATCGCCTCTCCGGCATTGAACGCCGCGAGAGCGAAGGCAACAGCGAACACGACGAGACTCCGCTTGCGGTGCAGGAGCAGCCAACCTTCCCTCGCGGCGCGTATGCTGCTCTTCGCGAACAAGGACCTTGTCGAATGCGCCAGTCCGGACACGGCGGCCATAATATACCCGTTCGCTGCCGTTCCGAACTATCGGCACGGATCGCATGGTCGACGCTCAAGCGTGCCGCCGACCGTCTCAGAACATCGCGAGTTCGTTCACGACCCCAGCGTCCGCCCGACGCGCGGCGACGTCGAGTGCCTTAAGTCGACGGTACTGGTCGTAGCGACCACGCGGCACACGCACGCTGGGCGGACCGCAACGATGCGAGCCGTCGCAGGGCCGACCCCTCCCAGGATCGCACGCTGCGCGTGCGGGGGAGTCGGGGATCGGCCCCGCACCGGGCGGGGCTGCTCATGAAAGGAAAGGCGAAATGGCTAACAGCCAAACAGCCGCAGTGGCGCCCCCGTCCGTCAGCACGGTCCCGCTGTCACGGATCGTGATCGAGGAGGGCTTCAACCCCCGCACCGAGATCGACCCTGGCGAGCAGCGCAGGCTCGAGCACTCGATCGAGCAGCGCGGGATCCTACTGCCGTCCTGGTTGACCCCCGCGAGGACGGCGACTACGTGCTGGTCGACGGGCACCGCCGCATCCGGGCCGCTGCGAAGCTCGGCCTGCTGGAGATCCCGCTCTCGATCCGTGCGAGCCGGGACGAGGGCGACAATCTCATCGATGCCGTCGTCGCGAACCAGCTGCACGCGCACCTGAACCCGCTCGAGGAGGCTCTCGCGTGCCGGCGGCTGCTCGACACGCGGCTGAGCCGCAAGGAGGTCGCGGCGAAGCTCGAGATGACCCAGGCCACCGTAAAGGAGCGCCTGGCGATCCTCGAACTGCCTGAGGCGCTGTGGCCGAAGGTCGCTAGCGGGCACGTCCCGCTGCTGGCGGTCAAAGCGCTCGTCCAGACAGCGAAGATCCACCCGGATCTCGCGGGCGCCGCGGCTGCGGCAGTCCTCGACGCGACGGAGGACGACGAGCCCTACACGTGGGCGGAGGTCGCCGATAGCCCGCTCGCCGTGGCGATCAACCACATCGACGCACTGCCGGCCGGCGTGTTCCGCGGCGGCTCCGCCTATCCGCTGGAGTCTTTCTCGATCGGCGAGAAGGCAGCCGCGGACCTGGCCGCGTACACCGAGCTCACCGGAGAGACGCTCACGACCGTGCGCTTCGACAACGACGACCTGGAGGTGGCACGCCTGCTCGGCGCGGCGCACGACTACGGCTGGGGCTGGCTGATCGTCGGTCAGGACGTCGGCGACCGCCTCGTCGAGGACAACCTCGCCAAGGCGCTAAAGCAGGAGCGAGCCCGCCTGCGTCGCGAACGCCAGGAACAGAACGCGCCCGGGGGCGACCCGCGGACGGAGGGGGCACCGAGGGCCAGCCCGCCAGACAGGAAAGCGCTGCCGAGCAGGAATGGCGCCACGAGCAGGAGGCCAAAGCGGCGCGCCAGGCCGAGCGAGAGGCGCGCGATCGCGCGATCCAGTACAACCTCGACCTCGGGGTGCTCGCGCTCAAGCACCTGCTGAAGGTCAAAATCGACGAGCAGGTGCTGCGCATCCTCGCCTCCGTGCACGTCACGCGCGATCTGCGCGGCCTGGCCTCACGCGGCGCGCGGCTCGCTCTGCCGGGCTGGCCGACACAGACCCGCCAGCGCAACGGCAAGCTCAAGACCGATTACCTCGACCCAGAGGAGGCCGAGCACCGAGCCGACGTCTTCCTCCAGGACGCCGAGGGCGTCAGCGACATCGCCGGGCGATCGCTCACCCTGCTCGCGCTCGCCTCACTCGCTGACGAGAACGCGATCGCGCGCAGCCGCCGCAGCCTCTACGGACTCAGCTTCAAGGGTCCGTGGGCGAGACAGGCCGAACGCGACCTGCACGCGATCGTCCGCGAGCGGATCACGGAGGACCAGCTCCCCGCCCTGGATGAGCTCCTCAGCGATCGGATAGCCGAGGCGGAGCAGGCCGCCCGTCACGACGAAGAGGTACAGGCCGCACGGGTACGCCTCGAGCACCTCGGCGCAGTCGCTGACCTGGACGAGCAGGCACGCGAGCGGGCTCTACAGGACGCGGCGCTCGCGTGGGGGCTCTACAGCCAGAAGACCCACCAGCTGCGCGAGCAGCTCCAGGACGCGCGCGAGCCCGGCGAGGCACCCGACCCGGACGAGCAGGCCGACGCCAACAACACCGACGGAGAGGAGCTGCTCGCCAGCTGACAAGCCAGGCCGCCGGCGGGGCCCAGCGCCCCGCCTGGCGCCTCATTCCATGTGCGCTCGACGGGCGGGGCTACCCCGTCCACGATCGCACGCTTCGCGTGCGCGGGCGGGGTGTAAGCCCCGCATCCGGCGGGGCCGAGCAAAGGAGACGGCCGTGTCCACACACGATCCACTACATAAGCTCGCCAGCGAGACCGGCTTTCACATCAAAAGCGCGCGACGCGAGCAACTGGTCGCGCACGTGCAGGCGCTCGAAGACCTCTACCGCGCTCACCCCGCGCAGCGGGCTCTCGAGGATCTGCACCGCTACCTGTTCCCGGAGCGCTACGCCGCCGTCCCAATGTATGAATGGCACGCCGGCACGATCGAGGATGTCGCCGAGCGGGTCGAGCGAGCGCTCCCAACGCCCCCGCTGCGCAGACGAGCGCTGTGCAGCGCACCTCGGAGCGATGACCAGCTCGCTCTCACCCCAACCGGCTGGACACGTGGGGACTGGGGTATCTCACCCACTGGTATCGGTGGTGTGCGGGAGCCGGCTGGCCCGGCCATTGTCGCATCCCTGCGGGATGCGGCCGGGGCTGCGACCGGCCCCGCACCGGGCGGGGCCACCTCATCAAAGGAGGGCGAAATGCCCGCTGGAATCACAGACTCAGACTCGATGTTCTCCGTGCGCGAGACACCCTGGCACGGCTTGGGAGCCGTGCTCGAGCGGCCGCCTGCGAGCGTCGCGGAGGCGATCGAGGCGTCCGGGCTCGGCTGGAGCGTCGCCAAGGAGCCGATCGCAATCGATCGCGGCGAGACACGTGGCGCTGACTGGTGGGTGCCGCGCTGCGAGGAGATCCCCAGCTACTTCGCCACCGTGCGTCAGGACACCCGCGAGGTGCTCGGGATCGTCGGGGAGCGCTACCACATCGTGCAGAACGACGAGGCGTTCGCGTTCGTCGACCAGCTGCTCGGCAGCGCGATCCACTTCGAGACTGCCGGCAGCCTCCACGGTGGCCGGCGCGTGTGGGTGCTTGCGACGCTGCCAGAGCACGTCGAGGTTGGTGGCGACGCCGTGCGGCCTTACGTGCTGCTGATGAACAGCCACGACGGCTCGACGGCGGTGATCGCCGCGACGACGCCGATCCGCGTGGTCTGCCAGAACACGCTCAACTGGGGGCTACGCAACGCGCGCCAGAAGTTCTCGATCCGCCACACCGAAGCGGTCACGCAGCGTGTGCACGAGGCACGGCGAGTGCTCGAGCTCTCGATCGACTACTACGAGCAGTTCAAGCGCTACGGCGACGAGCTGGCCTCGCAGCGCTGCACCGAGCGCCAGCTTCGAGCTGTCCTCGACACGCTCTACCCGAGTGGGATCGCCGACTCGCCGAGCGGCCGCACCCGGCGCTCGCGCCAGCAGACCAAGGACCGCATCGCCGCGCTGTTCCTACACGGCGACACGCAGGGCAACGCGCCCCGCTCCAAGTGGGCGGCCGTCAACGCGATCGTCGAGTACGGCGACTGGATTCGCCCAATGCGCTCATCCGCTCAGCGGTTCGCGCGCGCGCTCGATGACGGCGCCGACAAGACGCGCGCACTGCAGCTCGTCGCGGCGGCGTGAGGCGCAAGGCCCGGCGAGCGTGCGGGCTCGCCGGGCCTACCTCCTCGAGACACGGCAGCGCGGCTAACTCAAGGGCGCGGCGAGGCGAGCGTTTCCGGTTGCCCCGCGCGAGCGGCCGCGTACCGACCCTCAGTCGGCGTGCTCGGAAATCGTCCGAGGCGGGCACGTGCCGGGTGTAGGGCAGGACGGCTCCAATCCCGCGAAGGCGGTATCGTCCAGAAATGTGGAACTGGGACACAAGGGGGCTTTTCGGCGCGTCGCTCGGTAGCGCCGATCCGCGCCGACGGAACTGAATCTGCGCAAAACACTAGGGTGGGCTGGAGGAGGCACGGGGCTGTCCCGACCGTTTCAAGGGCGCGAACGGTATCTTATACCCGCACTGTGCGCGCAGACCGACACGATGAGACTCGGGCGCCAGATAGTTATAGCAATCACGTCCGCGGCAGTGCTCGGGCTCGGGAGCGTTGCGTCAGCATCGCCGGTGATCGTCGGCGAACCAACCATCCTCGGTCCCCCCTCATCGGTGCATGAAGTCCCGGGCGAAGGGTATGAGGGCAACACTCTGTATTGGGTTCTGGCTCGCGGCCTGGAAGAGCCGGAAGTCAACGCGGCCCTTTGGGAAACACCGCTTCCGGAAGGCATCTACCAGGTGGAAGCATGGATCCCACTGAAGGAGGGCTACACGTATGCCCGGTACGACATGAGCCACAGCGGGCATTCAAGCGAAGTTCGACTCCACCAAGCCGACTTCGGCAACGAATGGGTCACCCTCGGCACGTACGCCTTTGATGGGTCGGAGGCGTCGGTGAGGTCCACCGACGCGGCAGGTTATCCGGAAGAACAACTGGTCTGGGACGCCATGCGCTGGACCCCGGTCAGCGCCATCCCGCCGAACATCGAAACGGAGGAAGGCGTCACGACAGTCATCGAACCGCAGGTCGCGGGTCCCGAAGAATTGGTTGTGCATTTCGTCGGTGTCGGCTATCACGGTCATCTGCTGCGCGTCTATGCTCGTGGCGCTGGCGAAGCTCCGGTCGAGTTGGCCACATGGACGGCCCAGCTTGCTGCCGGCGAGTACTCGGTGGAAACGTTCATCCCCAGCGAACACGCCGAAGCGGAAGTCGGCTACAGCGTCCATGCCTCGACTGGCGAAACCACCGTCGAGGTGCACCAAAAGAGCTACAACAACATCTGGGTCAAGCTCGGGGACTTCAGCTTCGGGGACGAGGGCGCGACGGTCACCACGAACGACGCCACCGGCGTAAAGCATGAAGAGATCGCCTGGGATGCGCTGCGCTTCACCGCGATCCCTCCAGCTTCGATAACTGAAGAACGGCCATCCACTGGCGGACCCAGTGGAGGATCATCCAACGGCGCGCCCACGCAGACGAACCTCCAAGCTACAAACCCGGTGCCCGTGGAGCAGATCGTTCCCGAACAGGACGGGCTGATCGCCTTCGTCCCTCACGGGCTGCACCTCGGTCGCAAAGGGCTACGCGTCGACGGTGCGCACGTCTACACTATCCGCGCCCTCTACCCGGCCCCTAGGAGCCTCACCCTCAGCTACCGCTGCCTGCCTTGCGTGATCGTCACGACCCCGCTGACGCTGAGGCCCCACTCCACGATTCCGCTCACACGCGTCAGCCACGCCCACGGCGATTTGCGCAAGCTCGTTGGCAAGGTGATGCTCTACAAGGGTACCCAGCTTCAGGCCGAAGTATCGGAACACGGCTACCGGTCCCGCCGCTACCTCTACCGCCTGCCCGGCAGCGGCAAGGTGCACGAACCGACGGAATGCACGGCCACCACACCGGTCTCGGTCAAAGGTTGCGCACCGTGACATTCGTGCGCCAGCGGGCGCCTGCGGCCAGCGCGCGGCGCGGACGGCCGCCATTCTCTTTACTCCTCGTGGGCTTCGTGCTCGTCGGCGTCGTCTGCGGCGGGGTCGCGTTCTACTTCGCCGTCACTCAACCTGGGCATGATCCGGGGCTTCCCCTACCGGTCACAGTTCGTACGCTGGGGATCCACGCGCTGTCCGTGGCGGCGCCGCTCCCCGCCCTGCCGGTGCGCCCGAGGCCCAGCGGCGGGGCGCCACGTCTTGCTGCGGGCGGCACGAGCACTGCGTCTGTAACAACACCCGCCGGGCGCGGCGAACATCCCGCCGTCGCTGCGCCGTCCCCTGAACCCGCCGCCGAAGCGCCGGTGCTCGTGCCCGAAGGGGAACAGCGTCCGTGAGCACTGACAGCAGGTCCGAGGAGGTGGGCGAATCTCACAAAAAGCGACTGGTGGCGTGGGCAACGATCATCGGGGTTTGGGTCGGGTTCGCCTCTTTGGGTTGGATTATCGGGGAACGCAGCAGCCCCCCCGGCCCGCAGCGTGCCACCACGCTCGGTGGTGTCTCCTTCGCGATCCCCAGGGGCTACGAGCTCTCGAGCGAACCGCCTGAAGCCGTCCTTGAAGCGCTCGGGATCGGTGAACCGCGCACCTACGGTCCCACCGAAAACGTCAAGGAAGGCGCCGTGGTTGTCGGGCAGGGCCATGGCGAGGGACCAGAGCTGCTGTCAGGCCGCGCCAGTGCCAACCTACAGGTCCGCGCCGGCCCGCTCCTTGAGCGTCTCGGCCAGGATCACATCGGAGTGAGGAGCGCCGGGCGCCTCAGGGTCGTCGAAGACGGCCGCCTGATCACTCGCGATGTGACCGTCCTTGCACTTCCCGCCGCCGGTGCTGTCGTCTACATCGTCTGCCTGCCCGCGTCTGGGTCCGCCGACTCATCGCTCCTCGAAGCATGCGAACGGCTCGCCACCACCATCGGGTTACCCGCAGGCTTCGGCACGTCGCTCACGGTCAGCGAGCTCAACGGTCACACCGCTTCGGTGGAAGTCACGCTACGTCGCTACGAGCACGAGCGCACACGGCTGCGCACCGATCTCGCCCACGCCCGCAGCACCGACGCCCAGCGGACGCTGACTGAGGAGCTGGCAGCGCTTTGCGCGCGCACCGGCCGGTCGCTCAGCGGCCTGCCCTACGACCCCCTCGCCGCGTCGCTACAGACACGGATGCTCGCCTCGCTTGCCCGCTGTGCACGCGCCTACAAGGATTTTGCACAAGCCATAGCGAGCACAGACAGGCCTGCGCACATGCAAGCGGATGACCGCATCTATGCCGCCGACACGGCCTTGCGCCAAGCGCTGAAGCAAGCCTCGGCGCCGTAGTGGCTTCGCTCTCAGGACGCCTCCGGCCAGCGACGCACTACCGCGAGGCGAGGCTTGCTCCACGGCGTACGGAAGCACCTCACTCATCATTAGAACTCAATGCCGTCGCCGCGCTCGCTGTGGCCTGCGCTCGTCGGATTAGCCGGATATCTCGTTAAGGATTTGTGGATACTCGTTTCCGAACTCCATGAGATCGAAGACCACAGCCCCCTCTACAAGAAGTCTCTCAAGGTTTACAAGCAAGTGTAGGTCATGACGCCCATGCTGCGTGGTAATGCTGGCTGCGTCGACAACGGCCATCATGGCACGCCGGGTAACGTGCCCCTCGCTGTCAAAGGGCTCGTCGAGATGCTCTCTCAGCGCTTGGTTCACTCGCTGTCGGTGGGCTTTGGCGGCGACCGGTACGCCTGCATGCGAGTCTTGAGGTTGCCGGTTTGCCCCACATAGACACACACTGCGATCTCGTCTCCATCGGACGCCGCACCATCCCAGTTGCCTCGCGTTTCCAGAAAGGCAAGCCGACAGACAGCGGGTACGCCCATGGACGTATCGTCGCTTTTCGATCGCGTCAACGAACGCCACGATGCGCTCATCATCCTGCTCCTGCGATGACACCTCGGCCTCGCCCGTCCTTAGGCGCGCCTTGTCCAGAGGATCTACCGCCTCCGAAGGGAGGGTCTGGGTCAAATCTCGCTGGTACTCCTCGAGGTACTCCTTGATCGGGAAGTCCAGCCCTGACTTGATGTCGCGCTTTATCTCGCCGAGCTGACGCCAGGTGAACTCGAGTCCAATGGCTCTCATTCGAGCTAATTCGCCGGCCAGGGGCACCGGTCCTTCAGTGAAGGGGGCCATTCCGTGTCCCCTGCGAAGGTATGCCGTCTGGACCGCTGTTGGCCAAAGGGCACCCGTCTGACGCCTTCTCCGTTGTTTGCACATCCCTTTGCAGGGCAAGCGCGCCCAGGCTCCAGACGCCCCACACGCTGGTTCGACGAGCCGTGACAGACTTCCGCAGTTTCCTGCACGCTCCCCCATGCGCCGCACAGCAGGAACTGACGAAGCACACCGCCTCCGTGTTGAGCCGTGGCGCTACTGCGCTTTCCGCAGCGTCACGGTCAGCCGAGCGGAGCGAGCGCCAGCCCCACTAGCGATGAGCACCAGCTTCGTGTTCCGCGCCAGCCTCCTCGAGAGCGCGAACGTCGTCCGCGCCGCACCACGGCTGGGGCTCACCTCTCGCTTGGCGGCGAGGACGAGCCGCTTGCCGCGCGGCATGTCCAAGTGGATTGCCACCGGCCCGTGCTCACCCGCGGGCACGTCCACGGTGACGCTCAGCCGAGAGTCGCGTAGATGCTCGGCGATTCGCAGCGACTGCGGGGTGCCTCCCTGCCCGCCGTTCCCGCCCTGGTTGGGCGCGGGGACGTTGACAGCTGTGGTCGCTGCGTTCTGTGGCCCGCCCTTGCCCGCGGTGTCGACCAGCCACAGCCGCACCGTGTAGCTCCCGGGGCCGGGGGCCGTGACCTGCCCAGCCCCGGCCGGGCTCACGGCCACCGCGGGCGCGCACGTCGCTTGGCACAGCTGCGCGAAGGCGCCCGTCACCGGCTCGGGCGGATTCGTCGGGGCACTCCAAGCCAGGTTCACCACATCCGAGCCGGCACCGACCGGACTCGCGGTAAAACTCGCGGGCGCAGCGGGGCCATTGTTGTCAATCACCAGCGGGGGCGATGTCACCACCGTCGTGTTGCCCGCCGCGTCGGTCACTACGAGCGACAGTTCGGCGCGCCCGTCGGGAAACCGTGTCGTTTCGACGTTTAGCTGTCCCGGTTCCAGCTGCGGGCAGGGCACCGTCTCGGTGAAGTCGCACGACTCCTGTGCGCCTGCTCCGAGCGTCGCGCCGACGCGAAGCGTCACCCCCTCGATTCCGCTTGGATCGCTGGCCTGGAAGCTCAACGGCAGCGCGCCCGAAACGACACCGCCGCCCCATAGCGCGCCGCCGACGCTCGAGACAGTCGGCGAGGAGTTCTCCGTGAGTGTCACCGCGACCGAGTACATATCGGCTGCTGCAAACTGGTCGCTCGGGCTTCCCGAGAGGCAGTATTCCTCGACGCCCTGCAGATGGCACTCCACGCCAAAGAACAGCCCGCTTGCCGACAGCCCCGAAAAGGTCGCCGGCGCTTGGTTGTTGAGAATGCTGCAGTTGTAGTCGTTCCCAAACGTTCCTTGGCACGTTTCGATCTCTGCGCCATTCCCTTGGAAGAGGCCGACGATCAGATTGTCCGTCGTCGCCGCAAGGTTGCGGTAGTAGCTGACGCCCGTGATGGTGGTGCCGTTGGGAGCAGTGAACAGCCAGCCCGCCTGGGCGCCACCTGGGATGTGCGTTCCGGGGCTCGCCGTATTGTCTTGAGCGTAGAGCGCCCCTTGGTTGCCGCCGCCGAGCGGCCCGACCGCAGGGCCGCCGCATAGGTTCCCGGACGTTAGCCCCCCTGGGAAGCTATTGACTTCGGTCCAGGGGCCTGCGGTCGTGAACGGACTGCACGCGCTGACCGTGTAGCTGCCCGCCCAGGCCGCCGTGGCCTGCGCCGCCACCATCGCGAGTGCCGCTGCCGCGACGGCCATGCAGTGTCCAAGCGTCGGCGTGCTCATTTCTTCAGCTTCACGGTCAACACGGGCCCGTCCGTCTCGCCCACGACCAAGCGTAGATCGACGGCACGCGGGCGGCTGGTGTGCACCGTGAGCGTCGCGCCCTTTGAGATCACCCTACGAGCCCCGTGGGCAAAGTCGAGCTGGACGTGCAGCCGCCCGCCATCGGGCAGTGGCGCGACCCTGATCGTCAGTACCCCCCGGTGCCAGCGCAGCAAACGGACCTGCACGGCCCCCGGCCCCTTCGACGTCGTCGACATCGCAGGCGTCGAGCTCGGCGGCGTGCTCACCGGTGGCTTCGGAATGTTTGCGTTCCCGGCCGCGACGATACTGCCGAGCCCGTCGGCTTCGAACGCCGCAGCCACGTTCAGATCACCGTCGGTGGCGGTGCTCACCAACAGCTGCTCGGCGTGGCTATACGTCAACTTGGGGTCGTAGCTCATCATCGCGACGACCACGGCGGCCGCGAACGCCGATGCCTGGGAGGTGCCGTTCCCGCAGCAGGAGGGCTGGTCGGTGAACGGTTCCGCCTCATCCAGACCGCAGCCTGGCGCGTAGAACGTCAATCCCTGGTTGGCAGAGAACGAGCAGATCGATCCCTCCTGCCCATCGCTGGTCTGATCCGGCTGAGCCGTAAACGCCCCCACCGCGAACATCCCTGGCTGGGCAGCGGGCTCCTCAACAGGGCCGGGCGTATTCCCCGCGGCTGCGACGATCGCGACGTTGTTCGCGGTTGCCTCCGCAACGGCGGTTTCGAGCTTCAGGGCCTCATCTGGGCTCGGCGGAATGGTCGACGAGAGCGCCAGGTCGATCGCGTGGATATGGAAGCTCTGCTCCTCAAGGCACTGCTGGATTCCCTCCCAGTAATCGTTGAACTCGAACGTGGGCTCCTGCCCCGGAGATGGTTCTTCAGTAGCCCGCACGGAGACGATCTTCAGCTGCGGCCATGCCCCCACCATCCCCACGCCCGCCGCGCCGGCGATCATGTCCATCGTCGTGCCGTGACCCTGCGGGTCGACGTCTTCGCCGCTGCCGCCGTCCAGCGCGGTCGCCGAGACCAAGCCGGGGCTCGTGTCCGGGTTGGCGTGCACACCTGTGTCGACCAAGCACAGCGCGCCGGCGCCGGACGCTGGCGCTGGCGCGTAGGCGAGGAACGCCGCGTTGGCTGCCTGCGCCTGTGGCGTGACAGCCGGGGTGGCCGCTGGTGCAGGTGTGACCAGGACCAACGTCGCGCATGAGGCAGCCAGGATGATCGTCGTTAGTGAGCGCATCAGTGAACCACCGCCTCGCGTGTTGGTGAGACGCCTGCCTGCCAGAGGCTCGTCTCCGGAGTCTGTGCGCGGAAGGCGAAGCGCCGTCCGAGCGTCAGCGGGGAGCTGCGATAGACATAGCGGTAGGCGCCGTTCGCGTTCACACGGACCGCATGGCCGACCGCCTCCCATTCCCGGCCCACCTGCGTTTCGATCGTGACCAGCGGCCGTGGCGAGCCCATCGGGCTGATTGCCAGTCGCCCGCTGAACACGATGCGTCCGCCACCGGGAGTCTCGACGTGCAGCCCCAGCGAGGGCCGCACCGTCTCCCGGATCGCCACCGCGTCTTCGGCACGGCTCGCCGTGACCGCGCCATAGAGAATCCGCAGCTCTCGTGAGGGCCCCTTCGGCGCGTCCAGCTCCCATTCCCCCGCGGTGTTGGTGATCGTATGAGCGAGCACGACGAGCGCGCCCGTCGGTTGATTGCCGTCCTTGGCGACAAGCGAGACGGTGACACCGGGGGCTGGCGCGTTGGCCGCGTTACGCAACTGGCCAGAGAGCGTCAGCGCCGAGTTCTGATAGGAGCGCCTGATGTCTTTTCCGAGCGCCGTCGTGCGCTTGTCAAGGACGATCGCATAGGTCGCTTCAGCGGCTGGCGCCGGGCCGAGGAGTGGCGAGCTGAGCAGCGAGCTGACCGTCGTGCGGTTGGTCGTCGTTATCGTGCCCTGATAAACGACGCTCGAGTTTTGCGCCGCGTCAGTTACGATCACCTTCAACGCGTGCTGCCCGTCGCTGAGCGTGGTCGTGTTGACGGGGATATCGACGGTCTCGGTCTGCTTGCAGGGTTGCTGGTAGTCGAACACCAGTGCACCGGCTGTGCTGCCGACCGAGACGCAGTGACCTTCGTTACCGTCGGGGGTTGCCTGGTAGACGGCGTGACCGTCGATTTCGAGGGTGACCGTGTAGACCCCCGGTCCTTCTGGATCGCCTGCGGTGAACTGTAGTTCGGCGCTCCCGTGAGCGTCCGGGTCAAGCAGCGACCCGGAGAACCCCCAGCCCGTTGGCGAGGCGTCGCTTTCAAGCAGGAAGTCAGCCCACGACACTTCCACGCGCGACCACGCTCCCCGCTGTGCTCCTTCGTCGCAGACGGCACCGTGGTAGCCGCTGCCGCATCCAGCGCCGATGTAGAAGTCCCCGCCGCGGTCTGCCGGTAGCGTGAGCACACCCGAGAAGTTGTTGCTCTCCCTACCGCACGGCGGCGTGGCCTCTGCGACGCACTGGAAGAAGACATCTGACGCGAGATATTGGAAGGCGGGCGTGTAGGCAACCGCGGTGGCCGCAGCCTCAGACCCGTGACCGTCCGCGTCCATCACCACGTCAAGCGAGCCCCCGACCAAGCTGGATCCCGCCGGCGGCGTGTACTGAAGGTTCTCCCCGGCACCGGCTTCCGCTGGCGCATCGCTGCTCAGCGTCGCGAACATCGGTGATCCCGCAGTGCAGGACGTCCCGGCGTTCGACCCGTCCCCCGGCGCACCGGTGGTAAAGGTCGACCAGCCCTGGCTCGGCGCAGCCGTGTGATTCGGGTTAGCGCACCCGGCGATCGCCCACTCGCCCGCGTATACCGGGGCGGCAACGATCAGCATCACGACGACCGCTGCAGCGGCTGCGAGCACCCCGCAGGCATGCGCGAACGCACCGTGACCGGCATATCCCGCGGTCCGCTGCGCGCGCCCGCGCGTCAACAACCAAGCTCGCCCGGGACACATTGGCTCTGAGGGGTCGATTTCGCGGGCGCGCTTGGCGCGACCGCAGCCGAAGCGCTTTCACCAGGCGAGCTCGTGGGCGGCGATTCCGCCACCGATGATGCTGTCGTGGGGGACGGACCTGAGCTCGCGGGGGTGGTCGAGTCCACGACACCCGACGTGAGGCCCGTGCCCTGCGCGGTGGATGACGAGGCCGGCGGCGAATGACGGTGCGCTTGCCGTCCGGGCTGTTGCTGATGGTGGCTGCCGGCGGCGTTTGACGTCGGGCGAGACCCTCTTGACGGGGACCGGTTCGCGATCACGCCGCGAGTATTGGCGCTCGAGCTGGCATGCTGCGTAGAGACGCTCGTCCGTCCTGTCGCCGATCGAGCGGGACCCGAAAACCCGCTCGCGACCACGAGCGCGAGCACCGCGCCGCTGAGTGCGAGCGTAGCCGTCGCAGCGACGACGACCCTCCAGGAGAGGTGCGTGACGCGCCTACCGATACGATCGGCATCCACGGTAGGCGACGGCGCCGCGCCCGGCTGGGTTCCACGGCGTCGCAATTCTGCGGTGGGGGGATCCCAGACCGAACGCTCCCCCAACGACACGTCGCCGGGGGCCGGGTGCGGCGCATCCTCGACAACATGCGTAGGCGTCCGCGGAGCTGGCGGCGCGTCCCGCTCTCGATGGCGCAGTGGAATGATCTGCGCGACCAGCCGATCCTCGCCGTCGGACGGGGGCCTGTCACCGTCGTGTGGTGGCACTATCGTCCCTCCAGGCGTCCTAGCCATCACTGTCTGACACAACGATACCAGTTTTTGCTAATTTGGTTTTCGGATGACCGATCAGCCACCTACAGGCCAGGAGATCCTCACCGTCGAGCAGATCGCCAACGAGTTCCGGCTGACCTCGCAAACGATCCGCAACTGGATCAAGAGCGGGGCGCTGCCGGCCATCCAGGTCAAGCACGTCTACCGCATCAAGCGAGTCGACCTCGACGCCATGCTCTCGCGGGAACAGAGCAAGAGCATCCCGTTGGGAAGCCACCGCGACCCTTGGGCGCCGGAGACCTTGGCGCGGCCGTACCGACGTCGCGATTCCGACCGCCGTCCGTCCATCTGGGACACGACGAGCGCTCGGATCGTCCCAACCAAGCGACACTGACCCCGCGCGATCGGCGTGACTTGCCGGCCGGGTGATCACGCAGGCACACGCGGAGGCACACCTTCAGCACGACACTGCGAGGATCCATTCCCGACTCCGATGCGGTCTCTCGCCCGCGCACCAACACGCCACTGCACACGGTAAGCGCCCGGCGATTTGTGCCAGCCACTCGTGGCGTAGTTTGCTTCTCGTGGTCTCTACGCGGAGCGGCGCGTGCGGGCGCGCGGAGGACGAGCGTTAGCTCGATCTTCGTCCTGGATCGCTTCCGAAAGCTCGCCTGCCGCCACCGCTATCTCATCGAAGGCGCGCGCGACCTCGAGCATGTCCGTGCCCGCCGCCGTCGCGCGCAGTCGCACAGACGCTCGGTCAAAGCGTCGCCATAGAGCGTCCGGGCCGCGTCGCCCGGTGCCTGGCCGCAACTCATACGGCGGCTCACTATCGACCTTACGCGCAGGCGCCCACTCGAAGCCTGCCGTATCCGCCTCACGACAGACACGCGCCGCCTCGAGAGCACCATGTGCTAGCGCGTCAAGACGATCCGCGAACCCCAGATCAGGCGGGGCCATTGCGTGTGCATCGATCGCACCCGCCCAGCCACGCATGCCCAGGTCGAACTCAGCCAGCACTTCCTGATCACGGATCACTGCTTGCTGCTCAACAACGCTGCTTTTGCTCATTTGGCTTTATCGTAGCGAGCCGAGCAGTCGGTTGTGATTTGCGCCTGCCGTGCCGGTCCGTGCTGCCATCAGTCCTGCGGCGGTGAGCCGCGGGGCGCGCAGCCTTCTGCCCTGATCGTCGCACGCTGCGCGTGCGCTGGCAGGGGCAACGGCTCCGCACCATGCGAGCCCCTTCCCGGAAAGGAGCGCCATGAGCGCAACCTCGCCGCCACTCCCCCGCATCCCGCGCAAGCCACCCACTCCTTCTGCAAGCGACAGCCAGGTCGTCGGTCGCTACACCGACCGCGACGGTCGTACGCGCGAGCTTGTATGCCTCCCCGGCATGTACAGCAGCACGCTCGTGATCGACCGCCTCGCCGCCACGCTCACCGACGCACGGCTCATCGCGCACCTCGCCGCGGATGAGCCCGCAGAGAACGCGCTGCTCGTCAGCAAGCTCTATCTCGCCGACCGCCGCGGCCGCTGCTGTCGCACTCTCACAGCCCAGGACCTCAAGAGCGCACCACTCCCCGCCGCAGCCGACACCGTCACATGCCACGAGAGCGCCCTCGAGACAGACCAGCCGCAGCCCGTCGATCAGCAGGGCCGTGTCTACCGATTGCAGCTAACAGCCGCCGAGATCTCGATCCCCGAGCTGCGCTGGCAGCGCCAGCCACCCACCGGCCCAGACCACCCATACGAGACCGTCAGCGCCCGCGAAGCGATCGGCAGCCTTCAGAACTACGAGCCCATACGCAGCACCACCAGCCGAGCGCTCGCCACCCACGCGTGTGACCCAAACCTCTCCGTCGCCGTCCTACGCGCCGAGCTCGCGCGAGTCAACGCCAGCCCGATCGTGCTCAACCGCGCGCTACGCGAGGCCGTCCTCGCCGCGGTCGCGCGCAACGGCGTGAGCATGAGCGAGATCGCAATCCGCTGCGGCCGCGTCAAGCACGACCAGCGCGGCAACATCAGCGGCGAGACGAGCTGGCTCGCGCGACGCATCGGCCAACTACCCGAGGGCGGCCACAGCACGCCGACCCCGTGGATTCACAGCGACACGCTCGCGCTCATCACCCGCCAAGGCCTGCGC
This sequence comes from uncultured Solirubrobacteraceae bacterium, assembly GCA_963845635.1. Classification (GTDB taxonomy): domain Bacteria; phylum Actinomycetota; class Thermoleophilia; order Solirubrobacterales; family Solirubrobacteraceae; genus Palsa-744. The sequence continues at coordinate 53,834 of CAWJSW010000011.1, forward strand.
ATCGCCCCCCGCGATGTAGAACTCGGCTAACCCCGCCTCGATCCCACCGTTCTGGCGCCCCGCTCCAACGCTTAGCGATCTGTGAGGTGCCGCCGGTGAGCCACACCCTTCCCCCGCTGCAAGGCCCTTCGGGCTCAAGCAATTGGGAGCCTCCCGCCTGACGGCGGGAGTACGGCAAGTCACATTGCCAATTGCTTGACAGCTCCTCCAGGGCGTGGCTTGGGCCGCCCATGGCGGCTGCGCCGCCCTGCAAACAGCAGGGAAGGGACCGCAGCCGGTTCAAGCTCAAGACCCTAGGAGGCTCAGATGTCCAGCACAGGCCAGCGCTCAGTGATCAAGCCGACTCCGAGGCAGCTCAAATATCTGCGCTCCTTGGCAGAAAGGACCGGGACCACGTTCACCATGCCCGGAAGCATCGGCGAGGCGGGCCGTCTGATCGCGCAGATGCAGCAGCGCAAGCCAACCCCCAGGGGCGATCTCCAGCGCGAGCGCCACCAGGTCTCTCAGGACATGGCCACACGGCGGGGCGATGCCGCGCAGGTCACGCCCGAAGAGCTCGCAGGCTACGGGTCAAGCGCCACCTGGACGGCAGACGCCGGCGAAGAGGCGGGGCCGCGCGTCGTCCACTGCGAACGCGAGCCGTTCGACGTCTACTGTGGCCGCGGCTCGCGCAAGCTCGAGCTGCCCCGGTCGAAGTGGGCGAACCCGTTTCGCATCGGCCGTGACGGCACCCGCGAGCAGGTCATCGCCAAGCACAAAAGCTGGCTGCCAACCCAACCCCACCTGATCGCGGCGCTCGACGAGCTACGCGGACGAACGCTCGGATGCCACTGCGCGCCGGCAGCCTGTCACTGCGACACGCTCCTCGAACTGGCCAACGCTCCGCGCCCCGCCACTCCTCCGGCTGCGGTCGCAGTCGCAGATCCGGGCAAGGGTGAGCCACACGTACTCGCGGGCTACCGCGTCGGGCACGAACACCGGCTGATCGTGGTCCAGCGCATCCACGGAGCGATCCGTGTCGGCGACCTGCCGGGCAACGGCAAAGGCAAGCGCTACATGCTCGCCGACGGCCTGAACACCTACGGCGAACTCAACGACCTGCTGCTCGACTACAACAGCCAGATCGCCAAGCTCGGGGGCGTCCCAGCCGGTCCTGCGGCGATCGAGCAAATGCTTGAGCGAGCGGCATAAACCCTGCCGCGTACTGGATCGAAGACTTCGCCGGCGACTGAACGCAGCAGGCGCTGCTCGACCTGTTCGGCATCGATGACGCCGGTGAGGGCTTGCTGCTGGTCGCGCGCGTGCGACCAGCAGCAACCTCCGAGGGGGTGAAGCTGATGGCCCACCCATACCACCATGCCGTCAGCTCCGCCAAGAAGTGGGGCGGCGAACCGCAGGACTACCAGGCGATCCACGACTGGTTCGACGCGACAAAGGCGATCACCGCCGACGTACGCCACCGCGCCCTGCGTCACCACGCCGAGGGCATCTTCCTGGCCGAGGAGATCTTCGGCACGACGATCACGATCAGCACCGGGCGGGAGATCCCGGTGCGCTGGCTCGGAGAGCAGCACGTCCGTGAGGACCTCGGACGCATCCCTCCGCGCTCGATTGGCTGCTGTGCATCCAGCCGGAGAGCTGGATGGCGCGCAACGCGATGCCGTTGGCGCGCATCCAAGAGGCCGAGCGTCGCCGGCCTCGGGCCGCCGTTGACGGGCTCGAACGCCCGACAAGCGAGGGGGTGGCCTGATCGGTAAGGGCTGACCAATGCTCAGAAAACTGCTCATGCAGACTGCCGCGGACAGCCCACACGCCCCGCCTGGCATTTTGCTAAATCACGCTATTTTTGCTAATTTGGTTTCTCATGACGCTGGACAGCGAGGACATCGAGGCGATCGCCGAGCGTGCCGCTCACCGCGTCGTACAGATGCTCGATCGCCCCGGCCATCCGGCGCACCAGCTCCTCGATGCGAAGGAGCTCGCGCGGGAGCTGAGCGTCTCGGTCGACTACGTCTACGCGCATGCCGTGGACCTTGGCGCGATGCGGCTCGGCGATGGACCCAAGGCGCGGCTGCGCTTCGATCTGCGAACTGCGCAAAGAGCGATGCGCGAGCGCAAGCAGCCCCCGTCGGCCATCACCAGCCGCCGGTAATCTGATGACACCAAGAAGTTGCCGGGGCGCCGCGGGAACGGCCCCCGGCGCGACAGCGGGAGGTAACCCCGATGTACCCCAACCGTACATCCCGACGCGATCGAGGACTCTGATGGGCCGACCCAGCTCCGGCGAGGTCACCCAACGCCCGTGGAAGGACGGCAGCACGATCACCTTCGGCGCGCGCCTGTACGCCTACGGGCGCCGCCACCGGCTCGTCTTCGGCACCAACCTGCAGGGCTGGAACCTGACTCGGGCCGAGATCGAGCTGGAGTCGATCTTGCAGCAGGTGGAGCGCGGCACGTGGGTGCCTCCCGAGAAAAAGACGTCGGTCAAACCAGCGCGGGAAGCGCGCCCTGACGGGCACCAACTGTTCGGCCCGTTCGCTCGCTCCGTAGTCGAGAGCAAGAAGAACCGGGGTCTCGACGAGGACACAATCGAAGAACTCGATTGGCGCCTTGGCTATCTCGAGGCGGAGCTCGGCCGCCTGGAGTTGCTCGAGATCGATGTCGCGCGAGTCGATGCTCTCCGCAACAGCCTTGCCAGGCGCTCGGAGGTCATCCGTAAGGCCGCCGCACGCGGCAAACCGCTGATGGAGACCGTCAAGGGAAGGGGCGGCAAACCCTACAAACGCCCCAAGCGACCACTTGCGAACTCGTCGATCAACAAAATTCTGATGCTGCTCAGCCAGGTCATGCAGCGCGCGGTGGACTACGGGTACGTGGAGCGCAACCCGGTGAAGATCGGCGAGCGGGCGGATCGATTCATGCCGGCAGGGCGGTCGAGCAAATCCTTCCTCGAGGTCGATGAGTTTCTGGCGCTGCTCGATGCAGCCGGCGAGCTCGACCGCGCGAAGCGACGCGATCACCGAAGCGGCCGTCGCGGGGCGCTGGTGGCGCTCGGGCTCGCGGGCTTCAGGATCTCCGAGCTTTGCGATCTGCGCTGTGGTCAGGTGGACTTGGCTCGCGCACGCTTCAAGCTCAGGGACGCCAAGACGGAGAAGGGCGTGCGGGAGGTGGAGATGACTCTCTGGACCCGCGACGAGCTGCTGAATCACAAGCAGCAGCGACTGCAGGACGGATTCCCTGTGAAGCCGACGAACCACTTTTTCGGGACGAGCAGGGGCACTCGCCGTGACCCGGATCGTTTCCGCGATCGTGTCCTCGAGCGCTCAGTGACACTTGCGAACGAGAGGCGCTTGGAACAGGGTCTACCGCAACTGCCCCCGATTACGCCGCACTCGCTGCGACGCACCTGGGCGATGTTCGCCGCACAGGCTGGCCGTGATCCTCACTGGATCTCCGATCAGATCGGCCACGTCTCGGCTGCTTTCACGCTTGAGGTCTACCAGCAGACCCGTAACCGGCGCCTCAGCCCCAAGGAACGTCAGGCGATCTGGGAGCTGATGCGATTCGCCGACGAGCCCGCCGAGTGCCCGCTCGTTCGCGGTCGCGTAGGCGTTGAAGAGCAAGAGTTTAGGCCCATAAATAGGCCCACGGCCAAATCTGACGTCTCAGCCGGCACCGATGAGCCTGCCGAGCCTGCCTAGAATCGGCTCATTTGCAGGCACTTCGCGAGTGGAGCCAGCCGGGATCGAACCGGCGACCTCCTGCTTGCAAAGCAGGCGCTCTCCCAGCTGAGCTATGGCCCCAGGAGCCCCCATTCTACGGGCTCTTAAGGCGGTGCTACGTCGCGGCCACGGCCGGAGATGGAAGCGTTGTCGAAGCGTCCGTGAGCGGGCGGCGCCACCAAACACGTGGCATCCGGCCTGACCGAGCCCGCCGCTTCGTGCGAGACCGCGGCGGTGATCTCGGAATGCCATGCTCAGTTTTATGGATATCGAGCAGTCGATCCGTACCCGCCGCACCCACAAGGCCTTCGGTGACGAGCCCGTCGCGCGCGAGACTCTCGACGAACTGCTCGAGCTCGCGCGATGGGCGCCCAACCACCACCAGACCAACCCGTGGCGCTTTCGCGTCCTGGGGCGCGAAGCACGCGAGCGCCTCAAGCGGGCAGCCGGGGAGACACAAGCGGCGAAGCTCGACCGGGCACCAACGCTGATCGTGGTCAGCGCCGCGCTCAGCGGCGACCCGCTCGAAAATGAGGAGGACCTGCACGCCACGGCGATCGCCGCCTACATCGTCCTGCTCGTCGCCCACGCCCGAGGGTTCGCCGGCTACTGGCGAACACCAGCCGTGCTGCGCACCCCCGAGGGCCGCGCCGCTGTATGCCTCGAGCCCGATGAGCGCGTGCTGGGGCTCATCCACCTCGGTCCGCACCGTCAGCAGAGCGCCACGCCGGAGCGCGCGGACCCGCGCACGTACGTCAGCTACCTGGACTGACCCGCGCGCCGCCGACCGGCCGCGTTGTCAATGCCTCTCGCTAGAGGCACGCCGCAGCGGACAAGCAGTCCAAATCGCCCACTCGGCAGGGCGGCAGCCTCAGCGCGCATCATCGTGGCGAGCTGGCGCTTGAAGTCAGGGCGGGGATAGCGCTTCACGACCTCCTCGACGTTGGCTGGGGCGATGTCCCACGCGCGTAGCCCGGCGCCATCGACCATCGCACCCCATTGCAGGTAGCAGCCGAGCGCACCATCTCGCTCGAGCGCCACGCCGGGCGTCGTGTGGACGCACACCGCGTCCGCGAGCGCCTGCGCGCGCTCGTCGCTGACCCCAGCCTGCATCGCACACGCCAGCGTCCGATCGGCGCTCGCAAGCGTGAAGTCGCGACCCGGGGTTGGGTGTGCGATGCCGTGGTCGTGAAGCAGCGAGCCGGCGTAGAACAGCTCCTCGTCCAGCGAGCTTTGGTCGACGACAGCGAGCGCACGACCGAACAACCACGTCCGGTACGAGTGTCCGACGAGCACCGCTGGAAGCTCGGCACACGCCTGCTCGGCCTCCCGCGCGAACCGCGTGTCGGGCACCGCAAAGGTGTCGAGGTCGACGTTCGTTGCTCCCGCCGGAAGGCGCCCAAGCGCCAGCTTCGCCCGCCCGAGCACGTTCTGCCACTGGCCGAGCGCTATCGCCGCCAGCAGTCGGGCTCGCTCGCGCGAGGTGAGTCGCCCGTCGGTACGTCGCGCCCAAGCGAGGCCCCCCAGACGCTGGGGATCGGGGCCGGGAGGTCGCCGCGCCGAGCTAATAGGCCAACCCTACCGCTGCAGACCTACACGGAAAGAAACCTGGTGGCGCCCTACCCGGGAGCGCCCGCCGTCATCTCTGTGCGCCTCGCCCTCACCGGAGCCAACTACTCGACGTTGTCCTGCCTGGGGGTGTCGAGCTGTGAGCCGTCTCTGGGCCCGCTCGAGGGAGTCCGTTCGAGCTCGCCCTCCCCAGCCTGAGGCTGCGCCAGCCCCGGGGCGGGCGGATGCAACGGCTCGTCGCCATCACCCGGACCCTGGCCGCCCTCGATCAGCGATCGCATGTCCAGCTCAGCCGTCTCTTCGCCTATGGTCGAAGCGCCCCCGCCAAGGGGATCCGGCTGTGGATGGGCCGCAGGAGGCACCGCGTCCGCCTCGGTGGCGTCCTCCTGCCCGGTGATCGCGTCCCGCGCCAGCTCGTCCGGCCCTGCTTGCTCGTCGCCGAACACCGGTGTCAGCGCCTCGTGCTCCTCGCGCGCCACCGCGCTGGGGTCTGCCCCACTGCGGCGCTTCAGCTCCAGGTGTTCGCGTATGGCCTCGTCGAGCAGTCCCATGCCGCCCCCAAACCATACTGCGCCGCGCGTCGCGCGCTACGCGACCCGCTCCATGACTAGACTTGTCGGACTTCGAGACGACCGTCGTCCTTCGGTACGGGGCTATAGCTCAGTTGGGAGAGCGCCTGGATCGCACCCAGGAGGTCGGGGGTTCGAGTCCCCCTAGCTCCATTTTCTTGTAAGCGTTCAGTGGGGTTGGGGGACATAATCCCGCCGCGTCGAACTTGGTGGCGTGGACCGCGCCGAGGCGGAGGCGATCTATGACGAGGGCCGCGAGGTCGTGGTGGCTGTCCTGCTCCGGATGGACGAGCAGATTCGCCGCTTGGAGGAGCGGGTGGCGCGCCAGGACGAGCGGATCGGTGAGCTTGAGCGCAAGCTGAATCGCTCCTCGCGGAACTCCTCCGCTCCTCCGAGCACCGATCCGCCCTCTTCGCCGTCACGCAGCAAGGATCCGTCGGGACGCAAGCGCGGTGCCCAGGATGGCCACGAGGGCCACGGACGTCCGCTGTTGCCGGCGTGGGCGGTCGATGAGATCATCGAGCACTGGCCGGAGCGCTGCCGCTGCGGGCACGTGTTCTCATCCGAGGAGCGACGGGCGGTGGGCAAGCCGGCGCGCCACCAGGTCGAAGAGCTCCGCCGATCACGGTGCGGGTGGTCGAGCATCGTTGCCAGCGGCTGCGCTGCCCGGCGTGTGGCGGGCGCCGTCGTGGCAAGCTACCGCCGCAGGTTGCCAAGAGCTCCTTCGGGCCTCGCTTGCAGGCGGCCGTGGCGACGGTGTCGGTGCGCAACCGTGTCTCGCGCGATGACGCCGTGGAGCTCTGCGAAGAGCTGTTCGGCGCGCGGATCAGCTCTGGCAGCGTGGACGCGATCCTCACCCGAGTGGCGGATGCGCTGGCCGAGCCGCACGCCGACCTGCTGGGGAGGCTGCGCTCATCGCGGGCGCTGAACATGGACGAGACTGGCTGGCGCACCGCCGGTGCCCGACGCACACTGTGGGGCATCTTCGACCAAGACCACGCCCACTTCTCGGTGGAGCGTGACCGGCACGAGGATCACGCCAAGAAGCTGTTGGCTGACACGAGCGCGATCGTGACCTCGGACCGCTGGTGGGCCTATGCGCACCTGCCGCTGCGCCGTCGTCAGCTCTGCTGGGCGCATCTGCGCCGCGACTTCAAGGCGCACGCCGAAGGACTCGCCGCCGAGAAGGAGTTCGGCGAGCTAGGCCTTGCGTTGTGCGAGCGTGTGTTCTGGGCCTGGGAGGTCTTCCAGCACACCGGCGACCGCCGCGGGCTCAAACGGACGATCCGCTCGCTGCAGCGACAGTACAAGCCGATCATCCGCGCCTACGCCGCCAAGCGCGCGCGCAACAAGCGCTGCCGCGGGATGGCGCGCAACCTCCTGAAAGCCTGGCCCGCCCTGTGGACCTTCGCCTCACACGCCGGGGTCGAGCCGACCAACAACCACGCCGAGCGCGCGCTGCGCAGCGCCGTCATCTACCGCAAGCTCTGCCTCGGCAGCCAGTCCGACGGTGGCGAGCTCCGCACGGCCCGGCTGCTCTCGGCGCATACCACCTGCCGGCTACAGCGCCGCTCGCTGTTCGCCTACCTAAGCGACGCCATCGCCGCCCACGCCCGCGGCGATCCCGCACCGCTACTCACCTGAGCAGACCCACTGAACGCTTACAAAAAGTCGTAAGCGTTCAGTGGGGTTGGGGGACATAACTCTGCTCCGTCGAATGTTGGGGGTGTGGAGCGCGCTGAGGCGGAGGCGATCTATGACGCGGGGCGGGAGGTCGTCGTCGAGGTTCTGCTGGCGATGGACCGGCGTATCCAGCAGCTGGAAGCGCGGGTCGAGAAGCTCGAGCGCGAGCTGAAGACGAGCTCGCGCAATTCCTCGCGCCCGCCGAGCTCCGATCCGCCGTCATCCTCTGCACGCAGCAAGGACCCTTCGGGTCGCAAGCGTGGCGCTCAGGAAGGCCATGAGGGCCACGGGCGTCCGCTGTTGCCGGCGTGGGCGGTCGATGAGGTGGTCGCGCACTGGCCGTCGCGTTGCCGCTGCGGGCATGTCTTCGCCGAAGCAGAGCGTGCGCTGGTGGGCGCGCCGGCGTGCCACCAGGTTGAAGAGCTACCGCCGATCAACGTCAGGGTAAGCGAACACCGTGCCCAGCGCGTGCGTTGCCCCTCCTGCGGTAGGCGCAATCGCGCGGCGTTGCCCGACGAGGTGCGTCGCAGCTGCTTTGGCCCGCGCCTTCAAGCGGCGGTGGCGACGCTGTCGGTGCGCAATCGCGTCTCCCGCGATGACGCTGTGGAGCTATGCGAAGAGCTGTTCGGGGCGCGCATCAGCTCGGGTACGGTGGACACGATCCTCACGAGGGCCGCGCACGCGCTGGCCGAGCCTCACGACGATCTGCTCGCCAGGCTGCGCGCCTCGCCGGCGCTGAACATGGACGAGACCGGCTGGCGCACCGCCGGCGCGCGGCGCGCGCTGTGGGGCATCTTCGATTCCGAGCACGCCTACTTCTCGGTGCAGTCAGACCGGCACGAGGATCACGCCAAGGAGCTGCTCGCCGAAACGCAGGCGATTGTCACCTCTGATCGCTGGTGGGCGTATGCGCACCTGCCGCTGCGCCGCCGTCAGCTCTGCTGGGCGCACCTGCGGCGGGACTTCAAGGCGCACGCCGAAGGACTCACCGCCGAGAAGGAATTCGGCGAGCACGGACTTGCGCTGTGCGAACGCGTCTTCTGGGCCTGGGAGGTCTTTCAGCACACCGGCGACCGCCGCGAGCTGAAACGCACGGTCCGCTCGCTGCAGCGGACCTACAAGCCGATCATCCACTCCTACGCAACCAAACGGGCGCGCAACAAGCGCTGCCGCGGGATGGCGCGCAATCTCATGAAGGCGTGGCCAGCGCTATGGACCTTCGCCGCGCACGCCGGTGTGCAACCGACGAACAACCACGCCGAGCGCGCCCTGCGCTCCGCGGTCACCTACCGCAAGCTCTGCCTCGGAACCCAGTCCGAAACCGGCGAGCGACGGATCGCACGGCTGCTATCGGCGCACACCACCTGCCGGCTGCAACACCGCTCGCTCTTCCCCTACCTCACAGACGCGATCCGCGCCCACGCCCGCGGCGATCCAGCACCGCTACTCACCTGAGCACCACCAACTGAACGGTTACATTTTCTTCTGTATTTGCAGGACTTTGTCCCTGTTCAGCGACTCGGTGGACACTCGCGAGACAGGTTCAGCGCCAGACCGCGCGCGGGGAAGCCGTACCTATTGACTCGGCCGCTCGGACTCGAGCGTGCGCTTGATGACGGCGAGCGCCTGCTCCATCAGCGGCGCAGCGCGAACAGCGAGGTCGTTCGGAAGGAAATCGGCGGTCCACACGAACCGACTGCGGCGCGCTCCCTCCGCGAACACCTCCGCCGAGGCGTTGTGATGTTCATATGGCGGGTCGGCGACCGACCACACGAGCCGCCGCGCATCCTCGTCGAGGTCAACCAACCGCTCGCGCAGGACGCTGCCGTTGGCGAACGTGACGATCCGGTCCTCGCCGTCGAGTCGGGCATCGGTCGCGAAACCGGGCACGAGCCGTACGTGCAGCGCTCCCCAATCGCGCAGCGCATCCCAGACGCGCTCGGGGCTCGCGTCGATCACGATCTCTTTGCGAATCGAAGCCATCGCCGGTGACCGAGACGATATAGGTCTGGATCCAGGCGCCGGCTTCGTGAGGCCATCGACGCGACCCGGTGGTTCGCCGGCCATGGCGAGACGCCGAGCTACACGATCACCCCTGGGCCGGCAGCGCGAACCGCTCGACCATCGCTGGCGTGCGGAAGTGAGTGATCTCATCGATCAGCCCACCACTGAGCGTCAACACGGTCACGCCGTGCGGGGCGTAGACGCCGGACTCGTTGAGCTCGTAGGCGCCGAGGGCGAGCTGGCCGTTGGCGGTGGTGGGCACCATCCGCCAGCTTCGCGTAGCGACGAACACCACGTCGCGCAGCACTGTCGCGATGGCCTCGCGCCCCCGGTACCAGCTCGGGATCGGCGGCATCGCGAGCGTAGCGGTGTCCGTCAGCATCCCGACGAGCTTCTCCACGTCGTTGCGGGCCCACGCATCGACATAGCTCGCGACGATCGCCTTTAGCTGCTCGTCGTCGAATGCGCGGAGCGTCGCCTGCTGAGTCCGCTCCGGCGCTCGCTCCTCGAGCGTCGCATGGGCGCGCTGTAGGGCGCTGTAGACCGACGCGGGCGTTGTCTCGAGCGCGTGGGCCACCTCCGCGCCGGAGAAGCCGAGCACGTCGCGCAGGATCAACACCGCGCGCTGCCGAGGCGGCAGCAGTTGGAGCGCGGCGACGAACGCGAGCTCGATGCTCTCCCGCTGCTCGTAGTGCGCGTCTGGTCCGGCGAGGCCCTCGAGGCCGAGCTGCCCGTCGGGGTATGGCTCGATCCATACGGACTCGAGTAGCGGCTCCCGCAGCGGCTCGTGCGGATCCGCCGACGGTCCGTAGTCGATCGGCAGCACTCGCGAGGGTCTGCGCTGGATCGTGCGCAGGCAGACGTTGGTGGCGATCGAATAGAGCCAGCTGCGCAGCGAGCTTCGCCCTTCGAACGACGACAGATTCCGCCATGCGCGCAGCAGCGTCTCCTGCACGGCATCCTCGGCGTCCTGAAGCGAGCCGAGCATCCGGTAGCAGTGCGCGTGAAGGGGTCGCCGATGCGCCCCGACAAGCTCGGCGAAGGCACCTTGGTTCCCGGCAACCGCTGCTTCGATCAGCTGGGAGTCGTTCATGCGGTCCTGGGCGCGAGCGCACGCTTTGGCTGCCATAGTGCGATCTCACCACCGTCGCTGCTCGCAAGCACGCTGCGCCAGCCCGCTGGCCCCTCGCGCGGCTCGAGCAGCATTGTGGCTCCAAGCGCCCGCCCGCGCTCGGTCGCCGCCTCGATGTCCGCGACCTGCACGTATGGGAGCCAGAGCGGCCGCCCCGCAGCACACTCGACCATCCCCGCACCGAGCGCGCCGGCCAGCGCGAGCGCGTGGTAGGTGCCCCATCGAGTGTCCAGCCGCTCCGTCCGCCAGCCAAAGAGACGGTGGTAGAACGTGCTCGCGCCTGACAGGTCGTGGGTATGCAGCTCGAGATGCACAAGCCCGCCGGGTTGCTGATCGCGTCCGTCTTCCATATCGGTCTATCCGGTACAGATACAGGGAGGCGCCGGGGTCCATCGGTCCGCCAGCCACACGCCCGCGGTCGCAGCGGTCACCCGACCCTCGCAAAACGCCGTGTATGGCCTAGCGGACAACGTCGTAGGTGATCCGGACGAGGTCGTCGACGGTCTGGGCATCGACGAGCCGCATCGGCTTCTGCTCGCAGGCGTCGCCGAAGAGACGCTCGCCGGCCCCGAGGACGACCGGATAGATCATCAGCCGCAGCTCGTCGACGAGGTCGTGCCGCAGCAGTGCGTGCCACAGCTGGAAGCTGGCAGCGACCAGTATCTCCCCGTCCAGCTCCCGCTTGAGCTTCGAGACCGCGTCTATCACGTCGTCCTTCAACACGACCGTGTTGCTCCAGTCAGGGTCCTCAATCGTCGAGGACACGACGTACTTGGGCATGCCGTTCAACCTGTCCGCCAAGGCGCCGCTGCGGGACGGCCACACCGCTGCGAGGAACTCGTAGCTGCGTCCACCCAGCAGCAGGGCCTCGGCCCGCAGGTTCTCCTCGAGCAGCACCTTCGCCGCCTGATCGCGACCCTTCTCGCCGATGCGACCGACCCAGCCGCCGAGGGCGAAGCCCTCACGGCCTGCGGGATCCTGGATCACGCCGTCGAGCGTGACGTTCTCGCTTATCACGATCCTCCCCATCGCGATTCTCCTTTCGCTGTCTCGTTGGACTGTCTCCAGCTGAGATACGAGCCGGCGGCAAAATCCAACGCTCTGTTCCTGATCGAGCACGTGCGGTTGTTGGCGACACATCAGGCACTCGCGCTCGATGGGGACGCGTACAGCCGCGCACCCGGCGGCGAGCTCCACCGCCCCGCTCGTGAACCGACGAGCTAGCGTCTCGGATGTGGAGTTCAGTCCCGAGTTGCGCAACGACGTTCTCGCCGAAGACATCACGCTGTCGGTCCGACTGTGGAAGCGCCCACGGGTCAAGCTGGGCGGCCGCTACAGGGTCGGGCCCGGTGAGATCGAGGTCGACGCCGTCGAGCTGGTCCCGTTCGCGGCGGTCACCGCGCAGGACGTCCGACGAGCAGGCGAGCCCGACCTCGAGACGCTGCGCCAGCGTGCCGCGCACAGCGGGCCGATCGACGAGGACACGCTCGTCTACCGCATCGAGTTTCACGTGGTGAGGCCCGGCGACTGATCCGAAGCGGGCGCCGTTGTCGCTCAGCAGCGCGGAGTGCTCGCGGCGGTGATCGCCCGCTCAGTATTCGTTCTTGATCACGAAGAACGACCCACGGATCGTTCCGGCCAGCTTCGATTTCTGCCGGGCGAACTTGAACTGCGAAGCGAGTTCAGCCGGCACCTCCATCCCGTCGGAGAGCTTGAGCCCGACGGCACGCTTGCCACCAGCGTCGATCGTGTACATGACGTTGATCGACAGGCCGCTCTCGTAGAAGACGTAGGCCATCCGGATGTTCTCGACCTGGAATGCGGTCGCCTCCAGCGGCGAAGACACGATGACCAAGTCGCGTTCCTCCTTGAGGATGTGGTGCACCCAGTCGATCGTTTCCTGCGCCTCGCTGGCGGGCTCGACCCTGAACACATGGTTGTACTTGTTCTTGAAGTAGCGAGCCTCATTGGCGCGCAAACCAGCGAGCGCGGCTGCTACCGGCGACGACTCCAAGCCGACCATCGACACGGTGTCGAAATCCACGGTGTAGGGCATGGCTAGATCGTCAGTCCCCGGGACGCGCCTGCTCGTGTCCAGACGCAGCGCGGGCGGTGTTGAACAGGGCGTCGGCGTTGGCGGGCTGGGAGACGATCAGTGACAGCACGAAGCCACGCAACCCCGTCGAGATGCCGAGCGCCCTCGCGTACCCCGATCAGCCCGTCCAACCCGAAAGCGTCCGTATAGAAGGCTCGTGCGGCGCTCGCACGGGGTACCTCGAGCGTCCCGGATTCGATAACGGTCATGGCGACCAAGTTAGCGGCCTCGTCGCGAGGTCGCTTCTCCATTCCTGCTCAGCTCTCCCACCGTCCGACCTTATGCTCTCAGTTGCGTAGTGCAACAATAGCCATATGCAAGTAGAGACTCCAGCGGAGACCGGCACATCGGAGCTCGCCGAGCGAGAGCAGCTCGTCGACGCCGTGCTCGGGGCGAGCCGCGCGCTGGTTGCCGTCGCCGCCCGCTCGCTGGCGGATCTCGCGGACGACGTCACGTTGGCGCAGTACAGAGTCCTCGTCGAGCTCGCCTCGCGCGGTCCTCAGCGGTCGGCCGAGATCGCGCAGACTCTCGGTGTAGAGCGCTCCACCGCGGGCAGAATGTGCGATCGCCTCCTGCGCAAGGGCCTCGTGCAGCGCCGTCGCGAGAGCGGGGATCGCCGCGCGGTGCGTATCTCGCTGACCAAAGCTGGGCGCGACCTGGTGGACGAGGTCACCCGACGACGCCGCTCCGAGATCACGAGGATTCTGCGACGCATGCCGGCGGCCGACCGAGGCCCCGTGCGAGTCGCTCTGCGCGCGTTCGCTGACGCGGCCGGCGAGGTGCCCGAGCAAGCGTGGTCACTGGGATGGCGCGTACACGCGTGAGGAACCCCCGGGCGCCGTCGCTCGCTGCGACTCGTTGGCGCTCGCTCGCGGCGGTACTTGCTCCGATGCGAGCTTGGCTCGGCGGCGCTCGACTCGGTCTCGCCGCGATGGCTCTGCTAGTCGGCGGCCTGGCGGGTCTCGGCGCGGTGGCGTTCCGGTATCTGATCTACGCCGCCACGTGGCTGGCCACCGGCCACCAGCAGTTCGGCCAGCAGGGGCGCGTGGGCAGCCTGCACTTCCCCGCGCTCGGCATCTGGTTCCTGCTCGTGATCCCGGTTCTCGGCGGACTGCTCTACGGGCCGTTGATCGACCGCTTTGCCCGCGAGGCGCGAGGGCATGGGGTCCCGGAGGTGATGCTCGCCGTGGCGGAGAACGGCGGGCGGATCCGCCCGCCGGTGACTTTCGTCAAGGCACTGGCCTCCGCGGTCTGCATCGGTACCGGTGGCTCGGTCGGCCGCGAGGGCCCGATCGCCCAGATCGGCTCGGCGCTTGCCTCCACATTGGGCCAGCTCGTGCAGATGTCGGAGGCAAGACTGCGGATCCTCGTCGCCTGCGGTGCCGCCGGCGGCATCGCGGCGACCTTCAACGCTCCGATCACCGGCGTGTTCTTCGGCGTCGAGCTCGTGCTGCGGGAGCTCTCTGTCGAGGCGCTCTTTGCCACGATCCTCGCCGCCGTCAGTGCGGACGTGGTTGGGCGCGCCTTCTTCGGCTCGGGGCCCTTCTTCTCGCAGGTGCCGCACAACCTGGTTGCCCCGCACGACTACGTCTACCTGCTGATCGCGCTGCTGGGGCTCTGCGCGGGCCTGATCGGTTTCACCTTCAAGACTGTGCTGTACGGCCTCGAGGACGTCACCGACCGGCTATGGCGGGGGCGCCCTGAGTGGGCGAGACCCGCAGTTGGCGGCGTGGCGCTGGGGCTCGTGCTGCTCGTGCTCCCGCAGATGTACGGGGTCGGCTACCCGGTGATGGACAACGTTCTCGCAGGCCACGAAGCGCTCTGGTTTCTGGTCGTGCTCATGCTCGGCAAGATCCTCGCGTGCAGCGTCACGCTCTCGATCGGCGGCTCCGGAGGCATCTTCGCGCCGTCGCTCTTCACCGGCGCAGCCGGCGGGATGGCGTTCGGCACGCTCGCAGAGCACATCTTCGGGCCGGCGATCGGACCGCCCGCCTTGTACGGAGTCGTGGCGATGGGTGGCGTGTTCGCCGCAGCCTCACAGGCGCCGTTGACCGCGATCGCCAGCGTTCTCGAGATGACCGGCAACTTCGGGATCGTCCTGTCGGTGATGCTCGCCGCCGGAATCGCGGCGGCACTCTCCAAGCGTCTGAGCCATGGCTCGATCTACACGACCAAGCTATTGCGCCGGGGAATAGACATCGAGCGGCCGAAGGCAGCTGCCGGACCGCCGGTGCTCGTACGCTGAACCGCTTCCGCCTGGCTGCGCGCGCATCTCGGTTCCGTCGCCACGCGGTCCTCGAGCAGTAACATGGAGACGATGGGAAAGCAGGCAGGCACCGTGCTTTACGTGCTAGCGCTGGTCGCCGTCGTGGTCGGCGTGGACGTCTTGTTCTTCCGGGATAGGTTCTGGGAGCGCCTGATGGTCAACGTCGGGATCGTGCTGGTGTTCGCGGCTTTCGGTTTGAGGTTTCTCAAGCAAGCATGAGCGCAGCCGAAGTCCCGGCCGATACACGCGGTGCGCTCGCAGTTCACGCACTAATCGCGCGGTGACATCTGGCAAGATGGCGTTCAATGGCGGGCCGGCGCCTAACGGGGCTGATCGAGAACGAGGAGTCGCAACTCGCCATCACGCTGGTGGGCGGTCCGACCGCGCTGTTCGAGTACGGCGGCCTGCGCTGGCTGACAGACCCGACTCTCTCGCCTCCAGGGGAGTACGCAGGCCTTACAAAGCTGACCGGCCCCGCGGTCGACGTGGCCGAGCAGGATCCAATCGACGTCGTGCTGGTCTCGCATCACCAGCACAGCGACAACCTCGATCCCGCGGGGAAGGCATTTCTTTCCAGCGCAGAACGCGTGCTCTCGACCGCGACGGCCGCCGAAGAGCTCGGCGGCAACGTCGTCGGCATGGAACCGTGGTCACAGGCCGAGATCGAGCGCCCCGGCGGGGGAACCGTGAACGTGACCGCTGTGCGAGCGCAGCACGGTCCGGACGGAAGTGACGCTATCCAGGGTCCGGTCCTCGGGTTCTTGCTGTCAGCCCCGGGCGCCGACAAGGTCTATGTCTCGGGAGACAATGCTTCCCGCGACGTCGTGCGCACGATCGTGGAGAAGATCGGCGAGATCCCGATCGCGATCCTGAACGCCGGTGCCGTCCAACTCCCGAAGCTCGACCACGCTTACCTGACGCTCTCTGCCGACCACGCGGCCGACGTCGCACGAATACTCGGGGCACGCGTGGCGATCCCGCTGCACTTCGAGGGCTGGGCGCACTGCACTCAGGGCGCTAAGGAGCTCGTGGCGGCCTTCTCCGGCAACGGGATCAGTGACCGCTTGGTCATGCTGGAGCGGGGTCAGCACGCAAGCGTCTGACGGGATCAGCGGTTGATGCCGGCGGCTCCTCGGTTTCCGTGAACAGGCCCACGCTCTGCGCGCCGGACGCGCTGCCGAGGATCACGCAGACGAGGCCCGCGGTCAAGATCAGCTCCATCCAGAACGCCGCACCCGCCGAGTAGGTGGCGGTGCTTGGCCGTGTCGGCGCCCCCATCGCCAAGCGGCGGTCGCTCGCTCAGCTTGCCTTCCACACGATCGGGTTTTCCGAGTAGGCATCGGCGCCGCTCCCGGTCCACTCCTCCTGGACGATCGAGCCGTTGCCTCCAACCATGTAGATCACGCACGTCTGATAGCTGACGCCGTGCGTGAACTGCTTGGGCTGGCTGACGTTCGGGCACGGGCGGAAGTTGCCGAGCACCGTCAATTCCTGACCCTGTTGTCCACGATCATCGGTCGCCTGGAAGGCGACCGCTGGCTGGTTTTCTTCGGCGCCCGCGTCACCCGAGCCGATGTTTTGGATTCGCAGCGTGACGTAGTAGGGCGTCTTTCCCTGCTCGGACTTTTCGAGTTCCACGCCGTCGAGTTCGGTCTGAGAGCCCTTCTTGATACCGAGCACGCTCAGCTGAAGGCGATAGGTCGGCTTTGGCGGGCCACCGGGCTGATACTCCACGACCGCCGGCGCGCCGAGCGCGAGCTTCGTGCCCGCGGCAGTCGTCGCGCCCGCAGAGGACGTGGCGCTCGTGCTCGCTGTCTGGGTGGCGCTCGACGTGGAGGGTGACGTCGTCGCGGCAGCAGCTGCGCTCGAGCTCGTCGTCGATGAGCTCGAGCCGCCACAACCGCAGGCCGCGAGCGCCAGCAGGAAGCCGACTGCCAGCCCAACCGCGCGCGTCTGATGCTGCTTCGGCCGCTTCGGTGACACAGCTGCGAGCTTGAATCCCATCATCCCCCCTGATTTTCTTGATGACCGTTGCGCCGCGCCGTGCGGCGAGCAAACCCCGATACCGGGTGCGAGGCGCAGGATACAGCAGTGGTCGTGCGCAGCCCCGGCTAGGCCTGGATACGGTCCTTCACCGTCGCGGCCTTCCACCCTGGCTTGCGCAAGCGATGCAACAGCAGCGGCGGGAGCACCCCGAGGGCGAGGATTCCGGTCGCGATCACCAGCGCATACGTGAACGGGTTGGTGTGCGCGAGCTGTGACGGGGACACGAACCCGATCAGGAACCCGACTGCCGAGGACAGACCGCCGACCGTGCACAACAGGCCCAGCGCGGGCACGCGGTATCCGCGTGGATGGTCTGGACGCGTGCGGCGCAGACGCACTGCGGCGATGAACATCAGCACGTACATGATCAGGTACACCTGGGTGGCCATCGCCGTGAATATCCAGTAAGCACTGGAAACCGTCGGGATCAGCGCGTATAGCAGCGCGATGCCCGTGATCACGACCGCTTGTGCGGTGAGGATGTTGATCTCGATGCCGTGACGGTTGACCTTCTGAAAGTGCGGTGGCAGATAGCCCTGTTCACGTCCGATCCGCAGCAGTCCTTCGGATGGACCGTCGAGCCAGGTCATCATGCCGGCCAGGGCGCCGACCGCCAGAGCGATCGCGATCAACGGGACGGCGAACCCGATCCCGAAGTGCGTCATGAGCGCGTCGAAGGCCTGCATCACGCCGGCAGTGAAGCTGATGTGGTCCGCCGGAATCACCCAGGCGATCGCAAGCGTCGGGAAGATGAAGACCGCCAGAACGAGTGCCATCGCGACGAAGATCGACTTCGGATAGTCCCGCCCCGGATTGCGAAGCTCGTCGACGTGCACGGCGTTGATCTCGACTCCGGCGTAGGTGAACAAGCTGTTGACGACGAGCACGACGCTGGCGAGTCCACTCCACGCCGGCAGGATGTGATGAGCGTTCATCGGCGCCGCCGAATGATTGCCCTGCGCCAGGTAGACGATGCCGAGGATGACGAGGATGGCTCCCGGAATCAGGGTCCCGATCACGGTCCCGCGCGAGGACAGCTCGGCCACGACCGAGGCGCCCCGTGAGGACACCGCCACGCCGCCCCAGAAGAGCACGATGATGATCGCGGCGGTGTAGACCCCGTTGTTTGCCAGGCGGCGATCGATCACGTACGCAAGCGTGCTAGCGACGTAGGCCAGCAGTGCCGGGTAGTAGAACACCGTCTGGGCAAACTCGCACCACACCGCGACCAAGCCCACCGGAGCCGAGATGCCCTCGCGGACCCAGTTGTACACGCCGCCCGGCCAGCCGGACGCGAGTTCCGCCGCGACCAGTGACACCGGCACCAGGAACACAAAGGCCGGAAGCACGTAGAGGAAGGCTGAGGGCAGTCCGAGCACCGCGGTCGCCGGCGCCGACCCCAGGTAGCCAACCGATCCTACGGTCATCATCGCCAGCGCGGGCCAGGCGATGAACCTCTGCGCTCCTCGGCCCGCGGCGGGCCGCGGCGCATCCCGCTGGCCGATGCCCGAGGCGCCTGTGGCCCGCGGATGGCGTCGCCTTCGCGCCCACACACGCGGCTCAGTGCGAACGTCCGCCGGGGTCTGCCAGGCGCACCGCGATCAGTCTCTTCACCAGCGCCTTCGGCAGGGGGCGCTCGACGGAGAAGTGCAGGGAGCTCTTGGTCATCGTGTAGCCGTCGAGCTCACGCTCGAGCTGCCCGAGGACCGAGCCGCTGAACGGCAAGTAGCTCAGGTGGGTCTTGAACGCCGCGAAGCCGGCGACGGTCTTTCCCCCGACGCGGAAAGCGGGAATGCGGTAGGAGATCACCTGTTCGGCCTCCGGGACGATCTCGAGAATCGTGCGGCGCAGCGTCTGAAGTGCGCCGCGGCTCGGCCCCTCCACACCGCGCAGGTACTCGTCGACCTCCTCAGCAGACACCGACCAGGAGTCTAGAGATGTGCTCGATCATTACCATCGACCCGTGACCGGCCAGAGCGTGCCCGGCGGGGTGGCTCATGAGCTGCGCGTCAACACGAGCAAACGGAGGTCACCATGAGCGCCAGCACCGTAAGCGGCAAGTCAGCCGCCGACATGCACACCACAACCGATCTCGCGATGCTGCTGGAGGTGATCGTGCTCCCGGTCGCCGACGCGGATCGCGCGAAGGAGTTCTATGCGAAGCTCGGCTGGCGCGTCGACGCCGATTTGGGGGCGGACAGCTTCCGTGTCGTCCAGCTCACGCCGCCGCGCTCGCAGGCCTCGATCATCTTCGGTGAGGGCGTCACCAGCGCACAGCCTGGCTCGATCGATCGGATCCTGCTCGTAGTCGACGACATCAACGCGGCACGCCAAGAGCTGATCGCTCGCGGCGCCGAGGTCAGCGAGCTGTTCCACGGACGCGGCGCCGGATGGCACCAGGCGGGAAGCGACGCGCGGATCGCAGGACGCGACCCGAACGGCGCCTCCTACAGCACGTTCGCGACCTTCGCCGACCCCGACGGCAACGTCTGGATGCTCCAGGAGATCAGGGAACGTCTGCCCGGACGCGAGTGGCAAGGGGAGCAGACCGTGGGCGTCGGCGAGTTGGCTCGACTGCTCAACGAGACCGCAGAACACCACGATGCGTACGAGAAAACGCACGAGGCGCACGACTGGTGGGACTGGTACGCCCCCTACCTCGACGCTCGCGAGCATGGTGATGACGTCGAGGCGGCCGTCGCCAGCGCCAATCACTACATGGACGAGGTCAAGCACGTGAAGCCGCTGTGATGGGCGCGCGCGCGAGCAGCGAACCGCTAGATTGGCCGCATGTCGACGATCCTGATCACCGGCGCCAACAAGGGTCTCGGCCGCGAGGCGGCTCGCCAACTGCTCGCCGCCGGACACGACGTGTGGGCCGCCGCCCGCGACCCCGCGCGTGGTCTGGCCACTGCCGACGAGCTGGGTGCGCGCCATCTCGTCCTCGATGTCGCAGACGACGGCTCGGTCGAGGCGGCCGCCGTGACGGTCGCCGAGGTCACAGGCGACGCGCTCGATGTCCTGATCAACAACGCCGGCATCGCGGGCAACGTTCCTCCCGCCGGCGAGATCACGGCCGCAGACGTCGAGCAGGTCTATGAGGTCAACGTGTTCGGGGTCGTCCGCACGATCCATGCCTTCCTGCCGCTGCTGGAACGTTCGACCTCGCCCGTGATCGTCAACGTCTCGAGCGGATTGGGGTCGTTCGCGTACACCACCGACCCCGACTCGCCGGCTTCGCGATGGGTCGTACCAGCCTACTGCTCCTCCAAGGCAGCGTTGAACATGCTCACCACCCAGTACGCCAAGGCGTTCCCAGCGATGCGGATCAACGCCGTCGATCCTGGCTACACGGCAACGGACCTGAACTTCAACACCGGGACCCAGACCGTCGCGGAAGGCACCGACGCTATCGTCAGCATGGCCACCATCGGCCCCGATGGACCGACCGGGGCCTTCATCAGTCGCGACGGACCGTCGGCCTGGTGACGAGCCTCGCCGTGCGCACGTAGCCTGCGCGTCGCTCGACCGCCCTGCGAGGCTCATCGCTCCCCGCACTCCAGCGGTTCATCTGGGGCGAGGGCGCTGGCCGGATACCTGCGCCAGACCAGCTCGTGCCGGACGCTCGTTTCAGGCCACTGCATCTGGCTGGCTAGCCAGATAAATTGGTGAACGCAGGGGGCAGGCGGCCAACACGGCGACGTGAAGTGAACATACGGAAAACGCGGTTGACTTGTGGGCACCGCACCGACTATGTTGTGCTCGGAAAGGGAGGCGCCCTGAGGTGGCGCGCCGAGACACACGGGAGGGGTAGCTATGACCGGTACAGGGCCTGCGTCGAAGGGTGCCTCGTGTGGCTGCAAGCAGCAGCGGACGCGGCGGTGGCGGACAGGCGTCGTCGCGCTCACGCTCAGCCTTGCCGGCTGCATGCTGAGCGCTGGCGGCGCTTTCGCGGTCGTCGAAAAACCTGTCAACGTCGGCCCGCCGACGATCTCGGGCAAAACCCAGGAAGGCTCGCAGCTGAAGGCCAAGAAGGGTGAATGGAAGGGCGGCAGCCTCACCTACACCTACCAGTGGCAGCGCTGCGAACCGGAATGCGTGAACATCGCGAACGCGACCGAAGCCAACTACACACTCCGCTACGTCGACATCGGATCGAGGATCCGCGTGATCGTGACGGCGAGCAACAGCGCCGGCTCGGCGGAAGAAGCATCGGCCGAGAGCGAAGAAATCCAAGCCGTGGCGCCCAAGAGCTCTGTCGCGCCGGAAGTCAAGGGCACGCCCGAGGAAGGGCAGCTGCTCGAGGTCACCGACGGCAAGTGGAGCGGTACCCCGGCGAACAGCTACGCCTTCCAGTGGGAACTGTGCAACGCCGCCAAACGCTGCACAGAAATCAGCGGCGCTGACGAATCGAGCTACCGCGCGACCAAGGAAGAGGTGAACAGCTTCCTGCGAGCGACCGTTCGCGCGATCGTGAGCATCGTCAATCCGCCGCTCGAAGGCAAGGCGACCTCCGCCCTCACCGAAGTCGTGAAATACGGTCCTCCATCAGCGCTCGATTTCCCCCAAGTAGCGGGGCAGCTGCGCGTCGGCGGCACGCTCGAAGCGAGCCCCGGGCATTGGGTGGGAGAAACGCCGATCGGCTACAGCTACACCTGGGAAGCGTGCGGCAGCGAAGGCAGTTGCCACAGCGTCGGCTCGGGAGTGGACCACGCCATCGAAGCCGCCGAAGTCGGAGACTCGATCCGCGTCACCGCAACCGCCACCAACGGCCGCGGTACGGCAGCGTCGACCTCCGTTCCCACCCCGTTCGTGCTCGGCGGCTCGCAGGACTTCGCCGTCGCCTGGGGTGAAGACTACCGCGGGCAGCTCGGCACCGACTACCGCACGCTGTGGGAGGACCGCCCCGTGCTCGTCGAAGGCGTGACCAACATCACCACCGCGGTGGCGGGCGGCGGCAGCATGGAGCTGCACGCCAACGGCACGCTGACAGCGTCCGGCGAGGGCTACTACGGGACGCTCGGCTACGGCGGGCGCAAAGCGAGCTGGGAACAGGGCAAGGGCAACGTGCCGGTCAAGGGCCTGACCGAAGTCACACAGGTCTCCTCGGGGGGAGAGGGCGCAGCTGCCCTGCTCGCCAACGGCACGGTCTGGGATTGGGGCAACAACGGCTACGGCATCCTCGGCAACGGCAAGGGCGGCTTCGAAGTGGAAACCGGCGAAAACCAGCTCGAACCGAAAGAAGTAAGCTCTCTCAGAGGGCTGGGCGTGACATCGGTCGAGGCCGGCTCGGGCTCGCGATGGGTAACCCTCCCCGGCAGCGGCAAGCTGCTGGCATGGGGGTACAACCGCTGGGGTCAGCTGGGTATCGCGTGGCCGACCTCGTGCCTGAAGAAGAGCACCTGCGAACCCGAAATCATCAAAGGCAAGGACCCTTACAAGTTCGGTGAATGGCCCGAAGCCGAACACACCTGCCACGCTGAAACGGGGTGGGAACTCTGCTTCAAGACGCCCTCGCCGGTGGTCTATGCGAGCGGTGCCGAAGTCGAAGGCGTCACACAGGTGGCCGCCGGCGCCGAAAGCGCGTACGCGCTGCTCAATGATGGAGAAGTGCTGTCCTGGGGCAACGACGGCAGAGGACAGCTCGGACAGACGCTCACGCCGGGGCCGCACACGAACTTCACGTATGCGGGCAAGGTGATGGTGAGCGAAACCGAAACGCTCAAGCACGTGGTTGCGCTCTCCGCCGGCAGGCAGACCGGGCTCGCGCTCGTCGAAGCCGGCGGCCACAAGCAGCTGTGGGGCTGGGGCAACGATGGCGGCGGAGCGCTCGGAGTTGCGGCTGAAACGTGTGGGAAAGTGAACAAGCACGGCGAGGGGAAAACCTGGCCGTGCGATCGCTACGCGCGTCAGCTGGCCGGGCCCGAAGGGGTGAGCATCGCCCAGATCGCCGGCGGCGGCAACTTCAGCGTCGTGCTGGGCAGTGAAGGCGAGGTCTACACGGTCGGCGACAACAGCCTCGGCCAGCTCGGCCGCGGGCCCGGGTGCGAACAGGGCACCGGCGAAATGGGCCTCTACGAAAGCTGCTACAGCACCGTGTGGCAGTCCGTTCCCGGGCTCAGCGGCGTGCAGTCCGTGTCGGCCAGCAACCACGGCGTGATGGCGATCGTCGCCGCGGGCTCGCCCGAGCCGCTGCCGGTCGTCGACTCCCAGCCGTCTAGCGGGTCGCTCGGGCTTCAGTGGAACCTGCCCGCTGGCGAGACCTCGGAATCGGTCGTCTACCGCGTGTGGGACCACCCGGGCGAAGACGAAGCCGGAGAAGGGGAAGGCGGGGAAGGAAGCGAAGGAGAAGGCACCGGTGAAGAAGGCGAAGAACCGATTGAAGAAGGCATCGGGGAACCGCCCACGAACACGCTGGCGCCGCACATTCACCCCTACGAACTCGTCGAAGGTGAATGGGTCAAGGCGAAGCTGAAGGAAGCCGTCGGTGACCTGCTCGTGGCGAGCCCTGGAAACTGGAGCGGCACGCAGCCGATCTCCTCCTACGAATACCAGTGGCTGCTGTGCAAGGGCGGCGGGCAGTGCGCGGCGATCGCGGGGGCCACGGCTTCCGAATACACGATCCCCGAAGAAGACGCCGGCAAGACGATCGAGGTGAGCGTGACCGCGCGCAACGGCGTCAAACCGGCCGGGGTGGCGACCTCGGAACCGACGGAAGTGATCAAAGCCGAAGGCGAAGGCCGCAAATCTCCAGCGACGAGGATCAAGCTCGAAGGCCTCGACGGGGTGCTGATTGGAGAACTCGCCGAACCGCAGTACGAAGTCAAGCTCAACAGCACGGAAGCGAGCGGACGCGGGAAGGCCCGCGTGATGGTTCTCGCCGGCTGAGCTTGCGCCGATCAGCAGCCGCGCGGCGCGCCTGGGGTGCCCGCCGCGCGGCCGCACGCTCGCAATCGCCTGGACCGGAACCCAGCGCGCACCGATATCCTCAGGGGATGCATGGCCCGGACATGGAGGTCGATCACGAAGTCGTGGTGATCGGCGCCGGTTTCTCCGGCATCGGCGCCGCGATCAAGCTCGACCAAGCGAGGTTCACGGACTTCGTCGTGCTGGAGGAGGCCAGCGGCGTCGGTGGCGCCTGGCACTGGAACACCTACCCGGGCATCGCCGTTGACATCCCCTCGTTCAGCTACCAGTTCTCCTTCGAGAAGCGCAGCGACTGGTCGCGAGTGTACGCGCCGGGGCGCGAGCTCAAGGCCTACGCCGAGCACTGCGTCGAGAAGTACGGCCTAGGGGGTCGCATCCGCCTGAACACCAAGGTCGTGGGTGCGACCTTCGACGAGCCGGCAGGCGTGTGGCGCATCCGCACGGCCGACGGAGGGCACCTGAGCGCCAGGTTCGTGATTGGCGCCACGGGCGTCTTCAGTCAACCGAAGCTGCCCGAGATCCCGGGCATCGAGGCGTTCGAGGGGCCGACGATGCACACCGCGCGCTGGGATCACTCGGTCGAGCTGGACGGCAGGCGGGTCGCGGTGATCGGCACCGGCGCCTCGGCGATTCAGCTGATCCCGGCGATCGCTCCACAAGTGGAGCGCCTGACCGTGTTCCAGCGCACGCCGATCTGGTGCCTGCCCAAGCTCGACGCTCCGCTGAGCGCTCGCGCGCGGGCGCTGCTGCGCTCGGTGCCAGGAGCCAAGCTCGTCACTCGCTGGGCCAGCCAGGCTTACGTGGAGCTGACGTTCGTGCTGGCCGCGCACTTCGCCGGCACCTTCCCCAGCCTGCGCGCGCGCGGTGAAGGCGCGGCGCGCGGGCTGCTGCGCGCAGTCGAGGACCCCGAAGTGCGCGACAAGCTCACGCCCCGCTACAGCCTCGGCTGCAAGCGTCCCAGCTTCTCCAACGAGTACGTCCAGGCCTTCAACCGCGACAACGTCCTGCTCGAGACCGCCGCGATCGACGCGATCACGCCGCGCGGCGTGCGCACGAGCGACGAGGTCGAGCACGCGATCGACGTGCTCGTCGTCGCCACCGGCTTCAAGGTGTTCGACGCGGGCAACATGCCGCCGTTTGAGATGCTCGGAGTGGGCGGCGTCGGCCTGCACGACTGGTGGGATGCCAACCGCCACCAGGCCTACGAGGGCGTCAGCGTTCCCGGCTTTCCCAACTGGTTCTCGATCCTGGGCCCCTACGGCTTCAACGGCCAGTCCTACTTCGGGCTGATCGAGACGCAGATGCGCCACGTCGTGCGCTGCCTGAGCCGCGCCCGGCGCGACGGCGCGACGCGGGTGGAGGTCAGGCCCGAGGCCAACCGCCGCTACTTCGAGTCGATGCTCGCGCGTCGCCACAACCAGATCTTCTTCCAGGGCTCGTGCGCGAACGCCAACAGCTACTACTTCGACCAGCACGGCGACGTGCCGTTCCGGCCAAGCCTGAGCCTGGAGGCCGCTTGGCGCAGCGCGAGCTTCGACCTCGACGACTACGCCTTCGTCGCTTGATCGCCCCAGCGCCCTGACCACGCTCGCCACGTGGCGTCTTGTGCTTGAAGGCGCGGAATACTTTCTCGATGCTACGAACCCCTGACCTGATCGGCTGTGCGCTCGAGGACCGCTACGAGCTGCACGCGCTGATCGGCGAGGGCGCCTTCGGGCGCGTGTACGCCGGCACCGACCGACGCCTGGCCCGGCCGGTCGCCGTCAAGGTGATCAAGCCGTGGTGGGCGCAGGACAGCGAGTGGGTGCGCCGCTTCGAGTCTGAGGCCCAGCTGCTCGCCCGCGTCAACGACCCCGGCATCGTGCAGATCTTCGACTTCGGGCACGCCGAGGAGGGTCCCTACTACGTCGCCGAGCTGATCGACGGCGAGAGCCTCGCGGACCGTCTCGCCGGCGGCGCGCTCGCGCCCGCGGAGGCGGCGCGAATCGCCGAGCAGCTCTGCCGCGCGCTCGGCAGCGCCCACGCGCAGGGGATCGTGCACTGCGACGTCAAGCCCGCGAACGTGATGCTGACCCGCGACGGCGCGGTCAAGGTCGGCGACTTCGGCGTGGCAAGGCTCGCCGAGGGGACCTCGCGCGCGATGACCGCCGAGATCCTCGGCACGCCGCGCTATATGTCTCCCGAGCAGGCGCGCGGGCGCGCCAACACGCCGGCGACCGACGTCTACAGCGCCGGCGTCGTCCTCTACGAGATGCTCGCCGGGCGCACCCCGTTCGACGCCGGCTCGGCGGTGGAGCTCGGCATCCGCCACCTCCAGGACGCGCCGCCCCCGTTGCCAGACATAGTTCCGCCCGAGCTGCAACGCATCGTGAAGCGTGCGCTCGCCAAGGAGCCAGCCGAACGCTACAAGGACGGCGCAGAGATGGCGGCGGCGTTGCACGCAGGCGCGCCACCGGCGAAAGTTGCCGCCGCCGCGGACGTCAGGCGCCGAACCCCCCGCGCCGCCAGGCGCGCGGCGGCTGCCGCCACCGACGACAACGACATATCCGGCGAGGGCCGTACGGTCGACCTGGGCGGAGCGCCGAGGGCAACGCCAGCCCCCACGCGCCCACTGCCGAACAGGCCCGACCAGCCGCCCGGCTCCGCTCCGCTCAGCCGCCACCGGGGGCGCTATCGCGCGCGCCTGGGCGCGATCGCCGTCGTCGCGCTCGCGCTCGGAGCGGCCGTGCTGCTGCTGATCGTGGACAGCTCTGGCGCGCGTACCACGGTGCCACGGCTGCGCGGCCTGCCGGCGGGAGGCGTCTCGGCACGCGCCCGCCGCACGCACCTGCGCGCGATCTTCTCGGAGCGCCACTCGAGCGCTCCCGTCGGGCTGGCGATCGCGCAGAGCCCGTCCTCGGGGGCGCGCGTCGCCGAGGGCTCGACGGTGCGTGTCGTGCTCAGCTCGGGTCCGCCGCCTGTCCAGGTACCGAGCCTGGTTGGCGAGCCGTCCTCCTCAGCAGAGAGCTCGCTCGCGGGCTCGGGCCTGCACTACGCCGTTACGATGACCGCGGCACCCGGTTCGACGGCGGGCGAGGTTATGCAGGAGTCCCCGGCGGCGGGCGAGACGATCCCTAGCGGCTCGACCGTCACGCTGTCCGTGGCCGAAGCCCCGCGCTGGCGAGCGCTGACGTCGTTCACGGGCGTCAACGACGGCCAGTCGGTCCCCTTCCGGATCCTCGGGGAGGAGTGGCGACTGCGCTACAGCATGTCCTACCAGGGCGTCTGCCTGCTGATCATCAAGTGCTTCGGGCCGAGCGCAGAAGCGACGAACCTCGCCGATGCCTCGAGCCTCGGCGAATTCGAACTCAACGAAGGCAGCTCCCAGACGCATACCTTCACCACGGGACCCGGGCTATATCGCGTGACGGTCTCCGGCGGCGAGGACGCGGCGCGGTGGTCGATGACCGTCGAAGACCACTACTGAGCGAGCCAGCTGAGAACACCGTGCCGGGTGTACCTAGATCGCTCGACCGCGCGGCAGCGTCCGTCCGCTAGGCTGGGCCACTGATGCTGGGCAGCGATCGCACTCAGCACCCTGAGCCGGTCACGACCGCGCTCGACCTCTTCCACCGCGAGCTCTCGAGCCTCCGCGAAGGCGCGGTCGCTGACTACATCCCCGAGCTCGCAAAGGCCGACCCGGACCGCTTCGGGCTGGCGCTGGTGAGCATGGACGGGAATCTCTACGCGGCGGGCGACGCGAACGCTGCCTTCACCATCCAGTCGATCTCCAAGCCCTTCGTGTTCGCACTCGCGCTGGACGACCTCGGCGAGCAGTACGTCCTCTCCAAGGTGGGCGTGGAGCCCAGCGGCGAGGCCTTCAACGCGATCCGGCTCGAGCCTGGCACCGGCAGGCCGCCCAACCCGATGGTCAACGCGGGCGCACTGCTCACCACCTCGCTCGTGCGCGCCGACGATACCGAGACGCGCTTTGCGCGGATCCTCTCGTTCCTATCGGGGCTCGCCGGGCGTCGCCTCGAGGTAGACGAGGCGGTTTACACCTCCGAGCGCTCGACCGCCAATCGCAACCGCGCGCTCGCGTATCTGATGCGCAGCCTCGGGTCCCTCGAGGCCGACGTCGAGCACACGATCGACGTCTACTGCCGCCAGTGCGCGGTGTCGGTGACGGCTGTCGACCTGGCCGTGATGGCTGCCACGCTTGGCAACGGCGGCCTCAATCCGGTGACCGGCGAGCACGTGCTGGAGGAGGGGGTGGCCGTTCGAGCGCTCAGCGTGATGGCGACCTGCGGCATGTACGACTTCTCCGGTGAGTGGCTGATGCGCGTCGGCTTGCCGGCCAAGAGCGGCGTCGCGGGGGGCCTGATCGCCACCAGCCCAGCGGAGTTCGGCATCGGCGTGTTCAGCCCGAGGCTGGAACAGCACGGCAACAGCGTGCGTGGCGTCGCAACGATACGCGAGCTGGCCAAGCGCTTCGAGCTGCACCTGATGCACAATCCCGGTCCCACCGCTCCAGTCGTCTACTTCGCCGCGCGCGAGCCCGCGAGCGACGGGCAGCGGATCGAGGTGATCGCAGCGCAGGGAGACCTCGAGTTCGCGGCCGCCGAGCAGCTGCTGTGGTCGATAGCAAAAGCGATCGACGGGCCGGCGGCGGACGCGACGTACCTGCTGCTGGATGCCCATCGAGTGACCCGCCTGCACCACGTCGCCGAGCGCATGCTCGTGACGCGCCTCGGCGAAATGGCCGACAGAGGCGTCTCCGTGGCGCTGGTGGAGCCCGACGGGATCGACCTGAAGCTGCCGGCTGATGCGAGCTTCAGCTCACGCGAGGAGGCGCTGCGCTGGTGCCGCCGCGGGGCCCCGACGGTTGCAGCCGACAGCCAGCCGCAGGCCAGCCCCTCCTAGACCCGATCCTCAGCGAACCTCGAGATCGTCGGTGGCGCTTGGCACCCTCCGCATGGTCACGTGGGCTTCGACAGTCGAGTCGGCGTCGCCGGAGAAGGTGCCCTCGACCGGAGACACATCACCATACATCCGGCCGTGGCCGATCTTCACGTGGTCGGCGCCGGCGACGATCGCGTTGGTCGGGTCGGTCGCAAACCACACGGGGTCGCTGTCGCCGTCCACCGGCAGCAGCGCCTCGATCCACGCATGCGTCTGGACCTCCGCGCTCGTGTCGAGCTGATCGTCGGGCGAAGTGAAGAAGTAGCCGCTGACGTAGCGAGCGCCGATGTCGTGCGAGCGCAGCAACGCCAGCGCGAGATGCGCGAAGTCCTGGCAGACGCCGGCCCCCAGCGCCACGAATTCGGGTGTGGTCGTCTGCGAGTTGGTGACGTCGGACTCGTAGCGAAAGCGCTCGTGGACGAGGCTCGTGACGTTCGCGAGGGTCGCCGCCGGCGTGCCCGCGCGCGCGTCGTCGACGATTCCGCTGAGCTGCGGGTTCTCGTGCAGATAGCCGTAGGGGTGGTATCGATAAGGGCCGGCAGCCAGGCGATATCGCTCGGCGTGGAGGTCCGACCAGGAGCCCTCCGGCGGCGGCATCGGCGCGGTCGTCGCGACCATCGCGTCGACCTGGATGCGCAGTCGCTGCAACGGTGCCGCGACCAGCAGCTCCGTGACCTCGTTGCCGAATAGATCCTCGTAGGTG
Source organism: uncultured Solirubrobacteraceae bacterium (assembly GCA_963845635.1). GTDB lineage: Bacteria > Actinomycetota > Thermoleophilia > Solirubrobacterales > Solirubrobacteraceae > Palsa-744. Next base: position 83,491 of record CAWJSW010000011.1, read on the forward strand.
GCGAGTCGGTCCGGGGTCGGCGTGACGCTCACGTCGAAGTGCTCACAGCGTTGCGTGCCGCCGCTGCGCGGACGCATCCGCAACCGATTGAAGTTACCGACCACCGGCGCTGAGTAGCGGTAGGTCGACTCATAGGTGATCTGGTAGCGCACCGATCGCAGCGTAGCGCCGTCGCCTCGAGTCGGTATAGCCGGATGGTCGAGATTGGTGAACGGCTTGCCTTGCCCGGGTATCCAGACAGCGATCGTGTTGTAGGTCAAATCATCTCAAGGAGTGATCTCGATGCTCTCGACACCCGTTTGGCTCTCGACAGCGACGCCGGTCCTGAGGCGCCGGGTGGCGAGCATGTTCCTGGCGGCATCGCTGACGGTGGCGCTCGTGGGCCTCACGCCGCCACCAACCGCGGATGCATCCGCCCCTTCCGTGTCGGCGCTATCGAACGCGGAACTCGAAGGGTTGCTGTCCAGCGTCCCGCTCCAGAGCGTCTCCCAGGCGCAGCTGAGCGAAGCGCTGGCCAAGCGTCTCAGCCGCGCGCCGACCGGCCAGTTGAAGGCGGCGCTCGAAAAGACGATCGAAGGCCTGGCCGCGAAGGGAGACACGATCGGCCAACTTGCCGGCTCGCCCGAACTGATCTCAGAACTCGAGAAGCAGTTGGCGGCACTATCGCCGCTGGAACGACTGAACCTCGAAGAACTGCTGGGCGTGTTGGGCGGACGCACGCTCTCGAGCGTGCTCAGTGAAGAGCTCGGGTCACTCGACGGGCGCGAAGTCGTGGGCGCGTTGTTGAAGGCGGCGAGCGAACCCGGGCAGCTGATCGGGCCGGAAACGGTGATTGAACGGGTGCTCATGGCGCCGAGCTCTACGAGCCTCGAACAGCTGCTGGGCGCGACGCTCGCTGGCGAACCGTTCAGCAGGAGCACGGTCGAAGGGCTCGCCTCCCGGGAAGGCATGAGCGCCGACGGGCTCGCGGAAGACTTCGACGCGACGACCACGCAGCTGCCTGGCGAAGCGATGACGCTGGCGGCGCCGCTTGCAGACGGCAAGCAGCTGGTGGTGCTCGATGCGGTCGAAGGCGTCGACCTGGGCACGCTCACCGATGAACCTGCCGGCTCCGGTGGCAGCGGCGGTGCTGGCAGCGGCTCGAGCGGTGGAACGGGCGGCCCTGGGGGGACCGGCGGCTCCACGGGCTCCTCCTCTGGGGCACCGGGGAGCATGACGATCGTCAACCAGCTCGCAGCGCCCGGCGCCACCTCGCCGAGCGCGAAGGCTGCGTCGGGCAAGGTCAGAGTCCTCAGGCACAAGCTGAAGGGCGACACGATCACGCTCGTCGTGCAGACTCCCGCCGCGGGCAGCCTGACGGTCGACGGCAAGGGCGTGAAGCCGCTGAGCGAGCAGGCATCGCACGCTGAGCAGCTCACCGCGCGCGCCGTCCTCACGAAGGCCGAGGCCAGCACGCTGCGCCGACGTCACCGCCGGCTGGAGGTGACGCTCGAGGTCTCTTTCAAGCCGGTCAGCGGTTCGCGCTCGAGCGCACGGACGCAGGTGGTGATTGGCTGATGCCGCGGACCCTCGCTTGACATGAGCATCGGCGTGCATCCCACCCCCACGCCAACGGAGGCGAGCCTCGAAAGCGTGCGCGTGCTCCAGGAGCTGCTCAGCGAGTACAGCCACGGCCTCGTCGGCGACTACGTCAAAGCCGCCCAGCTGGCGAGGGATACCGCCCGCCGCCTGGGGCTTGGTGAGAGCAGCGTCGCCCGTGTCGAGCTCGGTGCACGCCTGCACGACATCGGCAAGGTCGCGATACCGGACGCGATCCTCCAGAAGTCCGAAAGGCTCAACAAGCAGGAGTGGGCTGTGATCTGCACCCACACGGAAATCGGCGAGCGCATCATCGGCGCTGCGCCGTCACTCGCAGACGTTGCCACGCTGGTGCGCTCCCACCACGAGCGATACGACGGCAGCGGCTACCCCGACGGGCTCGCCGGCGAGGAGATACCCCTCGGCTCGCGCATCATCGCCGTCTGCGACGCCTTCCTCGCGATGATGCGCAAACGCACCTATATCGACGCGATCACCGTCGTCGAGTCACTCGCCGAGCTGGAGCGCTGCTCCGGAACGCAGTTCGACCCCGACGTTGTTGAGGCCTTCCGGGAGGTCTTCAACGAGCTGTTCTCATAGTCTCACGTGCGCGCGAGGTACTCGTGGCTCGCGGTGAGCACCTTCTTGGCGTGTGCTCGAGCGGTGGCCACGGTCACGCTGCCGTGCGTGACGGCCGTGAGCGTTCCGTCGCAGCGGTCTTCGACGTCCCACGAGTCCGAACGACCACGCGTGGTCGCCGAAGCGTCCGCGCCGCTGAGCCGGAAGCTCCCGCTGGCGCTCGCGCGTAGCAGCCCCAACGAGGGCGACTTCCGCCCTGAGGAGCCGCCTGTCCGGTGTCGTGAGCAGGATCTCCTGCTGGCGGCGTCGATCAGTCGCAGGGTCACGAGGCCGTGCTGCCCATGTGGTTGGAGCACTTCGAAGCGACCGCCGGCGAGAACGGCGGTCTGGAGGTGTCCATGCGCGGTGGTCGCTGCCGTGACGGCGACTTCGCCGGCGGTTGCTTCGATCACGCTTCCCACGGCAAGCTGGCGTGCTCCCTCGAGCGCGGTGAACCCGCCTTGCGAGCTTGCGCTCGCGTGCGCGCCGGCGGCGCGGACGCTGACGTGCCCCGAGCGCGTCTCCAGGTCCACCTCGCGGCTGAGGTCGGGGTCGGGTATCACCGTGTACTGGAAGCTCGCCTGCGCGGAGTTCCCGCAGCGGTCGGTGGCGGAGGCGCCCACCGTGAAGCTCCCGGCCTGGGTGGTGGGAATCGATGCGTGGCTTCGCGATGGATCCGCGACCAGACCGCTGGTCGCGTCGTGCGCGCTGACGCTCACCGTCGCATGGTCGCCGATCTCATATGAAGAGAAACCTTGATCGCTGGTTATCGACACGATCGGTGATGTGGTGTCGATCTGCACGGAGGCCACGTGGTGGGGTGACTCCTGGTTGCCGGCGACGTCTTCGCCCCAGTATTCGAGCGTGTGGTTGCCCTCGGGGATCGGGATGCTGGCCACGCCCGGGTTGCCGCTCGTGGCCAGCTCCTGTTCGGGGCCGCCGTCGAGGCGGAAGCGAACGCCCGCCGCGCCGGAGCCCCCGGGGTTGTCGGTGACGAGCACCGTGACGGGACCGCGGCACAGCGGTAGGGCGGCGGCAGAGGTCGGCGCCACGGTGTCGGGCCCTGCGAGCTTTGCAACAAACGCGTCGGCGGTGCTGCCGCCGTAGGTCGGCTGGAGCGGGTTGACCTCGGGAAAGTCGGTGGCCGAGCTCGTGAACCCGGTCAGATATGCGCCGCCCGCGGGGTCGACCGCGACGCCGTATGCCTGCTCCTTGCCGCTGCCGCCGAGATAGCTCGAGTACGCCAGCGCACCGGCGCTGGTCAGCTTGGTGATGAACGCGTCTCCCTGTGAGCAGCCGGGGTCGCCGCACGCGGCTTGAGCGGCGTCGAGCGTGGGGAAGTTCTGCGAGGTCGTGTACCCGGCCACGTACGCGCTTCCTTCCTGGTCGACTGCGATCGCGAACGCGATGTCCTGGCCGCTGCCGCCAAGATAGGTGGAGTAGTCGAGCGCGCTGCCGGCGGCGTTGATCTTCGTCACGAAGGCGTCGCCGGTGCCGCCGCCGCTCAGTGGCTGCTCGGCGTTCTGCGTCGGGTAGTTCTGGGAATCCGTCACGCCGGCGACGTAAGCGTCGCCCGCGGCGTCCAACGCGATCCCCTCGCCCGAATCCGCAACGCTTCCGCCCAGGAGGGTCGAGTACACGAGGCCGCTGCCGGCGGCGTCGAGCTTGGTGACGAAGACCTTCGGCGCGCCGTCGACCCCGGACTGCAAGGGGTCCTTCAGCGGGAAGTCTTCAGAGCTGGTTTCTCCGGTCACGAACGCTTCGCCGGCCGCATCGACGGCGATCGCGTGCCCCTCGTCCCACTCGCTGCCGCCGAGGTAGGTCGAGTATTCGAGGGCCCCCGAGGTGCTCAGCTTGGAGACGAACGCCGTCGCTTCTATGGCCTTGTAATTGGCGTCCAGCGCGCCGGCACTCGTAGGGAAGTTCGTCGATTTGGTGATCCCAGTGATGAACGCGTCCCCTGCCGGGTCGACGGCGATCCCGCGGGCTTCGTCTGCGTTCGAGCCGCCGAGGTAGGTCGAGTACACGAGCGCGCTGCCCGAAGGGTTCAACTCGCTCACGAACACGTCGTCCGTCGTTTCCCCTTTGCCGGCCTTCACCCGCTGGGCGGCGCCGGGGGTGGTCGGGAAGTTCGCTGAGAACGTGCCGCCGGTCACGTACGCGTCGCCGGCGCCGTCGATCGCGACGCCGGTGGCGAAGTCGCTGTTCGAGCCGCCGAGGTAGGTGGAGTAGACCAGCGCGCTTCCGGCGGCGTTGAGCTTGGACACGAACACGTCGGCGTTCGGCCCGGCATACGAGCGCTGGAGCGCTCCTTCGGTCGTGGCGAAGTTGGTGGAGCTGGTTGTGCCCGCTATGTACGCTTCGCCGGCGGAGTTCACGGCGATCCCGCTGCCCTGCTCGAAGCCGCTTCCGCCGAGGTAGGTGGAGTAGACGAGCGAGGGATCGATCGTCAGCGCCAGGCGATGGTCATAGCCCCCCAGGGCGATCCGCGCGAGGGGGCCGTCGAGCACGAAGCGGCTAGCGACCGGCCGCCTGTGCCCAGCGACCCACTGATAGGCAACCGGCGCCAGCTCCCGCACCTGCCCGCCACCAGCCAGCGACAACACCAGCGCCCCGGCCGCGTCGATGCGCTCACCCACAACCCCCCCGAAGCGCAGCGCGATCCGCCGCGGGTCCGCACCCGCAGCCAGCCGCAGGTCGTACTCGATGCGCGAGCCCGTGCCGTCAAACGACGCTTCGATACCCGGCCACAGATCCCTGAAACGCACCCGCCGATACGTCGACACACCCACACGCCAGCGCGACCGATCCGAGCCCACCAGATAGTTCACCTTCCCCGGCAGCACGCCCGCACCGCTCAGCACCGGATCACCCGCCCCAGGAAACTCCAAGCGCAGCGCCCGCCCGCGCGAACGCCCCCTCCCATCCAACGCCAGCACCGCCCCCCGCGAGCTCAACAACAAAGTCGAGCCCGCGCCACGCGCCAAGAACCGCACCCCCCCAGCAGCCTGACCCACATTCGGCTCAAAGCTCAACGGCAACCGCCCATACGCCCCCGCCACCCGCGCACGCAACCCACCAGCCACCGCCGCACCCCCACCAAGACCAAGCCCGGCGCTCAGCGCCACGGTGAGCAGGCAGCCGGCCGCAAGCAGCGCCACCACGAGCCGCGACGCCCTGCGGTCGAGGCTGGACAAGCCGCGGCCCGCGGCGGCGTCGCACGGTTGCATTCCGATCCGAACGTGGCGATGACGCTCCAAACCAAACCCCCTGGTCCTATGGTGCCCGCGCGAGGAAGCTCTGCCCGGTGAAGAGCGTGATGGTACGCCTCGAGCGGAAGTCCCTGACGCTGACCTCGCCGCGCTTGACGGTGGTGAGCGTGCCGTCGCAGCGGTTTTCCTCTGTCCACGACGTTCCCCGCACGGTGGCCGCAGAGTAGTCACCGTGGGTCGAGAAGCGCCCGCGGGCTTCCGCGTTGAGCCGTGCGAGCACCTTCGAGCTGAGCTTGCGCGCCGCCGTGGCCTTGCCGATGTCGGTGCAGGCCCTCTTGCCGGTGTCGACCATGCGCAGTTCGGCCAGCCCCTTCTGGCTGCGGTTCTGCATCACCTTGAACTCGCCGTCCGAGAATTCGCCGGACTGAAGACCTCCGCTGGCGCTCTTCGCGGTCGTGAGCTTGACCGTCCCGTCGCTGGCGTCGATCTCGGAGCCCACCGGGATCGCGCGCGGTTCGCTGAGCGCCGTGAACTGCGTACCCTTTCCAACCCGCACGGTGCCCTTGACCGTCTTGACATCGACGCTCACGGCCAGCTCCGGCAGGGGGATCACGGTGTAGCTGAAGCTTGCCGTCGCGGCGTTCCCGCAGCGGTCGGTGGCCGTGCGGGTGACCGTGAAGTGGCCCGGGGTCGCGGTCGAGATCGGCACGTCGCGCGCGGACGGGTCGCTCGCGAGACCGCTGACGGCGTCCGACGCGCTGACGCTCACCGATGCCGGTTCGCCGACCTCGTACGCCAGCGATCCCTGTTCGTCGGAGATCGACACCGACGGTGGCGTCGTGTCGATCAGGACGTTGGCGAGGTGATGCGGGGACTCGAGGTTGCCGGCGGCGTCTTCGCCCCAGTATTCGAGCGTGTCGTTGCCTTCGGGCATGCCGATCTGTGCGCTACCGGGATTGCCCGCGGTCGCGACCGTCTGCTCGGCGCCGCTGTCGATGCGGAAGTCCACGGCGCGGGCACCCGAGCCGCCGGGGTTGTCGGTCACCGTGAACGTGACCGGGCCGCGGCACACCGGTATCGCCGCTTCGGAGGTGGGCGGCGTCGTGTCGAACGGCAGCTTCGTCACGAACCCGTCGCCGCCGATGCAGATCGTGCCGCCGCAGGTGGCTTGCACCGCGCCGACGGTTGGGAAGTTCGTGGACAGCGTGTAGCCGGCGACGTACTGGTTGCCCGCAGCGTCCAGCGCGAGTCCGTAGGCGACGTCCTTGCCGGTGCCGCCGAGGTAGGTCGAGCTGAGAACTTCGCCGCTCGGGCTGAGGTTCGCCACGAACGCGTCGCCGTCACCGCCAGGCTGGGACTGCTCGGCGCTCAGCGTCGGGAAGTCCACCGAGTCGGTCGCGCCCGCGACGTAGGCTTGGCCGGCAGCATCGACCGCGATCGCGTAGCCGACGTCTTCGTCGGCGCCGCCCAGGTAGGTCGAGTACACGAGCGCGTTGCCAGCGGCGTTCAGCTCCGCCACATACGCGTCGAAGGAGCCCGCGTTGTGCGGCTGCCAGGCATTCTTCGTGGGGAAGTTCGTCGATTCGGTCGTGCCCGTGATGTAGGCGTCGCCGGCGGCGTCGAGTGCGATCCCGTTGCTGTCGTCGTTGGCGCTGCCTCCCAGATACGTCGAGTAGACGAGTTTGCCCGTGGGGTCGAGCTTCGTCACGAAGGCGTCGAATTCGCCGCCGTTCTGGGACTGCACGCCGCCCTTGATCGGGAAGTTGGTGGAGCCCGTCAGCCCCGACACGTACGCGTCGCTGGCTGCGTCTACGGCGATCGCGTCGGCGGCGTCTTCGCCTGCGCCGCCCAGGTACGTCGAGTACAGCAGGCCGCTGCCGGCGGTGTTCAGCCTCGTCACGAAGGTGTCCGACTCGCCCGCGTTTTTGGACTGCTGCGCGTTCGCGGTGGGGAAGTTCGTCGAGGTGGTCGTACCCGTGACGAACGCTTCGCCGCCGGCATCGACCGCTATCGCTCGCGCCTGGTCGTTGCCTTTGCCGCCGAGGTAGGTCGAGTACACGAGCGCGCTGCCGGAAGCGTTCAGCTCTGCCACGAAGGCGTCTTCTTCGCCGCCCGCTTTGGTTTGCACGGCGCCCGCGGTGGTCGGGAAGTTCGTGGAGGTCGTTGAGCCCGCGATGTAGGCGTCACCCGCCGCCAGCGCGATACCCGCGCCGATCGACTTGCCGTTGCCGCCGAGGTAGGTGGAGTAGACCAGCGCGCTGCCCGCCGCGTTGAGCTTGGACACGAACGCGTCGTATTCGCCTTCGTGCTGTGCCTGCAACGGGCTCGCCAGCGGAAAATCGGTCGAGCCGGTGAAGCCCGTCACGTACGCTTCGCCGGCTGAGTTCACCGCCACCGCGCCGGCTGCGTCCAGTCCGCTTCCGCCGAGGTAGGTGGAGTAGACGAGCGAGGGATCGATCGTCAGCGCCAGGCGATGGTCATAGCCCCCCAGGGCGATCCGCGCGAGGGGGCCGTCGAGCACGAAGCGGCTAGCGACCGGCCGCCTGTGCCCAGCGACCCACTGATAGGCAACCGGCGCCAGCTCCCGCACCTGCCCGCCACCAGCCAGCGACAACACCAGCGCCCCGGCCGCGTCGATGCGCTCACCCACAACCCCCCCGAAGCGCAGCGCGATCCGCCGCGGGTCCGCACCCGCAGCCAGCCGCAGGTCGTACTCGATGCGCGAGCCCGTGCCGTCAAACGACGCTTCGATACCCGGCCACAGATCCCTGAAACGCACCCGCCGATACGTCGACACACCCACACGCCAGCGCGACCGATCCGAGCCCACCAGATAGTTCACCTTCCCCGGCAGCACGCCCGCACCGCTCAGCACCGGATCACCCGCCCCAGGAAACTCCAAGCGCAGCGCCCGCCCGCGCGAACGCCCCCTCCCATCCAACGCCAGCACCGCCCCCCGCGAGCTCAACGACAAAGTCGAGCCCGCGCCACGCGCCAAGAACCGCACCCCCCCAGCAGCCTGACCCACATTCGGCTCAAAGCTCAACGGCAACCGCCCATACGCCCCCGCCACCCGCGCACGCAACCCACCAGCCACCGCCGCACCCCCACCAAGACCAGCTGCCGCCGCAACCGCGATCACGAGCACAACGACAACGAAAGCGCCCCCCTGCACCGCCCTGCGCATGCGCATGTTCTCCTCGATCGACGCGCGCAGTCTAGCTAAGCGATGTTGGCGGGGCAGCGCCGTCGCACGGCCAGCTCGCACGCGACCATCAGTCGACCAACGTTCTAATCGAACGCCGGAGCACAGGCTGTGGGAAGCTTCGCGCGTGCCTTGGATGCCCGAGCTGTTCTCCGCACCGGCGCTCGACCGCTTCGAGGAGAAGCGACGTGGCGAGAAGCTGATCGCCGTGTCCTACTTCGCCGGCTTGATGGCCGGTGAGATGGACGCCCTGATCAGCTCGTTCGCTGGCGAGCCGGAGCTGCACCATCCCGTGCGCGGACGCGTCAAGGGGGCGCGCGCGTTTGCGGCTTTCGTCGCCGAGAGCAACGCGTGGCTCGAGCGGCGCGAGATCTCGATCGAGGACGTCGACGTCGTGATCACCGAGCATCGCGGCGTCGAGGAGGTAGTCGTGCACGTGGCCGGCGAGAGCGGACAGGTGGACCTCCCCGTCGCGATCGTCGCCGATCGGCGGCGTGACCGACAGATCGAGGAGCTGCGCATCTACTTCAGCACTTGGCCCCTCACCGGCCGGCACGCGAACCGCCCGCCTCTGCTCCAGCGCGACCCTGAGCTGCACGACCCGGGCGTGGTGGGCGAGTATCAGCGCGCGCTGGCAGCCGGCGACCTCGACGCGATCATGGCCTCGTTCGAACACGATGCCTACGCGCGCGAGCCGGCGGGCGGCCAGTACACCCACAGAGGCCCCGAGGGGCTGCGCGAGTTCTACGCGCTGCTGTTCTCCAACGACGGTGGGATCCCGTTGGAGCACTGTGCGCTCACCGACGACGGGCGTGCTTGCGCGATCGAGTACAACGTGGTGCGATGGGGCCGGACTGAGCTGCCACCGGAGGCCGGGATCGCGGTCTATGTCCGCGGTGAGAAGGGCAAGCTGGCTGCCGCCCGCGTCTACGACGACTCCGACCCGCCAGTTCGTCGAGGCGCATAGGCCGAGGTTCGTGGCGACGCCGTTGATTGTCGCGTATCTTCATCTCCGTGGGAGATGAGTCCGCCTACACGATCGGCGCCGAGGTCACTTGCGGCGATGGCGTCTGTGGCGAGCTGCGACGAGTGGTCGTCGATCCTGTCGCCCAGGTTCTGACGCACCTCGTCATCGACCCCAAGCACCGCCCGGGCCTCGAGCGGCTGGTGCCGATCGACCTCGTCGACGAGAGCGCCGAGGGAATCTGCCTGCGGTGCAGCACCGCACAGTTCGATGCCCTGGAAAGCGCCGAGGAGACACACTTCCTGCCCGAAGCGGGTGAGCAGATGGGCTATGGAGCTGGGCAGGTGCTGACGTGGCCGTACTACGGGCTTGGCGGCGGCCTTGGCGGGGTGGGCATGGAGACGGCCTACCTTCCGGTCGCGATCAGCGAAGATCGCGTGCCGCAAGGCGAGGTCGAGCTGCGCCGCGGAGAACGCGTGCAGGCCAGCGACGGCGACATCGGGCGCGTGCACGGGCTCGTGATCCACCCCCAGGATCACCGTGTCACGCACGTGCTGCTCGAGCAGGGGCATCTGTGGGGAAAGCACGAGGTCGCGATTCCCATCAGCGCCGTCAAAGATGTCACCACCGACGGTGTCCGACTGGATCTCACAAAGGACGAGATACGCAAGCTGCCGCCTGTCGAGCTCGCCGATCGCGGCTGAGACGGGCGGATCTGCGCGTGGGCGTCAGCCCACCCGCGTGACACGTTCAGCCGCGCACTGACATTCGCTCGGCCGATGCAGGCCGGGGTCGCGCAGGAAGCGCTCGGCCACGCGGACCACTTCGGCGCCGAGCGTGCGCAGTTGCAGCTCGATCGTCTCGTCTTGGACCGCGCCGGAGTCTCCGAAAGCGCGGGGTGCGGCGGGCACGGGAACCGAGTAGGGAACCCCCCAGGCACGCAGCGCACGCACCGAGAAGTCCATCGTGTTGATCACCTGGAGCCCCTGCGTTCCGCCCGCCGCGCTGATCAGCCCGACGACCTTGTCGTGAAGGAACGCTGGGTCGCGCGACCCGAGCACGTGTAGCCAGTCGATCGCGTTCTTGAAGGATCCCGATGCCGATCCGTTGTACATCGGGCTGCTCCACAGCATCCCGTCTGCCTCGTAGCAGGCCTCGACCAGCATCTCAACGACGGCCGGGGCGTCGGTCTCCTCCTCGGGGTTGAACATAGGGAGATCCAGCTCACGCAGGTCGAGCAGGTCGATCTCCGCTCCGGCCGCGGCGGACCCGTCGAGAGCGACCGCAAGCGCCGCGCGACTGGTGGATGACGTTCGCAGCGAGCCGCCGAGCCCGACGATCTTGAGGTCGGCCATGTGCATAGTTTCCCAGCTCGTGCAGCCGGGCGCTGGGCGCAACGCGGCGGATCGAGTAGCTCGGGCGATGGCGTCCGGCGCTTGGTTGATGCTGTCGCCAGCGCGAACCCGGGGAGATCTGTGGACGAGAGAGAGGGCGGAGTGTTCTTGACAGGAGCCACTGGCTTCCTGGGCATGGAGCTGCTCGCCCGCTTCTTGGAACAGACCGACCGGCGGGTCTACGCGCTCGTCCGCGCCAAGGACGATCGACAGGCGCGAGCGCGCATCCAGCAGACGTTGCTCGACGTGTTCGGGCCGGTACACCCATACGCCGATCGGGTGGTGGCACTGCGGGGAGACATCACGCAGGTCGGGATGGGGCTGGCGGGCGGCGTCGACGGGCTCGCCGAACGCGTGAGCGAGATCGTCCACGCCGCGGCGTCGGTGTCGTTCGAGCTACCGCTCCAGCAGGCGCGGGTGATCAACGTCGACGGCACCAGGCGCGTGCTCGAGCTCGCCGAGCGCTGCCAGGCCCGCGGCACGCTGCGACGGATGTCCTACATCTCGACCGCCTACGTGGCGGGTGAGCACTCGGGCTGTTTCAGCGAGGACGACCTCGACCACCGCAACAGCTTTCGCAACAGCTACGAGCAGTCCAAGTTCGAGGCGGAGTGCCTCGTGTATCGCTCGCGCCAGAACCTGCCGATCACCGTGTTCCGGCCGAGCATCATCGTCGGCGAGCGAGACAGCGGCTGGACATCCGCGTTCAACGTCCTCTACTGGCCCCTGCGAGCCTTCGCCAGGGGCGCCTACGTGGCGCTGCCGGGACGCCACGAGGCGCCGGTCGACGTCGTGCCGGTCGACTACGTGGCGGACGCGGTGTTCGCCCTGAGCCGCATGCGCCAGGCGGAGGGCGCGACGTTTCACCTCACCGCCAGCCTGCAAGCGAGCAGCGTCGGTGAGTTGCTCCAGTTGGCGACCGGCTTCTTCCGCCGCCGCGTGCCCTGGCTGGTCGACCCCGCGGTCTACCGGCGGGTCGTGCATCCGGTGCTGGTGAGGGGGGCCTCCGACGAGCACAGCCGGCGCGCGCTTCAGCGCAGCGAGGTGTTCTTCCCCTACTTCGAGATGCGGGTGCGGTTCGACGACCGCCTCGCGCGCGTGGCGCTGCGGGGCGCGGGCCTGGCGACACCCCCGCTCGAGACGTACTTCGATCGCCTCACGCACTTCGCGCTGGCCGCCGAATGGGGTCGGCGGCGGATAACGCGCGCGACCGCCGCCGGGCGCACGGCGCCGCCGTCCGCGCAGGCGATGCCCAACCGCCAGCAACCCGCGCCCACGCCGCCCACGCCCCAGCCGGCGTTTGTGAAATGACAAACCCGCGGCTGTCCGCGCTCGACGCGTCGTTCCTGTCTGTCGAGACCCCGACGGCGCATATGCACGTCGGCTGGGTCGCGCGCTTCGCAGCGAGCGAGGAGCAGCGGATACCGAGCTTCCGTCAGCTACGCGCCCACATCGAGCGGCGCATCAGCCGCGCGCCGCGCTACCGCCAGAAGCTCGCGACCGTGCCGCTCGGCGTCAACGCGCCCGAGTGGATAGACGACCCTGCCTTCTCGATCGAGCGCCACGTGTACTGGGCCAACGGCTCGCTCGCCGACCTCGTCGACGAGGTGATGTCGATCCCACTGCGCCGCGACAGGCCGCTGTGGGAGATCTGGATCTACGAGAGCGAGGCGGACAGGGAGTTCGCGCTGGTGGGCAAGGCCCATCACTGCATGGTCGACGGGCTGGCGGCGCTCGAGCTGGCGGCGCTGATCCTCGACCCGACGCGCGAGCCGGTGGAGCCGGAGGCAGCGACCTGGCAGGCCGAGCCGGAACCGGCAGGCGAACGGCTGCTGGCCAGGGGCTTGACAGACCTGCTCGGCGATCAGCTGGACCTGGTGCGCTACGTCAGGCGCGCGGCCGGCGCGCCGAGCACTGCCGCCAAGGAGACCGCCGTCGGCGCGCTGCGCGTCGCGCGGGCTCTGGACAAGCTCCTGCGCCCCGCGCCGGGCAGCACTCTCAACGGACCACTCTCGCCGCTGCGGCGTCTGGCGACCGTGCAGCGTCCACTGGAGGACCTGCGCACGATCAAGCGCGCGTACGGCACGACCATCAACGACGTCGTTCTCGCCGCCGTCGCTGGAGGAATCCGCGCCTATCTCCGGCGACGCGGCGAGCAGGCGACGGCGCTGAAGGTGATGGTCCCGGTGAATGTGCGCAAGCCCGGGGAGATCATGGGCAACCACATATCGTTCGTGTTCACCGAGCTCCCCTGCCACGAGCCCGATGCGCTCGGGCGCCTCTATCAGGTACACACAGCCATGAGCCGGGCAAAGCGGGAGGGTGAGCCCGAAGGCTCGGACCTCGTTCTGAAAGCCGCCTCTCACACCCCGGTCACGGTGCAGCAGGCGCTGTCGAAGCTGTTTGTCAGCCCACGCTCGTGCAATCTCGTGGTGTCGAACATCCCCGGCCCGAGCGAGCCGATGTACATGCTGGGCTGTCCGTTGCGAGCGGTCTACCCGATGGTGCCGCTGGCCGACCACAACGCGGTGTCGATCGGGATGCTCACGGTCCACGATCAAGCGTGCATCGGGGTGTATGCAGATCGCGAGGCACTACCGGACGTGCGACTGCTCGCACAGGACATCGACGAGGCGATCACGGAGATGCTGTCTGGCACCTATCGCGTGATGGACTCCGGCGGATCGTTGCTGGCACGTGTGCTCGCCGTACCCCCCGAGCCTCTCGACGGGCAGCCCTCGCCGGGCTTCAGCGTGAGCGACCCGCTCGACTACGACTACGACCGCAACGGCTACGAGCGCGAGCTCCAGGGCCTTGCGAACGGACGAGTCGCGCGGTCGAGCACAGGACCTGACGAGGCGCACCAGAGCGGTCCGTGCGACGAGCCGTTGGCGATACGCGTAGCGCGGGCTCCCGAGCACACGGACGAGTAGAGGGATCCGGCGGGTCGCACGCAGCGCGGTGCGCAGCCGAGCTGCGACGCCGATCAGTCGCCGTCGCCGAGGAGCTGCTGGGCGATCGTGGCCTGATCGAAGTAGACGCGCTCGCAGACGATTCTTGCACCACCGGGCTCGAACTCGAACACGGCGCACATGCGGCAGCGAAAGCTGCGCCCGGTGGGGGCTATACCGCGCACCTCGCCGGTCATCGTGCCGACGAGGTCGAACTCCGCGATGACCGCGTCGCCAGCTGCATGCAGGAGCGTGTTCTCGTTGTGCTGGTCGGCGAACATCGCCCGCGACGAGCGGTAGTAGCCGGACACCTCCTCGGCTCCGTCGTAAACCTCGCCTGTGGCGATCAGCTCATAGCGTGGATGATCGAACGTCTCGAGGGTGTCCTCGAAGCGAAGCTCGTTCTCCGACTGCATGTGCTCGCGCACCAGCGCCAATCGCTGATCTTCCAAGGATTTGGACGTGGCGGACATCGACGCTGCTCCTCCCGGTTGGCTGAGCGTCCAAGATACCGGCCCCACCCTGCGAGGCTGCGTGGCGCTCGGCGGCTGGCGGCGCGTCCGCGAAGTGGCTGCACGACCGCTGCACCTCGTTGCCCGGCGTCGGCGACGGGCCACTCGAGCCCGCCGCCAAGCCGGTCAAGCGCGCTACCAGTCGAAGGGCTGCTGCGGCCCGGGGAACGGCTGGAGGTACGCCCGGTAGGTGTTCACGCCGGCGGGGAACTGCGCGTTGAAGAGCAGCTTGCCCCACGGGCTGAACGCCGAGAAGTAGGGCAGCGCGCCCCAGCCGACCACGAGGTTGCCCTGCTGCGTTGTCTGCGCATTGCCCTGCGAGGCCGCCGACAGCCCCTCTGGCTGATCATCGGATTTGATCAGCGTGGCGGTGTGGCTCCACTCGTTCAGCTGGACGGTCACCGCCCGGCTGTAGGGCAGCAGCGGCGTGCCCGATGACTCGTTGTCGAAGAACGTGTACACGTCGTTGCCAAGCGGCTGTGGGTCGTGCTGCCAGGCGAAGATCTCGCCCGCGCTGTCGAGCACCTGCCCGGGCGCGGCCTGGAGCGTGAAGCTCGAGTCCTTGCCGCCAAGCTGCCAGATGATGTTGCCGGTGGCGAGGCTGACCTTGTAGGTCGTCCATGTGTCGCGCGCGTCGATCAGCAGGTTGCCGTCGGTGTCGAGCTTGACCGCGTTGATGTGAAACCAGTCCCACGGCGTGCTCGGCGATGCTGGCAACAGCTGCTCGCTTTGACTGAACGGGACGTGGTCCTCGCTGTTCCACTGGAACAGAACCCGGCCGGTGGCGATGTCGATCTCCTGGACCACGCCGTTGATCACCGTCTGGTCGCTTGGGCCGCCGATCGAGCTGAGGTCGGCGACGGCGGTGGTGTAGGACAGGATCAGCGCGGTGTTCCACGGCGTGATCAGGAACTCGTGACCGTCAGCACTGAGCCCGTTGCCAGCGTTCACGGCGGCAACTGGATTTGTGATGTTTGTTCACGAGGACCCGAGATGCTCGAGGTCGCGTGGTCGTTTCACCCTGCCTCGCTGGCCGTGCTAACGGGTGTTCAAGGGCCCGTGAGCTGGTGAGCTGACGCGACGCGCTATCCAGCGGCGGCTAGCGTCGATCGGATCGAGACGCGCAGGAGATCGCATCGGCGTAGCGCCCTAGCAGTTGCGCGAGGAGCGCCTGCTCCTCGCTCGAGAGCTCCTCGGCGACGCGTTGCTCGACCGGCGCGGCGTACTCGCGTGCGAGGCTCAACGCCTCGTGACCGACGTCGGTGAGGTAGATCTCGAGCACGTTGCGATGACGGGGGTGGGTCCTGCGCTCGATCAGGCCCTGCTCCTGCATCAGCTTCAACACGACCATCATCGCCTGCGGCGTGACCAGACACGAGCGCGCGAGTTCTGAGCCTGTGATGCCGGGAGCGGCATCTAGCTGCACGAGCGCCACGTACTGCGCAAGCGTGATGCCAGCGGGCTTGATCGCGGCGCTCTTGGCGCGGGCCATGGTCTGCTCGGCCTGCTTGATGAGCATGCCCAGGCCGGCGCGGCCGGTCGCCTGCCCCGTGGTCGTCCTCGTCATGGCTTCCAGGGCAGCACCTCGCCAAAGCGAACAAGCTCGCCGTAGCGCGATGCGTCGAAGGAATCCTCGAGCGTCCAGTCGAGCAGCCTGCTCGCAGCCTGTGCCGGCGTTTGCGCGTGATCCATGTCGAACCAGGGTCGAGAGGACTGCGTGTCGATCATCCCCGGACAGGCGCCAGCGATCAGGATCTCGCGCTCCAGGTCGCTCTCGCGCCGTGCGCGGGCGAGCGTCCTGACCGCGCTGATCTGCGCCACCTTCGAAGGGATGTTGATGAAGCCGGGCCAGCCCTCAGCCAAGGCGCGCCCGCTACGTACCGACTCGCGCCACGCGAGGACTGCGCCATCGACGTCCTCGAGCGAGCCGAGGTCCTCGAAACGCTCGTGCAGGACCGGCGGTAGGTAGTGCAGCGTGCCCAACGTGCTCGCCACCACGATCAGCCGCGCGCCGTCCACGAGCAGCGGCGCGAATCCGCGCAGGACTCGGGTCGTCCCGAGGTTGTTCGCCTCGACATAGTCGGTGATCACCGCAGCGGGGTCGTCGCTGGGCGTGGTCCGCCGGTATGCGTTGGAGATGACGACGTCCAAGCCCTCGTGCCGTGCGGCGAGCGTGCGGGCAACGCCGGCCACCGCCTCCGCGGAGGCTACGTCCAGAAGCTCCGTGCGAACCTCTGCACGAGCCGCTGGCAGCATCGCCGCGGCGAGCGCCAGTCGCTCGCGGTCACGGCCGGTCAGGTAGACGACGTCGCCCTCGCCCATTCGTGCGGCCAGATCCGCGACCAGCGCGAGCCCGAGCCCTTGCGTTGCACCGGTGACGAGCGCGACCTTCTCCACGATTTGAAGCCTATCAAATGATTGATAGCTATGCAGCAGTTGATGCCCAGGGCTTGCGTGACGCTGGGGCTTCGTCGCTGCGAGCCCGCGCCCACCCTCGCTGAGCGAGTCGAGCGGGCCGCCTGGTTAGGACGGCTGAGCACGCTCCTCGTTTTGCCTTTGGCGCTGCTCGACGAGTGACTGCAACTGGTCCCCGACCTCCGTGGAGATGCGCTTCAGATCCGATTTCTTGAGCGTGATCAGACGCATCGACGAGGTCGCGATCACGTCAGCCATACGCTTGCCGCCCGCGAGCATCCCCATCTCCCCGAACACGTCGCCCGGACCCAGCGATCCGATCACTTGCTCGCCCTTCATCACGTCGGCAGTGCCGGTCTCGATCACGATCAAGTCGTAGGAGTAGTCGCCCTCGTGCACGATCCGCTTGCCTGCGGATACCGACGTCTCGCTGGCGAACACGGCCACTGTGTTGAGAGCCTTGTCGGACAGCGACGAGAACAGTGGAATGGTCTTGAGATGATCGGGATCCATGACTCCTCTACTTTCGCGATGGCGGTGGGAGATCGAAGCGACGGAACACAGCGCTGGAGCGCGACGCACCGAATGACGTGCACCCTAGCGCCCGCGCGACGCTCGCGGGTGTGGCGTTGGGCACTCGACGATCGACCCGCCTGCTCGTGACCGGCCGACGGCCGACGGGCCGCCGCAGCGCACGGCCGCAGCGGTCCCGTCACACACTAGTAACTGCCGTTCAGCTGCTGAAGCCGCTGCTGGCGATGTAGATGCTGGTGATACCGAGCGGGTTGATGAGCACCGCGGGCGTCTGGCAGCTCGCCGGCAAACTCACCATTTCTTCGATCGTGCCGTCACCCTTGACCGACAAGGGGAAGGTGGCCGTCGTAGCGGCGGGGGTAGTTTCGTTGCCGCAGTACAGCGATGCGTCGATCGACGTCACGGGGCCCGGCGTACCGAGCCCGGGGATGATCAAGCCCTTCACGCGCACCTTCAGCTCGCCGCTGCTCGCGAGCTTGATCACACCGCGCTTGAGAACCCACGGCGCCGACCCGGCCGTCACACCGTGAAGCATGGGGTCGGTTGGCAAGCTCGGCTCGACGGCGCTCTTCAACAGCGGCCGTGTTTCCGAGCTCGCCAGCGCGCTCGCGGCCGTCATCGCGGATACCGCCAAGGCAGCGACGGTGAGCAGCACGAAAACGATGCGCTTCGATGTCCGCATCAATCTCTCCTTGTCTGTGGTTCCTGGACGGGCTCCCCGCCAAAGCGCGCACAAGAGCGCCCGGGCCGAAGCCCGGTCCCTGGTCGGACACAGAGACACCACCGGCACACAAACCTTCCCCGAGCGCGCCTATGCTCGGCATCTCAGCCTCAAGCCGTAGCACCTGCCGTCGCGTTGACAATGTCCACAGCCGCCACCTCACTTCACGACGCTGGTCTCGAGAACCCCGTGTACGCGGCGCTGTCCGGCCCCCACTCGCGATTCGCCCAGCGCAGCGGCCGCGCCCTCCGCTACGCAGCCGATGTGGCACCTTTCCTGGCGCTGCCGGGCGATGCTTCGAAGGCCGACTGGCGGGATGCGGTCGAGTTGGTGGCGCCCGGAGCGCCCGCCGCCACCATGCACGACCGTGCTCAGCTGCCGGACGCGTTGCGGGTGACCCACGAGTTCGAGCTCGTGCAGATGGTCGGAGAGCACACGCGCGGAGCCGAGGATCCACGAGCGCTCACCCTCGGATCGCCGGATGTGCCGGAGATGATGGAGCTCGTCCGCGCCACCGAGCCCGGTCCGTTCCTGCCGAGAACGGTCGAGCTCGGCAGGTACGTGGGGATCCGACGCGACGGTGCGCTGGTCGCGATGGCCGGCGAGCGGATCCACTTCGACGGCTGGACGGAGATAAGCGCGGTGTGCACAGCCCCGGCACACCGCGGTCACGGACTTGCCTCAGCACTCGCTTCCACGCTCGTCGCTGGCATACAGGATCGCGGCGAACGCGTGTTCCTGCATGTCCTGACAAGCAACACCAACGCGATCCGCCTGTATGAGGGACTCGGGTTCCGCGCTCGCGCGACCAACGCGATCTCCGTGCTGACGCGCGCGAGCTGACGTGCGATGATCCGCGTGTGGCGAGCTTCCGGCAGCGCCCCAGCCGTCGATGAGGGCCGTAGTGTGCACGAACGGCGAGCTCGAGGTGGTCGAGCGCCCTGAGCCTGTGCCGGAACGCAAGCAGGTGCGCATTCGCGTTCTCGGCTGTGGGATCTGTGGATCGGACCTGCACGCGCGCCACAGCTGCGACGCGATGGCCGATGACGCCGCGCGCGTCGGCTACCACCGCTTCGCGCGCTCCAACGAGCCGGTCGTCTTCGGTCACGAGTTCAGCGGCGAGGTCGTGGAGTACGGCGCCGGCTGCCGGCGCCGGCTGCCGACCGGCACAGCGGTGGTGGCGCTGCCGCTGATACGACGAGGCGACGCGATTGACGCCGTTGGCCTGTCGGTGCACGCCCCCGGCGCGTACGCCGAGCAGACGGTGGTGCAGGAGGCGCTGATGCTGCCGGTGCCCAACGGCCTGCGCCCGGACGTGGCCGCGCTGACCGAGCCGCTGGCCGTCGCCTGGCACGCCGTTCGCCGCGGTGATGTGGCGAAGGGCACCACGGCGATCGTCATCGGCTGCGGCCCGATCGGGCTCGCGGTGATCCTGATGCTGAAGGCGAAGGGCGTGCGGACGGTGCTCGCCAGCGACTACTCGCCCGCGCGCCGTGCGCTCGCGCGCGCGTGCGGTGCCGACGTGGTGGTCGATCCCGCGCACGAATCCCCATTCGCGGGGGCGCCCGCGCGCGGCCACCTGCCGGACATGCCGGCCGGGGCTGAGCTCGCGCTCAGCACCGTCGAGAAGCTCCAGCGTCTTCCGCTGGGGTGGTGGCACGCGTGGCGGCTGGGCGAGGCGCTGGGCATGACACCCAAGCATCCGGTGATCTTCGAGTGCGTCGGCGTGCCCGGCGTCATCGACAGCATCCTCGACGGCGCCCCGCTGCTATCGCGCGTGGTCGTCGTGGGTGTCTGCGTGGGCACCGACCAGATACGGCCGGCACTGGCCATCAACAAGGAAACCGAGTTGCGCTTTGTGCTTGGATACTCGCCGCTCGAGTTCCGCCAAACCCTGCACATGCTCGCCGACGGCAGCATCGATCCCGCGCCGCTGCTGACGGGGACCGTGGGACTCGACGGCGTCGACGCCGCCTTCACAGCTCTCGGCGATCCCCAGCTGCACGCCAAGATCGTGATCGATCCCCGCAGCACGGCCACCGAGCCCGAGCGCGCCTGACACAACCGCGCGTGGCTGGAGCGCGTGGTCGGCGTGCCCGCTCGCGTGGGCGTCCGCGGCTAGCTCGCGCGCGCGTCGCTCTCGAGGACCACCCGCACCGTCCGCAGCAGACGGTCGCTCGCCCCGCGCACGCTGCCCCCCAGCTCCAGCGTGCGCTGCACGTAGGCCAGCGTCTGCGCCGTCAGGCGCTCGCCCGGCAGCACGTTGGGGATGCCCGGCGGGTACGTCGCCAGCGACTCCGCGGCGATGCGTCCAACCGCGGCCTCGGCCGCCACCACCTCCTGCGCCCCCAGGTATGCCTGGCGTGGCGTCATCGCCAGCTCCCCCCACGGCGGCGGGGCGGCGAAGCTCGCGCCGGCTCCGCTCGGGTCCACCCCCACACGTTCGACGGCCGTGCGCAGCGCGGCCACCAGCCGCGTCGCCTCCGGCAGGCCGCGCTCACCCAGCCCGAACACCGCCACCAACACGTTCTGGCCATACAGCTCCAGGTTGATGTCGTCGATCTCGCGCAGCAAGGGCGCCAGCTCGTAGCCGCTGGCGGCCACGCCACGGACGTCGATCGACAGCCGCAGCGGGTCGTAGGCGAACACGCCAGGGCGCCCGGCGATTCTGTCGTCGAGCACGTCAAGCCCGGGGATCTCGCGGATCTGCTCGCGCGAGCGCGCGAGCGCGGCCATCGTCGCCGTCAGCAGCTCGCGCCCGTGCACGGCGGCCTGGCGGCGTGCGGCGTCGAGCGAGCCACCGAGCAGCGCGCTGGGGCTGGTCGACTCAGTCAGCGTCACCGCGCGGTCGACCGTGTCCTCGCCGATCAGGCCGCGCTCGCCGTGGCCGAGGTGGAGCATCGCCGACTGCGTGAGGCTCCCCACTATCTTGTGCGTGCTCGATATCACCAGGTCGGCGCCGGCCGCAAGCGCGTGTTCGGGCAGCTGCTCGTGGAACGCCATGTGCGCCCCCCACGCCTCGTCCACGATCAGCGGCACGCCACGCGCGTGGGCGACGGCCACCAGCGAGCGCACGTCGGCGACCGCGCCAAAGTACGTCGGCGAGACCACCCACGCGCCGACCGCCCGCGGCGTGCCCGCGAGCGCGCCGTCGAGTGCCTCTGGTGTCAGGCAGTGCGCGATGCCGAGCTCGCGATCGAGTGCTGGCGCGGCGAACGTCGGTCGCATGCCCGACAGCACCAGCGCGTCGATCGTGCTCGAATGCGCGTTGCGCTGGACCACCACCTCCTCGCCACGGTGCGCCAATGCCAGGCCCGCGGCGAGGTTGCCCTGCGACGCGCCGTTGATCAAGAACCACGTCCGCCGCGCGCCCCACGCCTCGGCGGCAAGCTGCTGGGCCTGCTCGAACGGCGTCGGCTCGGCGCCCATGTCGATGCCGTAGGTGAGCGCCGGGATGTCCAGGCTCAGCGCGCGCTCGCCGAGCGCGTCTAGCAGGCCGGGGTCGGCTCCCGGCCCACCCTTGTGGCCGGGGACGTGCAGCCGCGCCGGGTCTCTGCGCGCGTAATCGCACAGCGCGTCCAGGTACGGCGTCCGCTGCTGGCGCTCTGTCACCAAACGCTCACATCTGCGCCCGCCGTGAAGCCGATGCGTGCCAACACCGAGTCTTTCTACCAGTTTCCCTTGATCGAAACCGAGGCTGGGACTAGCTTGTGCCCGTCCCGATAAGCAATGGCCCGGCGGTGCGTCAACACCCCGGGCCCGGCACCGAGTTGCTCAGCCTCGATGCCCGTCGATTGTCCCTCAGCGCCGCCTGCCGCGCTGCGCGGACTCGACTGGAGTCGACGCCTGGACGCCGGCCGCCGGACGAGAGGAGGCGCGATGCCGAACCTGGATCGACCCCACACCACCGCCGCGGATGCGCCGTCGGACGCACAGGTCCTGGCGGCGATCGAGCGCGCCGCGCGCCACCACCCCAGAGACATCGCCGCCGTCCCCGCGTGGGCGATCCTCGAGCACCTCGGCATCCGCCAGCGCTCGCCGCGCGCACGCAGCGTCCGCTCGCAGCTGGAGACGCTGTCCGCGGCCGGCTCGCTGGCGCGCTCGCGACGCCACGGGGCGCCGACGTGGGAGCTAACCAGCCTCGGGCACCGGCGTCTGCGGCGCGCGCGGCGCGGGGGCGAGGCGCCGGCGCTGCCGGAGTCGCCTCAGCACCAGGCGTGGCGCGTCGCGCGCACTGCCGCCGCGCAGGAGATCGAGCGCTTTCGAGTGGATCTGGACACACGGCTGGCGCGCGCCAGCGTGCTGCTCGAAGCGCGCGAGCCGCCGCCGTCCGACGCGTGGTATGAGATCGCCGAGCAGCTCAGGTGGGCTTGCCGGCGGCTGGCCTCCGCGAGCTACTGCCTGCGCGAGTGGCGCGAGCCCTACGACGCTCGAGCGGACATCGACGAACACCTGGATCCCGACGACGAGCGCCACCCGCGGCAGGAGCGAGCCCGTCGCCGCGCGCGCCGCGCGGGGCGCCGCAACATCCGGCTTTGGGACGAGCGCGGCTGAGCGTGGCGGCAGTTGCCGCTGGGCACAACGCCTTGCTAGTGTGGCTCGCGAGGTGCCGCGCTGACGTCAAGCCAAGCCGGGATCGACCGCGAGCAGGCGGACCGAGGGGGGCGTCCCGTGCCGGTGCCCGAGGCCCCCTCGGCGCAGTTCGAGGAGTGGCAGATCACGCTACACGGACGCCGCGCGGTCTACAGGATCGCCGGCAGTGGTCCGCCGGTCGTGCTGATCCACGGCATGCTCAACTCCTCCAGTCACTGGCAGTCGGTGGCGCTCGAGCTCGCCCGCGACCACACGGTGCTCGCCCCCGACCTGATCGGTCATGGCGACTCCGCTGCGCCGCGCGGCGACTACTCGCTCGGCGCGCACGCGGCAAGCATCCGCGACCTGATGGCTGCGATCGGCATCGACCGCGCGAGCATCGTCGGGCACTCGCTCGGGGGCGGTGTGGCGATGCAGTTCTTCTACCAGTTCCCCCAGCGTGTCGAACGGCTCGCGCTCGTCTCGAGCGGCGGCCTCGGCCACGAGGTCAGCCCGCTGCTGCGCACCGCGGCGCTCCCCGGGATCTCGCCGCTGCTGGCGCTCACGATCCAGCCGCGCCTACTCGCGGCGATCAGCGACGCCGGACGGCGCATGCGCGAACGCGCTGTTGGCGCCGGCGTTCACGTGCAGGCGATCGCGCGTGCGCTGCGACCGCTCGAGAACGGCGATGCCCGCCACGCCTTCCTGAACACGCTTCGCTCGGTGATCGACGTACACGGCCAACGCGTGAGCGCCACCGATCGTCTGTATCTGCTGGAGTCGATGCCCACGATGATCGTGTGGGGCGAGCGCGACAACACGATCCCGCTCGCCCACGGCCGCCGAGCGCACGAGGCGATCCCCCACAGCATCTTCAAGACGCTCCCGCGCGCAGCGCACTTCCCCCACCTCGAAGACCCAGACGGGCTGTCGCTGCTGCTGCGCGAGTTCGTCGCGACGACCCGCCCCGGGCGCATCGAGGACGCCGACTGGGGCGCGGTGCTGGCACGGCGCTCGCCGCGCTCGCGACGGATCGGCGACGCGGCCGCCTGAGGCTGCGCGCCGCGGGGCGCCCAGCTGGGGTCTCGGCTGGCTGGCGCCGACCGCCCGCCACGCTAGTGCGCGGCCGCCGCCCGCCAGGCAGGCGGGTAGGGCAGCGGCGTGAGCGTCTGCTCTAGCTCCTCGCGCATCGGCTCGAACGGCGGCGGCAGCGACAGGCGCTCGCCGAGGTGGCGCTCGTCCTCGTCGACGGCGAAGCCGGGGCCGATGGTGGCGATCTCGAACAGCACGCCGCTGGGCTCCAGGAAGTACACCGATTTGAAGTAGAAGCGTTCGACCACAGGCGTGGGCTGCGCTCCCGCCGCGGCCACGCGCGAACGCCACTCCTCGAGGTCGTCGATCGCGGCCGCGAACGCGACGTGGTGCACGGTGCCCGCACCCTGCCTGCGGTTGATCTCAGGCGGCGCCGGGTCATAGGCGTAGAAGCTGCCGCGATGCTCGCCACGTACCTGCCAATGCTCGCCCTCGCTCCTGCTGAAGCCCATCGCCTCGCTCAGCAGACGCTCGCTGCGGACCGGCGCGCTGCTGTACGCGCGCACCCCCTCGAAGCCTTGCAGCGCGTGCTCGCGCGGGACCTCAGGCGCGTACGCGCTCAGCGGCTCGTCCTCTACCCGCGACTGCACGAGCTCGTGCTCGAGACCCTCCGGGTCGGCGAACAGCAGGCTCCCGCCGGATAGCTCCGCCCTGATGCCGACACCCGCAAGCCGCTCCTCCCAGAACTCCAGCGCCGCCGCCGACGCGACCCGCCAGACGATGCGGTGGACCATACCCGCGCCGGCGATGCCGCGAGCGGCGCCGGGGTACTCGAAGAACGTCAGGTCCATCCCCGGCGAGCCGTGCTCGTCGCCGTAGAACAGGTGGTACATCTTCGGTTCGTCCTGGTTGACCGTCCGCTTGACCATTCTCAGGCCGAGCACGCCCGTGTAGAACTCGACGTTGCCGACGGCGTCGCCTGTGATCGCGCTGATGTGGTGTATGCCGTCGAGCTTCATCGACAGCGAACTCTAGGGGTCGGTGCGGGCACGCGGCGTGCGATCATCGACCCGTGCAGCAGGGGTCGCTCATCCCGCGCTTCGGGCGCGCACGACGCGATCCCGCGCTCGCCGTGCTCGAAGGCTTTCACCCGCTCAAGCACGCGCTGCGCTTCGGCGCGGAGGTGCTGGACGTGCAAACCCGCGACGCCGCCGAGCTCGAGCGCCTGACCGCCGAACTGGCGCCCGACCTGAGCGAGCGGGTACGCGCGCTCGCGCACGAGCTCGACCCGACGATCTTCGACCAGCTGGCGCCGCTGGCACCATCGACTGGAGTGATCGCGCTCGCCAAGCGACCAGCGGTCGACCCAGACGCGGTGCTCGCCGAACGGGCGCAGGCGCCGCTGGTCGTGCTGGAGGATCCCCGCGACCTCGGCAACCTCGGCGCTTGCGTACGGGTCGCAGCGGCCGCGGGAGCGGCCGGCGTGCTCACCAGCGGCAGCCACGACCCGTGGCATCCGGACGCGCTGCGCGGCGCCGCCGGCCTGCACTACGCGCTGCCCGTCGCCAGGCTGTCAAGCGTCCAGGCGCTGACGCAGGCGGACCGCCCGCTGCTCGCGATCGACCCCGCCGGCGACCCGCTGCACCCGTCCGAGCTGCCCTCAAGCTCGGCGCTCGCGTTCGGCAGCGAGCGCCGAGGTCTCAGCGATGAGCTGCTCGCGCGAGCGCACGCGCGCGTGAGCATCCCCATGCGCCCTGGCGTGTCGAGCCTGAATCTGGCGACGTCCGTCGCCGCGCTGCTGTTCGCATGGCGGCTTTGCGCGCAGCCGACGACGACGCCACACGGCGATGCTCGCCAGCGCGCGCTGCGCCACGGCTAAACCGCTAGCAGCGGCCTTCCACGCCATCGAGCAGCAGCCAGTTGCCGCGTAGCGCCTCGCTCGCGCACGCGACCATCCGCTCCGTCCGCGCCTCGCGCTGCTCGGCGGACTCGATCAGCTCCGAGATCAAGGCGCGCGCCTGCCCCGCGTGCTCCACGTCGCGCGTACGATGGACCCTGAAGTACTCCGTCGCGGGGCCTTCGTCGCTGAAGCCATAGTGGGCGATCAGGCCCTCGAGCTTGGTGGTGGAGACGTCCGGCTGGCCGGCCTCGATCGCGTACAGGACGGCGAGGTGCTCGAGCAGGTCCTCGCCGGCCGTCCACGCGCGCACGCACGTCCGTGTGTGGGGGTCCGGTCCGGCGCCCGCGACCGAGGCATCGCGCGCGGGCTGTGATCCGCAGGCAAGCGCAAACCGCTCCCACAGCGCCACGTGCGCATCCTCCTCCTGCGCATGAGCTCGCAGCAGCGAGCGATCGCTCGCGCTCGCGCGCTCGTCGAGCGCCGCGCGGTCGGACGCGAGCGCGGACGCCCGTGCCAACGCGATCACCGCGTGGCGGTACTCCTGCGCGTAGACGCCGAGCTCGCCCGGACGCAGCTCGCCCGCGCTCCAACGCCGGTAGAACGGGTGCTCCAGCACGTTGATCGCGCTGCGTGTCTCGTCGAGCCTGGCAAGGACGTCCATTTGCGGGTTCCCTTCTCGTGTCTTGTGGTGGATGTTTGCGCCACGGGGCAGGAGTTTTGCCGCGAACGCAGAAAGCTACGGAGTTAGCGAGGTGTTCGCCTGCACGGCACTGGACGGACGTCCGGTGGCTATGCCAGGGTGGATACGGGAGTGGGGCCAGGTAGCGAGCAGAGGGGGTCGGTCGGTGACCATCATCATTGCCTCGGCGCTCGGTGTGATCGCCTTCACCGCGATCTTCGCGGTCGCGCTCGGCCGCGCCGCCGCCCGCGCCGACGCCGACCTCGAGCGCCTGCTCGCAGAGCAGCTCGCCGCGCGCCCGCGCGGCGGCGCCAGCCAGAGCTACGAGGGGTTCGCCTGGGCCCACTCGACGATCTCGTGTGAGCCGTCGATGACCGTGCCGTCATCGAGAACCAGGGCGGGCACCCAGCGGTTGCCGGTCAGCTCCTGGACCTCGCGCCGCCCGCGCGTCTGGTTGAACACTCCCGGCAGCAGGCCGAGCCCGTAGGACCTGACGACCTCCGGGTCGTGTCCCGCATCCTTGAGCGCGTGGAAGGCGCTCGCGCACGGGTGCCCACCGGGTTTTGGAGTGGGGAAGGTGCCCCAGCAGACGTACAGCTTCACGAAACGTTCAGCGTGCCTTCCATCCCCGCCTGACGGTGTCCGGGCACCGAGCAGTAGAAGGTGTATTTGCCGGGCTTCAGTTTCAGCGTGAGCGCCTTCGAGCCGCCTTTGAACGTGGGCGTCGCGCCCAGCACCTTGCTGCCTTCAGCGATCGTCACGTTGTGTTCGAGCGGGGACATGTTCGTCATCGTGATCGTCACCGTGCCGGCCTTCGCGCTGAGCTGCTTGGTGTTGTAGGCGAGCTCGCCCGACGGGTTCGCGGCCAGCGCCAGCGAGCTGCCGGCCTTGCCGGCCGCGGGCGAGGAGGCCGGCGCGGGGGCGCCGGTCGTTGCCGCTGGCTGCCCGGCGGCTGCCGAGGAGGAGGAAGGCACCGGCGAGGAGACCACTGGCACCGGCGCCAGTTCGAGCGTCTTGGTCGGCGACACGTTGCCCTTCGCGGGGACGCCCGAGGTGAGCACCGCCGTGCTGATCGCTCCCACCACGAGCACGACGCTGACCGCCATGATCGCGCGTTGACCCGCGAGCGTGCTGGGAAAGTCCGGGCGGCGCAGGCCGATGCCGAGCGACAGCGTCAACGCCCACACGACCAGCAGCCCGCCGGCGATGTAGAACGGGACTTTGCTCTTCTCAGCCGCGAGCACCGGCGCCAGTTGCAGGGCGAACGCATGCATCTGGCGCGAGCCTAACCGATGGGCCCCCGGTATGCTTGGCCGCGTGAGCGAGGTAGCGGGGACGCCGGAGGAGGCGCTGGAGGTTCTCCCGGACTTCCCGTTCGCGTCCCAATACCGGCAGGTCGATGGCCTGCGCCTCGCCCACCTCGACGAGGGCGAAGGCCCGCCGGTGGTGTTCTTTCACGGCGAGCCCACGTGGTCGTTTCTGTGGCGCAAGGTGATCCCGCCGGTGCGCGACGCAGGCTTTCGCTGCCTGGCGCCCGACCTCGCCGGCTTCGGGCGCTCGGACAAGCCGACGGACATCGACTTCTACAGCTACGACAGCCACACCGCGCTCGCGGGGACGCTGCTCGAGGACCTCGACATCCGCGGCGCGACCGTCGTGGTGCACGACTGGGGCGGCCCGATCGGGCTGCGCCTAGCGGTCGAGCAGCGTGAGCGCGTGGAGCGGCTCGTGATCCTCGACACGGGCCTGTTCACCGGCCACCAGCGCATGACGGACGCGTGGATCTCGTTCCGCGACTTCGTGGAGCGCACCGAGGATCTGCCGGTCGGGTTTCTCGTTCGCGGCGCCTGCAAGAGCGATCCGGGCGACGAGGTGATCGCCGCCTACGACGTGCCCTACCCGGACGCGGCATCCAAGGCCGGGGCACGCGCGTTTCCGCTGATGATCCCGCGCACCCCAGACGCGCCCGGCGCCGCCGCCGGCCAAAAGGTGCTGGCGGCGCTGCGCGAGGACACGCGGCCGACGCTGATGCTGTGGGCCGACTCGGACCCGGTCCTGCCGCTGTCCACGGGCGAGCGTTTTGCGGCGGCAATCGGCAACGAGGGGCCGCGTACGATCGAGAACGCGAGCCACTTCCTCCAGGAGGACCAGGGCCCGCTGATCGGCGCGCAGATCGCCGACTGGCTCACCGCCCGCTGACCCGCCGGCGCACCCGCCGGCGCACGATCACTCGCCGCCGGTCTGGACGATCCGTTCGCGCTCGGGCGCGGGGTCGAGCGGCGGCTCGGGTGCGGGCTCGAGCGCGGGGCGCTCGGCCGCCGACGCGAGCGCCGGCTCCGAGCGAGCGGCGCGCAGTTCATACCCGCGTCGCATGTCGTGGTCGGCGCCGGCGAGCACGCGATCGGCCTTCATCGCTCGTCCAACGCCCTCGGCGACCGCACGTGGCATCACCGTGCCGAGCGTGTATTGGCGTTTGGCCGACTTCGGCACCCACACGTCGACGATCCGGTACTGCAACGCCTCCACGATCGCGTCGGCCACCTGCTCCGGCCTCAGCTCGCTCAGCCCGCGCGCTTTCGCCAAGCCGGAACCGAGTTCGGTGTTGACGACGTACGGCATCACGTAGCTGACGTCGATGTGCGCGCCCATCAGCCGCAGCTCGCCGCGCACCGCCTCCGTCAAGCCGACGACCGCGTGCTTCGTCGCCGAGTAAGTCGCGCCCCCCGGCGCGCCGAACTTGCCGGCCTGTGAGGAGATGTTGACGATGTGCCCGCGGTCGCGGGGCAGCATCCGTTCGAGCGCCAGCTTCATGCCGAAGATCACGCCGTGGAGGTTGATGTCGATCATCCGCTGCGCGGTGAGGTCGTCCTCGTCGATGAAGCGCCCGACCGGCATGATGCCGGCGTTGTTGACGAGCACGTCCAGCGGCCCCAGCTGCTCTTCCGCGCGATCCAGGAACGTGGCGAAGGATGCCCGCTCGGTCACGTCCAGCGCCAGCGCCACCGTGCTGGGGCCGAGCTCGGTGGCTGTCTGCTGCGCGGCCTCTATGTCGACGTCTCCGATCGCCACCCTCATGCCGTGACGCACGAACGCCTGCGCAGTCGCACGGCCGATCCCGCGCGCCGCGCCGGTGATCGCCGCGATCTCTCCGGCGAGAATGCGGGGCTGCTTGGCCATGGTTCTTCTCCTGACGCTTGATGGCGAGACGAGTCAGCTCCCAAAGCTAGCGCTACGCGCCCGAGCGCGTCCCGCCGCGCGGCGACACGCCGCTCCCGCGAGCGCCGAGCGCCGAGCGCCGAGCGCCGAGCGCCGAGCGCCGCCAGGGTGGCGACAACGCGTAGTAGGGTGGCAGTGTGTCGAGCTTTCGCTTCGAGGGCCAGCGCATCGCCTACACGGAGTTCGGCGGGGGGCCCGCGGAGCTCGCGCCCGGCGGGGTTCGAGGACGCACCGCCAGGAGCGCGCCGGCCGAAGGGCGCGCCGTGATCCTGCTGCACGGGCTGCTGCTCTCGCAGGAGATGCACCGCACGCTCGCCGAAGACCTGGCCGCGCGCGGCAACCGCGTGATCACGCTCGACCTGCTCGGCCACGGCCATTCCGAGCGACCGCGCGACATGTGGCGCTACTCGATGGCGAGCTGCGCAAGGCAGGTGGTGGGGTTGATGGACCACCTGAAGATCGAGCAGGCGGTCGTGATGGGCACCTCGCTCGGCGCCAACGTGGTCCTCGAAGTCGCCGCCAACAACCCCGAGCGGCTGCGCGGGATGGTCATCGAGATGCCCGTGCTCGACAACGGCCTGCTGTGGAGCGCGCTCACGTTCACGCCGCTGCTGGTCGCGCTCACCTTCGGCGAGCAGGGCATGAAGCTGCTCGCTCGCGCGACCCGCGCGGTGCCGCGGCGCCTGCTGCCGCACTACGGCAACGTGCTGCTGGACCTCGTGCGCCAGGAACCCGGCCCCGGCGGCGCGCTGCTTCAAGGGCTGTTCTTCGGGCGCATCGCGCCACCTCGCGCTGAGCGGCGCACGTTCACCATGCCCGCGCTCGTGCTGGGCCACCAACGCGACCCCGTGCACCCGTTCTCCGATGCCGGCATGCTCGCCAAAGAGCTTCAGGACGCGCGCCTGCTGGAAGCCAACTCCCTGATGGAGCTGCGCCTCCAGCCCGAGCGCTTGACCAACGAGATCGCCGCGTTCATCGACGAGGCGTGGGGCCAGCAGCAAGGCGGGCAGCCTAGCCACCAGGTGCATAAACGCGCGCCCCGCAAACGCGCTGCCGGCGCAGCCGCGCCGCGCAAACGCGCCGCCAGCGCAGCCGCACCGCGCAAAGTCGCCGCCAGTGCAGCCGCGCCGCGCAAACGCGCTGGGCGCAGCTCGTCGCGCTAAGCAGTCGGGAACAGTTCGAGTTCGTCGACGCTCACGTGGCCGGGCGCTTCGGGGGTGCCGATCGCCGACTGCGGCGCCTGGCTGATCCACAGCGTCACGTACATGAATGCCTTGTGGGAATCGCGCAGCGTCATGCGTGTGCGCTTCTTCTTGATGACGGTCGAGCGGCCCAGCGCGATCCACGCCGGGTCGGTGATCGAGGTCGGTGCGGTGACGCCTTTGGTCCCGTACGCCTGCACGGTGATGCCGGGCGTCGAGGTGATCAGCTCGAGCGCTGAGACCTTCTGCCTGGACTTGAGGTCTACCAGCAGCCCCTCGGCCATCGTGGGCGCGGTCGCCGGATCCAGCTGAGCGGTCCATGCCGTCGTCGGGTCACCGTCGATCGCCAGGCTCGGGTCGCCGAAGTAGCTCGCGGGAAGGTCGTACGGGTTGTACGTGGTGGTCGAGTTCGTATCCAGCAGGATCGCCTGGGAGCTGGGTTCTTCTTCGCCGCCCGTGCTCGAAGAGCCGTGCGAGGGGCTCGTCGGCGTGGTCTTGGACGTAGCCGGCGTGCTCGCCGCGGGCGTGGTTGTCGGCGCCGGGGGGGTGGTCGTCGTGGTGGGGCTCGACGCTCTCGGCGTGATCGCCGCGAGCGGGATCTTCGGAGGTTTGGTGGTGCCCAGCCCCAGTGCCCCGCCCGCTCTGGGGGTCGTCGCGGCGCCCCCGGGCGTGACCGGCGTGCCCGCCCCCGGCGTGGTCGTGGGCGTCGCGGGGACCACGGCCTGCGCGACGATCTTGGTCACCCGCGGCGGCTTGCTGCTCTTCTTGGTGAGCGCCGCGTAGCCGGCGGCGGCCGCCCCGAGCACGAGCACCGCGACCGCGGTGAGAATCGCCGCCGCCGAGCGCCAACTCGGCCTCGACAGGCTGCCGCGTGCGCCGGCGCCACACTGGAGGCACCATTCCTGGCCGGGCGCCATCGGCGCCAGGCACTTCTCGCAGCGAGCCTCCGCAGCGGCGCCGGACGCGGAACTCTCGCCGGGATCGCCGACAGGCGCCGCCGATCCGTTCGGCGTCGCCTGCTCGCCCTGTTGGCCGGGCGCTGAGTCAACGAGCAACGTGGCCACCGGCGTGAATTCTAGGAGGGTTTAGCGAAACTGGTAGCGCCTGTCATCGTTGGGGACTCTAGCCGCGTCCACGGGCGATGATCGGCATGCGCTCGCCAAGAGCCTGTACGCGCTACTGAGATGGAGCCGGATCGCCCGGCTGGTCGTAGAGCATCCGGCCGCCAGCGAGCGGGCACTCGCGCTCGCCGCTAGAACAACCGAAGCGGCGGATAGCCTGCTGCCCGATGAGCGCGGAACTGCTACTGGCACCCGAACTGCCGCTCGGGCTGCTGGAGGAGGACCCCGCCTACCTCACCGACCAGCTCGTCACCTACATCGGTAACAAGCGCGCCCTGTTGGGGCTGATCAGGGGCGCGGTCGAGGACGTGCGGCGCAGGGCAGGGCTCGACAAGCTACGCATTCTGGACGCATTCTCGGGCTCGGGTGTCGTATCGAGGATGTTCAAGCAGTACGCGCGCGAGCTGGTCGTCAACGATATAGAGGAGTACGCGCGGGCGATTAGCGAGTGCTACCTGAGCAACCGCAAGGCGGCGCAGATGGAAACGGTCGCGGCTGCGGCAGATGCACTCAATCGAGCTGTGGACGCTGGATCAACACCAGCGGGCTTCATCCGGCGGCTCTATTCGCCGCGCGACGCCGACGCGATCGCGCCTGACGATCGCGTCTTCTACACGCCTGAGAACGCCTGTCGCCTTGACGCCTACCGGCGGCTAATGGAGGAGGAGCCGCCGGAGATCCGGACGTTACTCATGGGGCCGCTCCTCTCCGAGGCGTCGATCCACGCCAACACGGCAGGCGTGTTCAAGGGCTTCTACAAGGACCGAGCTACGGGCGTAGGCAAGTTCGGCGGCAGCGGCGCCGACGCGCTGTCCCGCATCACCGGGCAGATCGCCCTCACGCCGCCGATCCTAAGCCGGTTCGAGTGTGCCTACGCTGTGCATCAGACGGATGCAAATGCCCTTGTCCGTGAAGTGGGCGACTTCGACGTCGCCTACTTCGACCCCCCCTACAACCAGCACCCCTACGGCTCGAACTACTTCATGCTCAACCTTCTGCTCAGCTACGAGGAGCCGTGCGAGATCAGCCGAGTCTCCGGGATACCAACCTTGTGGCAACGCTCCGACTACAACGTGCGTAGCAAGGCCCTTCCCAGACTTGGCGAACTGATCGGCGCGGTCGATGCCCGCTTCGTGATCCTGTCGTTCAACGACGACGGCTACATCTCCCCTCTCGAAATGCGTGATGTGCTCAACGAGATCGGCACCGTGACAGAGCAGCGGCAGCCCTACGCCACATTCCGCGGCTGCCGGAACTTCGCTGGCCGAAGCACTCCAGGCAGGAGCACCCAGGTCACAGAGCACGTCTACCTGATCGAGAAGCACTGATGGCGAGGAAGGCCGACCTGCGTCGCCAGCGCGCCGGCACGATCATCAATCTGACCTCAAAGAAACAGGAGACTGACCTCGGGCAGGCGCTCACAACTGTGGTCGCGCGGCTCCAGGAGGACTTTGGTATCCCGCTGCACCACGACAAGCGGTGGTACCTCGCGGAGATCATCGCGTCGCTGGAGGTCGACTTCCCCGACGTGCGGTTCGCCGAGGTGGGCGACAACACCTACATGCAGCCCGACGGCGGCATCCTCTCGATCGTTGACCAATATGGTGGCAAGCATGTCGTCCTGATCGTCGAGGTCAAGAACCAGGGCACGAACGTCGAACGACTCGCGGAAGGTAAGCCGAAACAGCCTCAGGGCAATGCAATCGAGCGCCTCGGCAAGAACGTCATCGGGCTGCGAGCGGCGATGCTCAAGGAGGGCATCATGCCCTTCGTCTGCTTCGGTTACGGCTGCGACTTCGCAGACGACAGCAGCATCCTCGATCGGGTTATCACCGTGGCGATGTTCGGACCGCTGAACGAGATCTGCGTGCACAACCTCGGCGAGGCGGGGCAGTTCAACCGGGGGACCTTCTTTTTCAGGGAGCCCGAGTGGACCCAAGACGAGATGTCCGCCGTTATGTACGAGGTCGCGAACCGAGCCATCCACTACTACTTCGCAAAGCACGGGGAGACCGCATTTCCCCGCGCCGAGGTGCCATGAGCATCCGAAGTTTCGCGAAACCCTTCTAGTCGGCCACGATGCCGCGGGCCGTCGGTTGCAGCTCTCGATCCAGCTCGAGCTGCCAGTAGTAGCGGGTGAAGGTGATGCCCGCGCGAAACTCGCCGACGTGCGGCTCCACGCGCTCGCCGCCCGCCATGCGCACGATCAGCTCGGGGTAGCTGCGCCCGGGCACAGCGGCGTACATCGGTGCCGGAAAGGCGCCGCCGAAGCGTGTGTTCACGTCGGTGATGCCGATGCCCACCTCCGGGTCGCGGAACACTTGGATCGTCGCCGGCCCGCTCACGCGCAGCGCCTCCATCACGCTGCGCCCGAGCTCGATCAGCTCCTCGTCGCGGACCACCTGACCCTTGATCGACTCGCCCCCGCGCGACTCGAGCATCGTGCGCGGGATCGCGTTCAAGCAGCGCCCCTCGCGGTCGCCCAGGCAGTCAATCGACAGCTCGTCGCCGCCCATCGCGCGCTGGACCATCACCGGCTCGCCGG
Organism: uncultured Solirubrobacteraceae bacterium; assembly: GCA_963845635.1. GTDB lineage: Bacteria > Actinomycetota > Thermoleophilia > Solirubrobacterales > Solirubrobacteraceae > Palsa-744. Next base: position 117,862 of record CAWJSW010000011.1, read on the forward strand.
CGGGCAGGCTCCGCGGGCGCCGGGCGGGCGCCGGCTCCTGGACGTAGTCGATCAAGAAGCGCGCCTGCGCAGCGTCGTGCGCGAGATGGATCGAGCGCGCACCCGACCCGCGCCGGGGCTTGATCATCACGGGGTAGTCGAGCCGCTCCAGATCCGCGTCCGGGAGCGCCGTTGGCGGCGAGGGTAGCCCCAAGCGCTCGAGCAGCAGGTGCGCCTCGTACTTGTCATAGGTCGCGCGGGCGACCTGCGCTGAGGGGACCATCGCGGGAAGCCGTTGCTGCTCGCGCGCGAGCGCCAAGATCTCTATGTCCAAATCCGTCAACGGCAGCACCACGCCCACGCCGTGCTCCTCGCACAGCCGCTCGAGCGCCGGCACGTACTCGGGGTCGTCCATCCGCGGCACCGCCACGCGAGCGTGCGCAGCGTACTGGGCGGGCGCCAACGGCGAAGGGTCCGCCGCGACCGTGTGCGCGAGCGCCGCGAAGCACGACACGATGTCATAGCGCTTGCCCACGCCAGTCAGCAGCACCCCCAGCGGACGCTCGCCGCCAGCGTCGCTCACAGCTGGCCCTCCCAACCGCCGGTCTCGCCCTTGTACAGGTCCGAGCCGCCCACCACCATCGCGAGCGTGCGCCACACGATCCGCGCGTCCAGCGCCAGCGAGCGGTGCTCGATGTAGTAGAGGTCGAGCTCGATGCGCTCGCTCCACGGCAGCGAAGCGCGGCCGTTGACCTGCGCCCAGCCGGTCATTCCCGGCTTCACCGCCAAGCGCCCACGCTGGCGCTCGGTGTACTGCGCCACCTGCACCGGCAGGGTCGGTCGCGGTCCGATCAGCGTCATCTCCCCGCGCAGCACGTTCAGCACGTTCGGCAGCTCATCCAGGGAGGTGCGGCGCAGCAGCGCACCCACCCGCGTGATGCGGCTGTCGTTCTCGTTGACCGCCAGCCCCGCGCCGATGTGCTCCGCGCCGTCGACCATCGTGCGCAGCTTCAGCACGTCGAACTCGTGGCCGTTCAGGCCGCTGCGCCGCTGGCGATAGATCACCGGGCCCGCGCTCTCCAGGCGAATCGCCAGCGCCGCCAGCGCCAGCACCGGCGAGGCGAGCACGAGCACGCATGCGGACACGGCGATGTCGACGGCACGGCGGATCACCGGCGGGATTCTGGCAGCGGGCCGCAGAACCGTCGCGAGCGGGCGCCTCAGCGCGTCCCCTCGGCGACCTCCCACGTCGGATCGCTCCCGTGGCGCAGCCAGTCCCACAGCCCGGCTCCCAGCGACGCGGTCGTCAGCACGTAGTAGCGCGCGATCAGCAGCGGGCGCACGCGCAGCACACCCGCCAGCGCGGCTGCCAGCAGCAGCGCGAGCTGGAGGTCGAGCGTGACTACGTACAGCAGCCCGGCGCCGAGCGCCACGAGAGCGATGTTGGCGGCGAGCGCCAGCAGGTGCAGCGCGGGCGTGGCATACCGCAGCAGGCGGTGGGAGAAGATCATCAGCGCGTATCCAGGCGGATAGCCGCGCGGCGAGAGCATGCCACCGCGCACCACGATCGGCCACGTGTGGCTCATCATTCGCCGCTTACGCGCGAACTCGCCGGAGAGCGAGGGGACCATCTTCTCGCTGGAGACGGCGTCCGGCACGTACACCGCGCGCTGCCCGCGCTTGACGATGTTGAACGGCAGCGACAGGTCGTGGCCCATCACCGGGTCGACCACGATGTAGCTGTCGCGGCGGGTCGCGTAGATCGCGCCGTTGCCGGCGGTGACCGACGACAGCCGCGACTCCAGCGCACGCACCGCCAGCTCGTAACGCCAGTAGACGCCCTCCTGGTTGGCAGCCGCCCGCGCGCCGTCCGCGCCTGATGAGCTCGCGCCGCTGCCCGGCACGTAGCGGACCTGCCCGCACGCGTAGCCAACCCGCGGGTCCTCGAACGCGCGCACGAGCTTCTGCGCCGCGTCGTGCTGCCACAGCGCGTTCGCGTCCGAGAACGCCACGATCTCACCGCGCGCGCGCTCGACCGCCGCGTCCTGCGCGCGCACCTTGCCGCCGCGTGGCAGCTCCAGCACCAGATCGGCGCCCGCCTCGTGGGCGCGCGCGACGGTGGCGTCCGCGCAGCCGTCACAGGCGACGATCACCTCGAGTCGCTCACGTGGGTAGTCGAGGCTGAGCGCGTTTGCGATCCTCCCGGCGATCACCGTCTGCTCGTCGTGCGCTGCGACGATCAACGATACGTCGGGCAACGGCGGTGGCGAGCACGCCTCCGACGACGAGGCTCCGTCCGTCGAGCGCCCGGCCGGCGCCCGCCCGTCTCGCGCGGGCAGCACGCCGGCGAGCACGGCCAGCGCGGCGGCATAGCCGATCTGCGTCCACACGATCGGCGCGACGCACAGCCAGAACACGATCTCCAGGACGAGCACGCGCACGATTCTCGCGGACCCGGCCGCGCTCAGCCCGCCAGCAGCAGCTCGTAGAGCGCGATCGTCCGCCGCGCGACCGACTCCCACGCCAGCTCTCCCGTCGCCGCCGCGCACGCTCTCTCGGCCATCGCCGCCAGCGCTTGCGGATCGTCGAGCAGGCCGCGCAGCGCCCCACGCAGCGCATCGGCATCACCCGCGGGAAAGGTGCAGGCCGCGCCAGTCGCGGCTATCTCGGGAAAGCCGCCCACGTCGCTCAGCAACAGCGGCTTGCCGAACGCGAGCGCCGTGAACAGCACGCCGGACTGGTCGATCTCGCGGTAGGGCAGCACCACGAGGTCGGCGCGAGCGAAGTACGCCGCCAGCTCCCGATCGGGGATGAAGCGCGGGACGAAGCGAACCCCGGCGGGCGCCGAGGCGAGCAGCGCAGAGATGTCCATGCGTGGCGCCCCCACGATCCACAGCTCGGCCGCGTCGATGCCCCGCCACGCCTCCAGCAGCAGGTCGATGCCCTTATACGGGCGCATCAGGCCGAAGCACAGCACCACCGGCTTGTCGGTGTCGAACGGGGGCGCGGAGTCCCGCCCGCCGTCGGCCAGGTGCACGAGCACGCCGTGTGGGATCACGTGCACCCGCTCACCGTCCACGCCCAGCTCGTCTGTCAGCCGCCGGCGACCGTGCTCCGAGTGCACGATCACCGCGTCAAAGCGGTCGTACAGGCACCGCTGCGCCGCGCGCTGGCCGGGGCGAGCCTCGCGAGGGAGGACGTCGTGGGCGGTGAGCATCAGCGGGCGGCGGACAGGCCGCTGCGAGCGCCCGCCGTGACGTATGACGCGACTGGGCAGGAGCAGGCCGTCGAGGTACTGGACCGCCAGCCACTGGAAATGCACGACGTCGGCGTCCGCCGCTGCTGCGCGGTAGCGCAGCATGTCGGGGACGTGCTCGGCGAGCTTGACCACGCGACGGACGCGGGCGTCGCCAACGCGCGCCGCCGCGCGGTAGAACAGCTCGCTGCGGCGGTAGCCCACGGGTGCCGCCACCGGGCCGTGGACGAAGCGGCTGGTGACCAGGTCGACCTCCACGCCCGCAGCCGCCAGCGCGCTGCACAGGGCGTGGTCGTAGGGAGGCGTGTAGGCCGAGGGGTCGACCACGTGGACGCGCATCGGCGGGACGATCGCGCTCAGCCCGCTTCTGAGATCACCAGGCGCAGAGCACCGTCGAAGCTGTCCTGTCCGCGCAACTGTCCGTGCGCGGCGTCCCACGCTCCACAGCGCAGCGAAGCTCGCAGTCGCTCGACAATGCGCTCCTGCACGCCCTGCTCGAGCAGCGCCCACACCGACTGGGCGCTGCGCACCTGCGGATCGAGCAGCGCCTCCGGACGCCGCCAGAACGCCTCGAAGAAGCCGTCTGTGCAGTCGCCCGGCGTGGGGATGCGCTGGACGCGCGTGCGCCCACCGAGCGCCGTCGCGATCTCCTGGAGCGCGGGAAACCGCGGTTGCTCCGCCGCCACGCCCTCGCGCAGGATCTCCAGCTGCCACGGTGGCAGCGCGTCGAGCTCGAACGTGAACACCACCACCGGGCCGCGTGCCACGCGGCGCAGCTCTGCCAGCCCCGCCGCCGGAGAGTCCCAGTGGTGAATCGTCACGCAAGCCATCGCCGCGTCGAACGCGCCGTCGTCGAACGGCAGCGTCTCGGCGTGGGCCGCCACCGCGGGTGCCGCGCCGGCCGGGCGCTGGGCGCGCATCGTCGCGCTCGGCTCCACCGCCAGCACCCAGCGGTCTTGCGGCTCGTACGAGCCCGCCCCCGCGCCCACGTTCACCACCGTGCGCGCATCGCCCAGCGCCGCGTGGATGTGCGCCGCGAGCCGCGGGTCTGGGCGTCGATGCTGGGCGTAGGTGCGGCCGTGTCGCTCGTAGTCGACTCGAGCAGTCACGCGGCGACCCTAACAGCCGCGCTGCGTGGCGGGCGGACGCCGGCCATCCGACGCCTGCGTGGATAGGGTCCGGCCAGCAATGCCCGCGGTGGAGCTGAGCTACTGCGTCGTCAACACCTCCCAGCGCGAGCTGCTGGTGCGGGGTCTGGACGCGATCGCGCGCGAGCGTGCGGCCGTTCCCTTCGCCACCGAGCTGCTGGTGCTCGACAACGGCTCGCGTGACGGCTCCGCACAGGCCGCGCGCGAGCACCCGGCGGTCGACGAGACGATCGCGCTGCACGAACGCCGCGGCAAGGCCGACAACGACTCCGAGCTGTTGCGCCGGGCGCACGGCCGTTACGCGCTGCTGCTCAACGAGGACTCCGAGCTGCTGCCGGGAGCGACGCTCGCGCTGTGGAACGCGCTCCAGGCTCGACCGCGCGCGGCGTGCGCGGGGGCACAGCTGCTGCGCCCCGACGGCACGCCGCAGGCGTGCGCCTGGCGATTTCCCACGCTCGCCACCGCGCTCGCCGGCGCGCTGATGGCGCACCGAGCGCTGGTCGTGCAGAGCCGCGGCACGCGTACGCGCGAGGTCGACTGGTGCCAGTCCTCCGCGCTGCTGGTGCGATGCGAGGCCGCCGCGCAGGTCGGCTACCTGGACACCGACTTCTTCGTGTACTCCGACGAGGTCGACTTCGCCCGCCGCCTGCGCGATGCGGGCTGGCTCAGCGTGTACGTGCCCGACGCGCGGGCCGTCCACCACGAGCAGTTGTCCACCGGCGCGCTCCCGCAACGGCGGATCGTCGAACTCGCGCGCGGTCGCGACCTGTATATGCGCAAGCACCACTCACGGGCGGCCGCCGTCGCAGCGCGCCTGCTGATCGCCTGGAGCTACGCGCTACGTGCTGTTGGCGCACTGGCTGCCCCCGAGCACGATCCGCGCCGCTACTGGCTGCACGTCAAGGCGAACCTATGCCCCCAGCACGGCGAGGGACTGCGTGAGGCGGCCGCGGAGCACAACCGGGACGCGAGCGCCACGCGCTGAGCGCCGCCACGCGCTGTCGGCGGCGCTCAGCCGCTCAGGCCATGTCCAGCTCGGCGACCACCGCGTCGACAACGCTCGAATCGAGCTGCGCGCCGGCGACCCTGCGCAGCTCCTCGCAGGCCTCACGCGGAGAGCGCGCCGCGCGATACGGCCGATCGGTGACGATCGCGTCGTAGGTGTCGCAGGCGGCGATGATCCGCGCGGCGAGCGGGATCCCCTCGCCGGCGAGGCCATCTGGATAGCCGTCACCGTCCCAGCGCTCGTGGCTGGCGCGCACCGCCGGGGCGAGGTGCGCGAAGGCGTCGATGCGCCCGACCAGCTCGCCGCCGACCGCCGCGTGGCTGCGCATCGTCACCCACTCCTCGTCGGTCAGGGGACCAGGCTTCAGCAGGATCTCGCTCGGCACCGCCACCTTGCCGATGTCGTGCAGCATCGCCGCATAGCGCACGTCACGCGCCTGCGGCCTCGACAGCGACATGCGCAGCGCGATTCGCTCGGCGAGGACCGCGACGTCCTCGCCGTGGCAGGCCGTGTAGTCGTCCTTGGCCTCGACCGTGCTCGTGAGCGCGGCCAGCGCGGTCGTGAACGCGCCCTCGAGGTCTGCGATCAGATGCGCGCGATGCACGGCCACCCCAAAGCTGGTCGCGATCGCCTCCACCAGCACGGCGTCGGCGTCGGCGAACGCTCCTGGGTCGATCGCCTCGATGTTCAACACGCCCCACACGGCGCCGTCGACGAGGACGGGCACCGCCAGCTCGGAGCGGGGATCGGTGCTTGGATCGCGGACGATGTAGTCGGAGTCCGTCCGCGTGTCCTGCACGAGCACCGGCTGCCCGGACCGCGCGACCTTCCCGTTGACGCCCTCCGAGACATCCTGCTCGGTCAGCAGAAACTCGGTCATCACCTGCGCCAGCGGGCCGCGGGCGGCGAGCAGTCGCAGCACCCCGTCGTCGTCCAGGCGCTGGATCGCGGCGAGATAGAAGGCGAACGTCTCGTGCAGCTCGCCTACGACCAGTCGCGCCATCTGCTCGATGTCGCTGGTCGCGGCCAGCGACGCGGTCAGCCTCGCGGCCAGGCGCAACTGCTCGCGCAGGTACGCGACCTCGCCGGTCGCCGCCACGCTCTTGACGCGTGCGTCCGCCCGATACCGGCGCAGTGCCTCGGCGCGCCGTTGACGCTCCTTGGCCCCAGCTCGGTGGGCCGGCTTGGCAGTAAGCTCGGGCACAGCAGGACACCCATCGGCCGCAAACACCGCATTCTTGAGCCAAGAATCGGTCGAGTAGACGCCCGGGCCGAGCTTCAGCTGAGCGCGCGCCGGCCCACGAGCGTCAGAGGTCCTTCAAGGGGTCCTCGGCGTATGTCTCAACGTCGCCATGGCGAGCGCGAAACGCTCGCACGCGACGGTGAGCGTCGAGGACGAGCGCACGCGCTTGCTCGCGCTCGTGCGGGTGAAAGAAGCGCGTCAGCGCCAGCAACGCCGGCACCAGCGCGAGCCACAGCACGCGCAGGGCGAGGCCGGCGAACCCGTGGTCGGGCAACAACAGCTCACCGGAGACGGCCACGCCGGCGAGGATCGCCGCCAGCTCCAGCAGGCGCAGCCATTCGAAGCCGACCCTGAAGAGGTTGCGGGTGAGCGCGTACATCACGACCAGCATTGCCGCGTACGCGCCGCACAGCGCGATGCCCGCTCCGGCGATCCCGAGCCCGGCGCCGCTGCTGGGCACCAGCAGCACGAGCAGGGTCACGTTCACGAGCAGCCCGGCGGCGGCCGCGGGGAAGTTGCGCGAGGTCACGCGTGCTCGGCCGCTGATTGCGACGAACACTAGGTACAGGCCATACAGCGCCCACCCGAGCGCCAGCCAGGGCAGCGCACGGTAGGCGCCGAAGAACTCGTGCGCGGCGAGCAGCCTCACGAGCCAGCGCCCGAGCAGCGCGACCGCGCACACCACCACGCCGGTCGCGAGCGCGTAGTAGGTGGTGACCAGCGAGTACAGACGCGACGCCTCTTCGTCGCTCTCGATCGAGTAGGCCAGCGGCGGCCAGGCGTACTGGAAGCCGCGCACGGCCACGAACACCACCGTGGCGAGCTTGATCGCGATCGCGTACTCGCCCGCCGCCCCACGCGAGAAGACCCGCAGCAGATAGAAGCGGTCGGCGACCTGCAACGCGTACACGCTCGCGTCGGCCGGCACCGTCGGCAGCCCGAAGCGCAGCATCGCGCGCAGGTCGGCCAGCGACTGGGAATCGCGCGGCAGGCGCAACGTCACACGCTCGCGCAGCACCCACCAGAGGCCGAGCACCACGACCGCGGACGCGCCGAAGTTACCGAGCAGCAGGCCGCGCGCGCCCTGGTTGGCGAACACCACCAACGCCACGGTGAACACGACCGTCATGCCCACGTTCGCGCCGGACGCGTACACATACGTGCGCGCACGCTCGTCGACGCGCAGCTGCGCATACGCCATCTCCAGGTTGGTGAACGCCCACAGGCCGAGCACCGCGCAGTCGAGCAGCAGCGGGTCATCGATGCCCAGCAGCAGGCGCGAGAGCGGGGCCGCGAACGCGGCCGCCAGCAGCGAGGCGAGCGTGGTCGTCCACGCGACCGTAGCCGTCGCCGTGCGCGCGATCCGCGTGCGCCGCGCAGGGTCCTCGTCGTCGAAGTAGAAGCGGATGAACGCTTCGCCGATGCCCACGCGCAGGAGGATGCTCGCGAGGATCACCGCCGTCAGCAAGGCTTCGGCCGCGCCGTAGGCTTCGGTGCTCAGGTGGCGGGTGTACAGCGGCAGCGTCAGCAGCGCCAGCCCCTTGGCGATGATGTCTCCGAACTGATATGCCGCGCCGGTCGTGACCAGGCGCTTTAGGTAGCCGAGCACGGCTCAGACCGTACTTGGCCGCGCGCGCGTTTCCCCGCGACCGTTCGACCGGCGCGCTTGCGCACGCGAAAGCGCCACGCCCACGGCCAACAGCGTCCACGTGATCGGGTCTTCGAGGAAGTCCGCGTACGTCCAGGTGTGCAGCACCAGCGCCGCAAAGCACGCGGCGATGGCGATCCGCGGCGGCGAGCGTCCGGCCGCGCGAAACAGCACCGTGAACGCGACCAGGAGTAGCGCCGCGTACATCGCCAGGCCGAGCACCCCCTGCTCCGCGGCGACGGTTATCGGGATCGTGTGCGACGCCGAGGTCGCGTTCTCGGCGTCGGCGTGGCTGTGGCGCTTGTAGTCGGTTTCAAACGATCCCGAGCCATAGCCCTGGAGCGGCCGTTTTGCGAACAGCTCGAGCCCGCCGTTGATCAGCGTGGTGCGCCCGCTGGTGGCGTTCGCTGCCGAGCCACCGGAGCCCTTCAGGCCGAAGTGCAGGCTCGCCGGAGCCAGCAGCACGAACGCGATCGCCAGCGCGAGCACGCCCGCTGAGATGTAGAGCGCCGGGCGCACCCCCCAGCACCACCCGCCGAGCACCGCGAGACCCAGCAGCAGCGCCGCGATGCTCGACTGCGAGAAGCTCGTCACCAGCCCGACGAGCAGCCACGCGAGCACGGCGGCGCCGGCGAGCGTTTGCTGGCGACGACGGACGTCCGTGCCCGGCGGCCGGCGCAGTCCTCCCCCGACGAGCACCACGGTCATCACCAGGATCATCACCAGCGCGAGAAAGCGCCCGTAGATGCTGGGGTCGAAGAACACCGAGTTGACGCGGAAGTAGTTGGCGTACTGGTCGGCAGCGACGACCTTCGGGTTCAGGAACAGCGACTTGCGGTAGTACTCGACGAAGCCCACCCCGGCGAACACCACCGCCAGCGTGACGACCACGCCCACGCAGCGCGCGAGCAGCTCGCGTGTCCAGCGCACGTCCCGTAACAGCACGAACAGCAGCGCGAAGGGGACGTAGAAGAACACGATGTTCTCGCCCGCCTTGGAGCGATCGCTCGAGTAGATCGCCTGGAGCGCATACAGGACCACAGCCGCGAACAGCACCAGTTCAAGGCCCCGTGGAGAGAGCCAGGAGCGCGCTCGTGTCAGCGACGGCCTGGCTTCCTCAGGGCGCGGCGCGGCGCTGTCGTTGCCGCGTAGCGCGCGCAGCAGGCGCTCGATCGTGCCGGCGGCGATCACCAGGTACAGCGGCACGAGCAGGTTGACGGTGCGCCCATCGGCCGAGATCGGCACCCTGAACGGCAGCACGAGCACGCACAGCAGGGGCAGCGCAGTGGCGTGCCGGCGGATGATCGCGGCGAGCACGCCGATCACCACGGCCGCGGCGAGCGCACCCGCGACGAGCGTGCCCGCGCCCGGCAGGCGTGTGGCGAGAAGCGCAGCGGTCACGGGGCTACCAGCGTGAAGCTCTGCGGCGAGTACACCGGGCTGTGGTGGCTCAAGCCGAGGCGCACGCGGTATTCGCCAGCGGGCGCGCGCGTTCCGGTGTTGCGCGCCACCAAGATCTCCAGCCCGTGGGGGGTACGCCGGTAGCTAAAGCTGCGCGCGACGCCGCGGCGACCGTCCCATCGCAGCGAGAAGGTTTTGTAGCGCGCCACTGGATGGTCGCGAACGAGCGTTGCCACCGTGCCCCCCGCCGCGTCGATCACCGTCACGGTCACCGCCTGCGCCTGGGCGAGCTTGAACGAGATCGCCGCTTCTTTTACGTGCCCGCTCGGGTATGGCGAGAAGAACGGCGTCAAATCGAACTGCTGCACCGCGGTCGGCGTGTGCTTGAGCCGCTGGGTGATCAGGAAGGCGGCAAAGCAGCCCACGACCAGCAGCGCGAACACGGCTCGCACGAGGCGGTCGCTGCCGGGTCCGAGCGCCTGCGCACGCCCACCAGCGGGCAGCGATGCGGGCGCGCGTTCAGCGCCTGCTCCAGGGGAAGCCGCGGTCAATCGCCGCCGCCCAGCGCGAACCGCTCGACCGTGTCCGAGCGCAGCCCGAGCCGCAGCGTCTCCAGCGAGAGCACGTCCGCCGGCGCGATGTTGCCGAGGTTGCACTCCGTGCCGAACTGCTTGAGCAACCACACCTGCTGCTTCTGCAAAGGCGCGTCGAAGATCAGCCTGTCCTTGTCGATCGAGTGGACGATCTCATCGATCAGGCCTGTCCGAACCTCGCCGTTGGCACGGTAGATGCCCGCGGTGCCCGACTCGCGCGCCTCCGCGATCACCTTCCACGCGCCTGCGTCGAGGTCGCGTTCGATCTGCTCCACCCACACGTACGGCGCCATGATGAAGTCCGCGTCCTTGCTACCCACCTCGGCGAACACGGTGAACTCGCGCGACAGCCGTTCGATCAGCTCGCGCTTGACCTGAGGCTCGATCGTGATCGTGCCGTCGGAGATCTCCACGTGGCGCAGGCCGAGCTCGTGCAGCCAGCTGGCGAGCCCGTCGATCCGCCCCTGGCGGATCGCCAGCTCGGTGAGCGTGCCGCCGAGCACCACCGGTACACCGTGAGCCGCGTAGCTCGCAAGCTTCGGTCCGAGGTTGGCGCTCACGAGCGCGGTCCCCCAGCCGAGCTTGACGACGTCGACGCTATCGCCCGCGACCTCCAGCAGTCCCTCCACCTCGGCCACCGACAGCCCCCTGTCGATCACATGGGTGATGCCGCGCTCGCGCGGCTTGCTCGACCGCGCGGGGATGTCCAGGAAGCCGGCTATGGGCTCGATGCGGCCTTGTCGTCGCCAACGATCACCACAACCGTCGCGGAGCCGCTCAGCGCGGTCACGGCCGCTTCGATCGGCTGCACGTGGGTGACGCCGGTGGAGCGCGCCACGCCTTCGGCTTCGGCCTGATGACCGCTTGCGTACTCGACCACGCTGACCTGTCCCGAGCCGGGAGGTCGTCCATTCAGAGCCGTCGCCTGCGAGTAGCCGTTCTGTTGGAGTTCAGCGGCGGTTTGGTGAGCGAGGCCGTTCGTTTCGGTGGCGTTGAGCACCGCCACGTTGGTTTCCGCCGGGCTCGCCATCGGTGTCTTCGGCGCTGTCTTGGCGCTCGACCGCGACGAATGCGAGCCCGTACCCGTGCCGTGGGTCGTGGTCCTGGACACGCTGCTCACATCCTTGCCGCTCGAGGACCCACCGAGCGAGGTGAGCGCCACCGCAACGGCGGCCGCCACCACGATCACGCCGGCGACAGCTAGCAGGACCGCCCGACGCGGCGAGCGCTCGGCCGTGTACGTGGATCGCGGGCCCTCCACCGAGACGGGCGCTGCCGCGGAGGCGCTGGGAGCGGGCGACGGCGCTGGCGGGCGGCGCGGCGGGGCGGGCGGGGGGGCGCTCGCCGCCGCGTTCGCCGGCGGCGGGGAAGGTGGCGCGACGGGCTGGGCGGAGGGGGGCGGGATCGGCGCACGCGGAGCGGCCGCAGCAGCGGCCGCCGCAGTCGCCGGCGCAGGACGAGGCGCCTGCACGCCGTCCTCAGCGGGCGCGCTCGGCGCCAGCGGCCCGCTCCGCGTCGCCGCCGCCGACACTGGGCTGCCGACGGGCGCATCCGCCGGCGCCGGGGTCGCGCTGCCCGGCGCCGTATCAGCGGTAGGGACGGCGGGCTGCGGGGACGCGCCCGGGGGCGGCTGGAGGACGTTGCCCGAGGCCACCTGAGCGGTGTTCGGCGTGGCTGGTCGGGCGGCGGGGGCGATGCCCGGCGCCACCGCGCCGGCAGGGCTCGGCTGCGCGACGCCCGCAGCGGCCGGCTGCGTGACCGCGGGCGCCGATTGCGTGACGGGGGCGCCCGGCTGCGCGACGCCCGCAGCGGCCGGGTGGGTGACCGCGGGCGGGGACTGCGTGACGCCGGCCGCGGTCGCCGGACTCGGCGTCGCCGCGGGAGCGGGCGCGGCCTGGGCGCTGGCGACCAGCGGCTGCCCGGCCGGCGCGGGCGCCACGCGCGTGACCGCGCCTGCGCCGGCGGACTCGGCGGCGGTGCGCACCGGCAGGGGCGCGGGCCGCGGGATCGGCCGAACGGCTTGCACGACCGGGACCTGCTGCTGGACGCGCACGGCGGCGGCCGCGCTGACGCGCTGCTCGAGGTCGGCGGCGCGCTCCGGGGCACGACCGGCCCACTCGCGCAGACGCTTCAGCTCTCGCGCCTGAGAGAACACCAGCAGCGACAGGATCGCTATCGCCACGAGGGCGGCGAACGCGGCCACCGCGCCGATCTTCGTAAACGTGTCCGACAGCGAGAACGCGAGCGGCAGGAGCGTCATGGATGCGGGGAGTGTACGAGGGGGACCCCCTGACCAGCGCCGGAAGGCGCGTCGCGATCGCCTGCGCCGAGCTCGACCGCGTCCAGCTCGGCCGCGTCGCGGGAGTCGCCTGCGCGCGCGCGCTGCTCGTCGCTGATCTGCGCTCCCGCGCCGCTGGAGCCATCGCGCCGCGCGGCCGCGAGCTCGGACACCTTCGCCGCCAAGCCCGCGGCGTCGCCCTCGAGCACAAGCAGGCCGATCTCGGCGAACATCGACTCGACGGCCTCCGACAGCAGTGGCTGACGCTCTGCCAGAAGGATCTTCTCGGCGTCGGTGGTCCGCCGGCGCTCGTAGCTGTTGAACAGATCCTCGTGCAGCTTCTCGCCGGGCCGGCGCCCGACGATCTCGATGTCGACGTCGTGCTCGGGGTCCAGACCCGACAGCTCGATCATCGCGCGCGCGAGGTCCATGATCCGCACCGGCTCGCCCATCTGGAGCACGAACACGGCGGCGAGCGGCTCGCGCGGCGCGTACGCGGACGCCAGCGAGCCGGAGCGGATAATCAGCTGGACCGCCTCGGGAATCGTCATGAAGTACCGGGTCATGCGCTCGTCGGTCACGGTCAACGGACCTCCGCGCTCGATCTGGCGCCGGAAGATCGGCACCACGCTGCCCGAGGAGCCGAGCACGTTGCCGAAGCGCACCGCCGCATAACGCGTCGTCGGAAAACGAGCGCTGGCCGCGTCGAGCGCGAACTCGGCGAGCGCCTTGGACGCGCCCATGACCGTCGCCGGCGCCACCGCCTTGTCGGTGGAGACAAGCACGAAGCGCCCGACGCCGGCCTCGCCCGCCACCTGGGCGACCACCTGCGTGCCGATCGCGTTGTTGCGTACGGCCTCCACGGGGTTAGCCTCCATCAGGCCGACGTGCTTGTAGGCGGCCGCGTGGAACACGATCGTCGGCCGCTGCTCGGCGAACACCTCGCGCATGCGCTCGCCCTCCTTGCAGTCGGCGAGCACCGCGGCGAGCATCGACGGCGGCACGTGGCGCTCGTCCTCGAGCTCGCGCTGGATCGAGAACAGGTTGTCCTCGGCGTGGTCGAGAAGCACGATCCTGTGTGGCTCGACGCGGGCGATCTGGCGGCACAGCTCCGAACCGATCGAGCCGCCCGCACCGGTCACGAGCACGATCTCGCCCGCGAGGTAGGCGCCCACCTGCTCGAGCTCCATGTGCACCGGCTCGCGTCCGAGCACGTCCTCGACGCGCACCTCGCGCACCTGGCGGGCCAGCGCGCCGCGCGTCTGAAGCAGCTCGAACACGGTCGGCAGCGTGCGCACGGGGATCGCCCGTGCGCGGCACTCACGCACGATCCGCGCGCGCGTCGAGCCCGGCGCCGAGGGGATCGCGATGATGACTTCGTCGGGCTCCGCCTCGTCGAGGATGCGTGGCAGCTCCTCTTCGGTGTTGCCGCGCACGCGCAGCCCTTCGATGCGCATCCTGCGCTTGGCCGGATCGTCGTCGAGGAAGCCGATCGGCGCGAGCCCCAACTCGCGGTTTCGCACGATCTCGCGGGCCACCATGCGCCCACCCTCGCCGGCGCCCGCGATCAGCACCGTGCGCTCGCTGCCCGCCCCGCGAAACGCGAGCAGCGGCCGGCGCTCGTAGATGCTGCGCGCGATCGCCCGCACCCCCACCAGGAACACGAGCGTCAGCAGCGCGAACAGCACGATCACCCCGTTGGGCAGGACGACCGCGACCGTGTTGCGGTCGGGGTACTGATAGACCGGGCGCAGCACCTCGATCGCCACCACGCTCAGCAGCACGATCACCGCGACCGCGCGCACCACCGCCTCGTAGTCGCGCTGCCCGGCGTAGCGCCATCGACGCTGGTACACGCGCGACAGAACGAGCACCACCACGCTGCCCAGCACCACCCACCAGATCGTGTCCGCCCGCAGGTGCGCGTACTGCCGCGGGAGCGGGCTACCGAAGCGCAGCTGGAAGGCGAGGTAGTAGGCAAGCGCGACCAACGCCCCGTCCACTGCCAGCTGTGGCAGCGCGTGACGGTGGAGGGGAAAGGCCGCCGCGCGGATCCGTCGGCGCATTGCGAAGATTGTATGCGCCGAGGGGGATCCCGGTGCCTCAAGCGGGGATCGCCCGCGCTCCCCCCAGCGCCGAGAGCAGCAGATCGACGAGCACAGCGGGGTCCCGGCGCACGCGTGCGCGACCGTCGCCGGGCGTGCGCCTGGCGAACTCGAGCTCGCCTGGGTCACGCAGGCTGCGCAGCCGCCCTTCGGCGATCAGCCGCTCGTCGAGCGCGCCGAGACGGCCTCCGAAGGTGGTGTACACGGGCGTCCCCAGGGCGACCGCCTCGCGGTTCATGGTGCCCCCAGCCGAGATCACCAGATCGGCATACGCGATCAGGGACTGGGCGTCGATCGCGCGGTCGGGAACGACGAACCCGGGAACGCCCTGCAACTGCGAGCGCTGCGAGGACACGCGCGGCAGGACCACCGGCTGCACGCCGTCCTGCGCAGCGACGCTGCGCAGGCGCGCGAGCACGCCCGCGAACAGGTCGTTCTCGAAGCGGTGGTACAGCGAGACCTCCGGAGGCGTGCGCACGACCGCGATCGTGCGGTCGCGGTCGAGCCCGAGCTGATCCAGCACCGCCGTGTCCGGCTCGAAGTCCGCGAGGTAGTACTCCTCCTTCAAGCCCTGATATGGCCTGAGCTTGCCGCGCGCGCCGTAGCGCTCGAGACGCTCGCGCGGGATCGCGTCGGGGACCACCACCGCGCGCGCCAGGCGGCAGTTGATCTGGTGCTGGACCACAGCCCACTCGTAGTCGAACATCGTCGAGCTCGGCACCCGCAGCATCGCCGCCGCGATCGTCACGTCGTTGGAGCCATGGCCGAGGGCGAGATCGAAGCCCGCGCCGGCGGCGCGTGCGTCCGCGCGGGCCCAGCGCACGAGCGCGGCCGAGCGCGATAGCAGTCCGAGCGCCTTCGCGTCCAGGCGCTCGCCGCGGTGATGGCCGATCGCCGTGTGGGGGATTCTCAGGCGCTCGCACAGCTCGAGCGTCTGCGCGAAGTCGCGGGCGGTCACGCGAACGTCGTGACCTTCCGCGCGCAGGTGCTCGATCAGCGGGCGCATCACCAGCACGTGCGGGCTGTTGGTGAGGTCGATCCACACACGCATCGCCAGGCACCGTAACGCAGGTATCGTTGCCCGGCCGATGTTGATCCTCGCCTCGATCTCCGAAACGATCGTCAACGAAACCGCGCGCTTGGTGCGTGACGCGGGGCTGCCCGGCGTGTTCGCGCTGATGGCGCTCAGCAGCGCCTGCATCCCGATCCCCTCCGAGGTCGTGATGCTGTTCGCTGGCTTCGCCGTCGCCGACAAAGCGGGCAGCGGCGCTCACCATCAGCTGACGCTGCTGGGGGTCGTGCTCGCCGGGCTCGCGGGCTCGATGGTCGGCTCGTGGGTGGCCTACGCGGTCGGGCGCGGAGGGCGCTTGGAGCTGCTCGAACGCCACGGCGGCAAGCTGCACATCGGACCCGCTCAGATCGCACGCGCCGATCGCTGGTTCGAGCGCCATGGCGAGGCGACCGTCCTGTTCGGCCGCCTGATCCCGGTGGTCCGCGCGTTCGTGTCGCTGCCGGCGGGCGTCGCGAAGATGCCGGTCATCCGCTTCACCGTGTTCTCGCTGATCGGCACGCTGCCGTGGGTGCTAGGGCTGGCGCTCGCGGGGCACGCGCTCGGCGGTGACTGGACGAGCGTGCGCAAAGCCTTCGAGTACGTCGACTACGTGGTCGTTGTGTTGATCGTCATGGGGCTCGTCTACGCGCTCGTGCGCCGGCGGCGTGCGCGCCGCGAGGCGGCCGCCAACGCGCTCGGCTGATGGCTCGCGCTCGGCGCCCGGCCGGCGCCGGGCCCGTCTGTGTGCCGGCGGGTGCTGACGAGGCCCTGCCGCTCGCTCACGCGCTGGCGCTGGGGCTGCTGCAAGGTCCGACCGAGCTGCTGCCGATCTCCTCTTCGGCGCACACCACGCTGCTCGCGCGGCTGGCGCGCTCGCCGTATACGCGGCTCGACGGCGAGCGGCGCAAGTCCTTCGAAGTCGCGCTGCACGCCGGCGCCGGCCTCGCGCTGGCGGTCCACATGCGTCGCCAGCTGCTCGCGGACGCGGCCCGCATGGACGGGCGGCGGGCGCTTGCGATCGCGCTTGCGATCGCGCCGCCGGCGCTCGCCGGCTATGCCTTCGAGCGGTCGATCGAGCAGCGTCTCGGTGGCACCCGTTCGATCGCCGCCGGGCTGCTCGGCGGCGCGCTGGCGATGGCGCTGGCGGACGCGCGTGCCCCCGGGGGCGCGAGCTCGGCTGACTCGCGAGGAGCGGGCCGTGGGCCGGAGGACCTGCGCGCCGTCGACGGGCTCGCGCTGGGGCTCGCACAGGCGGCCGCGCTGATGCCCGGCGTCTCGCGCAACGGCGCCGCCCTCACGGCCGCGCGCGCGCGCGGCTTCGACCGTGGCGCCTCGCAGTCGCTGTCGTGGCATGCGGGGCTGCCGGTGCTGCTCGGCGCGAGCGCGCTGAAGGGCATGCGCCGACGCTCGCTGGCGTGCGGGGAGGGCGGCGCGCTCGCGCTGGGCCTCACGGGGGCGTTCGCCTCCACGCTCGCTAGCGCGCGCCTGATCGAGCGTGCGACGCGGCGTGGCCACGCGCTGTGGCCATACGCGCTCTACCGCTGTGTGATCGGCGCGCTGGCGCTCGCCGCATCCGCCAGATCAGACGACGCGCGACCGATCTGATCCATAAACATCAAAAATCGCCCTCGCGGCGCGCGTGGCCCGTGCGCGTGCGCTCGCACGGGCGCGCACAATAGAAGCCGATGACCGCGCTCGGGACCGTGATCGGCGGACGCTATAGGCTCGAAGCCGAAATCGGCCGGGGCGGTATGTCGACCGTGTACCGGGCGTTCGACACCGTGCTCGAGCGCCCCGTGGCGATCAAGCTGATGCACCGCGAGATCGCGGCCAACGTCGAGCAGCTCGAGCGCTTCCGGCGCGAGGCGCGCTCGGTCGCGCAGCTCAGCCACCCGCACGTGGTGACCGTGATCGACGCCGGCGAGGAGCGCGCGCCGCAGGTCGCTGGAACGGGCGGCGCCGCGCACGGCGGGGGCGGGGACGCCGGCGCGGACGGGCACGCTGCGCCGTACATAGTGCTCGAGTACGTCGACGGCGAGACGCTCAAGGACGTGATCCGCCGCGAAGGCCGGCTGCCGATACCACAGGCGATCGCCTACGCGATCGAGATCGCGCGCGCGCTCGGCGCCGCCCACGAACGCCACATCGTGCACCGCGACGTCAAGCCGCACAACGTCCTCATCAGCGAGGAAGGGGGCGCCAAGATCACCGACTTCGGGATCGCGCGCACGCTCACCGAGGAAGCGCTGACGATGGCCGGGCGCGTGCTCGGGACGACCGACTACGTCTCGCCCGAGCAGGCTCTCGGCCAGCCCGTGAGCGGGCAGTCCGACCTCTACTCGCTCGGCGTGGTGCTGTTCGAGATGCTCACCGGCGACGTCCCCTTCCACGGCAGCTCGCCCGTTGCGGTCGCTATGAAGCACGTCCGCGAGGACGTCCCCGACGTCCAGCTGCTGCGACCCGAGCTGTCCGCTGCCACCGCCGCGATCGTCGACCGCGCCGTGTCCAAGGACCTCGCGCACCGTTACCGCGATGCCGCGAGCATGGTCGCCGACCTCGAGGAGGCGCTCGCGCTGGAGGCCGCCCGCGCCGGCCAGGCGACGGGTGAGGTGACGAGCGTGCTGCGCACGCTCCCCGGCACGGCTCAGCGCCGCCTGCCGTGGCGCATGCGCCACCCCGTGCGCTGGGCGGGATCGATCGCGTTGATCGTCGTCATCACCTCGCTCGTGCTCGTCGCCGCCGCCGGCAGGACGCACCGCGGCACCGGGGTGCCGTCGGGCATCGCCTCCCACGCCGGGCTCGAAGCCGTGCAGCTGAGCGACACCGCCGCCCACGACTACAACCCGTTCGGTACCGGGCCGGAAAACCGCGACCAGATCGAGAACGTGATCGACAGCGACCCCAACACCTCGTGGAGCACCGAGCAGTACTACGGCGGCACGCTCCAGAAGAGCGGCGGCGTCGGCCTCGGGATCTACCTGGACGCCGCCCCCGGCGTGCTCGCCAAGACGCTCGAGATCCAGACACCCACGCCAGGCTTCGCCGTGCAGATCTACGTCACCGACAAGATCGATCTGGAACTGCCCTACGGCAACTCCACGCCGTTGCGCGAACGCGGATGGCAGGGCCAGGTCGGCTCGAGCGCTGATGTCAGCAGCGGCGAACGCATCCCACTGGCGCTGTCGGGAACGCCCCGTCGCTACTACTTGGTGTGGCTGACGACGCTACCCCCCGGCAGCGAGTCGGCGACGATCTCCGAGCTGACGCTGTTCAGGTAGCGGCGCCCGCCGCGCGCGAGCACCGCACAGCAGCCGTCGCGTCAGGAGCTGTACCCACGGCTGCGCTCGTGGCGCTCGAGTGCGAGGCGGCACAGCCGGTCCAGCAGCTGCGGGTAGGCGACGCCCGAGGCGGCGAGCAGCTTGGCGTAGACGCTCGTCGGCGTGAAGCCGGGCATCGTGTTCAGCTCGTTGACGAGCACCGCGTCGCCGTCGACGAAGAAGTCGACGCGTGCGAGCCCCTCGCAGCTGGCGGCGTGAAACGCCGCCAGCGCCAGACGCCTGACCTGCTCGTGGGCGGCGGCGGAGATGCCGGCGGGGATCTTCAGCTCCATCCCGCCGGGCTTGTACTTCGCACCGAAGTCGTACCACTCGCCCCCGAACACGATCTCGCCGGGAGCGGAGGCGAACGACCGTGGATCGTCGAGCGCCTGCTCGCTCTCGTCCTCGTCCTGCTCTTCGGCGAGCGTCCCGAGCACGCCGCACTCGACCTCGACGCCGTGTGCCATCGCCTCGACGATCACCAGGGGGTCGTGGACGAACGCCTGCTCGAGCGCCGCGTCGAGCTCCTCGCGTCGGCCGACCTTGACGATGCCCACGGACGATCCCAGGTGCGCCGGCTTGACGAATACCGGCAGCCCGAGCTCCGCCAGCTCGGCGAGCACCAGCTCGGGCGCGCGCGCAAATCGCTCCGCCTCGAGGCCCCGGTAGTCCACCTGCGCCACACCCACAGCCGCCATCAGCTGCTTGAACAGGACCTTGTCCAGGCACACCGCCGACGCGGCCACGCCCGAGCCCACGTAGGCCACGTCGAGCACCTCGAGCAGCCCCTGGACCGTGCCGTCCTCGCCGAATGGGCCGTGCAGCACGGGGAACGCCACGTCCACCCCGAGCAGGCCCGCGGAGGGCGTCACGCTCAGCGTGCGCCCGTCGCTGCGCCACACGCCGTCGCGCCCGACCTCCAGCCACAGCACCTGGTGTCCCGCGGCGCGCAGGCCGTCGCTGACGGCGGCACCGGAGGACAGCGACACGTCGTGCTCGGAGGAGCGCCCGCCGGCGAGCACGGCGACCGTCAGCGACCGCGCCGCGACGCTCATTCTGGTGACGGCGGGGGGGGCGACGCGGACGTAGTCGTGGTGCTCGTGGTCGTCGTGCTCGTGCTCGTGGGGGTGCTCGTCGTCTGCTGCGCGAGCGTCCCGACCGTGATCGTGACGGTGCTGCCCTTGTGCGCGTGCGTGCCTGCTTCGGGGCTCTGTTGGAGCACCTGGCCAGCCTGTGAGGCTTCGGTGGTGGTGCGCGGCTGCGTCTTGACCTTGAAGCCAGCGTGCTTCAGCGCGTTCGTGGCCGCCGCCTGCGCCGCTCCTTCGACGTTCGGCACGACGGGTTCCTTCGGTGCCTTGGCGACGGTCAGGTCGATCTTTTCGCCCGCGCGCAGCGAGCTGCCGGCGGTCGGGTACTGAGCGAGCACCGTGTTCACCGCCTGCGTGCTGGAGACGCGCTTGGTCACGCTGCCGAGCGCCAGTTCGGCGTTGGTGAGCGTGGCTTCGGCGGCTTCGAGCGTCTGGCCGGTGACGTCGGGGACGCGTACCGGTGCTGGCCCGCTGGAGACGAGCAGCGTCACGACGCGGCCTTCCTGGACCTCGGTTTCCGCCGGTGGCTCGGTGCCGATCACTAGGCCTGAGGCCACGGTCTTGCTGGGTTCCGTCTTGACCTTGGTCTTGAGGTTGGCCTCGCTCAGCTTCTTCTGTGCCTCGGCGACGGGCAGGCCGTCGACGTCCACGAGCGGCACGCTCGCCGGACCGCTCGAGACGACGAAG
This sequence comes from uncultured Solirubrobacteraceae bacterium, assembly GCA_963845635.1. Lineage (GTDB taxonomy): Bacteria > Actinomycetota > Thermoleophilia > Solirubrobacterales > Solirubrobacteraceae > Palsa-744. Next base: position 138,662 of record CAWJSW010000011.1, read on the forward strand.
CCCACGCGGCTGCCCTTCTTCTCCGGCGTGCCGGCGGACGGCGACTGCTTGATCACGAGGCCGGTGGCCACGCTCACGCTGGAGGCGAGCGACGGCACCGGGTCAAGGCCTGCCCTGCGCAACGTCGCGCCGGCCGCCTGTTCTGTCTGGCCGATGACCGAGGGCACGACCACCGACTTGCTCGATCCCAGCAGCAACACCGCTGCGACCGCCGCGCCGGCGACCAACACCGCTGCCAGCGCCCACCACAGAAGCCGCCGGCGCCGGCGGCTGTCCTCGTCCGGAGGCGAGCCGTCCTCTGGCTCGTCATACGCGGCGCGCGCCCCGGACGGTGGCTCGAGCAGCAGCGCACCCGCCCCTCCGACGGGGAGCGGAGGCTGCGCGTGGTGTAGCTGAGCGGCGGGCACAACGGCGGTGGCCGCACCGGATAGCGCTGGCAGCGCCTGACGCTCGACCTCGAGCGCGGCGATCAGCTCTTCGGCGCTGGCGTAGCGCTGCGCCGGGTCCTTGGCGAGCGCGCGCAGCACGATCGCGTCGAGCGATTGCGGCAGAGCCGGGTTGATCGCACTCGGCGGGTAGGGCTCGGCGGCCACCTGCTTGAAAGCGATCGCCACGGCGCTGTCGCCCTCGAACGGAACCACGCCGGTCAGCAGCTCGTACAGGATCACGCCGACCGAGTACAGGTCCGACGCGGCGGTGACCGCGAAACCCTGCGCCTGCTCGGGCGACAGGTACTGGGCGGTGCCCATGATCGAGCCGGTGAGCGTCATGTCCGATGCGCCCGCGCGGGCGATACCGAAGTCGGTGACGCGCACGCGGCCCTCGTCGTCGACGATCACGTTGTGGGGCTTGAGATCGCGGTGGATCACCCCACGCCGGTGCGCCGAGCGCGCGGCGCGCAGGATCTGGATGACGATGTCGATCGCCACCGCCGGCTCGAGCGCGCCGCCTTCGCGCACGATCGTCTTCAATGAGCGTCCGGCGACGTACTCCATCGCGATGTAGTAGGTGCCGTCCCACTCGCCGCGGTCGAAGATCCCGACGATGTTGGGATGCGACAGCGCCGCTGCGCTCGAGGCCTCGCGCCGGAAGCGCTCCACGAACTCGTGGTCTTCGGCGAAGTGGTGGTGCAGCAGCTTGACGGCGACCTCCCTGCCGAGCAACTGGTCCTGAGCGAGGTACACGTCGGCCATGCCGCCCGAGCCCAGGCGCGAGATCACGCTGTAGCGGCCGTCGATCAGCGTGCCAGGGTCGATCATTCGAGCAGGCTTTCGATCACCGCTCGGGCGACCGGAGCAGCGAACGTCGCCCCTTCCCCGGGCACGGCCTTCAGCGTCACCGCGACCGCCACCCGAGGATCGCGCGCGGGCGCGAACGCGATGAACCAGACGTTGTTGATCGCGTCCCCGAACTGCGTCTGCGCCGTCCCGGTCTTGCCCGCGACCTGCACGCCCGGGATCTGCGCGGCGGTGCCCGTCCCTTCCTTGACGACCGCTTCCATCATCCCCGTCACGGCGCTCGCGGTCGACGGCTTCATCACGACCGACTGGACGTGGGGGGAGACCGTCAGCACGGTACTGCCTTCGGGGTCGACGACGCGGCTGGTCAGGTGCGGGACCATCAGCGTGCCGCGGTTTGCGACCGTGGCTGCGACCTCCGCCATCTGGAGGGGGGTGACCGCCAGTTTGTCCTGGCCGATGCCCAGGCGCCCGACGTCGACCTGTGGGCTCGTCGGCGGGACGATGCTTTCGCCGACGTGCTCGCCGCTCGCTGACATCTCGTCGGCGGGATAGTCAAGCTGCGGCTTGCGGTCGAAGCCGAAGCGTTCCATGTAGCGTCCGAGCGTGCGCTTGCCGAGGTGCTCGGCGACCTGCGCCCAGACGGTGTTGACGGAATGGGCGAGCGCGTAGGTCAGCGTGATCGGCCCGAAGCTCTCGTTGTCGTCGTTTCTCAGCGGCACCCCGGAGATCGGGATTTCGTTCTGCCCGCTGACCATCGATTCGGGCGTGTAGGCGCCGCTGTCGATGGCAGCTGTTGCGGTTACGACCTTGAACGTCGAACCGGGTGCGTAGCCGAACTGGGTCGCGCGGTTGAGCTCGGACTTGGCCGGCGGGTTGGCGCTCATCTCGCGTTCGAGCGCCCGTCTGCGTGCGGGCGAGCGCAGCGCGTTGGGGTCAAAGCTCGGGCTGGAGGCCATCACCTTCACGGCTCCGGTGCGCGGGTCGAGCGCCACCACGGCGCCTTCGTGTTCGCCGAGCTCGGAGATCGCCACGCGCTGGGCGTGCGGGTCGAGCGTGGTGATCACCTTGTCGCCCTGCGGTTCCTTGCCCTGGAGCTGGTTGAGGACGCTCTCCAGGTTGGTGCCCGCCTGGCCGCTGAGCTGCTTGTTGCGGAATCGCTCCAGCCCGGCGTCACCGAGCGGCGGCACGATGTAGCTGTAGCCGATCGGCTCGGCGAACAGTTCGCCCGTGGGGTAGGTGCGCTGATAGACGCCTTCCGGGCCGCGCACGCTGCGCGCCAGCACGGTGCCGTCGGAGGCGACGATCGGTCCGCGCGCCACGCGCTCCTGCTCGAGTTCCATCCGCTTGTTGAGTGGGTTTTCCCTGAGCGCCGATGCTTCGAAGATCGTCCAACGCGAGGTGAACGCGACCAGCAGCGCGAACAGCACCGCGACCAGCCCATACAGGCGCACGATCGGGCGGTTCACCGCGAGCGCCTCATTCGAGCTGGCCCAGTTCGAGCTGGCGCACCAACGTGGCCGCGTTCGATTCCGAGCGCAGCGAGTGGTCTAGCAGCGTGCGTCGCCTGTCGGGACTGAGCACGGAGGCGCTGACGCCGGAGACGTAGTCGCTGCGGTACAGGTCGACGTCGCCCGGCAGCTTGTAGGGCACGCCCTCGAAGATCGTCACCAGACCGCGACCGTTGGTGCCGATGAAGTACACCGACTCGAGCGCCAGGTAGGCGCCCGAGCCGAGCAGCGCGAAGACCACGAGCGTGAACACGAGCGCGCCCGTGCGGCGGATGCGCCCGCGGCGGCGCGGGGGGGGCTGGGACGGCGGCGCGCGGCGCGGGACCCGGCGCCTGGGCGCTGCGAGCGTGGAGGAGGACCCTCGGTCCTCCCGCGGCCGCCCGGGCGCGGACGGCCTCGCCGCCTGCCTGGGCACGACCGGTGCGGACGGCCGCGTCGCCTGCGAGCGCTCCTCGCCCTCGCCGCCGCCGTCGGACGACGGCGCCGAGATCGTCGGGATGCTCACCATCGTCGCCCCCTCCTCCCTCACCGGCACGCCACGGAAGTCGATCTCCTCCAGGCGCACCAGCACGACGGTGATGTTGTCGCGACCGCCCGCCTGGTTGGCGGCCGCGATCAGCGCCTGGCCGGCGTCGCGCAGCCGCGGGTGCGCGCGCAGCGTCGCCGCGATCTGCTCCTCTCCGATCATCGTCGTGAGGCCGTCGCTGCACAGCAGGAACACGTCGCCCGCGCGCCCGCGGAACGAGCGCGTGTCGACTTCGACGAGCACCTCCGGCCCCAGCGCACGCGTGATCACCGACCGCTGCGGGTGATCGACCGCTTCCTCGGGCGTCAGGCGCCCCTGGCGGATCAGCTCGTCGACGAGCGAATGGTCGTCGGTCAGCCGCAGCAGCTCCCCGTCGCGCAGGCAGTAGGCGCGGCTGTCGCCCACATGCGCGATCGCGACCTCGTCCTCGCCGACGTAGATCGCGGTGAGGGTGGTGCCCATCCCCGCCTGCTCGGCGTTGGAGTGCGACAGCTCGTGGATGCGCGCGTTGGCCGATTGCGCGAGCGTCGCCAGCGCGAGCTCGGGCTCGTCACCCTCGGGCAGGCCGGAGTGGAACGCCTCCACGGCGATGCGTGAGGCGACCTCGCCGGCCTGCGCCCCGCCCATGCCATCGGCGACCACGAACAGCGGCGAGCGCGCGAGCACCGAGTCCTCGTTGGCGCGACGCTGGCGCCCCGTATCGCTGCCGGCGTACTGTTCGGCGACGCGCAACATGTCAGAGGGGGCCGCCCATCCTCAGTCGACCTCGAAGGTGAACTCGCTGTCGCCGATGCGCACGTGGTCGCCGGGGTGCAGCGGCCGGGCGCTCTGGAGCAGCTCCTCGTTGAGGTAGGTCCCGTTGGTCGACTCGAGGTCTTCGATGACCACAATGTTGCCCTGCTCGTAGACACGCGCGTGGCGCGAGGAGGCAAACGGGTCCTCGAGCCTGATCTCGGCGTGGTCTCCCCGTCCGAGCACGATGTCGCCATCGAGGTCGTAGATCATCCCCGACTCGTGGCCGGGAGCGCGATCGATCACCAGGCGCGGGGCGCGGTGGGCGATGTCCGCGCTGGCGATCGCGGACGCCGAGTACATGCCGGTGGCGTCGGGCGGGATCGATCCCACGGCGGCCGCCGGCTGAGCGGACTCGAACTGGCGCGCACCTCCGCGCAGGTCGCGACCTCCGCTGCGCCCGATCCACAGCAGGAACAGGTAGATAACGGCCAGGAAGCCGAACTTCAGTGCCACGGAAACGGGTGCCAGCGTGTTCATGCCACCTCGAACACGATCTCGGTCGAGCCGAGCTCGACCCGATCTCCAGAAGCTCAACGTGCGCTCGCCGCGCACGTCTTCGCCGTTGACACGCAGGCCGTTGGTCGAGCCCAGGTCGTGGACCGTCCAGCCGCGCGCGCCAGGGCGGATCTCGGCGTGCCTGCGCGAGACCCCTGCGTCGTCGACGATCACATCGCATTCGCGGCTGCGCCCCACCGTCCCGCCGCCGGGCGGAACGAGCAGTCGCCGCCCAGCGAGCAGCAGCATCGCGCGCTGCGGTCGCGCCCGCGGCGACTCGCGGGGTTCCTCCTCGGGCCCGCCCGTGCCGCGCGTGCGTTCGGCGTTGCTGTAGATCATCGTGTGTCCGCGCTCCTCCTCGTGGAGTGGGATCTCGTCGGCCCCGCCCTCGACATCCTCGCTGTCATGTCGGACCAACCGCGCCTGAATGCCGAATTCTCCGAGCGACAGACGCTCGTCCGTGTAGAAGACGATATGCGGCGGGGAGGCGAGGACGAGATCCTCGCGGCGGGCGTGCTCGAGCAGGTATGCGCACAGCTCGTCGATCACCTCGTGCTCGACGCCCTCATAGCGCGCCCGGTCGCGGGGGGACAGCCACACCGAGTACTCGTTGGGGCCGTACACACGGGCGACCGAGACGGTGCGGTGAGCATCCATCTCACGGGCCAGCTTGCGCGCCAGCTCCATCGGGCGCACCTCGCTGCGGAACACGCGTCCGAAGGTGCCCTCGATCAGGCTCGCAATGGTGGTCTCGACGCTCTTGAGCGGGTTCATCGGTGGACGGCGGCACAGACCCCGGCGGGTCGGGGTCTCAGCCGTGAGCCATGCTACGCACCCGTGGCGGTGAGCTGTTGCACGCGGACCGCTACACGGGGCCGCGCAGGGCGCGCGCGGCGACCGCCAGCAGCGCGCCTAGGATCGCGCCGAGGACCGCGCCACGCGGGCTGGGATGTGCCGGGGCGGCGCTCAGGCCCGAGTCCAGCGCAGGTGCCGCGGCCACGATCGCCGCCGACCAGACGGTCACGGCGACCACGTCGAGCGCCGCACGGCGTCCACGCACGATCCAGGGCAGCACGGCCGCGCCGAGGGCCCACAGCAGCGCGCCGAGCAGCAGGCCGAGGCCCAGCAGCGGGCCGATCACGTGCGTGGCGGTGACGCTCACCGAGCCCTCCCACGCGGCGCGGCTGGGCGGTGCGGGCGCGAGCCACAGGTCGCGACCCAGCAGCGGCGCTGCGAGGCTCAGCCACCAGTACCCGAGTGCGGCGAGCGCGGCACGCTCGACCCAGCGCGCGCGCTGCCCGGCGAGCGCAGGGAACGCCCCTGCCAGCCCGACCAAGCCGAGCACGGGCGCGAGCGCGGCGGCGAGCCAGCCCGCGGCCAGGCACGAGCCGTGGCGCTCGCGCGGCAGCACGAGCAGCGGCAGCAGCGCCGCGAACACGAGAAGCGCTACCCCCGCCCTTCCTACGAACGTTTGCCAGCCGACGAGCGCGAGCGCGCACGCCAGCCACACCTGGCGTGGCAGCGCGAAGCCGCGGGGGCGCTCCGGCGCCGGGAGCCCGGCGAGCTCGTGCTCGTGCGTGTCGCGATCCCGCGGTGCGCGGTCGGGATACAGGCCTGCGCCGGCACGCGCGCCGCCAGGCGTGTGCGCCCGCGGCGCGTGTTCGGCCGCGGGACGACGCTGGCGGACGGCCTCATTGGGCGTGCCCGTCGGCGTGAGCGCCTCGCGCAGCTGATCGAGCGTGCCGCGCTCGTGCGGGTCGGGGGCGAGCGCCAGGTCGAGCGCGCGAGTGACCCTCGGGGAGAGATCTGCCCGCGCACGCTCCAGCGGCGGCAGCGGTCGTCCGATCCGCCGTGCGGTGGCGGCGGGGGTTGAGCCGCGCACGGGGTTCTCCCCGCACAGCGCCTCGTACAGCACGAGCGCCAGCGAGTACAGGTCCGCGTCCGCGCCGACCTCGCGGCCCTCGCTCTGCTCGGGCGCCATATACGCGAGCGTGCCGATCACGTCGCCGGTGCGGGTGAGCGCCTGCTCGCCAACCAGGCTCGCGCCGCCGAAGTCGGTGAGCTTGGCGGCGACCAGCGGTGTCTGCGGCGGCCCGTCACCCTCCGCTGGCAGATACGGCACGAGCACGTTCTGCGGCTTGATGTCGCGGTGGATCACGCCGCGCGCGTGGGCGTGAGCGAGCGCACCCGTGAGCGCCAGGCCGATCGCCAGGATCTCCTGGTCTTCGAGCGCGTCCTCGCGGATCAGCTGCGCGAGCGTGGCGCCGTCGACGAGCTCGGAGATCATGTAGAAGGCACCGTCGTGCGCGCAAGCCTCGTGCAGCGCAACGATCGCCGGGTGCGACAGACGCGCCGCGGCGAGCGCCTCGCGGCTGGCGCGCTCGCTGTCGACCGGACCGTCACCCGCCCCCAGCCACACCCGCTTGACGGCTACCTCCCTGTGCAGGAGCTCGTCCCTGGCACGCCAGACGACGCCGAAGCCGCCGCTGCCGAGCTGCTCGAGCAGGCGGTAGCGATCGAGCACCAGCTCGTCGGCTGCGGGCCGCCCGCCCCTGCGCACGATGCGACGGCGGGCGGGCTGGGACGCGGTGCTGGCTGTCGTTGCGAAGGGAGGGCGCCCTTCAGGGTCCTGCTGCTGCGGACGCGACACGTGGACGAGGGTGTGTGGCGACTCCACCGGCTCCTCAAGTTCGCCGCGCGCGCCTGCGCTCCCTGCCTGCTGGGAGCGCAAAACGCGCACTGACCGAGAACTTGCAGCCTCGCGGGGGGGACGAGCGCCAGTCATACTTGGCTCTTCGTAAAGGCCCTGCAAAGGAGCGGTTGATCTTGTCGTTCTTCGACGATGACGAGGAGGGCTCGCCTCGTACATCAGCTCGCGCGCCGCGCCAGCCGGCTGGCGCACGCCCAGCGGCCGGCCAGCGCCGCCCGCGGCCGCGGCGCCCGCAGCACGGGGGCCCGTCGGGCGTCGACCAGCACTCTGTGATGGTCCGCCGCCGCGTCTTCGCGGGGGTGGCGGTGGTGCTGGTGATCGTGATCGTGCTGGTGGTCAACGGCTGCCTGAAAAGCGAAAAGCAGCAGTCCTTGAAGAACTACAACCACGAAGTCAGCGCGCTCTCCTACGAATCCGACACGCACGTCTCACAACCGCTGTTCACGGAGCTGACGAACGCCGCCAGCAAGTCGGCGCTGGATGTGGAGCTCCAGGTCGACGAACTGCTCAAACAGTCGCAGGCGATCGCGCAGCGCGCCAAAGGCCTGAGCGTGCCGGGTGAAATGACCGCGGCGCAGCAGAACCTGCTGCTGGCGCTGGACCTGCGCGTGGAAGGGATGACAAAGCTCGCCGCCCAGCTGCCGAGTGCCCTCGGCGGCCAGGCCAAGCAGATGAGCCCGAAGATCGCGGGCGACATGGAGATCTTCCTGGCCTCCGACGTGCTCTACTCGCAGCGGGTCGTGCCACTCGTTCAGCAGACGCTCATGTCGAACAATATCCACGGGCTGAGCACGACGCTCAGCAGCTTCGTACCGAACATCGGCTGGCTCGAACCGGCGACCGTGCTGGCGCGCATCAGCGGGCAGTCCAGTGGCGCCACGGGCTCGCAGACGGGCCTCGCTCCTGGCACTCACGGCAGCGCGCTGCTCGGCGTCAGCGTGGGCGCCAACGCGCTCCAGCCCGAACCCGCCATCAACCACATCGACGCCGGCCCCAACCCGACGTTCACCGTGAACTTCGAAGACTCCGGCGAAAACTCCGAGACCAACGTCAAGGTCGACGTCACGGTCACGGTCGCGGGCAAGCAGTACAAGGCCTCGCACGTGGTTACCTCGACCACAGCGGGGAGCAAGTACAACGCGGAAATCCCGGTCACGGGGATCCCTCTGGGCCCCGCGGCGAAGGTCGAAGCGTATGTCGAACCGGTCCCCGGAGAGACCGACGTCGAAAACAACAAGGCGACGTATCTGGCGATCTTCGGCGAATGACGGCGGCGCCAGCGGCTAACTTGTGCCGATGGTCGGATCGATCACGGACACGCAGGGGATCATCGCGATCGCTGCGGCTGCGGCTGCGATCGCGGCGCTGCTGTCGTGCCTGACGCTGGCTGTGAGCTTGCGCCGCCTGCGCCGCGCGCAGCGGCTGGTGCTGGGCGACCACGGAGAGCAGGACGTGGTCGCACACGCGGCGGCCATGCAGGAGGCTTTCGACGCGTTGGGTGCGTACGTCGAGGAGACCGCCACCCGCCTGGACGCGCGCCTGGCGGGCGTGGAGGGCGCCCTGCGCGGACGCATCGCGCACAGGGCGCTCGTGCGCTACGACGCCTACAACGAGCTCTCCGGCCAGCAGTCGATGTCGATCGCGCTACTGGACGACGAACGCTCTGGGATCGTGCTGTCGTGCATCCACCACCGCGACCAGGCACGCGTATACGGCAAGCAGGTGCGCGGCGGCCACGGCGAACTGGAGCTCTCGCCCGAGGAGGCCGAGGCCGTGCGGCTCGCGCTCACCGACGGCGGCGGGCCGGCCGCGGATGCACAGCCGACTTGAAGCGGACCGCGCGCGCCGCGCCCGCCCGCGTGTCGGTTATCTAGGGCCGGCGGGCACGTTCAGCGAGGAGGCGCTGCTGGCGAGCGCGGCGCTCGACGCCGTCGAGCCGGTTGCGCAGGCGAGCATCTACGACGCGGTGCTGGCGCTGCGCGAGGGCGAGGTGAGCTGGTCGATCGTGCCGATCGAGAACTCGCTCGAGGGCTCGATCAGCGTGACGCTGGACCTGCTCGCCGGGGAAGCTGGCGACGTGCGGATCGTTGGCGAGGCGCTGCTGCGCGTCAGGCACTCGCTGATCGCCGCCGAAGCGCTGCGCGTCGAGCAGATCGAGACCGTGATCACGCATCCGCACGTGCCGGGTCAGTGCGCGCGGCTGCTGCGCGGCGAGCTGGCGCGCGCGCGGGTGCTGGCGGCCTCCTCCACGGCGGAGGCGGTTCGCAGTGTGGTGAGCGCGGGAATCAGGGGCCAGGCGGCGATCGGGACGCTGCTGGCGGCACGCATCTACGGTGGCACGGTGATTCGCGAGGGCGTGCAGGACCGCGACGACAACGAAACGCGGTTCGTGTGGCTCGCGCGCGCGGGTGCTGAGGACGGGGGCGATCGCGAAGCGGTCGAGCGGCCGCCGTTGCGCACGGGCGAGCGCGAGCAGTGGAAGACGTCGATCGTGTTCTGGGGGGCGGGAGCCGAGCGCCCCGGCTGGCTGGTGCGTTGCCTGGACGAGTTCGCCGGCGAGGGCATCAACCTCACCAAGATCGAGTCGCGTCCTCGGGGCGAGCGCCTTGGCAGCTACATGTTCTTCGCGGACCTCGCCGGGCGCGCAGACGATCGGCCGGTGTCGGAGGCGCTGGCGGGCCTGCGAGGGCGCTGCGAAGCGGTGCGCGTGCTTGGGTCCTACCCGGCGGCGATCGCCGCGGAGCATGCGTCTGGATGACGCGGCGGTGCGCCGCGTTGGGCGCACACCCCCGCTACACTGCGCCTCGAACATGGAGAGCACGATCCCACCAGAGCCGGTGGGGTCCGTGTCGCCTTCAGAGCACCAGCGGCACGGACCTAGCACATCGCCCACGGCGGCGATGGGCGGTCGGGTGCTTGTCCTCAACGCCACGTACGAGCCGATCAACGTGTGTACGGTGCGACGCGCGGTGGTGCTGCTGCTGAAGGAGAAGGCTGTGCTGCTCGAGCGCGGGCGCTGGGAACTGCACTCGGAGACCTCGACGGTGGCGCGACCGGTGGTGATCCGGCTGGTGAGCTATGTGAGGGTTCCGCGTGATGCCCATCGGCGCAAGATCACCAGGCGCGCAGTGTTCGCGCGCGACAGCTGGACGTGCCAGTACTGTGGGTCGCGCTCCAACCTGACGGTCGACCACGTGATCCCCCGCTCGAAGGGCGGGAGCTCGAGCTGGGAGAACATCGTGGCGTCGTGCGCGCCGTGCAACCGGCGCAAGGGCGACCGGCTCCCGCGCCAGGCGGGGATGCACCCGCGCCGCACCCCGCGCACGCCGCGCGCGGAGATCTTCATCCACGTCGCCAGCCCGACGATCCCCGCGGCTTGGCTGGCGTACCTGCCGCAGGCCGCCTAGCTGCTGCACGACGAAGGGCGCCCGGAGGCGCCCTTCGCCGCGTGCTTTGACTGGAAATACCGAGAGCGACTGACAAAGGCCGGAGGGACCAGGACCGGCGGTCGTCTCGGGGTGTCCCGGGTTGGATTCCGCTAGGCGGTCCAGCCTCCCGACCTAACGGCCGGTCACCTCCAGGGTCCCGCAAGAACTGTCACTCAACGTACGGACCACCTCCTTTCTCTGGTCTGGCCAGAGTAGCGAACGCGGACGACGTGCGGGCGACGATCGCTGGAGCGGACCGCGGGGACGATCGCAGGGACTGGCGCTCAGGGGATGATGACGCCGAACTCTTGCGCGAAGGTGGCGCCGGGAGCGCCTTCGCCGACGACCTCGGGCACGGCGGGCGTGACCGCGATACCCGTTTCCCGATATTGGGATTCGAGGATGTTCGCCAGGTGCTCGGGCGAGGCGAACCACGCGGACGCGATCGACTGGGCGGTGGCGAGCTGGTAGGTGCCCCACGCCAGGTTCTCGCCGATCACGTAGCCGTCATCGGGGCTGGGTATGTAGCCGGTGTCACGGATGCGATCGACCGGGGTCTCGCCGCTGGGGGAGACATGCGCGAAGTAGTCCACGGAGATCAGTTCCTGACAGTGCCCTTCCGCCGCCTCTTCCAGCAGAGGGCTGGCAATCAACGGCCGCTCGCCGTTTTCAGCGCGCTTGCGGTTGATCAGGCACAAGACCGCTTCGCGCACCAGCGCCAGGTTTGCCGGTTCGGGCGCCAGTTCGGTGTTCTGGCAGGTCGTAGACAGCACGGCCGCGATCGTGGCGGCAGCGCTGCTGGCGGACGCGTTGCCCGGCGCCGGGGCGGTCGCGCTTGGCGCGGAGGCGTGCGAGCGCCGGCGTGCGAGCCTGCGTAGGCGCGAGCGGCGGGCGCTGGCGCGACAGGCGTTTGCCGCTCGCCGTGCGCGGCGAGCGGAGTGAGCGGCCTTGGTGGCGCAGCGCGGGGGCGCTCCGGGCGTGGCGAGGGCGCCCGCGGGGGCGAGCGCGCTGGAGCTGAGGATCAGCAGGACGACCGTGAAAAGGCGGCGGGCGGCGGGCACCCTCAGCGTGTCGGCCGGGCATCTGCTCTATCTGAGCGCTAGCGGCTCAATCTGGACACCTCAGTGGTCGTCCTCGCTGGCGGGGCTGTCCTCGGCGGCGTCGGGGGGGGCCTCGTCGGGCTGTGGCTCCTCCTGGGGTGCGTCGACGACGAGCGCGACGGCGCTGACGACGTCGTCGTCCTTGAGGTTCATCACACGCACGCCGGTGGCGGAGCGCCCCTGCTGGGAGATGCCGCCGGCGCCTGTTCTTTGCACCATCCCGCCGACGCTGATGAACACCAGTTCCTGATGCTCGCGCACGACCAGCGCGCCGGCGAGGGCGCCCTTTTTCTCGGTCAGCCCGATCGTCTTGACGCCTTTGGCGCCGCGGTTGGTCTTGCGGTACTGGCCGATCTGCGTGCGCTTGCCGTAGCCGTTCTCGGTGACGACCAAGAGGTCCATGTCGTCGCGCGCGACGTCCATGGCGATCACGCGCCCACCCTTGCCGACGTCCATACCGCGCACGCCGGTGGTGTCGCGTCCCATCGAGCGCACGTCGGACTCGGCGAAGCGCACGGTCAGCCCCGCGCGGGAGACCATGATGATCTCGTCGCCTGGGTCGACGGCGCGGACGGCGAGCAGCTCGTCGTCGTCGCGGATGTTGATGGCGATGATGCCGTCGGCTTTGATCGGCGTGTTGTAGGACTCGAGCTCGGTCTTCTTGACGGTGCCGTTGCGCGTGGCGAACACGAGGAACTGCGCCTCGGAGAAGTCGCGGGTGGAGACCACGGCCTGGATGCGCTCGCCTTCGCGCAGCGGCAGGATGTTCACCAGCGCGCGCCCCTTGGCCGTGCGCTGCGCCTCCGGCAGTTCGTAGACCTTCGAGCGGTAGACCTTGCCGCGGTTGGAGAAGAACAACAGGTAGTCGTGCGAGGAGCACACGAACAGGTGCTCGATGTAATCGCCGTCCTTCATGTCCATCCCGGTCACGCCACGCCCTCCGCGCTGCTGCTGGCGATAGGTGGCGAGTGGCAGCGACTTGACGTAGCCCGACTGGGTGATCGTGATCACCATCTGCTGGTCGGCGATCAGGTCCTCGATGTCGATCTCGTCCTCGGAGTGGCTGATCTCGGTGCGGCGCTCGTCGCCAAAGCGCTCGGCGATCTCGGTCAGCTCCTCCTTGATGACCGCGAGCACGCGGGTCTCATCGCCGAGGATCGCGCGCAGCTCGGCGATGCGCTCGGTGACGTCGGCGTGCTCCTGCTTGATGGAGTCGGCCTCGAGGGCGGTGAGCTGGGAGAGGCGCAGGTCGAGGATCGCGCTCGCCTGGATTGCGCTGAGCTCGAAGCGCGCGATCAGCTGCTCGCGGGCGGTTTCGCGGTCGCGCGAGCCGCGGATCAGCTCGATGATCTCGTCGAGGTGCTCGAGCGCCGTCAGCAGGCCCTCGAGGATGTGTGCGCGCGCCTCCTTCTCTGAGAGCTCGTGCTTGGTGCGCCGCACGATCACCTCGCGCTGGTGGGCGACGTAGTTGTGGATCACCGCCCGCAGGTCCAGCGTGCGCGGCACGTTGTCTACGAGCGCCACCATGTTGACGCCGAAGGTGGTCTGCATCGGGGTGTGCTTGTAGAGCTTGTTGAGCACGACCTTGGGGATCGCGTCGCGCTTGAGCTCGATCACGAGGCGCATGCCGCGCTTGTCGGACTGGTCGATCAGGTCGGAGATCTCGGGGATGCGTTTGTCGCCGACGAGCTCCGCGATCTTCGTCATCAGGTTGCCCTCGCCGCCCTTCTTGACCATGAACGGCAGCTCGGTGACGACGATCGCCTCCTTGCCATGGCTAAGCGGCTCGATGTGCGCGCGCGCCTGCACGCGTACCCGCCCGCGGCCGGTCTCGTAGGCGTCCTTGATTCCCGCGTGGCCGAGGATGATGCCGCCGGTAGGGAAGTCGGGCCCCTTGATGTGGCGCATCAGGCCGGCGGTGTCAATGTCGGGATCCTCGATGTAGGCGATCGTCGCGTCGATCACCTCGCGCAGGTTGTGGGGCGGGATGTTCGTGGCCATGCCGACGGCGATCCCCGAGGAGCCGTTGACGAGCAGGTTGGGAAAGCGCGAGGGCAGCACCAGCGGTTCGCGGCGCGAGCCGTCGTAGTTGGCCACGAAGTCGACCGTGTCCATGTCGAGGTCGCGCAGCATCTCGGTGGCGATGCGCGCGAGGCGGGCCTCGGTGTACCTCATCGCCGCAGCCGGGTCGTCGTCGAGCGAGCCGAAGTTGCCCTGCCCGTCGACGAGCTCGTTGCGCATCGAGAAGTCCTGGGCCATGCGCACGAGCGTGTCGTAGATGGCGGAGTCGCCGTGCGGGTGATAGTTGCCCATCACCTCGCCGACGATCTTGGCGCACTTGGCGTAGGAGCGGGTCGGCCCGAGGCCGAGCTCGTTCATCGCGTAGAGCACGCGTCGGTGGACGGGCTTGAGGCCGTCGCGCACGTCGGGCAGCGCACGCCCGACGATCACGGACATCGCGTAGTCGAGGTACGCGGTGCGCATCTCCTCCTCGAGCGCCCGGGGTTCGATGTTGCCGCCGCCGATCACGTCAGCTGAGGCCATTGCTCACCCCCCGACTAGACATCTAGGTTGGCAACTGCCCTGGCGTTGTCCTCGATGAACGCGCGGCGCGGCTCGACCTGGTCGCCCATCAGCATCGAGAAGATGCGGTCGGCGGCGAACGCGTCCTCGAGCGTGACCTGCGCGAGCGTACGCGTGGCGGGGGCCATCGTGGTTTCGCCCAGCTGCTCGGCGTTCATCTCGCCGAGGCCCTTGAAGCGCTGTAGTTTGATGCCCTTCTGGGCGACGGCCATGACGGCTGGGTGCAACGCCTCGAACGAGGAAGCACTCTCGTGCACGTCGGCGAGGCGCACGTCGAAGGCGGGGACGCCGGCGAGCTCGACCAGCTGTGCGTGCACGCGCGCCAGCTGGCGGTACTCCTGCGAGTCGAACAGGCTGCGCTTGATGCGGTGTACGCGAGCGAAACCCGTGCGCGCTTCCACGGCGCGGACGCGCAGCTCCAGTGGGTCGCTTTCAAGCAGCTCGGTGGCGTGCGTGTCGCCGTCGCTGCCCTCGCGCTCGAGCAGCGCGATCGCAGACTCAGCGGTCAGCGCCTGCTCGCCGAGCAACGATGACTCCTCGAGGAACTGCACGACGTCGTGGCCGTGCACCGCGCGCAGCGCCGAGGACCAACCCTCGTACTGCTTGAGCAGACGCGTGAAGCGCTGCCAGCGCGCCTCGGTGAGCTTGAACTGTGTGCCGTGTCGGTCGAACACCTCGATCTTGTCCCACTTGTCCGACAGCAGGATCTCCTCGAGCTCGGAGTCCTTCTCGATGTAGCGCTCGCGCGAGCCCTGCTTGAGCTTGTACAGCGGCGGCTTGGCGATGTACACGTAGCCGGCTTTGATCAGCTCCTCCATCTCGCGGAACAGCAGCGTCAGCACGAGCGTCCTGATGTGGGCACCGTCGACGTCGGCGTCTGTCATCACCACGATCTTGTGGTAGCGCGCGTTCTCGATGTTGAACTCGTCCCGCACGCCGGTGCCGATGGCGGTGATCAGCGCCTGGATCTCGGTGTTCTGAAGGACCTTGTCGATGCGCGACTTCTCGACGTTGAGGATCTTGCCGCGTAGCGGCAGCACGGCCTGTGTTTCACGGTCGCGTCCCTGCTTGGCCGAGCCGCCGGCGGAGTCGCCCTCGACGACGAACAGCTCCGCCAGCGAGGGGTCCTTGATCGAGCAGTCGGCGAGCTTTCCCGGCAGTGTGGAGTTCTCGAGCGCTGACTTGCGGCGGGTCAGGTCGCGGGCCTTGCGCGCGGCCTCGCGCGCGCGCTGTGCCTGGACCGACTTCATGATCACCGCGCGCGCCTCGCTCGGGTTCTCCTCGAGGAACTCGCCGAGGCCGGTGTTGACGATCGACTCGACGAAGCCGGCCATGCCCGGGTTGCCGAGCTTGGTCTTGGTCTGGCCCTCGAACTGCGGGTCGCGCAGCTTCACGGAGATCACGGCGGTGAGGCCCTCGCGCACGTCCTCGCCACTGAGATTGTCCTCTTTCTCCTTCAGCAGCCCGTGGTCGCGCGCGTACTTGTTGAGCGTGCGCGTGAGCGCGGAGCGGAACCCGCTTAGATGGGAGCCGCCCTCGCTCGTGTTGATGTTGTTGGCAAACGAGTGGATCGACTCCTGGTAGGAGGAGTTCCACTGCATCGCGATCTCGGCGGCGCCCTCCTCGGACTCGCCGGCGAAGAACACCACCTTGCGGTGCACGGTGTCCTTGTTCTCGTTCAGATAGGAGACGAAGTCCTCGATCCCGCCGTCGTAGCGGAAGCTCGCGGAATGGCCCTCGCCGCGCTCGTCGACGATCGAGATCTGGAGGCCGCGCGTGAGGAACGCGGTCTCGCGCAGACGCTCTTCGAGCGTGTGGTAGTCGAAGTCGAGCGACTCGAAGATGTCGGCATCGGGCAGGAACGTGATGGATGTGCCGGTTGCCGCGCCCTTGGCGAGCTTCTCGCCGGTGCGAAGGTCGCCCTGGGGAACGCCGCGGGCGTACTCCTGCGAGAAGACGTGGTCGTCGCGGCGGATCTCGACGGCTAGATGTTCGGACAGCGCGTTGACGACCGACACCCCGACCCCGTGCAGGCCGCCGGAGACCTTGTAGCCGCCGCCAACGCCGAACTTGCCCCCTGAGTGCAGCACGGTGAGCACGACTTCGACGGCCGGACGGCCCTCCTTCTCCATGATCGCCACCGGGATGCCACGGCCGTTGTCGACGACCGTCACGGAGTTGTCGGGGTGAATCGTGACCGACACCTCCGTGCAGAAGCCGGCGAGCGCCTCATCGACCGAGTTGTCCACGACCTCGTAGACAAGATGGTGCAGGCCGAGCACACCGGTCGAGCCGATGTACATCCCTGGACGCTTGCGAACGGCTTCCAGTCCCTCGAGGACGGTGATGTCCTGAGCGTCGTAGCTGGCGTCCGCACCGCTCAGGCTGGGGTCGTTGGCCCCGCCTTTTCCTGCGCTCTCGCCCGAGCTGTTGTTGCCTGCCGCCAATGGCCCTCCGATGACGTGAGAACGCCCCGGATTCCGGGGCGCGATGTCCACGGCCGAGGCAGGTTGACTACTCCACTTAGGATAGCACGACGGGACCCCGAATCGGGCGGTTGGAGTGGCCTAAATGCCTGCAAAATGGCCGTAAATGGTAACCGTTCAGTTGGTAGGGGGACATAACTCTGCTCCGTCGAATGTTGGGGGTGTGGAGCGCGCTGAGGCGGAGGCGATCTATGACGCGGGGCGGGAGGTCGTCGTCGAGGTTCTGCTGGCGATGGACCGGCGTATCCAGCAGCTGGAAGCGCGGGTCGAGAAGCTCGAGCGCGAGCTGAAGACGAGCTCGCGCAATTCCTCGCGCCCGCCGAGCTCCGATCCGCCGTCATCCTCTGCACGCAGCAAGGACCCTTCGGGTCGCAAGCGTGGCGCTCAGGAAGGCCATGAGGGCCACGGGCGTCCGCTGTTGCCGGCGTGGGCGGTCGATGAGGTGGTCGCGTACTGGCCGTCGCGTTGCCGCTGCGGGCATGTCTTCGCCGAAGCAGAGCGTGCGCTGGTGGGCGCGCCGGCGCGCCACCAGGTTGAAGAGCTACCGCCGATCAACGTCAGGGTAAGCGAACACCGTGCCCAGCGCGTGCGTTGCCCCTCCTGCGGTAGGCGCAATCGCGCGGCGTTGCCCGACGAGGTGCGTCGCAGCTGCTTTGGCCCGCGCCTTCAAGCGGCGGTGGCGACGCTGTCGGTGCGCAATCGCGTCTCCCGCGATGACGCTGTGGAGCTATGCGAAGAGCTGTTCGGGGCGCGCATCAGCTCGGGTACGGTGGACACGATCCTCACGAGGGCCGCGCACGCGCTGGCCGAGCCTCACGACGATCTGCTCGCCAGGCTGCGCGCCTCGCCGGCGCTGAACATGGACGAGACCGGCTGGCGCACCGCCGGCGCGCGGCGCGCGCTGTGGGGCATCTTCGATTCCGAGCACGCCTACTTCTCGGTGCAGTCAGACCGGCACGAGGATCACGCCAAGGAGCTGCTCGCCGAAACGCAGGCGATTGTCACCTCTGATCGCTGGTGGGCGTATGCGCACCTGCCGCTGCGCCGCCGTCAGCTCTGCTGGGCGCACCTGCGGCGGGACTTCAAGGCGCACGCCGAAGGACTCACCGCCGAGAAGGAATTCGGCGAGCACGGACTTGCGCTGTGCGAACGCGTCTTCTGGGCCTGGGAGGTCTTTCAGCACACCGGCGACCGCCGCGAGCTGAAACGCACGGTCCGCTCGCTGCAGCGGACCTACAAGCCGATCATCCACTCCTACGCAACCAAACGGGCGCGCAACAAGCGCTGCCGCGGGATGGCGCGCAATCTCATGAAGGCGTGGCCAGCGCTATGGACCTTCGCCGCGCACGCCGGTGTGCAACCGACGAACAACCACGCCGAGCGCGCCCCGCGCTCCGCGGTCACCTACCGCAAGCTCTGCCTCGGAACCCAGTCCGAAACCGGCGAGCGACGGATCGCACGGCTGCTATCGGCGCACACCACCCGCCGGCTGCAACACCGCTCGCTCTTCCCCTACCTCACAGACGCGATCCGCGCCCACGCCCGCGGCGATCCAGCACCGCTACTCACCTGAGCACCACCAACTGAACGGTTACCGTAAATGGGGCAATGTGTGCGCTGACAAACCACGGCCGCGCGAGGGGAGGGGCGTCTACGGTGCCGCAGGCGTCGATGCGGCATGCCAAGCGACGAGCAGCGCAGCGACGCGACGGTCGTTCTCGGGCGCGGCGCGCACGCCGATTCGCCTTGTCTCCACGTCCTCCAGGTAGGCGGCGATCTGCTCGACGCTTGAGCCTTCTCGCAGGAGCCGAGCGATCTGCCCCGCGTATGTGGCGTACTCATCGGAGGGGACATGAGGGTCGCCAATCGGGTTCCAGTGCTCTAGCAAAAGCGCGTTGAGTTGATCGCGTCCTTCGCGCTTCCACCACGCTTGCCACTCCGCTAGGCCCGGAGGCGGCTCCGAGGGTAGATCAGCGCTCAGGAGCCCGCGTAGCGCGTCCTCGGGGTCGCCCTCGATCACAAACCGCTCATCCGGGTCTGGCTTCTCGACCGCCATTGCAGCAAGCGTAGCTCCCTAGTAGTGCTTTGTTAGTTTTGTAGTGTGTGTGGTGGTGGGTGGAGGGGTGTGTTGGTGGGGGTGATTGTTTGGTGGCAGGTGGCGCAGCGGCCGGTCCAGCATTTGAATAGGGGCTGGAACAGGAGTACTGCCTGTGGGAGGGTCAGGCCGGCCGCTGGGCTTTTGGGTGCAGGCGCTCCAGGGTGAGGAACCCGTGTGCGGCGGTGACGAGCGCGGTGTGGTGGTACCAGCCGAGCCAGGAGCGGCCCTCGTAGTGGTCTAGGCCGAGTTCGCCCTTGAGCTGTTTGTAGTCGAGCTCGATCTTCCAGCGCATTCTCGCGAGCCGTGCGAGCTGTTCGGGTTGGGTGTCGGCGGGCATGTTTGAGATCCAGTAGTCAGTTGGCTTCTCGTGGCCTTCGGGCCACTCGCTGATCAGCCACTCTTCACGAGGCTCTTGCTTGGCCCCGTTTTCCCAGCGCTTGAGCACGCGGACACGCAGGAACACGAACTGCGAGGTGACGGGCTGCCCATCGGGCCCGTCGCGGAAGGTGACGGTCTGCAGATGCTCTGGCGCTAGGCGTTCGATGAGCTTGTGGACCGGCTCGGGCTTGCGGTCGGGACGCAGCCGTGCACGAGCCCGCCCGGTCTTCCCGGCGCGCTCGGGAACCGCGAATACCGTGTCCGGGGCGAACACGCTCGCGGCCTTATCGATCGAGAACACGTACTGGAAGCCAGCGTCATCGAGATCCTGGCGCAGCTGGGTGTTCTCGCCATATGCCTCATCACCCAAGACAGGGGCCCGGGTGATATCCCAGCCGCCGGCGCGTTCGATCAGCTGCCTCCCGAGTTGTGGCTTGGTCTTGAACTCGATCTCCTCGGGGATCTTTGCCGCACGGCGGCGCTCGGGGTCCTCGCACCAGTCCTCGGGCAGATACAATGCCCACCCCAACGGCACCGTCCCGTTCGCGCCCACCGCGTGCACGGACACACCGATCTGGCAGTTACCGATCTTCCCCAAGGTCCCCGAGTACTGACGCTTGACGCCCGGCGAATGCTTCCCGTCCTTCGGGAACCCCGTGTCGTCAAGCACCCACGCCTCAACAGCTATCCGCGGCGCCACACGCTCAGCAACAGCCCTCACCACAAGCCCCGGATCCCACGGGCTCACCGCCAAGAACTGCTGCAAACTCTCATAGTCAGCCTCGCCCCCAAGCCGCGCGACCATCGGCTCAAGCGACTTCCGCGGCCCCTCCTCCAACAACCCCCGCAAATACCGCTCCCCGTTCACCAGCTGCACCTGCCGGTTCACCGCCTCCCCCAACACCTCCCGCGCGAACACCCCCAAACGCTCACGCACCACCACAGGCCCATCCACCACCGTCTCCATCACCGCCACGACACCCTCCTCGCATCGAAACCCAGACACAAGAAGATTCGCCAAACCACCCACAAACCCTACAACAAAACTAACAAAGCACTACTAGGCCAGCTCCTCGATCCAAACCCATTCGCATTCGGCCATCGAGCCCCCGCGCGGGCGCAGATACACGACCAAGACGGGAACCCCGACGGGGGTTTCAGCCGCCCACAGGTTCCGGCTTCCGACCCGTCGAGCGACCGCCAAGGGTTCGCGCAAGAGCGCCCACACGAGAGCTTCGACCCGATCGTCGATCTGGCGGTCCGTCAGGCCGGTACCGCGCTTCAGTTCGTCCTTCGATTTCGTGAAGGTGTCGGACTCGATGAAGCCTTCGCAGCGAAGCTCGCCGCTAAGTCCAGCCATGCAAGGACGCTAGTTCCTCGCCCCGACGTATAGCTGCGTCTGACACTCCCCCGACACCCAAGAAAACAGTCGTGTAGGGGATCGTCTCGTGCATCTTCGCGAGCCGCCAGCCGACTTCATGGTGAGACAGTTCGCTTAGGTAGGTGGCGCTCTCATGCCCGTACCGGCGGATCGCGGTCTCGATGACGCCTAGCTCGTCCTCGCTAAACGCGCTCATGTCCGGAGCACTGAGTGCAGTTATGCGCTTGAGCTTCTTGCCGAAGTAATCGACGGGCTCCTCAACAATGCGTTCGCTGGTTTCGAGGTCGCGTTGGGCGAGCAGCAGCTCCTTTGGCAGGTGCCCACGCTCCCACTTTTCGTACGTCGCCCCCGTGATCGACGTGCCGAACCGCGCGAAAGCGCCGAAGTCGCTCCACATGAGCAGCTTGGCGAGCTTGACGCGGCCAAGCGCCGCCTCGGGACCGAGGCGCGTGGCGATATAGACGATTAGCTCGTTGAACTTCGCGGGATCGAACCTCGGCTCGCTCATTCCTAGACCTCGCAGCCCTAGCGTAGTAGAGTCGCGTTCCTTCACGCTCGTTTACGAGTGGTATACGAGATTGAAGGCTAGAGAACCTTTCGGATGCCGACGATGGCCCGTGCTCACCCCCTCACAAGGCAGCGGCTAGATCAGCTACAAACGGCTCTACAGAGCGATGAGGGCATCGTAGCCACGCACGAGGAAATCATCGGGGCGCTCGTCCACGCCAACACGGTCGCGCAGCTCGTTTGTTTACTACCCGTATACAGACGTCACATCGCGCGCGCTCCGGACGAAGCGCAGGAGACGCCCTAGCCACCCCTGCGCTTCCGGTGCACTCAAGCCGCCTGCTGGTAGGTCAGCCTGCGACCCCCGGTCTGCTCGACGATCCGCTCCATGCGCTCGGTGTCGGTCTGCTTGCAGGTCGTGTAGCGGAAGTCGAACTCCGCCAGATAGCGCCCTAGGTGCTCGCCGCTGACGTGGTGGTGCGTGCCGTCTAGCGAGCGCTGCAACTGCGAAAAGTACGTCTCTGCATGGTTCGTCGTCACGTCGCCTCGCACGTACTCGCGGGCTTCGTGGTTGACGAACTCGTGGCTGGCGAAGTCCTCGGCGATGAGCTGGTAGGTGCGCAGCGAGTCGGTCTGTAGGTGCGTGTTCGGCACGTCTACGTGCTCAGCGATCGCTTCGCGCAGCGTGTCGCGCTTCACGTTGGCGACCACGCGCGAGCGTGCCTCGCTAGCCAGCCCCGACCGTTGGTGCTCATCTCGCGACATGCATCGGACGGAGGGTCGAGACGCTTGAAAGAGCGTGGGTCGCGCCTGTGTCGCCGTCGGCGCCTAGCCGCCCGCATGCTCAAGGAGGAGCGTCAACGAGCCGCGAGGGCCCCTCAGGCCAGCCAGAGCGATGCTCAGCCGGTCCGGCAGCGAAGCCTGCGAACGCTGTCGGGGCTGAGCTGCGCGTTGAGCCGGCTCACCAGCTCGTCGCCCATCAGCTCGAGCTCGTGAGCCCACACGGCGGCTTCGCAGGTGATCGTGAGCACGCCTTCGTGCTCAGCCGTTGGACGGGCGGCGGCTGCGATCGCTGGGCCCGCGGTGCGCTCCCAGATCTCCTGCACGCGGGCCAGCGTGCTCGCGGGCGCGATCGCCGCGGTGAGGTCTCCCACGGCGAGCGCCAGGGCTCGAGGCGCGCTCCTGCTCACGCGGCGATCGCGTCCTGGAGGATCGCGCCGGGCGAGATGCGCAGGCGCGTGACGCCGCTGTCGGTCGCGGCGGGCACGTGGGCGAGATCTGTGGTTGCGATCACGCTCTGTCCGCCCGCGCGCAGCTCGCGCGCCAACAGCTCGCGGCGCTCGCCGTCCAGCTCACTCATGACGTCGTCGAGCAGCATCAGCGGCGGGTTGCCGCGGATCTCGGCGAGCACCGCGCGCTCGGCCAGCAATAGCGCCAGTAGCGCCAGGCGCTGTTCGCCCTGGGAGCCGTACACGCGCAGGTCGCGGCCGTCGCGGCGCAGCATCAGCTCGTCGCGGTGCGGCCCGTGCGCGGAGAAGCCGCGCTCGAGGTCCCCACGCAGGCGCTCGGCGAGCTCCGCCACGAATCCCTCCTCGCCATCGGCGCGCGAGCGCGGGCGGTACTCGAGGGCGAGCTCGCCGGCGCAGCCGAGCTGCGCCGCGCGGTCGGTAAACGGCTCGGCCAGCAGCGCGACAGCCTCTTCGCGGTGGCCGCGCAGCTCGATCGCGCTGCTCGCAAGCTCACGGTCCCAGGCAGCGAGCGTGGCCTCGCCTGCTCGACCCGAGCGGATCCGCATGAGCAGCGCGTTGCGTTGGGCGAGAA
This sequence comes from uncultured Solirubrobacteraceae bacterium, assembly GCA_963845635.1. GTDB lineage: Bacteria > Actinomycetota > Thermoleophilia > Solirubrobacterales > Solirubrobacteraceae > Palsa-744. The sequence continues at coordinate 161,719 of CAWJSW010000011.1, forward strand.
CCCGCGAATATCGCCTCCGCGCGCTCGCCCGTAGAGGCCAGATGGCGGCGATCACCTGGTCCAGATGCGCGCGGCGCGCGGCGGGCGGGCCCTTCACCAGCTCCAGCCTGTCAGGTAGGAAGACGCTCACCAGTGGCCTGGTATCGACGTCGAGCAGCCGCGTGACGGGCGCGCCGTCGGCGGTCATTCGCTTGGCCGGCTGGCTACCCTCACCCAACGCTCCGAAGCCCACGCTGAGCTCGTGCGCGCGGTCTTCGTCGTGCAGCGCCACGACCACGCGTGTCGCCTGCGCCCCGAAACGTACGAGCTCGCGCTCGTTGCGGGTGCGCGGCGAGCGTGCCGTGCAGCCGTAGTAGAGGGCCTCCAGCAGGTTCGACTTGCCGGCGCCGTTGGGCCCGTGTACGACTGTCAGGCCACTGCCGATTCGCGCCTGGGCACGCGTGTAGGAGCGAAAGTCGCGTAGCTGCACGGTGACGACGCGCACGTCAGATGTTCCGTCACACGTTCAGCCGGATCGGCATGATCAGGTATACGAAATCGCCAGTGTCGGGTGATTCGATCAGGCCGGGGCGCAAGGGGCTGATCAGCTTCAGCACCAGCTCGTCGGACTGGACGCTCTCGAGGCCGTCGCGGAGGAACTCGGGGTTGAAGCCGATCTCGAATGGCTCGCCATGGAACGGCACGGGCAGCGCCTCGCGTGCCTCACCCACGTCGGGGGTCTGGGCCGATACGGTGAGCGCGCCCTCGCTGAAGCTGAGGCGCAGCGGTGCGTTCTTCTGCGCGAGCAGGCTGATGCGCCGTACGACGTCCGTCACCTCGGCCGTGGCCAGGCGCAGCTCGTGCTCGACCGACTCCGGAAGCAGCTGGCGGTAGTTGGGGAACTGACCGTCGATAAGACGAGTGGACAGCAGCACGTCGCCGAGCTCGAAGATCGCCTGGTTCTGCCCGACGCTGACGGCGAGCGACTCGCTGGGTGCCTGCTGGGCGATGCGCACGAGCTCCTGAAGCGCACGGGCGGGCACGTTGGCCTCGAGCGTGCCTTCCAACGCCGTCTCCAGCGCGGTCTGCTTGACGCTGAGCCGATAGGAGTCGGTTGCGACCATGCGCAGCTCCTGGCCGGCGGCGGACATCAGGATGCCGGTCAGTACGGGCCGCGTCTCATCGCGCGAGGCGGAGCGGGCGACACGGGTAATCGTCTCCAGAAAAGCCTCGGCGGGCAACGCGACGCGAGTGTCAGGGGAAGGCGATGGCAGTGAGGGGAAGTCCTCCACACGCAGCGTGCGCAGGTGAAACGTGGAGGGACCACAGATCAGCTCGACGTCCTGCTCGGCGCTGCGCAGCTCCATGGTGAGCCCCTCAGAGGGCAGCGAGCGCGTCACGTCGAGCAACAGACGTGCGGGTAGGACCACCGAGCCTGGGCGTGAGACCTCCGCGTCCAACGGCACGCGCAGACCGACCTCCATGTCGGTGGCGCGCAGCTCTGGCTTGGAGTCTGGCGCTGCGGAGACCATCACGCCGGAGAGCGCCTGAACAGCGCTACGAGTAGACGCGACGCGAGTGCTGGTCTGTAGCTGCGCGAGCAGCTCGGAGGCCGAGAGGGAGATCTTCATGTCGTCTTTCTCTGGTGGTCGATCAGAGGTAGTAGTGCCTGTGGGGTTGTGAAAAGGCTTGCTGGCGGTGGAGATTGTGGGGTGTGGAGCAGTGGATGGGCTTGTGGATGATCTGCCTGGAAGTCTGTCAGGGGCCGCGGTCGAGGGAGCTGCGCGGATCATATGCCGGTCGAGTCGAGCGTTTGTTGGAGCTTTTCCACAGCCTCGCGCGAGGCTGGATCGGATGAGATGCGCAGCGATGCGCGTCTCCACGCGTGCAGCACGGTGGTGTGGTCACGTCCCCCGAACTGTCGTCCGATCGCTGGCAGCGACTCTCCGGTGAGCTCGCGGGCGAGGTACATCGCGATCTGCCTGGGCCAGGCGATGCGGGCTGTGCGCGCGGATGAAAGCAGCTCAGCGGGCGAGAGGCCGAAGTGCTGGCTCACGGCGAGCTGGATGTCGGCGACGCTGCGACGGCGATTGTGCGCTGACGCTGCGTGTGGGTAGAGGCTGTCGAGCACCTCGCGGGCAAGACCGGCGGTGAGGGGCCTGCCGGTGAGTGAGCTGAACGCGACGACGCGGATCAGAGCTCCCTCGAGCGTGCGTACATTGGACTGGACGTGTTCGGCGATCGCATCGAGAGCGCCGGTGTCCGCGAGCTCGATGTGATCGTGCTGAACGCGCTTGCGCAGGATCGCGAGCCTGGTGGCGAGCTCCGGCGGCTTGACGTCGGCGACGAGGCCGGCCTCGAAGCGCTCGCGCAGACGGTCCTCGAGCGCCTGAAGGTCGCGGGGCGGCCGGTCGGAGCTGAGCACGAGCTGACGTCCACCGTCGTGCAGGGCGTTGAACGTGTGGAAGAACTCCTCCTCCGTCCTGGTCTTGCGCTCGAGGAACTGGACGTCGTCCAGCAGGAGCACATCGACGTCGCGAAAGCGGAGCTTGAAGCCCTCTGTCTGCCCGCTGGCGAGCGCAGCGAGGAACTCGTTGGTGAAGGCCTCGCCAGTGGTACAGCGCACGGTCAGATCGGGCGCGTGCGAGAGCAACAGGTTGGCGATCGAGCTGAGCAGGTGCGTCTTGCCGACACCGGGCGGGCCGTAGATGAACAACGGGTTGTACGCCTGCGCCGGCATCTCGGCGACGGCTAGCGCCGCCGCGTGCGCGAGCCTGTTGCAATCGCCGATCACGAACTGGTCGAAGGTCAGCTTGGGGTTGCCGAGCGGCCCGACGCTGACCCCGCGAGCTGGTGAGCGCTCGACGGCGCACGAGTCCTGCTCGAGAGCGCCGACGAGCTCGACGCTGGCGCCGCGGCCGAGGACGAGCTCGACGTGTGTCTGGATGAGCGCGCCGAAACGCTCGCGAATCCACTGGTGCGCATGCTCGGGGGCTTGCACGACGAGGCGGTCCTCGTCGAGCCGAACAGCGCGCAGGGGCGCGAGCCAGAGGCGGTGCGTGGACTCGTCGAGGACGTCCGCGAGCTGCGCTTGCACCCGCGACCATATGTGATCGAGCTCTTGGCTCACGGCAGCGCTAGTCGACTCCTCTCCAGGAAGTAGTGCTGAGAACGATTCCGAGGGGGCCCGTGGGCCCGGTCGGGCGACTATAGCCAACGCACGCCGCCCGGCTATCGGGGGCTGCCCGCATTTGGCGAGAAAAACCGCCCGATCGCGGGGACGGTGGCTGATCGTATACTGGGGTCGCACGATGAAGCGGACCTACCAGCCAAAGAAGCGCAAGCGCGCCCGCGCGCACGGGTTTCGCTCGCGCATGAGCTCGCGTGCCGGTCGACTGACGCTGAAGCGTCGGCGCGACAAGGGACGCAGGCGTCTGTCTGCCTGAGGGCCGTGGGTATCACGAACCCCGACGCGGGTGGACAGGTCACGACGCCGCGTACGTCTGGGCGTGGGCGCCTGTCGCGCAGCGCCGAGTTCGAGCGCGTGTATCGGCATGGGAGCTCGATCGCCAACCGCTACCTCGTGCTGTACACGTTCCCCAACGCCGCGGCGGTGACACCACGCCTGGGGCTGTCGGTCTCGCGCAAGGTTGGCGGAGCCGTCTGCCGCAACCGCGTCAAGCGGCTGCTGCGAGAGGCGTTCGCGCAGGCGGAGCGTGGATTCAAGCCCAGCCAGGATGTCGTGGTTGTGGCACGACCTGCGGTGGCGGAGCTCGCCGAGCGCGAGGGGCTGGCGGGGGTTGTGAAGGCGCTGGACGAGCTGACGGCCAAGGCGGGGTTGTACGCCGCGCCCGCGCCCGGAGAGGGCTGATGGACGGCCGCGCCGGGCCGCCGCCAGCGGCCACGAGCCCCACGAGGATCCTGCGCACGGTCGTGCTCGCCCCGATCGTGGTCTATCAGCGCGTGATCTCGCCGGCGATTCCGCGGCGCTGCAAGTACGAGCCGACGTGCTCGCACTATGCGGTGGGGGCGATCCGGGAGTACGGCATACTTAGGGGCCTGGTGCTCGCGGGGTGGCGTTTGCTCAGGTGCAACCCGTGGAGCCTCGGCGGATACGATCCTGTCGAGGCCCAGCGAGTGTTCAGGATCGCTCCAGACACGCCTGCGTCCGAGCATGCGCCGGGCACGTAACGCCTGGGCCTGCGGACGGGCGCAGCGCACCAGAGGCCCATCCACCTGCCCACCACCATGATCGCCGAGAGCCCCTAGCGCATGCCGATCCTCGCAAACGTGATTCAGGACGCGTTCTCGCCCCTGATCAAGGTGTTCGAAGAAATCATGGTGTTCATCCACGCCCACATCGTGGGCGGGAGTTGGGGCCTGGCGATCGTCGGCCTGACGGTCCTGACGCGCGCGATTCTCGTGCCGCTCACCTACAAGCAGCTGAAGTCGATGCAGGAGATGCAGCGGCTGGCGCCGGAGCTGAACGCGCTCAAAGAGAAGTACAAGGACGACAAACAGCGCCAGCAACAGGAGATGATGAAATTCTACAAGGAGAGAAACATCAATCCTTTGGCATCCTGCCTGCCGCTGCTGCTGCAACTGCCGGTATTCGTGTCCCTCTTCTACATGCTGCGCACTGACCTGAAGAAGCACATCTGCGGGCCGCAGCTCGTCTCCCACTACAACGCACTCAACCACGCGACGATCACGAGCGTCAGCGGCCTGCCCTCGAAGTACATCGAAAGCACGGCCTGCAACGAGGTGGCTCCGCACTCCGCCAAGTTCCTGTTCATCCCCGACATCACCGCCAAGGCGACCGGACTGGTGCTCGTGACGCTGATCGTGCTGTACGTCGGCTCGCAGATCTTCTCGACGTTGATCGCGACCGCGACCGCCGACCCCAATCAACGGCGCCTGATGCTGCTGATCCCCGTCGTGTTCGTGGTGATCCTCTACCGCTATCCGGCAGGGCTGCTCGTCTACTGGATCACCACGAACCTCTGGACGATCGGTCAGCAGTCGATCATTCGACGCCGCCTGCCGCCGGTCGAGCGATCGACGCCAACGTCCAACGGCAAGCCCAAACGGCCCTTGCGAGAGGCGATCGCGGAGGCGACCCGCAGCACGCCGGTGGCCGAGGCAGAGGTGACCGGCGCAGCGCCCAGCGTGGCGACGAGCGCTCCACCTCCGCGCCCACCGCGCAAGAAAAAGAAACGCTCCGGACGGAGACGGTGAGCGACGACGACGACATCGACGCGGGCGCCGTCGCCGACGAGCTCGAGCCGGTGGAGGCTTTGGAGGAGCTGCTCGAGGAGGTAGTCGAGGGCCTGCGGCTCGACGCCGAGATCACGGTCGACGAGCGAGCGGGCGTGCTCAGCGGTCGCGTTGAGGGCGAGGACGTGGGCCTTTTCATCGGCAGGCACGGACAGACGATCGACGCGGTTCAGCATCTCGCGCAGCGCATCGTGTTCCCCGACGGTCCGTCGGACGTGCGTGTGGTGATCGACGCGAACGGCTATCGCGAGCGTCGGGCGCAGGTGCTGCGCGCGGACGCGGACGAGGCCGCTGATGAAGCGGTCAGCAGCGGCGGGCCCGTCGAGCTCGATCCGCTCCCGCCGTTCGAGCGCAGGATCGTGCACGAGCATCTGCGCGACCGCGGCGACGTCGAGACGCACAGCGAGGGCAATGAGCCCGAGCGGTACCTGGTGATCACGCCGCTTGTGCCCGATGGCGCCGCCTAGTGTTTCCCGTGAAACACTCGCGCGGGGGCTGAGCGGCGCTCAGCGACGCCGACTTGACGCGGTGCTCGCGGCGCTCGCGAGCGACGAGCACGCGCCAACCACGATCCGTGAGCCTGATCGTGCGGCGGAGCTCCACCTCGCGGATTCGCTGTCGGCCCTCGAGCTGGATGTTCTTCAGGACGCCGGGCGAATAGTTGATCTCGGCAGCGGTGCTGGCTTTCCCGGCGTGCCGCTCGCGGTCGCCTTGCCCGACGCCGACGTCACGTTGGTCGAGAGCCAGCGCCGCCGCTGCGAGTTCCTGGAGAGGCTGTGCACGGCAGCGGGGATCGAGAACGTCCATATAGCGTGGACGCGAGCCGAGGCGTGGAGCGAGGGCCGCTCACGCCACGACGTTGCGCTTGCTCGTGCCCTCGCCTCGCAGTCGGTGGTGCTGGAGTACGCGGCGCCGCTGCTGCGCGTGGGCGGCAAGCTCATCGACTGGCGCGGACGGCGCTCCCCCGAGCCGGAGCGAGCAGCCGACAGCGCAGCGTCGACGCTCGGCCTGCGGCGCATGGAGGTGCGCCGCGTCATCCCGTTCGCTGGAGCCAGCGACCATCACCTGCACGTGTTCGAGAAGCTGCACGAGACGCCCGCTGGCTTTCCGCGAAGGCCGGGGATCGCGCGCAAGCGCCCGCTAGGCGATTGATGGCGCGGGCGTCGGCGCGGCGCAGCGCGCTCGGTGGTGATGAGAAGCCATCGGTGCTCGATCGGCGCTAGGTTGCCATCATCGATGGGCACGGTATACGCGATCGCCAACCAGAAGGGCGGTGTCGGCAAGACGACCACGGCGGTGAACGTGGCGGCGTGCATCGCGGAGGCCGGCTGCGAGACGTTGCTAGTCGACGTCGACCCGCAAGCGAACGCGACCGTGGGGCTCGGGATTTCCCGCGCGCAAGCGCCGGGGCTGTACGAGGTCTTGACGGGTGAGGCGGTGGCGCGCGAAGCGCTCGTCGGCACACCGGTCGAAGGCCTGACCGCGCTGCCGGCGGGGGCTGATCTGGCAGGGGCGAACGTCGAGCTTCCGCGCATGGACGGCTACGAGCAACGCCTGCGCGACTGCCTGGCGCCGGTGAGGGACAGCTTTCAGTACATCCTGCTGGACTGCCCCCCGTCGCTTGGGCCGCTGACGGTGAGCGCGCTGGTGGCCGCGGAGCGCGTGATCGTGCCGGTGCAGACCGAGTACTTCGCTCTGGAGGGGCTGGCCGGGCTGTTGGAGACGCTCGCGCTCGTCCAGCGTGAGCTGAACCCACGGCTGACCGTGGCGGGCATGCTGTTGACGATGCACGACAGCCGCACGCGCCTGGGCCAGGACGTCGAGCGTGAAGTGCGCGCGCATTTCCCCGAGCTCGTGTTCGACACGGTGATACCGCGCAACGTGCGGGTCGGCGAGGCGCCAAGCTACGGCCTGCCCGTGACCCACCACGATCCCCACAGCGCGGGCGCGGAGGCGTACTTCGAGCTCGCCAAGGAGGTGGCTGCGCGTGGCTAAGCCGAGACCTGGAATGGGCAGGGGTCTCAGCGCGATCCTGTCGGTCTCGACCGACAGCACCAAGGACAGCGCGGAGGAACTGCGGGAGCTGCCGGTCGAGCTGATCTCTCCCAATCCGCTGCAACCGCGAAGGCGCTTCGACGAGCAGTCGCTCGAGCTGCTGGCGCAGTCGTTGGGCGAGCGTGGCGTGCTCCAACCGGTGCTGGTGCGCCCGCGGGCCGGCGGAACCTACGAGCTGGTGGCGGGCGAGCGCCGCTGGCGCGCGGCGCGCATCGCCGGACTCCAGAGCGTCCCGGCGATCGTGCGCGAGCGCGAGGACGCTCAGGCACTGGAGGTGGCGTTGGTCGAGAACATGGCGCGCGAGGACCTCAACCCCGTAGACGAGGCACGCGCGTGCGCCGCGCTGGTCGAGGAGCTCGGCCTCACGCGCGAGGACGTTGGGCGCCGGGTGGGCCGCAGCCGCGTGGCGGTCAGCAACCTCGTGCGCCTGCTGGACCTCCCCGACGAGGTGATCGAGTTGCTTCAGGACGGCACCCTTAGCGAGGGTCACGGACGGGCGTTGCTGCTCGCCGAGGACCACGCCGCACGGCGCAGGCTCGCGCGCGCTGCCGCCGAGGAGGGTTGGTCGGTGCGTGTCACCGAACAGCGCGCACGCGAGGCCAACGCCGCGCGCGCAGGCCAACCGCTCACGGACCGCCGGGTCTCAAGCGTGCACCCCGACCAAGAGCAGGCCGCACAGGAGATCGCCCACACACTCGCCGAGGCCCTCGGCGCGGACGTGCAGGTGAGGCCGACGCGAGACGGCGCGTACAGCGCGCAGCTGACGTTCGCGACGCCCGCGGAGGCGCTCGAGCTCGCACGCCGGATTCTCCCGCGAGCGACCGCGTAGGAGCGGGCCGAGCGCGCCCGCCGAGCGGTCGAGCGGGGCTTTGCACGCTCGATAGAATCGGCGGGCCAAAGGGCGATTAGCTCAGTCGGTTAGAGCGCTTCTCTGATAAGGAAGAGGTCCCAGGTTCGAGTCCTGGATCGCCCATGGGCGCCGTCTATGGCTCTAGGGAGCCGTTTCGACTGAGCGCCGTCGGCCACCACGCGGCACTCGTGGATATCGACATTGCTGTTGCTGCCCAGTCACACGGACTCGCGGGTCGCGCGGGTCATGCGAGCACGACGAGCTGCGCGAGCAGCTCGCCTGGAGCGCACGACGAGCTGCTGAACGGACGCGCGCCTGTAAGCGCTGCCCGACGGACAGGTGCCCTTCTTGACGATGAGTCTGACGGGCGTACCCAGCGGAGTGCACGCGTCGCGGTGGCGCTTTATGTGACTGACGTTTATACGTCTGCCACATTCACTCGCTACGTGTTAACAGCAATGTGTGAATGCGGTGGCGATCGGGCGCAATTACTGACGTCACACACACACGCTGCGCCGCGGGTGGATTTCGGGAGCCTCGCGGAGGTCGGTCGTTTGAGGGATACTCACTTGTACGATGTCTGAGCAGTTCATGACCCCCGACCCGGTGGAGCTGGCGCGGCAGGTCCTTGACGCCGGTGGTCGCCGAGATCTCGACGCCGCCATGGGCATGTTCGCCCCGGATGTCGTGTGGGAGTCCTTGGACGGGCTTGGCGTGTTCGACGGCGCGACGGCCGTTCGGGGCTTCCTCGAAGAGTGGATCAGTTCTTATGAGCTGTACGAGATCGCGCCGGAGGAGGTCCTCGATGTGGGCAGCGGAGTCGCTTTCGTCGTGGGTCGAGAGAGCGGTCGTCTGCTTGGAGCGGCCGATCGCGTCAAGCAACGCACTGCGTGGGCCATGGCCTGGGAGCACGGCCTCGTTGTGCACATAATCGCGGGCTTGGACGTCGACAAGACCCGCGCTGCCGCCGAACGCCTCGCGCAGGACAGGGCTGATGTCTAGGGAGTCCGCGACCCCCGACCTGGTGGCGCTGACGCGCCAGCTGTTTGATGCCGCCAGCAGCGGCGACATCGACGCGCTGATGCAGTTCTACGCGCCGGACGCCGTGTGGGAGACGACGCTGGTCACGCTCGCCGGTTCGGCGGCGATACGGGAACGCTTGGAGGAGTGGCTCGGCGCTTTTGACGAGCTCGGGTTCGAGCTTGAGGAGATTCTCGATCTCGGCAACGGGGTCACTTTAACCGTGGTCAACCAAAGAGCCCGCCCGGCTGGCAGCAGCAGCGGTGCGTACATGCAACGCCAAGAAGCTTTCATCGGCGTGTGGGAACGGGGCATGGTCACGCACGCAACAACCTACCTCGACGTCGACCAGGCCCGCGCTGGCGCCGAACGCCTCGCGCAGGACAGGGCTGATGTCTAGGGACTCCGCGACCCCCGACCTGGTGGAGCTTGTGCGCGAAGCGTTTGAGGCTGCGGATCGCCGCGACTTTGATGTGTTTGTGAGCATGTACGCGCCCGACGCAGTCTTGGAGTCGATGGGGATGCGTAGCAGCTTTGAGGGAGTGGCGGCGATCCGTGGCTTCTATGAGGACTTCACAAGCGCTTATGAGGAGTACGGGGTCGAGCTAGAGGAGATTCTCGACCTGGGCACCGGGGTCGTGTTTTGTGTGATCCTCCAGCAGGGCCGTCTCGCTGGGAGTAGCTCTCGCATCGAGATGCGCTTTGCAAGCGTCGCCCTGTTCGCGGGCGACGTGGTCGTGCGGAACACGTTGTACACCGACATCGATGAGGCCCGTGTTGCCGCCGAACACCTCGCCGAGGAACGGGGGTAGGGGATGTCGCAGGATCGAGTCGAGCTGGTCCGTACCCTCATCGGGCGCTGGAATACCGGAGATCACCACCCCGAGGACCTCCCACAATATGTCGATCCCGCGTTTGAGCTGGAGGGCCCACTATCGTCTGTCATCGGCGAGCCCTACCGGGGCTACGCGGGGCTAGCACAGTGGGCACGCGACCTCGATGAGCAGTTCGCCGAGTGGTCCATCGGCCTCGATGAAATACGCAAGATCGGCAACCAGGTGATCGTGATCGCGACCATCGAGGCCCGCGGACGTGCCAGCGACGTGGTGCTGCGCTTCCGCTCGGGGAGCGTCCTGGACTTCGGGAGCGATGATCGGGTGACGCGCGTGCACATCTACGCGGATGTAGATGAAGCGCTCAGAGCCGTGGGGCCGGAGGGGTAGGCGATGTCGCGGGCGAGCGTGGAGATCGCGGAGCGCGGGATAGATGCCTTCAATCGGCGGGATGTCGAAGCGCTCGCTGAGGTCACCGCCCTTGACTTCGAGTGGTTTCCGGCGCTGCCTGGGGCAGTCGAGGGCGACGGCTACCGAGGAATCCAGGGCATTGAAACGTACCTCGGGGAAATCGGCGACACTTGGGATGACCTCCGCATGGTCGGTGGCGAGTTACGCGATCTCGGCGATCGTGTGCTCTGGCTCGGTCGGACTGAGGGACGGGGACGCGGTAGCGGTGTGCCGGTCGATACGCCTCTAGCCGTCATCTATGACGTTCGCGCCGGCAAGGTCTCACGCGCCCGCGCCTATCTCGATCACGGCGAGGCGTTGCGCGCGGCGGGCCTGACCGAGTAGTCGTCAGGTGCCGGTGTCCGGTGTGAGGCCGAGGTCAAACGGTGTCGCGTCGTCCCAGCCAGGAGGAGGCTCGTCGAACTCCGCAATGCTGAGGATTAGGCCGTTGCGGAACTCCGCCTCCTGCCAGCCCCTTAACGTGAGGTCCATGTGGGTGTAGCTGGTTTGAGCGAGGGCCGTGTAGTCGAGCAGCAGTACCCCCTCGCGGGTGATCCGGGCCTCGTTGATCGATGGCGCGTAGCTCTCCGCGCCCTCTGAGATCGCGCCGACGAGCTCACGAAGCCCGTCATGGCCGCGAAACGCCACCGTCCCGAAGGCTGCGCCCTTCGACCCCATCCGCCATTCGCAGTCGGGGTTATACAGCGGGATCAGCGCCTCGACGTCCAGTGCGCTGAACACGTCATAGGAGCGTTGGACGAGGGCCAGCTTTTCAGCGGGAGTCACGCTGCTCCTCCCGAGTGCGGTCGAGGTCGGCAAGTGCACGGTCGCGGCTCCAGCGCATGGCGACCGTTACCACCTTCCCCTCGCGGATCACCCAAACGTTGGCCACTTCTCGTGTGCCCATCAACAGATCGACCTCCATCGCGCTCGCCCTGCCACTTTCCATGGTGATGGACGAGCACGAGGATACGTTAGTAGCGGTCCAGCCCCGACCGAGTCGATGCCGGCGATCGTGTGATCGCAGTGGCCGCCGCTGGCCGGGTCGTTCTTGCCGGGGAGCTTCCTGCCGGCAGGTGCCGTTCCCGTCGCGTGCCGGGCGTTAGCATCGAGAGCGATGGCCGACGGCGCCACCAGCCGTGCGAGTTTGCTCGCCCGCGCCCCGTCGGGCGGCCTGGTGGTCGGCGCCATTGCATCCGTGCAGTTCGGCTCGGCCCTGGCCACCACCCTGTTCGAGCGACTCGGACCGGGCGGCACCGTGTTCCTGCGTCTAGCCTCTGCGGCGGCCGTCCTGCTCTTGCTGTGGCGGCCGCGGCTGCGCGGGCGCGCACGGCGGGAGCTGCTGCTCGCCGGCGTCTTCGGGCTCGTGCTGGCTGGGATGAACCTGAGCTTCTATGAGGCGATCGACAGAATCCCGCTGGGGATCGCAGTGGCGATCGAGTTCCTCGGACCGTTGACCGTGGCGGTCGCGGGCTCTCGCCGTCCGGCCGACCGCCTGTGGGTGGCGCTCGCGCTCGTGGGCATCCTCGCACTCACCCGAGGCCCCGCACACGGACTGGACTACCTCGGAGTTGCCCTTGCGCTGGCAGCCGGCTGTCTGTGGGGTGCCTACATCGTGCTGAACGCCAGGCTCGGCCGGGCCTTCGAAGGGTCCACGGGGCTCACGCTGGCGATGTGCGTCGCAGCGCTGGCGGTGCTGCCCGTGGGCATCGCCGGAGGCAACGGGCACCTGCTGGAACCCTCGTCGCTCGCACTCGGATCCGCCGTGGGCATCCTCTCGTCGGTGATCCCCTACACGTTCGAGCTCGAGGCGCTTCGACGCGTCGCGCCCCCGACCTTCGGGGTACTGATGAGCCTCGAGCCGGGGATCGCGGCGCTCGCCGGCTTCCTCGTCCTCGGCCAGCAGCTCGGCGCGCGTGCGCTGCTGGGCATAGCGCTCGTGGTTGGGGCGTCGCTGGGCGCGTCACGATCCGCCGCCCGGGTAGCACTCGTGGTGTGACCATGGTGCCGCCGCGCGGTGTCTGCACCGAGGCACCCCGATGCCCTCAGCGGCTGCCCGAATGGTGCAGCCGCTGACCGTTCGTCCACCTTCGGGGCTGGCCCACCCGGCTCCCTACGACAGGTGCCGATTTCTTCAGGGTGGATGTCTCTGGTCCGACCAGAGCGACGGACGTTCTCGCAGTCTCCGACGGTTTACCGGCGGCGGCCGCCGTACTGGGTGCAGCAGGGTCAATCAAGCGTGCGACGAGCGCCTTTCTGGACAGGTTCGACGTGCGCGACGGTTCACTGGCCCGGTGTCCGGCCGAGGTCGACGCCGTCGCTGCCGGGAAGGCCAACAGCCTGACGGCGGTGCTCGACGGTCTCGAGGCGGACCTTGTCGCAGCACTCGACCCAGTCGGCCGGCGCATGGTGGTCGTGACGATCCCCGCCGCGGCTGACGCAGCCGATGGAGACCGAGTCAGTCCGGTGCTAGAGGAACCCTTGGACGAGAGCCCCGCGATCATCTGGCTGAAGGACCTGGAGGGCCGGTACCTGTTCGTCAGTCGCCGCTACGTCGAGGAGCTCGGGACCGATGCCGAGCGGGTTTGCGGCCGAACCGACCCCGAACTTACTGCGAGATGGTCGATCGAGGGTATGCGACTGGAGGAAGAGGACAGTGACGCCGGGCGGGAGCTGTTGGAGCTCGAGTACCGGATCGGCGCGTTCGAAGAGCGTCCTGCTTTCACTGTTCTGCGCTTTGCATTGCGCGACGGTGAGGGGCAGCCGACCGCCACCTGCAGCGTTGCTGCACCGGTCACCGAGGAATCGGTGGCGCGTTCGGAGTGCGAGCGACTGATGAGGGTCGATCGCTGGAGCCGGCTCGATGCGTTCGCAATCCGTCAGGAGCTACTCGAGCAGTGGGGGCTGACGCTCATCGACGGAGACACCGATCCGCCTGTCGATCAGGACGATTCCGTGCGGGCGCTGCTCATCGAGCGAGACCGCGCGCTCGCAGAAGCTGCCGGGCTGAGGGAGCTAGTGGAGGAACATGAGCAGCAGGGCAGTCGTGGTGACGCGCCCGAACGAGGTGTCGGCGAGCTCGAAACCGTGGTCGCCGAGGCGCAGGCACGAGCCCAGGAGCTCAAGGGCGCCGTGGCCGCCGAGCAGGCACGGGCCGAGGAGCTGGAGCGGTCGCTCACCGAGGCGCGGGCGCGCGTCGGCGAGCTCGAAGCCGCGGTCGCCGCCGACCAGACTCGCGGCGGTGAGCTCGAAACGGTGGTCGCCGAGGAGCAGGCTCGGGCCGGCGAGCTCGAGCGGTCGCTCACGGAGGCGCGGGCGCGTGTCGGCGAGCTCGAGGCCTCGGTCGCCGCCGACCAGACTCGCGGCGGTGAGCTCGAAACGGTGGTCGCAGACCAGCAGGCTCGGGCCGGCGAGCTCGAGCGGTCGCTCACGGAGGCGCGGGCGCGTGTCGGGGAGCTCGAGGCCTCGGTCGCCGCCGACCAGACTCGAGCCCGTGAGCTCGAAACGGTGGTCGCCGAGGAGCAGGCACGGTCCGGCGAGCTCGAGCGGTCGCTCACGGAGGCGCAGGGACGCGTCGGCGAGCTCGAGACCGAGCTGACGAGCGCCCGGGCCCATCTCGAGGATCACGGGCACGCCGGCGAGCTAGAAACCGTGGTGGCCGAGGAGCAGGCGCGAGCCGAGGAGCTGGAGCGGTCGCTGACCGAGGTGCAGGCGCGAGCCGAGGAGCTCGAGCGGTCGCTCACGGAGGTGCAGGCACAAGCCGGTGAGCTCGAAACCGCGGCAGCCGCCGACCAGACTCGAGGCGGCGAGCTAGAAACCGTGGTCGCCGCAGAGCAGGCACGGGCTGAGGAGCTCAAAGCTGTGGTCGCCGAGGAGCGAGTACGGTCCGTCGAGCTGGAGCAGTCACTCACGGAGGTGCGGGCACGCGTCGCCGAGCTCGAAACTGCGGTCGCGGCCGACCAGACTCGAGGCGGCCAGCTAGAAACCGTCGTCGCCGAGGAGCAGGCACGAGCCGAGGAGTTCGAGCGGTCGCTGACCGAGGCGCAGGCACGAGCCGAGGAGCTCGAGCGGTCGCTCACCGAAGCGCAGGCACAAGCCGGTGAGCTCGAAACCGCGGCAGCCGCCGACCAGACTCGAGGCGGCCAGCTAGAAACCGTGGTCGCCGCAGAGCAGGCACGGGCTGAGGAGCTCAAAGCTGTGGTCGCCGAGGAGCGAGTACGGTCCGTCGAGCTCGAGCGGTCGCTCACGGAGGCGCAGGCGCGCGCCGGCGAGCTCGACGCCGAGCTGACGACCATCCGAGCACAGCTAGAGGATCACGGGCACGCCGGCCAGCTAGAAACCGTGGTCGCCGAGCAGCAGGCACGAGCCGAGGAGCTGGAGCGGTCGCTGACGGAGGCGCGGGCACGCGTCGGCGAGCTCGAAACTGCTGTGGCAGCCGACCAGACCCGAGGCAGCCAGCTAGAAACCGCGGTCGCCGAGCAGCAGGCACGAGCCGAGGAGCTCAAAACCGTGGTCGCAGACCAGGAGGCACGAGCCGAGGAGCTGGAGCGGTCGCTGACGGAGGCGCAGGCGCGCGCCGGCGAGCTCGACGCCGAGCTGACGACCATCCGAGCACAGCTAGAGGATCACGGGCGCGCCGGCCAGCTCGAAACCGTGGTCGCCGCGGAGCAGGCACGAGCCGAGGAGCTCGAGGGCGCGGTGGCCGAGGAGCAGGCTCGGTCCGTCGACCTGGCGCGGTCGCTCACCGAAGCGCAGGCACGCGCCGGCGAGCTCGAAGCCGAGCTGACGAGCGCCCGAGCCCAGCTCGAGGAGTTGGACGCGCCGTGGGATGAGGCGCCCGAGGCTCCCGCATCCGTGTCGGAGAGCAGCAGCGGGGTCATGTGGGACACGGGCTCGCAGCGTGCCCTCTCTGGCGCGCTCGTGGGACTCACCGAGTGGCGATCGGTAGTCGACCGTGCCGTTGTCACGCTCGGCGCCGAGGGGGGATGGGACGTGGCTATCGCGTGGTCCCTCGAGAGGCCACGCGGGGCGATGACTTGCGCGGCGATATGGACGGCGGACCCCGCTGGCCTGGCTTCGCTGGAGAGCCGGACCTGGAAGCACCGGGTGGACGCGTCGACGGCAGAGTTCGGTCGTGCGCGGAGCCGAATGGCGGCAACCTGCTTGCTCGAGTTGCAGTCGGCCGAGGACCCACTGCTCAGGGTGGCAGCAGCGGAGGGCATGGGCTCGGCGTTGTTGGTACCGATCAGCGACGGCAGCGATACGATCGCGACGATCGAGTTGCTCTCGCGAGCGGCCGCCGCCCCGAGCGCGGAGCTGATGGTGGCGCTGGACGCGATCGCTCTGCAACTCGGCGCGATCGCCCAGCTCTCCAGACGAAGGTACTCCTCCCGGTGACGGACTGCACGGCCTCGAAAGTCTGCGGTCGCAGCGCTGGGAGGAAGGGTCGCCGTTCGAGCCCGGCTGATCACAGACCGACGACCCGAGCGCACGCCGGCTCTATCCTGCAATTGGTGGACACGCCTATCGACGGACGTACGCTGCGCTACCGACACCGCCGCGGCGAGTTGCTGGAGGCCGTGGGCGAGTACGTGCTCGACAACGGTGTCGCCAGCCTGTCGTTGAGGCGGGTTGCGGATGCGGTCGGCGTGAGCCACGTGACGCTTCAGCACCACTTCGGGAGCAAGGAGCAGCTCGTCAACGAGATCGTCGAGCACCTGCTCGAACGGACGCTCGTCCCGCAGGGCGTGTACCCCGGCGGAGCGCCCGACCCGGCGCGCGACCTGCCCACGCGATGGCGCGCGTTGTGGGCGCACCTCACCTCCGCGCCCGGACAGCGCGACATTCGCCTGTTCACAGAGGTCCTGGGCCAAAGCCTGTTCGGGCAGGCCGGCTACTCCGAAGGGCTCGAGCGCTCAATGAGCCGCCGGCTCGACCTGGTCACCGCCAACATCATTGCGCTGGGCTGCCCCGAGGAGGAGGCCGGGGCCTTCGCCACGCTCATGGTCGCCACCTTTCGCGGCCTGATCATGGACCTGCTGGTGACCGGCGAACGGGAGCGCCTGGACGAGGCGTTCGAGAGGGCGCTCGCGAACGCTGAGCTGCGTGCGGCGGAATGGTCGGCAGGCGACGGACCCTCGTCGTTGCCCGCGCGCTCGGGGCACCCGGCCGTCGCCGGGTGATCGCTGAAGCCGACGCCACGCGCTGGGCGGCCGGGCACCCAACAGCAGGTCCCCGGCCCGCGCCAAGCGTGCGTGACGCCGAAGGCCTATTCGATGCCGACCGCCTTCAGGCGGCCGATGATGAATTTGTCGGCGGTCTTGTCGTACTTTTCGACGTAGTCGAGGTGCGCAAACAGGTTAAACCCTTTCGCGCAGAACGGGTCTCCGACGTCGCAGTAGGACTGGATGTCTTCCGCGAACGGCGTCAGGAGCTGCGTTTTGAGGCGGGGGAAGATGCCTTCCGCGCCCGGGTCACTGCCGACGTCAAACGACTGGCCGGGTATGCGACGCGGGTCGCCGTACTGGATCACGCCCACCACTTTTTCGGTGGCGGATTTCGCCGCCGGCGGTGTCGCGGGGCCGTCGCCTTCGCCGTCCTCCTTGGCGTTTCCGCCGCCGCCGCCGAGCGCGTCCCCGACGATCTGGGCGCCCTGGGAGTAGCCGAGCAGCACGATCTTCTGGCCCGGGCATTTCGCGACCTCTTCTTCCAGCTGCTTCTTGATCGCTTCGTCACCCTTTATGACGCTCGGTTCATACGGGGTCAAAGCCGCTGGGTATTTCACGGCCTGCTGGCTGACGGTCGCTTTGACGCCCTTCTGGATTTCTTCGGCCAGCGCCCCGGTCACGCCATCGCCTTCCGCCTCCGTAGAGGCACGCGCGACGATGATGTTGACCGTCGCACACGGCGAGTTCGACGACGCGACCGCAAACGCCGGAGCGCTCTCCAGCGCAGCGGCCGCAGCACACACGACGATGCTTGCAGCCAGCGAGCAGGCCACTCTGCGGCCCGCGCGACCAGCTACGGATGATCCCCTCTTGCGAGACATTCGTACTCCGATCTGTAGAGACAACATGTCCGTTGTCGGACTTCCCGCACGCGCACCACTCGTCCGCCCACGCGTAGACGCGCCGGCCGACGACACGCCAGCAACAACCCCGACATCCCTTGGAACGACTCCTCCTGCCCGCCTCGAGAGGCGGACGCTGCGATCATACACGATTGCTCGACCAAGTGGTCTAGCAATCGTCAGCGCGCCGGAGCGCGGCCCCCGCGAGCATCTCGCTGGCGCTCACAGCCATCAGGCGCCGGCAAGCAGCTCTGCACGGGTAAACCTTCGTCGGTCATTTGTCGAGATGCACGCAGAATCGCGATGCACCGCCGCGTTCGGGCTCGATCAATGCCGCGGGCTCGCAGGCAAGGACGCTGGCAGCACACGAGATCCCCATGTCAGACAGCGAAACTCCCAAAGAGATTCCCAAGCCCGACCCAGCGCCGGACGCCGCGCTGGGCGTTCCTGGCGCGGGTCCGCCGCCGGGCGCTGTCAGCTTCGGTCCCGCGGCCGCGTCGGGAGCCGATGGCGCCGCGACCCAACCGGCGGGCGCACCCGTCAACCCACAGGGCACCCCGGCCGCCACGCCCGGTGACCGCGTCGCGTCTCCCGCTGGCGCGGGCAGCGCGCTCGCAGGGCGGAAAGCCATATGGGCCTTCATCGCGGTGCTCTGCGTCCTCGCTGGGGCAATCGCATCGGTCCTCGGAGCCAGCGCGGTGGCGCACAGCGAAGCCAACAAGTCACGATCCGCGTTCAGCGAAAGCTCTGCCAGCGTCGCTTCGTCCTTGAGGCTGGCGATCCAGCGCGAGGAAGAGCTCGCGGTCAGCGCAAGCACGTACTTCGCCGCCAATCCCACCGCCACGCCCAAGGAATTCGCACGCTGGGTCAAATGGGCGCGCACGCTGCATCGCTTCCCCGAGCTCGACGACCTGGGGCTGGTCGCGCTCGTCCGCAAGCCGCAGCTGGCCGCGGCCGAAGCGCGCATCACCGGTCGCCCCCTGAAGCCCGCGACCACCACCCCGACCTCCTCAAGCACCTCCGACGCAGCATCGTCGTCGGCCTCTGCAACCACCGCCACCGCCACGCCGCCCGCCACGCCCACCCCCGTGCGGCCCGCCGCCAAAGCCATCCACATCGTTCCCGCCAGCGATCATCACTACTACTGCCTGGCGACCGCCGAACTCGCCCGCAACCGTGCGCTGGCCCCGCCGCGAGGACTCGACTACTGCGCGAAGAGCTCCGCGCTTCTGCTGGCGCGAGACCAGGGAGTCAGCCGCTACACCCCCGTCACGGTGTCCGGCACACCAGCGCTGACGATCGACACACCCGTCTACCGCGGCAACGTCACGCCGCTGAGCGTGTTCGGACGCGGCGCCGCATCCGTCGGCTGGCTGCGCGAGGTGCTGGTGCCGAGCGTGGTGCTCGGCCAGGTGCTGCGCGCGTACCCGGGCATCTCCGCCACGTTGAGCTACAGCTCGCGCTCGCAGAGCGTCGCGTTCACGCGCGGCAGCGCTCCCTCCGGCGCTCAGAGCAGCACGAGCAGCCTCCACGACGGATGGACGGTCACGACCTCCGCACCTGCTCCCTCGGGTGTGTTCGCCGACGCGCACTCGACCGCGCTGCTCGTCGGCGGGGTGCTGCTGAGCGTGCTGGTAGGCCTGCTCGCCTTCATCCTCGGCGGGGGACGCCCCGCTGGCGCCCCCGCTCCGCGCGTGAAGCCGCGCGAGGTGCCCAACGAGGATCTCTACGACACGCTCACCGGACTGCCCAACCGAGCGCTGATGCTCGACCGCGCGGAGTGCATGCTCGGCCGGGCGGGGCGCCAGTCGGGACTGCTTGTAGGTGCGCTGTTCATCGACATCGACTGGTTCAAGGACGTCAACGACAAGCTCGGTGAGGATGCCGGCGATCAGCTGCTGGCGAGCGTCGCCGAACGGCTGGAGGCGGTCGTGCGCGCCGGTGACACCGTCGGGCGCATCGGCGGCGACGAGTTCGTGATCCTGGTGGAATCGGCGGCCCGGGGGGCGCGCCTGGACTCACTCGCGCGACGCGTGATCGAGGCCTTGCACAAGCCGTTCGAGCTCGACGGCTTCGGACCGAGCTTCTTCATGACCGCGAGCATCGGCCTCGCGTTCGGTCGCTACCTGAAGCCCGAGGACCTCTTGCGCGACGCCCAGCTCGCGCTGTACGCCGCCAAGTCCGCCGGTAAGGACCGCTACACGCTGTTCAACGCCAACATGCGCTCCGTGATCGAGGGCCGCGGCGTGCTCGAGATCGAAATGAACAGCGCGCTCCAGGAGAAGCAGTTCTTCCTGCTCTACCAGCCCATCTACGACCTGAACACGGGCAAGGTGACGGCGCTCGAGGCGCGCATCCGCTGGCAACATCCCAAGCAGGGCGAGCTCGCGCCCGCCGACTTCATGCCGCTCGCCGAGGAAACCGGCCTGATCGTGCCGATCGGCCGCTGGATGCTCGAAGAGGCATGCGCGCGTGCGGCCGCGTGGAACGTGGCAGGCCACTCCGCCTCCGTCTCCGTGCAGGTCTCCGGCTCACAGCTGAACCGCGAAGGCTTCATCACCGACGTCCGCCGGGCGCTCCAGCAGTCAGGCGTCGAGCCCTCGCTGGTGACGCTCGAGGTGGCTGAGACGATCGTCATGAGCGATGTCAGTGCGGCCGTCGAGCGCCTGGAGGAGATCAAGCGCCTGGGCGTGCGGATCGCGATCGACGACTTCGGCGGCAGCGGCTACGCGTACCACTCAGACCTGCGGCGCCTGCCCCTGGACTTCCTCAACGTCGACCGCAGCTCGCTAGCCGCCGCCGACGACGAGGACTACCGCAACTGGTTGCTCGAGGCGATCCTGATCGTGGGACGCGACCTGTCGCTGACGGTGATCGCCAAGGGAATCGAGACCTTCGAGCAGATGACCACGCTCCAGACGATGGGCTGCACGATGGCGCAGGGGCTGTTCATGGGCAAGCCCACGCCGGCCGAGGGGCTCGCAGGCCTGTTCGAGGTCGACCTGCCGACAACGCGGGCGACTCCTGCCGATGCGTTGAGCTGACATGGCAGCTCCACGCGCGAGCCGGGGAATGAGCGCGGCCCATGCGCCGCTGCCGCCATCGCTGCCGACGGAGGACTCGATCGCCGATGTCGCGCGCCTCGGCCAGGCGCTCAAGCAGCGCGCTGAGGAGGTGCTCGAGCAGACCGTCGCGCGGACGATCGGCTCCGGCGAAATCGTAGACCCCCTCGTGCAGGAGAGCTTCGAGCGGATCTGCAGCAGCTCCACGCTGGCCGTCGCGCGCTGGATCGCCGGCGAGGGCCTGGAGGTGACCAGCGACGCGGCGCAGGAAAGCTCGCAGATCTTCGGCGAGCTGGCAGCACGACGCGCTGCCTCCTTGAACGAGGTCACCCGCCGCAGCCTGTGGTGGCGCAACGTGATGGCCGAGATCCTGCGCGAAAGCGCCGCCGAGATCGAGGCCCCGCCCGAGGCGCTTTCGCAAGCGCTGGGCATGGTCCAGATGTCCGTCGAGTTCAACCTGCTGCGAATGTGTGAATGCTTTGAGACCGAGCGCCAGCGCACCGACCAGGAGCTCGCGCGGCGCGAGGACGAGCTCGCGTTCCTGGCGACGCACGACCCGCTTACGGGGTTGCCCAACCGTACGCTGATCGTCGATCGCGTAGAGCAGATGCTCGCGCGCTCGGCGCGCAACCAGATGCCCGTGGCGGCGCTGTTCATCGACGTCGACAACTTCAAGTCGATCAACGACACCCTCGGCCACAGCGTCGGCGATGAACTGCTGCGCGGCGTGGCCGCGAGGCTCGAGGGCGTCGTGCGCCACGTAGACGCTGTCGGGCGCCTCGGCGGCGACGAGTTCGTCGTGATCGCCGAGGAGCTGTCCCTGGCCGTGGGCCCGGAGCTCGTCGCCGAGCGCGTGCTCGACGCGCTCACCCAGCCCTTCAAGCTCGGCGCCGACGGAGAGGTGAGCCTGACGGTGACCGCGAGTATCGGCATCGCCGTGGGTGAGCGAGCGTCCGCGGATGAGCTGCTGCGCGACGCGGACATCGCGATGTACAGGGCGAAGTGGGACGGCAAGAACCGCTACGCGGTGTTCGAGAGCGGCATGCAGGACAAGCTCCAGGACCGCATGGAGCTCGACATGGATCTCCGTGAGGCGCTCGAGCAGGGCCAGTTCTACCTCGCCTACCAGCCAACGTTCGCGCTGATCGACATGAAGCCGACTGGTGTCGAGGCGCTGATCCGGTGGAACCACCCGCAACGCGGGATCGTGCAGCCGGACGCGTTCATACCGCTGCTCGAGGAGACCGGGCTGATCAGCGACGTCGGCAGGTGGGTGCTGCGCGAGGCCTGCCGTCAGGCCAGCGCGTGGCGCGCGAGCGGGCTGGAGATCGCGATGGCCGTCAACGTCTCCGCGCGTCAGCTCGACTCCGATGAGTTCGTGGCCGACGTCGAGCGCGCGCTCGCCGACAGCGGGCTCGACGCGGCGGCGTTGACGATCGAGATCACCGAGACGACGCTGATGCGCAACATCGAGGAGACGGTGGAGCGGCTCACCGCGGTCAAGCAGCTGGGTGTGCGCATCGCGATCGATGATTTCGGCACCGGCTACTCCTCGCTCGCCCACCTCCAACGCTTCCCCGTCGACGCGCTGAAGATAGACCGATCGTTCATCTCCGGGCTCAAGCACAACAAGGAGGGCGAGACGCTGATCCGCACGCTCGTCCAGCTCGGCAAGGCGCTCTCGATCGAGACGTTCGCCGAGGGCATCGAGCAGCAGCAGGAGCTGAGCCTGCTAAGGGAGGAGGCCTGCGACAACGGCCAGGGCTTCCTGTTTGCCCGGCCGCTGGATGTGGCGGCCACCGAAGCGTTCTTCGACGCGGCAGTCGTGCAGCAGTCGCCGACAGCTCCCTAGCCGGACGCCGGACGCGGGGCTCGCGCCAGCGCGCGCCGCTCCACGGGTAGCATGCGCGGAGATGATCCTCGTCACCGGCCGCGTGCAGATTCCCGAGGAGCAGCGCTCGCGCTTCCTCAAGGTCGCGACCGAGATGTGCAGCCGCTCACGACAGGATGAGGGATGTAGCGGCTACCGCTTCTACGCCGACCTCGAGCAACCCGGTCGCTATGTGATCATCGAGGAATGGGACGACGACGACGCACTCCAGCGCCACTTCGCTCAACCTCACACGGGCGCTTTTATGAGCGAGCTGCCCGGCCTGCTCGGCGGGCCGCCCGACGCGCTGTTCCACACGATCGCCTCCTCGCGCCGGCTCGATCCGAAGCGCGGCCTCGTGCCGCTCGATTGACGGGACGCTCGCCTTGCAGATAGCGCCGTTCGCGATCGAGCGCTACTACCAGCGCTGGGAGTTCGAGGCCGAGCTGATGCTGTCGAGCAGCGACTGCGAGTCGCTGACGATCGCGCAGCTGCTCGCGCTCGAGCCCGACGCGCGAGAGCGCCTTCACTCGCTATGGCTCGGCTACACCGAAGTTCCCGGCTCGCCGGAGCTGCGCGCGGCGATCGCCTCTCGCCACGAGCGCGCGCAAGCCGCAGACGTGCTCACGCTGGCGGCCGCCGAGGAGGGCATCTTCCTGGCATACCACGCGCTGCTCGCGCCGGGTGACCACGCGGTCGTGGAAGCCCCATGCTACGGCTCGGCGATCGAGGTGGCGCGCAGCACCGGAGCGCGCGTGAGCCTGTGGCAGCGCCACGCACAGGATGGCTGGGAGCACGACGTGGAGGAGCTGGCGAGGCTGCTCCGCGCCGACACCAAGCTCATATACATCAACAGCCCGCACAACCCGACGGGCACGCAGATGCCCGCAGCCAGCTTCGAGCGGGTCGTCGCGCTCGCCCGTGAGCGCGGGGCGGTGCTGTTCAGCGACGAGGTCTATCGCGGGCTCGAGCACAACGCCGGCGACCGGCTGCCCGCCGCCGCCGACGTCTACGAGCGAGCGATCTCGCTTGGCTCCGTGTCCAAGAGCTACGGTCTGCCGGGGCTGCGGATCGGCTGGCTCACGAGCCGCGAGCCCGCGCTGCTCGCCCGCATCAGCGACCTGAAGCTGTACACCACGATCTGCTCGAGTGCGCCCAGCGAACTCCTGGTCGCGCTCGCCGTGCGCCACGGTGACCGCCTGATCGAGCGCAGCAGGCAGCGCGTGCTCGCCAACCTCGAGCTGATGGACGCGTTGATCGAGCGCCGCTCCGAGCTGTTCCAGTGGGTGCGACCGACGGCCGGACCGATCGGCTTTCCACGTGTGGCGGTCGAGTCCGACGTGCAGGCGTGGTGCGAGCGGATCGCGGCGCGCGCCGGCGTGCTGCTGCTCCCGGGCGCGGTCTACGGGCAGCCCCAGCACGTGCGCCTGGGCTTCGGCCGCGCCGACCTCGTCCAGGCGATCGAGCGGCTCGAGGGCTACCTCGCCTGAGCGCGCCGGCGCCGCCCCTCACAGCACCTTCGACAGGAACTCTCGCGTGCGCTCGTGGCGGGGAGCGGACAGCACCTCCAGTGGCGGCCCGGACTCCACTACCACGCCTTCGTCCATGAACACCACGTCGTCGGCCACCTCGCGCGCAAAGCCCATCTCGTGCGTGACCACGATCATCGTCATCCCCTCGCGTGCGAGCTGGCGCATCACCGCCAGCACGTCGCCGACGAGCTCGGGGTCGAGCGCCGAGGTCGGCTCGTCGAACAGCATCAGCTTCGGCTCCATCGCGAGCGCTCGGGCGATCGCCACGCGCTGCTGCTGGCCGCCGGACAGCTGGGATGGGTAGGCGTCGTGCTTGTCGCCGAGACCGACGCGGTCGAGCAGCTCACGTCCCCGCACGCGGGCGGCCTCGCGCGCGAGTCCCCTGACACGGATGGGGGCGCACGTGACGTTCTCGAGCGCCGTCATGTGACCAAACAGATTGAAGTGCTGGAAGACCATCCCGATCTCAGAGCGCTTGCGCGCGACCTCCGATTCGCGCAGCTCGTAGAGCTTGTCAGCCGCCATCCGATAGCCGACGAGCTCGCCGTCGACCGACAGCCGCCCGGCGTCGATCTTCTCGAGGTGGTTGATGCAGCGCAGGAAGGTCGACTTGCCCGATCCCGAGGGCCCGAGCAGGCACAGCACCGCGCCCTCCCGTACCTCGAGGTCGATTCCCTTGAGCACCTCGTGACGACCGAAGCGCTTGTGCACCCCCTCGGCCTTCACCATCGCAGCGCTCGACGCGACCACGCTCACCGTTCCTGGTGGCGGAGCGACAGCAGTCCGAGGCGCGCGCGCTGGAGCGGCGTGAGGTCTTCTTCGCCTGAGGCGCCGCGTGCGTAGTGACGCTCGAGGTAGTACTGGCCGACGTACAGGACGCTCGTGCACACGAGGTACCAGATGCTGGCGACGATCAGCAGCTGGATCGTCTTGAAGTTCACCGAGTAGATGATCTGTGCGCCGTACAGCAGGTCGGCCACGGCGATCACGCTCACCAGCGAAGAGGTCTTCAGCATCGAGATCGTCTCGTTGCCGGTCGGCGGGATGATCACCCGCATCGCCTGCGGGAGCACGATCCGGCGCATCGTCTGCAAGCGGGTCATGCCGAGCGAGCGCGCGGCGTCGGACTGGCCCGCCTCGACGGAGATGATCCCGGCGCGGACGATCTCGGCCATGTAGGCGCCCTCGTTGAGGCCCAGCCCGAGGATCGCCGCGGTGAACGGCGGGATCAGCGTGTTCGCGTCCGGGTGCACGAACGCCGGCCCGAACGGGATGCCGAGATCGATCTTCGGGTACAGCGCGGCGATGTTGTACCAGAACAGGAGCTGGACGAGGACGGGCGTGCCGCGAAAGAACCAGATGTACAGCCAGCTGCCGCTGGAGACGAGCGGGTTCGGCGACAGCCGCATGATCGCGAGCAGCACGCCGAGGACGACGCCGATCGCCATCGCGATCACGGTCAGCTCGATCGTCACGCGCAGCCCCGCGAGGATGCGTTTGTCGAACAGATATTCACCCACCACGCCCCATTCGAAGCGTGGGTTGGTGGCGACCGAGTGAACGATCGCCACCGCGATCACGAGGACCACCGCCGCCGCCACCCAGCGCCCGGGGTGGCGCACGGGGACGGCCCTGATCTGCTCGGGCCGTCCCCCCTTGCCGGTGTCCTGCGGCGAGGACACCGCCTCCGCGCTCAGCTCTTGGCGCCGTTGATCTGCGGGTTGTTTATCGCGCCGGACTGGATACCCCACTTGGTGAGGATCTGGAGGTACTTGCCGTTTGCCATCAGCACCTTCAGCGCCGCCAGGATCGGCTTGTCCATGCCGCTGTTCTTCGGGACGGCGAGGCCGTAGGGCGCGAAGGCGTAGCTCTTTCCGATCAACTTGAACTGCCCGTCAGACTGCTTGATCTGGTAGGCCACGACGGGCGAGTCGGCCATACCGAGGCCGGCGCGGCCACTCGATACTGCCAAGTTCACCGCGTTCTGCCCGGGGAAGCTCAACACCGTGACGGACGTCTTGCCTTCATGGGCACACTTCTTGCTCTGCGCTTCCGCTTCTTCCTGCTCGACCGTGCCCTTCTCCACGGCCACGGCCTTGCCGCACAGGTCCGCGAGTTCGTTCACTCCCGGGTTGGCGGAGCTCTTCGCGTAGAAGGAGATGCCCGCGTTGTAGTAGGTCACGAAGTTCACCGTTTTCTCCCGTTCCTTGGTGTCGGTGAACGAGGACGCGCCAAGGTCATAGCGTCCGGCGGCCAGCCCGGGGATGATCGTTTCGAAGTTGGCGTTGATGAACTGCGCCTTCAAGCCCATCACCTGCGCCAGCGCGGTGACCAGGTCCGGGTCCATCCCCACGATCGTGTGACCATCGGCGGCGATGAACTCGTTTGGTGCGTACTCCGCTTCGGTCGCGACGTTGAGCGTTCCTTTGGATTTGATCGCGGCTGGCACTTCCGCTGCGACCGTCGGGTTCACGCTGCTCGCCGTGGTGGACGTTGTAGCCGTCGTGCTCGTGTTGCTGCTGCCGCAGCCGGCGAGCGCGAGGACGGTGAGCGCAGGCACCCCGATACGGGTGACCAGCTGTCTCATCGAAAACCTCCTGCGTAGGGTTGACCTCCGGGCCCCCGACTGATCGAGGTCGCGCAAGTATAGGTCTCGGCTCAGGCCACTGGACGCAGCCGGGTCAGCAGCGCCGCCACCCGTTCGGCTGAGCTCGGACGCCCGAGCAGGAAGCCCTGGGCGATCTCGCAACCCATCTGTTCAAGAGACGCGCGCTGTCCGGGCCGCTCGATGCCCTCCGCGACGACCGTCAGCGACAGCGCCCGGCCGACGCCGAGGATCGCGGCGAGCAGCTCGCGGCTGTGCTCGCCCTCGCCGAGGCCGGCAACGAAGCTCTTGTCGATCTTCAACACGTCCACGGGCATCCGGTGCAGATGCGACAGCGACGCGTAGCCGGTCCCGAAGTCGTCGATCGCCAGGCGCACCCCCAGGGCCTTGACCTCGTCCATGCGCTCGCACGCCGCCGCCACGTCGCGCACGAGCGTCGTCTCGGTCACCTCCAGCGTGAGCGAGCCCGGCGCAAGGCCCGAGCGCCTGAGCGCGTACTCGACGTCAGCGGCGAAGTCCGCACGGTCAAGCTGGTAGGCGGACACGTTCACCGCCATGCCGATGTCGAGGCCGTCGGCTTCCCAGCTGGCCGCCTGGCAGCAGGCCTGCTCGAGCACCCACCGCCCGATCGGCACGATCAGGCGGCTCTCCTCGGCGAGCGGAATGAAGCTCCCCGGTTCCACGATCCCGCGCTCGGGGTGACGCCAGCGGACGAGCGCCTCGACGCCGACGACGTCGTCGCTGGCCAGCGCGAAGATCGGCTGGTAGAGAAGGAACAGCTGTTCGTCGGCGACCGCCGCGTTGAGGTCGGCCTGGAGCGCGAGGCGCCCGTTCGCGTCCCCGTACAGGCGCGCGTCGAACAGCGCGTAGCGGTCCTTGCCGGCGGCCTTCGCTGCGTACAGCGCGAGGTCGGCGTCGCGCAGCAGCTCGTCAGGTGTGGCGTAGCGTCCAGCGGCCACACCGATGCTCGCCGTTATCGAGAAGCTCTTGCCCTCCTCGCCGAGCTGCACGGGCTCCCGCAGCGCCGCCGTGAGACGGTCGGCGAGCGCGTCCGGTGTCAGGCCTCCCGCACGCGCCTCGATCAGCACGATGAACTCGTCGCCGCCGAGGCGGCCGACCGTGTCCTGGTCGCGCACCGCGCTCTGAAGTCTCGCCCCGGCGAGCACGAGCAGGCGGTCTCCGGCCGCGTGCCCGAGCGTGTCGTTGACGTGCTTGAAGCCGTCGATGTCGATGTACAGGGCACCGGCGCTGACGTCCGAGTCGCGGGCGGTGCGCGCGAGCAGCTGCTCCGCGCGGTCGAGCACCAGCGCACGGTTGGGCAGCCCCGTGAGCGGATCGTGCAGCGCCTGGTGGGAGAGCTCGCGGGTCTTCTCGCGCACCAGCGACAGCGCCCGCGTGCGCCCGGTCGCCAGCAGCGCCACCAGCGTTCCCAGCGTCAGGCTCAGCAGGATCCCGCCGATCAGCAACATCAGCGCGTGCGAGCCGGCGAAGATCGTGGTCGAGGGTGCCGTCGCGAACGTCTGCACGGTCCAGCTGTTTCCGAGCGCTATCGCGGTGCTCTGCGCGTCCGCGGGCACTATGCCGACGGCGAACGCCGCGTGCGACTGGGGCGTCGAGTAGCGGAAGCGCACCGCCACGCCCGGGTGTCCCTGGAGCGCCCTAGAGAGGACCACGCCGGGGACGAGCAGCTCGCCGATCCACGCCACGAACGTGCGCCGTCGCGCGGCGGACGTCGACGGGGTCCCGCCACCGCTGTATACGGGCGTCTCCATCCCCAGCACCGTCGCCTTGCGGCCGGCCACGGGCGCGTAGGTCGTCGCGCCGGTGCCGCGCGCGCTCAGCAGCGTCGGCGCGAGCGCGCAGTAGTCGACGCCCGCGGGCAGGTAGCTCGCGCGGCTGCGCGCAAGCCCCGCGACCGCCAGGCAGTAGTACGGGCGAGGTCCCGGGGGCATGATCTGGAGCGCTCCCGCCGGAGGCAAGCTGTTGGGGCCGAGCGGTCGCACCGGGTCGGCCGCCAGCCGCGCGGCGAACGCGCGCAGCCGCGAGGCTCCCACCACCACGACGACCCCGATGTTCTGGAGCTCCGGGTAGCGCGCCATCGCGCGCACGGACTGCGCCCAGCGGTCAAACGCGGCCGGGGAGGCGTTCGGGTTGCCGGCCACGAACGCGCTCGCGCTCACCAGCAGGTCTTCCTCGTGCTGGATCGCAAGCGTGAGCGTCGAGGCGATCTCGGCTGAGGTCAGGTGGAACGCGAGCCGCGTGCGGTTCGCGTCCGAGCGCGCCACAGCGCGCGCGCCGATGACCGACGCGAGCGTGCCCGCGATCACCATCAGCACGGCGATCACGATCCACGAGCTCCTATGAGGCCTTGCTGCTGGGCGCAATCGCTGCCCTCCTTGCCAGGTGGATCGGGCGCCGGCGCGGCGGGCTGTGCAGACGCCCGCTTGCGTGGACGAATTGGTGCAGCAACGGGCGTGGTGATCGCCGTCGCGCGGAAGGCCGTCCATTCGGGCTAAGGCAAGCGCCTCTGCATGCCGATGAGGGGCTCGTGACCATCTTTGCCCGCTCGCAGTTCGCGCCGATGGCAAGGCGCTCGATCGTGCGCCTGGTTCTCGTAAGCGGCCTCGTCGCGTGCCTCGCCGCGCTCCTAAGCGCCGCGCCGGCGCACGCGGTCGTCAGCAACGTCGAAACGCACGCCGGCGAATTCACGACCGTCGGGCTCCAGCCGCGGGACGTCTCCACCATGGTCGACGGAGGGTTGAGCGCGGGCTTCGGCAACCCCAGCGGCAACCCCGTGCTGCACGGCAGCGACCTGTACGTGATCTACTGGGATCCGGACGACTACTACTTCAGCGAATGGCAGAGCCTGATCGACACCTTCGTGCAAGGCGTCGGCGCGGAAAGCAACACGCGCAACGACGTCTTCTCGGTGCTCGCCGACTACACCGACAAGTCCAACCAGACGGCCGGCTACAAGACGACGCTGAAGTACATGTACGTCGATGACGCTCCATATCCAGCCACCGAAAATTGCACCGACCCGGAAGCCCTGAGCATCGGCGCCGTGACCTGCCTCACCGACAAGCAGATCCAGGCACAGCTGAAGACGTTCATCGCCGAGCACGACCTGCCGACCGGCATGGGACCGGTCTTCTACATGCTCACGCCCCCCGGCGTGACCGTGTGCCTCGACGGCGGCGGACCGACGGGACACTGCTCTGACTTCGTGAACACGGTCAAGACGGTCGAAGAAGAAGAAGCGACCAAAAGAACGAAGGAAGCCAAAAAAGAAAGCTTCACCGAAGGTGAACCGCTGAAGACCTTCGACGACAGCTTTTGCAGCTACCACTCGGACATCAACCCCGACGGGCTCTCCACGGGCGACGCCAAGACGATCCTCTACGGGGTGATCCCGTGGACGGCCGGCGGCTTCGGGTCGCTGTCGTGGTCTCCGCTCCTAGCGGGCTACGACTGCCAGGACGGCGGCTTCGATCCGAGCAGCAAACCGATCGAGCAGAGGGAGCACGCGCGGGAAAGAACCGAAAAGGAAAGAATCGCGGAAGGGGAAGCGACCGCAGAAGAAAAAGCCAAGGACAAAACGGCTGAAGAACTCGAAGGCCCGCACGAGGAGGAGCCCAACCAGCTAAACGGCCCGGGCTTCGACGGTGCGCGCGACACGGGCCTGGCCGATCTGATCATCGGCCAGATCGCGGTCGAGCAGCAGAACATCGTCACCGACCCGCTGCTGAACGCGTGGCAGGGCAGCAAAGGCTACGAGGCCACCGACGAGTGCCGCAACTTCTTCGCCGGGGGTGAACTCGGGGGCTCGGTCACAGCCAACTCAGAAACGCGCGCGGGCACGCTCTCCAACCAGCCCATCAACGGACACGACTACTACCTCAACCTCGCCTTCAACTTCGGCGCCGAGCGATTCCGCACCGGGGTTCCATGTATCGGCGGGGTCACGCTCCAGCCGAGCTTCACCGCACCGAACCCGGTGAACAACGAAGAACCGGTCGGCTTCAACGGCATGGAGTCGCTCGTTTCGCTTGCTGCCAACGTCAAGTACGCGCCGAGCGGCACGCCGGAATGGAACTACGCGACCTACCGCTGGAACTTCGGCGACGGGAGCGCGGAAGTCACGGGCTACGCGCCCGGTGCGCCGCCGTGCGAAGAGCCGTGGCTGAGCCCGTGCGCCGGCAGCGTGTTCCACGAGTATCAATATGGCGGTACCTACAACGTGACGTTGACGATCACGGATACGGCAGGCAACGTCGAGACGGTGGAACACCCGATCACCGTCATCGGGCCGCCCCCTCCCACTCCCCCCAGCGGAAACCCAGGAGGCGCCAGCTCCCCGGGCGCCAGCGCCCCCGGCGCCAGCGGGCAGGGCTCCTCCGGCGCCGGCTCGTCCTCCGGCACGCCCGCAGGCGTCCCGGCCCCGGTCGCCGCAGCGCTGATACCTCCGCAGAGCCTGCGCACGGCGCTGCACAAGGGCCTGGTCGTCAGCTACTCGGTCAACGAGCAGGTCGCCGGGCGCTTCGAGGTGCTGCTGAGCCGCTCGGTCGCGCGCCGGCTCGGCATCAGCGGCACACCCGCGACCGGCCTACCTGCCGGCTCGCCGCCAGAGCTTGTGATCGCAAAAGCCGTGCTCGTCACCACCAAGGGTGGGCGCAGCTCCGTCCACATCCACTTCTCCAAGCGCACCGCAGCGCGTCTGGCGCACGCGCACCACGTCTCGCTGATGCTGCGGCTGATCGTGCGCAACGCCGCCAGCAGCAACCCGCTGACGACGACCGTCGTCAGCAGCACCACGCTCACCGGCTGAGCTGCCTCCTGCTGGCGAGCGCGCGCACCCCGGCGCTCGCGCAACCTCGGCGACGCTCACTCAGACGAGTCTTTGTTGCGCTTCGAGCGCGACCTGTCGCGGAACACGAACCACCACAGCGCGAACAGGCCGACGTACCCGATCACGATCGAGAGAACCGAGATCACGCCGATGCCCACGTTGCTCGAGGTTTCCGCTTCGCCGTCGAGCGCCAACGGAAGCACCGCGAGGGCGCTCGCGAGGTGCGTTAGCGTCTCCAGCAACCTAGTACCCCGGCCAGTGGCGCGCGACGTAGCCTTCGTTGTCGACCGCGCCGACCTGCCAGCGCGAGGCGTACACGCCGCTGCGCCCCGCGGTGTCGTACAGGATGCCGTCGACGTACATGTAGGTGTGACCCGCGTTTGCATACACCGTGATGTACTTGCCGGGGCCCGGCGCACCCCAGCTCTCGAGTTGACCGGAGGTCTCCGGCGCGCTCAACAGACCGCCCGCCGCCAGCGCGTAGCTGACCGAGCCCGAGCAGTCGTAGGCGTTGTCCACGAACGAGGCGTGGCCGCCGCCGTAGACGTATGGGAAGTCCGCGATCTCGTTGGCGCCTGCGATCACCTTCTGGATGACTTCTGGGACGTTCGTCGGGATCGGGATCGTGCCGCTGGCGCCGATCGACTGACCTCCTGGGACCGGGGTCAGCGCCAGCCTCTGGGTGTGCCTGGCGCTGCGTTCCAGCGCCTGCATCTGCTTCAGCTCGCTGCGTATTTCAGCGTTCGACGGCGCGCCCGCCGCGACGACCGCTTCCCCGGCCTTCGTCGGCGTCGCCGCGCTCACGTGCTTGACCGACGCCGGCGCGGGATAGCTGTCGCCTTCGAGTGGGTCGGCCACCTCCTTGGCGACTCCCTGCGAACCACCGCCCGTGGCGACGCCGCCCGTCTTGCCCGTGGCGACGCCGCCCGTCTTGCCCGTGGCGACGCCGCCCGTCTTGCCCGTGGCGACGCCGCCCGTCTTGCCCGTGGCGACGCCGCCCGTCTTGCCCGTGGCGACGCCGCCCGTCTTGCCCGTGGCGGCCGCCGGCGGGTCGCCGCTCGCACCCTTCGCCGGGTCGCTGGTGGTCGCGTGCGCGGTGTTCGTGCTCGTCGTCTTGGCGCCCGAGCCGACGGTCGCTTCTCCGCAAGCTGCGAGAGCCGCTGCGGCAGCCACCAACCCCAGCACGCCGATTGCCCTCCGCGCGAAGCTCATCGGGTCTAGGCTAGCGAGAGTGTCCGGCGAGGCGGGTCGCTACCCTGATGCGATGCACGAGGAAGCCACGGCCGTGGAGCTGCGGCCGCACGCCCGCTTGCTGCACGGGATGCGCCGTCCGTCCAACTGGCTACAGCTCGTGCGCTTCGGCCTCGTCGGCGGCGTGGGGTTTGTCATCAACGTCGCCGTCTACGCCCTGTTCGTGCACTCCGTCGGCGTCGACTACCACGTCGCCAACGTTGCCGCGTGGCTCGTCGCCGTGCTGAACAACTTCCTGCTGAACCGTCACTGGACATTCGACGCGAGCGACGGTCGCGCGCACTCGCAGGCGATCCGCTTCTTCGCCGTGAGCCTGCTCGCTGAGGCATTCAGCCTGCTGCTTCTGACGCTGTTCGTAGAGGTGGCCGCCGTCGCCAAGGTGCCCGCCCAGGCGTTGGCGGTTTTGGGGTCGATGCCGCTCAACTTCCTTGGAAACAAGCTATGGAGCTTCCGCTGAGACGTACGAGCGCTACCCGCCGTTGACCCCCGAACGCGCGCTCTCGCCTGGGCCAGCGGCGACCCAGCGGCACCTATACTTTGACATCCCCCCTCTCGGAGGACCCCTGTGCAGGAGATGGTGATCTACGGCGTCAGCTTCGACATGGTTGGCAAGCAGCCGATCGTGCTCCTGAAGACAGTCGATGGCAACAAGTTCCTGCCGATCTGGATCGGGCACCCGGAGGCCGCGTCGATCCTGATGAAGCTCCAGGGCGCGGGGACGCCACGTCCGATGACCCACGATCTGCTGTGCGACATCCTCGGCGAGCTGGATGTCAAATGCACGCAGGTGTCGGTCACCGAGCTTCGTGAGAACACGTTCTTCGCCTCGATCACGCTCAACGTCGCCGGTCGTGAGCTCGAGATCGACTCGCGACCGAGCGACGCGATCGCGCTGGCGGTGCGCTCGGGCGCTCCGATCTACGCCGCCGAGGAGGTCATCTCCGAGTCGGCGATCGAGTTCGAGCACGATGTCGAGGAGTCCGAGGACGTCGTCGAGAAGTTCAAGGAGTTCCTCGACGAGGTCTCGCCCGAGGACTTCGCCGCGGGCGACTCGTAGTCTTCGGGGCGACGCCTCAGCGGCGTGTCCACGCGGACGCGAGGATCCGCTCGATCAGCTCGTCGAACGCCACCCCGGCCGCGTCAGCGGCCAGCGGCAGCAGGCTCGTTTCGGTCAGTCCGGGGACCACGTTCGTCTCCAGCACCCACAGCTCGCCGCCCTCGCGCTCCTGCATCAGGTCTATGCGGGCCACCCCGTGGCAGCCGAGCAGGCGGTATACCTCCACGGCCAGCTCCTGAGCGCGCGCCGTCGTGTCCGCGTCCAGATCGGCAGGGCACACGAACGTGGTCATGCCGATCTCGTACCGCGACTCGTAGTTGTAGAAGTCCTCCTCGCGCGGGATCGCCTCCACCACCGGCAGCGCCCCCGGCGCCTGCTCGGATGCCCGCGCCTGATCGCGGGCGCCCTGCGCGGCCGAGGGCGGGGCGGCGAGCACCGAGACCGCGAGGTCGCGCCCGGACACGTAGCGCTCGATCACGACCTTGCGATCGTAGGAGAGCGCGCCCACGATCGCTGCGGGCAGCTCCTCGCTCGAGCGTGCGAACTTCACGCCCAGCGCCGAGCCCTGGCTGGCGGGCTTGACCACCATCGGGAACCCCAGCTCGCGCTCGATGTCGCCGAGCACGGCCGCGACGCCGAGCTCCTTGACGGCGCTCTCCTTGAACGCGGTGAAGTGCGGCGTGGGGATCCCCGCCTCGCGCATCAGGTACTTGGCCAGCGCCTTGTCAGTGCAGCGCATGCACGCAGCCGGGCCCGAGCCGGTATACGGCACGCCGATCGTCTCCAGCAGGCCCTGCACGGTCCCGTCCTCGCCGTCGCGGCCGTGGAGCGCCACGAACGCCGCGTCCGGTTCGCTCTCGTGCAGCTGCGCCAGTAGCTCCGGCCCGGCGTCGAGCGCCACGACGTCGTGGCCGAGCCTGGCCAACGCGCCCTGCGCGCGAGCGCCCGAACGCAGCGACACGGTCCGCTCCAGCGAGCCGCCACCCTTCAGCACCGCGACCCGCTTGGCGTCGCTCATAGATCTCGATGCCGACGCGCCGACTGCCGCTGCTCGCGGCGAGGCAATGCGACGACATCGGCGAGCGGTACGGGCTCCCCAGTCTCTCGTGCGGGCTGCGCAGCGGTCGGGTCGGACCCTGAGCCTGAGCTCGAGCTCGGCGGCGAGCCAGTAAGCGTCCCCAGCAGGCCGGTGTCCCCGCCCATGAACTTGCCGATCCGGCGCAGCCCCTCGCGGATGTCATCGTCGGCCACGCCCGCGAAGTTCAGGCGCATCGAGGAGGAGCCGCTGCGCCCGTTGGCATACGCCGCTCGCCCGGGAACGAACGCCACTCCCTCGCTGCGCGCGAGCAGGTCGGTGGTGTCCACGCCGCCGTCGATCGTCGCCCACACGAACAGCCCGCCCGCCGGCGTCGTCCAGCTGGCGCGCCCGCCGAGGTGCTCCTCGAGCGCCGCGAGCATCACGTCGCGCCGACGCCTGTACAGCGACTTGAGTGTCTCCAGGTACTCCCTCCAGTCGCACTCGCGAAAGTAGGTCGCGACGAACAGCTGGGTCATCGGCGAGCTGCACAGGTCTGCCCCCTGCTTGCCTAGGTTCAGCTTTTCGAGCACCGGCCGCGGCGCGACCGCCCAGCCGAGGCGCAGACCCGGCGAAAGGATCTTGGAGAACGTTCCGAGGTAGATCACCAGGTCCGAGCCGGCGCCGTTGGCTGCGCCCGCACAGTCGGCGTCGAGCGAGTAAAGCGTTGGCAGCGGCTCGCCCTCGTAGCGCAACAGGCCGTAGGGGTTGTCCTCGAGCACGAGCAGCTCGCGCTCACGCGCGACCTGCACCAAACGGTGACGGCGCGCCAGCGACATGGTCACGCCAGCCGGGTTCTGGAAGTTGGGGATCGTGTAGATGAACTTCGGCCGCCGACCCTCCGCCTGAAGCCGGTCGAGCGTGCTCTCCAGCGCGTCGATCGGCATCCCGTCGGCGTCGATCTCGATCTGCTCCACGTCCGCCTGATAGGCGCTGAACGTGGGCACCGCGCCAGGGTAGGTGGGCGCCTCGGCCACGATCACGTCGCCAGGGTCGATCAGCGTCTTGCAGACCAAGTCGATCACCTGCTGACCGCCGGTCGTGACGATCACCTCGGAGGGGTCGATCACCGCTCCCTCCTCGGCCATCACCTCGACGATGCAGCCGATCGTCGCCGCCATCCCGTCGGTCGGGCCGTACTGGAGCGCGCGCGCGGTCGACTCGGCCGCCACCTGGGCCATCAGCTGCGCGTAGCGCTCCGGTGGGAACGTGCTGGTGTCGGGCAGCCCGCCGGCGAGCGAGATCACGTCCGGGCGCTCGGTCAGAGCCATCATCTCGCGCATCGCCGAGCTTTTCATGCCGCGCGTGCGCGTCGCGAACAGCGCCTCATAACGCGCGAGCTCGTGCGCTGTCGGCCGAGCTCGTCGACTATCGTCCCCCCGCCTGCCTGCCGCCCGAAGGGGGGGTGCCCGCTAGGGTGCGCATGCCAGCACGGTAGCGCACACCCAGCAGGGCAATCGCATGAACGGCATCGTCTTCTACATCGGTCTCGGCGCCGGGCTCGCCGCCGCGTGCGGGCTGCGCCCGTTCCTGCCCGTGCTGCTCGCCGGTGCGCTGGCCTCAGCGCACGCGCTCGGCGTCAGCTTCTCGCACGATCCGTTCCGCTTCCTCCAGGCCGACTGGTGGCTGCTCGCTGTCGCCGTCGCGCTCGTGATCGCCTACGCGGCGCAACTCGCGCTCGGGCTCACGCCCGTGTTCGACCCCAGCGATCGCGCGCAGCGCAGCGCGCCGCTCGCGGCCACGCTCGCCGGTGTGAGCTTCGGCGTGGGCGCGCTGCTGTTCGCCGGGACCCTGGCGGCGCACGGCGACGCTTGGTGGCCGGGGCTGATCGGCGGGCTGCTGGCGGTGGGTCTCGCCCAGCGTTCGACCTGGCCGGTGATCGTCCGCGCCCGCACACGCCTCGCCGACCGCTCGGCGCGCGAGGCCTTGAGCGTGTATGTCGATGCCGCCGCGCTGCTCGCCGCTGCGCTCGTAGCGTTGCTGCATCCGCTCGGCTACGTGCTGCTCGCGCTGCTTGCGTGGTTCGCGTGGCGAGGGCGCGCGCGCGCGGACGAAAAGCACGCGGGCCTGCGCATCCTTCGATGATGGACAAGCTCGTGCTATGCGTGATCGACGCGATGGCGCCGGAGATGCTCGAGCGCGCGATCGACGCCGGCGTCGCACCGGTGCTCGAGCGTCTGGTCGCGCGCGGCCGCTACGTGCCCGACTGTGTCGCCGCGTTCCCCTCGGTAACGCCCGTGTGCGCCGCGTCGATCGTCACCGGCACCGCCCAGGACGAGCACGGGATCCCCGGCATGAACTGGTTCCACCGCGAGGAGCACCGGTACATCGAGTACGGCTCGAGCTTTCGCGCGGCCCAGCGCTTCGGCATCGCACGGCAGCTGACCGACACCGTCTACAACATGAACCGCGCCCACCTCTCGGCCGACACGCTGACGGTGTTCGAGTCGCTGGACGACGCCGACGTGCGTACCGCCGGCACCACCTACCTGATGTACCGCGGGCGCTACCGCCACGAGCCCCAGCGCGACACGGCGCTGACACGCGTTGCCTCCGCGCTCATACGCCACGCGGTGATGGGCCCGCGCGAGCTGTTCTATGCCGACATCTTCGCCTCGCAGCGTACGGGCTGTCGCTCGAATCTCGGCATGCCGGGGGTCCGCGACCGCCACTCCGGCTGCGTGTCCGCGTACCTGGTGGAGCACGACCTGTTCGACTTCCTGCTGCTGTCGCTACCCGACAACGACTGGTACTCGCACAAGCGCGGCCCCGACGCTCAGATCCACTCGATCGGCCAGGCCGACACTCAGCTGGCGCGCGTGATGAACGCCGCGGGAGGCGTCGAGGAGTTCCTTTCCCAGCACGCCGTGATCGCCATGGCCGACCACTCCCAGGCCCCGGTCACCGACACGATCGCGCTCCAGGACGAGCTCGCCGAGCTCGGCGTGCTCGCTCCCGCCCGCTCCGCCTCCGGTCGCGCGACACCCGCGCCCGATGGCGACGGCGACGCCGAGCCCAGGATCGCCGTGTGCCCCTCCCAGCGCGCCGCCATGGTGTACGCGCTGCACCACTCCGAGCGCGATGCCATGCGTGCGTCGGTCGTCACCCGCGCGCTCGCGATCGACGGCGTCGACCTGGTGCTGTGGCTCGAGCGCGATGCCCACGACGCCCCCCGCGAGGGTGTGATCGCCAGCCCGCGCCACGGTGAGCTGCGCTTTGCCCCGAACGGACGCGCCGTGGATACGCGCGGCGTGTCCTGGAGCGTCGACGGGGCGCTGTCCGTGATCGACGGCTCCGTCGAGGAGCGTCGCCGCCTGCTGTCCCCCGCCTACCCGGACGTCCTCGCACGGGCGTGGGCAGCGCTCACATGCGCGAACTCAGGTGAGGTGCTGATCTCGGCCTCGCCGGGCTACGAGTTCGTCGACTGGGGGCGCCAGGCGCATGTCGGTGGCGGCAGCCACGGCTCGCTTCACGCCTCGGACTCGCTCGGTGCGCTCGTGCTCTACGGCGTCGCGCTTCCCGATCCCGAGCCCGCGCAGTGGGCGATCCGCGACGTCCAGTCGCTCGATCCTCGGCCACTTCGGGCTCGCCGAAGGCTAGTTGCCGTTGGCGCCCGCGAACGCCGCCTCCACGACCGCCTCCGCGGTCGGCCCGTAGGGCGGAGCGAAGGCGTCGATCAGGTCGCCCTCGCCGCGGACGAACACGCCGCGCGAGGTTGGAGAACTCCTTGAAGCCCTCGACGCCGTGGTGGCGCCCGGAGCCGCTCTGGCCGACGCCGCCGAACGGCAGCGACGGCAAGCGCGCCGTGGACCGCGGCGGAGTTCACGCACGCACCGCCGGAGGTCGTCCTACGCAGGACTTCCTGCGCGAGCGCCTCGTCCGCGGCGAACACGTACAGCGCCAGCGGGCGCTCGCCGGCGTTCACGCGCTCGATCGCCTCGATCGAGCGTGTCGTAGGGCTTGACCGGAAGCAGCGGGCCGAAGATCTCCTCGCGCATCAGCGCCACGTCGTCGGGCGGGTCGATCACGAGCGAGATCGGCAGCTGGCGCTTGTCGGGATCGGCCTCGTCCACGGCCTCGAGCGTGCGCACATCGCAGCCGCGCTCGCGCGCGTCATCGAGCAGATCCTGGATGCGCTGGAGGTGACGCGATGGTGACTATCCCCGTGCAGCTCTGCGAAGCGCAGTAGCCGGGCATCTCCTGCGCCACGTACTCGCCCGCCAGGCGCGCGAACTCCTCGATGCGCTCGCGCGGGACAAGGCAGTAGTCGACGGAGATGCACATCTGTCCGTTCTTGATCGCCTTCGTACCCAGTATCTGCTTGATCGCGTCGGCGTCCACGCGGTCCCCCGCGAGGATCGCCGGGCACTTGCCGCCCAGCTCCAGCGTCACCGGGACGAGCTGCTCGGCGGCCGCCTTCGCGATCTCGCGCCCGACTGCCGGGCTGCCCGTGTACAGCAGGTGATCCCAGCGCACGTGCGTGAACGCGCGCGCGAGATCGAGGCCGCCCACGACCACGTCCACGCGGTCGCCGTCGAAGGTTGCGCGAACCATGTCCCGCAGCAGCTCAGCGCACGCTGGCGTGTGCTCGGAGGGCTTGATCACCACGCGGTTGCCCGCAGCGAGCATCTCCACGAGCGGGCCCATCGGAGAGGTCGAACGGAAAGTTCCACGGCACGATGTTGCCGACCACGCCCTTCGGCTGCGGCGCCACGTACGCGCGGCCAGACCCGTACAGCGCCGGATCGGAGATGCGCGGCTCGGCCGCCATCCACATCGGCAGCTGCTCCGCGGCGTAGGCCGCGCGGCCGGCCACGCCGAGAACTTCGATCATGTCGCTCGCGAGCGCCGGGTGCACACCGAAGTCCGCGCTGAGCGCGTCCGCGACCTGTGTCCTGTTGGCCGATCATCATCATCGCGAGCGCTCCGAGCAGCGCCTGACGCTCCTCGAGCGACGGGAACGGGTCGCGCGCAAACGCCGCTCGCTGGCGTGCCACGATCTCCTCGAGCTCGGCGATCGCCTGCGCGTCCTCGTCGCTGGTCGTGGCGCCCTGCGCCGTGGCAGTTGCCATCAGATCCTCCCCTTCCGCTCGACCCTGCACGCCGATGCTCATGCGGTGTGCCCCTGCTCGTGACCGTAGCACCAACCCCGCGGCCCGGTTCCGCGGCGGCCGTTACCCTCGCATGATGCGCTTGTGTGCCTGCGCCGCCGCGCTCAGAGCTGCGGTGGCAACGCTGGTAGTGCTCGCCGCGCTCGCGGTCTGCGCCACCGGCGCGAGCGCCGCCGCCCTCAAGGCGCGAAGCGCGAGCAGCGCCCGCCAGACCACCACGACAAACCCTGAAAACCCGATCCCGGTGACGCTCTCGACGGTGGCGCCCGCCGGGCACAAGCTGTCCTCCGAGCAGGTGCTGGCGATCGCCGACCGCCTTCCGAAGATGCGCGCGGTGCGCCACGAATACTCGCGGCTCGTTCGGCGACGTCTACCTGAAGGGCGGCTTCCAGTGGCAGGTCAGCTACTTCAACAAAGGCGGCAAGAAGGAGATCGGGCTGGTCATCATCAATGACCTCTCCGGTCGTGTGGTCGAACAGTGGACGGGCTTTCAGATCGCGTGGACGATGGCCCGTGGCTATCCGGGCGCGTTCGGCAGGCACGTCAACGCGCTGTACATCTGGCTGCCCCTGTGCGTCCTGTTCCTGCTGCCGTTCATCGACTTTCGCCGGCCGTTCTCGATGCTGCACCTGGACCTGCTGGTGCTGCTGTCGTTCTCGGTCTCGCTCGCCTTCTTCAACCACGCGCGCATCTACGCCTCGGTCCCGCTCGCCTACCCGCCGCTGCTGTACCTGCTGGCGCGCATGCTCGCGCTGCTGCGGCGCCGACCGTCGAGTCGGCGGCCGCCGGCGTTGCGGCTGCTCGTGCCCGCGCCGTGGCTGGCGCTCGGCGTGGTGTTCCTGCTCGGCTTTCGCATCGCGCTCAACGTCACCGACTCAAACGTGATCGACGTCGGCTACGCGGGTGTGATCGGCGCCAGCCGGATCGTCCACGGCCAGCCGCTGTACGGGGGCTGGCCGTCGGAAAACGAACACGGCGACACCTACGGCCCGTTCAACTACGAGACGTATGTGCCGTTCGAGCAGGCGTTCGGCTGGAGCGGCAAGTGGGACGATCTTCCGGCTGCGCACGCGGCAGCGATCTTCTTCGACCTGTTGGCAACCGCGCTGCTGTTCCTGCTGGGGCGGCGCATGCGCGGCCCCACGCTCGGCGTCGCGTTCGCGTACGCGTGGGTCTCCTACCCGTTCACGCTGTATGCGCTGGAGAGCAACTCCAACGACAGCCTGGTGGCGGTGCTGGTGATCGCCGCGCTGCTCACAGCGAGCTACCGCGCGAAGCTCGCGACCGTCGGCCGGGGCGCGCTCACCGCGCTCGCCGGCCTGACCAAGATCGCCCCGCTGGCGCTCGCGCCGGTGCTCGCCACCCATGGGCTCGCGCAGCTGCCGTGGCGCGCGCGCGCTCGCGCGCTCGCGCTGTACGTGGTCGGGTTCGTGGCCGCGGCCGCGCTCGCCTTCGTCCCCGCGCTCAGCCACGACTCGCTGCACGAGATCTACGAGCGCACGCTCGTCTACCAGTCCAACCGCGGCTCACCGTTCTCGATCTGGGGCCTGTACGACCTCCAAGGGCTCGAGCGCTTCGTGGAGATCGCCGGCGTCGTGCTCGCGCTATTGCTCGCCGTCGCGCCGCGCCGCCCCGACCTGGTGGGTCTGGCAGCGGCATGTGCAGCCGCGCTGATCGCCGTGCAGCTCGGGATCGAACACTGGTTCTACCTGTACATCCCCTGGTTCTTCCCGCTCGTGGTCGTGAGCCTGCTCGGGCGGCTCAGCGGGGAGGGCGGGAACCTCATCGACCCGCCGCCGGGCGCGGCATCAGCACCTGCTCGATCGAGTCGGCCCGCAGCCGCTGTGAGCACCTGATCAGCACGCCCATCAGCCACGGGTCCTCCTCCGAGGTTTCAAAGCGAACCGGCATCTGCGTCAGCAGCGCCTCGATCGCCTGCTCGCGCTTTACGCCGATCACCCCGCCGCGCGGCCCGGTCATGCCCACGTCGGTGATGTACGCGGTCCCTCGCGGCAGCACGCGCCCGTCGGCCGTCGGCACGTGCGTGTGGGTGCCGACGACCGCGGTCACGAGCCCGTCGAGGTGCCAGCCGAGCCCCACCTTCTCGGACGTCGCCTCCGCGTGCATGTCGACGAGGATGTGGTCCACTCCTGCGAGCTCCGCCAGCGCCACGTCGATCTCCGTGAACGCGGAGCGGCCGGCTTTCAGGTACAGGTTGCCGCTGAGGTTCACCACGCCCAGGCGTATGCCGCCGCGCTCCACCACGCACGTGCCGTGGCCGGGCTGGCTGCGCAGGAAGTTCGCCGGTCGCACGATGCGATGGTTGCTCGCCAGGTAGGGGTAGATCTCGCGGCGGTGGTAGGTGTGGTTCCCGAGCGTGATCGCGTCAACGCCCGCGGCGAACATCTCATCGGCGATCTTCGGGGTGATGCCGAGGCCGCCGGCGGCGTTCTCGCCGTTGACGACGACGAACGTGGGCGCGTAGCGCTCGCGCAGCACGGGCAGGCAATCGAGCAGGGTGTGTCGCCCGATGCCGCCCACTACGTCCCCGACGAACAGGATGCTGGCCGCGTCCGCGCCCGTGTCGCCCGCCGAGCCAGCGCCCCCCTCCACCGGCGCGCCCCCCGAGCGGCCGCCTCGCGCTCAGCCATACTCTGGCGATGATTGGAGGCAGGTGAGAGGCGTGTCTTGGAGGCACCCGAGGGACGCCTCCAAGGAGGCCCCCGAGGCCGACAGGCCGCCCAGCGAGCCGCCCAGCGCCGAGGAGCAGGAGCTCGCCGGGTCGCCCGTGGACGGAAACGGGATGGCCGCGGTCGATGGCGTCCAATCGCCGGCGGAGCCGCCGCGCGTGGTCGTCCCTCGCTGGGTCCAGCTGGTGCTGCTCCCGCTCGCGCTGCTCGCGCTGTGGGTGCTCGCGAAGGCCGCCGGCAAAGTGCTGGTCATCTTCATCATCGCCGGGCTCATCGCGCTGCTCCTCAACCCCGCCGTCGCGTTGCTGCACCGGCGCATGCCCCGCGGCCTGGCCGTGCTCGCCGTGTATCTCGCATTCTTCGTGACGCTGACCGCCATCGGATTCCTGCTTGCCAACCCTATCTCCAATCAAGTGCGTACGTTCAGCAACAACCTCCCGCACATCGAGGGCGAAGCCAACAACACGATCGCGACCTTGCAGACCGAACTGGATCGCCACGGCATCCACCTGAAGCTCGTCAAACAGGGGAAAACTGCCTTGCAGAGCATCGAGGCCAAAGTCGCCAAGGAAGCGAGCAAACTGGCGTCGTTTGGAGGCGCCATCGCCACCGAAGCGGCGAGCGCGATCTTCCACCTCGTGCTCGTGTTCGTGCTGTCCGTGTACATGCTGATCTACGGCGCCAAGATCGGCGAGCTCGTCAGGCGCGTGATGCCCGACGGCGACGGCTCCAAGGCCGACGACTACCCGCACCTGGTTCAGCGAGCGGTGTCGCGCTACGTCGGCGGTCAGCTGCTGTTCAGCACCGTGATGGGCGTCTCCTGCGCCGTCGCCCTGTACCTGTTCGGCGTGCTCGGGATCTTCCCCGACGGGCGCACCTACGCGGTTGCCTTCGGCGTGTTCTACGCGACGATGGAGCTTGTCCCCTACGTGGGCCCGATCCTCGGCGCCATACCGCCGGTGCTCGTCGCGCTGTTCACCAAACCGATCACAGCGCTGTGGCTGGTGGTGCTGTTCGTCGGCCTCCAGCAGCTCGAGGGTCACGTGGTCGCGCCGCAGATCTTCGGCCACACGCTGCGAATCAACCCGCTGCTGGTGATCCTGGCGCTGCTGCTCGGACTCCAGTCGGGCGGCGTGATCGGCGCCCTGCTCGCGCTGCCGATCCTCGCCGTGCTGCGCGAGACCGCCGTGTACCTCAGCCGTCACCTCACCCTCGAACGCTGGGACGGTCGTGGCAGCGGGCTGCTGTGACACCGGTTCTCAGCGTCAACGCCCTTAACAAGCGCTACCGCGGGCATGCCAGCGGCCCGGGCCGCGCCTCCGTCGGGGGCGACGCGCTGCGCGATGTCAGCTTCCAGCTCGGCGCGGGCGAGCTGGTCGCGCTGGTCGGGCCGAACGGGGCGGGCAAGACCACGCTGCTATCGATCATCGCCGGCGTGCTCGACGCCAGCGACGGCAGCGTCACCACCGGCGCGAGCGCGCCCGGCGAAGACGTCTGCCGCGGGGTTGGCTGGGGGGTCGGGTGGGTTCCCCAAACCCCCGCGCTGTACTCGAAGCTGTCGGCGAACGAGAACCTCGAGCTGTTCGCGCGCCTGGAGCGCGTGCCCGAGCCAGGAGCAGCGGTCGCGCGCATGATCGATCAGATCGGCCTTCGAGCACGCGCGAACGAGCCCGTCGCGCGCCTGTCGGGGGGCAACCGCCAACGCGTGAACGTGGCCGTCGGCCTGATCGCGCAGCCGCCCGTGCTCGCTCTGGACGAGCCGTCCGCCGCGCTCGACCCCGAGCAGCGCGAGCGCCTGTGGGAGTTCCTGGCGGCGCGCGCCCTGGACGGCACCAGCGTGCTGTTCTCCACCCACAACGTCAGCGAGGCGCAACGCCACGCGCGGCGCGTGCTCGTGCTCGCGGACGGAAGGCTGCTGTTCGACGGCGCGCCGGCGGAGCTGCTGGGCGAAGGCGGCGAGGCCGCGGACGGCGACCTCGAGCGCGCGCTCGTGCGGTTTCTGCGCGAGCGCACCCGCACATGAGCTGGCTGCTGCGCAAGGACCTGCTGATCCTGCGGCGCTCGCGGCTGCTCGTTGGGGTTCTGGTCGTCTACCCGCTGGCGATCGCCCTGCTGATCGGGTTCGCGATCTCGCGCAGCCCGTCGCGCCCGCGGGTGGCGATCGTCAACGAGACCGCGCCCGGGGAAACGGTCAAGGTCGGATCGCAGCGGGTACCCGTGGGTCGCTACGCGCAAC
Organism: uncultured Solirubrobacteraceae bacterium; assembly: GCA_963845635.1. Taxonomy (GTDB): domain Bacteria; phylum Actinomycetota; class Thermoleophilia; order Solirubrobacterales; family Solirubrobacteraceae; genus Palsa-744. The sequence goes on from CAWJSW010000011.1 coordinate 206,590, forward strand.
AGCTCTTCGACCAGGTGCAGCCGGTGCCCGTCCGCACACGCGCGCAGGCGGTCGCCAAGGTCGCTTCAGGTGATGTCATCGCCGCCGTGGTGATCCCCCCGGACATCGCCGCCAGGCTGTCCTCCGATGTCGAGCAGGCACAGCTCGAAGTGATCTACAACGGCAACGCGCTCGAGCAGTCGCTCGTGCGCTCACAGCTCGACTCCGCGCTCGCGCAGGCCAACCTCGGCTTCTCCCAACAGATCCAGAAGGCCGCGGGTGGCGCGCTCGGGACGCTGCTAAGCGGCGGCAACCTCGGCAGCATCGGAGCTCCCGAAGACCTCATCGGCCTGGAGCAGATCCCCTCTACGCTCGGCGGGATCATCGCCCGGCAACCGCACGGCCGGGACCGCGCCGAACTGGAACGGATCGACGCCTTCGCCGGCTTCGCGGCGCAGAACCTGACGCTGGCCGAGCGCGTGCTCGCGACGATCAGCCAGCCGATCACGGTCAAGAGCGTGCTCGTTCACGGTGCTCGCACGCCGCTGGACACGTTTGCCGTGGTCGTTGCTGCAAGCGTCTCGTTGATGTTCGTGTGCGTGCTGTTGGCGGCCGGAGGCGTGGCGCTGGAGCGCGAGGAGAACACGCTCACGCGCCTGATCCGCACGCCCGCCGGCGGGCGTGGCGACGGCGGCGCCAGATCACGGGGGGGCGCGCTGGTCTCGCCCGCCGCGCTGCTCGGTGAGAAGACGCTGCTCGCCGCGGGCGCCGGCGCCGTGCTCGCCTTCGCGATGCTCGCCGGAATCGGCGCGTTCGTCACGCTCGACTGGAGTCGCGTGGGACTGTGGCTGGTGGCCCTCGCCTTCGGCGCGCTCGCCTTCGGCGCGCTCGGCGTCGCCATCGGCGCGTTCGCGCGCGAGGTTCGCGCAGCCTCGCTGCTCGCGTTCCTGACGACGTTGCCGCTGGCGCTGCTCGCGCTCGTGCCCGCCGGGTCGGTGTCCAGCGGCTTCTACGCCGTGATCGGCGTGATCTCGTTCGTGTTCCCCTTCAAGGCCGCGCTCCAGGCCCTCGACACGGCCGTCAACAGCGCCTCGCCCGCGCTGTCGCTGTCGCTCGTGCACCTCGCCGTCCTCGCCGTCGCCTTCGGCGTGCTCGCCAGGCTCGGGCTCGCGCGCGCCGAGTAGCGCAGCGCGCACCCCTCCAAGCGCCGGCCAGGCGCTTTCATCAAAACGATCCCCGAGGGGTATCCTCGACGGCGATGGCCTTTCCACACACGCGCATGCGCAGGCTGCGCGCGAGCGCGGGGCTGCGTGGCCTCGTGCGCGAGACCGACGTCCGCGCCGGCCAGCTCGTGCTGCCGCTGTTCGTCAGCGAGGCCGGGGACCGCGGACGAGCCCCGATCGCGACGATGCCCGGCGTCGAGCGGCTGTCGCTGTCGGCCGCCGTGCAGGAGGCGCAGGAGGCCGCCGCGCTGGGGATCGCCGCGGTGCTCCTGTTCGGGCTGCCCGCCGAGAAGGACGAGCACGGATCGGGCGCGTGGGATCCCGAGGGTGTCGTGCAGCTCGCCGTCCGCGCGATCAAGCAGGCCGTGCCGGCATCGTCCCCGGAGGGGGGCCTGCTCGTGATCACCGACGTGTGCCTGTGCGAGTACACCGAGCACGGACACTGCGGCGTGCTGCGCGAGGACTCAAGCGTGGACAACGACGCCACGCTCGAGCTGCTCGCGCGCATCGCCTCGAGCCACGCTCGCGCGGGCGCCGACATCGTCGCCCCGTCGGACATGATGGACGGACGTGTGCGCGCCCTGCGCGAGGAGCTCGACGGCGATGGCTTCTCCGAGCTGCCGATCCTGGCCTACTCCGCCAAGTTCGCCTCCGCCTTCTACGGGCCGTTCCGCGACGCTGCGGACTCCGCCCCGGCGTTCGGCGACCGCCGCGGCTACCAGATGGACCCCGCCAACGGCCGCGAGGCGGTGCGCGAGGCGCTGCTGGACGTGCAGGAGGGGGCGGACATGGTGATGGTCAAGCCCGCGCTCGCCTACGGCGATCTGATCCGCGAGATCAGGCGCGCCACGCGCCTGCCGCTCGCCGCCTACAACGTCAGCGGCGAGTACGCGATGGTCAAGGCCGCCGCCGCCGCCGGCTACCTCGACGAGCGCGCCACCGTGCTCGAGATCCTCACCTCGCTGCGCCGTGCCGGCGCCGACACGATCATCACCTACCACGCAAAGGAGGCTGCGCGATGGCTGGCCGAACAGGCATGAGCGAAGAGCCGACCGCGCCGGCCACCGCGCCGCTCGCCGCATCGTCCCCGAAGGGGGACGTCGCCGACACGGCGCAGCCGCCGCTCGCCACGCCCAAGCTCCGCAGCCGCAAGGACGGCGCGGCGGTCGCGCTCGACGACGTCGACCGCCGGCTGCTGAACCTGATGCAGGGCAGCTTCCCGATCGCGCCACGACCGTACGCGCACGTCGCCTCGCTCGCAGGCATCGAGCCGACCGACGCGATGACACGCGTACAGCGGCTGCTGGACAAGCGCATCATCCGCCAGGTCACGCCGATCTTCGACACGCGCGCGCTGGGCTACTCCTCGATGCTAGTCGCCGCCAAGGTCGACCCCGAGCACCCGCACCGCGCCGCGCAGGTGATCAACGCCCACCCAGGCGTCTCCCACAACTACCTGCGCAACCACGAGTTCAACCTGTGGTTCACGATCGCCACCGAGCCCGACTCCGAGCTCGGGCTGGAGGGCACGCTGGAGGTGCTCGCGCGCGAGGCTGGCGCCGAGTCCGTGCGCCAGCTGCCCACGCTCAAGCTGTTCAAGATCCGCATGGACCTGGAGATGGAGGGCGACACCGACGCGCTCTCCAGCGCCGCCGAGGTGAAGGAGCCGATCGAGCTCGATCCCCAGCCCTACGACGAGCTCGACGTCGCAGTCATCCGTGCCCTCCAGGGCGACATGTCCGTCGTCGACGAGCCCTACGCGCCGGCTGCCGCCGCGCTGGAGATGACCCAGGAGCGCCTTCTCGACCACCTCGCGGGCATGCAGGAGCGCGGCCTCTTGCGGCGCGTCGCCGCGATCCTCTACCACCGCCGCGCCGGCTTCTCCGCCAACGGCATGGGCGTGTGGAAGGTGCCCGACGAGCAGATCTTCGAGATCGGCTGTCGCATGGCCGCTGTGCGCGGCATCTCCCACTGCTACCAGCGCCCCACCTACGAGGACTGGCCGTACTCCGTGTTCACGATGGCGCACGGACGCTCCAAGCAGGAGTGCGACGCGGTGCTGGACTCGATCGCGCAGCGCACCGGCATCCACGAGCGCGCCACCCTTTACTCCTCGACCGAGTTCAAGAAGATCCGCCTGCTGTACTTCACCGACGAGTTCAAGGCGTGGGAGCGTGAGCGCGCGCGCTGAGCAGGTCCCGCGCCCTCTTCCACTCTCGCCGCACCCGCTTCTCCGCATACGCTCGCATCAGCGTCAGCGGGTCCATCTTCTCGCGCGCGAGCGCGTCCAGCGAAGCGCCTCGCGAGCAGATGAACGCCGCGCGCTGCTTGGAGCGGTAGTCGGACATTCCCGTGAAGTCGGTGATGTTCTGCGCGAGCGCCGCGCTCGCGTAGCCGAACTGGAGCGCGAGGTCGAAGATCGCATGGCGGGTGGGGATCAGCAGCAGCTCGTAGTCGATCGCGTTACGCGGGTTCTCGAGGCCCTGCTCGTGAGCGACCCTGAACAGGCTCCACGGCACCAGCGAGACGGTCGTGTCGATCAGCAGCAGCTCGGCGCCCGTCCCCGCCATCAGCTCGAAAAGCTCAACCGGCTTGGCGATGTGGTACATCAGGCCCAGGCACAGCACGATGTCGAACTGCTCGTGCAGCTCGTGCTCGAAGATGTTGCCCAGCTCGAAGCGGTAGCGGCGCGGGTCGACGCCCTTGGCCTCGAACACCAGCTGCGCTTGGTCGATGTGCATCTGGCGCCCGTCGATACCGAGCACGAACTCCGCCCCCGCTTCGATCGCGCACAGCGACCAGTAGCCGGCGTTCGAGCCGAGGTCGAGGACCCGGCGTCCGCGCAGCGAGCCACCGCAGACCGCCACCAGCGGGTCGAAGAACGTCCGCCGCCGCTGGCGGTGGCGGTTGACGTAGTCCGCGCGGTAGATCGGCGTGGTGACGCCGCCGTCGAACTCGAACGCGTAGTGCCACACCGAGAACGCGTCGATCCGGCGCTGGAGGTCCTGCCCGCTGAGCGCAGGCTCCGCCTGTCGATCGCCGCCCGCGCCTGACATCGCGCGGATCGTAGTCGATGGACGCGTCTATGCTGCTGCCGTGTCCCCGGCAGAGCAGCTCGCAGGCACCCGCTCCGCGGAGCTCTTCAGGCGTGCCGTCGGGGTCATTCCCGGAGGGGTGAACTCTCCGGTGCGTGCGATGCACGCGATCGGCCGCGAGCCGATCTTCATCTCCCGCGGCGAGGGCGCGGAAGTCGTGGACGTCGACGGCAACCGTTACATCGACTACGTGTGCTCGTGGGGACCGCTGATCCACGGCCACGCCCACCCTCACGTGCTCGCTGCAATCACCGAGGCGGCCGCGCGCGGCACGAGCTTCGGGGCGCCAACCGCCGGCGAGGTCGAGCTTGCCGGCGAGATCGTCGATCGAATCGATGGCGTGGAGATGGTGCGTGCGACCTCCTCGGGCACCGAGGCAGCGATGACGGCCGTCCGCCTCGCGCGTGCCGCCACCGGCCGCGAGCCGATCCTCAAGTTCGCCGGCGCCTACCACGGGCACTCCGACGGCCTGCTCGCACAGGCCGGCTCGGGGCTCGCGACGCAGGGGCTGCCCGCCAGCCCGGGCGTGCTCGCGAGCGCCGCCGCCGCGACCGTGGTGGTGGGGTGGAACGACCCGCGTGCGCTGATCGCCGCCACCGAGCAGCACGCGCTCGCAGCGATCATCGCCGAGCCGCTGCCCGCCAATATGGGGCTGGTGCCGCCGGAGGATGGCTTCCTGTCGTTGCTGCGTGAGCGCGCGGACGCGAGCGGCGCGCTGCTGATCTTCGACGAGGTCATCAGCGGCTTTCGCGTCGCACGCGGTGGCGCGCAGGAGCTGACCGGGGCGCGGGCGGATCTGCTGGTGCTCGGCAAGGTCATCGGCGGCGGCCTGCCTGCGGCGGCGCTCGCCGGACGCGCGGAGCTGATGGGCATGCTCGCCCCCGCCGGCCCGGTCTATCAGGCGGGCACGCTGTCGGGCAACCCGCTGGCGGTGGCCGCTGGCCTGGCGACGCTCGAGCTGCTCGACGCCGACGCCTACGCACGGCTCGGAGCCCTCAGCGAGCGCCTGGCCGAGGGCCTGCGCAGCGCGGCGGCTGCGGCCGGCGCTGGCGTCCAGGTCGTGTCCGTGCCCGGCCTGGTGACGGTGTTCTTCAGCGAGCGGCCCGTGCGCTCGTTCGTGGACGCGCAGGCGTGTGACCTCGACGCCTACGGGCGCTGGTGCGTCGAGCTGCTCGCGCGCGGCGTGTACCCGCCGGCGTCGCAGTTCGAGGCATGGTTCCCGTCGCTCGCCCACACCGACGCGCACATCGAGCGCACGCTGCAAGCCGCGCAGGCCGCGTTCATGAGCGTGGCCGAGGGCGAGCAATGAACGCGGCGGCCGTTTCCGGCGAGAGCGGGCTCGAGCGCCTGTGTGAGCTGCTGCGCGACGGCGGCGGGCTGATGGCGACGCTCGTCGCTTCAGAGGTGGCCTCCGACGAGCACAGCCCGGCGCTGATCGCAGCCACGGGCCCGCGTGCCGCGGAGCACTGCGCGGACTACGAGCTGTTGATGGAGGCGATCTACGAGGGCTACCTGCTGCACTACGGGACGCCGCGCGCGCTGCACGTGCCCGAGGCAGACCTGCGGCTGCTCGCCGGAGACCGCCTGTACGCGATCGGGCTGGCACAGCTGGTCGAGCTGGGAGACACCTTCGCGGTGACCGAGCTGGCCGACACGATCACGCTCAGCGCGCTGGCTCAGGGCGCGGGCAGGCAAGCCCTCGCGCAAGCGGTCTGGGCAGCCGGCGCGCGCGCCGTCGGGTGGGGGTCCAGCGAGGCGTACGAACGAGCCAAGGAGCTCGTCTGCGATGGCGCCCCCGAGGCGATCGATGCGATGCGCACAAGCGCTGCGGGGTTGCCGACGCCGCGCTGATTCGCGCCTCGATATTGTTTGGCGCTCGGTGCCGGACAAGCGCGCAAAGAACACCTCCAGGTATACGCTCGACCGAGGGATCCCCGGCGCCTTCGAGGGTGAGACGATCACGCGACGCAGGTTCATGACGGGCTCCGCGCACACCGCCGGGCTGATCGCCACCAGCGCGTTCGTGCTGCCCGCGCTGGGCTTCGCGATCGGACCGGTTTTCAAAAGCACGCCCCACCGCTGGGAAGTGGTGGGCACGACCGATCAGTTCCCAGACAACAACTACGTGCCCGTGGTGCTGACGCTGGTCCCCAACCTCGGCGAGGCTGGCAAGACGACCGTCTACATGCGCAAGTTCAACCCGGAAATCGACACCGATCCCTACGACAAGAACACGCCCTATATCGCGATCTCCAGTCGCTGCGCGCACGTCGGCTGCCCGGTGCGCTGGGTCGACGCATCCGAGCGCTTCATCTGCCCGTGCCACGGCGGCGTGTACGACCTGCTCGGCCGTCGTGTGGGCGGTCCGCCGGTGCGCCCGCTCGATCGCTTCTACACGCGTGTCAACGGTGAAAAGGTGGAAGTCGGCCCCCGTTTCAGCGTCAACAGCCAGCTGCGCCACTTCTCTCCGCGCCTGCCCGGCGAGCCGCTGGACGGGATCGGTCAATACCTATATCCGTCGACGCCGGGCGCCAAAATCTAGGCGGCGGGACGCCCCAGCACGATGCCAAAGCTGCCCAAGCTCCCCGCGCCTCCGCTCCCCGGCCCACTCCAGGAACCGCCCCCGCGTCCGGGCGAGGGCAACGGCGAGCTCGGACCGTCCGACCACGGAGCGCACGCCGGGATCGCGGTCGTCGACTGGATCGATGAGCGCACCTCGCTGAGCGGCGCCGCGCGCTGGCTGATGTTCCGCAAGGTGCCCAAAGGCACCAACTGGTTCTACACGCTCGGCTCCGCCACGATGTTCGCGTTCCTGTCCCAGGCGGTGACCGGCGTGTTCCTGGCGATGTACTACCGCCCCGACCCGGCCGGCGGCGCCTACGAATCGATCCGCTACGTCACCAACGAGGTGTTCCTCGGCCAGTTCGTGCGCGGCATGCACAAGTGGGGCTCGAGCGTGATGGTCGTGCTGGTGTTCCTGCACATGGGCAGGACGTTCTTCTTCGGCGCCTACAAGTACCCGCGCGAGCTGAACTGGGTGATCGGCGTGGTGCTGCTGATCCTGACGATGGCGATGTCGTTCACCGGCTACCTGCTGCCGTTCGACCAGCGTGCCTACTGGGCCACGCAGGTGGGCGTGAACATCAACGGCACCGGCCCCCTGCTCGGCCCCTATCTCAGCGACTTCCTGTATGGCGGCGCCGAATTCAACGACACCACGCTGTCGCGCTTCTACGCCATCCACATGCTGCTGCTACCCGGGCTGATCATCGCGCTGATCGGCGCCCACCTGTACCTGGTGGCCAAGCTCGGAACCACCGCGCCGCCGTGGCAGAAAGCGCACAAACGCGCAGAGCTGCGCGAGACGGAGGTCTGAGGCGCCGTGAACCAGCGCCAGAAGGAGGAGTACCTCCGCGACTACGCGACCCTGAAGTCCCAGGGCAAGCCGTTCTTCCCCTACGCGGTCGCCAAGGACGGCGCGATGGCGTGCGTGGTGATGGTGGTGATCATCACGATGTCGCTCGTGCTGGGGGCCGAGCTCGGCTCCAAGGCCAACCCCACGACCACCACGTACGTGCCGCGCCCGGAGTGGTACTTCTTCTTCCTGTTCGAGCTCCTGCGGATCATCAGGACGCCCGCGTACGTGCCGCTGGCGACGATCGGGGTGCCGACGATCTGCATGATCCTGCTGTTCCTGCTGCCGTTCTACGATCGCGGCCCCGAGCGCCGTCCCGAGCACCGTCCGATCGCCACGATCACGGCGATAATGGTGATCGGCGCGATGGCCTACCTGACCTACTCGGGCGCCAACGTGGGTTCGCCGACCTCGATCGAACTGGCGACGCCCACGGCGGTCAAGGAAGCGGGCCCGACGGTGCTCGCCCAGTTCGAAGAAGGCCGCAAGGTGGTCGCCCAGTCGGGCTGCCTGGCGTGCCACAAGCTCGGTGACAACGGCAACTCCGGTCCGGGGCCCGAGCTCACGCACATCGCTTCGCGGATCCCGCGCCAGGCGATCGCGCGCACGCTCGTGAACCCCACGGCGCCGATGCCCTCGTTCAGGAACCTGCCCCCCAAGAAGTTCACCGCGATCGTCAACTTCCTCTCGCAGCTCAAGTAGCGCGGCGATGCCCGCTCGCCATCGAGCCGGCGCAGCCCACGGGCAGGGCGGAGAGCTCCAGGCGCGCCAGGTGCGCGCGATGTTCGACCGCATCGCCGCCGTGTACGACCCCTTGAACACGGCCATGACCGCTGGGCTGCACCACCGCTGGCGCGCGCGTGCCGCCGAGCTCGCGCGCGTCGGCCCGGGCGCGCGCGTGCTCGACGTGGCGACCGGCACGGGCGATCTGGCGAACGAGCTCGCGCGGCGCGTGTGGCCGGGCGGGGAGGTGCTGGGGAGCGACTTCGCAGAGGCGATGCTCGACCGCGCGCGCGCGAAGGCGGAAAGCGCTGGCGAGCACGGTGTGCGCCCGCGCTTCGAATGGGCGGACGCGATGGCGCTGCCATATCCCGACGACCGCTTCGACGCCGCCACCGTGGGGTTCGGTGCGCGCAACTTCGAGGACCTCGGCCGTGGTCTCGCGGAGATGACACGGGTCGTGCGACCGGGGGGCAGGGTGGTGGTGCTCGAGATCACCACGCCCATGCGGCCGCCGCTGTCGTACTTCTACCGGCTGTGGTTCGATCGCATCGTCCCTGCGCTGGGAGCGCTGGTGGGGGCGGTCCTCGAGCGCTCGGCGAGCCCGAGCGCCGGAGCGTCGGTGGCCGACGCGTACAGATACCTGCCCAACTCGGTCAAGCGCTTCCCCGGCCCGGCGGCGCTCGCCGCCGAGATGGAGCGAGCGGGGCTGGCGGAGATCAGCTACCTGCTGACGGCCGGCGGCATCGTTGCGATCCACGCTGGCACGGTTCCGCGCGAAGGAGCATCATGACGGCGGTGAGCGGCAGCGCGGCCGGCGTGCCCGCGGGGGGCGTGGAAGGACTGGACACGATCATGCGCCGTGGAGGGGCGGCGCTGCGCACGATGATGGAGCGCACCGAGGAGCACCTGGAGCGCGTGACCGCGCAGGCGGGCACGCCGTTGGCGGTTCACGCCAATGCGGTGGTGGTCGCCGGCGGCAAGCGCTTGCGCCCGCTGCTCGTGCTGCTCGCAGCCGCCTCGGCCGGCGATCCGCCGGCGACGCCCGAGGCCAAGGAGCGGCTCGTGCGCGCGGCGGTCGCGGTCGAGTTGGTGCACTCGGCGACGCTCGTTCACGACGACCTCATCGACGGAGCACTGCTGCGCCGCGGCAGCCCCACGGTGGCGGCGGCTGCGGGGCGCGAGATGGCGATCGCCACCGGCGACCTGCTGTTCTCGCGCGCGTTCGCCGAGCTCGCGCGCAACGGCGACGGCGCGCAGCTGAAGGCGCTCTCGCAGGCCAGCTCGGCGCTGGCGGAAGGAGAGCTGCTCCAGCGCGAGGACGCATACGCCACGCACGTTCCGCTCGAGCGCTACCTGCGTCGCTGCGAGCTGAAGACGGCCGCGCTGTTCGACGCCGCCTGCCGCCTGGGAGCGCTGACCGCCGGCGCGTCCGGCGCCCTGGCGGACGCGCTCGGGGCGTTCGCGCGGCGGATCGGCCTCGCCTTCCAGATGCTTGACGACGTGCTCGACGTGTCCGGCCCGGTTGAGCGCACGGGCAAGTCCCGTGGCACCGATCTGCTCGATGGCACGGTCACGCTGCCGTTCATCCTCGCCCGCGCGCGTGAGCCGCAGCTCGCCGCGTTTGAGCTGCGCTCGCTGCGCGACGCACGCGAGGCCGAGGCTCTGTGCGAGCGCGTGGCAGCGACCGGAGCCCTGGACGAGGCGCGCGACTGCGCGCTGACGGTCGTGGCCGAGGCGAAGGCCTCGCTGCCGGACATCCTGCCCGACGGGCGCTACGTGCTGCTCGACCTTGTCGCGGACGCCGTGGTGGAGCGCTACAGCTGACGGTCGGGGGCGCGGCGCGTGGGCCGGCGGGCAGTGGCGGGCGGAGGTGCAGCAGCTAGAAGTCGCTGGGCATGATCAGCTCAGCGTCCAGCGCACGCACGAAGAAGTCGATTTCCTCGGACATGTTCGCGTGCGTCATGCGCCGCAGATCGCCGAGCAGCGCGCTCGAGCCGCGGTCGAGCTCGTCGTCGAGGCGTTCAACGGCCGTCTGGTCGAACACTCCTTCGCGACGTGACTCGCACTCGGGGCAGCGCAGCACGATGCGCCAGTGCCGGGGGCCCTCCTCCGACCAGTCCAGCGGGTAGACGAGCTCGCCGGCGCAGTGGAAGCAGATGTGCAGCTGGGCCGGCGCGACGGTCCCGTCGCCTGCACGGCGCTGGCTGTCGTAGACGGCACGCGCCGGCTTGCCCGCTCGCGCCGGGGGATGCTCGATGTCTGGTTGTTTCTCTGATTCCATGCGGGCTCTGAGTCGTCATCGACGCCGGACGCCGGTGCCTTTAGCGCGTGGCTGGACATGGACACGGTGCTAGCTTGGGCAGCGATGGCCACGGCGATTCGCACTATCGGCCACGAGGACCAATTGAGCCTCGTGGACCACCTCGAAGAGCTGCGCGCCCGCTTGATCGTCAGCGTGGCCGTGCTGGCCGTCGCCTTCGGAATCTGCCTGTGGCAGAACCACGCGCTGCTGAAGGTCATCAACAAGCCGCTTCAGACGGAGACGAAGAAGCAGGTGGCCCGCGGCGAGGGCACGGTCGGTCAGGCCAACGTCACACAGCAGGCGCTCGTGAAAACCGTCGAAGACACGAGCTCGGCGCTGGGCGTGCTGGCGGCGCCCGGCAGCGGCCTCTCGCCCCACACCCGTGCCCAGCTCCCGGGGCTGATCGCCGGTCTGAAGGCCGATGTCGCCAGGGTCCCACGCACCCCCGCGGGCATCAACCCCGCCACCCTCGGCATCGGCGAACCGTTCACGACCACGATCACCGTGACGCTGTACTTCGCGCTGATCGTGTCGCTGCCGGTGATCCTGTTCGAGCTCTACGGCTTCATCCTGCCTGCGCTCGAGCCGCACGAGCGCCGCGTGGCGATGCCGCTGCTGAGCGCGATCCCGTTCCTGTTCGCCGCCGGCGCGGCGTTCGGCTACTTCGTGGTGCTGCCCGCGGCGCTGCGCTTCTTTGCCAACTTCAACGCCAGCGAGTTCAACGTGATCATCCAGGCGGGGCCGTACTACAACTTCGCCGCCACGATCCTGCTGGCAATGGGGCTCGTGTTCCAGGTCCCGGTGGTGATCCTCGGCGCCACGCGCCTCGGGCTCGTCACGCCCCAGCAGCTGCGCCGCGGTCGGCCGTTTGCGTTCGTGGCGTGCGCGGCGGTCGCGGCGTTCTTGCCGGGCGACGTGCTCACCCTGCTGCTGGAGACGGTACCGCTGTACCTGCTGTACGAGGTCAGTATCCTGATAGCTGCGCTTGTCGGGAGGGCGCATCGCGTCGAACCCAGCGGGGCCGGCGAGGGTGCGGCGGGCGCCGGCCCGCCGCCGAGTGCGAGCGCGCCGCCTGCGGCGTATGACAGCCCACCGGAGCCAACCGTGCAGGAGCTAATCGATCACATAGACCCAGGGCTGTCGGACTGATGCTGTTCGACCTGCGAGGCCGTGGCCGCCGCCGCGTGGTGAGGGTGATCTACATCGGCTTGGCGCTGATATTCCTGCTCGGCTTCGTCGGCTTCGGCGTGGGCGGCGGCTTCGGCGGCACCGGCATCCTCAGCGCGCTCAGCAAAGAAGAACACAGCGGCAACGCGAGCTACTCGGCCCAGATCAAGAAGGATCGCAAGCTGACCGAACAGCAGCCGCACAACGTGGCCGCCTGGGAAGCGCTCGCCAAGGCTCTGCTGCACGAAGTCGGCGCCCAGGAAGACGTCACGGCCAGCGGCCTGAACGCCAAGGGCAAAGAACTGTACAACCAGGCCTCGCAGGCATGGATCGCCTACATCGCGCTGCACCCGGCCAAGCCAAACGCGGAACTGGCGCAGCTGATGGAGTCCACATACGGCGAAGAAGGGCTCAACGAACCTGCCAAGGAGGTCGAAGTCCTCCAGATCGCGGTGGCCGCCAGGCCGACCGACGTCGCGCTGTACGCACAGCTCGCCGAGTACGCCTACAAAGCCAAGAACGTGGGTCTCGGCGACCTCGCCGCAGAAAAGGCCGTGAGCCTCGCGCCGGCCTCAGAGCGCACGCGCCTGAAGCAACAGCTGGCCGAAGTCAAGAACAACCCCAGCGGCGAAAAGACCTACACGACGACCACCAACGGCAAAACCTACACGGGCAAGCTGAACGCCAAAAAAGAACTCGAGGCGACGGAAGTCAAAACCACGACCTCCTCGACGACCAGCACGAAGTAATCGAGCGGTCCCAGAGCGCCACGATCCGAGCGCGCTCGCTGCGCGTACGCTCGGATAGACTGATATGCGAGCCGGCAGATCTCGCCGGCGCCCGTACGGGCCGTTAGCTCAACCGGCAGAGCAGGGGCCTCTTAAGCCCAAGGTTGCAGGTTCGATTCCTGCACGGCCCATTTTCGGAATTGCCTGCAAATCGGCGAGTTTTGGAGAGATTTGGACGGACTGTCCCAGGCGGAAAAGTCCGTGGGTACCACTCGTGGGTACCAAACGGCGCCGCAAGAGGGCGTTCTGGCCGCCCGGCGACGGCCCGAAGGCGAGCACTGCTCGGCAGGAGGACGCTTCGCTGGGATGGCCGAGCACGACTCAATCCACGCCTCACCGCTGGAATCACCGTGTTCCCGACGCCTCGGTCAGCTCGTACCCGAGTGATCGGTAGGCCCGCAGGCGCTTGGCGAACATGCGTCGCAGGACGGGTAGCTCGGCGTCGACGTAGTCGTAGATGAGCGCTTCGCGCTTGCCGGGATGGGCGCGGTGTAGGCGCCCGGCGTACTGCACGACGGTGCCTTTCCATGCGATCGGCATGGCGAGCAGCAGCGTGTCGAGGCATGGGTCGTCGAAGCCCTCGCCGATGTAGCGGCCGGTGGCGAGCACCACCCGCCCGCCGTCGCTGTCCGTGCTGGTGAGTTGCTCGAGCGCGGCACGGTGCTCGGCCGGTCGCATGTCGCCGTGTAGGACGATGAGCGTGTGGGTATCCGCAAGGCCCTTGGCCAGTTGCTCCAGGTGCTCGCGCCGTTCTGTCAGCACTATCGGGCAGCGGCCCCGTGCCGCCAGCTCCAGCGTGTCCTTCGCGATCATCTCGCTGCGCCGCTCGTCAGTCGCGAGCGCGGCGTAGACCTCTTGAATGCTCGCGTCGGTGGGAAGCGTTGCGGGGTCGAAGGATGTGTCGCGGCGCACGACGCGCAGCATGAGCGGCTGTGCTGAGCGGGTCGCGCCGGGCTCGATCGTGTGGCGGACCGGCCCGCACTGCATCGCGATGATCGGATGGTGTCCGTCGCGGCGCTTCGGCGTGGCGGTCAGCCCGGTCACATAGCGCGCAGGCGAGGCTTGAAGGACACGCTCGGTCGTCACAGCCGGGACGTGGTGACACTCATCCACGACGACGTGACCGTAGCCGGCCAGCAGCTGGTCGAGCGTCTTGTGGCGAGCCAGGCTCTGGCCCATCGCTACGTCCACCTTGCCCGTGGGCTTGCCGCGACCGCCGCCGATCGTCCCGATCTCATCCGCATCGAGATCGAGGAACTCGTTCAGGCGCTTGACCCACTGTTCGAGCAGCGGCTTGCGATGGACGAGCACGAGCGTCGAGCGTGCCCGGGCCGCGATCAGCGTCTGTGAGAGCAACTTCTCGGCTCCCTTCTGCCTTTGGGGGCGTCGATCAGGTGCGAGGTACGCCGAGCACGCGCCCGTCTCGCTTTTGATCGTGTGGCAGATCTATCCGAGGAGCTTGGCCTTGGCCAGCGCGAACTCCTCCTCGCTCAGGGCGCCGGACTGTCTCAGCCCGGCGAGTCGGTCTATCTCCGCAGCAATACCAACTGTCTGCTGCGGAGCGGGCGGTTGGGACGGAGCGGCCGCGGCTGAGGCAACCGCTCCGCTCTCCCCGCGTTCTTTCTGAACCACGTTCGCAGCCCACCGGCCCGCGATGGAAGTATCGCCGCGTTCCACCGTCTTGATGCGGCTCTTCCTCGCGTAGTCATCCCACGCCCTTCCCCACCGCTGGCACAGGCGGCTGCGATAGAAGACGATCGCAGCCGCGGTAGAGACCACAATCGCCAGCGACCCCCACCCAGCACCAGCATGGCGCGGAAGCGCCCCGACGGCAGCAAAAACCACCACAAACCAGAGAATGCCCGTCAGGATGATCCGTGCGCTCAGGGGACGCGCGTTGACGATCGGGCGCGTCATCATCTCGCGCTGTTCGACTTTTTTTGCCCAGCGGTATTCCTTGCGGGTCCTGTAATCAGATCGCCTCGGGCTCACGACTCCCCTTCGATCTCGTCGCTCCTACGCTCGTCACCGTGCCTGATCTCATTCGCCATGCCGTCAAGCACGATCTCGTAAAGCCTTGGGAGAGCCGACCGGACTCGGTCAGCATGTAGCGTCAGACGTTCGTATGGCTCCCCGTCGGCGATATGAGCCGCGAGGTTGGCGACGATCTCGACGCGGAAGTTGTCGTCCTGTTGTGCAGCAGCCATCTGACTTGCCCTCACATCCTGCGCGTAGAGGAACTTTCCGGACGGACCCCTGAAGCGCTCTCCCCAGCCCTTGACCTCCACCGGATGTGGCTTGCCGCCACTCGGCGGTGCGCTCAGGATGTCGCACCCGTGCTCCTTCTCGCCCCTTGCAGCGCCAATGGCACACGGCGACCATCCGTTCCGCTGCTCCTCACGGATCACGATGTCCATTGCCATCTTGCGGATCTCCTCCGACATACGGCTGCATGCTACCTCTGCCGTGGCGCAGCCACGTGCCTGTGACCACCATGCGCGTCGCGCTCAGCGCGTCCACGGCGGGCTACGTGAAGGTCGGGGATTCGAGTGCGGCGACCATGCGCGAGAGCTCCTCGTAGCCGCCGCCTGCGAGCACGTCGATCGGCTTGCGATGTCCGAGCGCGGTGAGGGGGCGGTTCAGCCACACCGGTACGTAGTCGGCCTCCAGCACCGCTGCGAGCCGGTCGATGATCGCCGAGAAGCTCCACCAGTCGTTCGGCCCGGCGCCCGGTGGGCGCACGGGTGCGGTGAAGCCACGCGCTGACCGTCGAGACGCCCGCTCCGGTCGCCCGGGCGATGTCGCGCTCGGTCAGCGGCGCGAGCTGTCTGATCCGGATCGCCTCGTCTGCGTAAGCCAAACTCATGCTCGTAGTGTAGCAAGAAACAGAAGCAAAACAGAACTCATACGGAATAGCCGATAGCGGGCTCGGCATCGACTGGTGTGGTGGGAGCGAACGCCCGAGTGAACACCTCCGCCTGCTCACTCGCGGGGCGCGCGTGCAGATAGCGTCCGGTGGTGGCGAGTGCGCTGTGGCCCATCGCGCTCTTGATCGTCACGAGGTCCACGCCGGCGACCGCGAGCAGTGAGCCGTAGGTGTGGCGCAGGTCGTGGAAGCGCAGCGGTCGCAGGCCGGCGTCGTCGCGCGCCCGCTTGAAGCGGCGTCGCAACGCGGAGCCGTCGAGGGTACGTCCGAGCGGGTTGCAGAACACTCGCTCGTCGACTCCTGTGAAGTCCTCGCGCCTAGTCAGGCGATCGAGGGCGGCCGCGGCTTGGTCAGGCAGCGGAACCCGACGGACCCTGCCCGACTTTGTGGAGGACTCCACGCCTGCGCTCATCGCGCGTCCCACGGTCAGGGCATGGCCTGCGAAGTCCACATCCCGCCAGCGGAGTGCGAGCAGCTCGCCGAGCCGCAGGCCGGCGTATGCGGCGACCCTCACCAGCTCCGCGTCCTGCTGATCCTCGGCACGCCTCGCCTCGCGCTCCTGCTCGCCGAGGGTCTGCCGCGAAGGCTCGCGGTGCCGGCCGTCGGCGAGCGCCCGCGCGAGCGCCTCGACCTCCTCGGGCGAGTAGTAGACCAATGCGCCCGGCAGCGGCTCTCGGCGCTTGTCGGCCTCGGAGGCGGGGTTCACTGCCAGTCCGTAGGTCGAGGCACGGCAGCCGTAGTTGAAGGCGGCGCAGATCACCGCGCGGTGCTTGTTGACAGTGCGCGGCGAGACGCCGGTTGCGCTGACCGTCGCCAGCAGCTCCTCCACGTCACGCGTGCTGATTTTCGATGCTGGTCGGTTCCCGAGGGCGGTCATCACGTGGCCGGTGGTCGTGCCCTTCCCGCGCTTGTACGGGACGCCGGGGTCGGCGAGCACGCTCAGGTGGTTGCGCAACGTCGCGGGCTTCGCGCCCTTCACGTCCTCGAGCCAGCGCAGGTACTCGTGGGCGACCTCGCGGAAGGTCACGCCACGGGCCTCGCGCTCGCGCTCGGCGCGCTCGCGGTCGTCTGCTTCGGCCATGTAGGCGGCTACGAGGGAAGCTGCCGCTACGTGGGCCGCCCGCTCATCGTAGGAGCCGTCGGGTATACGCCCGCGACGTGGACGCCAGTCGCCCGTGTCTGCGTCAAGGTCGAGCCAAGCCGGCCCAACACGGCGCTTCACCTGCCGGCTGCGGTAGCGGAACTTCGCCTCGAAGAAGGGCTGCCCGTTGTGCTCGCGGACGACCACCGCGGCGCTGGGGTTCTTGGTTGACATGCGGGCCTCCGGTGTGTCCACGGCCCCTGCGATGGCACTCACGCGGGGCCTCTTGTCAGGCGCCTACCGGGAGTCTACACGGCATGGGTACCGCGTGGGTACCACCACCAGCGTGGGTACCGCTTTGGGTACCAAACCAGCCGAGGCCGTAGTGTTTTAGGGGCATCAAGGCCGACCAAATCAGCCGTACTTGGGCGCGTCGGTGACCCTCTAAGGGCCTCTTAAGCCCAAGGTTGCAGGTTCGATTCCTGCACGGCCCATCGCACCTGAGGATGAGCGCTTGAGGATCAGCGTCCATCTGCCGACGTCTCTCCTGTACTCACGCGGAAGGAGCCGACGTCGATGGCAGCACCCACGATGGAGAAGTGTCGCCTTGTCACCCGCAGCGACTTCGACGGGCTGGTGTGCGCGGCCCTGCTGAAAGAGCTGGGGCTGCTCGAGGACATCAAGTTCGTGCACCCGAAGGACATGCAGGACGGCCTGATCGAGCTGAGCGAGCGCGACGTCACGACCAACCTCCCGTACGTCCCCGGCGTTCGCCTCGCCTTCGACCACCACGAGAGCGAGACCCTGCGCCTGGCTGAGGAGCAGGCCGCAAATCACGTGATCGTGCCTGGCGCTCTGTCGGCCGCGCGCGTCGTATACGACTACTTCGGTGGCTCCGAGCGCTTTACGCTGGTCACCGAGTCGCTGATGGAGGCCGTGGACAAGGCCGATAGCGCGCTGTTCTCGCTCGAGGAGATCAAGACGCCAAGCGGGTGGATCCTGGTCAGCTTCCTGATGGACCCGCGCACCGGCCTCGGTCGCTTCCGTGACTTTCGCATCTCCAACTACCAGCTGATGATGGAGCTGATCGACGCCTGCCTGGAGCGCACTGTCGAGGAGGTGCTGGAGCTGCCCGATGTGGCTGAACGCGTGGCTCTCTACCGCGAGCATGCGGACGCCGCCGAGGCGCAGCTGCTGGCGCGCTCGCACGTCCACGACAAGCTCGTCGTGCTGGATCTGCGCGAGGACGACGTGATCCACCCGACGAACCGCTTCATGATCTACGCGCTGTACCCGCAGTGCAACATCTCCATCCACGTGCTGTGGGGGCTCAAACAGCAGAACACGGTGTTCGCGATGGGCAAGTCGATCGTGGACCGCTCGAGCGCCACGGACGTGGGCGCGCTGATGCTGTCCTACGGGGGCGGCGGGCACGAGGCGGCCGGCACCTGCCAGGTGGCCAACGATGACGCCGAGCGCGTGCTGGCCGAGCTGGTCGAGCGCGTGCGCGCCGACGGCTAGCGCGCCAGCGCAGCCGCTAGGGGGAGGCCACAGCCGCCGCGGGCGTGCGCCTGCCGATGATCGTCTGGCGGCCGGCCTCGGTCCACACGATCTGCTCACGACCGGGTCCGACCCCGATCAGCGCGACGGGCGCGCCCACGTGGCCAGCGATGAACTCCAGGTACTCACGCGCTCCGTCTGGCAGGTCTGAAAGCGTGCGGCACTCGCCCAGGTCCTCCTTCCAGCCGCCGAGCTCGGTGAGCTCTGCGGCGGTGTGGTGCAGCACCGTCTGGTGATACGGGAAGTCCTCGAACTCGGCGCCGTCCGCGCCGCGATAGCTGGTGCACACGTGGATACGGTCGAGCCCCGACAGCACGTCGAGCTTGGTCACCACCAGGGACGTCAGCGTGTTCAGCCGCGCCGCGTAGCGCAGCGCTACGAGGTCCAGCCAACCGGTGCGACGCGGGCGCCCGGTGGTGGTGCCGAACTCGCCGCCCCGCTGGCGGATCGCCTCGCCCATCTCGTCGTGCAGCTCGCTCGGGAACGGCCCTGCGCCCACGCGCGTGGTGTACGCCTTGCACACTCCCCAGACCTCGTCGATCGCCTTCGGCCCGATACCGCTGCCCACACACGCGGCTCCGGACAGCGGATTCGAGGAGGTCACGAACGGATAGGTGCCGTGGTCGATGTCCAGCATCGCGCCCTGGGCGCCCTCCAGGATCACCATCTGACCGGCGTCGAACATCTCCCACATCAGCTTTGAAGTGTCCGCGATGTGCTGCTCCAGGCGATGCCCGTAGGTCAGGTACTCCTCGGTCATCGCGTGCAGGTCGAGCGACGGGTCCTTCTCAAAGGGCCGCAGCGACAGGCGCTTGGGCTCCATCGCCGCGACGATCTTCTTCTTGAGGATCTTCTCGTCGAGCAGGTCCTGCACGCGGATGCCCAGGCGCGCGGCCTTGTCCGCGTAGCACGGGCCGATGCCCCGGCGGGTGGTGCCGATCTGGAGGCTTCCCAGCTTGGCCTCGCCGGCCGAGTCGAGCAGCAGGTGGTAGGGCATGATCAGGTGCGCGTTGGCGGAGATGCGCAGGCCGCTGACGTCCACGCGCCGCGCGCGCAGAGCGTCCAGCTCGTCGATCAGCACCTTCGGGTCGATCACCACGCCGTTGCCGATCACGCAGCGCTTGCCCGGATACAGGATCCCGGAGGGGATCAGGTGCAGCTTCCACTCGCGGTCGCCTCTCACGATCGTGTGCCCGGCGTTGTTGCCGCCCTGGAAGCGCACGACCGCGTCGCCGTTCTCGGCGAGCAGATCGGTGATCTTGCCCTTGCCCTCGTCGCCCCACTGGGCGCCAACTATCACGATGCCTGGCATGCGCAGTCAGTGTACGTACGCTGCGCGCTCAGCCCGCCCGGAACTCGCGCCGCTTGTCCTCGCCGTACAGCGGGATCAGGTCGCCGCAGATCTCCACCAGCCGCGAGACCGTGCGTGCGCCGAGCCGCTCAGATAGCTCGTCGGGCATCAGGTTCGTGGTCGCCACGATCGGCCGCTCGGCCTCGTAGCGTGCGTTGACGATCGAGTACAGCTGCTCGAGCACCCAGTCGGTGCGGTGCTCGGCGCCGAGGTCGTCGATGTGCAGCAGGTCCACCGCGGTCAGACGATCCATGAAGTCGAGCTTGCCCTCCTGCGAGTCCAGCGACTCGCGCAGCAGGTTCAGAAGGCGCGGGAGCGAGTAGATCGCGACGGACCGTCCCGCGTCGAGCGCAGCTTTCGAGACGAGCATCGCCAGCGTGGTCTTGCCGGTGCCAACATCACCCTGAATCCACAGGCCCCGACCGGCGTCCAGGTTCTCCTCGATCGTTTGCACGTAGCGACGGACCGAGCGGATCTGGTCGGGTGCACGCCTGGCGATGTCGCTGACGGGAGGGCGCTCGAAGGACACGTCGCGATACCTGCGCGGTATGCGGCCCGCGAGGCTCTTCGTGCGGGCGCCCGCGATGCGAGCGGCACGGCAGCGACAGTCGCTGGCGGTGTTCGTCGCCTCATCCACCACGAAGCCGCTGCCGTCGCAGAGTTCCAGCGGGCACCGGGGCTTGGCGCCGCCGCCACCGCGGCGCGCGCTGGGCGCGAACGGCTCCAGCAGGCTGAGCTCCTCGCCGATCGCCCCCTGCTCATCCGTGGCGCTCATTGCTCGTAGCGCTCGCGCGCGTAGTTCATGAACTTGGGGTACTCCTTCTGGAAGGTCAGCGTCACTTTCCCGACGGCGCCGTTGCGGTGCTTGGCGATGATCAGGTCCGCCTCGCCCGGACGCTCGGAGTCCTCGTCGTAGTACTCGTCGCGGTAGATGAACATCACCAGGTCGGAGTCCTGCTCGAGGTTCCCGCTCTCGCGCAGGTCCGACAGCTGCGGCTTCTTGTCCGGTCGCTGCTCGACCGCGCGGCTGAGCTGCGACAGCGCGATCACCGGGACCCCAAGCTCGCGCGCGAGGATCTTCAGGCCGCGGCTGAGCTCGCCGACCGCCGTCACGCGGCTGTCGTAACGGCTGTCGGTGCGCATCAGCTGGAGGTAGTCGATGATGATCAAGCCCAGCCCGCCCTCGCACTGGCTGTGCAGGCGGCGAGCCTTGGCGCGGATCTCCAGCATCCCCACATCGCTCGAGTCGTCCACCCACAGGGGTGCTCGCGCGAGGCGCTGGCTCGCGCCCAGGATCTTCGGCCAGCGCTGCTCGGCCACGCGCCCCTTGCGCAGCTCCTCGCCCTTGATCCTCGCCTGCGAGGCGACGAAGCGCTGTGCCAGCTCAGCCTCGGCCATCTCCAACGAGAACAGCGCCACCGGCTTGCCGTGCTCGACCGACGCGTTCTCCGCGATGTTGCACACGAGCGCGCTCTTGCCCATCGCCGGGCGGGCGGCGATGATGATCAGGTTGCCCGGCTGAAAGCCGCCGGTGATCTCGTCGAGGTCCTTGAAGCCCGAGGGTGTGCCCGTCAGCGAGGTCCGCTCCAGCGACAGGCGGTGCAGCTTGTCGAGCTCCTCGTGCAGCACCTCCTCGATCGCGCGGAAGTCCTGCTGGCGGTCGTCGCGCGCGACCTCGAGCATCGCCTTCTCCGCCTGCTCCACGAGCTCGCGCGGCGGCGCCTCGTGCCCCAGCACGCTCTCTTGGATCTGGTAGGTGCTGCGCAGCAGACGGCGTAGCAGCGCGTTCTCGCGCACGATCTGCGCATAGCGGCGGGCGTGTCCGGCGGCCGGCACCACGCCGGTCAGCTCGTCGACCGTGGCCGGGCCGCCGACGGCCTCGAGCTTTCCCATCTGGCGCAGACGGTCGGTGACCGTCAGCACGTCCACCGGCTCGCTCTCGTTGTACAGCGACAGCATCGCCTCGTACACCGTGCCGTGGCGTTCGCGATAGAAGTCGTCCGGGCGCAGCCCCTCCTCGATCACCAGCGCGTACAGCGAGCGGTCGGACAGCAGGATCGCCCCCAGCACCGACTGCTCGGCGTCGAGGTTGTGGGGCGGTGCGATCGCACCCGCCGCCGGGTTCGCGCGGCCGTTGCTGTGGGTGGCGCTCATCTAGATGCGCGAGTTTAGGCTTGGCACGCGCCCCGCCCGGGGGCCGTTCCCGCAAATGAGGCGTGAAAAAGATGGGCAGCTGTCACGAACACATGTTCGCATCGCCCCAGGACGGAAATCGAGCGCGGAGGTCCCGCGGGCCTTGGGTCCCGAGGCGCACGCAGCTTCAGCTCTCCGCACCGCTGGCCGGATACGCCGAGTTCATTCCATCGGGGTGAGGCGCTCGGCAAAGAACCGCGTAAGAGTCCGATCGCTCATCTTCGAGATCAAAAGGGGGCCAATGGCAGCAGCGTCTACTTCCGCGAGCCCGGGCGTCCAGGCCCAGGGCCTGATCGCTCGTTACGAGCAGGAGTTCATCGACCGGGTCGAAGATTTCAAGGATCCTCGCCAGGAGTGGCGGCGTCTGGTCTCTGAGGCGCTCGGAACGTTCTTTCTAGTGCTGGCGGCAGCAGGTGGCGGAATGATGGGCCACGCCTTCCCAGGGGTGATCAGCCATACGGATGCTGTCGTCGCGCCCGCGCTGACGGTGCTGGGGATCATCCTGTTCATGGGCAAGGTCTCGGGTGCGCACCTGAACCCGGCGGTCAGCATCGCGTTCGCGCTGCGTCGCGACTTCCCGTGGCAGCGCGTGCCCGGCTATATCGTCGTGCAGCTGATCGGCGCGACGCTCGCCGCGCTGTTCCTGCACGCGGTCATCAACGTGTCGGCTACCTACGGATCGAACTACGTGGCCGCCTCCTACTCGGCGGGCGCCGCGTTCTGGATGGAGTTCATCC
Source organism: uncultured Solirubrobacteraceae bacterium (assembly GCA_963845635.1). Lineage (GTDB taxonomy): Bacteria > Actinomycetota > Thermoleophilia > Solirubrobacterales > Solirubrobacteraceae > Palsa-744. The sequence continues at coordinate 229,130 of CAWJSW010000011.1, forward strand.
TCACCGTCGGCCTCGTGAGCGTGATCCTAGGGACGGCATCGGGCGCCCAGAATGTCGGCCTGTTTGGGGCCTTTGGTGTCGGCGGCTACATCGCTCTCGCCGGGCTTTGGGGCAGCCCCATCTCGGGCGCCTCGATGAACCCGGCCCGCACCTTCGGCCCGGACCTGGTCGGGGGGAACTTCTCGCACTACTTCGTGTATGTGGCAGGGCCGATCGCCGGGGCTGCCGTCGCGGTCCTGATCGCGTTTGTCCTGCGCGGCCGCGGTGGCGGTGCGTCCGGCTCAGGCGCAGGACAGGGCGCGCTGTTCACCGAGAGCCAAGAGCCGGCGGTAAACCGCGTCAGTGACCCGGCCGGGTCCTGACGACCTCGCAGGACTGGAGGCTGACATGGCCATCACAAGCACCCGCAAGCAGGCACTCGACCATGTCGTTCTCGTGCTGTTCGAGAACCGTCCCGCCCCCACCAACGTAACCCCCGCCCAAGCGGAGCAGTGAGTCGACTCGGCCCCCCACCGCGTCAGCGGTCGGGGACGATCGACTCACTGCGGAGCGCCTATTTGCGCGCCACCACCATAGTCTTGATCGTCGCCGTGGTGTTCTCGACCACCTCTACCACAACCATGTAGGTGCCGACGTTCTTGATCGGCTCGGGAAGATGGACGTTGCGTTTGTCGATCCGCAGGCCGCGAGCTTCGCGGATCGCGGTGGCGATGTCCTGTGCTGTGACAGAGCCGAACAGGCGCCCGTCTGCCCCCGCCTGCTGGGGGATCGTGAGGACGGTGCGGTTGAGCAGGTTGACGTTCTCCTGCGCGCGCTCGACCGCCTCCCTGGCCGCGCGCTCGGCGGCGGCCTGGCGCTGGCGGATGGTTTCCACAGCGCCCTTCGTCGCCGGTTGGGCGAGCTTGCGCGGCAGCAGGTAGTTGCGCAGGTAGCCCTTGGAGACGTCGACGACCGTGCCCTGCTCGCCGAGGGTGTCCACGTCCTTGAGGAGGATCGCTTCGGGCATCAGCGGCGGGCTAGCGTTCGCGATCGCGATCGCGATCGCCGCGTTCGCGGCGGGGGTTGTCGTCGCGGCCGCCCTCGTTGACGTACGGGAGCAGCGCCAGCTCCCGCGCGCGCTTGACCGCGCGCGCGATCTGCACCTGGTGGCGCCTGCACGAGCCGGTGATCCGCCGCGAGCGGATCTTCCCCTTCTCGGAGATGAACTTCCGCAGCGACGCCACGTCCTTGTAGTCGACCTGGTCGATCTTGTCGCGGCAGTGCTGGCAGGGCTTGCGCCGACCGCTGCCGAGGCCGCCCTTCTTGTCGCGCCGGCGTACCGGCTTGCCGCGACCGCGCGCCTTTGCCATCAGCGACCCTCGCCCGTGCGGCGCTTCAGATCTGGCATGGCTGCGTTGGAAGACACTGGCACCTCGCTGTATGGCTAGAACGGAATGTCGTCGTCCCCGACTGCGCTGGAGACCGGTGCGGCTTGGAAATCCCCTTCGTCGACGGGGGTCTCGCCGCCGCTGGCGGCCCCATTGCCGGCGAACCCGCCACCGGAGGCGTCTTCGCGCGAGCCCAGGAACTGCACCGAGTCGGCAATGATATCGATGTCCTGCCGTTTGGCGCCCTCCTGAGTCTCCCACTCGCGCCACTCCAGGCGCCCGTCGATCGCAACCGGTCGGCCCTTGTGGAGAAAGCGGGCCGCGTTCTCGCCCTGCGCCCCCCACACGGTCACGTTGAAGTAGTTGGGCTTGTCCTCCCATTCGCCCGTGCTGCCGTTCTTGCGGCGCGTGTTGCACGCGATCCGCAGCTTGCACACCGAGGTGCCGCTCGGCAGCGAACGCAGCTCCGGATCGGCGGTCAGGTTCCCGGTCAGCACGACCCTGTTGATGTTGGTGGCGGCCACGTCCTCTGTTCCTTTCAGCTCATTGCTCACTGGTCACGGGCTCGCCAGTCGGCCCGTCGACTCGCTGCCGAGTCTAGAGCGCTCCGCGGGCGGGACTCTCGCGCCAGGCGTACGCGAAACCGCTCATTGCGAGGATCGCGAGGAGCGCCGTGCGCGCGAGGAGGTGCCGAAGACCTCGTCCCAGTACGGCGCGCTGATGCCGAAGCCGCGAGTGTCGTCCTGGAAGTGGTGGCGCATGTGGCGCTCGCGCAGCGTCCGGCCGAGCGCTCCGTGCGGTCGGAAGTGGTGCAGGTAGTAGTGGGTCATGTCGTAGACCAGATAGCCGGCGAAGAAGCCCGCGCCGATCGCAGGCGCGTAGCGGGAGCCGAAGATCAGGTACAGGAGCCCCAGCACCAGTCCCGCGAGCGGCACGCTCACGGCCGGTGGCATCACCAGGCGCAGTGGGTCGTTGGGGTGGTCGTGGTGCACGCCGTGGATGATCCAGTGCAGGCGTGCGCCCACCCCGTGCTCGGGCTCGAAGTGGAACACCAGGCGGTGCAGCCAGTACTCGAACAGCGTCCACAGCGCATAGCCGCCGACCGCCAGCGCGAGCGTGGCGAGAACGCTCTGGTCCGATAGCGACCAAGCACAGAGCGCGACGATCGCCGGCAGGAAGATGATCACGGGGACCGCCGGGTGCACGCGCGAGAGCGCGTCGAGCAGACGCGAGTCGAACATCGGCGGCGAGGCGCGCAGTCGGTCCGTTCGGCTCGCCGAGCGGTCGCTCATGTCTTCGGTCTCGACCCAGCCCATCGCGCCGATTTTATTACGGTCGTCTCGAGCGCGTAACCAGCGGCGGTCGCGCGGTGGCTGACACGCTGCTAGGCGGGTTCGGCGAGGGGGATCTCCACGTCCTCGCCAAGCTGGGTCGGTGTCGGCGCCTCGGGCTCGCCCTCCGGGGACGGTCCGCTGCGGCGGGCGGCAGCTGTCGAGGAGCGCATGTCGGGCGCGTCGGGGACGCCCGGCTTCAGCTTGACGATGCGAAAGCGCAGCACGCCGTCGGTGATCCGCAGCGTGCGATCGAGCCCGCTCAGCAGCTCGACCTCACCAGCGTGGAACTGGAGCAGGTGGTACTCGGCGCTGGCCTTGCGGTCGATCGGGTATGCCAGTGCCCGCTCGCCCCACTCGTCGTGGCGTAGCAGCTCGCCCTGTGCCTCGATCGCCGCGCGCGTGTCCGCGATGATCTTCGCGCGCGCCGCGTCCTCGGCCTGGGGGTCGAGCAGCAGCACGAGGTCGTATGTCGGTGGCGGCAGCGTCATGCAGATCAGCCGCACAGGGTAGCTGGTCGCCAACCACCCCGCCGCCCACTAGCTCTGGGCGCCCTTCGCGCGGATGTCCGCGAGCTGCTCGTCGATCCAGTCGCCGGGGTCGCGCGAGGTGACGATCTGCGCGAGGCCCGCCGCGCGCCGTCGGCGCTCGGCCGGGTCCATCGTCAGCGCCGCGTAGATCGAGTTGGCGAGCTCCTGGATATCGAACGGGTTGACCGACAGCGCGTACTCACCGAGCTCCTCGTGCGCGCCCGTGTTCTCCGAGAGGATCGAGACCCCCTCGCGCTCGTTGACGATCGGCCCCTCCTTGGCCACCAGGTTCATGCCGTCGAACATCGCGTTGACCAGCAGCACGTCGTAGTGCTTGTACGCGGCCATCGCCTCCGCCAGGTCATCTCGCAGCTTCAGCTGGATCGGCATCCAGTCGGGGGTCCCGTGGCGGTGGTTGACGACCGCCACCAGCGCCTCGATCCGCTCCAGGTACTCCGCGTACTGGGGCACGTCGGTGCGCGAGGGCATCAGCTGCGCCATGAACGTGACCCGCTCGATGAACTCGGGATGGTCGTCGAGGAACAGGTCGAACGCGGAGAAGCCACGCAGGATGTTCTTGCTCAGGTCGGCACGGTCGACCCTCAGGATCATGAAGTCACGACGGCGTCGCAGCAGCTCCCGCTCGAACTCCTCGACGCGCTCGCTCTGCGCGATCTGGCGTGTCGCCTTGTGGTCGATCGGCAGCGGGTAGGCCCTGACCCACACCTCGCGTGCCCCGAAGCGCACGATGCCGCGCGCGAAGTCCACGTCGAGGTCCATCAGGTCGCGGCAGCACTGGAGGAAGTTGTGCCGGTAGGAGCGCGTGTGGAAGCCGATGATGTCGTTGGCCAGCAGACCGGTGAAGATCTCCTCGCGGATCCGCGTCGGCAGCACTCTCCAGGCGTCCGGCTGCGTCCACGGGATGTGGACGAAGTGGTGCAGGAACACGTCCGGGCGCGCGCGGCGCACGAGGTCCGGCAGTGTGTACAGGTGATAGTCGTGGACCATCACCACCGGCTCGGTGCTGCCCTCGAGCTGCTCGACGACCGCGCGCGCGAGATCCTCGTTGACGACGTTGTAGCCGAACTCGAACGCCTCGATCTCCTCGTGGCGGATGTCGGGCGCGTTCGACAGGTCCCATAGGTAGTGCTGGATGAACCACAGCATCGGGTTGGCGAACACGTTGTAGAAGCGGTCGTAAGCGTCCGGGTCGCTGACCACCAGGCGCACCTGGTATTCGCCACCTGCGGGCGAGCGCACCGGGAAGGCCTCGCCGCCGTGTTCGCGTGAGACCTCCACGTCGTGCTCGTTCATCGCCGAGGCGATCCAGATCGCTTCGCGATGCGAGGCCAGGCCCGTGAGCGCGGTCACCAGGCCTCCCGAGCCGCGCTGGATCTCTCCGTTCGCGTGAAACGTGACAGGCCCGCGGTTGCTCACCAGCACCAGCGCAGGACGCTGTGCCGGTGCGCTGCTCATGCCCGGCTCAGCTCGTTGAAGATCCGCAGGTAGTCGCGCAGGTAGCGCGGCGTGAGGAAGTTGCGGCGCACGTGCTCCTTGCCGCGGCGCCCAAGCGAGCGCCCGAGCTCGGGGTCGCGCAGGAACTCGAGCGTGCGCTGCGCGCACTGCTCGGGGCTCGAGACGAGGAACCCGGTCACGCCGTCCTCGATCTGGAGCGGTATGCCGCCGACGTCGCCGCCGACGAACGGGCGGGCCTTCCAGATCGCCTCCGAGACGGTCAAGCCGAAGCCCTCGCGCGTGGACTTCTGGATCAGCACGTCGGAGTGCGACTGGAACGCGTTGACCTCGATCGCGCCGACGTTGTTGAAGTTGTTGAGGATGTGTATGTCGGCGTCGCCGTCCGCGTGCGCGACGGTCGCATTGAAGTAGTCCCAGCCCTCGGGGTCGTCGCTGGCCATCGAGCCCACCAGCGCGAGCTGCACCTCCGGCATCGCCTGCTTGACCTGGTGGTAGGCGTCGATCACGCCGAGCGGATCCTTCCAGGGGTCGAAGCGCGAGACCTGGCAGATCAACGGCCGATCCACGTCGATCCCGAACTGGCCGCACACGAACGCGCCGTCTTCGGGCGAGAGCGCCATGTTCTTCGGCGTCAGCGGGTCGATCGCCGGCGGCACCACGTTGACGTGGCCGTTCAGCCCCGCTGGCACGTACTCACGCATGTGAAACAGTGACTGGGGGTAGTGCTCGAGGTAGGGGAGCAGCTGCGAGATCGTTTGCTGGTTGGGGGTGGACAGATCGATGTGGCAGCGCCACACCCAGCCGTTGGCCTTCTCCGGTACCAGCTTGCACAAGGCCGCCGGCTGCGGGTCGTGCACGAGGCACACGTCCCAACCGCCGCTCAGCTCCGCGGCGTTCATTTCGTTGTAGCGCAACCACGTCGCCCACTGCTCCTCGTCGAGATCCTGCGGGGCGCCCTGGAGCGCGTTGTGCATCAGCTTGGTCGCGTTGAAGAACTCTTCGCGCCCGTAGATCACCTGCCACTCACAGTCCAGGCCCACGTCGCGCATCAACGGCACCAGCGTGTACAGGATCTCCGAGACGCCGCCGCCGAACGCGGTCGCGGAGATGTGGACGACCCGCTGCCCCTTCAGCGGCTCTGCGAGCTCGCGGATTTCGTCGATCAGCTCCGGCCCGCAGATATGCGTGTAGTCCGCTAGCGTCTTGTTGGCGACGGCGACGGGCTGGAGCACGCGGCGGCACGATAGCTGACCTGGCCTCCGGACCGACATGATCGCGCAGCGCGGGCGCGCGCGTCGTGGGAGCTGCAAGGAGCCGACCCGCTGACTATGGTCTAGGGCATGCTCAACGGGCGCCTGTACCGCGCAGCGTTTGTGCCGTTTCTGTTCGCCCTGGCGCTCGCCGCCTTCTCGCTGAGCGCCCGGCCGGGCGCGCCGAGCTCGACGCTCACCCCCGAAGCCTTCGACGGCGCGACCGCGTTCTCCGAACTGAACAGCTTGGCCGCGCAGTACCCCGCGCGGCGCCCGGGCTCGCGCGGCGACGATCGACTGGCTGCGCACGTCGCGCAGCAGCTCGAAGCGCTCGGCGGCACGGCCGGCGGCGGCTTCTCCGTTCACACGTACACCTCCGAAGGCCAGACGATCGCCGGCGAGCGCTCGCTGCTGACCGTCATCGCCCAGCGTCCGGGGTCGACCAGCGCATCGCCGATCCTGATCCTCGCGCATCGCGACGCCGCCGGGGCAGGCGGGTCCTCATCCGAGGCCGAGCTTTCGGGCACCGCCGCGCTGATGGAGCTGGCGCGCGTGTTCGCCACGCGGGCCACCAAGCGCACGATCGTGCTGGCTTCCACCAGCTCCGGCAGCGGTGGCGACGCGGCCGCGGCCGCGTTGGTGTCCGACCCTGGCGCGTTCGGCCTGCACGGGCCCTTCGACGCGGCGCTCGTGCTGGGTGACCTCGCGGGCGTACGGACGCGCAGGCCGTTCGTGGTGCCTTACTCCGACGGCCTCGGCTCCGCGCCGTTGCAGCTCCAGGAAACCGTCAGCCAGGCGATCTCGCAGCAGGTCGGCGCTGATCCCGGCTCACCCAGCGCGCTCGGGCAGCTCGTGCACCTGGTGTTCCCGATCGCGGTTGGCGAACAGGGCGTGCTGAACGCCCGTGGGCTGCCCGCCGTGCAGGTCCAGGTCTCCGGCGAACGCGGTCCGCGACCGTCCGAACCCGTGAGCATGGAACGCCTGGAGGGCTTCGGGCGCGGCGCGCTGAGCGCCGTGGATGCGCTCGACACCTCCCCCGATATCCCCACGACGATGCAGACCGGGCTGCTGCTGCGCCACAAGACGCTGCCGATGTGGGCGCTGCGCCTGCTCGCGATCACGCTTCTGTTCCCAGCGTTTGTCGCGGCTGTGGATGGCTTCGCGCGCGCTCGCCGCCGGCGCGCGCGCGTCGGGCGCTCGATGCTGTGGACGCTCAGCTGCGCGCTGCCGTTCCTGACCTGCGCGCTGTTTGCGTACGTGCTCGGATGGCTCGGGATCCTGCCCGCGCGTCCGCCGGTGCCCGCGCTCGAAAGCGCGTTGCCGTTCGACGGCGAGGCCGCCGCCACGGTCGTGGCCGTGGCGCTCACGTTCGCGCTCGCGTGGCTGCTGTGGCGCTGGCTGGTGCGGCGCGTGGGCTGGGGCGTGCGTCCAGATCCGAGCGTGTGTGGCCTGTCGTTGGTGCTGATCCTGATCGCGATCGCGTTCGTGTCATGGATCGGCAACCCGTTCACCGCCCTGCTCGCGCTGCCGGCCGTGCACCTGTGGCTGGTGCTCGCAGCCCCGGAGCTGCGGCCCCGCCGGTTGATCGCGCTGGCGCTGGTGGCGTTGGGGATGATCCCGCTGGCGCTGGTGATCGCGTTCTACGCGGACGAGCTCGGGTTGCGGGCCGGCGGGGTGGCGTGGATGGCGGTGCTGTTGCTCGCCGGGGGGCACGTGGGGCTCGGGTCGGCGGTCCTGTGGAGCGCCGCCTTCGGCTGTGCGGCCGCAGCCGTAATGCTCGCCGTGCTCGCGCCAGCGGCTGTACAGCACGGCCGCGGTCAGCCGATCGAGGAGATCGAGATCACGATCCGTGGTCCGATGTCCTACGCGGGGCCGGGGTCGCTCGGAGGCACGGAGTCGGCTCTGCGACTATAGGCAGGCGGTGTCCGAGCTCCAGCTCAGTCCATCGGCGCCCGCTGGCGGCGCCTCTGAAGGCGGCGAGCATCGGGCGCGCGCGGCGCGTGCCCTGCGCGCGCTCGCGTTGCTGCTGATCTTCGTCGGCGCGCTGGCGCTGCTCGACGCGCTCGTCACGTTGGTATGGCAGGAGCCGTTCTCGGCGCTTTACGCGACGATCAGGCAGGATCACCTGAGCGAGGACCTGCGCGCCGCCGAACGCGCCGAGCCCACGCCCGTGGAGCGGCGCACGCTCGCGAGCCTCGCCGACCAGAGCGCCCGGATCGCGTTCCTCGCCGCCGAGCTCGAACGCCACGCGGGTAACGGCGCCGCGGTCGGTCGCATCGAGATCCCGCGCGTGGACGCCAGCTACGTGATCGTCAAGGGCACCGACACCGACGACCTGATCAGCGGCCCCGGGATCTACCCGGAAACCCACTTCCCGGGTGTGCCAGGGACGACGGCGATCGCCGGGCACCGCACCACCTACCTGGCGCCGTTTCGCGAAATCAACCTGCTCGAGCGCGGCAACCGCATCCTCCTGAAGATGCCCTACGGCCGCTTCACCTACACCGTCACCGGGCAGCGGGTCGTCTCGCCCAGCGATGTACGGGCCGCGGTCTCCGAGGTCGGCTTCAGCCGTCTCGTGCTGTCGGCGTGCACCCCCGTCTTCACCGCTGAAAAACGCCTGCTGGTGTATGCGCGCCTGACGCGCGTGGTGCCCGTCGGCGCGGCCACGCTGCTGCCAGGCGGCGCTGTGCCGAGACCGATCGAACCCGACGCCGAGCGGGCACGCCTAAGGGCGCGCGCGCCGCTACCAGCGATGCTCGTGTCCCTCGATCCGCACAGCGTCTCCCCGCTCGTCTGACAGCGTCAGCCCGGGAGGCCCATCCAGCACCTCCCCCACCCAGGTGACCTCCACCGCGCCGAGCTCGCCGACTGCGCGCTCGACGCGAGCCCGGTCCTCGGCAGCGGCGCAGAAGCACAGCTCGTAGTCTTCTCCAGCGCTGGCCGCGAGCTGCCACGGCGGCGTTCGCAGCTCTCCCGCCACCTCCGCCACTCCCCCGTCGAGTGGCAGCGCCGCGAGCTCCACACGCAAGCGCACGGCGCTCGCGTGAGCGATGTGCGCAGCGTCGCTGGCGATGCCGTCGGATAGGTCGATCATCGCGTGCACGCCCGCCCGCGCCAGCGCCTGACCCTCGCGCAGCCGTGGCGTCGGCCGGCGGCTGCGTTCGAGCGCGTGCTGCGCGCCCTTGGAGCGAACGCGCGCGCGCCCGTCCAGCAGCGCCAGCCCGGCGCCGGCGCCGCCGAGGCGGCCGGTCACCCCCACGAGGTCGCCCGGGCGCGCGCCGTCGCGCCCGACGAGCGCGTCGGCGCTGTCCGCCCAGCCGACGGCCGTCACAGACACCACGAGGACCGGAGCGGCGACGACGTCGCCCCCGGCGATCGCCGTGCCGGTGCTCAGCGCGAGCGCGTCCGCAGCGCGCACGAGCTCGAGCGCGCGCTGCTCGTCGAAGCCGGCCGGCAGGCCGAGCAGCAGGTAGGCCTCGCCGGGCGCAGCGCCCATCGCCGCGAGGTCCGACAGCGCGCCCGCGAGCGCGCGGTGACCGACCTCGTGCGGGGTTGCCCAGCCATCGCCGAGGCGGAAGTGAACTCCCTCGATCACCGCATCCAGCGAGGTGACGGACAGCGCGCGGGCGCGCACCACCGCCGCGTCGTCCCCGATTCCCCGCACGAGCCCGCTTTCGCGCGAGCTCGTGAGCGCCGCGGCGATCGACTCGATCAGGGAGCGCTCGGCGATAGGCGTGCTCAGCGGTGCCTGTAGACGATCCTGGCGCGGTCGAGGTCGTACGGCGAGAGCTCGCAGCGGACACGGTCGCCGGGGAGGATGCGGATCCGAAATCGGCGCATCTTGCCGGCGACGTGGCCGAGCACGATGTGGTCGTTGTCGAGCTTCACGCGGAACATCGCGTTGGGCAGGGCCTCGATCACCTCGCCCTCGAATTCAACCTTGTCCTCCTTCGCCACGCCGACCAAACTAGCAGTGCAGGGTGTCTACGGCGTTGCGCCACCGGTATCGGGCGCGGGCGAAGGCGAGGCCGGTTCGGGTGTGACCGGTTCGCTCTGCGGCGGCGTCGGGGTGTGTGCCGGGGCGGGCGCTTCGGCTTTCGGCGCCGGCGCTTCCTGCACTTCGATGATCGCGTGTTCGGCGTGATGCTTGACGGCGCCGCTGTGGGGGGTGTGCGCGGGGTGTTCGGGCTGTGCTGGCGCTTCGAGCGCGCGAGCGGCGAGCGCCTGGCCCGTGGTGGCGTAGTGGCCGTAGAAGGGCTGGTAGGAGATCGCTTCCTTGGGCGGCGGGAATTCGACACAGGGCTTGCCTTCGATCACGCTCTGCATGTACGTTTTCCAGATAACCGCGGGCAGCGCGCCACCCTGCTGCGGTTCTCCGTGGACGTCGGTCATCGGCACGTCCTTGTTCGGGTAGCCCATCCAAACCACCGTCGAGTAGTCGCGGGTGTAGCCGTCGAGCCACGCGTCCACGAGTTCGCTCGTGGTCCCGGTCTTGGCGGCGGTCGGACACGAGATCACCGATTTCACGGCGGTGCCTTCCAGCACGTTCTGATGCAGGATGCTGGTCTCCTCAGAGGTCACTCCTTCGCTCAGCACCTTCACGCGGTGGGGAGTGCCCCAGTCGGTGTCGACGTGGCCATCGGGGAACACCACCTTCGTGATCGCGATCGGCGTGTTGCGCCAGCCGCCATCCGCGAGCGTTGCATACACGACCGCCATTTCCAGCGGCGTCACACCGACTTCCAGCCCACCAAGCGCCTGGGCTGGGTTGCCGAGCAGGTGCTCTTTCACCCCCATCTCATACGCCGTGTGGGTGATCGTTTCCTCGCCGAGGTCAGCGGCCAGCTGAGCGAAGACGGTGTTGTCCGACGTGATCGTTGCCTGGACGAGGTTGATCGACTTGTTCAGGGAGGTGCCCTCGAACGTCCTGACTTCGTACTTCGGTTCGCTCGGCAGCCAGCCGGGCTCGAGCGTGTGCGAGAGGTAGTAGGTCGTGTTCGGATCGACTCCGCGCGAGAGCGCGTCGGCGAGGTCGATCGCCTTGAACGTGGAACCCGGCTGGCGATGCCCGTTGGCGGCGAGGTTGTACTGCGACTGCTCGTAGCTCTCGGACTCCGCCATTGCCTCGATGTCACCGTTGTGGGGGTCGAGGGTGACAATCGCCGCCGCCGGGTCTTCGGGCTCGTCGAGCACTTCGGAGATCGCTTTGCGCGCGAGCCGCTGCTTGTCCAGATCGATCGTCGTGTACACCTTCAATCCGCCGTGTTCGACCGCTTTGGTGCCGTAGCGGTCGATCAGCTGCTGGCGCACGTATTCGAAGAAGAACGGTTCGCTGCGCTGCGAGTAGAAGTCGCCATGGCGCAGCTCCAGCGGCGCGCCCTCGGTGGCCGTCGCCTGGGCGCTCGAGATGTAGTGCAGCTGCGCCATCTTCGCCAGCACCTCGTTGCGCCGTTCCTTGGCGGCTGCGGGGTACAGGAACGGGTTGTACTGGGACGGCGCCTGCGGCAGCCCGGCGAGCAGCGCGGACTGCTCGAGGTCCAGCTGCGAGACGGGCTTGTCAAAGAAGATGCGTGCCGCCGCCTGCACGCCGACGGCCGTCTGGCCGCCGACCGTCCCGTAGGGAACGCTGTTGAGGTAGCTCGTCAGGATCGAATGCTTACTGTGGTGCTTCTCGTACTCGAGCGCGAGCTTGGCCTCCACGATCTTCTGTCTGAGCGTGTGCTGGTCTCCGCCGAGATACAGGTTGCGGATCAGCTGCATCGTGATCGTCGATCCTCCCTGAAGGGGCGCGCCCTCGCTCAGATCCTTGACCGCCGCGCGGAAGATCCCGGTCACATCGACGCCGTCGTTTTTGTAGAAGCGCTGGTCCTCGATCGCGACCGTGGCGTTCTTCACGTCGGCCGGTATTTCGCTCCAGCCGACGGGGCTGCGCAGTTCGTCGGACTGGATGAAGCCGAGGCGGGTGCCGTCGGCGGCGAACACCTGTGAGGAGCCTCCGCTGAGCAGCGGGTGCAGCGAGGCGAGCGCTGGCGCCGAGCCGGCGATGTGCAGCACGTAGCCGACCGCAGCGATCGCGCCGATGCACAGCGCGACGGTGAGCGTGCCCACAGCGGCGACCATGACCCGCGAGCCTCGTCCGCGTTTGCTGCGGCGCTTTCGTGCTTGTCGAGACATGTCCGCGACTCCGAGATTACCGCGCGCACGAATGGGTGCTGCCGCCTCACGCCGCGTCCATCATCTCTACGCTCCCGTGCCAGGCGCCATGAACTCCGACACCTTGGAACAGGCGGGCACCATGCCCGCCGGCGAGCTCGAGCAGGCGGGCTCCCGTCGTGTGGCGTCGGCTGCCGGTATGCCGGACTCGGTGCCCGCCCGCCTGCGCTTGCAGGGCGCGAGCGCGCTGCTTGACGCTGGGTCTCGGCCGTGGGCGCGGTGGCTGGCGGCTGATCCTGCACGCGCCAGCGCCGTGCGCGTGAGCTGGCGGGCGCTGTGGAGCTCGCGCCTGCTCGTGTGGGTCGCCGGCGTGGGCACGATCCTGGCCTTCGGCTTCGGCCCCCAGCGCAAAGCCTTCAACCCTCCCGGGGTGACCAGCGGGTTCGGCTGGCTCGGCAACCTCTTGGCCGCGCCCGCGGCGCGATGGGACGCCGCCTGGTACCTGGTGATCGCACGCTTCGGCTACCGTCCGGACCTCGGCGCATACACGGCGCCGCGCACCGCCTTCTTCCCGCTGTATCCGCTGGGGTTGAAGGTGATCGCAGCGCCGGGGCTGCCGCCCGTGCTGGCCGGCGTGCTGCTGTCGACGCTGGCGCTGGCCCTCGCGCTGTACTGGATCCACCGCCTCAGTGCGCTCGAGCTGGCGCACGCGCGGCACACGGCGCTCACGGGGGACGGAGCGCTCGACGGCGCGCGCCTGGCGGTGCTGCTGACGGCGTTTGCGCCGATGGCGTTCTTCTTCTCGGCCGTGTACTCCGAGTCGCTGTACCTCGCGCTGTCCGTGGGCCTGTTCTGGAACGCCCGCCGCGGTCGCTGGATGTGGGTCGGGGTGCTCGGCGCGCTCGCGAGCGCGACACGCAGCACGGGCGTGCTGTTGGCGTTGCCCGCAGTGATGATCTACCTGTACGGGCCGCGTGAGGACCGTCCGCCCGATCGCGGCGCGCAGGGCGTGCGGATCGGCCCACGCTACCTCGGCCCGCGCTACCGGCTGCGGCGTGACGTGCTGTGGCTGGCGCTGCTGCCCGCGGGCGTCGCCTGCTACGTGGCCTACCTCGCGTTGGCGGGCGGGGATCCGCTGGCGCCGCTGCGCGCGCAGCAGAGCTGGGGCAGGCACTTCGCCGGCCCCTACGTGGGCGTCTGGGATGGCGCACGGGCGGCGTTCGAGGGAGCGCGCCAACTGCTGTCCTTCCAGCGCGCGCACCTGTACTTCCCGAGCGGCGGCGGGAGCCCGTTCGTGAGCGCTGGCCACAACCTGGTGCTGTTCGCGTTCCTGCTGGCCGCGATCCCGGCGGTGGTCGGCGTGCTGCGCAGGCTCCCGCTCGCGTACGGCGTGTACGTGATCGCCGCGCTCGTGCTCGCGCTGTCGGACCCGGTCAGCTCGCAGCCGTTGATGTCGCTGCCGCGCTTCCTGGTCGTGCTGTTCCCGTTGAGCATCTGGCTGGCGGCCTGGCTGAGCGAACACGCGCGTCTGCGCGTGCCGACGCTGGTGGCCTCCGGCGCGCTGATGGCGGTGTTCGTCGGCCAGTTCGCCACCTGGCATTGGGTGTCCTAGCGATGCAGGAGGCGCACGACCTCGTCGCCGGGCCGCCGCAGGGCGCGTCGGAGCGCGCGCCAATTCCGGACTGGCGGCCGTGGACGGCGCTCGCCGCGCTGCTCGGTGGGCTGGCGCTGGCGCTGGTGGGCGGCCTGCTGGTGGACGTCCCAGCGTTGCTCGCGGGCGTAACGATCACGAGCTCGCACACGCCGCCCGGGCTGTCGATCGCGGACACGTTCGTGCAGGACGTCGGCTTCGTGCTCGCCTCGGTGTTCTGCGCGCATCTCGGCGGCCGCGTGGTGCGCTCGTGGCAGTTCGGCCTACGCCCCCCGACCGTCGGCTGGCGCGCGGCGGTCGGCATGATCGTGCTGCTGCTCGTCTCGTTCATAGTCGTGAGCGCGATCTGGGCCGCGATCTTCCATCCGGAAGAAGAGAAACTGCTGGAAACGCTCGGCTCCAACGAAGGCACCACGCTGCTGGTCCTGAGTGCGGCGCTCACGTGCGTGGTGGCGCCGATCTGCGAGGAGTTCCTGTTCCGCGGATACATCTTCACCGCCCTTCGCAACTGGCGCGGCACGCTGCCCGCCGCTGTCATCACCGGGCTCGTGTTCGGCGGCGTGCACATCGGCTCGGCACCTGCGCTCGACCTCGCGCCGCTGGCCGCGCTCGGCTTCGGCCTGTGCCTGCTGTACCGCTTTAGCGGCTCGCTGTACCCGTGCATGATCGCCCACTGCCTGAACAACTGCGTGGCCTTCTCCAGCCTCGAGGGCTGGGGCTGGCAGGGGCTGGTGCTGGTGGTGTGCGCGCTCGCGACGATCGGTGCGCTGGTGATGCTGTTCAAGAGCATCGGCGTGATCACGCCCGAGGGCGCCGATGCGCTCGCGAGCGCTGCTACCTGAACAGGGCCATCGCTCGCGCGGCTACACGCGCACGTGCAACACGCGGGCCAGATAGCTGACCCCGAAGCCGTAGACGGCCAGCGCCAACAGCAGCTTCACGCCGCGGATCAGCCATTCGCTACTGGAGCTCGATACGAGGCCGGCGAACGGAGACGTGAGCTTTTCGGATGCTTCGTCGATCGCTTTGTGCACGCCGCCGGGCGGTGCGCTCGATTTCGTGGTGGCCGACGGTCCGCTGCTGATCTCCTGGGTCTGATGTGCGGACGCGGCCTTGGATTCATCGACCACGAAGATCGCAAACGATGCGATCACGATCAGGCAAATCACCAGCGAGGCGATCCGCAGCAGACGGACGATGACGCCAACCACGACGCTAGATTAGGGGGCTGCGTGGACGCCATCGACGGATATACGAAGCTCACAGCCGCGGCGCGGGCAACGCTCGTCGAGGAGCTGCGCGAGCACGCGCTGGTGATCGGCGCCGTCACGCTCACCAGCGGCGCTCGCGCCAGCTACTACGTCGATGCCAAGCGCGCGATCCTGCGCCCTGCGGGCTTCGCCGCGCTCGCCGCGCTGCTGGCCGCGCGTGTGCGCGAGCTGGACGCGACAGCCGTCGGCGGCCTGACGATGGGCGCCGACGCGGTCGCCTGCGCGGCGCTCGCCGGCGGCGCCGACGCCAAGGCGTTCTTCGTGCGCAAGGAGGCCAAGGCGCATGGCTTGCAGCGGCGCATCGAGGGCCCGCCGCTGGACCCAGCGGATCGCTGCGTCGTCGTCGAGGACGTTCTCACCTCGGGCGGCTCGACGCTCGCAGCGATCGGGGCGCTGCACGAGGCCGGTCACCAGATCTGCGGCGTGGTCAGCGTGCTCGACCGCCTCGCAGGGGGCGCTGCGGCGATCGCAGGGGCCACCGACGCACCGTACGCGTCGCTGTGCACGATCGACGACATCTATCCCGAGCGCCCGGATCGCATGGGCGCATGAGCGACGTCCACGGCGCGGAGCCGACCGCAGCGGTCGTACGCGACGCAGGTCCGCAGGACGTGCCGCTGCTGCTCGCCCTGTTCCGCGAGCTGGCCGAGTACGAGCACCTCGAGGACGAGCTGCACGCGACCGAGGAGCTGCTGCACGAGGCGCTGTTCGGCGCGCGCCCGGCGGCCGAGGCGTTGATCGCCGAACACGACGGAGAGCCCGCAGGCTACGCGCTGTTCTTCCCGACGTTCTCCAGCTTCCTGGCGGTCCAGGGGGTGTGGCTCGAGGACCTGTTCGTGCGTCCGTCGCACCGCCGTGCAGGCATCGGCCGGGCGCTGCTGGCGACGGTCGCCGCGCGCGTGCGCCAGCGCGGCGGTGAGCGCCTGGAATGGGCGGCGCTCGATTGGAACGAGCTCGCGCTTGGCTTCTACCGAGGCATCGGCGCGCAGCGGATGGACGAGTGGATCACCCACCGGCTGGTCGGCGAGCCGTTGCGGCGACTTGCCGGTGAAGAGGTCGACGGCGAGGCGCTCTAGCGCCGGTAGCCTTCCTGCGATGCGATCGCACGCGATCGGCTCGGCCCTCGTAGTCCAATGGATAAGACGACCGCCTCCTAAGCGGTAAATCCAGGTTCGACTCCTGGCGGGGGCACCTCAGTCAAAGCCCCGGTAATGGGGCCAGGCTCGCCACACGCTCGCTTAGCTTTGAGGCTGTTTCCTCCTTTGCGAGCGGTGGTCGGGGATACTCCCCTTCATGATGTCCGAGGAGTCCTCGATCCCCGAGCTGGTCGGAGCTAACGCGGCTGGGCTGGGCGGCTGTCAACCGCGGGATCTTGGGGCTACCTTGCTCCAAGTCAAGCGGAGCAAGGTCACTGCGCCGGACGTCTATGCGCCCGCGAGAACGCGCTCGCCGACCTCGGCCCGGCGGAGTACGCGATGTCGCAGGAGAGCTCATGACGCCGTGGGCGTCGCCCTCGACGAATGAAATGGGCGAGACTGTCCCGTGATACGCACGGAGGTGAGCGCTGATTTCTAAGCAGAACGTGGAGGTGGTTCGTAGCATCTATCAGCTGTGGAGTAAGAGCGAGTCGGCCCGCCATTTGATCGACCCACAGCTCGAGTACGTGAACCCGTCGTGGGTGTCGCGTAAAGGTTTGCGGTCGTGGCAGTGGCCGCGTTGGAAGAGGTGGCCCCCCGGCCCGCGCGGCCGTGCCGCTGCGGCCGGTGGAGTGGCGTGTGTAGCGGCCGGGGCCTCCTTCAGGCCGCCGCGGTGGCCATCTGGTGCTTGTGGAGCTTCAGGAGGTTGTGGGTGGCGGTGATCAGCCGCCATTCAGAGAGCGCGGCCGATCTTCCTCGTCGCTGGAACTGGTTGATGCGCCGGTTGTGCTTGGTCTGTGCGAACACCGGCTCGACCATCGCCTTTCGTCGCCGGTAGAGCCTATCCGCGTACTCGGTCGCGAGTGCTTGGCGCATCGCCGAGTACCTTCCGCCTTGCCATCCCGGCCGCGGGGTTTCGCGCTTGCCAGCGTCCGGCGGGATCAGAACCTGCACGTGCTCGTTGGCCACGACATGGTCAATCTGCTGCTCATTCCAGTAGCCGCTATCGGCGACCGCGACCCCTGGTGTCTCTGTAACACCGATCGCCTGGAGTTCGCGCTTGGTCGCCTTGACCATCGGCTCGAGGTGACCGAAGTCCGGGGAGCTCGCGCTCACCTCGGCCGCGAGCACGATCTGCTCCTCGGTCACGACGGCCTGGACGTTGTAGCCCTGGGTGTAGCTGCGGGGAGTCTTCACATTCCGCGAGTCCAGGTCGGTCGTGTTGATCTTCCCCGCCGGGATATCGGGTGGCTCATATGGCTTGGGCGGGCGAGCGAGTCGTCGGCCTTGCGTGTCGCGTCCGTGCTCGCGGTAGTGCTCATATGCCTCGTTCGCCGCACGCTCAACTTCGAGGTCTTGCACCATCCGGCGCTCGGCCTCCAACAGCCGCTGCGCACGCGAACGAACGATCGGCTTCGCCTCGGAGCGGCGCTGCTCATCGAGCTGATGGCGGGCCTCACGTAGCCAGCCCTCGCGGCCCTGGGTGCGGGCCACGATGACCTCCGAGTCAAGTTCGATCTTCACCTCGGCCACCTCTACCGCGCCGGCAGCCTCGCTGGGCGCGTCTTCTCTTCTCGCACGCTCGCGCGCGAGCTTGTCTTTGGCTTTGCGTAGCGCAGCACGTCGCCCCTCACGCGTGCGCAGATGCTCAGGCAGCTCATCGCCGCGCGCCTCACCGTAGAGCGCATCCTCGGCGGCGTCGACTTCGCCCGCCTCCTTCAAGATCTCCCGCGCGAGCTGCTCATAGTCGAGGTTTGAATGGTGCGAGGCGTTCGCGTGCACCTTTGTCCCGTCGATCGCGATCACCCCGACCTTCAGGAGCCCCGACTCCCGGCAGAGCCCCAGCACCTCGTTGAACAAGCCCGCGAGAGCTGCCTCGTGGCGCACACGAAAGCGCGCGATCGTCGCGTGATCGGGCGTCTGCTGCGCGGCGATCACCCGATAGGCGACATCCTCCACACAGCGGCGCTCGATGCCCCTGGACGAGCGCTCGCCCTGTGCGTAGGCGTACATCAGAAGCGCCACCATCATCGAAGGCTCGAACGCTGCTCGACCCCACCCGTCCTGACGGTAGGAGCCGTAGAACGCGCCCAGATCCATCTCCTCAACCGACGCCAACACGAACCACGCCAGATGGTCCTCCGGCAGCCAATCACGCGGGTCCGGAGGCATCAGGAACGCCTGCTCACGATCACACGCCAAGAAGTTCATAGCCATGCCCTGAAGTCTCTTAACGACCTCGGACGGACCCCGGTTTACGCGACACCCACCGTCCTATGCGGTTGAGTCCGGGACGCGCCACAGCCGCCGCACGCTCAACAAGATACGCGAGGTCTATCCAGACTTTCACGTTGAGCCCGAAAGCTTCGTGGACGCGGGCGATGAGGTTGTGGTGATCGGCGTCGCACGCGGCACGTCCGCCAGCGGTGTCGAGGCTCAGTGGCGTCAGGGCTACGTGTGGACGGTCCGCGACGGCCAGGCGATTCGCTTTCGGTGGTTCAATGATCCCAACGAGGCCCTCAAAGCCGTGGGTCTAGAGGGGTAGGCGATGTCGCAGGTCACTGCCATCGTGGGCTGACCGGGCGGTGACATCCGACATGCGGCAGGAGGCGCATCTCCAGGAGCCCGTGAGTTTTGTGGCGAATGCCACACAAATCCTCGAACCTCAGGCGTAAGCTTCGCTCAAAATAGGACGAACCATTTCCGGCGGTCGTCTTAATAGTGCTTTGTTAGTTTTGTAGTGTGTGTGGTGGTGGGTGGAGGGGTGTGTTGGTGGGGGTGATTGTTTGGTGGCAGGTGGCGCAGCGGCCGGTCCAGCATTTGAATAGGGGCTGGAACAGGAGTACTGCCTGTGGGAGGGTCAGGCCGGCCGCTGGGCTTTTGGGTGCAGGCGCTCCAGGGTGAGGAACCCGTGTGCGGCGGTGACGAGCGCGGTGTGGTGGTACCAGCCGAGCCAGGAGCGGCCCTCGTAGTGGTCTAGGCCGAGTTCGCCCTTGAGCTGTTTGTAGTCGAGCTCGATCTTCCAGCGCATTCTCGCGAGCCGTGCGAGCTGTTCGGGTTGGGTGTCGGCGGGCATGTTTGAGATCCAGTAGTCAGTTGGCTTCTCGTGGCCTTCGGGCCACTCGCTGATCAGCCACTCTTCACGAGGCTCTTGCTTGGCCCCGTTTTCCCAGCGCTTGAGCACGCGGACACGCAGGAACACGAACTGCGAGGTGACGGGCTGCCCATCGGGCCCGTCGCGGAAGGTGACGGTCTGCAGATGCTCTGGCGCTAGGCGTTCGATGAGCTTGTGGACCGGCTCGGGCTTGCGGTCGGGACGCAGCCGTGCACGAGCCCGCCCGGTCTTCCCGGCGCGCTCGGGAACCGCGAATACCGTGTCCGGGGCGAACACGCTCGCGGCCTTATCGATCGAGAACACGTACTGGAAGCCAGCGTCATCGAGATCCTGGCGCAGCTGGGTGTTCTCGCCATATGCCTCATCACCCAAGACAGGGGCCCGGGTGATATCCCAGCCGCCGGCGCGTTCGATCAGCTGCCTCCCGAGTTGTGGCTTGGTCTTGAACTCGATCTCCTCGGGGATCTTTGCCGCACGGCGGCGCTCGGGGTCCTCGCACCAGTCCTCGGGCAGATACAATGCCCACCCCAACGGCACCGTCCCGTTCGCGCCCACCGCGTGCGAACACCCCCAAACGCTCACGCACCACCACAGGCCCATCCACCACCGTCTCCATCACCGCCACGACACCCTCCTCGCATCGAAACCCAGACACAAGAAGATTCGCCAAACCACCCACAAACCCTACAACAAAACTAACAAAGCACTATTAAGGCCTACACGGGAGGCGCTAATGAGCGCGACAGAGATTGACGAGGCCAAGCTCGAAGCCTTTATGGGGCAGGCGGTGACCGACATGGGCGCGATCATCAGCGCGCCGCTCATGTTGATCGGCGAGAAGCTCGGCCTGTACAGAGCTATGGCCCACGCCGGGCCACTGACCTCGCAGGAGGTGGCGGAGCGCTCCGGCGCGGCTGAGCGCTATGTTCGCGAGTGGCTAGGAAACCAGGCCGCCGGCGGCTACGTCACCTACGACCCCGCGAGCGACCGCTACACGCTGCCCGACGAGCACGCACTCGCGCTCGCCGACGAAGACAGCCCGTTCTACATCCTGGGCGTCTATGACTCCGTCGCCTCCTTGTACGCCGACGAAGATCAGATTCTCGAGGCTTTTCGCAGCGGCGAGGGTATGGGCTGGCACGAGCACGATCACCGTCTGTTCCGCGGGACCGAGCGGTTCTTCAGGCCCGGCTACCGAGCCCACCTGGTCGGAGAGTGGATTCCGGCTCTGGATGGAGTCCAGGAGAAGCTCGAACGCGGTGCCAAGGTCGCCGATGTCGGCTGCGGGCACGGGGCGTCAACGATCATCATGGCGGAGGCGTTCCCCAACTCCGAGTTCTTCGGCTTCGACTACCACGCTCCGTCGATCGAGCGCGCGCACGAGGCAGCGAAGGAAGCAGGCGTCGATGATCGGATCACGTTCGCGACGGACGCGGCAAAGGAATACCCGGGGCACGGCTATGACCTGGTGTGCGTGTTCGACTGCCTGCACGACATGGGCGACCCCGTCGGCGCGTCGCGGCACGTCCTGGAGACACTCGACGCGGATGGCACCTGGATGATCGTCGAGCCGTTCGCCAACGACAGCGTCGAGGAGAACCTCAATCCGGTGGGGCGCGTCTTCTACGGCGCTTCGACTCTGATCTGCACCCCAGCGTCGCTTTCCCAAGAGGTCGGCCTCGCGCTGGGAGCCCAGGCGGGCGAGGCCCGGCTGACTGACGTTCTCGAAGAGGGGGGATTCACGCGCGTTCGCCGAGCGACCGAAACGCCGTTCAATCTGATCCTCGAGGCACGACCGTAGGTAAGGCCCGGCGGCAGGTCCACGAGCGGGGTAGCTGCGAGGGCGGCGCGACGGGCTGATCTGAGCCAGCGCGGCGGTCTCCCGGCTCATCTCGTGCCTACTTCGCGCGTTTCTTCTTTGGGTTCGCGAGCTTGTCGTCGACCGACACCGTCCGTGAGACGGGGCTGCCGCCGCGCGCGGACTGGTAGCTCAGCAGCGCCGTGACGCCCAGCCCATGCTTCTTCTCGAGCGCCTGCTTGAGCGCCTTGGTCGCGGAGGCACTGGGTGTGACCGTAAAGACGACGATTCCCGCTGCGGCGACTGGCTTGCGTACGGAGCCGAAGCGCACCGTCGCTGGCCGGCACTTGCCCTTGAGCCTGACCTGACCCTTTTTGCACTCGATCTTCTTCGCGGCGGAGAAGACGCCGAACTTGCCGTTGCGGAAGCTGAGGGTCGCGGTGAAGGTGCCGGGGTCGCTGACCATGCCGGTGAACATGATCGCGCCGGTCTTGTTGTTGACCTTCGTGCTGAGCACGCTGAAGCTGCTGTTCGGCGCGGGGCTTTTAGGCGCCTGCACGGGAGCGGCGGCGACGGTGACGTGGCGGGTGGTGCTCGCCCCGGGAGAGCCGTTGCAGAACGCGGTTTGCCCGGTGAAGACGAACGCCGTCGAGCAGCCTTCGTTGTCGGTCAGCGTGAGCGTCGCGGTGTACGTGGCTGGTGCCGTGTAGGTGTGGCTGATAGTGGGCGAGGTCGTGACGAGGGTGCTGCCGTCGCCGAAGCTCCATGTGTAGCTCGCCAGCGAGCCGTCCGGATCGACCGACGCCGACGCGTCGAAGCTGGTCGGCTGGCCGAGCGTGGCGGATGTCGCGCTGAACGCGGCGAGCGGTGGCTGGTCGGGCGTGATCGCGATCCCCTCGGGGTCTTCGCCGACTTTGATCGGCGTCCCCGGCATGTTCGTCGCGATGTCGATCGGCGTGACGCTGACGCCGTTCTCGTTGGTGACATATGCGGTCTTGCCGTCGGGCGTGATCGCGACCGCGTAAGGGTGGCTGCCGACGGTGATCGGTGTTCCCGGCATGTTCGTCGCGAGGTCGATCGGCGTGACGCTGGTTCCACCGTCGTTGGTGACGTATGCGGTCTTGCCGTCGGGCGTGATCGCGATCGCGGTGGGGTGGCTGCCGACGGTGATTGGTGCTCCCGGCGTGTTCGTCGCGATGTTGATCGGCGTGACGGTGCTGCCGAGCTCGTTGGTGACATATGCGGTGGCGCCGTCGGGCGTGATCGCGATTCCCTCGGGACCTTCCACGACCGTAATCGTCGACTCCGCTTTGTTCGTCGCCGTGTCGATCGGGGTGACGCCTTCGTCGTCGGTTACGTAGGCGGTCTTGCCGTCAGGCGTGATCGCGATCCCGGCAGGGTTCCCTCCGACCGTGATCGATTCCTCAGGCGTGTTCGTCGCGATGTCGATCGGCGTGACCAGGTTCACACCGGCGCTCGTGACATATGCGGTACTGCTGTCGGGCGTGATCGCGATCACCTCGGGGAGGTTCCCGATTTTGATCCCCGGCTCTACGGCGTTCGTCGCTGTATCGATCGGCGTGACGTCGGGGCTCCCGTAGCTGCCGACATAGGCGGTCTTTCCATCGGGCGTGATCGCGATCCCGACGGGGCTGGCGACCGTGATCGGTGTCCCGGGCGTGTTCGTGGCTGTGTTGATCGGCGTGACTGTGCCGGCTCCATCGTTGGCGACATATGCCGTTCCGGCCAGCGCGGACGGCGGTGTGAGCAGGCACAGCGCACCGAGCAGCACCGCGATGAGCGAGCCCAGCAGCCGCCCGACCCGCCCCCCGCCAGCGCGATTCACGATCGCATGGACAGACACCGCGGCCCAGGCTACTACTAATCCTGTGCAGTCGGGCGAGACGAAGTTCGGGCGGTGCGCCAATGCTTTGCGGGCCGAGCGAGCGTCCCAGCATCGCCCGCGCTGACGGCCATTGCGGCTACCGGGCGAGTCGGCCTCCTAAGCCTAAGCGGTAAATCCAGGTTCGACTCCTGGCGGGGGCATGAGGCGAAGTCCAAGCTCAGACGCCGTCGCGCTTGGGTCCTTCCAGGTTTGCGCTTCCGGCTTGGCGGGTAGAGACGACGCGCATCGGTGCGCGCAGGTGCCGCGACAGTGGGTGCAACCAATCCGCATGGCGATGATCAGCTCGGGAGGAAAGTGACGGTGACACGTGTAACGGCCCAGTCGGCGGGCGATCCCGTCAGGCGCTGGCCTCGCCGCAGGGCCGGCCGGTTTCTGGCACTGCTGACGGTGTTGTGGGCACTGCTCGCGGCGGCCGGCGCGCAAGCGGCCCTCCCGCCCGAGCAGGACCCCTTCTACAAGTACGAAGGCAAGACGTCGCTGAAGCACATCGCACCCGGCACGGTCCTAAAGACGCGCACCGTCCCCTTCCACATCGAGGGCGACGAACTGCCCCTCACGGCCGTTCAGCTTCTGTACCGGTCGACGTCAGAGCTCGGCAAGCCGACCGTCAACGTCACCTCGGTGCTGCTGCCGCCGGTGAAAGCGCTCACGCCAAGCGTGCTCTCCTATCAGTCCTTCTACGACAGTCTCAGCACGGAAGACGACCCGTCCTACGCGATCTCCGGCGGCTCCCCGACGGGAGGCGAAATAGCGCAGGTCGAGTCGGTCCTGATCTCGCCTGCACTGCTCGCGGGCGAGACCGTCGTGATCCCCGACACCGAGGGCGAGGAAGCGGACTTCTCCGCTGGGCCCGTCTACGGGTACAACACGCTCGACTCGCTGCGCGCTGCGCTCAGCTCCCCGGCCACCGGCCTGACGAGCACCACCAAGATCGGGCTCGCCGGGTACTCCGGCGGCGCGATCGCCACGGAGTGGGCCGCGCAGCTGGCGCCCACATACGCCCCGCAAATCAACTCGGACATCGTCGGGGCCGCCATGGGCGGCGTGCTCGTCGACCCCGCACACAATCTTAAATACATCGAAGGCAGCAGCAGCTGGGCATCGGTCATCCCGATGTCCTTGGACGGCCTGAGCCGGGCTTTCCATCTGGACCTGACGCCGTATCTCACGGAATACGGGCAAGAACTCCTGAACGACGATCAAGGCGCGTCCATCACCGACGAGAAGTCGGTCCCCGGCCTCACCTGGGCCCAGCTTGCCAAGCCTCAGTACCCGACGCCCGAAACGATCCCGGTGTTCGTGCGCACAGCCAACAAGCTGATCATGGGCCGCGAAGGAACGCCGACCGTGCCGTTGCTGATCGGGCAGGGCAACGGCGGCGAAGAACTCGAAGGAACCCCGGGCGACAAGCCGGGCATCGGGCCTGGCGACGGCGTGATGATCGCCGGCGACGTACGCAGCCTCGCTCGCGAGTACTGCGAACGCGGCCTGGATGTCCAATACGCCGAATACCAGCATCTCGGCCACATCGAGGGTGCGGTGCCGTGGCTCACCGAAACCTCGGGTTGGCTCGCCGGGCGCTTCGAGGGCCTCGCAGCGCCGCAGGACTGCGCGGAAATCGCCCCAGGCAACTCACTGGCGCCGGTTAAGCGAGCCAAGAAGTAGCAACCGATCGGCGAAAAGGTGCTGAGCGCCGGCGAGACCGCGGCGCTGCTCAAGCTCGACGAGCCGGCCGTGCTGCTCGCCGCCGAGAGCGGGGAGCTTCCGGGCCGCCAGATCGGCGGCCATTGGCGCTTCTCACGCAGCGCTGTGCTGGCGTGGCTGGCAGGCGTCGATGACAGGACCGGGTCTCGCCCGCTGGCGTAGGGCGGCCCGGGATTGCCGGCGCTACGCCGCGGGCTGCTCGCTGCGTTGGTAGTCGAACACCCATTTGACCAAGCGTCGCTCGTCCTCGTCGCCCATCGACTTGAACGAGACCGCGCAGTTGCCGTCCGGCGTGACTCTCACGACGGTGGCGACGCCGGCCACAACGGGGTCGTCGGGTTCGAGCGTGAGCTCGAACTCCAGCAGCTCACCCGCTTCCAGGTGATCCAGCCCGGCGAGCAGCATCCCGCCGGCGCTGAGGTCGAGCGTGTAGGACAGCGCCTCCGAGCGCTCATCCCCGACGTACGCGATCACCGGACGCTGCGCCTGGACGCGGACGTTGGCGCGCTGGTGGACGGTGTCAGCACCCTGCGCTGCGGCTGCCGGCGGGGCAGAGGCGGCGGGCGCTGCGACGGCCTGTGTGGCCGCCGGAGTCGTGGCGCGCGCTCGTGCGGCGGCCGTTTCCGCGCCCCCCACTCGCGCGGCTCTCGCGGGAGCGCCGCGCGCGGGTCGAGCTCCCCCTGCGGGCGGCGGCGCGAGCGACAGCGCCGGTGCCCGTGGTGCGCGCGCGCGGCTGATCTGGAGCATCACCACGTAGCGCCACACGAACATCGCGCCCGCCCAGCCCGCCAGATAGCAGGCGACCCCCGCGACGAGCGCACGCACGCCGGCGGTGGCCAGCGTGCACGTTGGCAGCGACAGCCACCCGGCGAGCACGAAGCCGATCAGACCGCCCCACCCCTTTGCGCGTGCCACGTGCAGGGCCGCGCGTGGGTGGGCGGCTACGCTCGGGCCCTGCGAGCCGTCGTCGGCTGAGGCCTTCGAGCTCTGCTCCGAGTCGGCGTCCTTGGTGTCCCCCTCTTCGTATTGTGCGGCTGCCGGCATGCAGGCGCAATGATCGTCTGCCGACAGGACGGCGCGGGCGGGCGCCTACTCTTCCGTCGCCGCCTCGCCGCCCTGCACACCGGCGTCCTGCTCCTCGTCCTCCTCCTCGTCTCCGTACAGCGACTCGCGTGCCAGCTCGCGTCCCTTGCCGTCGAACAGCTTGATCTCGAGCAGGTCGTGGCGATAGTTGTCCGGGGCGATCAGCGTGAAGCGATCCTCGATCAGGTCGCACTGGTCGACCGCGAGCTCGGCGAGCTCGGCGGTGACGATCCGCCCGCCCGATATCAGCGGTCGCCCCCACACCAGCGTCATCGACGCGAGCGCTCCCGCAGATCCCCGCCACGCGCCGATGACCTCGTCGCACAGGTCGAGCTTCCAGTCCGGGTTGCGCTCGGCGGTCTCTGAGGTGAAGTCCACGTGGGCAACGAAGCCGCTCGGCTCACCATCCTCGCCGCCCGGCAGGAAGCGCACATACCCGAACAGCTCATAACCGGAGGTGGTGCGTGCCGTTCCGGGCACGTAGGTGTGCCCGTGCCAGCTGCGATCGGGGTACCAGACGATCCGCTCGGGCTCACCCAGGTCGTCCTCTTCCCGATCGAGCCCCAGCGCGCCCGCCAGGAACTCCTCGCGCAACCGCTGCTCCCAACGGCCGTAGGGGAGCTCGTCCTGGGGGGGCTCGGCCGCGAAGCGGGGGACGAAGCGTTCCTCGGGAGCCATGGCCGTCGCCCAGCCTAGCCATTCGGCGTCGCCCCGGCGTGTTCGCGCCCGCGCGCGGAGCGTGCGCGTCAGGCGTCTCGCAGCGCGGCCGCGGCGTCCTCGGGCGCCACGATGTTCAAGTTCACGTCGGTGGAGAAGCTCCAGGCCCGCGAGGTGGGTCAGCCGCGGAAGTACGTCGATGCGCCAACAGAAGTCCTCGGTCCCGAGCGGGGCGGTGCGCACCCACAGGTTCAGCGGCGGGCTCGAGCCGAGGTGGCATGCCAGCCTGCGCAGCCCGTCGTGCAGCAGCGAGGCGCCCGAAGGACCAGGCTCCTCGAAGCGTGCACGGGGCGTGCGCGGGGCGAGCATCATCTGGTAGGGCAGGCGCGAGGCGTAGGGCGCGAGCAGCACCGCCTCGTCGTCGATCGCGATGACCCGCTCGCGGCGGCGTACCTCCTCGGCCACCAGGTCTCCGAGCAGGCTCTGACCCATCGTGCGTGTGGTGTGCGCACCGGCGCGCTCGCGCTCGCGCGCCACCTCCGTGGGCACGAAATCCAGGGCATACAGCTGGGCGTGGGTGTGCGGCAGCGAGGCGCCCGCCTCGCGACGCTCGTTGACGATCAGCTGCACGTATGGGCTGTCCGCGTGCGCGCGCATGCGCTCGCGCCACACGTCCACCGCCAGCAGCACCTGCTCGCGCGGGAGCTCCGCCAGCGACAGCACCGGCTGCGGGCCGTTGATGACGAGCTCGTGCGCGCCGGTTGCTGGTCGCGAGACGAACAGCTCCGGCTGACCTCGCACCTGCACCGGGCTTACCCAGCCTGGCTCCGCTGGGCTGCCCTGCTCGCCCTCGCCGCCGCCGGGCGCTGCGGCGGGCGTGAGCGCCGGATACAGGTTGGGGACCACGCGCACGCGCCAGCCGGGCGAGTCCGGCGCGCCGCCGGCAGGGCGCAGCGCATACAGCTCCGGCGGCGTGCGGTCCTCATGGCCCTCCGCAAAGGGGTCCTGCTCGGGGTCGATCGGCTCCGCCGGGGCGCAGCGCGGCTGGCCGCCGGGCCGGCGCGAGCGCTCCCCCGCGACGATCGTCCGATGCCCGCTCAGCGGGTCGATGCGCAGCTCCGGCAAGGCTCAAGCATCCAGCCCGTAGCGGCGGATGTCCTGTTCGAGCTTGGCCACGCTCGGATAGGGCCCCTGGTGGATGTACATACCGCCGCGGCGGTTGTATATGACGGTCACGGGCGTGAACGCCGAGTCGGTGATGGACGTTCCCAGCGCTCCGCTGCGGTCGTAGTAGCTGGGGTAGCTGAGCGGGGAGAGGCGCAGGAACGCGAGCGCTCCTGCGCGGCTGTCCTCGGAGTCGATCCCGATGAACGCCACTTCGCGCCCACGTGAGACGGAGACACGCTGGAACACTGCGGCCTCGGCGCGACATGGTTCACACCACGACGCCCACTTGTTGATCACCACCGGAGTTCCGCGCAGCGCGGACAGGCGCGCTCGCAGCGCCGGCTCGCCGCCCGGGAGGATCTCGCTCGCCTGGGCGTGCAGCGCGGCCAGCAGTGGCGGCGAGCCGGCCAGCGCGGCGCGCGTCTGCGCCGGCGTCGGCGCTTGCGGCTGGCGCGTTCGGGTCGAGCCCCCGGCGAGCTGCACCAGCCCGACGGCGAGCAGCAGGAGCAAAGCAGCGGTGACGGCCGCGATCGACAGGCGCTTCGGCGTCATCGGCGTAAGCGTCGCAGATGGCGTTGGCTTCGTTTGCGTCTGCGCGTGCTGTATCCTTGCTGTACGTGATGTTCGGGCGCCGCGAGCGCTCGACTGACGGCGCCAGAGGGGCGCCACCCTTTTGAGCCGCGCCGAGCTGAACGCGGCCCTATCTCGAAGTCCAGAGCCTCAATGGCCGAGTCCACCTCAGTGGCCCTCGCGGCCGCGACCATTCCAAGTTCCGCCGAAATTGCGCGTGCGGAGAAGTTCGTGCGCGAGCGCTTCGTGCACGAGGGCGAGGACCCGCAGGTGGCGCTGGCACCGGGAACGCCGCGCAGGCGCGCGCTGGATCAGGCGCTCGCGGAGCTCGAGCGGGACCCCAAGAGCAAAAGCCCGTCGACCGCCTGGCGGAGGGAGTTCTCGCTGCTGCTGGGACTCGAGCGGCTGCTCTCCGAGGAGGAGCCCAGGCTGGAGGACGGCACCGTCCTGTCCGCGCACCAGGTGGACGCGCTGTCTGGCACGCTCACGGCGCTGCTCGCGGAGGAGCAGCGCAGCGCGGCGGAGGGCAACGGCCGCGGGCCCGCGTCGGCCTCGCCCGAGCTGCTCGCGACCGCCGACATCCTGGGCCCGGATGGAGCTGCCTCCCGCTCCGCGGACGATGCCGCCAACGGCGCCACGTCAGCTCCCGATCGCGACGAGGCTGACGCGTCGGAGGACGACGAGGACGAGGACGAGCTGGACGAGGACGAGGACGAGGAGGAGGACGAGGATCTCGGACCCGTGCAGCGAGCCCCGGCGGAGGAGGACGAGGAGGACGAGGACGCTGACGAGGAGGACGAGCTGGCGGAGGGCCTGGAGGACGAGGAGCTGGAGGAGCAGGACGCGCTGGAGCTCCAGGCGGAGTCGGAGGAGGAGCCGCGCGACTGGGTCGACGAGGAGGACGAGGAGGACAGCCTCGGCGAGCAGCCCGAGGACCCGAACGCGGCCAAGCGCTTCTGGTTCGAGCACGCCACCGGGGCCGGCAAGACGGTCGCGGCGCTCGGCTTCGTGGACGCCTCGCACACGGGCGGCGTGCTGATCCTCACGCACCGCCGCAACCTGGTCGACCAGTTTCTCGGCGAGCTGCGTGATCGCGGCTACTCCAAGCGCATCAGCAGGCCGCTGCTGAAGGGTGAGGACTCGGTGAACGGTCCGGTGACGGTCGAGACCTATCAGTGGTTCGTGCGCAACGCCGGCAAGATCTCGAGCGCCTACACGATCGTGATCTGCGACGAGGCGCACACGGCTCTGGGAGAGAAGACCAGCAGCGCGATCCGCAACTGGACCGGACCGATCTTCATCGGCATGACGGCGACCGGCGCGCTGATCGCCAGGCACGTCACGGACCTGTTCCCCACGCAGACCTCGCGCTTTGACCTCGCGCAGGCGGCGCGGCGCGGGGTGATCGCGCCGCTTCGCTGCGTGCGCATCTCCCCGGGCGTGGGCGTGCGCACGATCGCGAAGGTGCCGCTGCGCCGCGGCGAGGTGGACACGGAGTTCGACCAGGAGGAGCTGGCGAAACTGCTCGACCAGCACCCGTTCAACCTGGCGGTCGCGAACCTCTACAAAACTCGCTTCAACGGCGTCCCCGGCGTGGTCTACGCGGCGGGTGTGCGTCACGCATACAACCTCGCGGAGGCGTTTCGCGCCGAGGGCATCAAGGCGCAGGCCGTCTCCGGCGAGACGCCCAAGCGTGAGCTCGTGGAGATCCTCGCGCGCTATGAGCGTGGCGACATCGACGTGCTGATCAACGCGCAGCTGCTGGCCGAGGGCTGGAACAGCCCGCGCGCCACCGTCTGCGTGCACCTCGCGCCGACGGCGTCCAAGCGCATCTACCAGCAGCGTGTGGGCCGCGTGACACGCCGGCATCCGGGCAAGGAGGCCGGTCTGGTCGTGGACTTCGTGCACCCCGCGACCAAGCACGACGACCCGGTCGTGACGCTGCACTCGCTGCTGGATAGAGATGTTTATAGAGGGGGAGCGATCGTGGTGGGACCCGTGCGGCGTGGGCGCGGGCGCAGGATGCGTGTGGAGCGCCGGGTCTTGCCGGTGTGCGCCGAGGAGGAGCGGCGCTTTCAGGTGTTCGAGCGCGAGCTGTGGCGAATCGCCGTCGAGCACCTCGACTACGGCGAGCAGCACCTGTGGGCGGCGCTGGCGGGAGCGCGCGTGGCCCCCAACGGCTGGCGGCGCGCGCGGGCGATGCTGCACTTCGACCGCACGGGCGAGCTCAAGAGCCGCTTTCTGATCACTGCGGTCAAGCGCAACAAGAGCTCCCAGCTGCGGCTGCGTGCGCTCAGCGACATCGCCGCGCTGCGCGACCCGGATGCGTTCGACGAGGCGATCGACATCATCGGCGGCTGGCCTCGCGAAGAGCGCAAGGAGGCGACCAAGATCATGCTGCGCGCGCTGGTCGAGCGGCGGATCGGCAGGCGCGATCAGGCGAACGCGTGGATCTGGCGTCTTGCGGAGTACACGCGCGACGTGCACGAGGAGTACGCGGTGCAGCGCTGGCCGGAGACCAAGCGGCTGCTGGGCCTGCTCGTCAACTCCGCGGGCGGCGCGCACGCGCGCAACGCGCGGCGCCTGATCCACGCGGCGCGCAACCAGGATCGCCGCCTCGCCGCCGCGCTGCTCGCGGCCGCGCTAGCGCATACGCCGGAGGCGGAGGAGGCGCTGCGCGGCGCTCGCACGCGGATGGCGCGCAAGCCGCCCGCGCTCGCACGCGAGCTGCTGCGCAACTTCCCCAAGCGGCGCGCGCGCAACTCGCGACGCCGGCGCAAGGGCGCCAAGGGCGCATACGCTGACGGGCACACGCAGGCGGGCAACGGGGCGAGCCCGCAGCCACACCCTGACGGGCGCAGGCAGGCGAGCGAGGGGGGCTTGGCGGCTGCGAGCTTGGGGCACGAGGACGGCCTGGCCGGCGAGGACGCGGCTGCGCCCGAGCAACGCGAGTAGCGCCCCGGGCGAGCGCGCTTTAGCCGCTCCCGAGCAGATGGACCTCGCCGGCGCCGAGCGTCGTTCGTCCGCCGTCGGCGAGCGCCACGACCAGGCGACCGTGGCCGTCGATTCCCTGTGCGCGCCCGCGCCCGCCTGTGCTGCCGGAGGGAGCATCGGCCCACTCGACCTCGCGTCCGTGCAGCGCGTCGCGGGCGCGCCACGCTTCCAGCGTGGTCTTTGCCGGCTCGCATAGCCGGCGCTCGAGCGCCTCGATCAGCAGCGCGAGCAGCGGCTCGACGTCGGCGGGCGCGAGACCCATCGTGGCGGCAGGCAGGCCTGCGCGCGCGGCGCCGGCGTCGATGCCCTCGGCGCGCAGCTCGGCGGGCAGCTGCTCGAGGCGCACGGCCACGTTCAGCCCGATTCCGAGCACGGCCCAGTCCTCCTGGGGCCGTCCCTCGACGAGGATGCCCGCCAGCTTCGCCAGCCCACGCCGCGCCTGGCCCTGCTCGCCGCTCGTGCCGCTGGCCTGCTCGCCGGCGGTCTCCACGACGATGTCGTTCGGCCACTTGATGCGGGCGCCCTGTCCGGCGACGTCGCAGACGGCGACGGCTGCCGCCAGCGGCAGCAGCGGCGGTGGCGCCCTCAGCAGCAGCGACATCAGCACCGCGCTGTCCGCGGGCGCCGCCCAGCGCCGGCCCTGGCGCCCGCGCCCGGCGGTCTGCTCGGAGGCGGTCACCAGCGTCCCGTGCGGTGCCCCTGCGAACGCGAGCTCGCGCGCCCGCTCGTTGGTCGAGCCGGTGCGCCGCAGGTGTAGGCGCGGGCGGCCGAGCGTGGGGGGGGTAGCTGTCGTGCCCGCGCCCGCTCGGCTCACGCCGGGCGCACGGTCAGCTCGTCGTCGGCGCCCGCGCCCAGCAGCTGCGCCGCCGAGCCGCGGTTGACGGCGAGCGCGACCATGCGCGTGGCGTCCTCGTAGATCAACAGCTCGCCGGGCGTGACTTCAGCGAACGTGGCTGCGTAGCGCGCGGTGCGCACCGCGCCGGCGTGGGTGACGGTCAGCAGGTCGCCGGGAAGCGCGCCCAGCTCGGCGAGCTGCTCGTTGGCGGCGTCGAGGATCAGGTTGCCGAACGTGTCGCTGCGCAGTACGTGAACCATCAGCGCGCCGCCCGCCAGCTGGGCCGAGGGCAGCCCGAAGCGCCGCAGCTGCTGGACCGGAAGCGGCTGGCCGACCGCCTCGAGAGACTCCCCCGCCGCGAGCGCGGCGGCGACCGGCGCGAAGATGTCGCGTCCGTGGAACGTGCGCGACACTGGCTCCAGGCGCTCGGGCGATTCGCCGATATCGACCGCCTCGGCGACGCCGCCCAGGCGCTCCGCGGCTGGCATCAGCAGGCCGTTGTCGGGACCCACGAGCAGGTGGTCCTGGTCGACGGTGCGCAGCGCGACCGACCGGCGTGCGTGCCGTCCGACCGCGCTGACGCCCGGGTCGACGACCGCCAGGTGCACGCCCGCGGGAAGGAACGGGAGCGCCGAGCGCAGCACGATCGCCCCCGAGCGCACGTCGTGGCGGGGGATCGAGTGCGTCAGGTCGATCATCCTCGCGGCCGGGCAGCGGCGCATGATGACCCCATGGCAGACGCCGACGAACTCGTCGAGCAGGCCATAGTCCGACAGGAAGGTGATGACTGGGGGGGTGGCTCTATCGGGGGTCATCGCTCGCTCTCGCCGCCGCGTCGGCGAGCACGGCGTCGATCACGCCGTCGACGTCGTGCCGTTCGGCCTCGAGATCGGGCTCCAACCCCTGCTGACGGAGCGCCTCGCTCGTGACCGGACCGATCGAAACGATACGCGCGCGCGCGGACAGCTCAGCAGCACCGTCGCCGCTGGCCTCCAGCAGGAAACGCACGGTCGAGGACGACGTGAACGTCACGTAGTCCGCCTCGCGCAGCGCGTGCAGCACCGCCGGCGAGAGCGGCTCGGCGACCGTCTCGTAGACCGGCACCACGTCCACCTGCACGCCGCGGGCGCGCAGCGCGTCCGGGAGCACTTCGCGCGCCTCTCGGGCCCTCGCTATCAGCGCCCGCGTGACAGGTATCGCGGCGAGCGCCTGGACCAGCGACTCCGCCACGAAGCGCTCTGCCACGACGTCGGCGACGACGCCGTGCTCGGCCAGCGCGCGCGCGGTGGCGGGCCCGATCGCGGCAACCCTCGCGTGCGCGAGCGAGCGCGCATCGCCCCGTGGGTGGACGCCGTCATCGAGGCGTTCGAACAGCCCCGCCACGCCGTTGGCGCTGGTCACGCACACGAGGTCGTAGGGCGAGGGGTCGATCGCCGGATCGGCGCCTTCGGAGACCGGGCGCGTGCGGATCACCGGCGCCTGCACGACGCTCGCGCCGAGCGACTCCAGCCCGCGCGCCAGCCCACTTGCCTGCGCGCGTGCGCGGGTGACCGCGACGGTTATCCCGGCGAGCGGCCCCGGCGAACGCCAGGCGAGCTGCGGGGCAAGCGCGGCGACCGGCCCGACGACCGTGATCGAGGGAGCGCGGATGTCCGCCTGGCGGGCGATCTCGGCGATCGTCTCCAGCGTGCCGGTGACCGTGCGCTGAGCGGGCAGCGTGCCCGCTTCCACGACCGCCGCAGGCTGCGAGCGCGCACGACCCGCCGCGATCAGCGCGGCCGTGATCTCCGGCAGTTGGCGTACGCCCATGTACAGGACCAGCGTGCCCGGGAACGCCCCGAGCGCCGGCCAGTCGAGACCGCGCCCGCCGTCCGCGCTCCCAGCTGCGTCTTGCTCGTCTCGCTCCGTGCCGTCTGCGTCCTCCCCCTGCGGGGACGATGCGCGCGTGTGACCTGTCACCAGCGCCACCGCGCTGGCCAGGCCGCGGTGCGTGACCGGGATGCCCGCGTACGCGCTCGCGGCCACGCCTGCGGTCACGCCGGGAACGACGTCGAAGTCGATGCCGGCGGCGCGCAGTGACAGCGCCTCCTCGCCGCCGCGTCCGAACACGAACGGGTCTCCCCCCTTCAGCCGCACGACCGTCCTTCCCGCGCGGGCATGCGCCACCATCAGCTCCTGCGTGCGCTCCTGCGCGACCGACGGCCCGCCACCCTCCTTGCCGACGAACACGAGCTCCGCGTCCGCGCGTGCGCCGTCGAGCGCCGTGGAGGGGATCAGGCGGTCGTACAGGATCACGTCAGCGCTCGCGATCAGCTCCAAGGCGCGCGCGGTCATCAGGCCTGGGTCGCCGGGGCCGGCGCCGACGAGGTGCACGCGCCCGCCGGTGCTCACTCGCCGACCGGCCAGTGCTCGACGCGCAGCTCAGCCATCGGGAAGTCCTTGGGGTTGCCGGTGGCCAGGCGTGCCCCCACGCCTACCGCCGCAGCCGCTATCAGGCAATCGGCCTGTGCCAGCGTGGTTCCCCGGCTGGCGAACTCTCTACGCCAGTCGCCGGCGCGCCGGCCCTCCGCGCGGCCGAGCGGCGCGACGTGCAGCCCTGAGAACATGCTCAGCGCGGCATCCCGCTCCTGCTCTCCCCGTACGCCTCGCAAGACCTCGTCCACGTTCACCGCGCAGATCCACGGAAGCTCGCGTGCCCTGCGCAGGCCTCGGATGCGCTCGACAGCGCCACGGCCACGCAGGGCATCGACGAGAACCGTCGTGTCGAGCAGGAGCGGCAACGGCTAAGCGGGCACTGACCGTCAGCCGACACGGGTGGGGTCGCTGCGCCGCTGCGCCCTGACCCACGCGGCGGGGTCCGCGTCCCACTCGTGTCCGGTGTCCGCCACCGCCCCCAGTCCGGCCTCGATGGCCCTCCACCGTCGCTCGTCGTCAAGAGCTCGGCGGAGCGTCTCGCTTATGAACGCGCTGCGCTGGCGTCTGCCCACGCGCCTATCTAGCTCCTCCACGAGCTCGTCATCGACGCTTATGTGCAATCGCATGGCCACACCGTAACACACAGGCGGCTCGTGACCCCGGTCGGCAGCTCACGCCGCGCCCGCCATCTCCTCCGCCCGCGCCAGCACATCCTCGGCGCCGACCGTCAGCAGCCGCTGCGCAACCTGCGCCCCCAGCGCCTCTGGCCGCCCGGCGTCGCCGGCCAGCTGGTCGCCGATCCACTGCGAGCCGTCGGGCAGCCCGACCCATGCGCGCAGGAGCAGGCGCCCGTCGTCGGCAGGCACAGCGTGGGCGCCGAGCGGCGTGTTGCAGGTCGCGCGCAGCTCGCGCGCGAGTGCGCGCTCTGCAAGCAGGCAGCCGAACGCGTCGACGTCGCCGATCGCTGCGACCGCCTCGCGGGCGCGCGCATCATCGGCGCGGCCCTCCAGCGCGAGAACTCCCTGGCCGGGAGCGGGCACGAAACGCCTGGGATCGAGCGCTGCGCCGGCCTCGGACTCGCGGCCCAGCCGCTCCAGGCCCGCGCGTGCCAGCACGATCGCGTCCAGCCGCTCGTCTGCGTCGGCGAGCTTGCGCAGGCGCGTGTCGACGTTGCCGGCGAGCGCCACCACGTCGAGGTCGGCGCGCGCCGCGCGCAGCTGCGCGCAGCGACGCACGCTGCTGGTGCCCACGCGGGCGCGCGGGCCGAGCCGCTCCAACGCCTCGACGCCGCACACGACGTCCTCCGCGCTCGCTCGCGCGGGCGCGCCGTGCAGCGTGAGCCCCTCGGCGAGCTCGCCGGGGACGTCCTTGGCGGAGTGCACCGCCAGGTCGATCTCGCCGGCAACCAGGGCACGCTCGAGCCGCGAGACCCAACGCGACTTGTCCTCTGCGCCGTGCTCCGGAAGGTCTCCGTCGCTGAGCATCGCCACGATCTCACCGCCGCCGAGCAACTCGGCGACGAGCTCGGCCTGGGCCAACGCGAGCGCGCTGCGCCGCGTGCCGATTCGCATCAGCCGGGTCTGCGACCGCGTGCCCTCGGAGGTAGGGGCAGGTCGTGGACCTCAGCCAGCTCGCTCGTCGCCGGCTGATCGGCGGGGGGCAGCTCGCGCAGGGCGAACAGCTCGCGTACGAGCTCCAGGCTGGCGTGGCCGCGGTCTTCGCCCAGGCTGCGCAGGCGGATCGTCGGCTCGTGCAGCACGCGGCTCACGACCGCGCGCGCGATTGCCTCGATGCGCGCGAGGTCGCGCGGTGAGGCGGACTCCCAGCGTCCGGCGTTCTCCGCCAGCACCTGGGTGACGATGTCGTCGCCGTGGGCGCGCAGCGCGGCGATCGTCGGCAGCGCGTCGAGCTGGCCGAGCCACCGCGCGAAGCGGTGGATCTCCTGCTCCACGATCTCGAGCGCGCGCGGCGTCTCCTCTGCACGCATGCTGAGGTTGCGCGCGACCACGGCCTGGAGGTCGTCGATGTCGTACAGGCTGACGCCCTCGAGCTCGCCGCACGCGGGGTCCACATCGCGGGGCACGGCGATGTCGATCAGCAGCAGCGCGCGATGCTCGCGCTGGTGCATCACCAGCTCGAGCTCCTCGCGGCCGACGATCGGGTGCGGGGAGGCGGTGGAGCACACCACGATGTCCGCGTGCACGAGCTGGTCGGGCAGTTTGTCCAGCCCGACCACCGAGCCGCCGACGCGCCGCGCGAGGCTGCGTGCGCGGTCGGCGTGGCGGTTGGCCAGGAAGATCGTTCCGGCGCCCTGCGCCGCCAGCGCGCGCGCTGTCAGCTCGCTCGTCTCGCCGGCCCCGAGGATCACCACGTGACGCTCCTCGAGGGCGCCGAGCAGGCTCAACGCTAGATCGACCGCCACCGATGGCACGCTCACGCGGCTGGAGCCGATCCCCGTCTCGGAGCGCACGCGCTTGCCCGTGCTGAGCGCCGCCGCGAACAGGCGGTTGGACAGCGGCCCGGTGCAGCCCGCACGCATCGCCGTCTCGTGCGCGCGGCGCACCTGGCCCTGGATCTCCGCCTCGCCGAGGATCATCGACTCGAGGCCTGCGGTCACGCGGTAGAGCTGGCGCGCGGCGTCGCAGTTGCGCGGCGAGTAGATCGCCTCGGCAAGCTCGGTCGGGCGGATCTCAGCGCGGCGCGCCAGCAGGCCGAGCACGTCCGCCTCCGCGCGCACGGGATCGCCGACCACGAGGTAGACCTCGGTGCGGTTGCAGGTGGAGATCACGACCGCCTCGCGGACCTCCGCGCTCGCGGTCGCCTGGCGCGCGAACTCGGCGGCCTCGCGCTCGCCGAACGCGAGCCGTTCGCGCAGCGCCACCGGCGCCGTCTTGTGCGAGATCCCGAGCGCGAGCAGCTCGCTCACGTGTGCCCCTTGATCGGGTATGCGGACGCTTCATCCTCGGCTCCCGCCGGATCAGCGGGGCGCTCCGAGCGCGGCCATGCTCAGCAGCTCCCCCAGCTCCCCCTCGATCCGGCTGAGGCGGAACGCCATGATCGCCACGTAGATCAGTACCAGCGCGAACAGCACCAGGTAAGCGCCCGCCACGTACTTGCCCGCCGTGTGCAGCGGCAGCGCGGGCGCCTCGCCGAACAGCGCCGCGGCGATCACAGCGCGGACCTTCCCGCGGCGCGCGCCGGCGCGACGTGATGCAGCGCGGGCGCGGCCGTGCGTGGGCGCCGCGGCGTCTCCGCGCCCTCAGCTGCCAGGCGTCGGCGCAGCGCGCGCAGCTGCGCGCGCGTGTGCTTGGCCGTGAGCTCGTACTTGCACAGCGTCGCGAACAGCAGCGCCATCGCCAGCAGCGAGACGAGGAACGTGAACGCCATCGGCGCGGGCAGGTTGGAGGTGTTGCTGAACACGCGCGGGTGCACGTAGGCGGTCGACAGGTTGACCGCGATGTAGTTCAGCGGCACGAACGCGCCTGCGGTGATCGCGAACACCGACGCGAAGCGGGCCTGGCGCTCGGGGTCCTCGATCGCGAAGCGCAGCGGCTGGTAGGTGGCATACAGCAGGAAGATGATCAGGAACGACACGAGCGTCGGCTCGTTCCACACCCACCAGTGTCCCCACGATCCCTTCGCCCAGATCGAGCCCGTGATGAGCGTGCCCAGGGCGAAGATCAGGCTCGTGTGGATGACCACGTACGAGCGCATGTCCCAGCGCGGATCGCGCGTGCGCAGGTGCTGGATCGCGAGCAGGCCGCCGAGCACGAAGCCGCACAGCGCGACGATCGCCAGCGGCACGTGCACGTAGAAGATCTTCTGGAGGAAGCCCTGTTCGGCTTCCAGCGGCGCGTAGAAGAACACCAGGCCCAGCGCTGCGGTCATGGCGATCGCCGCGGACACGCTCAGCGCGCGCAGACCCCTGCCGTACGCGACCGGGGCGCCAGCGTGGCGTTGCTTGGTATCGAGCGAGCCGGCTGGCTGCCGGCTTGGGGACTCCATCAGTCCTCCAGCAGGAAATCGAAGACGGCGTAGGCGATCAGCCCGAACACCAGATCATAGAGCCCCAGCGTCAGCAGCCACCGCAACGGAGGCGCGCCCGCGCCCGCGCCGTGGGCGCTCACGAGCAGGGGCGCGACGCCGCGTGAGCCGCCGATCACGATCGGCACGAACAGCGGCAGCGCGAGCAGCGGCCCGAGCAGGTCGCGGGCCCGCGTGCGGACCGCGAGTGCCGCGACGAGCGTGCCGATCAGCGCCACGCCGAGGTCGCCGAGCGCGAGCATCGCGACCAGCCCCGGCAGCGCCGGTCCCAGCGGGGGTCCGAGCAGCAGCAGCGCGAACGCGGGGACCGCCACCAGCTCGAGCACCACGAGGTAGGCGAGCAGCGCGAGCGCCTTCGCCACGTACAGCGCGCTGCGATCCACCGGCGCCAGCAGGAACGCATCGAAGCCGCCCTGCTCGGCGTCCGCCACGAACAGACGGTTGACTCCGAGGATCGCAGCGAACAGCAGCGTCACCCACAGGATGCCCGCGGCCAGGTCGCCTTCGACGCTAGAGCGGTTCAACGCGAAGTGGAACACGACGAACGTGCTCAGAGCGAACAGCGACATGCCCGGAACCGACTCGAGCGTGCGCAGCTCGACGAGCAGCTCCTTGCGCAGCAGCGCGCCCACGGTCCGCACCAACCCGGTCTCTGCCCGCGCGGGCGCAGGCCCCGCCAGAGCGGCCCGGCGCTGCGCCTCCTGCACACCGCTCATCTGTACAGCTCCCCGATCTCGCTCGCCTCGACGTCCTCGGCCGCGCGCAGCAGCGCGGGCCGTCCGGCGCGCAGGCCGAGCACCACGTCTGCCTGCGCGAGACCACCGGTCGGGTCGTGGCTGGAGATCACGCGCGTGCGTGGATGGGCGCCCGCGCGCCCGCCGATCAGCGGCGCCACGAGCTCGAGCGCGGCGGGGTCCAGGTTCGAGCTCGGCTCGTCCAGCAGCAGCAGCTCGGGGTCGTGCAGCACCGTGCGCGCGACCGCCACGCGCTGCACCATGCCGCGCGAGAGCGTGCGCAGCGGCTCGCCGGCGCGAGCGCTCAACGCGAGCTCCTCCAGCAGCTCCTCGACGCGCGCTTCGCCGACCCCGTGCAGCTGTGCGTGGAAGCGCAGGTTCTCGCGCGCGGTCAACTCGCGGTAGAGCATCGGCTCGTGTGCGAGCAGGCCGACGCGCCCGCGCACCGCCCACGACTCCTGCGGAAGCTCGCGGCCGAGGACGCGCACGCTGCCCGAGTGCGGGCGCAGCAGCGTCGCCAGCACGCGCAGCAGCGTCGTCTTGCCCGAGCCGTTCGGGCCGAACACCACGAGCGTCTGGCCCTCGCCTAGCGACAGCGAGAGGTCGCTCAGCGCCTCACGCTCGCCGAAGTGGCGAGCGAGCCCGTCGAGGTCAAGCGCCGCAACGCTCAAGACGTGGGCTCGAATGGGCCGGAAAGGCGCAAGGGCAGCAAATGTTTTGGACGTCGATTTGGGGGTAGCAGCGCAACTGTACGGTGTCTTGCGGGGTTTCTGCGGGCATGCTGTGGTTGTGCATTTTGGCTAATCCTCTCCCGCGGTGGTGCTGCGATGGAATCGAACCCGATGGAACCAAAAGACTGGCCGCTTGACCCGGTGTCCGCCGCGGCGCTGGTAGTGCGCGTGATCGACGACCTCGACGCCAGCAGCGAAGAGGAGCGCGACACCCTGCTCTGCGAACTGCTGTCTGCGGCGTGGGGCAGCATCTGGGCCCAGAACCAGTAGGGCTCTACACCTGAAGCGCGTGCGCGTCCTGCGCTCGCGCGATCAGCTCGCGCACGGCCTGCTCGTCGTCGCCCTGCGCCAGCAGCGCGATCGGGTCGGGCTCGCCGTTGACTATCCCCTCGAAGAACTCCTTGCGCTCCTGGTAGGTGGGCAGCGTGCCCTTCGCCCAGCCGCGCACCTCGTTGAGCAGCACGGCCAGTCGCGCGTAGGGCTCGCCGAACTGGCCTTCGATCTCCCGCTTCATGCGCTTGGCGAGCGCAGGCGAGGCGCCGGCCGTGGAGATCGCGATCGCCAGCGGGCCCGTACGCACGATCGCGGGCAGGATGAAGTTGCACAGTGGCGGCACGTCCACGACGTTGACGAGCATCGCCCTCCGCTCAGCGTCCTCGTACACCGCGATGTTGACATCGGTGTGGTCGGTCGCCGCGATCGCCATGAACACTCCCTCCAGGTCGCGCGCGCCGGCGTAGGGACGCTGCTCCCAGCGAATCGAGCCCTCGCGCGCGTACTCCGCGAGCGCCGGCTCGGCGCTCGGTGCGATCAGCGTCACCTGCCCGTCGCACGCGAGCAGACCCTCGACCTTCTCCAGGCCCACCTCTCCGCCGCCGACCACCAGGCAGCGGCGGCCCGACAGCCTCAGGCAGGCAATGTAGAAGGGGGTGTCGAGCATGCCCTGCACGCAGCTCTGGTCGCAGATCCCCCTGCGCAGCTGACATACGCACTCCTTGCCTGCATAGGCCTGGGCGGGCATCCCACAGCGTAGCCGCGTCTATCGTGGCAAGCCCCGGCCGAACGCGCGGGCACCGACCCGCGCCAGCGCCACAGCGCCCTCTCGCCAAGCGCGGTCGCGGTCGACCTCGCGCGCCGAGCGCAGCTTGGCCATCGCCCGCATGGCCTTGCCGCTGGTGGCGTCATACGGTCCCCACCACAGGCCCCGCATCGACGGCGGGTCCCAGGTGATCAGCTTCTCCTGAGCGCACGCTCGCAGTCCCGCGCGTCCGAGCGTCCGCCCCAGGCCGCCACCGGCGGCCGCGCCCCACGGTCCCCGCGAGACGGTCGGGCCGGGGAGGTGGTCGTTGAGCCACACCATCCCCGCGTGCAGCTCGCGTGCGATCCGCTGCGCCTGGTAGCGGTCCGCCGTCCACACCGACACGCCGAGGCTGAAGTCGCTGTCGTTGGCAGCCGCGATCGCCTCGTCGATCGAGTCGACCGCCACGACCACCAGCACAGGACCGTCGAGCGGCTCACGCAGCACGCGCATCTCGGGCGTGGCGTCGCTGATCACCGCCGGCGCGTAGAAGGCGCCGGCCTCGCAGCCGGGCGGGCTGACGGGCCCGCCGCAGTGCAGACGTGCGCCCTCGGCGACGGCCTCCTGCACCAGCGCGTCGATGTGCTCGACGCGCCGCGGCGAGGCGAGCGGACCGACCTGCACGCGTGGGTCGGCCGGGTCGCCGACCCGCAGCGCGCGCGCGCCGCCCACCAGCCCCGCCAGAAACCGCTCGTAGACCTCGCGCGCCACGTACACGCGCTCGATCGATCCGCGCACCTGCCCCGCGCCCGCGCATCCCGCCCACAACGCGCCGCCCACGGCGTGCTGGAGATGCGCGTCTGCGAGCACGAGCATCGCGTCCTTGCCGCCGAGCTCGACCGTGACCTCCTTCTCGCGCGAGACGCTCGCGCGAGCCACCACCCTTCCAACCGCGGGCGAGCCCGTGAACAGGACCTTGCTGACCGGCGCCTTGGCGAGCGCCACGCCGACGTCGGGCCCGCCGTGCACGACGCGCACCAGCCCCTCGGGGAGGCCGGCGCGCGCGAGCACGCGGGCGATCCGCTCGCCCGCCAGGCAGGCACGCGCGGCGGGCTTGAAGACCACGCCGTTGCCCGCCAGCAGCGCACCGGCGATCTGACCGAGCGGCTGCGCGAACGGCGCGCTGCCGGCCCCGATCACGCCGATCACGCCGTATGGCTCGAACGCGATGCTCGCACGCTTGGCGATCGCCAGCGAGCGGTTGACGCCGACGCGCTGTGCGCTCAGCACCTGGGCGCCTTCCTCGGCGATCCACTTCAGCGCGTCGATCGCCGCCAGCAGCTCGAGCGCTGCGACCTCCGGTCGGGGCCGTCCCTGCTCGCGGCCCAGCTCCTCGCGCAGCTCGTCGAAATCGTCGATCACGGCCTGCGCCATCCTGCCCATGTAGCGGGCGCGATCCTTCACGCGCAACAGCGACCACAGCGGCTGCACCTTCGCGACCGCGGCCACGACGGCGTCGATGCGCTCCGGTGGCGTGATCGCCACGCCGCCGATCCTCGCGCCCGTCGCCGGGTCGCGCGCGGTGAGCTGCTCGCTCGCGGTCACGCTCATGCTCATGCTCGAGCGATTATCGCCGCTCGTGCGCCCGTCGCCCGTCGGGGGTGCTGGGTTGCTCGGGAGCCCGCTCACCACGGCCGCTGCGCCGCGCGGACGCGCTCGAGGCGCGCGGCCAGCTCCGCCTCGGCCGCGTCGGGCTCGTAGAAGCGCTCGCCGACGACGGCCTCGGGAAGCAGCTCCTGGGAGCCGACGTGCCCACGATGCCGGTGCGGGTTCTCGTAGCCGCCGCGCTCCTGTCCGGGCCGCGGACCGCTGCGAAGCCAGCCCGGCACGGGCGCGGCGCCGTGCTCGCGCACGTGCTGCTGGGCGGCGGACAGCGCGCGCCCGGCGGCGTCTGACTTGGGCGCGAGAGACAGGTATATGGCGGCCTGTGCGAGCGCGTAGCGCGCCTCCGGCAGGCCCACGTGCTCGACCGCCCGCGCGGCCGCCGTGGCCAGCGACAGCGCGGCCGGATCGGCGTTGCCGATGTCCTCGGAGGCGAGGATCACCATCCGGCGCACGATGAAGCGCGGGTCCTCGCCGCCCT
The DNA here is from genome assembly GCA_963845635.1 of uncultured Solirubrobacteraceae bacterium. GTDB lineage: Bacteria > Actinomycetota > Thermoleophilia > Solirubrobacterales > Solirubrobacteraceae > Palsa-744. The sequence goes on from CAWJSW010000011.1 coordinate 272,212, forward strand.
CCAGCATCACCGCCAGGTAGTAGAGCGAGGCGTCGGGGTCCGAGCCCCGCGTGGCCTTGATCCACGCTGAGATGTAGTCGTAGTGGCGGTCTCCCTTTTTGTCGTAGAGCACGGCTCGGCGCTGGAGCGCGTCCTCCACACGCGCCAGCGCCACGCGCTCCTCGCCGAGCGTCGCGGCGGTGGCGATCGCGAGCTCGAGCGCGTTGAGCGCCGTGCGCGCATCGCCTTCGCTGCGCGCGGCGAGGAAGTCGAGCGCGTTCTCGTCGATCGTGGCGGCGCCGGCTGCGCGGCGCAGCACGGTCTGCACCTCCGCTGGGGTGAGCGCGTGCAACGCGTACACGCGTACTCGCGAGAGCAGCGCGCCGTTGACCTCGAACGCCGGGTTCTCGGTGGTCGCGCCGATCAGCGTCACGAGATCCTCCTCCACCGCCGGTAGCAGCGCGTCCTGCTGGGCCTTGTTGAAGCGGTGGATCTCGTCGAGGAACAGCACCGTGCGTCCGCCGCCGGTGTCACGCCGGTGGCCGGCCCGCTCGATCACCGCGCGCACCTCCGCGCGCCCGGCCGCAACGGCGCTCAGCTCCTCGAACGCGGCCCCGGAGCGCTCGGCGACGATCCGCGCGAGCGTCGTCTTGCCGGAGCCGGGCGGCCCGTACAGGACCATCGAGTGCGGGCGGCCGTGTTCGATCGCCGAGCGCAGCGCCGAGCCCGCGCCCAGCAGGTGCGTTTGACCGACGAACTGCTCGAGGCCGCGTGGGCGCACGCGCACCGCCAGGGGCTGCTCGCGCGGCCCGCCGCCGGCCCGATCGCCTCCTGACGACACCGCCCCGGACTGGTCGAATAGCGAGTCCACCGCAGCTAGTATCACTTTCAGAAGGGAGCCCCGGCTTCACGCCTCTGGAGGCGGTTGACGAGGGCTGTCGAAAGTGTAGGTTCGATGTCGACATCGCCCCAACGCCCAGCGTCCCCGGCGCGGAGACGGCAGCCGTGACCGCGAGCGCCGCCGAGGTACTGCCACAGGGAGGCTCGGCTCTCGAATTCCTCGATCTCGGCGGCGATGTCGCGCGCTCGCCGCTCCAGCTCTTCTGGCGGCGCTTGCGCCAGGACCGCGTCGCGATCATGTCGCTCGCGTTCATCGTGTTCCTGATCGTGATCGCGATCGCTGCACCGCTGGTCGTGAGCCTGCTCGGCCTTCCCGGCCCGAACGTCCAGAACCTCAACCTCACCAACTCCTTCGGCTCGCCGCAGGGACCGAGCCCCGCGCACCCGTTTGGCGTGGACCCGCTCGGCCAGGACGTCATGTCGCGCGTGATCTACGGCACGCGCGTGTCGCTCGTGGTGGGCATCGGCGGCACCGCAATCGCCGCCACCGTCGGCGTCGCGATCGGAACGCTGGCCGGCTTCTACCGCGGCGCGCTCGACATGGTGCTCTCGCGAGCGATGGACGTGGTCCTGTCGATACCGCTGCTGCTGTTGGGGCTCGGGCTGGCTGCGGCGTGCAGCGTGCGTGGATGTGTGAAAGGGCTCATCCAACCTGGCCTCGGGACCATCATCTTCATCATCGCGCTGGCCAACTGGCCATACGTCGCGCGCATCGTCCGTGGTCTCGTGTTGTCGATGCGAGAACGCGAGTTCATCGAGGCCGCGCGCGCTCTCGGTGCGTCGGACAGGCGCATCATGTTCAGAGAGATCCTCCCCAACCTGACGGCGCCGATCATCGTCTACGCGAGCCTGCTCGTCCCCACCAACATCCTGTTCGAGGCCGCGCTCTCCTATCTCGGCGTGGGCATCCGCCCCCCCACCGCTAGCTGGGGGCAGATGCTCGCGGACGCCACCCCGATCTACAACACCGCCTGGTGGTACATGGTCTTCCCGGGCACCGCGCTGCTGTTGACGGTGCTGGCCTTCAACCTGCTGGGAGACGGGCTCCAGGACGCGCTGAACCCCAGGAGCGCCCGGTGAGGCACCCCGCGTACGACACAGGAGGCATGCGAATGAAGCCCGTCAGAACGATCCTCGCCAGCGCGACGCTGGCGCTGGCCGCGGTGGCGCTGGCGGCGTGCGGCTCGAGTGAAAGCAGCTCGAGCACGAACGTCAACGGCGCGAGCGTGGTGGTCACGAAGGGCTACCCCAACCCGACCACCGAGTCGCTCGCCGGCAAGCGCGGGGGGACGCTCGTGGCGCTCCAGGAAAGCGACTTCGAATACCTCGATCCGGGCATCACCTACGCCGCCCTGGACTATCCGGTCGTGTTCGCCACCCAGCGGCCGCTGTACTCGAACAAGCCGAACTCCACCCAGCCGACTCCCGACCTGGCCTCCGCACCGCCGCAGGTGTCCGCCGACAACAAGACGGTGACCGTGCATCTCAAGGAAGGCGTTCACTTCAGCCCGCCCGTCAACCGCGAAGTCACCTCCGCTGACGTCGCCTACGCGATCGAGCGCGGCGCCAACCCCAACGTGGCAAACCCCTACCTGCACTCCTACTTCAACGCGATCGAAGGCGTGACCAACGCGAACGGCGGACCGATCAAGGGCATCGAAACGCCGAACAAGCACGAGATCGTCTTTCATCTCGACGAACCCAAGGGCTTCTTCGTGGCCGAGGCGCTGGTGCTGCCGCTGACCGCTCCCGTACCACGCGAATACGCGCAGAAGTTCGACAGCAACAAGCCCTCCGACTACGCCAACTACGAGGTCGCGACCGGACCGTACATGCTCAAGAACAACGCCGAAGGCAAGGTGCTCGGCATCGGCTACGTCCCCGGCAAGTCGGCGACGCTGGTACGCAACCCCAACTGGAGCGCCAAGACCGACTTCCGCCCTGCGTACCTGAACGAAATCGACATCAAGATCGGCGGCGCGGAGCCCGTCATCGACCGCCAGGTGCTGGAAGGCACGAACGTCGTGCAGAACGAGCCGGTGCCGCAGTCAGGGGTGAGGCTCGCCGCGGAACACTACAAAGGCCAGATCGACCTGTCACCGGGCGGGGGCAACCGCTACGTCGCCCTCGACAACAAGGTCGGCCCGTTTGCGAACGTCGACCTGCGCAAGGCGCTGTGGGCGGCGCTCGACCGCGACGCGCTCAACAAGGTGCGTGGCGGCGAACTCGTCTCCAACGTGGCCACCCACTTCATCTACCCGACGATCTCCGGCTTCGAACAGGCCGGGGGGCTGGCCGGGCCGAAGGTGGACTACAACGAACACCCGGAAGGCGACATGGCCGTCGCCGAGAAGTACATCAAGCTCGCCGGCTACCCGAGCGGCAAATACACCTCCTCCAAGCAGGTCCAGGTCGTCGGCGCGAGCAGCCCGCCCGAAAAGGAAGACGCCGAAATCGTCAACCAGACGCTCAAAAACCTGGGCTTCAACACGAAGCTCACGCTCGTCGAAGTATCGACGATGTACGCGAAGTACTGCGGTGTTCCCAAAGAAGAGATCGACGTCTGCCCGGACGTCGGCTGGATCGCCGACTTCGCCGACCCGCAGACGGTCCTCAACCCGACCTTCAACGGCAAGTTCATCGAACCAATCGGCAACGTCAACTACGGGCAGGTGGACGACCCCAAGATCAACGCCGAGATGACCGCCGCCGAACTCGTCAAAGGCAAGGAAGCGCGCGCGAAGGCGTGGGCGAAGATCGACGACGAACTCGTCGAAGGCGCCGTCGCGGTCCCGTATGACTGGGAAAAGTCACCTCGCCTTGAGGGGAGCGACGTGCATGGCGTCGCCATGCTCTGGAACGAAGGCGCCTGGGACTACAGCTTCACCTCGCTGAAGTAGCGCGAGGCGGCGAGCGTGATCCGCTACATAATCCGCCGCCTGCTGTGGGGCGTTCTGCTGCTGATCATCGTCGCCGCCCTGATGTTCGTGCTGTTCCGCGTGCTTCCCACGGGCAATCCCGCGCTCCTGCGCGCCGGTCGCGATCCCCAGGCGAAGCTGGTGAAAGAGATCGAAGTCGTGCTGGGCCTCAACAAGTCGCTACCGGTCCAGTTCTGGGATTACATGAAGGAAATCTTCCTTCACCTGAACTTCGGCTACAGCTACTACAGCCAGCAGTCGGTCAACAGCCTGATCGCCGAACGCCTGCCGGCGACGCTGTCGCTGACCGTGGGCGCCGCCGTTCTGTGGATCTTCGCCGGCCTGTCCGTCGGCATCGTCTCGGCGCTGCGCCGTCATTCGGTCCTGGACCGCACGCTGATGGGCATTTCGCTCGTTGCGATCTCGGCGCCCGAATTCTGGCTGGGCCTGGTGTTCCTGTTCCTGTTCTCCTCCGACATCGGAAAATTCAAGATCTTCCCCGGAGCGGGCAGCTACGTCCCCCTGACGACCGATCCGTGGAAATGGTTCACGTCGCTGATCATGCCCTGGATCGTGCTCGCAGCCGGCTCCGCGGCGGTGTTTGCACGGCTGATGCGCGGCAGCTTGAGCGAAACGATGAAGGAGGACTACATACGTACGGCACGCGCGAAGGGAATGCCCGAGCGAGGCGTGGTACGCCACGGCGTGCGCTCGGCGATCAACCCGATCGTGACGCTGTTCGGGCTGGAAGTGGGCGTGCTGCTCGGTGGCGCGATCCTGGTCGAAGTCGTCTTCAACATCCCCGGCGTCGGCGAGCTGTTCTACAAAGCGATCCAGACCTCGGACTTCCCCGTCACGCAGGGGACCGTGTTGCTCGGCTCGATGTTCATCATCCTCGCCAACATCGTCGTCGACGTCGCCTACGCATATCTCGATCCGCGGGTGCGATATTCATGAGCGTCGAGGAGCCGCTGTTGCGCGTCGAGGACCTGCGCGTGGAGTTCCCCAGCGAGGACGGTGTGGTGCACGCGGTCGACGGCATCACCTACGAGGTACAGGCGGGACGTACGCTCGGCATCGTCGGCGAGTCGGGCTCGGGCAAGACGGTGTCCTCGCTGACGACGCTCGGCCTCACTCGCCGCGACGGGGCGCTCGTCTCCGGGCGCATCCTGTTCGCGGGTCAGGATCTGGTGACGCTGTCCGACGAGCGGCTGCGGGCGATCAGGGGCAACGACATCGCGATGGTCTTCCAGGACCCGCTGTCCTCGCTGCACCCGCTCTACCGGGTCGGTGCCCAGCTCGTCGAGGCGGTGCGCGCACACCGCGACGTGTCCAAGGCGCAGGCGCGCCAGCGCGCGATCGAGATGCTGGACCTCGTGGGGATCCCCGATCCCGCCAGGCGCGTGGAGGACTACCCGCACGAGTTCTCAGGAGGGATGCGCCAGCGCGCGATGATCGCGATGGCGCTGGTCAACGAGCCCAAGCTGCTGATCGCCGACGAGCCGACGACCGCACTGGACGTGACCGTGCAGGCGCAGATCCTCGCGTTGATGGAACGCCTCCAGCGCGAGCTGGGGATGGCGATCGTGTTCATCACGCACGATCTCGGCGTGATCGCCGAGATGGCCGACGACATCGCGGTGATGTACGCCGGACGGATCGTCGAGACGACGTCGGCCGCACGCCTGTTCGCGGTGCCCGAACACCCCTACACGTGGGGCTTGCTGAAGTCGATACCAACGCTCGACGGGCCGCGCGAGCAGGACCTCGTGCCGATTCCCGGCGCGCCGCCGAGCCTCATCAAGCGACCCTCCGGCTGCCACTTCCACCCGCGCTGCGCGTATGCCCAGCCGGAGCATTCACGCATCGATCCGCGCCTGGAGCCGACCCCTGAGGACCCCGCCCACCACGTCGCCTGCCTGCTCGCCGCCGACGTGCGCAAGAGCCTGTGGGCGCAGCTCGCCGGCGGCGCCACGCCCGAGCACGCGCTGGCGCAGGCTGGATTGCCGGGGCCTGCGGCATGAGCGCGCGCGCACACGGCGAGCTGGAGATGGGCCCGCCACCGGCGCCCGCCGCGGGACCGCTGGTGCGCGTGCGCGATCTGACCAAGCACTTCGCGATCACGCGCGGGATCGTGTTCCAGAAGAGCATCGGCGCGGTCCACGCGGTCGACGGCGTTAACCTGGAGATCGAGCGCGGCGAGACGCTGGGGATCGTGGGCGAGACCGGCTGCGGCAAGAGCACCACCGCGCGCCTGATCATGCGCCTGCTCGACGCGAGCGCCGGCGAGATCACGTTCGACGGGCGCGACATCACGCGCGCGAAGGGAGCGGCGCTGAAGGCGATCCGGCGCGAGATGCAGATGATCTTCCAGGATCCGTACTCCTCGCTGAACCCGCGCAAGACGGTCGGCTCGATCATCGCCGAGCCGTTTGCGATCCACCGCCTGATGTCGGACAAGGGGGAGCGCAAACGCGAGGTGCAGCGGCTGATGGAGACGGTGGGGCTGAACCCCGAGCACTACAACCGCTACCCGCACGAGTTCTCCGGCGGCCAGCGCCAGCGCATCGGCGTGGCGCGCGCGCTCGCGCTCAGCCCCAAGCTGCTGATCGCCGACGAGCCCGTGTCCGCGCTCGACGTGTCGATCCAGGCGCAGGTTCTCAACCTGCTGCGCGACCTCCAGCGCCGGCTCGGGCTGACGCTCGTGTTCATCGCGCACGACCTGTCGGTCGTGCGCCACATGTGCGATCGCGTGGCGGTCATGTACCTCGGCAAGGTCGTCGAGATCGGCCCCAACGAGCCGCTGTACGCGTTCCCGCGCCACCCCTACACCGCGGCGCTGCTGGCGGCCGTTCCCGTCGCCGACCCGGCGCTTCATGGAAGTGGACGGCGGCTGCTCGCCGGCGACGTGCCCAGTCCCGCAAACCCGCCCAGCGGATGCCGCTTTCGCACCCGCTGCCCGAAGTCACAGCCGCTGTGCTCGACGCAGGAGCCGGCGCTGGAGTACAAGGGCGCGGACACTTCGGGGGAGCAGGGAGAACAGCGACAGGCGGGCACGCTCGTGGCCTGCCACTACCCGCTCAGCCGCGAGGAGGTCGGGCAGATGGGCGTACGATCCGCGCGATGAGCGCGAACGCCAGCGGCAGCGCATCCTCGCTCGCGGGCGAGGCCGAGGAGCTGCTCGCGCGGCTGATCCGCTTCAACACCGTCAACCCCCCGGGCAACGAGCGCGCCGCACAGGAGTACCTGGCCGAGCACCTGTCGGCGGCCGGCTTCGAGTGCCAGCTGCTGGGCGCCGAGCCCGAGCGCCCGAACCTGGTCGCGCGGCTGTCGGCGGCGACCGGCGCCGAGGGGGGTCCGACGCTGTGCTACCTCGGCCATGTCGACACGGTGCTCGCGAACCCGGCGGAGTGGACGCACGACCCCTGGTCGGGGGATCTCGAGGACGGCTTTCTGTGGGGCAGGGGCGCGCTGGACATGAAGTCGCAGGTGGCCGCGGAGATCGCAGCCGCCGCCTCGCTGGCGCGCTCTGGGTGGCGGCCCCAGCGGGGAGAGCTGCTGATCGTGACCGTCGTCGACGAGGAGACCGGCGGCGAGCTCGGCGCGCACTGGATAACGCACAACCACCCGGACAAGGTGCGCTGTGACCTGCTCGTCAACGAGGGCGGCGGCGCGGTGTTCGAATACGGCGGCAAACGCTGTTACGGGGTTTGCTGCGCGGAGAAGGGGGTGTTCCGCTTCACGGTCATCACCGACGGCGTGGCCGGCCACGCGTCGATGCCCGGGATGGGCGTGAACGCGCTCCTGAAGATGGGGCCCGTGCTCGAGGACTTCGCTGCGCGCCAGCCCTCACTCCAGCTGACCGACGAGCCGCGAGCGTTCCTGCGGGCGATCGGAGAGGACCCCGAGGACGCGCAGGGCGCGATCGCGCGCCTGCGTGCCGCGGACCCGCGCCTGGCGATCATGTTCGAGCCGATGCTCGGCGTCACCTTCACGCCCACGCGTATCTCCGCGTCGGAGAAGATCAACGTGATCCCGTCTCGCGCGGAGCTGAAGGTCGACTGCCGCGTGCCCCCGGGTCTCGGCGAGGACGAGGTGCGCGCTGGCATCGCCGAGGTGCTCGGGGACGAACAAGGCGGCTCGCAGCCGCCCTGGCGGATCGAGTTCAGCGAGCGCGTCGTCGGCAATCGCTCACCGCTGAGCACACCACTTATGGATGCGATCTCCTCGTGGATCGCCGAGCGCGATCCCGACGCACTGCTCGTACCGGTGGTGCTCCCGGGCTTCACGGACTCCCGCCACTTCCGCGAGGCGTTTCCCGAGTGTGTTGCGTACGGCTTCTTCCCGCACCGCGAGCAGTCGCTGATGCAGACGGCCCCGCTGATCCACGGCGCAGACGAGCGGATCGACGTGCGCGATCTCGCGTTCGCGGCGGAGCTGTTCACGGATCTCGCCACGCGCATCTTGGGCTGAGGGCTCGCCAACTCGCGCAGGCGCGCTTGCCGCGCTCGACAACGGCGCTCCGAACCCCCATAATGAGCAGGTGCCATGGATGGTGGGATCGTTGGAGGGAGTCGAGCAGTGAGCGCGCAGACCACGGCCACGCACGGGGCGCCTGCGAGCGAAGCTGGCGTTGCGCAAGGGAGCGCCGGCCCGGCCAGCAAGGCGCCCGCCGCCCACGGAGGCGGCCTTCACGCAGCCGTATCACATGCGGCCACGCGCACGCCGACCGTGACCACGGTGCACATGCACGCGGCTGAAGCGCACGTCTCGATCGCCCACGAAATCCAGGAATTCGCGCTCAGCTGGGAGCCGGTGCTGCTGATCGTGTTCTTCGTCGCGATCATCGTCGTGCTGTGGCGCACGTTGAAGGTGATGCCGCGGACCAAGCCCCAGCAGATCAAGCCGGCCTCGGGCCAGTCGGTCACGTTCGAAGACGTAGCCGGTGTCGACGACGCCAAGGGCGAGCTCCAGGAGATCGTGGAGTTCCTGCGCGATCCCAAGTCCTTCCAGGCGCTCGGCGCGAAGGTGCCCAAGGGGATCCTCTTGCACGGACCACCGGGCACGGGCAAGACAATGCTCGCGAAGGCGGTCGCCAGGGAGTCCGGGGCGCAGTTCTTCGCGCAGTCGGCAGCCTCGTTCGTGGAGATGTTCGCGGGCCTCGGAGCCGCCCGTATCCGCCGTCTGTTCGCGATCGCGCGCAAGCACGAGCCGGCGATAATCTTCATCGACGAGCTCGACGCGGTCGGCGGGCGTCGTGGAGCCGACATCTCAGGCGAGAAGGACCAGACGCTCAACCAGCTGCTGGTGGAGATGGACGGCTTCTCCTCCAGCGGACGCGTGGTGGTGATCGCCGCGTCGAACCTGCTCGAGAAGCTCGACCCGGCGCTGCTGCGCCCGGGCCGCTTCGACCGCCAAGTGTTCGTCGCGCCGCCGGACATCAACGGGCGTATCGGCGTGCTCGAAGTGCACACCCGCAACAAGCCGATGCACGGCGTCGACCTCTCGCTGGTGGCTCAGCAGACGAGCGGCTTGACCGGCGCCGACCTCGCGAACATCTGCAACGAGGCTGCGATCTTCGCGGCGCGGCGCGAGGGCCGGTCGATCACGATGGCCGACTTCGACTCGGCGCTCGAGCGCGTGATCGCTGGCGTGCAGTCAAAGCGCGTGCTGAACGATCACGAGAAGCGCGTGGTCGCATACCACGAGGCCGGCCACGCCCTGTGCGGCGAGCTGCTGCCCTCCGTCGACCGCGTGCACAAGATCTCGATCGTGCCGCGCGGACGCGCGCTCGGCTTCACGCTGAACCTGCCCGCCGAGGACCGCTACCTAAAGACGCGCGAGGAGTTGCTCGACTACATGACCGTGCTGATGGGTGGGCGCGTGGCGGAGCAGATCGTGTTTGGCGCGATCACCACGGGCGCCTCCGACGACCTCAAGCGGGTGGCCGACATCTCGCACTCGATGGTGCACGACTACGCGATGGGCAACGCGGGCGTCGGTCGCTCCCCCGACGGCGACGTGCGCCTCTCAGAGCGGACGCTGCGCATCCGCGACGAGGAGCGCCAGGATCTGATCGAGGAGGCCAGGCGAGCGGCGCACAGGCTGATCGTGGCCCACCGCCCGTACCTCAACGCGCTGGCACTGGAGCTGCTCGAGCACGAGGTGCTCGACCGCGAGGCGATCGAGCGAATCATGGACGGGGTGCCGCGGATGGAGCGCGCGCCCGGCTCGGGGTTGCGCGTGGTCGCCGCGGCCAAGCCGCACGATCCCCCGCCGCCGCCCACGCCGATCTCGCCGTCTGACATCACCGGCGAAGGCTGAGCGCTGGCGCGGCTGGCCGCCGCGCTCGGCGCAGGCGCTCGAAGATGGTCGTGGGATCGTGCGCCACGGCTATAGACTGGCGCGCGTGTTCACCCGCATCGACCATGTGGGCGTCGCCGTCGAGCAGATCGAGCCGGCGTTGGCGCTCTACCGCGACAGCCTCGAGCTCGACGTGGCTCACCGCGAGATCGTCGAGGAGCAGGGTGTCGAGGCGGTGCTGCTGGACGTCGGCGAGGGCCACGTGGAGCTGCTCGCGCCGCTCGCGCCCGACACGCCGGTCGGCAAGTTCCTCGCCAAGCAGGGCCCCGGCCTGCACCACGTCGCCTATCAGGTCGCTGACATCGAGGCCACGCTTGCCGCGCTCGCGCAGGCCGGCCTGCGGATGATCGACGAGCAGCCGCGCACCGGCATCCGCGGCTCGCGCGTCGCGTTCGTACACCCGCGCGCGACCGGCGGCGTGCTGACCGAGATCGTGCAACCGGCCGCGGCTGGAGGAGGGCACTCGTGAGCAACGGCGCGCGCCGCATCAGCATCGGCTTTCACGGCGGGCAGGTGCTCGCGCTGCGCGTGAGCGACGCTCAGCTGGCCGCGCTCAACAAGGCGCTCGGCGGCAGCGGCTTCTACGACATCGACGGCGAGGACGGCCCCGTGCGCATCGAGCTCGGCAAGGTCGTCTACCTGAGCGCCGACAGGGACGAGTCGCACGTAGGGTTCGGCTAGGACGTCCGATGGCCGGCGCGATACTGCGTCCTCGCTCGCTCGCGTACCGAAGCCGGGTGACGCTCGCTCCGCTCGCATCCCCGTTTCGGCCAGCACGCCACGCTCGCTGCGTCCTTGTCTCGCTTGGCCCTCGAACGTCCTAGTGGCTCAATCCGCTGGAGCGAGCCCAGACGAGCGGCTGCTGCGGGTAGCGCGAACGCACGGGCACAATCCGGCGGCCGATCGCGCGGTCGCGCGCTTCTCGCGACTGGGGGAGCACGGCGCGGTGTGGCTGGCGATCGGGCTCGCGGGCATGGCTGTGGACGGTGGGCGGCGCGATCGCTGGTGGCGGATGACGCGGACCGTGGCCGGCACGTACGCGCTGAACACCGCCGTCAAGCTGCTCGTGCGCCGGCCCCGGCCCGAGTTGGCGGACCTGCCGGCGCTGACGAGCACGACCACGCGGCTGAGCTTCCCCAGCGCGCACGCGTCCACGTCGTTCGCCGCCGCCGGGCTGTATCGCCGCCTGGGGCTGCCGCCGGCTGCGCTGTACGCGCTCGCCGGCTCGCTCGCCGTGTCGAGGCTGTACCTCGGCGTGCACTACCCCTCTGACGTGCTCGCCGGCGCGCTGCTCGGCGGCGCCGTCGCCGGCAGCGTCGCGATCGCCCACCCGCTGCCGGCCGGCGCTACGTGAGCACCCGCATCGGCATCGTCGGCATGCCCAACGCGGGCAAGTCCTCGCTGTTCAACGCGCTCACCAAAGCGGGCGCTGAGGCGGCCAACTACCCGTTCACGACGATCGAGCCAAACGTCGCGGTGGTGCCGGTGCGCGACGAGCGCCTGGAGCAGGTCGCGCGGACGGTGGGCGCGTCGGAGATCGTGTGGGACACGATCGACTTCCACGACATCGCCGGCCTGGTCGCGGGCGCACACCGCGGCGAGGGCCTGGGCAACCGCTTCCTTGCCAACATCCGCGAGACCGACGCGATCGTGCACGTCGTGCGCTCGCACACCGACAGCAGCGTCGTGCATCCCGAGGGTCGCGTCGATCCGCTGGCCGACATCGAGACGATCGAGACGGAGCTGATCATGGCCGACCTCGAGCAGGCGGAGCGTCGCGTGGACAGGGTGGCGAGGCAGGCGCGCAGCGGCGACCGCGCGGCGGTCGCAGAGGAGGGCTTCCTACGAGCGGTGATCGAGGCGCTGTCGGCCGGGCGCCCGGCACGCGGGGTGGCGGTGCCGGAGGAGGCGCCGCGCGCCGCGCGCGACCTCGGCTCACTGACGGCCAAGCCGGTGCTGTTCGTGGCGAACGTCGACGAGGGCTCCGAGGAGCTGCCGCAGGCGATCGCCGAGCACGCCGCCGCCCAGGGCGCGCGCGCTGTGGCCGTGTCCTCGCGCATCGAGTCCGAGCTCGCCGAGCTCGACGACGACGACGCCGCCGCCATGCGCGCTGAGCTCGGTGTCAGCGACTCCGGTCTGGAGCTCGTCGTGCGCGAGGCGTTCGCGCTGCTCGAGCTGATCGCGTTCTTCACCGCCGGCGAGGGCAAGCCGGCGCAGTCCTGGCACCTGCGCCGCGGCCTGACCGCATGGCATGCCGCCGGCGAGATCCACTCCGATATCCAGAAGGGCTTCGTGCGCGCCGAGGTGATCGGATGGCGCGAGCTCGTCGACGCAGGCGGCTACGCGGGCGCGCGCGAACGCGGCACGCTGCGCCTGGAGGGTCGCGACTATGCGATCGCCGACGGTGACGTGATCACCGTCAAGTTCACGCCGTAGCGCCGCTTCGTATTCGCTTTGCGCGCGGCAGGAGGGCGCCCAGTGCGAGCCCGGGGCGCCCTGATGCCTGGCTATCTCGTTACTTCGACTGCGTTTCCTACAGGATCGAGCCGATCTGGCTCTGGCTGTTGCCCTGGCCGGTGTTGTTGCTGTTGCCGGCCTGCGAGCTCGCCTGACCGTTGTTGGTCTGGTTCACCGAGCCGCCCTGCTCGCAGCACGGGTTGCAGCAGTCGCCGCCGCCGTTGCCCTGCTCGGAGTTGAACGAGACAGGCGTGTTGATGTTCTTCTGTTCGTTCGACGCCGAGCTTTCAGCGGTCTGGTTGGTGGCGTTGCTGTTTTCACCGGTCTGGCTCTGTTCGAGCTCCTGCGTGACCGAACGGGCCGGGCCCGCTGACCAGCCGCCAGGGCCGGCACCGGCACCCTGCACCGAGCCATCCTGGCTCTGGCTGTTGCCCTGGCTCGTGTTGTTGCTGTTCCCCGCTTCCGAGCTCGCCTCACCGTTGTTGGTCTGGTTCACGTTCCCGTCGTTGGAGCCGTTGCTGAACACCGCGACGGGCGCGTTCACGTTCACCTGTTTGTTGGTCGCCGAGCTTTCAGCGGTCTGGTTGGTTTCGTTGCTGTTCTTGGCGCTCTGGCTCTGGTCGGCCTGCTGCGAGCCCTGACCACCCTGCGGCGGGGGGCCGCCCTGGCCGCCCTGGCCACCGTTCGGCGGGGGGCCACCCTGGCCGCCCTGGCCGCCGTTCGGCGGGGGTCCGCCCTGACCACCCTGCGAGCCTTGGCCGCCGCAGCCGCACGGCGGCTGGCCGCCCTTTGGCGGGGGGCCGCCCTGGCCGCCCTGGCCACCGTTCGGCGGGGGGCCGCCCTGGCCGCCCTGCGAGCCTTGGCCGCCGCAGCCGCACGGCGGCTGGCCGCCCTGCGGCGGCTGGCCACCCTGGACCGAGCCGTCCTGGCCCTGGGTGTTGCCCTGGCCGGTGTTGTTGCTGTTGCCGGCCTTGGAGCTCGCCTGACCGTTGTTGGTCTGGTTCACGCTCCCGTCGTTCGAGCCCTCGCTGTAAACCGACACGGGCGCGTTGATGTTCTTCTGTTCGTTGCTCGCCGAGCTGTTGGCGGTCTGGTTGGTTTCGTTGCTGTTGACCGCGCTCTGCGCCTGCTTGACGACGCTGCCGACGAGACCGCCGCCGACGCCGCCAGCGAGCGCAACGCTCGGGGTGGCCGTGAACGCAAGGGCGCTCACCACCACCGCTATGCAATGGCGTTTCATGTTGATGCAGCTCCTTTCGAGAGCTTCGATTTCGATTACCGAGATGTGGATCGCGAAGATCCACCGGGCATCCGGATCACCGCGATCCGGGCCCGACTTGGGTCAGCGGTCGGCGCGCTAGCCTGGGCGCTCGGGAATCAGGACGATCGGCGCCGGACGCAGAGGCTCGCTCGCAAGCCTCAGTCGGCGCGTCGCCCGCGAGCTTCCCAGCATGCAGAGCCCCGCCGTCAGCAAGATCAGTGACATCCCAAGGCCACCGGCTGCACCCGCGATGGCGGCGCCCGAGCCGCCGACCGGCGGGGTCAGCGGCGCGGCCGGAGCGGAGGGCGTGGTGGCCGCGGAGCCGCCGGGAGCGCTCGCGCGCACGGTGGCCAGGGAAGTGCTCAACACGTTGTGAAGAGCCGTCGAGATGGTGGTCCTCGCCGCTCGGGCGCTCCGCGCGCCGGGCTGGCTCGGGAGCTGGGTGGCGTGCACGCCCACGGCGCCGGCGCTGCTCGATGGCAGGTCGCTGCTCGAAGGGCCAGCGCCCACGGCGGCGGCGACGCCCGTGGGCGAGCTGCCCGCGTTCGCGCTGGTGGCGGAGTGCGGCTGTCCGCCGGAGGGATCGGGTGGGCCGGCGCCGGTGGCGATCGCCGAGGGCTGTGTGCGGGACGAGCTCGACCCTGGGCCCGCGCTCGCTGCGATCGCTTGCTGCGGCGTCGACGGCGGCGTGATCGCGACGCCCGCGGGCGCGCGTTGCGCGCTGCTGGCGAGCGTGCCCGTCAGGGCTTGGGCGGGAGCGGCGACGGCCGCGACGGACGCCACGCCCTGTGCCACGCTCCCAGCGGCAGCCGGCACCGCGAGGTCAGCGACCGAAGCCACAGCAGGCGTCGCCGCCGCCTCCAGGTGCGTCGCTGCGCCCGCGACGCTGGCGGGCAGCTCGCCTACCGTCGCCTCAGCCGCGTGCACGACGCTGCCGAGCGCATCCGCGACGGGCGCGGGCGTGGTCTGCGTCACCTGCGCCAGCGGGAGCTCCGCGGCCGGGGCCGAGGGCAACCCTGAAGCTGGTGCTGAGGTCGACGCAGGGGCGACGCCGGCTGCCGCAACGATCGAGGTCACGGCGCTCCCCGCGGCGGCTGGTGCGGCAGCCTTCGCGGGAGCCGCGGTCGGCTTCACCTGGGAGACCACCTGCGCCACTGCGCCGCTGGTTTCGGCGACCGGTGCAAGCGCCAACCCGGCCGCCGGGTTCGCGAGCACGCACGGCCCGGCGACCGCCGCCAACACCGCCACCAGCCAGGGCCACGGGAGCGGTGTGGAGGTATGACCAGGTTTGCGCACGATTCCCACACACAGCCGCTGCCCCCTAAAACGCGCGGACCCACCTCCCACCACACGAAACATTCGCAAAATGCGGACGTTTTGTACGGTAATTGCGGATTCATCCGCTCGCGTGCGCCATCTCCTGGAGGCGTGCCGCCAGGCGTCGCATGCCGAGCTCGGCCGCCACGCGGGCGCCGCCTGTGAAGTCCGTGGCGCGGTCGCTCGGGCGCGCGACCTCGATCCGTTGCAGGGTCGCCACCTGCTTGAACTTGCGCAGCAGCTCCGCGTTCTCGCGTAGCGCGGCCGCGACTCGCGGTCGCATCGTGGTCGCGCTCGTCGAGCTGGCGCGCGACCCCCGAGCCGAGCCGGTCTCGGCTGCGCCGTGCGCGGCCGCCAGCACGGCCTCGAGCGAGCCGTATGCGCGCAGTAGCTCGGCGGCTGTCTTCACGCCGACCCCGGGCGCGCCGGGCAGGCCGTCGGAGGGGTCTCCGCGCAGCGCGATCAGATCTGGCACCTGCTCGGGCTCCACGCCGTAGCGCTCGCGCACCTGGTCAGGGCCGAGCTCGCCGTGCCGGCCGCCCTTTTGCAGCTCGAGCACGCTCACGCGCGCGCTCGCCGCAGCGTAGAGGTCGCGGTCGCCGGTCAGCAGCAGCGCCGCTCCGCCCTGCTCCTCCTCCGCGCGCGAGAACGAGAACATGACGTCGTCGGCCTCCAGCCCCTCGCTCGTCGCGAACGTCCAGCCGAGGCTCTCCAGCAGCGCCGGCGCCTGCCGCCACTGGCGCGCCAGCTGGTCGGGCATGGGATCTCGGTGGGCGTGGTAGGCCGGGTACAGAGCCACGCGATACTCCGCCTGCTCCGCGCCCATGCACGCGACCACGCCGCGCACTCCGCGCGCCGGCAGGCGCGCCTCATAAACGGAAAGGATCGCGTTGACCGTGCCCAGCAAGGCGTTCACCGGCTGGCCGTCGGCGCCGACGATCGACCTCGGCAGGGCGAAGAACGAGCGGTACAACAGCCACGGCACGTCTACGATCAGCAGCGGCGAGGACATCGCCGCAGCCTACGCGCCGGCGCTGCTAGCCAGCCTGCGCCCCGCCCGTGGCGCCCGTCGAGGCTGTCGTCGCCGGCGCCTGAGATCCTCCCTGCGCCACCGTCGAGGCGGCCGGCGCGCTCGCCGGCGGCGCCGCTTCCGCGGAAGCCGGCGCGAACGGCGGCTGCCCGCTGAGGTCAGGCTCGCGCGTGAGGCTCGTGCCGTTCTGGATGCTGAAGTAGGCCCACGCGCTCGCCAGCCCCAGCCGCGCCTCCAGTTCCGGTCCGCTCACCGCGCTGTCGCCACGCGACCCCAGGACCTCTGCGCTGAGGATCCGCGGCGAGACGCCTCGCCCGAGCACCTCGATGCCCCGCAGCGAGCCCTTGACCAGCCCGCGCAGGCGGGCGCTCGCGTTCGCGGAGCTGATCCGCAGCTTCCAGCGCGAGGACGCGCCTTCGTAGGCGTCAGGCACCGCCCGCAGCCACGGCTCCGGCGTCGACCCCAGGAACGAGTTCTCGTTGTCTTCGGTCATGCCTCCGGAGCTCGCGAAGTAGTAGGTGGTCACCGGCTGTCCGTCGTAGGTGACGATCTCTCCCGCCGTCGCCGCCACCGCCGCGTTCGTGGTCGCCGTTTCCGCGGCCGCGCCCAGGTACACCTGCGAGCGCGTGTCCGAGTACACGTCGAACTTCGAGCCGCCCGCGTGGTCGGTCAGCGCGTAGCTGCGGCTGGCGATCGCCTGCGCCTCCAACGCCGCCATCGGCCAGCTCGCCGGCATCTCCGCGGAGACAACACCACGCACATAGCGTTCCAGCGGCACCGACACCACCTTGGAGCCCTCCAGCACCGTCACCACCGAGTTCGCCGGTGCGCGCCCGATCGCCGTGCCAGTGTAGTAGTGCGCCAGGATCTGCGTGTCGCTCCAGCCGTGCGCCGCGTAGCCGGACGCGCCGTCCTGGCTCATGCCCACCCCATGACCGTCGCCCGCGCCTTCAACGACCAGCGTCCAGGCGCCAGCGTTCGATGCCCCGAGCGCCAGTGCCAGCGCGGCGATCGCGCACGCAAGCAGCGTCATGGTCGAGCGTCCCATGCGTCCCACTTCGGACGCTCGCCGCCGTTGCATGAGCGGTGCACGTGCCCACACCACACGCGCGCACAGCGCCTCTCGGGGGGCTCGCAGGCGGTGGTAGGTTGACAACGTGAACACCGTCGGCGACGCCACGCTGGGAGAGTCCGAGCGCGCCGTGCTGGCGCGTGTGCCCACCGAGCTGTACGTCGACGGGCGCTGGCGTGCCGCCAGCGGCGGCGCCACGCTCGCCGTCGAGGACCCAGCCACCACCGAGGAGCTCGTACGCGTCGCCGACGCCACCGCCGAGGACGCGCTCGACGCGCTCGCCGCCGCCGCCGCCGCGCAGGCCGAGTGGGGGACGCACCCGCCGCGCGAGCGCGGCGAGATCCTGCGCCGCGCGTACGAGGCGATCACCGCGCACAGCGACGAGCTGGCACTGCTGATGACGCTCGAGATGGGCAAGGCGCTGGAGGAGTCGCGCGCGGAGATCTCATACGCGGGCGAGTTCTTCCGCTGGTTCGCCGAGGAGGCCGTGCGCATCCACGGGCGCTACATGGTCAACACCACCGGCAAGGGCCGGATCCTCACGATGCGCCAGCCCGTGGGGCCGTGCGTGTTCGTCACGCCGTGGAACTTCCCGATGGCGATGGGTACCCGCAAGATCGCGCCAGCGATCGCCGCCGGCTGCACCATGGTCGTCAAGCCCGCCAAGCAGACGCCGCTGTCGATGCTCGCGCTAACCAAGATCCTCGAGGACGCCGGGCTGCCCGCCGGGCGTGCTCAACGTGATCACCGCCAAGAGCGCCCGCGCCGTGATCGCACCGCTGCTCGCCGATCCGCGCACGCGCAAGCTGTCCTTCACCGGCTCCACCGAGGTCGGGCGCACGCTGATCGAGCAGTCCGCCAAGCAGATCCTGCGCGTGTCCATGGAGCTCGGCGGCAACGCCCCGTTCCTGGTGTTCGAGGACGCCGACCTCGACGCCGCCGTCGACGGAGCGCTGATCGCGAAGATGCGCAACGTCGGCGAGGCCTGCACGGCCGCCAACCGCTTTCACGTACACCAGTCGCTCGCCGAGGAGTTCTCCCGGAGACTGGCCGGGCGCATGGGCGCGCTGAAGGTCGGGCGCGGCACCGAGCCCGGCGTCGACGTCGGACCGCTGATCGACGAAGCCCAGCGCAGCAAGGTCGCCGAGCTCGTCGGCGACGCCGTCGACCGCGGCTCGCGCGTGCTGCTCGGCGAAGCTCCGCCGACGGTCGCGGCTACTTCTTCCAGCCGACCGTGCTGGCGGACGTCCCCGACGACGCGCGCGTGCTACGCGAGGAGATCTTCGGGCCGGTCGCGCCGGTCGCCACGTTCACAACCGAGGAGCAGGCGATCGAGGCCGCCAACCGCACCGAGTACGGCCTGGTCGCCTATGTATACACGCGCGACCTGAACCGCGCGCTGCGCGTGTGCGAGCGGATCGAGACCGGAATGGTCGGCTTGAACCAGGGCGTCGTCTCAAACCCCGCCGCGCCGTTTGGGGGCGTCAAGCAGTCCGGGTTCGGTCGCGAGGGCGGCTTCGAGGGGACCGGCGAGTACCTGGAGACGAAGTACGTAGCCGTTGCGCTGTGACGGGGATAGGAGGTCCTAGGCGATGCGCGCCGTGACGTCGCCCAACACCGAGTGGCCGTGGATCCGTACCACCCGGTCACGCTGGTCGTGCGAGCGAGCGGGCACCTCGTTGCGCAGATCGCCCCGGTAGACGCCGCCGCTCATCTCAACGCGAGTTCCCTCGCCGACCAATACCTCGACATCGCGGATCACCGCGTAGGCGTTGATGTCGATCACGGCAGGCGCGCTCTTGACCTGCGACAGGTCGATCGTCACGTCGCCCAGAGCCGCGACCGCGACGAGCTCGTCCTCTACGTCCCAGGCGTGCGCGCTCTCGCCCCGGCGCCCCGCCTCGAAGATCGGCTCGATGCCCAGGAACCAGCGACGGCGCTTTCCGCTCGTCGGCCGGGTCTCAGACACGCTGCTCATGCGAGGATGGTACACCCGCGTGGTGCCCGGCGCGAGGCCGCATTGCGCCCCCCAGCCCGATCGGGCGAGGTCGGCCGGCGAACCTCCCTGACCATATAAAACGCTTTTTATCTTAAAACACGGTTGGCAGCGGGGTACATCGGGAATACAGTTACAGAGGCCTGGGGCTTGGTGCGTGCTGCCTGGGGCACGGAGGCCGATCGAGCAGGCAAATACAAGCGTCGAGGGAGGGGAGTTTCAGAATGTCGCACAGGACCCGTGGTTTCACCGCTTTGGCGGCCGTCGTGGCAGTCGTTTGCAGCGCTTGCGTGTTGGCGGCGACGGCGTCTGCGATCACGATCCCCTACACGTTCAACAACTGGGCGGTGTGGGGGTCGCTGACGCCGAAGAAGCTGAACGAACCCGTCGTCCTGCCCAAAGGCTCCACCTTCAACGGCACCAGCTTGCTCACGACCACGCCGACCGAACTCTCCGGGACGGTCACCGGCAAAATCTTCGTGCCGCCGTTCAACACCACCGTGAAGCTGGGCGGCGCCGTCCCCACGGAAGTGGGGGTGACCTTCACACAGGTCGGGCCCGCCGAAGGCTCGCTGGTCCAGACCTCGACCGCGAACTGCGCGGGGTCGCACTTCGGCGGCCTGTGCGTGACCTTGAGCGTGGCCACC
This sequence comes from uncultured Solirubrobacteraceae bacterium, assembly GCA_963845635.1. Lineage (GTDB taxonomy): Bacteria > Actinomycetota > Thermoleophilia > Solirubrobacterales > Solirubrobacteraceae > Palsa-744. The sequence goes on from CAWJSW010000011.1 coordinate 292,152, forward strand.
AAGGCCGACATCGGGATCACCGAGACCGGGCTTCTCGGCATCGACGTGCCCAGCGAATGCGAAACCTCGGAACCCGTGTCGTTCTCGCTCAGCGCCACGCTGCCGCTCAGCCAGCTGCTCGACGAAGGCCCCGCGTTCAAGGGCGTGGTCACGATCCCGAGCATCAAGTGCGGAGGCTTGTCGGGCCTCGCGCTGGGCGTGCTGCTGACCGAACTTATGTCGGGTCCTGAAAACCCGTACTCGCTGCACATCGGGCCAAACGAACCGTCGACGCCCACCGTCGCCACGCTCGCGGCGGTGCCCGTCTCGCAGATCTCCGCGCAGCTGAAGGCGACGGTCGATCCCGACGGCGAACCAGAAAGCGGGTGTGAGTTCGAATACGGTACCTCGACCTCCTACACCGCGAGCGTCCCGTGTGCGTGGGAACCCGGATCTGGCTTCTCGGTGCACGCGTGGGCCACCGGCCTCGAAGAAGGCACCACGTATCACTACCGGGTGGTCGCGAGCAACGCCTTGGGCACGAGCGACGGTCCCGACCAGAGCTTCACCACGCTGAGCGGCTCGCCCGAATACGGCCAGTGCGTGGCGCAGAAGGACGGCGCTTACAAGGACGGCAACTGCCAGGGCCTGGCCGAGAAGAAAGGCGTCCCCGACCACAAGGGCTCCTACGAATGGGTGCCCGGCCCGAGTCGCACGTGCATGGCCAAGAAGAAGGGCGACTACACGAACTCGAGCTGCACGACCAAAGCGGCAAAGACGCACGGCGGCTCCTACGAAAAGGCGCCCGGCCCCGGGTTCACGTCGTCCTCGGGCGCGGCCACGCTCCAGATTCCAGGTCTGGAGCACGCGGTCGCGTGCACCGCCAGCACGGGCAGCGGCGAGGTCGCCACGACGGACACCGGCATCGAGCGCATGACCTTCACCGGCTGCCAGATGTCGGGCAAGCACTGCACGAGCGAAGGACCCGACGGCACGGCCTCCGGTCAAGCCGGCGTGATCGTCACAAACCTGCTGGACATGCGGCTCTTGGGGCCGATCGCCGGGAGCGTGTGGACGGACCTGATCGGCGCCGAACACCAACCGTACCTGCTGGAATTCGGCTGTGAAGGCCCCCGTGTGAGGGTCACGGGTGCGCTCGGCGGGGTGCAGAGCGGCGATGTGAACAAGTCCAGCGCTACGAGCACGACAGCGTTCGAAAGCGAAGGCGGCGAACAGGCGCTGTCCAGCGAAGTCTCCGAAAACGGAGGCACTAGCTGGAGCGCTCCGCAGTCCTCCAGCCTGCTGTTGCTCACCGAAAGCACCTCCGCGTCGGCGATCGAGATCAGGACCTAGCACCGCATCGGGCTATAAAACGCCTTTTATCTTAAAAGGCACTTGTCAAACTCAAACGACGTGCGTATGGTTGTCCAGTGTCCAGGCGCGCCGCCGGTTCGTCCGGTGCGCCGCCGGACGCTGGGGCCTGCAAACCAAGTGTTGGGGAAGAGGGGTGCGTGTCGTATGTCAGGCAAGAGGCGTGGTGTCGCAGCGCTCGTTTGCGCGCTGGCAGCCGTAGGTGTGCTGTCGATCGCGACAGCGCCAGCATCGGCGATAACGATTCCGTACACGTTCAACAACTGGGCCGTGTGGGGCTCGCTCACCCCGAAGAAGCTGAACGAACCGATCGTGCTGCCGCCGGGCTCCACCTTCAACGGCACGGGGTTGCTGATGACCAGCTTGACCGAAACGTCGGGCACCGTCAGCGGCACGATCGCCGTTCCCCCGTTCACCGCAGCGCTGAAAGTGCTGGGCATCCCGACCAGCGTGGGCGCCACCTTCACGCAGGTGGGCCCGCTGGAAGGCACCCTTGCGCAGGATCCCTCCGCCGACTGCGCGAGCTCACATTTCGGGGGAGCGTGCGTGACGCTGACCGTCGAAAGCAAGGACGAGGTGGGCGTGACCGCTTTGGGCATTCTGGGGATCGACGTCCCGACCCATTGCGAAATCGTCGAACCGGTCACGCTCGCGCTGAAAGACACACTGCCGCTCGCACAGCTTCTCGACGAGGGCGCGCATTTCACCGGCTCGACCAACATCCCGGATATCAACTGCGGCCTGTCGGGAATTCTCTTGAGCCCGCTCCTGACCGCGCTCATGTCCGGACCCGAAAACAGCTACGACCTGCACATCGGACCGACCGAACCGACCACGCCAACGATCGCCAAGGAGGAAGCCGCGCCCGTGTCGCAGCTGTCGGCCAAGCTGGGCGCCAGCGTTGACCCCGACGGCGAAGCCGAAGCTGGCTGCGAGTTCGAATACGGCACCTCGCCCTCATACGGGAGCGGCGTTCCATGCCAGTGGGAACCGGGATCGGGCTTCAACGTGCACGGGTGGGTCACGGGCCTCGGCGAAGGCGCGACCTATCACTATCGCGTGGCCGCCACGAACGCGCTCGGGACGAGCTATGGCCCCGACGAGACGTTCACCACGTTGACGGGCTCGCCCGAATACGGCCAGTGCGTAGCGCAGAAGCACAGCAACTACGTGGACCCCGGCTGCGAACACCTCGCGGAGAAGAAGGGCGTGCCCGACGACAAAGGCTCGTTCGAATGGGAGGCCGGGCCGAGTCGCACGTGCGTGGCCAAGAAGAAGGGCAACTACACCAACTCCAGCTGCACCACCAAAGCCGTGAAAGCCGGCAAGGGCGCCTACGAAAAAGAGCCCGGCCCCGGGTTCACCTCGTCCTCGGCGGGCGTGACGCTCCAGACGCCCGAACTCGGACGCACGGTGGCCTGCACGGCGAGCACCGGCGCCGGCGAAGTCACGAGCGTGAGCACGAGCGTCGAGCGCATCACCTTCAGCGGCTGTGAAAGCGCCGGCAAGAAATGCGCGAGCGAAGGCACCAACAGCACGCCATCGGGCAAAGCGGGCGTGATCGTCACGAACCAGCTTCGCAACCGGCTGCTCGGCCCGGTCCTGGGCGGATTGTTCCCGGGTGCCGTGTGGACGGAGCTGCGCGAGCTCCGAACACGCCCCGTACGCCGCGGAATTCGGCTGTGAAGGGCCGCGGTTCAGGGTGATCGGGTCGCTCGCCGGTGCGCAGCAAGGCGACGTGGGCGCGTCGAGCGTGACCAGCGAGAGCGCCTTCAACACCGAAGAAGGCGAACAGGCGCTCACCACCGAGGTCTCCGAAAACGGCGGCAAAACCTGGTCCTCGGGCGACCCGTCGATCCTGACCACGGTGATCACCGGCACGGCCGCAGCGCGGATCGAGATAAGGGGCTAGCGCCGAGCGGGCAGCGCGGAGGCTAGGGTATGCGCCGACGATGGCGATTCAAGACTCGGTCCCCGCGCCCGCTGCGCCGCAGCGCTCATCGTGGTTTGCGCTCAGCGCGCGCGACGTGCGCGCGCTCTACCGCAAGCACTTCGAGGACTGCCGCAAGGAGCGCCAGATGCTCTCGACGGCAGGGTTCTTCCTGACGTTCGCGACCGTCCGCGTCATCACCCACGCGATCAGGGCCGAACGCGGACCGTTCAGGAACATCACCCCAGGCGGGCGCCACATCCACCACATGACCTTCGGCATCGCCGGCCTGCTCAGCGTCGGCTACCTGTGGCTGCTCGAGATCGGAGTCAAAGAGGACCGGCGATCCTCGCGGCTCACGTCGCTCGCGTATGGGAGCGGCGCGGCGTTGACGCTCGACGAGTTCGCGTTGTGGCTGAACCTGGAAGACGACTACTGGAGCAAGCAGGGGCGCGAGAGCATCGACGCCGTGGCTCTGTTCGGCTCGCTGCTGACGATGAGCGTGCTCGGCAAGAACTTCCTGAGCGAGCTGCTCAGCGGCCGTCGCGACGCTGCCGCGGCCTGATCGTCCGCGCGCCCTGATCGCCCCGCTGCCGGGCGCGAGTCGGTTCGGCGCAGCGGCTATCGTCGCATCCATGGCCAGCGGCGCTCGTGTGGTGTGGATGCCGGGCGGCGTGCGCACGGAGATCCACCTCGGCGGCGCGGACACCGGCGGTGCCTTCTGCCTGCTCGTCGACCATCCACCTGCCGGCTGGTCGCTGCCGGCGCATCGTCATCGGGGCGAGGCGGAGACGATCCACGTTCTCGACGGTGAGTTCCACATGGAGCTCGAAGGCACACGCACGCGTCTGAGCCCCGGCCAGACGATCCACGTGCCCCGCGGCGTGAGCCACAGCGGCGCGAACGTTGGCGAGCAGAGCGGTCGTCGCTTGGTGCTGTTCAGTCCCGCGGGGATCGAGCGCTTCTTCCTGGAGGCTGGAGCCGACGCGCCCGAGCAGGACATCGACGTGGCGAGCGTGCTCGCCTGCGCCACCCGCCACGGCTGGGAGTTCATCGCCCCGTCGTGAACCCGCGGGGCTCGTTGGCGCTGCTGCTCGTCGCTGTGCTGCTCGGCGGCTGCGGTTCGTCTGGCTCGGCCGGCAACGGTGTCGCCGCCAAGCCCGCGGCCGAGATCCTGGAAACGTCCAGATCGGCAGCCGAGCGCGCCGCGACAGTCCACGTTGCAGGCTCAATTCTCGGCGCAGGCAAGCCGATATCAATCAACATGGAGCTCGTCGCTGACAAGGGCGGCCAGGGACGGCTGACCCAAGGAGATCTCGAAATCGAGCTGGTCGGCCTCAACAAGGCCGTGTACGCGACCGGCAACGCCGCGTTCTACGAGCGCTTCGTCGGCGCCGGCGCTGCCAGCACGCTGCGCGGCACCTGGCTGCGGCAGGCCAGCGCGCACGGGCCGCTGCGATCGCTCGCACCGCTCACCGACCTGCCCCAGCTGATCGAGATCGCGCTCGCCGGGCACGGCACGCTGGCGCGCGGGGCAGCCACGCGGATCGACGGGCACAGCGCGATCGCGCTCGAAGACCCCAGCGCGGGCGGCACGCTGTACGTCGCCACCACCGGCATCCCCTACCCGCTCGCCATCAAGCGGCGCGGGCTCGATCCAGGCAAGCTCGTGTTCGACCGCTGGAACCAGCCCGCCTCGATCACGCCGCCAACGCGCGTGATCGACGTCCAGGAGCTCGGGAGCGCTCGCTGAGCGGGGTGGGTCATATGTCTAGGAGGGGCGACATCCCGTCAAGCCTGCGTGAAGCTACGTCGAACGATGGGGCAAGTAACAACACGCATTTGGGACCGTGCAAGAACGCGAGAGCTCTCAGTGACCGGCACAATCCAGGCCAGCCTGCTACGGCGCCCGGCGGAGCCGGGGTCCGGCCGTGGCCCGGTGCGCGGGCAGGCGGACATCGGGATCGAGGCGCTCATGCGTAGCTCCGCGGGCGCCTCCGCAGGCGCCAGCCGACCGTGGGGAGGGCGCCCGCCGCGTCGCCCCGCCAAGCGTCGCCGCCAGTTCGTGAGCCTGCTGGCGTGGGGTCTGCTGTGCGCGGGGGCCACCGTCGCTGCGGTCCTGGCCGGCGCATCCGCGTTCGAGATCGGCTGCCTGCTCGTGCTCGCGATCGCGGCGATCGCGCTCGGCAGGCGCTTCGGGGATCGCGACAAGGCGGCGCTCGAGGACGAGATCGAGCACCGCACGAGCGAGCTCAAACGCGCGCTCTCCGAGCTCGAGATCGCCCAGGCGGAGACGGTTCAGCGGCTGTCGATGGCGGTCGAGTTTCGCGACGAGGACACCGGTGCTCACATCGAGCGGATCGGGCGCTTCTCGGTGCTGCTGGCCGAACACATCGGTATGGACGCCGACTTCTGCGCGCGGCTCAAACACGCCGCGCCGCTGCACGATGTGGGCAAGGTCGCGATCCCCGACGCGATCCTGCTGAAGCCGGGACCGCTCACGCCGGAGGAGCGCGCGATCGTCGAGACGCACGCCGAGGAGGGCCACCGCCTGGTGCGCGGCTCGTCCTCGTCGATCCTCGACATGGCGGCCACGATCGCCCTCAGCCACCAGGAGAAGTGGGACGGCAGCGGCTACCCGCGCGGGCTGAAGGGCGAGGCGATCCCGATCGAGGGGCGGATCGTGGCGGTCGCGGACGTGTTCGACGCGCTCACCAGCGACCGCGTCTACCGCAAGGCCTTCTCGATCGACGAGGCCGTGCAGATGATGCGCGAACAGCGCGGACGCCACTTCGATCCCGTGCTGCTCGACGCGTTCATGGAAGTGCTCGGACGCTCCGGTCCGGACGCGCGCGAACAGCTGCGCTCGGATCCGGCCGCGCTCGTGGAGAGCTCGCTGGAGACGTTCGCCACGGCACTGGAACGCGGCGACGCGGAGATGGCCGAGGGCGCGATCGCCACCGCGATCGAGGACGGCGTCTCGCCCACCACGCTGCACGCCGAGGTCATCGGGCCGGCGCTGCGGCGCATCGGCGTGTTGGCCGAAGCCGCGCAGATCGACGCCGACCGCGAGCGTCGAGCGACCACGATCACGCGCCGGGTGCTGGCCACGCTGTATCGCTACATGACCGGCAGCACCGAGCCCACGCGTGAGCGCGTGCTGCTGGCGGGCGTCGAGGGCGACGAGCACACGCTGGGACTCCAGATGGTCCACGACCAGCTCGCCGCGGCCGGCTTCCACACGATCTTCGACACCGACCTGTCGGCGCAGCGGCTGCTCGAGATGGTCGACAGCCAGTGCCCGGACCTGGTGGTCGTCGGCGCCACCGAGCCGCGGAGCGAGGAGTCCGTCGAGCTGGCGCTGCGCGACCTGCGCTCGAGCCGACCCGACCTGCCGATCGTCCTCGGCGGCCCGGCCGTCGGCGGCAGCCTGCCGCGCGAGCGCGGCGGGATGCGCGTGCTGGAGCGCATCGACGAGTCGGTGGAAGCGGTCGAAGACCTGCTCTCGACCTCTGCCCCCACCGCCTCGGTATAGATTCCCGCGCATGAGCACCCGCGCGAGCGATTCCCGCGCATGACCTCGCATGCGATCGTGACCGGCGGCGCCGGCTTCATCGGCTCGCACGTGGTCGACGCGCTGCTCGCGCAGGGCTACGCGGTGACGGTCATCGACGACCTCTCCTCCGGTGACCCCGCGCGCGTCGCCGCGGAGGCACGCCTGGTGGAGCTCGACATCGTCGACTTCCCCGCGCTGGAGGCGGTCGTCGAGGAGGTGCAGCCGCGCGCGATCTTCCACCTCGCCGCCCAGGCCAGCGTCGTCGTCTCGGTCGAGAACCCCGCCCGCGACTGCGAGGTCAACGTCAAGGGCACGCTGGGCGTCGTTCGCGCGGCCGAAGCGTGTGGCGCGCCGGTCGTGTTCACCTCCACAGGCGGCGCGCTGTACGGCGACGACGCGCCGATGCCCACCGGCGAGGACAGCATCCCCGCGCCGCTGTCGCCGTACGGCGCGTCCAAGTGGGCAGGCGAGGCGTACGTGAAGACGTGGTCGCTGTCGTCGGGGATCCCCAACGCGATCTGCCGACTGGGCAACGTCTACGGCCCCCGGCAGAGCCCTCATGGCGAGGCCGGGGTCGTCGCCATCTTCGCCCACCGCCTGTCCACCGGGCAGGCGCCCAAGCTGTTCGGCCACGGCACGCCCACGCGCGACTACGTGTACGTGGGGGACGTGGTCAGCGCGCTGCTCGCAGCGTCCGGGCGCTCGGGCACGTACAACATCGCTACCGGCGTCGAGACCGACGTGGCGACCGTATGGCGCGAGCTGAGCGCAGCCGCGGGCAAGCAGATCGAGCCCGAGCTCGCCGACCTGCGCCCCGGCGAGCTCACGCACAGCTGTCTCGACATCACGCTCGCCGAACGCGAGCTCGGGTGGCGCCCGCAGATGCCGATCGCCGAGGGTCTGCGCGTGACCTACCAGGCGCTGGTCGACGAATTCAGACGCGCGCGCGCAGCCAGCGCGAGCCGGTAGCATCGAGGCGCCGAACATCGGCCACGCGGCGAGATAGCTCAGTTGGTAGAGCACACGACTGAAAATCGTGGTGTCCCCAGTTCGAATCTGGGTCTCGCCATCCAGTTTTGCCTGCAAATCGGCTGGATTTGTGGATTTGAGCCGCGCGAGTTGGCCTTCTCCGGCGGTGGTTTTGGACCACGTTGTCCAATTGGTTGTCCAAAACCCCCTCTTTATGGCGGGTCTGCGCCCCATTTGACTGGGGATAGTGAGTCGGCGAGCCTTGGAAATTGGCTTGGTTATGCGGTTTCTGCGTGGAGGCTTCTGGATGAGCGTGTGGGGAACACGCGCGGGAATCGTGATGCCCTGAGAACGAGTTCTGGGCTGTTCCACGTCCCGCCACGAGCGCATAAGCTCTAAAAGCGAAAGAGGACAGATGATCGTCTACTGCGGATGTCAAGCTCTGTGCGTGGCGGGGGGCAACGAATACCAGACTGCGATGCCTGGGCTCATATCAAGTTGTACGGAGTTTTATAGGGTTTACGCGATCTCGCTAAACTCCTATAGTCGGTCGGACGGGGCTCATCGAGGGGTTGTGCAGTCGCAGGATTGAAAGCGTCAGCGGGCTGGGGGAGAAGCCTCACGGCGCCGATCAGGCGTCGATGGCTGAGTGCTGGCGGAGGTACTCGCGGAGGTAGGGCAGCGCGAAGTCGACGTAGCCGTGGCGGGTGGGGTGGATGAGCTCGGCTGCGATCAGCCGTAGGCGGTACTGGCTGGCGTAGTTCACGTCGGCACCGAGGCGCTGCTGAATGTCGGCCATCCTGGACGGGCCGTCGTCCTGGGCCATCGCGAGCAGGAATGACTTGTCGATGTCTGAGGCGGCGCTCAGCGCCGGCTCGTGGATGAGCGCACCGAGCCTGCGCCGCGCTCGGGCGACCCCTTGGGTGGCGTCGGCGGCCGTGATCTCCAGTGCGGTCGGGTTCACCCGCCAAACCTGGGTGCCGACTAGCTGCAGCAGGAAGGGGTAGCCGCGGGCTCCGTCGACCATGATCTGCAGGGCCTCCTCACCGATGCTGCGACCGGCTGTTTGGATCGGTTCGCGCAGCGCGCGTTCAACCTCGGCGCGCGCCACCGAGCCCAGCGTGTGCCGTTCGGCGCGGCGCAGGAAGGTGAGAACGTCGTCATTGACGACGTCGCTGACGCTGGCAGCTAGGCCAGCACCGGCGAACGCCAGCTCCCGATTCTCGCGGAAGGTGTGCTGCACGACGGTGGCTAGCTCGCGTAGCTCTTCGATTTGGTTGTGGTGGATCTCGTCAAGCGTGATCAGGATCCCGGTGCTCTGCTCGGCCAGCAGGTCGGTGAGCATCTCGAGCTGGTTACGCAGACCTGCTTGGACGACGTGCGCCTCGATTGTGCTCCAGGTGAGAGAGCCGAGATTAAGTGGAGCGCCCACGCCGCTCATGCGGCGCTGCACCGCCTTGGGGTCGAAGTCGCGCAGTAGCCGTGGGAGGTGCTGCTGGGTCATGCGCGACACGAAGCCGGGGGTCGCGGTCTCGCTGACGATGAGCCAGCCGCGCTCGCGTGCGCGGTCCTCGACGGCGTTGAGCATCACCGTCTTGCCCGCACCGCGAGCGCCGGTGTAGAGCGTCGCGCGGCCCGCCGATCCCGGACCATCCTCAAGGGCCTCCACGAAGTCATCGAGCAGGTCGTCGCGGCCGACCAGCAGCGGTGGGCTGACACCAAAGCTTGCGTGGAACGGGTTGCTCATCCGACCACCATACCCGATCCCTTTAGAGGTTTTTAGAGTTTTTAGATTCGGTTAGAGGTAGCTCAACGGCCCGTGAGCGTGGCAATCTGCGGCTCGGGCAGCTCGCCGAGGTTGCTTACATGACCCAGGCACCACAACCACGACCAATGACGACGCCAACCGATTCCAGACCACCGACTCCACGGCTCGCACTCGCCTTCATCGCCGAAGCGTTCGGTGCCCTGGAGCGAGAGCACATCATTCCCACCCCGGTCTACCATCCTTACGTGTCGGTGGGCCGCGACTACTTTGGCGACACACTGCGCGGCGTGGAGGGCTATCGGCCGCTTGAGGAAGCGCTCGAAGATGTCTACCCAGCTCGCTTTGCGGAGCCGCGGAAGCGTCGTCATCCTGAGTTTGCAGCTCACTACATCTTTACGTTGCTGGAGGCATGTGTGGCGCGGTGTGGCCTGGCGGACGACTTCCAGATCAACGGTGCGCCTGTGATGGAGTCGATCAGGGAGCTAATCACGACGCTCGACTCGGAGAGCTATGAGGTCGTGTGTAGCCTGGACTGCCCGATGCCCGAGCCTCAGCCAGCCGACGAAGTCCTCGTGTGCGATGACGGCGTGAGGCGCTGCACGTGGGCCTGTTCGACGCCTGACTACCGCCCCTATCACGACACCGAATGGGGTTTTCCGGTCGCCTCGGACGTGCGCCTGTTCGAGAGGTTGAGCCTCGAGGGGTTCCAGTCCGGGCTCTCCTGGCTGACGATCCTGCGCAAGCGGGAGTCCTTCCGTGAGGCGTTCGCGGGCTTTGACCCCGAGCGCATCACGAGGTTTGGCGACGGCGACGTGGAGCGTCTGCTCGGGGATGCGGGCATCGTGCGTCATCGCGGCAAGATCGAAGCCGTGATCAACAACGCCAGGCGGGCCGTCGAGCTGATCGAGGCGGAGGGCTCGATCGCCCATTACGTCTGGGCCTTCGAGCCCGGCCCTGCTGCGCGAGTGCGCGACGCCAACGGTCATCTGCCCGCGAGCACCCCCGAGTCGGTGGAGATGGCCAAGGACCTCAAGCGTCGGGGGTGGAAATTCGTCGGCCCCACGACCCTCTACGCGTTTATGCAGGCCATGGGACTGGTCAACGACCACCGCGAGGGCTGTGACGCGCGCGAGGTGGCCGAGCGTGCGCGCGAGCGCTTCGAGCGGCCGTGAACTCCGCCGCGGAGGGCTCAAGAACTAGATTCCAGTGTCGCGCAGCGGGATAAACGCGGTCTGCCGGGAGCATCTTCTCGGAAGAGGGCGAAAAGGACAAATCTGGGTCTCGCCATCCTTGAAAGATGCCTGCATATGGCCAGGTTCTTGGGCAACTGACCGGCCCGTTTGCAGCGAGACTGTTGCGCAAATGTCGTCGTGGGCTGGAGCGCTGACGGTCACTCGAGCTGACCAGTTGTGTCGGACAGCGTGATCCCGGACAGCCAGGTATCGAACACCTGTCGCGCGCGGCACGCGAGCTGCGCAGCGTGCGCGGCGGCGTCCTCGCGCAGATCCGCGACGCTGACACCGCGGGTGGCGAGCTCATAGGCGTGACCGACAAGCCAGCGCTCGAGGGATGCGCTTTCGGCCTCGAGATGGAACTGGAGCCCGAGCACGTTGGGCCCTCGTGCGAACGCCTGGTTCTCGCAGATCGGCGTGAAGGCGAGTGGCGGCAGCTCCGGAGGCGTCGAGATCACGTCCCCATGCCAGTGCAGGACGGGGACACTTCGAAGCGGCTCCAGCACCGAGCCGCGCGCAGCATTCGTGAGAGTGACCGGCGCGTAGCCGATCTCTGCTCCGGTACCTGGCCGCACGCTGCCTCCGGCAGCCACGGCGAGCAGTTGGGCGCCTAGGCAGATGCCCAGCGTCGGCCGGTCACCGGCAAGACGCTCGCCAATGAGCTCCAGCTCCGCGCCTAGAAACGGATAGGTGTCGGTGTCCGCGACGCCGATCGGACCGCCAAGCACGACCAGGAGATCGGCATCGCGCGCGCTGCCCCATACGCCGCCGTTGGCTGGCGCGTCGAGGTAGGACGTTGCGAACCCGTGGTGCGCCAGGAGCGGCGCCAAGAGGCCAAGATCCTCGAACTCGACATGGCGGATCGCGACGGCCGTTCGTGTCATCGTTCGTCGGCGTCGCCGATTACTGCCGCCGAGCTCGTGGCGGAGCCGCCGTCGGAGAAGACGACTGGCAAGCGACGGCCGGTGTCGACCCTTAGCTCGAAGATGTCGGGACGGCTGTAATGCCCGACCGCGTCCATGTCGAGGTGACCGCGGGCGATCTCAGCAAGGTCGACCTCGGCGTACAGGATCACCTCGTCCTCAAACACGGGCCCGGCCAGCAGCGAGCCGTCGGGCGCGACGATCGCGCTTCCGCCTCGCATCAGGTACGAGTTGGGCTCCGCGCCCACCTCCCGCTGGTAGGAGTCCGGAAAAGCGCCCGCGCGGATCGCCTGGCAGGCGGTCAGGACGAACACTCTGCCCTCGAGCGCGATGTGCGTCATCGTCGCCATCCACGTCGGGCGATCGTCGGCCGTCGGAGCGCAGTAGAGCTCGACACCCTGCGCGTACATCGCCTGTCGCAGGGCCGGCATGTAGTTCTCCCAGCAGATCACGGCGCCGACGCGCCCGGCGGATCTGCGCGGTCCCGATCGTGGAGCCGTCTCCGAAGCCCCAGATGAGCCGCTCAGTCCCGGTCGGCATGAGCTTGCGGTGGATCCCTGCAAGCCCGGCCACGGGATCGATCATCAACACCGTGCAGTAGAGCGTCGAGCCGAACCGCTCGATCACGCCCACGACCACGAAGGTTCCGTGAGCGGCAGACGCGTTGATCAGGCATTCCACGCCGGAGCCATCCAGCTCGACGGCGGCATCGAAGTAGCGCTGGTAGAGGTCGCGGCCCGGACCTGAGCGGCGCCCGACTACCGCACCAAAGGCGGTGCCCTTCGGGTAGCACCCGATGAAGGCCTCCGGGAACACTGCCAGCTCGGCGCCACCGGCCGCGCACTCGGCGATCAGGCCCTCGGCCTTGGCGACGGTCGCGGCGGAGTCGAACGGGATCGACGCCGCTTGAACCACAGCAACACGTGTCATGGGTTGCGCTCGTTGCGTTGAGGTCGTTGGCTGGGATGCAGGGCCGGCGCCTCCAGGGCGTTGACCACGAGCACGGTCGCACCTTTCTCGTGGGGGTTGCGCAGGGCGTGGGTCATGTCGGCGCGGAAGTGGATCGCGTCGCCGGCCGCGAGCGACGAGGCGCTCCCGTTCACGTCGACCTCGATCTCGCCGCTCAGGACGTACACCCACTCCTCGCCGGTGTGTGCCGCAGGCTCGCCCAGACGGCCCGGCAGGAGGCTCAGCTCGACGACCTGGAGCGAGCGCAGCGCGGGGTCCGACAGCGATTGCAGCGACATATCGCCAGCGGCGATCGTGTGCCTGTCGCCGCTGCGCGATACGTAGGCCGTGTTCTGTGCCGGCGACTCGCCCACGAGCGCGCCCAGCGGGACACCGAGCGCCCGCGCAAGCTGAAGCAGCAGCCGCACGGTCGGTGTGCGCCGGCCATTTTCGAGCCGCGACAGGTGCGCAACCGAGATCCCCGACAGCTCCGACAGTTGTGCCAGCGTCAGATTCCGCCGGAGCCGGTGGCTGCGAATCAACGCGGCGATCCGCTGATCGTCGTCGCTTGGGTCGGGGGTCGTCTCGGGGGGTTCTGCGGCGCTCGCCTGGGGTTTCATGGCCTTGACAATATAAACGTAAGACTGATAGATTGCCGATCGGCAACTTAGATTGCCACCCTCTGATCGCGATCTGCCCGACCTCGAGGACCAGCCAACCCAACATGAGCACCGCTACCGCAGAGCAGGTCATCGCCGACACCGTCCAAGCCGCCCAGGCCGTGCTTGGTAGCGAGATCGAGGCGATCTTCACGCTGGGGAGCCTGGCGCACGGCGGATTCGCGCCTCTCGTAAGCGACGTGGACGTGGTCATGATCGTGGCGGCGACGACGCTGAACACGGCCGAGCAGATGGCACGTGTACAGACGCTCGTCGTCGACAAGGCGAGCAGCCCGCTGTCGGAGCGCCTCTCAGTGTTCTGGGCTGACTGGCCAATGGTCCGAACCGGCGAGGGCGCTCACAGCCGGCTCGGGCCGGTCGATCGGCTCGACCTGCTCGACTCGGGCCACCTGCTGCTCGGATCGGACCTGCGCGAGCCGAGCGTCCGCCCGTCACATGAGGAGCTCGTGGTGATGAGCGCGGATCACGTCCTCAACAAGTTCACCGACGCCTACCTGAAGCGGCTGCGCGACACGCGAGCACTCCTCGCCGGCGGACCCCGCGCCGTCACAAAGGCGATCCTCTTCCCGGTGCGATTCATGTACACGCTTAGGACCGGCCGCATCGGGCTCAATGAGAGCTCGGCCCGCTGGTACGCGGCCTCGGACCTGCCCGGCGGCGCGCTCGCGCTAGAGGCACTCGAGTGGCGCAACGATGGGATTGCCGATACCGAGCTGGCCAGTGAAATGCTCGGCGCGGAATTGGATGCCATTCATGGCGAGTGTTTCGCAGGGTACGCGACGGAGCTGGAAGATCTCGGCGAGGCGAACCGCGCCGCCGCGCTGGCGAAGCGAGCTGCAAGCGTCCAAGTCGCCCACCCGCACGCAGCCTGAAGGATGCGCGTCGCAAGCAAGCCCCCGGCACGTGAAAGGAAACTCGAATGGCTCAAGAACAACTGATCCGCGGCATCATCGCGTACCCGATCACGCCCTTCGGTGAAGTGGGCATCGACGTTGACCGGCTCGCCGGTCTGGTAAACACCATGGTCGACGCCGGAGTCCACGCCGTCGCCCCGCTGGGAAGCACCGGCGAGTCGGCATACCTCAGCTTCGATGAGTGGAAGACGGTTGTCGACGCCACCATAGTGTCCGTAGCAGGGCGAGTGCCCGTCGTGGTCGGGTCATCCGACCTCACCACCGCCGGAACGGTGGCCAGAGCCGAGTACGCCCAACGGGCCGGCGCGACGGCTGTCATGGTGATCCCCGTTTCTTACTGGGCGCTCACCGAACGCGAGATTGTGCAGCACTTCACCTCGGTGAGCGACGCGATCTCAATCCCGATCATGGCCTACAACAACCCGGCCACGTCCGGGATTGACATGTCGCCGACGCTGCTCAACCACATGTTCGAGTCGATCGCGAACGTGAAGATGGTGAAGGAGTCGACCGGCGACATCCAGCGCATGCTCGATCTCGAGCAGCTGTCCTCGGGGGAGCTTCCGTTCTACAACGGGAGTAACCCGCTCGTCCTGAAGGCGCTGCTCGCCGGAGCCAGCGGGTGGTGCACGGCGGCCCCGTGCCTACGACCGGCCCCCGTCATCGCGCTCTACGAGGCCGTCACAGCCGGGGACACCGCGCGTGCGACAGAGATCTACGAGGAGCTTCTGCCGCTGCTCAGCTTCATCGTCTCCAAGGGTTTGCCCCCCGCCGTCAAGTCGGGGCTCGAGATCCTGGGCGAACCGGCTGGCGTTCCGCGGCTGCCGCTACTTCCGTTGAATGCCGAGGACCGTACCGAGCTGGAGTCAATTCTCGCGCACGTTGGAGCCTATGTCTGATCAATGGTCCTGCGCGAGATCGAGCCGGTCACAGCCCGTTCGTCGTCGAGCACCGTCGCCGCCACCGAGCTGTCGGGAACGTCAACGACTCCACAGCCGCGATGGACCAACTTGAATAGGTGAGCAATTCCAGGTAGTCACGCGCAGTAGTGGAGATAAACTCCCTGTCGAGTGTCAGGGCCTGGGGGTAATGCTCGGGTGCGTCGGCTGACGCAGGCGCATGACCTGACGGCGTAGGTGACAGGTTTTAGTGACAGTAGGCGCACCTCGGGCAGGAACACAGTCTGTGCGTGATCCGGGCGCGGGAACAGCGTGTTTGTGACATGCGTACGTAGTCACAAAGTCGACTAGTGTCCAGAGTGACTACCCGCAAAAGTGGTCACTGACACAAAAAGGCGCCGGATTGGCCAACCCGACGCACTGGACCTTGGCCATCGGGCCATAGGCGCAACGAGAGCTCCGGCGTAACGTCCGCCTCAGGTTCCCGGCACAGCCGGGGACCCCCGTCATCACATAGGTACAACAAGGGGGTCCACCCGTTATGAGCACCGCCACCACCACCGGGCTGCCAGCTGGCAGCCCGCAAGAGTCCTCACCCCGACTGCGTCCGCATGCGCTGGGCTTTCCGCCGCTGCTCGCGCAGTCGGTGGCCCTGATCTCGCCGACGATGACCGCCGTGCTGATTATCGCGCTGGCGTTTGCGGACGCCGGTCAGGGGACCTGGGCGGCCTATCTCTTCGGCACGATCATGCTGCTGTTCGTCGTGCTCGGGCTGAACCAGTTCGCCAAACGCTCGGCGACCGCCGGCTCGATGTACGCCTACACCGCGAGGGGGCTCGGCGCGGCTGCGGGCGTGCTCTCCGGGTGGTCTCTGATCTGGGCCTACTGGGGCATTGCGACCGCCGGACTCGCGGGCTTTGCGATCTTCGCGCAGGAATTTCTGTCGGGGATCGGCGTGCACGGCACCGTCAGCCCGTGGATCTTCTTTTTGATCAGCGGTTTCACCTGCCTGACGATCGCCTGGAAGGACATTCGCATATCGTCACTTCTGACGCTCGCGCTCGAGGCCATCTCCGTCACCATCATCCTCGCCCTGGCGGGGGTCGTGCTGTTCAGGCACGGGGTGTCCGTCGATACCGAACAGCTCCAGCTCAAGGGCGTGCACCTCGAAGGTATGGACTTCGCGATCGTGATCTGCATCTTCAGCCTGGTCGGCTTCGAGAGCGCCACGACGCTCGGCAGTGAGGCCAAGCGGCCGCTTCGCAACGTGCCGCGCGCGGTCATCTGGAGCCTTCTCATCACCGGGGCGTTCATGGTGTTCATGAGCTACATCGAGGTCTTTGCGACCAACCACATGGGCAAGTCGCTCACCTCGTTCACCACTCCGCTGACCGCGATCTCGGCGGCCTACGGCGTCTCGTTCTTCAAGGTGCCGGTGGCGCTTGGCGCTATGGTGAGCTTCTTCTCCCTGTCGCTGTCCTGCCTGAACGCGGGCGCGCGCATCATCTTTCCGCTCTGCGGCCATGGCTTCCTTCCGAGGAAGGGCCACACGGTGCATGCCACAAACAAGACGCCCCAC
The DNA here is from genome assembly GCA_963845635.1 of uncultured Solirubrobacteraceae bacterium. GTDB lineage: Bacteria > Actinomycetota > Thermoleophilia > Solirubrobacterales > Solirubrobacteraceae > Palsa-744. The sequence continues at coordinate 308,900 of CAWJSW010000011.1, forward strand.
GTCGCCCTGGCTTCGTACGGGGCGGTGATCCTGGCGGTCGCTTTGGTATTCGCCAGCACGGGAACAGAACCGCTTACGCTGTTCGGCGACGCTGGCACGATGGCGGCGTTCGGCTTCCTGTTCGCATACTTCATGATCACCGTCGCGGCGCCCTTCTATCTGAACAAGCTCGGCGAGCTGCGTGCTGTCAACATCCTCGTCGCAGTGCTGGCGTTTGTCTGCCTAATGGTGCCACTCGTGGGCAGCTTCTATCCGGCCCCGGCATATCCGATCAACCTGTTCCCCTATATCTTCCTCGGCTTCATGCTGCTAGGCGGTGCCCGGATCTACTACATGTACCGCACGCAGCCTGGAGCGCTTGTCGGCATCCAGCGTGATCTCGAGGGCGCGCTAGCGGCTTCAGCGCACGAGATCGCCGTCGGCGAGGAGCTGCACGAGGCGTTCCCGCATCGGCAGCGCATCAGCGACTCGGCCACCGCGGCTCCTGGCGCGACGGCGCCAGCCACGGCCGCTCCCACAGGTGTGGGGATGGTCTCGTCCACCACACAGAAGGGGTAGTGGCCTCGTGTGGGGGTGGCCGCCGACGGCCACCCCCAAACCGAATCCCGGCGGTTCGGTAATCTCGCTGGGCTGGGCGCGGGTGGAGCGAAGAACAGGTTGGGTGGACCCCCTTCCGTCTAGCTTCGTCCGCGTCCGGTGTCGCCCCCGGCGGTCGGAGATCTGGGTACCGCTCGCTATGTGCCCAAGCAGCGGTCCGTCGGTAGCAATGGGGAAGGACGTGGCGGATCCGCCACGTCCCTAACCCGCTGGTAACTTTCTGACCAGACAGCGGGCACGCTCGGGCGTACGAGCGGGCGCGCAGAGACATGCACGCCCGCTCATCGGGTTTGCTAGCGCAGCGGCCTGAACGCCGCTCGCATCTCTTCCGCGAAGAGCTGAGGCTGTTCCCAGGCCGCGAAGTGGCCACCACGGTCGAGTTCGTTGAAGTAGATCAGGTTGTTGGGATACGCCCGTTCCGCCCAACTCCGAGGCGCTTGATAGAGCTCCTCGGGAAAGACGCTTATGGCAAACGGGATCGAGATGTTCTTGGCATCAAAGAAGCCGGCTTTGTTCTCCCAATAGAGCCGACCCGAGGAAACCCCCGTGTTCGTGAGCCAGTACAGCGTGATGTTGTCGAGGACGTCGTCGAGCGTCAGCTCGCCCGAGGGGTTGCCCTGAACGACTCCTTCCACGAGCCCGGGCTGCCCGGCGCCGTCACCGTGGTCAAGAATGAATGCGGCCAGGTCGACGGGCGAATCCGCCAGCCCGTACAGCGTTTGCGGGCGCGTGGTCATGATCAGCGCGTAGGCGACGTGATTCGCATAGAACGTGCTCAACTGCGCATAGGCACGCCCCTCATCGTCGGAGAGACCGGACGGTGGCGGGTCGCCGTGCAGGAACCCGTTTACAAGCTCGGGCGGAGCAGTACCAGGCATGTTGGAGTGAATACCAAGCAACTCCGGAGCTGCCTGTTCTCCCATCGCTTGCGTTACGGCCGCGCCCCAGTCGCCGCCTTGCGCGAGAAACCGTTTGTATCCAAGGCGCTTCATCAGCTGCACCCACGCGCCCGCGATGTGGGGTGGACCCCACCCGGGAGAAGTCGGCTTGCCTGAGAACCCGTAGCCCGGCAGCGAGGGAATCACCACATCAAAGGCGTCTGATGCGCTCCCGCCATACGCCGTGGGGTCGGTCAGCGGATCGATGATCTTCAGCTGCTCGATGATCGAGCCGGGCCACCCGTGCGTGACGATCATCGGCAACGCATTCTCGTGCTTCGAGCGAACGTGAATGAAATGGATGTCCAGCCCGTCGATCTCGGTGATGAACTGCGGGAGCGAGTTCAGCCGCCCCTGGCACTTGGACCAGTCGTAATCCGTTGCCCAGGAGCGAGCGAGCTCCTGAATCGTCGCGAGAGGCACGCCCTGCGAATCGTCCGTAACCGTCTCTCGCTCGGGCCACCGCGCGGCGAGTATTCGCCTGCGCAACTCGCTGAGCGCCGCCTCGGGAAAGCTCACCTCAAACGGACGAACCGCGGTGGGGTCGCTGCTCGTCTGTTGCCCTACATCACGTTGAGTGGTGGTCGTGCTCATTGCCTGTGCTCCTTTGCTCTGGTGAGGGGGAAGGCGTCGGCTGGACCGGCGACGCAGCGAGGACAGGAGGACCTGTCGGTAAGCGCAAGACCCCCGAGATCAGGGCGAGCCCTGCTGGGCTATACGGCGTTTCTGCCGCTACGGACGAAATGGCCCGCGAGGTCGCCCGGAGGTGGCGGCCCCCCGGAGCCTGCGCGAGAGATCCGAGCAGAAGCGGCCGATAACGGCCCCGCGCGAACGCTACTCCTGCCCTGCGGGTTTCCACGGGCTGCCAACACCGCCGCTGGGGCAATTGCCGCAAAGAGCGCTGTTTATGTGAGGCGAGCCGCGGGGATCACGTCTGAGCTGCCCAGAGTCATCAGGTTCAGCGAAGCGCCGCCGTCGACGGCAATCGTCTGGCCGTTGATCTGGGCTGATTCCTCGCCCGCCAGGAAGGCGACGGCAGCGGCGATCTCCGCCGGCTCGACGAGCCGGCCGGCGGGGGCGCCCGCCAGCGCCCGCTCGCGCACCGCCGCGGGCATCGCCAGCACCTGCTCGGTCCCGACCAACCCCGGCAGGATCGCGTTGACGGTGATCCCACGCGACGCGTTCTCCGCTGCCAGGGTACGGACCATCCCCAGCTGACCCGACTTGGAGGCCGCGTAGGCGACCTGGCCGGGCAGGCCGCCGAGCGCCGCCACGCTGGAGATCACGACGATCCGGCCGTGGCCGCGCTCGCGCATGCCCCCGATGCAGGCCTGGATCGTGCGGAAGCAGCCAGTGAGGTTGACGTCGATGTCGAGCTGCCACTGCTCCATGGTCATCCTGTGGGCCGGCGCGATCGTTGTCGTGACGCCGGCATTGGCGACGCAGACATCGATCTCGCCGAGCGCCGGGAACTCGTCGCGGGCAACGTCCATGGCGATGTTGCAGCCCTCGCGGAGGTCCAGCGTGACCACCTCGAGGCCGTCCGCGGTAAGCCGCGCGGAGATCGCCGCGCCGATGCCACGCGCTGCCCCCGTCACCAGCGCCCTGCGCCGCTCGGTCACAATTGGCCTCCGACCACCATCGAAGGAGGGAACGATGACAGACCGCTGGTTTTCGCCTGAGGAGCTGGAGCAACTCTCCCGCCCCACGATGGACCGCGCGATCGAGGCGCTCGATGCGGGCGACCTCGCGCGGGCCAAGTGCCTGTGCTCGGAGATGAAGCACGAGTGGCAGATGCTCCACGACCTGATGGCCGCCGGAGTCCTGGACCTCGTCTCGTTCATCCAGCAGCGGCTCGGCGACGAGGGGGTCGCGGAGGCCTGGACGGAGAGCATGGGCCGTGGCTGGCGTCGCCATCACGACGCGATCAACGCACTCGATCGCCGTGAGATCGTGGGCCTGCTGGCGGCCACCTGGCGGGCGCATTCGTGCTCGGGCGTGGGACCGAACCCGGGTAGCTTCACGATCACCGAGGACGAGCAGAAGGTCAGCTTTTCGATGAACCCCTGCGGCTCGGGTCAGCGGCTCGTTCGAAACGGCGCCTACGACGGCCTTCCGGGCGGCGGGGTCACGCGCGAGCCGCACGACTGGTCGTTCAACCGTAAGGGCCTACCGCTCTACTGCACCCATTGCAGCTTTATGAACGAGTCGCTTCCGATCCAGTGGTCGGGCTATCCGCTGTATCCCTCCGAACCGCCCGAGGACTATTCCAAGGACCCGTGCGTGTGGCACTGGTACAAGGATCCCGACGAGATCCCCGAGCGCCACTGGAGCCGCTACGGTGCCGTCAAGCCCGATCGGGGCGTCGCCAAAAGTGCCGAACGGGGACAGCCTTGAGCGCGCGCGGCACACCCGATTCCGTCGCCTGGCCGGTTCTGGGCGCAGCTGAGCGTGCGGAAATGGCGGAGTTCGGCAGCGAGCGTCCGGTCAGCGCCGGGGAGTTACTGTTTCAGGCTGGCGACACCTCCCAGGACCTGTTCCTTGTGCTCGAGGGCGAGGCGGAGGTCGTGCGCAACGACGGCACGGACGAGGTGGTCGTGGCGGCATTTTCGCCGGGCGGCTTCATCGGTGAGCTGGCGCTGCTGACCGGCCAGAGCCGCTTCGTGACCGCCCGCATGACGCGCGCCGGCCGCGTGTCGGTGATCGGCCAGCCGCAGTTTCGCCGGCTGATGAGCCTTCGACCTGCGCTCGCGGAAACGATCTTCAGCGCGCTGGTCGCGCGGCGAGAGATCCTGCGCTCCGGACCGGGAGCGCAGGCGATCCGCATCATCGGCTCGCGATTCTCTCCGGCGGCGATGAGCCTGCGCTCGTTCGCCGAACACTCGCGCCTGGCACACACATGGATCGACCTCGAGGACTCAGAGGACGTCGAGGCGCTGCTCAGCAGCATGGATGTGCGACCGCAGGACACGCCGGTGGTGATCACGCCGACCGGGATCCTGCGCCGCGCCACGCCGGCGACGTTCGCAGAGGCGATCGGGCTGACCTTTCAGCCCGTGCCGGGCTTCATCTTCGATCTGATCGTGGTCGGCAGCGGCCCCGCCGGCCTCGCCGCGGCGGTGTACGGCGCATCGGAGGGTCTGAGCACGGTCTGCCTGGATGCGGTCACGGTCGGCGGCCAAGCCGGTGCGAGCTCCAGGATCGAGAACTACGCGGGCTTCCCGAACGGCATCTCTGGAGAGGATCTCACCGCGCGCGCGGCCGTGCAGGCACTACGGCTCGGAGCTCGACTGAACGCTCCGTGCGAGGTGGCGGGCCTGCGCGTCGAAGGAAGCTTCCACGTGGTCGTCCTCAAGGACGGGAGCGAGATCCCGACGCGAGCGGTGATCGTGGCTTCGGGCGCGCGCTACCAACGCCTGCCGGTCGAGGGTCTCGAGCGCTTCGAGGGTGCTGGCATCTACTACGCGGCCACGGATCTCGAGGCTCGTGTCTGCACTGGGGCCCCGGTGCTGGTGATCGGAGGCGGCAACTCCGCGGGCCAGGCGGCGATCTACCTGGCCCAGAACAACTGCGCCGTCACGATCGCCATCCGCCGCCAGGATCTCAGCCAGACGATGTCGCAGTACCTGATCGAGCGAATCGAGGCAGACCCGAGAATCAGCCTGATCACCGGTGTGGAAGTGCGGGGGCTGGAGGGTGGCGATCGGCTGGAACGGGTGACGATGCATGACAACGCCTCCGGCGAGCAGCAGACGCTTTCGTGCTCGGGGCTGTTCTGCTTCATAGGCGCGCGCCCGGCGACCGCCTGGCTGGGGGGCTGCGTGCTGCTGGACGAGGACGGCTTCATCCTCACCGACCGCTATCTGTCCGGGTCGCTGGCCACAGGCAGCCCGGGACCGCTGCCGTTCGAGACGTCGACCCCCGGGGTGTTCGCTGCCGGCGACGTCCGCCACGGCTCGATGAAGCGAGTCGCGGCGGCGGTCGGCGAGGGGTCGAGCGCCGTGAGAGCGGTGCACGAGCGCCTCGCCTCGCAGGGCTAGGACAGCGGCGTTCCGATCAGCATCCGCCGCTTGACGAAGCGGTGCTGGTCGATGCTTTTGATGGCGACCACGTATGGCTCAACGCTCAGCGTCGCGAGTTCGATCGTGTGCGCGTGTTCGCCGAGCTTGGTCCCCAGCCAGCGGCTCAGTTCGCTGCGCGTCTGGCAGGCTTCCGCGTCAGCGCCCGCGCCAGCCGCGCGACAGTCCTGCGGTTCGGAACGACCGAGCGGTCTGTACTGAACGTCGTACTGTTCGTCGTGGAAGCTCCACGCGAGCACCAGCGAGGCGACCCTCGCTTCCAGGCTGAGCAGCGGCGGCGGCGGTGCGACCCCGGGCGCCAGCATGGCGATCGCCTGCGTGCTGCCGGCGGCCACCGCGGCGACCGCGCCGAGCCCCCCGATCGCCGCGGGCAGCGAGCCGCCGGCGGTGGTGCCGTTGCCGAGCTGCCCGTGTTCGTCTTTGCCGAACGCGAACACCCGCCCGCCGCTCACCGCCAGCCCGTACCCTTCGCCGGCGGAGATCGACGTCGCCTTCACCTTTTCGAGCCCTGCGAGCGGCCGTGCGGCCTTCAGGCACAGCAGCTTCTTGCACCATTCGGGCCACCTCACGCTTCCCAGCTGGTCGCTGCCGGCTGCCCCCCATCCGAGGACCTCGCCGGTCCGCGACAGGGCGAGCGCGTCGAAGGCGCCCCCGGACACGCTGGCGATGCCGGACAGCGGCAGTCCCGTTTCTGCGTCGTCGACTTCTTGGGGGACGGGGTTGGCGTGGCTCGGTTCCGCGGCGGTGCCGAGCTGACCGAGGTCGTTGGCGCCCCACGACATCACGTGGCCGTCTTCGAGGACGGCATACGCCGCCTGCTCGCCGGCCGCGATTGACGCGACGCCGCTGAGCGGCTTCAGTTCCGTTTCGTGCTTGGCGTTCAGCGCGGCCACGACGACCGGGCGAGGGATCGTGCTGCACAGGATCTGCACGCCGAGTTCGTTTGTGCAGGTTTCCGGGCCGACTTCGCCGATGCCGAGCTGCCCTGATCCGTTCTGCCCCCACGCCACCACCTGATGGTTGCTCATAAGGGCGTAGTTGGAGCCGCCCCCCGAGGCAATGGCGATGGCGTTGGTCAGACCTTGCACCTGTTTCGGAACGGTCCCGTTTTCACCGGTCAGCTTTTCCATTCCACCCTTGCCGTCGCCGAGTTGACCGTAGTTGTTGGTGCCCCACGCCATCACCGTGCCGTTCGCGAGCAGGGCCAGCGCGTGTGCGTTGGCGGCGGCGACGGCGGTCACGTCGGTGAGCCCGTCGACCGGGATCGTGGCTTTCATCTCTTCCCACGAGCCCATGTGCGAGCCGTCTCCCAGCTGGCCCCACATGTTGCCGCCCGAGGCACGCACGGTGCCGTCGGCGAGCAGCATCAGGTTGAAGTTCGTGCCGGCGGCCACCGCTGTGATGTCGCCGAGGCCGGCGACCTGCACGGGGCTTTCCTCCTGCGCGTCTTTCCAACCAGCCCCGAGCTCGGCGCGTGCGTTCGAGCCCCACGCAACGGCCTGCGCTCCGGCTTCGGCGTGGCTGGCTGCGGGGGTAGCTGCGAGGCTCGCGATGCAGGCGAGCAGTGAGCACACCGCGCGCCGCGCTGAGAAGCTCCGTAGCTGCGTGAGCACCCATGTGCTTTCCGTCCTTGGTCGAGGGTCACTCCACCCTTCGGCGTTTGGCCGGCGCCTCACGATGCGCTCAAACGTATGTTTGAACACTTACAGACGAATGTATGACGCCTATATTGCGTGTCGTGGTGCCCGCGTGAACACGCGCCGACTCGGCTCGAACGGACCGTTCGTGGCCGCGCTCGGTCTCGGCTGCATGGCCATGTCGGGCATGTACGGGCCGGCCGACCGCGCGGAGAGCATCGCAACGATTCACGCGGCGCTCGACGCGGGGATCAACCTGCTCGACACCGGCGACTTCTACGGGATGGGCCACAACGAGCTGCTGATCGCGCAGGCGCTGCGCGGGCGTCCGCGAGAGCAGTACGTGCTGAGCGTCAAGTTCGGCGCGCAGCGCGGGCCGGACGGCGCATGGCTCGGCTACGACGCCAGCCCAGCGGCGGTGAAGACCGCGCTCGCGTACTCGCTGACACGCCTGGGCGTGGACTACATCGACGTCTACCGTCCCGCGCGCCTGGATCCAGATGTGCCGATCGAGGAGACCGTCGGCGCGATCGCCGAGATGGTGCAGGCCGGCTACGTCCGCCACGTGGGCCTGTCGGAGGTCGGCGCGGACAGCGTCCGCCGCGCCGCGGCGACGCACGCGATCTGCGACCTTCAGATCGAGTACTCGCTGATCTCGCGAGGCGTCGAGTCCTCGATCCTGCCGGCCTGTCGCGAGCAGGGCATCGCGATCACCGCCTACGGCGTGCTCAGCCGCGGGCTGATCAGCGGCCACTTCAGCGAGCAGCGCCAGCTCGCCGCCAACGACTTCCGCGCGCGTGCTCCGCGCTTCAGCGACGCCAACCGCGCCCGTAACCTCGCGCTCGTCGATCGCCTGCGCGCGCTGGCCGAGACGAAGGGGACGACCGTCGCGCAGCTGGCGATCGCGTGGGTGCTCGCCCGCGGCGAGGACATCGTGCCGGTGATCGGCGCCCGCACACGCGAGCGCCTGGAGGAGTCGCTTGGGGCGCTCGATGTCGAGCTCCAGGCGCAGGACATAGCCGCCCTCGAGCAGGCGATCCCAGCGGACGCGGTGCTCGGCGAGCGCTATCCCGAGCAGCAGATGGCGGTGCTCGACAGCGAGCGCGGCTGACGCTTGCGCGTTCTGTTCGCAGGCGATGTGGTCGGGCCTCGCGCGGTCACGTGGCTGGCGGCGCGGCTGCCCCAGCTGCGCGTCGAGCACAGCCTGGACCTGGTGATAGTGGACGCCGAGAACTCGGCGGCGGACGGCGCGAGCATGACCGTGGACGCGGTGGAGCAGCTCCTGCAAGCTGGCGCCGACGTGATCACCGGGGGTAACCACGCGTTTGAAGGCGCAGAGTTCGAAACGGTGCTCGAGCACGAGCGCGTGCTGCGCCCGCTGAACGTCGCGGCGAGCGCTCCGGGGCGCGGCTCGCTGACGCTGAGCGCCGCCGGCGAGGACGTGCGCGTCGTCGTTCTCGCCGACCGCCTGGCGCTCGAGGACGCTCCGCCGTTCGCGCACATGGCGATCGACCCCTACGCCGCGTGGGCGGCGCTCGCTCCGGGGCCGACCACGATCGTGGAGATGCACGCGCTGTCGGTGACGGCCAAGCAGTCGCTTGCGTACGCGCTCGACGGCGAGGTCGCGGCCGTGCTCGGCACGCACACGCACGAGCCCACGCGCGATCTCCACCTGCTCGCGCACGGTACGGCGCTCGTCACCGACGTGGGCATGACCGGTCCGAGCGGCGGCCCGCAGGGCATGCACCCGCAGGCGGTGATCGACCGGGCTCGAGGGCTGGCGCCCGAGCAAGGCTCGGCGAGCCGGCCGGCGGATGGCGAGATCGTGCTCGGCGCGGTGGTCCTGGAGATCGAGCGGGGCCGCACGCTGCACATCAGCCGTGTGTGATCGGCAGCGTCACTCGCGTCCGATTCCCGCCAGACACACGCGTGGCTGTATGCCACGGTGTGTCTGTGGAGCTGGACAGCGAGCGCTTGTGGCAGGTACTGGAGACGGGCGACCCGCGCTTCGACGGCTGGGTCTTCTGCGGCGTGAAGACGACCGGCATCTACTGCCGCCCGAGCTGCCCGGCACGCACGCCCAAACGCGAGAACGTCCGTTTCTTCGCGTCCGCCGGCGCCGCGCAGGCGGCGGGCTTTCGCGCCTGCAAGCGCTGCCGTCCGGACGCCACACCCGGGTCTCCGGACTGGGATCTGCGCGCGGATCTGGTCGGGCGCGCAATGCGTCTGATCGCTGACGGCGTGGTCGATCGCGAGGGCGTCCACGGTCTCGCGAAGCGGCTGGGCTACGCGGCGCGTCACGTGCACCGCCAGCTGGTGGCGGTGGTCGGCGCCGGGCCGCTCGCGCTCGCGCGCGCCCAGCGCGCGCAGACCGCGCGGCTGCTGCTGGAGACGACCGACGTCACCATCACCGAGGTAGCGTTCGCGGCCGGCTTTCGCAGCCTGCGCCAGTTCAACGCCACCGTGCAGGAGGTGTTCGCGATGACGCCGAGCGAGCTGCGCGCGCGTGCGGCGCGCTACGCCGGCGAGCACGAGCGCGGCGCGCTGTCGCTGCGGCTGCCCTATCGCGCGCCGCTGGACGGACGCGGGCTGATCACGTTCCTCGGGCTGCGCGCGGTGGCGGGCGTGGAGCAGGTCCTCGATGGTGTCTACAGACGCAGCCTGCGCCTGCCGCACGGCAGCGGGGTGCTCGAGCTGCGCCCCGCCGATGGGTATGTGCACGCCCGCTACTGGCTGGCTGATCTGCGCGACCTGGCGGCGGCGATGCAGCGCTCGCGCGCGCTGCTGGATCTCGACTCCGACCCGCTCGGCGTGGCGGACGCGCTGGGCGAGGATCCCGTGCTCGCGCGGCTCGTGCGCGAGGCGCCGGGCCGCCGCGTGCCCGGGCACGTCGACGGTCACGAGCTCGCCGTGCGCGCCGTGCTCGGCCAGCAGGTGTCCGTGCGCGGCGCAGCGACGCTCGCCGCGCGCTTGGTGCGGGCGCATGGCGAGCCCCTCGAGCACGCGCTCGGGACGGTCACGCACACGTTCCCATCGGCGCGATCGCTGGCCGAGGCAGACCCGGCCGATCTGTGCATGCCGCACGCGCGTCGTCGTGGCCTGCTGAGCCTCGCCAGCGCGCTCGCAAGCGGGCAGATCGTGGTGGATCCCGGGGCGGACCGAGAGGACACGCGGCGACGGCTGCTCGCGCTGCCGGGGATCGGGCCGTGGACGGCGGAATACGTTGCGATGCGCGCGCTGCGCGACCCCGACGCGTTCCTCGCGAGCGACCTCGGCGTGCGCGCGGCGTTGGAGCGCCTGGGCCACGACGGCAGGCCGTCGTCCGCGCGAGCGCTCGCCCGGCGCTGGCAGCCCTACCGCGCGTACGCCGTCGCGCACCTGTGGGCTTCGCTGGCGCGCTCGCCGGCCGCCGAGCGCCGACCGTCGTCGGCGGCCGCCACCAAGCAGCTGGCCGCCTGAGCGCGGTCAGGGCGCCTGACGCGCTGTCCGCTGCTCGTCGAGCTTGCGCTCAGCCGCCCGGCAGTCCCTCCAGGCCCTCGTCGAGCTCGACCTCGAGCGAGTTGAGCGTGAACGCGACGAGATGGTAGTTGCCGACCAGCATCGCGATCTCGATCAGGCCCTGCTCGTCGAAGCTCGCCGCGAGGCGCGTCCACGTCTCGGCCGAGATCTTGGAGTCGTTGTGGAGCTCATCGGCGGCTTGCAGCAGCGTCCGCTCCTGCTCGCTCCAGGCGCTCGCGTCAGGGCCCTGCGCGACCCGCTCGATCTCATCGCGCTGCATGCCGATCGCCAGCGCGATGCGCACGTGCTGCCCCCACTCGTAGTCGGAGCCGCAGTTGTAGCCGGTACGCAGGATCAGCAGCTCGCGCGTGCGCGCCGACAGCGTCCCCTGCCCCAGCAGGTAGCCGGCGAAGCGCATCCACACTTTGAACAGCTGCTTGTGGCGAGCGAGCGTGGAGAAGATATTGTGCTCGCCCAACGCCACCTGTGCGGGCGCCGGCTTGCGCTCGAGGATCACGCGCAGCTCATCGTCCCATTCGTTCGCTGGCAGTGGCGGGATGCGCGCCATATCGGTCAGCTCCTGGTTGCGACGCTCAAGCCGCCGTCGACGACCAGCGTCTGTCCGGTCACGTAGGAGGAGTCCTCGCTGATCAGGAACAGCGCGCAGCGTGCCACCTCCCAAGCGGTGCCCTGACGAGCCGCTGGGATACGGACCTGCGCGCGCCCGGGGCTCCCGCGCGTGGCGAGCCTGCCGAGCGGAGTGTCGATCAGGCCCGGCGCGAGCACGTTGACACGCACGCCGGGCGCGCCCTCGACCGCCGCGTTGCGGCACAGCGCCTCGAGTCCCGCCTTCGAGGCCGCATACGAGGGAACCGGCATCGACTCGCGCGCGGCGAGCGAGCCGATCAGCACGATCGCGCCACCCTCCTCGAAGCGCGACAGCGCCTGCTTGCAGCCGAGAAAGTGCGAACGGAGGTTGACGGCGAGCACCCGATCCCACTCCGCCACCGACGTGCCCGCGAACCCGCGCCCGGCACCCACGCCGACGTTCATCACGAGCCCGTCGAGCCCTCCCAGGGCGACGGTGGCGCGCTCGAACATCGCCGCGACCCCCGCCTCCTCTGCGGCGTCGGCGACGATCGCGACAGATTCGGCGCCCTCGTCGCGCACCAGTGCCTGCGTCCCCAGCAGCGCCGCCTCGTCGATGTCGGCCAGCGCGACGGCCGCGCCTTCTCGTCCGAACAGGATCGACATCGCGCGCCCGTTGCCGATCGGAGGATCCTCGATCGCGTGGTCCTGCTGTCCCGCCCCGACCACGAGCACGCGCCTGCCGGCTAGCGCCTGCCCGCGTGTTGTGGTCGCGCCCGCCATCATCGAGCCTAATCCTACGTATCGGGGGACCACGACCATAGGGACTGTCAAAGGAGAGCGCCCAGCTCGGGCGAAGTCGGGGAGCGACATGCAACAGCAAGGCGTCCGCTGCGGCGATCGGTTCGCAGGCTACGAGGATTTGTACGGCCGGGCGCTGCGCGCGACGCGCGGCCTGTCCGAGCTCGGCGTGGGCGCCGGCGATCGCGTAGCGCTGCTGCTGCGCAACTCGCTCGAGTTCCTCGAGGCGTCGATCGCCACGGCGCCACTCGGCGCCAGCGCGGTCCCGATCAACTGGCACTGGCGCGGCGAGGAGATCGCATACGTCCTGCGTGACAGCCGCGCGAAGGTGCTCGTGCTGCACGCCGACCTGTGGCCGGCGATTGCCGGCGACGTACCCGATGGGCTCGCGCTGGTGCTCGTGCCTGCCGAGCACAGCGCCCCGAGCCAGGAGCTCACCGAGCCCCCGCCCGGCGCCTTGTGGTGGCCCGATTGGCTCGAGCAGAACGAGCCGTGGGCGCAGGCGACGGCGATCGCCCCTGCGAGCATCATCTACACGTCGGGCACCACCGGTCGCCCGAAGGGCGTCGTGCGCAAGGTGCCCACAGACGCCCAGCGCGACGCCCTCCGCGCGTTGTTCAGCGAGATCTTCCAGCTCGCGCCCGGCGAGCGCACCGCGATACCCGCGCCCATGTACCACTCGGCGCCCAACGCCTATGTCCATTCGGCCTTGCTGCGTGGCGTGGGCATCACGATCATGGCGAGCTTCGATGCCGAGGAGTTCCTGCGCATCCTCGCCGAGGATCGCATCACGGTCGTGCAGATGGTGCCGACGATGTTCGTGCGCCTGCTCGCGCTGCCGCAGGAGGTGCGCTCGCGCTATGACCTGTCGGCGCTGCGTTGGGTCGTGCACGCCGCTGCTCCCTGCCCGCCAGAGGTCAAGCGCGCGATGATCGAGTGGCTCGGGCCGATCGTCGCCGAGTACTACGGCGGGACCGAGACGGGTCCTGTCACGTTCTGCACGAGCGAGGAGTGGCTCGCGCATCCGGGGACTGTCGGGCGCGCGGTCGAGCAGGCGACCGTGAGGATCCTCGACGCCGACGGTCGCGAGCTCGGGGCGGGCGAGTCGGGCGAGGTGTACATGCGCCTGGGGGTCGCGTCGGACTTCACCTACGAAGGCGATGAGCGCAAGCGCCGCGAGGTGGAACGCCACGGGTTGATCAGCTGCGGCGACATCGGCTACTTGGACGTCGGCGGCTACCTGTACCTCAACGATCGCGTCAGCGACATGGTGATCAGCGGCGGCGTGAACATCTACCCCGCAGAGATCGAGGCGTGCCTGCTGTCGCTGTCCGGCGTCCGCGACTGCGCCGTGTTCGGTATCCCCGACGACGAGTTCGGCGAGTCGCTGGCGGCACACGTGGAGCCGCATGAGGGAGCGCTGCTGACCGCGGACGCGGTGCGCGAGCATGTCCGCGCGCACCTGGCCGCGTACAAGACGCCGCGCGTGGTCGAGTTCACGGACTCGCTGCCACGCGAGGACTCGGGCAAGATCTTCAAGCGCCACCTGCGCGAGCGCTACTGGCGGGGCCGCGAGCGCGCGATTTAGCGTCTGCCCGGGGCAGCAACTGCTCAAGCTTGTGGCAATTGAGTCGATAGCAGTCCCATGGCTCGCGCGGTTTCGCGTCAGGAAAAGCCCACGGTCACAGCTCGCGAACGCCGGCCCGCCAGCAGGCCCAGGCGTGCGATCGGCCCAGCCAGCGAGTCCTCCACCGACCTGACGCGCGCGTTCGAGCTGGCGGCGTTCGTCGAGTCCGCCAGCGACGCCGTCGTCGGCGTGTCCACCACCGGTGTGATCACCGGCTGGGGTGACGGAGCCGAGCGCCTGCTGGGCTATACGCGGGCGGAGGCGCTTGGGCAGCCAATAACGATGCTCGCTCCCTGCGACCGACGCGACGAGCCCGGCGTGTTGCTCAAGCGGGCGCTATCGGGCGAGCGCGTCGAGCGCCTGGAGACCGAGCGCGTGGCCAAGGATGGCACGTTGCGCAGCGTGCTGTTGTCGATCGCCCCGGTCCTGGGCGAGGGTCGTGAGTTCGTCGGCACGGTTGGGATCTTTCGCGACATCAGCGCGCAGCGCGGCGCCGAACAGGCCTCCCGGGTGAACGAGCAGCGCTATCACTCGGTCATCGCCGAGCTGCGACTGGCGCTCGCGGAACTTCAGGAGGCCAGGTTCGAGGACCTCAGGCGGCTGGCGCTGATGGCCGAGTACCGCGACGACGACACCAACAAACACACCGAGCGGGTCGCGCGCACGGCCGCGCTGCTAGCCCGGGAGCTGGAGCTCGACGAGCGGACGGTGGCGACGATCGAGCGCGCGGCGCCGCTGCACGACGTCGGCAAGGTGGGGGTTCCCGACACGATCCTGCTGAAGCCGGGGAAGCTCACCCCGGAGGAGTTCGAGGTGATCAAGACGCACACCGTGATCGGCGGGCGCATCCTCTGCAAGAGCCGTTTCCCGGTGGTGAACATGGGGATGGAGATCGCGTTCACCCACCACGAGCGCTGGGACGGCGGCGGCTACCCGAGCGGGCTGCGCGAAGAGGGAATACCGATCGCCGGGCGCATCATCGCGGTTGCCGACGCGTTCGACGCGATGACCCACGCGCGTCCGTACAAGCGCGCGCTCTCGGTCGAGCACGCGGTCCAGGAGATCGAGCGCTGCCGCGGCACGCAGTTCGATCCGCGCATTGTGGACGCGTTCATGATGCTCGATCACCACAGCCTGGTCGACGCCAGCTGCCGCTGAGCGGGGGCTTCGCCGATCCGCGCGAGCCAGCGACGTCAGCCGACGCTCGCCGGCGCGGGCTCGGCACGCGCGAGCACCAGCGGCGATCGCAGGCGGGCGGCCAGCGGCAGGCCGAGCAGCGACACGCCGGCCATCGCCAGGAACGCCGCGAGCGGCTCGTGGACGAGGACCTGCACCAGCAGCGCCACGACCAGGCCTCCGAGGTTGCCTGCCATCCACACGATCGCGCCGGCGGTCCCCGCCGCCGGCCCGGCGATCTGCTCGGTGGCAGTGAGGATCACCGGCAGCGCCGACAGCAGCACCACGCCCATCGCCACCAGCGCAAGCGCACGCGTGCCCAGCCACGGCGTCACGCCGAGCACGACGCAGCCTAGACAGCTGACCACCACGGCTGCGCGCATGAACTCCCGCTCGGCTCCTCGGCGCGCGATCACCGGAGGCAGCACCGCGCAGCCGAGCACCCCCGCGATCACCATCCCCACGAGCAGGGCGCCCGATGTGGCTTCCGAGACACCGGAGGGCTGGAGCAGCGTCTGGAGCCACGTCGCGATCGCGACGAAGATGCCGAAGCCGACGAACACCAGGCCGCACAGCGTGCGCATCGACTCGAGCTGCCACAGCGAGCGCGCGGCGCTGCCCTCGATCGCCGCGTGCTCGGTCGTCTGGTGGCCGGGCGCACGCAGCGCGACCGCCAGCCATACAGCAGGGACCAGCGCGAGCACGGCCTCGAGCGTCAGCAGTCGCTCGAGCTGTCCGTGAGCGCCAACCGTCGGTCCCAGCAGGAGCGCCAGCAGCATGCCGAGGAAGTTGCCGGCAGAGCCTACGGCGATGCCCGTGGCGCGCTCCTCGACCGGGAGGTACTCGCCGGCGAGCTTGCTGACGGCGCTCAACACGACCGGCTGTGCGACCGCAACCATCACCTGACCCGCCATTGCCCACGCGAACGTCTCGCCGCCCAGGCGCACCACGCCGCCAAGCGCCACCAGCGCCGCCCCGGCCGCCAGCACGGGACGGAACCAGCGATCGAGCAGGATCCCGGCAGGGATCGCGAGCACGACGTACAGCAGCGGGAAGATCTCGGCTAGCCAGCCGACGGCGGTGACCGACACGCCGTAGCGCCTGGCCGTCTCGGTCGTGATCGCCGCATACGTGAGCCACAGCACCTGCGCTGCGGCGCACACCAGCGCGTACGGCATCACCACGTGCCAGCCGCGCCCCGCCCTCGGGGGTTGCTGCTGCGAAGTCATCGGTGCACTCCTGGCCGCATGATCGCGGCGCAGAAGCCTACAACGCGCTTCCCGCCCCCAGCTCGCGCATGCCCCACAGGGTCCTGTGCTCCTCGAGCGACAGCAGGCGCCAGCGCTCGCTGCCCGGGACCCACACGGAGATGCGCGCGTCCAGCGCGCTTCTCATTCCTGCCAGCAGCGCGAGCATCTCGCGCACGCCGATACCCTCGCCGAGCAGCTGCGCGCCGAGCACGTCCACGACCCTGAAGCGCTGCGCCTCGTGCACGGGTTCCTTGACCGGGCGAGGGGGACGCTCGAGCGTGACGAGCGCGAGCTCGCCGTCGCTCGCGGAGCGATCGCGTTGCTCGCTGTTCATCGGCGCGATGTGCGCTCCGGTGCCCTTCGTCTCCGTATCCAGAACCCAAGTCTTTGCCATCGAACTCAATCTAGCTCGCTACCCCGGGCAGGCCGGTACCCCACCTGGAGGATGCGCTCGCTACTCTGCGCAGATGCCCAACAGCTGGCCAGCGATGCCGGCCTACGAGCAGTGGAGTGCGACCTGCGACACGCTGCACGCGCACACGCAGGTGCTCGGCAAGCTGGCTGTGGCGCTGGCCCCGCCCGAGCCCGAGTTGCAACACGCCGCGCTGCGGCTGACGGCCCGTGGCTGGGAGACGCTGCCGCTGCCCGCGCCCGACGGCTCGGGCGCGCTGGTGGTGGGTCTCGACCTGCGCGCGCACGAGGCGCTGGTCGAGCACAGCGCCGGTGGCGGCAAGCGCATCGCGCTCGCGGGTGGGCGGGCGGTCGGCGAGGTCACGCGCGAGCTGCTCGAGGCGGTCACCGCGTTGGCGGGTCCCGTGGAGATCAACCCGACGCCGCAGGAGGTGCCCTGGAGCGTGCCCCTGGACCAGGATCAGGAGCATTCGAGCTACGAGCCCGAGCAGGTCTCGCGCTACTTCGCCGCGGCAACCCGCGCTGCGCTGGTGCTGGCGGAGTTCCGCGCACCCTACCGCGGACGCTCGACGCCCGTGAACGCCTGGTGGGGCTCGTTCGACCTGTCGGTCAACCTGTTCTCGGGCGCCCGCGCCGACCCCCCGTCGCTGGACTTCATCATGCGCAACGCGATGGATGCGCAGGAGGTGGCTGTCGGCTGGTGGCCCGGCGACGGCCGCTACGCCGCGCCGGCGTTCTACGCCTATGCACACCCGGCGCCCGCGAGCTTCGCGGCCGCCTCGCTGGAGCCGGCCGCCGCGCGCTGGGAGTCAGAGCTGGGCGAGTACGTGCTCGACTGGGAAGACGCCCGCGCCGAGGCCGACCCGCACGCGGCGGCAGTCGCGTTCGCACGCTCCGCCTTCCGCCACGCCTGCGAGGTGTGCGAATGGGACCCGACGCTGGCCGGAAGCGCGCAAGGGACACCGCCGCCGGTCGTGAGCGGGGGTTGAGCGATCACGCGGCCGCGCGGCACGGAGCTTTGACCACTCGGCGTCGTGCGCGCACTTTCCCACGCACAAATACCCGCTGACACTGTTCGAGCCGATCCCGCTGGCGGCGGCGGCGTGAGCAAGCGGCGGTGGCGCGAGGATGTCGAACGGCCTCGGCCGCCTCGCCAGGCGGCTCTCCGATCCGGCGCTGTGCTCCTGCGGTGGGTATGGGCGGCGGTCTCCAGCGCAGGGTGCGTCGAGGCCAGGCAAGCGGGCCATACGGCGCCTAATACGGCGAACGACCCGAGCGGACCTCGACCGCGACCTCGATTATCTGCGGGATGCCGGAATCCCCGGGGTCCGTCCAAAGCAGTGCGCGCATCCGGTCACCGACATCGGGAAGAGGCGGCTCGCCGCGTTCGAGCTGCTCGATGAACTGAGCCGACATCTCCGGCAGCGCGGCATCCACTGCCCGCTTCAGCTCCACGTAGGGCTGATATGTCGCCACCACGACCAACGCGCCACGCGTCGGGAGCGAGAAGGACGCGACTAGCGCGCTCGGGACGCTCTTCCGCGACCTCAGCGTGGTCCCAGGCTCGATCAGTACGAACGACAGGAGGGTGGCGTCGCCGGGTGGCGCGGGATCGAGCAGGCACGTCCGTTCCCTCTTCTTGAGCGGCGGCTCCTCGTCAGGGACCATCAAGTGGTCGGTCGGTATCACGATCCCGAGGAGAATCCGGCCCCCGGGAGCAAACTCCCGCGGCGCGCCCCACTTCATGGTGATGCGGTCGCTGCCGGCGGGAAGCCAGCGGTCGGCAGCGCTCTCGGACATCTTGTGGTGGTTCTGCCCGGACGCGTGGAGGCTCGTCTTGACGTCCTTGCGCAGACCCTCGTGGGCGAGGTAGACATCGTCGTCATATGTGTCGATCTGCCATCTCCCCGAGCGAGGGCCGGGGGCATTGCCGACGATGATTCGTGCATGCTCGCGTGTTGCCACGACACCAGATGGTAGGAACCGGGCGGGGAGCGGACCGCTCACTGCTCGACGGTCCCTACTCGACCATCGGGCAGCTCCAGAATCGCCGTCAGAGGCGTGCAAAACACCCATAGCATTGCCTTGCGCCGCGTTATTGGTGTCGTGTAGGCTCGCCGCCGATGGCTGCGACCCAGCTTGTATCCGTGCCGGTGGGTTCTGAGCCTGCCGATTGGCGACACGCACGACTGATTCCGACCTACGGGACCCGCACGCAGCAGGAGCAGGAGAAGCGCGCCACGTCCTGTCTGTTGGCGGTTATGTACGGGGTGCCGGAGTTTGGGCACGCGCTGCTTGGTGAGCTGGGCGCACCGAAGTCGCCGGTGATCGAGACCTTCGCCGAGGTGCGCTTCAAGGACGCGGAGGGCAAGACGATGATCCCTGATGGGGCGATTGTCTGTCGCCGGGGTAGCAAGACGTGGACATGCCTCGTGGAGGTCAAGACCGGCTCGGCGCGGCTGAAGGATGAGCAGGTCGCAAGCTATCTGGACATCGCGCGCGAGCATGGCTTCGATGGGGTGCTGACGATCTCGACGCAGATCACAGGCGCCTCTGATGAATCGCCGGTCTCAGTCGACAAGCGCAAGCTGCGCGCGACGTGCCTCTGGCACTTCTCGTGGTGGCGGGTGCTCACCGAGGCGGTTGTGCAGCAGCGCTACCGTGGCGTGTCGGACCCGCACCGCGAGTGGGTTCTGCGGGAGTTGATCCACTACTTGAGCAGTGAAGCTGCCGGGGCCGCGGGATTCGAGGACATGGGCGAGAACTGGGTGGCGGTGCGCAAGGCCGCTCACGACGGGACGCTGCGTCCCGGAGACGCATCGGCGCACGACGTGGCCGAGCGGTGGGAGCAGTTCATCAACTATCTCGCCCTCAGCCTCTCCCAGGAGCTCGGGGCGACCGTCTCACCGCAGCACCCGCGGCGACAGACAACTGCGAGCCGACTGGAGGAGACGGTCAAGGAACTTGCGACCTCAGGCGAGATGGGCTCGACGCTCCGCATCCCTGACGCGATCGGACCGCTGGAGATTCGCACCGATCTGCGGGGTCGCCAGACGGTCACGAGCGTCACGATCGACGCTCCGCGAGAAGGCGGGCTGAAAGCTCGCTTCACCTGGCTCATGCGCCAGCTCAAGGACGCCCCGGATGACCTTCGCATCGAAGCGGCCTTTCCGAGCGCTCGGTCGACCACGACGGCGTCGCTCGGCGAGGTCCGAGGGGACCCAAAGGCCCTGTACTACCCGCCGGACCCGAAGCGGGAGCCCCGCTCGTTCGTGTTGGCGCGCTCCCGGCCGATGGGTCAGAAGCGTGGGCGGGCGGAGGGGTCGTTCGTCCGCGAGACGAGCGCGCAGGCTGTCGAGTTCTACCGGGACCTCGTGCAGAACTTGAAGCCCTGGCAGACACCGCCGCCGAAACTTCGCACCGAGGAGAGCAGCGACGGAGCCGGGGGCGACGCGGCGAGCATTCCGTCATGGGTCGGCGAGGAGAGCCCACCGCAGGCTCGGGAGGAGGTCCACAGCTCCTCGCTGGTCGGTCCGATCACGCGTGGCTCCGGTGAGGTGGACGCTGCCCCCGCCTCGCCGCCCGGCGGCTGGGAGCGCATCCGCTAAGCGGCGTCTGAGCGGTCCGCGGCCGGGCGATGAACGCCGCCGTGGCCTGGCCCCGAGATCGTCTACCCGCCCGCGGAGCTGCCATGCAGTCCAACGTCAGCAGCTCGCTGATGCCTGCGAATATGACGGCCGCGATGGCGGCGCAGCCAACCAAGGAAGAGATCAACCGGGCCGGGCGGCTCGTCGCCCAACTGGTCGTCGCCTACAAGGCTGACGATCAGGAGACACTCGAGCGCCTCGAAGGAGACGAACTCGAACGCCTCGAGACGGCGATCGAGAGGATCGAGTGGTGGCGCAGTCTGCACGCCAAGCCGCTCACCTCGCTCAGTGCGAACCTCCGGCACTACCTCAAGGAGCAGGGGCCCGTCGTCGTCACGCAGCGCCTCAAGCGAGCGCCGACGATGATCGACAAGCTGCTTCGAGGGCCGACCATGAACCTCACCCAGATGGCTGACATCGGCGGCTGCCGCGCGCTGCTTGCCGATCAAGACAAGGTCTACGCCGTTGCAGTGCGCCTACGCCGTAACTGGGATGTCACGCGCACCCGCGACTACGCGGCCGAACCGAAGGACTCCGGCTACCGCGCCGTCCACTTGATCGTCCGACGCAAAGGCCGGCTGATCGAGGTGCAGCTGCGGACTCCGCTTCAGGACGCGTGGGCGAACCAGGTTGAGGAGGACTCGCGCCGGGTCGGGCGTAACTTCAAGGGGGGCGAGGGCCAAAAGGAGGTCCACAACTACTATGCTGTCGTTTCGGAGCTGCTCACGCTCAGGGAATCGGGCGAGGAGCCCGATAATGAGCTGCGGCAGCGACTTCTGACAGCCTACGAGGCGGCGCAGCCCTATCTGAGCACCGACACGGGAGGGAAACGATGAGCAGCACAGACATCCACCACTTCCTAGTCATCTACGACATCGCGGCGCGCGAGGCTCACGTCGATGATCACTTCGGCAGCGACTACGACGCTGCCCTTGAGGCGTACGCGCAGGCTGAGGAGACCTACCGGGGTCGCGGTGACATCGAGGTTGTGCTGCTCGGCGCCGACTCGATCGACACGATAAAGAAGACCCATTCGAGCTACTTCAGCACCCGCGAGCAGGGCTTCGAGCGGTTCTTCTCGGTCAACGAGCTCGTCGCGTCGCTCGCCAAGTAGCTCCGAGGCGGCCGCCAAGGCGAAGACCGATGATGCTCCCGCCCGCGGGAGCCCATCGGCCAATCCGGCCAATACCGACAAGGGTCCTTCTGGCCGGCAAGACGAGACCGAGGACGAAGCGACCCAACCTCGTGCCGAGACCCGCAAGTCGCTCGAGGGAAGGTCGACCGAGGACCTCGAAAACGCCGCTGCCCGCGAGACAATCATTTGTGTGGGCAACGAGACCGACTTCGGCCAGTTCGTGCCTACACGCCTGCGGCGCGGTGGAGCTCCACCGCCGGAGTCGCACGACTCGCCACGCGGCGTCGTTGGTCAGGTGTTGACCAAAGACGGCGCCCGCTGTTCGTAAAGCGCTCGGGAGCCGCCGTCTCGCTGACCGAGCACCCGAGCGAGCACGCATCGTGGAACGCGCGGCTCCTCGACCAGGCCGAAGCGCTGCGCGACGCGCTCGGGCAGGCCACGACGAACGGGAACACGCCGTAAAGCTCCCGTCGGGCCCTGGGCGCGCTTTGGCATGCAGTAGCGAGCCGGGCGTGCGTACGCTGGCCGATCAGGACGCCTGGCTTTCGCCCCTCGGCAGCGACGCCGTGCCCCCATGCTGGCTGCTGGATAGGGATGACCGTTGGATGGACGCTTCGCTATGCTGCGCGTGCGCAGCCTCGCCCGGCGCGAGCGCGCGAATGGGTGGGCCTAGGAGGCTTACGCTAGTCGAGAGGGAAGGGGGGAAGTGCCGTGATGAAACGCATCGGTGTCGTGGGGCTCTGCTTCGCGGCCCTGTTCTCAATAGGCCCGGTTGCGACGGCCGCAGCGGCGCCAGAAGTAGAAGAATTCTCGCTCAGTGCGGGCGGTGTCGAATTCTCGGCGGCGGGCCTAGAAACGGTCAAGTGCGGAGTCGCTCGTCTCAGTAGCACCGCGCGCGGAAACCTCACGGGGATGGGGAAGCTGACCGGCTGTGCGACGACAGGCATGCCTGCTGTGCAATGCGGGAACACCGCAAAAGCGGGAGAATTCGTAACCAACGCGCTGTCAGCGACATTTGGGTACGCAGGGAAAAAAGCGACCATGTCACTCGCGACGGTCGCGGCGGGAGGACTCGTCGGCGAATTCACGTGCGGGACTGCGACGACGAAAGTGCGGGGAACGATCGTCTTCGAAGTGAGCACGCAGGCTAAGCCCACCGCAAAGACAGCCACCACCGCCACTTACAAGCTCCTAGCGTTCAACCGCGTCGCCGGGCTTGAATCGGAACCCGGCAGCGGATGGGTTGCAGTCAGCACGAGCGACCTAGGTGCAAGCGTCAAGATAAGACCAGAAAAAAAGAAGGGGTTCCACCACCCCTGGTAGCCCGAGCCGCGGCAGCACCGTCACAGCATTCGAGCCACACGGCCCCACAGGCGCGGGCACCAGGCGGCCGTCGAGGACGAGTAGTGACGCTGAGGGCGACCTCGACGAGCTTCGGGCAGTGCTGCGGCGACTGTTCGTCGGATTCGAGCTTGGGTCACCGACGACGCGCTTCGGGAGCGGGGTCCTCGCCAACCATCCATGGGCTGCCGACACCGCCGAAGGCGAGGAACCGCGCCTGGGTTCGAGGGCCACTACTTGATCCCGTACCTGCGACCCCACGCCGTGGATCTCGACCGGAATGACCCGGCGGGCTTCCCGGCTGTTCAGCGCTTGCCGCTCCACTCCAACTTGTGCGCCTTCTTTGCCGCCTGGTAGTCGGCGAGCGCCTTTCGTGAGTCGACATCCCCGAGCGTCGGATGCGCCGGCACGAGGCTCTTGGCCTTCACGAGCTTGTAGCGCTTGGCGAGCACCGAGCCGAGCGCCTTGACCTTCATCTCGCCGAAGCCGGGCAGGCCCTCGATGTTGGCACGCAGCTGCTTACCGTCCTTGGCGCTCTTCCAGACCTGCGCGGCGTCGCCGCCGTAGTCGTCGCGCACTACTACGGCGAGCGCGTGCACGCGTTCGGCCATTTTCCCGGGGAAGCGGTGGATCGCTGGTTTCTCGCGGAACACGGGGTCGAGGTCGGTGGCGGCGAGCTTCGCCGGGTCGAGCGTGCCGACGCGCTGCTTGATCGCGAGCGGTCCCGAGAAGGCCTTTTCGACCGTGACCTGCTGGTCAAGCGCGAACCCGATCAGCAGCGCCATCGGGTCGGTCGCGATCAGCTCGTTGGCCTCGTCGGAGTCGGTGAAGTAGAGACGCTCTGGCATGTGCTCGATCCTACTGCTGGGATCGCGCCCCAGCGAGATACAACACCGCCTGCGTGCGCGCCACCGCGCGCACGGCCGCATCGGGCACCAGCAGCTCAGGGTGGTGCAGCGGCCGGGGCTCAAAGCCCTCGGCCCCGTCGAGCCCGACGAACGCCATCGCCACCGGTGCCAGCGCGCCGAAGAACGCGAAGTCGTCCGAGCCGCACGAGCGCCATTCCCCGAGCGGCTCGAGCTCGGCCACGGCTAGCAGCTGGCGAGCGGCGGCGACGAGGCTCGCGTCGTTGACGAGCGGCGGCTCACCCGGCGCCAGCTCCACGCGGCCACGGCATCCGTGTGCTGCGGCGATCCCCGCGACGACCTGCTCGACCATCTCGCGCAGCGCCCGCCGGTCCCCGGGCCGCAGTGCGCGCAGCGCTGCTCGCGCGCGCGCACGCGCGGGGATCACGTTCTCGGCGCTGCCGCCCTCGAGCACCCCAACCGTCAGCGAGGCCGGGCTCAGCGGGTCGATC
>CAWJSW010000012.1:0-234826 GCA_963845635.1 uncultured Solirubrobacteraceae bacterium
TTGCGCTCTACCAACTGAGCTACCGCCGCGCGAGCCCGATTCTACGGGCTTTCCAAGCCGACGAGCGGATCCCACGGTCGCTGGGGGATACTCACCTGCGTGGTGCCCGAGGAGTCCAGGACTCTCGATTTGGTGGAGCTTGCGCGCCGTGTGGAGGACGCAGGGAATCGCGGCGACCTCGACGAGGCGATGAGCTTCTTCGCTCCCGACGCCGTGTGGGACCTGTCGCCGATGGGCATTGGCATAGTCGAGGGCCGCGCCGCGATTCGCCGCTACCTTGAGGATTGGCTGCGCGCCTATGACTACGTCACGTCGGAGTCCGAGGAGGCTCACGATCTAGGCAGCGGAGTCGGCTTTCAGGTGCACGCGCAGCGTGCCCGTCCTCGCGGCAGCAGCGGTGAGGTTCACCAGCGCTCTGCGCGGGTCGTCCTGACGGTCGATGCCTTGATCGCGAGGGTCACGTCCTACACCGAGATCGACGAGGGCCGTGCTGCCGCCGAACGGCTCGCGGATGAGAGGGCGTCGGCGATGTCGGATGACTCCACCGCAGTTGATGCGGTCGCGCTGCTGCGGCGCTACAGCGACGCGGTGGTGCGGCGCGACTTCGACGAGGTTGAGCGTTGCGTCGCGCCGAATGTCCGCTTCGTCACGGCCGCCTCAGGGACGCTGGAGGGGCGAGCAGCAGTCCGCGCGTTGATCGAAGACATCGTGCGGCCCTTCGAGACGTTCGAGATCGACGAGGGTGAGGAGATCCGGAGCCTGGGCAACGGCGTTGTCCTGGCGGTCTTCTTCACGAAGGGTCGCATGGCTGGCGGTGTCGGCGAGTTGCGCAGCCCCTTCGCGAGCGTTTCGGTGGTAGCCCACGGCGTCATCGAGTGGCACGCCCACTACACCGAGCCTGGCGAGGCCCGCGCTGCCGCCGAACGCCTCGCCACGGAGCGGGGGTAGGCGATGTCGGAGAGCCTGAACCTCGTGCGCTCGATCTACGTGGCGTGGGAACGCGGTGATTACTTCACCTCGACCGACTGGGCCGATCCCCAGATCGAGTTCGTGGTCATGGACGGCCTGAACCCCGGCGCCCTGCGGGGCGCCGCTGCTTTGGAAGCCAACTGGCGCGAATTCCAAGGGGTGTGGGAGGACTACGGCATCAGGGCGGACGACTACCGCCGGCTCGACGATGAGCGCATCCTCGTGATGGCCCGCTTGAGCGGGCGTGGCAAGGCGAGCGGGTTGGACGTCGCGCAGACGGGAACGGCAGCGACCGTCTTCACCGTTCGCGGGGGCAAGGTTCGCAAGATCGTCGTCTACTGGGACGGCGACCGTGCCCTCGCCGACCTCGGCCTGGAGGGGTAGGCGATGTCGGCCGAGAACGTGGAGATCGTGCGCGAGATCTATACCGGATTCGCCCAAGGAGATCGCGAGATGCCGTTTCGGTTCTATGCGTCCGACGTCGAATGGGACGTCTCGCGTTACCACCCGCTTGGACAGTTCGCTGTCTACCACGGTCACGATGGAGTCCGCGCGATGTTTAGCGATCTCTTGACGGAGTTTCGGGATTTTGAGTTTCAAGCGCTCGATCTGACGCCTGCTGGCGATGGCGTGCTGGTCACCGTAGGTGAACAGGGTGTCGGTCGCAGGAGCGGTATTCCCGTCGACAGCCGTCATTACGCCCTGTGGACGCTACGTGACGGCATCGTGACACGCGTCTGCACCTTTCTCGATCACGGCGAGGCGTTGCAGGCTGCGGGCCTTTAGGGTCGGGTGCCTGGCGTCCGGTTTGAGGCAGAGTAAGCTGAGCGTGGCGATGTCGTCGGCTCGGATCCCACGCCCACCGCTCTAACCTGTTGGGCCGTGAGACCGCGCCTGCTGCCGATCCTCGCGACGCTCGCCGGTGCGGCGCTCGTGGGGCTGCTGATCTACGGGGTGTCCGCGCAGTCGGCCAATCGCACGCTCGACGAGCTCGTCCGCCGCGGGGACTACCCGCTGGCACCCCAGGCCTCGCAGCAGCTGCCGGTGCTGGGCGCACCCGGTGAGCGCTCGCTGGCGTCGCTGCGGGGGAAGGTGGTCGTGCTCAACTTCTGGGCGTCGTGGTGCGAACCGTGCGCGGCGGAGGCGCCGTTGCTCGAGCGCACGCAGAACACGCTCCGTCGCCGCGACGGCACGGTGCTGGGCGTCACCTACCTCGACGCATCTCCCGACTCCGAGCGCTTCGTTCGCCGCTACCACCTGACCTATCCGGTCCTGCGAGACGCCACCGGCGATTTCGCGCACTCCTACGGCACAGACCAGCTGCCGGAGAGCTTCGTGATCGACCGTCAGGGGAGGATCGTGGCGATCTCGCGCGGCCAGGTCGAAGCGTCGTTCCTGGCCCGCGCGGTGGCGCTCGCGGAACGCTCATGAGGCGCCCGGCGGGGGTGATGGTGGGCCTGGCGCTGCTCGCGTTCACGCTCGCCGTGAGCACCGCTGCCGGGTCGGCGAGCGCGGCGAGCGCGGTCGCACCTCGCACCAGCCTGCTCGCGGTCGAGCGCCAGGTGATGTGCGTGACCTGCAAAATCCCGCTCCAGGAGGCGCAGTCGCCGCAGGCGGACCTCGAGCGCGAATACATCCAAGGGCTTGTCGACGACGGCCAGAGCGAAGCGCAGATCAAGCGCGCGCTGGTCGCGCAATACGGCCCGACGGTGCTTGCGCTGCCGCCGGCGCGCGGCTTCGACCTCGCTGTGTACCTGGTTCCTGCGGCGGTCGTGCTGGCGCTCTTGGCGACGGTCGCGCTGCTGCTTCCGCGCTGGCGCCGGCGCGCGCGTGAACGCCCACAGACGGCCGCCGAGCTGCCATCGCTGAGCGCCGCCGACGAGGCGCGGCTCGAGTCCGATCTCGCGCGCTTCGACTAGCTACATCCGCGCTGGCGCGCTCACGCCGAGCAGGCCGAGGCAGCGCGCGATCGTCCGCGCGCTGAGCACGCACAGCGCGAGGCGCAGCGATTCGGTCGACCGCTCGCCGCCGCCGCCGTCCTCGCCGTCATCGATGCCCACGACCTGGCAGTCGCGGTAGAAGGCTGTGAACGCCTGCGCCAGCGACAACACGTACGCGGCGATACGGTGGGGCGCGCGCCGCTCAGTCGCCTCGGTCAGCTCCGCGGGGAACGCCAGCAGCGCCTCCACGAGCGCGCGCTCGGTGGCGTGCAGGGTCGGGCTGGGGGCCTCGCCGCGCCCGTCCGCGTCGGCGTCGATCGCGCCGAGCTCGTCGACGGCCGCTTGCACACGCTGTTGGCCCGCCTTGGCGAGCACCGAGGCGATGCGCGCGTGCGCGTACTGCACGTAGTAGACGGGGTTCTCGTTGGACTGCTCGCGGGCGAGGTCGAGGTCGAGGTCGACGGTGGTGTCGTGCGAGCGCGCCAGCAGGTACCAGCGCGCGGCGTCCACCCCGATCTCCGCCACCAGCTCCTCGAGCGAGACGAACTCGCCCGCGCGCTTGGACATCTGCGCACGGGCGCCGGAGCTGACGAGGTGCACGAACTGCATGATCAGCAGCTCGAGCTCGTCGGGGTCGCCGCCGAGCGCCTCATAGGCGGCCTTCATGCGCAACACGTAGCCGTGGTGGTCGGCGCCCCACACGTCGATCTGGCGCTCGAAGCCGCGCTCGCGCTTGTCCTGGTGGTAGGCGATGTCCGAGGCGAAGTAGGTGTGCTCGCCGCTGGAGCGCAGCAGCACGCGGTCCTTGTCGTCACCGAAGTCCGTCGTGCGCAGCCACAGCGCGCCCTCGCTGCGATAGGTGTGCCCCTGCTGCTCGAGGATCGCGAGCGTGTGCGCCACCGGGTTGGGGTCGCCTTCGTACAGCGAGCTCTCGTAGAACCAGCAGTCGAAGTCCTCGACGCCGAATGCCACGAGCGCAGCGCGGGCGTGCTCAACCATCCTGGCAACGGCGGCGCGTCCGGCCTCGACCGCGTCCATGTCCGCGCTGGGCGCCAGCTCCTGGGCGAGCTCGACCACGTACTCGCCCTTATAGCCATCCTCTGGTACGGCGTCGCCGCAGGCGAGGGCGAGGATCGACTCGCCCAGCTTGCGCACCTGCGTGCCCGCGTCGTTCACGTAGAACTCGCGTCTGACCTCGTGACCCTCGAGCGCGAGCATGCGCGCGAGCGCGTCCCCGTAGGCGGCGTTGCGCCCGTGGCCGACGTGCATCGGGCCGGTGGGGTTAGACGATACGAATTCCACGAGCACCCGTTCGCGGCGCCCGGGGGCGCGGACGCCGAAGCGCTCGCCGGCGGCGAGCGCGTGCGCGAGCGCGCGCGTGAGCCAAGCATCCGACACGAACAGGTTCAGGAATCCCGGGCCCGCGACCTCGAAGCGCTCGAGGCTGGCCCCCAGACGCGCGCTCAGGGCTCCGCCGAGCCGCTCCGCGAGCTCGCGCGGCGCCGTGTCCATGCCCGGCGCGAGCAGCAGCGCGGCGTTGGTGGAGTAGTCGCCGAACTGCGCGCGGCGCGGGCGCTCGAGTGTGATCGCCGAACGCGTGCCGCCGTCTGCGCCGGCGAGCTGTTCGGCGGCGCCGATCACAGCGGCGCGCAGGAGCTCCAGCGGGTCGGTTGAGGGCTCGGTCATGGGATCTGGTGTCGCGGTTGCGATACTAGCTGCGTGACCGACCAAGATTCAGGCGCCGAGCGCCACATAAACATCCACCTTTCCCCCGAGATCATGGGGGGCGTATACGCGAACTTCGCCAATGTCAGCCACTCCGACTACGAGTTCACCGTGACCTTCGCCCGCGTCGACCACGAGGTCGAGTCCGAGGAGGTGCCCGGCGTGGTCGTCTCCCGCGTGAACATCTCCCCGCGCTTCATGCGCGAGCTGATCGACGCGATGGAGGACAACTACTCGAAGTGGCGTACCCGCGAGGGCATCAAGAACCTTCCCGAGTACGGCGGCACGGAGGCGGGCTCCGACGCAGAGTAGGGGGCGGGGATGAAGGTCGCGGTCGTCTCCGACATCCACGGTAACCGGCACGCTTTCGAGGCGACGCTCGAGGCTGTGGCCGCGAGCGACGCCTCAGAGGTCTGGTGCCTCGGCGACCTGGTCGGCTACGGCGCCGAGCCGGACGCGTGTGTGGAGCTGGCGCGTGAGCACGCCGCGGTGTGCCTGGCCGGCAACCACGACCTGGCGGTGACGGGCGAGCTGCCGCTGACCGAGTTCTCGTGTGGAGCCAGCCTCGCGGCGAAATGGACGCAGGAGGTGATCGCCACGGAGAACATGGACTTCCTCAAGAGCCTGCGGCCGCAGGGACAAGAGGGGCCGGTCGGCCTCTACCACGCGAGCCCGCGCGACCCGGTGTGGGAGTACGTGCTGTCGGCGCTGCTGGCGGAGCTGTGCATGGACGTGCAGAGCCAGCGCGTGGCGCTGATCGGCCACTCGCACGTGGCGCTGTCGTTCGTGCGCCGGGAGGGCGAGCTGACGACGGGCGAGCCACGCAAGGGTGGCGCGGAGCTGGACGTGACCGAGGGCGAATGGCTGCTGAACCCCGGCAGCGTAGGCCAACCCCGCGACGGTGATCCACGCGCGTCGTGGATGCTGCTCGACCTCGACACGATGCTCGCCCGCTTCCAGCGCACCGACTACGACATCGCGGGCGCCGCCGCGGCGATCCGGGCAGCGTGCCTGCCCGACTCCCTGGCCGAGCGCCTGGAGTACGGCCAGTGACGTTGCGCCTCAGCTCGGGCGCCCTGCTGGCCGGGCTGCTCGGAGTCGCCGCCGCGCTGCTCGTGTCCTGCGGCGGCTCCAGCGACAAGCTGATCCCGGTCGCGAACGCCGGCCCGCTCCAGAGCGACTTCGAAGAAGTGGCGCAGACGGCAGAAGCGGGCAACGGCAACTGCTCGGCCACACAGACGGCGATCGCGAAGACCGAACAGGACTTCAACGGGCTCCCCTCCACGGTCGACACGGGCCTGCGCGAAACACTGAGGCAGGGCATCGACAACCTCAGCGCGCGGGCGCTGGCGCTGTGCAAGCAGCCGCTGGTGCAGGCGGCCACGAGCGCCACCACCAAGACGGCCACCAGCACGCACACCGCAACCACAACGCCGACACAGACGCAGACCACGGTGCCGACCAGCACAGCTCCCACGACCACCACGCCCGCCACGACCACCCCCGCGCCGACAACGCCAGGCGGCGGCACGGTCGCACCCGGGGAAGCCACGCCGAAGGAAAGCAACGGTCAGGGGGGTGGCACCGGCGTGGGTGAAGAAGGCGCCCCCGCGGGCGCCGTCGGGCAGCAGGACCAGGCCCCGAACGGCGAAGGCACGCCTGGTCAGGGCCTCGGCAAATGACCGATCGCAGATCGTCCAGCGGGGAAATCGCTGGCCGCTACCGTCTCGACAGCCGTCTGGGCTTCGGCGGCATGTCCACGGTGCACCTCGCGCTCGATCTGCGCCTGGAGCGCCAGGTGGCAGTGAAGCTGCTGGCGGAGCACCTGGCCGACGATCCCGCCTTCGTATCGCGCTTCCAGCGCGAGGCGCAGGCAGCGGCGCGCCTGGTACATCCGAACATCGTGCAGGTGTTCGACTCCGGCCAGGACGAGCGGACCGGGCAGTACTTCATCGTGATGGAGTACATCGAGGGCTCATCGTGCGCTGAGGTCCTTCGTGACGAGGGCTGGGTGGAGGTGGATGAGGCGCTGTCGATCATCGAGCAGGCGTGCGAGGGCCTGCACTACGCCCACCGCCATGGCGTGGTGCACCGCGACGTCAAGCCCGGCAACCTGCTGCGCTCGCGCGAAGGCGAGGTCAAGCTCGCGGACTTCGGGATCGCGAAGGCGACCGAGCAGTCGAGCATCACGCAGGTGGGCTCGGTGCTGGGCACGGCCGCCTACCTCGCGCCTGAGCAGGCACGCGGCGAGGAGGCTGGCCCGAGCGCTGACCTGTACGCGCTCGGAGTGGTCACCTACCAGCTGATCTCCGGGCGCCTGCCATACGAGGCGACGTCGCTGACGGAGCTCGCGCTCAAGCAGCAGCAGGAGGAGCCGCCACGGCTGGACATGCTGGTCGCAGCCGTCAGCCCGGAGCTGGCGGACGCTGTGGCGATCGCGCTGGCGCTCGACCCGCGCGAGCGCTTCCCGACGGCGCTCCAGATGGGGCACGCGCTGAGCAACGCCGCCAGGGGCATCGCGCCGCGTGAGCGAGTACGCGCGGCCCCGCGCACGCAGGCAACCAGCGTCCTGCCTCGCGCGCGTGCCAGCACACGCGCGCGCGCCGTGCCCACGGCCACGCGCCAGCCGCGCCGCGGGCCCGCCCGCGCGGCGGTCGTCGCGCAGGCTTCAGCTCAGCCCGCGCCGGGCGCTCGGCGCCGTTCGCGGCGGCTGCTGGCGATGATCCTGGGGGTGTTGGTACTGGCCGTGGCGATCGCCGCGGCGATCGTCCTGACGGCGCCCGCGCCGACCAAGGTGGTGCTGCGCAACGTCGTCTACTCGGACGTCCAGCGTGCCTCCTCCGCACTCAAACAGCTCGTCTCCGAAAACACGCAGTAGGGATCGCGGCGCAGGCAGCGGCCGATCCGCCAACCCAGCAGAGGGCCGGCCCATGCTCGCCTCCACCGTCGCGTCCATCCTCGATGTCGACCAGCTCGTCCAGGACTTCGGCTACCCGCTGCTGTTCGTGCTGGTGATGAGCGAGTCCGCCGGGGTGCCGATCCCGGGCGAGACGTCGCTGATCGCGGCGGCGGTGCTGGCCAGCCAGGGCAAGCTGGAGATCGAGCTGGTGATCGCGGTGGCGGCGGCGGCGGCGATCGTGGGCGACAACATCGGGTATGAGATCGGGCGCAAGGGCGGACGCTGGCTGCTGGAACGCCCGGGTGCCTTCGAACGCCAGCGGCACGAGGTGCTGCTGGTGGGCGAGCCGTTCTTCGAAGCTCACGGGCCAAAGGCGGTGTTCTTCGGCCGCTTCGTGCTCGGCCTGCGCGTGTGGGCGTCGTGGCTGGCTGGCGCCACACGCATGCGCTGGCGCTCGTTCGCCGCGTGGAATGCGCTCGGCGGGATCACGTGGGCGTGCGCCATCGGGCTGGCGGCGTACTTCCTCGGCAGCTCCGCCGGCAACACGATCGAAGCGTTCGGGCTATATGGCCTGGTGGCGGTGGTGCTGGCGCTGGTGAGCGGCTTCGTGCTGCACCGCCGCCATGTCCGACACAAGCGCGCGACGGCCGAGCCGGACGCAGCTGGCGCCCGGCCGGCCGACACGAACGACGACTAGGCCGCGGCTGGCGCGCCCTCGACGTGGGCGACGTCGCCGGCAACGTCGATCGCCACGCGGTGTGGCGCGCGATGCTGGGGCTTGGGCACGCTGACCTCGAGCACACCGTGCTCGATGCGTGCACGGATCTGCGTCGGATCGACGCCCTCAGGCAGCACCAGCGAACGCGAGAAGCTGCCGCTGGCGCGCTCCACGCGGTAGTAGCCCTGCTTGCGGTCCTCGTTTATTTAGGGTGGGCCGCGTAATGCCACGACGGGCGTCGACGCGAACAGCCCGGCGATCGCGCGAACAGGGATCGAGGTAGGCCGGCCTCCGGTCGGCTCCAACGACCCCCGCGCAAGCCTCGGCCGGTGGCTGTTCAGCGCGCTGGAGTTGATCCGCCCGACGGCGGTCAGCAGCTGCCGCAGGGAGCGATGCGCTCGCACATGTCCGCGAGGCTGGTCAGCTCGGCCTCGGAGAAATGCGAGAAGAACTGCTCGCGCATAACCGCCAGGTGGGTGCCGCGCGCTGCCTCCAGCCGCTCGCGGCCAACGCGCGTGAGGCACGCGTACGCGCCGCGCGCGTCGTGTTCGCAGGAGCAGCGCTCGATCAAACCGTCGCGCTCGAGGCGGTCGACCAGGCGGGTCAGGCCGCTGCGCGAGAGCTGCGCCTGTTCGGCGAGTTCGCACATGCGCATGCGTCCCCCGGTCGCCTCGCCGAGATGGCCGAGCACCTCGTAGGAGCTCATCGGCAGGCCGTGCGCGCACTCCAGCTCAGCGTCCAGGCGCTTGGCCAGGCAGGCGTGCGCTCGCAGCAGGCCGCGCCAGGCTCGCAGCTCCCCCAGTGTCAGGGTCTCCTGCTCGGAGTGGGCGATCTTGACGGCGGTGACGGTCGACATGGCGGTCCGGTCGGGCGACGTACTCATCCGAACATAGCAGCGCGAACGCGCAGCGTGCGGGATTTTGCGCTCAGCCGCTCGACCGCCGCCGCACGCGCAGCGCAGCGACGGACGGTCCCCCGCATCGCGGCGGCGGCGCGGCTCATCGCCGTGTCGCCCGCCACGCCCACAGCATCATCAGCGGCTGGAGCGGCAACCGCGCGTACAGGGCCCAGCGCGGGATCCGCCGGTAGTGGTGTGGTTCGCGCGCCATCTGCACGTTCGCCGGAAACACCGCCACCAGCAGCGCCACCAGGCCCAAGCCCGACAGGCGCCGGGTCGCCGGCACGAGCACGCCGACGCCGCCGGCGATCTCCGCCACCCCGCTGACCTGCACGACCCGCTCGGCGTGGGCTCGCAGCGGCGGCGGCACGATCCGCTCGTACGCACGAGACATCACGAAGTGGTTGACGCCGGCGGCGATGAAGAGGTTCGCCAGCAGCCGCCGTGACACCCCTCTGCTCGCGCTGCGCTGCTCGTCCCTTGCCATCCCTGCCCCTTCTCGCGTAGCGCGGCCATCCTCACGGCCGGTAGGCCGTCCATTCGAGAATCTAGCGACCCTCGATCAACGAGCGTCCCGTCATCGCCGCGGGCTGCTCGATCCCCAGCGCCTGGAGCACCGTGGGCGCGACGTCCGCGAGGATGCCGCCGCGCGCGTCCAGCGACGCGCCCGTGCTCGTCAGGATCAGCGGCACGGGGTTGAGCGAGTGGGCGGTGTTGGGGCTGCCGTCCGGCTCGAGCATGTGGTCGGAGTTGCCGTGGTCGGCCGTCACCACGCACACGCCGTCGCGCTCGTGAACCGCAGCCACCACCTGCGCGAGACACTCGTCGACGGTCTCCACCGCCTTCACCGCCGCCTCGATCACGCCGGTGTGCCCAACCATGTCCGCGTTGGCGAAGTTGATGATGGCGAAGCGAAAGCCCTCCACGCTCTCGCGCCACGCGCGCACGAACGCAGCCGCAGCCTCCCGCGCGCTCATCTCGGGCTTGAGGTCGTAGGTGGGCACGTCTCGCGGCGAGGCGACCAGCTCCCGGCTCTCGCCCGCCGTCGGCGCCTCCTCGCCGCCGTTGAAGAAGTACGTCACGTGCGCGTACTTCTCGGTCTCCGCCACGCGCAGCTGCGCGCCACCTGAGCGCTCGATCGCCTCCGCCAGCGTGGACGCGGGGTGCTCAGGCGAAAACACCACCGGGTAGGGCCAACCCTCCTCGTAGCGCGTGAGCGTCGTGTAGCGCGTGATCGCCGGCGCGCCGCCTCGCCCCTGCCAGCCGGGAAGGTCCTCGTCGGGCGCGCCGAAGTCGCGATCGGCCAGCGCGCGCGTGATCTGGCGCATGCGGTCTGGGCGGAAGTTGAACGCGATCACGCTGTCACCAGGGCGAATCAGGGCCGGCGTGTCGCCCGCGTCGCCGCCTGCGACGAGCGTCGGCTCGATGAACTCGTCGGTCTCGCCCCTGCGGTAGGCGTCCTGCACGGCCTGCTCGCCGCTATCAGCACGGTGCGGGGCGCGGCCATGCACGAGCATCTCGTATGCGCGTTGCGTTCGCTCCCAGCGCCGGTCGCGATCCATCGCCCAGTAGCGCCCGACGACCGAACCCACGCGCGCACCCTGCATCTGGTCGAGCTCGCGCAGGTAGCCCGCGCCGGCGTGCGGCAGCGTGTCGCGCCCGTCGGTGAACGCGTGCACCACCACGTCCTTGACCGCCAGCGTGCGCGCCAGCTCCACCAGCGCGCGCACGTGGTCGAGCGAGGAGTGCACGCCCCCGTCGGAGACCAGCCCCAGCAGGTGCACCCGCTCTGCCTCGGCGAACGCCGCCCGCAGCGTCTCGTTCTGCGCCAGCGTCCGCTGCGCGATCGCATCGTCGATGCGGACCAGGTCCTGGCGCACGACCGCGCCCGCGCCCAGGTTCAGGTGCCCGACCTCGCTGTTGCCCATCTGCCCGTCGGGCAGGCCCACCGCGCGACCGCTCGCGCGCAGCGTGGTGTGCGGGTAGCTGCTCCACAGCTCGTCGAACGTGGGCGTTCGTGCCAGCGACACCGCGTTGCCCGGCCCCGGCTCCGCCAGACCCCAGCCGTCGAGCACGATCAGGCACGCGCACGCCGCAGGCAGCGTGGGCGGGCCGGGCGGCAGCGGGCTCATCGAGCGGCGGCGGCCACGATCTTGGCGAACGAGTCCGCCTCCAGCGAGGCGCCTCCCACGAGCGCGCCGTCCACGTCCGCGAGCGCCAGCAGCTCGCGCGCGTTCTCGGGCTTGACCGAGCCCCCATACAGGATCCGCACGCGTTCAGCCGCGCGCGCGTCGCGGTCGCCGACCAGCGCGCGGATGAACGCAATCGCCTCCTGGGCCTGCTCGGGGCTTGCAACGCGTCCGGTGCCGATCGCCCAGATCGGCTCGTACGCGATCACCACCTGCGCCAGTCGCTCGCCGTCCACGTTCGCGAGGTCCTCGCGCACCTGGGAGCGGAGCTTGCGGTCGGTTTCATCACCGTCGCGCTCCTCCTCGGTCTCGCCCACGCACAGGATCGGCACGAGACCAGCCTCCAGCGCGGCCGGTACCTTCAGCGCGAGCGCGCGGTCGCTCTCACCGAAGTACGCGCGGCGCTCGGAGTGGCCGAGCACCACGCCGCGCACGTCGAGCTCGCTCAGCATCGGCGCGGCGATCTCGCCGGTGTAGGCGCCCTCGCGCTCGTAATGCATGTTCTGGGCGTATACCTCCACACGCGAGCCGCGCGCACTGTCGACCATCGCACCGAGGTCGGTGAACGGCACGCAGATCGCCACGTCCACGCTGTCCACCGCGGACACGCGTGGGAGCAGCGCCTGGATGTACTCCTCCGCCTGCTCCTGGGTCTTGCACATCTTCCAGTTGCCTGCGATCAAGGGTCGGCGCCCGCCTGTCGCCCCGGTGGGCGAGGCCGACGGGCTGGCGTCCGTCAAAGGGAGACCCCCGCGCCGTCGAGCGCCTGCACGCCCGGCAGCGGCCGGCCCTCGACCAGCTCCAGCGTGGCGCCGCCGCCGGTGGAGAGGTGGTCGACGTCGTGCTCGAACCCGAAGTGCGCGAGCGCCGCCGCCGAGTCGCCGCCGCCGACCACCGTCAGGCCCGGAGCCTTCGCCACCGCCCGCGCCACCGCACGCGTGCCCGCCGCGAACGGCTCGAACTCGAACGCGCCCATCGGCCCGTTCCAGAAGACGGTGCCCGCGCGCGCTATCTCGTTGACGTAGCGCTCCGCGGTCGCGGGTCCGATATCGAGTCCCATCCAGCCCTTGGGCACCTCCACACCGTCGAGCACACGGTGCTCGGCGTCCTCGGCGAGGCGATCGCCGATCACCAGGTCGCTCGGCACCAGCAGCCGCGCGCGGCCGGGCTGGGGGGAGTGGGTGTCGCTGGCGCGGGCCAGCGCGCGGCGCGCGTGCTCGGTGTCCTCGTCTTCGCACAGCGACTCGCCGACCGAGTGGCCCTGCGCGCACAGGAACGGGAAGCACATCGCGCCGCCGATCATCAGCACATCCGCGATCTCCAGAAAGCGGTCGATCACCCCGATCTTGTCCGCAACCTTGGCGCCGCCGACGATCGCAACGAGCGGTGGATCGGGGTGCTCGAGGATGCGTGTCAGCGTCCGCACCTCGCGTTCCAGAAGGCGGCCGGCGGCGCTCGGCAGCAGGTGCGCGACGCCCTCCGTGCTCGCGTGCGCGCGGTGGGCGACGCCGAACGCGTCATCCACGTACAGCTCAGCCAGCTCCGCCAGGGCGCCCGCGAGCAGCGGGTCGTTGTCGGTCTCACCCGCCTCGAAGCGCACGTTCTCGAGCAGCAGCATCTCACCGTCGCGCAGCTGCTCGGCCAGCTCCCTCACCCGCTCTCCGACCACCGCCGGCGCCAGCGTCACCTTCGCGCCGGTCAGCTCGCGCAGGCGCGCTGCCACCGGCGCCAGCGACAGCTGCGGGTCGGGCTTGCCCTCGGGCCTGCCGAGATGCGAGACCAGCACCAGCCTCGCGCCGCGCGCGCGCAGCTCTTCGATCGTCGGCAGCCCGGCGACGATGCGCGTGTCGTCGGACACGCTCGGCGCGCCGTCCGCGTCCGTGCTCAGCGGCGTGTTGAAGTCCACGCGCACGAGCACCCTGCGGCCGCTCACCTCCAGATCGTCGATCCCGCGCATGCTCACAGCACCCTCTGCGCCAGATCCACCACGCGGTTGGAGTAGCCCCACTCGTTGTCATACCACGCGACCACCTTCAGCATCGTGCCGTCGATCACCGCCGTCAGCTGCGAGTCCACGATCGAGGAGAACGGCGAGGCGACGATGTCGCTGGAGACGATCGGGTCCTCGGTGTAGCTCATGATCCCCGCCAGCGGCCCCCGCTCGGAGGCCGCGCGCAGGGCGTCGTTGACCTCCTGCACGCTCGTCTCGCGCGCGCACTCGACCGTCAGGTCGACCACCGAGCCGGTGGGTACGGGCGCGCGCACGGCGAAGCCGTGCAGCTTGCCCTGGAGCTCGGGGATCACCAGGCCGATCGCCTTGGCCGCGCCGGTGGACGCTGGGATCAGGTTGATCGCCGCCGCGCGCGCCCGGCGCAGGTCTTTGTGCGGCAGGTCCTGGAGTCGCTGGTCGGCCGTGTACGCGTGGATCGTGGTCATCAGGCCGTGCCTGATGCCGACCGTGTCGAGCACCACCTTCGCCACCGGCGCCAGGCAGTTGGTCGTACAGGACGCGTTCGAGATCACGTCGTCGCGCTCGCGGTCATACGCCTCGTCGAAGTTCACGCCCAGCACCACCGTCACGTCCGGGTCGCTCGCCGGCGCCGAGATGATCACCTTCTTGGCGCCCTGCGCGAGATGCTTGGCGGCACTGGCACGGTCGGTGAACAGCCCCGTCGACTCGATCACCACGTCCACGCCCAGCTCGCCCCACGGCAGCGCCGCCGGGTCGCGCTCGGCGAGCACCTTCAGCTCCTGGCCGTCCACCAGCAGTGCGCCTGCCCCGCCGCCGGGCGCGTCCGCGACCTCCACGGTCCCCGGATACGGCCCCAGGATCGAGTCGTACTTGAGCAGGTGCGCGAGCGTACGCGCGTCCGTGAGGTCGTTGACCGCGACCCACTCGATGCCCTCGCCAACGGCCTGGCCACGGGCCTTGGCGGCGCGGAACACGTTTCGGCCAATGCGACCGAATCCGTTGATCCCCACCCTTACCGCCATTCACTGCCTCCTGAAGTGAGAACGAACGATGCCGGGTCTCAGGAGTGCTGGCCGATCGAATATCCCCCCTCGATTGGCCATCGGTCCATCGCCCGGCGTGCCAGGCAGGCTATCAGCGCGCCGTCCACAGGCGGCGCTGGCGTGCCCAGGAGGGGTGATCGCTCACCTGGCCGAACGTACCCGAGACGCGCTGCCGGCAAACAGCGACGGTCAGGAGCCGCCGGGGATCCTGTCGATGTCACGATGGGCGACCGTCACGTCGAGGTCGTCGTCGTCGCGGTAGCGCGCCGCCAGATGCTCGGCGATCGCAACCGAGCGGTGGCGTCCGCCGGTGCAGCCGACCGCCACGACCAGGTGCGCCTTGCCCTCGGCCACGTACTGCGGGAGCAGGAAGTCCAGCAGCTCCTGGAGCTTGTCGTAGAGCTGCGCCAGACGGCCGTCGCGGGCGATGTACTCGACCACCGGCTCGTCCAGGCCGGTCAGCTCGCGCAGCTCCGGCTCGTAGTGCGGGTTTGCGAGGAAGCGCACATCGAAGGCGACGTCCTCGTCGCGCGGAGGTCCGTGCTTGAAGCCGAAGCTCATGAACGTGACCGACAGGCGCCCGGCCGCCTCGCGCGGCAGCAGCTCTTCAGCGATCTTCTCGCGCAGCATCGCCGCCGACATGCCCGTCGTGTCGATCACCAGGTCCGCGCGGCCGCGCAGCGGCTCGAGCAGAGCTCGCTCAGCCGTCACCCCCGCGGCCACGCTGCCTTGTGGCGCGAGCGGATGGCGCCGGCGGGTCTCCTTGTATCGCGTGACCAGCGTCTGCTCCGCCGCATCCAGGAACAGCAGGTGGTGGCGCAGGCCCAGCGCGTCGAGGTCGTCGACAACCGCACGCAGCGCCTCGAAGTACACCCCGCCGCGCACGTCCGAGACGACCGCCGCGCGCTCCACCTTCGAGCCCTTGTGCACGAACAACTCCACCAACGAGCGGATCATCTCTGGCGGCAGGTTGTCCACGCAGAAGTAGCCCGCGTCCTCAAACACGTTCATCGCCGTCGACTTGCCCGCGCCGGAGAAGCCCGTGATCACCACCAGGTCCTGAAGGCGCGACTCCACCGCCGGCTCATTCGACTTCCCAGTGCCGCCGGCTCGCACTGGACGCAACGGTCTGATCACTGCCATCGCCCGCATTGTGCCGCGTAACGCGGACGCGGACGTCAAGTTGCAGGGAACTTGTGTCTAGCCCTGAGCCGGCCGAGGGGCGAGCGAGGCAAGGACGCAGGGAGCGAAGTGTGCCGGCCGAAACGGGGATGCGAGCGGAGCGAGTGTCTACCGGCTTCGGTACACGAGCGACCGAGGACGCCGCATCGCGAAGCCCCTCGGCCGGCTCAGCCGGCGCGGTGCAGGTGCGCGTGCAACTCCCGCCCGACCTTCGCCGGCAGCCCCGGCACCGTCTGAAGCTCCTCGCTCGACGCCGCCAGCACAGCCTCAGGAGAGCCGAAGTGCGTGAGCAGCGCTCGCTTGCGCACGGGACCCACGCCCGGCAGCTCGTCCAGCAGCGAGCTCGTCATCGCCTTGTCGCGGCGCGTGCGGTGGTGGGTGATGGCGAAGCGGTGCGCCTCGTCGCGCACCCTCTGAAGCAGCTGGAGCTCGGGCGTGGAGTGCGCGAGCACCAGCGGCGCCCGCCGGCCCGGCAAAAAGACCTCCTCGATGCGCTTGGCGAGCGAGATCACCGCCACGCCGCGGTCGCGAAAGCCCCGCAGCGGCCCCAGGCCAGCCGCCAGCTGGCCCTTGCCTCCGTCGATCACCACCAGGTTCGGCAGCGACGCGAAGCTGTGGTCGTAAGCAGGGTCGTGGGGGGAGAAGTCCGCTTGGTGCTCCCACTGCGCGTAGCGGCGGGCGAGCACCTCGGCCATCGCCGCGAAGTCGTCCGGCGCGCCCTCCGTGGTGCGGATCTTGAAGCGGCGGTAGTCGGACTTCTTCGGCGCCCCGCCCTCGAACACGACCATCGAGGCGACCGTGTGCGTGCCGCCGAGATTGGAGATGTCGAAGCACTCGATGCGGATCGGCGGCGCATCCAGGCCGAGCGCCTGTTGCAGACCCTCGAGCGCCTGCACGCGGCTCTCGCGGCGGCGCTCGGCGCGCAGCCGCTCCTGGTCGAGCGCTAGCAGCGCGTTGCGCTCGGCCAGCTCCAGGATGCGGCGCTTCTCGCCGCGCTCGGCCGCGCGCAGCTCCACCGGCCCGCCGCGGCGCGCCGACAGCGCATCCGCGAGCGCCGGTCGCGAAGGGTGATCGCCCAGCTCGCGCTGGACGACCAGCAGCGCGGGAGTAGACGTCGAGCCCCCGTAGTACTGGAGCATGAACTCCTCCGCCACCTCCGCAAGGTCGCGCTCGGCCTCGTTGGCGAGGTAGAACGACTGTCGGTCGGACAGCACGCCATCGCGCACCTGGAAGACCTGTGCGTTGGCGTCGCGCCCGCGTGTGCCCCCCAGGGGCGCGACCGCGACGGCGACTGCGTCGAACGTGCCCACCGACTCGCTCGTCACGCGGCGACGCTCCAGCAGCGAGCGCACCGCCTGGAGCCGGTTGCGCTCCAGCGTCGCCTGCTCGAACTCCTCCTCCGCCGCCGCCGCGCGCATGCGCTCCTCCAGGTCGTGCTCGATCGCCGCAAAACGGCCCTCCAGGAAGTCGACCACGCCGTCGATGCTGTCGCGGTACTGCTCCCTGGAGACGTAGCCGACGCAGGGCGCCCCGCAACGCTTGATGTAGTAGTCCAGGCACGGGCTGCCGCTGCGCCGCCCCGGCTCGGCCCCGGTGCAGGAGCGAAACATGAACACCTTCGCCAGCACCTCCAGCGTGGAGCGCACGCGCTTGGCGTTGGAGTACGGGCCGAAGTAGGCGCGTCCGGAGCGGTGACGCTCGCGCGTGAAGTAAACGCGCGGGTAGTCCTCGTCGAGCGAGATCGCGATGAACGGATAGGACTTGTCGTCGCGCAGGCGGATGTTGAAGCGCGGTCGGTACTGCTTGATGAAGCTCTGCTCCGCCAGCAGCGCCTCCGCCTCGGTGGCCACCACCACGAACTCGATCTGCTCCACCGCCGCCACCATCTCCGCGTGTCCGGGACTGCTCGGCACCTGTGCTTTGGAGAAGTGCGACGCCACGCGCTTGCGCACCGACTTGGCCTTGCCCACGTAGATCACGCGCCCGCGCGCGTCCCTGAACAGGTACACGCCCGGCTGGTCGGGCAGCGCGCGGCGCTGCTCCGCGAGGCTCGCGCGCGTGTCGGTGGTGTCCGTGGTGGGGGTGATCTCCTCGGTGGCCGCCATCGCTTCGAGGATAGGCGCAGCCAGAAGCGGCTCGCGCCGCGGCGCGGCTGGCGCGGGCGACGCGGCCGCGCCGGGGTGCCGCGGCGTGTGCCGCGACCCTCGCTAGTACGCGCGCGAGTAGCGGTAGACCTCGAGGAACGCGTACACCACCAGCCCCAGCAGCACGAACCACGCCAGCTCACCGAGGCCCGTCTGCCACATGCGCGCGCGCCCCACCCACTCGAACACCGCCAGCGCTATCCCGCCGTACAGCAGCGCCAGGTGGCGCTCGCCGAGGCCGTACAGCGTGAGGCGGTGTTCGCGGTACAGCTTCACCGCGAGGAAGCCCAGGCCCAGCGCGAACGCCACCCACAGCGCGGCTTCCACGGTGCTCGCCGCGTTGCCGCCTCCGGGGATGAAGTACACGGCCGCGGCGATCGCGAGGATGATCGCGACGTTGCGGGTGTTCTTGAGGCCTTCGCTCATGGGGACAGGGTACTGCCCGCCACAGGTCGTCGCCGGGATGGGCGACGAGCAAGAAGCCACGCGCATCCTCGACAGCATCGAGCCCATCACCTGACGCCGCGTCAATGCCCCGAGGACATCATCCCGCTGGTGGGCGAGACGAGCGCACGACTGTGCGGGAGCCTCCCTATGCTGGAGCGCATATCTGCACGACGTCGCGTGTGGGCTCGTACGCGTCGTAGATGAGGGGGGCTTTTTTCAGCGTGCGTTGTCGGTTTCAGCCTAGATAATGAGCCGCGCAAGCCGAACAGGATTACCCATTTCGTCATCCGGCAAGATGGCGTAAATAATAAGAGTGGGTGTCAAATGCATCAACACCGACCAGTCGTCCTGTCGCCATCGACAACCTTGCACCGATTCGTCGTCGATGATCAGGTCGCAATCCAGCCACGGTTGAGCAGCCATCTCCTTTGCGCGGTGGATAACGTCTGAGCCATCCCGTCCCCCCAGCATCAACTGGAATCGCACGGCCACGTCTTCCCTCGCGTATTTCTCATCTATCGGAGCTTTCTCTCCACTTAAGGTGCGATATGTCCTTCGCCGTACTACGCCGATCTGCAGGTAGTGGTCAGCCAGAGGGTACTCAACGGTCTTTATGTCTGAACCCCCGTCTTTGATCTCACGGTTGACTAGTCTCGGTTCTGCAAGATCGTAATAAGGCAGGGCGGCTCCGTCTGGGATATCAGGAATGGTCATGACGCAAATTAGCTCTGCAGCGCGGGATCGCTTCTGTGCTCATGCCTGGGCGGGTCGGTCATTCGACACACCGATGGGCGCAACGTCGTGCGCAAGAAGGACCGACAATCAATGCTCACGCAGCCTCGCATGTGGCTCCGATTTACCCGGAGCCCCGGGTGGCCATCCGATCGGCGATGGCCTGGTTGGCCGCCAGCTCCTGTAACAGGCCAGATTAGCGGCGCGATAGGTGACGCTGTGGGCATACAGCGCATTGACCAGCCGCACCGGGCTCGTGCGGGTGGGGACGTGCCTTACGCCGTGCGCGTGCATGCAGACGACGTAACGGGCGAAGGCCCTCACGGCGCCCGGGCTTTCCAGCACCGCCGCCGCACCCTGTTTGGCGTGCGTGGCGGTGGTGGTCGACCGCGGCGCGAGCGGCTGCAAGGGGGTCGTCGGCGTCGAGCTTCCGCAGCGCGCGAGCAGCAAGGCTCCCAGCAAGAGCGTTGCGGCAGACACTCTCATCGCAGCTAGACCCAGCCTTTCCTTACCCGTACCAGAACTGCTCCTCGCCCATCGGCTCGGCCCGCCTCCCGGAAGCCCGGGCGTGGGATGCTAATCCACCCAACTACGGCCCCTGCCCACTAACACTTTGACTCGGCGACTGACTCCGGCCCCGTTCGCACAGAACAGCCCACCGAAACAAAGCCACGAGCCCCACAACGACCGCCGCGATCTGTACGCCGTCAACCACTCCTGCGGCGGTACCAGTAGAGGAAGACACGACCCAACGATACAGGCCATCAACCCCAACTACGGACAGCGCGGTAATCCACACATACTCCCACCTACGCACCATCGTTCCTTTCCTTGAGC
The DNA here is from genome assembly GCA_963845635.1 of uncultured Solirubrobacteraceae bacterium. Lineage (GTDB taxonomy): Bacteria > Actinomycetota > Thermoleophilia > Solirubrobacterales > Solirubrobacteraceae > Palsa-744. The sequence continues at coordinate 19,696 of CAWJSW010000012.1, forward strand.
GTGTCATTCAGCAAACACCGAAGGCGCAATGCCATGCAGAATTGGGTCCACTATTCGTTCACCAGCCGTGTAGTCGAAGCAGAATGTAGCAACCCCAGCAGCCCTCAGCCTCACAATCCCTGTGGTCCGTGCCCTCCGAGGATCGCATCGATCCTGTCACGGACGGTCGGACTGTCCGTCAGGACGATCGACAACGCCTCGCGCAACGTCGAATTCGTCGCCACCTCAGCTTCGATCAATGCGAGCGCCTCATCTGGCCAGGTGATAATCATACCGTTCAGTGGATCAACCCCGATCATCGCGATCAGCTCGCTATCGTCATGCGCAACGTCCTCGCACAGCTTGAGGACGAAGCGCCACATGGCCTCATAGTCACCGTTCACACGTCGGATGTCTTGCCAGGTTTCCACCCAGTCATCAGAGGGTCACCAGCCGCCTGACTAGCGCGCCAGGAGGCACTCAGCTGCATGATGTCCGCCTCACTCGGTCGGTCGTTCTCGTCCATCACTCCACGGCCACTCAAATTTCGACGCTCCGCAATTGCTCACTCCGTGGGCTCGATCTGAACCTCGATCTTGATTTCAAGCACCGTAAAACTAAGGATGGTTCCAAACCCCATTCTCCGGAGTATCCCATCATCGATCAAGCATCGATCCGCAATTCGATTGGCGTGAGTCGCATAACTGCCGTGCCATGCGTGAAACGCAGCTCAAGCATGTTTCCGCACATCTCGGCCTCAATCTCTGGTAGACCTCGCGCCCCGCGCAGAGCCGAGGCCGAACGCGACGGCCATGGCTCCGTTGTCGCCTCGGCAAGCTCTGCCTGCGCCTGACCGAGGGCGACCTCCGCCGCGCCCTCGAGATTACTCGCTGTCGGTACTCGCAAGTCCCACGGATATCCCACATCGATCTCTACCTCGCTGCCGTCCAGGTCAAGGCGAAACCCCAATCCTGCGGGGTATGCACGCAGTGGCGGCCTGAGCGTCTCATCGATGCTGCGCGCTAGACCAGCCGCGAGCTGACGCATGAGCTCAATCGGCTGCTTTTGGCCCTCTGCCATCCCCTGCCTCCTTCGTCTGTCCCCAGCCGCCACGACCTTCAAGGTTCGCAGACGCCACCGGCGCCCGGCCGCGCCGGTCCTTCCCGGTCAGTCCACCAGCGCCTCCAGCCGCGCGTACGCCTCCTCGACCGCGCGCGTGGCAGCCGTGTGGCGGGCGGCTGACGCCGCTCTAACTTAACCAGTAGCCCTGAAGTTCATTGTTGCCCTTCGCCGTAGCGCGCAAGTATCGCCTTGATTCGCTCACGTATAGCTATATCCGGCGCAACGACGGTCGACAGTGCGTCGAGCAGCGTCCTATTCACCCCGGCGTCGGCTTCGATTGCTCTGAGGGTCCTATCTGGCCAAGTGTCAATGCTATCGTGAAGCGGGCCAGCGCCTATCATTCCTATCGTCTCATCATCCTCAGTGGCAACCTTTTTACACAAGCTGAGTACGAAGCGCCACATAGCCGCGTAATCACCATCCATCCGCCGCTCGTCCTGCCAACGTTCTACCCAATCATCCGGAGGCATATCGGTTGACACCGCTGCAAGCCACGCCGCGCTGACCTGCTCAAGGTCCCAGTCGCTGTGCGGCCCCGAATTGCTCATCCCTCAGGCACCAAGTGAATTTCAACCTTGATTTCAACGGCCACATACACTTCCTGTGGTACCTGCAATCCATAGCTCTTCTTGTTGCAATCCAGCGAGTCGAACCTGCCGAGTTCCTGCTTTAGATTCGCCTGCTTATTATTAAACGTCTTTAGGTAGTTTTTCACTTCTCGCGCACCCAATTGCTTGGGATTATTGATAAGCTCATTGAACCGCTTGTGCAGTTCCTTCGCTTTGTAGACAAGCTTCCCGAGCAAATCCTCGCATTCCTCCTTACTTGCGGTACGACGATATGACGCCAACGACGCACTTTCACTCGCACACGTACCCGTAGGATCGTTAGCGGTAAGCGGGTCATCCTTGGCGTAGTCGTACGGCATGTTCGTCGCTTCATTTAGCGGGTCGACTGTCAAGAAATTCGCCGTCCCTGGATCGTAATACCTTGCGCGAAGATACACGAGGCCGGTGTCGCCATCGGTGTATTGGCCGTCGTAGCCAAGCGGCGTAGTGGCGGTTCCGGTTTTTCCGGTGGGGTTGCCATAGGCGTCGTAGGTGAATGTGCCGTCTGCCACGCCAGTCGAACTTGTCACGATCCGAGTTGAGCCTTGCTGGTCGTGGTGGATGTAAAGGATTGTTCCGCTTTCGTTCGCGATCTGCTCGACTGGGAGACCTCCAGGCCCATAAATGTAGCTGTTGGCACCATCGCTCAGGATCAGCGGCAGTTTTTCGGTCGTGTCCCACGCCATATATGTTGTGGTGCCTGATATCGTCTGCGACGTGCGTAGCCCGTCGCCATTGTAGGCATACGTGTCTTCGATCGCTGGCGTGGAACCTTCTTTGGGTCGTGTGACGGCTGTGAGGTCGCCAGCTTGGTTGTATTCGTATGTCGTAGCGGGGCCGCTGGCGGGCGTGGTTTTGGTGCGTTGGCCGACTTCGTTGTAGGTGTATGTTGCCACTGTTTTTTTGGATGCTGTGCTTTTTTCCAGCTCGTCCGCTGCGTTGTAGCTGTAGGTGTCGGCGCCGATGGTGGTCGGGTTGTTCGCTTCGTCGTATTTATACGCTACACCCGCGCCTTTCGTGATGCGGCTGTTTTCGTCGTAGGTGAACGCTGGTTTTTCTTCGCCGGGCAGTCCTTTGGTCGTCGCTTTCGTGACCTCGGCGTCTTTGTTGCGTGTGTATACGAGCGATGCGAGAGTTTCGCTGCTCTTGGTCATCTTCGCTTCGCTCATCGCGTCGTCGTCTTCATAGGCGTATGTGTCTTCGTCGCCCGTCCCTGCCGGGAAGGTCGTCTTCGTCGGCTCGGAGTCGGCGTTGTACGCGAATTTCGTCGTGTGTTCGGCCCAGTCGGTCACGCTCTTCAGGCGTCCGGCGTTGTCGTATTCCCGGGTCACGGCTTTGCCATTGGGGTAGGTGATCTTGGTCTGCTGGTCCGCGAGGTTGTATTCGTAGCCGACGGTGTCGCCGTGGCCATCTTTGGTCGCGGTCAGCCGGTCGAGCTGGTCGTATTCATAGGTCGTCGTTCCGGTCCCGTCGACCATCTTGATGCGGTCGCCATCGCCGTTGTATTCGTATTTCACGGTCGGCGTTTTGCCGTCCGAATAGCTGATTTCGGCGAGCCGGCCATCCTGGTTGTATTTGTTGGTCGTGGTTCGTTTCTCCGCGTCGGTCACGCTCGTCAGGTTCCCGGCGGCGTCGTATTCCTTGAGCGTCTTGCGGCCGAGCGGGTCGATGACTTCGACGACCTGCTCCAGCACGTTGCGCACGTAGGTGGTGGTGTGTTTGTCGCCGTCGGTCTGGCTCGTGACTTCGCCGGCGCCGTCGTAGCCGGTTTCGGTGACCGCACCGTCGGGTTCTTTGACTTTCGTCTGCTCGTTGTCCGCGTTGTAGGTATAGGTCGTTTTGTCGCCTTCGGGGTCGGTCTTGACTTCCAGGTTGCCGTCCCCGTCATAGGTGTATTTCGTTTCGTGGCCGAGCGGGTCTGTGACCTTGATCGGCCGGCCCTGCGCGTCGCGTTCGGTCGTCGTCGTGAAGCTCGATTCTTTCGCGCCCGTCACATGACCCCTGGGGCTGACGGTCGAGGTTTCCTGCGAGTCTTCGTTATAGCCCCACGTTCGCCTATCGCCTTCCGGGTCGGTTTCGCCGGTGCGGTCGCCGGCACTGTCGTATTCGTATTTCCAGGTCTTGCCGAGCGGGTTGGTCATGATTTCGACCTGGCCATGTTCGGTGTATTTGAAGCTGGTGGACTGGGTAGCGCCGCCGGGGGCGGGGCGTTCTTCGGCCAGGACGTTGCCGTGGCTGTCGCGTTTGTAAGTCGTGGTCTCGCCATCGGGCTTGGTTTCGGTTTCGATGTCGTGGGTCGCGTCGTAGGTCCATTTCGTTTCGTGGCCTTCCGGGTCGACCATACTGATGCGGTTACCGTGTTCGTAGCTGTATTTCGTCGTCTCGCTATCGCCGTTAGTGCTACTCAACAGCTCATCCGCGCTGTTGTACGTCGAGCTTTCCGTGGTGGCGTGCGAAGAGCCGTACCCCTTCGTCACGGCTGCGGACAGACCGCTGCTTGTCAGATACTGGACCGTCACCGCGCCTGTCGCCTCGTTGGTCGTGGTTGTCTGGAATGGCAGATATTCGAACTTCGTCACCCTGCTCATCGGGTCGGCCTGTTCGACAACCTGATGCGAGCTGTTGTATGTGACCACCGTCTTCCCGTCACGCCCGTCGATCATTTCGGTGAGCTGGTGCGAGCCGTCGTACTTGAACTGCCAGCGCAGGGCGGTTTCGCCAGGCTGTGTCACGGTCACGAGGTTGCCAGCTTCGTAGGTGTATTTGACCACGTGTTTCATCGGGTCCGTAGCCGATTCCACGAGCCCTTCCGAGTTGTACGCCAGCTTGATCGTACGGCCCGACGGGTCGGTGATCGTTTCAAGCTCACCGGCGCCGTTGTAGGCGAGCGTCGTCGCGTTGCCGTTGCGGTCGGTCACGCTTTCCAAACGCCCCGTGCCCGAGAACCGGTAGACCGTCTGATCTTCGAGGGTCAACGAATACCCTGCGCTCGACGAGCCGCTCAGCACGTCCTGCGTCCATGCTGGCGCCGTGAAAGCTTCACCGGAGCCTTCCGTGAAGGGAACATGGCTCCCATCCGACTGGACCAGCGTCGCCAGGTGCACCGAGGGTTCCAGGACGAGATGATCGCTGAACGAGCTTGACCAGCCATAGCCGAACGCCCCGTGCACTCCCTGAGCCGCGGCCTGCGAATTGTACGCCCGCGTCAAGTCCAGCCCCACCCCACGCCCACCGACCGCAAAATCGGCCTGCGATTGCGTGAAGTTGCCGCCACAGCTCACCGATTCCCCACACATCGGACGTTCCTGTTCCGGCGCCGCTTCGTTTTCAGGGCCACCCCACAACACTTCCGGTTCAGAAGTGATCGGGAAACTAAAGATGTACCCGCCGAACCCTTCGAGCTTGCGACCATTGACAGTTCCGTTGTTTTCGAACGGTACGGCGATCGTCGTGGCACTGCTTCCTTCGTTCTTTATCAGCAGCCCGTTGTTGACCATCAACGTGGTGTCACCCGCAGACGTGATCCGGTCATCGTCTTCGAATATGTGTTCGTTGACGACCTCCGCGCCTTCTGACATCGAGAGCGTGCCGGTATTGAAGTCGGTCACACCATAGTTCACGAGGGCACGTTCGCTGAGGCTCATCGTTTCTTCGACTTCGCTGCTATACCTGTGTATATGCGCTTTAGCTTCGGGCTCGACCACTAGCAACCCAGTACCCGAGATCGTGCTCGGGCTTTCCCAGTTAAGCGAGCTAGTTACATCGACAGACCCCGCGCCTGTCAACGTCCCACCGCGCACCCAAACGTCTTCGAATGCCATCGTGCCGGAGGCGATCGTCAACGACCCCGACGCGACCGTCAGCTGCGTGGCCGGGCTCGACAGCCCTTCCATGCTGACCATCCCACCAGCCACCCTGATGCCACCCGACAGACCACCGTCGTCAAGGGAATACGTGCTTCCCGACCCGCCGAAAACCACGGCGCCCCCTGATGTCGCCGACCACAGCCCGTCAGTGCCCGAGCCCCCAGCAGTCAGTTCTATCGGGTAGGACTCGCGCACTTCGACGGTTCCCTGGTTTTCCACGCGCACACCGATCTTCGTGGTCAACCCTTCGACCTTCTCGATCGAACCCGTGTTCGTGATCAACGGCGCGGGCCCTTCGCTGCCAGGACGCTCGATCGCGGCGCCGTAAGGCGCCTGTTCGGAACTCGAGTTGACCTCGAATCTAGCTGAGTTTTCGAGCTTCGCGCCGCCAGACATATACAGCGTGCCACTCGCAAAGACCAGCGAACCGTCATTCACCAGTACGCGCCCTTCCAAACTCATGGATTCACTGCTTTCGTTATAACGCTGGATACGCCCTTCCGCGCCAGCCTCCAACACCAAGGAGCCACTACCCGAGATCGCGCTCGTCCCAACCCAATCGAACGAGCCAGTCACATCGAGAGACCCGGCCCCGGTCACCGAGCCGCCAAACAACGAAAAGCCGCTGATGCTCGAAGCTTCCAGCGCATCAGCCAGTTCCAAGGACCCACCACGCACCACCAAAGTCCCCCCACCCTGGACCACGCCCGTCTGATTCGACCCCGACGACACCGTGACCGTGTCACCCGAGCCGATACACGCCACCGACGACGACCCGGGCACTTCGCTCGCCGACCAATCCCCAGCAGCCGACCATTCACCACTACTAGGACCCGTCCACGTGTCCGTACACAAAGCCGCCGACGCACCAGCAGGCAACAAACCAAGCACCAAAAACGCCCCACAGACCACCAACAGAGCCCGCCTGCGCACCACCACAGGCCCCCAGCCGCCGCGACAGCACCAGCATCTACGCTCCATCAACGATGGCCAACCCCAGCAACCACGCACGCATCCCAACCCCCAGCCCATGTCGAACCGAGCAACTAACGCAGGTTCTATCAGATGCGACAGAGCGCAACATCCCACACGGAACAACCGTTCAATTAGACCGACTCTCCGGCCCCGCAGACGCCACCGGCGCTCGGCCGCGCCAGTGCTTCCCGGTCAGTCGACCAGCGCCTCCAGCCGCGCGTACGCCTCCTCGACCGCGCGCGTGGCAGCCGTATGGCGGGCTTCCGACTTGGCCGCCTCGTAGCGGCTGGCCCACGCCGCCGGGTCGGTCAGCTCCGCTTCCAGCGCGCGCAGCGCCGCCTCCGCCTCTTCGACCGCGCGCTCGGCCTTCTGCTGGGCGTTCAGCCGGTTCTTGGACGGACCCTTCGCCTTGGGCTTGGCCTTGGCCGCGCGTCTGGCGCCGGCGCCCACGTCGCCGTTGGGCGCGGCTGAGCCGTTGCTCGCGTGCGCGCCGGCACCGGAGCCCCGAGCCCCGGCCGTCGCCTGCTCGCTGCCGGCGGAACGTGCCCGCGCCGGCGTCGAGGCGAGCACCTGGAGCCGCGAGGAGGGGCTCCCGGCGAGCGCGCGGCGCTCGTCGCGCACGCGTACGTACTCGGGCCAGCCGCCCACGTAGCTGCGCAGCGAGCGCTCCTCCACGGCGACCGTGCGCGTGCCCACCGCGTCCAGCAGCGCGCGGTCGTGGGAGACGAGCAGGAGCGCGCCGGGGAACGAGCGCAGCGCGTCCTCCAGCGCCTCGCGGCTCTCCAGGTCGAGGTGGTTGGTGGGCTCGTCGAGGATCAGCACGTTCGCGGCGGACTGCACGAGCACCGCCAGCGACAGGCGCCGGCGCTCGCCGCCGGACAGCCCGCTCAGCGGCTTGTCCGCGTCCTCGCCCGAGAACAGGAAGCGCCCCAGCAGCGCGCGCGCCCTGCCGGGCATCAGCCCGGTGGCGTGCTGCGCCGCCTCGAGCACGCTGGGGTTGGGATTCCCGCCTGCCCCGCCGCTCCCGGCGCCGCCCAGCTCCTCGGCGTGCTGTGAGAGGAAGCCCACCTTCACGTTGTGGCCGGTGCTCAGCTTGCCCGCCGCCAGCGGCCTGCGACCGGCCAGCGTCTCGATCAGCGTCGTCTTGCCCGTGCCGTTCGGGCCGACCAGCGAGACGTGCTCGCCGCGTTCCAGCCACAGCTCGACGTCCTCCAGCAGCGTGATCGCCCCGCTGCCGTCCGCCTCTCCGCCGATCTCGATGCGAGCGTCGCTCAGCTCGAAGATCACGCGCCCGGAGCGCTCCGGCTTGGCGAACGCGAACTCCAGCCCCTTGCCGTCCATCGGATCGCGCTCGATCCGCTCCATCTTCGCCAGCTTCTTCACCCGCGACTGCGCCTGGCGGGCCTTCGTGGCCTTGTAGCGGAAGCGCTCGATGAAGCGCTCCATGCGCGCGATCTCCGCCTGCTGCTTGTCGATCGCGCGCCCCAGCGCCAGCTCGCGCGCGGCCTGCTCGCGCCGCCACTGGTGCCAGGTGCCGGCGAAGAAGCGCGAGCGGAACACGGGCGGCCCTCCGTACAGCTCCAGCACGGCCGTGCCCACCGCCTCCAGGAACCAGCGGTCGTGCGCCACCAGCACGACCGCCGCGTCCAGCTCCACGAGCGTCTGCTCGAGCCACTCCAGCGACTGGATGTCCAGGTGGTTGGTGGGCTCGTCGAGCAGCAGCACGTCCGCCGCCGTCGCCAGTGCGCGCGCCAGCGACGCGCGCGTGAGCTGTCCGCCGGAGAAGGTGTCCAGCGTCCGGTCCAGGTCCTCGTCGCGAAAGCCCAGGCCGTGGGCCATCGTGCTCGCGCGGTTGCGCCACAGGTAGCCGCCGCGAGCCTCCAGGCGCGCCTGTGCGGCGGAGTAGCGGGCGAGCGTCTGCTCGTCGCTGGCGCCGTCCGCCATCTTCGACTCCAGCGCAGCCAGCTGCGCCTCGATCTGGAGCTCCTCCACACACCCGGACAACAGGTACTCGCGTAGCGCGATCCCGCGGTCTCGAGGCGGGCGCTGGTCGTGCAGCGCGATCCGCACGCCCTTGGCGACGTTCAGCTCCCCGCGGTCGATCGTGGTCTCCCCCGCGAGCATCCGCAGCAGCGTCGTCTTGCCCGCGCCGTTGCGCCCTGCAAGCGTCAGCCGTTCGCGCTGCTCGAGCTTGAACGAGACGCCTTGCAGCAGCGGCTGCCCGGCCATGTCCTTGTGCAGGTCCGATGCGATCAGCAGAGCCATCGGCTGCTGATGGTAGGCGCTGTGTGCGCGTCCGCAAGCGCCCTCGCGCGCGACCGTGGGCGCGCTCCGATACCATCACCGCGCCGATGCGCCAGCGCCTGCTCGCAACGCTCATCCCCCTCGTGCTGCTCGCGTCGCTCGTCCTCGCTCCCGCCGCGAGCGCCTATAACGACGGGCGCGGCTTCTACGGCGCGACCAACGACAAAGTCGTCACCAACGCCGGCTTCATCCTGATCATCTTCTTTCCCACCTTCGTGTTCGTGATGAGCATGATCCAGCGCCATCTCGACAAGCGCAAGGAAGCTCGCAAAGCGGCGCAGAAGGCGATACTGGGCAACGGCCACTGGCGCGGCGGCTGGTAGTGCACGCCGGCGCGTGACCGAGGCGGTCCGCTACGAGCGCAGCGGCGCGGCGGCGGTGATCACGATCGACCGCCAGGAGCAGCGCAACGCGGTCGACGGCGCGACCGCCGAGCTTCTGCACGCCGCGTACCTGCGCTTCGAGGGCGACGAGGACGCGTGCGTGCTGGTGGTGACAGGTGCGGGCGGTGTCTCCTTCTGCGCGGGCGCCGACCTGAAGGCGACGGACACGATGGCCGGGCGACTGATGAGCGAGGAGGGACCGATGGGCTTCACGCGCCTGACCGCCTCCAAGCCCACGATCGCCGCGATCTCCGGCTTCTGCCTGGCGGGCGGACTGGAGATCGCGCTGTGGTGCGACCTGCGCATCGCCACCGAGGGCTCCACGCTCGGTTACCCCGAGCGCCGCTGGGGGGTGCCGCTGATCGACGGCGGCACACAGCGCCTGCCGCGGATCGTCGGGCTCGGGCGAGCGCTCGACCTGATCCTCACAGGGCGCATGATCGACGCGCGGGAGGCGCTCGCGATGGGGCTTCTCACGGAGGTGGTGGCGGCGGGCGCGCACCTCGAGCGGGCGCTCGCGCTGGCGGACGGGCTCGCCCGCTTCCCCCAGCGCACGATGCTCGCCGACCGACGCGCCGCGATCGAGGGCTTCGGCATGCCGCTCGCGGACGCGCTCGCGCTGGAGGCGCGCGCGGGACCGGAGGTGTTCGAGGACGGCGCGCGCGGAGCAGCGCGCTTCGCCGCCGGCGAGGGTCGCGGCGGCGCCGGCGCAGGGGCGTGAGACGCCGCGCCGCGGCGGCACGCGCGCTGCGGCTCCTCGCACGAGCCGCCTGCCGGTATGCTCGACTGAGCGATGGCCTACTTCGTCACAGGCGCGACCGGCTTCATCGGGGGGCGGCTCGTAGAGCGGTTGCTGGAGAACCGCCAGGGAGATGTGTACGTGCTGGTGCGCGACAGCTCCGCCCACCGCCTCGATGAGCTGGTCGAGCGCTGGAGCATGGTCGTGGGTTCCTCCGCCGCCGAGCGCGTGCGGCCGATGGTCGGCGACCTGCGCAGGCCGCTGCTGGGGATCGAGAAGGAGCAGGTCGGCGAGCTGCGTGGCAAGATCGATCACTTCTTCCACCTCGCCGCCGTCTATGACATGACAGCGCCGCCCGAGCGCAACACGGCGGTGAACGTCGGCGGAACGACGCACGCAGTCGAACTGGCGCGCGCGATCGACGCCGGCCACCTGCACCACGTCTCCTCGATCGCGGTGGCCGGGACCTACAAGGGCGTGTTCGACGAGAGCATGTTCGAGGAGGGCCAGCGGCTGCCCTCGCCCTACCACCGCACCAAGTACGAGTCCGAGCGGATCGTGCGCGAGCAGCCGTACGTGCCCTGGCGGGCGTACCGGCCGGGGATCGTCGTCGGCGACTCGCACACCGGCGAGATGGACAAGATCGACGGCCCCTACTACTTCTTCAAGGCGATCCAGCGGCTGCGCCAGCTGCTGCCCGAGTGGGTGCCGCTGGTCGGCCTCGACCTCGGCTACACCAACGTCGTCCCCGTCGACTGGGTGGCAGCCGCGCTCGAGCACATCGCGCACGAGCCCGAGCTCGACGGACGCGCGTTCCATCTCACGGACCCCCGCGCGCAGCGCGTCGACGACCTGATCAACCAGCTCGCCGCGATCGCGCACGCGCCGCGCTTCGCGCTGAACGTGGACAAACGCTTCCTCGACGCGGTGCCGAAATGGCCGCTTCGACTCGCGCTCGCGCTGCCCCCGTGGCGCCAGGCGCGTGGGCTCGCTCTACGCGAGCTCGGCATCCCCGAGGAGGTACTCGCGCACATCGAGCTCGTGCCGCGCTTCGACAGCCGCGAGAGCGCCCGCGCGCTCGCCGGCACACCGCTCGAGAGCCCGCCGCCGCTGTCCGACTACGTTGGACGGCTGTGGGACTACTGGGAGCGCGAGATGGACAGCCCGCAACTGCGCCGCGGCGCGACGCTCAAGCAGGCGCTCGACGGTAAGCACGTTCTGATCACGGGCGCCTCCTCGGGCATCGGACGCTCGGCCGCGCTGAAGATCGCAGCTGCCGGCGGCGTGCCGCTGCTGGTGGCGCGCAACGTCGACAAGCTCGAGGAAGTGCGCGCCGAGATCGTCGCCGGCGGCGGCACCGCTTACGTGTACGCAGCCGACATCGCCGACGTGGAGTCGATCGAGCGCCTGCTCGAGCGCGTGCTCGCCGATCACCGCAACGTGGACATGCTCGTCAACAACGCCGGCCGCTCGATCCGCCGTTCGATCGCGCTCAGCTACGACCGCTTCCACGACTTCGAACGCACCATGCAGCTCAACTACTTCGGGGCCATCAAGCTGATCATCGGCCTGCTTCCGCACATGCGCGAGCGCGGCTCCGGGCACATCGTCAACGTGTCCTCGATCGGCGTGCAGGCGAACCCGCCGCGCTTCTCCGCGTACGTCGCCTCGAAGGCCGCGCTCGACGCCTTCTCCCGCGTCGTCGCATCCGAGGTGATCGGCGACGGCGTCACCTTCACGACCATCCACATGCCGCTCGTGCGCACGCCGATGATCGCCCCCACCAAGATGTACGACGCGTTCCCAACGCTCAGCCCCGACGAGGCTGCCGACATGATCTGCGAGGCGCTGCGCGCGCAGCCCAAGGAGATGGGAACGTGGATGGGCAAGTTCGGCGAGGTCGCCTACACGCTCTCGCCGAGCGCCGTCGACCGGCTGCTGCACCTGGCATACCGCGTGTTCCCCGACTCCGCCGCCTCCAGAGGCCACCAGGACGTCGAGGAGCGCGCGTCCTTCGAGCAGATCGCGATGGCGACGCTAACGCGGGGCGTGCACTGGTAGAACCGGCCATCGAGGTAAGCGCGCTGCGCAAGCGCTACGGCGACTACGAAGCCGTGCGCGGCATCGACATAACCGTGGCGCGCGGCGAGGTGTTCGGCCTGCTGGGCCCCAACGGCGCCGGCAAGACGACCACCGTGGAGATCCTCGAGGGCTACCGCACGCGCACCAGCGGCGAGGTCAGCGTGCTCGGCCACGACCCCGCGCGCAGGTCGATCGAGCTGCGTCGGCGGATCGGCATCGTGCTCCAGTCGGGCGGCATCTACGGCCACATCACCCCTCGCGAGGCGCTGCGCCACTGGGCGAGCTTCTACCCCCATCCGCGTGACGTGCAGGAGGTGCTCGCACTTGCGGGCCTCGAGAACAAGGCCGACGTGCGCAGCCGCAAGCTGTCGGGAGGGCAGCTGCGGCGGCTGGACTTCGCGCTGGCGTTGATCGGCGATCCCGAGCTGATCTTCCTCGACGAGCCCACCACCGGCTTCGACCCGGAGGCGCGCCGCGCAGCATGGGAGACCGTGCGCTCGCTGCGCGCGCTCGGCAAGACGATCCTGCTGACCACCCACTACCTCGAGGAGGCACAGGCGCTCGCCGACCGCGTCGCGATTGTCAAGGACGGGCGCGTGCTGGCCGTCGGGCCACCGCGCGAGCTCGGCGTCGGCGCAGGCGGAGAGGTGCGTGGGTCGCGTTACAAGATCGCCTATCGCGACCCGAGCGGCGAGCTGGTCGAGCGCGAGACCGACGATCCCACGACGCTGCTGCACGAGCTCACGAGCGTGGCGCTCGCCCACGGGCAACGGCTCGAAGAGCTGTCGGTCGGACGCCCGACGCTGGAGGACGTGTACCTGGAGCTGACCAGCGACGTCGCAGCGCCCGCGCAAGCCGGTCCGCCGGACGCCCGCGAGACCGCCACGTCGTCCCGGTACGGGGATGCCTGAGACGCTCCTCGCCGAGAACCCCGTCGTGCTCGGCTGGCGCCAGTACCGGCTCGAGCGCAAGATGTTCTGGCGCAACCCGAGCGCCGCGTTCTTCAACTTCCTGCTGCCGCTGCTGTTCCTCGCGGGCGCCGGCGCGGCGCTCAGCGGCAACCAGCACCAGCTCAACCGGCTCGTGCCGATGATCGCCGGCATGAGCGTGATGTCGACCACGTTCACCGCCTTGGCGTACAACATCGTGTTCCTGCGCGAGCGCGGCGTGCTCAAGCGGATCCATGGGTCGCCGCTACCGACGATCTCCTACTTCGGCGGCGTCGCCGCCAACGCGGTCACCAACACAGCGATCCAGATCGTGATCATCGTGCTCGCCGGACACGTGTTCTTCAACATCGGCTGGCCGCTGCACTGGGGCGAGCTGATCGTGTTCGTGCTCGCCGGCGTCGTCTGCTTCGCGGCGCTCGGTGTGGCGTTCGCGCACGCGATCCCCAACTTCGAGTCGACCGCTGCGTATGTCAACGCGGTGTTCCTTCCCGTGGTCGCAATCTCCTTCTACGTGTTCGACTCGCACAGCGCTCCCGGCTTCGTGCGCACGATCGCGGAAGCGCTGCCGTTGAAGCCGCTGATCGACGGGCTATCGGCGGCAATGGTCACCGGCACAGGGCTCGGCGGCCACCTCGACGATCTCGCGGTGATCGTGCTGTGGGGCGCGTTCGGGCTGTACCTCGCTGTTCGCGGCTTCTCCTGGGAGGGGTCGCGCACGTGACGCGTGCGTCAGCTCGGCGCAGATGAGCGAGAGCATCTTCCTCACAGAGTCGAGCTGGCCGGGCGGTGAGCGTGTGCGCCCGACCGAGCACGCGCGCGGGCCGTGGGACCCCAGAGCGCTGCACGGCGGCGCGCCGGCGGCGCTGATCACGGCGGCGTTCGAGCGCCTGGAGCCAGGCGCGCACCTGCGCGTCGCGCGCTTGGGCTTCGAGTTCCTGCGCCCGATTCCACTCGCGCCGCTGACCCTGGACGTGGAGATCGTGCGCCCCGGACGCCGCGTACAAGAGCTCATCGGCACCTTGAGCGCTGACCTCGGTGCCGGCGAGGCGGGTGTGGTCTGCCGCGCGAGCGCGCTGCGCGTACAGGAGATCGGGCCGGGCGTGCCCGCCGTCGAGGGCGCGCTCGGGCAGAGCGACGACGCGGCGCACCAGGCGTTCGCCCCACCCGAGCGCGCGACCCCGGAGCTGTTCTCGCTCGACGGCTCCAGCGATGCGAGCTTCGCGGCCAGCGCAATGGAGATGCGCTGGCTCGGCGAGCGCACGCCAGGACGGGGGCGCGTCTGGATGCGCCTTCGCCATCCGCTGCTGCCCGACCGCGAGCTGACGCCGCTCGCCCGGCTGGCGGCGACCGCCGACTTCGGCAATGGCATAAGCGCCGCGCTGCCGTTCGATCGCTTCCTGTTTATCAACGCGGACCTCACGATCCATCTTCAGCGCCCGCCCCAAGGTGAATGGATCGCCCTCGACGCGCGCACGCTGTTGCACGAGCGCGGCACGGGGCTCGCGGAGAGCGTGCTGCGTGACCTGCACGGGCCCGTTGGGCGCGCCTTTCAGACCCTGGTCGTCGAGCCACGCTGAAAAGTTGCTGCCGCAATAGTTGTTGGCGCAACTACTTTGCTACGCTCGGGGCGCAGACCGAGTCGGGCAACCGCCAACAACACCCACAAGGAGGCAGCCATGTCAACCGTCGAGTCCCCCGCCACCACGCAGACGTCCACCCTGCCGCTGGGAACGTGGAAGGTCGACCCCGTCCATTCGAGCGTCGAATTCCAGGTCAAACACCTCGGCATCGCCACCGTCAAGGGACAGTTCACGGAGTTCGAGGGGACGCTCGAGGTGACCCCCGCCGGCGTTCGCGCACACGGCAGCGTGCAGACCGCGAGCGTCGACACGCGCGAGCCCCAGCGCGACGGTCATCTGCGCTCGGCGGACTTCTTCGACGCAGACCAGCACCCGCAGATCGCCTTCGAGTCGACGTCCGTGCGGGCGATCGACGACGAGGACTTCGAGATCGAGGGTGACTTCACCTTGCACGGCGTCACGCGACCGCTGAAGCTGATTGCCACGCTCGAGGGTACCGAGACCGACCCGCAGGGCCAGCAGCGCGTGGGCGTGTCGGCGACCGCGCAGATCAACCGCTCAGATCACGACATGAAGTTCAACATGGCGCTGGGCTCTGGCAACGTGGTCGTCGGCGACAAGGTCAAGATCCTGCTCGACGTCTCGGCCGTGAAGGTCGACTGAGCGAGCGCTGACCCTTCCGACCACGAGCTAGCGGCCCGCCAGCCAAGCCCGCGGGCCGCTAGCGAACGACGACGTCGGCGAGCGCTTGGTCGATCGCGGCGAGCGTGTCGGCGCTGAGCGTCACCCCGGATGCGGCCGCGTTGGCGTGCACCTGCTCGGCGCGGCTGGCACCGACGATCGCGGACGCGACGTTGCGCTCGCGTAGAACCCAGGCCAGCGCCAGCTGCACCATCGTCAGCCCGGCCTCGGCAGCGATCGGCGTCAGGCGCTGGACGGCCTCGAGCACGCGTGGCTCGATCAGGCGGTCGATGAAGCCGCCCATGCTCTGGCTCGCCGCGCGCGAGTCCGCGGGCGGCGGCTCGCCGGGCAGGTACTTGCCGGTGAGCACGCCCTGCGCGAGCGGCGACCACACGATCTGGGAGATGCCCTCGCGTTCGCATAGCGGGATCACCTCCGCCTCGGGGGCACGCCACAGCATCGAGTACTGCGGCTGGCTCGAGACCCAGCGCTCTACGCCGGGTAGCCCGAGCGACTCCTCGATGCGCTCGGGCGGCCACTCGCTGAAGCCGATGTACCGTGCCTTGCCGGCGCGCACGACCTCGGTGAGCGCTGTCATCGTCTCCTCAAGCGGCGTGCGCTCGTCGTAGCGGTGACACTGGTACAGGTCGACGTAGTCGGTTCGTAGCCGCGACAGCGAGGCGTCGATCTGCTTGTGGATCTGGGCGGCCGAGAGGCCGCGGTCGGTGGCCGACATCGGGAAGTACACCTTCGTTGCGAGCACGTAGGAGGAGCGCTCGTATCCCGAGAGCACCTCGCCGAGCAGCGTCTCGGCGGCGCCGCGCCCGTACACGTTGGCGGTGTCGATGAAGTTGATGCCGGCCTCGAACGCCGCCCGCACACAGGCCGTCGCCTGCTCGTGCTCGACGCCGCCGGAATAGGTCAGCCACGAGCCGAGGCTTACCTCGGACACCTCCAGATCGCTGCTGCCGAGCTGACGCATCCTCATCTCGACTTCACACTACCCTTCAGGTGATGGTGGCGATCGATCCGCGCCTGCGCATCGGCTCTGTCAAGCTCGCCGTGAGCGACCTGCCACGCAGCTCGGAGTTCTACCAAGGCGTTCTCGGCCTGCCGCTGATCGGCGGCGACGAGCGCAGCGCGCAGCTCGGCCACGACCGCGAGCACCCGCAGCTCGTGCTCGAGGACATCGCCGCGCCCACGCCGCTCCCCCCGGGCGCCACTGGCCTCTACCACGTCGCCTGGCTTCACCCAGATCGCGCGGCGCTCGCCGAGAGCGTGCGACGCGTCGCTCGCGCCCGCTGGCCGTTCGAGGGCGCCTCCGACCACGGCGTGTCCGAGGCTCTCTACCTCAGCGACCCCGATGGCCTGGGCATCGAGCTGTATGCCGACCGCCCGCGCGAGCGATGGGAGCGAGCCGCCGACGGCCGTGGGCTGCGCATGGTCACGATGCCGCTCGACCTGGATGACCTGCTCGCGCAGTTCCCTGGCGAGCCGGCGGTCTCCTCGGCGCCGCAGACGTCGCTCGGCCACGTGCACCTGAAGGTCTCAGACGTGCCGCGCTCGGCGGCCTTCTACCGCGACACGCTCGGCCTGGACCAGCAGGCGGAGATGCCGTCGGCGGCGTTCCTGGCGGCCGGCGGCTACCACCACCACGTGGGCGTGAACTCGTGGCAGAGCCGGGGGGCTGGCGCGGCGCCCGACAGCGCCCCGGGGCTGCGGCTGGTCGAGTTCGAGCTCGGCGACGCGGACGCGCTGGACGCGCTCGAGCGCACGTTGGCGGACGCGACCGGGGCCGGGTCCGCGCCTTCGCCCACTCGCGCCGAGGGCGAGCTGCATCTGCGTGACCCCGACGGGCAACCGCTCAGCTTTCGCCACCGTTGAGGCACCCGCCGGCGGTCGGCACCGGCGGCGCCCGCGCGCGTTCGCGGAATCGTCCGGCGGGCGGGCGATGATGAGGCGATGGCGGTCGCGGTGCCTACCAACGTCGGCTTTGGCGATCCTAGGATCTGGGCACTGCTGCCTGGTGAGCGGATCGAGCGCGAGATCCTCCAGCAGCGCTACGGCGGGCGGCTGCAAGGGCGGATCGGTCCGTCGACGCGATCTCCGAACGTGCTGCTGTTCTCAGATCCGCTCGCGGGCGAGCGCGACGGATACGTCTACGGATGGCGCGCGGACGGGTGCTTTCACTACACCGGAGAAGGTCAGCGCGGCGATCAGCAGATGAAGTCGGGCAACGCGGCGATCCTCAAGCACGCGAGCGCCGGTCGCGGGCTGAGGCTGTTCCTCGGCGACAAGGACCAGCTGGTCTACGAGGGACAGTTCGAGCTCGCGTCCGATCCGCCGTTCTACACGACCGACGCCCCGGAGGCGGGCAACGGGCCGGTTCGCAGCGTGATCGTGTTCAGGCTGCGACCCCTGGACGTGCGCCCGAAGCCGAGCAGCTCGAGGCTCGACGAGATCGGCGCAGCCACCGTCGAGGAGGTGGCGGTCGAGGAGCAGTGGACCGAGAAGGCGTTCGTGGCGCCCAGCCACGCTTCACACGAGGCCGAGCGCACCGAGCAGGCGCTGCTGCTCTCCTATCGCGACCACCTGCTGGCCCAGGGCCACGAGGTCAGCCGTTTGAAGATCGTTGCGCCTGGCGAGGCCAAGCCGATGTTCGTAGACCTGATCGATCGGACGACCAACACCCTGTTCGAGGCCAAGGGGACGGTCGCGCGCGGATCGATTCGGATGGCGGTCGGGCAGCTCCTCGACTACAGGCGGTTCGTCACTCCGGCGCCGCGCCTGGCGGTGCTGCTCCCGACGAGGCCGCGCGCGGACCTGGTGGGGTACTTGAACAGCGCCGGGGTCGCAATCGTGTGGCGCGAGGGCAAGCGCTTCGCGGGGTCAGCCGGCAGCGCTTGAGCGCGAGTCCAGCCGCTCGATCTCCGTCGGGGACAGCACCATGTCGGCGCACGCGAGCAGCTCCGCCAGCTGCGCGGTGGAGGTTGCGCTGGCGATCGCTGCGAGCACGGTGGGCTTGGCGAGCAGCCACGCGAGCGCGACCGCGGCCAGCGGCGTCTCGTGCGCGGCCGCGATCTGATCGAGCGCGTCGAGCACGGCGAAGCCGCGCGCGTTGAAATACGCCTGGCGTACGCCATCTGCCCGTGCGCTGCGCACCTGCTCGCCGTCGCGCCGGTACTTGCCGCTGAGAAAGCCCCGTGCGAGGCTGAAGTAGGGAACGCAGGCGAGGCCGTGTCGCTCGCAGACCTGCTCCAGCTCGCCCTCGTACTCGTCGCGGTCCATCAGGTTGTACTCGGGCTGGAGCGCGACATATGCGGCCATGCCGTCGCGCTCACCGACGCGCAACGCCTGCTGCAAGCGGGTGGCGCTATAGTTGGAGGCCGCCGCGTGGCGGATCTTGCCCGCGCGGATCAGCTCCCCGAACGCCGACAGCGTCTCCTCCAGCGGCGTGTCAGGATCGTCGCGGTGGGCGTAGTAGAGATCCACGCGCTCGATCCCAAGCCTTTCGAGCGAGCCCTCGATCCCGCGGCGGATCGTCGCCGCCGACAGGCCGCGCAGCTCTGGCGAGATGCCGACCTTGGTGGCGACCACCAGCTGCTCGCGGTTGCCCCTCGATGCGATCCAGCGGCCGATGATCCGCTCTGATTCGCCCGCTCCGCCCGCTCCGCGCCGCCCGTAGGCGTCGGCGGTGTCGATGAAGTTGCCACCCGCCTCGAAGTACGCGTCGAGCACGGCGAACGAACGTTGCTCGTCGATCGTCCAGCCGAACACGTTGCCACCGAGGCACAGTGGGAAGACGTCCAGCTCGGTGCCGTGCAGGCGCGTCACTGCGCTCGATCTAACCTGGCTCGGATGCTTCTACCGTGCCGCTGGCCGAGCGCGCGGCGATCGCGGCGTCGATCTGCGAGGCGACGGTCGGCATCTCCTTGGCGACCTGACGCAGGTCGCGCGCGGTCATCACGATCGCCGTCAGCTCTGAGGTGGCTGCGACCGTGGCGTTTCGACGCGCGTCCGACATCACCGCCATCTCACCCGCGAAATCGCCGGGACCGAGCACGGCCAGCGTCTTGCCGCCGCGACACACCTCGGCGCTGCCCGCGCATATCAGCAGGAACTCGTGCGCGAACTTACCCTCGTCGATGAGCTTGGTGCCGGTGGGCACGATCACCTCGTCGGTCACGCTCGCGATACGGCCTAGCTGCGCTCGCGAGAGACCGGCGAACAGCGCTACGTTGCTGAGCTTGGACTCCTCCATTGAAAGCCTGCGGCTCGCGGTCACCGCGCGCGAAGCATAATCGTCCGGCGGCTCAGTCGCGTCCAGTGGGCACTGGCTGGGCGACGGCGGGGATCTGGCATGCCTCGGCGGTGGCCTCGCCCGCACGCGGATCGCCGTGCGCTGCGCTCACGCGCACTGCGGGGGGCAGACCGGGGACGCCGTACGCGCGCGCCAGCCCCTCGTGCGCGTCGCGCTCGGCGGCGAACACGATCCGCTCTCGCCCCGGGTACTCCCAGTCCAGCGGGTACTCCCCGGCGTACGCACGGCATGCGCACAAGATCGAGTCGGCGGCCCGGGCGCAGTCGCGCGCCCGCGCGCGATCGCGACAGACCACCACGACCACGGGCACAGCCTGCATCCGCCGCCCGTAGCGGGCCGTATGCACCGACCACCCCGCGAGGAAGTGGTCGTAGCGCTCCAGCTTGGCGGCGCCGCGCCCGTCGGCCAAGCGGTCGTCGCGCTCGACGATCACATCGATGCTTGGCTGGTCGCAGTCCTGTGGAGCGACCTCCACGATCGCGTCTGGGCGCACGGTCTCGAACCTGTCCGCCTCGATCCGCTGGCCGCGGCCATCGGAGCGCAGGAAATCGTGTGGCGTGCGGCCGCCGGGCAGGCGCAGGTCGCGCAGCGTGAGCGCGACGCGTCCGTCGACGCCGGCGCGCGTGGGCGGCGAGAGCACCGACTCGAAGGGTCCGCGCAAGCCCTTGCACGACTCGCCGACGAGCGTTGCCAACGCCAGCACCCAGCCGGTGACGTGAACGTGGTGGCGAGCCTGGCGAAGAGTGGCGTCGGCTGAGCGCCGGGTCGTCGGTAGGCTCGGTGGCGGCGCGCCTGGGTCACCGTCGGCACCGGCAGCGTGGCCGTGGGCGCTCAGCGCGTGCAGTCCCTCGGGGGCGAGCACATGGCACATCGGCACGCCGCCGCCGTCGCGGCGGTGGAACTGGAAGCGGCGCACGAGGCCGGCGTCGGACAGTCGCTTGAGCCGGCGCTGCGTCGTCGTGGCGGCGCGTCCGGGGTTGAAGCGGCGGTGCAGCTGGCTCGTGAGCACGTGGCCCATGGTCGCGATCAAGGAGAGCATCTCCAGGTCGAGCGCGTCCAGCTCGAGTGTGCACGGCTGCGCGGGTGCCTTGGCCCAGCGAACGCTGTGCGCTCCGTCGAGCTCGACCAGCTCGCGGTAGCTCTCCGCCGGCGTCGCCGGCAGCGGCTCGGCCCCTGTCCTGTCCGCGACCACCGCTGAGCCTCGCGCGCTGAGCGCAGTGGCTGCGTCGTCGGTGGCTGCCGCGTGCCTGCCCCGCGCGTCGCTGTCGCCAGATGCGGAGCGCTGCCAGTGGCGCTGACGCAGGTCGGTGCGGTGGCGCCCGCCACGGGCAAGCTGTCGCTCGGCGTGCAGCGCGAGCCGCTCGCGGTCGATCACCAGCGGGATCGTCTGGGCGATGAACGCCGACTGGCGGCCCTGTGGGGTGACCCAGCTCGCGATCGCGTGGTGCTTGGGCAGGTGCAGCCTGACGTCGGGATGCCCGAGGCTTGAGAGGCGCTCGACGCCGGGGCGCACCGTGTCTGAGAACTCGGCCATCGTGAGCGCCAGCGCGTCGCGAGCGTCGCGCGCCGACGCGGTTGCGAAGTACACGCGATGGGCGAACAGAGCGTCGAGCTGTTCACGCACCTCGCGCTCGGTCCACTGGGCATCGGCCTGCCAGCACGCGACCGTCTCCAGTCCCGCCGAGCGCTTGAGCGCCATCGTCTCGGCAAAGCCGCGGTTGATGACCAGCGGAGCCTCGTCGACCTTCAGCGCGACGGCCATCCTGTGGGCCGCGGGAACGAGATCCTGCTGGCGCGCGAGCGCCGCGTCGAGCATGCCGACGAGCAGCTGCATCACCACGGAGGTGTTGCCCGCTCCCATCGCGCCCAGCGCGCCCTTGACCACGAGCACCTCCCCACCGGCGATCACGCGATCGAAGTCGACGGTCAACGAGTCGTTGAGCAGCACGCGCTTGATCGACGCGGAGTTGAGCAGCCGCGCGAGCTTGTTGACAGGCGCGTCGAGCTTGGCTGTGGTTGTGCTGCGGGAGTCGGCCAGCTGCGCGCTGAGCTCGGCGGTGAAGAACTCGGCGATCTCCTTGAACTCCGGCAGCGCACGGACGCGCGCGCCGACCGCTGCGCGGTACGCGTAGCCCTCCTCGCCGACAGACAGCAGCCGCGCCGCGTCCCACAGGCTGGAGCTGCGGTCGTAGGCGAGTACGGCGATGATCGCGTTGCGCAGGTAGCGGTCGGACGACGCGCGGATGTCGGCATCGCTGAACAGCAGCTTCAACGCCGCCACCACGTAGTCGGCGATCACGTCCGCTGGTGCGTCCACCGCGAGCGGGTTGAAGCCGCAGGTGGGGTGCGCGAGGTCCAGCAGCGTACACGTGCGCTGCGCTGGCACGAGGCTGACGGCGGCCTCCGCAGCATCGCCCTTGGGGTCGAGCACGATCACCGCGCAGCGCTCGCGGCGAAGGTCCTCGGCGACGCTTGCCACCAGGAAGCTCGACTTGCCCTGCTCGACCGTCCCTGGTACGGCCGTGTTCTGCTTGCGCAGCTCGACATGGATCGAGACGGGCCCAGCGGCGTCGCGCAACGTGCCGTGACCGTCCCCGGGCCGGAAGATCGCCGGTGGAGCCGGGGCGAGCGGCACGCTGCTGCGCGCGAACGGGACGGTCACGTAGTCGACTGACGGCAGCTGCCACATCGCGGCGAGCTCGGTGGAGGCGAGCACCCCCTTGCGGAACGAGGGCAGCGGGTTGCCCTCGCCGCGCTGCACCCGGCGTGTGTACAGCCCCAGCACGCCGTGGCGAAGACCCGTGCCGCGCTGCACCAAGCGGTTCTCCGCGCCCTCGGCACATAGCTCCGAGGCGATCCGCTCGCACGCCGCGCGCGTCGGAGCGATCACACGCAGATCGGCGAAGAACAGCGGCCGGTGCTGGATCTCGAGGCCGCCGCGCAGCTCGGCGTCCTCGACCATCGAGCGGTCGCGGATCGTGAGGTGCTCCCTGCGCGCTCGCGAGAGGTGCGCCTCGCGACGCTTGTAGACGTGCTTGGCGAACGTCTCGAACAGGGCGGGGGTGGGCGTGATCGCGAACTGAACGAACGCGCGCTCGCCGCACGCGCGCATGACCGTGAGCAGCCTGTCGACCTGCCGGTCGGGCTCGCGCGCGAACGGGTCCGGCGTGCTCACGCGCTCGATGAACTCCGCGCGCTTCTTCAGGCGCAGCAGCGCTGGGGGCGCGCCCATTCCGAGCCCGATGCGGCGCAGCCGGCAGTTGGGATAGGCCCCCTGGACGGCCGCCTCGACGATCCGCGCATGTTCCTCCGGGCAGCAGATCGCCAGCCAGGCCGATCGCTGCGCGTCGCCGGCATGGTGTACCTCCAGCGCGATCGACTCCTGGCCGAGTGCCAATCGCCGCCACCAGCGCCGCAGCAGGCGCTTGTGCAACGCGGCGAACATGGTCGTGAGCGCCCGCGAGCTAGCGTGATCGCCACGGTATGCCTCGACGTACAGGCGCACGTAGCGGCGCCGGCGACGAGCGCTCCCGCGCGTCCCGGCCAGCGCTGCGACCCCGGCAGAAGCAAGCGCGCACGCAAGCGGCACGGGCGCGAGCCCGCTCCACGGGGCCCAGCGCCACGCGGCCCGCGGCCAACGAGCGAGCGTGGCCGCGAACGCGGCGGGAGCTAGATCGAAGACGCGCCCGGCGGCGACGCCGCCACGAAGCACCCTGCCCGGGCCGCCGTCGAGGAACCATGCGAGCAGCGCGAACCCCACGAGGATCGCGAACAGGCCCAGCAGGCGCCACAACAGAAAGCGAAGCACGCACTACCCGCTCCGACGAGCGGTGCGCGGCGGGACACCTACGCTCAGCGCGGGCGGGTGGCGCGCTCGACCTGGCTGCCGCGCGGGGTTAGGTGCCACGCGTTCGCTGCCCCCCGCTCCTGCCCCTCGCCGCGATTCTCCACCAGCTCCAGGCGCGCCAATCGGTTCATCAGCTTGGAGATCTGGCCCTGGTCGACGATACCCGACCCTTCCGCGATCTCGCGGTTGCTGGCGCCGGGGTGCTCGGCGATGACCATCAGCACGCGCACCGTTCTGTACGTCAAGCGCATGTTCAGACCCTCGAGCGGGTCCGTGCGCCGAGCAACTGCGAGCGGACGCGCCCCCAGCGGGCGCTCGATCGGCGGCTTGCTCAATTCGGCACCGGCTGCCCTCGTTCCCAGATACGGGAGCACGATCATGCTCATCAGCGCGCCCAGCAAGTCTGTCAGGCGCTCCTCGCCCTGCTCGAGGATGCGCGTATGCAGCACGGCGAAGATCGCTCCGACGACACCTTCCGCGGTGACCTCGGGCGGTTCGCGCACGGTGCTCGAGACCCCGCGTCCGCGGTCGATCACAGCCGCTATCTCCTCGAGCATCTGCGTGCGGCGGTCGAGCACCCGCTCACCGGCGCCCAGTGCCTCGACCAGGCACAGCTTGGCCAGACCGGGCTCTTCGTCCATGAACAGCAACAGCCTCGCCAACGCGGCACGCACGCCCTCGCGCCAGCTCTGCTCGCGCGTGTAGGCCTCCTGCGCGATCGTCCGCGCCTGGTTGAGCGCCTGGTCGAAAGCGGCCAGGAAGCAGTCCTCGCGGTCGGTGAACACGTCATAGAAGGTCTTGCGCGAGACACGTGCCCGGCCGATCACCTGCGCCACGGTCATCCGCGCGTAACCGACTTCCTCGACGGCCTCGACGGCCGCCCCGAGCATGCGGCTGCGCTGGATCTGAGTGACCTGCCCTCGCGGCAATCCTCCCGGGCCCGGCCGCAGCCGCGGTGTCGCAGTTCGTGTCTTGTACATAACAGTCATGTCTTCCCCGCCTGGTCGTCAGTTGTCGTCAGTAGCCGTGAACACTTGTGTCCGCTTACGCCAAGACGCCCGGTGGACTTCCGTCGCATGCAGGCACTATGTGAGGCCCCTCGCACGCAGAAGCTTCACCGGTGTGGACGCTTAAGTCGAGTGGCGTCTCCGACTTTTTCCCGCTGATTGGAACGAGCTTCCGAAGATTTGCCCGGAGGGTTGACCCCGGCGGCCGGCCTTTCGCTCGCCCATTGGCTGGCAGAAGAAATCCACTGGTCGGAACTGCCCCAACATTGGCGCAGATACTACCCACGTGACAGGACGTTGTGTAGGAGCAGGCCGACAGGACGCCATCGATGTGTGGCCACGCCCTCCGCCGGTTGTCTATCGATAGCCTACTGCCGACAGCTGGGTACTGTACGCGGGCGCGTGACGCTCACTCCCCGAGCAGCAGGGCGGCGAGCTCCTCGTCGGCGGGAGGGCGAAAGTCCTCGTACCACAGTCCCACCGCCCACATGTCCTCGGGCGTCTGCGCGCACACGACCTCATCTACATGCGCGCGCAGGGCGTCGACCGACGCCGGCGCCGCAACCGGCACCGCGAGGATCACGCGGGCGGCTCGGCGGCGTTGGAGCGAGCACACGGCCGCATATGCGGAACGGCCGGTGGCGAGCCCGTCGTCCACCAGGATCACCGTGCGTCCCGTCAGCGCGGCCGCGGGACGGCTGCCGCGGAAGCGGCGCAGTCCCTCGGCGAGCTCGCGTTCGCCGTCGACGATCAGCGCGCGCATGCCCGCGGCGTCGATGCCAAGAGCGCGCGCGGTCTGGACGCTGACGACGCGCACCCCACCCTCGGCGACCGCGCCCACCGCGAGCTCTCGGTTCTGCGGCGCGCCGATCTTGCATACGACGGTGACGTCGAACGGGGCATCGAGTGCGTGTGCGATCTCGGCCGCGACCGGCATCCCACCACGCGGGATGCCCACCACCGTCGGGCGCTGGCCGCGAACGTGCTCCAGGAGCCCGGCGAGCGTGCTTCCCGCTTGGCGCCTGTCGAGGAAACGGAACGGGGGCTCGGCTGGCGCGTTGCGCACGAGAGCAGGATCGCACGCGCTGAGCCCTGATCCGGGCGCCAGCCGACGTTCGCGATGCTCGCGCCGCCAACCCCTAGAGTGACGCCAGGTGACAGACGTCAGGCTGATCACGGCCTTCGGGCCCCAGCCCTCACCGGCCCGCAAGCGCCCGTCGCAGCGAGCTGCGTTTCGGATCGGCGCGGTCCAGCAGCGCTGGAGCCCGGATCCCGACGTGCACGCCGCTGCCCTGGCGGCCGGCATCAGATGCGCCGCGCGCGAGGGCGCCCAGCTGATCTGCCTCCAGGAGCTGACGCTCAGCCGTTACTTCGCGGCCGACCCTCGCGGCCCGCAGCTGGCGGGCGTCGAGCCGGAGCAGCTGCCGGGCGGAGCGACCCACCGCTTCGCAGCGAGGATGGCTGCGGAGACAGGCGCGCACGTACACGCCTCGCTGTACGAGCGCGCAGGCGACGGTGGGCTCGGCTACAACACCGCGATCATCGTCGCGCCGGGCGGGGAGCTGGTTGCGCGCACCCGCAAGCTGCACATACCGGTGACCGCCGGTTACCACGAGGACCGTTACTTTCGCCCGGGCCCGATCGACGGGGACCCGTTCGGGGTGGTCGTGCTCGGGCACGCTCGACTGGGACTGCCAACCTGCTGGGACCAGTGGTTCCCGGAGCTCGCGCGCGCGTACAGCCTGGCCGGCGCGGAGGTGCTGGTGTACCCGACCGCGATCGGCTCGGAGCCCGACCATCCCGATTTCGACACCCAACCACTGTGGGAGCAGGTGATAGTCGGCAACGCGATAGCCAACGGCGTCTTCATGGTCGCCGTCAACCGCGTCGGCGAGGAGCCGCCGCTGCGCTTCTACGGCTCATCGTTCATCTGCGATCCCTACGGGCGAAAGCTCGTGCAGGCTCCGCGCGAGGAGCCAGCCGTGCTGGTGGCGGACCTCGACCTCGACGCCCGCCGCGACTGGCTCGAGCTGTTCCCGTTCCTGAGCACGCGGCGTCCGCAGGCGTACGTGCGACTGACCGACGCCTAGGCTGTCTGGCGTGGCGCGCATCGGCATGCTCACCGGCGGCGGCGACTGTCCGGGCTTGAACGCGGTGATCCGCGCCGCGGTGCGCTCCGGCCTACACGACGGACACAGCTTCGTCGGCTTTCGCCATGGCTGGGCGGGCGTGCTCGAGGACAACGCGATCGAGCTGACGCTCGAGAGCACGATCGGGATCCTGCCGCGTGGCGGCACGATCCTGGGAACCTCGCGCACGAACCCGTTCGCCGACGGCGCAGACGGCAGCGCCCTGGTGCGTGCGACGCTCGAGCGCCGTGGCGTGGACGCGCTGATAGCGGTGGGCGGAGAGGACACGCTCGGTGTCGCGCTGCGACTCCACGAGGACGGCGTCCAGATCGTCGGCGTGCCCAAGACGATCGACAACGACCTCGCCGGCACAGACGTCACCTTCGGCTTCCAGACCGCAGTTCAGATCGTGACCGACGCAATCGACCGCCTGCACACGACGGCCGAGTCCCACAACCGCGTGATGGTGGTCGAGGTGATGGGCCGTCACGCCGGTTGGATCGCCACGCACGCGGGCATCGCCGGGGGCGCAGACGCGATCCTCGTGCCCGAGCGCCCGTTCGACATCGACGAGGTATGCGCGCACCTGCGCAGGCGCCACGGCCGCGGACGGGACTTCTCGATCGTGGTCGTGGCCGAGGGCGCCACGCCGCTCGCGGGCACGCTGGGCACGTCAGCCGGGCCGGTCGCACGCGCGAGCGCGTCGGATGCGTTCGGGCACGCGCGCCTAGGCGGGATCGGCGTCGTGCTCGAGGGCGAGATCGAGTCACGCACCGGCTTTGAGACGCGCGTGACGATCCTCGGCCACGTTCAGCGAGGAGGCACGCCGGTGGCGTTCGATCGCGTGCTCGCGACGCGCTTCGGCGTCGCCGCTCTGCGCGCCATCGCCGCCGGGCGCTCCGGGCGCATGGTTGCCTTGGAGGGAACCGCGATCGCCGAGGTCCCGCTTGCAGCCGCGCTCGCCGAGCCGCGTGTGCTCGACCCCGAGCTGTACGCGACCGCCGAGCTGTTCTTCGGCTGAGCGCTCAGCCGAACGACAGCGTCACGCCGCTCGCGAGCGCGAGCACGGGCGTACGCGCCTGGCTCAGCTGCTCACGCGCGGCGCTGCTCAGCGCCAGCTGCCCCGCGGGTGCCCCGGGTCGCGAGGCGACCACGATCAGGTCGGCGTCGTCGTCGGTGAGGACTGCTCCCAGCGCATGAGCGAGGCTGGCCGCGGTCGCCGTCGCGGCCGCGTCGTCCCCGCCGATGACCCCGACCGTGCCGATGCTCTGCTCGACCGGCTCGCGCCGCAGGCCTGCGGGGGCGAGCGCGAGCGAGCACGCGACCTCGCGGTCGAGCAGCTGCTCGGCCGTCTGCGGCACCTCGACGTGACCAGGAGCCGTGCGATAGCTCGAGCCGAACGCGATCACGTCAGCGCCAAGCTCCGACGCCAGCGACGCCAAGCCGTCAGCCGTCGAGGGATCGAAGATCACGCGTTGCCCGACGTTCGCGGCTTCGATCTGACCGGCGCCGACGCTCAGCAGGTGCTCGGCTTCCTGCTGAGCGCTCGCCTCGCGCTCGGCGTCGGACTCATGGCTGTGGCGCACATATGCCAGTGACACATCAGCTCCGGCCAACGCGAACAGGCGACCCAGCGCCAGGGCATCACGGTCATTGCGGGTCCCGTCATAGGAAACGATCACGTGCGGCATGAGATCTCCTGAGCTTTGAGATTGAGATTTTGGGCAGGACCGAGCGGTACCGCGCCCGGAGCGATCGACAGTCTGCTCGGGCGCGTCAGCTGGCGCCTTGGACGGTCGTCCAAGATCAGCCGGCGTCGGTTTGTGACGAACGTGGCGCGGACCTCGACGGGTGCTGCTTGCGACGCGCGTCTGGGCGGTGCGCCTGCGAAGCGCGTCCGGGCGGCGCGCGATAGCGGGCGAAGGCCTCCATGCCTTCGCCTGATCGCCTCGCTTGGCACGAGGGGAGTCGTGCCCCGGGGGTTCCCTCTCAGACCCCCACCCCACAAGCACGAGGCTCTCGGCGTAGTTGCGCTCGTGACTCGGGGATACCGCGGCCGTGGTAGAGCAACATCCGCCGTCTGGTAGCGACTGGGCGAGCCTCCGCGCGGCGCCGTTCCGGCGCGCGGGCATCTTGCAATACCGCTACCGGGATTCGAACCCGGGTTTCCGCCATGAGAGGGCGGCGTCCTAGTCCCCTGGACGATAGCGGCGCGAAGCGGACGCCCCGAGGCTAGCAAAGTGCTGCGCTGAGGCGGCGCAACGGAGTGCCGGTCACACCCGGGTGGTTGCCGGTGGTGCAGATCCCCGTGCGGCGTCGCGCGTGCGCTATCTTCGCCCTTCGCGCGGATGTGGCGGAATTGGTAGACGCGCACGGTTCAGGTCCGTGTCCGGGAAACCGGGTGGAGGTTCGAGTCCTCTCATCCGCATCGCAGAAATGCCTGCAAATCAAGAGGTTTCGGTAAGCGTTCAGTGGGTCTGCTCAGGTGAGTAGCGGTGCGGGATCGCCGCGGGCGTGGGCGGCGATGGCGTCGCTTAGGTAGGCGAACAGCGAGCGGCGCTGTAGCCGGCAGGTGGTATGCGCCGAGAGCAGCCGGGGACCGTGCGCTCGCCACCTTCGGACTGGCTTCCGAGGCAGAGCTTGCGGTAGATGACGGCGCTGCGCAGCGCGCGCTCGGCGTGGTTGTTCGTCGGTTGACCCCGGCGTGTGAGGCGAAGGTCCATAGCGCGGGCCAGGCTTTCAGGAGGTTGCGCGCCATCCCGCGGCAGCGCTTGTTGCGCGCGCGCTTGGCGGCGTAGGCGCGGATGATCGGCTTGTACTGTCCGCTGCAGCGAGCGGATCGTCCGTTTGAGCCCGCGGCGGTCGCCGGTGTGCTGGAAGACCTCCCAGGCCCAGAACACACGCTCGCACAACGCAAGGCCTAGCTCGCCGAACTCCTTCTCGGCGGCGAGTCCTTCGGCGTGCGCCTTGAAGTCGCGCGCGCAGATGCGCCCAGCAGAGCTGACGACGGCGCAGCGGCAGGTGCGCATAGGCCCACCAGCGGTCCGAGGTCACGATCGCGCTCGTGTCAGCCAACAGCTTCTTGGCGTGATCCTCGTGCCGGTCACGCTCCACCGAGAAGTGGGCGTGGTCTTGGTCGAAGATGCCCCACAGTGTGCGTCGGGCACCGGCGGTGCGCCAGCCAGTCTCGTCCATGTTCAGCGCCCGCGATGAGCGCAGCCTCCCCAGCAGGTCGGCGTGCGGCTCGGCCAGCGCATCCGCCACTCGGGTGAGGATCGCGTCCACGCTGCCAGAGCTGATCCGCGCGCCGAACAGCTCTTCGCAGAGCTCCACGGCGTCATCGCGCGAGACACGGTTGCGCACCGACACCGTCGCCACGGCCGCCTGCAGGCGAGGCCCGAAGCAGCTGCTTGGCAACCTGCGGCGGTAGCTTGCCACGACGGCGCCCGCCACACGCCGGGCAGCGCAGCCGCTGGCAACGATGCTCGACCACCCGCACCGTGATCGGCGGGAGCTCTTCGACCTGGTGGCGCGCCGGCTTGCCCACCGCCCGCGCTCCTCGGATGAACACGTGCCCGCAGCGGCAGCGCTCCGGCCAGTGCTCGATGATCTCATCGACCGCCCACGCCGGCAACAGCGGACGTCCGTGGCCCTCGTGGCCATCCTGGCGCCGCGCTTGCGTCCCGACGGATCCTTGCTGCGTGACGGCGGAAAGGGCGGATCGGTGCTCGGAGGAGCGGAGGAGTTCCGCGAGGAGCGATTCAGCTTGCGCTCGAGCTCACGTCTCTCCCGCCACCCGCTCCTCCAAGCGGCGAATCTGCTCGTCCATCCGGAGCAGGACAGCCACGACGACCTCGCCGGCCCTCGTCATAGATCGCCTCCGCCTCGGCGCGTCCACGCCACCAAATTCGACGCGGCAGGATTATGTCCCCCAACCAACTGAACGGTTACAGGTTTCGAGGTTTCGAGGTTTCGACGCCGTAGAGAGCGGGATCTACGACCCGTCGGGCGGGCCGTGGCAACTGTTTGGCAACACTCGTCGGGACTGAGGTACGGAGCTTTGTTCCATGTGCCTAGTGGCCTCGACACCCACCCGGCGGGCATCGGATTCTTGCACCAGCGCGGGCGACCAGGGACACGATCGAGGGAGCGCCGCCCCAGACAGCCTTCTGGCCAGTAGACACGCGGCTTTTTGCGGCGCTGCGCGGCTCGCCCTGGCCGAGCCCGCTGAGTGATGTCCGTGGTCCCCGGCCGGTGTGGCCTCGCTCGGGCATCACGGACGACTGCTGTGGTCTGCGAGTGCGACCCCGCAGCTACGGTCAATGAGCAGGAAATCGGTTGGTGTCTAGCGGATGAGCTGATCCAAGCGCGGACGAACGATCGCCTCGACTCGCGCCTGGCTTGCGGAGTCCGCTCGTAGAGCCCGGAAAGACCCTCGCGGAAGCGCGGATGCTGGCGCAGGCGGCCGAGTTCGCGGGCCAGGTAGGTACGCAACTCTGGCTCCGACTGCTGCACTTCGGCTATGAGCTCCTCACGACCGTCGATCAAGGTGATCACGTCGCCGAAGTCGCGGCTGCCCAAGAAGTCCTCACCCCCACGATCGTTGAACGCCTCGACCTTCGTCGCCAACAAATAGGCCGGTGGCGCCGCGCGGATCCTCGCTGCAGACGGCAGTACGCACTCGACAGCGTGCGGGATCGAGGCACCCTGCCAACGGTTCTCAAACCCCAGGATCGCTGCGTCTGCCGGCATCGCATCGAGGATCAGATCATGCTCAGGTTGGCGCCAGCGGCAGATGATGCCGTCCTCGTGGTCCTCCTTGAAACCCAGCGAGCGTGGCCGCTCCTCGAACGTGTGGAAGGCAGCCCGAGACGTCACCTCGACCACGACATCGACATCCTTGGTGGGCCGGGGAGCTGGCGCGGCAGGATCTGTGATCCACAGCACGATGCTCGCGCCACCGAGGAATACGACATCGCTGAGCACGGGCTCGAGCGCCTGCGCGGCACGCTCTAGAAGCTCGAGGCTCACGCCAGCGCTGGAGAGCTCAGGCGCGCCCGCAGCAGCTCCCCTGCGAGGCCACGCACCCGCGCATCGCCGAGCCGGATCCCGTCGGTCAGCGCGAGCAGTTCGGTCAACGCCGGATCACGACGTGAGATACGCGGCGCAGAGTCGTGAAGAGGCTCGAGCGCGATTCCCCGCACACTTCCCAGCGGGTCTGGCCATACCGGCGGCAGTTCGTCCGAGTCCGCGAGCTTGTCCTGTAGCGGCGGGGCCGCCCATGCGGTCGGCACCCCACGCGTTTCACCGCCCCTGACCGGCGGGAGCACGTACCTCAGCCCGTGGAGCAGGAACTCCTCGGCGCGCCCGTTGTTCGCGCGACGCCGCCGCTCCTCCAGCAACCCCGCCTGTTCAAGACGCACGAGGGAGCGCTGGATCACGCTACGCGGAATCCCGAGCTCGGCCTCTAGCGAACGAACCGTCCACGACGGCGGATCAGCCGTCAGCTTGAGCAGAACAACTATGTCCTCGCCCTTGAGCATGACTCAACCTAACACAAGGCGTCCCTAGTCCCGGGACATGGGACAAATATTGCGGCCACTCGTGTGTTCGACGAGTCGAGCGGATGTCCGCGAAAGCGCGTCCACTCCATTCTGGGGCCGTCTGGGTGGCCGGGGGCGCCGCGCGCCGGCGCGCCTATCGCGCCGGCTCGGCGCGGGTATAGCCGAGCCGGCGAGATACGGGCGTGGTTAGTTGACGACGATGCCTGAGGCGACTGCGCCTGTGGGCAGTTGTGTTGGGGAGCTCGGCAGCTGCGTGAGTTCGCCGCCGTTGACAGCGAATGCTGCGACGACGTCGGCGCCGCTGCCGTTGACGAACAGTGTCTTGCCGTCCGGAGACAGGCGAAGGTCTACGTCGCCGATGCCTTTTTCTCCGGCTTGGACAGTGCCAAGGTATTTCAGTTCGCCATTGGTGCTGATCGCGTAGCTTGAGATGCTGCCCGACCCAGTGTTGGTGGTGAACAGGAAGCGCCCGTCATGGCTGATCTCCACCCAGCACGGCGCGGTCTGGGTATCGGCGAACGGCGAGCTGCCGATTGGGCTCAGCTGCCCTAGCCAGCTAACGTTGTAGCTGGAGGCTGTCCCGAGGCCCGGCCCGTTGTGAGCGTTGCTGACGAACAGCTGGTTCGGGTTGGTTGGCAGGAACTCCGCGCCGAGTTGTCCCAGTCCCTGCCCTGGGTAGGGCGAGCCGGGAGCCGCGACGAGGAGACCCGCTCGCACGTCAAAGCTCGCGATTTGCGAACTGGCGACGAGCGTCACGACGAGTTTCTGGCCATCGGAGTTGAACAGCACATCGCCCGGGGATGATCCTTCCGGCAGCGCTGCGGTCGAATGGGGCAAGGGGTAGAGGCCGCCCCACGGTGCCAAGTAGAAGCCGGTCACGTTCGTCCCGCCAGCACCAGCGTTCTCGACGTAGACGAGGTTCCCTGAGACCGCGACACTGTTTGGGTCAATGCCGCCCGATGACACGGGTGCCCCGACCTGCTGCGGGATGCCGTTGAAGCCGATTCGCAGGACAGAGATCTGGTTGCTGCCGGCGTCGACCGCGAGCAGGTAGCGCCCGTCGGGCGTAACCTGTAGGGCACCCTGGGAGGCTAGGCCTTTGCCTGACCCGGCACCACCGGCGGGGAACGGGGAGCCCGGAAGCGGTGTCAGCGAGCCATCCTGATGACGTTCAAAGGCAGCGACCGTGTTGGCCACCGTCGTGTTGTCGTTGACATAGACATGGCCGACGGACGCGTGGCCGCCCTGCGGGAAACCGTCTCCTGAGGCGCTCGCCGCCGATGCGGCCAGCCCTCCGCCGAGTACGGCGAGCGAGCAGCCGCTCACGCTGATGATACGTCTTGCATTTAGCATTTTTTGGTTGTCTCCTCGCGGGACGTGGGTGGACGCGAGCAATCAGCCAACCCGGCCAAGCCATACCCACCCCTGCCAGCCCGGCGTGTCCGCAGACCCTCACTGCGAGGTAGTCCCGCGAACCACGCGCCCGTTACACGTCTGGTCTTGCCCTTGCTGGCGGATTGCTGGGCGGCTTTGGATTCGCGGCGGCCGTGCTCGGACTCGCCCTGCAAGTCGCCATCACGCTGCGCGCAGCCGCAGCGAAGTCGCGACGCTTTCCCTCGAGCGACTCGACAGCGACTAAGCCGTCAAGACATCGCCGCTTCATCGTTGGCTCTGTATAGCCGAGCGGGGGACCCAGGGATCGAACCTGGCATTGCGGTTCGGAGACCGCAGCATTCGCGTGCGTCTTTCACGACCATCCCAAGCGCATCGCCGTCATTTCGTTCCCGTTGCTCCAACGCGGCGAGCTCGCAGAGTCGGCCACGACGCGAACAACCGTGGCAACAGTTTGGCAACAGTCGTAGCGTCCCATGCGTCCGATGCGGCCGCGAACCCCGACAGAATGGACGATCTTGACCCCTGCGCACGCATATTGCGCGGGTGCCCCCGGTTCAGGTCCGTGTCTGGGCAACCAGGTGGAGGTTCGAGTCCTCTCATCCGCATTCGAGAAATGGCTGGAAATTGGCGGGTTCAGGGCCCGCTCCGAACGACCCGTAGTGCGCTCCGGGCGGCCCGTGGCAACGGTTTGGCAACAGCGACGATACCGTCATGGGGTCTGGCTGCATGCCCCTTATGACCACGGGATACGTGATGCCGCCATCGGCGTTGCGGCCCGAAGGCCCGTGCGGCCTTGAGCTCTCAGGCTGCCTGCTGGGCCGGGTCCCGGCCCGGCCTGCCGCTTCCTGGCGCGGTTTGCGCGCGCCGATCGGCGGTGATTCCCGGCGGTCCATCAACAGTACCGACGATGGTTCGGTGACCCCCAGCGCGGTGATCAGCCTCTAGTCTGGCAGCTTGCGTTTAGCTTGCGCTTGCGAAATGCTTGCGCTACTATGGATTCCTGTGACCCCAACAAATCTCGCTGAGACAGTTCTTTCCGAGCGTGCACCCGAGAGGGTCGCCGACGCGGCCGAAGAGATCGCGCGAACAGCACTGAGCGAGATCGAGTCCAGCGTGCCTGAGGCCCTCGGAGGCGAGCGTGCCCAGGTCCGGGCATACGTCGACGCCTACCGCCAGCTGGGCAGCCAAATGCTCGATGCGGTCGGGAAGGCGCGTCCTGACCTGATCGTCTTCGATGAGAAGCACAACGGCATCTTGCTCGTCGAGGTGAAGGCAAGCGGCAAAAAGGGCGATGGATCTGTGCGCTGGCTCAAAGCCGCGTTGGACCAGGAGGCTATGAGCGCGCCGTTCAGCGAGTGGGTAGGGACGCTTGGCGTCGGTCGAGGCACGGCGGTGGCGTTTGTCGCACAACTGCGCTCGATGCTCCGAGACACCAAGCCACTGACGATTCCGCGCGAGCACCATCTGCCGACCTGGGCACTAAGCGACGATGAGGCCATGCGCTTCTATCGCGCGGTGGGCGATGAGCTGGCGCGCGTCAGGAGTCCCCTCGACCGCGTCGCGTCAGCGCTCGGCGTCAGTCGAACCGAACTCGCGCATCTGTTCGGCGTACGTCGCCAGGCAATCGAACAATGGGAAGCACGCGGTGTTCCTGGAGACCGCCAGGAGAAGCTCGCGACGCTCGACGCGATCGTCGACTTGCTCACTGCGAAGCTCAAGACAGACCGCATCCCAGCCGTGGTGCGGCGCCCCGCGGCAGCGTACGGAGACCGCTCGATCCTCGAGGCGATCACGGCCGGCAACGAGGCACTCGTCCTCAGTGAGCTCCGCAACGCGTTCGACTGGGCTGCAGCGGCGTAGTGCGCCACGTCCGTCGCGGCGGCCCCTACCTGCGCGTAGCGGACCCTTCCTGGCGTGACCCGTTGTCCGGCGAGTACTCGCGCGCTCGTGGCGGTCGTTGGAACGCGCCGTCAGCGTTTGGCGTCATTTATCTCAACGCGTCGCTGGACTTGGCGCGAGCTCTGGTTCGCGCCCGCCTCGAGGATCGTGGCATCCGCCCGGAGGACATTCTGCCCGATGCCGGGCCCGTACTGGTCGCGACGACAATTCCGGACGAGAGCTACGTCAATGCCGTGACGGATGCGGGACTCCGGAGCGTGAACCTCCCTGAGACTTACCCTCTCGACAGCCGAGGCGAGGTCATCGCCCACCGCGTATGCCAGCCGATCGGACAGCGTGCCTGGGATACAGGCGAGCGAGGGATAGCGTGCCGTCCGGCGACGCGAGGCGCTCCAGCTAGCGGGGAGGAGCTCGCGTACTTCGGCCGCGAGAAACTCCGTGTGGAGGCGACAGAGCAGTTCGCCGCTTGGTTCTCGTGAGCTAAACGATCGCGGACTCGGTGCGCTGACTCGGGGAGTCGCCATCCCCACGGCGGAGCGTCGCGTGACTTAGGCTGCCGCGGATGACTTGGGAGGACCCGGACCTCTGGCCCGTAGTCCGAAGCCACGCTTTCTGGACGATGCCCCTCATACCACCGGCACTGACCGGCCTCCTGCAGCTCGCAGAGGTGGCTACGACGGGAATGACCGTGGCAACACTGTGGCAACAGTCGTAGCGTCCGATGCTTCCGATGCGTCCGGGAACCCCAGCAGAATGGACGATCTGGACCTCGACGGACGCATATGGCGCCCGCATCCTCGGTTCAGGTCCGTGTCTAGGCAACCAGCTGGAGGTTCGAGTCCTCTCATCCGCATTTTCGAGGACCAGACGAGCGTTGTGCAAACCGCGGGTTCGGGCGCAACACGCTTTGCCCAGTTGTGGCTTACTCAGAAGATGCCGATACGGTCTGGGGGCCAGTAAGTGGCGACGGCCTGTCCGATGATCCAGCCGGTGGGGACAGGACCCCAGAACCTGCTGTCGTCGGAGTTACCGCGATTGTCTCCCATCATGAACCAGTGGCCGGCTGGAATCCTGATCGGCGTGCGGAAGTTGCACTCCGGGCTGGCGCCGCAGGCTTTAATGTAGGAGTCCCTCTCCGCAACGAACCGACTCGTGCCGGCGGCCTTGCGGAAGACACGCCGTTCGGTGACGTAGATTTCGTCTCCGGGGCCGGCGACGGCACGCTTGATGAAGTTTTCGCTCGACTTCCGGGAAACGGGCCGCGAGCACGCTGCACCACTGAGCTTCACGACGTGGGGCGTCGGCCCGCACTCCTCCTGCTTAGCGTCTTCTGGAGGATGGAACACGTATATCCCGCCGACGTGCGGCTCGCTGAAGTCCATGGCGAAGCGGTTGACCAGCACGCGCTGCCCTTCGATCAGGGTCGGTTCCATCGAGCCGGTGGGAATCTTGTAGGGCTTGATGATCCAGGCCTGGATGCCTAGGGCGAGTCCGAGCGCCACGACTACGATCACGACCAGCTCGATGATCGAGCCGGTAACCGATTTCGATCGCTTCCCGCTGGGCTTGGTGGCCGCGTCCTCACCGGGCATGCGCCCGTGCCCGACGGCTATAGAGGTTGGGAGCATCGACCTGCTCCCTACCGTTCTGGCCGATGACTGGGCCCTGCGTCGCTCATCGGGGGTTCGCTGGCCCCGCGCCACCCGCTGCTCGCTTCCGTGACGCCCTCGGCAGCGGTGAGCGCGGAGCGTCGTGAAGTGCCTTGCGCCCGCGAGAGCTCGACGGTGCGCGCTGGTGAACGGCGCCGCCGGCGAGATGGCCGGGAGCTTGCCGCGACCGTGACGGGGCTGGGCCGGGACCGAACGCCCATACTGTCGCCGTCGCCATCGAGGTCACTGCAAAGGCTGCGAGCGAGGGCACCAGCGCGCGCCGCAGCAGCACCTTGCGGTGGCCAGCATGCCGGTTGAACTGACGCGCCGTCTCGGCGGCAGGGCCAAAGCGAAGAACCGCGCGTTCCGACGCGCATCTCCCCTTAGCCGGCCGTGACTGCTGCGGCTTCGGCGGCGTCGAGCAGGTGCGCGCGAACCTCGGCCAAGATCCTCCGCCGCGCTCTACGGGGAACCCGCAGCTGGGATTTCAGCTCATCGAGATACATGTCGATCGGATCCGCCGCGTCCATCAGCCGACCTCGAGCGCATCGCTTCCAAACACCGCGTCCACGGCAGACCTAAACGCCCGCCAGCTAGCCCGACGATCCACAGCGGCGCGCTGGCCTGAGCTCGAGAGCGCGTACACCCGCCGGCGCCGACCGCCAACCACTTCCCAACGGCTGACCAACAGGCCCGAAGCCTCCAGACGATGCAACGCCGGGTAGATCGTGCCCTCCGCCAAATCGAGTTCGCCGCCGCTACGACGCCGCAGCTCTTCGGCCACCCCATAGCCATGCAGCGGGCCGCCGCTCAAGACCGCCAGCAGCATCCCGTCGACATGCCCTTGAACCTCACCAAGCGCCATACCAATACAGTCTATGCATAAGTCGCCGAGGCGTCAACCCGAGTCCGTGGACGCTCATGTGATGCGGTGTGCGGGGACGCGGCACTCGAACATGTATCGACAAACCCGAGTTCAGTGTGCCCCCGGCGCCGCCGCGACCGCGGCTTCGACCCGATCGAGATAGACCTCCATTCGACTCACTTGCGTGCCTCGGAACGTGAACACGACATAGAAAGTGTTCGCGACCTCAACGCCGCTGCCGATCCCTCGGATGCGTAAGTCGCACGTTGCCAACACGTGGTCGCCGCTCTCTTCTAACGCGGTCACGGCCGCGTGTTGTTCGATCGCGTCCGGCGCGAGCCACTCTCGGATGGCTTCCCTCCCCCGGACGACCCCGAATTGGTCGACCCTCTGGACCTCGGCGTCGATAGCGAACATGGCCGCCGCGCCGTCGTAGTCGCCTTCATTTACGGCGGCGATGCCGGCTCTGATCAGCTCGAAGCGAGTCGCTGACATCTACGGCAGTATCCTCGCAGTGCGCTAGCCCGGATCTTGCAGTAACGCCTTAACCATCCGCGCCCCGGGTATTCCGGGGCGCGGGGATGTCCGGCTGAGCTTGGAGAATCGGGGTTGCTGAAGTCCTGTTCCCGAGCTCAGGAGGATCACCTTGAAGGTGCAGCGCGATGGCCGCGATTTCAAGGTAGTTGCAAGGCCGGACGGAGACGGTCTGGTGTCGCATTCGGGCAGCGCGATGCTGGTTCAGATCGCCGAGAAGACCGGGCTGAGGAGAGCGCTCTCACAAGAAGCTCGAGGAGCTGAAGCTCAGGCATTCCGGGCACGACTTGGGCCGTGTCGTCCGTGACCTCGCGGTGATGCTCGCCGACGGCGGGGACTGCCTTTCAGACCTCGGGGCGCTTGGCGATCAGGCCGCGTTGTTCGGAGCTGTCTGCTCGGACGCGACGGCCTTCCGGGCGATCGACCGGATCGCAAGCGACCCCGGTGGACTCGAGCGACTGCGGAGCGCTCACGCCCGCGCACGGGCGCGCGTGTGGGAGCTCACGGGAGCGCCGGAGGTCGTGGACATCGACCTCGACGCGACGCTCGTCGGCTCGCACTCTGAGAAGGAGGGCGCCGCCGGGAACTTCAAGGGCGGCTACGGGTTTCACCCGATGCTCGCCTATGCCGATCAGACCGGTGAAGCGCTCGCGGGGGAACTGCGGCCCGGGAACGCCGGCGCAAACACCGCGGCTGACCAGATCACGGTCTCAGAACACGCGCTCGAGCAGATCCCCAAGGAGCACATCGAGGGCGCAGAGATCCTGCTGCGTGCCGACAGCGCCGGCGCGAGCCACGAGCTCCTTGACTGGTGCCGCGAGGCCCGGATCGGATTCTCGGTGGGCTATGAACTGAACGAGGTGGTCCGCACCCAGATCCTCCAGATCCCCGATGGGGACTGGGTTTCGGCTGTTGAGCAGGACGGCACTCCGCGCACCAACGGACAGGTGGCCGAGCTCACCGCGGCCCTTGACCTTGAGGGCTGGCCCGAGGGCTCGCGGGTGATCGTGCGCCGTGAGCGCGCCCACCCCGGCGCGCAGCTCACCTTCTCAGACCACGACGGTCACCGCTTCCAGGCGATCCTCACCGACCAGACCGGCGAGCCCGCCGAGCTCGAGCGCCGACACCGCGCCCGCGCGCACGTCGAGGATCACATCCGAAACGACAAGGACACCGGCTTGCGCAACCTGCCCTTCAAAGAGTTCGAGCACAACCGCGTCTGGCTGGCAATCGTCCAGATCGCACACGACCTCATCATCTGGATGAAGCGGCTCCTCTTCACCGGCACGCTGGCGCGCTCAGAGCCCAAGCGGCTGCGCTACCGAATCCTTCACGTCGCCGGGCGCCTTGCCTTCCACGCCCGCTCAGCGACACTACGGCTGCAGGCCGGCTGGCCCTGGGCCGCAGAGCTCACGAGCGCGTTCGAGCGCCTGACAGCGCTCCCGGCGCCATCGGGCTGAGCGCGCCGGACAGCGCACTCAGATTCCGACCAGCCCGACGCCAGCGGACGAGCGAAGCATGCCCGCCAACGAGCTCCCAGTGCCGCGAAGCGCGACCAGAGTGTCCTTCAACAAGGAGCGCATGCCCGAGCAGGACACGCCCGGGCGACCGAGGCTCAGCGAGCCCGAAAAGCTCACATCAAACGCGTTACTGCAAGATCCGGGCTAGAAGGAGCCGGTCTGTCAGCATCCGTGCGTGTCTCGAGCCGTATGGGTTTCCCTGATGGTTGGAGCGGCTCTGCTGAGCAGTGCCGCAGCTGGATTTGGCAACGAGCCCGGCCGGCCGGCGCTGGCGGCGTCAGCGATAGACCTCCACAGGGTTGGCTGGGGCAGCGTCACGCTCCCCGGCTCGGTGTGTGGCGCTTC
The DNA here is from genome assembly GCA_963845635.1 of uncultured Solirubrobacteraceae bacterium. GTDB lineage: Bacteria > Actinomycetota > Thermoleophilia > Solirubrobacterales > Solirubrobacteraceae > Palsa-744. The sequence goes on from CAWJSW010000012.1 coordinate 60,040, forward strand.
GGAGCCGATTCGCCTTCATCATGGCAGCGCTTTCGTTACCCCGATCCCGGCCCGGTTCTCGGGGGATTTCTTCCCTGGCAGGCGAGGCGTGACGGTAGACAGTTTCCCGCATGAAGTCCTCTTTGGGGATCTCGAAGGCGGGGGGGGCGATGACGCGGGCCTCGCCGTCAACTGCAACAACGGCGGTGGCACAGCCGACGGCGTACTCCTCTACACATGGGTCATCTTCAGCGGGCGTAGAGGAAGGCTGTCGGTGGTCGGCACCGTGACACCCCAGGTGCAGCCGTCAGGAGAGCTGCCGACGGAGATCGAGATAGCGATCAAGCCCGGAAAGATCACAGCCAGCGAATTCTTTTACGGCCCAGCCGACGAGACCTGCTGCTCCTCCGGTCGCGCAACCACGATCTGGACCTATGCACACCGGACGTTGCTGCCCGGCACGCCCACGATCACAAAACGTCCCAAGACCTAGCCGGCGTAGGCATCGGCGCGACTGACGCCGAGCGACGCTTTCGACATGGGTTCTGCTTCGTCTAGGAGCTCGTGCGCCATGAGTCAAGCCGACGGCGAGGGTGGCCGATGATGAACACGTCGTCCCCCGTGGGGCGACCGCGGACCTTGGTGCCGCGTCCGGCTCGCAAGAGAGGCAGCGAAAGAGATGTCGGCACCATGAAACGCCTGCTTGACCTGGATGGGGGCGGGCTCCCTTCGACCGCGTGGTCGAGCTCGCCCACTGCCATCTGGGGCTCGAGGCGGTCGTGCTCGCCGAGCTCACGACCTCCGGCCACGTGCGGCGCGCAGCCGCTGGAGACGTCTCGTCGTTTACGACAGCGCCGCGGGGGGACCATACGTGTGCGGAGGCCGAGTACTGTCGGCGGCTCGTCGACGGCGAGATCCCGAACCTGATCCACGACGCTTGCGCTGACGGGCGGGTGGCTGCGCTTGCCGCGACGCAGCAGGCGCGCGTCGGCTCCTTCATCGGCGTTGCCGTGCGGCTCTCCGACGGAACTCCCTACGGCGCGCTGTGTGGGATCAGCCACGCTGCGGATCGGACGCTCGACGAGCGCGACGTGCGCTTCATGTCGATGCTGGGAGAGCTGATCGTGGACGACCTCGACGAGCAGCGCACCGCCGAACGACTACACGCGGACATCATGCGCTTGATCGAGAGCGAAAGCGTCGATGTGGCATACCAGCCGATCCTGGGAGTTGACGGACGATGCCTCGGCGTCGAGGCGCTGGCACGGTTTCCGAACCCGTTCGGCCCCCCGGATGTGACGCTGGCGGCCGCACGAACGGTCGGCCTTGGCTTGGAACTCGAACGGTTGGCGATTCGCGAGGCGTGGAAGATCATTCCTGCGCTGGGCCATGGGCAGTTCCTGGCGTTGAACGTGTCACCAGACGCGCTGCTCGAGCTGGCACGCCGGGCGAACCTGCGGGTCGACCTGCCGCTCCGCCAGCTCGTGGTTGAGATCACCGAGCACACGGCGGTGGAGAGCTATGGCGCACTCCACGCCCAGCTCGCCCCGCTACGCGAGCAGGGCCTGCGCATCGCCGTCGACGATGCTGGTGCCGGGTTCGCGTCTTTGCGACACGTCCTCGAGCTGCGGCCAGACTTCATCAAGGTCGACAGGTCGCTGATCCACGGCATCGCCGACGACCACGCCCGTCGCGTTGCGGTCAGCGCCTTCCTGTCGCTCGCGCTCGACCTCGGGTCGATCGTGGTCGCCGAGGGAGTCGAACGCGCCAGCGACCTGTCCACGGTCACCGAGTTGGGGCTTCAGGCGGTGCAGGGATTCCTACTGGCGAAGCCAACAACCAGCCGCGCGGCGCTCTCTCGCTGGATCGGCAGCGGCGTACAAGCCCAGCCGCAGAAGCCCGTGGCTGCGCGAAGCGCCCGCAGGCGGTCGCGCTCGCCTGGCGCGAGCCCTGGATCGTCTCCGAAGGCGCCCGCGACCCGGCCGTCGGGTCGGCTGTGAGCTAAACGCTCACGCGGCGCTGATCCGAGCGCCGCGTGGCGATCACGACTCAGTTGCTGACGATCAGCGCTCGCTGCGGCGACGCTGGCGGCGCTGCATCGCGAGGATCGAGATGCCGGCGCCCAGGAGCACGACGCCGAAGCCGATGTCCCAACGCAAGTCGAAGCCGGTGAATGGCAGCGTGCTCGCTTTGGGCGTGGTGGCCGTCGTCGTCACCGGCGCCACCGCGGTGGTCGGTGTCGTCGCCGTTTTGGTTTCTTTCGACGGCGATGTACCGCTGCTGGGGGTGGTTTTCGCGGTCGTGGGCGTCTGCGTGTAGCCCGACGTCGGTTCTGAGGCGAGCGCGCTGCTCGGCAGCAGCATCGCCGCCAACAGCAGGATCACCGGCAGCGCCCACAACCTCCGCGAGCTGCTCCGACGTGCTCCGCTTCTCAACATTCCGCCTCGTGTCCGTGGCCTGCTCGAGGCCATGACATCGCTTCGAGTCATGCCAACCTCCGTTGATGGTGTGATCGACGCTACCGCCGTTGGACGGGTCGTCTCCGTGCCTGTCGCGTGACATCTACGTGGCAAGGCATCGTCTCTCATTCGCCGCCTGTGCCTGGTCGCCTGCCTGCATAGGACAAGGTCTATCACCGTAGCGGCCGAGCCGGACACACGCCCACGTTGTTCCCGTTCGGCCAGCGGCCCAAACCCGTGGCTCACTGGACCCGTACCCTGCCCTCTAGCTGCCCCGCGGCCAGCCGCGCGCGCAGCGCCTTCTTGTCGAACTTGCCCACGCTCGTCTTGGGGATCTCCGCCACGAACGCGAACTCGTCGGGCAACCACCACCTCGCGACCTTGTCGCGCAGGTGCTCGACCAGCTCCGGCGCGCCGGCGTCCGCCTGCTCGCGCATCACCACACAGCACAGCGGGCGCTCCGCCCAGCGCTCGTCGGGCTTGGCGATGACCGCCGCCTCGACGACGTCCGGATGCGACATCAGCTCGTTCTCGAGCTCCACCGAGGAGATCCACTCGCCGCCGGACTTGATCACGTCCTTGGAGCGGTCGGTGATCTGGACCTGCGCGTGCTCGTCGACCGCTGCGATATCCCCGGTTCGCAGCCAGCCCTGGGCGAACTTCTCGTCTTCTGTGTGATCGTCGAAGTAGCGCGCGGCCACCCACGGCCCGCGTACCTGGATCTCGCCCGTGGACACCCCGTCCCAGGCCACCTCTGCGCCGTCGTCGTCGACGAGCCGTAGCTCCACCCATGGCAGCGGCCGACCCTGCTTGGCGCGGTCGTCCCAGTAGGCATCGTCGTGCTCGCGTACGTGTCCGTCGGGCGTGCGCTCGCGGGGTCGCGAGTAGGTCGCCACCGGGCTCGTCTCGGTCATCCCCCACGCCTGGTAGATCTCGACGCCGTAGCGCTGCTCGTAGTCCTTCATCAGCTGCCGCGGCACGGCCGAGCCCCCGCACGCCGCGTTCGTGAGCGACGAGAGATCGACGTCCGGATGCCCGTCGGCGTAGCGCAGCAGGTCGGCGAAGATCGTTGGCACGCAGCCCATCACCGTTGGGCGCTCGCTCATGATCAGCTTGGCCAGCGGCTCGGCCTGCAAGAAGCGGTCCGGCAGCACGAGATCGGCGCCCGCGAGCGCCGCCCCATAGGGAAGGCCCCAGGCGTTCACGTGGAACATCGGCACCACAGCCAGGATTCGGTCCACGCGCGATAGGCCCGTGCCGTCGCGCGCGAGCGTGACAGTGGAGTGCAGGCTGATCGAGCGGTGTGAGTAGAGCACGCCCTTCGGGTCGCCGGTCGTCCCGCTCGTGTAGCAAAGGGCTGCGGCCTGGCGCTCGTCGAGCTCTGGGTAGTCGAAGCTGCCCGCGCCCGCTTCCTCGAGCAACTCCTCGTAGCGGAGCACGTTCGGCAGCGCGCCCGCATCGCCGTCACCCATGATCACGTAATGCCGCACGCCCTCGAGCTGCGGCGCCAGCGGCTCGAGCAGAGAGACGAGCGAGTCATCGACGAAGATCAGGTGGTCCTCGGCGTGGTTGATGATGTATGTCAACTGCTCCTGGAACAGGCGAATGTTGAGCGTGTGCAGCACCGCGCCCATGCACGGAACCGCGAAGTACAGCTCCAGGTGGCGCTGGTTGTTCCAGGCAAACGTGGCCACCCGCTCGCCCTGAGCAACGCCCAGTCCGGCGAGCGCCCGCGCGAGGCGGTCGCTGCGCTCGGCCACCCGTGCGTGCTGTGCCCGCAGCACCGAGCCGTCCTCTTGGAGGGTGAGTACCTCCGCGCCGGGGTTGTAGGAGGCGAGCTTGCGACGGATGTGGTTGAGCGTCAGCGGGAAGTCGTCCTGCATCAAGCCGTTCAGCATCCGCGTCATCCTCGTCCTACCCGCTCGCGCGGCGCCAGCTCCCCGAGCGCATCGTAGATGCCGCGGGTGCGCTGCGCGATGTCGTCCCAGTCGAAGCGCAGCACGTGCTCGGAGGCTTCCGCCACCAGCCGGTCGCGCAGGGCTTCGTCGACGAGCAGGCGCTCGATCATCACGCCCAGGTGCTCCGCGTCTCCGCCGTTGAAGCGCAACCCGACCCGCTCACCCATCGGCACCACCTCACGCAGCCCGCCCGTGTCCGCGGCGATGCACGGGCAGCCTGAGGCCATCGCCTCCAGCGCCACCAGCCCGAACGGCTCGTAGATCGACGGCACCACGCACAGGTCGGCGATGCGGTACAGCGAGTGCAGCACGTCGTCGCCGATCCAGCCGAGGAACGTGCCGTGCTCGTCCAGGCCCAGCCGCTGCGCCTGCGCCTTCAGCTCGCACTCGTGCGTGCCGCTTCCGGCCACGAGGAAGCGCACACCCTCGACGCGCTCGATCACGCCCGGCAGCGCGTCGAGCGCGAGCTGGAAGCCCTTCTCGTAGACCAGTCGCCCCACCAGCAGCACCAGCCTCTCTCGCGGCTGCGCGAACTCGCGCCGCAGGGCCGCGAGGTCGCCTGTCGGCTGGAGTTCGCTGGGGTCCACGCCGTTGGGGATGACCGCGACCCGGCTCTCTGCGATGTCGAAGATGTCGGCGACGTGACCGCGCATGTAGTGCGAGCACACGATCACCGCGTCCGCGCGCCGAGCCATCCAGCGCTCGACGGCGTGGATGTGTGATTGCGGCGGGTTCTGCACCCAGCCCTGATGGCGGCCGTGCTCGGTGGCGTGAATGGTCGTGACGTAGGGCACGCGCAGCCGGTCGGCGAGCGCCGCCGCGGCCTGCCCGACGAGCCAGTCGTGGCCGTGCACGAGGTCATAGCGGTTCTCTTGCGCGAGCGCCTCGCCGGCGGCGAGCATGTCCTCGTTCATCTGCTCCACCCAGGCGACGAAGCGATCGAGGTCGCGGGGCCAGCCGGGCTCGCGCACGCGGTGCACCTTCACGCCCCCGCCGCCCACCCGCGGCACCTGCACTTCCGCTTCCGCGCCCCGCGCACGCGTCAGCACATCCACGCACACCCCCTGGCGGACGAGCGCCTCGGCGAGCTTGCGCACGTGTCGCGCCAGACCACCCTCGATCACGGGCGGGTACTCCCACGAAAGGATCAGCACACGGTCGCTCATTGATCAGACCCTATATCTCCGGCGTGCTCGCAGCCCGCCCAGCGCCGGTCGTGCCCTCGCGCCGACAGCGGGCGCGGGGCGCAGGCCTTGCGGAAGCGGATCTCCTAGAGCCCGATCAGGCCGAGTTCGTCGATGCGTCGTGCGGCGGCCGACGCCCACACCTCGGTGCCCGCAAGACACACCACGCCCACATCCGACAGTCGCCCGAGGGCGCGCTCCAGCGCCTCGCCCTCGATGCCCAGCGCGGCCGCGAGCCGCGTTCGCTGCGTTCGCTGCTCGCCGTCCTCGACCAGCAACTGAAGGATGATGGCGCGTTGGAGCTTGCGCTCGACGCCGGTGGATCGTTCGTCTGTTTGCTCGTTCATGTAGACAATTGTCTACAGTTCTGCCCGCGCGTGCGCCGACCTATGCCAGCACGCCCCCGCGCGCGCCGTGAGATCGCCCTTTGCGATCGCTCAATCGCCCTGCGGTGAGAGGTCGATCTCCAGCTGGCGCGGAGACGCTCGCAACGGCTCGCTGGTCTGTCTCGGTCTGCCCCGCTTGGCCCAGTGACCGATCACCTCACGGCTGCGACAGGTGTAATGGTTGACGCGCCGGTCGGTGGGCTGGATCGCCAGCCCACCGGGGGCGCTGCCGGTGACGAGCGCGTGGAAGCGTCGGCCTTTGTGATCGACCTCGACGATGTCGCCGGTGTGGATGCCCTCGAGCCGCATTGCAGACGCAACTGTAGGCTTGCGCTCGGTGCGCTGGCTCGTGGACGGGATGAACGTGATCGGCACGCGGCCGGACGCGTGGTGGAAGGACCGTCACGCGGCTATGGTCGACCTCGTGAACCTGCTCGAGCGCTGGGCGGCGGCCAGCGGCGCGGATGTGACGGTCGTCTTCGAGCAGCCTCCCAAGCCGCCGATCCGCTCGACGGTGATCGAGATCGCACACGCCCCGCGCCCGCGACGCGACTCGGCGGACGATGAGATCGTGCGGCTGCTCACTCGCGCCACCCAGCCCGGTGCGATCCGCGTCGTCACCTCGGATCTGTGGCTGGCCGACCGCGTGCACGCGGCGGGTGCGAGCGTCGAGCCCTCCGCCCCATTCCGCACGCTGATCGAGGGGGAGTGATGGCGTCCCCGACCCACTACGCACGCAGCGACGGCGCGAGCATCGCCTACCAGGTCACCGGCGAAGGGCCGCTGGACCTGCTGTTCCTGACCGGCTGGCTGACCCAGCTCGAGCAGCTCTGGGAGGCACCCGCCAACCGCCGCTTCCTCGAGCGCCTGGCGAGGTTCGGGCGGCTGATCCTGTTCGACAGCCGCGGCACGGGGCTGTCCGAGCGCGTGCCCGATGGCTACACGCTCGAGCAGGACACGCGCGACGCGCTGGCGGTGCTCGACGCCGCCGGCAGCGAACGCGCCGCGGTGGTCACGTATTCACAGGGGGGTCTGCTCGGTGCCCTGCTCGCCGCCGATCACCCTGAGCGCATCGGCGCGCTGGTGATGTACGCGTCGATCGCGCGCACGTTGTGGGCTCCCGACTACGACTGGGCGCTTACTCGCGAGCAGCGAGACGAGCGCGTCGAGCCAACGTTGGCGGCGTGGGGCGAGCTGAACACCCCGACGATGTCCGAACTTGCGCCGTCGATGGGCGGCGATCCCGCGCTGGCTGCGTGGTTCGCGCGGCTGCAACGCCTGGCGGCGAGCCCTGGCGAGGCGCGAATCATCTCCCGAGCACGCGCCGATCTCGACGTGCGCCACGCGCTCCCGCGCATCCGCGTGCCGACGCTCGTGATGCATCGGCCGAACGAGCTCGTGTGGGACGTGCGCCACTCTCACTATCTCGCGCAGAACATCGCCGGGGCGCGCTATGTCGAGCTGGACGGCATCGACTCGGTCCCGTTCGTCGGCGACAGCGACGCGATCGTCGAGGAGATCGAGGAGTTCCTGACGGGCGTGCGCACCGGCGGCGAATTCGCGCGTGCGCTGCTGACGGTCCTGTTCAGCGACATCGTCGACGCGACCGCGCACGCGGCGCGCATCGGTGACGGGCGCTGGCGCGATCTGCTCGCCCACCACGACGAGCAGGTGCGCGCGCAGCTGGCCCGCTTCGGCGGTCGCGAGGTCAAGACCGTCGGCGATGGCTTCCTCGCCACGTTCGACGGTCCGCCCTCGCGCGCCCTGCGCTGTGCGCTAGCGATCAGGAGCGCCGCACGCGAGCTGGGCGTGGAGGTGCGGGTCGGCATGCACACAGGCGAGTGCGAGCTGATCGGCGATGACGTGGGCGGGATGGCCGTGCACATCGCCTCGCGCGTCTGTGCCCTGGCTGCCCCCGGCGAAGTTCTCGTCTCGGGCACGGTGTTCGGGACGGTCGTTGGCGGTCCGTTCGACTTCGAGGACCGCGGCCTGCACGAGCTGAAGGGCGTGCCCGGGCACTGGCCGCTATTCGCGCTGGAAGCTCACGAGGGCCGATAGATGTGCTCGTGACGCGCCGAACGGGGAGCACAGCGCGCCACGAGCTGACGGAGTGCCAGCCTTGGCCCCATCGTCGAGCGAGACTCCGCCGCCGCAAGAAGCTTCCCGGGCATCCGAGCGGCGCTCTGCCTCTAGTCCGCGACGCGTGCGCGGGCGAGGTGGGCGCCGGGGCTCGGGTGCAGCTCGTCGCTGCGGCTTTGGCAGTAGCGCGCCCGCAGCTCAGCTGGTCCGAGGTTCTCGAGCAGCTCCAGTCCCACCTCCGATAGGTCCTCGCCGAGCCGCTCGGGGTCGAAGCCCGAGATCCAGGGCTCACCGGCCGAGGCGAGGCTGGCGCGGACCTGCTGCATCCGGCCGTCTTTTTCCTCGCCGTCCAACAGGCGCAGGTCGAGGTAGCTGAAGACGAGCTCGCTTCCCCCCGGTGCACTCGACGCGACCGCGCGAAGCGTTGCCATGTTGGCCGCCCGCGTGAGGTATCCCGACACTCCCAGCCAGGAGAAGAACGCCGGGCGGTCGCCGCGGAACGGCGAGCCGGCGAGCGCGACGTCGAGCCCGGTCTCGCTGAGGTCCGCCGCCACGAGGTGCACGCCCGCCGGCATCGACACCTCACAGCCGGCCAGCCGAGCGACCTTGAACTCCTGTGTCGCTGGATGGTCGACCTCGAACACCTCCACCGCCTCAGCGAACTGCGGGCGACGCAGCGCGAAGCTGTCCATGCCAGCACCGACGATCACGTACTGGCGAACTCCGCGCCCAACGGCATCCGCCAGCGCATCCTCGGCATATCGCGCGCGCAGGATCACCGTCCCATAGGAGGGATGCGCGCGCAGGGCCGTATCGAGCTCCCCGGCCTCGCCGACGGCCGCCATCGCCTCGCGCTCCTCGGGCAAGATCAGACGATCCCCCCAAACGTCGTCCAGCAGCGGCGGGCGATCCAAGCGCGTATGGGCGGCGCGCATCAGCGCCGTCCCCATCGCCGTCCAGCTCGGCCTCCCGGGATCCACCGCCCTCGATTCTTCCAGAAGAGCCGTCCACCAGTGAGTAGAGTCCGCGCGATGCAGGACTCCGAACGAGTGCTGGTTATCGGAGGCGGGCTCGGCGGTCTGGCCGCCGCGGTGGCGCTGCGAGCCGGAGGCGTTCCTGTGGAGGTGTTCGAGCGCCAGCCGGAGCTGCGCGAGCTGGGTACCGGGGTGGGGATCCAGCGCGTGGCGTCGCAGGCACTATCGATGGTGGGGCTGCGCGACGCCCTGCGCGAGATCTCGGGCGACGGATTCGAGGCGTTGCGGCTGGTGTCCTGGCGCAACGGGCGCAAGCTCGCGGAGATTCCCTGGCACCGCGAGGTGGTCGCCGTGCATCGGGGCGAGTTGCTGGAGCTTCTCGCGCGCGCGGTGGGCGACCTGAACATCGTGCACTGCGACATGGAGTGCGTTGGCTTTCGCGAGGACGCCGACAGCGTGACCGCGCTGTTCGCCGAAGGCCAGGAGGAGCGCGGGGCGGCGCTGGTCGGCGCAGACGGCCTGCTGTCTGTGATCCGCGCGAAGGTGATCGGCGACGGCAGGCCGCGGTACTCCGGCGCGACCGTGTGGCGCGCGCTCCCGGAGTTCACCCACAAGTCGATCGGGCGCGACTTCGCGCAGCAGATCTATGGGCCGTCCTCGATCTTCGGCATGTTTCCCGTCGATCAGCGGCTGTTCTGGTGGGGAAGCCAGATCCGCCCGGAGGGCGCCGTCGATCCGCCGGTCGGGCGCAAGCGCGACCTGCTGGACACGTTCGCCGGCTGGCCCGAGCAGGTTCAGGAGGCGATCGAGGCGACCCCCGAGGAGCACATCTTCCACCAGGACCTGTATGACCGGAAACCGGTCGAGAGCTGGCGACAGGGGCGCGTGACGCTGCTGGGTGACGCCGCCCATCCGACAACGCCGACGCTGGGGCAGGGCGCCGGGATGGCGATCGAGGACGGCGTGGTGCTCGGACGCGAGCTCTCCGCAGTGGGGTCGCTGTCTGCGAGCGGCGCGGTACAGGCGGCGCTGGCGTCCTACGAGAGCAAGCGGATTCCGCGTACGAGCCAGATCGTCAACCGCTCGGCGATGCTCGCCAAAGTCTCACACGTTCACCACCCGATCGCCCTGTTCATGCGCGAGAGCGTGCTTTCGGCGATGCCGCGCAAGGTCTGGCAGGTGCTGTGGGAGCAGGAGCGGACGTATCAGATCTCCTGACGCCCGCTCCAGAGCGCCCCGCGCGCTTCGCCGCGGGACGCGCACGTGAGCGTGCCCGCTGTCCGCTCACGGGCCGTGCGCGAGGCGATCGTCTGCGTACGCCGGGCGCCAGTTCATGCGCTGGCGCCGGGCGTTCACGGCGGCTAGCGTGCGGATCTCGCGGAGCAGCGCCCGCCGGTCGTAGCCGGGCCGCGCCAGCAGCCGGCCAGCCGCCATCAGCAGCCGCGCGGGCGTGAGAACCTGTGCGGGCATCCTGCGGTGGCTGAAGACCCCCACCAGCTGATCGATCTCACCGAGCTCGAGCAGTCGTCTGGCGCACTCGGGGAACATCGCGGGCACGGGGCCCGCTTTTCCGATGTCGTTCGCCAGCCAGTAGTGTTCAGCTGCATCCTTGTCGCGCCAGCGGCTCCATTCCGCCAGCGCCTGGTCCAGGGCCTCGTCGGCGCCGCCGAGGCCGCGCACGATCGCCGGCGCGAGCGCCTCGACCTGCCTGAAGGCGTCCTGGATCCCCTGGCCTGCCGACGGGTCCTTGAAGTGGCCCGCGTCGCCCGCCAGCGCCCAGCCGTGGCCGCTGGCTTCCCGGAAGTACCCCTCCCAGCGAAGCATGCCGTAGATCTTGCCGACTCGCTGGGCCCCCGCCAACGCCTCGGCCACCGGCGCGCAGTGGCGGATGTCCTCGAGGTAGCTGCCCTCGAGGTCCTCGCGATAGCGCGAAAGCTCGCCCAACGGCGGGATCACCATCGCCTGGTACAGATCGCTGTCGGTCGAGACGGCGACCACGAAGCGGTCGTCGGCGTGCTCGTCGATCCAGCGATGCAGGCTGAACGCGGGGTCGGGGCCCGGCGTTGCGCCCTCGAAGAACGACCAGTAGGCGAAACGCTCGTTCCTCGTCACGTTGTACTTGCGCGCACCGACGCAGTCCGCGACGCTCGAGCTGCGACCGTCTGCCCCCACCACCAGCCGCGTCTGGAGCACCGCCTCCGAGCCGTCCTTGGCGACGCGCACGCCGCGCACGCGCCCGCCCTCCTGCACCAGACCGGTAACGGTCGTCCCCATGCGCAGCTCGGCGCCCGCGTCGGCGGCGGCCTGCGCGAGGATCGGGTCGAGCATCATGCGTCGCACCGACGTGGTCCCGCCGACGTCGCCGGGCCACTGCGGGAAGTGCGCGGTGAACGCGAACTGCCCGAGACGGAAGTCGACGCGCTGTACGAACGGCGTGCCGGTGGCGCGTACCTCCTCGATCACGCCGAGCCTCGCAAGAAACGCCAGGGCCTGTGCCTGAAAGACGTGCGTGGACAGCGTGTCGCGAGGGAACGTCGCACGCTCCACGAGCGCGACTCGCACGCCCTGGCGTGCGAGCAACGCCGCCAGCGGCGACCCAGCGCAGCGCGCCCCCACCACGACCACGTCGAAACGCTCGGCCAAGGCCGCGGACGATACCGAATGGTGTCCGAGCGCAGCACCTCGCGCCCCGCTGGTCACGGGGCGAGGCCGATATCTCGGTGATCGGGGCGGCGGGATTCGAACCCACGACCCCCTGCTCCCAAAGCAGGTGCGCTACCAGGCTGCGCCACGCCCCGTGGCCTAAGCGTAGACGCCCGGCGCCGGTTACCGCGTGGATCTCGCAGACGGCGTCTGCTGCTAGCCTGCGCCACCGCCCATGGCCGACGTCCAACCGTTGCGCGCGCTGCACTACGACCCGTCTGTGGTTGGGGGGCTGGCTGACGTGGTCGCGCCGCCCTACGACGTGATCGACGCCAGCCAGCGCCAGCAGCTGATCGCGCGTTCCCCCTACAACGTCGTAGCGGTCGACCTGCCGCGCCAGGAGGCGGGCGGCGGGGATCCGTACGCAGCGGCGGGTGCGCTTTTCGACAGCTGGCAGCAGCAGGGCGCGCTGGTGCGCGACCGCGCACCGGCGCTGTGGGCGTACACACAGCAGTACACGGGCCCCGACGGCACCGCGCGCACGCGGCGGGGCTTCTTCTGTCGCGTGCGGATCGAGGACTACGGCCCCGGCCGCGTGCGTCCGCACGAGCGCACCCACCCCGGCCCGAAGGAGGACCGGCTGCGCCTCACGCGTGCGACCCGCGCGAACATCTCGCCGATCTTCTCGCTGTACTCCGACCCTACGGACGCAGCCTGGCGTGCGTTGTCGCCGACCACCGAGCAGCCCCCGTGGGCGCAGATCACCGACGGCGACGACACCATCCACAGCCTCTGGCGTGTCGGCGAGCCGGCCGCGATCGCGGCCGTGCAGGCGGCGACGCGCGACGCGGAGCTGCTGATCGCCGACGGCCACCACCGCTACGAGACGATGCAGACATACGCTGAGGAGGTCGGCGACTCGCCCGGCGCGGCGTCGCACGGCGAGCACCGCTACATCCTCATGTGCCTGGTGGCGCTGGAGGACCCCGGCTTGACCGTGTTCCCAACGCACCGGCTGATCGGAGGGCTCGACGACCGTCGCTGGCAGGCGCTCGACCAGGAGCTCGAGCGCGATTTCGAGATCCGCGACGTGGCGCTCGAGGAGATCGCTCCGCCTCCTGGCGAAGGCCTGTTGCAGCTCGGCTACTTCGAGCGACGGCCGAACGGGGACGAGCGCGCGCTGCGCCTCACGCTCAAGGATCAAGCGATCGCAGACGCCGCGCTGGCGGGACATTCCGAGGCCTATCGCCACCTGGACACAGGGGTGCTGGAGACGCTCGTGCTGAAGAACGCGCTCTCCTTCACCGACGATGACATCGCGCACTTCAACGGCCTCTTCTACGCGCGAGACACTGCGGAGGCGCTCGCGATGGTGCGCTCTGGCGACTACGACGCCGCGTTCATCATGCGCCCGACCCCCGTCGGCCAGGTTCGCGACGTGGCCGCGGCCGGGGAGAACATGCCGCCGAAGTCCACGTACTTCTTCCCCAAGCTGCTCACCGGACTGCTGTTCAACCCGCTTTCCTAGCCGGACCGCGGGGTATGATGATTGGTGGGGGATCCGGGAACGACCGAAGGGATCGCATATGGCCCAAACGCAAGGGCTCACAAGGATGAAGGCCTCAGCGAGACGCGAGGGGGGAGCTTTCAAGCACACCGTTCACGTGCGCGAACACCAGATGACAGTCGACGAGCCGGCGCAGGCGGGCGGGGACGATATGGGCCCCGACCCCCAGGAGCTGCTTGCAGTCAGCCTGGCGTCGTGTACGGCGATCACCATGGAGATGTACGCCCAGCGCAAGGGATGGGACATCGGCCACGTGGAGGTGGACGTCGAGTACAGCCCAGCCGAGCGCGGTTGCCCAACCCGCTTCCAGCTGGTGATGAGGCTCCCCGACGATCTGCCCGAGGATCAGGTCGAGCGCCTGCGCGTGATCGCCGCCAAGTGCCCTGTGCACCGTGCACTGGACGGCGAGGTCATGTTCCAGGAGCGCATTGAGCGCGTTCACCTGGCCGCCTGAGTCGTCCACCGCAGCCGGCGGCGGCCAGCCCGTCGCACGTGAGCAGATCGAGGCGGCGGTGCTCGTGCCGCTTTTGCTTGCGGGTGAGCAGGCGGAGCAGCAGCTCGTCCTCACCAGGCGGCGCGCCGATTTGCGCCGCCACGCGGGCGAGATCTCGTTTCCGGGCGGTCGACGCGACAGCGAGGATCCCGACCTGCTGCACACGGCTCTGCGCGAGGCCGAAGAGGAGATCGGCCTGCCGCGCTCGCAGGTGAGCGTGCTGGGAGAAGCTCGAGCCGGTCTCTACGTTCGCGACCAACTACCTGATTCATCCGTTCGTCGGCGAGATCCCCGCGGGCGTCGCCTGGCGCCTGTCAGCGAGGGAGGTCGACGCGGTGATCGAGCTGCCGCTGGCGGCGCTGCGCGCTGGCCGCACACGCGCGCCGATCGAACGCCGCGGCATCACCTTCGAGACGGACGCCTACGTAGTGGACGAGCACCTCATCTGGGGAGCCACGGCGCGCATCATCGAGACGCTGCTGGCTCAGCTGGGCTGCGGCACGATGCGGATGTACGGGCGGGGCTCCTCCCAGCCATCCGGGTAGATCTCCTTGGCCTGGTCGTTGGAGACCGAGCCGGCGATGATCACCTTCTCTCCGGGCTTCCAGTTGACCGGCGTGGCGACCTTGTGGTTGGCGGTGAGCTGAAGCGAGTCGATCACGCGCAGGACCTCGTCGAAGTTGCGCCCGGTGGTCATCGGGTACACGAGGATCAGCTTGATCTTCTTGTCGGGCCCAATCACGAACACGTTGCGAACGGTCTGGTTGTCGGCCGGCGTGCGCGCCAGAGGGTCTCCGGAGGTCTCGGCGGGCAGCATCCCGTAGAGCTTGGAAACATGGAAGTCGCTGTCGCTGATGATCGGGTAGTTGGGCGCGGCGCCCTGCGTCTCCTCGATGTCCTTCGCCCACTGCTCGTGCTTGTCGAGCGGGTCGACGGACAGGCCGATGATCTTCACGCCGCGGGCGTCGAACTCGGGCTTGGCTTGGGCCATGTAGCCGAGCTCGGTCGTGCACACCGGGGTGAAGTCCTTCGGGTGCGAGAACAGGACCGCCCACGAATCGCCGATCCAGTCGTGGAATTTGATGTGACCCTCTGTGGTCTCGGCCTCGAAGTCGGGGGCCTCCTCGCCAAGCTGCAATGTCATAAGGGCGCTCCTTTTCTCGAGGTGCTCTCGTCACGGGAGCCGACGGAGGAAACGGCGTTGGGCGAATCCTGATCGGCTTTAGTGGAATTACTGCCAGGATAGCGCGTGCGGTCCCTCGGGGACTGCTGGCCCCTCGAGGTCGCGGTAGCGCGGCCACATGCCCCCGAGCACGATCGCCAGCGAGCCGAGCAGCGCAAGCCACGCCCCCTCTCGCAGCGAGCGCAAGAGCAGCTGCTCACCAACGGCAGCCGGCGGGTCGATCATGCGGTACACCACGCAGGCGCAGGCGAGGGCTCCGAGCAGGACCACAGACCCGCCGGCGCCACCCGGCAGCGGAGCGTGTGTACGAGCGAGCGGCACGAGCGCATCGAGGATCGCCAGCCCGGCGAGCACCAGCAGCACGACGCTCAGGTCTCGCAACGCATGCTCGCCGCTGACGAGCGCGAGACGCTGATGCGACAGCCACGTCAGGCGGTGCGAGACGAGCTCGACTCCGGTCTGCTGCGTGAGGTGAATGCCGTACCAGGGCAGGAACACGGACACCGCCAACACGATCGCGCCGAGCGCCGACACCGACAGCCCGTATCGTGAGCGATCCCCCGCCATCTTGCATCTGGCATCGGCGCACGCGCCCGTGAGCTTGATCGCAGTGAACGATCATGCGCCGATCGACGATCGCGATCACCGGCGATCGAGCAGCGAGCCGATTGCCGTGCGCGCGTCGGCGAGCCACGCGGGGAGCTGCCGGGGGTCGGCTGTCAGGAACGCGGCTGGGATCGCGTTTCGCTGCGTCAGCTCGCGCACCGCGCGCTCGCCATCGGCCAGGAGCGCCGACGGCGTGGTGGTGCCGCGACTCTCGTAGACGAAGCCGCGCACGGTGGTGTCGATCGTCTGCGTGAGAAAGAACGGCAGCCGCGAGGCGTGCAGCTCGTGCAGCTCGCGCTCGTCCCCGGCGCACGAGCCGAGCAGCCAGCACACGATCGTCACGCCCTCGAGCGCCCCGCGCATCGTCGACAGGCGGTCGGGTGTCCCCAGCCAGCACTCCGCGCCGCTGGCCTCGATCGCGGCACGCCCGCCCTCGCCGCGGGTGCTCACGCGCACCGCGTGCCCGTCTGCGATCAGGGTGGCGGCCAGCCGGCGACCGCGACAGCCGCCGGCGACGATCAGGATCCGCGCCACGGCGGCGCATGCTAGTGCCCGCGCGTTCGCCGGCCCGGCCCACGCCCGTGGTCGATCCCACCGCGCTCGACTAGCATCCGCAGCCCGATGAGCGAGCGCCCGACAGAGCCCGACACGGTCACGATGGAGAAGATCGTCGCGCTCAGCAAGCGGCGCGGCTTCATCTTCCCGTCCTCGGAGATCTATGGCGGCGTGGGCTCGACGTATGACTACGGTCACTACGGCGTGCTGCTGAAGGGCAACGTCAAGGCCGAGTGGTGGCGCACGATGCTGCAAGAGCGCGACGACATCGTGGCGATCGACTCGGCGATCCTCCAGCACCCGCAGGTGTGGGAGGCCTCGGGCCACCTGGCGGGCTTCACCGACCCGCTGGTGGACTGCCGCACCTGCGGCCAGCGCTTCCGTGCCGACCACCTCGCGGAGCTTGCGTGCGGTCGCAAACCCTCGAAGCACCCGGGCGAAACCGACGAGTGCTCGCTCACGGGGGCGCGCGACTTCAACCTCATGTTCGAGACGACGATCGGGCCCGTCAGAGAGTCTGGCGCGACCGCCTACCTGCGCCCGGAGACCGCCCAGGGGATCTTCATCAACTTCAAGAACGTGCTCCAGTTCTCGCGCAAGAAACCGCCGTTCGGAATCGCGCAGATCGGCAAGTCCTTCCGCAACGAGATCACGCCCGGCAACTTCATCTTCCGCACACGGGAGTTCGAGCAGATGGAGATGGAGTACTTCGTGCCACCGGCAGAAGCGCAGAAATGGTTCGAGCACTGGCTCGCAGAGCGCGAGCGCTGGTACTTGGAGCTGGGCATCCGCCCAGACCACCTGCGCCTGCGCGCGCACGAGCCGCAGGAGCTCTCGCACTACTCCTCGGGCACCAGCGACGTCGAGTACCTGTTCCCCATCGGCTGGTCGGAGCTCGAGGGTATCGCCAACCGCGGCGACTTCGACCTGTCGGCGCACGCGCGCCACTCGGGTGAGAAGCTCGAGTACTTCGACCAGCAGACGGGCGAGCGCTACGTGCCGCACGTGATCGAGCCGGCGGCGGGCGCGGACCGGGCGACGCTCGCGTTCATGGTCGACGCCTACGACGAGGAACTGGTCGAGCGCGAGGGCACGGGCGCGGGCGAGACCCGCACGGTCCTGCGCCTGCACCCGCGTCTGGCGCCGGTGAAGGTCGCTGTGCTGCCGCTCGTGAACAAGGACGGGCAGCCGGAGCTCGCGCGAGAGGTGCACCGGACGCTGCGCGCGCGCGTGCAGTCTGAGTACGACGACGGCGGCGCGATCGGACGCCGCTACCGCCGCCAGGATGAGATCGGAACGCCCTTCTGTCTTACTATTGACCACCAGAGCGCGGAGGACGGCACGCTGACGTTGCGCGACCGCGACTCGCTGTCACAGGAGCGACTGCCCATCGAGGGCGTCGCCGATGAGATCGCGAGTCGTGTCGAGGCCCCCTGGAGCACACCCAAGCTGACAACCCGATAGGAGAGGGATGGATTTCGACCTGACCGACGAGCAGCGCCTGATCAAGGACACGGCGCGCGAGTTCACCGACAACGAGATCGTGGTGCAGTCCCGCGAAAACGCCCGCAACCACCACTTCGACACGGAGCTGGTCAAGAAGGTCGCCGCGCAGGGCTACCTCGGCGCGATCGTGCCCCCAGGAGTACGGCGGCGCGGGCCTCGACTACTTCAGCTACGGCCTGGTCGTCGAGGAGATCGGGCGCGGGGACTCGGCGATCCGCACTGTAATCTCGGTGCAGACCTCGCTGGTGTGCTCGGGGATCGTCAAGTTCGGCACCGAGGAGCAGAAGCACAAGTACCTGCCGAAGCTGTGCTCGGGCGAGTGGCTGGCGTGCTTCGCGCTGACCGAGCCGGACACGGGCTCGGACGCGGCCAACCAGAAGACACGCGCACGCAAGACCGACTCCGGCTGGCTGATCAACGGCGCGAAGATGTGGATCTCGATGGGCAACTACGCGAAGCTGGCGGTGGTCTTCGCGCAGACCGACCCCGAGCTCGGGCACAAGGGCATCGCGTGCTTCCTCGTGGACACCGACCAGCCGGGCTACAAAGCGCAGACGATCGAGCACAAGATGGGGCTGCACGCCTCCGACACTGCCTCGATCGCGCTGGAAGACGTCGAGGTCTCAGACGACGACATGCTCGGCCAGGTGGGCGACGGCTTCAAAATCGCGATGTCCAACCTCGACTCCGGGCGCTACTCGGTGGCGGCCGGGTGCGTGGGGATCTGCCAGGGATGCGTGGAGGAGTCGGTCAAGTACTCCAAGGAGCGCGAGCAGTTCGGGCGCCCGATCGCCAGCTTCCAGCTGGTGCAGGCGATGATCGCGGACATGGTGCTGAAGACCGACGCCTCGCGGATGCTGGTGTGGCGCGCGGGCTTCCTCAAGGACAAGGGACGGCCGAACACGCTGGAGACCTCGATCGCCAAGCTGCACGCCACGGAAGCGTCGCTGGAGTGCGCGAACATGGCGATCCAGGTGCACGGCGGCGCGGGCTACGTCGACGACCACCCGGTCGAGCGCTACTTCCGCGACGCGCGTGTGACGACACTGTACGAGGGCACCTCGCAGATTCAGAAAATGATCATCGGGCGCGCGATGACCGGCGTCAACGCGCTCGTGCCCGCCTAGGCGGCGGCGGGCAGACGATCGATGTCCGATCAAGCGCAAATACAAGAGGATGAGAAGGCCGGCTCCGCCGGTCGGCGACGGCCCGGTCGCGAGGTTGTGGCGCCGGCTGGTGTGATCGGGGTGCTGGGAGCGGGCACGATGGGCTGCGGCATCGCCCAGCTGGCCGCGCGCTCGGGCGCCACGACGCTGATGTTCGACCCGTTCGTGGAGGCGCTCGAGCGGGGCGTCCAGAGCGCGCGCGCCGGCCTCGGCAAAGAAGCGGCCCGCGGTCGGCTGACAGACGAGCAGGCGCAGGAGGCGAGCGAGCGACTCCAGACGGTGGACGACCTGTCCGCGCTGGCTCCGTGCGAGCTGGTGATCGAGGCCGTGCCCGAGCGCATCGAGCTCAAGCACGAGATCTACCGAAAGCTCTCGAAGATCGTGACCGCGGAGTGCGTGCTCGCGACCAACACCTCCTCGCTGCTGGTGACCGAGATAGCGTCTGGCGCTGAGCATCCCGAGCGTGTGGTGGGCATGCACTTCTTCAACCCCGCGCCCGTGATGCGCCTGCTGGAGGTGGTCGCGGGGGTGGAGTCATCGCAGCGAGCGCTCGCGCTCGCCCACGCGACCGGCGAAGCGATGGGCAAGACGGTGATCCTCGCCGGCGACGGTCCGGGGTTCATCGTCAACCGCTGCAACCGGCCGTTTGGCCTGGAGGCGCTGCGACTGTTGCAGGAGCGGATCGCCGACGTCGAGACGATCGACCGCGTGTGCCGCATGGGCGGCGGCTTTCGCATGGGTCCGTTCGAGCTGATGGACCTGGTTGGCGTGGAGACTGGCTTTGAGATCTCCCAGAGCTTCTACGCGCAGAGCTTCGGCGAGCCGCGCTGGCGTCCGTCGATGATCGCCGCCCGCTACGTGGCCGCCGGGCTGTACGGACGCAAGAGCGGTCGCGGCTACTACGACTACAGCGGCGGCGTCGGCAGCCACCGTGCCGAGGACCCCCCGCCGCCGGATCCGGGGACGCACAGCGCAGACGAGACCGTGGTGGTGATCGCCGGCACGGGCGCGGTGGCCGAGGAACTGCGGACGGCGGCCGAGGCGGCCGGCTTCGAGGTGCGCGCCCCGAGCGCGCCGAAACATGGCACGCTCGCGGCGCTGTGGATCGACTGCGACGGAACCTCCGGCGCAGCCCCGAGAGCCGCGGCTGGCGCGAGCCGGTCCACGCGCGCGGACGCGACCGCAGAGGGTGCCCGCGTGCTGCTGTGCGCGCGCGGCTCGCTGGGCGCGCTCGACCCCGGCGGCAGCGCGATCGGCTTCCACCTGCTGCCGGCGCTTGCGGACTGCAACCTGGTGGAGCTGACCCGCAGCGAGACCTCCTCGCCGGTGGCGGCCGCCCGCGCGGAGCGCTTCTTCGGCGCGCTCGGCAAGCACGTGGCTTGGGTGGGCGACGCGCCGGGTCTCGTGCTCGGAAGGATCGTCTGCCAGGTGATCAACGAGTCGGCGTTTGCGTTGGGCGAAGGAGTGGGCGACGCGCACGACATCGACACCGGCATGGTGCTCGGGCTGAGCCACCCACACGGCCCGCTCGAGTGGGCCGACACGATCGGGCTCGACCACGTGCTGACGGTGCTCGAGGCGCTGTGCG
Source organism: uncultured Solirubrobacteraceae bacterium (assembly GCA_963845635.1). Taxonomy (GTDB): domain Bacteria; phylum Actinomycetota; class Thermoleophilia; order Solirubrobacterales; family Solirubrobacteraceae; genus Palsa-744. The sequence continues at coordinate 80,366 of CAWJSW010000012.1, forward strand.
AGGAGTACCGCGAGGAGCGCTATCGCCCTGCGCCCGAGCTGCGCCGTCTGATCCACGCCGGGCGCCTCGGGCGAGCCGCGGGCGCAGGCTTCTTCGAGTACGACGCCTGAGGCGACGGCCTCACGTTTGCAGCGCCGCCGGCGTTTATCGAGCATGAGCGGCGATGCGCCTGTCCCCTTCCAGCGCTTCCTCGACGCGCACCGCCAGGAGGTATGGCGCTTTCTCGTGGCCTCGGTGGGAGCCGACGACGCGGATGACTGCTTCCAGGAGACGTTCATCGCCGCGCTGCGCGCCTATCCGCGGCTGCGCGCGGGCTCCAATCTGCGCGCGTGGGTGTTGACGATCGCCCACCGTAAGGCGCTGGACACGCACCGCGGGCGCGCGCGTCGAGCGCTGCCCGTGGCGGAGATCGAGGCGCTCGAGCACCCGACCGCGGCGAGCCGATCGACGCCCGCACGCAACCGCGCGCGTTCGCTGCACCAGGCGGGCGCCGCGGCCGGCGGCCCGCCCGACGGCCACGACAGCGAGCTGTGGCAGGCCGTGCGCGCGCTACCCGCTCGTCAGCGCTCGGCGGTCGCCCTGCGCTTCATCGCCGATCTCCCACATCGCGACATCGCCACCGCCATCGGCTGCTCGGAGGAGGCGGCGCGCCGCTCGTTGCATGAGGGTTTGGCCAAGCTGAGACAGGGGGTGACCGCATGAATAGCCGCGCGTCCACACAGTACGACGAGACCCGCCTGATGCGAGCGTTGCAGGGCGGCCCGGCCGGCCGCGAGACGAGCTCGGCGGCCGCCGCCGGGGCGGCCGAGCGGCTGCGCGCGCGGATCGTCGCGGAGCGGCTCGCGGACATCGGCTACGCACCCGTGGACTCGCCGTTCGGGACGCTGCTCGCTGCCGCCACACAGCGTGGGTTGGTGCGCCTGGCGTTCCCCGAGGAGAACGTGGACGGCGTGCTCGAAGGGCTCGCGCGGCGGATCTCGCCGCGGATCGTTGAGTCGACAGCGCCGTTCGAGCAGGTCCGTCGCGAGCTGGATGAGTACTTCGCCGGGCGCCGGCAGGCGTTCGAGCTCGCGCAGGACTGGTCGCTGATGAGTCCGTTCGGCAAGAAGGTCTTGGGCGCCACGTACGAGATTCCCTACGGCGGCCACCTCAGCTACGCGGAGGTCGCCGCGGAGGCGGGGAGCCCGCGAGGCTCGCGCGCCGCGGGCAACGCCCTCGGGTCAAATCCGATCCCGATCGTGGTCCCCTGCCATCGCGTGCTTCGTTCGGGCGGCAAGCTCGGCGGCTACGGCGGCGGCCTGGACCGCAAGCGTTGGCTGCTCAGCCTCGAGCAGGGCGAGATCGGCCCGTTGCCCGCCTAGCGCCTGCGCCGGGCGGCCGGGGGCCGGGGGCGCCGATGGCGAGAGCCGGGTCAGCGCCTATGCCGAGTCGGCGGCGGGCGCCCACTGGGCTTCGGCCGGGTCGCCCAGCGGCATGCCCGCCGGCACCGGCACGCCCGGCGTGTCGCGCAGGTACCACTCTGCGTCGAGGGCGGCCTGGCAGCCGGACCCGGCGGCGGTGATCGCCTGGCGATAGGTGTGGTCGACGAGATCGCCCGCGGCGAACACGCCGGGGCGGTTGGTGCGCGTGGATGACCCGTCGGTGATCACGTAGCCGTTGTCGTCGATGTCGACCTGGCCACGCACGAGCGCGGACTGCGGCTCGTGTCCGATCGCGATGAACGTGCCCGACACCGGCACCTCGCGCTCCTCGCCGGTGTCAACGTTGACGAGCGCCGCGTGACCGAGCGCACCGTTCTCACCGGCGACGAACTCACGGACGGTGTATGGCGTGAGGAACTCGATGTTCTCCTGCTCGCGCGCGCGCTCGAGCATGATCCTCGAGGCACGAAACTCATCGCGGCGATTCACGACGGTGACCTTGCCGGCGAACTTGGAGAGGAAGATCGCCTCCTCCATCGCCGAATCGCCGCCGCCGACGATGATCGTCTGGGCGCCCTTGAAGAAAGCGGCATCACACGTCGCGCAGTAGCTGACGCCGCGGCCTGACAGCTCCATCTCGCCGCTCACGCCCAGCTTCTTGTGCTCGGCCCCCATCGCCAGCACGACCGTGCGGGCACGATGCTCGGTGTCCCCCACCCACACGCTGTGCACGGGCGCGCCCGAATCTGATCCGCCGGCGAGCTGCACGCGCTCGGCCTGGTCGGTTACCAGCCGCGCGCCGAAGCGCTCGGCCTGGTCGCGGAACTTCTGCATCATCTCCGGCCCCATCACGCCGTCGGGAAAGCCCGGGTAGTTCTCGACGTCCGTCGTCTGCTGGAGCAGGCCGCCCCAGGCGAAGCCCTCGATCACGAGCGGCCGCAGGTTAGCGCGCGCCGTGTACAGCGCCGCGGTGTAGCCGGCTGGGCCGCTGCCGATGATGATCACGTTCTCGAGGTCGCTCATTCGATCTCCCGCGCTTGGCACTTTACTTTGTATAGTATAGCAAGGCGAGAGCGATCGTGTCTCGCTCACGAGCCCTGAAGGACGCTGGTCGCGCCCGCTGTTCCCGGCCTCGTGCCCACATCAAGGGCCGGCTGCTCGTGCCGCCAGCGCGAGACCGTACGGCGCAGCTGGAAGTAGGCGACGACGCCCGGGAACGTCGGCAGCCAGAAGGAGATCGCGCGATACGAGAGCACGGCCAGCACGGCCAGGTTGAAGCCGACGCCGAATGCAACGAGCGCGCCGATCATGCCGCCCTCGACGCCGCCGAGCCCGCCGGGAAGCGGGAGCAGATTGCCGAGCATCCCGACGAAGTAGGCCATCCAGATCACGGTGAACGGCGGCGGCGACCCGAACGCGTGGAACATCGCCCACAGCACGGCCATGTCAAAGCCCCACCACGCCGGAGCGCCCAGCAGACCGGGGTCGCGCGTGCGCACCAGGTCGATCGCCGTGCGCACGCCGCTCGCGGCGAGCGCGGGAACAGTCGACGCGCGGACGATCCACTTCGATAGACGTCCCGCTCCCGATCCCCAGCGGCCCAGCCGGCGCTCGAGGTCGCCGGGCACCAGCGCCATCGCACCGGCTGCCGCGAACAGGAGCGCCGCGACGATCGCCGGCACGAACGTGATCGCGAACGAGCCACCGCCCGGGAACAGGCCCGCCCCGAGCCCGATGCCGCACACCAGCAGCGAGCCCACGAAGATCACGTACAGCAGCACCCCAAACGCGACCATTCGCGAGGCCACCATGCGCGAGGGCATTCCAGAGCGGCGCAGGGCCCACGCGGTCAGCGCCACGCCGCCGGCACCGGCCGCCGCGAACAGACGCGTCGCCAGCAGCCCCGCCATCGTGATCTCATAGCTCTCGCCCCAGCCGATACGGTTGCCCGAGTCGGTCCCGGCTACTACGAAAACCGCACGAAACAACACGATGTAGCCCGCGAACGACAGTACCTCGAACAGCACCCCGATCGCGATCCACCACTTGTCTCCGCCCTCGATGTGGTGCACCGTGGCGCTGACACCGGCGATGTTCGGGAGTACGAAGTACAGGAAGCAGACGCCGAGCAGGATGAACGCCGCGAACGCCACCACCTGGCGCCGCGTGAGCCGCACACGCGGCATCTCCTCCTCGCGGTGAGCAGAGGAGCTCGCGACCGGCGCCGCAGCGGCCACCGGCCCCGGCGCGACCTGCGCCGAGGACCCGTTCGCTCGTTGCTGCTCGCTGCGCTCGATCCGCTTGGTGCTCACCCGCCCGTCAGTCCCCCCTCAGACCCCCTCGTGGGCCATCGCCTCGAGCGCTGCCAGCGCACGCCCCGCCCGCGCCAGCGCCGGTCCCGCCCGCGGCCCCAGACGCCGGACCGCGACCGTCAGCAGCACCCCGCCGAGCAGGTCCACCGCGTAGTGCTCGCCCAGGTACACCAGCGCGAACCCCAGCGTCGCCGTGTATGTGAAGCCGAGCGCGCCCACCGCTGGCCCCACCTCGGCGAGGAGGAGCGCAGCCATCACGGATGTGGCGAAGTGCAAAGACGGCATCGCGGCCAGGGGATTGCCTCCAAACACACTGTAGAGCGAGCCCCAGCCGTCCTTCCAGAACGACTCCCCGTACTCGACCATCAGCCGCCGCACCGCCAGCGGGTGCTCGCCCCCGGCGGACGCTTCGGCTGCGTACCACGGGGGTGCGGTGGGCGCCAGCCAGTAGAAGCTGGCGCCGAGATCGAACACCGCGTAGGTGAGCACGGCGGCGCGCGGAAAGCGGCTGCGCTCGCGTACGAGGATGTACGCGAGCGAGCCATGCGGGAACACGAACCAGCTCCAATGCGCCCAAACGAGCACGCTGTCGAGGGCACTCCACTGCGTGGGCGCCGCGCGCAGGCGCGCGAGCGCTCGCTGAAGGCGCACGCTCGGGAGCTGACCGAGGCCGAGCACTCGGTCGGCGGCGATCGGATAGTCGACGTGCACGCGCAGCGCCTGCGCCGCCGGGTCGTCGTGCGGCGCCTTGTACGCCCCGAGGTAGGCCCACATCTGAAGCACGCACGTCGCCACGTCGCGCGTGCGCGAGCGGGGTACGGCTATGCACAGCCCGACGGGGGCAGCGAAGGCGACACCAGCAAGCAACAGCGGCGGGGCGTCCACGCGCTTGCGCACGAGCGGCGCGGCGACCCCGGCCACCACCATTCCCCAGGCGGTTGCTCTGATCGCCCTCGACAGCCGCACTTGCCCGCCAGTATAGGTTGGCTCGCGCGGGAGGCGCGTCCGTAGCGCCTGAGCTAGTCGGCCACTCGCGCGGCCTGCGCAGCCTGCACGAGCGCGCCGACCACCGCACTCTGGAGGTCGGCCTCGGGGTGCCACTGCACGCCGAGCACGAAGCACCGATCGGATGCATCGCCCGACCACTCGATCGCCTCGGGAAGCTCGTCCAGCACCGACACGCCGGTCACCGCCAGCCCCTCGCCCAGCCGGTCGACGCCCTGATGGTGGTGAGACTTGGTCGCGTGCAACACCTCGCCGGCAGCTCTCGCTGCGAGCGAGCCGTCGGTCAGGATCACGTCGTGGTCGGATCCGTCGAAGGACCCGAGCACGCGCCTGTGCTCCTGGTGGCCGAGGTGCTCGGGCAGATGCTGCACGAGCGTCCCGCCGCACGCGACGTTGATCAGCTGCAACCCGCGGCAGATGCCGAGCACCGGCAGGTCGCGCTCGATCGCAGCGCGCGTGAGCGCGATCTCGAACGCGTCGCGCTCGGGCACCGTGTCGACGGTGCTCGGGTGGGCCTCGGCGCCGTAGCTGGCGGGGTCGATGTCGGCGCCACCGGCGAGGATCAGGCCGTCGATCAGCTCGAGCGCGCCAGCGGGCTCCTCCACCAACAGCGGGTCCGGCGGCAGCATCACGACAAGACCGCCAGCACGCTGCACGGCCTCGACGTAGCTGAGCGGCGTGAGCGCCGCCTGCTGGTCCCACACGCTCCACTTGGCACGCTCAAGCGAGGTGCAGATGCCGATCACCGGACGTCCCATCCCCCACACCATAGGATCAACGGCACCGAACCGAGTCGAGGAGACCAATGAGCCAACCTGACATCGAGCTCGAGACCGTCAATGTGCGCTTCGCCCAGGGCGCGGCCACAGTCGAGCTCAACCGACCGCAGGCGCTGAACGCGTGGAACGCCCAGCTGGGTGCAGATCTGCTGCGCGCGCTGCGCGACATCGCCGCGGACGCAGCGGTGCGGGCGGTGGTCGTGACCGGCGCCGGCCGCGCGTTCTCCTCGGGCGCGGACCTGCGCGACGTGAGCGGCGGGAAGACCACGGCGGACGGGCATCCTGACGTGTACACGACGCTGACCGAGCGCTACCACCCGATCATGAAGATCGTGCGCGAGATGCCAAAGCCGGTGATTGCCGCCGTCAACGGCCCCGCCGTCGGGATCGGCTGCTCGTTGGCGCTGTGCTGCGATCTGATCCTCGCGGCCGAGAGCGCGTACTTCCTGCTCGCGTTCGTGAACATCGGCCTGGTCCCAGACGGTGGCTCCTCGCTGTTCGTGCCGACGCGCGTGGGCATGGCGCGAGCGAGCGAGCTGTCGATGCTCGGCGAACGGCTGCCGGCTGCGCGGGCGCTCGAGTGGGGCCTCATCAACCGCGTGATCGCCGACGAGGCGTTCGACAGCGAGGTCGACGCGCTCGCCTCGCGCCTGGCCGCGGGTCCGACCCGCTCCTACGGCGGCACCAAGCGCCAGCTCAACAGCTGGCTGTACTCGCGCATGGACGAGCAACTGGAGCTGGAGGCTCGGATCCAGCAGGAAATGGCCGGCAGCGCGGACGTGCTGGAGGGCATGACGGCGTTCCTCGAGAAGCGCCCGCCGCGATTCTCCGGCAGCTGAGGAGGATTCGTGACGGATGTCATAAAGCGCGTACCGTCCGGGCCTGAATAGAATCCCGGCCGCCTTGGGCCACGCGCTCCCCCCCGTGCTCGCGTTCTTCACGCCGTCTTCAGGCGCGTCGCCGAACGCGCAGGAGATCCACACGCTGTTCGTGATCACGCTGGTGATCGCGCTGATCATCTTCTTCGCCGTCGAGATCGCGCTGTGCTACGCGCTGATCAAGTTCCGCAAGCGCAAGGGCGCGGTGCCGGCGCAGATCCGCGGCAACACCCGCCTGGAGTTCGGCTGGACGGCGGCTGCGGCGGTGATCCTCGTCGGTCTTGCGATCCTCACGTTCGCGAAGCTGTCCTCGATCCAGGACCCGCCCAACTCTGGCCCCGGCGGCGCCTCGCTCAGCGAGCTGGGCGAACAGAACAACCTGATCTACGCCAGCGCCCAGCGCAAACTGCCGCCCAACGGCAAAGCGTTGGAAATCAACGTCATCGGCCGCCAGTACATCTGGCAGTTCGTGTATCCCGGCGCCAACGAACCCGACGGGCTGGGCGCGCCTTACTCCTACGAGGAACTGGTGGTGCCCACGGACACGACGGTCGAGCTGAACATCGTCTCCGAGGATGTCGTGCACTCGTGGTGGGTGCCGGAACTCGGCGGCAAGTTCCAGGCGGTCCCCGGATACCACAACTACACGTGGTTCAAGGTCAGCAAGCCGGGCGTCTTCCGCGGGCAGTGCGCGTTCCTATGCGGACGCGGCCACGCGCGCATGATCGCCACCGTCAAGGCGGTTGCGCCCGCGCAGTTCGAAGAATGGCTCGCGCGCCAGAAGCAGCTGATCGCGGAAGCCAATCGCGAAGCGGCGATCGCGCGCCAGAAACTTGACAAGGAAACCGGCGCCGGACAGGTCGAGAACCCCTAGAACGGAGACCAGCAGACGAGATGGCCACATACGCACCCCCGATCCCACAGGTGAGCACGCACCGCGCGGAACGCGAGGCCGGCGGCTGGACGAGCTGGATCACGACCACCGATCACAAGCGCATCGGGATCATGTACATGGTCACGACGTTCGTGTTCTTCTGCCTCGGCGGCACCGAGGCGCTGCTGATCCGCTTGCAGCTGGGGGCCCCGAACAACACGCTGGTAACGCCCGAAATCTATAACCAGCTGTTCACGATGCACGGCACCACGATGATCTTCCTATTCGTGGTGCCGATGATGGCGGGGCTCGGCAACTACTTCCTGCCGTTGATGATCGGCGCGCGCGACATGGCCTTCCCGCGTTTGAACGCGCTGTCCTACTGGCTGCTGTTGACGGGCGGCATCGTCTTCTACGCCTCGCTGTTCTGGCACCCGCCTGAAGCCGGCTGGACGAGCTACCCGCCGCTCTCGGAATCGCTGTACTCGCCTTCCGGTGGCCAGGACGCGTGGATCTACCTGATCCACCTCACCGGCCTGTCCTCGCTGCTCGGCGCCATCAACTTCTACGCGACGATCGCCAACATGCGCGCCCGCGGAATGAGCTGGGGGCGCCTGCCGCTGTTCGTGTGGGCGCTGCTGACCTACTCGGTGCTGCTGATCTTCGCGCTGCCGGTGATCGCGGCGGCCGTCACGATGCTGCTGACCGACCGCCATTTCGGCACCCACTTCTTCGACCAGACGGAGGGCGGCTCGCCGCTGCTGTGGCAGAACCTGTTCTGGTTCTTCGGGCATCCCGAGGTCTACATCATGGTGCTCCCCGGCTTCGGGATCGTCTCGGAGATCCTGCCGGTGTTCGCGCGCAAGCCGATCTTCGGCTACAAGGCGATCGCCGCATCCACGGTGGCGATCGCGTTCCTCGGCTTCCTCACGTGGGCGCACCACATGTTCACGGCGCCGATCCCCGAGGCGATCCTCGTGTTCGTGATGCTCAGCTCGTTCCTGATCGCCGTTCCCACGGGCGTGAAGATGCTCAACTGGATCGCGACGCTATGGCGCGGCACGATCGAATTCAAGACGCCGTTGCTGTTCTGCGCGGGCTTCATCGCGCTGTTTTTGATCGGGGGCATCTCGGGCGTGTTCCTGGCGATCTTCCCCGTCGACTGGCAGCTCAACGAAACCTACTTCGTGGTGGCGCACATCCACTTCGTGCTCGTCGGCGGCGCCGTGTTCCCGATCTTCGCCGCCATCTACTACTGGTTCCCGAAGATCACCGGGCGGATGATGGGGGAAGGGCTCGGCAGGCTCAGCTTCTGGCTGATGTTCTGGGGGGTCGTGATCACGTTCCTGATCCAGCACGTGATCGGCATGGACGGGATGCCCAGACGCGTATACGAGTACGACAACGTCGGGCACCTGGCGCTGTACAACCAGATCTCGACGGTCGGCTCGTTCATCCTCGCGGCCGGCGTGGCGGCGACGATCTTGAACGTGTGGCGCAGCCTGAAAGTCGGAGCGATCGCCGGACCCGATCCGTGGAAGGCGAACACGCTCGAGTGGTTCACGCCCTCGCCGCCGCCGGTCAACAACTTCGACGTGATCCCGATGGTACGCTCGGCCGAACCGATGAAGGACATTCGCCACGAGGTGCAGCGGCGCAGCGCAGGCACGGCCACAGGGGCGGCTGTGCCGGCGGGGGCGACGCAGGTCGGTCTCTAGATGAGCCCCGCCCCGCCCACCGGCGCAGCGCCTGCGGTGGCGGCGCCCGTTGGCCTGGCCGCCTCCGGCCGGCGCTCCGGCGCGATCGGCGTGCTCGGCGACTACCTGGAGCTGACCAAGCCGAAGGTCCAGTCGCTGCTGCTGCTCAGCACGATCGCAACGATGTACGTCGCCGGTGACCCGTCGCTGGGGCTCGTCGCGCTGACGTGCCTCGGGGGGTACCTGTCCGCCGGGGGCGCGGGCGCGGTCAACCACTGGTTCGACCGGGACATAGACGCGCGCATGAAGCGCACCGCCACACGCCCGATCCCCGCCGGTCGAATCGCGCCGCGGGCGGCGCTCGCATTCGGCTGCACGCTCGCGGCGCTGTCGCTGCTGGAGCTGTCGTTGACTGTCAACCCGCTCGCCGCAGCGCTGTCGTTCTCGGGGTTCCTCGGCTACGTGCTCGTGTACACGGTGTGGCTGAAGCGGCGAACCCCGCAGAACATCGTGATCGGCGGCGCCGCCGGCGCGGTGCCTCCCCTGGTCGGTTGGGCGGCGGTCACCGGGTCGGTGAGCGGCACCGCCGTGATCCTGTTCTTCATCGTGTTCTTCTGGACGCCGCCGCATTTCTGGGCGCTGTCGCTGCTGATGAAGGGCGAGTACGAGAAGGTGGGCGTGCCGATGCTCCCGGTCGTGCGCGGCGAGGCCGAGACGCGCAGGCAGATCCTGCTGTACTCGGTGCTGCTGTACGCGGTCACGCAGCTGCCGTTCTGCGCGGGGGGCTTCGGCGTCATCTACCTCCTCGCCTCGCTGGTTCTCGGCATCGGCTTCATCGCCGGGGCGTTGCGTCTGTACCGACGCGCCGATCGACCCTCGGCGCTGCGCCTGTACCTGTACTCGCTGGCGTACCTCGCGCTGCTGTTCAGCGCGATGGTCGCCGATCGGCACCTCTAGGGTCTCGGGCAAGGCTATAATCGCCGCCCGCATGGCAGCAAGGACTATGATCTCTCCCCGAGCATGAGCCGCCGCCTGGCACGCAAGAACATCCTCACCGCGCTGATCATCAGCGCGATCTGCATGTTCATGTTCGGGCTCACGTTCGTCGTGGCCGCGGCATACGTCTCGTGAGCTCGCTCGAGCCCGAGCTCCCGCCGGTCGGCGAGGAGATCCACCTACCCGGACCGAGCATCCTGCCGGTGCTCACCGCCGTCGGGATCACGCTGGCGCTCGTCGGCGTGACGACGTTCATCGAGTTCACCGTCGTGGGCGTGATCCTGACCGTCGGATGCGTCTGGCGCTGGGTGAAAGACACGCGGCGGGAAGTCGACGAGCTCCCGCTCGACCACCACTAGCCCCCGCCGCGTCACGCCCGCAGCGGCCCGCTGGCCGTGGTGGTGGCGGCCCGACTCCCCGGACAGGCCGCCACCGCCCCTTAGAGCCCGACGGCTCTCAACCCACGGCCACCTTCGCTGGCACCGGGCAGATCGCCCCGTCCTCGGTCCAGCAGCGCACGACGTCGCGGACCGACAGGATGCCAACCGTCTCTCCCCGATCGAGAACGATCAAGTGTCTGAAGCCGCCCCGCACCATCGCCGCGGCGGCCTCCTCCAGCGACCAGTCCGGCGCCGCGTAGACGACCTCCCGCGTGAGGTGGTCCATGACGAGCTCGGCGTCGGGGTCGAGCCCCTCGCCGATCGAGACGAGGATGTCGCGCTCGGTGATGATCGCCGGGCCGTGGCCGTCGGGGTCGAGCACGACCGCAGCACCCACCCGACGCTCGGACATCAACCTTGCGACATCGCGCAGCCGGTGGCCGGGGCCAACCGTGAGCACCGTCTCCGTCATGCCTTCGCAAACCTGCATTTCCTCGCCTCGCTCCCCCCCTCGCGGTCTTGCACCATCGCCTACGCCGGCCGCTTACCAGCCCACGACGGCCCTGCATTTGCAACTATTGCCTCAATGTAATGCCTGGGAGCGCGCGCGTCAAGTGGCACTACCCCTCCGTGGGCGCAGGCATTAGGATCACGCCCGGGATGGGAGCGACCCCGGCAAAAGGGACTTTCACGAAGATGGGAGCACGTGCCCGTGTCTAGACGCGGCTCGCTGACGGTGGCGGGGATCACGGCGGTGATCGCCACCGCAGCTGGGATAGTCCTCAGCTACGAGATCCACTGGTTCCCGCCCGCCGCCTCCACGCAGGCGCACAACACCGATCACCTCTACCACGTGCTGGTGATCGCCACGATCCCGATCTTCGTGCTGGTGACCGGCGTGATCCTGTACTGCGTCTGGCAGTTCCGCATGAAGCCCGGCGAGGAGCTCAAGGACGGCCCGCCGATACACGGAAACACGCGCCTGGAGGTCTTCTGGACGGCGTTGCCTGCGGTGCTGCTGTTGAGCATGGTCGGCTACTCGTTCGTGGTGCTGCGCCAGAACGAAAAGAAGCCCGCACGCGAGATCCAGGTCGGCGTCACCGGACAGCAGTTCTACTGGTCGTTCCAGTACCCGCGTTCGGTGACCGGCGGCGCCCCGATCGACAGCTACAGCCTGTACCTGCCAGACAACGAGTCGGTGCTCTTCAACATGCGCTCGCGGGACGTGATCCACGCCTTCTGGATCCCCGCCTTCCGCCTCCAGGAGGACGTCGTGCCGGGCATCACGACCCACTACCGGGCGACGCCGGACAAACTCGGCAGCTACCCAGCGGTTTGCAACCTGCTGTGCGGCGTCGGGCACTCGCTGATGCGCACGACCGTCCACGTCGTCACGCCGACCCAGTTCCGAGCGTGGATCCGCAGCCAGCTCGCGGCGAGCTCGAGCAGCACCGCCTCAGGCGCGGCAGCCAGCGGGGCGAGCGGCTAATGTTCGGACGCGAAGCGACAGCTCACTGGGGAGACAGCTTCATGGCAGATGTGTTCATCCCCTACGGGGGCAAAGGCGATCTGACCGGCCCGCGGGAGGCGCGCTGATGGCCGCCAAGCTTCGTGCCCCGGGCTTCTACCGCGCGAGCTGGATGATGGCGCTGGGCGTGGGCTTCGCGGCGCTCATCACGTGGCTGGTGCGCGCCTCCTACGGACACTCCACCTACGCCCACTACATCTCCGGCGACGCGATTCTGACCGTGTCGCTGCTCGCGGTGCCGATGGCGTTCTTCGCCGGCATCGGCGGCTTCGACTACTGGTTCTACTGGGCGGCCGGGCGCCCGACGCGTCCCGAGGACCACTCTGGCCACGGCGCATACACGTGGAAGGACTACTTCCGCGTCAACACCGACCACAAGGTGATCGGCATCCAGTACACGGTCAACTCGTTCATCTTCCTGCTGATCGGTGGCCTGCTGGCGATGCTGATGCGCGCCCAGCTGGCACAGCCCGGATCGCACTTCGTCAGCGCCAACACCTACAACGGGCTGTTCTCCGTACACGCAACGATCCTGATCTTCCTGTTCGTGATCCCGGTGTTCGCGGGGCTGGGCAACTTCGTGATCCCGCTGATGATCGGCGCCCCCGACATGGCGTTCCCGCGCCTGAACGCGCTGTCCTTCTGGCTGCTGCCGGTCGCGGGCGTGATGATGCTGCTCAGCTTCCTGGCCCCCGGCGGCGCGTTCGCCGACGGCTGGACCGCGTACGCACCGCTGTCGACGACCGCGCCGATCGGACAGAACTTCTTCTCGATCGCGGTGCAGTTTGCGGGCGCGTCCTCGATCATGACCGCGCTCAACTTCCTCGTGACGATCATCACGATGCGCGCGCCGGGGATGAGCTTCTTCCGCCTTCCGCTGCTCGTGTGGGCGAACTTCGCGACGTCGCTGCTGGTCGTGATCGCCACGCCGTTCATCGCCGCCTCGCAGTTCTTCGTGCTGCTCGACCGCGCGCTCGGCTTTAACTTCTTCAACGCCGCCAAGGGCGGCGACGTGCTCATGTACCAGCACGTCTTCTGGTTCTACTCGCACCCTGCGGTCTACATCATGATCCTCCCCGGGTTCGGGATCATCAGCGAAATCATCGCGGTGAAGTCGCGCAAGCCGATCTTCGGCTACCGCATGATGGCCTTCTCGCTGCTGGCGATCGTCGGGCTCGGCTTCACCGTGTGGGCGCACCACATGTTCACGTCGGGGATGGCCGCGTGGATCCGTATCCCGATGGCGATCACCACCGCGATCATCGCCGTGCCGACCGGCATCAAGGTGTTCTCATGGCTCGCGACGCTGTGGCGAGGGGTGCTGCGCCTGGATACGCCGATGCTGTTCGCGCTCGGCTTCCTGACCACGTTCACGCTCGGCGGGATCAGCGGCGTGATGCTCGCGATGATCCCGTTCGACATCGACGTCAGCTCCAGCTACTTCATCGTCGCGCACATCCACTACGTGCTGTTCGGCGGCTCGCTGATGACGATCTTCGCGGGCGTCTACTACTGGTTCCCGAAGATGACCGGGCGCATGTACGACGAGCGCCTCGGTAAATGGCACTTCTGGACGACGTTCATCTTCATGAACCTGACCTTCGGGCCGATGCACATCCTCGGCCTCCAGGGCATGCCGCGGCGCGTGGCCACGTACGCGGCCAAGTTCGCCGACCTCAACCTGTTCATCTCGCTGGCGAGCTTTGCGCTCGGGCTGAGCACGCTGATCTTCGTTTACAACATGATCAACAGCTGGCGCGGGGGGCCGCATTCGCCCAACAACCCGTGGCGCGGCATGACGCTGGAGTGGCTCGTGTCCTCGCCGCCGCCGGTGTTCAACTTCGATCGCGTGCCGACCGTGGTGGGGGGCCCCTACGAGTACGGCGTGCCGGGCGCCGTCCACGGCATCCTCGAGCCTCCCGTGCCCGCCACGGTCGCGGCCGGCTCAACCGCGTTGTCGCCTACCACGAGCGCGCGAGCGCCCAGCCAATGACCAGATGGGAGGAGCGGTGAAGGAAGTCCTTGTGATCGCCAACCGGACGCTCGGTGGGGCAAAGCTGCTGGAAGCGGTGCGCGAACGCGCCGCCGCAGGTGACGTGCGCTTCCGCCTGGTGGTGCCGCAGACCAAGCCGTCGGCCGGTCTGGTGATCTACGACGAGGCGGTGCGCGAAGCGGCGCAGGTACGCGTGGACCTCGCGCTCTCGGCGGTGGCAGCCGAGGGCATCGAGGCGACCGGCGAGGTCGGTGACCCCGACCCGTTCATGGCGACGATGGACGCTGTGGCCGTGCATCGGCCGGACGAGATCATCCTGTCCACGCACCCGGCCACGTACTCGGGGTGGCTGCGACGCGATCTGATCGAGCGCATCGAGAACGCGACGGCGCTGCCGGTGCGTCACGTCGTCGTCGACCTCGACAACGAGGGGCTGGCGTTCAAGGTGACCCTCGTGGTCGCCAACAAAACCTCCAGCGGCGACGAGCTGATCACGTACCTCACCTCCAAGGTCGCGCATGATTCGCCGCACCTGTTCATCGCCGTGATCCCGCAGGTCGACGGCAGCGGCAACGCACCGCGCGAGGCGCGCGCGCGGCTGGCGAGCATGCTCGACCGCCTGCACGCGGCCGGACTGCTGAGCTCGGGGATGATCGGCGACCCCGACCCCTACACCGCCACGCTGAACGCACTCGAGCTGTTCCGCGTCGACGACGTCGTGATCTCCACGCTCCCCGACGAGCGCTCGGGCTGGCTGCGCTCGAACCTGCTCGAGCGCGTGCGCAGCGCCACCCCGGCGCCCGTCGAGCACGTGGTCGTCGATCCGCAAGCAACCACCAGCGCGGCGCCGGCCGTCTAGCGGGCATCACGTGGAGGCAGCGAGCATCGCACACCCCGCCGGCGCCGCCGGGCACGCGCAGGCCGGCGAGCATCACGGCCCGCCGCCGGCGAACAAAAGCTCGCGCGTCGAAGCACCGCTGCTGGGGATGATGCTTTTCATCATCTCCGAGGTGATGATCTTCGGGGCCTTCTTCACCGCTTACTTCTTCATTCGCATCGCCGAAGGCAACCCGTGGCCGGCACCGGGCATGCACCTGCCGGTGCCGGTCGCCGGCGTCAACGCCGCGATCCTGATCTCCTCGTCGTTCACGCTGCACTGGGCGGAGAAGTCGATCAAGAACGGCAACCGCTTCGGCCTGAAGGCGGGCATCTTCACGACCCTGATGCTCGGCATCACGTTCGAGTTCATCCAGATCAACGAGTACGCGAACCTCGGCTTCGCCCCGCAGGACCACGCCCAGCAGACGATCTTCTACTCGCTCACCGGCCTGCACGGCGCACACGTGTTCATCGGCCTGTGCCTGCTGCTGTTCATCACGATCCGCGCGTTCCGCGGCCACTACAGCCCCGAGTCCCATCGCGGCGTCGAAATCCCGGGCATCTACTGGCACTTCGTGGACATCATGTGGATCATCGTCTACACAACCGTGTACATCCTCTGACGCGCGTCGTGCAGCTCACGCACACCAACACCTCTCCGTGTTGTCGCTCAGGGGCTCCCGCTCGCGGCCTGCTGCGGCGGCTCGCAGCCGGCGCCGCGTTGCTCGCGCTGGCGATCGCCGCGAGCGGCTGCGCGGTCAAGGGCGCCGACAACGCCAACGAGATCCTCGGCAAGCAGGCGTTCGTGGCCAAGTGCGGCTCCTGCCACACGCTCGCCCGGGCCAACACCAAAGGCGTCGTCGGGCCGAACCTCGACGAAGTGTTCCGCACGAGCGTCGCCGAAGGCGAGCAGCGCAACGCCGTGCGCACAGTCGTGGAAGGCCAGGTGCAGAACCCCAACCCGCTGGGCGTGATGCCCAAAGGGCTCGCCAGCGGCGCCACGCTCAGCGACATCGCGGCATACGTCGCGCAGTCCGTGGACAAGCCCGGACCGGACACGGGCCTGCTCGCGACGGCGGTCGAAGCGCCGGGCGCCGGCAAGCCCGCGGTGGAGAAGGCCGGCAAGCTCGACATCGACGCGAGCCCATCCGGGCAGCTGGCCTACACGACCAGCAAGGCGGAAGCCACGCCGGGCGCGGTCACGATCACGATGTCGAACATGTCGGGCGTGATGCACAACATCGCGGTCGAAACCGGCGAAAACGGGGCGACGCAGAAGACCGCGCCGATCGGCGCGAGCAGCTTCATCACCAAGGGCAGCACCTCCGTGACCGTCAACCTGAAACCGGGTAAGTACACGTTCTTCTGCCAGGCGCCCGGGCACAGGGCAGCGGGGATGTACGGAACGCTGACGGTCAAGTAGCCCCCGCTGGGCTAAGAACCCGTTTCTAGGCGACGGCGCGCACGATCACGATCAGCGCGATGATCACGACGAAGATCGCGATCACGCGCAGCAGCAGGCTGAACGCCTCCTGCTCGGAGCGCAGCGGGTTCAGCACGACAGGCGGCATCCGCGACGGTGCATCGGGCGAGAGGCTATCCCAACCGACTTGCGCCGGGCGAGCGCCAGGCGCCACGCTCACGGCGCGTCGAGCTGGTCGAGTTCGCCCCGCGCGGCGGCGATCACCCCTCGTGCGACCCCCTCCCACGACCACCGCGCACGAACGGCCTGCACAAGCCCGACACGGGTGCTGGACCGCAGCTGCGGATCGGCTTGAAGCCAGCCGATCACGTTCCCTGCCAGCCTGCCGACGGCGTGTCGGTCGATCGCGAACGACAGCCACGTGGCGGCCCTGTCCGGGACGGCGAGCGCCAGCACGCCGCTGACCTCGGCGAGGCCGGAGTGGGCCGCGCTGATCGGAAACGCGCCGCACGCGGCCGCCTCCGCGGCGACCATGCCAAACGCCTCGGGGAACGTGCTGGGCATCACGGCCGCCGCGCAAGCCGGCAGCAGATCCGCGAGCTCGTCGTGCTCCAGACGTCCGCTGAAGACCAGGCGCTCGTCGAGCGCGCGCGCGGCCGCGAGGTAACGATCGCGTTCCTCGCCGGCCAGCCCGTCGAGGAACGCGAGCAGGTGGTGCAGCGGTCGGTGCGGCGATGGGCCGCCCTCCAGGGAGCTGCCGGCGCGCGCGATCGCGCGCGCCTCGTCGAGGTCGCCCGCCGCCAACGCGCTGCGCAGGCGCTCGAGCCCGTCGCGGTAGGCGCCGAACCCGACGACGACCAGGCGCGCGCGCGGCACGTGCTCCAGCACCAACGGCCACGCGGCGACGAGCAGGTCGACGCCCTTGCTGACGATCAGCTTGCCCACATACGCCACGAGCGCGTCTCGATCGGGCTCGAGCCGAGCCAGCGCGGCGCCGGCCGCGGACGCATCGCGCGCGAACGCGCCGGCATCGCCCACCGCGTCCAGCTGGCCGTCGGCGTCGCGCTCGGCGCCCAGGCGCGCGGCAAGCGAGCGAACGGCAGCTGCGGCGGGCTGGGCGTCGAGTGGGCGAAAGCGCTGGACGTCGACGCCGGGAGGCCCGAGGCGCGTGCGGCGTGGCAGCCGCTCGTCAGCGATCGCCTGCCACAGGCTCGCGGCGGTATGGCGCGAGCCCACGAGCACGCCGCTGGCGCCGGCGAGACCCTCCCGCGCGAGCGCGAGGAAGCGCTCAGGCTGCGGCTTGACCGTGTACTCGAGCGCGCTGCCGTGCACCTTCACCGCGTAGGGCACCTTGCCGCCGAGCGCCCGCGCGAGGATCACCGGCCCCATCACCAGATGGTTGGCGAGCGCCACATCCGGTGCTACCAGCTCCAGCAGCTCGGCCACGGCGGCGACGTTCGCGTCGATGTAGCGCGCGACCTCGCGTTCGCTGCTCTGCGCGAACGTCCGCGCTTCGATCCCCTCGTAGCGGTCAGCCACGTACACGGGCAGCAACCCGCCAATGTTCGGACGGTACACGGTGCAGGCCCCACCACCCTGCTCTCGCGGGCGCTCCCGATCGCTCCGCGTCAGCGCCCGCACGCGCAGCTGGCCGCCGTCCCAGTCGCCGACGGCGTCCACGAACGGCTGGCGCTCGGGATGGCGATCCTGGCTGAGCAGGTGCACGTCGTGCCCGAGCGTGGCCAGCGCCGCGGCCAGGCGTGCGTTGTAGACGTTCGATCCGGTTCCCTCCAGCAGGTAGCCATGGAAGATCAGCACGCGCACGCTCGCCCAGCGTATCCACGGGGCACCGCGCGCGATCCTCGCATGGTCCCGGCGCTCGGCCGGGCGGGTCCCGGCTGATCGCGCGCGATCGCTCAGGTAGAGTTTGCGCGGTGGCAGCCAAGCAGCGATACAGACTGCGGACCCCGTCGACCGGCCGCGAGGTGATGATGGCGGCGGAGCCCGAGGAGATCTACCTGGATCGCGAGACGAGCGAGCCGCTGGAGGTGGTGGGCAAGGTGTTGCCCCTGGCGCCGTCTGACTCGCGGCTGCCATGGGCGGTCGAGCACCTGCGCTTCTGCCCGTGGTGCGACCAGCACTCCCAGAGGGACCTCAACGACTGTCCTACGTGCGGCAGGCGTATGGGACCGCTGTGAGGGCCGGCGTGCGTGCGCCCGCCTGGGTGCGCCCCGCTCGGTATCCCGTGCTGGCCGTATGCGCGGCTGTGCTGTGCGTGCTGGCGCTCGGAGCCTGCGGCGGCAGCAGCGTCTCGGACACGGTGCCCAAGAGCACACCCGATCTCACCCCGCCGACGAACACCAGCGCGGAAGCCGCCGCCGTGCAGAAGACCTCCACCTCGTCCGCCAAGACGAACACCGCCAAGACGGGCGAAAGCTCCTCCGGCGGTGAAGCGTCCTCCGGCGAAGCTGGCAGCGAACCGTCCACCAGCGCCAGCGAACCCTCGCCCGCGACTCCCTCAGGTGGCGCCGCCGCCGAACCAAAGGAAACACCGGCGCCGAGTGAAGGCGCGTCCAAAGTCGGTGGTGAATCCCCCGCCGCGTCGAGCCCGACCGGCGGCGCCAGCGCACCGTAGCGTCCGAGGGACTAGGACGTCGCTGGGCAAGCTACGCAAGGACGCAGGGAGCGTGGCGTGCTTTGCACGCGAGCGACCGAGGACGCCGCGTAGCGCCGCTCAGCGGCGTCCTAGGGCGTGGAGATCAACGTGGCGCTGTAGGTCAAGCGCGCCGTCTGGTAAAGGCAGAAGTACTGCACCGCGCTACCGACCGACGTCTGGCTCGTCTGCGAGCTCGTCGTGGTGCAGCCGCTCTTGGGCCGGCTGGCGCGCCAGGAGGTGTTGCTGGCGAAGCCGAGCGCCAGTGCTGGCGCCCACGTGGGCACGGTCAGCGCCACGATGTACCCCTTCTTCACGGGGATCGTCGTTTCCAGGGGGAACTGGGCGGTCTTGCCGAAGTACGTCTGGAGCTTGACGACGGGGCTCTGCGCGACGAGCTTGTAGGTGAGGTTGGGCTTGCGCTGGGGCGCGAGGATCGCGATCCCGGCTTCGGCGACGCCGCCCTCGTTTTCGTTGAAGAACTTGGTCTGCGTCGCGGTGGGACTGCCGAGCGTGATCGTCCACGCCACGATCGTGCCCGCGCGTGGCGCCGCCTCGAGGTTGTTGTTCGTGGCGACCTTGACCTGGAAGCCGGTTGTGCGGCTTACGGCGAGGCATGGGCTGCCCGGGCAGCTGGGCGTGGTGGCGGGGCTGGTCGCGCCGATCACGCCGACTTCCGTGAGGGTCGCGGGAGCGACTGCGGGCAGGAGCAGGACGAGCGCCGCGACGCACGCGAGCACAGCCATGGATATGCGTCTCATATGTCCCATTCAACACGCCCCGCCGCCAGATGTAGCGGTCCGATTATTTCGCTATCGGCTCGACAATTCCTGCGCCGCCAGCGCGATCTGCTCCTGGTCCCCGGCCGCGGGCACCCACGGCAGCCGCAGCGGATCGCCCTCGTATCGAGGGATCACGTGCACGTGGAAGTGGAAGACCGTCTGCCACGCGGCACGCCCGCACGAGTTCAGCAGGTTGACACCGTCGGCGCCCAGGCGATCCCTCGCGCGCCCGGCAAGGCGCTGGCTGGCCGCTGCCACCGCGCAAAGATCCTCGGGCGCGACGCTCAGCAGGTCGGCGCTGTGCTCGCGCGGGATCACCAGCGCGTGCCCGCGGGTGGCGGGCGCGATGTCCATGAAGGCGATCGTGCGCGCGTCTTCGTCGACGATCCGCGCGGGCATATCGCCGGCCACGATCTGGCAGAAGATGCAGTCCGGCTGCGGCATCGCGCCAGATCCTACGTCAAGCCAGGGTGGGAGCGGAGCAGCGTACGAGCGTAGGTAAGCGCCTGCTCGCGCCCGCTCACCTCGCCCGCGTACTGCGCCGCTGCCAGCGCATCGAGCAGCACGCCCACGCGGGGGCCGGTCTCGATGCCGAGCTCGCGGGCGAGCTCGTCCCCGCGCAGCAGCTGCTTCGGTGGACCTTCCGCGCGCCAGCGCAGCGCCGCCCCGAGCACGTCGTGGGCGAGCGCCAGATGCGCTTGCACGGACTCCCGCGAGCGCTCTCCGCGCGTCGCGAGACGGTCGGCGACCGACAGCAGCGTGACGTCCACCTCCACCGGCGAGCACACGCGCAGGTAGGTGAACAGCATCCGGCGCGGCAGCGGCCGAGGCTCATGGACCAGGAACCCGAGGCGCAGGTGCTGTCGCACGAGCGCGGCCACGTGCCCGCGCAGGCGCTCACTGGCGCGCAAACGCTCGAGAATCGCGCGCGCGAGCTCGGCACCCTGGGCGTCGTGGCCGATGAACGTCACGCGCCCGTCCTGCGGGCGGACCGCGCGCGTGAGCGGCTTGGCGGCATCGTGCAGCAGCGCGCCCCAGCGAAGCGCCTCGCCCCGTGTCAGCTCGTCCGCGAGCGGCTCGGCCAGCAGCGCGCCTGTCGCGACGCGGTGCTCGCCGAGCCACGTCGCGAGCTCCACGCCCTCGGGCGTCGCACCCGTCGAGCGCCGCCCGTCCGGTAACCCGGCGCTCGCGTGCAGCGCCGCGCCGCCAGCGATGCAGGTCAGCTCCACCGTTCGGTCGAGCACCTCGAGCGTGTGCCCGTAAACGTCCAGGTGGTGGAAGCGGTTCTGCTCGACACCGCGCAACGCCTCCAGCTCTGGCAGCACTGCCGCGGTGGCGCCCAGCGAGCTCATCATCTCCAGGCCGTGGCGCACGTGCTGGGAGGCGACGATCCGCCGCAGCTCTGCGAACACCCGCTCGGCGGAGACGCTGCCGAGGGCGGCGGCGTTGGCGTTGGCCGCACGCAGCGTGTCCGCGTCGGCCTGCAGGTCCAGCTCCAGCGCGAGCCGCACCAGCCGCAGCACTCGCAGCGGGTCTTCCACGAACGCCGCTGCACGCGACATGCGCAGCCGCCTGGCGCGCAGATCCTCGATGCCGCCGAGTGGGTCGACGGGTGCTCCTCCCGCGAGCGGCTGGGCGATCGCGTTGACGGTGAAGTCGCGCAACCCCAGGTCCGCCTCGATCGCACCGCCACGCAGCGGCTCGACGTCGACCTGCCAGGCACCGTCGCGCGCGACCACGCGCCACGATCCGAACTCCTCGGACAGCGCAAAGCAGGCGGCGCGAGGCACGGCGCCTGCCACCGCTCGCGCCGCCTGCGCGGGGTCGCCGGCGACCACCACGTCCGCGTCTGCCGTCTGCCTACCCAGCAGCCCGTCGCGCACCGCGCCGCCGACCAGCCACGCCTGCGTGCCTGCGAGCGCGTCGCGGGCGACGTCCACGCCGCTGGTCATGTGCGCTGTGGTTCCGCTGCTTTCGTCCGCGGGATCGCCGTCGCGCCCTCGCTCGACACGCCGTCGCGGTGGTACACGCGCGGCACCCGCGGCGTCAGCGCACAGCTGATCTCGTAGTTGATCGTCTCCAGACGCCGCGCGACCTCCTCCGCCGTGATCCGCTCGCTCGCCTGCATGCCGATCAGAAGCGCGCGCTGTCCACGCAGTCGCACGGCGTCGGCGTCGATCCCGAAGTCCACCGTGATGCTGTCCATGCTGACGGTCCCCACCAGCGGATAGCGGTGTCCCGCGACCAGCACGTCAGCATTGTTCGAGAGCGCCCGCCGCCAGCCGTCGCCATAGCCGATCGGCAGCACACCGATGTAGGTGTCCCCGTCGGCAACGAACTGGCGCCCGTAGCCGGCGCTCTCGCCCGCCCGACACAGCTTGACGTCGGCGACCCACGAGCTCAGCTCGAGCGCAGGCTCGAGCGCACGCGCCGCGGGGTCCCGGCCGAACGGGTCCATGCCGTAGATCGCGATCCCGCAGCGCACCATGTCGAACTGCGCCTCGGGGTCGCGCATCGTGGCTGCGCTGTTGGCCGCGTGGACCAAGGCCTGCGGGTACTGTGCCTTGATCGCCCGCGCCCAACGCGTGAACGCCTCGAGCTGGGCGGCGAAGAAGCCTTCGTCCTTGAGGTCATCCGCGGTCGCGAAATGGGTCATCACGCCGGCGAGCACCACGCCCGGCGCCTGATCCGCCGCGACCGCCACACGGGTCGCCTCCTCCGGGTCACGCGTCCCGAGCCGACCCATCCCGGAGTCGTACTTGACGTGTAGGCGCCCACCGCCGGCGGCGGCCACCGCCTGCACGTATTCCTCCCTCCAAACGACCACGTCGGCGTCGGCTGCGAGCGCCAGCTCGAGCTCGAGCTCGCTGAGCGCGCCCATCACCAGCACGCGTACGTCGGTGAGTCCGGCCTCGCGTAGCTCATGCGCCTCGCGCGCATCGGCGACCGCGAGCCAGCTCGCACCGCCGGCGAGCGCCGCGCGTGCGCTCGCAACCGCGCCGTGTCCGTAGCCGTTGGCCTTCACGACTGCGCACAGCGCTGTCTCGCGCCGGATCTCCGTGCGCAGACGCGCGCAGTTGCGCTCGATCGCTGCGAGGTTCACACGCGCCTGCACTCTGTCGCCCGCAGCGGTGCCGGCTCGCGCCGAGGGTGCGGAGATCGGCGCTCGCAGATCCTGCGGCCCTCTCCCACCGTCGCTGGCGCCGTCCACCATCGCGTGCACCTCCACGTCTGTCTCAGCCGCCCTCAGGACCGTCGTCTGCTCCCCCATCAAACACCATGGCGCGGCGTGCCGCCGGCAGCGCTGCGATCACGTCCGATGCGATCACGCCCTCGGGCGAGCCCACGCGCCGTGCGGCCTCGCGGCCGGCTCGTGCGTGCAGCCAGACACCGGCGCTGGCCGCCGTGAAGGCGTCGAGCCCCTGCGCGAGCAGCGCGGCGATCACGCCCGTGAGCGCGTCGCCGGTACCGGCGGTGGCCAGCGCAGGGGCGCCTCCACGGCTCACCGCCACCGTCCCCGACGGCTCGGCGACCAGCGTGTCATCGCCCTTGAGCACGACCACCGCGGCGGCACGCTCGGCGGCCGCGCGCACGTGACGCAGGCGCTCGCGCTCGATCTCGGCGCTGTCTGACTCGAGCAGACGCCCGAGCTCGCCGGCGTGCGGCGTGAGCACGGTCGGCGCATCTCGCTTGGCGAGATCACCGAGGCGGCCGGCGTGCGCGTTGAGGCCGTCCGCGTCGAGCACCAGGGCCACCTGCGCCTGCGCCGCGAGCGCCCGCGCGAATTCGGACGCGCCCTCCAGCCGGCCGAGCCCGGGCCCGAGGGCGAGCGCGCCGCCGCGCGCGCTCGCCTCGATCGCGTCGGGCACGCCCGCGAGCGTATGCGCCCCGCGCTCGTCGGGTAGCCCGCGCGTCATCAGCTCGGGCGTGGCGGCCGTGGCGAGGACGTCCTGGAGCGAGGCGGGGACGCAACCGGTCACGTAGCCGGCGCCAGCGCGCATGCTCGCCTCGGCGGCCATCCGCGGCGCGCCGGTGAGCCCGCGCGAGCCTCCGGCGACGAGCACGTGGCCCGAGCTGAACTTCGTTGACGTCGGCCCCCTGCGCGCCAGCTCAGCGAGCACACCGTCGTCGATCAGCCCGATCGACGCCCCACCGGGGGCGCCGCGCGGGATGCCGATGTCGATCGTACGCACGCGACCCGCGTGCGACTTGCCGGGGTTGATCCACAGGCCGGGCTTGGCGGCGTGGAAGGTGACCGTGACGCTCGCGCGCACCGCCGCGCCGGCGAGCACCCCGGTCGAGGCGTCGACGCCGCTGGGCACGTCCACGCTGAGCACTCGCGCGTCCGCACGGTTGATCGCGTCGATCGCCTGGGACGCTGCGCCGCGCGGCTCCCCCTGGAAGCCTGTGCCGAGCACCGCGTCAACCACGCACGACCCGGTGGCGAGCAGGTCGCTAGCGACCGCGGCCTCGCCAGCCGTGGCGTTGTTGGCCTCGCTCTGCTGGGTCCAGGTGGCACCGTCCAAGCCGACGGGCGGCTCTCCGGGCAGCCGCTCGAGGTTCGTGCGCGCGTCGCCGGCGAGCTCGTGCGGCGGGGCCACGCACACGACGGTCACCTGGCGCCCGGCTTGGCGCAGCAGCCGCGCGACCACCAGCCCATCGCCCCCGTTGTTGCCCTTGCCGCAGACCACGGTCACGGGCGCGTCCGGCGCGAGGCGCTCGACGGCGCGTGCGACGCCGGCACCGGCCCGCTCCATCAGGTCCACACCGGAGACCCCGCGCTCCTCGATCGCCCAGCGATCGATGCCGCGCATCGTCTCGGCGTCCAACAGCGGCACGAGCCAGGACGGCAGCGGCGTCATCGGCGGCCTACTCGACGGTTACGGTCTTTGCGAGGTTGCGCGGCTGGTCGACGTTGAGGCCGCGACGGCGAGCGATCTGGTAGGCAAGCAGCTGGAGCGGGATCACGGCAAGGATCGGCTGGAGCATCCAGTCGGTGGCGGGCACTGCGACGGTGGCATCGACGTGGGGCTCGACGATGCCTTCGCCGGCCGTGGTCACGGCGATCATATGTGCACCGCGAGCGCGCGCCTCCTGGATGTTGGAAACGAGCTTCTCGAGTACCGGCGATCCCGTGGCGACGCACACGACGGGGGTGCCGGCGTCGAGCAGCGCGATCGGGCCGTGCTTCATCTCGCCGGCGGCGTATGCGTCGGTCGAGATGTAGGAGATCTCCTTCAGCTTCAGCGCACCCTCCAGCGCGACCGCGAGGCCCAAGTGACGCCCGATGTACAGGAAGAACTCGGCGCTCCAACACTGCTCGGCGATCGCTCGCGTCGGCTCGTGGCCATGCTCGATCACCTCATCGATGCAGTGCGGCAGACGCTTGAGCTCGCCGATCAGCTGGGCGCTGCGCTCGGGCGCGAGCGTCCCGCGCAGCTCAGCCAGGCGCAGGCCCAGCAGGTACATGACGGCGACCTGGCAGACGAACGTCTTGGTGGCCGCCACGCCCACCTCCAGCCCCGCGCGCGTGTACAGCACGCCGTCGGCCTCGCGCGTCGCCTGCGAGCCGCGCGTGTTGGTGATCGCCAGCACGCTCGCCCCACGCTCGCGCGCGAGGCGCATCGCCGCCAGCGTGTCGGCCGTCTCGCCCGACTGGGAGATCCCGATCACGAGATCGCCGGGCCCGACGACGGGGTTGCGGTAGCGATACTCCGAGGCGACGTCGAGCTCGATCGGCAGCCGCGCCCACTCCTCGATCGCGTAGCGACCGATGAGACCCGCGTGATAGGCCGTTCCGCAAGCCACGACCACGATCCGCTCCACGCCCGCGAGGATCTCCTCGTCGAGCGCTCCCTCCTCGTGGAGGTCGACGCCGTCAGAGCGAGCGGTGCGATCGGCGATCGTCTCGGCGACCGCGTCGGCCTGTTCGTGGATCTCCTTCAACATGAAGGTCTCAAAGCCGCCCTTCTCGGCGGTCTCCTGATCCCAGTCGACCGTCTCCACAGCCCGCTCGACGACCTCGCCAGACGCGGTGGTGAGCAACACGCCCTCCGGCCGCAGCACGACGATCTCTCCGTTCTCCACGTACTGCACCTGTCGCGTCTCGGCCAGGAACGCGGGCACTGCCGAGGCGATGAACTGCTCACCCTCGCCGCGCCCGACGATCAGCGGACACTCGCGGCGCGCCCCCACCAGCGTGTCGGGCTCGTCGAGGCTCATCGCCACGAACGCGTAGTGACCCTCCAGCTCGGCGTAGGCGGCGCGGACGGCGTCGGCGAGATCGCCGGCATAGTGCTCGGCGATCAGGTGCGCGATCACCTCGGCGTCGGTCTCGGAGGTGAAGGTGCTTCCGGCGGCCAGCAGGCGTCGCTTGAGCGCCATGTAGTTCTCGACGATCCCGTTGACGACCACGTGCACGCGATCGGCGCTGTCGAAGTGCGGGTGGGCGTTCTCCTCGTTGACGCGCCCGTGCGTCGCCCAGCGCGTATGGCCGATGCCGGTGCTGGACGGACGCTGCGCGACCGCGACCGCGCCCCCAGCGTCGTGCTCGAGCTCGAGCTTGGCGCGCAGCGCGCTGAGGTTGCCGACCGCGCGCACGGCCTCGATCCGCTCGTCGGCGATCACGGAGATACCGGCGGAGTCATAGCCCCGATACTCGAGCTTGCTCAGACCCGTGAGCAGCAGCTCACGGACCCTGCGCCCGCCCGTCGGCGTGCCTACGTAACCGACTATTCCGCACATGCGAGCGACGATACCAGCGGGTCATGGCGACGCTCGCTCAGCGCGCCCTCATGCAAGCTCGCGCTCGACCACGGCGACCAGCCGCGCGCACACCTCGTCGGCCTCCTGCTCGGTCGGCGCCTCGACCATCACCCGAACCAGCGGCTCGGTGCCGCTCGCGCGCACGAGCACGCGACCGCGCCCGGCCAGCTGCTGCTCGACGGCACGCACCGCCACGCCCAGCTCGTGCGCGTGCTCGAGCGCGCCGCGGTCGCGCACGCGCACGTTCACCAGTCGCTGGGGCAGCTTGCGCATCGCGTCGCGCTCGCTGAGGTCGCGCCCGCCAAGCGCCTCCAGCGTCAACAGCGCGCTGGCGATGCCGTCGCCGGTGCGGTTGAAGCCCATGTCGATGATGTGCCCGGACTGCTCCCCGCCGAGCGTCCACCCGCGCGCGCGCAGCTCCTCCAGCACGTAGCGGTCGCCCACGTTCGTGATCCCCACCGCCACGCCCGCCTGCCGCATGGCCTCGTGGAAGCCGTAGTTGGTCATCACCGTGACCGCCACGCCATCGCCGGCCAGCCGGCCGCGCCCGCGCAGGTGCAGCGCGGCCAGCGCCATCAGCTCGTCGCCGTCGACGAGATCCCCTCGGCGGTCGACGGCCAGCACGCGGTCGCCGTCGCCGTCGAACGCGAACCCCACCGCGTGCGCCCCGCTGCGCATCCGCTCTGCCAGCGCGTCCACGTGCGTGGAGCCGCAGTCGGCGTTGATGTTGCGTCCGTCGGGCGCGTCTGCGATCACGGAGACGGTGGCGCCCAGGCGCCTGAACACCTCCGGCGCGACCTGGTAGGTGGCTCCGTTGGCGCAGTCCAGCAGCACGTCCATGCCGTGGAGGTCGAGGTCGGCGAAGCGCACGTGCAGCTCGCGCAGGTAGTCCTCGGGCGCGCCGCGCAGCTCGCGGATGCGCCCGGGCGCGGGCGCGGGCTCGGTCCCGTCGCCGGACGCGGACGCGGGCGCGGTCCCGCCGCCGGGCGCGGGCGCAGCGGCGGGCGCGGGCTCACCGGCGGGGGCGCGCTCCTGCTCGAGCATGCGCTCGATCTCCAGCTCGGCGTCGTCCGAGAGCTTGTAGCCGTCGCCGGCGAAGAACTTGATGCCGTTGTCCCGATAGGGGTTGTGCGAGGCTGAGATCACGGCCGCGAGGTCGAAGCCGTAGCGTCCGATCAGCAGCGGCGCGGCGGGCGTGGGCAGCACGCCCGCCAGCAGCGCGTCTCCGCCTGCGGCGCTGACCCCCGCAGCGAGGGCGGCCTGCAGCATCTCCCCGGACTCGCGCGTGTCGCGGATGATCAGCACCTGCGGACGCTGCGAGCGCGTGTTGGCGGTCGCGGCGCGCCCCAGCGCGAGCGCCAGCTCGGCGGTCAGGAAGGAGCCGGCGACGCCACGGACGCCGTCAGTCCCGAACAGCTTGCGGGCCATGCGGGCGGGCGCTCGCCTATCGCTTGGAGAACTGCGGACGCTTGCGCGCCTTCTTCAGGCCGGCCTTCTTGCGCTCCTTCGCGCGCGAGTCGCGCGTGAGGAAGCCCCTGCGCTTGAGCTCGCCGCGCAGGTTCGGGTCGGCCTCGAGCAGCGCACGGGAGACGCCGTGGCGCAGCGCCCCCGCCTGCGCGGAGATGCCGCCGCCGTGCAGGCGTGCGACCACGTCCATGCGGTCCTGGTAGCCGACCGTCTCCAGCGGCTGGCGGATGTTGCGCTGCAGCGTCAGCCGCGGGAAGTGATCCTCCAGCGTGCGGCCGTTGACGAGGTAGCTGCCCGTCCCCGGGCGCAGCGTCACGCGGGCGATCGCCGACTTGCGCTTGCCGGTCGCGCGGTAGCGCGCGCCCGAAGCCAGGTCGATCGCAGCCGTGGCGATCGGCTGCGTGAGGATCTCCTCGCGCTCGTCCTCGTCCCCCTCAGCCGCCGGCTGCGCCTCCGTGTCCTCCTCGAGCGCATACGGGTCGACCGCGTACGCGTCCTCGTAGCCCTCGCTGCGGCCCAACGGATCGACGCCCTCGGGGACGATGTCCACTTCGAGGTGAGCGCCTGGAACCGCGGGCCTCTCGCGCGGCGCCGGCTCCTCGTCCTCCTCCTCAGCGTCCGCCTCTTGCGCGCGCGCCTGCTCGGCGACGGGCGCCTGCTCGGCAGCGGCTGCCGGCTCCGCGGCGGGCTCCTGCTCCGTGGCGGGCTCCTGCTCGACCACCGGCGCCTGCTCGGCCTCCGCGACTGGCTCCTGCTCGGCAACGGGCTCCTGCCCCTCGGCGGTCGGCTGCGCCTCCGGCGCGGGCTCGGGCGCCTCCGCGGCGGCATCCTCGGCCAGCAGAACCTCCTGCGGCTCCTCGTCGCTCACGCCCTGCGCCTCCTCGACGCCGTCGCGCTGGTCCTCGTCGGCCATCAGGCGTCGATCTCCAGCGGCTGCGGTTTCTGGGCCACGTGCGGGTGCTCCGGCCCGGCGTAGATCTTGAGCTTGGTGATCTGCTTGCGCGCGAGCCTGTTGCGCGGCATCATGCCTTTGACGGCCAGCCGGATGATGTCCTCCGGGCGCTTGGCCTGCATTTCCTCGAACGTGCGCGAGCGCAGCCCCCCCGGATAGCCGGAGTGGCGGTAGTAGCGCTTGTCCTGGCGCTTGTTGCCGCTGACGTGGATCTTCTCCGCGTTGACCACAACCACGAAGTCACCGGTGTCGATATGCGGCGTGTACTCGGGCTTGCGCTTGCCGCGCAGCACATCAGCGAGCTGTGTGGCCAGCCGACCGAGCGTCTTGCCGTTGGCGTCCACCAGCAGCCAGTTGCGCTCACGATCGGTGGGCTTGGCCACGTAGGTCTTGGTAGAGGGTGCCATGGGCGTCAAAAAAAAGCCACGCCCGGGCGCGGCAGGCGAAACATCATAGAGGAACAACGCGAGGAGCCCCCAGCGCCAACCAGCGACGGGTTGCACGCAAGCCAGTACCGGTCGCGCGCTAAGTCCTCAGCGGCGCGTTGCCCATAGACGACTGTCCGCAACCGGCAATCATGGCATACGTGTGGCATAATGCTGGCATGGCAAGGACAAGGGTAAGCACGACCGTTGACGAGCAGCTCTTGAACAGCGCCCGTCAGGCGCTCGCGCCGTTGACCGATGCCGCGGTCCTCGACCAGGCGCTCGCGGCGCTCCTAGACCGCCATCGTGCAGCCGAGATCGATGCTGCATACGCGGCCTACGACGAGCGCCCGCTCGAGGAGCCCGATGCGTGGGGCGATCTGGCGTCGTTCCGAGAGGCGGCCGCGGCATCTTGAGCCGTGGCCCTCTTCCCGCGAGGGGAGAGCTGTGGTGGTGTGAGCTGCCGGAAATCGGGCGGCGGCCTGTCGTTGTGCTCTCCCGCGATGCGGCTATCCCGCGATTGAGGCGAGCGCTCGTAGCGCCGTGCACGACGACCATTCGCGGCTTGGCCAGCGAGGTCGTTCTGGAGCCCGACGACGATCCAGTCCCCCGCCGATCCTCGATCAACGTTGACTCTGTCGAGAGCGTGTCCGTCGCGGTGCTCGTGGAGCGCCTCGGACGACTCAGCGACGACCGCATGCGAGAGGTTTGCGCAGCACTCGACGTGGCCGTCGAATGCCACGACTGATATCGGCCTTTCGTCAGCCATCCCAACCGCTGGCGCCGCCATCACTAAATGGTTTGCGCACAGAGCAGTTTCGCCCATGTAACCAGGAACGCTCAGCTTGGCATTACCAGGACGGTGTTTCGCACGGTGAGCGTGACCTGTGCGCCCGTTGGCAGTTGCGTGTCGCCGAGGGTCCGTACGACCAGGGGCCACTCGCCGTTGGTGTCGTTGATCTGGAAGTGCAGGAGGATGTCGTGCCCGTGGTAACCGGCTTTGACGACCCTACCTGTTGGGGGAGCCTCGCTGTGGCGGGCGAGCGCATCGTCCGAGGGGCGCAGGTCGATTTGCTCGGGGCGGATGAGCACGCTGACCGGGTGTGCTGTGGACGGCGGATCGCCGTTGCCGGGCCATGTGGCGGGCAGCTTGCCGAGCGACGTTCGCACAAACCCGTCCTCCATGACGCCGTCAATCAGGTTGGCCTCGCCGATGAAGCGTGCGATGTCCTGGTCGATCGGCCGTGCGTAGAGGTCGTGTGGTGGGGCGCACTGCGCGATCTCCCCGTCGCGCAGAACCGCGACCTCATCGGCGATCGACAGCGCCTCGTCCTGGTCGTGAGTGACGAGCACCGTCGTGGTGTGAGCTTCGTGGA
The DNA here is from genome assembly GCA_963845635.1 of uncultured Solirubrobacteraceae bacterium. Lineage (GTDB taxonomy): Bacteria > Actinomycetota > Thermoleophilia > Solirubrobacterales > Solirubrobacteraceae > Palsa-744. The sequence continues at coordinate 110,951 of CAWJSW010000012.1, forward strand.
GGATCGTGTTCACGTCGTCTCTGACGCTTGTGCGCAGGTGCGCGTCCAGCGAGGCGAAGGGCTCATCGAGCAGCACGATCTCGGGTTTGATGGCCAGTGCGCGGGCAAGCGCCACGCGCTGCTGCTGGCCGCCTGAGAGCTGGTGGGGGTAGCGGCGCTCCAGCCCGGCCAGGCCGACCATCTCCACGAGGTCGTGGGCGCCGCTGCGTCGTTGTGCGCGAGGGAGCCCGAAGGCAACGTTCGCCTGCACCGTCAGGTGGGGGAACAGGGCCGCCCTCCTGGGGCACGTAGCCGATGCGGCGCCGCTCGGCGGGCACGTGCTCGCCATCGCCATCGATGGTTCGTCCCGCGATCGCGATGGTTCCACGGTCGGGTCGCTGAAAACCGGCAAGCAGGCGTAGCAGCGTCGTCTTGCCGCTGCCGGATGGTCCGAGGATCGCGGTGAGCGACCCAGCCGGCACGGTGAGCGTGAGGCCCTTGAGGACCGGATGTGTGCCGTAGCCCTTGTGGAGGTCGGTGATCTGTAGCTCGCTCATTGCGTCAGCACGGCTCTGGACGGGAGTCTGTCGAAGAAGCGCCCGAGCACGTAGCTGGGTATGGCGGCGATGACGATGATCGCGAGCGCGAATGGGGCGGCTTGGCCGTAGGCAAGGTTCTGCTCATAGGCCCAGAACTGCGTGGAGAGCGTTTGCCGTGGAGAGCGTTTGCACGCCGGTCGGGATCAGGATCAGCGTGGCGGTAAGCTCGGTCACGGCGGAGAGGAACACGAGGCAGAACGCCGCCGCGAGCCCTGGGCCGATGAGCGGCAGCGTGACGCGCGCGAGCACAGCCAGACGGTGCTGGCCGAGGGAGCTGGCGACGTCTTCCAGCTCAGGTGGGGCCTGCGCGAGCGAGGCACGGACGCAGACGAGCGCGAGTGGGAAGAACAGGATCGCGTAGGCGAGGATCAAAAGCGGCGCTGTCTGGTAGAGGAACCCGTTGGCATAGCGCTCGACGAAGTAGGAGAACGCGAGTGCGATCACGAGGCCCGGCATCGCGAGCACGAGGTAGGTGCTGCGCTCCAGCAACTGGTAGGCGCGTTTGCGGTGGCGGATCGCGAGCAGCGCCACTGGCAGCGCCATCACTGTCGAGAGCGCGGCGGCCAGCCGCTGTAGAGGGCGGTGTGCCAGGCCGCGTCGATCAGCGAGACGCCAGTGAGATAGCCCCGCCCAGACTCCAGTATCCAGTAGACGGCGGCGCCGACGGGCACACCGAGCGCCAAGCCGACGAGCAGCGCCAGGCCGAGGAGCACGGCTGGCGTCCAGGCTCCGAGCCGCTGCGGTTCGCTCATCCGCTGGGCGAGCGGGCCGGAGCGGCTGACGCGGCCACGGCCGCGCGCAAGCCCCTCGCCGCAAAGGACGATGAGGCTGAGCAGCACGAGCACGAGCGAGAGGGCCGAGGCGGTGGGTACGTTGAAGGAGACGCCGAACTCGGTGAAGATCTCGGTCGTGAACGTCTGGTAGCCGAGGATCTCAAACGCGCCGTACTCGGCGAGGATCACGAGCGCGACGAGCAGGCAGCCGCCGAGAATCGCGCCACGCGCCTGTCCGGTCGTGACCCGCCAGAAGGTAGCGAGGCGTCCCGTGCCGAGGCTACGCGCGACCTCCTCCTGGCCGGGGTCGGAGTTGCGGAAGCTCGCCGCGACGGGCAGATACACCAGCGGGTAGACCGCGAGGGTCATCACCAGCACCGCGCCTCTGAACCCCTGAACCCACGTCGATAGCGACGCCCATCCGAAGCTCACCACGAAGTCGGGGATCGCGAGCGGCACAACCACCTGCACAGCCCAGACCCGCCGACCTGGCAGGTCGGTGCGTTCGATCAGCCAGGCCGCCGCGGTGCCGATCAGCGCGCAAAGGAGCGTCACGACGATGGTCAGTCGCACCGTGTTCCAAAGCAGCGTCGCGGTGAGCGAGCGGAAGACCAGGTTCACGATCGTGCTGGCCCCGGCGTCGCTCGCCTGCACGAGCAGGAAAGCCAGTGGCAGGATCAACACGATCGCGACAGCGAGGCTGAGCGCCAGCAGCCGCCACGGTGCAGACTCCCGGCGCGCGGGTACCACACGGCTGCGGGCCGCCGATCGCTCGCCCCTACGATGGTGGCCGGATTTGCCATGCTCAACCGTCCGGCAGTCTCACAGGAGTCCGGCCTTGCGCAGCAGCGCGATCGCCGTTGAGCCGTCGCCGAGTTCAGGGATCGTGATCGGGTTCGGCTGTAGCTCGTCGAACGGGGTCTCGGGGGCGGCTGTGGCAACGCCGTCGTCGATTGGGTACTCGAAGCTGATCGAGTGCGCGATGATCTCCTGGCCCTGCTTTGAGACGAGGAACGCCAGGAACTTCTGCGCGTCCGCCTTGTGCTTGGAGGACTTCAGGATGCCGGTGCTTGAGATGTCGAGCACGTAGCCAGGGTCGCGGGGGGCGAAGTAGGTGATCTTCGAGTGCACGTTTTCCGCGCCCAGCTCGGCCCTCATCCGGTACCAGTAATACTGGTTGACAACGCCGAAGGCGACGGCGCCGCGGTTGACCTCATCGGCGATCGTCTCGTTGTCCGGGTAGATGTGACTGCCGGCGTTTTCCTTGATCGCTTCGAGCCAGTTCAGCGCAGCGGGTTCCCCGTAGGTGCGGGCGTAGGAGGTCACGATCGGCTGGAAGTCGGTCTCGCCGGCAGCGAACGCGAGCTTGCCCTTGTACTTCGGGGCGGCCAGTTCCGTGACATGGGAGGGCAGTTCGCTTCCCTTGATTAGGCTGGGGTTGTAGATGAGGACGCTGACCCTTGCGGAGACGCCGAGCCAGTCGCCCTGCGGCGAGTTCCACTTGCTCGGGGTGTGTGCGAGCGTGGCGGGTTCGACCGGGGCGAGCAGCCCCTTGCTCTGTAGGTACTCCAGGGCCGGCGAGTTCTCGGTGTAGATCACGTCCGCGGGCGAGCGCGAGCCCTCGGTGACGATCTCATCCGCGAGGGTGTCCTCGTCGTCGTCGCGGACGTTGACCTTGATCCCGGTCTGCTTTTCAAAGCCTTCGACGAGCGAGTCGGTCGTCTGCTCGTGCTGCCCGTTATACAGCGTGATCGACTGGCCAGAAGACCCGGGCGGGGAGCTTCCGCAGCCAGCGAGCACGCACGCAACTGCCGCGAGCACCGTGATAGCAAAGGCGATGCTGCGTGTTTTGGTTTTCATCGTGGGCATCTCCTTGTAGTTCACAGTTCGATTCCCGGGCAGAGGGTCTTGATCTTCTTGGTCGCGCTGTTCACCGCTGCCTTGGGAGCGCTCGCGCCGTTGCTCTCAGAGAACGCCTTGTAGGCGGAGGCAAGCGTGCCGATCGCGCCCGCGAGCTTCGCGTCCGTCGTGTGGATCTCCCGCAACGGCAGGACCTGCGCCTGCGCGTAACCGACCGGGTCCGCTTCGGGTTCGGGGCCGTCGCTGAGCACAGCTTCCACCTGCTTGCAGGTCTGCTTCTTGACCTGCGCGCTCGTCAACGCCGGTTTCGAGGATGAGCCACAGGCCGCCAACAGCGCCGCCAACGCGAGCGTCGCCAGCACCGCGGTCGATCGCCGCCAGCTCGCCGTCCAGCCGCCGCGCTGCCGCGTCGTGGCGCACTTGCCCAGAGGTTGATACGTGCCTGGCTGGTGTTGCATGTCTATCGTCGATGCTCCCTCTGGTCTGGTGCGTTGGTTCTCAAGCGAGCTTCAGGGTCAGGTGAGCAGTTGTTGGCCGACCCATGAGCCGGGCCTGGGGGCGCCCGGCGGAACGGCGACGATCACGCTCGCGGTGTGCGTGGAGAACTGGTTGAGCGCGTCGTTGATCGCGAGGCTCTTGAAGATGCGGATAAAGCCGCTTCTGGGGTCGCGCTGGTAGGCGCAGAACAGCAGCCCGATGTCGTACTCAAGGCCCTGGCGCCAGGGTGGCCAGCGCTCGGTGAACTGATCGAGCCCGTCGTTGGAGTTGTAGACGCGGCGCAGAATCCGCACCCCGCCGTTGTTGTGCGGGGCGGCCAGGCGCACGTGTGCGTCTTCGGGGATGACGGGTTCGCCTTCCTTGGTCTTGGCGTGGAGGTCGAGCGGGTCGAACTCGCTGCGCTCTCCGAGCGGTGCGCCGCTGAGCTTGTGTCGGCCGATGATGTTTTCCTGCTGGACCGTCGTGAGGGTGTCCCACCGCTCGATCGTGGTGCGCACACGCCGAAACACCATGTAGGTGCCGCCGCGCATCCAGCCCGGCCCCTCGCTGCCAACCCAGATGAAGCGGTCCATCAGGCGAGCGTCGGCTACGTCTGGGTTGGCAGTGCCGTCCTTGAAGCCCAGCAGGTTGCGTGGCGTGCCGCTGGTCATCGAGGCCGTCTGGTAGCCGGTCTGCGCCCAGCGCAGCTTGGCCACGCCGTCGGCATCGCGGGCGAGTTGCCGGATCGCGTGGAAGGCGACCTGGGGGTCTTCCGAGCACGCCTGCACAGTGATGTCCCCACCGCTGATTTCCGCGTTGATCTCATCGCCCTGGAACCTCGGCAGCTCCACCAGCGCCGCGGGACGCTTGGAGGCGAGGCCGTAGCGGTCCTCGCCTTCCTTGCTGAACAAGGACGGCGAGAACCCGAACGTCATCGTCAACCGTCCGGGACCAAGGCCGATCGCCTCACCCGTGTCCGTGACGACCCTGTGTGGGCTCCCGAGCGGCGCCGCTGTCTCGCCCGCGCATAGGCGCGCGCTGACCTCGGTCCAGTGACGCAGCAACTCGGCGACCTCTGAGCGTCGCGCGGCCAACAGATCGAACGAGGCAAGATAGGTCTGGTCCTGCACCGGCGTCGTCACCCCGCCCTGGTGGGGGCCGTAGAACGGCTCGATCGCTCCGCGCGATGCGGTTCCCGTTGCTGCCGTGGCCTGATCAGGTTCTAGCAGTGAGCCCGAGCGTGCGAGACCCGGCACGCCGCCGGTCAGCAGCGCGCCCCCGAGCGCACCGCCACCAGCGAGGAACTTGCGCCTGCTGACCCGTCGCATAGCTCCTTCCCCTTTCAGTACAGGAGGTCCAGGGTGTTGTTGTCGTCGCGGACGAAGTAGATGCCCTCGCCATTCGGGGCACTCGTCACGCCGAACAAGTCGCCGCTGCCGGGAGGCGATTGCGCCTGGTCCTGGTCGAGCCACCTGCTCGCCAGCTGCTTACCTGCGGTCGAGATTTCAACGAGCTTGCCGTTTTCGGCGTTCACCACCAGCAGGTCGCCGTTCGGGGCGGTAGTCATCCCGAGCGGCCCCTTGAGCATGTCCCCCGAGGTCAGGACACTGCCCGCGCCCGCGCTTTCGGTTCTGGTGGCCGCGTCGGGGATCGCATCGATGCGGTTGTTCACCCGGTCAGCGATATACAGCGTGCCGCTGGGCGCGAGCACGAGCCCGGTCGGGCCGATCACAAACGCGCCGGAGCTTGCTTCCTCGCTCAGGCCGCTGGCGATCACCGTTTCAGATGTCACCGTCGGCATCCCCGAACTGGGCACGGCGAGGCCGATCCGCAGGACCGTGCCCTTCTGCACCTTGCCCTGGCCGGGCGCGCCCACGCCGAACATCACGTTGTCCACGAGCAGCGTCGCCGCGCCGCCGCTCTCGGCGGTCGTCATGTCCCAAGGCCCATCGATGTTCGGACCTGAGATAGTCCCGGCAACCGTGCCTTCGGGGCTCAGCACGATCAGGCAGCCGGCGCCGGCCGTCTTGGTGGTGCCGTCAGTGCTGGGGGTGCTGCCGACGATCACATCTCCGTCGCCAAGGACGGTCATTGCGGTCGTAAGCCCAACTCCTCCCGGACAGCCCGAGAGAGTCCTTGGGATCTGCGCGAACAGCGACACCTTGCCCTGCGGGCTGACCTCCACGATCGTCGAGCCGGTGCCCTGGTCGTTTTCCTTGTCGTTGAAGTTGTCAACCAGCAACTCGCCCTTCACCAGCTTCCCCGTAGAAGCCGGCACGACGAGCAGCGCATACGGGTTCACGTCGCCACTGGCGGGGGTCGTCGAGGCGACCGTCTTGACCTTCTCGAACCGCTCGATAAACGCGTTGGGCTTCGGCTTCGAGCGATGCTTCTTCGCTCTAGCGCGAGCAGCGTGAGCGCTCGTCGTAGTCCCGAGATGCGGAGAGCCTGTTGAGGAGGAGGCAACAGCGGCACCCGGCGCGCCGGCAAGCCCGAGAGCGGCGAGCCCCACCAGAAGGCTTGTCGCCAAAGCGCAAGGGCACGAAAAGACCGCTCGGGCGAGCGCCTGGACCTTCACGACCTGCTTCATCTGCGACACCTGTAAACCTCCTCGGCGGGGAAATCCGACCGGCTGACTCGGCAATGACCGGCGGCACCATACCACAACTTAGGCAACCCTAATTAGGGTGCCCTAATCAGTGCCCGGCAGGCTCGCTCCTGCACGGCATGGCGGGAGACCTCATGGCGAACTTCGAGAAGCAGCGGTCGAGGCCGGCGCGGGACCGTCTGCGAGGATTTGCGCCTCGCTGCTGGGGTACTCGCCAGAGGCGCGCTCGCAGGTACAGCCGACGACGCTCCACGAGCGTGCCGGGGGCGTACCCCTCTCGACAGACCGGCGTCAGAGCGTCATTGTGCGGTCGAGGCTTTTAGCGAAGATGGCGGCGCACTGGCCAAACGAGCCGGACGACAACCCGATTGCGGCGCGCCTCAACGCCGCGCCTAAGCACGTCGTCACGAACACGTTGACGACTCTTGACTGGGCCGGCTCCCACGTGCTCGCAGGAGACGCGCGGACGTCCGTGAGCGAGCTGAAGAGCCGGGGAGACGGGACGATCGTCGCCCTCGGCAGCGGGGTACTCGTGCAGGCTCTGATCGAGCACAATCTCATCGACGAGTACCGCGTGTACGTGCATCCTCTGGTGCTCGGCAAGGGCCAGGCTCAGCCGCCTACTCCCACTCGATAGTCCCCGGCGGCTTGGAGGTGATGTCCAGCACGACGCGGTTGACCTCGCGCAGCTCGTTGATCATGCGCGAGGCGATTGTCTCGAGCAGGTCGTAGGGCAGCCTGGCCCAGTCGGCGGTCATGGCGTCGTCGCTGGTGACGGCACGCACGACCACCACGTAGCCGTAGGTGCGCTCGTCGCCCTGCACACCGACGGTGCGCACGTCCGGCAACACGCAGAAGGACTGCCACAGCTCGCGGTACAGCCCGGCCCTGCGGATCTCCTCCTGGAGGATGTGGTCGGCCTCGCGCAGCACGTCCAGGCGCTCTTTGGTCGCCTCGCCGCCCACGATCCTGATTGCGAGGCCAGGCCCGGGGAAGGGCTGGCGCCAGACCAGCCGCTCGGGCAGATTCAGCTGCTCGCCGACCGCGCGGACCTCGTCCTTGAACAGCGCGCGCAGCGGCTCCACCAGCTCGAACTGCAGGTCCTCGGGCAGGCCGCCGACGTTGTGGTGGGACTTGATCGTGGCAGCGCCGGTCCCGCCGCCGGACTCGATCACGTCCGAGTAGAGGGTGCCCTGCACGAGAAAGCGCGCGGGCCGGGTGACGCCGGTCCCGCCGCCGCCGTGCGCGAGCTTCTGCGCCTCCTCCTCGAACACCTTGATGAACTCGGCGCCGATCGCCTTGCGCTTGGCCTCCGGGTCGCTGACGCCCTTCAGGCGCGCCAGGAAGCGCTCCTCGGCGTCCACGGCGACGAGCGGCACCTTGAAGGTGTCGCGGAAGGTCCTCACCACCTGATCGCCCTCGTCCTTGCGCATCAGGCCGTGGTCCACGAACACGCACGTCAGCTGATCGCCGACGGCGCGGTGCACGAGCAGCGCCGCCACCGAGGAGTCCACGCCGCCTGACAGGCCGCAGATCACGTTGCCCTCGCCCACCTGCTCGCGGATGCGCCGCACCTGGTCCTCGACGATCGAAGCGGCCGACCAGTTGCGCTCGCAGTCGCAGATCTCCTCCAAGAAGCGCGTGAGGATCTCCTCGCCGTATGGGGTGTGCACAACCTCGGGGTGGAACTGGATGCCGTAGATGCGCCGGCTGGCATCCTCCACGGCGGCGACCGGCGACGCGCTGGAGGAGGCCAGCGCGAGGAAGCCGGGCGGCGGCTCGAACACGGTGTCGCGGTGAGACATCCAGCAGGTCTGCTCGCGCGGCATGCCGCGCAGCAGCACGCCCGGCTCGGACACGCGCAGCTCGGAGCGGCCGAACTCCCCCACCTCCGCCTGCTCCACGCGCCCGCCCAGCGCGTGCACGAGCAGCTGCATGCCGTAACAGATGCCCATCACCGGGACGCCCAGCTCCAGCAGGCCCGGCTCGAGCGGCGGGGCGCCGTCCGCGTACACGGAGGCGGGGCCACCCGACAGGATGATGCCGCGGGGCTTGCGCGCGGCGACCTGCTCGAGCGGCACGTGATGAGGCAGCAGCTCGCTGAACACGCCGCAGTCGCGCACCCTGCGCGCGATCAGCTGCGAGTACTGCCCGCCGTAGTCGAGCACGACGATCTCCTGTGCGGCGGTGGCGGGCGGGCCGGACGCCCGCGCCGTCGCGTGTGGTCCCGCCGCGGTGTCGGCGGCGCCTTGCGCCGCCGATGGCTGATAGCCATCGCTATCCACGGCTGCGGACGTGGGTGTCCGCTGCTGCTCGACCTCCGGCTCGACGGCCGTGGAGGCGAAGTCAGTCATCTACGAGAGCGGCTACCTTCCCGTTGGTCGCGCCCATGCCCACGCCCTGATCGCGCTGGAGGGCCTTGCCCTCGGTCTGCAGCGCCGGCGCGACGACCACCTCGGCGCGGTTGAACTCCGCGAGGTCCTTGTGGCCGCAGGTGGCCATCGAGGTGCGCAGGCCGCCGAACAGGTTGAAGGTGCCGTCGTTCTCGTGTGCTGGCCCCACGAGGATCTCTTCGAGGGTGCCGTTCTGCGCGGTGGCGACGCGCGCGCCGCGCGGCAGGCTGGGATGGAAGGTGGCCATGCCCCAGTGAAAGCCGCGACCCGGCGCTTCGTACGCCCGCGCCAGCGGCGAGCCGATCATGACCGCGTCGGCGCCCAGCGCAATCGCCTTGGACACGTCGCCGCCGTTGCGCATGCCCCCGTCGGCGATCACCTGGCAGTACTCGCCGGTCTCGAGCATGTGCGTGGAGCGCGCGTGCGCGACGTCGGCGATGGCGGTGGCCTGCGGCACGCCGATGCCGAGCACGCCGCGCGTCGTGCATGCCGCTCCGGGTCCTACGCCCACGAGCACGCCGGCGGCGCCGGTGCGCATCAGGTGCAGGCCCGTGTGATATGAGGCGCAGCCGCCCACGACCACGGGCACTTCCAGCGTGGGGATGAACTCCTTGAGGTTGAGCGGCTCGGTCACAGTGGAGACGTGCTCGCCGGAGACGACGGTGCCCTGGATCACCAGCACGTCCAGTCCGGCGTCCATCGCGATCTCGTGGTAGCGCAGGACGCGTTGAGGGGTCAGCGAGGCCGCGACCACGACCTTCTGCTCCTTGATCTCGCGGATGCGCTGGGCGATCAGCTCGGGCTTGACGGGCTCGCTGTAGATCTCCTGCATCTCGCGCGTGGCCTCCTCGCGCGGAAGCGCTGCGATCCGCTCGAGCTGCTCGTCGGCGTCCTCGTAGCGCGTGAAGATCCCCTCTAGGTTCAGCACCGCCAGGCCGCCCAGCCGACCGACGATCGCGGCGGTCTCGGGGGAGACCACTCCGTCCATCGCCGAGGCCAGCATCGGCAGCTCGAACTGGTATGGCCCCAGCTTCCAGGAGATATCGACGTCATCAGGGTCACGCGTGCGCCGCGAGGGCACGATCGCGATGTCGTCGAAGCCGTAAGCCCGGCGGCCCTTCTTGCCACGCCCAATCTCTATCTCCATCGCAGGATCCTCGCAGTCTCGGCGGACATCTCATTGCCTGGCACAAGCTCAAGCGATCCGCGCCCGGCGGCGCGGAAGCAGGCCGGAAGAGGCGCCTGAGGAGGCTTGTCGGCAAGCGCGGGCAAGTGAGTCGGAGCATAGCAACGGTGCCACTGCGGCTAATGCCCTTGGATATGCTCGATTGGTATGAACGACGGCGCGAAAACTCGCTATCAGCCCCATGCGGTGGAGGCGCGTCGCCGGGCGGCTTGGAGTGATCGCGGCGCGTTCGCGACGCCGGTCCCGCGCGAGGACCAGACGCCGATCTACGTCAAGCCCTCCGCTCCGTTCACGTCCGGCAACATCCACATCGGGCACGTGCGCAGTTACTCGATAGGCGATGCGTACGCGCGCTTCCGCCGCGCCCGCGGCGACGCGGTCCTGTTCTCGTTCGGCTTCGACGCCTTCGGCCTGCCCGCTGAGCTCGGCGCGATCTCCGGCGGAGAGTCTCCGAGCGACTGGGTGAACCGCTGCGCCGAGCACATGACCGGACAGCTTCAGCGGCTGGGGTTCTCCTTCGACTGGGAGCGCGCGTTCATGAGCTCGGACGCGATCATGTACCGCTGGTCGCAGTGGCTGTTCCTGACGCTGCTGGACGCCGGGCTGATCTACCACGGCACGGGCAACGTCGACTGGTGCGAGAACTGCCAGACGACGCTGGCCTCGATCCAGGTCGAGCCCGGGGGCACCTGCTGGCGCTGTCACGGGCCGGTCAGGCTGATCCAGCTCCCCCAGTGGTACCTACGCATCAGCGCGTACCTCGAGGAGAACGACCGACGTATGGCAGAGCTCGCTGGGGGCGGGATCTGGGACGAGGTGGCACTCGCCTCCCAGGAGATCGTTCTGGGGCGCGTGGACGGGGTCGAGCTCGACCTGACCGGACCCGGGAGCGCGCAGCTGACCGTGTTCACGCCGCACGCGGACGCGATCGCGCAGGCGCGCTTCGTGCTGATGTCCGCGCGCCACCCCGATGTCGAGCAGTGGACGTCGGATCCGGAGGTGTACGAGCGGCTCGAGCAGCTGCGCTCCGGCGGTTGGGAGCGCACCGCCCGCGAGGCGGAGACGATCCCGCTGATCGACAGCGGACGCGTGCTGATCGGCGCCGGCGGTCGCGAGCTGCCGGTGCTGGTCTCACCGCTGGTGGACTCGCGCTTCGGGGTCACGGCCGTTCTCGGCGTTCCCGCGCGCGACCGCACCGACGAGGTGATCGCTGAGCGCCTGGGCATGGAGCTTCTCCGACGATGAGCGTGCTGGTGCCGCCGCGGATGCAGCGATCGCCTCGGACGCCGCGGCAGCACTGGAGGCGCGTGTGGCGGTTCGCTATCGGGCGTTCGACTTCACGATCTCGCGCCAGCGCTCGTGGGGCACGCCGATCCCGATCGTCTACTGCGAGCGCTGCGGGACGGTGCCCGTGCCGCTCGAGGATCTGCCGGTGCTGTTGCCGCTCGACATCCGACCGACGGGCACCGGCAACCCGCTGGCCGAGCTCGAGGAGTTCGTCAACACAACCTGCCCGGGGTGTGGCGGACCGGCCAGACGCGAGACGGACACGCTCGATTGCCACTTCGACGCGCTGTGGCTGTGGATCCCCGCGTGCGTGCCGCCGCAGGCACGTGAGCGCTCGCTCGAGGAGATCCTGGCGCTCACGGACCTGCGCCGTTGGCTTCCCTCCGAGCGCCTGGTCGCGGGCTCGGACAGCGGCAACTTCGTGTTCGATCAGCGGATCGTGACAAAGGCGCTGCGCGACATCGGCCCGCTCGCGTTCCTGAACGACGGCGAGCCGTTCGCCGGCTGCCTGTTTCACGAGATGGTCGTCAGCGGCGGACGCAAGATGAGCAAGCACCTGGGGAACGTCGTGGACCCGGACGAGCTCGTGGAGCGCTACGGCGCGGACACCGTGCGGCTCGCGGTGCTGTACGCGGCGCGGCCTCAGAAGGCGCTGAACTGGAGCGACTCGGCAGTGCTGCACTGCCACCGCTTTCTGACCCAGGTGTGGGAGTACTCGCAGGCGAGGATTGCGCGCCACGCGGAGCTCGACGCCCGGTCGCAGCTCGACGGGGTCGTGGTCGACGCCCAGGGCGACGGCAAGGCGGCGAGCGATGCTGACACGGAGGCCGATGGCGGGAACGCGAGAGACGACACCGAGCACCTTCGGCTGAAACTTTCGGAGTGGTGCGAGAACGGGGTGCGTCGGATCACCCAGGACCTCGAGACGCTCGAGATGCACAGCGCCGTGCGCAACGCAATGCGCCTGTTCGAGCGGATCAAGGACTTCGACAAGCGCGTGGTCGCGCGCCAGGGTGAGCTGAGCCAAGCCAACAGCGAGGCGCTGATCGAGGCGCTCAGCGTGCTCGCCCAGGTGCTCGGCCCGTTCGCGCCGCACCTGGCCGAGGAGCTGTGGATCGCTTGTGGGCACGACGAGCACGCCGCACAGACGCCGTGGCCCAGCGTATCGTTGGAGGTGATCGCATGAGCACGCGCACTGAAGCGAGCCCGGATCGAGACCCGCCGGCCCCCGGGCAGCGGACGCGTTCGTGCGCGACCGGCCTCGCCTGTCACCGCTGTGGGCACAGCTATCCGCTCACGCAGCCGGTGTTTGCGTGCCCTGACTGCAGCAAGGGCTTGGACGTGGTCTACGACTACGAGCTCGCCGCGCGCTACTTCCGCGACGTCCCCACCGCCGAGCGTCCCCACAACATTTGGCACTTCGAGGAGCTGCTGCCGATCGTCGACGCTTCCGCGCAGGCGCGCGTGGGGCGCCACGCCGGCTACACGCCGCTGATCCGCGCGGACAGGCTTGGTGCGGAGCTGGGGATCGCCAACCTCTACCTCAAGGACGACTCCAGCAATCGGCCGAGCTTCTCCTACAAGGACCGCGTGGTCTCGATGTCGGTCGCCAGGCTGCTCGAGCTCGGCGGCAAGGAGATCGGCTGCGTGTCGACCGGAAATGTCGGCACCGCCGTCGCGTCTTTGGCGGCGAAGGCGGGGGTGGACGCGTACGTGTTCTACCCGAACCGCCTTGAGAACACGAAGGCGCGCGCGTGCATGGCACTCGGCGCCAAGGTCTGCCAGGTCGAGGGCAACTACGACGAAGCAAACCGACGCTGCCGCGAACTCGCGCTGAGCACGGGCATGGACTTCGCGAACATCACGCTGCGCCCGTTCTACGCGGAGGGGGCGAAGACGGCGGCGTTCGAGATCGTCGAGCAGCTGGACTGGCGCGCGCCCGATCACATCGTCACGGCCGCAGCCGGTGGCACGCTGTCCTCGCGCCTGCACAAGGGCCTGGTCGAGCTGCAGCAGCTCGGGCTGTCGGAGACGGATGCGACGCGCATCCACATCGCCCAGCCGAGCGGGTGCAACCCGATCGCCACCGCGATCCTCGCGGAGGAGGCGGAGATCCATCCGGTGACGCCGGAGACGGCAGCGCACTCGCTGGCGATCGGCGCGCCGGGCGACGGCTACCTCGTGATCGACGCGGTCCGCAAACGTGGCGGCACGGGCGGCTTCGCCAGCGACCCGCAGATCTTTGCGGGGATCGACCTGCTGGCCGCTACCGAGGGCCTGCTGACGGAGCCGGCGGGCGGGACGACTGTCGCGGTGCTGGAGAAGCTGGCAGCGGTCGGACGCTTTGCAGCGGATGAGACGGTCGTGGCGATCATCACCGGCAACGGCTTGAAGACGCTCGACGACCACCCGCCGAAGTCCTGGCCGGACAAGATCGACTGCGAGCTCGACGCGATGCAGGTCGCGCTCGGCGAGCTCAAAGCCAGCGGCACGCTTGTCGAGAGCGCGCGCGAACAGCTCCACGCCTAGCGCTCGTGGGCGTCGTCTAGCGAGCCGACTGGACGGGTAGAGACGGCTTACATGGCAAGACCCAAGGCGAGTCCGTTTGCATCCTCGAACGAATTCCGCGAGGTGATGAACCGGGTCTTTCAGATGATGAGCGACGATCCCGAGATGGGCCCGAGGCTGCGTGACGCGGACGTGCCCCAGCGGTTCGAGTTCGACGATCTCGATCTGGTGATGAACGTCCGCGCTGGCCGCGCCGGCGAGCAGGCCAACCTGGCGTGGGAGTGGACCGACGAGGTCGACTGGTCGCCGAAGGTGCGGATGACGATGTCCTCGGAGACGGCCAACCGTTATTTCCAGGGCCGCGAGAATGTGGCCTACGCGATCGCGCGCCGGCGCATCAAGACCGGCGGCGACATACAGGGCGGCGCTCGAGCTGATCCCGATCACCAAGCCGATCTTCGAGCGCTACCGCAGCCTGCTGGCAGAGGAGTACCCGCACCTCGAGCTCTCGTGACGCGCGCACTCGCTCCTCACGCGGGTGCGATCGAGGTTCCTCCCCACTCCTCGGGCGCGACATCGGCGAGCGTCTGCGAGAACGTCCACCTGTGGCCGCCCGGATCCTCGGCTTCGTACTGGCGCTCGCCGTACTCGAAGTCTCTGGGCTCCATCAGGATGCGGGCGCCTCGGGCACGGGCGCGCTCGCAGTGGGCGTGTGCGTCCTCGACCCTCACCATCACCGAGTGGGTGGCCTCCCCCGCCCGCGGCGGCCGGCGGTCGCCCCTCACGTCGCCGATGATCACAGCGCCATCGGCGAAGCTGAGCTGCGAGCGGTGGTCCTCGCCGATGCGCACCCGCTCGGCGAAGCCGAACGCCTCGCCGAGCCAGTCGACGGCCTCGCGCACGTCGGGGTAGATCAGGATCGGGATGACCGTCGCCTGCGGGATCGAGCGATTTGACCTCATCCACGGGTGAGACTACCCGAGCGTCGAACGGCAGCCGCGGCTTGGGAGACTGCAAATCGTGCTTCCCACCCTGCGCGCCGGCGGATTGACACTGCGACCTCTGAAAGACGGGGATATCGACCAGCTCGTGAGCGTCATCGCGCAGCCGGGCGTGCGCGAGTGGTGGGTGTCGTTCGAGCAGCCCGAGCACGCACGCGCGGATCTGCGTAACGACGGCGCCGCATTCGCAATCGAGATCGACGGTGCGCTGGCGGGATGGGTCGGCTTCGAGGAGCGCGCAGATCCCAACTACCGCCACGCCGGTGTGGACATCTTTCTCGCGCCCGCATTCCAGCGCAAGCGCTTCGGACGTAGCGCGCTGTGGCTCGCCGCACGGTGGTTGTTCGAAGTGCGCGGACATCACCGGCTCACGATCGACCCCGCCTGCCACAACGCCCTCGCGATAAGTGCGTACACAGCGGTTGGGTTCAGACCGGTGGGCGTGATGCGAGCCTATGAGCGCGGTGCCGACGGCGCGTGGCACGACAACCTGTTGATGGACCTGCTGCGCGACCAGCTCACAGGAGGCGCTTCGGTAGGCCTCAGGTCCATTCGCTCATAGGAAAGCCCCGCCGGAGCGGGGCTTTCCGATAGGAGATCGATAAGCCGGATTCTGTCGTTGCGCAGCCATCCATCTGAGCGGCCTACCTGGACCTCGGCGGGCAACCTGCAAACGGTCCTGTTTGGCCTTGCATCGAGTGGGGTTTGCCCAGCCGCCGCGTCACCGCGACGCTGGTGCGCTCTTACCGCACCATTTCACCCTTGCCGGCCCGCCGTTCACGTGGGACGGCGGACGTAGGCGGTTTGTTTCTGTGGCACTTTCCCGCGGGTTTCCCCGGGTCGATACCTCGACCACCCTGCCCTTCGATGTCCGGACTTTCCTCGAAGGCGACAAACGCCTCCGCGGCTGCATGATCTCCTCCGTCAACCTAGCGCCTCGGCGACTTCCCGTGAAGGCTTGGGACGAAGGGGCCCCAAATGCGCAAGCGAGCGCTGGCCCTCGCCAGCGGCGCGGTGGCCGTCTCAGACTCGCCGGAGCAGCCCCACCACGCGCCCGAGCACTTTGACCTCCTTGCTGCGGATCGGCTCCATCGTCTCGTTCTCCGGTTGAAGGCGGATGTGGTCGGGTTCGCGAAGAAGCGCTTGACGGTCGCCTCCTCGCCGAGCAGCGCCACGACCACCTCGCCGTCGCTGCGCCGTGTCCTGAGGGTGCACGACCACGTAGTCGCCTTCGAGAATGCCCGCGTCCTTCATCGAGTCGCCGCGGATCCGCAGCAGGTAGCCGCCGTCGCCGCCGCCGGCGATCTCGGGGACCGACACGTAGTCTTCGATGTTCTCCTCCGCCAGCACCGGCTGCCCCGCAGCAACGGAGCCCAGCAGCGGGAGACCTTCGGTGCGCACGATCCCGCGGACGCTCTCGACGGCGCTTCCCACCGCCTTGTCGAGCAGCTCGATCGCGCGCGGCTTGGACGGGTCGCGGCGCAGCAGCCCGATCTTCTCGAGGTTGGCGAGATGCGCATGGACAGTCGAGGAGGACGCCAGCCCGACCGCTTTGCCGATGTCGCGCACCGTCGGCGGGTAGCCGTACTTGGCCGAGTACTTGCGGATGAAGTCGAAGATCTCCTGCTGGCGCTTGGTCAGATCCATGTCTTCGTGTCTCCCTGTCGGGGTGGGCTGCCGGCTGCAACGAACATGTGTTCGCACTGTAGCGCTGGCGCTGGACGGACGCAAGGGATGCCAACGCGCGGGATGCTGGTGCACGGGCCGGGGATGGTCTCGCTCGGAACTCCGGGGCTATACTCGCCACCCTGCGCCCGTGGCGGAATTGGTAGACGCGCAAGGTTGAGGGCCTTGTGGGCTTCACGGCCCGTGGTGGTTCGAGTCCACTCGGGCGCACCAAAATGTTCGGACTAAAACCTCCACGAAATGAAGATGTCGGGGGTTCGGTGGCGCCCACGAGGAGCTGTTCTGGTTCCCGTGGGCGTTGCTCGTTGTCGTCGCCTTCGATGGCACGCTGCCGCTGGGCTTCTTCGATGGCCTCCGTCAGTTCCTCGCTTTCCTGGGCGATGATCGCTCGCCGCAGATCCTCGCCCAGCAGCACGTCGAACGGCTCGGCCAGCTCGCCCGTGACCGAGCAGTCGTCGTCGATCAGCAGCCGCTTGAAGAACGCGAGGTTGAAGTGCCGTCGCATCGTGCCCGATGCTTCGCGGTAGGCCGCCTCGCAGTCGCCCACTCGGGCGAGAGCGCGGTGCATGTTGGTTTCGGCTGCCTTGAAGTCGCCCTCGACGGCCACGAGACGGCCTTCGATGGCGGCGACTTCGGCCGCAATCCGGGTCTGCTCGCTCTTGAGCAGGTCGAGCGGGATCGCGTCGGCGTAGTGTGCATCGAGCAGCTTCTTACGCTCGCCTTCGAGTTTGCGCAACCGGCGCTCCTGCGTGGTGCGTTCGCGGGTGGCGTCGGTGCGGAGCTTGGATAGCTCCCCGCTGAGGAAGTCCCGAAGGCGCGTGACCTCCTCCTCGGGTAGCTGCACGGTCGCGTAGTGCGCGGCGATGGCCTCCTCGGCCTCCTCAATGCGGATGGCCCGCTGCGTGCAACTGGTCTTGTCGCGCTGGCGGCCGATGCAGATGAAGTAGGGGTAGGTGCCGCCGCGTCCTTTGGCGTGGCAGACGATCAGTCGGCTGCCGCACTGGCCGCAGTAGATGCTCCCGCATCGGTGAAGTCTTTGGACAACTTGTTGAGCCTGTAGCGCTTCGTCTTCCCTTTTGATGACGCTACGTAGATCGTGCGCGCCGCCGCGTCCACGCCGCTGATCCAGGCTTTGGCCTCACGATCCTGGGTGGCGGGCAGCGCGGTTTCAATGGTCCGGCTTTCACCGCGCTCAAGAATGCCCGTTGGTTGCGGTATGCCGTACGCCATCAACGTCCCCTCGATGGCGCAGAAGCGGACGCTCCTCGCGGTCCCGCCGTTGTTGTGGATCTGGACGAACACCTTCTCTTCCGGCAAATGCACGCTGACCTCGATCAGGAGGTCTGGGCTTTGGGCCGCAAGCCGCTCCCGCCTGGTCTGCAATACCGACGCCCAAGACGCGATAGCTGCGAAAGCCGCAAACGCGGCGGTGCCAATCGTCGCCCAGTCTGTGGTGCTCAGGGCCAAAGTCGTGGACACCGGCGCATCCTACCGGCATTAGCCTGCTGTCCGCCCCTCAATGGTGCTTGCGGGACGTGCGCAACCTTTCCGTCCGCACCCCAGAGGATGATGGATGGTTGCCCGCTAATCGACGTAGAAAGGACTGTCATGGGCACCATAATCTCCCCGCCAGACGACGCCACCAGAGCCCAGCTCATGATGCTTGCCGAGATCATCAAGCTCGTCAGCCGAGCAGGCGACTTTGCCCGCCTGGACATCGCCAACCCGCCTCCGGCGGCGGCCAACGGGATCGGCACCTGGACCCGGGTGACGGGCGCCCTCATCGAGCTAGAGGCGATGATCGCCGTCTACCGACAGCTCGGCGGCCCGGAGCTTCCCTCCAATGTCGCGAGCTTCGCGCGTGACCTCCGTCGAATGGACACGAAGCCGGCGCATGTCGTCGGAGAGTCGGTGAGCGTTCTCGGACAGATCCAGAACTTCGCCGAGAACTTCCCGGCACGGACGAACAAGCTCGGGATGGCGACGGTGAGCGGCCAGACCGGCTGATCCGCGCAAAAATCGAATGGGATGAGCGCCACCATCTCCACATTGGCCGGCGTCGCCGGAGGGAGCGTCGCTACGTACTGGCTCCAGCGCGCAAATGACAGGCGTCGCGAACGACGGGAGCTGCGCTCAGCCGAAACTGCCGATCAACGTGCCAGCACCCAGTCGGCGCGCCTTGTGCTCACGGAGCTGTTTACGATCATCGGCCACATGCAAAGCTCGTACCAAATCAAAGGATGGCTGCGCGACCTCCTATTGCCGGATCACGCCTGGCTTCAAGAGCGAAGCCATCTCAGCACCACTCTCACTGACAACCAGTGGCGCGACGTTGCAACCGCCTTTATGAATGTTGCGGTCTGGAACGATCTAATGAAAACCTGGAGGAAGGGCGATCCGCTTGCTCGCTGGAAACCGAAGGCCAATCTCTCGGACAATGACGCAGAGGGAATGTCATCAATGCGGCTCATGCTGATCCAGACCTGCGGCCAGGCCGCTGAGGCGATTCGCCCACTCGCACTACCGTCGCTCGCCGAAGACGACCCTCTGGCTGCCTTCTTCCAAGAGGCGAAGGCTGTCGATGCGGCCCAAACGCAAGAGCTTCCTTGACTTGCAAGCACCCGGTAGCCGCTTTCCGCTGACTACTAGTCGGAGTAGACTATTACTGTGACACACCCGACCAGCTTTCGGACGATCCGTATTTGGGACGGCTCTCAGCAGCGTTCGTTCGAGGAGCTGTGCTACCAACTTCGTGACCCAACGCCCGCCAACGCCGAACTCATCAAGACTGGCGACCCCGACGCCGGAGTTGAGTGGTACATCCGCCATCGGAACGGTGTCGAATGGGGCTGGCAAGCCAAGTACAGCTTTACGATCGACGATCTCCTGAAGGAGATGGCGGCCTCATTGAAGACCGTGTGCGAAAAGCGTCCACGATGTCGGCGGCTGACGTTCTGCATCCCTTTTGACCTGCCTGATGGCCGGATCGGCAAAGAGCGTAAGTCGGCGCGCCAGAAGTTCGAGGACCGCAAGCAACGCTGGGCGGAGACGATCGAGGGCGCTAAGGACGTGACGATCGAGCTTTCGTCTGAGGGTGATCTCTTGGAGAGACTGAATACACCGGCTAATGCCGGAAAGGCTTGGTTCTTTTGGGATCAGCACGTCTTCTCGCCGGAATGGTGTCGAGAGCGATTGCGAGTTACCACGGAGGCTGCTGGCGAACGCTATAGCCCCGAACTGAACGTAGCGTTGCCAGTTGCGTTCTCGCTAGAGGGCCTTGCGCGCACACCTGAGTATTGGCAGCACTATCGGAACCGTCGTGCGAAGGTGGTTCGCATCGGCCGCGATCTGCGCGCGAGCCGCTACAACGGGCTGGGAGTGACCACGGCAGTGCGGCGTCTTCCATCCGCGCTTGAGCGGTGGCGCACCGCTGTCAGGTCACGCTTTGCTGCTACCGCCCCCTTTCTCCGTGACGACATACTCGCCGCTACATCGGAGCTAATCGAGGCTGTGGACGCGGCCTGGCCCTCACCCACAGCGGGGGAGGATCGGAAGCGCGATGAAACCCGGCAGTCGCTCATCAACGCTCTTTCGCGACTGCGTTCCGCTCTGCATGATTTTGCGTCCTTCCTAGAGACCCCTGCCTCTGTGGCGGCAGCCCGCCGGGCTCTCGTCATGACGGGCGTAGCCGGCCAAGGTAAGACGCATCTGTTTTGCGACGCCGGCACGCGGATCATCGAGCGAGGCCAGCCAGCGGTTGTCCTACTAGGTAATCGGATGTCTGGTCGTCATGCGTGGTCTGACGTTGCGCGACAGCTCGGGCTGGGCGAGGTAGGCGCGACGGAGTTCGTGCAAGCACTGCGTGCGGCGGGCGAGGCATCAAGCGCGCCCTTCACAGTCCTCATCGACGCGCTCAACGAGGCAGCCGAGCCGATGGGATGGCAGGCCGAGTTGCCAGGTCTGCTCGCCGAGATCAGCAATGAGCCGTGGATCGTCCTCGGCGTATCGGTACGGTCATCGTACGCGCGGCTCGTGCTGCCCGATGACGGGAGCTTCCGACAGCGGGTCGCGACCGTCGAGCACCCAGGGTTCGCCGACCGTGAGGTCGAGGCTCTTGAGAGATTCTTTGCTGGGTTTCAGCTCGAACAGCCGCGCGCGCCGCTCCTGACCCCAGAGTTCACTAATCCTCTATTTCTGAAGTTGTACTGCGAAGGGTTGCGGGACGAGGGGCTATCTGCTCCTCCTCCCGGCCACGTTCGCTTGACAGAGGTCTTCTTCCGCTTTCTGGATCGCAAGGGGCGTCGGATCGCGACAGCACTTGGCTTGGACCCACACGGCGACGCGATACGGACTGCCGTCCGGGAGTTCGCTGATGCTCTCGCTGCGTCTGGGTCGGAGCGCCTCCCTCGAAATACCGCGCAGGAGATCGTTGATCGGCATGCTCCTAACCGTCCACGCTACGAGGACACGCTATTCGCGGCACTCATCAGCGAGGGAGTCCTGATACACGACCTGTCCTGGGACCGCACGGCTCAGGACTACATCGCGGTCGTTCGCTTCTCCTATCAGCGCCTCACCGATCATGTTGTGGTTGACGCACTGCTGCGCCCGATCGCGGATACCGCTGCACTTCGGACTGCGCTGCGGAGTGGGGCGCCTCTTAGGCGCGCTTTGCGCCGGGCTCCGACTGGCTGGATCGAGGCGCTGTCGATCCAAGTGCCCGAGCGCTTCGGTGTGGAGCTGTTGCGGGCAACCAACTGGAGACTGCCGTGGCCTGAGCGCCACAACTGGATGGAAGCGCTTGTAGCGAGCATCCCACTCCGCTCGCCCGAGACGATCACCGACGACACGCGAGACCTCATGAACACAGCAGCTGGGTCCAGTGAACGGCTGGACGAGATGGTTCTCGAGAACATCATCATGGTCGCGCCGCAGCCAGACCATCCGCTCAATGCCAATGTGCTGCATCGGTGGCTCATGAGCAAAACGCTGCCCGAGCGCGATGCCGGATGGTCGCGAGCCGTCTACTCGACGTTCGGAGACCGAACCGCACTCGATCGGCTGATCCGCTGGGCGACGAAGGGGCCTTATCCCTCGTACTCCGACGAAGTTCTTGAGCTCTGCTGTATCCCGCTGATATGGACGCTGACGTCTCCCAACCGCAGGTTGCGTGACTACACAACGAAGGCTCTAACCTATTTGCTCGCGTCGCGCCTGAGTGTGCTTCGCGTCCTTCTCGATCGCTTCGCGGAGGTCGATGACGCCTACGTCCTCGAACGTCTAGCCGTCATAACGCATGGCGCGCTCCTCCTTGCCGACGATGCCACTGAGGGTGGGCGCATTGCGTCGCGACTCAAAGACGTTGTGCTCGCAGATACCGCAATACCGAACCTCATTGCTCGCGATGCGATGCGAGGAGCGTACGAGTGGTGTTTCCGGGCAGGAGCGATATCCGAGGACGAGTATCGCAGCGCGCTTCCCCCCTACGGATCAACGCCACCCGGAGCAGCTTTGAGCGAGGAGGCACTGCGGAAGGCGTACGATCTCGACAACTACGACGACAAAACAGCCGAGGGACTCCGAGGGCGCGCGTATAGTTCAATCGCCATGTCCTTGTTTCATATGGGGGATTTTGGACGATACGTCGTGGAATCGAAGCTCCGCCGCTTTACGAACTATTCCCTCAGTGATCCAGCGCCGACAGTCGAGAAGCGCGACGAGGAATCCTATCCAGTCACGGAGGCGCAGTGCTGGATATTCGAGCGGGTAATGTCGCTCGGCTGGACACCCGAGCTTTTCGGCGACTTTGATCGCAACATAAGCAGGGGTCGCTACGGTCGCGAAGGGCATAAGCCCGAGCGATTCGGCAAGAAGTATCAATGGATCGCATTGAGGGAGCTCCTTGCCAGGGTCAGCGACAACTACCACATGGCCGTCGAGTGGCGCGAGCCCCAAACATATCAGGGACCATGGCAGTTTTTCGGTCGCGACATTGATCCAACACTGCCGCCACCGGCGATGCGCCGGGATGATGACGACTATGAGCGAATCGGACCGTCTTTTGACGGCACTCAACGTAGTGCATGGTGGTGCCCTGACGGCCCGGAGTTCGTTTGGGGGGAAGATGTGCCCTCGGACTGGGCGACCCAAGATGACACGTTCCTTGATCTAGCAAACCTCGTACGGCGGCAGGATGACGACGGCCGATGGTGGGTGGTTCTCCAGGCCTACTACAACTGGGATGAGAATGTCCCCGAGGAGGTTGACAAGTACACGGTTCAGAGGCGGGACTTGTGGAGCCACATCTACGGCTGGCTTGTCGCCAAGTCCGACTTGAAGCCGTTGGCGGTCCTGCTTTCGACGCGCTCACTGATGAATCGGCGGATGCCGGAGGGTGGCGAAATCACTGACGCTGCGTATCTAGCAGAGATGCCGTGGGCAGCGGCGGCCTCTGAGTATCCGACCCAGTGGCAGCGCGTGGAACCGCGTGGTGATGACGATTTCGAGATTCCGGAGATCGATGCCTATCCCGCGAGCGTTGGGTATCTCTGGGAGGGCAATGTCTGGGACTGCTCGCTGAGCGACGGCGTGTCGGCACGGCTACCCTCCGACCTGCTGTTTGGCGAGGGTCGGCTTCGGTGGCGACCTCACACGCAGGAATGGGAGACTCACGATCAGCAGGTTGTCGCGCAATACCGCGAGACGTCGGGCCACAGTGCTCTGCTTGTCGATGAGACCTGGCTCGCCGGCATATTGCAAGAGAAGGGTTGGGCCTTGGTACTTGGCTGGTTGGGCGAGAAGCAGCTCGTCGGTGGCGGTTGGTCACCGAGACTCGTGGGAGGCTGGACGGAGATCAATGGGACGGCCAGCTTCGCTAGTCGACAATGGCATTTTGGCGAGCAACGGCGCGAGAGATCCTGGCCCGCTCATACGTGATGGTGGCGGTCTGTGTCCAGGCGACCGTCGTTGACCTCGGATGCCGTCTAGCGTAGACTTAGGACTGCGGAGCGCGCTGGTAGCGGCCATAGGAGATGCGCTCGAAGCAAGGTCGTGTCCCATGCACGTTGGCTGCGAGGGACCAGCTCACGGAGTTCTTGGACACGGTGCATCCGAGCAGGCGCTCGACCGCCAGATGGATGTCTGAACCGCGCATCGGACCATCAGCCGTCGTAAGAACCTTGATGATGGCTCGCTTGACCGCGCCATTTCGGAGACGATCGCCCGCCAGGGTCGCACCATTCGGAGTTGACGATCGCTTGGGAGCCTGGGCACCAAGCACGCAGTCAAGGCCCGATGATGGGTTTGAGAGCTGTCCTACCAAGTGCATTTTTCGGGGAAGGAAGTCGTCTAACTCAAACCTCCCCTCGCGACCGGGCAGCGGGGTTGAGCGCGGCTCGGAGCGTTCTCGGGTGGCCCGAAGGGAGCTGGACCGAGCGCATTCGCCCACCTGCTTCGCCCCGGATGCGACAGCGAGCCGGCACTCGCGGAAGACTGTCGATCTCGTCCTGAGCGGGTACGTCGTAGTCGGCTGGCGAGGCACTCGCTTGCGGCCGAAGGGAGCGCTCTCGCCCGCGTGGGCTTGCCGGCGGAGCTGCCGGCGGGCCTGCGGGGACGCGATACGGGGGGTTGTAGCTGTGCCCTGGGGTTGGCTGTCCCTGCGGGGGCGCGAGTCCACAGACCGGTTTCACTCGGATTGCGATACGCGCAGCTTTCGGAAGGCGCCCCTCTCTAGAGCCGACGACCTGAAGACCCGAACGAGCGGCGATCATACCATCGGCCAGGCATTACAGGGCACTCTCTTGGGTGAGGGAAGCCCCGCTCAGCGGGGGTTCCCCGCGTTCTCGAGCGTTTCATCGCCGCATGTCCTTGTCGCGGTGCAGAACCGGCTCACATAGCACCCGCCCATTTTGCCGCCCGCGCCGGCGGCGATCACGCGACACCGGCGCGTGCTCTCGCGGCTGAGCGAGCGTCTGGACTGAGTCTGGTCGGTAGCGGCGAACGCTTCGTCACGGATGCAGAAGCCGACGGCCGGCGGAGGCCGCCGTGCCTAGGCCGGCTGAGCCCCGCGGCTCGCTAGTCGCGCGCCGAAGCGCATCGTCCGCGGCATCCGGCGCGCGAGGGAGACAGCAACGCGGTCGGAGCGGCGCATGTAACCGGCCGCCCCGTCGAGCCGCGCGCTTGCCGCGCGCTCGTCAACCAGTGCGTACACGCGCCAAGAGCCCGGAACGCCCTTGAGCTCGTGTTCGCCGCGGTCGGCGAACTGCATGCCCGAGCCGACGACGAGCTCCTTCACTGTGTTGGAGACGACGACCTCGCTCGGTCCCGCCAGCGCGCCGACGCGGGCGCCGATGTGAATGGCAAGCCCGCCGAGGTCATCCCCGATCACCTCGCACTCGCCGGTGTGCACGCCCGCCCGCACCTCGATGTCCAGCTCTTTGGCGCCCTCGCGCAGCGCCTCTGCGCAGCGGATGGCCTTTGCCGGCCCGTCGAACGCCGAGAGTGCTCCGTCGCCTATGTGCTTGACCACGCGACCGCCGCCCTCGCCCACGACTCGATCCACGAGCGCATCGTGGCGCTCAAGCACCTCGCGCCACGCGCTGTCTCCGAGCTCCGCGGCCCGCGCGGTCGAGGCGACTATGTCTGTGAAGAGCACGCTGGCGAGCACGCGGTCCGGTTCTGCCCGGTGGACGGACCCCGTGACGAATCGTTCCATCTCGTCGGCGACCGGCTCGAAGTCTCCGATCCAGAAGAGGTGATCTATGCCTGGAAACCTGACAAAGCGCGCTCCAGGAATCCCCTCGGCCATCAGCTCGGCGGCCTCCACAGGTACCGCTCGGTCTCCGTTGACATGCAGGACGAGCGCTGGAACTTGGACCGACGACAGAACGTCGCGCACATCGATCTGGAAGACCGTCTCAATCAGTGCACGGGCCATGCTTGGGCTCGCGGCGGCGCGTGCGAACATCGCAAAGAACCGCTGTTGTCCTTCGCCCATGCTCGGCGCGAACACTTTCATCGCGTCGCCGTCGCCCCAATGCTCGAGTGCCGCCTGGAGCTCGCCGTGGTGCGCTTCCGTGCGCTCGGCCACAGCCGTCGAGTAGGCGTCCGGTGCGCGCTGCGGCATGGCCGCGAATGTCCCGTACAGGATCAGTGAGATGATCCGCTCCGGCCGGGTGGCAGAAAAGACCACCGAGGTAGGACCACCCTCAGAGATGCCGAACAGGACCGCCTGCCTGGAGTCCGCAGCGTCCAGTACGGCCTCGATGTCCGCACCGCGCTCCTCCAGCGTTGGAAGGTGTGAGATGGGATCGGACAGGCCCGTTCCAGGCTTGTCGTACATGATCAGCCGCGTGAACGAAGCCAGCCGGGCTAGGAACTTGGCGGTGGGCGGATCCGTCCACTGCAAATCGAGATGCGAGACAAAGCCGGGCGAGACAAGCATGTCGATGGGCCCATCGCCTATCACTTGGTAGGCAATCGAGACCCCGTCTCGCTCGACATACTGGGTTGGCGGGGGCTGCACAACGACCAGTCTACGCTCGGATGCTTGCGCTGCTTTCGGTCGAGAGCAAGCGTCTCGACGGCCGACCGGCAAAAGCTCGCTCGGGGACGAGAAGCGGGCGTCGACTCGCCGCCACTCCCCAAGAGGGTTCTGGTGCCGCCGAGCACCAATCTGGTGTCGAGAGCACGATGCCGCTGGCCTAGCGCCTGATGATCTCAGCCGGCCTGAAGTCGCTGCCGGGCCTGTCGGCCAGCTGGCTCGACTAGAAGCTCCACAAGAGCCTCAATCTGGACTTTACGGTTTGCACTTTGTCCACTCTCCTGCATCGAGTGTGTGTGGTGGAACCACACACACTCGGGCGCGTTTGATCGGCGGGCTCTCCCGCACCCTCGCCTCGTCACACGAGGGCCCTCGCTGGTGTCAGGGTCCGGCGAGCAGATCGAGGAAGGCACGTGGAGAGAACACAGGAATCTCCCCCTCAAGGGCAAGAACGTGTTTGTCACCCGATACCAGAGCGGCGCGGTGCGCCGACGCGAGGATGATCAGATAGTCATCGTCAGGATCACGCGAGTGCACCGGCGGGTCGGTGTCCGGGTCGGCGGCGACGCAAGCGTTGTCGGCTATCCACCGCACTAGGTCAGCCGCGTCTGACTCGTTGATATGTCGCCGCAGCTTGGGATAGGCAAGCGCTCGTTGAAGCTCGTCCAGCAACGCCTGGGAGGCGATGAGCTCGAACTCGCCTCTCGCAAGCGATCGCAGGACATCGGCCGGGGCGCCACTCGGCGAGAGCACGCCAGATATGACCACGTTGGGGTCGAGGACTGCCCGCACCTCTCAGCGCCGACGACGCCGCGTCTGATGTTGTGCTTCGAGAGCAAGCTCGGTAGCGTCGCGCTCGGAGAGGTCGCTTCGTTCCCATAGGCGCTCCAGCAGATCGAGCCCCAGGTCGCGACGCAATGACTCCTCGATCACCTGGCTGTCGCCGCGGCCCGTACGCGCCGCACGCATCTTCACAGCCCTCATGACCGACTCGTCGATTGTGAGCGTGGTGCGAACCTTGGACATCGTCACCGCACTTTAGCATCTAGATGCAGAAGTATCAAGATGAGCTCGCGACAGATCCTTGACAAATGTCAGTTCGTCCGAAGCGTCCGATGTGTCCGCAAACCCGGACGAAACGGACGATCTGGACGCCGGCGGACGTATATGGCGCGGCCGTACAAGGTTGAGGGTGGGGAGATTTCCCCGTGGTGGTTCGAGTCCACTCGGGCGCATTTTCAGGAGAGGAAAGTCGTCGGACTCAAACCCGGCTCCCGACGTACGGCACTGTCGAGCGCGGCCCGGACCGTGCGTCGGGCGGCCGGAAAGGGAGCTGGACCGCGCGCATTCGCGCGCGTGCTTAGGGCCGGATGCGAGAGCAAGCCGCCAGGCGTGACCCGGCGCTCGCGAGACTCCTCCTTCGCCATCGAGTAGCGGGCGTCTCGCGCACCGACGTGCGTGGAGGCGGGCGCGTGGGTATGGATGGCTCGCTCCGAGCGCGAGACCCTCCACTGAAACGGGCTGTCCGAACACGCGCCCAGGCTGGCGCGGCGATTGGTGCTTCCGTAGGATCTTCGAGCACCCAAGTGGAGGGAAGCTCTCGTGAAGGATCTAAAAGGTCGCTCGGCCCTTGTCACCGGGGCCTCTGGAGGACTGGGGACGCACATTGCGCGCCGGTTGGCGCGCGAAGGCATGAACGTCGTGGTCTCGGGACGTCGCGAGGACGCACTCGCTGCCGTCGCGGGCGAGCTCTCTGAGCTCGGCGTCAAAGCGCAGGCGGTGCCCGCAGACCTAGCGGACTTGGGTCAGGTCGATTCGCTGATCGAGCGCAGCGAAGCTGCGCTCGGCTCGATCGACCTACTTGTGAACAACGCCGGGGTGGAGATCACAAGCGCATTCACGTCGTACACCCGCGCGGAGCTGACCTCGATAGTCGATGTCAACCTCACCGCGCCGCTGCTGCTCACCCACCGACTGGTAGGAGGAATGCTTTCGCGGGGACACGGCCACGTCGTCTTCATCTCCTCGGCGGCGGGCAAGCTCGGCCCCGCCTACCAGGAGCCCTACGCCGCCACGAAGGCCGCTCTCATCGGCCTCACGCAATCACTACGCGCGGAGTACCTCGACGCTCCTGTCGGCTTCTCGGTCGTGTGCCCCGGCTTCATCGCCGGCGATGGCATGTACCAGCGGATGCTCGAGGAGGGGGTCAAATCCAACCGCCTGCTGGGCGAGACGACAACCAAAAAGGTCACAGACAGAGTCATAGAGGCAATCCGACGCGACCAGCCGGAAGTCATCGAGACGGGCGCTCCGCTCAGGCCGATACTCGCACTCAGCCAGCTCACACCCAGGTCCGTCGAGCGTCTGGCGCCGCACTTCGGTATCACCGAGTTGTTCCGCCGCGTTGCAATCTCGCGAGACCGCAACGCCTGAGCCGGTCGCGGATACCTCATTGGATGCCCCCGCAAGATGTCGGATTGCGAGCAGCCACAGCGGTCACGAGCTCGCCGTCGCCAAGAGCGATAACAGATCCCCGCCTTCGGCGAAGAGCGGGCGCAGCCACACCCACGCGTGCGAGATGCTAGCAATGGGACCCGGAGCTGCTGGCCCGCTGTGTCCGATCAGGTTTGCCCCAACAGGCGATTGCGAAAACGCGTCCGCCGGCCCAACCGACGACCGCAGCTCGTCGTGGCTGTTGCACAAAGCCGTCTGCGAAAACTTGGGCCGCGCTCGCTGTGACGGTCGCTGAGGGCGCTCGCAGCGCCGAGGCAGAGCAGGGCGCGTTTCGGGCGAGCCACGACTTGCAGCTTTTTCGATCCCACCCTTAGTAGTGCTCCGTTAGGTTAAAGGTGTTTGGGGTGGGGTCTCGAATCTCTTGTCGATGCTGGTGTCGATTGGGGAGGTCAAGATGCGGGCTGTGGCTGGTCTTTCGCTGGGTGAGCTTGCGCGTGTGCGGGGGCGGCTGGAGGAGTTCGCTGGGGAGATGTTCGATTCGATGCGTCGGAAGGACCAGCGGGGTTGGGGTGAGGTGTATCTGCGTGGGCTGATGCTGGATGGCAAGCGCAAGTCGATCGAGCCGATGGCCGCCAGGCTCGATGACGGGGACGAGCAGTGTTTGCAGCAGTTTGTGAACCAGTCGCCGTGGGATTGGCAGCCTGTGCGCAGGACGCTGGCGGTACGCATGAGCGCCGAGATCGAGCCCGAGGCGTGGATCGTTGATGACACTGGGTTCCCGAAGTTCGGGAAGATGTCGGTCGGGGTCGCGCGCCAGTATTCGGGTGCGCTGGGAAAGGTCGGTAACTGCCAGCTCGGTGTGTCGATCAACTCCGCGTCAGAGCTGGCGTCGTGTCCCCTTGACTGGCGGCTGTTCATACCTGAGGAGTGGGACGAGGACAGCGAGTCAAACCTCAAGCGGCGTGAGAAAGCCAAGCTGCCGCAGGATGCGCACCACGTCGAGAAATGGCGACAGGCACTCGAGATGATCGACGAGCTTTGCTCGTGGGGGCTTGTGCCGCCGGTGATCCTCGGCGACGGTGCGTACGGTGATATCACCGAGTTCCGCGTGGGTCTCCAGGAGCGCGAGCTGTCCTACGTGCTGGACGTCAAGGGTGGCACCTCTGCCTATGGTGAAGGCGTCCAGCCCGAGCGCCCGGCGTGGAAAGGGACCGGTCGGCCGTCCAAGGCACGCTACCGCCAGGAGCCGTCTTCGCTGAAGGCGCTGGCCCTCGCTGCCGGCAAACAGGCCGCTCATACAGTCACCTGGCGGGAGGGCACGCGCGGCAGTATGACCTCGAGGTTCTTGGCACTGCGAATCCGCCCGGCGAATATTCAGCTGCGCAACAACGCCAACCGCAACGGCGAGGAGATCCCGGTCTGCTGGCTTTTGTGCGAGTGGCCCAGCGGCAAGGACGAGCCGACCAAGTACTGGCTCTCCAACCTCCCGCCCGGCACGCCGCTAAAGAAGCTGGTGAAACTAGCGAAGCTGCGCTGGCGGATCGAGCACGACTACCGCGAGCTCAAGGACGCGCTCGGTCTCGACCACTTCGAGGGCCGCACCTACCGCGGCTGGCACCACCACGTCACCCTCGTTTCCATCGCGCACGCGTTCCTCACCCTGGAGCGAACCCGGCGTCCTCCAGCCAGGGCGGCAGCCTGACACTCTTCCGGGTCCTCCGGGAGCTACAAGCACTCCTGGCCTGCTGGCACGGAACCTGCCCCACCTGCCACAGAGAGCTGCCGCCCGACCCCCAACCACACCCACCCCCAACCTAACGGAGCACTATTAGAAAGGCCTCAGTGAGCCCGTCGGGGGTTTATGCAACAGCCTCCGTCCATCTCAGCAGTCGCGGCGGTCCTCACCGACGCGCTCGCATCCATGACGAAGCACTCGCGTCTGGCGTTCGCCGACGTCGCCGTCTCACGGGCACCTGCTCCTGTCCGTTACTCCTCCAGCCCCACGGCTTTCAGGGCTTCTCGCTGCGTTCCGAACCATTCCACGCGAACGATGGATCCATTTCGCAAGGTCCAGACGCATGCCCCTCGCCGCTCGAACGTCGCGCCGCTGCCCCTGCCTCGACCAAAGGTCCGGTGGTAGGTAATGACCTGGTTACCGTGAGCGAAGATCTCATCGACGAGGACTCGGAAGTCCTCAAAGCCTCCAGCGAACTGCTCCACGGCCGCTAGGAAACCTTCGCGGCCATGGTGCACACCCGCATCCGGCTGCTCAGGCATGTCGTGCCATTCGATCTCCGAATCCATGAACGCTGTCGCGGCCTCCGGTCCATCGCGGTTGAACACCTCGATAGCGCTACGCACGAACTCCACGTTCTCCTGCGACATCGTCTACTCCTCAGCGATCCCGAGTTCTGCGCGCACCGAGGCGTCATCGATGAAGAACTCGAGCAGGATGAGCCGCCCCCCGCGAGCGGTAACGAGACATGTCCACGAGTACGCACCTTGGACTCCGCTCCGCGAGTGGACCGGCTGATGCACTCGAAAGTAGGCGCGGTCGCCGAGATCCCTCTCCTCCTCGATGGACACTTCGACCCCGCCCATCGCCTCGCGTGTGCTGCGCCAGAACTCTTCGGCGCTGGCCTTACCCGTGTAAAGGCTCTCAGGCCAATTGCGGTCGGGACGCACGGCGATGTAGGGGTCGAACGCACAGAAGCACAGTTGAAGGTCGCCCTTGTTCCAACCGGCGATCATTCGTCGCCCAAGTTCGAGAGCCGACGGTGTCTCCACGTTCTCCTGGGACATCGCCTAGCCCCGCTCCTGAGCGATGCGTTCGGCTGCAGCACGGGCCTCGTGGATGTCGTTGCGACCGATCACCCGGTCAATCATGCCCGCTCTCCACGTGACGGTGAAAGACCACAGCTCCTGCACCCTGCTCGTCGTCCCAGCCAGGCGAGCATCCTGGCGGTTCAGGGCGAAAACAACATCATTTCCGAGGTCTTGGCCTTCCACCAGCTCCTGGCGGTATTCGTCGTAGTTGCCGATCCAGTCTTCAACGAAGCTGCGGATCGCTGGTACGGCTTCGAAGCTCCTCGCCAGCGGCTGAACCTCCCAGACGGCATCGGGGGCGAAGCAGCTCAACCCGGCATCAAAGTCGCTGCGACCGAGCGCCTCAGCCGTCTGCCGCCAAAGCTCCACCAGGTCGGGGGTCGTGGACTCCTCAGCCATCGGCCCGCTCCTGCGCTAGGCGTTCGGCGGCAGTACGGGCCTCCTCGACCTCGTAGGTCGTAAGGCGTGCGATCAAGCCTCGTACCCAGACGAAGACCCATCCCTCGCGTGCTCGAAGGTGACCGGCGCTGCCAGCCGGACGAGCGTTCTGAACGACCACGGCAAAAAGAACCCCCTTGCCGAGGTCGCGGACTTCCTCAAGCGCGAACTCCAACTCTTCGTACGTGCCAAACCAGGCCTCAAGGAGGCTGCGAATGGCCGCCCGTCCCTCGACGGTGGTCCCTACGCCCCTGCCGTCGAGGGTCGCATCTTCGGCGAAGCTCCTGGCCACCGCGTCGAGATCACGACGATTCGCAGCCTCAAACGCCCTACGCACAAGCTCCACCAGGTCGGGGGTCGTGGACTCCTCAGCCATGACCGGCAGTATCACGCGTGCCCGTTGACTCCCGCGTTGCGAAGCTAAGCGAGCGTCCAACCCAGACCAGAGCAGACGACCGCCTGGGACGATTTGCGACGGCGCGGGCCGACCGGCCTCGGACTGCTGCTTCGCCAATGGCCGAAGCGAGCGTCTCGCATGTCGCGGAACGGACACCTGACTTTCGTCCCTTTCGATTGCCAGCCTCGGCATCGGGCAGGCTGTCGCAAATGCCGGCAACGAGCCGTGACAGCGTCTCTTGGCTCTGAGTACGTGCCTCGGTGTCCTACGCAAGCTCGGAGATGCTGTGGTCAGCCCAGGAGATCGCCTCGTGGTAGACCCGCTCGGCGTCGGGGTGACGGGCGATCAGCTCGCTGGCGGAGTCGAAGTCGCCGCGCTGGTAGGCGATGACTCCGCCGAGAAGTTCACCGAGCTTGCCGCTGCCGTAAAGCAGAGCGTCGACGATGTCATAACGGAATGGCAGCCGCTCGATCACAAGCTGCATCGGTACATCGGCGAGCGCGTCTGCGACGGAGAACAGACCAACTGTGAAGTAAGAGTCCGCGGCTGCGCTGTCTCCTGCGCCGGAAAGCAGCTGGCACATGCGGGCCCGTACTAGCGCGGTTATGAGCAGCTCGTTGGGGACGTCGTGAACGCTTGCGAGAGCGACCATCATGGCGAAGCGGCGTACGGTCGCCGCGCCCAGCCAGGCGAGCCCTTCTTGGACGGAGCCGACACGCCGGGGCAGGGAGACGTGTGCCGAGTTGGCGTATCGCAGCAGGCGCAGGCTCAGCCCGGCGTCGCGCGTGATGATGCGGTTGAGCTCGTCGAAGTCCTCGGTCGCGCTGAGCTCGACCATCGTGCTCAGCGAAGCGAGACCCTGCGTCGGCAGGCGCGAGTGCTGCAAGCGTGAGGGCCGCGCGAAGAAGTAGCCCTGGAAGGCATCGAAGCCGAGCACTCGGCAGCGTGCCGACTCTGCACGCGTCTCGACCTTCTCGGCGATCAGGGTCCGGCCGGCGTAGTTGGCTCTCAGGTGCGTGACGAGATCTTCAAGGGACCGCTCAGTGTGTTCGAGCACGTCGACCTTGATGATGCTCGCATACCTGATCAGCCGCTCTGTGGCAGGGGTGAGACGGAAGTCGTCAAGCGCGATCGTGAAGCCATCCGCAACGAGATCCTCCAGCACCCCGAGCAGCGCGTCGTCGACGATTTGATCCTCGAGCAGCTCGAGCACCACGCGCCGGGCCGGTAGCGGTGGCGGGCGCACGCTCAACAGAAAATCGCGCGAGACATTCACATAGGCAACGTTGTCGCCGACGAGATCGAACAGGCCGACGTCGAAGAGCCCATCGAGAATGACGGTCGAGGTCGCCGCTCGGTCGTCGAGGACTCCCGCGGTCTCGCAGTTCGGTTCCCGAAACAGCAGCTCATAGCCATACAGGCTCCCATTTCGGTCCAGGATCGGCTGCCGAGCTACGGCTACCACGGCGCGGCCGGCTGACGCCGCAGCGGCCCTACGGCCGGCGAGCCGCTTCGCCTTCCTCCAACGATGGGCCGACACACGCGATTTTTCGGCTTGCCCTGATGGCACCTTTAGTTAGCGGAGACCACCATGGACTCAAGCGAAGGCGAGGGTTCTCGGCACCGACCTCTAATCGGCGACAATGTTGGACGAGCTGGCACTCGGAAAGAGCGTCCGACTAGCCGGGCGGGATCTCTCGGCCCGCCTTTTGCATGCTTGCGAGCGTCTCGACCAGCAGCGACATCATTGCCGCCTTGGACGAGATCCGAGCGTATCGCGGTGCCGCCAGCTGCCTCCTGCTGTGGAAGAGGGTCGGGATGGCGCTCTGGTCGTTGTCCGCAGAATGTCGCCCGCATGCCTCACGAGGCGCCCGTGAACGGCGGTCGTGCGACTGCTGGGCGCCTCTGGTCCTAGCGGGTCGGACTTGATCGCGAGGCCTGGAACCATGATCTCGCGGAGGCTCTGCGTCGCTACGTCCCGCGCGTTCGATCCGGACGCCAGCGAGACTTCGCGCGGACGGGGGTCTTCGCGAGCCCATGACCGCTCGGTATGGACACCAAGGACCGCCGTCAGACGCCGATCGTCCGATCGAGTAGCGCGAACAGCTCGGTGAAATGCCGCTCGGCCGCCGCTTCGTCGTAGGCGGCTGTATCGCTCATCGTGTAGCCGTGAGCGGCCCCCGCGTAGAGCTCTGAGCGGTACCGCACCCCGGCCTCTTCGAGCGCTTGCTCAAGCGCCGCTACGTGGTCGGGGGTCATGCTCTGGTCGTTGTCCGCGTGACCGAGGTAGAGCTCGCCGGAGATCGCATCGGCGCTCAGGTGCGGACTGTCCTCGTCATCGCTCACGAGCCCTCCAGCGTGGAAGGCGGCGAGCGCTGCCACGCGCTCCGGATAGGCGGCGGCGATCCGCCAGCCGACGCGCCCACCCAAGCAATAGCCGGTGATGGCGAACGGCGGGCTTGCGCGCTCGCCGAGGTAGGCGAGGTAGGCAGCCCCGTCACTGCGGATCCGCTCGGGCGTCAGTTCCGCCATCGCAGGCCTCAGCCGCGCGAAGAACGGGTCCCGCTGCGCGGGGTCCTCCAGATCGGGCATCTCCGGCGCCGCGCCGGCGCGATAGAGCACGTTCGGTGCGAGTGTTACGAAGCCCCGCGCTGCGATGCGGTCGACCATTTCCTCGATCCGAGGGCGCAAGCCGAAGGCATCCATGACGAGCAGCACGCCCGGGTGACTCCCGTCCTGCCCAGGGGACAGCGAGAGGTAGGCGTCCGCCACGCCGTCCTGGGTGCTGATGTCGACCATCTCGCCCTTCATCCTGCTCGCTCCCATCGTCGCTGGTCGGAAAGGTGGAGCTTAGTCACCTCAGCTCGAGCTCTTGTGACCGCCGCAGTGCAACGAGGACGTGGCGGTCAGTGCCAGCGAGTAGCTGAGCGCGTCCTCGGCAGCCGCCGCCGCCAGTTGCCAGCCGCGCCCGCGCACCTTCACTCGTAGTCGTGAGCCGGCGAACGCGGCGCCCACGGCGGCGGCCGCGGCGATCGCGGCGCCGGGACCACCGCCGAGCACGTATCCGCCCGTGGCCGAGAAGGCCAGGCGCGGGGACATCCCGCGAGGTGACCAGCGGCTTGGCATGCGCGGGTTCTTGTCGGCGATCAGCTCAATGGCAGCGGCACCGAACGCGATGAAACGCGCGCGCCCGGCGAGCGGACCGCGGCCGTGGACCGCGAGCGCCGCCGCCGGCGCGAACGCGCGCAGCCCTCCCCCGAGGCCGATCGCCAGCGCGGCGCCAAGATCGGGGGGGTCGCTCACGATGCCTCCGATAGTAAAGCGTGCATCGAGAGCCGGAGTCTTTGCGGGAGGAAGGCTCCGACCGCGCCGCAGGCGAGGATCGCGTAACGGCGGTCGTGGCGCAGCTTACGCGGCGTCACGATGCCAGAGCCTGGGCGCACGTGAACAACTGGGCTGAAATCCAGTGGGCCATCAGCGATGCCGCCCGCTCCGGGATCGCGCTCGCGTTAGGCGCCGGCGCGGGGCTGCTGACCGCGATCGCGGTCTCAGCGACAAAGACCGCGCCGGCGTCGCCCAGCGTTCCCGCCGCGAGCCGATACTCGGCCAACCGAAGGGGAGCGGCTGGGTCGGGCGCTGACGTCGCGCCCAGCCGCTACCCGGTCGTCTCAGCGGCGGCCCGACGTCTAGCCAATCGATCTGAGGAGACACCATGTCCTACAGCGAGACACTCATCCGCACGGCTTACAACCTCGCAACGGCCAAGGACATACCAGAGTGGGTCAAACGCGTTCACATAGGCGGAACGTTCACCGACGAGTCGACCGGAGTCACCTACCGTGGAGAGGCACTCGGGAATCTCGTCGAGATCGATGCAACGGGATTCTCCGACATGCACAGCGAGCTCTACCGCTTCTACCCGAGCGATCACGTCGCTCGGCTTCACAACACTTCTGATAGGCGTCCCCGACGAGGATCCGACTGGTTTCATTCGCCGGCTCGGCGAGGACATCGCGCCATCCCTCCGCGCGATGCTCAGCTGAAGCACGGAGCTAGGGGTGGAGGCGGGAGCCGGTCTGTGCGCGATGCGCGTGCCACCAGGCACTTCCTCGCGTGTGTATGAGGAACCCCTCGAGGCGGTTTTGCCTGCCCCAAAGCTTCGCTTCGAGGCCATCCAGTTGCCGGCGGCGCTCGCGTGCGAGCTCCAGCTGGCGCTCGACGTGCTCGAGCGCCTGCGCCGCGAGCTTCTCCCTGCTCCCGTGGGTCCGCACTCTGCTCGAACCGCTGACGCACGAGTTGGAAGGCGTCCTCGGCCTCGAGCATGCCGCGCGCGGTCTCCTCTGCCGGAGCGAGCACATCCCTCAGCTGTGGGGTCGTCTCTGCGACGGCCGCTTCAACTGCGCGCTCGTCCGCAGGCGCAACCGGGGCGAGGTGAAGCTCTGCCTCACGCGCTTGCATGAACGGGCTCCCGACCTTGTGCCGGTTGATCCTGCGAGAGCGTGTCAAACGACCGCAATCCTCGCTCGGGGTCGGGATTGGCGTGCACGATCAGCACCGGGACGGGGCTGTGGTGCAGAACGTAGTGGCTGACGCTGCCCAGCAGCACCGAGCGCACCGCGCCGCGCCCGCGGGAGCCCATCACCACGAGATCGTGAGCTCCGACCTTGATCTGATGGATCAGCGCGTGCCTCACCGGCTCGTTGCTCAGCACGGTGCCGAGCGACACCCGATCGGGGACTCGCTGGGCGGCCGTGCGCAGGATCGCCTCAGTCTCGGACTCGGCGTCGCGCGCGAGCGTCGCCGCCACAGCACCGCCTCCCCCGAGGTAGGCGCTCGCCGGAGGCGTCACGACGGCACTCATGAGCGTCAAGCGGCTGTGCTGTGACTCGGCTAGGTCGATCGCTTGCGTGAGCGCCTGATCTGAGTCTGGTGAGCCATCGATCGCGACGAGGATGTTGCGAAACATGATGTGCTCCCTCCTGGATATAGGAGTTCGCTGCGTCTTCCCGACATCTATAGCAGAAAACTATATAGTCTAAGAATATGATTAAGGCGAGCGGGTCCTCAAGGGCAGAGCGGGTGGAGCAGGTCGACTACGTCGCGGAGCACCTGCTCTCGCGCGCCGCCGTCCTCGTGCGACTGCTCGTCAGGCAGGTACGCAGCAGGGAGATCTCCCGCACCGAGATGGAGGTCCTGAGCATCCTCAACGAAAGACCCCGAAACATCACCGAGCTCACCGAGCTCGAGGGGATCGCGCAGCCCACGATGACGCTGCTCGTCAAACGCCTCGAGACGAAAGGATGGATCCGGCGAGAAGGACTGCCCGAGGACGGACGGGTAGTTATGATCAGCCTCACCAAGGCGGGAAGCGCGGCACAGCAGAAGTTCCGGGCGCAGTTCCTCACCGCCTTGCGGGTTGACCTGAAGGAGCTGTCGGACCGACAGCTCGAAGAGCTCTCGGCCGCGACGGAAACCCTCAGCTCGTTCGTCGACGACCTCCAGGAGCGGGCGCCAGGATGACAAACTCGATCGGCGGCTGCGGCTTAGCCTGTTGCGCGAGCAACAAGCTCGATGTTGTTGGCGAGTAGCCGCACGCCGGGCACGCGGCTCAGTCGTTGGTTGGCCGCCCAAAGCTTGTCCGCCGTGTGCTCGTTGATTGCGAAGGGCACCATCAGCGGCAGGGCGTTGGTGTAGCGAATCTCCTCGACACGAAAGCCATGACGCTCGATCATGCGGCGCGACTCGTCAAGACCGTAGAGATGGTCGTAAGGCGCCATGCCGTGGTAGAAAACGCGACCGCGCAGGCGGCGGGCGACCCACTCCGTCCACGACGCGCGGTTCGGTAGCTTGTGGACGTAGAGCAGA
Source organism: uncultured Solirubrobacteraceae bacterium (assembly GCA_963845635.1). Classification (GTDB taxonomy): domain Bacteria; phylum Actinomycetota; class Thermoleophilia; order Solirubrobacterales; family Solirubrobacteraceae; genus Palsa-744. Next base: position 148,829 of record CAWJSW010000012.1, read on the forward strand.
CCGTCGGCATCCAGGACCCGGTGCAGCTCGTCAAGGCTCCCGTCGGGGTTCTCGACGTGCTCGAGGACGCCACAAGCGAGCACGGCGTTGAACGAGCCGGCGTCATACGGCAGCAGCACCGGATCATCGCCGAAGTAAGCTTCGATCTCGGGGTATTTCTCGAGAGGGTGGAGGGCACCGTCAGCCTCATTCGGACGATACTCGTACGCGGTTGTATCCAGGCCGCGTGACCGCAACAGGCTCGTCATTTGCCCGTATCCGCACCCCCAATCGAGGATCGAGCTAGGACCATCGGCCGCGATCCGATCGACGATCGCGACGTACTCCCGCATCTGCAGTGTCGAACGGACATTGCGGTCGAAATCGCTCATCTGTGGAGCCGCGCACTCTGCCACGGGCGCCAGTCTAAACCCGCGACTCGAAGCAAGGGCTCCCTGCGACGGAATCTTCGCTCCCCTGGCCTCGCTTGCCGTCCGGTGCCCAAATGTGTCGACGCTGGGCGTCCACGATGCTCCCGTCTCACGGCGCCTGCGACCCGGTTGCCCTGGCACCGCCGTCATTACGAGCATCATTTCAGTCTCACACAGGCCTGATCTGAACACGCGCGGGTCCGCTGAATCGCCGGCCCTGCCCCATAATGCAGCGGATGGCCTCCTCGACCGAGGACAGCCTCGATGTCGTAGTCATCGGCGGGGGCCCGGCCGGCGTGGTCGCGGCGCTGCGTGCGGCGCGACTCGGAGCCCGCACGGCACTCGTCACGCGTGATGCGCTCGGCGGGATGGCGGCACATGACGGGCCGGTCCCAGTCCGGACACTGGCTCATGCGGCTCGGTTGATGCGGGAGGCTAGACAGCTGCCCCTTTATGGCATCAGCGCCGGGGAACCCACGCTGGACTACACCCGACTACTTGATCGTGTCAGCGAGGTGACCGCCGATGTAGGCGCTCACTCGGTGCTGCGCCGAGAGCTCGAGGAGTCCAATGTGGCGATCTACGAAGACTCCGGAGCAGCGCGATTTATCGGCCCGCACGTGGTCGAAAGCAAACGCGCACCGCGCCTGCGCGGGGAGAAGGTCATCCTCTGCACCGGCGGCGAATCACGCCGACTTGGCGTCCCCGGCTTCGAGCTAACCAGCACGCACAGCGATGCTTGGCAGCTCTCCTCGACTCCGCCCTCGATGCTCGTGATTGGCGCTGGCGCGACCGGCGTGCAGGTCGCGTCGATCTTCAACGCCTTCGGATCGCAGGTGGCCGTGCTCGATGCCGCACCACGGATCTTGATGAGTGAGGACGAGGACGTTTCTGAAGCGATCAGCGGCGGCCTCGAGACGGCCGGAATCCGAATCCTTGTTGATTTCGGAAGCATCGAGCGCTTCGAGCCCTGCTCCACGGGCGTGCGTTTGATCTACGAGAAGGGAGGTGCCCAGGACCTTATCGACGCTACCGTCGCCGTTATCGCAGTCGGCTGGGTGGCGAACACCGCAAGCCTCAACCTCGCAGCCGCCGGCGTCCGCACCAACCCGCGCGGGTACGTGGCAGTGGACTCCCAATGCCGGACGACTGTCCCGCACATCTTTGCCGCTGGCGACATCACGGGAAACCTGATGGTCGTACACGAGGCCGCGCGCGAGGCTTACCTCGCCGCGACCAACGCTGTGCTCGGGAGCTCTCCACACTCTCCACCGAGGTCAGCCCTATCGGCAGCTTCACCGACCCCGAGTACGCGTCCGTCGGGCTCACGGAGGCCTCAGCCCGAGCGACACGCGACGTGATCGTGGCGAGCGAACGCTTCGACTCGTTGCCAAGACCGATAATCGATGGCCGTTCCGCCGGCTTTTGCAAGCTGATCGTCGACCGACAGCTCCACACCATCCTCGGTTGCCACATCGTCGGAGAGCGCGCAGTCGAGCTCGCCCAGCTCGCCGCGATCGCGATGGCCGCTGGGATGAAGGTCCAGCAGCTCGCCCTCGTCCCGTTCTCGTTCCCCACCTACGCCAACGTCATGGCTCGCGTGGCGGTCGCCGCCGCCGGCAAGCTAGACCTGTCCCCCACGTGGGCCGACGATGAGGTGCCGCTCGAGACCTAGGAGAGAGGACATCGTGGCGCAGTGCCGCGGCTACCGTTCATCCGTCGTGGGTGTAGGCTGCCCGACGGCCGGTTAGTGATTGGGGCTAAGAATGGCTGTGAAGGCTTGCTTGAACGGGGGACGCACGCGCGCGGAGCACCGCGCGGTGCCACAGTCACCCGCCGAGCTTGCCGCTGACGCGATCGCCGTTCGCAGCGCAGGCGCGTTCGCTGTGCATGTACATCCACGCAACGCTGATGGTGCGCAGACACTTGAAGCAGCGGTGTGCGACGCCGCGGTCACCGCGGTCCGCGCTCGCGCCCCCGGCCTGCCGATCGGGCTCTCAACCTCGGAGGCGATTGATCCCGACCCCTTCGCGCGAGCCGCCGCAGTGAGTTCCTGGCGCGAGCGACCCGACTTCGTCTCAGTGAACCTGTCGGAGTCCGGCTGGGCCGGAGTCATCCGCGCCGCGCTGCACGCGGGGATCGGCGTCGAGGCAGGCCTCGCCACACCCGCGGACGCCGCGGAGTTGGCGCGTAGCCCTTTCACGCATCAAGTCATCCGCGCGCTCGTGGAGGTCGACGGTGGCCTGGAGCAGGCCCGTGCGATCGCCCAGCTAATCCCCGACGGGGTTCAGCAGCTGTGGCACGGCTACGGTCAGCGTACGTGGGAGGTTATTGCGGCGGGTGCCGCAGCCAGATTCGATGTGCGCATCGGCCTTGAGGACGTCCTCCTACTCCCGGACGGTCGCGTTGCCGCGGACAACGCCGAACTCGTCACGGCTGCCATTGAGCTGATCGGTCGCCAGGCTTAGTCAGCATGGACGTCGTGGGGCTGGCCCTCGGCGTTCGCAGGTTCGCGGGTTAGCCTCGCGGTTGAGCCGAGGCCAGGCAAGACTTCCCGGCGGGATGCGGCCCGCGCATCCCGCCGGCTGCCGCGCCATTTCTCCCAGCCACACGTATCCGGGGGCCGCGTCTTCCTATCGCAACGCCAGAGCTCGCTGAAGGCCCGTGTCGACCTGAGACATCAGCCAGTCCGGCAGCGCGCCGAGACGCTCCTCGGCAGTCGTCCGATCGATGGTGGCCAGTTGTGTGACGTTCACAACCGAGTCGTCATCCAATCCGGTCAGCTCAGCGGAGACGAGCACATTTCCGGGCAGCGCAGCCAGGTGGACGTTGCTCGTCAACACCGCCACCGTGATCGTCGCCAGGCGCGAGCGGTTGTACTGGTCGGCGCTGATCACCAATGCCGGATGCCGCAGCGCAGGCGCCGAGCCTCGCGGCAGACCCAGGTCTGCCCACCAAAGCTCACCGCGACGCATCAGCGTCGATCGACCCGCAGTGCCGCGGCCGCCGCGTCGGTGAACGCGTGGTCGTCTGGCAGACCAGCGATCACGCGATCGATCGCCTCGGTCGTTTCGCCATCTTCCAGCGCATTGAGCCAGCGCTCTGCGGCACGCACGAAGAACTCGCTGCGCGAGACACCCAACCCGCGCGCGGCGCGCTCTACCCGATGAAACGTCTGATCCGGCAGCGAGATCGCCGTCTTCATGGCACTAGTATAACGCAGTTATACCGATCAGCTGGCGCTATGGCGTCTTCAGAACCTCCCGCAGCGCTTGCGCGTGAAGCGGCGATCCAGTGGCTATAGCTGTCAACGCATGTAGCCGAGCCCTCTAGGACCCACGAGTACTCTGTTGCGCGATGCTCGGATCGTGGACACGCCAGCAGAGGACCGGGCTGATCGCGTCGAGCGCTCTCGCGTTGTTGGTGACGCTCGCCGCACAGGCATCCGCACAGACGCCTGTGCCCTGTCGCCCCGGCTCGGGCACGATCACGATCGCCCACAGCAGGTACGCGCGGCTGTTCGAAGATGAACACACGGATGCCTACTACGCGTGCCTCTACAGCGATGGGCACGCCCGCGACCTGTCGGACAACGAGCACTACCAGTACGCGCTGGTGCGATTCGCGGGACCGTACGTCGCTTTCGTGCAGAGCATCGAGAGCGTCGAAAGCGATGTTGGCGTCGTCAACCTGCGCACGGGCCGCGCGCACTACTACCAGGAACTCGTCGCCCCGATCGAAGCCAGCGTCTGCCCCGAAGTGGGCTCGCTGGTGCTGAGCCCAGGCGGAGCGGTCGCGTGGATCGCGACGAACTTCCTCGGTGGGGTCTGCGGTCCCGAACATCCGCGTCCGACGATCGAAGTTCGCCTGGCCGACCGGTACGGGCAGCGCGTGCTGGACGGCGGACAGGGGATTGTGCCGACGTCGCTACGCCTGTCCGGCTCGACGCTCGAGTGGATCGACGCAGGACGGGCGCGCTCGGTCGCCCTTCACTGAGCAGGCTCGCGCTCCCGACCACGTTGGCGTCTCAGGAAGCGGACGATAGATAATAAGCCGCCCGCGAGCCTCGACTCCGGCTCGACGGTTCGCACCCGCTCCGCTCTCTTGCAGTTTCGGGGACCAGATCATCCTCATGCAGCCGACCGGACACCGCACGGCGTCATGGCTGCTTTCGTCCGGTGCGAGCGTCTTGACACCGACGGCGTCGGTATGGCAGATTGGCGCCGTCCGTGCCCGCACCACTGCGGGCGAGCTAGCGAGAGGGAGGATCGGATGCGAGCCAGAACGATGTTGCTGTGCTTGTTCGTGGCCTTTACCGTGAGCGCGGTGTTGGCGTCGAGCGCATGGGCCGAACGACCAGAATTCGGGCGCTGCGAAAAAGCGGGGGCAGGGCTCAAAGGTGGCGGCTACTCCAACGACAGCTGTACCAAGCACCCCACCAGCAAAGAAACACCCAAGTACGAATGGATACCTGGGGCGGAAAAAGCCGGCTTCACGACGACTGCGCGTGTCAAGCTCGGCTCCACCGACAGGCAGTGCAAAAGCGCCATAGCGTACGAAGGCGACGCTGTCGAATACAGGGAAGAAGCCGAAGAAAACGAAAACAAACAGCACAAAGCGGAAAAAAGCGAAGACGGGTACGTCCCTGAAGAAGCTCCGGGGTACCGCGAAGACGCCGCCAAAGATCGCACCAAGCAGAAAAGCTACGAAACCAAATCCGCCAAAAAGTACGAAGAAGCAAAAAAAACCAAGGGCGAATGCGAAGAAGCGATCAGGGAAGCGTCGGAACTCGAAGAAGCGGTCGTCCTCGAAACAGCGTTCGGTGAAAAAAACGAACACCCAAAGGTCGAATGCACGGGTGTGTCCGGCACGGGCAAATACTCCGGCACGAACGCCGTGACCAACGTGGAAACGTTCTTTACCGGCTGTGAACTCGAACTAAAAGGGGCCGCGAAACGTGAGCTCGAATACTTCTTGGACAAAGAACTCGAAGCGGAGTACACCTGCCAATCCGGCAGCACCGCCGGCGAAATCCAGCCGGCCACCCTCCGAGGCGAACTCGGCGTGATCACCAACGCATCGGAAGCGGTGAACGACTCGGTCGGGGTCGTGCTGTGGCCTGAATCGAGCCCGAGGCCCGAACCAGGCGCAACGGTCGCGAAGTTCGACTGCGGTCCGATCGAAACAACGGTCACGGGGTCGGTGATCCACGAAGTGATCACCAACAAGATGATCAAGTCCGAAACGGAAAAATTCATCCAGAAAGAAGGCAAACAGCACATCGAAATGTTCGAAGGGATGTCTCCCTACATCCTGCACGCGCATTTGGGCTCACTCGAAGTGCAGGCGGGGATGGGGCTGCTGACCAAGCTGACGAACGAAGAAAAGCTCGAGGTCAACACGTTCGTCTGACGCGTCGAGCCCGTTGAAGCCGAGCGTCGCGGGGCCACGGATGGCCCCGCGCTCGGCGCTACGCCGATGCGCAGCTCGGGTCGATCATCGCTATGCCGCGCGGCTGCCGAGGGCGTAGAGCGTGAGGCCGAGGTCGTCGAGGCCGGTCTTACCGAGCTCGGTGATGTTCAGCGCACGGTCTTTGGGGCGGCGTAGCACCCACTTGTGGCTGAGCAGCGCGGAGAGCAGGGCGGAGCCGAGGCGGCCGGCCAGGTGAGGGGCGCCCTCGGTCCAGTCAAGGCATGCGCGAACGGATGGGCCCGAACCGGACGGCAGCTCGGTGATGGCCAGGACCCTGAGCAGCGGATGGTCGAGGGTGCGCACGTGGCCGACCTCGCCTGGCACGAGCGGGTCGAGGGCCCGATCGGCGACCAGACGGTCCGCGATCGCCACCGACAGCGCGCCGCCCAGATGGCTGTAACAAGCGCGTGCCACCTGAAGCTGACTTCCGGTGTGCGCCGCGCCGAGCGACTCGACCGGCAGCAGCGGGGAGATAGCGGCCAGCGCCTCGATCGCCGTCGCTACCTCTGGGGAGGCTAGCGTGTGGAGCCTGTGGCGGCCCGAAGCAGTGACTGCCACGAGCCGCGCGTCGACCAGGTGGCGAAGATGCGACGTGGCAGCCGACGGGCGCAGCCGCGCGGCTGCCGCTAGGTCCCGGGCGGTGTGGGCCTGGCCGTCCATCATGCGCAGGAGCATCGCGGCACGAGCCGGCTCGGCGATCGCGCGCCCGGCCGCCGCCAGGTCGTAGTCGGGCGCTGCCATCCGGCCATCTTAGGGCACGCACAGTTCATGAGAGCCTGAAGTGTCCGCGTGCCACAGTATGTCCATTAACCATCATGTTCTCGGGAACACCCAGCACGCGAACGATCGGAGCCGCTGAGCTGAGCGACGCCTGTCCGACGAGCGGAAGGACGACGTGAGCAGCGCCTACGAGGAGACACGCCAACGCCACATCGAGCATCTTCTGCCGCAGCTCGCCGAGCACTTCGAGCGCGTCGGCTGGTCCGCCGAGCGCCTACGCGAGGAGCGCACGGCGCGACTTCGCGAGCTGGTCAGGATCGCCGTAGAGCGCTCGTCCTGGCACCGCATCCAGCTCGCAGGTGTGAACCTCGAGACGCTCGACGAGGAGACGTTGCGTGAGCTTCCCGTGATGAGCAAGCGGGACCTGATGGCCAACTTCGACGCGATCGTCACCGACCCGGCTGTCCGCCTGGCCGACGTGAATGCGCACATCTCGTCGCTCCACGGCGACGCATACTTCCGCGACGAACTGCACGCCGTTGCCTCCGGCGGCTCATCGGGGGTTCGCGGCGTGTTCGCATGGGGCTGGGACGCATGGGCAACCGTGCAGCTGACCGCCCTCCGCCGATCCCTGCTCGATCGGCTCAACGACCCGGCGCTCGCCTCCCGGCCAGCGGTCGCGATGATCGTCGCCGCCGAAAACGCGACGCACTTCACCAGTGCCGTCTCGGAGACGTTCGCGACCGGCGCTGTCGAGACCCACCGTTTCCGTATCGGCGCGCCGCTCGACCGGATCGTCACCGGCCTGAACGAGGTGGCGGGCGACACCCTCGCGACCTACCCCTCGATGCTCGCCAGACTCGTCGGCGAGGCCCGCGCGGGGCGCCTCACGATCGAGCCCCTCAGAATCGTGACGATGGCGGAGCCTCTGCTGCCCGAGATCCGGGAGGCGGCGGAAGCCACGTGGCACGCGCCCGTCGCGAACATGTGGGGCACTTCCGAGGGCGGGGTCAACGCCATCGGCTGCTTCAAAGGCACGGGCATGCATCTCAGCGACGACCTGCTAATCATCGAGCCCGTCGACGAGCGCGGCGACCCCGTTCCCGTCGGCGTGCGGTCCCACAGGATCTACCTCACCAACCTCTTCAACCCGCTGATGCCGCTGATCCGCTACGAGATCACCGACGAAATCACCCTCGACGACGAACCCTGCGCGTGCGGCTCGATCCACCGGCGGATACACGATATCCAAGGCCGCAACGACGACACCTTCCACTACCAGCCAGGCGTCAGCATCCACCCCCACCTTTTCCGCTCAATCCTCACAAGAGAATCCGCGATCACCGAGTACCAGATCAAGCAAACCCCAACGGGGGTCCAAATCACGATCTGCGCAACAGGGCCCGTCGACAGGGACCGCATCGCCTGCGAGATCTCTGGCGCGTTGGAGAGATCCGGACTACCGCAGCCGCCGGTCGTAGTCCAAACCGCCGCGGACATCCCACGCCTGGCGACCGGCAAGCTGAAGCGCTTCATCCCCCTCGACTAACTGCTCACGTCGAGCGCGAGTAGGGGCCTGCTCTCACCTATCATGTCCCCTCCGTTTGCCCCGAGAGGCGCGCTGCCCATCGAGAATGGCGCCGCCGAAGCTCGCTTGGATGCAGGTCGCCCCGCCCAAGCGGTGCATAGTTCGGCGCCCAGGACTCGACGACACGGTGCGAGCGCGCGAGCGCCCAGCTGTCCCACAGAAGCGTGTCACCGACGGTCGAGCCGACCGCGTGTTCATAGGCCCCCAGAAACACGTCGGCGACGCGCTCGTCGAACAGGAGCACCAGATCGAGACGACACCAGCCCGCGTCGTAGCCGCGCGGGCCGCGCGCCCCGCCCGACCAGTCGACGACGCCCGTCAGCTTGCCGTCACGCCAGACGACGTTTCCCGACCAGTAGTCACACTGGGTGAGCACCTTCGCAGACGCGGTGACCTGCGCCCAGTGAGACTGAACCTCGCTCGCCAGCGGGCCATCCAACGCGTCCTCTGAGCCGCCGCGACGATCGAACACGCTCGCCAAGCCGCTCACACGTTCGCTGGGCAGCGAGTGCACGAGCGCGAGCGCGCGGCCGAGCTCCTCCGCCCATCTCTCGGGATCGGCTGGCGTGATGTCCGCCTGCCCGTCGAGCCAACTGATCACAGACGTCGGGTGCGCTGACCACCGCGCGTTCAGGTCGCCACCGAGCAGCACCGGAGCCAGGCCCCCGAGCCCGTCGAGCGTCCGCAGCACGTGCTGCTCGCTCGCGCCAGCATCGTCACCCACCGGAAACTGGCGGACGACCATGCTGTGCGCGGGATTCTCGGTGTCCACTCTCCACGTGTCTGCGTGCTGGCCGCCCCCGAGCCGGGTGATGGTCCGGATCGCGGCTGAAGAGCCGGCTAAGCGACGCACTTCCTCGAGCGCTCCGGGCGAGGGCTGGGCCTCCTCGGCTTGGGCCATCCGTGAGACCGTACTCTGCGCCGCGTTGGCGGTCGCTAGCTCGACCTCGCGGCCATCAGGCCTCTGATCAGCGAGGGTGTGAGCAGCTCGATCGAGGCAAGCACCACGTGAGCTTCGGCGAGCACGTCGTCCGGCGGCGCAAACGCATGGTTGGGGATCGCCACGACCTTCATGCCTGCCGCTGCTGCCGCGCGGATCCCGTTGGCGGAATCCTCGACCGCCGCACAGCTCGAGGGCTCACGCCCGATCCTTCGCGCAGCCTCGAGGTAGACGTCGGGCGCTGGCTTGCCTCGTGGCACTTCCTCGGATGAGACCATCTCGCTGAAGCAGTTGCTGAGGCAGCCGAGCTCCAGCACGAGCGCGATCAGGGCGCGATTCGCCGATGATGCGATCGCGAGCGGCCAGCGCGGTGAGAGCGCTCGGACCGCCTCGCGCGCGCCGGGGATCAGGGGCAGCCGGGTGCGGTAGATATGTTCGAGGCGCTCGACCACGGTCGCGGAGATCGCCTCCTCGCTCATCGGCACGCCGAGCTGCTCGCGCATGTAACGCGACCATTCGACCGAGCTCATGCCCATCATCGCGCGCTGCGCGTCCGCTCGCCAGACTCCGCCGCATTCCTCGACGAGCTGTTCGCGCGCACGGTTCCACGTGTCCTCGGAGTCGATCAGCACGCCATCGAGGTCGAAGATCACCGCCGCTCGCATGCGCATCAAGCCCGCGTGTGCTCAGTCGCCTCGATCGCGCCACCATCGACGTTCTGTTGGTAGGCAAACAGCTCGACGCGGTAGCCATCCGGGTCTGCGACCTGCACGCGCGTGAAGCTTCCGTCGTCCTGCCACTCGGTCTCCGTCACGCCCGCTTCGCGTAGGCGTGCTCGCGCGGCGTGGACATCTGAAGTGCCGGTGACCTGAAAGCCGAAGTGATTTGAGCGAGGGAGGTCGGTAGGCGGTGCGCCCTCGCGCAGTGCGAGCAGCGAGCCGTCGACGCAGGCGAGGATCAGCAGATCACCGTCGTCGTGCACCCGTTCGGTAAGGCCGAAGTGCTCGCCATAGAACGCGGCCGAGCGCTCGGGGTTGGTGACCGTCAGGGCGATGTGGTTCAGGGGCATTGCGGGCTCGGATCGCTGGAGTGGAACCGCTTACGGTAGTCGGCTGGCCCGATGCCGATCACCCGCACGAACGCGCGACGCATCGTCTCAGGGCTGCCGAACCCACTGCGGGCGGCGACCGCCTCGATCGTTGCCGATTCGTGATCGAGCATCACACGTGCGGTCTCGACACGCACTCGCTCGACGAATCGGGCAGGGGTCGTTTGCGTCTGCTCGAGAAACACCCGGCGCAGATGGCGCTCCGATAGCGAAACGCGGCGCGCGAGGTTTGCCTGGCGGTGGTCGGCGGCAGGATTCGCGGCGATCTCATCGAGCAGCCTGCGCACGTGCGAGTTGGTGGTCGTCGGCAGGGACAGGCGTTCGGAGAACTGGGACTGCCCTCCGGGCCGCGCAAGGAAGACGACCAACCACCTGGCGACCGTCCGCGCCACGTCCGCCCCGTGGTCATCCTGCACGAGCGCCAGCGCTAGGTCGATTCCCGCGCTGGCGCCCGCCGATGTCAAGGTCGTGCCGTCACGGACGAAGATCCGATCCGGCTCCACGCTGACCTCGGGATAGGCCCGTGCCAGCTCGGTGCAGAAGGCCCAGTGGGTTGTCGCCCGGCGACCGTCCAACAGCCCCGCCTCGGCGAGACGGAACGCACCGGTGCACACCGAGCACGTACGCCGAGCCCCTGCCGAGAGGCGGCGTAGCTGCTCGAGCACCCGCGTGTCGGGCCGGTCCTTGCGGATGTTCATGCCACCGGCGACGAGGAGCGTGTCGAGGCCCCGCGCCCTCACCTGTGCCAGCGCGGCGTCGGCCGCGATCCGCAGCCCCGGTGCGCTGCGAACCACGCGCCCATCCACGGATGCGACGAGCACGCGGTAGCCGGGTCGATCGCCGAGCACGCGATTGGCCGCGTCGAACACCTCGGCCGGACCGAGCACGTTCAACAGCTGCATGCCATCGAAGGCAACCAGCGCGACCTGTCGCGCGCTACCGGACACCGACCGATTCTCGCGCCTACCGGCTCTGTCCGCAAGGACAAGCTACCCTCGAATCCGGCCAGACCCGCGCGAGCGTCGTCGAGCACTCGAATACAACAATCGTGAAGTCGGCTGTGCGCCAACCCGAATGCGATCAGGAGGCATCCGTGAACGTGACGAGGCTCAATGTGGGGTGGTTCACGGCACCGGCTGGGATCTTCCGGCAGGGCGAGGACATGGATCGCACGATCCGCTTCCCGATCCCCGCCTACCTGCTCGAGACCGACACCGAGCGCATCCTGATCGACACCGGGCTCAACCCGGCAGCCGTCGATGACCCCGCCGCCTATTACGAGCGCCCGGACGTGTTCGCGAACTGCTCGCTCGAGCAGGAGCAGAGCGTCGCTGAGCAGCTCGACGTGCGTACGCTGACGAAGGTCGTGCTGACGCACCTGCACTGGGACCACGTCGGCGGCCTGGCGCTGATCCCGAGCACGGTCCCGCTCACCATCCAACGCAGCGAATGGACGGCCGGCCACCACGCCGGCGCGGTGGCCGAGAACTTCTTCCTCACGAGCGACTACGCCGAAGACCGACGCGAGGTGATGCTCGTCGGCGGCGACCACGACCTCCTGGGCGACGGTAGCGTCGAGCTGCTGCTGACCCCCGGGCACACACCCGGACACCAGTCGATCCGCATCGGCGACCTCGTGCTTGGCGCTGACGTCACACACTTCGCGTCCACTATCGACGACCGTCGCTTCCCCGTCTTCGCCCACGATCACCGGCAGCAGGATCGCTCAGCAGAGCGCCTGCGCGTGCTGCGCGACGCCGGCCTGGACGTCGTCCCCGGCCACGACCCCGAGGTCCTGCGCCCGGGGCGGTTGAGGTCGTGACTCGCGCTCCCCTCGTACCGGCTAGCTCGAGCCGGTGGCGGCGTCGTGGTGATGCGCGAAGGTCACGGGGTCGTGCGAGCAGATCAGCTCGACATCGTCGCCGTGGCGTTGGGCGAGCTCGCGCAGGCGTTCGCGGTTCTGGCGACGGGCGGCGCCGTCGACCTCGTTGAGCACCTGGAAGGCGCTTAGCCCCTGCGGGCAGTGCGCCGGCGTCTGCACCTCACCGCGGTAGAAGTAGGCGTCGCCACAGTGCAGCAGCCAGCGATCGCGCTGCTTGACCGCAACCCCCGTGTGTCCGAGCGTGTGACCGGGCAGCGGGATCAGCAGGATCTCGGCGTCGCTGCCGGGAATGATGCGCACGCTGTTGAAACCGAGCCACTCCTCGCCATCGACGTCGTGCTCCACCCAGCGGGGCCCGTGCGCCCAATGCGCGGCGATGTAGCGAGAGCGCTCGCGCCAGCCGGGGTGCATCGCCGCGTGCAGCTCGCGGCCGAGCACGTGGACCTCGGCGTCGGGGAAGTCAGGCAGTCCGCCCGCGTGATCGATGTCGAGGTGTGTGGCGACGATGTGGCGCACGTCGCCTGGCTCGAAGCCCAGGCCTCGGATCTGGGACACGGCCGCCTCGGCGGCTTGCAGGCGTGGGCGAACCACGGTCGTGAAGGGGCGACCGAGCTGGCTTGGGTGGCGCACGTCATCCAGACCGAAGCCGGTGTCGACGAGCACGAGTCCCTCAGCGCCCTCGATCAGCAGGCAGTGACAGATCAAGCGCGCGCTCGCCAGCCAGCCGCCCTCACCGGCGATCAGCCGCGCGCCGCGGGGGCACATCGTGCCGCAGTTCAGGTGGTGAATCGCGCGCGGAGCTGTGTTCAACGTGGGAACCCTACCTCTATCCCCTGGCGAGCGTGGCTGGCGTCGGTGTGCCCGCGCAGCATCGGCGTGAGGGCAGCGCGGGCCGCGCCAAGCGTGAGCAGCCAGGGCCGCAGCGTCAGCCGCTGAAGCGAGGCTCGCGGCGCTCGGCGGCGGCGGCCACGCCCTCGGCGAAGTCCGTGGTGTCGAACTGCTTGGCCTGCTCACTCGCCTCGTGCGCGGTGGCTCTACGCACGCGCTCGGCCAGGTCGCCGCGCATCGTCGCGCGGATCGAGCGGATCGCGGACGGCGACGAGATCGCGATCTCGTGGGCCAGCCCGATCGCCTCCTCGCGCAGTCGCTCGCTCCCCGCCAGGCGGTCGCAGAGGCCGATCGCGTGGGCGTCCTCGCCGTTCAATCGAGCGCCGGTGTAGAGCAGCTCGAGCGCCCGCTGGGGACCTACCACGCGCGGCAGCGTGACGGTCAGGCCGAAGCCGTGGTGGATTCCCAAGCGCGCGAAGTTGGCGCTGAAGCGCGAGTCGTGGCTCGCCACGCGGAAGTCCGCCGACAACGCGACGCCCAGGCCCCCGCCGACGGCTGCGCCTTGGACCGCCGCCACCACCGGGGTCGCCGCCACGAACAGCCTGACCGCCTGTTCGTAGAGCAGATCGCCCTCGGCCGGGTTCTTGGCGGCGAAGTTCGCCCCGGCGCAGAAATGCCTGCCCTCGGAGCACAGCACGATCGCGCGGCAGCCGGGATCACCGTCGAGACGCTCATAGGCGTCGGCGATGCCACGGATCAACTCGCCGTCGAAGAAGTTGTGCGGCGGGCGGCTGAACTCCACCAACGCCACATGGTCGGCACGGATCTGAACAGAGACCTCCTCGCTCATGCGCTCACTCCTCCTCGGCCAGCTCCAGTAGCTCCTCCGCCGTGATCACCGCGGCGATCGCTGGATGGTTGGCCCGCATGTGCTCGCGTCCGCGCTCCACGACCTGAGCGTCGTCCTCGCCCTCGATCACGTAGCCGCACTCGCACACGATCCGCTTTGCCATGGCGATATGGTCGCCGATGTGGTGGTGCAGTTGTGCGGACGCCTCGTTGTGAGGTCCGGAGAGGCTGACAAGGCCGGTCATCTGCCGGGTGCGCAGGGCCGCATCGCGTTCGCATGGCTCGTATGCAACAGGCACCGTGTAATGCCGCGCGAGGAGCTCGTCGCTGCGATCTGGGGAGAGGTGCGCCCGGCGGCGTCGGCGGAGGCGATTCGCGCTCTGCTCTCGAAGCTGCGCGCGGTGATCGGCCGCGATCTGCTGCCCCCCGACGGGCCGCTGCGCCTCTCGCTTGGCGAGGGCGCGATCATCGACGTGGAGACAGCCGCGCGGGCGATCCACGACGCCGAGTCGAGCGTCGCGCGTGAGCAATGGGAGCGTGCGTGGATCGCCTCGCATACCGCGATGAACGTCGCACGTCGGAGCTTCCTGGCGGGGCACGACTGCGCCTGGATAGACGAGCGCCGCAGGGAGCTCGGGGACACCTATGCCCGCTCTATGTCGACGCTCGCCTCAGCGGCGCTGCATCTCGGAGGACCCGAGCTGGTGACCGCCGAGCGGGTGGCACGCGAGCTGGTCGCCGCCGAGCCGCTGAGCGAGGGAGCGACCGCGCTCTTGATGCAGGCGCTGGACGCACGCGGCGAGCGACCGGCTGCGCTTCTCGCCTACGACGAGCTTCGCCTGCGCCTGCGCGAGTCCCTCGGCGTGGCGCCAGGCCCGCGGCTGCTGGATCTGCACTCACAGATCGTGCTGCGCTGAGCGCGCGCCAACGGCGCGCCAACGCTCGCGCGCGATGATCGGCTCATGAGCAAGCCACCAACCGACACCGGCGTGCACGAGCCCGATGCCGGGGATCCCCAGATTCGCTACGCGACCGCCGCGGTCAACGGGATCGACTTGCACTACGCCTACGCTGGCAAAGGGCCGCTGGTCGTCTTCCTTCACGGCTTTCCGCAGTTCCACTACGCCTTCCGTGCTCAGCTGCGGGAGTTCGGCTCCGACCATCTGGCCGTGGCCCCCGACCAACGGGGCTACAACCGCTCGTCCAAGCCAGCGGGCGTCCACAGCTACGGGGTGTGGCCTGCCGTCGAGGATCTCCGCGCCCTGGTGGAGCACCTCGGCTACCAGCGCTTCGCGCTCGTCGGCCACGACTGGGGCAGCCTCGTGGCGTGGTCGTTCGCGCTTCACTATCCCGCGATGCTCGAGGCGCTGATCAGCCTCGGCGGCGCGCATCCAGCGGTGCTCGACCGAGCCCAGCGCGAGGACGATGAGCAGATACGGGCAAGCCAGTACCTGATCGGCCTGCGCCGCCCGGATGCGATCGACGCGATCGCTGCCCACGACCACGCGGCCCTGGAGCAGGCGCTCGACCACCCGTTCTTCTCCGAGGAGGATCGCGCCGCCTACCGGCGCTCGTGGCGCGTCCCGGGCGCGGTCGAGTCTGCCCTGCACTGGTACGAGGTCGAGGGCATCGCACCACCGGATCAGCACGGCACGCCCGGCCGCGGCAACTACTGCCCCGACGTGGCCCCGCTGCTGGTGGACGTCAGGACGATGGTCATCTACCCGGAGGCCGATCCGTATGTCAGGCCGGCCTCCCACGACGGCCTCGAGCATTTCGTTGCCGACCTGAGGTTCGAGCGCGTCCACGACGGCACGCACTGGATCGCCGAGCAGCACCCGCAGCTGGTCAATCGATACATCCGCGAGTTCCTGGCGGAAGCAGACGCCTAGCGGCGCTAGCGACTGGCGTCACACGCACGAGCCAGGTTGCTCTGACAGGCGACGGGCGTGCGCGCTCACAGCCCGAGCTTGCGCACACCGGCCTCATCGAAGCCGAAGTGGTGAGCAACCTCGTGGCGCAGCGTGTGCGCCACCTGCTCGCGCAGGCGCGCGGGATCCTCGCCGAAGTCGCGTACGAGCGTGTCGCGGAAGATCAGGATCTCGTCGGGCACGCCACCGCCTCCGAAGAAGCTCGTACCGCCCACCTTCAGGCCCACGTACATGCCGTAAGCGTGGTGCTCGGCACCACGGTCTGAGACGACGATCGCCACCTTCTCGAGCGCGCGTTGGAACTCGCTCGGCAGCTGGTCGAGCGCCGAGGCAACGAGCGCCTCGAACTCCTGCTCGCTGTAGCGCCTGTGTTGGCTCATGGCTCGATCGTCGCGCTGGCCTCGGTTGCGGCCGCGGCGCGGACCGTAGGCACCTTACACGCCGCGCCGCAACGCACTCGCGAGCGGGACTTGACAATCATGACTTTGTCGCTAGACTAGCTGAGGAATGATCTGGTCGCCCTCACCTCACCCGCAGTTCACGCTCGAGCCCTGTACGAACGACAGAGCCCGTCGTGCGAGAGGGGTCCCGGCACCCGGACACTCTGAACGCTGACGTCTCATGTCTCCCCCTTCCCTCCGGGCGACACAGGACCCAGAGGGAGCCCCTCTCCGCTGCGCCTCCTGCCAATCCGGAGGCGCGGCGGAGAGCTCCCGGTCAAGTACGAAAGGAGCCGCAAATGCCGCGCATCATCGTGACCACCGAACTGCATAGCGATCAACAGAAGCCGACGGTCCTGCTCGACGAGCGGGTGCACTCGGTGCACCTCAGCACCGACCACGCGGCCGCGCAGCTGGTCGAGCGCCTCGCCTGGGCGATCGTCGACGCCGAGCAGGCGGAGGCCGCCGTGCCCGGGCAGCCCGTGGCGCCGCGCACACAGGCCCCCGTGCGGCCTACGGTGCGCAGCCTCCGGCGAGCGCAGCCGCTTGCCGCCTGACAGCGGGCCCCGGGGCAGTAACCCCACCCCGGGGCGCCGCTGACCGCGCGCTCACCATCACACGACCAACTCCGATCAATAACCCCGGAGATCCCCACTTATGATCCTCACACTCGTCTTCGCAACCTGGACCGCCGCCCTGGCGATCATGGCCGGACTGTGCGTGATGGCCCAGCGCGGCGACGCCGCGCAACAGCGCCGTCTCGCGTCGGGCGCCGGCGCCGCCACGACGCCGCCTCGCACGCGCCACCCGGCAGGCTTGCAACGCCCGCTGTCTCGCTCGGTCATAGTGCCCGCTCATGTGTCGCCTGTTTGGGATGAGCGCTGGCGCGGAGCCGGCACGGGCGACCTTCTGGCTGCTGCAAGCGCCCGACAGCCTCTCGCAGCAAAGCCGTCGCGAGCCCGACGGGACGGGCCTTGGCTGGTTTGACGCGGACCGCTCACCCCACGTCAACAAGCAGCCGATAGCCGCCTACGAGGACAAGGCGTTCGCGCGTGAGGCGCGTGAGATCTCCTCGACGACGTTCGTGGCCCACGTACGCTTCGCCTCGACCGGTGAGCTGACCGTGCAGAACACGCACCCTTTCGAGCAGCGCGGCCGGCTGTTCGCCCACAACGGTGTGATCGAGGACCTCGCGGCGCTGGAGGGCCGCCTCGGTGAGGCGATGCGCCTCGTTCACGGCCAGACGGACTCCGAGCGCTTGTTCGCGTTGATAACCACGGAGATCGCGGCGACAGGCGAAGACGTGGCGGGCGGGATCGCGGCCGCGTGCACGTGGGTCGCCGCCAACCTGCCGGTGTTCGCCATCAACTTCGTGTTGAGCACAGCGGACGGGCTGTGGGCGCTGCGCTACCCGCAGACGCACCCCCTGTACGTGCTCGAGCGTGAGCCGGGCGCGCCGCTCGAGCACTCGAGCACGCTCGGTATGCGGGTGCGCTCCGAGCACGGCCAGGAGCGCCCGTTGGTCGTGGTTGCCAGCGAGCGCATGGACGAAGATCCCGGCTGGCGCGAGCTGCGCTCCGGCGAGCTGGTGCACGTCAGCGGCTCGCTCGAGGTCAGCTCTCAGCGCATCCTCAACGAGCCACCCGCCCATCCGCTGACGCTCGCTCAGCTGGGCTCCAGAGCACAGGCTTCGCAGGCGCACAGCGAAGCTCGAGCTTGATCGCCGGCGGCGCGGGGGATTTTTTGGTTATGGTCCGCGCATGGACCCCGAGGGTAAGGTCGTGGCCGTCACCGGCGCCGCCGGTGGCATCGGCGGCGCGCTGGTTCGCGCGCTGATCGACGGCGGCGCGCGCACGGTCGTGGCGGCCGACCTCGACCTCGCGGGCGTGGAGCGGCTGAGCGAGGAGCTGGGCGGCTCGCGCGTGCTCGCGCGCGCGCTCGACGTGACCGACGAGCGCGCGACGCAGGCGCTGGTGGCCAAGATCGAGGCCGGCGTGGCCCCGATAGATGTGTTCTTCGCCAACGCCGGCCTCGCTACCGGAACCGAGCCAGAGGACCCAGATGCGGATTGGGACCGTCAGTGGCGCGTGAACGTGATGTCGCACGTGTACGCCGCCCGCGCGCTGCTGCCCGGCTGGATCGAGCGCGGCGAGGGGCACCTGGTGACGACCGCGTCGATGGCCGGCATCCTGACGGCGACCGGCGACGCGGCGTACTCGGCGACCAAGCACGCGGCGGTGGGCTTCGCCGAGTGGCTGGCGTTCACCTACGCCGACCGTGGCGTGAGGGTCTCGTGCATCTGCCCAGGCGCTGTCGACACAGCGATGCTGCGCGCCGGCGCGGAAGGCGACGCCGCCAAGGCCAGCGCGGCGATCGGCGGCGGTGAGGTGCTGGCCCCCGAGCAGGCGGTCGCGCGCGCGTTGGACGCGCTGGCGAGCGACGAGTTCCTGATCCTCACCCATCCGGAGATGCACGAGTACGTGGTCGGCAAGGCGCAGGAACCGCAGCGCTGGATCCGCGGCATGACCAAGCTGCGGGCACGCGCGCAGGCGCTGCTCGGACAGTCCTAGCGGCCACCTTCCCCGCGCTCGAGCACGTGTGCGCCGGCGCCTGGGCGCACCTCGCGCGCGCCCGCGGGCGGCCGCGCCTGCGGCCCGAACAGGCCGAGGACGATGCCGCCGAAGCCGCCGCCGACCATCCGCGCGCCGCTCGCACCCGCCTCGAGAAGGCGCGCGACCGCTGCCTCCACCGCGGGCGTGGAGACCTCGTAGAGGTCGCGTAGGCTCGCGTGCGAGGCGTCCAGCAGCGCGCCCACAGACGGCAGGTCGCCCTCGAGCAGCGCGGCGACCGTATCGAGCACGCGCTGGTTCTCGGCGAGCACGTGCTCCGCGCGGGCGCGCAGCGGCATCGGCAGCCGCTCGACCGACTCGCTGTCGGCGTCGCGCAGGCTGTCGATACCGAGCAGCTCGCACGCTCGCGCGCACTCCGCGCGTCGTTGGTTGTAGCCGGAGCTCGCGTGCTCGTGACGATCGCCGGAGTCGAGCACCACCAGGCGCCAATCCCGCAGCTCGAGCGCCACCGGACGAACCGAGAGCCCGCGAAAGTCGATGCACAGCGCCCTGTCCACGGCGCCATACAGCGACGCGAGCTGGTCGAGCAGCCCGGTATGGGCTCCCACCCACTCGTTCTCCACGCGCGAGCACAGACGCGCGATGCGCTTGCGGTCGAGCGCCATCGGCTCGCCGCCGGGCGACCCCTCACCGCCTAGCTCGACGAGCGCCAGGCACAGCGCGACCTCCAGCGCCGCCGAGGAGGACAGCCCCATCCCCGGGGGCACGCCGCCGTCGATCTCCACGCGAGCGCCAACCAGCGGAAAGCCCGCGCGAGCGAGCTCGGCGACGACGCCGCGCACGAACGCGCGCCAGCCCGGGGCGGGCGCTGGCTCGAGCAGCGGGAACTCGTCGCGCTCGTCCAGGTCGCGCGCGTGCGCTTGCACGCGCTGCGCGTGGTTTGCGTGTGCGCGCACGGTCACGCCCTCGACGATCGCGAACGGCAGCGCGAGCCCTCGGTTGTAGTCGGTGTGATCGCCGATCAGGTTCACGCGCCCGGGCGCGAACGCAGCGCTGCGCTCACGCGGCACGGACGATCGCCTTGCGCAGCGAGGCGGCGGACTCCTCGGGCAGCGTGTCGGAGATGAACGTCCCCGCACCCTGCTCTGAGCCCGCCAGGTACTTGAGCTTGTCAGCGGTTCGCAGCGGCGGGTAGAACTCCACGTGCAGGTGCCCGCGGCGCGTGCCGTCGGTGGGTGCCTGGTGGACCGCCATCACATACGGGAAGCGCCTGTCGAACAGGGCGTCGTAGCCGCGCTGGAGGGACTGAAGCGCGTCCGCCAGCAGGCGCAGCTCACCGGGCTCGCAGTCGAGCAGGCTGGGGCGGTGCCGGCGCATCGTCACGTGCACTTCGTAGGCCCAGCGCGCGGCGTATGGAACGTAGGCGAGCACCGCCTGGTTCTCGTAGATCACGCGCGCGTGCTGCTCCAGCTCGCGCGCGAGCAGCACGCACGTCGCGCAGCCGCCGAGACGCTCGTCGGCGGCGAGCTCCAGCGCGGGCACCGGCGGCAGGAACGGGTAGCCGTAGATCTGACCGTGGGGATGGTGCAGCGTGACGCCCACCTCCACGCCGCGGTTTTCGAACACGAACACGTACTCCACGTCGCGTCGCGCTCCGAGCTCCAGGTAGCGATGGCGCCAGACCCACATCAGGTCCTCGGCCCGCCGTGGCGCCAGCGTGCCGAACGAGGCGTCGTGGTCGTCGCTGTACACGACCACCTCGGCGGCGCCCAGCGGCGCTTGGAAGGCTGGGAAGCGGTTGTCGAAGACGGCGATCTCGAACGCGGGGACGCGAATCTCCGTGGGCTCCCCTCCAGGCTGCGTGGGGCACAGCGGGCAGTGCTCGCGCGCCGGCAGGAAGGTGCGCTCCTGACGGTGGATCGCGTAGTCGACCTGCTCGCCGCGCAGCTCGTTAAAGCGCAGGCCGATCTCCGATCGCTCGCTCATCGCAGGTGCTCGCCGCCCGACTCCGGCGGCCAATGCGTGTACAGGATCAGCGCCCGGCCGTCGTCTTTGACGCGGCGCTCGATGGCGACCGTTCCGTAGTACTCGCGCTCGTCCTGCCCTGTGTTCGCTGCCCCCGCGGGTGGCCGCTCCCCTTTCGCTGGAGGGCTGGGATTCGAGGCCATCGCACGAGGGTATTACTCCGCTGGAGGAGGGCCCTCTCGGCTCGCCGTGGGAGTCTTTCGAGCGGCATCGGAGCCGGCCGACCGTCGACTCGGACGGGATGCGAGGCGTGGGGTTGCCGTCACGCCCACGGAAGGGTTAGTGTCTAATGTTGCATACAGTCGGGCAGCCCTTCAACTAGGCGGACAGGAGGACAAGATGGCAGACACCGACCAGGCCCACGATGCAGTGGAGCGCCTCGAGCTGATGGACAGGGCAGAGGCTGAGCGTCCGGGCTTCGACCGCCGGGCGTTCCTGCGCAGGACCGCGCTGACGGGGGTGGCGGCCGGCTCGGTGGGCACGCTGCTGAGCGCCTGCGGGTCGAGCGCATCCAGCAGCAGTGGCGGCTCCTCGAGCGTGTTCGGCTCGCACCCCGAATACAAATTCGTGGTCGTCAACCACGTGACCACGAACTCGTTCTTCGTTCCTACCCAGTACGGGATCCAGGACGCGAGCAAACTGCTCGGCACCAGCTACGAGTGGACAGGCTCCGAAAGCGAAAACATCAACCAGATGGTCAACGCCATCAACACCGCTGTCTCATCGGGGGCCGACGGAATCGCCGTCTCGCTGATCAGCAAGACCGCGTTCAACGTGCCGATCGAAAACGCGCTGAAGGCGGGCATCCCGGTGGTCGCCTACAACGCCGACGCCCCCTCGCCCCCCAACCAGCGCCTGGCCTACGTCGGCCAGGACCTGAAACTGGCCGGCGAACTGATGGGCAAGCGGATCGTGGCAGCGGTCAAAGAAGGCGACGTGGTCATCTTCACCGCCAGCGCGGGCTCGGCGAACCTCCAGCCGCGCCTGGAAGGCGCCGAAAAAGCGATCAAGGAATCCGGCGCGCCGATCAAACTGACGACGATCGTTACCGGCTCCCTGGAATCGGGCGAGAAAACGGCGATAGAAGCCTATTGGACCGGCCACCCCACCACCAAGGGGATGTACGCGGTGGATGGCGGCGACACCGCGGAACTGGCGGGCGTGATGCAGAAGCTCGGCCTCACCGCAAAAGGCGTCAAGGCCGGGGGCTTCGACCTCACCGAAAAAACCCAGAAACTGCTCCACGAAGGCTACATCGAATTCACGATCGACCAACAGCCCTACCTCCAGGGGTTCCTGCCGATCCTTCAGCTGTTCCTGTGGCAGGTCTCCGGGTCCCTGACGGGTCCCGCGGAAGTCGACACGGGCTTGAAATTCATCAACAAAGAAACCGTCGCTCCATACGTGGAATCGAAGTCTCGCTACGAGGGCACGTCCTCGTCTGTGAAAGTCGTGGTGATCAAAGCGGGCACGCCCGCCTAGCCGGTGTCGAGCGTCGCGGGAGGACCGGCGTCGGGCCAGCCCCCGGTAGCGGTGGGCCCGGCGCCTGCGCGCCGGGCCTCGCCGCGGGCAGGCAACGCTGTGCTCGAGCGCCTGCTCTCGCTGCGCGAGGGCAGCATCATCGTCGTCACGCTGCTCACGGCGATCTACTTCTCGCTGAGCACGAGCACGTTCCTCACGAGCGCCAACCTCAAGACCCTGCTGCCGTTTTTCGCGCCGTTCGCGATCCTCGGCGCGGGCGAGGTGTTCGTGATGATCCTGGGCGAGATCGACCTGTCGATCGGGGCTACCTACCTGCTGGCGCCGTTCATCTACTACAAGCTTGCCGTGGCGGGGATCCCGCACGTGCCGTGCGTGCTGCTGGCGGTGGCGTGCTGCATGGTGGTCGGCTTCATCAACGGCTTCTTCACGGCGGTCGTCGGCATCAACTCGTTCGTGACCACGCTCGGCATGTTGTTCACGCTGGAGGGACTGACGCTGGTGATCTCACATGCCGAGCCGGTGTCGATGCCGGGCGCGGAAGTGACGAGCACGCAGGTGAGCGTGACGCACGTGATCAACGGAGCGCACATCGTGCTCACCGAAACGGTCAACCACGTCTCGACGTTCGCCAAAGTCCTCGGCGCGGGCGCGTACTCGGAGCTGATCTGGGCGCTCGTGATCGTGGTCGTCGGGCAGATCGTGCTGACGTTCACGCGCTGGGGCCTGTACACGGTGGCGGTGGGCTCCAACAAGCTCGGCGCCGCCGAGGCCGGGGTGCTGGTGCGCCTGGTGGTGATCCGCAACTTCATCCTCTGCGCCGCAGCCGGCGGCTTCGTGGGGATCCTGGAGGCTGTGCGCGCGTCCACGGTCCAGCCAGACGTCGCCGGGGCCAACGAAATCCTGTTCGAGGCGATCGCGGCTGCGGTGATCGGCGGCACGCTGCTGGCGGGCGGCTCGGGGACCGTTGTGGGCGCGCTGATCGGAGCGCTGTTCCTGGGGATCCTCCACGACGGGCTGATCCTCAAAGGCGTCAACGCCGACTACCAGCTCCTGTATCTGGGCCTTGCGATCATCCTGGCAATGACCGTCAACCAGTACGTGCAGCGCGTACGCAGGGGACCTCACGGTGGCTGATCAGCCCGTCCCCGCGGAGACGATCGTCGGCCCCGTCTCAGCGCCGGATGACGTGCTGCGCGTCGAACACATCTCCAAGCGCTTCGGGCCGGTGACGGCGCTACGCGACGTCAACCTGCACCTGCGCAAAGGCGAGGTGCTGGGGCTGCTGGGTGACAACGGCGCAGGCAAGTCAACCCTGATCAAGATCATCAGCGGCTTCCAGAAACAGGACGCGGGCACGATGTTCCTCCACGACCAGCCATACGAGCCGAAAGGCGTGGACGACGCGCGCGCTAAAGGCATCGACACCGTCTACCAGGACCTGGCGCTGATCGACGAACTGTCGGTCTACCACAACATGTACCTGCGCCGCGAGAAGGTCCACCGTCCGATCCCGTTCCTGGCGAACAAGCAGATGAAGCGCGAAGCGCGGGCGGCGCTTGACGACGTCGGCATCAACATCCCCCGCATAGACGTGGCGGTGGCGCGCCTGTCGGGCGGCCAGCGCCAGGCGATCGCGGTCGCGCGCACGGTGAACTCCGAGTCGGACATCATCCTGCTCGACGAGCCGTTGGCGGCGATGGGCGCCAGGGAGGGCGCGGCGATCCTCGATCTGGTCGCCCGCCTGAAGCAGGAGGGGCGCGTGTCGATCGTCATGATCCTGCACAACTACGTCCACGTGCTCCAGGCGTGCGACCGCGTGAGCATGATCCAGGACGGCGTGATCGCACTGGACAAGCCGACGGCCGAGACCTCGGTGGAGGAGCTGACGGACATCGTCGTCAACGAGTACCGTCGCGCGCGCATCGAAGTCCACCAGGCCGAGGCCGCGGGCCGCGCGGTCACGGACGTCGAATAGTCTTTTAGGAGGAGGGTCGCGCTCAGGCACCCCACGCCCGGCGACGCCGACGATGCCATTCGATCCCGCTCGCGCGAACGCCATGTACGTCGCGGACGCCGTCCGTTACGAGCGCATGCAATACCGCCGCGTGGGCGCCAGCGGCATCCAGCTGCCGGCGATCTCGCTCGGGCTGTGGCAGAACTTCGGCGACGACCGCCCGCTGGCTGGCTGCCGCGCGGTCCTGCGCCGTGCATTCGACCTCGGCATCACCCACTTCGACCTGGCCAACAACTACGGGCCGCCGTACGGCGCAGCGGAGACGAACTTCGGTCGCATCTTCGCCGAGGACTTCCGCCCCTACCGCGACGAGCTGATCCTCTCGACGAAGGCCGGATACGACCAGTGGCCCGGCCCCTACGGAGAGTGGGGCTCACGCAAGTACCTGCTGGCGAGCCTCGACCAGAGCCTCGCGCGCATGGGCCTGGACTACGTCGACATCTTCTACTCGCACCGCTTCGACCCGCGCACGCCGCTGTCCGAGACGATCGGGGCGCTGGACACGGCCGTGCGCCAGGGCAAGGCCCTGTACGTGGGGATCAGCTCCTACTCACCGCGCCGCACCGAAGAGGCGATCGAGATCCTCACAGAGCTGGGCACGCCGCTGTTGATCCACCAGCCCTCCTACTCGCTGCTGAACCGCTGGATCGAGGATGGCCTACTGGACGTGCTCGCGCACGAGGGCGTCGGTGCGATCGTGTTCTCCCCGCTCGCACAGGGTCTGCTCACCGACCGCTACCTCGCCGGCATCCCCGAGGACTCGCGCGTGCGCCGCGGCGAGGCCTTCGACGAGCGCCTGCTCAGCGAGCAGGCGCTCGCGCGGGTACGCGCGCTCAACGAGATCGCTGCGCGACGCGGGCAGTCGCTGGCGCAGATGGCGATCGCGTGGGCGCTGCGCGACCCGCGCGTGAGCTCGGCACTGATCGGCGCGAGCAGCGTCGCTCAGCTCGAGCAGAACGTGGCGGCGCTCGAGAACCTGGACTTCGCTCCCGAGGAGCTCGCTGAGATCGACCGGCACGCGGTCGACAGCGAGATCAACATCTGGGCGCCTTCCAGCGACGCCTGAGCTCGACCGGCGCATCTGATTTACATAATCACCATACTGGCCGATCTCGATCCTTTGCCGCTCGCAGAAACGCTTGCAAGCGGCCCTCGCAGCTAAAGCGTGCTTAACGAACAGTCGATGCCCCCGCAAAGGACACGCGACGAGTGTCCACCACAATCCCAAAAGGGGGCCCGAAGTGTTTATGCGTAAAGGCAAGCGAACCTTCGCTAGCCGTAAGCGAAAGATAGCAGGCCTGTCCGCATTCGTGCTTGCAGGCGTGATTGGGGTGGGCGCGTACGCGTTCACGGCAGGCAACACCTTCGCTGAAGTAGCAGGCGCGGGTGCCGGCGATGAAACAGTCTCCGGCTATGACGATCTCGCCGCTCGAATTCACCACGAAGCGGAACAGGCCGGACAAGCGAGAAAAGTGACATTCACTGCTACTGCGGCCGGAGGCAAAGAGCCGGTAGCGTAAGAAGCCAAATTCGGCATCGGCCCAAGACCGCAGCGGAGACATGGTACGAATGCACAACCGCCGGAGACTGGAGCATTCAAATGCCCGTTTACCGGCGGCGGTCTGACACCGGCGGAAATCAAAGCCGACAAATTTGAGGAAGTCGTAGCCACATCGTAGTTCTAACGACCATGTGGGTAACGCGGAGGGCCGGGTACACCGGCCCTCCGCACCCACTTCGACCATGCGACCTCGACGCATCGGAAAACGTCTCTTCAACTGCCGCCGGACTGACCGTCGGCCTATATCAGACATGCGACCTCGACGCAGCAGAAAACTCCTCACGACTACCGCCGCGACTGATCGTCCTAGCGGGCGCTTGGTTCTACCTCGCCCCGATCCAGCTCGGTGGCTCCACGAGCTACGTGGTCACCCACGGGATCAGCATGGAGCCGCTGCTTTCACACGGGCGACCTGGCGATCCTTCGCAGCCAGCCAAGCTACCACGTGGGTGAGATCGTCGCCTACCACAACTAAAGTCCTGCACAGGACCGTGCTGCACCGGATCATCGCCCGCGACGGCTCTCGATACGTGTTCAAGGGCGATAACAACAACTTCGTCGACCCCGAACACCCGGCCGCCAGCCAGCTCATCGGCGCCCTGTGGGTGCACATCCCGCGCGTGGGCGGTGTGCTCCAGTCGGTCCGCTCGCCGGCGCTGATCGGTCTCCTGCTAGCGGTAGGGGTGATCCTGCTCACGGGGGTGGCGGCCGCCCGCCAGGGACGGCGCAGGCGCGCACAGCGGCGCGCCGGGGAGAGCGCCGGGCGACGGCCGGTCAGCGCTTGCGGCTCCCCGAGGGGCCGGCGGGCGGCGTGCTCGCCCTCGGGTTGTTCGCGCTGATCCCATTCTGCGCGCTCGCGCTGCTCGCGTTCACGCGTGCGCCGACTGAAGGCGTACCCGTCACCAGTCCCTACTCTCAGAGCGGCACGTTGTCCTACTCCGCTGACGCGGCGCCGGGGCCGGTCTATCCGGACGGCCGGGCTGTGACCGGCGAACCCCTGTTCACGCGCCTGATCCGCGAAGTCGAATACCGCTACGCGTACAACTTCAAGGCCTCTGCGGCGCACTCGCTGAGGGGCAAGGCCCAGCTGTATGCGACGGTCGCGGCGCCGACCGGCTGGAGGACGACGCTCGCGCTCGCCAGTCCGACCTACTTCCGCGGGGGCCACACCGTCATCGCGGGCGTGCTCGACCTCGCATCGCTGACGCGAAACGCTGCGCCGCGTGGACAGCATGACGAGCGTGAAAAACAACAGATACACGGTCACGATCGCACCACGCGTGAGCGCCAAGCGGCAGCCTCGACGGACAGCAGCTCGACGCTGTGTTCTCGCCGAGCACCCAGTTCCCCATGACCGAATACGAGATCGAACCGCCCGGTGGAAAGCCGGCGGCGCGGCTGCCGCGGGATCCTCCTCCAGCAAGGCTGGATCCTCCGCGGCCAACCCATTCGCCTCATCGGTCTCGGCGTCGGTCACCGGCAGCCGCGAGCAGACGCGCGCACTTTCGCTCGGCCCGTTTCGGCCACGGTCACAGCGGCGCGGGCGATCGCGCTCGGCGGGATCGCGCTCGTCCTGTGTGCACTGGCGGTCGCGGCGCCGATCGTGCGCCGGCGCACCCCGCGGGACCCAGTCGCGGCCGCTCGCGCACGCTACGGCCACCTGATCGTCCCGGTCGAGCGTGTGTGGCCACTGCCGGGGGTCCCGGTGATCGACCTCGGGGACATCGACGCGCTGGCGCGGATCGCAGAACACTATGAGCGCTCGATCCTGCACGAGACATACGACGGCGCCGAGGCCTTCTGGGTGACCGACGAGAGCGGACAGTTCCGCTACGCGCCTGGGTCCGGCGCCGTGACGATGCCCGACGCCGGCTCGGGCATCGGCGAGCAGCCGCTCGGCGGGCGCACGGGCGATGCCCTCGCTGGGGAGGGTAAGTCCACCGCGCCCGCACCGTCGTTCGAGCACCACCCCGCGACCGTGGCCGTCGCCGCCAACGTGGTGACCGAGCAGCACTGGGCGCTGGGGTACTACGGGCAGCCCTCGAACGACGCGGCCGCAGCACCGGCGTACGAGGATCCCCAGCCGGCGGATTCGCCGCCCGAGTCCGAGCGCGAGCAGGCCCGCGCGGCGTTCTCGAGAAGCACCGGGCTGCGCTGGTCGACCGACAGCTGACTCGCGTCGACCCTTGCCGATCCCGCTTCGCTACGCCTACTAAGGTTGGCTCGCAGCATCGTCACCATACCCCTGTAAAGGAGGACGCATCGTGTCCAGCTTCGCCATCGTCAACCTGCTCGACGTCGAGGACTCCATCGGCGATCGTGCCCCTGGGATCGAGGGTCGCTTCGGTCGCAAGCACCTGGACTCGCGCGATCTCGGCGTCAGCCTGTTCCGCTACGCGCCGAAGCTGCGCAGCGGCGCGGCGCACAGCCATCGCGAGCAGGAGGAGGCCTATGTGGTGGTGTCGGGGTCGGGCCGTGTGCTGCTCGACGACACCGTCCGTGAGATTCGCCAGTGGGATGTGGTGCGCGTGGCTCCCGAGGTGGTGCGCGCCTTCGAGGCCGGCGAGGACGGGCTCGAGCTTGTGGCCGTCGGAGGGCCCAAGCCGGAGGAGGGCGACGGCGTGATGGGCAGCGCAAACTGGCCGGAGACGCCTTAGAAGCTGTCTAGCAGTTCGCGGAGGCGATCGACGCGGCGTTTGCTCGGTGGGACCTATGCGAAGCTGAAGGTCGCCAAAGAGGTCAAGCCGGGCGAGGAGTACGTCCTTGACCTCGGCGATAACTGGCGCCACCGCTGCACTGTCGAAGCGGAGAAGGGATCCGCTCGAGGACTATGGGACTGTGCCCATCGGTCCGGCCGCGATCTGGGGTTGGGGTTCGATCCCCGACCAGTATGGGCGCCAGGCCTTCGATGTCGAGGATGAAGAGGACGAGCTGGGCTGACTGCGCTCAGCCGGCGAGCTTGCGCTGGCAGACGATAGAGCAGCCGAGCAGCATGAACGCTATTCGGCGGTCGTGGAGGTCTCGCGAATGACCCGCCAGCCGGCCTTCAGCGGCTCGAGGAAGTACGGCGGCTCGTCGGTCGCCAGACGCTCGTCGTAGTTGTAGTTCTTGAGGAAGCCGGTGCCGCCGGAAGTCCCGACGATCCCGCGGAAGTTCTGGGCGATCGCCCCCACGACGTTCAGATGGCCGAGTGGATGGCCGCACGCGTAGTTGTCGACCGCGAAGGAGTGGCCCGTCGACAGCATCGCCGCGTATATCCACGGGTCTTTCAGTTCTTCGCTTGACGATCCAGACCCCGTGCAGGGGTGATAGATGCGCACGTACTTGCTGGCGATCAAGCCGAGCACGTTGGTGCCGGGCAGTTCGCTTTCGATTTCGGTTCCCGAGCTCGGCGGCGTGATGCCCGTCGGCGTGATGTTGCCCTTGATCACGATTTCGCGTTCGGCGCCGATCGTCAGCGACTCGCTGTAGTTGCCCTTGACATACGCGTTACCGCACGGCACTTCTTTCGCGATATCGCTAGCGGTGTCCGCGCTGGTCTGTTCGTATTCGTAGGTGCACGCGCCCGTCCCCTGCACATAGATCAGCCCGTTTTTCGGGAGCGGGATCTTCTTTGGTTTGCCGCCGTTGTATTGCGCGTTGGTCACGGTGACTTCCGAGCCTTCGAGTTCAAGCGTCGTGACGCCTTCGAATTCGTACCCCGCTTCGACATAAGCTCCTAGGCTCGTGTCTTCTTCGGGCGGCACGAGCACCGACGCTTCTTCGCCCGTGAGCGCTTTGCCGCTTGTCGTGTTGAAAATCGGAGTGTCCGAGCAACCGCCGCCGTCCGAGTACGTCGAGCCGCGTATTTCGACCACGTCCGGGTTGTTCTTTTCGAGCCGCTGCTTGCGGCCGAATTCGGTGCTACCGCACACCAGCGCCGAGTCGTCGGTGTGCATCGGTCCCCTGACGCCATCTTCAGGCGCGAACTCGATCGCCCCTCCGCAGGGGGAGTTATGGCCTAGGGCTTTCTCTTTAGCTTCGAATTTTTCGCGCCCTTCGGTGCCGGCTTCCGCTTTGAGCTTCCTGAGAGCACCCCGTGATCCCCCCGGTGAACGTCTTTGCTTCGTCCAGTGCCGGATCCTCGTCCTCAAAGCGCGTGAAATAGACGTAGTCGAGGAAGCCGTTGACGCCGAACGTGGCGACGAGCGTGGTGTGTTCCTTCCCGGCATAGCCCGTGGACTTCACGCGAAACGTGTTCGTCTCGCTGCCCTTGGACTGGATCACCGATTCGAACGGCTTGGCCGTGCTGCATTTTTCGGTGCCTTCGGGAGCGGTCGACGCGGGAAGCAGTTCGACCTGGTAGCGCGTGCCTTCCTGTACTTTGGGTTCACCCGCGATCGGCAACGTTTCGCAGCTCTGCCAGAAGTCCGGGTTCTTCTCGAGTTGATACTCGTAGCCCTGCACGCCGGCTAGCGCCGCGTAGTAGGCTTCCTTGCGCGAGACGTCTTCGCGCGCGAGGTGGGTGTCTCCGTCGACCGCCGTGAAGCCGGCGACCAGCAGCATGCTCGTGACGAGCAGCACGCCCAGCGCCACGATCAGCGTGAAGCCGCCCTCGGGTCGGCCACCGTCGCGCACCCGCGCGGCGAGCGCCGCCCACATCCTAGCCTGACCACGCCCTCCGTCGCTCAGTCGCATGGTGCGTCCTTGATCGGCGTTTCAGCGTTGGGCGAGCCCAGCGCCAACGTCACCTGCGACTGGAGCGAGACGCCCTGGTTCGCGTATTCGTGCAGGCTCTGTTTGGAAGTGGGTGCCTGTTCGAAGTTCACGCCCACGCCTGACACGTTCGTCGCACCCGCCGTTTTGGTTTTTTCTTTGGCTTCGAGCGTTTCGCCGCTTTTGAGTTCGATCGGTTCGAGCGTGGTGCTCTGGGCGTTCACGCCGGTGGTCGATGCCGATCGGTATTTCAGATATTCGAATATCGGAAGTTCCCCGCCGCCTTCGCTCTTCGCCTGCGTCACATGTTCTGCGACGAGCACTTCCTTTTCAGCTTTGGCCGAGTACGCCACTTTGCCCGGAAGGGCGACTTCCGTGCTCGGGTAGACCTTTTCCTTGATCTTGCCTGCCGTCTTTTCGTACACCAGTTCGTGCACGTAGACGCCTTCGCCCGCCACTTTGCTTGAGCTCGGGGTCTTGAGTTCGGCGCCTTCGCTGTAGGCGTTGTAGAAGACGAGCTTGTTTTCCGTGCTGGCCGAGTAGACGGGGACCGCTTCGCGGGCTATGCAAGCCGAGTGCAGCTGGGTCACCATGCGGTTCATCGCCAGGCGCCCCAGCCGGTCGGACTGGACCTTGTTGGTCACCTGCCGCGTCTGCCTGGTCGCAACTTCGAGGAGACCGAACAGCGCGAGCGTGATCACGAGGCCAGTCGACACCGCGACGAGCATTTCTACAAGACTGAAGCCGGCCTCTCCGCGCGCCAGCCGCCGTGCGCGATCGACGATCAGCATGACGTCCCCGATTCGATGATGTCTTCCTTTGCGGCGAGTTCGGTTTCTTCTTTTTTCACCGCTTCTGTGGTTGCTTTGGCTTCTTTGGTTTCTTCAGTTGCCCTGGTTTCGCCTTCTTTGGTTTCAGCGGTGGTTCTCGTCGCCGCTTCTTTTGTTTCTTCGGTTTTCCTTGTTTCGGCTTCTTTGGCTTCCGCTTTGGTCTTTTCTTCGAGTTCTTTGGTTTCCGCGGCTTTCTTGGCTTTGGCTTCTTCTTCTCGTTTTTTCGTGGTCGCTTTTTCTTCCGATTCGCGGCTTTCTTTCGCTTTTTTTTCGGTCGTTTCGGCAGTCGCCTCGGTTTTTGGTCTGCGTTTCTTCTTTTTTCAGGCGTTCCGCATGCGTGATTTTTTTGGCTTTTTCTTCTTCTTCCCACGTTTTGTGTTCGCCCGATTCTTTTGTTTCCCTTTCTTTTTTGGTCGTTTCTTCTTTGGTTTTGGTTTCTTTGTGTGCCGTTTCTTCTTTTTCGCGTTCTTTCCCAGAAGCCGCTTCGGTCGTTTCCCGCGTTGTTTTTGTTTCTTTTTCTTTTGCTTCTCTTTTGGTCTTTGCTTCGGTTTCTTTGGTCACGCGCGTCGTCTTCGTGACCGATTCGCCGGCTTCGCGCGCCGTCTTGGCTTCGTTTTCTTTGGTCACGCGCGCATTCCGCGTTTTTTCTTCGCTCGTTTCCCGCGTCGTTTTGATTTCCGAGTGCGAGAGTTCGTTGAGATAGATGTTGAGCGTGACCGGTTTTTCCGGGTTCGTGTTGGTGTAGGGCTGGCTTTTGGGCCGGTACACCTTGCCGTTTTCGCCGGCGAGGCACAGTTCATATTCGCCGAACGGCTGGAAGGGCGCCGCGAGGTGGCCTCCCCATTCCGTGCCGGTCGTCGTTGCCTGGACGTGCGCTACTTTGACGGAGGTCTCGTTATCGGGCGCCGTCACGCCTTCGCACTTCCTGTCGGTCGTCGTGACGGGCTTGCTTTCGGTGGTGTCGAGCGCAGTCCAGGTCGGTTCGCCTTTTTTGCTTTTCGAGCTGACTTCGGCTTCGCTCGCGGAGTAGACGTTGAGCATCACGTAGGTCGTGGGCACCTTGATCGTCACGGGTGCGCCGGGCGGCACGGTCTTCGCTTCCGCCGTCACCGAGGAGTCGTAGGGTTCGGGCTTGTTCGCCAGGCAGTCGCCGGCCCAGGCGGTCCAGTTTTTGGGCGACGGGAACGGGAACAGGTCGCCGTTCGGATAGCGCGTTGTTTCTGTCGGGCTGGGCGCCGTCTGCTGATAGCCGCTGTCCAGTTTGGCCGGCACGATTTCGAACAGCGCTCCTGAAAATGGCTCGGGTGCGGTGGTACTGCCCTCCTCCCAGTTCGGGGGCTGTTCCATTTCGGCGTTGTAGACGACGAACGTGTCCCCAGTGACGGGTTCTTCGTAGGTTCCGGTGCCGGCGTTGTTGCTGTGAGCGTCCTTGGTGAGCCCTCGGTAGGTGAATTCGGCGTTCACCCTTCCCGCGTGAGCCAGTTTCAACTGGTCGGGGGTGAGGACGTTCGGTGCGAGCGTGACGGTTTCGGTCGGCCAGCTCTGCGTTCCGCGCCTGTTGACGATTCCCGCGGTTTCCTCGACTTCCACCGTTGCTTCGGTCGCCGGTATGCCCGCGAACAGGACGCACCCCGACGACGAGGTGGTCCCTTCCAGCGAGGAGCTCGTGGTGCCGCCGGAGGGCACGTATTTGATGATCACGGGGACGCCTGCCGTCGGCGTTTGGCCGTTGCTGGCCTCGACGTCGAGCGCCGAGCCCGTCGGCGGCGTGATGATGCTGGCCTCGGCCACGGGCTTGACGACCATGCGCGTCCAGGTGACGGTCGAGCTGATCCGCACGTATGTGCCTTGCCCTTTGGTGCTTTCCGTGGCCGAGCACCCGGTCGCTTCGGAGCCGTTGCCGAACGACGCCTTCTGCACGATCGTGTATTTGGTGCCTGCGACTTTGGCGGTGTACGTGTTCCCGCCTTCTTCCTTGAACGACAGCAAGGTGGTCACGGGGTCGCTTCGCATGCTCTCCTGAGACTCCGCCGCGAGCACGGCGGCCTCGTTGCGATGGCGCTCTTCCGCGCCCGCTTTGTTTAGCGCCGTGAACCCGGTGACCGTCGCCACGGCCATCAGCGCCACGATCATCGCGCTGATCAGCACTTCCACCAGCATGAAGCCGTCCTGGTCACCCGCGTGCAGGCGGGTGACCAGGAGCCTCCCGCGACCAAAGGCAGGTTTTCGGGCCGTCCGAGCAGTCATTCGTGACAGCCGAGGCCTGGCGAAGAAAGTACTCATTGTCACAAGCGATCCTTGTGCTATTCAGCCTTCGGCACGCCACCAGCGGGCCTTTAGCGGTCCGCGGTCAAACCAACGCCTTGTAGCTCGGCGCTTGTGAGAGCCGCCCGCAAGCTCCGGCGCGCGCGAGCGAGCCCCTACAATTGCGGACTCCTCGGGGGACTGGTGTATCGGTAACACGGCGGTCTCCAAAACCGCAACGCGAGGTTCGACTCCTCGGTTCCCCGCTCCGCTCCATGGAGGCACAGGGCGCGCCAAGCGCGATGCGATCCGTGTTCGTGCCTGCGTCAGGCGAGGTCTGCGCAGGCACCGATCTGCTCAGGCCGGCGATCACATAAGTTGGGGGCCGTGACGTCCGTCGATGTCGAGCTCGGGCTGACCGCGGTCGCCGCCATGCTCTCGCCCACCACGCTCACGTTCACGGTGCTCGCGCTCGTGCTCGGAGAGCGGCCTGGGCGCACCGGGCTCTGGTTCTTCCTCGGCGCCTTCGGACTGACGCTGATCATCGGGCTGGTGGCCGCGTTCGTGCTCGGCGACGCAGCGGCTGCTCCCTCTTCGTCGAGCACGCCGCCGACGTGGGTCGCGATCGTCGACGTCGTGGCCGGCGCGTTGCTGCTCGTGTTCGTCGTCTACGCGCTGCGACGCCCGCGCGACCCCAAACGCACAGAGGACGCGATCGAGAAAAGCCGCAAGATCGTCTCCTCGCCGGCGATCGCGATCGTGGCCGCCGGTGCCACGCTCGCAAACCCCGGCGGGTTCATCCCGATCGCGCTCAAGGACATATCGCAGCTGAACCCGAGCGCGGCCGAATACATCGCGCTCTGGACCGGCTTCGCACTGGTGTCGCTGCTGCCGCTTGTGCTCGCGCTGTTCTCGCTTGCGCTCTCACGCGAGCGAACGCTCGCGGTCCTGCACAAGGCGCGCGTGTGGCTGGAACGCCGTGCGTTCACGCTCGCGGCGGCGATCGTCGTGCTGCTCGCGCTGGCGCTGCTTCGCAACGGGATCGTCGCGCTCACGAGCTAGCCGCATAATGAGCGACGGCATGTTCATCCAGACGCTCGCCGACAGCTTGGAGAACCGACGTGGAAACGGCCAGGTCTCGCGCCTGTTGCTGGCTCCAGGCCAGTTCGGCTCGAGGCATCTGGCGGTCACGTGGGTCGAGGCGGCCGCGGGCAGCCAGCAGGCACTGCATCGTCACCTCGGCAGCGAGCAGGTCTACGTGATCTTCGCCGGTCGCGGACGGATGACCGTCGACGGCGAGCAGCAGGACGTGGCTGCGGGCACGCTCGTGTTCATCCCGCCCGGGGCTGAGCACGCGATCTACAACCCCGGCCCGGAAGCACTCGTCTACGCGTCGGCGGCCGCGCCGCCGTTCGAGATGCCGACGGGCGAGTTCGCGTACGGCCCAGCCCGCGAGAGCTGATCCGCCGCGCGAGGCTCGAGCACGTGATCGATCAGCGCGGGCCGCATCGGGCCGCCGCGTCTAGGCGTCGTGCTCGGCCGCCAGCAGGCGATAGGCGGTGGGGATCCGACCCAGTCCCTTCAAGTCGGTCGGCGGTAGCTGCTCGAACGCAAACCCGTTCGCCGCGATTCGCTTGACGCTGCCCTCGACGACGATTGTCGAGGGCCTGGCGATGCCGGCCAGACGCGACGCGAGGTTGACGACGTCGCCGAAGTAGTCGCCGCGTAGCGCGATCACAGGCCCGTTGGCCAGCCCGATGCGAACGGCCGGCCGCCCGAGATCGGCCCCGAACTGGCCAGCGATCTCCAGCGCGAGTCGACAGCCATCGCGGGCGTCGTCGCACACGATCATCGCGGCATCACCGATCAACTTGATCAGCCGCGCGGGGTGGCGTGCGACGGTGTCGCTGATGATCGTCTCGAACTGTCCGACCAGGTCGGCCAGCTGCCCGCTGCTGAGCGTGCGGGAGATGCTGGTGTAGCCCTCGATGTCGACGAACCCCACGAGCAGCTCGCGACGAGCTGCTCGCGCTTCTGGGTCGAAGGACCAGTCTCCCGACGCCACCGCGACCATGTGACGCCGAAAGACGGCGTCGAAGACCGCGAGCAGCGAGCCGAGCTGAGCCTCGGCCAGGCTGGAGTACTGCGAGACGACCTCCGAGTAGTCGACTCCGGCGTTGCGCCTGGGCATCTCGAACTGAACGCGCATTGCGTCGACGAGCGCTTCGGCGAGCCGAGCGGCACTGGCTCCGAGCACGCGCGCGAGGCCGATCGTGGCGGCGGAGCCCAACAGGTCGCGACTGGCGGCGGCGAGCGTGGCGAGAGCCTCCGCGTCTGCGCCGCTCAAACGCGGCAGTGACGCCTGCGGATCGGCGAAGCCGAGCGCGCGCCACAGCGCCGAAGCGGACTCTCCGTCCAGCCCAGCTGTGCGGCTCGCCTGATCGAAGCTCACCCCCGCGCCGCGCCCGCGCACCGCCAACTCGAGCGCGAGCGCACCGAGCGAGTCGCTTGCGGCGGCGTCCACGAGCTCATCGGCCGCCGCGCCACCGTCGGCGAGGAGCTCCAGCAGACGCAGGCGATCCTCAGCGTTGGGCGCGGCAGGGTCATAGACGCCGAGGCGCTCCAGCTCGCAGGGGTCCACGAACACACCCTAGTCCCGCCCGCTTGGGACAGAGCCTCGGGTTGCCGAGCGGCGAAGCTCAGATCTCCAGCCGCGACTCCTCCAGGTCGAGCTCGCGCTCGACGCGACGCATCACCGTGCTGGAGATCTGTCGGCTGTTGCGCAGGCCGACCAGCGCCTGGCGCTGGGCGGTGTAGATCTCGTGCATCATGCGCTGATAGCGCACTGAGCTGTCCTCGATTCCGTCCTCGTCCTCGATCTTGCCCGCCTGGACCTTGAAGCGTCGCTGGCGGAACTCGTACAGCCTGCGGACTCGCTCGACGCTCTCCTCGCGCGTCCAGTCCTCTGCCCCCAACTCGTCTACCCGATCCAGCGCGGCGCGAGCGATCACCAGCCGCGCGCGAACCTCCTCGTCCTGCTCTTCGCTGCCATCCTCGACGACGCCCAGGCGTCGGATCAGCAGGGGTAGCGTCAACCCCTCACCGACCACCGTCACCAGAATCAGGACGAACGTGATGAACTGGATCAGCTCGCGGCCCGGCAGTGGCGCTCCGGCGTTGGTGTGGATCGGTAGCGCAAGCGCGGCGGCGAGCGAGACGGCGCCACGCATCCCCGCCCAGCTGCCGACCACGCGCACGCGCCAGCTTGAGCGACGCGGGCGCTGCGACGGCCGCCGGTCGAGCGCCCTGATCAGGAAGGTGATCGTGAAGTTCCACACGAAGCGGACAGCGATCACCGCCACGCAGACGACGGCCGCATATTCGATCACCTGGCTGGCCGAGCGATCGGCGAGCCCGTCGACGATCACCGGCAGCTGGAGGCCGACGAGGATGAACAGGGTCGCGTTCAGCAGGAACGTCAGGATCGACCACATCGCGAAGCCCTGCATGCGGCTTTCAGGCGAGGCGATTTCCGGGGCACGGAAGCCGAGGTAGACACCGCACGCGACGGCGGCCAGCACACCCGAGACGCCAAGCTGCTCCGCCGGGATGAACGCTCCGTAGGCGCTGAACAGCGAGATCGTCAGCTCGGTGTTGATGTCGTTGACGCGTTTGCGGACCTCGGCGATCACGAACCCGACCGCCAGCCCGATGGCGATACCTCCAGCGGCGTCGCCGAAGAACACCAGGACGGTGTGCCCAGCGGAGACGCTCGCGCCGATGGCCGCGCCCACCGCGACCTTGTAGGCAACCAAGCCGGTGGCGTCGTTGAACAGGCTTTCCCCCTCGAGGATGTCGACGAGGCGGCGAGGCGCGCCGACGCGGCGCATAATCGCCGTCGCCGCCGCCGGGTCCGTGGGCGAGACGATCGCGCCGAGCGCGAACGAAATCGCCCACGGCAGCCCGATCAGCTCATGCCCGATCACGGCCACGGCCGCGACCGTCGCCAGAACCAGGCCGATCGCCGAGAGCGAGATCACCCGCGCGTCCGAGCGCAGGGCGCGTAGATCCGCGAAGAAGGCCGACGAGTACAGCAGCGGCGGCAGGAACACGAGCAGGACGAGGCTGGGGTTGAGCTCGATGTTGGGGATCCCCGGCACGAACCCGAGGACAAGCCCGCCGATCACCAGCGCGATCGGGTAGGGCACGTTGAGCCAGTTGGCGAGCGCGTTCAGGCCGGCGGCGGACACGAACAGCGCGGCTATGACGATCTGGAGGCCTCCCACGCGCCAGATTCTTGCCGCTGGTCGAGAGCTGCGTGGTTCGGCGAGGGTCCGGTGGGCCTAGGAGGCTCTCCCGGCGCCCCGTCCTGGGTCGAGTGACCCGTCTGTGACGCCCGCGGCTAGACCCGCACGATTACCTTGCCTGTGTTGCCGCCGGTGAACAGCAGGTTGAGCGCGTCGGGCGCGTTCTCGAGCCCGTCGACGACGTGCTCCGCCGATTTGATCTTGCCTTCGGCAAGCCAGCCCGCCACCTCGGCCTGGGCAGCGGGAAGACGATCGAAGTAGTCGAGGATCAGGAAGCCCTCCATACGCCCGCGCTTGATGATCAGGTTGCGATAGTTCGCCGGACCGGCGAGCGAGCCGCGGTCGTTGTAGCTGGCGATCGCGCCGCAAAGCACGACCCGCCCGCGCATCGCCAGCTGCGCCAAGCACGCGTCCAGGATCGCGCCGCCGACGTTGTCGAAGTACAGGTCGATGCCGTCTGGCGCCGCCTCGCGCAGGCGCGCGGCGACATCCTCGGACTTGTAATCGATGGCCTCGTCGAACCCCAGCTCATCGACGATCCAGGCGCACTTCGCTGGCCCGCCGGCTATGCCGATGACCCTGCCCGCGCCCTTGATCTTGGCGATCTGCCCGACGGTCGAGCCGGTCGCGCCGGCTGCGCCGCTGACGACGACCACGTCGCCCTGCGCGACACGCCCGACATCGATCAGGCCGAAGTAGGCGGTCATGCCGGTGATGCCGAACAGGCTGAGGGCCATCGTGGGCGGAACCCCGTCGGGGAGGCCTTGATAGCCGGCGGCCTCGCTGGCGAGCACGTAGTCCTGCCAGCCGGTGAACCCGAACAAGAGGTCACCTGGCTTGTGTTTCTCCGAGTTGCTCCTCACCACCTCCGCGATGCCGCCGCCGCGGACTACCTCACCGACGGCGATCGGCGGCAGATAGCCGGGCGCATCGTCCATCCACGTGCGGATGGTGGGATCGATCGACAGGTAGCGCACGCGTGCGAGGGCCTCCCCCTCCCCCGGCTCCGGCACGTCGACTTCCTCCAGCCGTGTCGTCTGCTCGTCGACCATTCCCGCTGGACGGCGGTCCAGCACCAAACGGCGGTTACGCTCGCTCATGTTCGCTCCCTCGTTGTCGTTGCGGTGCGACCGCTCGTGCGTCGCCGCCTGATCATGTCAGCTACCGCCTGAGCGCAGAGAGCCTAGCCGCCGGGCTTGGCGCCTACCCGCCGCTCGATCGGACCTTCGCCGGCTATCAGCACCAGGCTGACCATCTCGGGCGCAAACAGCCCGTGCTCCACGACCCCCGGGATCGCGCTCAGCCTCGCGGCCAGCTCGCGCGGATCCCCGATCGGACCGAGATAGTCAGCGATCAAGCCGCCGTCGGGGCTGCGCTCGACGTCGCGCAGCTGCGCCCGACCGGTCGCCGCCAACGTGTGCTGCACGGCGAACGCCAGCAGCTCGAGCGGCAGCGGCGGCGCGAGCTGCTCGACGACCTTGTTCGCCGATGCGATCACCACGAAGCGTCGCGCCGACGCCGCGACGATCTTCTCGCGCGTGTGCGCGCCGCCGCCCCCCTTGATCAGCCACCCTCGCGGATCGATCTGATCGGTCCCGTCGATCGCTATGTCGAGCTCCCCCACCTCATCCGGCGTCTGCACCGTCAAGCCGAGCGCGCGCGCGGCCAGCTCGGTCGCGGGCGACGTGGCGACGCAGCGAAGCCCCTTGCGTCCGGCGGCGAGCTCGGGGAGCAGGTAGGCGACGGTCGTTCCGGTGCCCAGGCCCACGCGCATCCCATCCTCGACCAGCTCCACCGCGGCACCCGCGGCCGCGCGCTTCTGTCCCGCTATTGCCGACTCACGGCTCAGCGACGATTGTCGCTGCCGCTCAGTCGCACGAGAGGACGCCATGGCGCGGACGTTACCGACACCGCGGGGCCTCTGAGACGTACCTGCTCCGGCGCGGCCGGACCATGCAGTAGGAACCCCTGTCCGACCGCGCAGTCCAGTTCGCGCGCGAGCGCGAGCTGACGGTTGGTCTCGATGCCCACTGCCACCGCTGTCAGGCCCGCCTCCTTGGCGAGCGCGATCGTCGCGACGAACATCGCGCGACGATCCTTGTCCTGGTGAAAGCTTCCCGTCAGCGCGCGGTCGAGCTTGACCTGATCGAGCGGCAGATTGCTCGGCAGCGCGAGCGACAGCTGGTTGAAGCCAAATTTGTCGAGCGCGATCAGGACGCCCAAGCGCTTGAGATCCTTCAGCGCGTCGCGTGCTCGCTCGGGGTCGCGGCGCACGGCATCCTCGCTGATCTCCAGGCACAAGGCCCTGCCGGGCAGGCGGCAGTAGGCGAGCTCCTCACGCACCCGCTCGGCCAGATCGAGCTCGGTCAGCTCGCGCGCGGAGATGTTCACCGAAACCGGGATCGCAATCCCTGCCCGGCGCCAGATCTCCGCCTGCGCACAGGCCGCGTGGAGCACCCAGTTGCCGATCTGGACGATCAGCTCGCTGTCCTCCGCCGGCGGCAGGAACGTCGAGGGCATCACCTCGGTGCCGGCCGACGGTCCATCGCCACCCCTGGGGTGCCAGCGCACGAGCGCCTCAGCGCCGATCGCCTGCCCGCCCGCGAGCCGCAGGATCGGCTGGTAGGCGAGCACCAGCTCGCGATGGGGCAGGGCGTCGCGCAGACGATCCTCGATCTCCGTATGCAAGCGCAGCTCGCGACGCAAGCGCTCATCGAACAGCTCCAAGCGGCGTCCGCCCGCGCCCTTCGCGCGGTACATCGCGACGTCGGCCTCGCGCAGCATCGTCTCGGGGTCGGCGTCCGGGTTGCGCGCCACCGACACCCCCACGCTCGCGAGCATCGCGACTTCGGCCGAGCCGAGCGGAAACGGCCTCTCGAGCGCATCCAGGACCCGTCCTGCCAACGCCATCGCCTCGCCCTCGCTGTCGATGTCCTCGACCAGGATCACGAACTCATCGCCGCCCAGACGCGCGACCGTGTCGCTGTCGCGCATCAGCTCCGCCAGGCGCTCAGAGACGGCGACCAGCAGGCGGTCGCCCACGTCGTGTCCGAGGTTGTCGTTGACGGCCTTGAACTTGTCGAGGTCGATGAACAGCAACGCGACGACGCTGTGGCCGCGTTGGCGGTTCAGCCGCGTGAGTGCTTGGCGCGCGCGATCCATCAGCAGTAGCCGGTTGGGCAGATGCGTCAACGGGTCGTGCAGGGCCTGACGCTCCAGCCACATACGGTCGGTCACATCCTTGGCGGCCGCGTACCACGTCTCGCCGTCGTGTCGCGCGCTCCACAAAAGCCATCGCCAGGAGCCGTCGCGGTGGCGATAGCGGGTCGTCACGTCCTCGATCTGGGACTGCCGGTCGGCGCCCAGCATCAGCGCCAGGACCTGCTCGGCGTCATCAGGGTGCACGAGCTCGCCCAGCGCCCGGCCCTGAAGCTCCGCTCGCGTCCAGCCGAGCAACTGCTCCCAAGCGGGGTTCAACAGCGTCAGGCGCCCGTCCACCGAGATCGTGGCCAGCAGGTCGCTGGTCATCTCGAACAGACGCGCGATGCGCCCTTCGCCGTCGTTGGTCGACAGGCTGTCGCCGTGGCCGTTTGTGCTCGTCGCCTGGTATCCCATTCCTGGTGATCACGTCGGCTGCGCGGCACGCTTGCTCGGGCGCGTCTGGCCTGACTGGACAGATGGACCACACGGTGACCCCCTGCGGCCCGCCAGCTCCCGGCGCGTGCGCGAGGCGCGCGCAGGCCGGCGCCTGCGGCTGCTCAGGAGGCGGTGCGCAGCGGCGCCGTCGGCTCGCCCGCGGCGCTCTGAACAGCGGGTACGACCGCTTCGCCGGCGTCGAGGTCGCCGCGTAGGAAGCGCCACAGCGACAGGCACAGCATGATCGTCATGATGATCGCGCTCGACACGCACTCCTCGCAGATCGCGTGGATCGAGAACACCTCGCGATAGGTCAGGTACACGCTGAAGGCGAAGCCGCCGAGCGTCAGCGCGGTGGTCGCGAACCTGGTCGTCTCGGTCTCCGGAGCCAGCAGCGAGACGAGGATGGCCACGTACCCGATCAGCCCGATCAGCGCCACGGGCACGCCGCCGATCTCCGCGTAGCGCGAGGTCTGCACCTTCGTGCAGCTTTCGCCCGCCGTGCACGCGGGCTTGATCCCGGCGTAGTGGACGTAGGTGACGTAGCTTGCGACCGCGAGTCCAAGCAGCGTGAGGACGATCAGGGTCGTCCGCAGGGCGCGGCTGCTCATCCCCGCCCTACGCCTTCAGGAGCTTTTCCACGGCTTCGTTGACGAACGTCGGATCGCCTGGCGAGCTCGTGTATTCGAGCTTGCTCAGCGCGCCTCCGCTGTGCCCGATCAAGAACGACGGGGTGCCGGTGAAGCCTTCGTTGTTGGCGAGCTGTTTGTCGTTTTCGACCTCGTTGGCTAGTTCGGGGTCACCTCGGTCGCTGCTCCACTTCGCGAGGTTCAGCCCTGGGACCTGGCTGGCGATGCCCTGGAGATACTTTTCGTTGACGTAGCCCGAGTCCTCTTCTCCCTGCTCGTGGTAGAAGGTCTCGATGTAGTTCCAGCCCTTGTTCTGCTTGCCGGCCGCGTACGCTGCGATCTGCTGGGTCTTGAAGACTTCAGGTTCCCGCGTTGCGGTCTCCATCGAGTCGTATTCGATGCGCAGCTTACCCGTGCGCACCCACTTGGACATGATCGGCGGCAGCGCTTCGATCGTGAACTCGCGGCAGATCGGGCACTCCAGGTCACCGAAGTACTTCAGCGTCACCGGCGCCGTCGGGCTGCCGATCGAGTTGCCGCTCTGCGGGATCCCGCCGATCAGGCTCGAGACTTCTGAGACGGTGGCGTTCTTTTCGCCTTTCGTTTTGGCCAGGCCGGATTTGGAGCCACCCGCGGTCGCGATCAGGATCACGACGATCGCGACGATCACGACCGCCGCCACGCCGCCGAGCTGCACCAAGCGTTTGCGCCGCGCGGCGTTCGCCGCCTCCGCCTCCTCCATCGCCTTGCGCTGCGCGCGTGCCTGCTCACGACGCTGCTTGCGGGTCAGGTCCTCCTCGTCGCTCTCCACCGAACTCATAGCGAGAACTTTTACAGATTTCAGCTCAAGATCCGATAAGGAACCGTTTCCGCCGCCGCGTCGCGTGCGCGCATGCCCGTGTGCTTGGCACGAGCCTGAGGGGGCAGCGTGTCACGCGGCGGCCCGGCCTGGCCGCTCGTTGCGGCACGATATGGCGGCGGCGTCGCGCCCCCGTAGCTCAGCTGGATAGAGCATCGGACTTCTAATCCGAGGGTCGCAGGTTCGAATCCTGCCGGGGGCATACGAGCAAGCTACTCGGCGGAGTCCTCGAGCACCCGCCCGACGCTGTCGGCGACGCACACGGGCTTCTCGCCTCCCTCGGCCTCGACCGTGAAGCGAGTGACCACCTGGTGCCAGCCGCCGCCCACATCCGAGACCTCCACCACCTGGGCGTAGCAACGCAAGCGCGAACCCACCGGCACGGGCGCCGGGAAGCGCACCTTGTTCCAGCCGTAGTTGACACCCAGCTTGAAGCCGCTCCACTCACTCAGGCCCCCGCGCAGACCGTCGATCAGCGACAGCGTCAGGTTGCCGTGGGCGATGGTCGTGCCAAACGGGCTTTCGCGGCGGGCGCGCTCGACGTCGGTGTGGATCCATTGGTGATCGCCGGTCAGATCGGCGAACTCGTTGACCATCTCCTGCGTCACCTCACGCCACTCGCTCGGACCCACCACCTCGTCCTTGAGGCCTCGGAGCTGCTCGATCCCGTGGGCCACCGACTTGGACATGCTTGGGCTTACAGCCATCTCATCTCCTTCTAGGGGGACCGCCGGCATGCTAGTCGCTGGGCCCGTCCGAGGTGCCCGAGCATGGTGCTCGGCGCGCGCGCACACCGGCGCTCTAGGATCGCGCCGGTGTTCATCGCCACAGCGCTGCTGTATCCGTGCGTGCTCGCGGCGTTGTGTGCAGGCGCTGGGCTGCTGGTGGACCGCGTCAGTGGCCGCTTCCTGCCAGCCCCGCTGTTGCTGAGCGTCGGAGCCGCCGCGCTGATCGCGCTGTCACAGCTCAGCACCTACGCCTCGCCGCTTGCGCCCGCGACGCCGTACCTGATGCTGGCGCTCGCGCTGGCCGGCATCGCGCTCGGGCGGGCGCGGGCCCGGAGCCTCGCACATCGCTGTCTGAGCTGTCCGTGGCCGGCGGCGGTGTCGGTGCTCGTGTACGCGATCGCGCTCGCGCCGGTGCTGCTCGCGGGACGCGCGAGCCTGTCCTCCTACATGGCGCTCGCCGATTCGGCCGTGCACCTGATCGGCGCCGACTTCCTGATCCGCCACGGCCAGGACTACGCGCACCTCGATCTGCGCAACTCCTATGGCCAGTTCATCCACGACTACTACGCCACCAACTACCCGTCGGGCGCGGACACGCTGTTCGGCGGTAGCGCCTTCCTGTTGGGACTGCCGCTGATCTGGGCCTTCCAGCCGTTCAACGCGTTCATGCTCGCGAGCGCCGCCGCGCCCGCCTGGCTGCTCGCGCGGCGGATGCGGCTCGACGGCGCCTGGGCTGCGCTGGCAGCCCTCACCGCCGTGCTGCCAGCGCTGGTCTACGCGTATGAGCTGTTCGCCTCGGTCAAGGAGATCACCGCCCTGTCGATGATCCTCACGCTCGGCTGCCTGGTGGTGGCGCATCGTCGCTGGCTGCTCGTGGCACCCGCGCGGGCGGTGCCCTTCGCGCTCGTGCTGGGCGCCGGCGTGTCCGCGCTGGGGCCAGCGTTCGGCGCGTGGGCGCTCGCAGCCGTGGTCGTACTGGGCGTGGTGCTGGCGTTGCACGCGCGCGCGTGGCGCACGTCGCTGGCGATGGTGGCGCTCGCCGCGCTGACGCTGCTGATCGCGGCGTGGCCGACCTGGCACCAGCTCTCCGGCTCGCTCCAGGTCGCCCAGAACATTGCCTCCACGAGCAACCCCGGCAACCTGCACATGCCGCTGCGCGCGATCCAGGTGTTCGGCGTGTGGCTGCTCGGCAGCTACAAGCTGTCCCCTAC
Source organism: uncultured Solirubrobacteraceae bacterium (assembly GCA_963845635.1). GTDB lineage: Bacteria > Actinomycetota > Thermoleophilia > Solirubrobacterales > Solirubrobacteraceae > Palsa-744. The sequence goes on from CAWJSW010000012.1 coordinate 193,788, forward strand.
CGGCGCCGCGCTCGCCGCCACCCATGCGCTGATCGCGCTCGCGTTCCTCGCCGCGCTGCTCGGGGTCGTGCAGATGCTCAGCATCCGCGCGTATGCGCTGCTCGCGTGGATCGCGTCGATGCTGCTCGTGTGGCTGCTCGTCAGCCGCTCGGTCACCACCTGGGCTGGCGCCAAGACGCTGATGCTCACCTCGCCCGTGGTGGTGCTCACCGCATGGGGCGGGGTGGCGTGGCTGCGGTCCCGCTCTCGCCCGGCGCTGTCGTGGCTTGCCGCGGGCGCACTCGCGCTCGCGCTGGCCGGCGGCGTGCTCGCGTCAGATGCGCTCCAGTACCACAGCTCCGACCTCGCGCCCACAGCTCGCTACCAGGAGCTTTCCTCGCTGGACTCGCGCTTTGCCGGGCAGGGCCCCACGCTGTTCACCGACTTCGACGAATACTCGATGTATGAGCTGCACCAGCTGGACGTTGGCGGCCCCGACTTCGTGTACCCGCCGCCTGCGCTCGCAGGCGTCGCGCGCGGTTACGGCTACCCGGTCGACATCGACCGCGTCGCGCCGCGCGCGCTGCTCGCCTACCCGCTGATCATCACCCGCCGCGACCCGGCCGCCAGCCGCCCGCCAGCCGCGTACACGCTGGTATGGCAAGGCGCCTACTACGAGGTGTGGAGGCGACGACCGCGCGCGCCCGCGGCCAACATCCACGTGGCTCTATCGGGCTCCCCCACGCAGCAGTGCATGCAGATCGCCGAGGTCGCCGCGCGGGCCACCGCTCCGAGCGAGCAGCTGGTCGCCGCACCCTCGCCGCAACTGATCCGTGTCGCGCTCGCCCGCTCCGCGTACCCCGCCCGTTGGGGCCGCGAGCGCGCGGGCCTCGTGATGAGCGTGCCGGGAACGCTGTCCGCGAGCTTCGCGCTGCCCTTCTCGGGCTTTTGGGACGTGTGGTTGCAGGGCCAGATCATGCCCGCGGTGTCGCTCGGCGTGGATCGGCATCAGCTCGCCTCCATCTCAGGACAGCTGGACGGCAACTCGCTCGTGCCCGACACCGTCCCACCGATTCGCGTTCGCCTGTCGGCGGGCACCCACCACGTGAGCGTCACCCGCCACGGCTTCAGCCTCGCGCCCGGCGACGGCGGCGCGGCCGTGCTCGACGCGATCCTGCTGACACCGGCCGACACCAACCCCCAGGGGCCGCTGCGCACGGTCACGCCCTCCGCCTGGCGCACGCTGTGCGGCGCGAGCTATCAGTGGATCGAGGTCACACGCGCTCAACCGATCAGCTCCATCGGGAGGCGAACGTAGGCTCCCGGTCAGTGTCACCCACCGGTGAGAGCCCCGTCTGCGACCAGATCCTCCTCGGCGAGAACCTCGATCTACTGGGCGGCTTCGCCGACGAGTCGTTCCAGCTGGTCTATGCCGACCCTCCCTTCAACACGGGCAAGGTGCAGGCGCGCAGGACGATGCGAGCGCAGCGCGACGAGGACGGCGCGCGCATCGGCTTCGCCGGCCAGCGCTACAGCACGCGCCTGCTGGCAGAGTCAAGCTACCGCGACAGCTTCGAGGACTACCTCGCGTTCCTGTCGCCGCGCATCGAGCAGGCGCATCGGCTGCTCTCCCGCGAGGGCACGCTGTACTTCCACATCGACTACCGCGAGGCGCACCACTGCAAGCTGCTGCTGGATGAGATCTTCGGGCGCGAGTGCTTCCTCAACGAGATTATCTGGGCGTACGACTTCGGCGGGCGCGCCAGACGCCGCTGGCCGGCCAAGCACGACACGATCCTGGTCTACGTCAAGGACCCCGCCGCGTACCACTTCGACAGCGAGGCCGTCGACCGCGAGCCGTACATGGCGCCGGGACTGGTCACGCCCGAGAAGGCAGCCAGGGGCAAGCTCCCCACCGACGTGTGGTGGCACACGATCGTGCCCACCAGCGGCCGCGAGAAGACCGGCTACCCGACGCAGAAGCCAGAGGGCGTGCTGCGGCGCATCGTGCTCGCCTCCACACGACCGGGTGAGTGGTGCCTGGACTTCTTCGCCGGCAGCGGCACGCTCGGCGCGGTCGCCGCGCAACTCGGCCGCCGCTACGTGCTGATCGACTCCAACCCGCAGGCAGTCGAGATCATGCGCGCGCGGCTATCGCCCGCAGATGGCGTGTCCGCCCGTGCGAGCGGCGCGCCACGATCGGCATCCGGGCGCTGACAGCGACTCACCCGCGCCAAGGACATGCCAGTCTTTCGCGTGTGTATCACCTCGAGCTTCGCCACTTCCCGCACACCGTCTGGCGCTTCAACCTCACCGAACAGCAGCTGCGCGTGATCGTCGCACCGTGGGTACGTGGCGAGATCGTCGAGCTGGGAGAACACAAGTGGAACCCCGAACAGGCCAGGCTCACGATCCTCGATGGACCGGAGATCGCGCTTGGTCAGCTCACCTTGGGGCGCGGCTGGAGCACGGCGGAGCGCCACAGCGAGGACGTGACCGAGCGGGTGCTCGCCGCCGCCCGCAGCGCGGGCGCGCCGACGTTGCCAGCGCCAGCGACGCCTAGCCCCGCCAGCGTGGGGACGCCCGCTCCGGCCGCCGTGTCCGCGCCCGCCCCGTCACCGCCCGCGGACGCCTTCGCCCTCGGCGTGCAGATGGCCGCGCTGCTGGGGTCCGACCCGATGCGGCTGCTGGAGGCCTGGCGTGCGGCCGCCGCCAGCTCGCCCGGACGTGCCCCCAGCGAGACGCTTGCGCTGGCCGAACAGGCGATCGCATCCGCGGACTGAGCGGCTCATGACGCGACGCTAGACTTGCACTCGCATCCCGTGGTGGGCGTAGCTCAGTTGGTAGAGCTCCTGGTTGTGGTCCAGGCGGTCGTGGGTTCGAGCCCCATCGCTCACCCCTTACGAAATGGCTGCAAATCAACTGGTTTTGGGTTTGTGGGCAGGCGGCGGAGGCTTGGATTGGGGTCCAATTGGGGTCCAATTTCTTTTGGAGTAAAGCGCAGACAGAGACGCGAGGCCCATCCTCCGACAGGTTTTTCGCAGGCCAGTACGTTGGCTCTCGGTCACGGATTGTTGGAAGGAGGGTCCTCGCCGAGCGCGTAGAGCCACTGCAGATCAGCGCGACCAGACTGGCGAACGGGATCTCAAGGCACTGAATCGCCCTGACTATTGGAGGCGATCAGCGTGGACAGCGAAACGGCCCGTCCCGCCGAGCGCCTCATGCTGGTCCGCACTGCTGCTGCACTCGGACGAGGTAGGCGCCTGCGTCAGCGACCAGCGCAGTGTTCTTGTGGACGACACGGAGGTCCTGATCATCAGCGGGGCGGGCGCTTTCGCGATGCCTGACGTACCCGGGCGTAATCGTGGCCGCGGTGGCGGCCCTTCGGGGTCGGGATCGGCTCGGCGGGATACGGGTGCGGCGCGTGGGTGCGGCGTTCGGGTCGGGGTGCGAGGATTGCCGGGTGGCGGGCAGAGGCGGTCGTGAGCTGAGGGATCTCGGGGAGGTCGTGGGCGACCTTTCGCCTGACGTGCTCCGGGAGATCGTGGCCTCCGCCGCGGACCGCCACGATGACGTCGAGCGGCATGTGCGGTTGGCGGCCGCGCGCGAGGATGGCGACCTGGCGCAGCTGCGGGCGGAGGTCGATCGTGGGCTGCGGACACGGCGGTTCCTGGGATACCGGGAGAAGCTCGGAGTGGGCACGAGCGGCCCGGCCGGTCGTTGACGAGTTGCGCTCGGTTGCCGCGTCCTCGCCGTCGCAGGATCTCGTCGCCCTGGTAGAGCGCGCGATCGGCCACGTCGTGAAGGTGATCATGCACGCCGACGACTCCAACGGCACGATCGGCGATCTCGCGCGTGAACTGCTGGAGATCCACGCTGAGGCGTGCGATGCAGGAGTCGCCGATCCGGTCAAGCTCGCCGCGTGGATGGTGCGCTTCGGGTGCGAGGACCAAGACTTTTTCCAGGTTGATCCCGTTCGATACGCCGGTGCGCTCGGCGAGCGCGGGCTACTGGCCTACCGTTGCGCGATCGAAGAACGCGACAACGGAGAGCGGCTCTTTGCGGTGCGCTGGGCACGCGAGCGCCTCGCGGTGCTCGACGGCGACGAGCAGGCGATCATCGCGCTGCTTGGCGGTGATCTCAGCGCACCCCACCAGTTCATAAGGGTCTGTGAGGCGATGGCCGAGCTCGGGCGCGAGGATGAGGTTCTGCTGTGGGCCAGGCGCGGCATCGCCGAGACGGACGGCTGGCAGATCGAGAAGCTCTATGGCCTGGCGTGCGCTGTCCACGAGCGAAGCTCGGCGCCGCTGGAGGTGTTGAGCTTGCGCCGCGAGCAGCACAACAGAATGGCCTCGGCGAGCACCTACTCGCTGTTGCGTCGTGCGGCCGACGTGTTGGACGCGTGGGATATCGAGCGTGACGCCGCCCGCCTGGCCCTGCGCGACCGCGACCTCGGCGGGCTCGTCGACGCGCTACTGGACGAGGGAGACACCGACGGGGCCTGGAGCGTCGCGCACGAGGACCCCGACTGGGACCCGGGGTCACACCGGCGTCTGTGCCTCGCCGAAACCCGCGAGGCACAGCGACCGGAGCAGGCGCTGCCCCTGTACATGCTCGTCGCGGATGAGATGCTGCTCGAGACCGGCCGGCGGGCCTACGCCCGCGCCGTCCCGGTTATCAAGCACGCCCGCCGTGCCGCCGACGCGGCCGGTCAGGGCGAGTGGTTCGCGACCCGGATCGCGGATCTTCGCGAACAGCACCGCCGCCGTCCGACGTTCATCGCGATGCTCGACAAGGCTGGCCTCGGCTGATCCGCCAACCGAAGTGCTCACGCGCTGGGTGCGCGTCGTCCTGACAGGCCGCTAGCTTTGGAACCATGTCGACGCCTACCCTGGCTGCACCTGACGCTCTGCTGGCTCACCACCCGCTGGGTGTCTCGACGGGCTTCATGAGCGAGTCGCGTGGCGACTGGCCGGAACAGGTACGTCAGGCGTGGGATGTATCGCCGTTCGCGGTCGAGCTTTCGGCGCTGTCGGAGGGCGAGCTTGACGGGCTCGCCGGCTACCTCGACAGCAACCCGCGCCTTCCGTTCCGCTACCTGAGCATCCACGGACCGTCCAAGGGCCGCACCATGCCCGAGGCAAAGCTCGCGAGCTCTCTCGCCCGGCTGGCCGACCGAGCGCAAGCGATCGTCATGCATCCCGACACGATCGAAGACCCGGAGAACTACCGCATCCTCGGCCGCAAGCTGGTTCTCGAGAACATGGATGCTCGCAAGAACACCGGCCGAACCCCCGACGAGCTCGCGCCGTGGTTCTCGGCGCTTCCCGACGCGGGATTCTGTTTCGACATAGCCCATGCTTGGTCGCTTGACGCGACGATGACGTTGGGCGGTGAGCTGCTGGACGCGTTCCGAACGCGCCTGCGACACGTTCACGTCAGCTCGATGGGGCCGTCGTTGCACCACGTTCCTCTTACTGACGCCGACGAAGATCTGTTCATGCCGATCTTGCATCGCTGCGTTGACGTTCCCTGGATCCTCGAGGCGCCACTGCGGCAAGACTGACCGGCGGTCTCGGAATGAGCGCGCCGTTGCAGCAGCTTTCGCAGGCAAGCGGACGGGCCTTCCCCAACCTCCTGACAGCCCGCGAGCTCACGGCAACCAAGCTCGCCGAGCGCAGACCGAGCCTCCAGCAGCTCCAGCACGACGAGGACGTGGCGATCGTGCTCATGGGGTCATGGGGTCGCTCCGAGGTCACGAGCGGCAGCGACGACGATTAGATGGTGCTCGTGAGCGGGGAGAGCCGAGACGACGTGCGCCCGTCGAAAGCCGAGATCGAGACGATCCTCGATCGCGCCCCGGGCAAGCAAGGCATCTTTGGCGAGCCCGTCTCGAGCCGGATGATGATCGAGAAGATCGGCCTGGAGGAAGACTCGAACACGAACCTCAGCCGACGCATGCTGTTCTTGCTGGAGTCGATCGATGCAACGAACTCGCACGTGGCTGACACGGCGCGCGATCAGCTCCTGGATCGCTACCTTGACCAGTCGGTCAAGGACTTTCGGCCGCCGAGATTCCTGCTCAACGACGTAATCCGCTATTGGCGAACGATGTGCGTGGACTTCGCCGGCAAGGAGCACGAGGGCCCCGAGAAGTGGGGGCTGCGCAATGTGAAGCTGAGAACGGCACGCAAGGTGCTGTTCGCCGGCGGTCTACTGCCCGTGTTCGAATGCTCGCGGCTCGCCGCGGAGCAGATGCCCGGATACATGCGCGCGCAGCTCCAGATGCCGCCCATCGACCGCATCGCCGAAGCGTTCCTACGCCACGACGCCGCCGATCCGGGCGGCCGCGCAATCGGAGCCTACGACGACTTCCTCGCCATCCTCGACGACGAGCAAAGCCGGGCGGAGCTCGAAGCGCTCACGCGATCTCAGGCCGGCGGCTCTGAGGTGTTCGCGGAGGCGACCCGGCTCGGCAAGGAGCTCGAGCACGGTCTGCTCGCGATGCTCTTCGAAACCGACTCGCTCCCCAAGCTCGTGCGCGAGTTCGGGATCTTCTGACAGCGGAATCATCCCACGCGATCTGGGGTCCAATTTGGGGTCCAATCTGAGGAAAACCCAGAGGCACTCAGGAGCAATAAACTCAATGAATACGGGGCCTGAGCACCCACTGCTACCCCGTCCGTCTGGTTGTGGTCCAGGCGGTCGTGGGTTCGAGCCCCATCGCTCACCCCTCAGAAAGGCCTGGACACGCAGGCCTTCTTGACGCTCTCAGGCTCAGAGCGGCCCCGCGTCCAACGACCTCCCCACGGCCCGCGTGTGCTTGCCGAGCGAGCCCGTCAAGCCGGGGTGACCGCTTTGACCATCCCGGCGGCCCACTCGAGCGCGTAGTCGGCGATCTCCTCCCAGCCTTCCTGGCCGATCAGGAAGTGCGAGCGTCCGGGGAACTCCTTGTAGTCGGTGACGGCGGTGGACTTCCTCTGGAAGCGCTTTGACGCCTGCCTCTGGACCGACGCAGGCTCGACGTGGTCCGAGCCGCCGGCCACGACCAGCAACGGCGCGCGGTCATCGTTCTTGAAGTCGACCTGAAGCGCGGTGTGAGGGTTGAAGTTCGCAAACGCGCCTTCGAAGAGCACGCGCCCAGGCCCCGGAGCGGCATAGCGCTCGAACGCAGCCTGCGCGTCGCCGTCGTCCATCGTGTTCGTGAACGAGTAGTGGAACTCGGGGAAGGTCAAGGCCACGGCCCGGTGTTTGTTCGCGGGACTCTTGAGCACTGGGAAGCCCGACCTGAGCGTCGAGAACGGCAGCTTCGTGATTCCACGGACCCCCGCCGAGTCGATCGCCACACCGGCTGCACCGAGCCCACGATCGAGCAGGACCTCCGTGAACGCCCCCCCGAAGGAGTGGCCCATGATGATCGGCGGCGAGTCGAGCTCGCGGATGATCGCGTCGTAGCTGTCGACGATTTCCTCGATGCCCAGTTCGTCGATCGCGCTCGTGTCCTTACGCAGCTGCTCGATGTCCACGTCCATCCCCGGCCACGCCGGAGCGAGCACCTGATAGCCACGAGCGCTGTAGCGATCGATCCAGTGCTCCCAGCTCAGCGGCGTCATCCACAGCCCGTGGATCAGCACGATTGTGTTCGGGGCGGTGTGCTGCTCGCTGCTCATGACGCTCCTCCTCGATCTCGATCTGTCCCGAGAGGGGCGCGCCCCCGATCGCCGTCGGCGAAGCTGAGCGCGCAGCTCAGCAGGTGCTGTTAAGGCAAATGGCACTGTACGCGCTTCGGGCATCCTTCGACTCCCCGCCGAGGCTGGCAGCACGCTGTGTAGTCTGCGCTGGTGGACCTCGAACTGACCGACAAGGTCGCTGTGGTGACCGGGGCGAGCAAGGGCATCGGTCTGGCCGTGGTGCGTGAGCTGGCGGCCGAGGGCGCCAGCGTCGTCGCCGGAGCACGCGGCGTCGAGACGCTCGCAGGGATCGCGGGCGTCACTCCTGTGGCCGTCGACCTCGCCGATCCCGATGGTCCGCAGCGCCTGATCGACCACGCGGTCGATCAGCTCGGCCGTGTCGACGTGCTCGTCAACAACGTGGGTGCCGCCCATGTGCGCCTCGATGGCTTCCTGAGCCTCACCGACGGTCACTTCGAAGCCTCGCTCCAACTCAACCTGTTCGCCGCTCTGCGCGCGACCCGCGCGGCCGTCCAGGACATGTCCAAGCGCCACGAAGGCGCGATCGTCAACGTCGCCTCGGTCAACTCGTTCTTCGAGCCGGACGGCGGGGTCATCGACTACGGCGTTGCCAAGGCGGCCCTGGTCAACCTCGCCAAGTCGCTTTCGCAGGAGCTCGGGCCGAGCGGGATCCGCATCACGAGCGTGTCGCCTGGACCGGTTGCCACCGACCTGTGGCTCGGCGGCGATGGCGTTGCCGAGACGGTTGGACGCGCGACCGGCGAAGGCGCGGACGCGGTCCGCGACCGCATGGCCGAAGGCATGCCCACCGGTCGCTTCACCACGCCGCGGGAAGTCGCGACCGTGGTCGCGCTGCTGGCCTCGCCGCGCATGAGCAACGTCACCGGGGCGAACTGGGTGATCGATGGCGGTCTCGTCAAGACGACCTAGCGGAGGAGCGCCGGCGTAACCCGCCACGCGCGCACCTGCTGGGTGCGCAGACAGCCGAGCGTGCCTGATTCCCACGTGCGATCCTTGCATTCGTGAGCGTTGTGGCCAGGCCGCGAGCTGCGGATGCGTTGCGCCTCGGGCGACGGCGATTCCTCGTACCCGAGCGCATCGATATGAGCGTTCTCGCCGAGGAGCTCGGCGTCAATCGGGTGACCCTATATCGCTGGTTCGGCTCGCGCGATGACTTCATCGTCGAGGTCGTGTGGTCGCTTGCGCTGCGTACCTTCGAGTACGTCGAAACCAAAGTGAGTGCGCGCGGCGCTGAGCGAATCGTCGCGATCATCACCGGCTTCCTCGACACGATCATCGGCAACGACGGGCTGCGGAGGTGGTTGAGCGAAGACGGCGAGCACGCCATGCGCCTGCTCACGGGTCGGCGCACGGACTTCCAGCGGCGACTGATCGACGCCGTTCACGCGCGCCTCGAGGAGGAGCAGAGCATCTCGAAGCTCGATCTGCCGGTCGACCTGCACGAGCTGGCCTACGTGATCGTGCGGCTGATCGAGTCCTATACGTATCTCGACCTGATCACCGGCGAGCAGCCGGACGCCGCGCGCGCCGAGCCGATCCTACGCATGCTCCTGCGGGTAGAGGCGTGAGTTGTCTCGCTGGCAGCGAGCGACGGGGTGGCCGCAACTCGACGGCCACCCCTGTCCACGCTCAGGCCAGCTCTCTAGCTGCCTGACAGCGCTCCCGCTCTCACCAGCTGACCGGCGCGGGCGGTTTGGCCGTCATTTCGATCGTGTTCCCGGGCCCTGACATGGTGGCCGAGAGGATCGGCCCGAACAGGCCGCAGCCGCCGAATGCAGGCACGGTGACGGTTGTCTTGAACGAGAATCCGCCGACGACGAGCGCGTTCACCTGCTCGGAGATGCTCAGCGGCAGCTGGATCGGTTCAACCGTGGTGCAGCCGATCGGCACCGTGAAGATCCCTACCCCGACGGAGCCCACGAGCTCGTTCGCCGAGCCGCTTGCGCTCTCGCTGAACACGCCGCTGTTGGTCAGGCCAACGCTGCCGTGGATCGTCCCTGTCGGGGTCAGCGCGCCCTTGACCGTGATCGGGATACCGAGCACGGATATCGTCTGATCGATCGGCGGGATCGACAGGCTTGCCGTGAGCGCACCGCTGGTGACGTCGCCTTCGGCACTGAGCGTCGAGCCTTTGGGGATTTCGACCGAGATGCCGCTCTTGGCCTCCGTCACCTTGCCGCTCAGTTCCCAGCCCGGCAACGGAACGATCAGATCGCCCGTCTCGGGGGTGAGCCGCGCCGAGGACGGCAGCGTCGCGCCTGAGGAGTGATCCCCGCAGGTGCTCGGCGCCGTCTTGCCTGCCAGGCGTTCTTCGATCCACTTGATCACGTTGGCGATCGCGGTCGGGTCGGTGAGCAGGTGATCGCCCGGGTACAGCTGGAAGTCGTCCTTGACGCCCAGTTCACACCATTTCTGGTGCAGTTCCACATCCTGCTTCACGGGCACGAACTCGTCCTCGAGGCCGTGGTAGTGGTACACGGGCACGGGCACCGCTTTGGTCCCCAGCTGCTGTTCGTCGAGGACCTTTTCGATCGCCGGATGTTCGGCCTCCAGCTGCGTGAAGGTCTTGTTGCCGGCCGTGTACTGATCGTCGTTGACGTCTCGGAATTCCGCCAGCGACTGGAGCGCGCACTCGTCGAGCAGCTTCCCCGCCGCTTCCAGGCCAGCCGTGTTCGACAGCGACGCGAGGTTGAATTCTTCCGGGTAGGCCGCGCTCAGCCCGATCAACCCGTCCAGACCAAAGGCGGTACCCACGGACGCGTTGTCGAATTCGCCGATCGCCTGGAGGTTGGCGGGCACGCCGCCGGCAGCGAGGCCGATCATTTTCACATCGGGAGCGTAAGTCGGCTGGAGCTCGGCGGCCCAGCTGGCAGCCTGCCCACCCTGCGAGTAGCCCCACACGACCGTCGGGTCCTTTTCGGTGATCCCCGACCCCGGCAGCTGCCTGCCGGCGCGCACGACATCCAGCACCGCCTGGCCCTCCGCCCGGCCGGCCGCGTAGGTCGGGACCGCGCCGTTGGTGTAGCCCTGGTAGTCGGTGACGGTCACCGCGTAGCCCTTTTTCAGAGATTCGATGATCGCTCCGCCGTCGTACTCGGTGCCTTCAGCGATCTGAAGCGAAGGCGCACACTGGTGGGCGAGACCCTGGGTGCCCTCGGCGTAGGTCACGACCGGTCGTTCCCCTTTGCCCTTCCACGCACTCGTGGGCGCGATCACGGTGCCCGTCACCCAGTCCGGCTTGCCGTGCTGATCGGTCGACTGGTAGAGCACCGTCCACGCTTTGATGCTCGGGAGCGTGACGTTCAAATTAACGGTCGTCGGCCGATACCACACCAGTTCGCCGGCGACGCCGGCGGGCGTGGTAGACGGCGGCGTGTAGAAGGCCGCGCCAGACGGCCCTTCCACCGGCGTCGCCGATGCTGCCGCCGGCACGACTAGAACTGCCAGAATCGATAGCGCGAGCGCCGCTCGCGCCAAACCCCTCCGCTGCATATCCCCATCCCCTCGCTCGAACTCCGTTGCATTTGATCGAGCCTCCAGCTCTTGCGCGGAGCGAGTTCAACTACCAACCGTCCGCGGGCGCAGTCGCTCGACGGAAGCAATGTATCACAGGACACATCGCGTTACATTTGCACCACTGACCTGCCAATGCTGCAAATTACGCGGCGCCAGTGACCGTGCCGAGGGCGGCCTGCTAGCGCTCGAGCCCCGCCCACGCGCGCTCGGTGACCTCCTCCAGCGTCCGCTCGGGCGCGCCGCGCCGGCGCCTGTGAGCGTTCTGCGCTGCAAGCATCTGCTCGACCTCTCCCACCTCCAGCTCGGCTTCCCGCTGCGGGGAGCGCGTGGGCTTCCAGTCGAGTAGGTCCATGTAGCCGTCACCGTGGAGGTACGCGGCCACCAGCGCCAACACGAGCAGCACCAACGGCAGTCCCAGCACCATCGCCAAGAAGTAGGTCTGCGCCACTCGACTACGCTCCCGCGGGAGCCGGTCGCGTTCTCGATCGCGCACGGGGGGCGCGCTTGCCGGCGACCTCGTGCCTCTCCTTGCCGGCGCGCTCCTTCTCCGCTCCGGCGCGCTCCTTCCCCACGCCCTCGTGATCCCCACGTGCGGCCGTTCTCAGCTCGTCGACCGCCGCCTGAACTGCGGCAAGGCGGCGAACCAGATCGGTCCGCACACGCTCCAGCTCGGCGGCGTCGAGCAGCGTGGGGCCGTCTTGGCTGTCCGCCCGCGTGGCGGCGGACGACACACTCGGGTATTTGGCTTCCATCTCCCCCAGCGTCCGCTCGAGCGCGGCGATCTGCTCGCGAAGCGCACGTCGTCGCGTGGCCGCGGCGGTGTCGGAGCCGGCTGGAGAGCCCCGCGCGACATAAAGGGCGGCAGCGACCTCGCGGGGATCGACTCCGGTCTCGTGCGCTTCGCGCGCCGCGTCCGCAGCGATGGCCGCAACGGCCGACCGCCGCTGGGGCACGCTGGTGACGAACGTGCCGCTGCCCTGCTGGCTGTCGATCAAACCCTCCTGCTCGAGCCGCTGATAGACCGCGCGCACGGTGTTGACGTTCACGCCCGTTTCCTGCGCCACCTCTCGCAGCCCCGGCAGTCGCTGGCCAGCCTCGAGCTGGCCGTGACGGATCCTCGTGCGCAAGGCCCACGCGAGCTGCACCCCGATCGGGATCTCCGCATCGCGATCGATCGAGATGTCCAAATGCGGCGAGTCGACTGCCCCGCGGCTCACACCTGAACTGTAGCCGCACACGCGGGGTTGCATAGTGTGCTGGTGAACTAATACAATATAAGAGTGTGGTCGAGTGACGCCGCAGCCCGGTTGCAGGTCGCGGTGCTCGCGTGAGCCCCGAAGCGTGGCTTTCCGGCGCAGGCGACATCGCCGACTTCATGGCAAGCGTCGTGCGCGACGTCCTCGCCTTGCGTGTGTTCCGTTTCTTCGGCGAGGCGCTGCGCCAGTCGGGGATCCTGATCGTGGGCTCCACGGGCGTGATCTGGGGGCTGGTGTTCATCAGCGGCCTGGGCTCGTGCGGCGTGCAGGCGGCGTACTTCACCGAGGCGGCCGGGGCACCGGCGTATGCGGGCGTGTTCGCGGCGTGGTGCAACCTGCGCGAGGCGGTGCCGTTGGTGTTCGGGTACATGATGTCGGCGAAGGTCGGCACCGGGATCGTGGCGGAGCTGGGGGCGATGCGGATCAGCGAGGAGATCGACGCGCTCGAGGTGATGGGCGTGAACTCGATGACGTTCCTGTGCGCGACACGGCTGCTGGCGGCTTGGATGGTGCTGCCGTTCATGTACATCGGCGCGATCGGCGTAGCCTACCTGGGCTCCTACATCGCGATCGTCGACCAGGTCGGCTACATATCGTCAGGGGGTTATCTGCTGATCTTCTGGCAGTTCCAGAATCCCGGGGACTACCTGTTCAGCGTGATCAAGGGCATGACCATGGCCACCGCGATCGTGCTCGTCGGCTGCTACTACGGCTACAACGCCTCCGGGGGACCGGTGGGCGTGGGCAGGGCGACGGCCAAGTCGATGGCCCTGAACCTCGTGCTCGTCAACGTGATCGACGCCGTCGGCACCCAGATCTTCTGGGGCGGCAACCCACGAGCACCGATCGGCGGCTAGCGCTCGATCACGAGCTTCGTCCAGTCGCGCTCCACCAGCGCGTCGGCCGCGTCCGCCCAGCCGACAGTGCGCGTGGTGACGAGCTCCGGGGACATCCGCCCTGTGGCGGCTAGCTCGAGCACGTGAGGCATGGCCGCGCGGGCGTTCGCCCGCCCAGTCGTGAACGTGATGCCCTTCGTGTACATCTCCAGCAGCGGCAGCGAGGGCTGCTCGCCAAAGTAGATCGCGGTGCTCGTGCAGATGCCATCCGGCGCCGTCGAGCGCAGCGCCAGCGAAAGACCGTCGGGGTCGGCGCTCGAGTCGACCGTGATCGGGAACGGACCCAGGCGCTTGGGCAGCTCTGCCAGCGTCTGCGCGCCGAGCTTGCTCGCCGTGTCGCGGCGCCGTGCATCGGCGTCGACGTACAGCACCGACTCGGCCCCGAGCGCGACCGCCAGCCCTGCCGCATACAGACCGATCGAACCGGGGCCCGCGCCCCCAACCACCAGCACCGCCGCGCCCGGCTCGCGCGTGAGGGGCGGCCCGACCGCGCGCCAGGCGTCGCTGATGTTGTCCGACGCACTCGCCACGGCCGCCGCGTCCAGACCCTCGGGGACAGGCACGAGCATGTGCTCGGCGTAGGGAACGCACACGACGTCGGACAGGAACCCGCCCCACTGCTCGACCGCGGGCCCGAAGCCGTAACTGGACATGAACGCCACGCCCGCACAGTTCGCGGTGCGGCCCTGCCGGCAGGGCCGGCACTCGCCGCAGGAGATCTGGAAGGGCACGCTCACCAGCTTTCCGGGCGCCAGCGAGCTGACGGAATCGCCGAGCTCGAGCACCTCCGCGACGCACTCGTGGCCCAGGGGGAACGGCGCCGGAAACGGGGAGCTCCCCTCGATGATCAACGCGTCCAGATCGCAGGTGGCAACGGCGCGTGGGCGCACGAGCGCCGCTGCGTCGGAGCTGAGGCTGGGCTCGGGCGCCTCGCGCCACTCGAGCTCGTTCGGGCCTGTGTATGTGAGCTGGCGCATGCTGTGCTCTCCCCCAGGATGTTTACTCCTAGATATACAGGGTATTTCGATTGCAAGAAGTCGATTGTGATGATCGGGACTTCGTGTCGCCGATGGGCCTTGATGTCGCGCATAGGACGGTGCTTGAAAGCCTGCTGAGCACGTTCACGACCGCCGTCGCACTCGAGATGCAGTGCGAGCTCGTCGACGCGCCGACCGATCAGCCCCACAACCGTGAGGTGTTCCGCGCTCATTTCGCCGACCTGGAGGGATCGATAGACCGCTGGAACGAAGCCGTCGCGCGTGCGCAGGCCGCGCCGCAGGCCCTGTGGCGGCACCTGGCGAACTCAGCCAGAGAACACGGCATCACCGAGCCGCCTTTTATGGTGGGGGCCTTGATCGACCACCTCGCCACGCGCACGCTCGAGAGCTCGCGGCGCTGGCAGCTGGGTGCGCCCCAGGAGCCGATCCTCCAGCACTACAACGATCGCCTCGCGGGCAACGACTACGTGAGCGTTTACGTGTTGGATCGTCGCGTCGCCACGCTGCCGGCCGGTTCCGAGCCGGAGGTGCAGCGACGCGTCAGCGCAGCGGACGCGCTGATCCGGTCGCTGTTCGAGGACGCGCGCACGTGCGCTGAGGCGAGGCAGGTCGCCGACGGGCGCGACTCGCTGCTGGAGCTCAAGCACAAGCTGCTGTCAAAGCGGGAGCGCTACCCCGGGAACGAGTCGCTCGACTCCGCCCTCGACTGTCCCATCTGCCAGCCACGCGTGGATGGCGCGGCGAGGCCCGCGCCCACCGTGGCGGGCGGTTCGTCTTAGCCGCCTCTTGCGCCTAGGAAGCGGAGACCGCGGTGCGCTCCATGCGCGCCGAGCGCTCCGTGCGCTCCGCGTCGCCGACCGCCCACGCGAGCCGCTCGATCAGCTGCGCCGCTGAGTGGTCGCTCGCTAGATGGACGGAGTAGACGCGCTCTTCTAGCACCACCGGTCCATCCGGCTCGTTCGCGTCTGCCGTCACGATGATCCTGGCCATGAGATCCCTCCTGTCGGAGTTGCAATGATTTCCGGCCCCCATCGGAAGAGTGGCGCACGTACTTGAGGATCAGCTAAGGACTGCATGAAGACGCCCTCCGGGGAGCGTGGTGAATTGAGCTGGTCGTCGCCGAGAGCGGCACCTGAGCTGCGATCTACCCGCTACCCACGGGCGCGAATCGCGCGTGGACGAGTTGCCTGACCATGCCCGAGCGATTCGGCCTTCAGCCACGCCAGGGTGGCCTCCAGACCGCTCGCATAATCGACGCGGGGCTCCCAGTCAAGGATCTGACGTGCCTTGCGTGCGTCGAAGTCCTGGTTGATGCCAAGCACCTGCACCGCCTGGCGCGAGAGCAGCGCGCGCGTGGTCAGGCCGGTGCTCTGACGAAGCACGCGGTAGCCGTGCTCCAGCGAGAAGCCGATCGCGCTCGCCAGCCACAGCGGTAGGCTCCAGCGAACCGGCCGGCAGCCCAGGCCCGCGGCCAGGTCGTCGGCGAACTGCCTCCAGGTGACGCCGAGCCCGTCGCTGACGTTGAATGCCTGGCCGGCTGCGGCTGGCTCGTGAAGCGCGAGCAGCACGACATCGACCAGGTTGTCGATGTAGCACAGGCCGGCGATCGCGCGGCCCTTGTCGACCAGAAGCATGTTGCCGGCGCGGATCGCGCGCGCGATCTCACCGATCACGTCCGCCGAGCCCGGACCGTAGACCGTAGCCGGGCGCAGGATCACCGTTTCGAGCGTGCCGGACGCTTGCGCACGGCGGACCTCCCGCTCGGCTTCGAGCTTGGTCTGCGCGTACCAGTTGCGAAAGCGCTGGGGCGTGTAGCTCTCATCGATTCGCGCGGCGCCGGGGTGCCCGTACACGTCGGTGCTGCTGACGTGAACAATGCGCTTCACGGATGCCTGCGCGCAGGCGGCGAGCAGGTTGCGAGTTCCCTGCACGTTGGTCGCGAGCATCTCCTGCTTGGTGGCCCAGTCGGAGACCAGCGCGCCGCAGTGCAGCACGTAGTCGCAACCCTCTACGGCGCGCGCGAGGCTGGGAGCGCTCGTCAGATCGCCTCGCACCGTGCGCACACCGAGCTCCGCCAGGCGCGTGGTGTCGCTGCTGGAACGCACGAGACAGCGCAGCGAAGCTCCCACGTCCATCAGCCGCTCGACGAGGCGCCCCCCGATGAAGCCGCTGGCGCCCGTGACCAGGCACAGCTGCTCGCGCGAACGATCGACGTCACCCCCGCGCGCGGAGCCGCCCTCGCTCACTGAAGCGTCGCGCGCGCGCGGCGTCGAAGCGTCGCCGTGGCGATGTCGCGAACGACGGCCCAGTTCTTGCTCGCTGCCCCGTGGCAGTCGGCTAGCACGGCGTCGAGCGCGGCGAGGAAGATCTCCGCCTCGCCATCGGACAGCGTCAGCGGTGGCAGCAGCTTGATCACGTCGTTCTTGCCCGCTGCCATCGTGATCACACGGTGATCGCGATGTAGGGGGATCACGATCAGCTGCGGGAACAGGCCCTCGCTTGCCATGTGGATCAAGCGCCAGTTCAAGCGCGCGCCTCGGGTGCTGGGCGCGCCCAGCTCGATGCCGATCATCAGCCCGCTGGCGCGCACCTCCTTGATCATCTCGTAGCGTCGCTGAAGCTCGCGCAGCCCATCGAGCAGCACCGCGCCTACACGCGCGGCGTGCTCTACGAGGCGATCTCGCTCGATGATGCGCAGGGCCGCCAGGCCAGCGGCCATCGACAGGCGATTGCGCCCGAACGTCGACTGGTGAACGTAGCAACGCTCGAGCGTGCCTACCGCCTTCTGGTAGATCTCCCTGCGCATGACCGTCGCCGCCACGGGCATGTAGCCGCCGCTGAGCGCCTTGCCGACGAGCACGACGTCAGGCTCCAGCTGCCAATGCTCGAGCGCGAACCACGCGCCGGTGCGTCCCAGCCCGGTCTGGATCTCGTCGACCACGAACATCGTGCCGTGGCGCCGGCACAGCGCCTGGGCCTGCTGGAGGTAGTCGGCGGGCGGAAGCGTGACCATGCGCCCCTGGATCGGCTCGACGATGAACGCGGCTACGTCTCGCGTGCGCAGCTCTTGCTCCAGTCGCGCGAGATCACCGAACGCCACGCGCTCACAGCCCGGCAGCAGCGGTCCGAAACCCTCCTTGAAGAAGTCATCGCCGACCAGCGACAGTGGCCCGAGCGTGACCCCGTGAAAGCCGCTGTCGCAGGACAGCAGCCGTGGCCGGCCGGTCGCCGCGCGGGCGAACTTCATCGCGCAGTCCACCGCCTCAGCGCCTGTGCTCGCGAAGAAGACGGCGTCCAACCCTCGGGGCAGCCGCCGCGACAGCTCCTCGGCGAGCATCCCCGCAAGCGTCGAGTAGTGCAGCTGCACGCCATCGACGAGGTCCGCCTCGAGCGTCGCGCTGAGCACCTCGCGCACGTCGCGATGGTTGTGGCCCAGGCTCGCGAACCCCTCGCCGGTGTGGAAGTCCAGGTAGCCTTGCCCGGCGGAGTCGTACAGGTAGGAGCCACGCGCGGAGGCGTACTCCTTGTCGAAGCCGAGGATCGAAAGCACATCCACGAGCGATGGGTCCAGATGGCGCGAAGCGAGCTCCAGGGTCTCCGCGCCACGCGTGATCGCGTCAGCGAGTACGCCGAGCGAGTCGACAGGCCGGACCGTGTCGGGCCGGGCGGTTTCGTGGTGCGCGTGCATGACCGAGCCTGGGTTTCCTGGCACGGCACCCTACGGGTTGGGCGAGTGCGGCAGGCGCGGCAGGCGCGTCAGGCGCGCTCGATCGGAACCGCTATCTCCGCACGACGTACAGCCTCGGCGTCGGGCGTGGTCCTGCCGTGGGGGTGCAGGTACGCGGGGTACATCCCCTTTAGGCCGCGCATCCGGCCCAGCAGCCCGAGCACCGCGAACAGTGGCTTCTGCACCGCCCGCGGCGGGCTCGTGAAGCGGATCACGTCGTCGAACTCCCGGCCGAGCAGCGCCAGCTGGGGCAGAGCGGGCATCCCCTTCGCGCTTACACGACCGTCGTTGGCGAGGCCGAAGATCGTGGCGATCATCACCTCGAAACGGGTGGCCTGCTCGTCGGGACCGCTCGCCTCCACGAGCACGCTTGCCTGCTCCTCGCCGGCGTTCCACCAGTCGTGCGACACGCCAGGCGCCGCGGTCGCCTCTTCGCCGCCGTGAAGCTCGCGCTCGACGCCGGCAAGGCGCGTGCCAAGCACCCCGGAGAGCACGATGAACCGCTCCTCGATCTGCGGGTGAACGTGCTCGCCCGCGACCGCCCCGTGTGGTTGCACCTTCAGGTGCGCCCACGCACTCTGCCCGGGCAGCCTGTCGTCGGTGCCTCTAAGCACGACCACGAGCTCGCCTGTGATCCGGTTCTCGTAGAAGTCGCCGTAGCGAGACGTAGCCGCACCCCCCGTTGGCGCACAGTCTACCTGGGCCGCCGCGACCAGCGGAGCCGGCATCGTCGAACAGAGAAAATGCCGGGGCTGTCGATTTTGGCCGGCCTCGTTCGACGTGTCGGTAGAAACCACCATCCACGACAAGGAGACACAAATGCGTTTCATGGTTCTTGTCCCAGGCAACCCCGAGTCCGAGGCGGGCGAGATGCCCAGCACCGAGCTCCTGGGGGCGATGACGAAGTACAACGAAGAGCTGGTCAAGTCGGGGGTGATGCTGGCCGGCGAGGGTCTGCTCCCGACCTCCAGGGGCGCAAAGGTCCGCTTCGACGGCAGCGAGCGCACGGTCATCGACGGTCCGTTCACCGAGGCCAAGGAGATCGTCGCGGGCTACTGGATCTGGGAGTGCACGTCGCGCGAGGAGGCGATCGAGTGGCTCAAGCGAGCGCCCACGTTCGACGGCGGTGTCGAAATCGAGCTGCGCCAGATCTTCGAGGTGGACGACTTCGGCGAGCAGTTGACGCCGGAGCTGCGCGATGCCAACGAGCGGCTGCGCGAGCAGGCGGCTCACAATTAGGGGCGTGGCGCCCTCGGCCACCCATCGTGCGATCGACGCCGTCTGGCGGATCGAGTCGGCCCGGTTGATAGCCGGGCTGACTCGCATCGTGCGCGACGTGGCGGTGGCCGAGGATCTGGCCCAGGACGCGCTCGTCGCCGCGCTCGAGCAATGGCCTGGCTCCGGGATACCCGATACGCCGGGCGCATGGCTGATGGCCACCGCCAAGCGCCGGGGCATCGATGCGCTGCGCCGACGCGTCACGCTCGAGCGCAAGCACGAGCTGATCGGGCGCGAGCTGGAAATCCTTCAGCGACTGGACCGCGACGATCCGGCCGCGCAGATCGACGACCTTCAGGACGACGTCCTGCGTCTGATCTTCATGACGTGCCATCCGGTGTTGTCCCGGGAGGCGCGCGTTGCGCTGACGCTGCGCCTGCTCGGCGGCCTGTCGACGCCGGAGATCGCGCGCGCTTTTCTAGTCTCCGAGGGCACAGTCGCGCAGCGCATCGTGCGCGCCAAGCGCACGCTCGGCGAGGCGCATGTCCCATTTGAGGTCCCCGGTCGCGACGGGCTGGCTGACCGTCTGTCCGCGGTTCTCGAGGTCATCTACCTGGTGTTCAACGAGGGCTACACGGCGACTGCGGGTGAGCACTGGATCCGCCCGCTTCTTTGCGAGGACGCGCTGCGTCTTGGGAGGATCCTCGCCGCGCTGATGCCTCGCGAGCCCGAGGTCCACGGGCTGCTGGCACTAATGGAGCTACAGGCCTCGCGACTGCGCGCGCGGGTGGGGCCGCAGGGGAACCCCGTGCTGCTGGGCGATCAGGACCGCGCACGCTGGGACCATCTGCTCGTGCAACGAGGTCTTCGCGCACTGGGGCGTGCCGAGGAGCTCAGCGATGCGCTGGGGCCATACACGCTCCAGGCCGCGATCGCTGCCTGTCACGCGCGGGCGCGAAGCGTCGAAGAGACCGACTGGCCGCGGATCGTCGCGCTGTACGACGGCCTGGCCGCGCTCACCGGCTCCCCCGTCGTGGAGCTCAACCGCGCTGTGGCGGTGACAATGGCCTTCGGTCCGGAGGCCGGGCTCGAGCTCGTCGACTCGCTCGCCGGTGATCCCGCATTGCGTGGTTACCACCTGCTGCCCAGCGTGCGCGGTGACATCCTCGTGCGCCTGGGCCGGCTGGCGGAGGCTCGCGAGGAGTTCGAGCGCGCAGCCGAAATGTGCGAGAACGAGCGTGAGCGCGAGCTACTGCTCTCGCGCGCGATCCCCAGTGACGCATGAGGCGCACGTCACTAAGTGCCGTCCGGCAATCGCTCGCACGGTTCTTGAGGAATCGACGGCCTGTACCGCGAGCGGGAGCGTTGCGCGCGCGGACCAGGTAGCGCGTGTTAGCGCTCGTGTACGGTCGCCCCTGTGTTGTGTCTTGCTCGTGGGCATGGGACTCGTGTCTGTGTGTGGGTGTGTGAGCCATCGAGGAATGAGAACTCTGCGGCGAATTGGAAGCCGCCGTGGGGGCAGGTTTCGGGTAGGCGTAGTCCGTTGGGGTGGTAGGGGATGCGTTTGCCTTTGTACCATGCGTAGTAGGTGACGTTCATGGGGCCGATTGTGGAGGTCATGGCTACGACTGAGATGTCGGGTCCTTCGGGCCAGGTGGGGATGATGGGAACCTTGGTGGCGAGTTGGCCGCCGTAGGGTGGGGGCGCTTCGTCTAGCTGTGAGGTGAAGATCTTTTCGGATGCTACGGGCGTCTTGCTTTCGGCGTAGAACAGCAGCCCGAGGTGCCCGTTTTCAACGGGCGCCATCCAGGTGGTGATGCGTCCTTCCTCGGTGAGGATTTCGGATTCGATTTCGAGCTCGCCGAGTGCTGTCCCGTAGCCCATGAGGGAGTTTGGTGGGCATTGGCCGAGCAGTTCGAGCTGGGTGGCGGCGCATGTTTCAAGACCGAGGCCGCTCGTCACCAGGCCGATGTTCCTTGGGTAGAACAGGCTGATCTCGATGAGGGGTGAGGGGACGGGTTGGTCGTGTGGAAGGATGCGGAAGCCGAAGATGATTGTTGTCCGGCCGCCGAGGCGCTCTGGTCTGAGTGCCACGTTGAGGGTCGCGGATTGCGAGCCAGAGGCGGCGGCTGGGGCGATGAGCACGAGCAGGCACAGCGCGAGGCTCAGCTTCGCGGACGCCATCGAGCGGCTCAATAGTCGAGCGTGCCGGTGGTCTGGACGGTCGAGGCGTAGTTGCGCCGGTTGATTACGCCGTAGAAGCCGCCGTGACCGTGGGCGTGTGAGTAGCGGCCGGTGCCATGCGTGACTGTCATGGTGCCTGCGAAGCTCGCCCAAATCCCGGTGCCGCCTAGCTTGCCCGATCCGCTGCCGCTGATCGAGCCGTAGTGCGTTGAGATGCTGAAGGATGCGTACACCGTCGCGCCAACGTTAAAGCGCACCCGGACGCGGCCGGGCAGCCCACCGGTTGCCTGTCCTTCCTCTAGGAGTGACGAGCCCGATTCGCGGACGTAGTGCAGGTGCGCTTCATCGGTGACGTTGAGAGTGCGTGCCGCGTCAGCCGCGGGCCGAGCGCCAGCGGCCGGACTGGCGAGCTGCGCGGCGAGCGCGGGCGCCGTCGCGCATGCCAGGAGCGCGAAGTGTGCGAAGCGTCGATATGCCGCTGTGCTCGTCATCTCGCTCTCGGGTGTGCGCTGGGGACTATGTGCAGTGTGGACGTGCGTCTAGCAGTTTGGTCATGGTAGGCAGGTTATGGCCTGCCCGTGTCGGAACCCAGTCGTGTTTCTGACCCGTTGAATCCTTATCTGGCAGGGGGTGGCATGTGTTTCTTGTTCTCTATTCGGGTGGTGTGCGCGAGTCGAGTAATGCGAACTGTGCGTGTGTGGGGTATGTTTCGTGCGACTGGGGCAAACGCCGGGTTAGGAGATAGGTGAGCGCTAGGCACGCGGTTTTGGGGCTTGTGATCGAGCGGCCCGGCTATGGGTATCAGCTGGCGCAGCGGCTGGAGGAGCGTTGCGCGCCTTGGCGCTGGGAGTCCTCGGGTGTCTATGGCGCGCTTGACCAGCTCGAGCGCGAATCTCACGTGTGGGGTGATCGGACGAGGACGACGGTTTCGTCGGGGGCGGGGCGGCGGGCCCCTCGGGTGATCTATACGGCGACTGAGAGGGGTCGTGACTTTTTCGCGGAGTGGCTGTTGGGCACCTCGCCGTCGAAGCCTGCGCGGCAGGAGCTCGACCTGAAGATGCTGTTGGCGGGGCCGGAGTTCTTGCCGGAGCTGGTCGAGCAGACGTGGGTTCAGGAGCAGCAGTGCGTGGATGAGCTGCAGGGGTTGCGGAGCGGCACCCCGGCTTCGTTGGTCGACGCGGCGCGCATGAGCTGGAGCGAGGGTGCGCTGATCTTGCAGCGCAACGCCGAGATCAAACAGCTGCAGACGCGGATCGAGTGGTTGCAGGAAGCTCGTCAGGTGATGCGTGTGCTGCTCGAGCGGGATGTCGGCGGCGGTAGGCGCTGATGTCGGTGTTGCTGGCGGTCGAGGGGGTGCGAAAGAGCTATTGGCGTGGCCCGCACGAGACGGTGGTGCTCGCGAATGTGTCGCTAGAGGTGCGTGCTGGCGAGTTTTTCGCGGTGTGGGGGCAGCGCGGGGCGGGCAAGACGACGCTGGCGATGATCGCCGCGGGTATCGAGGCGCCGGAACAGGGGCGTGTGCTGTTCGAGGGCGTCGATCTGGCGGTTCGGCGCAGAGGGCATTTGCCGGAGGGGATCAGCTGGGTGCGCCGGGGTGGGGCGCTGAGCGGCGATTTTCGTTCGGTCCTGGACTATGTCGCTGTGCCGCTGCTTGGGCGCTGCTCGCCGCGTGCGGCTCGCCGGCTCGCGGGCGGCATGTTGAAGCGGCTGGGGGTCGCCGACTGCGCTCAGGAGCGATGGGAGGATCTGACCGATGGCGAGCGCACGCTGGTCGCGGTCGCGCGGGCGTTGGTGCGCGGGCCGCGTCTGCTCGTGGCAGATGACCCGACCGCGAGCTTGAATGTGCTTCAGCGCCAGGAGATCATGGGCCTTTTGCGCAGGGCGGCCGACGAGGAGGGTGTGGGGATCCTGGTGACGGTGCCCGACATGCCGGACATGGCTTACGCGCACCGCGTCGGCTCTCTGGGCGACGGGCGTCTGACGGTTTCCGGGCGCGCGCCGGACGCTCGCAGCAACGTGATCGAGTTTCCTGACCAGCAGTCGGCGTAGTGCTCGAGCTGCAAGAGCTCGTGAAGTGCTACCCGGTAGGGGATGGCGAGCCCGTGCGCGCGGTCGACGGCGTGTCGCTGGCGGTCGCCGCGGGCGAGCTCGTCGCGCTTTACGGGCCGAGCGGGTCGGGGAAGAGCACGCTGCTGATGATCGCCGCAGCGGTGCTGGTGCCCGACAGCGGCTCGGTGCTCGTCGCCGGACGTGACGTGACGGCGCTGGGCTCGGATGAGGCGGCGCGCTATCGAATGCACGAGCTCGGGTTCGTCCGTCAGTCTCTGAATCTGATCCCCGGTGCGAGCGCCCTGGATAACGCGGCGTTGAAGTTGTTGGGCCAGCGCATGAGCGTGCGCGAGGCGCGCCATCGGGTCGAGCCGCTGCTCGTGAGTCTCGGGCTGCGCGAGCGGCTGAGCCATCGCGCCGATCACCTGTCGATGGGTGAGCGCCAGCGCGTGATGATCGCGCGGGCGCTCTCCAGCAACCCGAAGGTGTTGCTAGCGGACGAGCCGACGGGCGCGCTTGACAGCGAGCGCGGCGCGGAAGTGCTCGCGTTGTTGAGCGATCTGTGCCGCGAGCGTGGGATCGCTGTGCTGCTGGTCACTCACGACCCGGAGGCGGCGGCGTATGCCGACCGTACACAGACGCTACGCGACGGACGTCTCCTCGACGGACATGGCAGCGGTGCGTTGACTCCGGGCGTGTCGTGACGGGCGAGCCGGGGGCGAGGATGAAACCTCTGGGGATCCTGCACCTGTATCGGGTGCGTGTACGTGCCCGTCTGATGCAGGAAGCGCTGGCGGCGATCGGGATCGCGGTTGGTGTGGCGTTGCTGTTCGCCTCGTGGGTGGCGAACGCGAGCCTGAGCGGGTCGGTCGACCAGCTCACGACCGGGTTGATCGGCCAGGCGCGCCTTCAGCTGGAGGCGCGAGGCCCCGAAGGGTTCCCCGAAAGCCTGCTCGGGCAGGTGCAGGCTCTGCCGGGTGTGCGCTCGGCGGCGCCGGTGCTCGAGGCGCAGGCGAACGTGGTCGGCCCGAACGGTGCCGAGCCGGTGACGCTCGTCGGGGCGGACCCTCGTTTTGTGCGGCTCGGCGGCACGCTGCTTCGTCATTTCAGCGCGGCGGCGCTCGAGCGCCAGCACGCGTTCGCGCTGCCGGCGCCGGTAGCCGAACGGGTTGGGGCCGGCTCGTTGCAGGTGGTGCGTCTGCAGATCGGTGCGAGCACGATCCGGGCGCTGCTCGGCGTGACGCTCGAGGAAGGCGCGATCGGCCAGCTCGTGCACAGCCCTGTAGCGCTCGCGCCCTTGGCCTACGCTCAGGAACTGACGGGCATGCAGGGACGCATCTCGCGGATCTTCGTGCGAGCGCAGTCCGGCCGGGAACGTCAGGTTCGGGGTGAGATGGCTTCCGTGGCAGGCGCTCGCGCGGACGTCGAGCCGGCCGACTACGACGCGATCCTGTTCTCGAACGCCGCCAAGCCGACGGATGAATCGACCGAGCTGTTCGCGATCATCAGCGCGCTCGTCGGCTTCCTGTTCGCTTTCAACGCGATGCTGTTGACGGTGCCGGCGAGGAGGGCGCTGATCGCCGATCTGGCGATGGAGGGCTATGGCCGGCGAACGATGCTCGAGGTGCTGTTGTTCGACGCGCTCGTGCTCGGCCTGGTCGCCTCGCTGCTCGGGCTGGCTCTGGGGGATGAGCTCTCGCTGCGACTGTTCCACGCTAATCCGGGCTACCTGTCGTTCGCGTTCGCGGTGGGCTCCCAGCGGATCGTCAGCTGGCAGAGCATCGCGCTGGCGGTCACAGGCGGCATGTTGGCGGCCTGTGTCGGCGTGCTCGCTCCGACCTATGACATCTTCAAGCACCCGGATGCAACTGCGGGCAAGCGCAGGCGGCGTGTTGGCGCACCCGCACGCGGGACGAGGCAGCTCGGCGGCGTCGGCTGCCTGGCGGTGACGGTCGCGGTGCTCGCGTTCGCCCCGCAGGCCGCTGTGGTCGGGGTCGTGACGCTGACGGGCGCGCTGTTGCTGTTGCTGCCCTCGCTGTTGCGCGCCGTGGTTGGTCTCGTCGAGCGTGCCACCGTCGATGTCAGGGCGAGGGCGCCGTTCATCGCGGTCAACGAGATTCGCTCGTCCTGGACCAGGACGGTCGGTGTCGCAACGACCGGTGCAGTCGCGGTGTTCGGCAGCGTGGCGATCCAGGGCGCCCACGCCGATCTCCAGCGTGGCCTTGACCAGTCCGCGCGCGATGTGAGCACCGCGGCGCAGGTGTGGGCGTTCCCGCCGGGCATGAGCAACCTGCTTGCGACCGCGCCGTTTCCCACGGGAGACCTCGCCGCGCTCGGCCGGCTGGAAGGTGTGCGCGCGGTGTGGATCTACCGTGGTGGGTTCCTCGACTTCGCCGGCCGGAGGGTATGGGTCAGCGCGCAGCCGACCGCGCAGCCAGAGATGGTCTTTACCCACCAGCTGGTGCAGGGTGGCGTTGCGGTGGCCAGCCGACGGCTGCGCGAGGGGGGCTGGGCGGTCCTGTCCAAGGCGGTCGCCGCACAGCTGCACCTGCGGATCGGCTCCTCGTTCGTGCTTCCCGCGCCGCGCCCGACGCGCTTTCGCGTCGCCGCGCTGTCCACGAACGTCGGCTGGCCGCCCGGAGCGATCCTGATCAACGCCTCTGACTACGCGCGCGCGTGGGAAAGCCAGCAGGCCAGCGCCTACGAGATCATGCTCGCGCCGGGAGCCTCGGCCGCCAAAGTGCGCGGCGAGGTCGCGGCGGCGCTTGGGGCGGGGTCGGGCCTTGAAGTGCAGACCGCCGCGCAGCGAGACGCACGCCAGCGGGCGGCCAGCAGGCAGGGTCTGCAGCGGCTCAGTGAGATATCCACGCTTGTGCTGATCGCCGCGGTGCTCGCGATGGCCGCCGCGATCGGAAACATGATCTGGCAACGTCGGCCGCGACTGGCGCAGCTCAAGCTCGAGGGCTACACCGACGCGGCGGTATGGCGCGCCCTGATGCTTGAGAGCGTTCTGATCGTCGGCTCTGGTTGCACGATCGGCGCCGTGTTCGGCCTGTTGGGCCAAGTTCTCGGGAGCCGCGCGATCCTCAGCGTCACGGGGTTCCCGGTCGTGTTCTCCCTCGGGTTGCTGCTCGCGCTGGGCAGCCTCGTGCTGGTGACGGCTGTCGCCGTCGCGATCGCCGCGGTGCCCGGATACCTGATGGCGCGTATTCGCCCCGCCGAGGGGGTGTCAACCTAGGCACGACATAAAATCCGAACGATCCCGTTTTTCTGCGCGCGCAATCCGGCGCCCCTGAGCTCCGGCCAGCTTCGGGCGCTCTGCAGAGCAGCAGCCCGTGAGCTGCTGTGGGGGCTGCGCATCGCTTCAACGGAGATCGGCCGTTGGCGCCGGCGCGCGCAGCAGATCCCCGACGAGCCGATTCGAGCGGACGCGCTGGACGTGCTGGATCGCAAGCGCACTCACCTGCACGGTGCCGCCCTGTTCTGGACGCTGCCCGACCAACGCAACTACGAGCTGCTGAGACTGCTAGTCGCCTACGAGCTGGTGTGGGACTTCCTGGACAACCTCAGCGAGCGCGCGGCCTCACACGGACGCACGGATGGGTATGCCTTGCACCGAGCGATCGCGGATGCGGTCGACCCGTCCTTGCCGATAGCCGACTATTACAGCGATCACCCGTGGCGCCAAGATGGCGGCTATCTGCGCGACCTGGTCTGCGCTTGCCGGGCGCGCTGCCGGACCCTGCCCTCCTACCCCTTGATCAGCGAGCTCGTGTCTGCCGAGGCCCAGCGCGCGCAGGTGCTCGCCGTGAACCACCGCGCCGACCCTCAAGCGCGCGACAGCGCGCTTGAACGGTGGGTCGCCGAGCACTGCGGCCAGCAGCCGCATGCCCGGTGGTGGGAGCTCTCCGGCGCCGCGAGCGCGCCGCTTGCGATCCATGCGCTGCTCGCGCTTGGAGCCGAACCGTCAACGTCGCAGAGCGAGATCCGCCGGGCGCACGCCGCCTACTTCCCATGGCTGACAGCGACCACGACGATGCTCGACAGCTACGTCGACCAGCCCGAAGACCTCCGAAACGGCGACCACAGCTACGTCGCGCACTACCCACACCCAGCAGATGCCACGCAATCAATCGGGACGCTCGTCACACGATCGCTGATCGAGACACGCGCGCTACCGAACGGGCACCGTCACGCCGTGATAGCAGCGGCGATGATCGCGATGTATCTCTCAAAGGACACAGCCCGCACCGACCAGCTACGCCACGGCACGCAGACGTTCGTCCGCGCCGGCGGCACGTTGACCGCGCTCATGATGCCGATCCTTCGCGCCTGGCGCCTCGCATACGGCCAGCGAACCGCATGAGCACCCTGCTCCAATAGTTAGAACTAAATAGTAAGAAGCACCCTATACGCCGGGCCCGCGGCGCACGATCATGGCGCTCGCAGTGACCGCACCCGAGCGAAGATCGACCTGCACGCGCCAAGACCCATCCGGCTCGCGGAGTCGACTGCGCTCGGGGCAGTCCAAGTGCTTGTCGCCAGGTAGCGGCGAGAGGCCGGCGACGGCGGCAGTCTGGGATAGCTCGCTTTCTCCCGCGACTGCCGTCGTCACAGCCGTAGACGCCAATCCCACTGATCGACATCAGCCGCGAGAGAGACGCACAAGGGACATGCGCGAGCGTCACTGGGGAGGACCGCGGTGCAGATAGACCTGAGCGACGAGCAGATCGAGTTGATCGTCCGCCAAGCGCGCCGCGAACACGCGCTCCAGCAACTGCTGCCCGAAGTCGGCGATTTTCAAGCCGTCCGAGAAGCCGCTCGTCCGCTGCTGGAGGACCCGTCGTGTTCGCAGAACCTTCTGCGCGGCCTGCTCGTGCTCAGCGCCTTCTCGCTGGACGGCACCGGCCTCGAGCTGAGAGAGGTCTCCAGACGCGTGCAGATCGCGTCCAGCAGCACTCAGCGCTACGCGCGGACATGGGTCGGACTGGGGCAGCTCGCCCAAGAACCAAGATCGCGTCGCTACCACCGGACCACCGACGCAGCGTGACGCCAGCTCACCTCGATATAGCAATGACGAGCGCGACGCCGCAGGAGCAAAGTGAGCGCTGCTGAGACCTTCCAGGCGCGCCAAGACGTTGGCCCGTCGCCGCCGGCGATGGGCCGTGGCCGTTGGACCCGGGATGACGGGCTGAGCGAGCTCGCCACGGTGAGCGTGCAGGACGCGATGGGACGCGGCATATGAGCCCGCCAGCCATCCACGCCTGCGATACGCCCCGCCTGACGATCAGGCTAACCGAGGCGCAGGTCACCCAGGTGTTGCGTGCGAGCGGCGGCGGGGAAGGGGTAGCCGCGTTGCTGGGTGGTCCCGGTCTCGAGACGGTTCGCAATCTCGGCGCGAGGCTCCACAAGCTGTACGCGGATGAGAGCCTTTCGCACTCGGCGTTGAGGTTCGTGTTGCTACTTGCGGCGTTCCCTGCCGACGGCACGCCCCGGCCGATAACCGAGGTAGCGAGAAAGCTCGAGCTGTCACCGTCAACCGCCTACCGCTACGCGAACACGGCGGTCCATCTGGGATTGCTCGAGCGAGACCCGAACACCAGAAAATATCGCCTGCCCAGGCCCGCTGGCGCCGTGTAGTGATGCAGGCCGATCCACGCCACACCTCGCTCGATCCGCAGCGGCCGCCGGCGGCCGTGATCAAAGCGCGGGCCATGTCCCTTCGAGAAGTCGTCGGTCGACCGCTCCCGCGCGTCGCGCTCGAGAGCGCCGGGGGCTGTGTCGGGCTCGGCGAGCTAGCGGACGCGCACGATCTCGTGGTTTATGTGTATCCCGGCAGCGAGCAATCCCCAGCCGGGGAGGACGTACCACGGATCGACGGGATATTGCACCGGGCGTTTCGCGCCAACGCAAAGACTCTGCATGCGTGGGACTTCCATGTCCTCGGTATCAGCAGCCAAGAGGCGAAAGCCCAACTCAGGGTGATGATCAACAGTCGCCTCGAGCACCAGATGCTGAGCGACCCGCACCTTGTCTTGGCAAGAGAGCTCGGCCTACCGACATTCGAGACTAACCGCGGCTGCTGGTATGAGCGCACCTTGCTGGTCGTGCGGGGTGGCCGTATCGCGTGGGTGCAGTTCCCAGTATGCGAGCCGCGCCGCGCGCCAGCACAGGCGATCGCATGGATACGCACCCACGACACCAACCTCACCAGCGCCTGGCCGGATGCCAGCTGACGCTGACCTAGCTCTTATGTGGGGCGCTTGCGTCTTGCAGCGCCCGGCAGGCGACGCCAAGGCTACGTCTAGATGGCGAGCGGAGCGGGAGTGTCGGGCAATTGTGACGCGCGCAGCGGTTGGATCCGCTGGGCACGGCCGCGATTTGCCACTGAGCCTTGAGCACGGGTCGGCGGGTGTCCACCAGGGTGTCTGCGTTTACTGATGGCCTCGGGCTTTGGGAGGGCCCTGCGGACGGCCCGCATTCGGCGTGGGCTATCGCAGGAGCAACTCGCCGACGCCGCGGGTCTGCACCGCACCCACATCTCGCTTCTCGAGCGGGGCCTGCGCGAACCGCGGCTAGGAACGCTTGTCCTGCTCAGCCGATGTTTGGGCGTCTCGCCCGGCGAGATGAGCGAATGGTATGAGCCCCGACAGACAGCGGCCGACAAGGCCGACGATGAGTCATGGAACAAATGAGTCTGCGAGCGCGAGAGTCGCGCGCTCACAGACACGCGCAGCCAGCATGACGAGGCTCGTTGTTCCGTCAGAGGTGCTTGGCGAGCTTCGAGTCGCGCTGCTCGCCGATCTTCGGTTGGTGCGTAAAGAGTTCTTCGCGATGCTCGAGGAGATCGAGAGTGACCTCGCCGGAGCCGTCGACACGGATGAGTTGCAAGACAAACGGCGCCGCTGGCACTGCTCAACGGCTGCCATAAAGGTCCGGCAGGAGCTTCACGCGATCGCTGGCGTAGGGGGCGCGCCGCTTGTCGAGCGAACCCTCACCGGACGCGATCACTGTGGGCTTGTTGTCGAGGTGCTTATGCGCCATCGCCACGCGCAGCTGGCGCGTCTCGCCCGGCCAGACGTAGCGGACGGCGAGAGGGCGCAGGCTAGCGAGACGGTGGAGCGGCTCGGCGCGTTCCTAGACGACTTGCAGCTGCGGCGCCGGTGAGGACGAGGCGTGCCAGGACCAGCCATCGAGACCGATAAGCGAACGCGAGGGGAGCTCGCGGGCGACGTCGCACGGCTCTATGTCGCGGGAAGGCAACACGGCGAGATCGGCGCGGCGCTGCACCTGAGCAAAGCACAGGCTCACAGGATCCTCAGTGAACTGTTCGCTGAAGGTATGCCCAAGCTCGAGCGACGCAGCATGAGCGACGGGCAGGTGCGAGCGATCCATGCCGCGTATGTTCGTGGTTGGGCGCCGATCGATAGGTGTGCCGAAGCTATGGGCGTCACAGGCTCGGCCGTTCGACGGCGAATGCGCCGGCTGAAACTGCCCGTGGAGCGTCAGAAAGTGGCGAGAAACCCGGCAAGAACGCCAGCGCAGGCAGAGCAGCGCGTGATTACAGCGCTACTGATGGCCAGGATCGACGAGCTGCGAAAAACACAGGCGCTGAGCCTCGAACGCCTTGCGCACGCGTCTGACATCTCGATGTGGACTCTGCAAAGGTGCAGGAGCGGGCTCTCAGACCCGCGGCTTACGACTGTGCTCAGAGTTTGCCGCGGGCTCGGTGTAGCACCAGGCGAGCTCCTCAACGATCTGCCGCTTCCGATCGAGCCTCGCCTGCGCCGAGCACGAGGCTGAGGGAGCTGACCTGATGAGTCCCGGCAACGTCACGATCACAGCAAGCCTAGTGCCCTACCTGCGCAACGGTGTCAAACGAGAGTACAGCGCGACCCTCGCGAGCCTCACCTTCCAGATCGAGACCGCCCTCGAGCCGGCCACCTACCGCGACGCGCTCGCGCGCTTTGACGATGTCCGTGCGCTGTTCGACGCCGTTGGGGTGAGCGACGAGCCGCACCAACGCGATCTGGAACTAGATCTTGGCCGCTGGCCGCTACTTCTACTCAGAGCGTTGGAGTCAGAGTACGACGTCGAGGTGATGCGCCTACAGGATCACTGCGCAGAAGGCCTTGATCTGTCGCTGGGCGGGGTGCCGGCGCTGGGAAGCCTCGTGGCGGACATTCGCAAGAAGGTCGATGCTCCCTTGACACGCAGACGCGAGCAGGCGCTGACACAGGACGCACGACGACAGACGAGAAGCCGGGGCGATGGCTGACATATGCGAGTCGGTCGTGACGTCGGATGGTTGGGTCGTTGAGGCTGTCGTGTCGTTGAGGATGGGCGAGGGTGAATGATGTCCCTCGCAGCCTCCCGGTTCGGTCGAGATGGCGCCGACTGACGCCGGGTGCTCTGACCCTGT
Organism: uncultured Solirubrobacteraceae bacterium; assembly: GCA_963845635.1. Classification (GTDB taxonomy): domain Bacteria; phylum Actinomycetota; class Thermoleophilia; order Solirubrobacterales; family Solirubrobacteraceae; genus Palsa-744. The sequence continues at coordinate 225,745 of CAWJSW010000012.1, forward strand.
GACCGTGGTCGTCGGGTGCTTTGATCCCGTGATTGTGCGTGGCTTGGTGGGAAGCTTGGGGCATGATCCCGGGCTTCGCGTTGTCGGGAGCGGCTTGCCGCAGTCTTGCCTGGTGCCCGTGGTGATGCGTTTGGCTGCACTGGTCTTCGTGCTGGGGCTTCTTCGGGACGTGGAAGAGCGGGACGAGGTAGAGGTTCACCTTTCGCGCGAGCGCGGCTCCGTGCTGGTTAGAGCGCTACGCGATTATCTGGCTATCGAGTGCGAGCTTGCCGACTCGCACGATCTATGTCAGCGTGAGCGTCACGGCACGCGGGCAGCCATGCGCGAACGGCTGCTGTCGATGAGCCTTTCGCCGGCAGGTCGTGCCGCTGAAAGCGAAGCGCGACGGCGAGCACGGCAGCGTTTCTAGTGGTCGAACGGTGCAGATCTCAGCGGATAGCGCGCAAGCTTCAATCTGTTCATACTGGCCGATTGACCGAGTCGCGGGTGACCTCCGAACCGTGCTGAGCGATCGCTGAAGGTCTGCGGACGCGTCGGTCGGGATAGGGCAAGAGTTTTTGCCTGGGCGTAGCATAGGCGCTGCTAGACCCGCTGAACGGCCAGGGCGTTCAGCGCAGGCGATGCCCGCGTCTGCTCCCGTCGCCCAGTTCGATGCTGCGCAACCCGGCAGCCGTGGTAGTCAATTTTTTGTTGCCCTCGGGAGATTCGATCCGTTGGTTGATCGTGGCCTGACGACGTTGCTGAGTAGCGAGCCGGGTGTGACGGTCGTCACCCGTGGCTTGGGTGATCGCGGTGTGGCGGCGAGGTCCGCTTCGCCTGGGCCGCTGGTCGCGATCTTTGACGAGCAGGTCTGCTGTGGACAGGCTCCATGGACGTTAGCGCCGAGCGTAGGGGTTATCGTGCTCGCGCGCGCACCCGCGGTGCCCTACGGGAGGCTGTTGACCGGGGTCGGGGTCAGCTGCCTCGATTTGAGCGTCTCCGAGCAGGATCTCCTCGAAATGATACGCCTGACGGCCCAAGGTGGCTGTGTATTCCTCGCCCATGATGGGCGGCGAGTCACGCGACCGGACGGAGATGCACAGCTACTAACCGAGCGCGAGTGGCGTGTCCTTGGCCTGCTTAGCCACGGCGATTCATACGCCGGGGTCGCTGCGCACCTAAATATCAGCGTCGAGACGGTGCGTAAGCATGCCGGAAGCGTCTACCGCAAGCTCGATGCCCCGGGCAAAACTCATTTGCTCGGCCTGCCTGTGGACTGGCTCGAGCGCCAGTGCTCCCGCGGGCCTGGTGTGACATTCGAGAATGAGACACCGTAATAGTTGTCACTGGCCTGAATTCGCGAAATAGGCCATAGACGCGCGCCCGACCGTGGAGTACGGTCGCGCCTAACTGATATGCGAAGCGTCAGAGCGCACCGACCCGCGCTTTTCGGGGCGGCGGATCTGGCTCACAGCTGAGTTTTCTAAATGTCTGCCACAGCCCTCCCCCTATCAGCCAGGCCGCGGGCCTGGCCCACTGAGCCGCGGCAACCTGCCGTGAGGGCGCCGTCGCGCGAACACCCCCAAAAGGTGGAGAGTCACGACTGGATCATCGTGGGGCTAAGCCTCGGTGCAGTGGGTGAAGCCAATGGAGACGCCCCTGTAATACGTGGCGCAAGAAGTGGAGGATAGATGATCGGTGTCGTTGGATTTGTCGCAGGCGTACGCCGTCGTGTACGTGGGATGATGGTCGTGGCCGTGGTCGGCGTGTTGAGTGTGGTGGGTGTTGCTCGGGCGCAGGCGCAGGCGTCCTATGTCGCGGCGGGGTGGGGTTTGAACTTGAGCGGGCAGCTGGGCGACGCTGCTGGATGGGGGCCGCAGGAATGTTTGTGGAGTGTCGGGCTGCTGTTGCCGTGTAGCACGACTCCGGTTGGAGTGAGCGGGTTGAGCGGTGTCACGGCTCTCGCGGGCGGCGAAGAATATAGCTTGGCGCTGCTGGCAAGTGGCACGGTGATGGCGTGGGGCGATGACGAATCCGGGCAGCTGGGGGATGGCGCGACCGGTGAAGAAGGCGAAAGTGAAGTGCCGGTGGTGGTGAGCCGGTTGAGCGGCGTGACGGCGATCGCGGCGGGTGGGGAACATAGCATGGCGCTGCTCGAAAACGGCACGGTCAAGGCTTGGGGTGGCGGGGAATCCGGGGCGCTTGGTAACCGTAAGAAAGAAGACAGTGATGTGCCGGTGGTTGCCGGGAACGGGTTGAGCGGCATCGTGGCGATTGCGGCCGGCGAAGAACATAGCCTGGCGTTGCTTCGGAGCGGTTATGTCAAGGCTTGGGGTTACAACGGGTCGGGGCAGGTCGGCGACGGTACGGCGGCCAACAAAAACAGACCGATCCTGGTGAGCGGCCTAAAAGAAGTCGTGGCGATAGCGGCCGGTGAAGAACACAGCCTGGCGCTGCTCGAGAGCGGTACGGTGATGGCGTGGGGCGATGACACGTTCGGCGAGCTGGGCGACGACAGCCCCGGCGGCCCAGAAAACTGCGGCACGCACAAGAAGCCGGAAGCCTGCAGCAAGGTTCCGGTGTCTGTGAGCGGCCTGAGCGGCGTGGTGGCGATTGCAGCGGGGGGAGATCACAGCCTCGCGCTGGTTAAAAACGGCACGGTGATGGCGTGGGGCGATGGCGAATCCGGGGAGTTGGGTGACGGTCGCAGCGAAAACAGCGATGTGCCGGTCGCGGTGAGCGGGCTCACCGATGTCGTGGCGATCGCGGCCGGCGAAGAAGACAGTCTGGCGCTGCTTGAAAACGGCACTGTCGTGGCGTGGGGCAGCAACGAATTCGGGCAGCTGGGCGATGGCGTGTCCAACGGCCCGGAAAGCTGTGGCTCGCCTGCCCAGGCGTGCAGCATGACGCCCGTGCCGGTGAGCGGGCTGAGCGGGGTCAAGGGTATCGCCGCCGGCGCAGATCACGACCTCGCCTTCGGCGCGTTGCCGGCTGAAGCGATGCCCGAATTTCGGGCGGCTGGCGGGGCGCGCATGAGCGGGGGTGGCGGCGAGGTTCGGGCGACGCGAGCGTTGCGAGCGAGCTTGAGGGCGATGCAGAGACGGACTCGCAGACGCCAGCGGGCGGCGGCCGGGGCGCGCCGGCGCCGGCGAGTGAGATAGGGGAACTTGGTGCACAGAACAGAGACGAGAATGGCGGCTGCCGTCCGACTGGTGGTTATATGTCTGGCTTGCTGTATAGGACTGGGCTGCTGCCCCGGGGGCGCATCGGCAGCCGGGCCGGGGCCCAGCCGGGCTTTTCGGCTGGAGGGCGCTGAAGGTGGGATGGCTGAAAGCCCGCTCGTCGTCCCGGAAGCGCAGCCGTTGCTGGACGGCCAGGGGGTGGCCGAAGCTCAGCAAGCCTGGCGGTCCAGCCCACAGGCGGTGTTCGCCCGCGAACGCTCACGCACGGAGTTCGAGCATCTGAGCACGGTGGGTGCCGTGGCGCTGTCTAAGAGCGTGTTTCCCGCGGTTGTCGGGAAGCCTGCTGGCGGTCTACCGTCGTTGCCCGCGGGCCAGCGTCTCGGGCGTTACACGAGCGATCATTCGGTGCAGGTCGATCTTGGCGGGGCTCGGCATGGTTTGATCGAGTCGCTGCAGCCGATCGCGATCGAACCCTCGCCGGGCCGTTGGGCTCCCATAAGCCTAGCCCTGGCCGGGGTTGGGGGCGTGTTCGAGCCGAAGGTGCCGCTGGTGGGCGTGCGGATCCCCGCGCGCCTAGCAGATGGTGTGGAGTTGAGCTCAAGCGGTGTGTCGCTGACGCCAGTGGACCCGCACGACCGTGACCTGGGCGGGGCGCCCGGGACGCCCGACGGTGCGGGCGTGCTGTATGCCAACACGCAACGTGCTGCTGACACACTCGCCAGGCCTACGACCGGCGGCTTTGATCTGGACTCGCTGCTGCGCGGCGTGGAAGGCCCACGCCAGCTCTACTTCCGGGTTGGCCTGCCGGCGGGCGCGCGGCTGGTGCGGGCGGGCGATAACTCACAGGCGCTGCTGGTAGTGGCCGGCAGGCGCACTCTTGCGCTGATCGCCGCGCCGAGCGCCGAGGATGCCGAAGGACGCGCGATCCCCGTGTCGATGGGCGTCACCGGCGATGTGGTCAGTGTGAAGGTCGAGGACTTGGGGGAAGTGCGCTACCCGGTGGAGGTCGACCCGACCGTCGAAGAAAACGTCGGCGGGGTCGGCAAGATTCTGCTCAACAAAACCTGGGGGTTTGATAATACGGATGATCCCACGGGTTTCCACGACAGCGAACGTTCAGAAGGTGTTGCCGACACGATCTATCGCCCGGATGCCGGTGGCGGCACTGACGCGTTCTTCTACTACAAGACCCAGGGAGAATCGAAGATCTATTCGTTGACGGCCACGACGTCGAGCGAAGGGAATGGCAGCGAAAAGGTCGAAAACGTCCTTGGGGTACTGAATCCGCATACGGGGGCGCTCGAAGCGCAACACTCGTGGATCGGCGCCTATTCGCCGGTTACGACGAGCATGTGCACCGGCAGCGACGGGCGGTGCGAAACCGGTAGCGTCAACAGCAGCAACGATGGAAGCGAAGCGGTCTACAAGCAGACCGTGAGGGAACCCGACGAATATCAGGTGTCCGACGTAAGCGCTCTCGCGAACGCGAAGATCGGGATCGTACAGACTGCATCGCCGTCGGCCACCTGGGATACGACCGACACGACAATAGACGGGCAGCCCAACGCGATGATACCGGGCAAGTGGGTGAACACCTACTCCGACCCGACCCCTTCGCTCGGGCTTGACGCGTTTGATCCTGGGGTTGGGATTTTGCGCGAGTCTTGGAGCTCGCCGCAAGCGCCAGGCTGGGGTGAAGAAGTGACTACTCCCGACGCGGACGGCGGTGTGCAGAGGCCCGAGTGCGAAGAGACGGCGTGTGGCGGCTCTCCGCGACCGATTACTTGGCAGCTGAAAGGTCTGCCCGAAGGCGAAGATACGGTCGACGGCACGGTGGAAGACGGCGTCGGGCTGAAGACGACGGCGGCGGGTGTCGTCAAAGTCGATTACGAGCCGCCGTATAGCGTGCATCTGGTGGGGTTGCCAGAAAACCACGAAGTCGGGTTCGGGCGTGTCAGGCTCTTCGCGAGCGCGACCGATGGTTCAGGTGAGACGCCTAGCTCTGGCGTGGCGTCGATCGCATTGTTCATCGATGGAAAGGAAATCGGGCATCCGAACGGCTCGTGCTCGCCGGGGCCGTGCACCGCGACCGGCGAATGGGTCATCGACGGCGAAGAATACGCGGCGGGCAAACATGAGGTCGCGCTCGTCGCGACCGACTACGCGGGCAACCAGACCCCGCCCAAGAACACTCTCGGTGCCGTGGAAACGACCATCACGTTTGTCAGCTCGGAATCAAAGAGTGTCGGTCCGGGGTCTGTGAATGTTGCCTCGGGGGCGTTCAAGCTCGATGATGCCGACGTGTCGGTGCCGGGTGCTGGGGCGAGCTTGGCGGTCGAACGCAGCTATGACTCGCGGGACGTGGGCGAGGACAATGAAGGGCCGTTCGGGCCGCAGTGGCAGGGGTTGAGCTTCGCCGGCAGCCAGAAGCTGACGAAGGTCTCCACAGGCGGGGTGATCCTGACTGCGGCCAGCGGCCAGAGCGTGATCTTCACAAGGGAAGGGTCGGGCTTCATCGCGCCTGCGGGCGACTCTAACCTGACGCTCGAGGAAGAAAGCGCGACCGTGTTCAGGCTGAGCGACCAGCGCGGCGACGTGACGAAGTTCACGATCCCGGAAGGCGGCTCGGGGTCGGTGCTGACACCGTCCTCGCGCGAAGAACCCGGGAGCGTCGGCGCGACCAAATACACTTTCCAGACCGTCGCCGGGGTGACCGAGCCCACACAGGCACTCGCGCCGACCCCGGGGGTCAGCTGCACTACGCTCGTAAGGGGCTGCCGCGCGCTGGGCTTCAGCTACGCCTCCAAAACGACCGCCAGCGGTGAAGCGCCCGGGGAATGGGGCGAATACGCCGGCCGGCTGATGAAGATCTCGTTCACCGCTTACAACCCGGCCGCCGGGGAAATGCAGACCACGCCCGTGGCCCAGTACGCGTATGACCGCCAAGGCCGCCTGCGCGCGGAGTGGGACCCAGAGATCTCCCCCGCGCTGAAGACGACCTATGGGTATGACGCTGAAGGGCATGTCACGGCGGTCACGCCTCCCGGACAGCAGCCTTGGCTGCTTCACTACGGCACGACCGAACAGGACCCCACGAGCGGACGACTGTTGTCGGTGACGCGGCCGAGCGCGACGACGGCGTTCGGCAATGATCTCGCGCCGGCCGCGGTCGAAGCGCCGAAGCTGTCCACCCCGAGCCCTGTGCAGGGAGCCGAACTGACCGTTTCGACCGGGAAGTGGAGCAACGAACCGCTCAGCTACAGCTATCAGTGGGAGCGATGCAGCAGCACGGGCGGAGAATGCGCGGCCATGCCCGGCGCGACCAACCAGACCTACACGGTCCGCTACGGCGATGAAGAACACGCGCTCGCCGTGCTCGTCACCGCCACCAGCGCGGGCGGGTCGACCACGACCAGCACGGCCGTTAGCGCCTTTGTGCCCTACACGGTGTTCTCGCCGGCCTACGACGCCTCTTTGCCCAAGGAACCAACCCTAGAAGACGACTTCAAGTCCCCTTCGTACGTTGCGTACACACGCAACTACTGGAGCGAACCACGAGTGTTCGTGACCGACACCGGCGACGACCGCGTCGCCGAACTCAACGCGGAAGGAGAGCGCGTTCTCAGCTCGTTCGGGTCGGCGGGGAGCGGCGAAGAGCAGCTCAACGAACCGACCGGGATCGCAGCGCCGACTCGGGGGAGGGTGTGGGTCGCGGATTCAGGGAATAGACGCCGATGCAGCCTCGAAGAGAACGACTCAAGTGAGTACGACTTTGGCTGCTACGGAAGCACGAAAGGTGGCCCACTCGGTGGCATCAGTCCCGACTACCAGAGCGGCGGGGAAGGCGGCGAGGAGCTCGTCGCGGTGGACGGAGAACACAGTGCGATCGAATGTATCAATTACTGCCCGAACGAAGCTGGAGATTACATCTCGAGCTTCGGGAGCACGGGCATCGGGGACGGCCAGTTCGAGGAACCAGCCGGTATCGCCTACAGCCCTGTGAACTACGACATCTATGTCGTAGATAGCAAGGAGGACCGCGTCCAGTACTTCAGCGACGAAGAAGGCCACTTCGGCGAGTATCTGGGCCAGTTCGGGGAACCCGGTTCAAAACCGGGGCAGTTCGATGAACCAGAGGGCATCGCGATCGACTCGCGAGGCAACGTGTGGGTCGTCGACAGCGGCAACGGACGGGTCGAGGTGTTCTCGCCAACCGGCCAGTTCAAGGACGAGTTCGGCGAAAAGTCCGCGAAGGCGGTCAGAGAAGAACGAGAAGCAAAGATCCATGCCGAAGAGGAACACGAACCCGCGAAACAGCGAAAGAAACGCGAAAAGCGCGAAGCCAAAGAAAAACACACGAAAGAACAACGAGAAGAGAAGCAGGAAGAGAAGGAACACAAACACCAGACACGCCAGCAAAAGGAAGAAAAGGAAGCAGGCCCCGGGACGCTCACACGCCCGATCGGGATCGCGCTCGAATCCGAGGAATCCGGCCGCGGCCCCTACGAAGGAGAGTCGCTGTGGGTCGTCGACAGCGGCGATAACCGGGTAACCCGCTGGCGGGTAGGCAGCCGCCCGCCGGAACCGCCGCTACCGCCGCCAACACCACCGCAGACGGGCTCGAGTGCCGTGTGGACGATCGACTACCACGTGCCCGTCAGCGGCGAAGGCGCACCGTATCCGCTCGGCTCCAAAGAACTCGCCGAAGTCCACCAGAGCGACGACCCGGTGGAAGGCACCGCGATCTTCCCGCCGGATGAACCGATGGGCTGGCCCGCGAAGGACTACAAGCGCGCGAGCATCGTCTACCTGGACTCCAAAGGCCATACCGTCAACACGGCCGCGCCAGGGGGCGCGATCACGACCGCCGAATACAACTCCAACAACGATCTCACGCGGACCCTCAGCGCCGACGACCGCGCTGAAGCGAGCCGTAAAGGCGGCGACTCGGCCCTCGAACTCGACACCGAAAACACCTACAACAGCGAAGGCACCGAGCTACAGAGCACGACCGGCCCCGAGCACACGGTCAGGCTCGCAAACGGAGAAGAATCCCAGGCACGCAAGGTCTCCAGGTACTTCTATGAAGAAGGCGCACCGGCCGGCGGCCCCTACGACCTGGTGACCAAGCGCACCAACGCCGCAGAGAATATGGCTAAGGGCGGAGAAGAAGGGGAAGTGCGCACGACCTTGACATCCTACGCCGGCCAGAAAAACCTGGGCTGGAAACTGCACAAGCCGACATCGGTCACCGCTGACCCGGGAGGGCTAGGACTCGAACACACGACCCTCTATGAACTAGAAACAGGGAACATCATCGAAACCCGCCAGCCCGCGAACGCGAAAGAAAAATCTGCGCACGCGACCGAAACGACCTACTACACCGCAGGCGCCAACGCTAAGGCCGAAGTCTGCGGCGAGCACCCGGAATGGGCGGACCTGCCCTGCCAGACACGACCCGCCAAGCAGCCCGAAACCGCCGGCCTGCCAAGCCTCACCGTCACCACCATCAAGAAATACAACATCTGGGACGAGCCGGAAACCACAGAAGAAACAGCCGGCGGCAAGACGCGCACCAAGACCGAGACCTACGACGCTGCGGGACGCCTGACCAGCAGCTCCAGTAAATCAGAAGTGGGGACGCCCACACCGACCGTCACCTATGAATACAACCCCGAAAACGGGGCGCTCGCATCACAGGTCGCCGAAGGCAAGAAGATCGCCAGCGGCTACAACACGCTCGGTCAGCTCATCGGCTCACCGACGCCGATGCGAACACCACAACCTACGAATACGACATCGACGGGCGCATCCACAAAATCAACGACGGTAAGGGCACCCAGACCTACACCTACAACGAAGCCGGGCAGGTCAGCGAACTCGTGGACTCCTCCCACGAAGGCATGAAGTTCACCGCCACA
>CAWJSW010000013.1:0-103287 GCA_963845635.1 uncultured Solirubrobacteraceae bacterium
TCGAACCCGCGACCTTCGGGTTATGAGCTAGCTCAAGCTAGTCGCGGTAGGGCGCATATGCCGCGTATTCAAGCCATTTTGGTGCAGTAGATCGAGTTAGCCGAGCTGTTTGGGGAGGAATTTCGGGAGGAAATTACGTCCGCCGCGACGCGCTACGGTTCTTGCTCCGCGCCGTTCGCCCGCGCCCCGCCCCCACGGAAGGAGCCCGTCATGCCACCCGCGACCCTCGATCCGCACGCTTCTATCAGCGGCCATGTGTGGCTGTACGAGGGCAAGCGGCGCAACACCTGGTGCGCGAAGTGGCGCGACCAGCACGGACAGCACGAGAAGCGCCTCGGCACGGCATGGGCCGGCAAGGGAGCGCCGCCTCCGGGCTTCCTGCGCCAGCGCGACGCGCAGGCGCTACTCGATGCGCTGCTCGTCGACGCGCGCCGAGGCCAGCTACGCCAGGAGCGCACCGGCGTCACGTTCGCCGACGTCGCCGAGGAGTGGTTCGAGCGCGGACGCTTCGAGCGCGACTGGTCCGCGAGCACGCAGGTGGACTATCGCTCGGTGCTCGACGCGCATCTGCTGCCTGAGTTCGCAGCCAAGCGCATCGAGACGATCACCACCGAGCAGATCGAGCGCTGGCGCAACCGTCTCGCCGAGGACGGCACACGGGTCCGGCACACGGTCAACAAGATCGTCACCCAGCTACACGCGATCTTCCAGCACGCCGTCGATCACCACGGCCTGATCGTCAATCCCGTCGCCAAGGTCAAGCGGCTCCGCGAGTCCTACGACGCGGCGCGCTTCGACTTCTACTCCCCCGAGGAGATCGAGAAGCTCGTCGCCACCGCCGCCGCAGGCGCCCACCGCGACCCCAGCCGCCCGGCCGTCAGCGACACCGAGCGCGCCCTACGAGCCGCGGAGGACCGCCAGGACGCCGCGATCTACCTGACGGCCGCGCTCAGCGGCCTGCGCCGCGGCGAGCTGCTCGCGCTGCGCTGGGAAGACGTGGATTTCGAGCAGTCCTCGATACGCGTGTTCGAGGGCTACAGCGCCAACCGCGCCGGCAAGCCGAAGTCGCGCAAGTCGCGCACGCTCCCGATGGTCGACAAGGTCGCCGACACGTTGGGTGCCCTCAAGAAGCGGTATGCCCACACCGCCAAGGGCGACCTCGTATTCGTCAGCCGCGAGGGCACCCACGTCGACGGCTCCGCCCTGCGCCGGCGCTACCACGCCACGCTCGACGCCGCGGGCCTGCGACGACTGCGCTTCCATGACCTGCGCCACACCTTCGGATCGTTGAGCATCAACGTCGCCAGCATCGTCCAGGTGCAGGCGTGGATGGGTCACGCCGACATCCAGACGACGATGCGCTACCTGCACCACAAGAGCCGCGCCGACGACGCCGAGCTGCTCTCGGCAGCCTTCCGGCCCAAGAAGCCCAAGCGGACCGCCAAACGCTCAACAGCAGCCAAGGAGCGCCGCAAGCACGCCACCGCCGCCGCGGCCTAGCGAGAAATCGCCGCTTGGACCGCCGGGGCCTCGTAAGCCGGTTGGCCAAAATGGGGCCTTCGGTGGCATACACAGGGTGAGGGGATGCGCGGGCCACCCGTAACCGACCAGGTTGGCCGTTGGCATCCGTCAAATACCCACTGACCGCATAAAGGAAGAATCACGTGGATCACTACATGAATGATGATGAGCGAGTAGTCGTCGCGCCTGGCGTTACCAGGGGGTGTGGCCAATGCTCCATTGGAGACTTGACCCAGGCTCGTGCCTTGCTGATCGAAGCGAACGAGGGGGCCGCGCTTCGCATGAGCGAACCTCCTCCAGGTGAGCGAGAGATGATAAATGAGCGCAAGCGGCAGATTGCTCGTCTCACAGCGAAGATCGCAAGCTGGAGTGACGAGCCGCGTCGCGCTACGTAGCCACACCGCCGAAGGCGCAGGTCGGGCTCACTGGCTCTCTCTCAAGAGGCACTATTGGGCCCGGCCTCGTCGTCGGCTCCGCGCCAGTCTCATTCTGATTCGTTATCACCGGGTGGCCTGCATGCCTCCAAGCCTGCGCCGAGTTCGGTGCGAGGTTCCTCCCCCGCAGAGACGTGGGCGAAGAGAATCAGGCGTTCGGCGGGCGCCGCGGCGCCCTGCCATTCATCCTGCCCTTCTCCGCGTCCTTCTTCATGCTCGAAGCTCTGGCTCACGTGTTCAAGGCCCGCCCAAATGCCAGCATCCCTCTCCAGCGCTTCGGCGCATGGTCCCTGCAAGTGTTCGGTCATCGCCGCAGCCTGCCCGCGTGCTTCGGCAGCGGAGTGCGCAAGCAGCTCGCCGAGCTGGCTGAAACACGGGGCATGCGTCTTCAAGAGTTCAAGGCAACTCGTTTCGGAGAGTGCTTGTTCTTCGTGATGCAGAAACGCCACCCGCCCTTCCTCGCCCGATGGTGCTTTGCCACCGCCCAGGACAATGAGCAGAGTGCCGTCGGTTTTGCCTACCAGTTCTTTCCAGTCACCAGCGCTTAGGTATCGCGAACTCACCGACGACACGGTGGTTGTTGAAGGAGCCTCGTGACAGGTTGCCGTGACGCTGGTGATGAGCCACTGCTTTCCAACCGCCGCGAGACGGAAGTCAATTGGGCCTTCGCTTCTCGGGGCAATACGGTAGGCCACCTTCGCGGTGGCCACTTGCCCCTTGACGTTGACCGCTCGCTGACTGAGGCCGATGAGCTGGTAATGGCCGGCGCCCGCCTTCCATTGCGATTCATAGGCAGCGAGGACGGATGCTTGGCCCCTTGAGTGCTGGCAGCCTTCCGCGCCCTCGCCGGTGCGCACGATTGCTGGCGAGAGGATCGCGCGGAGCCCGCTCGCGTTGTGCGTGCTGTAGGCATCCTCATAGCTCGTAAGGACTCCGACGACGCTCCGCTGTGCAGCCGCCGCGGAGGATTCGGGGGGAACCGTCGTGGTCTGCGTGGCAGCCGTCCCGCAGCCAGCAAGCGACAAGAGGATGAGAACGACGGGACCGAACGCGATACGCGGCATCAGAGGCTTCATTGGGGGATGAGCTGCGCGGCGACGCATGACCACGGCCGTTAGCGCTCCTATGGGAGCCTACATCGCCAGCAGACGCTTGTCATCGCTCCTTGGACGGACCAGCCAGCTTTGGCGGGGGCGTGCAGGACCACCAGCACTCGCATATCTAGCTCACGCGGACGGAGATGAGGGATCGCAAGTGGATGACCCTTGCTCCGCTTGCAGACAGTCAGGGCATATGTATTCGGCGCTCGACCCGCGCTCGACCTTCCAACCCGCGCGCTTGGCCTCCTGCTCACTCTTCACCCACTGCGATTCGCAGACGATTCCGAGGTCGCACCCCACTGAGCCATCGCTGCCGCGCACGGAGGAGAGGATGCCACACCGCCGCCCGTGTTAGAAGCCACCGGGCGAAGCGTTGAGGTGTGTGCGGTTTGCCGGGGGCGATCGACACACGAGTCGCTCGCAGACGGACGACCACCGAACGAGCGAGCAGAGTCGCTCGCATCCCACAGCCTAAGCGCGGCTCCAGTCCTGCCCTCTTGGCGTACCAGGCGTAGGCCGTCGTCACCGCGGCTACGACCACCATCACTTGAGCCGCTGTCGGCCTCATAGCACCGTCAAAAGCCGAACAGACCAGATGCACGGGGGTGCGATCGCTGTGCGATTGCTGTGCAACTCGTTGGCCGGTTCGGCGCGCTGAGGGTCATCACCCATGTGATGACCGCATCGAGCATCCCTGCGTCCGGAGGCGGCGGGTACGCCCGCTACCTGGAGAGCAAGACCGTCACGCCCGAGCGCGGGGATTACTACCTGACCCCGGACGGGGAGATGGCGCAGGCTCCCGGCCGCTGGCTCGCCGAGGAGGAGACGCTCGCGCGGCTGGGGGTACGGGCGGGCGAGCCGGTCGATGGCGCAGACTTCATTGCGTTGATGGACGGCCGGCACCCGGGCACTGGGCGCTGGCTGCGACCGGAGGGTGCGGGCGGCGGTAGGGGCGGTGGGATCGACGTGACCTTGAGCGCTCCGAAGTCCGTCTCGGCGGTGTGGGCGCTGGGGGATCCGTGGCAGCGTGAGCAGATCGAGGGGGCGCACGCCCGCGCGGTCGAGCAGACGATCCTCTACCTTCGTGAGCAGGTCCCCGTCGTGCGGCGGCGATACGGCGGAGAGGTGGTCGAGGAGCACGCCAGGGACGTGATCGCCGCGGAGTACCGGCACACCACGGCCCGAGGCGTCGCCGGCGCCCAGGCACCGGACCCGCAGCTGCACAGCCACGTCGTCATCAGCGGCGCTGTCCGTGAGGACGGGCGCATCGTCGCGGTTGCTTCCCGGCCGATCTTTCGTAGCGCACGGGAGCTGGGTGCCTTCTACCGCTCCCAGCTCGCGCACGAGCTCGCAAGCGACGGCTACCAGATCAGCTACGGGACGGGCAAGGATGGCCGCTACTTCGAGCTGGCCGGGGTACCGCGGACGCTGCTGGAGGAGTTCTCCGGGCGCAGCCGCGAGGTCGCCCGGGCCGCCGAGCGGTTCCGTGCGCGCTATGGCCGGGCGCCGGAGCGTGGGGAGCTGCGCGATTTGGCGCTTGAGAACCGGCGCGCCAAGCACCCCAGGACCCGGGCAGACCTCCAGCGGACATGGGCCGAGGCCGGGCGCCGCCACGGGTTCGGTCCCGACGAGGCGCTGCGCCTCTTGGAGGGGTCTGAGCGCGTCGGTCCTAGCGGGTCGGTGGAGGACCGCATCGAGGCGCACCTGACCGAGCATCATGCGATCTTCGACGCGCGTGAGCTGCGAGCGGTCGTGCTCGAGCAGACCGCCGGGGAGATGCCGCCGGACGTGGCGCTCGGGATCGCCCGGGAGATGGTCCGCGACCGGCGCATCCTCACCCTGGAGGGCGGACGGATGACGACGCTCGCTATTCGCGCGCAGGAGCAGGCGATCGAGCGGCGCGTAGCCGAGCTCGCCCAACCCGCAGGCAGGGACGCCGGCGAGCGCGCGCGTCAGGGCGCTGTGCGGGAGGTCGCCGAGCGGATCGCTGCACCCCTCAGCCCCGAGCAGCTCAAGGCGGTGAAGGCGGTCACCGGCCCCGAGCGGCTCGCCGTGCTCATCGGCCCCGCCGGCACCGGGAAGGGAGTCGTGATCGACGCTGCCGCCCGGGCGGAGCAACATGCCGGCAGGACGGTCCTCGGGATCGCGGTATCCGGCAGCACCGCGGAGCGTCTCGGTGCCGACAGCCCTGCGCTCGCCGGGCGAACGCTCACCCTCGACTCGCTCGTGGCACGCGCCCACACGGGGAGCATCGACGTCGACCAGTCCACGACGATCTTCCTCGACGAGGCGGGGATGACCGACCACCACCGCCTCGACGCGCTCACCAGGCTCGTTGAGCGCTCCGGGGCGAAGCTGATCGCTGTCGGCGACGGCAAGCAGCTCCCCTCGATCGGTCCCGGCGGCATGTTCGACCGGCTCAGCGGACACGCCCCCACCGCCGAGCTCCAAGACGTCTACAGGACTCGGGACCCCGGGGAACAGCGCGCCTGGCAAGCGCTGCGCGCCGGCGAACCCGAGCGGGCGATGGCGCACTACGTCCTTCGCAACCAGCTGCACTTCCAGGACACCCGCGACGAGGCCGGCGAGGCCGCCGTGCAACGCTGGCACACCCTCACACAGCAGCACGGCGTCCGCGAGGTCGCGTTGATCGCCGACGCGTCAAACCAGGAGATCGACCGGCTCAACGCCCGCGCGCAACACCTCCGCGCACAACACGGCGAACTCGGACAGCACCAGGTCCAACACCCCGACGTCCACTACCCGATCCACGAAGGCGACCTGATCGCGTTCACCAGCCAGCACCGGCTACCGGGCCAGCCCAGGGTCGAGAACGGCACCCGCGGCGAGATCACCGCCATCCACCCCCGCGGCGTCCGGATTGCACTCGACGGCTCGGACCGCCACGTCAACCTCCCCGCAGAGGCTCTCGGCTCGATCCGGCTCGGCTACGCCCAACACGTCTATCGCCAGCAGGGCGCGACCGTGCAGCGCTCGGTCGTCCTCACCGGCGGCTGGCAGACCAGCAAGGAGAGCGCCTACGTGCAGGCCACACGCGCACGCCACGGCACCGACTGGTTCCTCGCACGCGACCAGCTCGGCCTCGAAGGACAAGACCCCGACCGCGTCCGGCGCCTCGCCGAACACCTCCGCCACAGCCGCTCACAGATACCGTCGCTGGCGCACCCAGTGCGCCCCGAGCCTGACTGGAGCCCCAGCCGCGACCCGCTACGCATTCACCGCATCCTCTCGCCGACCCGCTGGCTCACGCGAGCGCTCCGGCGCGACACCCCCGAGCGCAGCACCAGCCGCGGCCGCTGAGATCCACCAGGCCCGACGCGGCTGTGTCCCCGATCCCCTGCGGAAATCGCTACCCCTCGCGCTCAACCGCAGTGCCATTCGGCCTCTCCGCCAAGCTCGCCAACAGCGCCGCCTGGGTGCTGCGCCTGAACGGACTCGCGTTCGCACGCGGCGTCGCGGCCGCTGCCACGTACGCACGCCCAGCCGCAGGCGGGCGCGCCAGCTGCACAACCAGCCAGTCTTCGAGCATCACCCGCGTGAAGCGCAGATGACGCCCCACGCGCACGCACGGCAAATGCCCCAGCCGTGCCGCATCACGCACCCAAGAGACCCGCACGTTCAGCAGCGCCGCCGCAGCCACGCAATCGAGCAGCGGCTCGTCCAACGACACCACCTCACCGCCGCCAGCCCGGGCCTGTCCAGAAGTCTTGTTGAGCCTCGCCATCTGCCTTCCCTCCTGTTCACTCGCCGGAAAGCGGGACACCGCGCCCCATGCGAACTGGCGCAGTCGTGTCCCATCTACGTGTACTGACCACAACCGCCCTCAACCGGCCAACGAACTTCGGTCCAGCCCCCCGGCGACGCGAGCACTCCAGCCGCCAAAGCGACCAACGACGAGCACCGAGGGGCGAAGGATCCTCAAGCGGCATACCCCAACTCGCGGCAGCCCGAGCGGTGACCGCGACCCTCACACGACGCTACGGATTGCGGCGCGGTGGCCGCCGCTACCTGCACCGGAGGCGTCGGGCTACGCCCTCCTTGTTACGGCTACCAGCAGGCGTGCGAGGACGAGGCCGAACGCTGCGGCCCGCCGAGACTCCTCCTACACGTGCGCCAGGTCGCGCTTCTCGCGCGGGACTACCCCGACGCGGGCACCCAGCGGCGCCAGTAGCGCCGCAAGCGTACTGGCGGTCGGGTTCGTCTGGCCGCGCTCGATCCGCGAAATCTCGGCCTGGTTGATGCCCGAGGCGGCGGCGAGCTGCTTCTGCGTGAGATTGCGCTCCTTGCGCAGCTCGCGCACCTCACGGGCCATCGCGTAGTGAGCGTTGAAGGCATCCCAGCGGGCGATGGCCTCCGGGCCGCCGGCCTTCGCCCTCTCCTCAACCTCGCTGATGTAGTCGTCGAACTTCGTAGCCATCACAGAACTCCGGTAGTTGGGTCGCCCAAGAGCATTTATGCAGCATACCGCATATTTGTCAAGACCTCCGCTTGCCGCGAGACTGGCCCCGGCCGGACGGACGGCCCGCCGTCCGCTTGGCGCTGGCCTGCTGCTGAGCGTTCCAGCGCGTCAGGCGCTGCTTGGCCCGCTTGATCTCCGCGTTCTGCCGCTTGGCACTGGGCTCCTTGCCCTTGTCATAGCCGGCCAGCAGCAGGACGACCTTCTTGCCGTGGGCATGGCAGAACACGCGCAGCAGGACGCCGGTACTGGTCTCCTTCAGATGCTCGGGGACCGGCAAGCCGCGCTCGCGCAGGATGGTCGCCGCGTCATGGCGCACCCGAAACTCGAAGATGCCGGGGGCGCCAGGCACCCACTTGCCCCACGAGGAGCCGCACACCCCAATGCCCTCATAGGCAAGCACGTTGCGCAGCGCCGCGGCCAACGCCTGCTCCTTGAACTCGTCCAGCCCGCGCAGGAAGTCGAGCACCGGCTCCCGGCCGTCCTCCTCGTAGAACTCAAGCGTCCACGCCGCGCCGCTCATGAGGACCTGGGGACGTTCACTGACACAGCCATCTCCGAGTCAGCCTCATTCGCCATCGCGCGGACATCGCCGCATGATGCCAGCAGGCCCCGATACCCCGATAGGCGCGATCCATCTCGGGAGGAAATCTCGGGAGGAAGCTCCACCAGCGTCCGACCCCTAGAACCACGAAAGCCCTGGATTTCCAGGGCTTTCGCTTCATAGCGGGGGCGGGATTCGAACCCGCGACCTTCGGGTTATGAGCCCGACGAGCTACCAGACTGCTCCACCCCGCGTCGCTCCCAATGTTCTAGCAAAGAACCGCGCGCGCTTCCAACCCGGCCACTGCCCCCTGCGCGTCCCCGGCGTGGCGCGGCGCTCAAGGACAGCCACAGCCCGCACGGCCCGCCTGCCGGCCACCACCAGGCCAGCCGCGCCGCCCCATCCCTACCATCTCGGCGGTGCGCGTCGCGGTAGTGGACATCGGCACCAACTCCACGAGGCTGCTCGTCGCGGAGGTCGACGCGGACAGCGGCTCGGTGCGCGAGCTCGAGCGCCACTCGCGGGTCACCCGACTGGGCGATGGCGTGGACTCCAGCGGCTCGCTGTCGCAGGAGGCGATGCAACGGGTGTTCGACACGCTTGCGGACTATCGCGCGGCGATCGACGTGCAGGGCGCGAGCGCCAACCTCGCGGTCCTCACCTCCGCTGTACGCGACGCGGCCAACGGCGCCGAGTTCGCGGCGCGCGTGCGTGAGGACTTCGGGCTCGATGCACGCGTGCTGCGCGGCGAGGAGGAGGCGCAGCTCACGTTTCTCGGGGCGATGGCCGGCCGGCCTGCGGACGCTGAGCCCACCGTCGTGATCGACATCGGCGGCGGCTCCACCGAGTTCGTGGTCGGCCGCGAACGCGCCGCCGGCATGCACGTGTCGCTGCCGGCCGGCGTGGTGCGCATGAGCGAGCGCCACATCCACTCCGACCCGCCCGCCCCGCCCGAGCTCCAGGCGCTGGCCCGCGACGTCCACAGCACCGTCATCGACGGGCTCCCGGCCGCGGAGCGCGCATCTGTCAAGCAGGGCATCGCTGTGGCGGGCACGGCCACCTCCGCGGCATCGATCGATCAGGAGCTCGACCCCTACGACCCCGCTCGCGTGCACGGCTACGTCCTGCAACTGGGGACCATCGAACTGCTGCTCGCCCGTCTTGCGGACATGACCGAACGCCAGCGCCGGCAGGTGGTCGGGCTGAACCCCGACCGCGCCCCCACGATCGTCGCCGGCATGATCCTGCTGCGCGAGGCGCTCGTGGCGTTCGCGCTCGAGGAGGTGGAGGTCTCCGAGCACGACATTCTCTATGGCGGCGCCCTGAGGCTCGCCGGACTCGGCTGATCGGGCCTGCCTGCCTGGCGTCAGGCGAGGTTGGACTTGCGCGGGTAAACGACGGTGGGGTCGGTCAGCACGTTGACCAGCGCCGGCACGCCGGCCGAGAACGCCCGCTCGAGCGCCGGGCGCAGGTCTCCCGGTCGCTCGACCAGCTCGCCGTGCCCGCCCAACGCCTCCACGACCTGGTCGTAGCGGGTCCCGGGGCGCAGATCCGCAGCCACCGAGTATCCATACAGGAACTCCATCGGGTGCTTCTCCAGCGCCCAGATGCCGTTGTTGCCCATCACCCCCACGACGTTCACGCCGTGGCGGGCCAGCGTGTCGAACTCCATGCCCGCGAACCCAAACGCACCGTCGCCCAGCAACAGCACGACCTGGCGATCGGGCCGCGCGAGCTTCGCCGCCAGCGCGTACCCGGGACCTGTTCCAAGACAGCCGAACGGCCCTGGGTCAAGCCAGCAGCCGGGCTGGTAGCTGTCGACAACGCGGCCGGCATAGGACACGAAGTCGCCGCCATCGCCGACGACGATGGCGTCGCGCTCGAGCGTTCTAGCGAGCTCCGCGTACAACCTCATCGGGTGAAGCGGAGCCCTGTCGTCTTCGAGCTCGATCCGCTCGGCCTCGCGACGCTCGCTCTCGCTCGCGCGCAGCTCAGCGATCCAGGCCTCGCTGGCCAGCGCCCGCGACCCCGCCGCTGCGCGCAGGTCGCCCAGCGTCTGGTCCACCGCCCCGTACAGCTCTGCGGCGACCGGCCGCGGGAGCTGGCGCGCAGGCTCTGTCGCGTCGATCACCACGATCTCCGTATCCTCGCCGAACGCTCCGCCGAAGCCCAGCCGGAAGTCCATCGGCACGCCCACCACCAGCGCCACGTCCGCGCCCTTCAGCGCCTGCGAGCGCACACGCGAGAAGAACAGCTCGTCGTCCGCTGCCATGCACCCGCGCGCCAGGCCGTTGACGAACACGGGGATCCGCAGTGCGTGTGCGAGCTCCACGAGCGCCTCCTCGCCACGCCCCCAGTACAGGTCCGTGCCCGCCATGATCACAGGCCGCTCCGCACCCGCCAGCAACGCGGCGGCCGCTTCGATCGCATCCGCCGACGCGCCGCGCGCCTCGCCGCCGGCCGCCTGCGACCCAGCGTCGTCCTCCGGCTCGGCGGCCTCCATGAACACGTAGTCCATGGGGAAGTCCACGAACGCCGGTCCGCCGTGAGGCGCGCACGCCGCGGCAAACGCTTCGTCCACCAGCCCGGGGATCTCGGCGGTGCTCTCCGGCGTCGCCGCCAGCGTCGTCAGCGGGCGCACGAACGGCACGTGGTCGATCTCCTGGAGCGAGCCCTGGCCCCAGCGCAGCGCGGGGGCGCGGCCGCCGAGCACCACCATCGGCGAGTGGTTCGCCTGCGCGGAGGCCATCGCGCTCATGCCGTTGGTCACGCCCGGACCGGCCGTCAGCGCGCACACGCCCGCTTCACGCGTGACCTTCGCCCAGCCCTCGGCAGCGAACGCCGCCGTCGACTCGTGGCGCACGTCGACGATGTCGATCCCCTCCTCGCGACAGCCGTCATAGATCGAGAACAGGTGCCCGCCGGATAGCGTGAACAGCTTGCTGACGCCGTGCGCCTTGAGCCTCCTGGCCACGAGTCGCCCGCCGTGGAACGTTCGTGTCTCCTGGGCGCTCGGGGTGGACATCGCCGCGACTCTAGCGCTCGCGGGGCAGCTGAGATGCCCGGGGTGGGACTCGAACCCACACGCCCCCTTCGGGAGCCGTCGATTTTAAGTCGACTACGTCTTCCCATTTCGCCACCCGGGCCGCGGCCAGTCTATGGAACGGGGCGCCCCGCGATCGTACGTTTGGCGGCGTTCTGGCGGGGAAATCAAGCGGTCAGGCGCAACTTTGCCGCTGCTACGGTGTCTTTAGTAGGGACAGCAGCTATCGGTCTGTCATGGAGGTTTCCACACTTTCACATCCGAGCAGCATCCCGGGCCTGCGTGGCCCGTCAGCTTTGCTGCGCCTGCAATCGGATGAGCGGCTGATAGCGATGACCCGCCGTGGCCAGCACGCGGCCTTCGAGGTCCTGTGTGCGCGCTACCAGACGCGCCTGCTGTCCTTCTGTCGGCACATGCTCGCCTCGCGTGAGGACGCTGAGGACGTGCTCCAGGAGGTCTTCGCCGCCGCCTTCAACGCCGTCCTCGCGGACGAGCGTGAGATCAACGTTCGCCCGTGGCTTTACCGCATCGCGCGCAACCGCTCGCTCAACCACCTGCGCCGCGCGAGCGCCATCGGCGTGGACTCGATGGACGTGCACTACGCGGAGAACGGTATCTCCACCGGCGAGAAGGTCATGCGCCGCGAGAGCTTCCGCGAGCTCATCGCCGACGTCCACCACTTGCCTGAGACCCAGCGCACGGCGCTGCTCCTGCGCGAGATCGACGCGCTCTCCTACGACCAGATCGCGTTGGCGATGGAGACGACCGTTCCGTCGGTCAAGTCGCTGCTCGTGCGGGCCCGGATCTCGCTTGCCGAGGCCGCGGAGGCGCGCAAGCTCAGCTGCGAGGAGGTCCGCTTGGAGCTCGGTGAGGCCGCTGAGGGCCTGAGCAAGCTGAGCACCCCCGCCCGGCGCCACGTGCGCGGCTGCGAGCGATGCAGCTCCTTCCGCAAGCAGCTCAAGGAGAACAACCACGCGCTCGCGATGATCCTGCCGGTGGGGCCGCTGCTGCTGTTCAAGAAGCTCCTCCTGGCCAAGCTCGGGACAACCGCATCCGCTGGCGGCGCGCACGTCGCCGGCGGCGCGGGCGCCACCGTCGGCGCCGGTGCGGGCGCAGGCGCGGGTGCGACCGTCGGTGCCGGCGCCACGGTCGGCGCTGGCGCGGCTGCCGGCGGCGGCGGCGTAGCCGGCGGGCTCGTCACCGCGGGCGCGGGCGCAATCGCGACCAAGGCCGTCGCGGGCCTCGCGGCCGCAGCGATCGTCACCGCCGGAGCCGTTGCCGCAGGCAACGCAGGGGCGGTCAGGCACCACCACCACGCGCCCGCGGCGATCGCCGCCACGAGCCCCAGCTATGCGGCCGCGCCGGTCGTGGTCCACCAGACGCTACAGCCGTCGAGCGCCAGCGCGCCACCGATCCACCGCGCGCCCCCTTCCCCGAACCCCAGGGCCCACGCCAAGCTTGCGAAGAAGGTCAAGACCGTCCCCAGCGCGGCACCGCCGGTCGCCGCCGCAGCCGTCCCCACGCCCGCTGGCGCCACGAGCGCCACCCCGACCAAAGCGACAACTCCGCCAGCGCCGGCGCCGGTCACGGAGGTCACCACGCAGACGACCACGCTTCCTGCGGCCGCGACCAGCCCGCCGACCACGACCACCACGCCAGCTGCGCCGGCGCCGAGCACCACAACCGCGACGGCGAGCACCCCCGCGGTCCCGCCGGCGAGCGAAGCGGCCACGACCGTGCCCAGCAGCGACCCGGCTGCCACCACCACGGCGCCGCCGACGACGACGGATTCAGGCGGCACGCCCGCCGAACCCTCGCCCTCGGAATGACCTCATCCTGCGCGGCAGCCTCGCGCCCACCCGCCGTTGCCGTGCGGCTAAGCAGTTAGCCGAAGGCGAACGTCTTCACGGGCCTCAGCAGGACGCCCGTCGAGGCCAGTTCGCGGGGCGAGCTCAGATGCGCTTCGGCGCTGGGTGAGGAGCGCGCGACCATGATCACCCCTTCGCGGGCACCGGGATGTTCGGGCACCAGCAGGATGTTGCGCCCGAACAGCTTCTGTCCTTCGATCTGCGCTTCGTAGGCCACCTGGTAGCCGCTGAGCGTGTTGTTGAGCATTGTCTTGCCCTCGCCGCGCAGGGCAAAGCCGCGGTAGCGGCGGCTCAGCGTTTGGATGTAGCCAGCGGCGTAGATCGGCAGCTCGCCGGAGACGCC
This sequence comes from uncultured Solirubrobacteraceae bacterium, assembly GCA_963845635.1. Taxonomy (GTDB): domain Bacteria; phylum Actinomycetota; class Thermoleophilia; order Solirubrobacterales; family Solirubrobacteraceae; genus Palsa-744. The sequence continues at coordinate 13,331 of CAWJSW010000013.1, forward strand.
GCCGGAGTACGGCGGCAGTCGCAGCGGATCGATCGCATAGGAGAAGCGCAGGGCGCCGCTCGGATAGCGACTCTGCACCTTCACGTAGCCTCCCTGATCTGGCGTGACGCGATACAGGTCGCGATAGCTGAAGCTGAACGGCACCGAGCCGCCATGCGAGTAGGTGGCGTTCTCGAGCGTAAGGCCCACCGCGAGCATCACCGCAACCAGCAGCACCAGCGCCGCCACGGCGGCCGCACGGGTGCGCACCGACGCGGCCTGCCAGCGTGGCGCCAGCAGACGCCCGAGCGTCGGGCCGTACTCCTGCTTGAGCGGCAGCGCGGGCATCGCGCTCAGGCGGTCATTCCCCAACCGAGAACAGCGCTTCCAGGTCGTGGCGCGAGTAGGCAGCGAACGCGACCATCGTCTGTGTGCGCGCCACACCCGGCAGGCCGCCGATCTGGCCGGTGACGACGTCCGCCAGCTGCTCGTGGTCGGGGACCCGCACGATCGCGACGAAGTCCCACTCCCCGGTCACCGAGTACGCCTCGGCCACGCCCTCGATGTCCGCCAGTGCCCCGCCGAGGCTCGACAGCGCGTCGCGCTCGGCCTCTATCAGGACGACAGCGTGCGTCAGCGTCATCGCCCGAGACTACAGCTCCGACTCGGCCAGGCGGTGCATGCCGAGCCCCACCGCAAGCCCCAGCGCGCCACCCGTGACGCCGGCGAGCCAGCTCGCCTCGGGACGCACGAACGGCAGCGCGAGCAGCAGCGCCGCGAGCACCGCTGCGCCCACCAGGTCGCCTTCGTGCTCGCCTCCCGCGCGAGCGGTCACGAGGTCAGGGGCGACCCATGCTGCCAACAGCGCCAGGGCGGCGGCGTTGGCGCCACCGATGATCGCGAACGAGTACACGGCCAGAGCAACCAGCGCGCCGATCGCGCTCGCCGCAAGGAACAGCGCCAGCACCAGCCCCGGCCCATGGCGACGCTCGAGCAGCCAGCCGAAGATCGCCACGGTGAACAGCACCACGAACGCGTATATGCCGTTCGCGTACACGAACTCGTACGTGAACAGCTTCCACCAGTCGCCGTGCAGCGGCCCGATGATCGCCAGTTTCAAGGACAGGGCTGGTTCCGCGTGAGTCGCCACCCAGACGGCGCAACCGGCTGCCACGAGCAGCATCGTGGCGTACGGGCGCTGCGCCGCCCAGCGGCTTGAGCCATGCACGGCCGTCGCCCGTCGCGGGGCGCTGGAGCTGGCCGTCCGCGAGCGACCGAACAGCGATGTGAAGCGCGCGCGCCCGCGCGGCGCGTGGGCGGGCGCGTGCATGCGCGGGAGCTTGGGTGCGCGCCGGCGCAGGCGGTTGCCGCAGTACGGGCACTCGGTGATGTAGGGGCTCACCTCCGAGCCACACTGCTTGCACACCACGAACAGATCGGCGCCGGAGGTCATCGTCGGTCCATTCTAAGGACCTCTCGACCCCGCCCCGGTGCCTCTGGAATACTCACCCGCATGAACCTCGGATACGACCAGAAGCTGTACATCCTCGCGTTCGACCACCGTGGCTCCTTCCAGAAGAAGTTCTTCGGGATCGACGGCGAACCGGACTCCGAGCAGACCGCGATCATCGCAGACGCCAAGCACCTGATCTTCGAGGGCATGCTCCAGGCGGTCGGCGCGGGCGCCGAACCGGCGGTCACGGGCGTGCTCGTGGACGAGCAGTTCGGCTCGACGATCCCCGAGGAGGCGCGTGAGAAGGGCCTCAAGCTGGCGATGCCGGCCGAGCGCTCCGGTCAGAGCATGTTCGACTTCCAGTACGGCGATGACTTCGGCGAGCACGTCGAACGCTTCGACCCCGACTTCACCAAGGTGCTGGTCCGCTACAACCCCGACGGTGACGCCGACGGCAATCGCGAGCAGCTCGCCAAGCTGCTGGTGCTGAGCGACTGGCTCAAGGCGCACGATCGCAAGTTCCTGTTCGAGCTGCTCGTTCCCGCCGAGGACGCCCAGCTTCGGACGGTCGGCGGCGACACCGATCGCTACGACGCGGAGCTGCGTCCGGATCTGATGCGCCGCACGATCGCAGCGGCCCAGGACCACGGCATCGAGGTGGACATCTGGAAGATCGAGGGCGTCGAACAACGCTCGGACTGCGAAATGCTCGTCGCGCAAGCACGCGCGGGCGGCCGCGACGGCGTCAGCTGCGTGGTGCTTGGCCGCGGCGCCGATGACGCCAAGGTCGACCACTGGCTCACGCAGGCCGCGCCCGTCGACGGCTTCATCGGCTTCGCGATCGGACGCTCGATCTGGTGGGATCCGCTGAAGGCCTACGTGGACGGCAAGATCGAGCGTTCGGCCGGTGCGCGCAAGATCGCCGAGAGCTACCTGCGCTTCGTCGCCGTGTACGAGCGCGCCGAGCGCGCCAACGCCCCGGCCGCCTCTGCGTGAGCGCCATGAAGATGAGGCAAAGCCTGGCTGAGTGGGAGCAGGCCTTCATCCGCGAGGCCACGCTCGACCGTCACAGGCGCGACTCGCTGCGCCGAACGACCGAGAAGCGCACGCTCAAACGCGAAGTTGAGCGCCGTCACAAGCGCGGCTCAGTGCGCTTCGTGCTGCTCGTGCTCGCGCTAATCCTGACCGCGGCGATCGTCACCGTGGTGATGTTCCGAACGCTTTACCTGCTGCTCGGCTAAGAGCCTATTTCGGACCGTCGCCGAGCTCGCGCAGGGACTTCTCGACCTCGCCCGGCGGCACCGGCTCGGTTGGCGCCGCCCCGTCCTTGCCAGCAGGCGCGCCGCCTGCTTCGCGATGGATCTCCAAGTAGATCTCCTTGCGGAACACCGGCACGCGCTGGGGCGCCTGAATCCCGATGCGCACCTTCTCGCCCATCACAGACAGCACTGAGACCTCAATCTCATCCCCGATCATGATGCTCTGGTTGGACTTGCGCGTCAGAACCAGCATTCTGGGTGCACCTTCCTCTTTGCCGTTTGGCGACCCGGCGCGACCCCAAAACCGCCGGAGAGGCAAGCATAGTCACAGGACCGGGGGAACGCTATGCCAATCGTCCAAATCGCGGGCATCGGCGCCAACGCGGCAATCGCGCGCGAGCGCTCGCGCGCGCAGCCGTCGCGCCGCGCGAGCGCTTGCGCTAGTCTCCCGGACCGTCCATGCCCCGGAAATCTCTGCGCCCGCACCTGAACCAGATTCGCGCCTGGGTGCGCCAGGGGCGCACGGACGCGTGGGTCGCACACCAGCTTGAGGTGACCGTCCGCGACATCGAGCAGTTCAAGCGCCAGAACGAGCTCGTCAGCGATGACGAGCTTCCCGAGGGTGCCAGCGCAGCGGGCGACTACCCGGAGGAGATCGACCTTCGCGCGGAGGACGACGCGCTGATCGCGGCCGAGCTCGAAGCGGCTGAAGCCGAAGCGGACGCCGACGAGGCATCCGAGGAGGAGGACGAATCCTCAGAGGGCACCAGCGGCACGCGTACGCGCCGGCGCAGTCGGCGCGGCGGTCGTGGCCGCTCGGCCTCGGCCCGTGCACGCTCTGGGGCGCGCAACACCGGGCCGCTGGAGGGGACCTTCGACCACGGCGAGGAGGGCTACGGCCTGTGGCTGGATCCCGCGATCCAGGAGAACCCGATCTACGCGGAGCACTGGGCGGGGCACCGTCCGGTGGAGGTGGAGGTCGAGGAGGACCGCATCATCATCCGCCGCGCGAGCGCGGGCGATGAGGAGTAGCGCGGCCCTAGGCTTCTGAGAGAGCGCGCCGGCCGCCGGCGTAGTCGGACGCCTCGCGCACGTATCTCGCGAACGCAGCATCCACCACCACGCCGCTCTCCCACGCCCACGGCTCGGCGGGTGCCAGCTCGATCGCGAGCTGCTGGCACCAGATCGTCCCTCGCTCGTACAGCTCGGTCAGCTCCTCGGTCGAGAAGCGCCCTCCCAGGCGCCGTCGCAGCTCTGCCACCAGCGCGTCGGCGATCCGCTCGAGCAGCAGCCTGCGCTCGCTCGGCGCGGCCCGCAGCCGGCGCTCACCCTGCTGCCACTGGTAGATGGCCGTCTCGAACGACACCCGGCCGAGGCTAGCAGCGGTCTCGCCTCGCTTTAGTTTTCGGGCAGGCCCGTGATCACATACTGCTGCTCGTCGTGCTTGATCATGCCCAGCTGTCGAGCCTCCGTTTCCAGCGTCCCTGGCGCATTGAGCGCTTCGTGCTGGTGGAGCAGCGCTTTGTGTTCGCGTTCCAGCACGGCCACCGCAGCGCTGTCGTGCCGCGCCTGGCGCCAGGTCGAGAGCACATGCACTCCTGTGCTCACGTACAGGTAGATGAGGGCCACGAGCACACACAGCATCGCCAGGCGCCCCAGGCGATCCCATCGGACACGTTCCAAAGCCACGGGACTCGGGTTCGCGCTGACGCTCGAACATCCTGCCCGAGCGCCGCGACCTGCGCCTGGCTCAGCGGAATGCTTCGCGCCCAGGGAAGCGGGCACGGGCGCCCAGCTGCTCCTCGATGCGCAGCAGCTGGTTGTACTTGGCGACGCGATCGGATCGCGACGGCGCGCCCGTCTTGATCTGCCCGCAGCCGGTTGCGACCGCCAGGTGGGCGATCGTCACGTCCTCGGTCTCGCCTGAGCGATGGCTCATGACCGCCGTGTAGCCAGCCTCGCGCGCGGTCGCGATCGCCTCCAACGTCTCCGTCAGCGTGCCGATCTGGTTGACCTTGATCAAGATCGAGTTGGCCACGCCCGCGTCGATGCCTCGTTGTAGGCGCTGGCTGTTGGTGACGAACAGATCGTCGCCGACGAGCTGAACGCGCGTACCGAGGCGTTCGGTGAGCGCGCGCCAGCCACCCCAGTCCTCCTCGTCCATACCGTCCTCGATCGACACGATCGGATAGCGCGCGGCCAGCTCGCTCCAGTAGTCGGCCAGCTCGGCGGCGCTGAGCGTGCGCTGCTCGTGCTCGAGCACGTACGCGCCCTCCTGGTAGAGCTCGCTGGTGGCGGGATCGAGCGCGATCGCCACATCCTCCCCGGGCCGGTAGCCCGCGGCTTCGATGCCCGCGACGAGCATTCGCAGGGCGTCCTCGTTGGAGCTCAGGTCCGGCGCAAAGCCACCCTCGTCGCCGACGGCGGTCGCGAGCCCCCGCTCGTGCAGCGTGCGCTTCAGCGCGTGGAACACTTCTGCGCCCATGCGCAGGCACTCGGTGAAGCTGCGCGCGCCATACGGGACGACCATGAACTCCTGGAAGTCGACCTTGTTGTCGGCGTGCGCGCCGCCGTTGAGCACGTTCATCATCGGCACCGGCAACACGCCCGCATCGTCGCCCCCCAGGTAGCGCCAAAGCGGCTCGCCCTGGTCCGCGGCCTGTGCGTGGGCCGCCGCCAGCGACACGCCGAGGATCGCGTTGGCTCCCAGGCGCGACTTGTTGGGAGTGCCATCGGCGGCGATCAGCGCGTGGTCGAGCGCCTGCTGGTCGCGGGCGTCCATCCCCGTGACGAGCGCCGCGAGCTCGCCGTTGACGTTGGCGACCGCGCGCGTCACCCCCTTGCCGCCCCACGCCTCGCCGCCATCGCGCAGCTCAACCGCCTCGAACTCGCCTGTCGAGGCGCCTGAGGGCACGGCGGCGCGCCCGTGCGCTCGCGAGCGCAGCTCCACATCCACCTCCACCGTTGGGTTGCCGCGGCTATCGAGGATCTGCCGCGCGTGGACGCGCTCGATCTGGCTCACGGCGGCGCGCGCGCCTATTCCGTCGAGGTGGTGCCCGCAGCGCCCGTTTTGGTCTTCGGCGCTTTGTAGTCCTTGCAGTCGGCGACCATGTATTCAGAGCGGCATTCAGTTTTCGCCTGCCACTTCTTTTTGAATTCTTTGACGAACTTGCTGAGCGCCGTCTGCTCTCCGGTGGAGGTCAGCTGTTGCTTGATCGTGGACTTCACCTGCGACAGCGACTGCTGGGTGCCGGCGGTGATGCTCACCACTTCGTAGATGTAGTAGCCGAACGGGGTCTTCACGGGCCCGCCCAGCGTGGTCTTCTTGGCCGCGAAGATCGCTTCGCTGAGGGCCTTCTCCTCCTCGCCGGGAATCACTTCCTTGAGCAGGCCTCCGTCTGCCTTGCTCGTGGGGTCGATCGACTTGCTCTTGGCGACGCTTTCGAAGCTCTTGCCCGATTCGATTTCCTTCTTGGCAGCCAGCGCCTGGGCTTCGGTCTTGGTGAGCACGATCCTCACGCTGCGCTTTTCCGGCGTCCCGTATCTGGACTTGTTTTCGTTGTAGTACTTGGTGATCTGGGCTTCGGTGACTTTGCCCTTGTCCGCGACGACCTTCTTCTGGATTTTCTGGGAGAGCAGGTTGAGCTTCACGCGCAGCAGCAGATCGGACACGGTCTGCCCCGAGCTTGCCAGGAATTTTTCGAATTCGGACGCTTTGGGGAACTGCTCGGTCTTGATTTTCAGGAATTCCTTGTGGACGTCAGGATCGCTGATGCTGACGCCCTGCGAAGCCGCTTCTCCGAGCACCCACTGCGAGGAGATCAGGAAGCCGAGGACCTCGGAGGAAAGCGCTTTGAACTGGACCTTGCACTCCTGCTTGAGCTTTTCGGTCGTCGGGGGCTTTTCGCCTTTGGCGGGCTTGGGGCTGGTCGCCGCCAGGTGCGCGATGCACTTCGTGTAGTCCGGAGGTTCGGGCACCACCGGCGCTTCGTGGCTGCCGGGGGCCTCGCCGTTGGAGGCCGCGGCGACCGCCATCCAGTGGTTGAACGCGTCCTTGCTGATGGGGGTGCCGCCGATCTGCACGACCGCGTTGCTGGGCACACCGCCACACGCGGAAATCCCGACGAGAGCAAACAAAACGGCGCCTAGCGCCGTTATGAACCTGAGAGCTTTGGACACGACGCGGGCACTTTAGCGGAAACAACCTAGCTTGTGCATAACGTTCGGATAACGACTTCCTAAGCGGCCTCGCGCACGATCGCGAGCAGGGCGTCGGCCGCCCGCACGACGCTGGGGAAGCGCTCGGCGCCCTCCTTGGGCACGCGTACGGACACCTGTGAGCGTCCCGATTCGTACAGCGCCTCGGGCAGCTCCTCGCGCAGGCGCCGCGCGTGCGCGGAGTCGAGCTCGATCGGCACCACCGCCAGGCGATCGCCGCGGAAGCTGACCGCGCGTGCCCCCGCCTGGCCGAACTTGATGCGCGCGCGTTGCAGCGCCAGCAGGTTCTCGACGGGCTCCGGCGGCGGCCCGAAGCGGTCCTCGAGCTCTTCGCGCAGGAGCTCCACGTCGGCGAGCTCCAGCGCGCCGGCCACGCGGCGGTGCACCTCGATCTTGGCCTGCTCGTAGGGGATGTAGTCGGCGGGCACGTACGCGTCGACGTTCACGTCCAGGCGCACGGGCTCGCGCGCGCCGTCCTCTCCGCCGTCCGCCGGCTGGCCGTCCGCCTCGGCGGCCGCCACGGCCTCGTCGAGCATCTGCATGTACAGCTCGAAGCCGAGCGCCGCGACGTGCCCGGACTGCTCGTCGCCGAGCAGGTTGCCCGCGCCGCGGATCTCCAGGTCGCGCATCGCGATCTTGAAGCCCGCGCCCAGCTCGGTGTAGTCCGACAGCGCCGACAGCCGCTGGGCGGCCTCGGCCGTGAGCGCGGCTGCGGAGTCGTACAGCAGGTAGGCGTAGGCGCGCTCGCGGCTGCGTCCCACACGGCCGCGGATCTGGTAGAGCTGGGCGAGGCCGAACGCGTCGCCGTGCTCGACGATCAGCGTGTTCGCCTGCGGGATATCGATCCCGGACTCGATGATCGAGGTGCACACGAGCACGTCCGTCCCGCCGCGCAGGTAGTCCATCATCACGCTCTCCAGCTCGCCCTCGACCATCTGCCCGTGCGCGACCGCGAAGCGCACGCCGGGGCACAGTGCCCGCAGCCGCTCCGCGGTCTCGTCGATCGAGTCGACCCTGTTGTGCAGGAAGAACGCCTGACCACCGCGACCGTGCTCGCGCACGATCGCCCGCTTGACGAGCTCCTCCTCGTACTCCCCCACGTACGTGCGTACCGGGCGACGCCCCTCCGGCGGAGTCTCGATCACGGAGATGTCGCGCAGCCCCGCCAGCGACATCTGAAGCGTGCGCGGGATCGGGGTGGCGGACATCGAGATGACGTCGACCTTCAGCTTCAGCTGGCGCAGCAGCTCCTTCTGCTTGACGCCGAAGCGCTGCTCCTCATCGACGATCAAGAGGCCCAGGTCCTTGGCGCGAACGTCGCGCGAGAGCACGCGGTGGGTTCCTATGAGGATGTCCACGCGCCCCTCGGCGAAGCCCTTGATCGCCGCTTTCTGCTCGGCCGCGCTGCGAAACCGCGAGACGTGCTCGAGCGTGAACGGATAGTCGGCCAGCCGCTCGGCGAACGTGCCGTAGTGCTGCTGGGCGAGGATCGTGGTCGGCACCAGCATCAGCACCTGCTTGCCCTCCTCGGCCGCCTTGAAGGCAGCCCGCAGCGCCACCTCGGTCTTGCCGTAGCCGACGTCGCCGCAGATCAGTCTGTCCATCGGCCGCGGCGCTTCCATGTCGGCCTTGACCAGCTCGATCGCTTCCATCTGGTCGGGCGTCTCGGTGAACGGGAAGCGCTCCTCGAACTCGCGCTGCCAGTCGGAGTCAGGCCCGAACGCGTGGCCGCTGCGGCGCCTGCGCTCGGCGTACAGGTTCAGCAGCTCGCCCGCCAGCTCCTGCGCGGCGCGGCGCGCGCGCGCCTTCATCGTCTCCCAGCGCGTGCCGCCGAGTTTGCTCAGCGGCGGCTGGTCGCCTCCCGCTCCGACGTAGCGCGAGATCTTGGCGAGCTGGTCGGTGGGCGCGTACACGCGGTCATCGCCCTGGTATTCCAGGTACAGGTAGTCGCGCGTCACGCCCGCCACCGTGCGCGTCTCAAACCCGGCGAAGCGAGCCACGCCATGGTCCTCGTGCACGACGATGTCGCCCGTGCGCAGTTCCGTGAACGAGCGCAGCGCGCCGCGGCGGGGCGCGCCGCGGCGGCGATCGCCAGCGTCGGCGCCGTCGCGCGGCCCGCCGTCCGCGACCACCGGCTCGCGCCGACGGCGCAGCAGCCGGTGCTCGGGGAACACGGCCAGCTTCAGCTGCGGGGCGATGAAGCCCTCGCGCAGCGAGGCCTGGGTGAAGCGCAGCGAGGGCTGGGCACCGCGCCCGAAGGGCGTGGTCGGCTGCCCGGCGATCGAAGGCTCCGACGCGTCGAGCCAGCTGGCTTTCAGTCGCCCGAGGTTGTACGCCGCGCGCTCGCCCTCGCCGCGCCGCGGAAACGCGACCACCGTCCTGTAGCCGGAGCGCACGAGCTTCTCGAGCTCGGGCTCTGCGTCGCCCAGCGAGCGCGCGGCGGTGTCCGCAGACTGCGCGCGCAGCTCGATCTGCTGCCCGGAGGAGTGTGCGGACAGCCAGATGTGGGCGCGCTCGGCGAGCGTGTCGTGAATGCTCTGGGGATCCACGTACAGGTGGCGCGCGTCCTCGTCCCCGAAGGCCGCGGACACGTCGTTCCAGAGGTCGCCGAGCACCGGCTGGAGGTCCTCCTCGGCGCCGACCAGGAGCTGCACGTGATCGCCGACGAGGTCGAGCAGCGCGCGGAATCGCTCGACGGGAAGCAGCTCGGCGATGTCCGGACGCTCGACGTCGACCGTGTCGCCGCCCGCCGGCGCCCGCGCGGGGATCTGCTCGGCGGCGAGCTCCGCCAGCTCGCGGTGCTCGAGCGCGAGCTCGGCCGCAGGGGCGATCTCGACCTCCTCGACGTCCCCCAGCGAGCGCTGCGTGAACGTCGAGAACCAGCGCAGCGATTCGATCTCCACGTCGAACATGTCCACCCGCACGGCGCGCTCCTCGGTGGCAGGGAACACATCCAGCAGCCCCCCGCGGAGCGCGAACTGCCCGCGCTCCTCCACCTGCTCGACGCGCTCGTAGCCGGCGCCGACCAGGTCCGTGGCGCACTCGTCGAGATCGAGCAGATCGCCCACCCGCAGCGTGAACGAGTGTGGCCGTAGCGCCGGGTCGGGCACCTTCTCCGACAGCGCCACCGCGCTCACCACCACGACCGCGCCCTCCGCGTCGGCGTCGGCCTCGGCGTCGGCGTCGGCGGAGCCCAGCAGCGCGTCGAGCGCGGCGACGCGCAGGCCGACGAGGTGCGGCGGCGGCGCCAGGTGCGACTCGTAGGCGACCCCGCGGGAGGGGTAGTAGCGCACCCGCCGCGGAGCGAGCCAGGCGCGCAGGTCGCCGGCCAGATCGCGGGCCGCACGGTCATCGCCGACGACCACCAGCGTGGGGCGCACGGCGGTCTCGGCGTCGGTGTCGGCGAGCGCGGCGATCAGGTAGGGGCGCAGCGAGGCGGACACGAACGCGTGCCCACCCTCGCGTGCCAGCGTTCTCGCCGCCGGGTCGTCGCCGGCGAGGCCCAGCAGCGTGCGCAGGCCAGCTGCGGAGGAGGCCACTACGCGCCCTCGTCGAGCACCACGCGCTCGACCTCGTCGCTGGCACGCGCGACCAGCTCGGCAACCTGCTCGTGGCTCTCGCGGAATCGCCCCAGCACGTATGCGGAGACGACCTCCGGATCGGTGGAGTCCGGGCGACCGACGCCGACCCGCACACGTGTGAAGTCGGCGCCGCCGAGCTCGCGCTTGAGCGACTTCAGGCCGTTATGCCCGGCAAGGCCACCGCCGACGCGGGTGCGTACATCGCCGAAGGGCAGGTCGATCTCGTCGTGTACCACGAGCACCCGCTCGAGCGGAAGCTTGAATGCGCCGCGCGCGGGGCCGACGGAGCGCCCCGCATCGTTCATGAACGTCTGCGGACACAGGATCGCCACGCGCGGAGCGTCGGTCGAGAGACCGCCGGCGGCGGGGGCGCCGACGGCGGGCACACCCGCGCCTACGCCACCGCTCGCACGTACGCGGCCCTCCGCGATGCGCCCGCGGAAGCGGTCCTTCGCCCGTCCCAGGTCCCAGCGCTCGACGAGCGCGGCGGCGACCATGAAGCCGACGTTGTGGGGGGTGCCCGCGTACTCGCGGCCGGGATTTCCCAGCCCGACGATCAGCCAGTCGACGCTTCCACCGCCGCCAGCGCCCTTGCCGCCGCCAAACGGGCGTCGCAGAGGTTGCTACTCCTCGCCCGAGGAGCCCTCGGAGCCGGCGCCCTCCTCGGCCACCGGCTGTGCGCCCTCCTCGCCCACGACCTCGGTCTCGGCTTCGATCTCCTCATCCACTTCCGTCTGTAGCCGCGGCGGCGAGAGCGTCGCCAGCACGGTCTCCGCGAGATCGTCCAGCAGCGTGACGCCCTCGGGGGGCGTGACCGCCGACAGCATGATCGTATCGCCGATCTGCATGTCGCCAACCTCGTGGACGATCGACTCGGGGATCGCAGTGGGTAGCGCCTCCACGTTGACCTCGCGCGTGATCTGCTCGAGCACGCCGCCTTCCTTGACGCCGGGGGCGTCCTCGCTGCCCGTCAACTCGACCGGCACCACCGCGCTGATGGCCACGTTGAGGTTGACGCGCAGAAGGTCCACGTGGACCGTCTCGCCGCGCACGGGGTGTCGCTGCGCCTCCTTGAGCACCACGGGCGTGGGTTTGCCACCGTCGATGCTGAGGTCGAGCACCGCGCCCGATCCTGCGAGCGCGTGGCGCAGCTCGCGAGCGTCCGCGGCGAAGCCCAGAGGCTCGCCGCCGCCGCCGTAAAGCACCCCGGGGACGCTGCCGCTGCGACGCAGGCGCCGCGCGGCGCGCGAGCCGCCTGCCTCGCGGCTGGTGACGTTCAGCTTGGTGGTGGTGGCGGCCATCGCGAGCCAAGACTGTAGCAATCGGCGTTCATCGCCTCGAAGCGCTCACTTCCCCTCTTCCACCGCCGTGGCTTCTTCTTCTTCGCGTTCGATCTGAGTGGGCTTCGCGCATTTGCCTTCGCCGGAGATCGGGGTGCTGAGCCCGAGCAGATGGACGTGGATGCCCGACAGAAAGTTGCCGCTGCGGCGCACGTCCACGCACTGCACCACCGGCAGGTGGCCGATGACCGTCCACGCCACCCGCGTCCTGCCGGTGGCGCCCGTCAACGAGTACGCGGTGGGCGATTCCAGCTGGAGGATCTTGACCGCACCATCGCGGCGCACGAAGCGATTGGCGGCGTCGGCCTTGATCATGGTCACGCACGAAGGACTCTCGCGGCAGCCGCTCAGCTGATCGAGCATCCCAGACACGCTGCCTCGCGCCTCGGCCTGTACCAGCGCCAGCTCGTCGTCGCGTTCGAGGTTCTCGACGGTCAGAAAGCGGGCGAGCAGGGCGCTGACGGCGAGCACCACCAGCACGCTCGCCGCGAACAGCCAGCGCAGCGTGAGCTTCTGGCGGTGGGGCAGCCTGCGCCACCACTCGCGCGGGCCGCGCGCGCCTTTGGCGGAGTTCGCCGTGGCGGGCACGTAGGAAGACCCCACCAACTACTCCTCCAGCCCCACGGCTCTGAAGGCCTCTCCGGGGTCCCGGAACCAGCGTAGGCGGGTCGCGCGCCCGTCCCTGAGCGTCCACACGTAGCCTTGGCGCGAGTGCGTGGTAACGCCGCTCGCACCGGTGCCGTGCGCCACGCCGATGACCACGACGTCGTCTCCCGCGTCGACCACTCGCTCGACCTCGACGCGAAAGTCGGGATAGACGTCGAGAATCCCGCGCAGAGCGTCCCGGGCTGGCCGCGTTCCGCCCTCGATCGCGTCCGGGGGGTTCACGTACTCCATATCGGCAGCGACCAGGTGGTCGGTCGGCTCGCGAGCATTCCACAGACGGTGGATCTCTCGCACCACCTCGACGTTGTCGTGCGACACCGTCAGATGAAATCACGGATCAGGGCTGAGCCCCGTAGGTGAGCCGATCGATCGCGGACAACGCTGCGACGCGTCTGGGCGGCTTGGTCGAGCGCGACGGTGGCTAGAACAGCTGGTTCTCGCCGCCGAACACCTCGCTGACCGAGTCATCGACGAAGATCCTCCGGATCGAGTCGGTCAGCAGCTCGGCGCACGGCAGCACGCGCACGTTGTCGGGCACGCCTGGAGGCATGGGGATCGTGTCGGTCACGACGATCTGCTCGATCGGGGAGTTGCGCAGGTTCTCGAAGGCGTTGCCGGAGAAGATCGCGTGCGTGGCGGCCGCCAGGATGCGCTCCGCCCCTTCCTCCTTGACGGTCGCGGCGGCGGCCGTGAGCGTGCCTCCGGTATCGATCATGTCGTCGACTATCACCGCCGTCTTTCCCCGCACGTCACCGATCACATAACCGATCTCCGCGACCTGCTGCGCCGGGCGCTCCTTGTCGAGGATCGCGAGCTCGGCGCCGATCTTGGACGCGAAGTTCTTGTTCAGCTTGACCCTGCCGGCGTCCGGTGCGACCACCACGAGGTCGGGCAGTCCGAGATCGCCGAAGTACTGCGTGAGCATGAACAGCGCGGTCATGTGGTCCACCGGTTTCTGGAAGAACCCCTGGATCTGGCCGGCGTGCAGGTCCATCGTGAGCACGCGATCGGCGCCTGCGGCCTCGAGCATGCGGGCGACCAGTCGAGCGGAGATCGGCTCTCGGGGAGCGGACTTCTTGTCCTGGCGGGAGTAGCCGAACCACGGCGTGACGGCGATCACGCGGTGGGCGGAGGCGCCGACCGCCGCGTCGATCATGAACAGCAGCTCCATCAGCGAGTCGTTGGCGGTGATGCCGGTCTGGCGGTTGCCGCAGGTGGACTGCACGATGAAAACATCGGCGCCGCGGATCGACTCCTCGTAGCGGCAGTAGACCTCGCCGTTGGAGAACGTCTTCAGCTCGACCGGGCCGAGGTCCACTTCCAGCTTGTCGGCGATGTCGACGGCCAGCTGCGGGTTGGCGCGGCCGCTGAACAGCATAAGCCGCTTGTTGTAGTCGATCGGCAGGCTCGCCCGCGAGGTCTGCGGGCGCGTGTCCATCGCGCTCATCTCGCCTGGCAGTGTAGACGTCCGCGTCCGATCGGTCATCCCGACTTATCCGCCGGCCCTGGGTAGTCGGGGCGATTGCGCTGGCGCTCGCGTGCGATCCCCAGCGCTCCCGGCGGCACATCGTCTGTGATCACCGACCCCGCCCCTGTGTAGGCGTCATCGCCGACGCTCACCGGCGCCACCAGCGTCGTGTCCACACCCGTGCGCACACGCTGCCCGACCGACGTTCGGTGCTTGGCGCGACCGTCGTAGTTGGCGGTGATCGTTGCCGCGCCCAGATTCGTACCCGCACCGACGCTCGCGTCGCCGATGTAGGACAGATGCGGGATCTTCGTGCCGGCGCCGATGTCCGAGTTCTTCACCTCCACGAACGTGCCCACCTTCGAGCCGGCGCGTAGAACAGTGCCCGGACGCACGTAGCCGAACGGGCCCACGCTGACCCCGTCCTCGAGCACGCAGTCCACCAGATAAGAGTGGCGGACCGTGCACTCGCGCCCGATCCGGGTCGCGCCGCGAATCGTTGTGAACGGCTCTATCAGCGTGTCCTGCCCTATCTCCACGTCGACGTCGATGACGGTCGCGCGCGGGTCCGCGATGCCTACGCCCGCCAGCATGTGGCGTTCGTGGATCGCCCATTGGGCGAGCTCGCGTACGCGCGCGAGCGCCACGCGGTCGTTGACCCCCAGTACCAGGCGCTGGTCCTGGATCACGTGCGCCGCCACCTCGTGACCGCCCGCCCTGATCAGGTCGAGCACCTGCGGCAGATACAGCTCCCCCTGCGCATTGTCCACGCCCAGGCGCGGCAGCGCCTCGCGCAGCGCGCCCGCCGCGAACACGAAGATGCCGGTGTTCACCTCGCGGATCTCACGCTCGGCCTGTGTGGAGTCTCCCTGTGCCTTGGTCTCGACCACGCGCTGCACCGCGCCCGAGGAATCGCGCACGACACGCCCGTAGCCGCTGGGGTCCTCGAGAATCGTGCTCGCCATCGTCGCTGCCGCGCCGCCGTCGGTATGGGCGTCCACCAGCTCGCAGATCGTCTGCGCGCCCACCAGCGGCACGTCGCCCGCGAGCACCAGCACCGGTGTCTCCTCCCGCACATCCGCGCCCAGCGCGCCCATGCCCGCGACCGCCGCCCCGCCCGTCCCATCCGGGCGCTCCTGCACCGCGAGGTCCACGCCGTCGGGCAGCACACGCTCTAGTGCCCGCGCGGGAGAGTCGACTACGACCACCCGCGCGGCTCCCGCCTCCAGCGCCGCCGCCACCGGCCACAGCACCATCGGGCGGCCGCACACATCGTGCAGCACCTTCGGCGTTGCCGAGCGCATGCGCGTCCCCTGGCCGGCGGCGAGGATCAGGACGACGGGGGCGCTCACGCCTTCAATCTACTGGGGGGCAGGGACTCGAACCCCGATTCTCAGGACCAAAACCTGATGTCCTGCCATTGGACGACCCCCCAAGCGGGCAGCCCGAAGGATAGTCGCGCATGCGCACAACCCCCCTAACTCCGCCTACCCGAACGCCGTGGCACGCGTCCGCCCTCCGCCCCCGCCTCCAACGCGGGGCCGCCGGCTGAGGCGATTCCCAGCACGCGCATCGACTTCAGGCCGAGGCTGAGCTTCTCGCGGCCGTCGCTGGAGCTGACGTCCAGCCCGGAGAGCTCGCGCACGCGCTCCAGCCGGTAGTAGATCGTGTGGCGGTGGGTGAACAGGCGCTGGGCGGTTCCGGCGACGTTCCCGTCGGCCTCGAGGAACGTCTCGAGCGTGCGCACGAGGTCGGTCTCGTACTGCTCGTCGTAGGCGACCAGCGGCTCGACGGTCTCGGCGTAGAAGCGCTGGAGCTCGCTCGGGTTCTCGCTCATCGCCGACAGCAGCAGCCGGTAGGCGCCGGTCTGATCGAACGCGAGCGAGGTGCCGTCGGCGGAGCCCTGGGCGACGTTCGCCGCGAGCAGCGCCTCGGACGCCGCGCGTGAGAGCTCGGACGGGTCCTCTGTCACACGGCTGCGCCCGAGCGCGAACGTGTAGCCGGCGAGGCTGGCTTCCATCTCGCCCAGCACCGCGTCGGCCGCCCTCGCGGCCGCCACCTCGTCACCGCCGGGCACCAGCACGAGCACCTCCGCGCCGGGAATGCCCTCGCGTTCGGAGAGCGCTGCGATCGAGCGGCTTGCCACCGCGCGCGCGCCGCGCTCGGCGACCGCGCGCACGCGTCCGCGCCAGCCCTCGTCGGTGGGCGTCTGCGGGTGAGCACGGGCCACAAGCATGCTGGCGCCGTCCTCGATCGCCAGCGACAGCTCCTTGGCGCGTTCGAGCAGAGCGTCGCGCTCGAGCAGCTCACGCCGCACGATCGCACGCAGGAAGTCCGCGGACGCGGTTTCCGAGACCCGCTCGGGCGCGCGCACACGCTCGACCTCGGAGGCGATCATCGTCAACAGCAGCCTGCGCATGGAGTCGCTCGGCTCGGTCTTGGCACGCATGTGCAGCGTCCCCACGACCGTGTCCGCCACCCGCAGCGGCGCGCTGCTGACGCCCTCGCCGCCTGACAGCAGCGAGCGCTCCTCGGCGGGCGAGCGCGCCGCCACCGCCAGCGTGGCGCCCCACGCGTCGCTGACGGCAAGGCTCGCGTCCAGCGCCCGCGCGGCGGCGCGCACCACCTCGGGTAGCCCCGCACCGGACTCGACCGCCTCGGTGATCGCGTCCAGCGCCGCGAGGTCTGACACGCCGGTCAGCCCCAGAAGTAGACGGCGGCGAGCGCCCCGACCACCCCGACGCCCAGGAGCACCGCTAGAACGTACAGAGACAGGATCGCGGCGGCCACACGCTGCCACAGCCGGGCGTAGCAGGACACCACCGGAACGAGGATCAGCCCGGCGAACAGCCCCAGGCTGACCACGCCCGCGCCCGTCGCCACCAGCTCGTTGATCTGCGATCTAGTCATCGAATCTCGCTCGGATTGTGACGCACGGGGCCGTCGTTAGCTCGCGCGAACGCGGCGCTGACGGGCGCCGCGCAGATCGGCGTGAGCCCGAGACCCTGATGCTGCTGGGCGACGGCGAGCTGCGATGCCGCGGCACGCGCCCGCGCGAGGCCGCCGTCGGGGCTCGCGTCGTCGCGGAACAGCCCGATCACGGTGGGACCAGAGCCGCTCACGAGGGCGGTGCGCGCGCCGGCTTCGCCCAGCTGCGCTAGAGCGTCGGCGATCATCGGGCACAGCGACACGGCCGCGCGCTGGAGGTCGTTGTGAAGCTGCGCGCTCGCGTCGGGCAGTGGCTGGCCACCCTCGAACGCCGCCTCCAGCGCCCGCCGGCTGCGCTCGAGCTCGGCCCGGGAGCGCGTCAGCGCGAGGCGGTCGAGCTCGGCGTACACCGCTGCCGTGGATAGCTGGGCTTGCAGGGGTAGGACGAGCACCGCAAACGGCCGGCGCGGAGGGGCGAGCGGACGGAGCTCCTCGCCGGCGCCGCCCGCCAGCCAGCGCCCCGGCGAGACCTGGGCGGGAACGTCGGCGCCCAACGAGCCACCGAGCTCGCGCAGCAGCCGCTCGTCCCCCAGCCCGGAGGCGTGCTGCGCCAGGCGCAGCGTGGCCGCGGCGTCGGCCGAGCCTCCCGCCAGGCCGCCAGCCACAGGGATGTGCTTGACGATGCTCAGCCGTAGCGGCGGCGCTTCCCATCCGGTGCGCGCGCGAAATGCGCGCAGAGCCATAGCCGCGAGGTTCTGCTCGGTCGGACCGGGGACGCCCGGGCAGACGACCTCGTCGCCCGCGCCTCCCGCGGGCGCCGGTTCGAGCGTCAGCTCATCGGCGAGCGAGATCGACTGCATCACCGTGACCAGCTCGTGCCTGCCGTCGCCCGCGCGGGGCGGCCCGACGAACAGACCGAGGTTGATCTTCGCGGGCGCGAGCGCGTGCGCGACGCCGCTCATGGCGCGAGCAGCCGCGCGAGCGCCCGGAAATCCTCCGGGGCCAGCCGCTCCGCGCGCGCATCCGCGGGATGGCCGAGCTGGGTGAGCGCATCGCGCACCTGGTCGCGAGAGCGAAAGGCGGGCGATCCGCTGGCCCTGCTGGCGAGCTCGAGCGAGCCGGCGAGCGTCTTGCGCCGGTGCGCGAACGCGCCGGCGACGAGGGCGTGCAACGTCGGGCTCGCCCCCTCCCCGTGCCGGCGCATGCGCACGAGCACGGAGTCGACGTTCGGCACAGGCTGGAAGACCGTGCGCGGGATCGTGCGCAGCACTTGGACCTCGCAAGCGAGCTGGGCCAGCACCGACGGCACGCCGTAGACGCCGCCGCCGGGCCCCGCGGCCAGGCGCTGGCCGACCTCGCGCTGGACCATCGCCACCCACAGCGACAACGACGGCAGCTCGTCGATGCTGCGCAGCAGCACGCTGGCGGCGACGCCGTAGGGAAGGTTCGCGACGAGCTTCGTGGGTGCGGGCTCCAGCGCGCGAAGGTCGATCGACATCGCGTCCGCCCAGTGCACGGTCACGTTCGCGTGCGCGTCCGTCGCGTCGCTCAGCGCCGCGCGCAGGCGCGTGTCGAGCTCGACCACGTGCACGTGCGCGGCCTCGTCTGCCAGGTACTCGGAGAGCACGCCGAGGCCACCTCCGACCTCGAGCACGACATCGCGTGCAGCCAGCTCGGCCGCGCGGCCGATCACGCCAAGGACATTGGAGTCGATCAGGAAGTTCTGGCCGAGCTCATGGTCCGGGCGCACCCCGAAGTGGCGCATGCGACGCAGGCTTGGCTGCGAGGGGCCGTCGGTCACCGCGCTCACCTGCGCCCGCTCACGGGTGTGCCCAGCCGAACACGCGCGCCGCGTTGCGCGTGACCGCCGTATCGAGCTCGTCGAGGCTCTCGCCGCGCAGCTCCGCCAGGAACGCGGCAGTGTGCACGACGAACGCCGGCTGGTTGTTGTGCTTGCGCACTGGCTGCGGCGAGAGGTAGGGCGCGTCCGTCTCCACCAGCAGCCGCTCGAGCGGAACCCGCCCCGCCGCCTTCGCCAGATCGGCGGCGCTTTTGTAGGTGACGTTGCCAGCGAAGGAGATCTCATACCCGCGCTCCAGGCACTCCTCCAGACGTTCGGGCATCGAGAAGCAGTGCATCACGACCGTCACCCCGTCGGCCTCGCCGGCAAGCTGCGCGAGCGTGTCCGCGTCCGCGGCGCGCGTGTGGATCACTAGCGGCTTGCCGGTCTCCCTGGCCAGGTTGATCTGCGCGGAGAACGCGCGCCGCTGATCCTGCCGTGGTGCGGTGTCGCGGTAGTAGTCGAGGCCCGTCTCGCCGATCGCCGCACAGCGCTCGTGCGCGGCGAGCGCACGCAACTCGGCCAAGTCGTTGTCATCGAACCCGGTGGCCGAGTTCGGGTGGCGGCCGACCGCGGCGTGGACCTGCGGAAAGGCCTCAGCCGCGGCCAGCGCCGCGCGGCACGACACCCCGTCGATCCCGACGGTGAGCATGCGCGTCACGCCGGCCGCGTCCGCGGCCGCCACGAGCTCGCTGTCGGGCGGCTCGCACAGGTGCAGGTGTGTGTGGGAGTCGATCACCGGGCCAAGCCGCCCTCACGCGGACTTCGGGAACAGCGACTCCAGTTGCCCGAGCTTGTGCCCGGGCGTCTGCGTCGCCTGCCAGCGCGCGCCAGCCAGCGAACGATCCTCGATGCCAAGCGCGCCGAGCAGGCGCTCGGTGCTGACCGGCAGGTAGGGATGCAGCAGCAGCGCGAGCACGCGCAGGCCGCCGACGAGCGTGCACAGCACGCGATCGAGCTCGCCCGAGCGCCCCTCGTCCTTGGCCAGCTGCCACGGCGCGCTCTCCTCCACGTAGCGGTTCAGGCGACGCACGCGCTGCCAGATCAGATCCAGCGCCCCCGTCAGCTCGGCGCGGTCGATCAGCCATTCGACCTCGCCGGCGAGCCCCGCGAAGTCGCCGTCGAGCGCGGCGTCGAGCTCGGCCGCGGGGGTAACCCCGTCTCTCCAGCGGTGCACCATCGCGAGCGTGCGGCTGGCGAGGTTGCCGAGCTCGTTGGCGAGCTCGCTGTCGTAGCGCAGCTCGAACGCGGCTGTGGAGACCGACCCGTCCTGCCCGAAGGGCACGTCTCGCAGCAGGTAGAAGCGCAGCGCGTCGGCGCCGTAGCGATCGATCACCGCGAACGGGTCGAGCACGTTGCCAAGCGACTTGCTCATCTTCTCGCCGTCCATCAGCAGGAAGCCGTGCACGAACACGTGCTGTGGCAGCTCGATCTCGGCGGCCATCAGCAGCGCCGGCCAATACACGGCGTGGAAGCGCAGGATGTCCTTGCCAATCAGGTGGTAGCTGGGCGGCCACAGCAGCTCGGTGAGGCTCGCCCCTGCTGGCACACCCGCGGGCGCGGGGGCGTAGGACAACGCCGAGTAGTAGTTCAGCAGCGCGTCGAACCACACATAGAACACGTGCTCGGGGTCCCACGGCACCTGCACGCCCCATGTCAGCTTGTGCCTGGTGAGGGGCACGTCGCGCAGGCCCGAGCGGATGAACGAAAGTGCCTCGTTGTAGCGCGTGCGCGGCGCGACGAAGTCCTCGCGTTTGATGTACAGCTCCTCCAGGCGCTGTTGGAAGGCGGACAGCCTGAAGAAGTAGCTGTCCTCCTGCTCGCGCGTGAGCGCGATGTGGTGGATCGGGCAGAGGTTGCCGGCATCGATCTCGTTGTCGGCCTTGAAGTCCGCGCAGCGCGGGCAGTACCAGCCTTCGTAGGTGCCCTCATACACGTACCCGTTCTCACGTACGCGGGCGAGCACCTGCTTGACCACGGCTTCGTGCTGGGGGTCGGTGGTGCGAATGAAGAAGTCGTTGCTCGCGTGCAGCCGCGGCGCGAGCGCGCGGAAGCGCTCGGCGTTGCGGTCGGCCAGCTCCTGTGGCTCGATGCCGAGCGCGTGTGCGGCATCGGCTACAGGCTCGCCATGCTCGTCGGTGCCCGTCAGGAAGAACACCTCCTCGCCACGCTGGCGGTGGTGGCGCGCCATCACGTCGGCGGCGATCGTCGTGTACGCGTGCCCGAGATGGGGGGCCGCGTTGACGTAGTAGATGGGGGTGGTGACGTAGAACGACATAGCTGCTTCCACGCTACGCGATTTAGCTACCGCATCCCCATCCCCTGCTCGACGCGTCAGGGCCGCTCGCCCCGCGTCAGCTCCCGATAGAGCTCGTTCGCGCGCAGCCCACTGAGCCGCGCGAGGACGCTCGCCGCCGCACGCGGCTTGGCACCGGCGGCGACCAGCTCCGACAGAGCCAGCACAGCATCTGCCCTGGGCGTGCGCTCACCGCCGCCGTTCGCACTCGCTCCCACGACCAGCACCACCTCCCCGCGCGCGGGAGCCTCGCGGTAGTGCTCGGCGAGCTCGGCGGCGCTGCCGCGGCGAACTTCTTCGTGGAGCTTGGTGAGCTCGCGGCAGACGGCGACGCGGCGCTCCGGCTCCTGCTCGCAGAGCAGCGAGAGCGTGTTCGCCAAGCGCCGCGGTGACTCGAAGGCGATCAGCGTCTCGCCGGCGCCACCCAGCAGCTCGAGCAGCTCGCCACGACGCCTGGGGAGAAAGCCGACGAAGCGCCAGCGCTCGCTCGGCAACCCCGACGCCACCAGGGCGGTCAGGACAGCGCTCGCCCCGGGCAGCGCCTCGAGCTCGACACCGGCCTGCAAGCAGGCTTGCACCAGCGCGAAGCCGGGGTCGGAGATCAGCGGCGTGCCCGCGTCGGAGACCAGCGCCACGATCGCCCCCGCGCGCATGCGCTCGACTAGCTCGCGGGCGCGCGCGCGTTCGTTGTGCTCGTGAAGGCTCAACAGCCGCGCGGTGATGGCGTGACGGGCGAGCAGTACGCTGGTGTGGCGAGTGTCCTCGCAGGCGATCACGTCAGCGCTCCTCAACGTGTCGAGCACGCGCAACGTCACATCGTCGAGGTTGCCGATCGGCGTCGGGCAGATCACGAGCCGCCCGACCGACGCGGCCGCTGGGGTCATCTCGCAAATATAGGGTCAAGGTCACATGGCAGAAGACGCTGACAAGCCGCCGCAGTACACGCGCTACCGCGCGCGCCCGCGCCTACCGGTCCGCCCGAGTGCAGGCTCACGCCCTGAGACTCCGCTCTCGGATCGACCAGGGCGCCTGGCGCCGACGCGCGCACGGGGAAGCAGGACGGGGGCGGGAGGACCGATCGGCACGCGCGTCGGCTGGCGCCGGTGGGCGACTCCGAAGCGCATCGCGCTGGGCCTGCTTGCGCTCGTGATCGGCTGGATCGCGCTATCGCTGCTGTTGTTCCTGGTCAGCTCGCACTTCGAGCGCACCTCGCTGCCGTCGAATGTCGCCGGCGTGCTCGACCCGTCCGGCTTTCCGCTGACCTCGGCCAACAACATCCTCGTGCTTGGCTCGGACCGCCGCCAGAAGGACAGCAAGGAACCGGGCGCGGAAACCACCGGCTACGGGCGCTCGGACACGATCATGCTGGTCCGCACGGGCGGCGGGCACGCAGCGCGCCTGTCGATCCCGCGCGACACCGTCATCGAAATCCCCGGCCACGGCTTACAGAAGATCAACGCCGCGCACGAGTTCGGCGGGCCGGCGGAGTCCGTGTCGGTCATCAAGCACTGGCTGGGAATACCGATCAGCCACGTGGTGGAAGTCAACTTTGAAAACTTCCCGCAGCTGATCGAAGCGATGGGCGGTGTCACATACTCCGGCGGCTGCATCGTGTCCAACCTCGACGGCGGCTCTGCCGACGGCGGCTTCACCCTGCGGCTGAGCGCCGGCACTCATCACCTCGACGGCAAGCAGGCGCTGGCACTTGCGCGCACGCGCGAGAACCTGTGCGAGCCCAACGAGACCGACATCCAACGTGAGCAACACCAGCAGGCGCTGTTTACGGACATGAAGAGCCAGCTGCTGTCACCATCGAGCTTCTTTCGCTTGCCATTGATCGCATGGCACGCCCCGCCAGCGATCATCTCTGACATGAGCGGCGTGGAACTGCTCGGGATGTTCGCGGCGCTCGCGGTCACTGGCACGCCGCCGACGCGCGTGCTGCTCCCGACGGGGCAGACGACGCTACCCGACGGCGAAGAAGGCCTGACGATCTCCGAGGAAGCGCGACGCGCAGATGTGGCTCAGTTCATGAGCGGCTGAGCCGCTCAGCTTTTGGCGGCGACGGGCTTTGACGGCCCGGACTTCGACCCGCCGCTCGCCTTGCCGTCAGAGGACGCACCGCCTGAGGATGACGTCGTCGAGGAAGAGCCCTCGGAGGGCTTTTTCTCCGAGGAGGACTTCTCGCCGGAGGACTTCTCGCTCGAGGACTTCTCGGCGGCGGCGGCCGCAGCGGTCTCGCGCTGACGCGCGCGCGTGCCGTAGTCGGTGTTGTAGAAACCTTTGCCCTTGAAGTGCACGGCGGGTGGGTGAAGCACCCGCTCGACGGGCACGCCGGTGTCGGGGTCCACGCTCAGCGGATCGTCGCTGAAGGACTGCTGCACATCGAACGTGGTGCCGTCCGGGCGGCGGTACTCGTAAATCGGCATCGGCAGCCGATTATAGGAGCGTCAACCGATTGACAACAAGCGACATTCGTTGACTGACAGCAATCGCCGTCTAGTCGGTGAGCAGCGCTCTCGCGCAGCTGATGCCGGCGAGGATCGTCTCGGTGAAATCGCGCTCGGGCTCGGTCAGCAGCCGCAGCGCGAACCCGTCCCCGAGCGAGAACAGGACCTCGGCGACGGCCTCCGGCGCGGCGTGCAGCCGCACCACCCCTTCGCGCTGAGCGGCCGCGAGCATCGCGGCGACGTGTTCGCGGCTGCTGCGCATCAGCCCCGCGTACTCGACGGCGATGTCAGCGTTGCGCCGCGACAGCGTGAACAGCTCGAACACCAGCGTGACGAAGTCGGGGTCTTCGCTGATCGTGTCCTGGAGGTTCTGTGCCATCAGGCTGATGAAGTCGTCTGCCGTCTTGGCCACCTGAAGCTGGCGCTCCAGGCGCTCCAGGCGCAGGTCGCAGTCGCGCCTGACGGCCTCCGCCAGGAGCTGCTCCTTGGTGCCGAAGTAGTAGTGCAGCAGGCCCCTCGAGACGCCGGCCTCGCGTGAGACGTGGTCGAAGGTCGAGGCGGCGGTGCCGCGTTGCGCGACGCTCCGTCGCATCGCGTCGATGATCCTCTGCGCCTTATCGCCGGTCAGCGACCGCGCACGGCCGACCTCGGGGTGCGCGCTGGCATCCCCCTTTGGCGTGGCCACATCAGCTGTGTCTACGAGCGCAGCTTCCATGCTCATCGTTAGCCAGTGAGCGCTGCTCAGCTGCCCGCGACACCCGCGGGTGCGGGCGTCTCGGGTGTGGTGGTGGAGCTGTAGTCGAACTCCTCCTCGGCTCCGAACAGGAGATCGAGCAGCTTCGAGCGCAGGCTCTCGCTGAGCGCGACGGCCAGCACCGAGCCCACGGCGACGAGCAGCAGCGAGCGTCCGAGGCCTCCGCGCCGGCGCGCCACCTTCGGAGGCTCACGCAGCGACTGCGTCGCTTGGCGCAGGGCGTTGGCTGCGTCGCTCAGCTCACGCTGGAGCTTGCGATCGTTGAAGAGCACCTGGGTTGGGGGCTTGCCGTTGCTCATGCGCCCGTACGCGCTGCGCGCGGCCACGTACGCCGAGAGCAGGTTGGAACGCAGTTCCTCGTCCTCGATCAGACGTTGCAGATACCGGTTCTGCTGCGCTGCACGCGCCGCGTTCCCCGCCTTGCCAAATCTGTCCTTCGCTGACATCGCGCCACCGCCTCCGCCGAGAGCTTGCAGTTTCCGCGACCCAATATACCCCTTGACCGCGGAAGGGATAGCGCGCTAGGCGTGTCGAGCCGCCTGCTCCTGCGCGGACGGGAACGCCCAGGCCGCTCGCGTGCGACGCTCCTGGCGGAACACGAAGCGCAGCTGCTGCGGCGGCTTGAGCTGGGCATCGTTCGGCCTGAACGTCGCGCACGGCTCGGACAGCTCGAGCGCGCAGAGGAGGTTGACGCGGAAGAAGCACTCATCACAGCTGACCTTCGACGACCGGCGCGTGGACGCGCGCCCGCTCTGTGCTGCCTGCACCTGGACCCCACCTCTGCTGCGATCGATGGACGAGAGAAGGTGGCGATCAAAGCACCATTCCGACGCTCGCTCAAGGGCAGATCGAGACCCACTCCGCAAATCGCAGAAGAAAATCGTGGTACCCGTAAATAGGCCACGACCCGTCACGTTCTCGTGACAATCAGCGCGCAAGCGCCGCATTTTCCGGGCATTTTGGCGCTTGGGGAACGCTGGCGTCATCATCTGTGGCTGTGCGGATGCGTGTCCTGGTCACCGGCGCAAGCGGCTTTGCCGGCTCGCTGCTGGCAGCACGGCTGCGCGCGGAAGGGCACATCGTCAGGGCGCTCGTGAGAGACCCCGAGCGCGCGCGCTTCGCGCTCGCCCGCGCGCGGGGCGCGCTCCCCGGCGGGCAGCGCGGCGAGAGGGTGACGATCGAGCCGGACGACGCCCGCGCTCGCCGGGCACAGGTGGAGGTGCTGCGGGGCGACGTGCTGAGCGCCGACGGCCTGGCGCGCGCGCTCGAGGGCATCGAGGTCGCCTACTACCTGATCCACTCGATGGAGCGCGCGCCGGTCGGCGCACAGTCGTTTGCCGAGCGCGACCGGATCGCCGCGGAGAACTTCGCTGCGGCCGCGAGCAGCGCCGGCGTGCGGCGGATCGTCTACCTCGGGGGACTGGTCGAGCACGCGCCAGAGCCAGCGATCGGATCGGGTGCGGACGCTCGCGCGAGCAGCTCGCGCCACCTCGCCAGCCGTGAGCAGGTGGAGCGCATCCTGCTGGAGGCGGTTGCCGACTCGCTGGCGCTGCGCGCGTCGATCGTGATCGGTGCGCATTCGCGTTCGTTTCGGCTGCTGGTGCACCTCGTCGAGCGCATGCCCGTGCTCGCGCTGCCCTCGTGGCATGCGCTGCGGACCCAGCCGATCGACGAGCGCGACGTGATCGCGATGCTCGCCGCGTGCGCTACCACCACACACGTCTCCTCGCGCTCACTGGATATCGGCGGCCCCGACGTGCTCACCTACGGCGAGATGTTGCAGAGCATCGCCGAGGTGATGCTCGTCAACCGCCCGACGCTGAAGCTGGGGGTGAGGCTGACGGGCGTGACAGCAAGGGTGGCGGCGGCGATCACAGGCGAGGACCCGGAGCTCGTGACCGCGTTGATGGAGGGGCTCCAGGGTGACCTGCTGCCCGCGCGCGATCGTGCGGATGAGCTGCTGGGCGTGCACCTGCATACGTTTGACTCAGCCGTCGAACACGCGCTCTCCCAGTGGGAGGCGCTCGAGCCGCTGGCCGCGCGATGAGCCTGGTGAGCGCGTCCATCCAGATCGCGGCGCCACCTGGCGATGTGTGGAAGACGATCATGAACCCCGATTGCCTCGGCGAGTGGGTCACGATTCACCGCAAGCTGCTGCGCGCCGACGCGGGATCGCTGCGCGTCGGCTATACGATGGAGCAGCGCATCCAGGTGCGTGGCGTGAGCCTCGAGGTTCACTGGACGCTGGTGGCCTGCCGGCCGGTCGAGCTGGCGGTGTGGGACGGTCGTGGACCAGCACGCTCGCGCGCACGCACCGAATACATCCTCAGCGCGGAGGACGGCGCCACGCGCTTTGACTACCGCAACGAGTTCGCTACTCCGCTGGGTCCGGTGGGGGCGTTGGTGAGCCGTGCACTGGTGGGCGGCATCCCCGAGCGCGAGGCCAGGCGCACACTGGAGCGACTGCGCACGCACGTTGAGAGGAATGCGGAGGAGGATTAGTGTAAGGTCAAGTGACCAGCGATGTGAGTTGAACCACATCGACACTAGTGAAGAGGATTCAAATCGTGACCGACTTCCTTGACGAGAAGCGCCAAGAGATCACCCGTCGACTGAAAGAGCTCCAGCCAGTGGTGGATGAGTTCCATCGCCTGGAGTCCGCCGCAGCAGCGCTCGCTGGGCTGGGTGGGACGAGCTCCTCGAGCACGGCGTCCACCACCGTCACCCGGCGCCGTGGGCCGGGACGTCCGCGCGGGTCGGGCCGCAAAAAAAGCGCCGCGACGGCAACGGCGACCGTTGCTGCCCCGAAAGCCGTCCGCAAACCGGGTCGGCCACCGAAAAGGCGGGCTGGGAGACGCAAAGGCAGCGGCACCCGCGCCGCCGAGGCGCGCTCGTTCGTGAAAGGACAGCCCGGCATCACGATCCCGGAGCTCGCCGCCAAGATGGGCATCAAGCAGAACTACCTCTATCGGGTGCTCCCCGGTCTCGAGCAGGAAAACAAGGTTGAGAAGAAAGGCCGCGGCTGGTACCCCAAGGGCTAGGCTCGTCGCTCCTGACTGTGTCCTCGGTCGCTCGCGTGCGAAGCACGCCACGCTCCCTGCGTCCTTGTCAGGAACGACGATCCGTCGCCCTTACCTCCGACCGATCTCGTCTGACTCGATCCGCCGGACTCCCTCTCGTCTCTGGCGTTTAGGTTGACATAAGGGCGTGGTCTTTATGACCACGCCCCTTTTGTTTCGTGCTGTTGTGCACTGGCAGGCCGGCTGTCAGTGCGACGCCGGAGGAGGCGGCTCGGCGGCTCAGATCAGGCCCTGACCTGACACAGTGTCTCGCTCGCTCATCAGCTCGGCGACGGATGCGTCGATCTTCTCGCGCGAGAAGGGGTCGATGTCCAGGCCCTGGACGATCGCCCACTCGCCGCCTTGGCAGGTGCAGGGGAAGCCACAGATCAGGCCCTCGGGGATCCCGTAGGAGCCGTCGGATGCGACGCCCATCGACACCCACGCGCCCTCGCTGCCTCTCACCCAGTCACTGACGTGATCGATCGCGGCGCTGGCGGCCGAAGCGGCGGAGGACGCGCCGCGCGCCTCGATCACGGCAGCGCCGCGTTTGCCGACGTCGGGAAGGAATATGCCTTCGATCCATTCCTGGTCGTCGACCACCTCGCTCGCCACATTGCCGCCGACGAGGGCGTGGAACAGATCCGGGTACATGGTCGGCGAGTGATTGCCCCAAACACCCATGTTGGTGATGTCGGTCACGGGCACGGCCAGCTTCGCGGCGATCTGGGCGATCGCGCGGTTGTGATCGAGGCGCATCATCGACGTGAACCGCTCGCGGGGGATGTCGGGCGCGTTGTTCATCGCGATCAGGCAGTTCGTGTTGGCGGGGTTGCCGACGACAAGGATCTTCACGTCGCTGGCCGCCGCCGTGTTCAGCGCCTTGCCCTGCACCGTGAATATCTCGCCGTTGGCGCTGAGCAGCTCCGCGCGCTCCATGCCCTTGGTGCGTGGGCGTGAACCGACCAGCAGCGCCACGTTGGTGGCGTCGAAGGCGTCCTCGGGGCGGTCGTGGAGGTCGAGGCCCGCAAGCAGCGGGAAGGCGCAGTCGATCAGCTCCATCGCGACTCCCTCCAGCGCGCCCATCGCCTGTGGTATCTCCAGCAGGCGCAGATCGACGGGCTGCTCGGGGCCAAGCAGCTGGCCGCTGGCGATGCGGAACACGATGCTGTAGCCGATCTGTCCGGCTGCGCCCGTGACTGTCACTCGTATGGGGTTGTTCAACGGTTCATCTCCTGTTGCAGGTTGTGATCGATCGATGTAAGGAAGTCCTCGGTCGTCTGCCAAGGCTCGTCGGGGCCAATCAGCAGCGCCAGGTCTTTGGTCATCTTGCCGGCTTCCACCGTCTGCACGCACACTCGCTCGAGCGTCTCGGCGAAGGTGCTGACCTCGGGCGTCTCGTCCAGGCGTCCACGCGCGATCAGACCGCGCGTCCACGCGAAGATCGAGGCGATCGGGTTGGTGGACGTGGGCTTGCCCTGCTGGTGCAGCCGGAAGTGGCGCGTGACCGTCCCGTGCGCGGCCTCCGCCTCGACGGTCTTGCCGTCGGCGCTCATCAGCACGCTGGTCATCAGACCGAGCGAGCCGAAGCCCTGGGCGACGGTGTCCGACTGCACGTCGCCGTCGTAGTTCTTGCAGGCCCACACGTAGCCGCCTTCCCACTTCAGCGCCGCTGCCACCATGTCGTCGATCAGGCGATGTTCATAGCTGATCCCCGCGGCCTCGAACTCGCTCTTGAACTCGTTGTCGTAGACCTCCGCGAAGATGTCTTTGAAGCGTCCGTCGTAGCGTTTGAGGATCGTGTTCTTGGTCGACAGGTATACCGGGTAGCGGCGGTTCAGGCCGTAGCGCAGGCTGGCGCGCGCGAAGTCGCGGATCGAGTCGTCGAGGTTGTACATCGCCAGCGCGACGCCGGCGCTGTTGAACTCGTATACGTCCAGCTCGATCGGCTCGCCGCCGTCGGCAGGTGTGAACGCGAGCGTCAGCTGGCCCGCCCCGGGGATGAGCATGTCGGTGGCGCGGTACTGATCGCCGAAGGCGTGGCGACCGATCACGATCGGCTTGGTCCAGTTGGGCACCAGCCGGGGGATGTTGGCGATCACGATCGGCTCGCGGAAGATGACCCCGCCGAGGATGTTGCGGATCGTGCCGTTGGGCGAGCGGTACATCTGCTTGAGGGCGAACTCCTTCACCCGAGCCTCGTCGGGCGTGATCGTCGCGCACTTGACGCCTACGCCATGGCGCTTGATAGCTTCGGCCGCTTCGACCGTCACACGGTCGTCGGTCGCGTCGCGATGCTCGATGCCGAGGTCGTAGTAGTCGAGGTCGATCTCCAAGTAGGGGATGATCAGCTGCTGCTTGATGATCGACCAGATGATCCTCGTCATCTCGTCGCCGTCGAGCTCGACGACGGGGTTCTTCACCTTGATCTTGGCCATGGGCAGGTCCTTGCTGTGTGTGCGCGTAGCGGGTCAGGGGCCCTCCCAGGGAGGGACGGGGCGGTCGATGCTATCGCGCGGTCATTCGTTCCAGCTGGCCTGCGCGGCGTGCGCCACGAGCACGTGCGTGGGACCGCCGTCGAACGGGATCGTGACGATGCGCCCGGAGGAGGGTGGCCCCTCGAAGGAGTCCTCGTCGACGAGCAGCGTGGTGCCATCCTGGGAGATGCCGGCACCCATCAGCGAGTGACGGCCGGGCGTGGTCAGCTGGCGAACGCGCCCTGAGGTGAGGTCGACGGTCCAGGCGGCGCTGGTGTCCTCGCCCACGAACTCGGCGAGCAGGTTGAAGCCTGCGGCGGAGAACGCGAGCGGGACTAGGCCGCTGACGAGCGGGTTGATCTTCAAACGCGTGAGCTGACGTGCCTGCCCGCCCCCGGGTGAGGCGAGCCATATCTGGTAGACGGGCGCCGCCTGGTGTCGCAGGCGCTCGCGGTCGTAGGCGATCCCTTCCGAGCCCCATACCGGGTTGAGACTGTGTCCGTCGTGGGTGAACAGGCTCGCCCCAGATCCGTCGGGCGCGCTGAGGTAGATGTTCACGGAGGCGGTGAGCAGGTAGGAGCTGGCGAGACCGTAGGCGAGCCGGTCTGAGCCTTCTGGAGCGAAGCTCGCCCCCTGGACGATGCCGTGCGCGATGGTCGTCATGGCGCCCGTTTCGAGGTCGATGACCACCAGCGAGGAGCCTTTGCGGACGTTGTGCACCGAGTTCGACACCAGTGCGGCGGCGAGGTACTTGGAGTCCGGCGAGAAGGCGAGCGGCTGCGCGGTGACCTTCGCGAGGTTCGCGTATGTGCGCGCCGGCGCGCCCGCGACCGAGTACACGGCGAGGGCGGGACCGGAGTCCGACTCCGACAGCGAGGCTGCCACCAGAGCGCCGTTTGGGGAGAGCAGCGGCTCGACTCCCGCGCCCAGGAGCTGTGCGGGCGCGCCCCCTAAGCCGGCCGCCCACACCTGCTCGGGAGAAGTGTCGGTGCCGGTCGCGTAGGCGAGGTCGGTCACGCCCAAGCCGCTCGCGGCGCCCGTCGCCGACGGCACGGCGCCAAGCAGACACGCGACGAGCGCCGGCAGCAGGGCACGCACACAAAAGCTCGCAGACATCGAGCACAGCCTACATCTGCTTCACTTGTGCGGATGGCCACTGTCTCGCAGCCGCGCGAGGGCGCAGGTGCAGCGCCGTGGAAGACGCACGCGGTCTTCAACCAGGCGCCGCCCCTGGAGGGAGTGGACGTGTTCACGAGCAATCTGCCGCTGGTCGAGGCGGTCGAGCGCGAGGGCGCGGGCTGGGTGCGCGAGCGGGCGTCGGCACTGGGACGGTTCGTCGGCGCGGCCGGCGGGCCTCAACAGGAATGGGGTCGACTGGCCAACGAGAACAAGCCGATACTGCGGCTGTTCGATCGCTACGGGCACCGCATCGACGAGGTCGAGTTTCACCCCGCGTGGCACCAGCTGATGAAGATGGGGGTGGAGCACGAGCTGCACTCGCTGCCGTGGACGAGCGAGCGGGAGTTCGCGCACACGGCGCGCGCGGCCCTGTACATGACCGCGATGCAGGCCGAGGCGGGCTTCTGCTGTCCGATCACGATGACGTTCGCGGTCGTGCCCGCGCTGCGCGCCACGCCTGAGCTGGCGCAGGAGTGGGAGCCGCTCGTGACAGCCACCCACTATGACCCGCGCCTGATCCCCGCCGGGGAGAAGGGGTGCGCGATCTCGGGCATGGCGATGACCGAGAAGCAGGGCGGCTCGGACGTGCGTGCGAACACGACCGTCGCGACACCGCTGAACGGAGGCGGCGCCGGCGCGGAGTACGAGATCGTCGGGCACAAGTGGTTCTGCTCGGCGCCGATGTCGGACTTCTTCCTCGTGCTGGCGCAGACCGACGACGGACTGTCGTGCTTTTTGATGCCGCGGATCCTCCCCGACGCCAGCCGCAACGCGTTTCACATCCAGCGCCTGAAGGACAAGCTCGGAAACCACTCGAACGCGTCCTCGGAGGTCGAGTTCCACGGGGCGTGGGCGCGGATGCTCGGCGAGCCCGGACGGGGCGTGCCGACGATCATCGAGATGGTCGGCCACACGCGCCTAGACTGCGTGATCGGCGCCGCCGCGGGGATGCGCACGGGGGTGATGAACGCCACCCATCACGCCGCCCACCGCAGCGCCTTCGGCAAGACGCTGATCGACCAGCCGCTGATGCGCAACGTGCTCGCCGACCTGTGCATCGAGTCCGAGGCCACGACCGCGCTGGCGATGCGCCTGGCGCACGCCTACGACGAGGCGCACGAGGACGCAGACGCGGGCGAGGACTCGAGCGACGCGCAGCTGTTCAAGCGACTGGCCACCGCGGTGGGGAAGTTCTGGACCTGCAAGCGCGCGCCCAACCACGCGTTCGAGTCGCTCGAGTGCTTGGGCGGCGCGGGCTACGTCGAGGAGTCGGGCATGCCGCGCCTGTACCGCGAGGCGCCGCTTGCGTCCATCTGGGAGGGCTCGGGCAACGTGATGAGCCTCGACGTGCTGCGCGCGCTGACGCGCTCGCCGCGCTCGCTGGAGGTGTTCCTGGCGGAGGTCGAACAGGCGAACGGTGCGGACGCGCGCCTGGACGCGCGCGTGGCTGGGCTGAAGGACCGCTTCACCGACCCCGCGACGCTCGAGCAGCGCGCGAGGCGGGTGGTCGAAGACATGGCCTTGTGCCTGGAGGGCTCGCTGCTGGTGCGTCACGGGCCCGCCGCGGTGGCGGACGCGTTCTGCGCCTCGCGGCTGTCAGACGATCGAGGGCTCGAGTACGGCACGCTGCCCGCGGGGGTCGACTTCGAGGGCATCATCGCGCGCTCGCGCCCGCAGCTGTAGCGCCCCGCGATCGGGCCACGTGGGCCTACCATAAAGACACATGCCTCGCCGCACCAACTTCCAGCTCGCCCGCATCTTCGGCATCCGCGTGGGCGTCAGCTACAGCTGGTTCGTGGTGCTGTTCTTCCTCATCTACTGGCTGTCCAACTATTACTTCCACGAAGTCATCGGCGGCTCGAGCGGCACCGACTACGCGGTCGCGGTGGCGGGTGCGATCGGATACTTCGCATCGCTGATCCTGCACGAGCTGGGGCACGCGCTCGTCGCCAGGCGGCTGGGCATTCCGATCGCCGGCATCGACCTGTGGTTCTTCGGCGGGCTCTCACAGATGCGCCGCGAGCCCCAGAGCGCGCGCGAGGAACTCGAGATCGCGGCCGCCGGGCCCGCCGTCACCCTGCTGTTGTTCGGGCTGTGCCTGGCTGCCGCGACCGTGCTCGCCAGCGGTAGAACGGTGACCGACGTGGTGCTCTCCCGCGAAGGCTTCAGTACCACGCCCGCGCTCGCGCTGATCGGCTGGCTCGGGTTCATCAACGCGGCGCTGCTGGTGTTCAACATCGTGCCAGCGTTCCCGCTCGACGGCGGGCGCATCGCCCGCGCTTTGATCTGGTGGCGCAGCGGAGACCGCAATCGTGCGACGCAGTGGACCGGGCGCTCGGGTCAGGCATTTGCGCTCGCGCTCGGGCTGTTCGGGCTGTGGGCGTTCGCGAGCGGCGGCTCCTCGGTCGCGCTGATCACGATCCTGCTCGCGTTCTTCCTCTACCAGGCCGCCACCGCCGCCGTGGTGCAGGGCACGCTCGGCCGGCGCATCCAGCACATCACCGTCGGCGACATCATGGACCGCCAGCCGGTGACGATCCCCGCGGACGCCACCCTGCTGGACGCGCAGGAGCAGTTCTTCCTGCGCTACCGCTGGCCATGGTTCGCCGTCGTTGACCCCGCCCGCCATTTCCTCGGTGTCGTGCGCCAGCAGCGTGTGGACAGCGAGATCGAAGCGGGCCGTCCTGCGCTTGCGATCCTCGACGTGATCGAGGACGACCTGCCGGTGCGAATCGGCGAAGAGGCTCCGCTGGAATCGCTGCTCGGCGCCGAAGGCCTCGGACGCCTGGGAGCGATGATCGCCGTCGACAAGGACGGCGTTCTCCAGGGCGTCGTGACGTTGGCGCAGGTGCGCCAGGCGCTGAGGCCGGCGGCAGGGACCTGATCAGCTGGCAGCCGCCTGAGCGTGGTGACCAAGCTGCGCCAGCTCCTCATCGATGCTGTCGGCTGTCGCAGGGGTAGCCGGCGGCATGCCCAGCTTGACGCCCTTCCTCGGCGAAGCCTCGGACAAGATGATGCGCAAGATGGCAAGGCCGTCGGTGATCGGGTTCAGCTTCGACTCTCCCCCGACCCTCGCGGGCTCGTAGGTCGGCACCTCGGACGTTCGCATACCCACGCTTGCGGCGCGCAGGGCGGCTTGGATCTCGAACTCGAAGCCGTCCGCAAGAGTCCCGAGATGCTGGATCGTCGGACGCCAGTAGGCGTTGAAACCGAATGTGAGGTCCGTGTACCTGCTGCCGAACACGAGATTTCCAACCCGCGTCAAAGCGGTGTTCCCCATGCGCCGCACCCGCGTGAAGTCGTCGCTGCCAGCGCCGGGAAGCACGCGAGAGCCCTTGACGAAATCGTTCCCGTCGAGCAGCGACGACACGAATCGGGCTATGTCCTCGGGGTTCATCGAGCCGTCGGCGTCCATCGTGACGATGACGTCTCCTCGCGCCGCGGCGATGCCGCACTTGAGCGCGTCGCCCTTGCCGCGACCGGTCTGGTGAATCACCACGGCGTGTGGGCTCACCTCACGTACCACCTTGACCGTGTCGTCCCTCGAGCCACCGTCGACAACGATCAGCTCGTCGACGATCGCGGGCACTCGGGGCAGCACAGCGCGAAGGCCGGCAGCCTCGTTGAGCGCCGGGATCACCAAGCTGACGCTCGGCCCCGCGCTCCGACTTTGCAGTCCGGTACGTCGCTGTATCAGAGGGCGCCGCTGAACGGGGCGCTGCTGAAAGAAGGTCTCGACCATGAGAAAACGTCTCCTTTGTGACTTCTGTGACTCGTGCGGTCCATTGAGGATCTGAGCGAAGGGTTCAGCCTGTCACATCCACCCGGGTTTTTATCAGACATCCGTTCTTTTGGCAGGCCCATCGATCCAATATGGGCCCTTGGTTCGTTCGCCACCTGTCCAACATGTGACTTTTGGAGCCAAGTGCTAGTGGCATTTGCCGCTAGCACCCGGTTTGCCGCTGGTTCCCCGGGGCACGTCTCGCCTACCGTACCCGCCGTGCTAGGCGCAAAACCCCGTTTGTAACCGGAAAAAAACATTCGGATGGCGATCGCGCCATGTCTAGCATATGCTGGCCTGGCCGCCACCGGTCAAGCCCTGTTTCCGACTTCTTGCGTTATTCGGCACGAGCGCCAGGAACCGTGAGCGGCGGGGTGAGCTGGCCAGCCGATCACTCCGGAGTGAAGGAGCTTCGATTCCGCAAAGAGTTGACACGGCGCTCGTTCATGCCTTGAAGCCATCTGGCGGCCGCTCGGCCACGCTCGCTGCGCCGCAGCACCCGCAGCGTCGCGGCTCGCAGGCGCACCATCGCATCGACTGCCCAGCGAGCTTCGTTGTTCGCGCCATCCCACGCCGCCACGTAATCGCTCTGCTGAGGCAGCCGCTCGAACGGGTCATCGAGATGGGCCGTCTTGACCGCGCGTGCCAGCGCCATCAGCGGCCTTCTCGACCGAACCTCGACGCGCCGGCGCAGCTCCTGTGGGCTTCGCACCTGAAACGCACGCCTCGGCGCCACCAGCGAGACGCTCGGGAACACGCACTCGACAAGTGACACATGGCACAGATCGAAGCCGCGATCGTCCGACAGGGCCGAGAAGAAGAACTCGGGACTGAATTGATAGAAGCCGTGACCGCACAGGTTGTTCGCGGGAGTCCAGATGATCAGGGCGCCCCCCACCTTTGTCATCTTCATCATGTTCGCCAGCGCGACCGCGGGCATGAACACGTGCTCCATCGTCCCGCCATCTATGACGATG
Source organism: uncultured Solirubrobacteraceae bacterium (assembly GCA_963845635.1). Classification (GTDB taxonomy): domain Bacteria; phylum Actinomycetota; class Thermoleophilia; order Solirubrobacterales; family Solirubrobacteraceae; genus Palsa-744. Next base: position 49,036 of record CAWJSW010000013.1, read on the forward strand.
TCGAACCGCTCACAGAGCTCACTCGGAATCGGCAGGTTCATATCGTGGGTGACGCTTGCCCCCTCGTATCCCGACGCGTCGACGGATACGATCTCGTCAGCTCCGATCGCTTCCAGCAGCGGCTCGCCATATGAGCCAAACGGCTGCCTGAGCCAGAGCCCAGCACCGTCGAGGTCGAACTCGTCGCACAGCTTCTCGCCCTGCTTTGGAAGCAGGAACTGCTGAAGGCGGCCAATCGTCGCCACGGAGAACGGGGACGTGGAAGCCCGCCGTGCTCGAAGCACCTCACGCGCCACGTAGTAGTTGAGCCCCAAGTGCGACCCTAAGCCTCAGCGGACGGCAACGACCTTGACCGAACCGAGAGTGCGGCTGGCGGACTGGCGCAGACCGGCGGGAAGCTGCATGAAGCCGGCCTCGAGCCCCTGGACCGCATGGACGGGAACCTTCGGCGTGAGGTGATAGCCGCTTTTGCTGAGGAACACGCGTACGCGACGAAAGCCAACCGCGCGGAACACGCTCGCGAGCTCGGTCACCGTGTACTCGCGCAGGTGAAAGCCTTCGGCCTTGTCGGAGAAGTGCTTGGATACGTCGTGGGGTCCGGAGAGGCGGTTGGGGGTGACGCAAACGTAGACTCCTCCGCTCGTGAGGGCGCGGCGAATCGAGGAGGTCTGCTCGAGCATGTCCTCTTCGTGGAGATGCTCGACGACGTCGTTGCTGTAGATCACGTCGATCGAGCCGGCGTCGACGCCGAGATCGAAGCCGTCGAACACGCGGAGCTCGAGCCCGTCGGATGCGTCGCCGCGAAACAGAACGTCGGTCACGTCGAGCGCGATCGCGCGCTTGACATATGGGGCAACGGCGCGGGCGACCGCCCCGTCGCCGGCGCCCACCTCCACGAACAGGCGATCGCGATCGAGGAACGGCTTCAGCAGGCGCACCTGGGGCGTCACCGCGGCCGCACGCGCATGCGGATCGTTTGCCTGACGAACCAGCGGGTGGTGTGAGATCCGTTCGCTGCGTTCGCGGTAGACCTCGCTGTAGAGCCGACGGCGCTCGTCGCGCGAAGCGGCGGACCTCAGCTTCGCGGCGAGCTCTCGCTCGATCTCGAAATGCTCTCGAAGCTGCTGGTCCGTGCGTGTGTGCGTGTCCGCCAACGAGCCTCGCGAACCCGCGTCTCCATCGCGACCACGGCGTCGTGGCCACACAGCGAGGTGCAGAACCCGTGCAATCGCTCGCGTGTCCCACGCCACCCAGAGGCTGCCCAAGGCCTGACCGGTGAGCCACACAGCGCCTACTCCCGTCAGCTTCAGCGTGGGAGCGAGGATCCACGCTCCGATGATGGTTCCTACGGCCATCGCCATCGTCATCACCGCGGCGGCTCGAAGGCGATGGCGCACACGCAGCACCGGTGCGTAGATGTTCGTGATCGCGTCCGGGATCGCCGCGACCGCGAGAATCCACAAGAGATGCGTTCCGTGGGCCGCGTACGCCGACCCGAAGATCGAGAGGATCTGTTCGCCCGCGACGAAGATCAGGAGCATCGCGGGCGCCAGCAACATGGTCGTGAACCTGATGCTGGATCGTGCGGTGGCGATCAGGCGCTCGGGGTGATTCGACCCCTCCGCAAACAGGGAGGAGCCGACCGACGACGAGATCATGAAGAACAGGCCACCGACCATCCAGGTGATGTAGAAATAAGCATTCGCGGTCGCCGAGAGCCTGGTGAGGACGATCACCGGGAGCAGGTACAGGGGCAGCGAGTTGCCGAGCGTGATGAGGTAGTTGCCGGCGAGGAGCCGGGACATCGCGCGCATCTCGGTGGCCGTGCCGGCACGCCGGATCCTGAAGCCCGGCCTCAGCGCCGGCACCATGACGAAGATCCCCACCAAGCACGAGATCGCCGAGGCCACCACCCAGGATGCGAATATGGTCGTGGCCCCGCTCCCGGACCCGAGGGCGATCACCGGCGCGACGACGAGCGGGATCTTGACGATCGCGAACACCGCTCCGCGCGCCGACATCGACCTGCTGTGGCGCTCCGCGATGAAGGTGTAGTCCAGCACCAGGCCGACCGCCCAGGAGCTCGTGCCGAAAACGAGCAGCAGGGCGAGCGCGGGGTCGCTCTGGACGACACTGAGCCGATGCGAGATGGCACCTAGAGCAGCGAGCACGATCGCGGCGGCGGCCGCGCCGAAGCCAACCGCCCCGAAGAGACTGGCGCTCATCGTGGTCGACCAGTCCTCGATGCTCGTGCGCGTGGGCAGTCTCTGGACGAGGGCTGGTCCCGTGCCGAAGTTCGCGACGATCGCGGTGACCGTCATCAGCGACACCAGCGCGGTCGCGAGCCCCACCTGCGAGGTGGAGAACAGGTGTGCGGCGGCAACCCAGTACGCGTAACCGAAAGCCGACGTGATGACGGTCGCCATCATGATCCACGCCGAGTTGCGATGCAGCGAGCTGTCGCGGAGCCCGCGAAACAGGGAGACGGCTCGCTCGGCCGCGGGCATCAGCTCAGCCGCCGGTCGCGAGCGGAGAACGCGCGCTGCGGGAACGGGAGTCGACGCGGGAAGTGGATCTGAGCCGATGCGGCCATCCGTGGCGTCCAGTGAAGTCCTTCGGCGGGTCTGCGGGCTCTTCTCGGTCAAACCGGCGTGTCCGTTCGGTGGCTGTCCAGAGTCGCGCTGCTGTCCAGAGTCACGCCAGTGTAGAGGCTCCTTGCACGCCCGGGAGGATTGATTCCGAGTGCCACGACCAGGCCCAGTCGCCAAGTAGACTTTTGCGAGCGTGACGCAGCCACGATTCCCAGGTCTCGGAGGGCACACCGCCTATGGCGGCATCCTCGACTACCGCCTGGGCAAGATCGCGCAGATGGGGGCCTTGTCGGGTGACTGGTTGGATCTCGGCTGCGCGGAGGGGTACTACGTGCTGGGGCTCGCCGAGCGGGGTGCGCAATCGGTCGTCGGCATCGACGTGAACGCACGGCTGGTGGAGCGCGCGAACGAGCTCGACCACCCCGACAACGTACGTTTCGTCGTCGCGGATGGCGACCGGCTGCCGTTCGACGACGACTCGTTCGACGGCGTGCTGCTCAACGAGGTGCTGGAGCACGTCGCCGACGACGCGCTGACGATGCGCGAGATAGCGCGCGTCCTGCGACCGGGGGGAGTCCTGGCCCTGTTCAGCCCCAACCGGTGGTTCCCGTTCGAGGGTCACGGGGCTCGCTGGAGCGATACGCGGGTCCTGATGCGCAGGCCGGTGCCATTAATGCCATGGCTGCCGCAGCGACTAACGAGCCGCTTCGCGACAGCTCGCAACTACTGGCCACACGAGCTTTCCCGCCTGGTCCTCGACGCGGACCTGGAGATCGTCACGCGCTCCTGGGCGCTCGCGCAGTTCGCGCAGTACCCGTGGCTTCCCGAGCGCGCCGCCGAGTCCTACCGGCGTAACCTCTCGCGAATAGAGCGATCACCCGTCGCGCGCTTCTTGGCGGTGTCAACGCTCATCTTCGCGAGATCGGCGAGGCGGCCAGCGCCGGCGTAACAGCTGCTACCCTCCTGCGCCTCATGGAAGATCACGTCACGACGTCGGTCGTGATCTGCGCGTACACCATGGAGCGGTGGTCGATCCTCGTCGAGTCGGTCGCGTCGGTGCGCGCGCAGACGCAGCCGCCCATCGAGATCATCGTCGTCATCGACAGCAACGAGGAGCTGCTGAGGCTCGCGAGCGCGGAGCTCGAGGGCGCAACCGTGGTGCCCAACGAACGGCAGCGGGGCACGTCCGGAGCGCGCAACACCGGCTGCGCGCTCGCGCGCGGGAACGTGTTCGTGTTCCTGGACGACGACGCGGTGCCCGAGCCCGACTGGCTCGAGCGCCTGCTTTCTCACTACACCGACGATGACGTGATCGGCGTCGGCGGAGGTGTGCTCCCCGACTGGCGCTCGGGACGCCCAGACTGGTTCCCCGCGGAGTTCAACTGGGTCGTCGGCTGCAGCTGGACCGGACTGCCGGACACCCTCGCTGAGGTCCGCAACCTGATCTGCGCGAACCTATCGGTCCGCCGCGAGGTGTTCGCCGCCGTTGGCGGCTTTCCCAACGAGATGGGGCGCATCGCGGCGCCGGATGGAACGTTCACGATGGGCACAGCCGAGGAGACCGAGTTCTGCATTCGCGCATCGAGGAGGCACCCCGGCGGCCGCTGGCTCTACGCCCCAGACGCGCGCGTCCATCACGTCGTGGCAAAGTCACGCTTGACGTGGACATTCTTCGTCGAGCGCTGCCAGAACGAGGGCAACTCGAAGGCGGTTCTCACGCGCCTGGCCGGCGCTGCACGCGGCCTCGAGTCCGAGCGTCACTACGTACGCTCGGTGCTGCCGCGAGCCGTTCTGCACGAGCTGCGTCAGGGCCTCGCGGGTGATATCGCGGCGTTGCGCCGCGCGGGAGCGATCGTCACCGGACTTGCGATAACGGCGGCGTTCTACCTGCGTGGGCGCGCGCTGCTAGCGCTCCGCCCGCCCCGCATCGATCACGCCTGAGGCGCCAATCACAAAATCCAGGCCAACCGGCGGCAAAGAGCTCAGCCGATGACGGTTGGACAATCGTCTAGATCACGCCGGTGATTTTGGCGCACGCTCACAAAAGCGCGTCGCGTAAAGGCGTGTATCTTGGCTGCACGCAGATGCAGATAATCCGTATTATTGGACGTATTGGCTTATGATGTGCGACCCGCGTTGTGAGCCCGCCTAACCAACGAAGCTCCTCTCGCGGGATTTGAGCGCCAAAGCGACGCACGACCACGACCAACGGAGGGGGAGCAGCAAATGCCAAGAATCGGCAAGTTCGCGCTGATCGCTATATGCAGCATGTACCTGGTGGGTGGCCCGGCCGCAGCCGGTGCGAGCGCGGCAGAACCGGGGGTCGTGACGCTGCCCGCGTATGCCCCTGACACCACGGGATACGCCGGGCCGGTGAGCACGCTAGAAGCCCTTCCCGCGGGCAAGCTGTTCGTCGCCGACGTGAGCGGCGCGGTCAGCTACTTCGCGAAGGAAATGTACCTGCATCCGAGCGGCCTGTGGGACACCGTGTGCGGTAGCCCACTCGCCAGCTCCGCGGGTCCGCTCGGTGCCGATGCGGAATTCCTGTTCGCGCGTCCCTGGACGGCACCGTGCCCACAGGAACTACCGGCTCACTGGGGCAACTTCGAACTCAGCACGGGGTCCAGCGGCTATGACCATCCCGTGCCGATCGGCGGACCCTTCACGGCGCCGACCGCGGGCCACGAATATGCCTACGCACTGGTCGGCGACGGCGGCCCGGCGATGTTCAGGCTGAAGGACATGCCCAACGGTCACCCCGCCACGGCCGACAACTACGGCGCTCTGACGATCCGCGTGCGCGACGCGGTCGCCGCCGACTGCGCCGGCAGCGGCTACGCGTTGTTCGGCGAGCCCACCGAAGCGGCGTGCGTCGCCGTCGCCTCGCTGCCGGCAGAACCCACCACGCCCTCCGCCGCAACCCCCTCGTCGTCGGTGCTCGGGGTCGAGATCACCTCACCGAAGGCCTGCACGAGCGCGCGGGAGTTCACGCTCCACATCCAGAACGCCAAGCAGCTCGATCTCGTCTCGGCCGTCGTCTCCATCGATGGCCATGCGAAGCGGACGTTGCGCGGCAAGAGCCTCACGACGGTCATCGATCTGCGCGGCCTGCCGAAGGGCACGGTCACGGTCGAGATCGTCGCGCGCGAGCGCAGCGGGCAGATCGTCCGGGGCAAGCGGGTCTACCACACCTGCAGGAGCAAATTGCGCGGGCATTCCCGGCTGCCGCTGTAGTCCACCGCACGGATGTGTATCATCCCGCGCTGGCCGCTAGTGTAGTGTCTCGGAATTAGCTTGACATGGTGGTTGGGGTGCGGTAGCGTTTTGGGTATGGCGCTGGCGGCTGTCGCTGGGGAGGTTTCGCAGGAGCAGCGGGTGCTGCTGGAGCGGTGGGTGAATGCGCATGGCACCCCGCAGAGCGTGGCGGCGAGGGCATGGATCGTGCTGATGGGCAGCGACGGGGTTTCGAACAGTGCGATCGCCAGGGAGCTCGGGGTTTCTCGCCCGACGGTGATCATGTGGCGCGAGCGTTTCCGTGTGGATGGTCCGCAGGCGCTGTGGGAAGTCAAGCCCGGCCGTGGCCGCAAGCGAACGATCAGTGCGGAGAAGATCAAGGAGATCGTGCAGGCCACGACCCAGACAACGCCGCCGGGTGAGACTCATTGGAGTTGCCGGTCGATGGCGAAGGCTCAGGGCGTGAGCCCGGCCACGGTGCAGCGCATCTGGGACGCGCACGGCCTCAAACCACATCTCATCCGGACGTTCAAGCTGTCGAACGACCCGCTGTTCACAGAGAAGCTGACCGACGTCGTGGGGCTGTATCTGAACCCGCCGGAGAAGGCGCTGGTGCTGTGCGTGGACGAGAAGAGCCAGATCCAAGCACTCGATCGCACCCAGGCCAGCCTGCCGATGAAGAAGGGTCGTGCCGGCACGATGACCCACGACTACAAGCGCAACGGCACGACCACCCTATTCGCCGCGCTGAACACGCTCGATGGCAGCGTGATCGGGGAGTGCCTGCCCCGCCACCGCCACCAAGAGTTCCTGAAGTTCCTGCGCACCATCGACCGCGAGTTCCCCGGCACGACGGACCTGCACTTGATCGTCGATAACTACCGCACCCACAAGCACGACACCGTCAACAAATGGCTGGAAAAGCACCCCCGGTTTCACCTGCACTTCACGCCGACATCCAGCTCCTGGCTGAACCTCGTCGAGCGCTGGTTCAGAGAACTGACCGAAAAGGCAATCCGCCGCGGCGTCTTCTACAGCGTCCCAGACCTCACCGCCGCGATCGAGCAATACCTCGACACACACAACCAAGACCCCAAACCATTCACCTGGACCGCCTCAGCCGACACCATCATCGAAAAGATCGCCCGCTGTAAAGCCGTTTACGAGACACTACACTAGGAGCTCAGTGGTGCCAAGAAGTTAAAATGGTGTTTATCATGCGCAACCGGCTTGTACGTCGGGTCGAAGCTGATTAGGGTGGCGGCCGACCCATGGATCATCAAAGGAGGACAGCAATGCCACGAATCGGCAGAATCGTGCTCGTCGGGACCTGTATCGCGCTCATGGCCGTCGTTCCGGCCGTAGCTCAAGCCAAGGTCGAAGAATCGAGCATCGTGAAACTGCGGGCGTACGCGCCCGACACGACGGGATATGCCGGGCCCGTTCAGACCCATGGAACGCTGCCGGCCGGCAGCCTGTACGTGGCCGAAGTCAGCGGCGCGATCAGCTACTGGTCGCGAAAACAGTTCACGGAACCGAGCGGCGAATGGGAAACCGTCTGCGGTCAGCCGAAGAAAAGCCCTCATGGCCCACTTGGCATCGACGCGGAATTCATATTCGCGCGTCCTTGGACATCGCCCTGTCCTGAGGCTCTCCCGGTCCGCTGGAACAACTTCGAACTCAGCACCGGCGGGGCGTACGCCCATCCGATGCCAATTGGCGGTCCCTTCACGAAGCCAACGCCGGGACACAAATACTCCTACGCGCTGGTCGGCGCCGGCGGGCCGGCGATGTTCAGGCTCAGGGACATGCCCAACGGTCACCCCGCCACCGCGGACAACTACGGACATTTGAGGATCCATGTGCGCAAGGCCGTCCCCGCCGACTGTGCCGGCACGGGGTACACGCTGTTCGGCGAGCCGACGGAAGCGGCGTGCGTGGCGGCGACGTCGTAGCTGCTCGCTGCATCGCTGATCAGCCGATCCGAGGCATCGGCCACAGAAACGGGGGTCGCGCCCGTCGCGACCCCCGTTTCATAGGTCAGTAGGGAGGCTCGATCGGCCGCGCGGAGAGATCGCCGTAGGTGTTGGACGTATACGGACCGGAACGGATGCTGCGCGAGAACGCGGCGGTGCTCGCACTCGAGGTTTCGATCGGCCAGTCGCCGTTCATCGACCACTCGAACCACACGAAGCCGCGGACTCGCGGGTAGGCCGTCGGCAGCTTCCCAAGCATGTTCGTGATCCATGCGGCCTTCGAGCCGCCGTGTTCGCTGGAGGCGACCTCGCCGATCATCAGCGGCTTGCCCGGCGCGATCTTGTTGACGATCTGGTCGTAGCTCACGCGGTAGATCTGATCGAAGGTGGACCAGCCGCGCGCGTGCCGCAGCGTGCCGAAGTTATAGCCGTCGAGGCACGTCCAGTCGACGTACGCGCTGCCGGGATACAGCGCCGCAAGGCTCCCGAATTCGTGGTTGGGATCTACGTTGGGGCACCACACCCAGGTGACGTTCGTGGCGCCGACCGACGCGAAGATGTCGTGCACGTGGCGCCACGCCGCGACATACTCGCCAGGCGTATTGCCGTCGACGCCCCGCCCCCAGGGGAACCAGTCGCCGTTCATCTCCCAGTTGAAGCGCAAGAACATCGGGTGCCCCCACGCCTTCGCCGCCAGCGCAAAGCTGCGTATGTACTCATCGAACGCCCCGCCCGTGATGTTCGTGAGCCGGAAGCTCGGCTCGTCCACCGCCAGCGGCGAGGACATCGACGCCCAGTTGAGCATCGGAATCGCGCCATAGCCGCGAATCGCGGAAAGCTGCTTGACCGGGAATTCGTAGTAGTTGCACGACGGCGAGCACCCCTGAAACGGAAGGTTGAACGCCACGATCGACGGCGCCTTCCCGACGGTCCGCTGGAAGTCCGTGACGGCGCTCATGTCCCACGGCGCTTCGGTGCCGGTGAACTGCGGGACAAGCTTCACCCCCCAGTACTCGGGCTGGAGCCCTGCACGCCGATGGATCGAGCCCGGGCCGGCGGGCCTGCAGTTTTCCGCCCGAGCTAGGTACAGCTACGAGGGTCACGGCGAGCAGTGCCACGGCCGCGAGCGACAGTCTTGCCCGAGCACGGGATTTCATGGGCACCGACAATAGCGACCACCGCGCGATGCGAGTTCCTACCGCGGCGCGGAGCGATACGGAGGCTGAGCGAGGATGGATGGATCGTCTCGGGGCCGAGATCGCCGAACGTGTTGGTCGCGAACACCGGCGCGGAGATACCCTGCGCGAAAGCGGCTGTGCTCGCGGGCGAGGTCTCGATCGGCCAGTCGCCTTCCTTTTCCCAGTCGAACCAGACCACCGCCTGCACCGCCGTGTCGAGGTTCGTGATCTGGCTGAGCATTTCGGTGATCCACGCGGCCTTCGAGCCACCGTGTTCGCTGGAGCCGACCTCGCCGATCATAAAAGGCTTGCCCGGCGCGATCTTGTTGACGATCTGGCTGTAGGTCGCGGAGAAGACCTGGTTGAACGTCGACCAGCCGTTCGGGCTCCTCAGCGTGCCGAAGTTATAGCCGTCGAGGCACGTCCAGTCGACGTACGCGCTGCCGGGATACAGCGCCGACAGGCTCCCGAGTTCGTGGTTGGGATCGACGTTGGGGCACCACACCCAGGTGACGTTCGCTGGCGCCGACCGACGCGAAGATGTCGTGCACGTGGCGCCACGCCGCGACATACTCGGCCGCGTGGTTCCCGTTGGCGCCCTGCGCCCAGGGGAACCAGTTGCCGTTCATCTCCCAGTTGAAGCGCAAGAACATCGGGTGCCCCCACGCCTTCGCCGCCAGCGCAAAGCTGCGTATGTATTCGTCGAACGCCCCGTTCGCGACCTTCGCGAGTTCGAAGCTCTGGCTCGTCCACCGCCAGCGGCGAGGACATCGACGCCCAGTTGAGCATCGGAATCGCGCCATAGCCGCGAATCGCGGAAAGCTGCTTGACCGGGAATTCGTAGTAGTTGCACGACGGCGAGCACCCCTGGAACGGGATGTTGAACGCCACGATCGACGGCGCCTTCCCGACGGTCCGCTGGAAGTCCGTGACGGCGTTCATGTCCCACGGCGCCTGCGTGCCGGTGAACTGCGGGCCGATCTCCGCCCCCCATAGGACTTCGCCCTGCGCGGCGTGGACGTTCGTGCCCAATTCCTGAGGGGGCGTCGGCGAAGCGCCGACTTCCGGAGGGGAGACTTTCGGCGTGCTGGATTCGGGAACGGAGGACTTGGGCGCGCTCGACTGGGGAGTGGAGCCTGAGGAGCCCGGGGAGATCGGCGCTGAAGATGTGAGCGAGCCGGATTCCGGCCCGAAGGCGTGAGCGGTCGAGAAGGCAACCACGGCGCCGTAGGACGTGCGGCCGTGGCTGCGCAAGGCGATGCGGACCTCGTATCTCGTGGCCTGGACAAGGCCGGTGACCTGCACACGCACGAGCACCCTCCCATGTGCCGCCGACACGCGAGCGACGCGTGTGCGCTGGGTCAGGGTGGCGCCCGCTCCGTACTGGAAGTAGGCGCTCGCCTTCGCGCCGTGTGCGGTCACGACGCCTGCGAGCGTCGCGCTCGTAGGCCGCACGAGCACTGGCTGCGCTGTGCGCACGGTAGCGGCCTTCACGCACCGTGCAGACCGGCAATCGGCCCTGATGCGCGTGGCCGACGCCGTCGCCTGGGCCATGGCCCCCGCGCCGAGGGCCGCCAGGCAAGCTGCAACCACGGATATGCGTCGGCGACGGAGCATCCTCCCGTTCTTTCGGGCACATCAGGCCGTGCTATAACGCGGTCCGCGCGCCCTAGACGAATGTCCACGACCGGCACCGGACTGCGCTCGCGGCATCGCTCACCCATAGCCACACTGTCCGCCGGAAGGGTGAGTGCGCATCATCCTTCATGGGTGAGCACCGACCGACAGCGCCGCGGAAGCCCCCGCCACCAGACCCGCTTCGTCAGGAATCTCCTCGGGCGGCGACCTGACGAGCGCCGTTTGTCGCCGGGTCAAACGGCGCATAGAAAGCCTCGAATTGGGGCAATACGTTCTCAGCGGCGAAATCGGCCGCGCGCCGCATGGCGTTCGCTCCGAGGTCCTCGCGCAGCCCCGGATCGTCGATCAACCGCTGCATGGCGGCTCGCAACGCCGGGACGTCTCCCAGCGCAACGAGCAACCCGGTCTGCTCGTGCTCGATCATGTCGGTATGCCCCCCCGGGGTCGTGCCGATGACCGCCCTGCCGCGGCTCATCGCCTCGTGGACGACGCTGCCGAACGGCTCCGGCCACAGCGAGGGCATCACGCCGAACAGGCTGCGATCCCAGGCCGCGAGCACCGTCGCGTACGAGGCGCCACCGGGCGTGATCACACCGGCGGGAAACTCGGCGGGGGTGTCGCTCTCGAAGGTGCCGAGCAAAACGAGTGGGGGCGGCGACTCGAGCAGGCGATAGGCGGCGAGGAGCGTCTCGACTCCCTTCACGCGGCGCAGAGCACCGGCGAACATGATGAAGGGCTCGTCGGGCAGTTGCTCCAGGATCGATGCGTCGGGCTCGCCGTGCGCCGCCACGCGGAAACTGGGGATCACCGCCTGCGGGATGCGGGCGCGCTCGCGCGCTCTCAGGACGTCCCGCTCGACCTGCTCGCGCACGTAGGTGCTGATGCTGTGCATGGCGGCGACCTTCCGGCGAAGCAGCGGCGCAGAGAGCCGTACGCCCAGGGCCGCGACGATGCCTCGGGTGGGCCCGAAGTAGGAGCTGCTGCACGCCAGGCACTTCCCCAGCGCGGGACCCGAGCAGGGCTGACCGTAGTGCAGCAGCGATGCGTTGGCGCAACTGAAGCCGTACTCGCGCACGGAGACGAGCAGTGGGATGCGCATACCGATCAGAGCCGCGGCAGCCGAATAGCTGAACCAGCCTGAGGCATGGACCGCGTCGGGTCGAAACGCGCGGATCACACGCCGCAGCTCGAACACGGTGATCGGGTCGGGGTAGGGCGGCTGATGGCGACGCCGCGCAGGGCCGTGGACGAGGGGGGCCGAGCGCAGCTGGCGAAGGCGCCACACCGGGAAACCGTCGGGCTCCTCGTATCTCGGCAGGTCATCCTGATAGACGGTCGCGACACCGACGTCATAGCCGCGCGCGCCAAGCTCGAGGGCCATCGCCCGAGTCTGACGTTGCACGCCGCCGATGAACGGCGGGTAGTGATCGCTGACGATTAGCAGGCGCATTAATTTCAATTCCCTCTAGGCGCGGAGGATGACTTCACGGTACACCGTCGTCGGCGCGGCGGCACGGTAGAGGCGAATGTGAACGGTCTGCTCCGGCGGCGGACCGGTGTGGATCACGCGCGCCCACTGCTGTCCGGGCGCGAGCGCGAACCCGCGAGCCACCACACGACCGGACGCGGTGACCACATCCAGACGGTACTTCGTACGCACGTGTTCCGCGCTCTTGACCGCCACGCTCACGTTCGTCCCGGAGCGCAGCCCCGACAGCTGGGTGTAGCCCGCGTACGTGCGATCGGGCAGGGGCCTAGCCAAAACGAGAAGCAGCCCGACGAACACCGCGAGGAGCACCGACGTCGACCAAAGCCAGGGCGAGCGCAGGGTTACAGAGGCGGAGATCGCCACCGTGTCGGGGACCTCGCGCCTGCGGACGGCGGCGACCAGGCAGGCGGCCGCGGTGACGACGAGCAGCGCAATCACGAGCGCGTGTCCGGTGAGCGCGATGCGCGCGGCGTTCAGCGCGAGACCGACCAGCACCATCGCGACAACGCTGAGCGCGACCGTCAACAGCACGCGCATCGCCGGCTCCGGTGGCTCTCGCGCGTACAGGGCGCTCATCAGCGCATAACCGGGGCCGAGAAGGAGAAAGGGCAGCCCAAACGTCGCGCGCAGCGCCACGACGTGCGGAGCGGTGAACAGCGCGATCGTCGCGAGCCCGCCGACGAGAACCACGGCGAGCAGGTCGAGGGGCAGCAGGCGGCGCGGCACGCTGCTCATCTCGTACTCCTCCTGCCGGGCGGCGCGATCGTGATGACGCCAAGATCGATGTGCGTGCGACTGCCAGGCGGGCTCGGCAGCCGGACCCCGAGCTGGCCGCCCTTTTTGAGGAAGGTGGAGATCAGGCGGTGGGAGCGTATGACGAAGGTGAGGCTTCGCTCGATCGCCTCGCCGGGCTGCAGCAGCTTCGTGCCGTTGAGGTTGTCCGTTCGTTCGGGGACCGACCGCAGCCGATAGAGCCGGTGGCCGTCGACGGTCAAATAGAGATGGCGCCAGTCGGGGTCCGGAGCGTAGCTGGAGCTTCCCCACGTTCTGCACCTGCACGAGGATCGTGATGTGCACGCCAGTCGTCCGGTGCTGCACCTCGAGACGCAGATAGCGGACCTTCATGTGCGGCAGATCGACAATCTCATTCGGACCGGCGATCGTCACAAGCGTGTATGGGGCACTGCAAGTGATTCCGCCGGCCTGCGATCGAACTCCGACCGCGCGGCAGCGCGGCGGTGGTTCGTGCAGTCCACGCACGTCATAGATGACGATGTCGCCGCTGTCGAAGATCGAGCTGACGGTCGGGAGCGCGAACTTCGCACGGACCCCGGCCGGGTAGTAGCCGAGCCCGTCGTCCGGGTCGCTCGCCGGCTGGAAGAAGTACGCCGCCTGGTTGTTCGCCGCAACCTTGCGACGATCCACGACCACGTAATCGACGCCGCGGTGAACCAGGACTTCGCGCTCCCACGGCGCGAGCTGCGGGGTTTCCAGGATGGCCGGAACACCGTCACCGCTTCCAAAGAGGCTGAAATGCGCGCCATCGACCAGCAGCTCACGACCGGTCGCTTCGTCGCCGAGGTAGATCGAGCTGCCGGGCAGCTCGCGGATCGCCCAGCTCGCCGCGCTGAGGCCCTGTGGAACGACGACGGCTTTTCCGACGCGCACCTTCAGCGGCTGGGAGAGCAGCAGCGGGGACGGCCAGCCCGAGATCACGCCACCGCAGACGACGACGAGGACCGCGCCGATCAGCAGGCTGCGCCGGCGGCGGCTTGCGTCGGCCCCGGCGACTCGCACGAGCGCCAAGCCGAGCAGCAGCGCGGCGCCGACGAACAGGAACTCCTGGCCACGATTGCCGGTCTCCCAGGCGCCGGGGAACAGGCGCAGCGGGTAGAACGCCAGGAAGCCGAGACCACACACCGCCAGGAACACCCCGATCGGGCTGTGCAGCGCATCGACCTCCCGCGCCCTCCTGAGCGTCCACAGCACGGCGACGACGACGAGCAGCACGCCCGCGAACGAGACGACCTGTTCGACGATCGGCGTGTTCAGCGCTCCGGCGCTGGCCTGAAAGGGCGTATGTGTGCCTTGCGCGGCGTTGCCGATCGCGTCCACGGTACGCCGGAACACAAAGCTGAGATAGGGCTGCGTTCCAGGTGCCACGAGAAAGAACCACGCCGCCGCGGCCGCGGCGGCGAGCACAGCCAGGCCGGGCGCTCGCCACGCGGACCACGCCCTGCGGCAGGAGAGCAGGGTGAGGATCGAGAGCGATGCCGCAAGAGCGTAGGAGGTGAGGTGATGGGTCGCGGTGATCGTCGCGATCAGCAGGACGAGCGTGAGCGTGAGCGGCAGGCGACCAGTCGAACGCTCGGCGCGTCTGACGTATACGGCGAGCGCAAGCACGAACAGCGGCAGCGCGAGCGACTCGTAGGAGAACTGGGAGCTCCAGTAGAGAAAGTTTCCGTTCGCCGCGAACAGCAGCGCGCACAGACCGGCGACTCGCGCCGAGCCTGTCACACGATCGTAAAGCTGGAACAGAGCCAGCATGATGATCGTGCGCGCCATCGCTATCACGATCAGACCGCTGCAGAACAGCGACAGTCCCGTGACCTCGTTTATGGTGACAGCGACCGTCTCGAGCCCCGGATACCCCGGAGCGGCCACGAGGCCGGAGGTGGGCAGCGCCTGGAAGAGCTTGTGCGTCGCCACGATCCGCTGGGCCGCGGCCAGGTGTGTGAACTCGTCGCTCATGACGAACATCAGCGGATCGCGGAGCACCTTCACCGCGTACGCGAGCAGACCGACAAGGGTGACGAGCGCGATCCGCTCACCTCGCGGCGTCGACTCTGCGAGCAGACGAGCGGCGATCGGCGCGACCATCGCCAGGAACCCGAGCCAGAACAGCAGCCGGACGGAGGTGCCACCGTGACCCTCGCGGCTGAGGGCGAAGCTTCCCGCGATCAGGATCAGGCCCGCCGCGCCCCACAAAGGCGCGTGCCAAGGGCGCGCCGTCACGCGGCGGACGGACCAGGGCCTCACGGTCTCCGCCGCGCGCCGGCCCGCTTCGAGGGCGCTGCCGCTGCTCACGCGTCGCGCCGCGCGAGCACGGGCCGCTGCGACGTTGCGCGTTGACGGGACACCGCACCGTAAAGATCGAGCAGCGAGTCGACGCAGTCGTCCCAGCTCGGCATTTCGACCCGCTCCCGCTGCGGCGGGTTGCGAATCATCTCGACCATCGCCGCGGCATGCGTCGTCTCGTTGTCATCGAGCGACACAGCACGCGCAAGGCCCTTCTCGGCGAGCTCGGCCAGGCCGGAGTTATCGGCGACGAGCGTCGGCACGCCGAGCGTGATCGCCTCGAGCGCACCTATCGGCTGCGTCTCGAACTCGCTGAGCAACGCCGCCAAGGACGCGCCGGCGAGGCGCGCCGCGTAGCGCTCTCGATCTCGCTCCGGCCGGATCTCGACGCGATCGGACACGCCGAGCTGTTGCGCCAACGCGGCGAGCTCGGCGGCATGGGGTCCCTCACCGGCCACCCACAGGCGCGCGTCGGGGACCTCGTCTATGACGCCGGGAAGCGCGGCGAGCACCCGATGATGACCCTTGTAGCGCTCGAGACGTCCGACCGAGACGATCAGCGTGCCGTCTTGCGCAAGCGCAGGCTCGGAGACCGCGGGCAGGTCGCCGCCGTTGGGTATGACGGCGAAGCGATCGGCGGGCAGCCTGAGCAGCTCCGAGTAATAGTCGACCTCCCAGTCGGCCGTGGCGATGAGCCGCGCGGCCCGCGCGAGCAGCGGTCGCATGATTGTCAACTGCTGACAGCGGATCGCGTTGCGCCAGCGGGTCGAGTGGCCACCCCCGTGAAAGGTCAGGACATAGGGGACCCGGGCTCGCGCCGCAGCGAGCATCGCAAGCGGCGCGACCAGCGTCTGGTAGCACTGGACGTGCACGACATCGCAGTTGCTTCGCCGGATGTGGTCGGCGAGCGCGGGAGCGAAGCGGTAGTCGCTACCCGTTGGCCAGCCCCGCACGCGACGGACCGGGGCTCCGTCCAACACCTCCTGCCGCGGCAGATCCCCGGTCGGATCGACGGTGAGCACTTCGACGGCGACGCCGCGTTCCACGAGCCGGCGCGTGACCTCGGTCGCGCACGTTGTCACCCCGCCGGGCTCGGGAGAATACATGGGAGTGACCTGCAGGACGCGCAGGTCTCCGGCGACACGGTCGCCATCGTATGAGGGCGGCTTCAACTCATCGAGGTCCAGGATAGACGACTGCGCGGCCCCGCAGTCTACAGCGTCGGTCGACTCAGAGCCACGGGCACGAGCCGGCCTCGCGGGCAGCCGCCCCGCGTTATAGAGTCCCGGCGGCAATTCCCTTGCCCCCATCCTCCAAGGAGCCATGCCAGCACACGACGTCCTGATCATCGGAGCCGGTCTTGCGGGCCAGCGCGCGGCGCTGGCGGCAGCTGAGCAGGGGGCGAGCGTGGCGATCATGAGCAAGGTGCACCCGGTGCGCTCGCATTCGGTGGCGGCGGCTGGCGGCATCAACGCGGCGATCAGCGTAGATGACGACTGGCGCTCGCACGCGTACGACACGGTCAAGGGCTCGGACTTTCTGGGTGACCAGGACGCGATCGAAATCATGTGCTCGGAGGCGCCGGCGGAGGTCATGCACCTGGAGCACATCGGCGTGACCTTCCATCGCAACGAGGCCGGCGAGATGGACCTGCGCGCGTTCGGGGGAGCGTCGATGAAGCGCACGGCCTACGTGGCGGACATCACCGGCCAGGCGCTGCTACACGTCCTCTACGAGCAGCTGATGAAGCACCACGAGCGGGTCGCGCGCTACGAGGAGTGGTTCACAACGTCTCTGTTGCTCGACGAGCAGGGCCGCTGCGCGGGTGCGGTTGCGCGCGACGTGCGCAGCGGGGAGATGGAGGCGTTCACGGCCAAGAACGTGATCCTGGCGTGCGGGGGCGCCGGACAGGCTTACAAGCCGACCACCAACGGGCTGATCGTCACCGGCGATGGGATCGCGATGGCCTACCGCGCGGGCGCACCGCTGATGGACATGGAGATGGTCCAGTACCACCCCACGTGCCTCGTGGAGACGGGCATCCTGATCACCGAGGGCGCACGCGGCGAGGGCGCGCACCTGCTGAACGCCAAGGGCGAACGCTTCATGGAGCAATCTGCGCCCAACAAGATGGAGCTGGCCTCGCGCGACGTCGTCTCGCGCGCGGAGCAGATCGAGATCGACGAGGGTCGCGGCGTGGGCCCGGACGGTGCGGGCATCTACCTGGACATCACGGTGGTGCCGCGCAAGCGCACGCTCGAGGCGCTGCGCGAGATCGTCAACCTGGGCAAGGACTTCGCGGGCGTGGACATCACGCGCGAACCGATCACGATCCGTCCCGGTCAGCACTACATCATGGGCGGCGTCAAGACCGACGTCGACGGGCGCACCCCGATCGAGGGCCTGTACGCGGCGGGCGAGGTGGCGTGCGTATCCGTGCACGGCGGCAACCGCCTGGGCGCGAACTCACTGCTCGACACGCTGGTGTTCGGGCGACGCTCGGGCGAACACGCGGCTGCCCGCGCCGCCAGCATGGGCATGCCCAACGTCGACGCGAACGCCGGGCTGCGCGAGGAGTCCGCGCAGCTGGAGGCGATCCTGGCACGTCCGCACGAGGGCAGACGCGTGTCGGAGATCAAGAACGAGCTGGGCGAGACGATGAACCGCTACGCGGCCGTGTTCCGCGACGAGCAGGGCCTTCAGAGCGCGCGTGAGACGATCTCGCGTCTGAAGGAGGAAGCGCAGACGGCATGGATCGACGACCGCGGAACGGTCTTCAACCAGGACCTGCTCGGCGCGATCGAGCTCGGTTTCATGATCGACTGCGCGGAGGCCACGCTGGTGGGCGCGGTGGAGCGCAAGGAGTCGCGTGGGGCGCAGTTCCGCACCGACTACCCCGAGCGCAACGACGCGGAGTGGCTGAAGCACATCGATATCTCGTTGGACCCGGACGGGCAGCCGCAGGTGAGCTATTCGCCGGTCACGATCACCCAGTGGCAGCCTGAGGAGAGGAAATACTGATGGCCGAAGCCCACGACCGCCCGCCCGAGCAGTTCACGCTCAGGCTCAGACGCTATGACCCCGAGTCGGGCGATGCCCCCTACTGGGACGAGCACACCGTGGAGCTCGCGCCCCACCGCTCGGTGCTCGAGGCGGTGCTCCAGGCGAAAGACCGCTTCGACGGCTCGATCGGGATCCGCTGCTCCTGCCGCCAGGCGATCTGCGGCTCGTGCGGGGTGCGCGTGAACGGAGAACCGGCGCTCGCCTGCCACACACACCTGGACGCCGCCAAGGCGGGGGCGCGCGAGGGCGTGATCGAGATCGAACCGATGGGCAACATGCCGGTGATCAAGGACCTGATCGTCGACATGGACGCGGTGCACTGGAAGAAGATCCAGCGCGTGACGCCGTGGCTGATTCCCAAGCTGCCGGTCCCCGAACGCGAGTACCTGGTCTCCAAAGAGGCGATGGTCGACGTCACGCAGACGATGGCGTGCATCCAATGTGGGGCGTGCGTGTCCGACTGCCTGGCGATGGAGGTGGACCCCGGTTTCATTGGGCCCGCGGCGCTCGCCAAGTCCTACCGCTTCGTGGGCGACCCGCGCGATGACGAGCATTTCGAGCGCCTCAACGACCTCGCCCAGGACCCGCAGGGGATGTTCGACTGCACCCACTGCTTCAAGTGCGTGCAGGCGTGCCCCAAGGACGTCAACCCGATGGGACAGATCATGCGCCTGCGGCGGATCGCAACCGCCGACTTCCACATCGTCGACAAGAACAACGGTGAGCGCCACGAGGCGGCTGTAGCGAGCCTCGTGCGCGACTACGGGCTGCTGCACGAGGCGGAGCTGATTCCCCGCTCCTACGGCGGCAACTCCTGGTTCGGGAAGTTCCACCCGGCTGCCGGCAAAGAGCTCCTGTCCTCGCTGCCCGTGATCGTCAAGGGTCTTCTGCGCGGCAAGTTGAGCCCGCGCATCGCGATCTTCGGCCACAAGATCCCCGCGCCGGACCTGAAGGCGGTGCAGGGCATCTACGAGAAGGTCGAGAGCCGCCCCGAACGCTACGAGCTGAACCTGTACGTGGCCGGCGAGGACGAGGCCCAAGAGCAGGAGCCGAGCGCCCCGCCGGTGGCGGTCGGCCAGGGTAGCGACAGCGCGGCGCAGCCGAGCACGGACGACAGCGAGGGGAGCGAGCAATGAAGGTCGCCTACTGGCCCGGCTGCGTCAGCCGGGGCTTCACGCCGGAGCTGCACGGCTCGATGGCAAAGGTCGCGCCGCTGTTGGACATCGAGCTGGTGGAGCTGGACCGCGCCTGTTGCAGCGGCGCCGGGGTGATAGCCGAGCACAACCAGGAGCTCGCGGACACGCTCAACGCCCGTACGTTCGCGCTCGCCCAGCAGGTGCAGGGCGCGGAGCTGATGATGAACATCTGCTCGACCTGCCAGGGCGCGCAGAGCGAGTGCCAGGAACGCCTGGACGCAAACGCGGAGTACCGGGCGCACGTCAACTCCACGCTCGCCGACGAGGGCCTGAGCTACGAGAAGGGGCTCACCAACAAGAACTTCCTGTGGCTGCTGGTCGAGGAGATCGGGCTCGAGGAGCTGAGCGCCCGCGTACGCCGGCCGCTCACCAACCTCAAGGTAGGCCCCTTCTACGGCTGCTACATCGTGCGCCCGCGCGATCGTCTGGGAATCGACTCCGAGCACCCACGCGACCACTATCTGCACCAGGTGATCTCCGCGCTCGGCGGAACCGTGATCGAGTACGCGGGGATGCGCAAGTGCTGCGGCTTTCCGATCGTGACCATGAACAAGCAGGCCTCGCTCAAGCAGGCGGGACGTCACCTCGGCGACGCTGTCGACGCCGATGCCGATTGCGTGGTCACGCCCTGCCCCCTGTGCCACCTCAACCTCGACCTCCAGCAGCCGCTCGCCGAAGGCGTGGTCGGGCGCGAGCTGCGGATGCCGATCCTGCATCTGCCCCAGCTCGTCGGCCTCGCGCTGGGCCTCGACCCGAAGGAGCTCGGCCTCGGTCGCCACGTCGTGCGCCCCACGTCGGTGATCGACTGGTCCACCTCCGTCGTCGCCGGCGCCGCAGCTTGACCGGCACGTGAAGATCCTCACGGTCGTCGGCAACCGCCCTCAGTTCATCAAGGCGGCCGCCGTGTCCGCGCCGCTGCGCGAGCACCACCACGAGGTGCTCGTGCACACCGGCCAGCACCACGACGACTCGCTCTCGCGGGTGTTCTTCACGGAGCTCGGGCTGGCGCGCCCGGACCGCGAGCTTGGCATCGCCGGCGGCTCGAACACCTCGCAGACCTCGCGCATGCTGGCCGCGCTCGAGCCGCTGCTGGCAGAGCTCGAGCCGGACGCGGTGCTCGTGTACGGCGACACCAACTCCACGCTCGCGGGTGCGCTCGCGGGCGCACAGGCACGGGTCCCCGTCGTGCACGTCGAGGCGGGCATGCGCTCGTTCGACCGGTCGATGCCCGAGGAGCTCAACCGCGTGATCACCGATCACCTCAGCGAGCTGCTGCTGTGCTCCTCGCAGACCGCCGCCGAGAACCTGCGGCGCGAGTCGGTTCCCGGGTCGGTGCAGGTCGTCGGCGACGTGATGGTCGACGTGGCGCTGCGCTGGCAGCCGGCCGCGCGCGCCGACACGAGCGTCCCCGCCGCCTACGGGCTGGGCTCCGGCGCCTACCTGCTCGTGACAGCGCATCGCGCGGGCAACGTCGACGATCGCCGGCGCCTGCGCGCGCTCGTGGAGCTGATTCGCGCGCTGCCCGAGCCCGTGCTGTTCCCGCTGCACCCTCGCACCCGCGCCCGTCTCCAGGAGGCCGGCCTGCTGGAGGAGCTCGCGCGCAGCGACGGGCTGACGCTGACCGAGCCGCTCGGCTACGTGGAGTTCAGCGCGCTCCTGTGCCACGCTCGCGCGGTCCTCACCGACTCCGGTGGCGTCCAGAAGGAGGCCTACCTGGCGGGCGTGCCGTGCGTCACGCTGCGCGCGAGCACCGAGTGGGTCGAGACGCTGGACGGCGGCTGGAACACGCTCGTCGACCTCGACACCGACGCTGCGCTCGCGGCGCTCGAGCGCCAACCGCCCAGCGAGCGGCCCGAGCTCTACGGCGACGGCCACGCAGCCGAGCGCTGCGTGCAGGCAATCGGGAGCCTTCAGTGACGTCCGGGCGCGAGCCACGCGCGAGCACACCGTCCAGCCGCGATACAGGCGAGAATCTGCGGTGATGCACACGCCGACGCACGCTCCCCGCGCGTGAGCGACCCGACCGATCGCGTGCGCGTCGGCGTCGTCGGCCTCGGCTACTGGGGACCTAACCTCGCGCGCAACCTCGCGGCCATCCCCGGGTGCGAGCTCACCTGGCTGTGCGACGCCGATCAGCAGGCGCGCGCGAAGATCGCGCCTTCGTTCCCCGCCGCGCGGGCCACCGCCGAGCTCGGCGACCTGCTCGGCGACGAGCAGCTGGACGCGATCGTGCTCGCCACGCCGGTTGCCACCCACGCCGAGCTCGCGGTCGCGGTGCTCGACGCGGGCAAGCACTGCTTCGTGGAGAAGCCGCTGGCGACCACCGGCGCGGACGCCGAACGGGCGGTCGCCGCCGCCGCGCGCAGCGGGCGGATCCTGATGGTCGGCCATCTGCTCGAGTACCACCCGGCCGTCTCGCGCTTGAAGGAGCTGATCGACTCGGACGAGCTCGGGGGCCTGTACTACATCTACGGCAACCGCCTGAACCTGGGAAAGCTCCGAGCGGACGAGAACGCGCTGTGGAGCCTTGGCGCGCACGACGTGTCGGTCGCCCTGCACCTGATCGACGAAGAGCCCGTGCAGTGCCTGGCACAGGGGGCGGGCTACGTGCGCGAGGAGGTCCAGGACGTGGTCTTCTGCTACCTGCGCTTCCCGTCCGGGATCGTCGCCCACCTGCACCTCTCCTGGCTCGATCCGCACAAGGAGCGGCGCATCACCGTGGTCGGCTCGCGCCGGATGGCCACGTTCGACGACATGCTGATCGAGGGCAAGCTCACGATCTACGACAAGGGCTTTGACGAGGACACGCGCTCGTGGGGCGAGTACATCGCGCGTTCCGGCGACACCTTCTCGCCGCGAATCCCCAACGTCGAGCCGCTCCAGATCGAGTGCCGGCACTTCCTGGACTGCATCCGCAGCGGCGCCACGCCGCGCTCAGACGGTCACAGCGGGCTGCGGGTGGTGCGCGTGCTGGAGCGCCTCCAGCAGTCCCTGACGGCGCCCGCGGCGGTCACAATCCCCGACGTTCCATGACGTAGGGAACAGTCCGAAGCAGGATCTTGAGGTCGGTCCACAGCGACCAGTTGGCCACGTACAGGTAGTCGATCGCCACCATCTCCGTCAGCGGCACGCGCGCCGGGCCGAGGATCTGCCAGTGCCCGGTCATGCCCGGCGTCAGCTCCAGCCGGCGCCGGTGCCAGCCCTCCACGCGGTCGTCCTCCTCGACGATCAGTGGCCGCGGCCCCACAAGGCTCATCTGTCCTTTCAGGATGTTCAGCAGCTGTGGTAGCTCATCGAGCGCCGTTTTTCGCAGGTAGCGCCCGACGCGGGTGACGCGGGGGTCATCGGCGATCTTGAAGAGCCCCTCCTGGGCTTCGTTGCGGTGGCGCAGCGAGTCCTTCAGCGCCTCCGCGTCAGCCACCATCGTGCGGAACTTGACGATGTGAAACCGCTCGCCGTGGCGTCCGACCCGCAGCTGGCGGAAGAACACGGGACCGCGGCTGTCGAGCTTGATCGCAGCTGCCGTGATTAGCATCAGCGGCGAGACGGCGAGCAGGCCGAGCGACGCGAACACGAGGTCGAACGTTCGCTTGACCGCCGCCGAGGAGCGCGTGAGTTCGAAGCGTCTCACGCCCATCACCGTGATCCCCTGGAGGTTGTCGAACTCCACGGAGGATCCGACGACCTCCAGCAACCGCGGCAGCACGCTGACCCTGACGCCCACCGCCTTCAACGTGCGCACGAGGTCGAGCACCTCGCCCGCATCCGCGCTGCGCGGCGCCACGATCGCTCGATGGACGTCCAGCGTGCGGGCGAGATCGCTGACCTCCGCCAGCTTCGACTCCGAGCGCGTGTCCGTCGACCACGGCGCGATCTTGTCGAGGTTCAGGTGAGCCACCAGATCCGCCTTGATGCCCGCGTGCCCGCGCAGCTTGGAGCGGATCGCCTTGGCGGAGCGGTCATCGCCGATCATCAGGCAGCGCTCCGCCGGCGCCACGTTCAGCGCGATCGTGCGCGCGAACGTGCGCATCATGATCAGCAGGAACGCGAGCGCCAGCCACAGGAACAGCGCCTCACGCCGGTCGAGCGGGCTGGTGACGACCAGCGCGCCCGTCAGCCACGCGGCCAGCGCGCACATCGTGGCCAGCTGAAACAGCTTCGGGGCCTCGTCGAGGGTGGTCTTGCGCAGCAGCGTCTCGTCGCGGTCATACAGCCCCAAGAGCTTCGCGCCAACCAGGAACAGCGGCAGCGCCAACGCCAGCGCCCACGTCAGCTCGAGCGCGTCCGACGCCAGCACCGTCGTCAGCCCGAACGCGAGCGCCAGCGACAGGGCGTCCGCCAGCACCAGCATCCGGCGGAAGATCGAGTCGCGCAGCATGCTCGCAGCCGGTCCCCGCGCCTCGGCGATCGCCGGGCCGAACCACAAGGGTGTCAGCGGCCGCCGCATGCGACGGGCTACCACCGCCCCGCGGCGTGGTGGCGTCAGCGCCCGGCGCTCAGCCACTCTGCTGTCCATAGCCTGGCTCCTCTGTCAATCGGCGTTGTTTACCCGTGCCGCTTCTGTGCTAACAGCGCACATACCAGCGCATCCCCAGGCAAAGCGCAATGGCTCATTTGTAAAAACGTGTTTGGACAGCGGTTGTCATCCGTGTTCACATGCTCGACACATCGTGGCGGTACAGGCTCGCGAGCCCGGTCGCGGCGGCTATCGCCTCACGATGCCTGGCTGGTCTTGAACGGCTCCTCCTCGACGATCGTGCCCTCGCCAGCGAGCTGGAACGCGCCGTGGAGCGCCTGAACGGCGTCCTGCACGCGGTCGCGTTCGATCACGCACGAGATCTTGATCGGGGAAGTGGAGATCATCTCGATGTTCACGCCTTCCTCTGCCAGCACCGTGAACACCTTGGCCGCCACGCCCGGGTGCGAGCGCATGCCCGCGCCCACGATCGAGACCTTGCCGATCTCCTGCGCTGCCAGGACCTCCGAGTACGCCTCCCCCGCCAGGGGCTCGATCGCCGCGCGCGCCACGCGCAGGTCTTCGCGCGGGACCGTGAACGAGATCTCAGCCATGCCGCCGGCCGAGGTCGGCAGGTTCTGGTCGATCATGTCCACGTTCACGTTCGCCTGCGCCAGCGCCTGGAAGATGCGCGCCGCAGCCCCGGGAGCGTCCGGCACGCCGACCAGCGTGACCCGCGCCTCGGCGGTCGAGTGCGTCACCGATGTGATCAGCGGCTGCTCCATCATCTCCTTCTCCGACACCACAAAGGTACCGGGCGCGTCCTCGAACGACGAGCGACAGTGGATGCGCACGCCGTGGTTGCGCGCATACTCGACCGAGCGCAGCTGCAACACGCCAGCTCCAGATGCCGCCATCTCGAGCATCTCCTCGAACGACACCGCCTCCAGCTTGCGCGCGTCCGGGACGATCCGCGGGTCCGCCGAGTACACGCCCGCCACGTCCGTGTAGATTTCGCAGACCTCAGCGCCCAGCGCCGCTGCCACCGCCACCGCGCTCGTGTCCGACCCTCCCCGGCCCAGCGTCGTCACGTTCTTGGCGTTCTCCGAGACGCCCTGAAAGCCCGCCACCAGCACGATCTGATCCTCGTCCAGCGCCTCGCGGATGCGCTCCCCGCGCACGTCCAGGATCAGCGCCTTGGTGTGCGACTCGTCGGTCACGATGCCAGCCTGCGAGCCCGTCAGCGAGATCGCCCGGTGCCCCAGGTCGTTGATCGCCATCGCGCACAGCGCACACGAGATCCGCTCGCCCGAGGACAGCAGCATGTCCATCTCGCGCGGGTCGGGCGTGGCGGAGACCTCCTCCGCCATCGCGATCAGCTCATCCGTGGTCTTGCCGCGCGCCGACAGCACCGCCACCACGCGGTGGCCCTGCTCGCGCTTGTCCACGATCCGGCGCGCCGCGCGCTTGACGCGCTCGGCGTCCGCGACCGAGGTGCCGCCGAACTTCATCACGACCAAGGGGTCCATAGCGAGTCAGGATATTGGCGTCGAGGCACCGGGCGTCCGAGTTGCTGTCAGAGGCGAGCTAAAGGCCAAGGATCAGTGCGAGCGCGTCGTCGACATCTCGAAGCTCATCCGCATCGAGTCGTCCCGCGGAGCGCCCCAGACGCTCGGGGTCGACAACGGTGCTCTGCTCGACCAGCACTCGCGTCGAGGTGCCCGCAAGGGAGATCGTCGGTCGAAAGCTCGCCGCCTGCGCGCTGGTCGAGGTCGGCGACACGAGCACTGTGCTCAACCCCGAGAACTCGTCGGCCTGAACTATCACCGCGTAGCGAGCCCCGCGCTGCTCTCGGCCTGGCGCACCCCGCGGAGAGGGCAGACGGACGACTTCGCCGCGAACCACCTCAGTCGACGGTGTCCGGCGCAAGCTGCGCCATCTGCTCGCGGATGGCCCGCATCTCCGCTCGGTCGACGTCGTCGTCTGCGAGCCGCTTGACCTCGGCGACGATCGAGGAGCGAACCCGGCGTCTAGCGGCAGCCTCGCGTAGCGCCGTGCGGACGGACTCGGAATCGCTCAGCCCCGTATCGCTGAGGACGCTCAGAGCCGCAGCTGAGCTGTCGTCCAGCCGCACGTGAAGAGAGCGACCCATCTGGCAAACGTAGCACAAATCCTGCTACGCCCCGCCGACGCCCTACAGCGCCCGCCGCCCGGCCAGCGCCTTGCCGAGCGTGACCTCGTCCGCGTACTCCAGATCCGAGCCCACCGGCAGGCCGCTCGCCAGCCGCGTCACCGCCACCTGCGGCGCACGGGCGCGCAGCTCCTCCGCGATGTGCAGCGCCGTCGCCTCACCCGTCGTCGTGGGGTTCGTCGCCAGCACGACCTCGCTGACCGAGCCCGTCGCAATCGCGTCGGCGGCGACGTCCGGGGCGCGCGCCATCGTCACGCGCGCGAACAGCTCCGCGATCTTCAGGTCCTCCGGGTCGACGCCGTCGATCGGCGACAGCGCCCCGCCGAGCACGTGGTAGACGCCGTTGTACTCGTGCGTGCGCTCCATCGGGATCACGTCGCTCGGCTCCTCCACCACGCAGATCAGCGCGTGATCGCGACGGGGGTCTTCGCAGATGCGACAGCGCGCCTGGTCGGTGAGGTTGAAGCACACCTCGCACAGGCCGATCTTCTCCTTGACCTCCACGATCGCCTCGGCCAGCGCGCTCGCGTCCTCGCTGGAGGAGCGCAGGATGTGGAAGGCCAGGCGCTGGGCCGTGCGGCTGCCGATGCCGGGTAGCTTCGACAGCTCGCTCACCAGCCGCTGGACCGGCGGCACGTAGGAGCCGTTCACAGGCGCCACCCCCACCCGCGCGCAGGCGGCCGCGAGCAGCTCACAGCCCCGGCAGGCCCAGGCCGCCGAGGCCGCCCAGGTCCAGACCCGCGGTCGCGCCTCCCAGCTTGCTCTCCGCCAGCTCCTGGGCCATCCGCAGCGCCTCGTTCACGGCCGCCAGCACCATGTCCGAGAGGATCTCCACGTCCTCCGGGTCGATCGCCGCAGGGTCGATCTCGACCGCGCGCACCTCCAGATCGCCGCTGACCTTGACCGTCACCATCCCTCCCCCCGCAGAGGCCTCCACGACCTCGTTCTTCAGCTGCTCCTGGGCGAGCTCCATGTCCTTCTGCATCTTCTGGACCTGGGCCATCATCTGCTGCATGTTCGGCATCCGCGGCTGCTTGGGCATCAGGCGCCTTTCTCGTTGCTTGTCACGGCCTGCGCGTCGCGCTGGGTCTCGGTGAGCTCCTCCGCGTCGAACTCGCGCATGAAGCGCGCCACCCACTCCTCCTCCGAGTGCTCGGCCGCGCCCGCGTCGCCGTCCGCATCGAGCTCCTCGCGCAGCTCGTAGGACACACGCCAGCGCACTCCTGTCAGCGAGCGCAGGGCCTCGCCTACCGCCGCGCGGCTCGCCGGCGTTTCCGCTTTCTTCTTGTGGAACTCCGCGCTCGCCGGATAGGCCACCGCCAGCTCCTCGCCGTCCACCGCCACCGGGCGCGCCTCCACCAGGCACGCAGCCAGCAGGCCGTTCTCGCCTTTCACCAGCTCCACCACCGCCGGCCACAGCGCGCACAGCGACTCCACGTCGCGCGCGGCCTCGGGGGCGCCTGCCTCGGACTCGGGGGAGCGTGCGTCGGGAGCGGGCGCCTCGGGGGCGGGCGCTGCCCGCTGCTCGCCGAGCGCGGGAGCGCTCGCTTGCGCGATCGTCCGATCCCCGGCCTGCTCCAGCCGCTCGATCCGCGCGAGCAGCGCCCGTGTCGAGCCGTCGGTCTGCGGCCGCGACGCCTTGACCAGCGCGAGCTCCAGGCGCGTGCGCGCGTCGGCGCCCGCGCGCACCGCCTCCATCGCCTCCCCAAGCAGCTCCAGCAGTCGCACCACCGTCGCGTGCTCCACGCGCCCAGCCTGGGCCGCCAGCGCGGCGTCCGCCTCGGGCGTCAGCGACAGCTCGGTGGGCACCTCGCCCAGCACCTGCACAACCAGCAGCTCGCGCGCGCGCACCTCCAGGTCCGCCGCGAACGACGCCGCGTCGCGTCCCTGGCGCGCGCACTGCTCCAGCGTTCGCAACGCGCGCGCTGCATCGCCCGCGGCAACCGCATCCACCGCCTGCTCGAGCATGCTCGCGTCGGCCACTCCGAGCACCGCCAACACGTCCTCGAGCGCTATCTGCGCGCCGCTGTAGGTGACCAGTTGCTCGAGCGTCCCCAGCGCGTCGCGGAAGCTGCCGGTCGCCGAGCGCGCCAGCGCCGCCACCGCCGCCGGCGGTAGCTCGATCGACTCCGCCGCCGCCGTCCTGCGCACCACGCTCGCGATCTGCTCCACCGTGGGACGCTGGAAGTCGAAGCGGTGACAGCGGTCCACCACCGTCGCGGGCACCTTGTTCGCCTCGGTCGTGGCCAGCACGAACACCGTGTTCGGCGGGGGCTCCTCGAGCGTCTTCAAAAACGCGTTCCACGCCGCCGTGGACAGCATGTGCGCCTCGTCGAGGATGTACACCTTGCGCTGGCCGCTCACCGGTGCGTACGCAACGCTCTCGCGCAGCTCACGGATGTCGTCCACCGAGTTGTTCGACGCCGCGTCCATCTCGATCACATCCAAGGAGGTCGCGCGCGCGATCGACGTGCAGGACTCGCAGCGCCCGCACGGCTCGATCGTCGGACCGTTCTCGCAGTTCAGGCAGGCCGCCAGGATCTTCGCCATCGACGTCTTGCCCGTCCCGCGCGAGCCCACGAACAGGTACGCGTGATGCACCTGCCCGCGCTCCACCGCGTTGCGCAGCGTGCGCACCACCGGCTCCTGGCCGACGACCTCCGCGAACGTGCGCGGGCGGTGCCTGCGATACAGCGAGCGCTGCGCCTCCTCGGGCTGCCCGCCGCGTGCTCGCACGTCCTGCGCCCACACGCGCCGCTCGTCCTGTTGCTGGGGCTCTGACGACACCGTCGCCTGAGTCTACCCACGCCGGTTCGTGTCCTCGACCGCCCGCGCGAACGGTTAGCGTCCGCCCCATGACCGCCGCGATCAGGCGCTGGGTGGCCGTGCCGGTGATCGTCATCGGGGCGCTGCTGCTGCGCGTGATCGCCGGCGTCGGCTTCGCCAACTACGACACGCTGTACGCGCTCGCCTGGGGCGGCCAGCTATCGCGCGGCAGCACGCCGGCGTATGACGTGCCGATCGCGCCCACGCCCCACCCGCTCGTGGAGGCGCTCGGGCTGGTGCTCGCGCCGCTCGGGGCGCACGCCGTAGAACAGGTGACCGTCGCGCTCGCGTTCCTGACGCTCGCCGCCTGCGCGTGGGTGATCTACCGGCTCGGCGCCGAATGGTTCTCGTGGCCGGTCGGCGCGCTCGCCGCGCTGATCTTCATCACCCGCGTCCGCCTGCTCTCCTACGGCGTGCGCGCGTACATCGACATTCCCTACCTGCTGCTCGTGCTCGGCGCGCTGCTTGTCGAGTCCCGCCACCGGCGCCTGCATCGCGCGCCCGCGGGCGCGCCCGTGCTCGCGCTGCTCGCGCTCGCCGGCCTCCTGCGCCCCGAGGCGTGGGTGTTCTCCGGCCTGTACTGGCTGTACCTGGTGGACCTCGTGCCGATACCCGGACGCGCACGCGGGCCGCGCGGGCGGGGGCGGCCCCGGCGCGAGCTCGCCAGGCTCACGCTGCTCGCCGCCGCCGCTCCGCTCGTGTGGGTCCTCAGCGATCTGTTGATCACCGGCGACCCACTGTGGTCGCTCACCAACACCCGACACACCGCCGAAACGCTCGACCGCGTCACCGGGATCGCCAACGTGCCCGAGTACATCCCGCGACGGATCGGTGAAATCCTGCGCCCACCGGTGCTCGTCGCCGCGGCGCTCGGCGGCGTGCTATCGCTGCTGTGGCTACGCAGCCGCGCGCTGCTCGGCGCCACCGTCGGGGTGCTCGCGGTGATCGTGTTCGCCGCCTTCGCCACCGTCGGGCTGCCGATCAACACCCGCTATGCGTTCCTCGCCTCCGCGATCCTGTGCATCTTCGCCGGCGCCGGCGTCTTCGGCTGGCTGTCACTGGAGCGTGGCGATCCGCGACGGCGCTGGTGGATGGCGGGCGGCGCGCTGGTGCTGGTCGCGCTGCTCGCCTACGCCCCCGCCCAGTACCGCTCCGGCCACAGCGAACTGGACGCGCTCGCGCGCCAGCACAGCATCGAAGGCGAACTGCTCGCGCTCGTCCGCGACCGCGCCATCAACCTGCGCTGCGGACCCGTGGGCGTGCCGAACCACGCGCCGATCCCGCTGCTCGCGCTGTACCTGAAGACCAGCCCCCGCAACATCGTCAGCCTCCAGGTCGGCCACATCGCCACCGGCGTGTACGTCGACCCGGCGAGCCAGGAAGTCGAACGCGACTACATCCTCGACCCGCACGACCCCCACGAGACCGTGTCCGTACCTCCCGGCTTCAGCGAGTCCGCCGCCGACCGCTCGTGGCTGATCTTCAAACGCTGCGCGTGATGGACCGTGCACCCCGCGTCGAGACTCGCGGACACCCGGCGCCGATCACCGCCCGCGACTCCGGTCCGGGAGCTCCCGCTGCGCCTGCCGGTGATCGCTTAAGGCTGCTTCCTTCCGGACCTGACCTGGTTCGCAAGCCGACACCGCGCGGGACCCGAACCATCGACGCCCCGAGCGACGGAGCGACCGGGACCGGAACCCCTCGGAGGGGACTTCAGCCCCGCTAGAGCGGATTGCGGATTCAGGGCACCGCTACCTCCCCGCCTAGCACGGTCCGAGTGGAATCGTAACGCACCGCCCTGCAACGAGTTCCGATAGGCTGCGCGGCCGTGACCTACTTCAAGACCCTCCTCACCACCACGTGTTCCCGGGCCAGCCTGGCCATCTTGGCCGTCGGCGCCGCGATCCTGATCGCCGGCTGCGGCTCCGGGGGCTCGAGCACGATCACCGTCGGCAACGAGAACACCGCCGATAACTCGCTGATCAAGGAAGGCACAAGCTCCACCTCCACCACCAGCACCGCCACCGCCAAGACGCCCACCACCGGCCCGCTGTCTGAAGAACCGACGGTCACGCCGCCGTCGGGTCCGCCGCCGGCGAAACTCGAAACCAAGGACCTGATCGTCGGGACTGGGGCTGAAGCGAAGGCCGGCGACACCGTGACCGTCAACTACGTGGGTGTGCTGTACAAGAACGGCAAGGTATTCGACGCCTCGTGGAAACGGCACGAACCGTTCACGTTCGTGGTCGGCAAGGGCCAGGTCATCAAGGGCTGGGACCAGGGCATTCCCGGCATGAAGGTCGGCGGACGGCGCGAGCTGATCATCCCCTCCGAACTCGCATACGGGAAGACCGGCTCGCCGCCCACGATCCCGGCGAACTCCGCGCTGGTGTTCGTCGTCGACCTGCTGGGCGTCCAGCCGAGCTGAACCGACGGCCCCACCGCGCCAGAGGACCACACCGCCGGGGCGGCGCCGCTGGCAGCGGCCGTGCAGTAGCAGGCGCGCGGCCGCGCTGCTCGCCCTGGGCAGCGCGGCGATCGCGATCGCGGTCGCGGGCTGCGCCACCGCCAAGCGAGCCACGCCGCAGGAGCAGTCGCTGGAGCGCGCCGACCTGGTCGCGGCCGCGCACGCGCTCCAGCGCGCCGAGCCATCCGTGCGGGGCGAGGTGGCGGCGGCGAAGGCCGCATGGCCGTTCGTCCTGGATGGGGTGCCCGCGGATCCCAGCGCGTCGTGGCAGGCCCCGATCCAGCTGGCAGACCAACGCGCGGGCGCAGCGCACGTGCCCGCTCTGTTCGAAGAAGGCCAGGCAGCATCGCTCACCGGTCCCGCCTCTGGGCTCGCCGGCACGTTCCGGTCGTTCGGCACGCTGTCCGCCCGCGGATGGCTGCTGATCGGCGCGGCCAGCCAGCAGGCTGAGCACGGCGGCGTCCTCGCCGCGCGCTTTGCTCGCGAAAACGCGCCGCTCTACATCGAGTCGGTCTACGACGCCAACTTCGCTCTGGCGCAGCTGGGCAAGCACGTGCAGGCCGCGTACAAGACGCTCGGCGGCGCCAGTACCTTTGGCGCGTCGCTCACGCAGGCGGAAGTCGACGATCTGGCCGCGTTCTACTCGGAAGCCAACGATCGACTCCAACCGCGCGCGCGGGTTCGGCTTGGATCGTGAGCTCGTGCGCGGCCGCCGGGGCGGGGTTCCTGCTCGCCGTGCTGTGGTTCGATCTGATGTTCGACGTGCAGGTCCTCGGCCACGGCGAGCGCGAGCTGCCGGACGAGGCACTCGCCTCGATCGCCCGCTACTACAGGCGCGTGACCACCACCGCCCGGCCGATGAGCCTGCTGATCGCGTTCGTGATGCTCGCCACGCTCGCGGTCGTGATCGTCGAGATCGCCGCCGCATCCGGACCGGCGTGGGTGGGATGGGCCTCGCTCGCAGCTACCGTCCCACCGATCGTGCTCGCCCGCACGCGCACGGTACCCAACGCCGTGCGCCTCGGCGCGCGGCACGATCTGCCCGAGCGCCAGAGGGCCCTCGCGCGAGTGATCTGCCGCGAACACCTCGCCAGCTTCTGCGCGATCCTGACGCTGCTCGTGCTTCAGCTCGCCTCTCGCGTGAGCGCCGCGCGGATAGCATGCGCCCATGTCGACACTCGCGCTGGGTGAGCGAGCACAGCATCGGCTGGTGCAGACGCTCGCCGCGCTCCCGCCGGGCGTACAGCTGCGCCTTTCGCGCAGGCCGCCGATCCAGCTCGACGGCCAGACGCTCGCGCCCGAACAGCAGCTGATGCTGAGCCTGCTCGAGCGCCGCCGCGCATCCCAGCCACAGCGCGTCTCGGCGACGCAGGCACGGGAGATGCGCCGCAGGCTCGCCGCGGTCTATGCCGGCAGGCCAGTGTGCGTCGGCGCGGTAGGCGACCTGGAGCTCGACACTCCGGTACCGCTGCGAGCTCGCCACTACGCCCCATCCGAGCCGGGCGCCCCCCAACCGCTGCTCGTCTACTTCCACGGGGGCGGCTTCACCTACGGCGACCTCGACACCCATGACGGAGTTTGTCGCATGCTCTGCCAGCACGCTGGCGCGCACGTGCTCGCCATCGACTATCGACTCGCTCCCGAGAACCGATTCCCGGCGGCCGTCGAGGACGCCCGCTCGGCGCTGCGCTGGGCTCACGCGAACGCCGCACAGCTCGGCGCGGACCCGCACAGGATCGGTGTGGGCGGCGACAGCGCGGGCGGCAATCTCGCCGCCGTCGTCGCGCAGCTGGCCGCGCACGACGGCGGCCCCGCGCCGGCGCTGCAAGTGCTGATCTACCCAACGACCGACTTCACCCGGCGCCGTCGCTCGCGCGAGCTGTTCGGCGAGGGGTTCGTGCTGAACAACGCCGAGATGGACTGGTTCGAGCACAACTACCTCGGGACAGCGAGCTCACAGGCGCGCGACCCGCGCGCATCGCCGCTGCTGGCGGAAGACCTCCGCGCTCTCGCGCCTGCGCTGGTCGTGACCGCCGGCTTCGACCCCCTGCGCGACGAGGGCGAGGACTACGCGCACGCGCTGCGAGCGGCGGGCGTGCCCGTGACGCTGCGCCGCTTCCCGGGCTTCATGCACGCGTTCATCAGCACGGCCGGCGTAAGCCCCGGCGCCCGCGACGCGGTCGCCGAGATCGCCGGTGCCACGCGTGCGATGTTCGCGTCCGCGCTTACTTTTTCTTCTTGACGCCCTTGATCGTCAGGTGGTAGGTGTGCACGGTGGCTTTGCCGCCCAGCGATGACTTGTACGTCAGCGTCGCGGTCACGTGCACCGTCTTGCCCTTGTGCAGCAACGCCTTGACCTTGCTCGACAGGTTCACCTTCAGCTTCAGCTCCACGCCCGCCGTCCCGTGCGCGGAGGTCTTGCCGCTGACGGTGTTGATCGGCAGGCACTTGCCTTTGATCTTGACCTGATCGTGCTTGCATTTCTTGGCCTTTGCCGCCACCGCGGTCGTGCTGGCGATGGATGCCGTCGGCACCGTCACCACCAGCGTCGCCTCGCCCGAGTCAACGGGCACGAACGTGATCGTGACGGTGCCGTTGGAGTTGACCACGATGCTCTTGATCGTGTAGGCGCTGTTGGGGGTCGGGGGCGTAGCCGGGGCGGCGCGATCGGCGCGGGGTCGGCGACGTGGCATCGCCGCGAGCAGCTGGTAGTTCACGACTCCAGGAACACCTGCTTGCCGGTGCCCGGGTTTGCGTGTACGCGATCTGGGCGTTGCCGCCGCCGACGCCCGCGATCACGCCGTGGCGGTGTACGGGACCGGGGTGACGACCGGTTCGCCCCAGCTGGCGCCGCCGTTGCTGCTGTAGTCGAGCGCCGCCTTGTTGTCTTCCCAAAGCGCGTACACGCCCATGCCGGAGTCCTCGGAGGCGTCGATGCGCGTCACGCCGTCGAGGGTTTCGCCGGTCACGTTGGCCAGCTCGACCGGGGCACCGAACGCACCTTCGGTGGCGCTGGCAAGGAACGGGCGGTAGTCGAGCTGGTAGTTCGAGCCCGCCCCGGAGATGCCGGAGCCCTCCTGCTCGAGCACGCCGATCCCGCGTCGCCGCCCTGCGCCAGTACCGGCGACCGAGCGGAGCAGGCGAGGACTTTGTACGCGGGCAGAGCCCTCTTGTTGAGCGTGCCCGCTGCAGCGGAGGTGCCGTCGACCTTGCCGACGGAGACGCCGTAGCCCGTTCCTTCCTTGTTCAGGCATGCCGGGAGGCGTCCGACGGCCCGCCGTAGTTGTTTTCGCCGACACCAACCACGATGTCGGTGCCAGCTTCCGCCGGCGCAGGCGCCGGCTCGGCGGCGATCTCCGGTCCGATGGTGTCGAGCGCCTTCCCGGGAAGCGGCCGCCCGGGTTGGTGTTGCCCCCTTCCGGGAGAGCCGGGGATTCGGGTCCGGCGAAGGCAGAGTCGCTGAAGTTGTTGAGAAGTGGTTGTCGCAGCAGGCCGACGTCGCTACTGCTGAGCGCCACCGCGTTGCCGATGCTGTAGAAGAGCGAGATCGGGGCTGATGAAGTGCCCGGCGTTCTGGAGCCCGTGTTCTCCTGAGAGGAACGCGGCGCCGCCGGCGGGCGAGGCCCAGGCGATGCTGCCGGTGCCCACTGGCGTGCCGATCACCACGGCCTCCCCGCCCGGGAGCACGACCAGCCCGCCGAGCCCGGGGCGGTTGCCTTCCGAGTAACCGGCGTATTTGGTGTCCGTGAGCAGCACCGGTTCGCCGCCGGAGCAGGTGCCGGCCGACGGCGGCAGGACGCACAGGTCGACACCTGGGGCCTGCGGATCGGTCCACGCGACATACGTCGTGGACGTCGTCGGGTCGAAGGCGACCATCGGCGGTTCTCCGTTGTCAGGAGCGTCGAGGGCGATGCCGGCCGCGGAGGCGGGAGCGCTAAGCACCGCGGCCACGATCAGGGCCACGATCGCGAGCGGCACAGCTGTCGCGATGCGGGCAAGCCCCACGTGCGTGCCCAACGTTCCGCTTCCGAGCGCTTCTGCCTGGCGACGACTGCGAGACATGCGACCCCCTTGGTTTGAAGCCCGAGACGCCGAGCGGCGCTTGGCGGGCGAGTCTAGCAGCGCATCCACGCGTGAAGATGCGCGGCGCTGGCCCGTAGCGGCGGTGCCCGGGCTGACCCGACAGGCGAGCCTCACAGGCCGATTTAGCCGGCTTGTATAGTTTGCCGCGAGCAAGCCATGAGTGTCTTTAACGAACCCATCCGCGAGTCACAGATGTACGTGCGCCGCGCCGCACACCTGCTGCACAAACGAGGCGTGGTGACCGTCGGTCCGAATCACAAGGCGCCGCGACTCGGGGGCGATGCGAGCGAGAAGTTCTTTGAGAACGGCAAGCGCCAGGTGGCAAAGCTGGAGAGGGAAATCGAGGGTTTCACAGGCTGCACGCTCGACGGACGCCGCGCCCTCGACTTCGGGTGCGGGGTGGGGCGCCTCGCGTTGCCGCTCGCCGAGCGCTGTGAGTACGTCTACGGCCTCGATATCTCGAGCGGCGCGCTGAAGGGCGCGGATGCCAGGGCCAAACGCCTGAACCTCACAAACGTCGAGTGGCTCGAGGCGGACCGCGTGGCGGAGCTGAGCGGGCAGTACGACTACGTGCAGTCGCTGCTCGTGTTCCAGCACATCCCCTCGCGCGAGGGCGAGCGCATCTTCGAGACGCTCGTACGGGGGCTACGACCCGATGGCGTCGGCGCTATCCAGCTGACGCTTCGGCCCCCTCATCCGCTGGCGGGGTTCCTCCAGTCCAAGAGCAAATCCAGCCTGTCGGCCACCAACCCCATGCGCCTGGTCCGTGGTTGGGACTGGTCATACCCGTACATGCTGATTCACTCCTACTCGCTGAACCGCATCTGCCAGCTGCTCGCCAACGCCGGGGCGCTTCAGTCACACGTGAGATGGCATCCACCCTCCGGCGCCCACGACGTCGTCACCATAATCTTCCACAAGGCGATCCACAGGAAGAAAGGCCAGGCCGAAGCGCAGGCGCCGAACGGCGCGGCTGAGATCGAAGCGCCGCCCGCAGGGGATGGCGCGCAGCAGGACTCGGGCTCCGAGTCGCCGCCCGCTGCGGGCGATCAACAGATCTAGTGGTTCGTCTGTGAAGTTCGGTGGTGGTTGAAGGGGTGTCGTAGTCTTTGCCGAACTCGTCGCTGGTTGGGTCCAGCGATGATGGAGGTTCGGTATGCCTGCGTTGGCGAAGAGCGTTGAGATCGCAGCGGACGATCAAGCGGAGCTTGAACGGATTGTGCGCTCGAGCACCGCTGAGGTGCGGATGGTCGAGCGCGCCCAGATCGTGCTTTGTGCCGCGGAGGGTCGTTCTGCTGCGGAGATCGGCCGGCTGGTGGGGTGTTCGACGAACACGGCGCAGAAGTGGCGGGCGCGCTATGAGCAGGATGGGATCACCGGGCTCCGTGACTTGCCGCGCTCGGGTAAACCTCTGATCTATTCGCAGGCGGACAGGGCGAGGCTGATCGCCAAGGCGTGCACGCGTCCACCGGAGACACCAGAGGGGGCTCAGCAGGAACGCTGGACCTATGAGCAGCTCGGGCAGGCGGTGGGAATGTCGCGCGCCCAGGCACACACGATTCTCGCGCGCGCCGACATCAAGCCGCACCTGACCGACTACTGGGTGATGAGCGACTTCTCCGACCCCGAGTTCGAGGAGCGCCTGAAAGGTGTCTGCGGCCTGTACGTGAATCCGCCAGAGAACGTGCTGGTCGTCTCGATCGACGAAAAGACCGGGATCCAGGCCAAGGCACCGACCAAGCCAGACACGCTTCCTGCTCCTGGGCGACCGACACGCCGCGAGCACGAATACATCCGCGACGGCACGCAGTGCCTGTTCGCGTGTCTGAAGGTCCACGAGGGTGACGTGCTCGCGATGACCTCGAAGACCCGCAACCGCTTCGATCTGATCCGCTTCCTCGACCAGCTCGACAGCGAGATCCCCGTCGTCGAGGGGCAGCAGATCATCGCGGTCAGCGACAACCTCTCCACCCGCGGCACCCAAGAGGTACAGGAATGGCTCGCCGCTCACCCCCGCTGGAGCTTCCAATTCACCCCCACCCACGCCTCGTGGCTGAATCAGGTCGAGATCTTCTTCTCGATCCTCTACCGCCGACTGCTCAAGCACGGCATCTTCTTCAGCGAGGAAGACCACGCCGAGCAAATGCTCGCGTTTATCGAGACCTACAACCAGACCGCCAAACCATTCAACTGGACCTACACCGGCAAGGTCCTCGAGGCATAACCCACGAACTTCACAGACGAACCACTAGGGTCCGGCGCCGACGCCGGTTCCGGTCAACGGCAGCGGTGTGCCCGGCAGCTTCCCCGTCGCACTCTTCGCCGCCAGCGACGCCTCGAGGGTGAACGGGCCCAGCACCGGACTGTTGTCCGGAAGGCGCACCTTCACCGACAGCCCGAGCGTGCAGCTCGCTGCCGGCGCGAGCGCGACACTGCACTCGTCGTCGCTGGTGAAGATCTGGTAGTCGAGATCGCCGGGACTTGCGCTCTGCGCCATGAGCTTGCCCACGGTCAACGGGCTACCCGTCTGGTTGGTGACGGTCAACGTCTGCACCCCGCTGACGCCGTTCACCACATCACCGAACGCCACCGGCGCGGGCGAAAGCAGCAACGGACCAACGCCGGTACCGGTGAGCTCGATCGGCGTCAACGGCAGCTGGGCGCCCGCCGCATCGCTCGCCTTGAACGCCACCGTGATGCTGAATGGACCTATCTCCGGCAGATTGCGCCCGAGGTGCACCTTCACCGACAGCCCCAAAGAGCAGCTCGCCCCCGGCGCCAGCTCACCCACACACGTGTCGTTGCTCGTGGAGATCTGGTAGCCGAGAGCGCTCGGGCTCGTCGCCGGAGCCCCCGGAATCACCGGCTGCACCACGAGCTTGCCGACGCTCAGCGGGCTGGCTGTCTGGTTCGTGAGGGTGACGCTCTTCACCACGCTCACCCCGTCCACCACATGGCCGAACGCCACCGGCGACGGCGAGACAACGAGCGGACCAACCCCGGTGCCGGTGAGCGCTCCACGTCACGGGCAGCTGGCCGCCCGCCGCATCGCTCGCCTTCAGCGCGAACGTGATGCTGAACGGACCGATCGCGGGCGTGTTGTGCGGGAGGCGCAGCTTCAGCGACAGCCCCAAAGAGCAGCTCGCCCCCGGCGCCAGCTCACCCACACACGTGTCGTCGCTCGTAAAGATCTGGTAGAGAAGATCGCTCGGGCTCGTCGCCTCACCCCCCAGGGTCATCGGCTCCACCACGAGCTTGCCGACCGTCACCGGGCCGGCCGTGCGGTTGGTCACCGTCACGGTCTTCACCGCGCTCACCCCGTCCACCACGTCGCCGAACGCCACCGGCGACGGCGAGATCCCCAACGTGCTTGCCGCGCTGGTGACGGTGTAGTCGGTGACCACAGTGCTCGCCTGACCATCGGTGTCGGTCGCTGTCACCGCGAACGAGTGAGGGCCGAGGGCGGAGGTGTCGATCGGCTGACCGTCGGGGACGGTTCCGGCGCAGCCTCCGGCTCCGGGCTTCAGGACACCCCCGCCGAGACCCGCCTGGCACGAGTAGCTCGCATCCACGACCTCGCCCAGCGCATAGCTTGCGTTCTCGGCGGGCGTGGTGATCGCCGCCGTCGGCGGCGCGGCCGTCCCCGGGGCGTAGGTGAATTCATCGCTGACGCTCGCAGCGCTCGTGCCCCCGGCGTCTCTGATGCTCACGTTCACGGTGCCGCTACCGGGTGGTGCTTCCGCGACGCATTCAGTTTCGGTGAAGCATGTGGCTTCGACGGCCGTCTCCCCGAACAGCGCTTCTTTGGCTTCCACTTCTTCGACGCCATGCGGCGTGTGCGAGTCCCTGAAGTTTATCGTGACCAGCGTCCCGCCGCTCGTCGGGCCTCCCTGTGGCGAGATGCTCGTCACCGCGGGCGTCGGCACGTACACGAACACGTCGGCCGCTGTGTTCGTCTTCGGGCTCGTGCCCGCCATGTTCGTCCCTGAGCCGGTCGTCACGGTGACATACGCCGATTCGGAGCCCGGAGGGGATTCTGCTGTGCACTGGCTCTCAGTGCAGCTCGCGTTCTTCGCGGGGACGCTATCGAAGGCCACGGTGCCACCAGCCAGATTGGCCCCCGTGATCGTCACCGACGTGCCGCCGCCGGAGGAGCCCGCATCGGGCTGGAGGCCCGTGACAGCCGGCGCCGCAGGTTGGTCGACGAACACCTGCGCGCGCGGGCCGCCCGCGTCGCCGGGGCCAGCGTGGCCGCCGATCAGGGCGGTGCCTCCATCGGAGGACAGCGCAACATATTCACCGTATTCCCCGTTGGGTTCGCCGGGTTCGCTGATCAGGCGTTCCTGGACGAGGGGAGCGCCGTCGCCGCCACTGTAAACCGCCGCTGCGCTGGGGCTGCCGATCACCGCCTCGCTGCCGTTGCCCGACAACCCCACGCCCCAGCCGAATTCGCCGGAGCCGGGCGGGAGCTGGTCCTTCAGTTCTTCCTGGAGCGAGAACGTCCATTCTGAGAAGGACGCGCCACCGGAGGCCGGGCGCGTGTACAGCCACGCGGCACCTTCGTGTGAGTGCTCACCCGGGCCCCCGACGAGCGCGCTGTTGCCGTCGGCGGAGATCGCGACGCTCCAGCCGAGACCCCCCCGCGACGGACCGCCTCCCTCTCCGGCGGGACCCACGAGCGGGGTGTTGGGCATCTGCTCCCAAAACGGTGGGCAGGAAGCGTTGCAGCCGGCGAAGAACGCCCACACGCCGCCCGCTTCGCTGTTGGCGAACGGATCACCGATCAGCGCGGTCATGCAGCGCTCGAATACGTTGGCGCTCGGGCCGCAGTCGGTGTTGGCGACTTCTGAGAGCGCCACGCTGAAGCCGAACTGCGTCGTGTGGTAGTCCTCCCCGGCCGCTGTCAGCGCCCATCCCTCCTGCCACGTGCCGCCTTTGAGGTTGAACACCGAGACGGCGCCACCGCCTGGGTGTTCCGGGCTCCCGATCAGCGCGGTTTCGCCGCTGGAGGAGAGCGCGACGCTCTCCCCGAACTCGCCGCCCACGCCGGCTCCTTCACCCTGGAGCTTTTCCTCGAGCGTGAACTTGGTTGTCGGGCCCGAGTCCGGGCGCGTGTAGACGAACACGGCGCCCTCGTCGCTGTCGTCGCCAAGCGCACCTACCACGGCGGTGGTACCCGCGGCGTCCAGCGCCACGCTGCTTCCAAAGAAGCCGTCGACTTCGTCGCCGCTGAGTTCCTGCTGTTGGCTCCAAACACCACCCGAGCGAGTGAACAGCCACACCGTGCCCGTGCCCGTATGGGCACCGGTACCCCCGATCAAGGCCGTGCTTCCGTCGCCAGACAGGGCGACGCTGTCGCCAAAGCCGGCTTCGCCGCTATCTGCGCCGCCGTCGAAGTTCTGCTGCTGGACGAACGGGTCGACCCTCACCGGGTAACGCGCGCCGTGCACGTCAACCCGCACCAGCAGCCTCCCGTGCGCGAGCGCCAGCCAGCTGCGCAGCGCGCGTCCAGACGCGTCGACGGCGGTGAGGCCCGTGTAGCGCAGGCGTGGAGCTCCGGCTCGCGAGAGCGTCAGGGTGTGACCGCCACGCTGGATCTGGGCGTGCGCGTTCCCCGAGAGCGTCATCGCCAGCGTCAGCGGACCCGTCCGCTGCCGGCCGCACCCTTTGCGACGGTGAACCCCTGCTCCAGCCCGAGAGGGCCGCTGGCGTACCACTCCGTCAACCCCGGACGCTGATAGCTCACGCGGTTCGCCTTCGCCGTCGGTGCCACGGCAGGCAGCGGACGCAGTGAGTCGCCGAAG
This sequence comes from uncultured Solirubrobacteraceae bacterium, assembly GCA_963845635.1. Taxonomy (GTDB): domain Bacteria; phylum Actinomycetota; class Thermoleophilia; order Solirubrobacterales; family Solirubrobacteraceae; genus Palsa-744. The sequence goes on from CAWJSW010000013.1 coordinate 90,306, forward strand.
CCCACAGCCGCCACGCTCAACCCCAAGCGGATCCCACCGGACGCCACGAGCACACCCGAGCGGGTGAAGGTCGAACGCAGACGTTGTGAGGGCGTTGCCGCCACAAACCCGCCCCGGGTGACGCCCACGCGGTAGCTGCCTTGATCAGCGCCGAGCGCGGCCGACACCGGCCCTCGGGCGGCCGCAGGAAGGCTGAGCAACCCGTCGCGGCGGAACGCTGGCCGCGGCTGGGTGGCGGGAGCGGGCGTCTTGGAGCCCGAGCCCCATGGCCTCACGACCACGAGACCAACGAGGAGTGTCAGCAGCAGCGCCCCGACAGACGCGCCCACGAACAAGCTGCGACGCGTAAGGAGGGACGACCGCCCGGCAAACGTCAGGTCAGACGCCGGTGAAAGCGGTCCCGCGATCCCATCCACGCAAAAGCCCCCCGATCCGTGAGAACACCGGCTCGCAGCTATTCGCCACCCGCGGGCTGTCAACCCGGCCGATCAGGTTGTTCACACGCAGCATCTGGCTCAATCGGCGCAAAGCCAATAAACTCGCGGGGCCAGGGCGCGTAGCTCAGTGGGAGAGCGCTCGCTTCACACGCGAGGCGGCGGCTGGGGCAAGATTGCCCGTTTTTCAGTGCTCATCAGGCTTTCGGCCATCTGGCCTTGGTGTCGATGCGGCCGGATTGGACGCGATTTGACGCTGTTTGGGCAGCAGAACGGGGCTGCTGCCCAAACCAACGCCATCAGCTCAATGCACGCACAAGCAGCCGATACTGCGCCAGCGCCAGCGCGAGCTTTGGGCGACGCCTCATCAGCTCAGGATCGATCCCAAGCTCGTGCAGATCTGGAGCGACAGCTAGGTCCGTCCTGCTGACTCCACGAACTGGCGTCCGCCACGGCCATCGCTCACCGGCATCTGGCTCGCCACCGTCGTTTTCAGCCTGGACACGCTCCGGGTCAAATGTTGGTGGTGCGACTACCTCGACCAGCACCGGCACCTTCAACGTGCCCGTGAAATACAGGCCGATGTGATCTCCGACACTCCAGCTCGGCTGCCCCCAGGGGGTACCATCAGCGCGGTTGACTCGCTGGCCTTTGGCATCACGGCGACCGGGATCGCTTATCCAGGTGTCGTCACCGGGCAAGATCGTCCAGTCGTCGTGGCGATAATGGATCGCCTTGAGCCAGGCCTTCGAGCCCTGAGGGAGACTCAGGCCGGGGACGGGCACCTGGATGCTCGGCGACCGAAGGCTTTCTAGCGCCCGCTGGTACGAGATGCTGTCTTGGAGAGCGAGCGCGCGTGCAGCACGCTGTAGGTTGCGGTTGGACTTGCGACGTTCGGACACAATGACTCCTCTCGAACGATGCTCCAGGTCCATCGCAGAGGGTATGTGTTCGACGTCGCGATACGTCTGAGACGATTCTCCGGCTCTAGGTCGAGACCTGGACTCGATCCAACGGAGCGCCTTCGCGGAGCGCCGGATCAGTTTAGACGAAACGCACCACGCTCCCATGTACTCCCCAACCCAAATGCACGTCTGGCCGCGCGCGGCCCCGTGATCGTGGGACGCTCGGAGCGTTGGCATCCGCCTGGCTCCTCTGAGATCTTCTGGCGCCGGGCTCGCCGCGGCGAATGTTGCGGCCCTGCTGTTCGCCATTGCCGAGACTACGCATTCGTCTGCGAGAGCCCCGGCGGCGCGGAGTGCGACAATGGCTGGCAATGGATGCCGACACGGTCGATCAGGCTTTGGACTCGGTCGAACTGCTTCATCCCTTTTATCTCGACACTGACATGTCGATGGCCTTCGCAGCTGCACTCGCCGGTGGCGTGGCGCTTGAGCGGGAAGATATCGAGCGCGACACGCACGAGTCGGAGTCGGTCCGCAACCTCCGCGGAAACTTGCGTCTATTCGGAACGCTCGGCCTCGGTAGTGGCGCGGCAGGCGTCGCCGGCAGTAAAGAGACGAAGGAGGCTGAACTCGCTTCAACGGAGTCCCGGCTGATTCGACGCCACACTGAAGCGTCTATCTTCATCGCACTCCACGACGAGCTCCGACGTACTCACCGGATCAGCGACGGGACGGACCCATCGTCGCTACGTCCTGGCGACATAGTGTCTCTCGCGATCGGTCCTGCCGTCGCTCCGCTTCGGCGGGTAGTCGATCAGTTCATCCGTCTTACTACTTCGGCCTAGTAAACGTCCGACGGGCTTGGTAGGTTTTGGTGTGTGAGGACTCGGGATGCCAGACGGCTGGGGCAGGCGGCTCAGGAGGAGCTTCGTCGACGGGCTGTGGCGCTGGTCGGCGAGGGGCGTTCCCAGACTGAGGTCGCTGGGCTGCTTGATGTTTCGCGCCAGTCGGTGAGCGAGTGGGTGCGCGCTCAGCGTCTTGGCGGGGACCAGGCGCTCACGGCGGGCAAGCGTGGCCGGCGGCCGGGCGAGAAGACGGCGCTGACGCCGTCCCAGCAGGCGCAGATCGCAAAGGCGATCCGGGAGAAGAACCCTGACCAGCTGAAGCTGCCGGGGTTCCTGTGGACCCGGGCGCTGGTCTGCGAGCTGATCGACCGGCGGTATGGGATCCGTGTCGCGGAGAAGACCGCGGGTCGGTATCTGCGCTTGTGGGGATTCAGCCCGCAGAAGCCCGCCAGGCGCGCGTTCGAGCAGAACCCCGAGATCGTCAAGCGGTGGCTTGATGAGCGCTACCCGGCGATCAAAGAGCGCGCCCACCGCGAAAAATCCCTGATCTTGTGGGCCGATGAGATGGGGTTGCGCTCCGATCACACCGCCGGGCGCTCCTGGAGCCCGGTCGGCAAAACGCCCGTGATCGAGGGCACCGGCCAGCGCTTCGGCGCGAACGTGATCTCCGCGATCTCCAACAAGGGGCACCTGTCCTTCCGCGTGTTCAAGGAGAAATTCGTGGCAGCCGTGTTCATCGACTTCCTCGGGCGCCTGGTCCGCCAGAGCAAAGGGCAGAAGATCATCCTGATCCTCGACGGGCACCCCGTGCACCGCTCCAAGAAGGTGAAACAGTGGGTCGAATCCCACGCCGAGCAGATCGAGCTGCAGTTCCTGCCCGGCTACGCACCAGAGCTCAACCCGACCGAGCTACTCAACCAGGACGTCAAGACCAACGCCCTCGGCCGCCGCCGGCCCCACACCCAGGATCAGCTGATCGGTGACACTCGTAGCTACCTACGCTCACGCCAGCGCACCCCTCGGATCGTCGCACGCTACTTCGACGAGAAACAAGTCAGCTACGCCAAAGCCGCCTGACGGCTATTTACTAGGCCGAAGTAGTATCGATGTCGGAGCGCCTCTCGTCGGACTAGGTGGAGAAATCCCAACAAGCACGGGGGGCGGCACTCAGACGCGCCAGCAGCGCCGTCAGGATGCGCGACAAGCAGTCAAGCAAGCGATCGCCAGCGAGGAGCAAGATTCGGGTGCAGGTCAGCTTCGGGCACTCAGAAGTCTGCTGGTAGCGCTCCAGGACGACCTCGACCGGAGCGGAATGGTCGATGTTGTGGTCGCCCGTGAGGATGGGCCCAGCGTCGTCCTGACACTCGATAAGCGCTTTGTCTCGGATCAATCGCTTGAGCTGCTACACACGTCACGCTTCACGGTCGTCGGGAAGCTGACCCAGCTCTGGCCGACAGAGTCTGATGTTGTGAACCTCTACCGGAGGTCTGTGCTGTCGCTGGTCCCGGCCCTCGGACAGACCGTCGGGTGGGGGATGCTTGCCCTCTTGGCGACGCTGGCGAGCAGCCTCGATCCGGCAGGAGCTGAGCGGGCAGCCTACGCGGCGGCTGGTCTGGAGCCGGCTGAATCCGATCAGGCGACCGGTGAGGCCGATGGGTCAGACGAGAAGCCGGAAATCATGCTCGGCGACGTTGCGGTTCAGGCACTGAGCCCCGCCGTGAGTGGCCCCGCGTTGCAGATCCTGCCGCTGGCTATCTGCGCCTAGCGGGCTGTCGGTCCCTCTGGCGCGCGGCCTAACATCACCCGGCTCATGCCGAAGGATCGGATACGAGAACTGCTCCTCGCTCCCGATGTGCTCGTGGTGGTGCAGCGTTCAAGCGTTCATCCGGTCGAGTACGCGATCGTGCTGCTGGTCGAGCGTGACGGCGTTTTGCATACGGTGCGGACCTTCGACAACGCCCACGCGCCCGAGGAGCACCATGAGCACCGCTATGTCGGCTCCGAGAAGCAAGACCCGATCGTCAGGCACGGCCCGGTCAACGAGGCCATGAGCGCTGCCGAGGTCAAGCTGATCGACGGCTGGAGCGATATCGTTCGTAGCTGGGAGAACACCCGATGAGCAACACCGTAGACAAGACACATGAGCTTTTCATGGCTGCGTCGCTCAGCGACGATGATCTGGGCTACCCGGACCGGGTTGCATTCATTCCTGGCGATCAGGAGTGGGCCGACGATGCGCTCTGGCGCAATCTCACGGAGGGTCGCGCCACCGTGCTCGTCAGCGATGAGAACGAGCTGCTGTTGATCCCTCAGCCAAGAGGCCTGATTGACCGACTACGCGGCCGTGTCGGCGTCAACGTCACACAGCGTGTCCACGGACACCCCGCGCCCTACGCGACCGCGAGCCGGCTGGGACGCCATCCCGTGCGCCAGATGCGCGAGCTGGCGCACGCGTAGACGGCCGGCTCTGGCGAGGATCAATAGACCCACCCGTCTGGCGGAGCGCCGGGCTTCCAAGCGTCGGTGACGCTGCCGCCTTCCTGGCGGAGGGTGTGGCCATAGTCGGCGAGGCTGACTTGGAAGGTCAGCTCTTCGCGCGGGTCACGACAGGCGTCGTCGATCATCTGGCGCCATACGACCAGAGCGCACAGTGTCTCCACGTGCGCCTCACTCTTCCACCAGCCGTTCTTCAGGCCGGCGAGCGCCGTGGGGTAGCGGCCGTGGAGCGCGACGATCCCGCCCCACATCCAGGAGCGCCACTGCGGGTCTCCGCCGTAGGGCTCAAGCCACGGCGCACGCTGGTCGGACTCCTTGTCGTGGGACCGGTCGAGCATGGCTGGAGCAGACCTGGCGCGCTGCGGGCGAACCTGTCCGCCGGCGGCGGCCTCGGCTATGCCATGGCGGACCATCTGGCCTGCGAGGCGCGCGACCGGATCGCCCGTGTTCGCCGCCAGCTTGTCCAGCTGCGCCGCGAGCCCGTCGGGCAGCGTGATCTTCAGGCGGCGGCTCATGGAACGCACCGGGCGTACCGGCCGGTGGTGTTCGTGTTGGTGCCTCCCGTGTTTGTCATACGGATATAGACCCCGAGGGCACGGAAGCGGCCAACGAGTTTGGGTCCAGTTAAGGGTCCCGCTCGACCCTCGTGCATCTGGTCTGTTCTGTCGTGGAGCGAAGCGATGGCGCTCGTGGGCGCGGCGGCATGGGGCCGATGAGGGCTGGCCGACTGGCCGTGAGCGTGGCGGAGGCGGCTACAGCTCGTATCGGGCCGGGTTGTGGGGAGCCGCGGGGGCGGCGCCGCGGATTGGAGTCCGGAGCGTTCGTGGGCAACTCGTTGGCCGGTCACGGCCTTTGGGGGTCACTAACACCCATGACTCACCGCAGGCGGACGCAACCCCCATACGGCTCGGCGAGGCCCAGCGGCCCCGCTCTTGACGTGGCATCGGTGGAGGCCGTCGCTCGGCGCGTGGTCGAGCTGCTTCGCGCCGAACGCCACTCCCCTCGTGAGCGTCGGCTTGTAGATGCGGCGACACTCGCCGCCGAGTTGGGCGTCGAGCGTTCGTGGGTCTACACCCACCGAGCCGAACTCGGCGGCATTCGGCTCGGGGCCGGATCAAAGCCGCGCCTGCGTTTCGACGTGGACATCGCCCGGGAGTTGCTGGCCAGTTCTACAAGCAAGGAGTCGCAGACGCCGCGAGCACCCGAGGCTACGGGCGGTTCGTCACGTCGCCGTCGTCAGCGTCTGGGCAGCAGCGCCGACTTGCTGCCCATACGAGGCCCTGCAACGGCCATCGACGCCAGCCGGGAGCGCTCGTGACGACGACGCTACTACGTCGCCGCACGATCCTCCTTCTCGACCTCGGCTATCGCGTCGGCGAGCTGGTGAAGGTCGGCGCCGAGCGCGCTCAGGAAGTGCAGGAGCGTGTGCCAGCGGACGCCTCTGTGGCCGTTCTCGACCTGCGAGACGTACGTGGCGCCCACCTCGACACGGCGTGCGAGCTGCTCCTGCGTAAGCCCTGCCCGATCACGCAATGCACGCAGAGCCCGACCAAGGGTCAGGTAGTCACCGGCGGAGTCGTGGGTGGGCTGGACGATCTTTGTGGCCTTTACAGATAGGCTAAGGTGCGGTACTCTCGACAGACCATACAAGTGCCCCCGCGCTGCGGAAACAGCCGGGGGCGTGGCCCCGTAGGGATTAGCTACGGCGCACGGGCAACGCTACCGGACCCCCAGCGCTGCGCGAACGCTGCAAAGCAACCTCCGGCGCCTCCGACGACAGGAGGAACCGACGATGAGCAGCACCGAAGTAGTTCCCGACCCGCTCGTGTTGGCCGCGCTCGATCGGGCCGAACGGCACAGCAACCACGACCGGGGCGGCGTCATGGTGGCGACGCTGTACGGCCACCTCGGCGTGCGCAAGCAGACGGCCGCTGCGCGTCGTGTCCGCGAGCAGGTCGCCGTGCTGGTGGAGGCGGGGTCGGTGGAACGGTCGCGCCGGAACGGCGTCGCGACCGTCGTGCTGACTGCGGCCGGCCGGCGACGCCTGGCGCGGGCGCAGCGCGCGGGCAAGATCCCCGAGCTGCCCGAGTCGCCGCAGCACCGGAAGTGGCGCGAGGCGCACGACCGCGCGGAGGTCGAAGTCGATCGCTTCGTGCAGCAGGCGCACGCAGCGATCGGCGAGGTCGTGGACCTGCTCGACGGCCTCGCGGGCCTCACGCCGCACCGGCCCACGTCGGACGCTCTGCTCGCCGCGCGCGAACGGTTGTACGACGCGCTGTTCCTCGCCGCATCCGCGACCTACTGCTTCTACGAGTGGGCCGAGCCGAACGACGCGACGCGCGACGAAGGGGCGGGTGTTCACGGCCTCACGAACGTGACGCGATGGGCGGCGGTCTGATGCCGCCCGAGCGGAAACGCAAACCGCGCAGTCCCGCGCACGCGGCGCTCGGCGAGGTCGTCGAGCAGGTGATCGCCGAACACGAGATGAGCCAGTCCACGTTCGCGCAGCGGGCAGGTCGGGACGTGCGGCAGGTCAACGCGCTCGTGTGCGGGCAGGCCAATCCGAGCTACGACAGCCTGCTCCTCTTCTGCGGTGCGCTGGAGATCCCGTTCAGCGAGCTGATGCGGCGCGTGGAAGTGCTCGCGTTCGCGGGCGAAGCGATCGGCGCGAAGCTCAACCAGCACCGCGGGCCGGATGCGCCCGACGCGTGGGGCCGATGCCGAGCCGAAGGACGGGAGGCGTAGTGGCCCGTCCAGCTACCGGACAGGTGATCGTGGACAAGCGCAGGCGCAGCCCGACGTACGGCCTGCGCTTCCGGGCCTACGGCCGACGTGAGTACGTCGCGCTCGGGACAGCAGCAGAAGGCTGGACGCGCGCCAAGGCGCAGACGGAGCTACAGAACATCCTCGCCGACGTGCGACGCGGCATCTGGCGCCCGGCGGTCGTGGAGGTCGTCGAGGCACCGCGTGAGGTGCCGACTTTCCACGTGTTCGCCTCGGAGTGGTTCGAGCGTCAAACGCTGGAGGGCGGGCGGCGAGGGAGTGGGCTCAGCGCCGCGGGACGGGACGACTTGCAATGGCGGCTGTCGAGCCATCTGCTGCCCGCGTTCGCCTCGCGGCGTCTGGATCAGATCACCGTCGAGGACGTGGACCGCTACCGGCTGGCGAAGGTGCGCGAGGGCAAGCTCGGTGCCACGTCGATCAACAAGACGCTCACGACGCTCGCGGCGATCCTTGAGACGGCCGTGGAGTACGAGCTGATCGACCGCAACCCCGCGCGTGGCCGTCGCCGACGGCTGCCAGCGGTTGCCCCTCGACGCTCTTGGCTCGACCGTGCCGACCACATCGCAGCTCTACTCGACGGCGCCGGCAAGCTCGACGACAAGGCCAGGGTCTGTCGAGGTCAGCGACGCGCGCTGCTTACCACGCTGACATTCGCCGGCCTGCGGCTCGGCGAGGCGCAGGCGCTGTGCTGGCGTGACGTGGACCTCGTGCGCGGCACGATCACCGTGCGCGCCGCCAAGACCGACGCCGGCGTCAGGGTCGTGAACATCCTGCCGGTGCTCAGCGACGAGCTGTGTGACTACCGGGCGCGCATCGATCCCACATCCGACGCGCTCGTGTTCTGCACGACGACCGGCCATCGGCTCGGCGCGACCAACATCCGACGGCGCGTGCTCGACAAGGCGGTCAAGCACGCAAACACGCAGCTCGCCGTGGATGGCTTGGAGCCTCTCCCCGACGGTCTGACGCCGCACTCGCTGCGCCGGACGTTCGCCTCGCTGCTGTTCGCCATCGGCGAGACGCCGCCGTACGTCATGGCGCAGATGGGCCACACGACGCCGAACCTCACGCTGGCGATCTACGCCCGGCAGATGGACCGTCGGGACGGCGAGCCGGAGCAGTTGAAGGCCCTCGTAGAGGGCCGCACGGCGCTGATGAGCAACGATCAAGTCGTCGTCTGATCCGCCTCAGCCCTGTACCAGCGGGCACGCGCCCGGCGAAGTCGCTCATGGCAGCTCGCAGATTGCGACGAAACAGCCGTCACGCATGATGCCCGCGGTGTTGCCGTGGATCGTAGGCTCCCAATCTCCAACGGCGGTGCGCCCCAGCTGCTCGTTGACGACGCGCTCGGCCTCCGCGAGCCGGGCCGTGAGATTTCCACGCCAGTCATTCAGGGTCCAACTCACACCCATGACGGTCTGCGCAACCCGCATGGGTGTACCGTCGAGCGTAAGACCCAAGGACGCTGCGGCCCAAACGGCCCCGTCGCACTCGATCATGGGCCCCGCGATGCCCGCCTCCCGCAACTGCTTACGCTCGCGATCAGTCCAGTCGTTCGTTAGGCCGATGACTCCGTTGAGCCTGATCACGAGGCCAGCATCTGGCCAGTTACGTATCAGCTTCTCCAAGATGCTTCTGCGTGCCCAGTCGCGATGCCTGTAGAGCCCGATGAGATACGCATCCTCGGGCCTGAATACCGCGAACACAAGATCATCCCCATTGCCCGGCGTGAGGTGCAGGTGGTGCACACCCCAATCAGCCAACAAGAGATCTCTGTCTTCGCGGGCGGCCAGTGCAGGAGCCTCGGCATCGTGACCCGCCCAGACACGATCACTCAGATGCGGTCCCAAATCCGTGCCCGCCTCGATCTTCGAGACCAGCGCATCAAGATCGGCCTTTTGCCTCGCAGCCCTTCGATCAGCCAACAGCTCGGATGACAAATGGCACCGCCGTGGTACCGGCGATATGAGACGCGAGCGCCAAGTCCCATACTCCGACAGCAAGTCGCGAAGCTCCATAGACGCGAGCCGCCCGGACCGATCGGGCACGTGAGCCAGAATGCGCTCGCGTATCGTCGCCTCCAGCCGGTCCATCAAGCCCGTTTCAGTCGTCATGGCGCCCGTTGCTCTACTCCATTAGCTGGATCGCCTTCATGCTTATCGCGGCGAGCGCTTCGTCTTGGCCTTGTCGGAACTGGCTTCCACCACCCCGGAAGCCCGGCAGCTCGGAAAACTCGCGCGCCAGGTTCTCGACATCGTCGATCTCCGGCAGATCGCCGAGCCGCATCCGCCGAAGAGTCAGCGCGTACACATTCCTGCGGCCACCCCCGAGCGGATCACTCGGATGCGGAACGCCCCGGTCCGTTCGCATCACCGCCCGCGCTGCTTCCTCCTCGCGAAGCTGGGCGTCAATCCACGTTGTGAGAGCCTGTTGATCCAGAGGGGCCACGGACCTAAATCGTATGCCCCGCGCGCCAGCCGACGCAGCGACGTCAGTCGATCCTCACCCAGAAGGTTGTCGGTCGTGAAGTGGCACCGGGGAACGCACTCTGTCGGCGGGTTCTCGATCCCCGTAATCGGGGGCGGCATGTCCTGGAATACCGGCGAGGACGAGAAGGATGTCGTCAGGCAGCTCGTAGTTCGCCTCAGCGAGCGCCGTGTGCTTTCCGAGATATGCGAGGCAGAGTATGAGGCGTTTACTAACCAGTCCCTCTTGGACATACGCGGCTGGATCACCGACTCCATGACGCGGCTGGCGTCACGCTCGGAGGCCACGCGACTTCTGGCTGCTCTGCGCGATGGTTGCAACCATTACCTTCGGCTCACCCCCGATCCGCGAATCGGGGCCCCGCTTCGGCCAGAGTATGCCGAGGCACTTCACGGCTTGCGGGAGACATTCCGCGTGATCCCTCCAGTACCTCGCCACAGAAGGCGGAATTGCTGAGGCCGGGGAGCTAGCTGCGGCGATCCCTGCCAGTCTCTCGCCATCTCCTGATCGGATGTTCCTAGAAGGCCCAGGTCGAACCATCCGAGCTGTCGCGCCGCCACCCCAGGTGCCTCCCGGGCCCAACACGGCGCCCGACAGCGATAGCAACTGATGTCGCGCGCGGGTGCTCGCGCATTCTGCTCCGATTGAAGCGAGGGGTTGGTTCGACTAGCCGACGGCGGCCCGTGCTCCTGACGGCGCCAGCCCAGGGCGCGAGGTTGTCCGTGACCTCGTAGAACTTTGAATGGCGGTCCTCCCGCCTCGTCCGCTCGTGTTGCGAGCGTGACAGGCGCCAACCAAGTCCGCGAGGACAGGAGGAACCGCCATGAAGAAGGTATCTGCGCCGCAGGTCGTGATGGCTGTCGAGGCTGTCGAGAGTTCGCTGCCACCGGAGATCCAGGAGGCGCTCGGTGAGCTTGTGGGGGCAGCGAGGGAGGGATTGCTCGCGCTGAGCGTCGGTGTCGGGCTCGGTGTTGTGCATGAGCTGATGGAGCTCGAGGTCGCCGAGGTCGTGGGCCCGAAGGGCAAGCACGATCCCGACCGGACGGCGAAGCGTCACGGCCACGAGGACGGGTCGATGACCTTGGGTGGACGACGTGTGCAAGTCAGCCGGCCGCGGATGCGCACGGCCGATGACGAGCGGGAGCTGCCGGTCACCACGTACGAGCACTTCGCCGACCGCGACCCGTTGACCCGGGCGGTGATGGACCGGATGCTTGCCGGTGTCTCCTCGCGCAAGTTCGCCGGTGTTGGGGAGCCCGTCGGCGAGGAGGTGCAGCGATCCTCGACGGCGACCTCGAAGACGTCGGTGTCGGAGATGTTCATCGAGCGCACCCGGACCGCGCTCGGCGAGCTGATGGGCCGGCGGCTGGAGGACATGCGCGTGGCGGTCATGATGCTCGACGGTCTTGAGATCGCCGGGCGCACGCACATCGTCGCGCTCGGAATCTCGACCGAGGGCGTGAAGATCCCGCTTGGGCTGTGGGAGGGGTCGACCGAGAACGCCACGCTCGCCCGGACGCTCCTGGCCGATCTTGTCGACCGCGGCCTGGACCCCGAGCAGGCGATCCTGTTCGTCATCGATGGCGGCAAGGCGATCCGCAGGGCGATCAAGGACGTGTTCGGCGAGCGCGCGCTGGTGCATCGGTGTCACCGTCACAAGGAGAGAAATGTGTGCGATCTGCTGCCCGAACGCGATCGTCCCGCCGTCCTGGCGAAGATCCGCGGCGCGTGGGCGCTCAAGGACGCCGATCTCGCCGAGCAACGCCTTGAACTCCTGGCTTCAGAGCTCGACCGCACCTGGCCCGACGCCGCCGCCTCGCTGCGGGAGGGGATGCCCGAGACGCTGACGCTGATGCGGCTCGCAATCACAGGGGGACTCGCAAAGACGCTGTGCTCGACGAACCCGTGCGAGAGCATGATCGAGATCGTCCGCCGCACTCAGCGAAACGTGAAGCGCTGGCAGGACGGCGATATGCGCAAGCGCTGGACCGCCGCCGGGATGCTCGTCGCCGAGCAGCAGTTCCGGCGGATCATCGGCTACCGCGATCTCGCCAAGCTCGTGGCCGCGATCGAACGCCACACAGCACGAGCCGCCCTTCCAATCCCCGCCGCCGCCGTTCACGCCGAGACACCACAAACCGTTACTGTCTGACCGTCAAACCCCGGAGGCCGCTCTCAAAGTTCCACGACGATCCGGACATCCTCCAGGGCGCGGCGACTACGAGTCGCTCGCCACGGCGTTGCGCGAGAACTCAGCCGGATCGAACGTGTCGATCGTTGGCAACAATTCAGTCAGCAGGTTGCTTTGCACACGACCGTGATCGTGCAGCTCACGCATCGCCTTGCCAAAGACCGCCAGCAGGCGACCCAAGGCGCCGATGACCGGCTCACCGGCCAACTCCTCTCGATAGAGCTTCTCGCCGACTACGTCCTTCTTGCCGGCGGGTAGCTCTGCGCGCCATATCCATAGCCAGGACGCCACGCGGGCCGGAAGGTCGACGTCTCCATCGCTCAGCGTAAGCGCTTGCGCCCAATCATGATGGACGCAATTGCGGGCGAACTGGACCGACCTGACGGTCTGCCCGTAAGGGATCGCGTCGTACCAGCGTTCGGAGCCCGATAGCTCCGACGGCCATCTCGCGCGGATGTACTGCTCTAGCGAGGTCGCCCAATTGAGCGTCTCAAAAAGCGGGATGAACGAGTCCATCGTGGCTGCTGGCCCCGTCTCGACTATCGACGGCCCGGCTAGGAACCACTCGGGAGATCCCGAACGGAGAGCACGCTCAAACCGCGCTTGGATAGGCTCGCCGCCACCTTGGAACCGCGAGCAGGCTTCCACATAGCCGACGTAGAAGACGGCTATATCTACGGCGTCCATCGAAGCCGGCCGGCGGCTGGCGAGTACATGTCCATAGGCTGCCAACCTACCCGGATGGCAGCCGTGAATGGGCAGCAATGGGCAGCAGCGGCGCCGAGCGAGCTCTGCCGACGCCGCCGACACCACGCAAGCCCAATAGAATCAGCCGTCCAG
>CAWJSW010000014.1:0-1338589 GCA_963845635.1 uncultured Solirubrobacteraceae bacterium
GCCCATTTTCCGGTAGAGTCTGCGGCGCTGGTCGATAGTCGCAGCCGCCTGCACAGGTATCGCGCCACATACGCGAGCGCCGAGGCGGGGTCCGTGAGCACCGGCGGCCCTTCAGGGTGCCGATGGTCTGTGCTATCTTGCTTGGTCGCGCTTCGGCGCCCTCCTCTGCCCGTGTATCGCCCTCCGAAGGAGTCATTTCTTGGCTGCTGCAGATGCTCTCCGGACGCGCAGAAGCTTCGCGCGCCTGCAAAAGACAGTTGACGTCCCAAACCTCATTGACATCCAGCGCCGTTCGTTCGCCTGGCTGACCGATCCCGAGAAGGGCGGTCTGCGCGAGACGATCGACGACATCTCCCCGATCGAGGACTACACGGGCAACCTCGCCGTGCAGTTCGGCGAGTTCACCTTCGACGAGCCCGTCGCTTCGCTCGACCAGTGCCGCGAGAAGGACCTGACGTTCGCGCGACCGCTGACCGTCACGGTCGCGTTCATCAACCGCGAGACGGGTGAGATCCGCGAGCAGTCCGTGTTCATGGGCGACTTCCCGTGGATGACCGAGCGCGGAACGTTCGTGATCAACGGCACCGAGCGCGTCGTGGTGACGCAGCTCGTGCGCTCCCCGGGCGCGTACCTGATGGAGCCGAAGGACCGCGAGAAGCAGGTGTTCATCGCCAACCTGATGCCCGCGCGCGGGTCGTGGCTGGAGCTGGAGATCGACAAGAAGGGCAAGGTCTACGTGCGCATCGACCGCAAGCGCAAGCTGCCGGTGACGGTGCTGCTGCGCGCGATGGGCTACGCCTCTGACGAGGAGATCCTGCGCCTGTTCGAGGACTCGCTGTACATCCGCAACACGATCGAGTCCGACACCGAGGCCACGCGCACGGAAGAGGGCGCGCTGATCGAGCTGTTCAAGAAGCAGCGTCCGGGCGAGCCGCCGAGCGTCGACAACGCGAAGGCGCTGCTCAACCAGCTGTTCTTCGACCCCAAGCGCTACGACCTCACGCGCGTCGGCCGCTACAAGCTGAACTCGCGGCTGGGTCTGGACGTGGACATCGACACGCGCACGCTCACCCACGACGACATCCTGGCGCTCGTGCGCGAGCTCGTCTCGCTGCCCAAGATCCTCGGCATCCCCGAGGACGGAGAGGTCGAGATCAAGGACTACGCCGCCGAGGCGATGAGCATGCCGCGCGAGCCCGTCGCCGAGCACCTCGACGAGTACGAGCACTTCGGCAATCGCCGCCTGCGCACCGTCGGCGAGCTGATCCAGGAGGCCTTCCGCATCGGCCTCTACCGCATGGAGCGGGTCGTGCGCGAGCGCCTCACCACCGAGGACGCCGACACGATCACGCCTCAGACGATCATCAACATCCGCCCCGTGGTGGCCGCGCTGAAGGAGTTCTTCGGCTCCTCGCAGCTCAGCCAGTTCATGGACCAGACCAACTCGCTCGCAGGGCTCAGGCACCGACGCCGCCTGTCCGCGCTCGGCGCCGGCGGCCTCACGCGCGAGCGCGCGCCGATCGAGGTGCGCGACGTGCACCCAACCCACTACGGGCGCATGTGCCCGATCGAGACCCCCGAGGGGCCGAACATCGGCTTGATCGGCTCGCTGTCCTCGTTCGCAGAGGTGTCCGAGTACGGCTTCGTCACCACGCCCTACCGCGTCGTCAAGGACGGCGTCGTCAGCGACGAGGTCCGTCACCTCGACGCCACCCAGGAAGAGGAGCTGCTGATCGCGCAGGCGAACACGCCTGTGGACGACAAGACGGGCAAGCTCAAGGGCACCGAAATCCTGTGCCGCACGCAGGCCGGGCTGTACGTGACCGTCGGGCCCAAGGACGTCGACCTGATCGACGTCTCGCCCGAGCAGATCTGGTCGATCACCACCGCCATGATCCCGTTCCTCGAGCACGACGACGCCAACCGCGCGCTGATGGGCTCCAACATGCAGGCCCAGGCGGTGCCGCTGCTGAAGGCGGACGCGCCGCTCGTGGGCACCGGCATGGAGCGTCGCGCGGCGCTGGACACCGGCGACGTGCTGCTCGCCCGCTCAGCCGGCACGGTCGACTACATCGACGCCAACGAAATCGTGGTCGTCCCCAACGACGGCTCCAAGGACGAGTACGAGCTTCAGAAGTACATGCGCTCCAACCAGGGCACGCTGATCCACCAGAAGCCCCTCGTCCGCACCGGCCAGGCGGTCAAGGAGGGTGACGTGCTCGCTGATGGCTCCTCCACCGACAAGGGCGAAATGGCGCTCGGAAAGAACCTGATGGTCGCGTTCATGTCCTGGGAGGGCTACAACTTCGAGGACGCGATCATCCTCTCCAAGCGCCTCGTGCAGGACGACGAGCTGACCTCGATCCACATCGAGGAGTACGAGATCGACGCCCGCACGACCAAGCTCGGCGAGGAGGAGATCACCCGCGACATCCCCAACCGCTCCGAGGAGTCGCTGCGCAACCTCGACGACCGCGGCATCGTCCGTGTCGGCGCCGAGGTGATCTCAGGCGACCTGCTCGTCGGCAAGGTCACGCCCAAGGGCGAGACCGAGCTGACCGCCGAGGAGAAGCTGATCCGCGCGATCTTCAAGGAGAAGGCGCGCGAGGTGCGCGACACCTCTCTGAAGGTGCCGCACGGCGAGGGCGGCGTGGTGATCGACGTCAAGACGTTCAGCCGCGACGCCGGCGACGACCTGCCGCCGGGGGTCAACGACCTCGTGCGCGTGTTCGTGGCCAAGAAGCGCAAGATCTCCGAGGGCGACAAGCTCGCGGGACGCCACGGCAACAAGGGCGTCATCTCCAAGATCGTCGAGGAGCAGGACATGCCGTTCCTGGAGGACGGCACGCCCGTCGACGTGATCCTCAACCCGCTGGGCGTGCCCTCGCGCATGAACGTCGGCCAGATCCTCGAGACCCACCTCGGGTGGGCCGCCGCGCAGGGCTGGTATGACGACGGCACCGAGGCCTACAAGGAAGCCGACGCGGGTGCCGGCCCGCGCCGCGTGTACGTGTCGACGCCCGTGTTCGATGGCGCGACCGTCGCCGACGTGGACAACGCGCTCGTCAAGTGGCAGGACGCCCACACCGGGCGCATCCGCATGGACATCGACAAGTCCCGCCGCCTCGGCGAGCAGGCATCCGGGAAGATGACGCTGTTCAACGGGCGCACAGGCGAGCCGTTCGAGGAACAGGTGACGGTGGGATACATGTACATCCTGAAGCTCCTGCACCTCGTCGACGACAAGATCCACGCTCGCTCGACCGGCCCGTACTCGCTCGTCACCCAGCAGCCGCTGGGCGGCAAGGCGCAGTTCGGCGGCCAGCGCTTCGGCGAGATGGAGGTGTGGGCGCTGGAGGCGTTCGGCGCCGCCTACACGCTCGCAGGAGATGCTCACGATCAAGTCCGACGACACCGTCGGGCGCGTGAAGGCCTACGAGGCGATCGTCAAGGGCGAGAACATCGCGGAGCCTTCGATCCCCGAGTCCTTCAAGGTTCTGCTCAAGGAGATGCAGTCGCTGGCGCTCGACGTCAACGTCGTCTCCGAGGAGGGTCAGCGCGCGGAGATGCGCGACGAGGACGACGACCTGCTGCGCGCCGCCGAGGAGCTCGGCATCGACCTCTCAGGCGTGCGCGCGCTGACCGACGACGCCGCCGAGGAGCAGCCCGAGGGAGCGACCGACGGCGACGCCCCGAGCGCGGAGGCCGAGGAGGCAGCCGAGGAGCAGGGCGGGGACGAGGTGCTCGCCGTCGAGGAGCTGATCGATGTCGACGCCGAGGACATCGACCTCGAGAGCCTCGCCAGCGAGGAGCCCGTTGAGTAGCCGCCAGCAGCATCCGCCAGCGAGGGCCTCGGGCGTCACGCCCGCGGCGATCGCTCTCGCCACCAGCAGCCACAGCAGCACCAGCAGCAGCCACAGCATTGCCACCCACAGCCAGAAGGGCCGCCACAGTGATTGACATAAACAACTTCGACGCGATCGAGATCAGCCTCGCCTCCTCCAAGCAGATCCGCAGCTGGAGCTCCGGGGAGGTCACCAAGCCCGAGACGATCAACTACCGCACGCTCAAGCCCGAGAAGGACGGCCTGTTCTGCGAGCGCATCTTTGGACCGACGAAGGACTGGGAGTGCTACTGCGGCAAGTACAAGCGCGTGCGCTACAAGGGCATCGTGTGCGAGCGCTGCGGCGTGGAGGTCACGCGCTCGAAGGTCCGCCGCGAGCGCATGGGCCACGTCGACCTGGCCGCACCCGTCAGCCACATCTGGTTCTTCAAGGGCGTGCCCAGCCGCATCGGCTACCTGCTGGACATGGCGCCCAAGGAACTCGAGAAGGTCCTGTACTTCGCCGCCTCGATCATCACGTGGGTGGACGAGGAGGCGCGCGCCAAGGACGTTGACTCGCTCGAGAAGGAGGTCAACAAGGTCCTCGACGGCTATGCCGCAGAGCGCGAGGAGCGCGTGCTCGAACTGCGCGAGTCCCAGGCGCGCCGCGAGAAGTACCTCCAGTCCGGCAAACAGACCAACTTCAACGACGAAGACCACCTGTGGGCGGACTCGCTCGACATCAACCTCTCCAAACTCTCAGACGAGGATCGCGAGAAGCTCGTCAAGGAGCTGACCAAGGCGTTCGACGCCGACGTCGCCGACACCGAGGCCTACATCGAGGACGCAGCCGAGCGCATGCGCCAGGTGTGGGAGCTGTTCAAGACGATGGAGCCCAAGCAGATCGAGCACGACGAGACCACCTTCCGTGAGCTCAAGGAGCGCTTCGGCTCGCCCTACGGCTTCGGTGAGTACTTCCGCGGCGGGATGGGCGCGGAAGCGATCCGCGACCTGCTCCAGCAGGTCGACCTGGAGGCAGAACGCATCGAGCTCGAGGACCAGGTGAAGACCGGCAAAGGCCAGAAGCAGGCGCGCGCGGTCAAGCGCCTGAAGGTCGTCTCCGCATTCATCCAGTCGGGCAACAAGCCCGAGATGATGGTGCTGGACGCCGTGCCCGTGATCCCGCCGGAGCTGCGCCCGATGGTCCAGCTCGACGGCGGGCGCTTCGCCACGTCCGACCTCAACGACCTGTATCGCCGCGTGATCAACCGCAACAACCGCCTCAAGCGGCTGCTCGACCTCGGCGCACCGGAGATCATCGTCAACAACGAGAAGCGCATGCTCCAGGAGGCTGTCGACGCGCTGTTCGACAACGGCCGCCGCGGGCGTCCGGTCACCGGGCCGGGCAACCGCCCGCTGAAGAGCCTGTCGGACATGCTCAAGGGCAAGCAGGGCCGCTTCCGTCAGAACCTGCTGGGCAAGCGCGTGGACTACTCCGGGCGCTCGGTGATCGTCGCCGGCCCCTACCTCAAGCTGCACCAGTGCGGGCTGCCCAAGATCATGGCGCTCGAGCTGTTCAAGCCGTTCATCATGGCGCGCCTGGTCGAGCGCAAGTCCGCGCAGAACATCAAGGCCGCCAAGAAGATGGTCGACTCGATGATCGCCGAGGTCTGGGACGTGCTCGAGGAGGTCATCCACGAGCACCCCGTGCTGCTCAACCGCGCGCCAACCCTGCACCGCCTGGGCATCCAGGCGTTCGAGCCGATGCTCGTGGAGGGCAAGGCGATCCAGGTGCACCCGCTCGTCTGCCACGCCTTCAACGCCGACTTCGACGGCGACCAGATGGCCGTGCACCTGCCGCTGTCGGCGGAGGCACAGGCCGAGGCGCGGATCCTGATGCTGTCGTCGAACAACATCCTGTCCCCCGCGCACGGCGCGCCGCTGGCGACGCCCACGCAGGACATGATCCTCGGCGCCTACTACCTGACGTACGGGCCCGAGGCGGAGGACCTCGCGAAGATCGACCGCGCGACCCACGACCCGCGGCCGCACGTGTTCCGCACCGCCCAGGAGGCGGAACTGTCATACGAGGCGGGCGTGGTCAAGCTGCACGACCTGGCCGAGTTCCGCCCCTACGGGCGCGAGGGCGGCCACGTGCTCACGACGATCGGGCGGATCATCTACAACGACCGCATCGAGCGCGCCTTGGCGGAGGCGCTGGGCGAGGAGTTCGACGCCTCCAAGTACGTGTTCGTCAACCAGTCGATGAAGAAGCGCGACACCACGCGGCTGATCGACCTGCTCGTGCAGTCCTACGGCGCAACGACCATTTCACTGGTGCTCGACGCGTTCAAGGACCTCGGCTTCAAGTACGCCACCCAGGCCGGCATCACGATCTCCAAGAACGACGTGGTCGTGCCGCCCGAGAAGCAGGAGATCCTCGACAAGTTCGACAAGCTGGTCGGCGACATCACCAGCCAGTACGACGATGGGCTGATCACCCAGGAGGAGCGCCACGAGGCGGTCGTCGAGCAGTGGAACGCCGCCACCGACGAGGTCGCCGAGGCGATGATCGCAAACCTCGACACGCTCAACCCGATCTTCATGATGGCCAACTCCGGCGCACGCGGCTCGTTCAAGCAGATCCGCCAGCTCGCCGGCATGCGTGGCCTGATGGCCAACCCGAAGGGCGAAATCATCGAGCGTCCGATCAAGGCCAACTTCATGGAGGGGCTGTCGGTGCTCGAGTACTTCATCTCCACGCACGGCGCGCGAAAGGGCCTCGCCGACACCGCGCTACGCACCGCCGACTCCGGCTACCTGACCCGCCGCCTGGTCGACGTCGCCCAGGATGTGATCATCCGCGAGGCCGACTGCGGCACCGAGGACTACATCGAGATGGGCGTGTTCAAGGCGGGCGGGGATCCCAACGACGTGCTCGTCGGGCGCATCGCCGCGCGCGACATCACCACCAAGCGCGGGCGCATGCTCGCCGAGCAGGGCCTCGAAATCGGCCGCGCCGAGATGGCCGAGATCGTGGCCGCGTTCGCCGATGACCACGACAAGGGCGTCGAGGTCACGGTCCCCGTGCGCTCGGTGCTCAAGTGCGAGGCGCCCAGCGGCGTGTGCCAGGCCTGCTACGGGCGCGCGATGGCAACCGGCGCGCTCGCGCAGATCGGCGACGCGGTCGGCATCGTCGCCGCCCAGTCGATCGGTGAGCCCGGAACGCAGCTGACGATGCGCACGTTCCACACCGGCGGTGTCGCCGGCGCCGACATCACGCACGGCCTGCCGCGCGTGGTCGAGCTGTTCGAGGCGCGCCGGCCGAAGGGCCTCGCGAAGATCGCCGAGCAGGACGGGGCGGTCACGATCGAGGAGACCGACAAGGCGCTCACCGTCGTCATCACCGACGCCGCCGGCGACGAGCACCGCCACGCCTTCCCGCGGCGCACCCGCCTGTTCGTGGCCGACGGCGAGAAGATCAAGGCCGGCAAGCAGCTCAACGAGGGGTCCGTGTACCCGCACGAGCTGCTCGCGATTCGCGGACGGACGGAGACCGAGCAGTACCTGGTCAACGAGGTCCAGGAGGTCTACAAGTCCCAGGGCGTGGACATCAACGACAAGCACATCGAGTTGATCGTCCGCCAGATGCTCAAAAAGGTGCGCGTCGACCAGAAGGGCGACACCGACTACCTGCCCGGCCAGTTCGTCGACCGCTTCGAATTCGCCAAGGCCAACGAGGCTGTCGACCAGGCCGGCGGTGAGGCCGCGCAGTTCGAGGACATCATCCTGGGAATCACCAAGGCGTCGCTGAACACCGACTCGTTCCTGTCGGCGGCGTCCTTCCAGGAGACGACCAAGGTCCTCACCGACGCCGCGCTGGAAGGCAAGATCGACCGCCTGAACGGGCTCAAGGAGAACGTCATCATCGGCAAGCTGATCCCGGCTGCGACAGGGCTCAAGCGCTACCGGCGCATCGAGATCGAGCCCGCGGAGCCGCTGCCGCGAGCGATCGACGACGTCGGCCTGCTCGACCAGGACGAGATCGCCGCGGAACTCGGCCTCGTCGGCGACGGTCTCGGCGGTGGCTACGGCCAGGACTTCGACGCCGACCTCGCGTCGCTGGAGAAGATCGGCGCGGGCAGCGCGGACCCCGGCTTCGCCGAGGAGCTGGCCGAGCTCGAGCTACCCGAGGAGGACCTCGGCGACGCATAGCCAGATCCGCTAGCGCGGCTGCGTCCGCCCCCACCGCTCCAGGCGGGCAGCCTCGCGCTCGGTCAGGCCGCGCTCGGGCTCGGTCTGGACGAGCAGCGTCGGCGCCGTCCGCGTCCGCGCCCACTCGCGGCAGGCGTCATCGAGCGCGTCGTCGACCCACGCCAGCGGACGCTCGCCTGCGTACGCGTCGATCGCCTCCAGCTTCCAGTGGGCGTGAGAGCGGCCGACCGCGCGCGAGAAGCGAAGGAACGGCAGCTCGGCGGGCAGGCCCAGCAGGTGGGGGAGATGCTCGTTCGCGCGCTCCTCCCAGCCGCTCGCCCACACCAGATCGAAGACAGACACAAGCGCGAGCAGGTGACCGGCGGCGGTGGACGAAAGGTAGTGCAGCGTGCCGTCGATCGAGTGCAAGGAGCCGACGATCGGCTGGTCCTCGGCTGGCGCGCCCTGTTGCTGCCAGCCAGCCCCGAGCCGCCGCCCTCCAAACAGCGAGATGACGCCATCGATGTCGACCATCAGCAGCGGCCTTTTGCGCTCGCCGGTCACGCCTCAACGGTCTTTAGCTCGCGCACAGGTCCGGACGGGTAGTCTGCCCGAGACGGTAGATCCGCCTACGTCGCTGCCAGCCAGTAAAGCAACCACCGACGGCAGCCGATGGATCACCCCGTCCGCTCCTCCCCCATCATGACCTTGGATCTCGGCATACTCCTCGCCCTCGCTTGCGCGTTCGTCGCAAACCTCGGCTTCTTCTACAAGTTCAAGGGCGCCAACTCGGTGCCGAAGGTGCAGGTCATGCACCCACTGCGCTCGACCAAGGCGCTGTACTCCTCCAAGTGGTTCACGCTGGGGATGATCACCGCCACCGCCAGCTGGGGCCTGCACGTGGCGGCGCTGGCGATGGCGCCGATGTCGGTGATTCAGGTCTCGCTCGCGGCCGGCGTGGTGTTCATCGCCGTGATGGCCGACAGGCTGTTCGGCTTCCAGGTCGGTCGCCGCCAGTGGCTCGGCCTGTTCCTGACCGCCGCCGGGCTGGTGCTGCTGGGCGTGACCCTGCCGGCGATGCACGGCGCACACTCGCACTTCTCGCCGGCCGTCATGACCTCGTTCGAGGCCAGCCTGTTCGGCATCGGCGGCCTGCTGATCATGGGCCCGAGGATCGGCGGCGCAGCCCAGCACCACGGGATCATGCTCGGCGCCGCCGCCGGGATCCTGTTCGGCGTCTCCGACACCGCCATCAAGGCGCTCACCGGCATCGTCGGCGCCCACGGCGCGCTTGGAGTACTGCTGAGCCCCTGGCTGGTGGTTGCCGTGCTCGCTTCGATCGTCGCCTTCTTCGCGTCAGCCCGAGGCCTGCAAGAGGGCCAGGCCGTGCCCGTGATCGCGGTCACCGGCACCGCCGCCAACATCGCCGGTATCGCCGGCGGGATCGTCGTGTTCGGAGATCCCGTGGCCGCCGGGCCGTTCGGCGTGCTGCTCCAGGCGCTCGCGTTCATGCTCGTGATCGTCGCCGCCGCGCTGATGCCCGCGCCCGTGCGCTCCGCCCGCATGGCGCACGCAGCTGTCAGCTAGCGTCGCGCCGTCAGCTGAGGGCTCGCTGGCTGGCCCCGGGCGCAGACAGCGTCCGTGGTCGAGTTCCGCCAACCGTCGCAGGCGCGCGGCGCTGCTAGCATCCCGCGGGATGCCAACCACCTCGCAGCTCGTGCGCAAGGGGCGTGTGACCCCCAAGAAGAAGATCGCCACCCCCGGTCTGAAGTCCGGCAAGGGCCGCAAGAAGAAGGTGGCCGCGCCGCAGCGACGGGGGGTGTGCACGCGCGTGTACACCACCACTCCGAAGAAGCCTAACTCGGCGCTGCGCAAGGTTGCGCGTGTGCGCATCTCCGGCTCGATTGAGGTCACCGCCTACATTCCCGGCGAGGGGCACAACCTCCAGGAGCACTCGGTGGTGCTGGTGCGCGGCGGTCGCGTCAAGGATCTGCCCGGCGTGCGCTACAAGGTCGTCCGCGGCACGCTGGACGCCGCCGGCGTGAGCGATCGCAAAAAGGCGCGCTCACAGTACGGCGTGAAGAAGAAATAGAGATGCCGCGCCGCGCAGCCGCTCAGATCCGCCCGGTCGAGGCGGACCCCATCCACCGCTCCAAGCTCGTCCAGCAGGTCATCAACAAGGTGATGCTCGACGGCAAGAAGTCAACCGCCGAGCGGATCGTCTACGACGCGCTGGCGATGCTCGGCGAGCGCAGCGAGAAAGACCCGATCGAGACGCTCGACAATGCCATCAAGGCGCTCACGCCGACGCTCGAGGTCCGCTCGCGAAGGGTCGGCGGTGCCACCTACCAGGTGCCCGTCGAGGTGCCCGTGCGCCGCGCCCGCACGCTCGCCGTGCGCTGGCTGGTGGAGTTCGCCAGGCAACGGCGTGAGAAGACGATGGCCCAGCGCCTGGCCAACGAGCTGATGGACGCCCAGTCCCAGCAGGGCGGAGCGTACAAGCGCAAGGACGACATCTACCGCATGGCGCAGGCCAACAAGGCCTTCGCCCACTACCGCTGGTAGCGGACCGACCACCGGCTTCGCCGGCGGTGCCCCCGGCGCGATACTGCGTCCTCGATCGCTCGTGTGCAGAGCACACTTCGCTCACTGCGTCCTTGTCTCGCTTGGTCCTCGGCCCGCTACGGGCTGAATAAAATACTTGCCACTGGGGGTTGAAGAAAAAGGTTTGGTTCCTAATATTTAGGTACCGAATGGCTTCACCCTCCGCTCAAGCCCAAGCCGAAGTGCACCCAGAGCAGTCGCTGAAGATCGAGCGGCACGTGTGGGTTATCTCCGGCGTGGTGATCGTGGGGATGATCATGTCGATCCTCGACACGACGATCGTCAACGTCGCGCTGGCCACGCTCAGCAAGGAACTGCACAGCACGATCGCGCAGGTGCAGTGGGTGGTCACCGGCTATCTGCTGGCGCTCGGCGCCGTGATCCCGGTCACGGGCTGGGCCGCGCGGCGCTTCGGAGCCAAGCGTGTGTACCTCGTCTCGCTCGCGCTGTTCACCGTCGGCTCCGCCGCCTGCGGGCTGTCGAGCACGCTCACCGCGCTGGTCGTGTTCAGGGTGCTCCAGGGCGTGGGCGGCGGCATGATCATGCCGCTCGCGCAGCTGATCATGGCGCAGGTCGCCGGTCCCCGGCGGATGGGCCGGGTGATGAGCGTCGTCTCGATGCCGGCGATGATCGCGCCGATCCTCGGGCCGGTGATCGGTGGCGTGATCCTGCAGAACCTGCACTGGTCGTGGATCTTCTTCGTCAACGTGCCGATCGGCATCGTCGCGCTCGCGCTTGGCTGGCGCATGCTGCCGCAAACCGACTCCGGTGAGGCGGGGCCGCTCGACGTCGTCGGCCTGGCGCTGCTGCCCCTCGGGGCGGCCGCGATCGTGTTCGGGCTCAGCGAACTCGGCTCAGGGTCGAGCATCGGCTCCGCCAGCGTGCTCGTGCCGCTGCTGGCCGGCGTGCTGATGACGATCGCCTTCTGCCTGCACGCGCTGCGCGCCACGCGTCCGCTGCTCGATATCAGGCTCTACGCCAACCGCGTGTTCGCGGGCGCGTCGTTGACCATGTTCGGGCTCGGCGCGGCGCTGTTCGGGGCGATGATCCTGGTGCCGCTGTACTACCAGGAAGTGCGCGGCCTGAGCGTGATCGACACCGGCCTGCTGACCGGGCCGCAGGGCATCGGCGCGCTGCTGGCGATGCCCGTCGCCGGGCGCCTGGCCGACCGCTTCGGCGGCGGGCCGGTGGCGTTCGCGGGCGTCTGTGTGCTGGCCGTGAGCACGATCCCGCTGGCGTTCGTGGGCGACCACACGTCGATCGTGTTGATCTCGTTGGTGCTGGTCGTCCGCGGCGTCAGCATCGGTCTGTCGTTTATGCCCGCGATGACCGCCGCGTTCGCCTCGATGCGCCCCGACCAGCTGTCCGACGCGACGCCGCAGCTGAACGTGGTGATGCGCCTCGGTGGCGCGATCGGCACCGCGATCTTCGCGGTCGTGCTGGAGCGCGCGTCCGGCGGCGTGACACCGCACCCCGCGCATGCCTTCGACACCGCCTACTGGTGGGGGCTCGGCGTCGTCCTGCTGACGCTGATCCCGTGCCTGATGCTGCTGCGCGCCGAGCGTCCGGGCCAGCGTGCCGAGGATCGCGCGCAGGCGGCGGAGGCGGCAGCCGAGGCGTTGGCGTAGATGGCGGCGATAGGCACCCCCGCAGACCTCGATGCCCGCGCCGCTCAGCTGCAAGAGCTCGGCGGTGCGTTTCGGCGCGTCTTTCGCAGCTTCAACCGGCTTCGCGGGCGCGACACGCATCTCGGCGCCGGCGAGCTGAGCCACGCCCAGTTCGAGCTCCTGACCGAGCTGTATGAGCGCGGCCCACTGCCCGCGGGCGAGCTCGCCGCCGCCGCGCGGCTGACGCCGGCGACGGTCACGCAGATGCTCGACCACCTGGCCGAGGAGGGCCACGTCGAGCGCGTGCGCTCACAGACCGACCGGCGCGTGGTGGTCTCGCGCCTGACCGGGCGCGGCGTGCGCAAGATCGAGGCCAAGCGCGCGCTCTGGCAGAGCCGCTGGGAGCAGGCGCTCGCCGACATCTCCGACGAGCAGCTGGGCGCCGCCGCGCGCGTGCTCGAGCGGCTTGCCGAGATGGTCGAGGACGTGCCCGTGGAGGCCGCGTGCGAGGGCGCCGAGTCCTCCGCTGAAGGCGGATGAGCGTCGCCCGGAGCGCCACCAGCGTGCGCGAAATCGCTCGCGAGATGCGGCGCTCTAGCAGGAATCGCTCTGCTATAGTCGAAAAGGCGTGGTGGGACGCGGCGAACGCCGCGTGCGGCCCACCACCCAGCCAACCAAGATGGTGACCTCGAGCAGATAGACGCGGGCCGGTCCACACGAGACGAGCTGTGCGCGTGGGCCCGAGGGGCCTATTTTTTTGCCTGTAAAGCCGTACAGCCGCAAAGCCGATCCTCACACACACATGCCACGCAAGTTCTCCCTCCAAGACACCCGCAACATCGGGATCATGGCGCACATCGACGCCGGTAAGACGACGACGACCGAGCGCATCCTCTACTACACCGGCCGCACCTACAAGATCGGCGAGGTGCACGAGGGCGCAGCGGTGATGGACTGGATGGAACAGGAGCAGGAGCGAGGCATCACGATCACCTCGGCGGCCACCACCGCGCAGTGGAAGGGCCACCGCATCAACATCATCGACACGCCCGGCCACGTCGACTTCACGGTCGAGGTCGAGCGCTCGCTGCGCGTCCTCGACGGCGCGATCGCGCTGTTCGACTCGGTCGCCGGCGTGGAGCCGCAGTCGGAGACCGTGTGGCGCCAGGCCGACAAGTACCACGTGCCGCGCATCGCCTACATCAACAAGATGGACCGCATCGGCGCGGACTTCGACAAAGGCGTGCAGACGATGATCGACCGCCTCGGCGCGCACCCGGTGCCGATCCAGCTGCCGATCGGCGCGGAGGGCGACTTCGCCGGCGTGATCGATCTGGTGGCGATGAAGGCGATCGTCTACAAGGACGAGCTCGGCAAGGAACAGGAAGAGACCGAGATCCCCGAGCAGCTCTCAGAAGCGGCCGCCGCCGCGCGCGAGCACCTGCTCGAGGAGGTCTCCCACTACGACGACGAGCTGCTCGAGCTGCTGCTCGAGGAGACCGACGTTCCCGAGGACAAGCTCAAGCAGGCGATCCGCAAGGCGACCCTGTCGACCAAGCTGACGCCGGTCCTATGCGGCTCCTCCTTCAAGAACAAGGGCGTGCAGCCGCTGCTGGACGCGGTCATCGACTACCTGCCCTCTCCGCTGGACGTGCCGCCGGTGGTGGGCACCGAACTGATCAGAGGCGAGGAGCAGGAGCGCGAGGTCGTGCGCAAGGCCGACGACGGCGAGCCGTTCTCAGCGCTCGCGTTCAAGATCGCCGCCGACCCCTACGTCGGCAAGCTCACCTACTTCCGCGTGTACTCCGGTCACCTCGGCGCGGGCAGCCGCGTGCTCAACGTCAGTACCGGGCGCACCGAGCGCATCGGGCGCATCCTGATGATGCACGCCAACGACCGCGAGGAGGTCGAGGAGGTCTACGCCGGCGACATCGCAGCGGCCGTCGGCATCAAGCAGGTGATGACCGGCGACACGCTGGCCGCGCCGGACGCGCCGATCCACCTCGAGAACATCGTCTTCCCCGAGCCCGTGATCAAGGTCGCCGTCGAGCCCAAGACGAAGGCCGATCAGGAGAAGATGTCCACCGCGCTCGGGCGGCTGGCCGAGGAGGACCCGACGTTCCAGGTGCGCAGCAACGAGGAAACCGGCCAGACGGAGATCTCGGGCATGGGCGAGCTGCACCTGGAGGTGCTCGTCGACCGCATGAAGCGCGAGTTCGGCGTGGAGGCCAACGTCGGGCGTCCGCAGGTGTCCTACCGCGAGACCGTGCGTGGCACCGCCGAGCACGTGGAAGGCAAGTTCGTGCGACAGACCGGCGGCTCGGGCCAGTTCGGCGTCGTGTTCATCGACCTCGAGCCCTCGCCCGGCGAGGGGTTCGAGTTCGTCAACAAGATCAAGGGTGGCTCGGTGCCCTCCGAATACATCCCCGCCGTGCGCAAGGGCATCGAGGAGGCGCTCGAGACGGGCGTCAAGGCCGGCTACCCGATGGTGGACGTGCGCGTGACGCTGACCGACGGCAAGTACCACGACGTCGACTCCTCCGAGATCGCGTTCAAGGTCGCCGGCTCGCTCGCCATCAAAGAGGCTGCCAAGCGCGCCAAGCCGGTGCTGCTGGAGCCGATCTTCGCCGTCGAGGTGGTTGCGCCGGAGGAGTTCCTGGGCACCGTGATCGGCGACCTCAGCTCGCGCCGCGGTCGCGTGGAAGCGCAGGAGCCGCGCGGCAACGCGCTGGTGGTCTCCGCCAGGGTGCCGCTCAGCGAGATGTTCGGGTACGCGACGGATCTGCGCTCGAACACGCAGGGACGCGCGACGTACACGATGCAGTTCGACGCGTACGAGGAAGTCCCGCCGAGCATCGCCGAGAAGATCGTCGAGCAGAGGACGGGAGAGCCGGTTCCCGCCTAGGTCGGTCGAGGTTTCGGCAAGCGCCGCTAGGCTGAGCCCTGCGAGCGCATGAGCGCCGGTGGCGAGGCAGGAGTCACGCGCCGGCGCGTTTAGATAGATTTTTCAGGTTCGTCCTCGCAGGGCGGACATACAAGTCGATACAGGAGCGAACGCAAAGTGGCGAAGGAGAAGTTCGAGCGCGACAAGCCGCACGTCAACGTCGGGACCATCGGTCACATCGACCATGGCAAGACGACGCTGACCGCTGCCATCACCACGGTGCTGGCCGAGAAGGGGGGCGCTGAAGCCCGCAGCTTCGAGGAGATCGACAACGCGCCCGAGGAGAAGGAACGCGGCATCACGATCGCCACCTCCCACGTCGAGTACCAGACGGAGAACCGTCACTACGCGCACGTGGACTGTCCCGGTCACGCCGACTACGTCAAGAACATGATCACGGGCGCGGCGCAGATGGATGGCGCGATCCTCGTCGTCTCCGCTGCCGACGGCCCCATGCCCCAGACGCGCGAGCACATCCTGCTCGCTCGCCAGGTCGGCGTTCCCTACATCGTCGTGTTCCTCAACAAGGCGGACATGGTCGACGACGAGGAGCTCCTGGAGCTGGTCGAGGTCGAGGTCAGGGAGCTGCTCTCCGAATACGACTTCCCCGGCGATGACATCCCGTTCATCACCGGCTCCGCGCTGAAGGCGCTCGAAGGCGACGAGGCCTACAAGGAGAAGATCCTCGAGCTGGCAGCCGCGCTCGACGACTACATTCCCGAGCCCGTGCGGGAGCTCGACAAGCCGTTCTTGATGCCCGTCGAGGACGTGTTCTCGATCACCGGCCGTGGCACGGTGGCGACCGGGCGCGTGGAGCAGGGGATCGTCAAAACCGGCGAGACCGTCGAAATCGTGGGCGTGCACGACTCGACCTCGACGGTGGTGACGGGCGTTGAGATGTTCCGCAAGATCCTCGACGAGGGTCGCGCGGGCGACAACGTGGGCTGTCTGCTGCGCGGGACCAAGCGCGAGGAGATCGAGCGCGGACAGGTGCTGTGCAAGCCGGGCTCGATCACCCCCCACACGAAGTACAAGGCAGAGGTGTACGTGCTCAAGAAGGAGGAGGGCGGACGTCACACCCCCTTCTTCACGGGGTACCGTCCCCAGTTCTACTTCCGCACGACAGACGTCACCGGCGTGGCCAAGCTGCCTGAGGGCGTGGAGATGGTCATGCCCGGCGACAACGTGCAGATGGAGATCGAACTGATCCAGCCGATCGCGATGGACCAGGGCCTGCGATTCGCCATCCGTGAGGGTGGCCGCACGGTCGGCTCGGGCGTGGTCAGCGAGATCATCGAGTAGCAAGCGCGCCGGCGAAGCCGGCGTATTCGCAGTCCGATACGACGAATGAACACCCGCCAAGGGCGGGCCGGGGGCGGATTCTGCTCAGACGGGGATCCGCCCTCACTCACGCTCCACCCACAACGACAGACCGAAACGACTTCTTATGGCAGCGGCCAACCAGAACAAGATCAGAATCCGCCTGAAGGCATATGACACGTCCGCGATCGAGTCGGCGGCCAAGGAGATCGTCGAGACGGCCACGCGCACGGGCGCGAGCGTGTCTGGGCCGGTGCCGCTCCCGACGGAGAAGAACGTGTACTGCGTGATCCGCTCACCGTTCAAGGACAAGGACTCGCGCGAGCACTTCGAGATCCGCACGCACAAGCGCCTGATCGACATCCATCAGCCGACGCCCAAGACGGTCGACTCGCTCCAGCGCCTGGACCACCTCCCCGCTGGTGTCGACATCGAGATCCGCCTGGCCACCTGAGCTTCCCACGCGACCCCCGCACCCGAACAACTCGACCTCGCCATGCCCGCCATCCTCGCCAAGAAGCTCGGTATGACCCAGGTCTTCCAGGAGGACGGAAGCGTGGCGCGCGTGACCGTGCTGCAAGCGGGCCCGTGCCCGGTCACGGCGATTCGCACCCCCGAGCGCGACGGCTACGCGGCCGTGCAGCTGGCCTTCGGTGAGGCGCGCGAGAAGCACCTGTCAAAGCCCGAGCTCGGGCACCTGAGGAAGGCGGACGCGCCCCCGATGCGCAAGCTCGCCGAGTTCCGCGGCGAGCAGGTGAGCGCAGCGGACGGGGGAGAGCTGACGCTCGGCCAGCTGGTGACGGTCGGCTCGTTCGAGGTGGGAACGCGCGTGAAGATCGCGGGCACTTCGAAGGGCAAGGGCTTCCAGGGGACGATCAAGCGCCACAACTTCAGCAGCGGCCCCAAGTCCCACGGCTCCCACAACGTGCGCGCGCCCGGCTCGATCGGTGCGTCGGCGACCCCCGCACGCGTGCTCAAGGGCATCCGCGGGCCCGGGCAGATGGGCAGCAAGCGCGTCACGCAGCGTGGCCTGGAGGTGGTCAGCGTCGACGCCCAAGAGAACCTGCTGCTGGTGCGCGGCTCGGTGCCGGGTCCCACCGGCGCGGTGGTCGAGGTGCGCAGCGATGCCTGAGGCACAGGTGCTCACCCCCGGCGCGGCCGGGGCGGCGAAGAAGGTCAAGCTCGACGACGGAGCGTTCGGCGCGGGCTTCAACGTGCCGCTCGTGCACCAGAGCGTGCGCGCCGAGCAGGCGGCGCGCAGGCGCGGAACCGCATCCACGAAAACCAGGGCCATGGTCTCCGGGGGAGGCGCCAAGCCGTGGCGCCAGAAGGGCACGGGGCGCGCACGCGCGGGTTCCAGCCGCTCACCCGTGTGGACCGGCGGAGGCACGGCGTTCGGGCCCCATCCGCGCTCCTACACGTTCAAGGTCAACCGCAAGGAGCAGCGGGCGGCGTTGCGCAGCGCCCTGTCGCTGCACGCCGGGCGCGGATCGCTCGCGGTCCTCGACGCGGGTGCCTTCTCCCAGCCCAAGACCAGCCAGGCAGCCGACCTGCTCGACGACTGGCGCTCCTCACACGAGCTGCTGCCGGCGCTGGTCGTGCTCGCCGCGGAGGAGTCGAACGCCGCACTGTCGTTCCGCAACCTTCACCGCGTTGCCGTGCTCAGCGTCGATTCCGTCGGCGTCAGCGACCTGCTGGGCGCAGCGTCGCTGCTCGTCTCACAGCCGGCCCTGGAGGCGTTCACCGCGCGGACCGCAAAGCCCAGCAGGGGAGAGGACTGATGGAGCACACACAGGTGATCATCCGCCCGGTCGTCTCCGAGAAGAGCTATCAACTGTCCTCCGCCGACCAGTACGTGTTTCGCGTGCACGCCGACGCCCACAAGACGCAGATCCGCCAGGCGGTGGAGGCGCTGTTCGAGGTGCATGTGGTCAACGTGAGGACGCTCAGCGTGAAGCCCAAGCCCAAGCGTCGCGGCAGCGGCCCGCGCGGAGGCACGCGCGCCTGGAAGAAGGCGATCGTGCAGGTGCGCGCGGGCGAGAACATCCCGATATTCCACGGCTTGGCCGCCCTCGACTGATCGTCATGGCGATACGCAAGCCCAAGCCCACCAGTCCCGGCCGCAGGTTCGTCTCCTACGCGGACTTCTCCGAGATCACCAAGTCAAAGCCCGAGAAGTCGCTCGTGGAAGGCCTGAAGAAGAGCGGTGGACGCAACGTGTTCGGTCGCAAGACCTCCCGTCACCGCGGTGGCGGGGCCAAGCGCGCCTACCGGCGTGTCGACTTCAAGCGCCGCAAGGACGGCGTGCAGGCGAGGGTCGCCGCGATCGAGTACGACCCCAACCGCTCCGCGTACATCGCGCTGCTGCACTACGTGGACGGCGAGAAGCGCTACATCCTCGCGCCCCAGCGGTTGACGGTGGGCATGATGGTGTCCTCCGGCGAGAACGCCGACATCGCCGTCGGCAACTGCATGGAGCTCGCGCGCATGCCCGTGGGCACGGTCGTGCACAACGTCGAGCTTGCGCCCGGCCGCGGCGGGCAGATGGCGCGCTCGGCGGGAGCCTCCGCGCAGCTGATGGCCAAGGACGGGGACATGGCGACGTTGCGCCTGCCCTCCGGCGAGATGCGCATGGTGCGCGCGGAGTGCCGCGCGACGGTCGGCGTGATCGGCAACGCCGACCACCAGAACGTGAAGGTCGGCAAGGCCGGACGCAAGCGCCACATGGGCGTGCGCCCGCAGACGCGCGGCACCGCCATGAACCCCGTCGACCACCCGCACGGTGGTGGCGAGGGCTCGACCACCGCCGGTCGCCACCCCGTGACCCCGTGGGGAGTGCCCACGCTCGGCTACCGCACGCGCAAGCGCAACAAGAGCTCGGACCGCTACATCGTCCGCGGGCGCCGGCGCGGCAAGGGACGCAGCAGATGAGCCGTTCGAGCAAGAAGGGCCCGTGGGTGGAAGATCGCCTGATGAAACGCGTCGAGGCGCTGAACGCCGCCAACAACAAAAAAATGCTGCGCACGTGGTCGCGCGCCTCGACCATCTTCCCGGAGATGGTCGGCCACACGATCGCCGTGCACGACGGCAAGAAACACGTTCCCGTGTACATCAGCGAGTCGATGGTCGGCCACAAGCTGGGAGAGTTCGCGCCGACACGCATGTTCCGCGGGCACGCAGGATCGGGGAAGGTCAGATGAGCGCCGAGGAGGAGACAGGCGGCCAGCAGCCGCAGGACGCCCCCGCCCCACCCGAGCCGGACGCGAAAGCATCGGAGCAAACGCAAGCCGACGCCGATACGGCGCCCGCGAGCGAGAAGAAAGCCGCGCCGAAAAAAGCGGCCGCCGAGAAAAAACCTGCGGCGCGGAAAAAAGTCGCCGCGGAGGACAAGCCGGCTCAGAAGGAGGCCGCCACCGAGGCTGAGTCGCCGCACGATCAGCCGCCGGCTGAGCAGAAAGCGTCAGCCACCAAAAAACGCACGGCCAAGAAAGCGGCCAGCGAGAAAGCCGCCGCTCCCGGCGACGCCGAGGAGGCGAAAGAGCTCGCCAAGGCACAGGAGAGCGACAAACCCGCCAGGAAAGTCGCGCGCCGCGCGAGCGCCAGCGCGAAAGCCACACCGCGGCGACGCGTCGTGCGCGCCCGTGCGCGTTACGTGCGCACGTCCGCTCGCAAGGCGCGGATGGTCTGCGGGCACATACGCGGCAAGTCCGTGGACGAGGCACGCGCTATCCTCGCGTTCACGCCGCGCGAGGTCGCGCGCGACTGGAGCAAGCTGCTCGAGTCGGCCGTGGCGAACGCCGAGAGCAACCACGAACTGCTCGAGGACGATCTGATCGTGCGCGAGGCATACGCCGACGAAGGGCCGACGATCAAGCGCTTCCGGCCGCGCGCGATGGGACGGGCCACCCCGATCCTCAAGCGCACGAGCCACCTGACGCTGGCGCTCGTGCCGCGCCCGGAGCCTGCAAGCAACAACGGAAAACGTAGAAAAGGTCGAGACTGAGACGATGGGACAGAAGGTTCATCCAGAGGCAATGCGCGTGGGCTACATCCACGACTGGAAGTCGAACTGGTTCAACGAGCGCAGCTTCGCCGAGTACCTCGCCGAGGACGTCCACGTGCGCGAGCACATCATCGGCAAGCTCGCCCACGCCGGCCTATCGGACATCACCATTCGCAAGGACGCCAACGAGCTCGAGGTCAACATCCACACCGCCCGCCCGGGCATCGTGATCGGCAAGTCGGGCACCGAAGTCGACGCCTTGCGCCGCGACCTGCACCGCATGACCAAAAAGCAGATCAAGGTCAACATCCTCGAGATCAAGCGCCCGGAGCTCGACGCCAAGCTCGTCGCGCAGTCGATCGCCGAGCAGCTGCAAAACCGCGTCGCGTTCCGCCGCGCGATGAAGCGCGCGCTCACCAGCGCCATGCGCTCGGGCGCCAAGGGCGTGAAGGTGCAGGTCGCCGGTCGCCTCGGCGGCGCCGAGATGGCTCGCACCGAAAGCTACTCCGACGGGCGCGTGCCGCTGCACACGATGCGCGCGGACATCGACTACGGCTTCTACGAGGCGCGCACCACGTTCGGGCGCATCGGCGTCAAGTGCTGGGTCAACAAGGGCGAGATCATGCCCGAGGGCTACACCGGCGCGGACCTGACCGACATGACCGCGCCCGCCACACCCAGCTCAGAACGCGACGGACGCGACGGACGCGACGGACGCGGGCGCAACCGCGCTGGCGCCGGCGGACGCGGCGGCAACGGGCGCGGCGGCGCAGGTGGGCCGGGCTCCGGCGGACGCGGCCGCGGACCCGGTGGCCCCGGCGGATCGGGCTCGTCCGGCGGCGGGCGCGGCGGGCGTGGCGGCGGCGGGCGCAGCGGCGGCTCCGAGGGTCGCGGCCCGCGCCCCGGCGGCGCAAGCACGGGTGGTCGCTGATGCTCTCCCCCAAGCGCGTCAAGCACCGCAAGCAGCACCGCGGCCGTCGCCGCGGGAACTCGCGCGGCCAGCTGCATGTGCAGTTCGGCGACTACGGCCTGAAGTCGCTGGAGTGCGGCTGGCTCACCAACCGCCAGATCGAGGCCGCACGTGTGGCGATGACGCGCAAGATCAAGCGTGGCGGCAAGGTGTGGATCAACGTGTTCCCGGACAAGCCGATCACCAAGAAGCCGGCCGAGACGCGGATGGGCTCAGGCAAGGGCTCTCCCGAAGGCTGGGTGGCCGTGGTCAAGCCGGGCCGCGTGATGTTCGAGCTCGCCGGTGTATCCGAGCCACTCGCGCGCGAAGCGATCATGCTCGCCGCGCACAAGCTGCCCGTCAAGTCCAAGTTCGTGCTGCGCGAGGACTGACATGAAGGCCATCGAGCTGAGGGACATGGACGACCGCCAACTACGCACGCGCGAGTCCGAGCTGCGTAAAGAGGTCTTCGGCCTGCGCTTCTCGAGCGCCACCGGAGAACTCGACAACACCGCCGGCATCAGCCGCGCCAAGCGCGACCTGGCGCGTGTGCTCACCGTCGCCCGCGAGCGCAGCTTGAGCGGCACGCAGCCCGGCGCGCTCCCACAGGCGCAGATGCCGGCCGCGGCGCCCGGCGGGCAACCAGACCCCGACAACTGATCACCAGACGAACGCGAGCGAACGAGATGGCTGACGAACAAGACAACGACACCCCCGAGGCAGACGACGCCCCGGAGCAGGCGCCCGCCGCCGAGGCGCCCCAGGCCGACGGCGACGTCGATCAGCAGCCCGACGCCGGTGAGGCCGCCACGGCCGACGCCCCCGAGGCTGACGCCGGCGACGCGGGCGACGCAGGAGAGTCCCCAGCCGAGGAACCGCAGGCCGACGCTCCACACGCCGGCGTGCCGTCACCGCCTCCAGGCGAGCAGCTCCCGCCCAAGGAGCGCCGCCGCCGCGCCCGTTCGCAGCATACGGGTGAGGCGCGGCCCAGCCGCTCGCCCGAGGAGCGCCACGCCGAGCGGCTCGCCGAGCGGCGCACCAAGGCGCTCCGCCGGCGTGCTCGACGCCTTCAGGAACGCGCCAAGGCCGGCGAGCGCCGCGCTGGAAAGCCGGCGCCCGAGCCGCTCGCGCCGGTGCACGCCCCGGTCGAAGGCAAGCGCAGGGTGCGTCAAGGTGTGGTCGTGTCCGACAAGGCGCAGAAGATGATCACCGTTCGCATCGACGTTGCTCGCCCGCACCGCCGCTACGAGAAGATCGTGCGCAGCTCGAGCACCGTGCACGCGCACGATGAGAACAACGACGCCCACGAGGGCGACATCGTGCGCGTGATCGAGAGCAGGCCGCTGTCGCGCACCAAGCGCTGGGCGCTGGTCGACGTGCTGGAGCGGGCGAGATGATCCAGAACGAGACTCGCCTGCGGGTGGCCGACAACTCCGGCGCACGCGAAATCCTCTGCATCCGCGTCAAGGGCGGCTCGCGCCGGCGCTACGCCTTCGTCGGCGACGTCATCACCGCAACCGTCAAGCAGGCAAACCCCCAGGGCGCGGTCAAGAAGGGCGAGGTCGTGACAGCGGTGATCGTACGCACGAAGAAGCCCATCGGTCGCGACGACGGGACCTACATCGCCTTCGACGAGAACGCCGCCGTGATCATCGACGATCAGAACAACCCGCGTGGAACACGCGTGTTCGGACCGGTGGCGCGCGAACTGCGCGAGCGCAACTTCATGAAGATCGTCTCGCTCGCGCCCGAGGTGCTGTGATGGGCGCCCGCAGGCCAACAGGCGCCGCCGCGAGGCCCAAGCGGCGCTCGCTGAAGATCCGCTCGGACGATCGCGTGCAGGTGATCTCCGGCAAGGATCGCGGCAAGACGGGCCGCGTTCTGCGTGTCGAGCCGACCAAGGAACGTGTGTACGTCGAGCACCTGAACATGATCAAACGCCACACCCGTCCCACCCAGGTCGCCGGCGCCCAGAGCGAAGCTCAGATCGGCGGCGTGATCGAGCGGGAGGGTCCCATCCACATCTCCAACGTGATGCTGCTCGACGCCAAAGGCACCGCCACACGCGTGGGC
The DNA here is from genome assembly GCA_963845635.1 of uncultured Solirubrobacteraceae bacterium. GTDB lineage: Bacteria > Actinomycetota > Thermoleophilia > Solirubrobacterales > Solirubrobacteraceae > Palsa-744. Next base: position 23,518 of record CAWJSW010000014.1, read on the forward strand.
ATCGAGCGCAAGAACGGCGAGCGCGTACGCGTCGCCCGGCGCACCGGAGCAGAGATCGACTGATCCCATGGCCAGCGCAACCGCCGAAACAGCCCCCGCAGCGCGCCTGAAGACGCGCTACCTCGACGAGATCCGCCCCGCGCTGATCGAGCGCTTCGGCTACTCCTCGATGATGCAGGCACCCAAGCTCGAGAAGATCACGCTCAACATGGGCGTGGGTATGGCCAAGCAGGACTCCAAAGCGCTCAAAGCCGCCAGCGAGCAGCTCGCCACGATCGCCGGTCAGCAGCCGAGCGTCCGCCGAGCGCGCAAGTCGATCGCCGCGTTCAAACTCCGCGAGGGGATGCCCGTTGGCCTCGCCGTCACGCTGCGCGGCGAGCGCGGCTACGAGTTCCTCGACCGGCTGATCTCCATCGCCATCCCCCGGATCCGCGACTTCCGCGGGCTCAGCCCGCGCTCCTTCGACGGTCGCGGCAACTACTCGCTCGGCGTCAAAGAGCAGATCATCTTCCCCGAGGTCGACTACGACTCCATCGACCAGGTGCGCGGACTCGACATCACCATCACCACCTCTGCCGCCACCGACATCGAGGCCTACGCGCTGCTCGCCGCCCTCGGCATGCCCTTCTCCGCACAGGGTCGTCCCAAGGGCTACGACCCCGCGGCTGACGAGGCCGCCGCGCGCGCCCACGAGGAGGCCCAAGCCGCCGCCGCTGGCGCCGCCGCTGCCGTGCCCTCGCCCGCGCCAGTGGCCGAGCCTGCGGCCGAGGTCGTCGCCGAGGAGGTGGAGGCCGTCGAGGAGATAGAGGCCGTCGCCGAGGAGGCGGAGGTTGAAGCGGAGGTGGAGGCCGTCGCCGAGGAGGCGGAGGCTGAGGAGGACGTGGGGGGCGTCGCCGAGGAGGCGGAGGCTGAAGCGGAGGAGGTGGAGGCCGTCGCCGAGGAGGCGGAGGCTGAAGCGGAGGAGGTGGAGGCCGTCGCCGAGGAGGCGGAGGCTGAAGCGGCCATCGTCGCGCCCACCGAGACCGAGACCGATGCCGCGCTCGACGGCGAGGACGCGGAAGAGGACTCCGTTGCCGCTGAGGCCGTCGCCGAAGCGGAGATCGTCGCCGACGGCGCCGATGCACAGACCAGCGACCAGGAGAGCAGCGACTGATGGCAAAGACCTCGCAGCGCGTCAAGCAGGCGCGCCCCCCCAAATTCAAAACGCGTGCCTATACTCGCTGCACCCGCTGCGGGCGACCGCGAGCGGTCTACCGCAAGTTCGGGGTGTGTCGTATCTGCCTTCGCGACCTCGCCCACAACGGGCAGATCCCAGGGATGACCAAGTCGTCCTGGTAGGACTCTTCGACGGAAAGATCCTGTAACACCATGGCTATACGGACGACCCAAACAGAGCGATAGACAGCCACCCCGCCACCCCTCCATCATCATCAAAACACTGACAAGCACCCTTTGACGACATGTCGATGACCGATCCCATAGCCGACTTCCTCACGCGCGTGCGCAATGCGATCCACGCCGCGCACGAGACCGTGGAGGTGCCCGCGTCCAAGCTCAAGGGCGAGCTCGCGCGGATCCTCGACGAGCAGGGCTACATCGATTCGTGGGCGTTGATCCCCGCGCCCGACGGTGGGGCGGGGCAGCTCATCCAGATCCGCCTCAAGTACACCGAGGACAGGCGCTCGGCCATCTCTGGGCTGCGCCGCGTGTCGCGCCCGGGGCGGCGCACGTACGTCGACGCCAAGCACATCCCCAAGGTGCTCGGGGGGATGGGCACGGCGATCGTGTCCACCTCGCATGGCGTCATGACCGGCCACGATGCGCGCGCCGCCGGTGTCGGCGGCGAGGTCCTCGCGCAGGTCTGGTAGCTGAAGCATGTCCAGAATCGGCAGACAGCCCATACCCGTCCCCAGCAGCGTGACCGTCTCGATAGAGCCCGAGGCCGTCAGCGTCAAGGGACCAAAAGGCGAGCTCAGCGAGCGCATCCCCAAGGACATCACCGTCACCCAGGAGGACGGGCAGCTGCTCGTCACGCGCCCAACCGACCGCGGCGAGCACCGCGCGCTGCACGGGCTCACGCGCACGCTTGTCGCCAACATGGTCCACGGCGTGACCGACGGCTACGAGAAGCGCCTGGAGATCCAGGGTGTCGGCTACCGCGCACAGCTCAAGGGCAAGAACCTCGAGCTGGCGGTCGGCTACTCCCATCCGGTGCCGATCCCCGCCCCCGAAGGCATCGAGTTCGAGGTGCCCCAGCCGACACGCGTCGTCGTCAAGGGGATCTCCAAGCAGCTGGTCGGCGAGACAGCCGCCATCATCCGCAAGCAGCGACCCCCCGAGCCCTACAAGGGCAAGGGCATCCGCTACGAGGGCGAGTACGTCGCCCGCAAGGTGGGCAAGCGCGCATGACCGTGCTCACCAAGGAGAACCGTCGGCTCAAGCGGCGCCGCCGCGTGCGCGCCAAGATCGCGGGCACGGCCACGCGGCCGCGGATCTCCGTGTTCCGCTCCAACCGGGGGCTGTCCGCGCAGCTCGTCGACGACATTGCCGCGCACACGATCGCCGCCGTCAGCTGGTTCGAGCCGGATCTGCGCTCGCTCGCCAAAGCCGAGCGCGTCACCCGGGCGGGTCAGCTGCTGGCTGAGCGCGCCAAGGCCGCCGGCATCTCCGAGGCCGTTTTCGATCGCGGCGGATACCGCTACCACGGCCACGTCCGCGCCTTCGCCGAGGCCATACGCGAGGCTGGTATCACCGTCTGAGCCTGTCCCGGCGCCACGCTGGCGCTACCCTCTTCCCTCCTGCCCATGCCCATCCCCTCCGATCGCTCAGTCAACTCCGCCGGCCTCGACCTGCAAGAGCGCGTGGTCGAGATCAACCGTGTGGCCAAGGTCGTCAAGGGTGGCCGGCGCTTCTCGTTCACCGCGCTGGTGGTCGTCGGTGACGAACGCGAGGTCGTGGGCGTCGGCTACGGCAAGGCCAACGAGGTGCCGCTCGCGATCCAGAAGGGCGTCGAGCGCGCAAAGAAGGACCTGTTCCGCGTGCCCAAGCACGGGAGCACCATCACCCACCAGACCACCGGAGTGTTCGGCTCGGGGCGCGTGCTGCTGAAGCCCGCCTCGCCCGGTACCGGCGTGATAGCCGGCGGCGGCGTGCGCGCGGTGCTCGAGCTCGCCGGCATCCACGACATCCTGTCCAAGAGCCTCGGCACGCAGAACCCGATCAACCTCGTCAAGGCCACCGTCAGCGGACTGCGCAACCTGCGCACGCCCGAGGAGGTAGGACAGCTGCGCGGCCTCAGCGTCAACCAGGTCCTGGGACTTGGCGGCACGAACGGCGCCGACGGCGCCGTCGAGCACCTCGACGGCGCGCCACAGCCCGAGACGGAGACAGCGACCGAGGAGGCGTCCGCCTGATGGCCGCGCTGAGCGTCACCCAGCGTCGATCGAGCAACGGCTCCAACAGCAAACAGCTGGACACGCTGCGCTCGCTCGGACTGCGCCGCATCGGCCACACCGTCCAGGTCACCGACACAGCGCAGGCACGTGGCATGCTCCACGCCGTGCGCCACCTCGTCGAGGTCAAGCAGGAGGGCGAGTGAGCGCCGCCGAGAAGGACAAGTCGGAGCGCATCGGGCTGCACAGCCTCGCCCCCGCCCCCGGCAGCCGCCGTCCGCGCAAGCGGATCGGGCGCGGCGAAGGGTCGGGCACCGGCAAGACATCCGGCCGCGGGCAGAAGGGCGCAGGCGCGCGCTCGGGCTCTAAGCGGCGCGCCAACTTCGAGGGCGGGCAGATGCCGATCCACATGCGCATGCGAAAGCTGCGCGGCCCGCACATGAAGAAGTCGATGCCGTTCGAGCCCTTCCGCACGCACACGCAGCCCGTCAACATCTCCGCGCTCGACAGTCGCTTCGACGCCGGCAGCGAGGTGACCGTCGAGCTGATGCAGGCGCGCGGCCTGGCCACGCGCAAGGACATCCCGATCAAGATCCTCGCCAAGGGCGAGCTCGGCAAGGCGCTCACGGTGCACGCCCACGCCTTCAGCGCCAGCGCCCGCCAGCGCATCGAGGCCGCGGGCGGCTCCTGCGTAGTGCTCGACAGCTAAAATCGGGCGTTCTCCCGCCCATGCTGTCAACGATCCTCAACGCCTTCCAGGTTGCGGAGATCCGCAAGAAGATCGCCTTCACCGCGGCGATGCTGCTGATCTACCGTTTCGGGTCGCACGTACCCGTGCCGGGGGTCAACCTCACGGCGGTCAACAACATCCAGAAGCAGTTCGGCGGCGCCGGCATCCTCAGCTACCTGAACCTGTTCTCCGGCGGCGGCCTCTCGCGGCTGGCGATCTTCGCGCTGGGGATCATGCCCTACATCACCTCCTCGATCATCTTGCAGCTGCTCCAGGTCGCCGTCCCGTCGCTGGAGAAGCTCTCAAAGGAAGGGGAAGTCGGGCAGGCGCGGATCACCCAGTACACGCGCTACCTGACCGTCGCGCTCGCGTTCGCCCAGTCGATCGGCTACGTGTTCCTGTTTCACAGCCTCCAGGCGAAAGCCGGCGAAAACGTCATCAAGCACTTCGACGTCCCGCACATCTTCCTGATCGTGATCTGCCTGACGACCGGCTGCGTGCTGCTGATGTGGATCGGCGAGCTGATCACCCAGCGCGGTATCGGCAACGGCATCTCGCTGCTGATCTTCGCCTCCATCGTCTCGCGGATACCGAGCGGCATCTCCACCTGGTGGGACACGCAGGACCAGGTGTTCAAGGTGATGATGCCGTTCCTCGTGCTGGTCGTCGTCGCCGCCATCGTGTTCGTCCAGGAAGGCCAGAGGCGCATCCCCGTGCAGTACGCCAAGCGCGTGATCGGAAGGCGCATGTCCGAGGGCGGGCAGACCTACCTACCGCTGCGCGTGAACATGGCCGGCGTCATCCCCGTGATCTTCGCCGCCAGCATCATGGCCTTCCCACCCACCGTCGGGCAGCTCGTCAAAACGCACTGGGGTCAGGAAATCTCCGACTTCTTCACGCCGAACGGCTGGCACTACGTGGTCGGCGAGTCCATATTCATCATCATCTTCACCTACTTCTACACCGCCGTCACCTTCAACCCCGTCGACCAGGCCGACAACCTCAAGAAGTACGGCGGGTTCATCCCCGGCGTGCGGCCCGGGCGACCCACCGCCGAATTCCTCGACCGCATCCTCGCCCGCCTGACGTTCCCCGGCGCGCTGTTCCTCGCTGCGGTGGCCGCCCTGCCCGCGATCCTGTTCGCTCGCACCCACCAGCAGTTCAACTTCGGCGGCACCTCGATCCTGATCGTGATCGGTGTCGCGCTCGAAACGATGAAGCAGCTGGAGGCGCAGCTGATGATGCGAAGTTACGAGGGGTTCTTGAAGTGACGCTTCGCCGTCCCCTTTGCCGGCCGCGACTTCGCGGCGGCCGGCAAAGGGGACGGCTTCGCTTGGCGGGGCCACGCGTTGCGCCGCCGTGGCCTGTCGCTTTCATGGTGGAAACGGCACCCCTCGAGCGGGTAGGCTGCTCGGGTCGTGCCCGAACTGAACCTGATCCTGCTCGGACCGCCGGGGGCCGGCAAGGGCACCCAGGCCGACCGTCTGCGCGAGGACTTCGGGCTGCCGCACATCTCCACCGGCGACATCCTGCGCGCGCAGGTGGCGGAGGGGACCGCGCTCGGCAGCGAGGCCAAGCGCTACATGGACGCCGGCGAACTCGTTCCCGACGAGGTGATCGTTGGCATGATCATCGACCGCATCGGCGACGGCGACGCCCGCGACGGGTTCCTGCTCGACGGCTTCCCTCGCAACGAGGCTCAGGCGGACGCGCTCGCCAAGGCGCTCGCCGGCCTCGATCGAAAGCTCACCGCCGCGCTCCTGATCGACGTGCCCGACGAGGAGGTTGTGCGCCGCCTCGCGGGGCGACGGGTGTGCGTGAAGAACCCCACGCACATCTACCACGTCGACTTCGATCCGCCCAAGCACGAGGGCATATGCGACCAGGACGGCTCGCGGCTGATACAGCGAGACGACGACAAAGAGGACGTCATACGCCGGCGCCTCGAGGTCTACCACGCCCAGACCGAGCCGCTGATCGGCTACTACGACCGTTCCGGCCTGCTGCGCCGCTTCGATGGGCGCCGCAGCGCCGATGAGGTGCACGCGCACATCCGCGCCACCGTGGCCACGCTGCGCATGGAGGAGGATCTATAGGCGCTAGCTAAGCTCCGTGGGTGATCATCAAGAAGTCCCCGCAGGAGATAGACAAGATGGCGCGGGCCGGCGACGTCCTCGCCGCAACGCTCGATGAGATCGAGCGTGCGATCCGTCCAGGTGTCAGCACCGGTGAGCTCGACAAGCTCGCGGAGCGCTTCATCCGCGCGCACGGTGCCACCCCCACCTTCAAGGGCTACCGCGGATTCCCGGGATCGATCTGCGCCTCGCCCAACTCGATGATCGTGCACGGCATCCCAGGCGCGTACCGTCTGGCCGGCGGCGACATCATCTCGATCGACGTGGGCGTCACGCTCGACGGGTGGGTCGCCGACGCCGCGCGCACGTTCACCGTGGAGGACGTCGACGAGCGCGTCCAGAGCCTGCTCGAGACGACCGAGGCCTCGCTGCACGCCGGCGTCGAGCAGTGCCGCGACGGCAACCGCGTGGGCGACGTATCCAACGCGATCCAGCGGGTGGTCGAGGGCGCGGGCTTCTCGGTCGTGCGCTCGCTCGTCGGCCACGGCGTCGGGCGCAGCATGCACGAGGACCCGCAGGTGCCCAACCATGGCAAGCCCGGCAAGGGTCCGCTGCTCCAGGAGGGCATGGTGCTGGCGATCGAGCCGATGACCACCGCCGGCCGCGCCGCCGTGCGGGTCGCCGGCGACGGCTGGGCGATCTTCTCCCAGGACGGCTCCGCGGCTGCGCACTTCGAGTTCACCGTTGCGGTCACCTCTGACGGGCCCCGCATCCTCACGCCCTGGTATCTGCCTGCCGATGCGCGCAGCGCCGCCGCTGCACCGGCCCGCGGGCCGGCCGGCGGCGGCCAAGCCGACGTCGATGCTGAGCTGGTCGAGCGGATCGCGAGCGCCGGCTGAGGTTGCTAGCATATGGAGTCCTGCCCTGGTGCCGTGCCGTAGGCGTGCGCTCGGGGGCATGTCCACGACCGGTAGCGGCAGCCTGGGCGGCGGCCAGAGCCGAGTCGCCGGAACCCAGCCGCTGAAAGGGATCATGAAGGTAAGACCGTCGGTCAAGCCGATGTGCGAGAAATGCAAGATCATCCGCCGCCACGGCGTGGTGCTGGTGATCTGCCAGAACAAGCGTCACAAGCAGAGGCAGGGCTAGATGGCACGCATCGCCGGTGTCAACCTGCCGCTGAACAAGCGCTCGGAGATCGGGCTCACCTACATCTACGGCATCGGGCGCTCCACGTCCAACAAGGTGCTCGCACAGGTCGGCGTGTCCCCCGATACCTACGTCCGCGATCTCACCGAGGACGAGGTCACGAAGCTACGCGACGCGATCGACGACGGTCTCACCGTCGAGGGCGATCTGCGGCGCGAGCGCGTGCAGGACATCAAGCGCCTCCAGGAGATCGGCTCTTACCGCGGCCTGCGCCACCGCCGCGGGCTGCCCGTGCGCGGCCAGAAGACCAAGACCAACGCGCGCACACGCAAGGGGCCCAAGCGCATGCAGGTGGCCGGCAAGAAGCGGGCGGGCAAGAAGTAGATGCCTGCGGCACCGAAACGCTCGCGCGGACGGCGCAAGCCGAAAAAGAACATCCCTGTGGGCCAGGCGCACATCAAGACCTCGTTCAACAACACGATTGTCTCGCTCACCGACACCGCGGGCAACGTGATCGCGTGGGAGTCCGCCGGCGGCGCCGGCTTCAAGGGCTCGCGCAAGTCCACGCCTTTCGCTGCGCAGGTGACCGCCGACGCGGCCGCGCGCAAGGGCCTGGAACAGGGCTTGCAGAAGGTCGAGGTGTACGTCAAGGGCCCCGGGTCCGGACGCGAGACCGCGATCCGCTCGTTGCAGGCCGCCGGCCTCGAGGTCAGCGGCGTCAAGGATGTGACGCCGCAGGCGCACAACGGTTGTCGCCCCCGCAAGCGCAGGCGTGTCTGATGGCCCGCGACACCAGCCCCCAGTGCAAGCAGTGCCGCCGTGAGGGACAGAAGCTGTTCCTCAAGGGCGAGCGCTGCCTGACGGACAAGTGCGGCGTCGAGCGCCGCTCCTATCCGCCTGGCGAGCACGGGCGCGGGCGCATGAAACAGAGCGAGTACCGCGTGCAGCTGCGCGAGAAGCAGAAGGCCAAGCGCTACTACGGCGTGCTCGAGCGGCAGTTCGCCGGTTACTACAAGAAGGCATCGCGACAGACGGGGATCACCGGCGAGAACCTGCTGGCGCTGCTCGAGTCCAGGCTCGACAACGTGCTCGTGCGCCTCGGCTTTGCCGCCTCCCGCCGCCAGGCGCGCCAGCTCATTCGTCACGGCCATTGGACGGTCAACGGCCGGCGCGTGAACATCCCCAGCTACCAGGTGCGTCCCGGCGACGTGATCACGATCAAGGTCGGCACGCCGGCCACGCAGGTGGTCCGGGACGCCACCGAGCTGACCGGACAGATACCCGCGTGGCTTCAGGCGGACCACGAGTCGCTGTCGGCCAAGGTGCTGCGCAAGCCGGAGCGGCGCGAGGTGGCCGCGCCGGTGCAGGAGCAGCTCATCGTCGAGCTGTACTCGAAGTAGGACGACTGCCCGCGTCGTTGCCCATCCGGGCGGCGACGCTTCACAGCCGGCGTCATCGCCGACACCGGCGCCAGACCAAAACGACGTTAGGACCCTCATGCTCGACTTCCAAATCCCCCGGATCACAAGCGAGTCCGTGGAGCAGAACCGTGGCACGTTCACAATCGAGCCGCTCGATCGCGGCTTTGGCTACACGTTCGGCAACTCGCTGCGGCGCGTGCTGCTCTCCTCCCTCGCCGGCGCCGCCGTCACAAGCGTGCGCATCGAGGGCGTGGCGCACGAGTTCTCCACCATCCAGGGCGTCAAGGAGGACGTCACCGACATCGTGCTCAACCTCAAGGGCGTGGTCTGTCGCATGCACTCCGACGCCAGCGAGGTGGAGGCGCCGCTGGTGGTGACCGGACCGGGTGAGATCACCGCCAAGGACATCGACCTGCCCGCCGGCGTGGAGATCCTCAACCCCGACCTGCACATCGCGACGCTCGAGAAGAAAACCAAGCTCGAGCTGTACATGACCATCGGCCGTGGGCGTGGCTACCGCCCGGCGGAGGAGAACAAGTCCGCCGATCAGCCCATCGGCGTGATCCCCATCGACTCGATCTTCTCGCCCGTGCGGCGCGTCGCCTACGCGGTCGAGCAGGCGCGCGTGGGGCAGAAGACCGACTTCGACAAGCTCACCCTGGACATCGAGACCGACGGCTCGATCGACCCGCAGGCAGCCTTGCGCGAGGCGGCCGAGCTGCTGATCTCACAGCTGGCGATCTTCACCGACGCCGATCGCATCCAAGAGCTGCGTGCGGCGCCCGGCGGCCAGCTCGACGGCCACGGCCTGGCCGTCGGCGGCGGCTCGCAGTCGGCACTCCAGGGCGAGGAGTGGGGCATCCTGATCGAGGAGCTGGAGCTCGGCGTGCGCTCCTACAACTGCCTCAAGCGCGCCGGCATCCAGACGGTCGGCGACCTCATCTCAAAGTCCGAGGCGGAGCTCAACGCGATCCCCAACTTCGGCAAAAAGTCGATCGATGAGGTCATCGAAACGCTGCACGCGCGTGGCCTGAACCTCCGCCAGGACTGACCGCGACCTCCACCGCTTAGACTGCTCGACAGATGCGACACCAGAAGACCCGCAACAAGCTCAGCCGCGACTCCGCGCATCGCAAGGCGCTGCTGATGAACCTCAGCAAGGAGCTGATCGAGCACGAGCGGATCAAGACATCCGAGGCGAAGGCCAAGGCCGTCAAGCCCGAGATCGAGAAGCTGATCACGCTCGCCAAGCGCGGCGACCTGCACGCTCGCCGCCAGGCGCTGTCCACGCTCGCGCAGGACAAGTTCGCCGTGCACAAGCTGTTCGCGGAGGTCGGGCCGCGCTACGCCGAGCGTCCGGGGGGCTACACGCGCATCCTCAAGCTCGGGCCGCGCCGCAGCGACTCCACGGAGATGGTTTTCATCGAGCTCGTCTGAGCTGGCGCGAGTCGCGGCGCCACGCAGCGCGGGCATGATCACCAAGCTCACGATCGAGTACGACGGCAGCGGCTTCGCCGGCTGGGCGCGCCAGCCCGCCAAGCGCACCGTGCAGGAGGAGCTCGAGCGTGCACTGCGCACCATCCTCGGAGACGCCGGCCACGACGGGCGCCCGCTCACGCTGACGGTCGCTGGACGCACAGACGCGGGCGTGCACGCGTGGGGGCAGGTGGCCAGCTACGCGCACGAGGCCGTCGATCCGCTGCGCCTCAACGGGCTGCTCGACGGCGACGTCGCCGTGCTCGCATCCGAGCCAGTGCCGGAGAGCTTCGACGCCCGCCGCGACGCCACCAGCAGGACCTACTGCTACCGCGTGCTCGCGCGGCGCACGCGCTCGGTGTTCGAGCGTGCACGTGCTTACTGGTGGCACGCGCCCGTGGACTCGGACGCGCTCGACGCGTGCGCGGCGGCGCTCGCCGGCAGGCACGACTTCACCGCGTTCACGCCGACCGAAACGGAGCACAGCTACTTTCGCTGCAACGTCATCTCCGCCGAGTGGCGCGACGCGGGGGAGCATCTGTACGAGTTCTGGATCGAGGCGGACATGTTCCTGCGACACATGAACCGCGTGCTGGTGGGCACCATGCTCGACGTGGCGGCAGGGCGCATGAGCATGGAGGAGTTCCAGGGCCTGCTGGAGGGCCGCCCGCGCGCGCACGCAGGCAGGACCGCGCCGGCGCACGGGCTGGCGCTGGCGTGGGTCAGCTATGCGCTGTCGGCCCCGGCGGTGGCATCTGCCGACCCCGCCCGACCTCAACCTTCAACGTAGCCTTCGCAGAATTCGGTTTCTTCCTTGGCCCTCGCGGCCAGGCTTTCGGTGTAGAGGGTCGAGCCGTTGCTGCTGTGCACGATCAGTTCGGAGGGGAGGCTGATGAACACGCCGTACGCGAGCGGTCCGCTCGAATGGAGGTTCGCGGCCAGCGGCACGACCGTCAGCGGCACGAGGCCCGTGTGCGTGCGTGCGAGCACCAATGCGTCGGGCGGCGAGAGGATGCCGTAGATGATCGCGAACGGGTGCGGTGGACATTCCAATGCCAGCGACCAGGTGAAAGACCTGGACTCCGTCCGTTCAGCGCCTTCCTCGCTGCTGCTGCTGCGCTGAACACCCACTGGTGGGGGGACGAGAAAAAAGCTCGCGGGCCCGCGGCCGGGATGGGCGATGATGCCCTGGATCGAGAACGGTTCGCCATTGGGCGTCGTGCTCTGGGCGAGATCGACCAGCGTCGGGCTCATCGCGGCGGTTTCGCGCGCACATCGGAGCTTTTTCAGCCTGACCACCTTGACAACGTTGCCACTGGCGTCCAGCTCGGTCAGCGAGATTGGGTAGGGCGAGTAGCCGCGCACCGCTTGCACGTAGACGCCGCCGGGGCCACCGGCCTTGCGGGTGATGCGAACGACGCTCGAGGTGATCGTCTGGCCATTGCTGAGGAGCAGACGCCCAGTCCGTACGGATGCTGGCACGGCCAGCTGGATCGACTGGATGCCGCCGCCGCAACTGCCCGACGGCTGACGATCGGAGTTGCCACCGAGGCACACGGAGCTGCTGGACCCACCATGACGTTCGATGAATTCCACCGACACCGAGCGCCGACATGAGCTGGACGCTTCGCTCGGTGCTTCGCGCCGCACGACGAAGGTTGTGCCCGCTCTCGTCGTGCCGCGGCCGAGCACGGGCTCGTTTCTGGTGTCTTCGAACGGGCTCTCGGGCACGCCCAGCGCTCGCAGCAAGCTGGAGTACTCACCCGATAGGCGCTTCAGCGCACCCGCGAGCTTCGTCTGGAGTACTCTCGTCCGCCGGATCAGAGCCCGCTCACGGGAGTCCTCGTAGGGCGCCAACAGCGATGCGATCGACCCCCCGGGCCTGGCAGCCGAGCGAGCGTTCCGTGCCGAGGCGAATGCGCGGCTTGCAGGCGACAGCAGGTGATAGCCGCTGCCGGCCCAACCCTTCATCTGTTCGCACACGTCTGGCACCGGCGGCGAAAGCGGTTCCTCGATGCTGTTGGACGCGAACCGCACGAGCGAGGCGATCTGAGGGTCGCTCCAGGTCAGCGGCGTGACTGTGGCGGCATAGCTTTCGATTGCGACTCGATCGGGCTGATAGATCGAGGACGCGAACGTCCCTCCGAGCTCACCGTCGATCGTCTGCTGCTGGAGCTCGCTGCGCTGCAGTTCTCCACGCGCTCGAGCGGACAGCGAGCTTTCCTTGGGTGGCCCCGGTTTTTCCTTCGGTGCGCCGGCCAGCACCCCGTGGCATTCGCCGCCGAGCCGCGTGACGAGCGCGGCGACGCTGGATCGAGAAGCGTCCACGTTCTCGACGAGCGTCTTGGCGAGCCGGTAGCCGGCCTGCAGGTAGGTTTGCGTTGCGGCTCTGTCGGCTGGCGTGGCGGCGATGCTCGCGGGCACGATCGACGCAACCATCGCGAGCGCGAGTAACAGCGCCACGCACCCGCAAGTACCCAGCGCCCGCGCTCGTCGCCCGACCTCCTTCCCTCGCTGTCGCCGACCCATCGCCGCGGTCTGCTTACCCTTCGGCTTCGCCTTCGCAGGTTTCGGTTTCGGCTCTTGCCGCTTCGCTGAGGTTCTCTGTGCTGAAAGTCCTGCCGCTCGCGTCTCGGATCACCAGTTCTGTCGGCAGTGGCGAGAAAGCGCCGTAGGCGAGCGCGCCGCCGGCGTGCAGGTGCGCGGGGATCGCCACCTTGTGCAGCGGTACGAGGCCGCCGGGCTCCCGCGCGAGCACGGTGTCGCCGGGCGCTTTGAGCAGGCCGTAGATGATCGCGTAGGGCTGGGGCTGGCAGCCGCTGGAGGCCTGTGGTTCGAGCGCGCGCCTGCCCTGGGGGATGGCGACGATGCCTGCGAAGCGGCCTCCGCCGCCACCGCCAAAGAGGAGTTCTTCGTTGCTGACTTCGAGCTTCAATTCGAAGTGGACGGTGCCGAGCTTGCGATAGCGTTCGGCGCGGATCGTGAAGGCGGGTATCTGCGGAGGGCTTTCGTGGACCAGGCGCACGATGCCGCCGGGGAAGTATTTGACGGGGTGCTTCGTGCATTCCACGACTGCCGGCAGCTTGAGCACGGCCAGCGTGCGGCCCTGTGCGTCGAGCTCGGTCAGCGACACGGGTATCGGTGAGGGGCCGCGCACCACCTGGTAATAGAGGCCCGCCGGCCCGCCCAGGCTTGCCGGCACACGGATCGCCGACGAGGTGATCGTACGGTTGTCGCTCAACAGCAGGCGCACGCTGCGTGTGGCCGGGAGCAGGTCCGCCTCGATCGTGAGCAGCCCCGAGTCGCAGTGCACTGCCTGTTCGGGATGACGACCAGACCGCGAGATGCATCTGCCGGTGCCTTCGCCGGAGAGGAGTTCGAGCAAGCCGGGCTCGGGCCGGGAGGGTTCCGTGATCGTGATGTTGATGCAACCAAGCCCGCGTCGCGAGCGCGAGGGCGGTTCTGCCTTTGCGACGAAGTGCCCGCCGGCGGCGGTCCCACCGCGGCCGATCACGACCGATTTCTTGACCGGCCGTTTGACCTTTGGGACTTTCGTGGCGGGTATCCCGACTGTGGCTTCGAGACGCTTCAGGATGTCGGCCTGCGTTTTCGCTCTCTTGTTCAGCTCAGCCGTGAGCGCTTCCGCGTGGCGTGCGAGCGTCCTGTCGGGGGCGTTCTCGTAGGGAGCGAGGATCTTGGGGAAAGGTTGTATGTGAGCCTGCTCATAGAGAGCGATGAGCTCGAGCGTTGGCTTCACGAGCGCTTCGGAACGGCTCGCAATTTCCTTGGAGGCGGGCGACAGCGTCTCATAGCCGCTTGCCACCCATGCCTTCATGTCGGCGCACACGGCCGGCGCGGGGAGTTCAAGTCCTGCCTGGGCGGCCGCAACGGTCAGCTGAAGGAGCAACGTGATCTTGGGGTTGCTCCAGCTCAGCGCCTTGAGCGCGCGGAGCAGCGCTTCGGTCGCTTCGCGGTCTGGTTGCGTTTGCGGATCGTCCAGCGCGAGCGACAGCTCGAACTTGAGATCGCCGAGCTGTCTGGACTGCCTGCTGCGTTCCCCTTCCGCCCGTGCGCTTGGCCGCGTTTGCGACGCCGGCCCGACGAGTCCGAGGGTTTCTTCATGGGGTGGCGCGTTGGTGAGGACACCGGCGCATTCATCGGAAACGCGCGCTGCGACGCCTTGCATCTCAGCAACGGACTGCGGCACGTCGGCCAGCTCCGTTTCCTCGAAGCTGTTCATCGCGACCAGGTAGGCGTGGGTGGAGGCTGCGTTCTCGGAGCCCGCTGCCACGCTCGCAGGAGCCGTAGCGCCAACCAGTGCGACCGCCGACAGAGCCGCGAGGACATGCGCACGCCGCATCCGCAGGCGTGGCCGATCGCGCCTCAGTAGTCCTCCCGCCGCCATCGCCGCGCGAGCATATCTCCGCATCGCGAGCCGGCGCTTGACATCACCGGCTTCGTGACCGCTGGGACCGGGACGGCCCCTATGCTGGAGCCCGACACGGGAACCCATGCTCAACGTACTGCTCACCAACGACGACGGGATCGAAGCGGACGGCCTCCAGGCGATGCGCCGCGCGCTGGTGGCGCTCGACGGCGTGCGCCTGGCGGTGATCGCCCCCGACGGCAACCGCTCGGCGATGGCGCGCTCGATCACCACGCGCAGGCCGCTGTGGGTGCAGGAGACGCCGTTCTCCGACGGCACCACCGGCTATGCGACCGACGGCACGCCTGTCGACTGCGTGCGTCTGGCGAGCCTGGGGCTGATGGAGGACTTCCAGGCGGACCTGGTGGTGTCTGGCATCAACCACGGCGCCAACCTGGGCGATGACATCACGTACTCGGGCACCGTCGCCGCCGCGCTGGAGGGCGTCGTGCTGGGCCTGCCGGCGGTTGCGGTCTCCCAGCAGTCGCGCGCGGGCGCGCTCGACTATCGCTTCGACGGCGGCTTCGGCTTCGAGATCGCTGCTGCGTTCGTGGCGCGGCTGGTCGAGAGCATCGAGGACGTGCCGCTGCCGGCGAGGACGCTGCTGAACGTGAACGTGCCCGCGGCGGAACCCGCCGGGGTGGAGGTGACGAGCCTCGGCAAACGTATCTACCGCGACGAGCTGAAGCTCGAGCGCGAGGAGGAGCACCGCCGGCGCTACTGGATCTACGGTGCCGACCCCGGCTTCCACGACGAGCCCGGCACCGACCTCGCGGCGGTGGCCGCCGGGCGGATCGCCGTCACGCCGATCCACTTCGACCTCACTGATCGCCCTAGCCTGGAGGCGCTGCGGCGCTTCGACCTGGAGCAGCTGCTGGAACCGGTCACGCACGACACACAGCCGTGAGCGCCCCGCCCGAGGTGAGATCGCGCGCGGCGCAGCTGCGCGAGCAGCTCGAGCACCACGCGTATCGCTACTACGTGCTCGACGACCCGGAGATCACCGACGACGCGTACGACCGGCTGCTGGACGAGTTGCGCGCGATCGAGTCCGAGCACCCGCAGCTGGTCACGCCGGACTCGCCCACGCAGCGCGTGGGCGGCGAGCCGGTGGGGCGCCTGGAGAAGGTCACGCACCTGGAGCCGATGCTGTCGCTCGGCAACGTGCGCTCGCCGCAGGAGCTGCGCGCGTGGATGGAGCGCATGCGCAACCACCTCGCGCGCGAGGGGATCTCCGAGCCGCGCTTCCAGTTCGCGGTGGAGCCCAAGATCGACGGGCTGGCGATCAGCCTGATCTACCGCGACGGCGTGCTCGAGCGCGGCGCCACGCGCGGCAACGGCGAGATCGGCGAGGACGTCACGCACAACCTGCGCACGATCGGCGCGATCCCGCTGCGTATCCGCGACGCGCCCGCGCTGGTGGAGGTGCGCGGCGAGGTCTACATGTCGCTGAAGGACTTCACCGCGCTCAACGAGCGCCGCGCGGAAGCGGGCGAATCGACGTTCATGAACCCTCGCAACTCCGCCGCGGGCACCATTCGCCAGCTCGACCCCGCGGACGCAGCCAAGCGGCCGCTGTCGATCTGGTGCTACCAGGTGGGTGTCAGCGACGGGCTGAGCTTCGAGCGCCACTCCCAAGCGCTCGAGTGGCTGCGCGAGCACGGCTTTCGCGTCAACCCCGACATCAAGCTGCTGGACGGCGAGGAGCAGGTGATCGAGCAGTGCCAGCAGTGGGAGCGCCGCCGCGGCGAGCTGGACTTCGAGATCGACGGCGCGGTGGTGAAGGTCGACGACCTCGAGCTCCAGCGGCGCCTGGGCTCGGTTGGGCGCGACCCGCGCTGGGCGGTCGCGTGGAAGTTCCCGCCCACCACCGCCGTCACAACGCTCGAGAAGGTGATGTGGAACGTGGGCAAGTTCGGGGACCTGCGCCCGTACGCGGTGCTCTCGCCGGTGCAGGTGAGCGGCGTGACGGTGAAGCTCGCGACGCTGCACAACGAGGAGGACATCGTGCGCAAGGACATCCGCGAGGGCGAGGACGTGATCGTGGTGCGCGCCGGCGACGTGATCCCGCAGGTGGTCTCGCCGGCCCCGCACGTGGCCGAGCGAAAGCGCCGCCCGCCGCTGCCGCGCCCGCCCAAGCGCTGCCCGTTCTGCGACACACCGACGATCAAGCCCGAGGGCAGCGTGTTCACCAAGTGCCCCAACCCCGTGTGTCCGGGTCGTGCCTGGCAGCTACTCAAGCACTTCGTCTCGCGCGGCGCCATGGACATCGACGGCCTCGGCGAGAAGCAGGTGGCGCTGCTCCAGGACAAGGGCCTGGTGCGTACGGC
Organism: uncultured Solirubrobacteraceae bacterium; assembly: GCA_963845635.1. Taxonomy (GTDB): domain Bacteria; phylum Actinomycetota; class Thermoleophilia; order Solirubrobacterales; family Solirubrobacteraceae; genus Palsa-744. Next base: position 40,514 of record CAWJSW010000014.1, read on the forward strand.
CGGCGACTTCTACCGCCTCACCGAGCAGCAGCTGGTGGAGCTGGAGGGCTTCGGCGAGCTGTCAGCGCACAACCTGCTGGCGGCGCTCGAGGCGTCCAAGCGGCGGCCGTTCGCGCGCGTGCTGTTCGCGCTTGGCATCGAGGAGGTCGGGGAGGTCACCGGGCGAAACCTCGCACAGCGCTTTCGCGATATCGACGCACTGCTCGCCGCCACGCCCGAGCAGATCGCGCAGACGCCGGGCGTGGGCGAGAAGATGGCCCAGTCGATCCGCGCGCAGCTGGACGCCGAGAGCATGCGCAGCCTGATCGCGGATTTGCGCGCGATCGGCCTGTGCTTGCATGAGGCGGGACCGCCGCCGTCGGAGGGGCCGCTGGCGGACAAGACGCTCGTGCTCACCGGCACGCTGCCGGCGCTGTCGCGCGAGCAGGCCACCGAGCGCGTCCTCGCCGCCGGCGGGCGCGTCACCAGCTCGGTGTCCAAGAAGACCGACTACGTAGTCGCGGGCGACAGCCCCGGCTCGAAGCTCGAGAAGGCCGAGCGCTTGGGCGTGGCGGTGCTGGACGAAGCCGGGTTGCTGGCGTTGCTCGGCTGATCCCGGCGCCGGCACTGGTCTGCCCTCGATGAGCGTGACGCGCGCCCGCGGCGGACACTTGTGATCACCACTAGCTATTGTCTGCCCGCGTCAGCCGGGCTCGGCCAAACGCAGGGTCGACCCGGTCCCAATCTCCCAGAATGGAGCGCACGTGAGCAGCAGCCGGACGTCGACCATCGACGTTCCCATCGTCGCGCCTGCTGGAGCGCACCGTGTCGGGCGTGCACCGCTCCTGTGGTTGACACTGGCGCTTCTGGCGGGTGCCGTCGCAGCCATCGGCGCCAGCTTGGCCGAGGGACCGGCGCACGCGCCTCGCGTGATCGGGCCAGCCTCCAAGGCGCACGTCCGGCTAGCGGCAGGGGCCACCTTGGCAGTTTCCAGAGGACTGGGCGCCGATCTCGCCGGGTACCGGCTGGTGCGAGCTCCGGGCGGCTTCTTGGCGCGCAACCCGCGGCAGCACCTGACGGCGAGCTTCGCTGCACGGGGGGCGACGGTGAGCACGCACGATGGCGCACACGCGAGCATCGCGCTCCAGGCGATCGGGTCTGGCGCCGCACTGCATCCGGTCGGCATCGCGCGACCGCTGGCGCGTGCCAATCGCGTGGAATACCGGCGCGGCGGAGCGACCGAATGGTTCGCCAACGGACCCGCCGGCATCGAGCAGGGCTTCACGCTCCCCAGCGCGCCCAGCGGCACAGTGGGCGGTGCGCTCACGCTCGAGCTGGGGCTGTCCGGCACGCTCACTGCGCGGCCGAGCGCGGGCGGTGGCCTGGTGCTGACCGGTGCTGGCGGCAAGGCGGTGCTGCGCTACGGCGAGCTGAGCGTCAGCGACGCGCGCGGCAAGGCGCTGGCCGCTCGCATGACGGTCGCGCACGGACGCTTGCTGATCAGGGTGGATACGCGCGGGGCGCGCTATCCGCTGACGGTCGATCCGCTGATGAGCGTCGCCGAACTGTATGCCGCGTCAGGCAAAGAAGAAGAAGAGCTCGGGTACTCGGTCGCGGCGTCAGGCCACACGGTCGTCGCAGGGGCGCCCGCAGCGACGGTAGGCGGACACGAAAGCGCCGGCGCCGCGTACGTGTTCACGGAAGGCCCAAGCGGCTGGAGTACCTCCACCCAGGCGGCCGAGCTGCTGCCTTCCACCAGCGAAGAAAACGCAGAATTCGGGCACTCGGTCGCGATCTCGGGCAAAACGATCGTGGTCGGGTCGCCTCGCGCCACCGCCATCGGGCCGGATAACGGCGCGGCGTTTGTATTCAGCGAACCGACGGGAGCGGGGGGCTGGAGCAGCGCCGCGGTGCAGCACCAGGCGGCAGTGCTCTGGGACACCGAAGATCAGGCGTTCCCGGAATTCGGCAAGTCGGTTGCGATCGTCGGTGAAACGATCGTCGTGGGATCGCCCAGCTACGTGAACTACATCTACAAACAGACCACCTTCAGAGAACACCCTCAGGTCGGTGCGGCCTTCATCTTCGTGCAACCCGCCGGGGGCTGGTCGGCCAAAGCGCAGCAGTACCAGAGCTTCACCCTTATGGAGACAGAAAAAGAATACGTGGAATATGAAGAAGACGACTTCTTCGGGGCATCCGTTGCCATCGACGAAACGGACGGCGAACAGACTGTGGTGGTGACCGCCTCCGACGCCAAAGTCAGCGGTCACTACCAGCAGGGCGCTGCCTTCATCTTCAACCGGCCGACAGGAGGTTGGACCGGAAGCCCGCTCGAATCGAGCCCCGGCGCAACGCTGACGAACTCCGACGGCGTGGAACACGAAAAACTCGGTGAAGCGTCGGGCAAAGGCGCGTTCGGCCTCGAAAGTCAGACGGTCGCGATATCCGGCAATGAGATCGTGGTCGGCGCGCCCGAAGCGCAGGATGGCGCGAACGCATACGAGGGCGCGGCGTACGTGTTCGCCGAGCCCGCAGGCGGCTGGGAAGTGCAGCGCGCCCAGTACCAGGCTGCCAAGCTGCTTCCCGCCGACGGGAAAGCCGACTCCCTGTTCGGCAAGAGCGTCGCCGCCGAAAACCCGACGGTGATGGTAGGCAGCGCCGGAAACGGCTATGTCTACTCGATGCCCGCCGGCGGTTGGAGCGGAGAACCACATCAGGGCTCCGAGCTGGAAGGCTTCGTGTCCTCTGTATCGCTGGTTCCGGGCTATGCGATGGTCGGCGAGCTCGGACGCAAGCCGCCCAAAGAAACCGGCCATACGCTCCAGGGCGACGTCGAAGTGATCCCGCTCGGGCCGATTGTCGCGACCGGCTCGACGAGCGCGATCACGACGAGCGCAGCGACAATCGAAGGCAGCGTCGCCCCGAACCGCGATGCGGTGAGCATGTGCGTGTTCCAGTATGGGACGAGCGCCGCATATGGCGCCGAAGTCCCGTGCGCCCAGGAAGTGGCGGGCGAAGCATCGACCCCAACGACCGTCACCGCCGGCCTGACCGGGCTCGCGCCGAACACCACCTACCACTACCGCGTGATCGCGACCAACGCCGACGGGACGAGCTACGGCCTGGACAAAACGTTCACCACCCCGAGCGTGGAAGCACCCGCCGAAAAACCAGCCGAAAAACCCGCGGAAGAAGCCCCCAAGACAAGCACCACGACGATAGGCACGGCCTCGACGACGACAAGTTCCGCCGCCCCTGCGGCTGTGTCGCAGCTCTCTCCAGCGCTCGCATGCACCACTGCCCAGGTGGCCTTGATCAACGTGGTAACACAGGGCTCGCACGTCCTGATCACCGGCGCGGCGCGCCTGGTGCTTGCGGGCAAGCGCGTGAGCATCAAGTTCCTTGCGACGGGCAAGATCGTGGCGAGCGCGACGATCGCCGCCAACGGCACGTTCACTGCGAGCGCTCCGCTGCCGCCGGCGAAGCTTCGCGAAACCAATCGCGCCCGCTATGAAGCGAGCGTCGGGTCGCTGCACTCGCTCAACCTCAAGCTCGACCGCCGCATGTACATGGTCAGCGCCACGCGCTCGGGCGCGCACGTGCTGCTGTCCGGCTATGTGACCGGCAGCTTCAAGGCGGGAACCGAGGTGAAGATCCTGCTGCGCGTCACGTGCTCCAAGGAAGAAGTCATCGACAAGGTCAAGCTCACACGCTCGGGCAAGTTCAGCGCCACAGTGCCGGCGCCGAGCGCAGCGACCAGCCAGATCGCGGTGTACCGGGCGACGACCAGCGTGCTGAAGGACGGGCACCCCGAGCCGACGTTCACGTTGCCCACTCCGCCCAGCGGCTGACCCGCTGTGATCAGTAGTCGGCGAGGGTGATCGCCATGTGGTCCTGGAAGGTGTGCGCGGTTTCGATGTCGATGCCGTCGGTGAAGATGGCGAACGCGAGCGTGTGCCCGTCTGCTGCCTGGCAGTAGCCGACGAGGTTGGACACGCCGGTGAGCGTGCCCGTCTTTCCCTGGCAGCGGCCTTCCGCGCCGGTGTGGCGCATGCGCAGTTCCAGCGTGCCCGTGCGACCGGCGACGGCGAGGCTGTCGCGCAGCACAGTGCCGATGGGCGTGGGCGCGAGCTCCACGAGCAGGTCGGCGACCTGGTAGGGGGAGGTTTTATCTTCTTCGGACAGGCCCGAGCCGTCGACCACATGCGGGTGGATGCCGAGCAACGAGGCAATCGTCTTTATCACCACGTCCGCGCCCGCAGCGGTGGTTCCGGCGCCGCCGTAGCGTGCGCCGAGGTCCTTGACGAGCGTCTCCGCGAAGAAGTTGTCCGATGGCGGCAGCATCAGGCCCAGCAGCTGCTGGACGGTCGGCGAGGGCACCTGCGCAAGCTGCACGGCGCCGGCGGGAGTGGTTGCGGCGCCGCTACCGCCGTGAATGCTCACGCCGTCGCCCTTCAGCGCGCCCAGCAGCTCGTGCGCGGCGTACGCCGCCGGCGCATGCAGCCCCTTTTCACGCCCCGTTTCGCCGCGGTTGAAGGCGAGCGCGCTGAGCGTGCCTTCGAGGAACGGGTCCCACGCGTAGTCGCTTGACGGCTCGCCGCGAAGCGAGTCGAAGTAGGACTCGTCGCCGTCGATCGACCCGCTGACGCGGCGGATGCCATCGCTTCGCACGAGCTGGGAGGCCAGCGTCGAGACGCTGGCGCCGATGCCGCCGTAGTGGCTGTCGATGAACGGGCTGGTGCCGAACGTGGGATCGCCGCCGCCGCGCAGGTACAGGCTTCCTTCCCACACGCCCCCGGACCCGAGGTGGCCGACGCCATACACGGTGGTGTCCAGACGCGCCGACGCGCCCATCAAGTCAAGCGCGGTGGTGGCCGTGTAGAGCTTCTCCACCGACGCGGGGGGACGCATCACGCTGGCGCGCTCGGAGAACAAGGCCTGTTTGGCGGTCAGGTCGTAGACGTAGGCGCCATCCGCGGAGCCGGCGAGCGCCAGCTGGTGGCTGAAGTCCTCCTGGAGTTCAGCGAGGTCGCGTTGGGCGTGGGCGACGGGCGCTGCCAGCCCCGCGATCAGAAGCGCTGCGCACAGCGCGCCCAGGATCTTCGCGGGCTTTGCAGGCAGGGTAAGACGCACGGGCCGTAGAATGTTGGTTGTACATGGGCAAGGTTGTCAAGCTGGAAGCGGCAGGGAAGGCCAAGGTCGAGCAGAAACGGCTGGCCGCGCGGGGGATCGGTCGTCCGCCGTCTGTGGACCGTCGTCGCCGCCCGCGGCGGGACAAGACTGCGCTCGTGCTAGGCGGTGGCGGCTTCACCGGCGGCGTGTACGAGATCGGCGCGCTGCGCGCGCTGGACCTGCTCGCGGTGAACAGCACGGTCAACAACTTCGACGTGTACGTGGGCACTTCCGCCGGGGCGTTCATGGCAGCGCTGTGCGCCAACGGCGTGACCCCCGAGGAAATGATGCGCGTGGTGACGCGCCAGGGCGAGTCGGCGTTCAAGGACATCGACCTCAGCGACCTGCTGCGCCCGAACCTGCTGGAGTTCGCGCGCAAGGGCGTGATGCTGCCGCTGCGCGCGCTGTCGCTCGCTCGCCACCTGCTCTCCCAGCCCGGCGGCATGTCGCTGATGGATGTGGTGATGGGGCTCGCCGACGCGCTGCCGTCGGGCCTCTACACGGGCGAGGGCATCGAGCGCTACCTGCACGAAGTGCTCAGTGAGCCCGGGCGCACAGACGACTTCAGCGAGCTCGGCTGCGAGCTGTACCTTCCGGCGACCGACCTGGACACGTGCGAGCGGGTGGTGCTCGGGATGGACAGCTCCAAAGACATGCCGATCTCCACCGCGGTGCGGGCGTCGGGCGCGCTGCCGATGGTCTACACGCCGGTGCGCGTCCACGAGCGGGACCTGATCGACGGCGGCATGGTCTCCACGACCAACCTCGACCTGGCGATCGAGGCGGGGGCGAAGCTGGTGGTGGTGATCAACCCGATCGTGCCGTACGTCAACAACTTCTCCACGGACGTGACCACCCTTCGAGGCCGGCGCCCACGGCGCGTGGCGGACATGGGCTTCGCGCAGATCGGCTACCAGGCGTTCAAGCTGGTCGCCCACCAGCGTCTGCACGAACTCGCGAAGGGTTGGGAGACGCGCTACCCCGGCGTGGACATCGTGCTGATCGAGCCCGAGCCTGCGGACGAGCTGATGTTCCAGACGTCGATGATGAGCTTCGCCTCGCGCGTGGAGATCGCCCGCCACGGCTTCGAGTCGGTGACCAAGCAGCTGGCCGGCGAGTACAGCCGCTACGCGGAGGTCGCCGAACGCCACGGCATCGAGATCTCTGGCAAGCGCGTGCGCAGGGTCGTCCGTCACTTCGACGAGCAGCACGAGACCGTCAGCGCGTGGCGCAAGATCCTGGAGGGCACCACCGGCGCGCTGCTGCGCCAAGCGGGATCCGCCGGTTAGGTCGCTGCTAGCTGAGCGCTTTGTCGACCGCGCTCAGCAGCCGGTCGGTGGCGGCGACGTCGAGGAGCGCGATGCGCGCGTGGCGCGGCTCGCCGAGCGCGTCGCCGGCGGCCACCAGCACGCCTGCGCGCTCGAGGCGTGCGGCGAGCTCGGCTGCGGGCAAGTCCGGGTGGGCGGCCCATACGAAGTTGGCCTGGCTGTCGCTGACCTCGAACCCGCGCTCGCGCAGTCCGGCGGTGACGCGCGGACGCTCACGGCAGACCGCGCGTACGCGTTCGGCGACTAGCTCCGAGCAGCTTCTCAACGCCTCGAAGGCACCCGCCTGCGAGATCTCCGAGACGCCGAGGTCGGGCGCAAGCTCTGCGAGCAGCTCGCCCGAGCCGGGGGCGCCGATGGCGTAGCCGATGCGCAGGCCGGCGAGTCCCCAGGCCTTGGAGAAGCTGCGGAACACCAGCAGGCGCGGATGGCGCTCGAGCAGCTCAAGCGAGGCGCTGGTGGGTCGCGCGTCGACGAACTCGACGAGCGCCTCGTCGAGCAGCACAGCCACGCTCGGTGGCAGCTGCTCGAGCAGGCGCTCGAGCTCTGCGACGGGCAACAGCTCGCCGGTGGGGTCGTTGGGGTTCGCGATCGCCACGGCGCGCACCTCGGGAGCGCCGGCGGCGGCCTCGAGCAGCTCGTCGACGCCGCCGTCCACGCGCACAGCATGGCCGTGCGCGCGTCGCGCCATCAGCGGATACAAGGGGTAGGACGGCCAGCGCGTGAGCAACCGCTGTCCGGGCTCGAGCACCGCGCGGGTGGCGGCGGTGAGCAGCTCGGCGGCGCCGTTGCCGAGGATCAGGTGCTCGGGGTCCACGCCGTGGCGCTCGGCCAGCTGGCCGCGCAGGTCAGAGGCCGCGAGATGCGGGTAGCGGTGCAGCCCGCGGCGTGCGACGAACGTGATCGCACCGGCAATACGCGGGTGAGGCAGCTGGGGCCAGGTGGTGTTGGACAGGTCCAGCGTGTCCACGCGCGTCAGCGCTTTACGCCGGCGCTCGGCAGCCTGTTCGCGCAGGCCCTGATTGACCTCCTCCTCGGTCATCCCCTCGAACTGACGGTAGTAGTCCAGCAGGCCCATGGGGCGGAGGCTCACCCGCCGCCGCGTTCCACGAGGCTCGTGCCAGGTCCCTGGATGACCACGAACCAGATCGTGAAGCCGAGCGCGCAGATCACCGCGGTGGCTGCGAAGATCCGTCCGAGTGCGCCCACGCGCTGGTCATAGCCGGCGGCCCGGCGTACCAGGATCCAGGCGCTGTCCAGGCGTTTCATCACCGCAAGCGCGCCGAACAGCAGCGCGAACAGCGCCACGAACGAGGTGAGGATGCCGAGGCTGACGCTGCCGCTGAGGTAGTTGGCCTCCGAGCCGAGCCACAGGCACGCGAGCGGGATCGGCCCCCAGCACAGCAGGCACAGCAGCGTGATCCCGACGAGCATCAAGTTGGCGACCGAGCCGTCGACCCGCTGGCGCCGCTCGCTGCCGCGCTCGGGCACCTTGCGGAAGTGGATCGGTGCGGTGCCCGGCCGGCGTCCCGCGAAGAGACCGCCGGTATCGGTGGGGTCGGTGCGCATCGCCTGGATTTTCGCAGGTCTCGACGGCGCCGCCGTCAGGCGGCGTAAAGCGCGTCGAACAGCTCCGCGTAGCGCTCGTTGACGACGTTGCGCTTGACCTTCAGCGTGGGCGTGAGCTCGCCCGTCGCCTGCGACAGATCGTGGTCGAGGATCACGAACTTCTTGACCTGCTCGACCTGCGCGTATTTGGCGTTGACGCGGTCCACCTCCTGCTTGATGAGCTCCTGCACGGCCGGCGCTTTGGCTAGCGAGGGGATGTCCTCGGGCAGCCCGTGCTCACGGGCGAAGATCGGCATCTCTTCCTCGTCGAGCGTGATCAGCACCACCGGGTAGGGGCGCTGGTCGCCGTGCATGACCGCCTGGGAGATCCAACGGCTCTGCTTGAGGTCGTTCTCGATGTTCGCGGGCGTGAGGTTCTTACCGCCCGCGGTGATGATGATGTCCTTCTTGCGCCCGGTGATCGACAGGTAGCCGTCCTCGTCGATCGAGCCGAGGTCGCCGGTGTGCAGCCACCCGTTCTCGACGGCGCCGAAGCTGGTGGATGCCTGGTTGTGGTAGCCGTGGAAGATGTTTGGCCCTTTGATCAGCACCTCGCCGTCGTCGGCGATCTTCAGCTCGACGCCCGGCAGCGCGCGCCCGACGGTGCCGAAGCGGTGGTTCTCGACGGTCGACACTGTGGCTGCGGTGGCGGTCTCGGTCATGCCGTAGCCCTCGAGCACGGGCACGCCGCAGGCCCAGAAGAACTCGAGTATCTCGCGGGCGATCGGCGCCGCCCCGCTGGTCGCGTGGCGCACCCTGCCGCCGAAGATCTCGCGCACGTTCTTGAACAGCTTCTCGTCTGCTTCCTCGAACGGGACGGCCATCTCCTCAGGGACCTGTTCGCCGTGGGTCAGCATGTTGCGCACCTTCACGCCCAGCTCTATCGCCTCCTGCGCGCGCCTGCGCTCCTCGGGCGGCTGTGCCTCGATCGCGCCATGGGCGATCGTGTAGATCTTCTCGAACACGCGCGGCACGGACGGCAGGTAGGTGGGTTTGATCTCCAGGAGCTCGGGGATGATGCGCTTGCTGTCGCCGCCGAAGTACGCGAGCGTGCCGCCGAGGTCGAAGACGGCCAGCTGGATCAGCAGCGCGTAGGAGTGGGCGAGCGGCAGGTACAGGTAGATGACCTCGTCGCCTTGGATCTCGCCGGCCTCACTGATCATGTCGATGATCGCGCGGTAGTTGCCGTGTGTGAGCACGCAGCCCTTGGGTGGCCCGGTGGTGCCGGAGGTGTAGATGAACGTGAACGGGTCCTCCGGGCGCACGCCCGCGCGACGCGCGTCGAGCTCCTCCGGCGAACGCCCGCGCCCGCGCTCGCGAACCTGCTCGAGCGTGATCGTCTCGAGCAGCGCCGAGCCTTTGGTTTCTCCCCCTGCGGGCGGATCGATCACGATGATCGTCCTCACGCTGGGGATCTGCTTGCGGATGGCGGCGATCTTCGCGAGCTGCGCCTCGTCCTCGCACACGATCGCGCAAGCCTCTGAGTCGGAGATCACCCACAGGCACTCCTCAGGCGAGTTGGTCTGGTAGATCGGGACCACCACCGCGCCGGCGGAGGTCGCGCCCATGTCCGCGTAGGACCACTCTGGCCGGGTGTTGGCGAGGATGCACACACGCTCGCCCGCCTCGATGCCAAGGTCGATCAGCCCGAGGCCGATCTCCTGCACTGCCTGCGCGAGCTCCGCGTAGGTGACGTCGTGCCAGGCGCCATCGCGCTTGTAGCGCGCGGCGATCTGCTCGGCGTGCGCGGCTGCCGAGCGCGGGATCAGGTCAGCGATCGTCTGCGACCCCGTGGTCGACGCCGTGGCCTCCATGGGACTCCTCCTTGGTGTAAGGCGACTGGAGCTGTGATGTTAGACGTTGACGCCTCGCTTGCACAGTCAACCTGAACATCCCTTCAGTCTCGTCGTGACACGGCTCCCCCGTTCGGGTGATATCGCTCTCTCATATGGGGTTGGGCACGTCCAGGAACACGTGGCGAAGGGCAAAGCGCTCTGCCAGATGCTCTCCCAGGCGGCGGATGCCGAGCGTCTCCGTGGCGTAGTGGCCGGCGGCAATCAGGTGCAAGCCCGCCTCTCGCGCCTGCGCCATCGAGCGCTCAGCGACCTCGCCCGTCAACAGCGCGCCGGCGCCCGCCGCTGCGGCGTCCGCCAGGTAGTCGGCACCAGCGCCCGACACGATCGCCACGCTGTGGACGAGCGGCGGGCCCGCATCGAAGACCAGCGGCTCGCGCTCGGTGACAGCGCCCACACGCGCGAACAGGTCCTCCGCGGGCATGTCGGGCAGGCGCGCCAGGACGCCGATCGGTTGACCGTGGTGCAGGGCGAACGGCGACATCTCCTCCGAGCCGAGCGCGCGCGCGAGCAGCGCGTTGTTGCCGAGCTGTGGGTGGCCATCCAGTGGCAGGTGGTAGGCGGCCAGCGCGATGTTCGCGTCGAACAGGATCTTCAGGCGGCGCCTCAGCGGACGGTCGATGGCGCTCACGCCTGAGCCCCAAAACAGGCCGTGGTGCACGAGCAGCAGGTCGGCTTGCTCCCGCGCCGCGAGCTCGAACAGCTCGGCGTTAGCGGATACGCCCGTGGCGATCACGTCGACCTGGTCGGGCCCAGGTACCTGGAGGCCGTTCACGCAATAGTCCTCGAAGCGCGCCGGCTCAAGCAGGCGGGCCGCCTCGGCCAGGACAGTCTCGGTGGAGGCTGGCATCGCGCGACCTTAGCGGGCCGACCGCGACGAGGCGGAAAGATGCAGCGCTTGTGGGATAATGCCGGTGCGTCGGGGCGTGGCGCAGCCTGGTAGCGCGCACCGTTCGGGTCGGTGAGGTCCCGAGTTCGAATCTCGGCGCCCCGATAAAGTCCCTGTAAATGCGGGGTTTTAGGTAAGCGTTCAGTGGGGTTGGGGGACATAATCCCGCCGCGTCGAACTTGGAGGCGTGGACCGCGCCGAGGCGGAGGCGATCTATGACGAGGGCCGCGAGGTCGTGGTGGCTGTCCTGCTCCGGATGGACGAGCAGATTCGCCGCTTGGAGGAGCGGGTGGCGCGCCAGGACGAGCGGATCGGTGAGCTTGAGCGCAAGCTGAATCGCTCCTCGCGGAACTCCTCCGCTCCTCCGAGCACCGATCCGCCCTCTTCGCCGTCACGCAGCAAGGATCCGTCGGGACGCAAGCGCGGTGCCCAGGATGGCCACGAGGGCCACGGACGTCCGCTGTTGCCGGCGTGGGCGGTCGATGAGATCATCGAGCACTGGCCGGAGCGCTGCCGCTGCGGGCACGTGTTCTCATCCGAGGAGCGACGGGCGGTGGGCAAGCCGGCGCGCCACCAGGTCGAAGAGCTCCGCCGATCACGGTGCGGGTGGTCGAGCATCGTTGCCAGCGGCTGCGCTGCCCGGCGTGTGGCGGGCGCCGTCGTGGCAAGCTACCGCCGCAGGTTGCCAAGAGCTCCTTCGGGCCTCGCTTGCAGGCGGCCGTGGCGACGGTGTCGGTGCGCAACCGTGTCTCGCGCGATGACGCCGTGGAGCTCTGCGAAGAGCTGTTCGGCGCGCGGATCAGCTCTGGCAGCGTGGACGCGATCCTCACCCGAGTGGCGGATGCGCTGGCCGAGCCGCACGCCGACCTGCTGGGGAGGCTGCGCTCATCGCGGGCGCTGAACATGGACGAGACTGGCTGGCGCACCGCCGGTGCCCGACGCACACTGTGGGGCATCTTCGACCAAGACCACGCCCACTTCTCGGTGGAGCGTGACCGGCACGAGGATCACGCCAAGAAGCTGTTGGCTGACACGAGCGCGATCGTGACCTCGGACCGCTGGTGGGCCTATGCGCACCTGCCGCTGCGCCGTCGTCAGCTCTGCTGGGCGCATCTGCGCCGCGACTTCAAGGCGCACGCCGAAGGACTCGCCGCCGAGAAGGAGTTCGGCGAGCTAGGCCTTGCGTTGTGCGAGCGTGTGTTCTGGGCCTGGGAGGTCTTCCAGCACACCGGCGACCGCCGCGGGCTCAAACGGACGATCCGCTCGCTGCAGCGACAGTACAAGCCGATCATCCGCGCCTACGCCGCCAAGCGCGCGCGCAACAAGCGCTGCCGCGGGATGGCGCGCAACCTCCTGAAAGCCTGGCCCGCCCTGTGGACCTTCGCCTCACACGCCGGGGTCGAGCCGACCAACAACCACGCCGAGCGCGCGCTGCGCAGCGCCGTCATCTACCGCAAGCTCTGCCTCGGCAGCCAGTCCGACGGTGGCGAGCTCCGCACGGCCCGGCTGCTCTCGGCGCATACCACCTGCCGGCTACAGCGCCGCTCGCTGTTCGCCTACCTAAGCGACGCCATCGCCGCCCACGCCCGCGGCGATCCCGCACCGCTACTCACCTGAGCAGACCCACTGAACGCTTACGGTTTTAGTGATTTTCGCTTGCACGCCGTAACGCGGACTGCATTTGTATGCCCAATGTGTGCCCAAACGCGCTCATGCTGGCCGTCTCGGGGACCGACCAACGGCGGCGGTAAGCGGCACTCGCTTCTTGCAGCTCTCTGGTCCAAAGACGTCTGCTCAAGCACGTCAGCGATTGCGCCTCGATCTATCGTCCTCGGCCTCTGGTCGGGGCGGGGCCTGCTGGCTCTCGCTGTGCGAAAAGCAGAAGCCCGAGCATCGCCAGAGCCCTTGAAGCGGAGGCCGCAGATACATCCTCGACGCCATGCCTGGGCGCCCGACTCGCAAAATGCGAGAGATGACTCGACGAGCTACTGATGATCTACTTCAACTGGCGAGCCCGTCAGATCCCTCCTCGGCGCCGTGCGTGGCACCTCTCAGCAGAGCTGAATGCGAGCCCGAAGGCGACGGAGCATCGGAAGGCCTCGACGAGCTGATCGGCAAGATCGAGGCCGGGCAAGACCTGACGCCGCACCTCAGCGGGAAAGTCAGCACAGCCCACGACCCCCGACTTTCCGGCAAAGAAGAGGCACCAACGGGATGACCGGGACCTGCTGCTTGCCGACTGGGGCGTCTATCACCTCCACCTCTCGGTGTCCGGGAGCGACGATCTTGTGTTCGCCATGGTTACCCCCACCGACGCCTACCTGATTGGTGTCTACCCGCATGGGAGCTGGGGACTAACGGAGAACTGGCCAGACGCCGGGCTCATGCTCCCAAGCCTGCGATCGGCCTGACCAACAAATGGACCGATGAGGAGCGCCTGGAGCTTCGCGAGGCCGGGACCTCGTCGCCCATGATCGAGCTGCACGGCAAGGTGTGGGCATCCTCGGCGATCGGCCAGCCGGCGGACGGGAAATGTCCATGGCCACGGTCCATGGCCACGATGAGCAGCAAGGAGATCATGCACACCCTCTACCGCTGGGAGATGGACCAGGCGACGCTGCTGGCAGAGGCCGAGCAGGCCGCGAACGGGGCCGGGGAGCGAACGGTGACCGGGGACTGGACGCCCGTTGTTCACGAACAGGTCCGGGCCTGGCAGCGGGGACGACGCGTTCTGCCGATCGCGTCCCTCGAGGACCGCGGCTAGCGGGCCGGATTCAGCCCAGGGTGTGCTCATCGGCGACACCAACCCGCAGCTCCTGAGCGGCTGGCGCGCTCAGAAGCTCAGCGTCAGACTCGTCAGCCCGCGCAGGTGGGGATCGGTCTGCCACTGCGGCTCGCCGTCGAGCGCCAGGTCGCTGAACTCGGCGAGCAGCATCTCGAGCGCCACGGGAGCGACTATCCGCGCAAGGGGTGCGCCGATGCAGTAGTGGATGCCAGACCCGAAGCCGAGATGCTCGGTGTGCGCGCGCGTGATATCGAAGCTGTCCGGTTCGGAGCACAGCTCGGGGTCGCGATTGGCCGAACCGATGACGACCGAGACCCTGTCGCCGGGCGCGAAGCGCTGCCCGCCCAGCTCGGTGTCCGTCGCGGCGCAGCGCTCGAGGACGTGCACCGCGCCGTCGAAGCGCATCATCTCCTCCAGCGCCGAGTTGACGAGCGACGGCTCGGCGCGGAGCTTCTGGAGCTGGTCGGGGTGCAGCAGGAGGTTGCGCACGCCCAGGCTCACGATGTAGGTGGTCGAGAGGTAGCCGGCCGCGAGGAAGTCGTAGGCACAGATCTCGACCTGCTGCGGACTCAGGCCGGCGTCGCGAAAGGCGCGGCAAATCTCGGTGAACAGTCCCGGCGCCGGTGCCGGCACGCCCTTCACTGAGCTTTGCGCCTCGGTCAGCGACATCCCCTCGAAGAAGGCGTTGAGCGCCATCGCGCACGTGGCGCCCATCTGGCGCACGGGGATCGGCGCGGCGACGTCGTACGCCGCCGCGATCGACGCCTGCCACGCGATCAGCCCCTTCCAGATGTCCTGGTCGTGGGTTCCCGGCGGGATCCCCATCACGGTGAGCAGAACGCTCGCCGGCAGCGGCAGCGCGTAGTCGGCGACGAGCTCGAGCGTGCCCCGCTTGCGCGCCGTCTGCAACAAGGACGCGGCGATCTCCCGGGCAAGCCCCTGCGCGTCCTCGATGGAGTCCTTGAAGAGCGGCTCCAGCAGGCTGCGCAACTGCGTGTGCAAGGGCGGGTCGGTGCTGAAGAGGCTTTCGGGGAAACGCGACATCATCGCGCTCGGCCCCGGGCTCGGCGGCACACCGCCGGGCGGGTTCTTGACCCACAGCTCGGTGTCGTTGAGGACCTGCATGCAGTCCTTGAAGCGAAATACCCAAAGGGTTTCGTAGGGGTTCACGCGAGCAACCGGCGCCTGCTCGCGGAAGCGCGCGTACGTCGGATATGGGTCGGCGAGGTGGGCGGGATGGTGCGGATCGAAGGCACCCGGGTCGAATGCCTCGGGGGCGCCCCGCTCGGGAAGCGGCAGATCGGACGGGCGGGTGTCGATTTGACGCACCAGCATCACAGTTGCCGCACGATCTCGAGCTGGCGCCTGAGTGCTCGGTAGTTCGCACGATGCCAGTAAGCAGACTAGCGCAATCGGCGCCTGCGGGGTCGTGCAGGACGAGTCCACCTACCCGCCGGTGTGCGCGCTTCGGCTCACGCCGCTCCCCCGCCTGCGGCCGCGGCGATGAACTGCAGGCCGTTGATGCCGGGAACGAAGAAGTACTCGCCGCCCTTCACCGTGACCACGCGCTCGAGCGGGCCGAGCAGGAACGGGGAATCTCCCGGCACGGTCATCTTGTTCGGCGGCTTGCCGTCCTGCGGCCCCAGCAACAAGTCCTGATCTTCACCGAGACCGAAGACGTTGCCGCCGTTCAGCCACTGCGATTGCACGAACTCGAACTGCCGCGCGATGCTCGCCTGAAGGCACATGAAGATGACGCCGCGATCCTCACCATCGTCATCGGCTTCCGCTGGCAGCGGCTCGCCGTAGGGGATGCCGCGGCGAACGATTCGATGACGGTTCACGAGCTTGCCGTCGAAGGGCAGCCCGGCCCGCGGGTTCACGCGGCGGATGTGCGCTCCGATCGGGCAGGCGAGCCCGTCGGGATCGTCGCCGTAGCTGAAGGCGTTGTTGCGGTGTTCGTCGCCGGCGAGGGCGGGATCCGGCCTCTCGGGCGAGAGCGCCAGCGGCGTGCCGTCACGCCAGCGACCCACGATCTTGGCGGCCAGCAGTCCCTCGCCGCCCGGATAGGACCTCGCAGCCTCGGCCAGCTGCCGGCGAAACGCGGCGACGTTCTGGTGCAGCTTGCGGTACACGAGAAACGAGCCGTTCGTGCTGAGCGCGGCCGGCGCCGGCGCCGCTGGAAGCACGCCCTCCTCGTCGCGGTAGCCGAGGATGAACTCGCCGGCCCGGATCGCGCGCCACCCGTCCCGCCCCCCCGGGGCGCCCTGCCCGGGCAGCGCTGACAGGCCGCTGCCCTCGATCGAAGGCTGGGCGAAGCCGTCGGCGAACCCGAAGTGCTCGACCTGACCAGGCAGCGCAGCGCCGCGCTGATCGAGCACGACCGTCAGACCGCCGGTCTTCTCGATCTGCGTACGCAGCTTCGCGTCGTGCGCCGCCAGCGCCTCTGCCGAGTTCGCGCTGATCATCACCCACACGTGTATCTCGGGAGCGCCGAGGCCCCCCTCCCAGTTGCTCGGCGCGCTCTCGCCGAGATCCCCGAGCAGCTCGGCCCGCGCCGCCATGCCCTGCCGGAACTCCTCGGGACATGCCGCCAGGGTCGAGTCGGGCATCCCGAGCGCACGCAGCCCTGAATAGGTGAATGCGACGTTCACCCCGGATTCGGGCTTCGCCGACCAGGGCGCCGCGATCAGCACCTCCTCGGCGATCGCCGAGATCCACGCCGCAGCCCGCGCCACGTCGTCCACCCGCAGAAACAGATAGGCGGCGAAGGGCAGGCGGTAGCCGCGCACGAGGAAGCCCTGGATGCGCGTCAGATCGAGGGCTTCGGTCATCGAGCGAATCTCTCGTTGAAAGCGCTCTGCAGCTCCGCCTGCGCCATGTCCCGCGCGGACAGCGCGAAGTCGATCAGCCGCTTGCGGGTGGCGAGGCTCTCCTTGACGTCCTCTACGGTGCGATCCCCGTAGCCCGCCACGAACAGCGCGCTCTCGATCTGGTGGGCGCGCAGGTAGGCGGCGAACGCGCCGGCATCGGCGCTGCCGGGATAGCCGACGCAGTGACCCCAGATCGCGTCTGCCGCCGCACCGAGCCCGGTGCGCAGCCGCTCGAAGTACGGCTCCACCGGACCGTCGAGGTTGCTCGTGAACAGCAGCCTGGGCGCGCCCAGGTGGTCGCGGCGGCGCTGCCCGGCGCCCTCGTAGACGACGTCGCCCACGATCACCCACCGAGCGAAATGCGTCCCGGGCACGTCTGCGAGCGGGCTCGGCGCCTGCACCCCGAGCCCCTCCAGATAGCGCGCCAGCGGGCTCTCGTGCCCGTCGTGGATCGGTGTCATCACCGTCAGGCCGTACGCCTGGCCGCTCGTGTTGCGTCGATCGTTCACAGGTCACGCTGCACCTTCACCAGGAACTCCCGATACGCCGCAGCGAACTCCTCCGTGCTCAGTCCCGGCGACGCCTCACACAGCTGCTCCAGCGCCGTTTGCACGCGCCCTGCGGAGATGACTTCGGTGGTGGTGGCCCCGGGGTAGGCGGACCAGTAATGGTTGGCCACGAACTCGTTGTTACGGATGTACTGCTTGAACGACTCCACCGGGAGGGGCCCGGGAAAGCCGTAGGAGGTGCCCCAGAGGGCCTTCATCCGGAACGGCACCACCTCCGAGAAGGCGTCGATGTACTGATCCCACGTGCCGTTGAAGTTGCTCTCGAACAGGAGGTATGTGTGCCCGAGTCGCTCGCCTGCGCCGTCGTTGGGAAAGCGCCTGATCACCGCCCAGTGCGCATAGTGGATGAACGAGAGCCTCTCCACCTTCTCCAACGTTCGCTTGATGTTGCGCCCGGCCCAGAACACGAGCCTGAGCAGCCACGGGCCCCAGGGCTTCACCGGTGTGATCACCGTGATCGCGGTCGCCTTGCCCTCGACGTTGGCCACGAGCGCCTACGCCTCCCCGCTGCTCGGCGCCGGCGGCTGCTTCAGCGTGCGCAGCACGCTGCACACCGATTCGAGCTCGGCGCGTCTGGACGAGATCAGTTCCTCGGCCTTCCTCCTCAGATTCGCGAGGTTCTGCGGCTGCGCGTCATCCATGTCGTCGTTGGCGTGCTCCAGCGGAATCTCAAAGCGGTGGTAGCTCTCGCCGAGCATCGTCTGCAGCTGATAGTCGGTCGCATCGCTGATGCCGTCGAACACCACGTCGAGCACGCGCTGGCTCCACCCGAGCAGACCCCAGCGCCTGGCGTGGCTGTAGGAGAAATGGCGCGTGAGCGTTCCTGTGCCAAGCGACACCATGAACGCATTCTCCGCGTCACCACCCACGGTGGTCCTGTCCACGAGCGCGCACATGCCCGGGTTGTTGGCGAACACGCCGCCGTCCACGAGCACATAGTCGGGACCGGACCCCGGAGATGGCAGGCGCACCGGTTGGAAGTAGGTCGGGGCGGCGGAAGTGGCGGCGGCGGCATCACGCATGAGGTAGTCGCGCTCCCGGTCCTCGCTGGCGAGGGAGCTGCGAAAGAAGACAGGCGCTCGCCCCCAGATGTCATAGGAGGTGACGAGCACCTCGGTCAGAGCATGGCTCATCCGCGTCGTGCCGAGCTTCTCCTCGAGCACCCCCAGACGTCCCCGGGAGGAGTACTTGGCCTCGAACAGCTGACGCACCTTGCCCAGCATCTCGTGCGGGAAGATCCGCGCTCCCTGTTCGTCATACATGTTGACAAGGTCCGCTGCTCGGTAGCGCGCACCGCCGGACTCGTTTGGACAGGTGAGCCCGAGCGCGATGATGCCGCCCGTGGAGGTGCCCGCGATGACATCGAAGAGGCTGGCGATCGGCCGGTCCGCCTGCTCTTCGATGAATTCGAGGAGCAGCGCCGGGATGATCCCACGAATGCCGCCGCCGTCGATCGAGAGGATGGTCTTGGTGGGCATCGCGCCGGTCAGCCATTCATTGAGCAGGATCGTGTGCTCATATCCGGGAGGTATACAGCTTCAGCAGATCGCCGAAGGCGTCGTGCTTCTGGTCGCGCAGGTACTGCAACGACGGATCCCTGCTGGCCCAGTCCACCAGCGTGCCCGGCTCGAGTGCCGCTTCGAGCTTCGCCATCGCCCACGTCAGCGCCTCGTCGCGCTCGCCTTCGCAGCACTCGCGTTCACCCGTGGTCTTCGCCGCCTCCACCTGCCGCCCGAGCCGGCGCGCCACGACCGTGGCGTAGCACGCGCGGTTGTAGTGAGTGCGATAGGAGACTTCCGGGGGCTCTCCCTCGACGTAGCCGAACGCGAGCGCCTGTGGCTCCAGCGCGGCGCCCTCCGTCTCTCCCCTGCGCTCCCACGCGGCAAGCGTCGAGAGCGCCTCGGCGCGCGAGAACGGCTTGCCGAGACGGTATCCGACGGCCCCGTCGCGGGCGCTCACAAAACGAGCCTGGCAGAGCTGTTCCTGTCGTGTGGTCGCGGCGAGCACCAGGAATGGACCCTCGAGCAGTGACAGCGTGTCGAAGCGCTCCCGCACAGCGGCGTCGCCGCGGATGTTTCGTGCCAGGTCCGGCTCGCTCTCGCCACCAGCCAGTTGTTCGAGATCGTCGATGTCTTCCTCCAGTTCGCGCGTCACCCGATAGAGGCGCACGGCGACATCGCGTTCGCCCGCCGGCCCGGGCGCGCCGGTCGGTCGCCCCTCGACAGCGACCCCGTTCGCATCGGGTGCCGGCTGCTCGCCGTGCGCGTGGTCGTGCCCCGGGGTGCCGCCCAGCGCCGCCTCGAGCGCGTGCGTGGCGAGCGCGACGGCCAGGGTGTACTGAGCCTGGTAGAAGAGTGGTTGGTGGCGGCCCGCCCTCGCCTTGGTGATCCGATCCTCGGCGGCGCCCCGACCTCTATCGGCGGCCTCGCGGTCATTCACACCGCCTCCGTCGCCAGCCCCGCGATTGCGGCTGGTGTCTCCGTTGCCGGTGGCCTCTCGGTGGCCGGCCGTGAGCTCTTCCTGCGTCACACCGTCGAGCAGCGTCCGCAACCGCACACAGGCGAGAGAGGTCAGGCCGGCGTGCAGCTCGAGCACGGCCAGGTTGAAAAGCGCCGGGAGATTGTCCGGGTCGCGGTCCACCGCGAGCGCGTACAGGGCCCGCAGGTCGCGGTTCTCACGCGAGCTTTCGTCGTGGACCGCAACCTCGAAGAGGGCGGCGCTGCGCCAGCTGTGCGTATGCAGGTGCTGGGAATCTGCCTGACCGAGCTGGTCGAGGAGCTGGTACTGCACCCACACGGCGCCGGCGAGCGCCAGGCGCAAGACGTCGCCCGGGGCCGACCCGTGATCGGCCGTGGCGTTTCCAACACCACGCTCAGGGGTGCTGCCGCTGTGCGGCGGCCCGCTTCCACCGTCCCCGCCGGCCGTTCTGGCATCCGCGTGCGTCTTGGGCGCGGCGCCGTAGCCGGGCTCCGGCCATCCGAGCCGCGGTTCGAGGATGTCGGCCCAAAGCGCGCCACTGCTCGTGACGGTGCCCGCATCGGTCACGATGCTGAGCACGAGCCCGGAGCCCCGCTGCGGCGATTGCAGCAGGTAGCCGGTGAGGTACATGTCATATCGCGGAAGGAGCTTCTGCCCCACCTTGATCAGCGCCGCCAATGCGGTCCCGCGCGGGAGACCCTTGACGGCTTCCGCGATGTCATCGAGCACCGAGCTGGTGCGGTACGGGGTGGTGGCCAGATCGACTCCCGGCAGTGGCCTCCGCACGCCCGCGCCCCCCAGCTGCGCACCCAGCATCGCCGTGACCGCGGCCGGGTCGCCGGCCTTCGGGCTCCCGCCGAAGGCCTCCATGTGCAGCGCCGTGCCCGCCAGCCACGAGAGCCGCTCCGGCACCCTGCCGCGACTCTGCAGACGCACGCGGATCGCGACCCGCAGCGGAGGTATACGCAAGACGGCAAGCGTCACCACGACGATCGCCGCGATCAGGATGGCGATCACAACAGCCGCCCCAACGATCCCCGCCAGCAGTTCGAATCCTTCTGCGGCGAAAGACGAGGGCGACCCGATCGCGATCGCGAAGTAGATCACCGGTGCGTGTTTCCCGTTTGCTTTACTCCCATTACCGTCCGAGCTCGACCCCGGTCCCGCAGCCGCCTGGTGGGACCCCCCGAGGTGATGTTTGGGCCGTCCTGATAGCCTTCCTCGCTCGAAAAGGTTACAGCGGGAGATTCCGAATGGCTGAGTCGGTCGAGCTTGTGGCGATCCTGTTCACCGATCTCGTCGGCTCGACACGCCTTGCGACCACCGTCGGCCCGGTGCGCGCCGACGAGCTGCGCGAAGAGCACCTCGATCTCCTGCGTGCAGCGATCGCCTCCTCGGAGGGCAAAGAGGTGAAGAACACAGGCGACGGGCTGATGGTCGCCTTTCACTCCGCCTCGGCCGCGGTACGCTGCGCGGTGGCGATGCAGCAGGGCTTCGAGCTCCGCTACCGCAATGCCGAGCAGGGCCTACACGTGCGCATCGGCCTGGGGGCGGGGGAATCGACGGTCAAGGACGGCGACTACTTCGGCATGCCCTCGATCGAGGCGGCGCGGCTGTGCGAGCAGGCGCCCGCCGATGGGATCCTCGTCTCCGCCTTGGTGAAGACGCTCGCGGGGCGCTGCGATGAGATCGAGCTGTCATCCGCCGGCGAGCTCGAGCTGAAGGGCTTCCCCGGCCCCGTGGAGGCCTTTTCGGTCTCCTGGTCTGCGCTCTTGGAGGAGGCAGGAGGCGCAGGTCGCTGGCCGCTCCCGGCGCTGCTTCGCTCGATCCCCGCGGTTGCCTTCGTCGGGCGCACCTCGGAGCGCACGGCTCTCGGGGAAGCGCTCGGCCTGGCGCGTGGCGGCACCCGCCAGGTGGTGCTGCTCTCAGGTGAGCCGGGGATCGGCAAGACCAGGCTCGCGAGCTACTCGGCCCACCGCGCGCACAGCGAGGGCTTCGCGGTCTGCTGGGGCTACTGCTCGGAGGAGCTGGCGGTGCCCTATGAGCCGTGGATCGGCGTCTGCTCACAGCTCATCGAGAGTGCGCCGGCAGAGCTTCTGGCGGGCCACGTCGAGCGCCACAAGGGCGAGCTCGGCCGGCTGGCGCGCAACCTCGAGACACGCGTGCCCGATCTCCCCGCGCCCCGGTCCTCCGACCCGGAGACCGAGCGCTACCTGCTGTTCAGCGCCGTCGCCGGTCTGCTCGCCGAGGTGGCAGAGACGACCCCCTTGTGCGTGGTGCTCGACGACCTGCACTGGGCAGACGCGCAGTCGCTCGCGCTGCTCAAGCACCTGCTGCGCGCCTCAGGGCACGGACCGCTGCACGTGATCGCCGCCTACCGCGACTCGGACCTGGGCAAAGACCATCCGCTGACCGCCGTCCTGGCCGACCTGCGCTCACTGCAAGGCGTGCAGCGGATCGCGCTGCATGGTCTGGGCACAAGTGAGGTCGTCGAGTTGCTCGCCGCCGCAGCCGGGCACGAGCTCGAGCACGAAGTGCTCCAGCTGGCGGGAAAGATCGCCTCCGAGACCGCCGGCAACCCGTTCTTCGTGGGGGAGATCGTGAGGGGCCTCTCGGAGTCCGGCGCGCTCGTCTTCGACGAGGCCACAAGGCGCTGGAGCGTCGATCGCTCAGCGACGATCACGCTGCCCGAGAGCGTGCGCGAGGTGATCGAGCGCCGCGTCGAGCGCCTTGGCGAGGAGACGCTCGAGGCGCTCAGGGTTGCCGCGGTGATCGGCCGGTCCTTCGACCTGGAGCTGCTCTCGGCGGCTGTCGATGTGGACGAGGCGCACTTGCTCGACCAGCTGGAGGCGGCGGTGGCCGCCTCTCTGCTGAGAGAGGCATCCGAGCGGGTCGGGCGCTTTCGCTTCATGCACGCGCTCATCAACCAGACGCTCTACGAGGGTCTCGGCGCCACGCGACGGGCGCGCACGCACGAGCGGGTCGCGCGGGTGCTCGAGCGGCTCTACGGCGCCGCCCCGGACGATCACCTCCCAGAGCTCGCCCTGCACTGGCGGCTTGCCGTCGTCTCTGCGGACAGGGCAAAGGCCGGTGGCTACGCGCTGCGCGCTGGGCAGCAGGCGCTTGAGAATCTCGCCCCGGCCGAGGCGGTGAAGCTCTTCGCAGACGCCGTCGAGCTCGCCGGGACCGCCGCGAGCTGCGGGCTCTGCGAGGCGCTTATCGGGCTTGGGGAAGCCCAGCGCCAGGTGGGCGACACGGTCCACCGCGAGACCCTGCTTCAGGCCTCACGCGTCGCCTCGCGTCTGGCTGACGCCGAGCTGGCTGCACAGGCGGCGCTTGCGAACAGCCGCACGTCCGCCGGAAGCGGCAGCTACGGCGAGGTCGACCGCGAGCGGATCGCCGCGATCGAGCGCGCGATCGAGCTCGATGAGCCGTCCGACCCGGCCCGTCGCGCGCGCCTGCTCGCGCTGGAGGCCCAGGAGCTGAGCTGGGATCCCGACCTCGCGCGCCGGCGCGCGCTCGCCGAGGAGGCGATCAGGCTCGCGCGCGGCGCCGGAGACACGACGGCGCTGGCGGAGGTGCTCCAGAGGGCGTTCTACGGAATCTGGTCAGCAGAGACGCTCGAGCTGCGAGCCGCCGTCGCCGAGGAGCTGGCCGGCCTGGCCGCCGAGCTCCGTGACCCCGTGCTTGGCAGGCTGGCACGCGAGATCCTCTTCATCGCCCGCATCGAACGGGGAGACCTGGCGCGAGCGCAGGACGCGCTTGCGGGCCACGGACTGGTGCCCGAGGAGCTCGCCCAGCCGACGCGGAGGTGGCTCGCCACCTTCTCCGCCGCCGGCTTCGAGCTCCTGCACGGCCGCCTGGATGCCGGCGAGCGCCTCGCCGAGCAGGCCTTCCAGATCGGACGGGAGTCACAGCCGGCCGACGCTGCCCTGATCTACGCCGCGCAGCTCGCCTTCATCCGCGCCTGGCAGGACCGCGGAGAGGAGATCGTCTCGATGATGGAGCAGGCAGTCGGCGAGCATCCCAGCGTCGCCTTCGTGCGTGCCGACCTCGCCGTGCAGCTGTGCCTGCTTGACCGTTGCGACGAGGCCCGTGCGATCCTCGAGCAGGCCGCAAGCGATCGCTTCGAGCACGTTACGCCCAACCTGCACAAGCTCGCAGTGCTGGGGCGGTATGCCGATGTCGCGGCCTATACGCGGAGCGCCGCGCCGGCCGCCGCCCTGTATGAGCGGATCGA
Organism: uncultured Solirubrobacteraceae bacterium; assembly: GCA_963845635.1. GTDB lineage: Bacteria > Actinomycetota > Thermoleophilia > Solirubrobacterales > Solirubrobacteraceae > Palsa-744. The sequence goes on from CAWJSW010000014.1 coordinate 64,288, forward strand.
GCCCTTCAGCGACCAGGTCGTCTGGATAATCGCGGTAGGCCATGGACACGTACGCCTGTGGCTCGGGCTGCTCGCCGCCGTGCTCGGGCGCGACGAGCTGGCCGACGGGCACTTGGCGTTCGCATGCCAGTTCCACGAAACCAACGACATGCCGCTGTGGGTGGCGCGTGGCCATCTCGGCTGGGCCGAGACGCTCGCCGCGCGCGGGAACGCTTCCGCAGCGCAGGACCACGCCGTGCGTGCGCTCGAGCTCTCGCGCGAACACGGCTACGGAGCATTCGAGCAGCGCGCGGCGACGCTGGTCGCGGCGCAGCCGACCGTCGAGGTGTGAGGACGCGGCAGCCAGATCACGACGCCGCGCGACGGGCTCACGGGCGGTGAGATGGGTCCATGTGTCTAGCCGTTGGCGCGCGTGCTAGATTCCACCTGTCCAATTTGTGGCAGATCCTCCGAACATGTGCCGCGCGTGGCGACAGACCTCCGTGGAGCGCACGTGGAAGTCCTGCAAGCGTCAACCTGACAGTTCCAGTCCCGTGAAAGCAGACGCCTGCTTCGTCATGACGCAAGCAGAAGTCTGGGCCGCTTCCGCCGAGAAGATCGAAGCTCGTCGTGGGTGTCGCGTACGCGACACCCACCGTCCTGAGCGCAAGTGACCCAGGTGCCCGCGGGGACGCACGCTCGCGGCGCGAAAGCGCGAGCTCTGGCGAGCTGCCCTAGCCGCCCTGGAACTCCCCCCCGCCGGGCGGGTTCTGCAGCCAGGCGGCGACTTTGTCGTCCGGCTTGATCGGCTCCGGCGGTGGTTCGCCTCGCTCTTCGGCTTCGCGTTTCAGGCGAGCGTTGCGGTCGGCGAGGTCTTGGTATACCTGATCGCTCCACACGCACCACTCGTCGTAGGTCCTGAACGGCTGCTGTGCCACGTCAATCTTCCTCCGTTCCTGTCGAACTGGTGTCGCCAGATGTGATGAGAACATCGCAGGGCACAATCGCAACTGCGGTCCAGACGAATGCTTTGCGCCGGAACTTTTCGCGCTCGCTGGCCACGATGCTCTTGATGCGGAGCGCTAGCCCGGATCTTGCAGTAACGCGTTTGATGTGAGCTTTTCGGGCTCGCTGAGCCTCGGTCGCCCGGGCGTGTCCTGCTCGGGCATGCGCTCCTTGTTGAAGGACACTCTGGTCGCGCTTCGCGGCACTGGGGGCTCGTTGGCGGGCATGCTTCGCTCGTCCGCTGGCGTCGGGCTGGTCGGAATCTGAGTGCGCTGTCCGGCGCGCTCAGCCCGATGGCGCCGGGAGCGCTGTCAGGCGCTCGAACGCGCTCGTGAGCTCTGCGGCCCAGGGCCAGCCGGCCTGCAGCCGTAGTGTCGCTGAGCGGGCGTGGAAGGCAAGGCGCCCGGCGACGTGAAGGATTCGGTAGCGCAGCCGCTTGGGCTCTGAGCGCGCCAGCGTGCCGGTGAAGAGGAGCCGCTTCATCCAGATGATGAGGTCGTGTGCGATCTGGACGATTGCCAGCCAGACGCGGTTGTGCTCGAACTCTTTGAAGGGCAGGTTGCGCAAGCCGGTGTCCTTGTCGTTTCGGATGTGATCCTCGACGTGCGCGCGGGCGCGGTGTCGGCGCTCGAGCTCGGCGGGCTCGCCGGTCTGGTCGGTGAGGATCGCCTGGAAGCGGTGACCGTCGTGGTCTGAGAAGGTGAGCTGCGCGCCGGGGTGGGCGCGCTCACGGCGCACGATCACCCGCGAGCCCTCGGGCCAGCCCTCAAGGTCAAGGGCCGCGGTGAGCTCGGCCACCTGTCCGTTGGTGCGCGGAGTGCCGTCCTGCTCAACAGCCGAAACCCAGTCCCCATCGGGGATCTGGAGGATCTGGGTGCGGACCACCTCGTTCAGTTCATAGCCCACCGAGAATCCGATCCGGGCCTCGCGGCACCAGTCAAGGAGCTCGTGGCTCGCGCCGGCGCTGTCGGCACGCAGCAGGATCTCTGCGCCCTCGATGTGCTCCTTGGGGATCTGCTCGAGCGCGTGTTCTGAGACCGTGATCTGGTCAGCCGCGGTGTTTGCGCCGGCGTTCCCGGGCCGCAGTTCCCCCGCGAGCGCTTCACCGGTCTGATCGGCATAGGCGAGCATCGGGTGAAACCCGTAGCCGCCCTTGAAGTTCCCGGCGGCGCCCTCCTTCTCAGAGTGCGAGCCGACGAGCGTCGCGTCGAGGTCGATGTCCACGACCTCCGGCGCTCCCGTGAGCTCCCACACGCGCGCCCGTGCGCGGGCGTGAGCGCTCCGCAGTCGCTCGAGTCCACCGGGGTCGCTTGCGATCCGGTCGATCGCCCGGAAGGCCGTCGCGTCCGAGCAGACAGCTCCGAACAACGCGGCCTGATCGCCAAGCGCCCCGAGGTCTGAAAGGCAGTCCCCGCCGTCGGCGAGCATCACCGCGAGGTCACGGACGACACGGCCCAAGTCGTGCCCGGAATGCCTGAGCTTCAGCTCCTCGAGCTCTTGTGAGAGCGCTCTCCTCAGCCCGGTCTTCTCGGCGATCTGAACCAGCATCGCGCTGCCCGAATGCGACACCAGACCGTCTCCGTCCGGCCTTGCAACTACCTTGAAATCGCGGCCATCGCGCTGCACCTTCAAGGTGATCCTCCTGAGCTCGGGAACAGGACTTCAGCAACCCCGATTCTCCAAGCTCAGCCGGACATCCCCGCGCCCCGGAATACCCGGGGCGCGGATGGTTAAGGCGTTACTGCAAGATCCGGGCTAGCCACCGGTCGGTGGGATCAGGTGGCGGGCGCACCGGGACTAGATGGCGGTCCGTGATGATCTCCTGCGCCTCGATCCACTCGTGGTCTTCGAAGATTCTTTCAACCCTTAGATGATCGCCCCACTCGACCGGCTCATCGGGCCTCCACCGGGACGTATTGAGCCCATATACGTAGGCGGATCTCGCGTGGTCCTGGAGGCGTACCCGCACCAGTCCCCGATTGCGTAGCGACGCGGTGACGAGGAGCGCATAGTCATCGTCATGATGGAGAAGAGCCCCGTCCACACTCAGCTCGAGGCGGCTCGCAAATGTGCGACTCCGTACGAACTTGAAGTAGGCCCATATCGCGCCGAAAGCGATAGCGGCAACCTGCGCCGCGTCGGCGACGCCGCTTGCGTTTGTTGCCTGCGCCGCGTTATTTGCTTGCCCTGGCGCAGGCAGGAGTCAGGCCGGACGACGGCGAGCGAGCTCAAGAAGCTTGGGCCGACTGAAGACCTCGCCGGCGTCTGTTGGCGAGTCGCGCGAACAGGCCTGCGGTGGGTTCATCGAGGGAACGGCGGATGGGGCCCTGGCCAGTCGGCTGTGAGCCCGAGCATGTCGTGGGGCTCTCGAGCTGCATCCGCCAAGACGAGTTGGTCATCTACGATCCGCGTGGTAGCGAACGGCAAGTCGATGCTCAGCTTACGATTGGGCGCGAAGTGATGCCAGAGTCGCAGCGGCGTCGTGGCGCAGTTGGTCGGTAGCACGGATACGCCTGAGAGGACTGCTGAGACCCTTTTGCTCGCAGGACCTCGCTGGCCCACCCAGAAACCGTCGGGATTGCGGGTGACGGTCGTCGCCCCGGTGGCTATCTCCATGCGAACGGATTGGCTACCGAAGAGCGCATCGGTGAACTCGGTGTCGCCAACGAAGCCGTTGATGGGCATCAGCGCAATGACCGTCGGGCCGTCTGGCGATCGCGACGCTGTCTGTGCGTAACCGTGTCTCACGCCGCGATCTGGTCGAGCTGTGTGAGGAGCTGTTCGGCGCGAGGATCTGCGCCGGCACGATCGATGCGATCCTCGCGCGGAGCGGACAGGCGCTCGAGTCCCCTTATGAGGAGCTCTTCGATCGGGTGCGCAGCGCGCCGGCAGTCAACGTCGATGAGACCGGGTGGCGTCTGCGCGGGGCACGGCGGACGCTTTGGGGCGCCTTCACGCAAAAGGTCGCTGTCTTTAGCATCGAGCAGGATCGTCACGAGCAGCGGCTGCGCGAGCTGCTCGGCGCACACCAGGGGGTCGTGACCTCTGACCGCTGGTGGGCCTATGACCAGCTCCCGCTCAAGCGCCGCCAGGTGTGCTGGTCGCATCTACAACGCGACTTCCAAGCACACGCCGAGGGTCTCGGCTCAGAGCGCGAGTTCGGCGAGCACGGCCTTCAGATCTCAGAGCGCCTCTTTTGGGCCTGGGAGGTCTATCAGCACACTCACTGCCGCCGCGAACTGCGGCTCACGGTACGGGGGCTGCGCCGTGAGCTGAAGCCGATTCTGCGTCAGTACTCACGCAGCTGGGCGCGCTACAAGCGCACCCGCGGCATGGCCCGCAACCTGCTCAAGATCTGGCCGGCGCTGTGGACCTTCGCCGAGCGAAGTGGTGTCGAGCCGACCAACAATCATGCCGAGCGTGCGCTGCGCGGCGCCGTCATCTATCGCAAGCTCTCGCTCGGCAGCCAGTCCGAGGACGGCGAGCGACGCACCGAGCGTCTGCTCTCGGCATCGATCACCTGCCGCCTGCAGCGCCGTTCGCTGTTCGTCTACCCGAGCGACCTGCTCGCCGCGCGTGCGCGAGGCGACCCGGCAATCTCGCTGGCCTGAGCGCCAGGGACTGAACGCTTACGGTTTTCGCCGAGCCAGAGCACTCACTGGCGCGCGTTCGCGCGAAGGCTATGCCGCTCGGTTTGATTGGGAGTCCCTAGCGCCCACGGGGATCGACGCCTTCCAGCGGCCAGTGGCGGACCACGCCGGGGAGCCAGCGGCCATCCTCCTCGCGCGTGAGGACGAAGCGGCTGATCGTTAGGGTTCTCGACTTAGTTTGTGAAGGTGTTGGGCTGGTTATGTAGAACTGGGGGTTGTGGTCGATGAGCGAGGGATTGGTGAGCGGTATCGGCTGTTGAGTGAGCAGGGGTTGTTAGACGAGCGCGGGCGGCGGTTGTGGGCGGCGGCGGAGGCGCGCTCCGCTGGTTATGGAGGGCTCGCTGCGGTCGTGCGGGCTACGGGGATCTCGGAGTCGACGGTGCTGCGCGGTCTTGCGGATCTGGATTCTGAGGATCGCCCCGCGCCGGGGAAGATGCGTAGGCATCCGGGACGCACGCCGATCCTGGAGCGCGAGCCGGGGCTTTGGGAGGCGTTGGAGCGCCTCGTTGATCCCGTTACCCGCGGGGATCCGGAGTCGCCGTTGCGGTGGACCTCGAAGAGTGGCGCGAAGCTCGCTGCGGCGCTGCGGGAGATGGGGCACGATGTCGTTGACCGGACGGTGCTGCGGTTGTTGAAGGCCAAGGGCTACAGCCTGCAGTCCAACCGCAAGACCCGCGAGGGAGCATCTCATCCCGATCGCGACGCTCAGTTCGAGCACATCAACCAGACCGTCACGGCTCAGATCGCCGGGAACGAGCCGGTGATCAGCGTCGATACCAAGAAGCGGGAGCTCGTCGGGGATTTCAAGGCCGTCGGCCGGGAGCTCGAGCCCAAAGGCAAGCCGGTCGAGGTCCGCACGCACGACTTCAAGGACAAGGATCTCGGGCACGCGATCCCTTACGGCGTCTATGACTTGACCAGGGATGAGGGATGGGTCAGTGTCGGGATCACCCGTGACACCGCGGTGTTCGCCACGAACACGATCCTCGATTGGTGGCAGACCCTCGGCAAAACGCGCTACCCAAACGCCACCACGTTGACGATTACCGCTGACGGCGGCGGCTCGAACTCCAGCCGCACCCGCCTATGGAAGCTCGAACTGCAACGCCTCGCCGATCAGACCGGCCTACAGATCCAGGTGTGTCACTTCCCGCCCGGAACGAGCAAGTGGAACAAGATCGAGCACCGCCTGTTCAGCTTCATCTCGACCAACTGGCGCGGCAAGCCCCTGATCAGCCACGAGGTCATCATCAACCTCATCTCGAACACCACAACCACCACCGGCCTGAAGGTCTACGCCCAACTCGACGACCGCGAATACGAGAAAGGCATCAAAGTCACCGACCAACAGTTCGCCACCATCAACATCACCCGCAACGCATTCCACGGCGACTGGAACTACACCGTGACCCCTTCACACGCTCAGTCATGAGCCCTTAGGTGGCCGCCCTCATGGTCGCCGTAGAGCAGGTCGACGGTCAGGACGTCACCCGCTAGGAACGTCTCGCGCAGGCCCTCGCGGAATGGATCGTCGTGCTCGCGTATCGCCCCCTGCCAGAAACCGGTGTCGCCCGCTGGCACGTACAGGTCACGTGTCTGCGGGCGATGTTCGGCCGGCTCGGCGTGTGGGGTATCGATCTCCGGGCGTCGCGCCATGAAGCGCCAGGCTTGAAGGACCGCGAGACCGTTGCCGACGTTGCGAAGCGGGATCACGAAGTAGTAGCTCTCGCCGTCGCGCTCGACCGCGGCCGTTCCACCCTCGACGCGCACCATCCGTCCCTCTCCGAAGCGGACCGTCTCGGGCGGATCATTCGCGCGCGAGGGAGCGAGCACCGGTCGCAGGCCGAGCAAGAGCGCCCGCTCGGCAATGGCCGTCGAACGCTCCGCAATGCGCGTCGAGCGCTGCCCGAACCGCACCGAGGAGAACGTCGCAACGGCCAGCACGAGCGTGCCAAAAGCGGTCGCCAGAGAGGCAACCGTCGGCCAGTCGAGAGCCATAGGCAGCGTCATTGAGTAGATGCTCTCGCCGGGAGCGGACAGTGGCGACGGTTGGGAGCGCACTCACAACGGAGAAGTGGAGTTTGTCCCACGTCCGCAACGGGGAGGCCGGGACGTTCGCAGCGGTCGGGGAGTCCTGCCTGACCGCTGCGGACGAAGGGGAGCGGGTCCGGCCGCCTGAGTCCGCGCCTCCCGTCGGCCACGGCTAGAGGCTCTCCCTCGACTGGCAGCCGAGATGGATGGCCCTGCGGAATACTCTCCGCACGATGTCTGAGGAGTCCACGACCCCCGACCGGGCGGAGCTCACGCGGCAGCTCGTCGACGTCTGGGACGGGATGGTGTTGCGGCCCGAGGACAGGCCGTTTGAGAGCATCATCCGTGCGGGCACCGATCTCGTCGATCCGGATGGCGTCTATGAGAGTTCTGTCCTGCCCGACCAGGCCGGCGAGACCTATCGGGGTGCCGATGCCTGGACTCGGGCGGCTGAAACCTGGCTTGAGCCATGCGAGTGGATGGTGGTCGATCTCGAGCAGGTCCTCGCCGCACCTGGGGACCGTGTTGTCTCCCTGCACCGCGCGCGCATGAAGATGCGACAAACCAGCCTCGAGTTCGAGATTGCGCTGGCATACGTCTACACGTTCAGGGACGGCATAGTTGTTCACACGCGTGCCTTTGGGGACCATGGGCAAGCCCTCAAAGCCGCGGGGCTGGAGGAGTAGGCGATGTGGCAGGAGAACGTGGAGATCGGCCTGAACTCCTAGATCCGAGGCTCTCCCTCGATGAGCTGACCGAGTTGCGACACGGTTGCTCGCGCGTGGAAGCGAGCGCATCCGCAGGATGCGAGTCACGCTCCCGCTGCGGGATGACGTGGAGCAGCCGGTCCTACGACCTGATCACCATTGCTTGGGCGGCGTTAGCGAGCTTGTTCCGACCGGCGACCGGGTCGCTCGGAGATCGTGTCCTTATCTGCGCAAGTGTTGCGTCGCAACCGTTTGGCGCCATTGCCCGGCGAGTAGGCGCGGACTACAAAGGACGGCTCACATGACCACCATCACCGCCGGGGCCGGATGGCGACGTTGAGGACGGCTAGGACGGAAAGCCCGATCGACGCAAGAAATGCTGCTTTGTAGTCGTCGACGAGCGAGCCGAGATTAGCGTTGGTCACGGTGGCGGCGATGGTGGCGAGCGCGGCTAGGCCGATGGCGTTGCCGACCTGCTGTGCGGTGACGAACAGGCCGCCGGCTAATCCCCGTTCGCCTGCTCCGATGCCCGCGGTTACCGCTACTGAAATGGTGGGGAAGGTCAATCCCATCCCAAAGGCGGTGAGCATGATCCCGCCGAGGACGTTCACTTGGTAGGAGCCGGTGTTGCTGATCGTGTGTAGCCACACCTGCCCGAGCCCGGTGATCGCAAGTCCCGTGAGCAGGATCGTGCGCACGCCGAAGCGGGGGAGTATCCGGCGTGTGAGCTGGGTGGCGGTCAGCATCACGGTCGCCGTAGCGGGGATGAAGGCTAGGCCGGCTTGGAGCGGACTGAAATGCAGCACTTCTTGGTTATAGAGCGAGGTGAAGTAGACATAGCCGGCGATGACCGGCGCGAACAGCAGCATCGCGACCAGTGCCGCCCGGCGAGCCGGATCGGCGAGCACATGCCGGGGCAGCATCGGAGTCTCGGCGCGCTCTTGGAAGATGACGAACGTCACCCCCAGGAGTACGGCGAGGGCGAGGGCCGTCAGGGTGGCCGCGTTCGTGAAGCCGTGCTGTTGGCCTTGGCTGAGCCCGAAGATCAGCAGCGCGATCGACCCGGTTGCCAGGATCGCCCCGGTGATATCCAGTCGCGCGCCAACGCGCCGGCTATGGGAGGGAAGCACGCGCCGGATGGCGATGACCAACGCGACAATGATGGGCGGGTTGACCAAGAACACTGCCCGCCAGCCGATGAACTCGGTGCAGACGCCACCGAGGACGACCCCGGCGCTTGCCCCCGCTGCGGTGGCGCCTTGAAAGATTCCTAGTGCCCTGTGGCGGGCCGGGCCTTCGGAGAACAGTTCGGTGATGATCGCCAGCGCTTGGGGGGCGACGAACGCGCCGCTGGCTCCCTGAGCGAATCGGGACGCGATCAGCACCAGCGGGGTGGGGGAGAGCCCAGCGACAAGCGAAGTGACGCCGAAGGCGGCAAGGCCGATCAGCAACACCCGGCGATGGCCGGCGCGGTCACCGACCCGGCCGCTAAAGAGCAGCAGAGAGCCGAACGTGAGCGCGTACCCCGTGACGATCCATTGCAAGTTCGCAGGGGCGAAGTGCAGCTCCCGCTTGATCGTCGGCAGCGCGATGTTGACGATGCTGAAATCGAGTTGCAACACGAACTGGGCAGCCACCACGAGCCCAAGCGCCAACCCCAACCCCAGACCCGTCGATGTGCCAGCGTCAGTCGACGAGGCAGGCGTAGCGGCGGGCGCCTTGTGCGATGGTCCTGCGGTGTAGGGACGGTTCATGTCCAGCACGCTAAGCCTCAGAGCACCGGCTGGCTTCCGCTATCCTGCCAATCAATGTCGGAAATCCGCCAAGCACCCGATTTGGCGCTCGAGCACGTGTCCGGCGGCACTCGGATCGACCGCCACCAGCACCCAGGCCACCAGCTGATCTACGTCAGCACCGGCGTCCTCGTGGCACAGACATCCGCTGGCAGTTGGGTCGCCTCATGCGACCGTGCGATCTGGATGCCAGCCGGCACATGGCACGAGCACCGCGCCTACGGCGCGAGCACCATCCACGTCCTCGGCTTCCACGCGCAGGACCCGCCGCCGCTCCCCGATACCCCGGCAATCGTCGCAGTGACTCCACTGCTGCGCGAGCTGCTCGTCGCGCTCACCGAGCCCGGACTGCCACAACCGGAGGTTGACCGGCTCCGCGCGGTCCTCCGCGACCGGCTGCACCGCACCCCGCAAGAGCCAATCTCATTGCCCGCACCACGCGACCCACGGCTCGCGCGAGCATGCGCGATCGCCCTTGAGCATCTACAAATGCCGATGCCGTTGTCAGCGTTGGCCGACGCCGCGCGCACGACCGAACGAACCCTCTCGCGGCTTTTCCGTGCAGAGACCGGTATGAGCTATCCCCAATGGCGCGCGCAGGCCCGCGCCATCCATGCCATGATTCTGCTCGCCCAAGGCGAGTCGGTCACCGACGCCGGCAGCCTTTGCGGGTGGAGCACAACCAGCGCGTTCATCGACAGCTTCCGACGCGCGATGGGACAGACCCCCGGCGCCTACCGCGACATCGCCGCCGCGTAAACAAGATCGACGCTACTACGGAATCGTGACGCGCTGATGAACGTCACGCCAGCGCCGATCGAACGTCCACACCACGTCGGCGTCGATCATCTCGGCGACCACTAGCGCGATTGCGTCGGGCAGGCTGAGGCCGCGGTGGCGAGCGTTCAGCGCCGCGGCGTCGTCGGCGATGGCGGCGCTGACGGGGACCGTCTCGCAGCCGTCTGCGAAGTCTCGGGCGGCCGTTAGGGCCATTCCGCCCAATCGGGCAGGACCAACAAGGATCTCCGCCCTTGTCGTGGCCGCGAGAACGAGCTCGTCATCGCTCGCGCCGGCGAGCGCGTCGACCGCCGCATCGTGGTGTGTGTCATCAGCCGAAAGCGCGGCGATTGCGACGCTCGCGTCGAGAACGATCAGCCGCGCCACTGGGCGCGGAGCTCATCGAGGTAGTCAGAGGGGTATGCGGAGCTATCGAGCTTGCCCATCGCCGCCAGTAGGCGACCGCGCCGTTGCGCGCGCTCCTTCTGATCTGCGGGGGCGCCGAGCAGCTCGTGACGGACGGCCGTGCGAATCAGCTCAGCCTCGCTAGTGCCGCGCTCCTTCGCCGCGTGCTTGATCCCCTGATGAAGCTCGTCCGGCAAGTAGATCGTGGTCTTTACCACGAGCTGAATGTACCACACATAACGTATGGCATCGCGGCCTCATGGGCGCGATGCGCGTCCCCTCCGCTTTGGCGGACGTCAGGGCTGGCGCAGATCCCTGCCCGAGACCTACTTCGGTGTCAGCGGGGTAATCCGCGGATCGCTCAGCCGACGGGAGCGGTGATCGGTTCGAGCCACTCCGGCGGCAGCACCGCCGGGGTTCTCCCCGGGAAGTGCTTGACGATCTGGGTCGCCAGTCGGCCTGCCGGCCGGCCCTCGATCGCCGGTCGGAGATCGTCGAGGCTCATGGCCAAGCGCAGGCTCGGGGCGATCTGGAGGTCGGCCGCGTTTGGGGGCTCGCCTCCGAGGATGCCCGCCTCGATCCAGTCGTCGATTCGTTGGAGCATCCCGGGGAACGCGACGATCGCACGGCGGACGTTATCGTCGGTGGCTCCTCGAGACCGGGCATCGAGGGCGATGAAGGGACCTGCGGTCCTTGCAGCGATTCGAGGCGGGATCCCGATCTTTGCGCCCCCGAGGTAGCCCACCAGTCCGCTGCCGTCCTTGCGGGCGGACCAGAGGAAGATCTCCCGGACCCGTTGCTGGAGCTCCTCGTCGCCGAAGCGCTCAGCCTCTTCCACGACCCGTCTTCGCTCCGCATCGGCAGGAAACAGCGGGGGCTCCGGCTTGCGGCGCTCGAGTTCGCGCGCGATCGCCCGCGATCCCTGCACCCGCTCACCATCGATCTTGGCTGCGGGCACGGTCACGTCGGGGAATCGGAGAGCCTTGAGCACCACCCACGAGACGACCGGCAGGAGGTCGGTCCGCTTGTAGTTGATCCCCTTGTGATCGAACAGCAGCTGACCCGTCGTCGCGGCATGCGAGCCAGGGATCGAAAACAGCCGGACCTTCATGGGCAGCGGACATTACCAACGCCCGTGGGAACCGCCGAGGGAAGCTCCGGCAGATGAGCCAGAGGGGATCGAACTGTGCGCCCACGTTTCGCTCATGCGTCGCCGTTCAAGGCGAGCCAGCGCGAGCATGATCGTCACACGAACTCGCCGTTCTGCTCGACCAAACGGTGGTCGCCGCAGAATCCCGCGCCGAGATGGCCGGCCCGGCGCGCATCTGGCCCTCCCGCCCGACGTCTCGCTAGAGGGAGTCGATCCAGCGCTCGAGGCGGCGGGCCTCTTTGGTCATCAGCTCGGGGGCTCTGAGCGTGTTGGTGAGTAGTGAGATTCCTTGGTAGGCGGCGATGAGGGCGACTGCGAGGTCGCGGGCGTCGCGTCTGCCGATTGCGCGGAATTGTCGCTCGGCCCAGTCGATCGGGATCTCCATCAGTGTGGCGGCGTCATGCGCTAAGGGGTCCTCCCGCTTGTCTAGTTCTGAGCAGAGGGTGCCCTGCGGGCAGCCGTAGCGCTCCGCTAGCTCGCCCTTGGTGGCGATCATCCGCAGGAAGGCCTTCAGGCGCGCCTTCGGTGTGCGGTGCTCGTCGAGGGATGCGAGGAACGCGTGCAGCTCGTCAGCGTGAGCGTCGATCGCGGCCTGCACCAGCTCGTCCTTGGTCTTGAAGTGGTAGTAGACGTTCCCTGCGGGGACGTTGGATGCCTTGGCGATGTCGGCGATCGTCGTTCCCTCGACGCCCTGCTGGTGCAGCATCAGACGCGCGCCCTCGACGAGCCGCTCCCGCTTTGAGTCGCGGCCGGCGCGCGGGCCGCCCGGCAGCCGTTTGCTTGCGGTTGAGTCAGTCATCTCGCTCACAGGATAGCGTCGCTAAGCACCTCTGCTAAGTTAGTCGACTCACTAACAGGAGGTGCTTTGCTTGACCAACCTACCCGCCCAAGCCTCGTTCCTGACGACCCCTCGCGGCAAGCTCACGCTGGCGTTGCTGTGCTCGGTCGCGCTTTTGGATTTCGTTGACGCTTCGATCGTCAACGTCGCGCTGCCGACGATCCGCCACCACCTGCACTTCTCGGTCCAGAGCCTGCAGTGGGTGCTCAGCGGCTATCTGCTGACCTACGGCGGCTTCATGCTGCTCGGAGGCCGCGCCGCCGATCTGATGGGACGCCGGAGGCTGTTGATCGCTGGAACCTCGTTGTTCGCGCTCTCATCACTCACGGCCGGCCTGGCGGGCAGCGAGGCGATGCTGATCACCGCACGGCTCGTGCAGGGGCTCGGCGCCGCGATGACCTTCCCAGCGGCACTGTCGATCTTGACCACGACCTTCCACGAGGCCAGCGACCGCCGAAAGGCCCTAGGCGCGTGGGGAGGCATCGCAGGGCTCGCCTCCGCCGTCGGCGTCTTTCTCGGCGGCGTTATCGCTGAGGGCCCCGGCTGGCGATGGGTATTCTTCGTCAACCTCCCGGTGTGCGTGGTGGTGCTCGCCGGAGCGCTGCGCCTGCTCGACAGCGAGCGGCCCCGCTCGACCCTGAAGGAATTCGACGCGGCCGGCGCGGTCCTGGCCACTACCGCGATGCTGCTGCTGGTCTACACGATCATCAAGGCGCCCGACGTCGGCTGGGGAACCGCACGCACAATCGGAGGACTCGCCGGCGTCGGTGTCCTGTTCGCGGCGTTCGCGCTCAACGAGTCCCGTCACAGAAACCCTCTGTTCCCGTTCTCGATCCTGCGCATACCGGGCCTCGCAGCCGCCGACGCCACGCAGATGATCGCCATCGCCGGCTTCTACTCAATGTTCTTCTTCATCACCCTCTACATGCAAGATGTTCTGGGCTACTCGCCGATCAAGGCCGGATGCGCGTGGCTACCCACCACCTTCGGCGTCGCAATCGGCGCCGGCATCTGCACCCAGCTCTTGTCGCGAACCGGAACGCGGCCCGTCATATCTGCGGGTGCGCTGACCGGCGCCGGCGGGGTTTTCTGGCTCTCGCGCGTCCCGGTGCACGGCACCTACCTCGCCAACCTGCTCCCACCGATGGTAGTCATGTCGCTCGGGCTCGGAGCCGTGTTCGTCGGCGTGCAAACCGCCGCTAACGCCGGCGTCCCGCCGGACAAGGCGGGGCTCGCAGCCGCGCTCGTGAACACCTCCCAACAACTCGGCGCGGCGCTCGGCCTCGCGATCTTCTCCGCGATCGCCACCTCCCACACCAACGACCTGCTCGACAACCGCACGCCGCGACCCGAGGCGCTCACCTCAGGATTCCGAGACGCGCTCCTCGCAGCAAGCATCTTCCTCCTCGCGGCAGCGCTCATCGCGCTGCGGGCAACGAATACACACGGCGAGCCCAGCAGCCGCCCCGACCCGATCCCCGAGCCCGCCCTCACATAGAGAGCCGACCGAAATCACCACCGAAGGGAAGGACACATGAGATACCTGCTGCAAGTTCGTTTGAACACCGCCAGCGCCGAGCTCGCCAAGCTGTCCGAGGGCGACCAACAACTCATCTTTAACGAGTACATCGCCTTTGGTCAGAACCCGGCCGTGATCGAAGGCCACCAACTCCAGCCACCCGACACCACGACCACTATCACCGTCGATGACGGGACCACACGCGCCTCTCACGGCACGCTCCAGGCGGCCGCACAGATCGACGGCTATTACCTCATAGAGGCTGAAAACCTGGACGCCGCGACAGCACTCGCAGCGCAAATACCCGCCGGGCGAATGGGCGGGACCATCGAGATACGCGCAACGCTTCAATGACAATGACAACGACAAGGACCCACGATCGACCGCGTCGGCCGCCGCGCCCCGCAAGACCACCCAGGCAGGCATCCTCTTGCGACCTCAGACGCGCCGCAGCGGGCGTCATGGGGACCGGAAGCTGATTTGGCGATCGCGGACAAGCACGTCTCGGACCACGCCGGGACTGCTCTCGAGGCCGAGGGCGCCGCCGGCCGCGCCCGCGCGACCCCGGCTTCGCCTCGATGGCCACGCCCTTGCTCGTGGTACTCGGCTCGGGCCTGCGGCGACCGAGATTCGTCCGGTGCGCAGGAGAGACTTATTTGCCTTTGATGCCCGAGCAGTCGACAGCCCCGACCCGGTGAAGCGGATGCGCGCCGCGTGTCTTGAGGCCAGACGCGCGCTCGGCTCTGGTGGGGGTTGGTGACGGATGCCTGAGGGCCTGTCGGCGGGAGACGTTGGCAAAGAGATTGGCGAGCACGGCAAGCAGGAGGCCGATGGCGGCGCTCACGACCGCCATACTCGCTTGCTGTCGATCAGTGAGGCGGTGCTGCTCTCGCTGGTGGCCTTGCTCGCAGCGTATTCGGGCTATGCGGCAGCCAAGTGGAGCACTGTGTCGTCGATATCGCTGGCCAAGGCGTCGGCGGCACGCACGAAGGCCAACCGCGCCGACCTCGAGGGTCTTCAGATTCGCACGCTCGACTCGGTCTCCTTCAACGCTTGGTTCAGCGCGTTCGTGGCGGGCAACAGCGATGCGGCGCTGCTCGCCGAAAAGCAGTTTCGCGCCGGATACCGGCCCGCGTTCCGCGCGTGGCTGGCTACCGATCCGGCGCACAACCCCAACGCGCCCCCGGGACCGGCCTACATGCCGCAGTACGTGATTCCACAGGAAGCCGCGTCGACGAGATATGACGCACAGGCCGATGCCGAGTTCTCGAAGGGCGACGCCGCCGCAGCGACCGGAGACAAGTATGTACGCGACACCGTGTTTCTCGCGAGCGTGCTGTTCCTCGTGGGCATCAGCAGCCATTTCCCGGCGCGCGGGGGACGCTATGGCCTGATCTTCATCGGTGTCCTGATCCTCGCGTTCTCGGTGATCCAGCTCGCGGAGCTTCCCGGACTGCCCTCATAGTGCTCGGTCGAGTGCGAAACCCACCCGAGGCACCTCGGATGACACGTCTGGCGCAGCTAGGGGTGTCGAGCCTCGCAGTACTGATGCTCGCAGGGTGCGGGGGCACGTCGTCCGCGACGCCGCATGGCGAGAGTGCGGCGATTGCCGCGCAAGTCCCCGCCGCGATCAAAGCCGAGGGTACGTTGACGGTCGCTACCGACCCGACCTACGCCCCGAACGAGTTCATCGAACCGGAAGATCACGCCCTGGTCGGCATGGACCCGGAACTGATGCGTGCCATGGGGGCGTTGATGGGGTTGACGGTCAAGTTCGTTGATGTGAGCTTCGACACAATCATTCCCGGCATCGCGGCGGGAAAGTATGACGTAGGGGCTTCGTCGATCACCGACACAAAGAAGAGAGAGAGGACCGTCACCTTTGTGGACTACTACTCAGCCGGAACATCGTTTTATGAGAGGTCCTACCTCTATACCAATGTGAGCACGCTCGCCGACCTCTGCGGACACATAGTGGCCGTGAATAAAGGGTCGACAGAGCAGGAACAAGCGACGGCGCAGAGCGCGATGTGCACCAAGTCCGGCAGCAAGCCGGTTGCCGTACTCGCGTACGCCAACCAGAACGACGCGACCCAGGCTGCGCTTGAAGGACGCGCCCAGCTTGCGATGGCCGACTCGCCGGTCGCCTTCTACCAGGCCGGGCAACAGTCAGAACGTCCGTTCGAAGTGGTCGGCACATACGGCATCGCTCCATACGGGCTCGCCGTTCCCAAAAACAGTGCCCTGACAACGCCCATTCTGTTGGCCCTCAAGACGCTCATCGCCAACGGCGAGTACCGCCAGATCCTTGAACACTGGGGCATCCAGGCGGGGGCGATCGCCACGCCAAAGGTCAACGGCGCCACGAGATGAGCGAGAAGGCCGCGGGTGCCACTCCTCTCGCGCGTGCCGGCTGCGCGATACTCCGAGACGATGGCCCAAGACAAAGTGGAGGTTGCCAAGCGATTGGTTGATGCCTATAACCTCCGCAACGTCGATAGCGCGTTCGCCGAGCTCGTGACCCCCGACTTCGAGTGGTACCCGGCGATCGCCAGGGCCTTCCATGGCGGCGTCTACCGCGGACGCGAGGCGTCGAACGGTTCCTCGCCGATACGAGCGAGAACTGGGAGGAGCTCCAGATCATCGCTGGGGAGTTTCGCGATCTCGGCGATCGGGTGCTTGTGCTGGGCAGGATGAAGGGACGCGGCAAAGGCAGCGGCGCCCCGATTGATCAGCCGTTCGCGACCATCCTCGACTTTCGCGGCGACAGGGTCTCGCGTTTCCGGGGGTATCACGACCGCGCCGAAGGACTGCGGGTGGCAGGACTGTCCGAGTAGAGCGCGCGGGCTCGGCGGACACTGCCAGAGTCACCCGACCTTGAGGACCGCCGGAGGGCTCCAAACACCGTCCAGGATCTTCTGGTCGGGCCAGTAGGCGCGGAGGTAGAGCGAGAAATCGCCGTTGGGTGCCGGCAACCAGTTTCCGTGATCGGATTCGTCGGGCGGTGGGTCCGCGGAGGCATGGAGAACCAGCGATCCATCGGGCTCGGTCTTGAGGTGCTTGTTCTTGGTACCGAGCGAGTATCGCTTGAGAGGGTTGGGGTAGAAGAAGTGGTACTCGTTGTAGAGCGTCAGCGACCAGAAGCCGCGGACCGGCGGCAGCGATTCCGGGGCGAACGTCAGGGTGTAGGCGTGAGCGCCGTTGAGTCGGCCTCCGGCGGCGTCCAGGTCTTGGTAGAAGTAGGCGGTCTCGCTCGGAGTGTTGACGAAGATGTTCGCTCTGCCCATCGCCGTACGCGAAAGGTAGTCGGTGCCGAAGGCCGCGCCGTTTCGTTGAGTCGTCCAGTTATCGGTCACCGGCACGCCGATGTTTCGGAACTCTGCCCCTCTGGGTGAAGACAGTTGCCCAATAAAGCGAGAAGAGCTGGGCTCCACTGGACACTTTAACGACTATACTGCATTACCGCTCGTGGACTCGGATTTTCGCGTCGTTGCTATCTGAAGAAATCGGACGGGTAGCGGTGGTTTGCGTTACCGGGATCCTGCTGGTTGGCCTCCGCGGCAGGAGCGCGCTGCTCCTCGCTCTTAGCGGCACGAAGGCGCGCTTCTGCCTGCTCGTAGGTCCTTTGCAGCTCGTGGAGACGTACCGGGCTGGTGAGGTGTCCTCCGGACGACTTCGCCTTGTAAAGCTGGTAACGCTCGCGGGCGTATTTAGCCTGCGCTCGTAAATCGTTCAGGTGTTCCATGGAGATTGGGGTCGGTGCTCAGGTGGTGTCAGCGGCAGGCTTGCCGCAGTGCTGAGGAGTCAGCGACGAGCGAGCCGGCGTCCACTCTCGGTGTCGGGAGGGGTGTAGTTGAGCTCGAAGTGGTGGTAGAGGGTCGACTCGTCGGCTTGGGAGAGCTCCTCGCCGTGCTGCTCGATGTTGGGCGCGGACTCGATCTGCTCCTTGGCGACCGCCACCTTCAGTTCGTCCGGGCCGACCGTGATCCCGCCGAGCGGCACAAAGGTCAGATGCCGCGCGATGAAGCCTTCCTTGACGGTTGCGAACTGTGGCTCGTCGGTCTCGACGTCGACGTAGACGTCCTGGAGCTTGCCGATCTTCTCGCCGTCGCTGTCCACCAGCATCTTTCCGTGCCATTCGGCGACGTTCCACTCTGCGTTTGGCTGATCGTTCATGCTGGAAGCCTCGTTTTCGGTGGTGACGTGATGGTCACTCATTCTAGGCGCGCGCTCGTCGATCGCTTGGGGATCTCCGGCCATGGGTTGTCCGCTCAGCTGCCTGGCGCGGCTATGAATGCGTGTGCCGGCAGCAAGAACCGTCGTGCTGGCGCGTCCTGTCGTGGGGTCTCTGCGCACGGGCCGTGCAGCCCGCGGCTGCGCGTGGACGGCGCAGTTGAGTCCGCGACGCCGTCGTGCTCGGAGATCCAGCTCAGGATCGCGGCCGAGTTGGCGCCCTCGGCGAGAATCACAGAGCGCTCGATCACCATTCCCCCGGAGGCATGCGGACGGGCCAGGCGTCTGACCACGGCTGCTATCGCGTCTGTTGCATCTGTTGCCGTCTGTGTCATCTCTATGTTCCTCTCGATTGCAGCTCTACGTCGCCGATGTCCGGCAGCTCGCAATCGCGGTGTGCGATGTCGGGTTGCAGGTCCAGCAAGGTGGTGAGCAGTTGCAGTGGGGTGCCCGCCGCCCATGCCTGGGGGCGGGAAGCGGTTGGATAGGCGACGGGGACCGACGTGACCGCGGCCGGGTAGCCGGCGAAGACCTCCGGTAGGCGATGTTCGAAGTGCGGCGCCGCCGAGAGCATCGCGTTGCCGGTAGGCGGGGGCGACGGATGCAGGAGAGCTGAGCTTGACATGAGGAGCCTCGTTTCGATGGGGTGACGCGTGGCTCGTTAGTCGAGGACGTCGCTACTGACCACCATAACATGAAATCAAACTCTAGAGTTGGTAGTCTCTCTTTATGGTTCTCGGAGAGACACGTTGGGCATTCCTAACCAACCACGCCCAGGTTCTGCTGTGCATAGCCGATGAGCCCGGGGTCCGCCTGCGCGACATCAGCGAGCGCGTCGGCATCACCGAACGAGCGGCCCACCGCATCGTCGCCGAGCTCGCCGACGCCGGCTACATCACACGCAAGCGCACGGGTCGCCGCAACGCCTACCTCGTCCACACCGACCTCCCGCTCCCAGACGCGCTTGCGCGCAACCAGAAGGTCGGCGACCTACTCGCCATTCTTGCCCGCCCGAGCGAGCCAGCTCCGTCCATGCTCGAAAGCACCGCTGACTAACGGACTCGCAAGGGCAGGTGCGGGCCGGGCTCCCAAGTGCGCTGGCGGCTTGCCCGGCCCCGATCGGTTCACCGCCCGTGAGACCGCCCGAGGCGCCGCGCCGACCGCCACGAGACTCGCCTTGCCGCGTCTCGATCCTGCCCCGGCGAATCGAGTCGATCCCGTGCGATCCTTCCGTTGTGAGCCACATCCAGGTGCGCCCTGCGGAGCGCGAGGATCTCAACGCGCTGCTGGCCTTGTATGCGGAGTTGATCCAGCGAACGCCGTCCGCGGCGCCCGGCGACCCCGAGACCTCGCGCGCAGCGCTCGAGCGCGTGCTCGTTCAGCCAGGTCGCCACCTGCTCGTCGCGATGCTCGACGGACGGGTCGTCGGCACGGCCGACCTGGTCATCATCCCCAACATCACCCATCGCGGCACAGCGTGGGGCATCGTCGAGAACGTCGTGGTCGCTGCTGCCGCGCGCCGCCGCGGAGCCGCACGGGCGCTGTTCGGCGAGGTAGAGCGGATCGCGCGCTCTGCCGGATGCCACAAGGTCAGCCTTCTATCCGGCAAGCACCGTCCCGAAGCGCACCAGTTCTACCGCAGCGTTGGCTACGACGCCGTGAGCGAGGGGTTCAAGCTCTACTTCGACAGATGATCAGCTGCACTTCATGGCCGACGTTCGCGTTCGGCGCTCAACTCGAGGCGAGCAGTCCGAGCACCGCTTCCTCGACCGCCGCCCGTCTCTCTTCCTCGCCCAGGCGCCGCGCCTCGATCCTCTCCAGCTCGCCCGCGACAGTCGAGCCCGCCACGTAGCGGTCGAACACGCGCGGGTCGATGTAGGAGGATCGCGCCACCGCCGCGGTGTTCCCGAGCACCTTGGCGACTTCGGCTGAGGCGTGCGCGATCGCGTGCATGTGGGCCTGCTCGCTCCCGTCCGGGCTGGCGCTCCTCGCCACCGAGACGGCCGCGAGCAGCGTGCCGTTCCACGTGCGGAAGTTCTTGGCGCTGAACGACGCGCCGATCAAGGCCTTCAGCTTCTCGTTGATCAGGTGTGCGTGGACCGCGTGCCAGGCGCCCGCCTCGCGGAACGCGAGCAGGTGAGCTCCGCCGCCGCGCCGCCGCTTGAGCGCCGAGACGATCTCCACGCAGGGCCCGTCACGCACGGTGTGGACCTGGTGCACGCCCTCCTTGGCGACGTAGTCGAAGACGACGCCGTCTTCGAGGATCGAGACGTTGCTCCTGGCGATCGTGGCCAGGCCAAGGTGCCCATCCTCCTTCTCGTAGACCTCGCTGCCGATCCGGAACATGCCGACGTCGAGCAGCCGCACCGAGCACGCGAGGACGCGTGCCCGATCGAGCGTGTGCCCGCTGCGCATCGTTGCGAGCAGCCGCTCGCGCATACCCGGCAGGGTCCGGGCGAAGCTCTCCATGTGCTGGAACTTCAGGCGGTCGCGCTGTTCGCGCCACTGTTGGTGGTAGAGGTACTGCTGGCGGCCGGCCGCGTCGATGCCCGTCGCCTGGAGGTGGCCGAGTGGGTCCGCGCAGATCCACACCTCCCTCCACGCCGGCGGTATCGCGAGCGCGTGGATCCGGGCCAGCGTCGCCTGATCGGTGATCAGGGCCCCGTCGGCGTCGAGGTAGGCGAAGCCGCCATCGCCTGGCACGCGCGAGTAGCCCGGCGCAGCCGGGTCGGAATGATGCAGCTGCCCAGCGGGGTCTGTCGGGCGCTCGTCCATCGCCACGAAGGTAGCTCACACCGCTCGAGGTTTGAGCGGCACGCAGGGTGGCAATATTCGACTGGGCACGGCTCGTTCAGACGTGTCCGGCGCCGTTTGCCACGAGCCCCGAACAACGAGAGGACGGTCCACCGATGGCGAGCTCAGAGACCCCGCAGGGCCGCAGCTGGGACACGGCTACGGAGAAGTACGACGCGAACACGCGTCGCGAGATGGCCGCCTCGGGCCTCGCGATGCCCGACGGCTCCTACCCGGTGGCAGACGCCGAGGATCTCCACCACGCGATCCGCGCGGTCGGGCGAGGTCGGCACGACAGCCACGACGCGATCCGCCGTCACATCATCGCCCGTGCCAAAGCGCTGGGTATGGAGGACGCGATCCCCGATGACTGGAGCGCCGACGGCAAGCTGGAGGGCGCGTAGGGACTGGGCTAATCCGCTCGGCGAGCCGTAACGGCACAGGCGAGGACGCTCGAGCGGATCGGCCGACCGAGCCGCTCGTACAGCGCCCGGCTCTCGTGCTCGACGGCTTCGCGCTGCTCCCACGAGAGCCTCGACCAGAACGACATCGTGCCCAGCAGCGCGCCGAGCTCGTCAGCCGTGTGCTCCATCAGCCGCGGCACGGCGGCGATCTGCGCGCCCTCGAACAGGCCGGCTGCGTGCTCGCGCGAGACCTCGTGGCCGCCAAGCCAGGCCCATACCTCCGAGACGTTCCCGCGGCGCTCGTGGACGCCCGCGAGAATCGCCTCGAGCCGCCTGTTGCTCGGCCAGCTCGCGGCGAGCTCCGGCGCGACCTTCGCAATCGCGCTCAGCAGCGCCTGCTGGTCACCGGCGCTACGCGGCTCGTCCAGCCCGAAGTACTGGATCAGCGCGAGCGTCCCGCCAGGCGCCAGCGCCGCGGCAGCCTTCCGCCAGCCGAGATCCGGGTCGATCCAGTGCATCGCCGAGGCCGAGAACACGGCGCGGTAGCGCTCGCGGGGCACCGGGGCATCCTCGAGGCGGGCGTTCACGAGCTCCACATCGCCGCTGTCGCCAATGCTCTGCCGCGCCAGCGCGATCAGCCGAGCGCCGGGCTCGATGGCCGACATCCGCAGGCCACGTGCGACCAGGGCGCGCGTCAGCTGCCCGGTCCCACAGCCGATCTCGAGCACTCGATCGCCGACTCCGAGACCTGCGACCTCGCAGGTGTGATCCAGCAACGCCTCGGGATATGTCGGGCGGTGACGGTCATACGCTTCCGCGATCTGGTCGAAGACCTTGGCGTAGCTGCGCTCCAGTGTTCCGTCCGGCATCGCAGCAATCTAGGTCGCCTGCCGGATGACCGCTGCCTTCTGGGTGAACCGCTCGCGGGGCGATTGGTTAGTGTGATGCAGCGACCGAGCAATGACCGGGAGGCAACGCAAGCACGGAAGCGGCAGAGGCCAGAGGGTTTCGCAGCTGCTCGCCTGCTTGGACGCCCCGAGCTGGCGCCCGTTTGCGCTCATCGCCGTGCTGGTAGCTGCGCTCGCTCTGGTAGCTGAGGCGAGGACCGCGGCCGGGCAGCAGGCGCTTGCGCGCATCGGCACAGCGCCACAGCTGGCGGGGGCCGTCGACCTCGGCGCCGCCCCCGCCAGCGCGGAGGTCTCAGGGGAGCTCGTGCTGCGGCCGCGCAGCGAAGCCGCGCTCGAAGCCTTCATCGAAGCGGCCACCACGAGGGGCTCGCCGTCGTTCGGGCAGTACCTGGGCAGCGGGCAGTTCGCCTCGCGCTTCGGACCCTCAGCCTCCACGGTCGCGGCCGTGAGCGCCCAGCTGCGCGGTTCCGGCCTGAGCGTGAGGTCATCGGAATCCGAGCCGCTCCTCGTGCGCTTTTCCGGCTCCTCCGCCGCGGCCGACAAGGCGTTCGCTACCAGCGTTCACACTTTCAAGCTGTCGAGCGGCGAGACGGTCCGGGCCACCACCTCCGCGCCCGCGTTGCCGTCACAGCTCGCCGGCTCGGTCGCGGCCGTGGTGGGGCTTGACCAGCTCCCGGCCTCGCATCCGCTGGGGATGCGCCGCAGCGTTGGCGAAGCAGCGCGCTTCGCCGCTGCCAGCGCCGCCACCTTCAAGCACCCGTCCGGGTCTCCCGACGCCTGCCCGCAGGCCCGCAAGGCGGCGGCCGAATTCGGAGGCCTCACCGACGACGACATAGCCAACGCCTATGGCGCGTTCGGCCTCTACGGCGTTGGCGACACGGGTGCTGGCGTGCACATCGGCGTGTTCGAGGAGGAACCGTTCTCGCGCTCGGACATCGAGCACTTCGACAGCTGCTACTTCGGAGTGACGGCAGCCACGGCGATGCAGGAACGGCTCCAGGTCGTCCCGCTAGAAGGTGGCGTTTTCAAGGGTCCGGGTGAATACGGTGAGGCGCTGCTCGACGTGGAGGACGTCTCGGCGATGGCGCCCGGCGCGGACATCGACGTCTACGAGATCGCCGAAAAGGCCTCGGAACCGGAAGCGGCGGGAAACGAACTGACGGAGATCGCGGCGATGGTCGACGAAGACCGCGACCAGATCATCACCTCCAGCTATGGGCAGGCGTGTGAGGAGGAGCAGCAGGAAGGCCAGCCGGGGATGCAGGAGGCGCTGAACTTCCTGTTCGAGCAGGGCGCCGCGCAGGGCCAGACCTTCCTCGGCGCCGCCGGCGACAACGGCAGCGACAACTGCGAAGAAGCCCACCGCGAACCGGTCCCCCAGCCCGGGCAGAACCCGCTGTCGGGCGGCGAAATAGCAAGCCAGCCGTACGTGATCGGCGTCGGCGGCACCACCATCACCGACGCCACCCAGCCGATCAGCGAGCACGTGTGGAACGACGGCCCCTTCGGCGGCGCGGGAGGCGGCGGAATCTCGGAGTCCTTCGCGATGCCAAGCTGGCAGCGCGCAGCCACTGTCCCTGGGATCGACCTGCCGGGAAGCGAAGACTACGCGCAGGCAGCGATCGTCGAGAAGCGCTTCGGCTTCCCCACCGGCTTCTGCGACGACACGCTCCAGAGCGGCGCCAACACGCCGTGCAGGCTCGAGCCGGACGTATCGGCGCAATCTGACGAGTACACCGGCGCGGTCACGGTGTACAGCGAAGAGTACCGAGGCAACGGCGGCGGCTCCGAAGAAAGGCCGGACGGCTGGGTGACCTCCGGCGGCACCTCCTCGGGGACGCCGATCTGGGCCGGCATGCTGGCCCTCGCGGACGCCTCGCCGACCTGCCGCGGGGACCCGGCCACAGCCTCCGGTGTCGGCTTCATCCTGCCGCTGCTGTACGGCATCGCCTCGAACGCCTCCGCCTACGCGGCCTCGTTCAACGACATCACAGAAGGCAACAACGATCAGTACGGGCTCGACGATGGCAAGGTCTTTCCCGCGCGGACGGGCTTCGACCTCGCATCGGGCCTCGGCTCGCCGCGCCTGTCCGGCCCCGGCGGCTCGGCGGGGCTCGCCTACTACCTGTGCAGCTATGCGGGGGAGGGCTCCAAACCTGCGATCACCGGGCTCACGCCGGCGAGCGGCAGCGTAGGCGGTGGCGAGAAGGTGACGATCTCCGGTGTCGACCTCGGAGAAGTCGCGAGCGCGCAGGTGGGCAATTGGCTCGCGCCGCCCAGCGCCTTGCACGTGCTCAGCGCAACCGCGCTGGAACTTCGGATGCCGCCCGCGTCCGAGACGCTGCCCTCGGCCACCCCGCCGCCACAGGACGGCGCGGGACCGGCACAGGTGACGGTGACGCTGAAGGACGGACAGTCGAGCGCCTCGGGCCTAGCATCCGTCTTTCAGTACTTCGACACCGACTCGCACGGGAGCATCCCCAGCGTGACCGGCGTGATCCCCAGCGGCGGCAGCGAGGCCGCCCCCGCGCCGGTGACGATCCTAGGCGGCGACCTCGAAGGCGCCAGCAGCGTGACCTTCGGCGGTGTCGCCGCCAGCACCTTCAAGGTGCTCAGCGACTCCGAGATCTCGGTGAGCCCACCCGCCTACTCGAGCCAAACCGCCTGCGCGCCGCTGCCCAGCGGCGGCGTGTACGCGGGCGAGGACCCTGACAACGACATCTGCCAGGTGCAGGTGGTGGTGCACGATTCACACGGCGCCAGCACGACCGGCACGATCCTGGCGCCGTTCGAGGGCACGCAGACCTTCCAACAGGACGGCGCGCTGGAAGCCCCACCCGGATGTGGCTGCGAGGTGTACCCGTCGCCGACCGAGTACGACTACGCGCCAGCTCCCGTGATCAGCTCCGTGTCCACTTCCGAAGGTCCGGCCGAGATGGCCAGCGAGAAGGGCGGGACGCTGATCACGATCCACGGCAGCGGGCTCAGCCGTTTTACCTTCGACTACACCAGCTTCGGCGAACCGCAGCTGGAGTCCTCGGCCGACCTGGAAGTGCCCGTGTACATATCCGGCACCGAGATCCAGATACCCGCGCCCGCCCTGCCCGAACACGAAGAAGCATCCACGGTGGAAGCGCAGAGCGTCCCGCTGACGGTGCGCACGCTCGCCGGCGGCTCGCTGGCGGCGAGCGTGAGGTACGCCGGCGTGCCGCGCGTCACATCGCTGCTCAACAGCGCCAGCAGCACGCGCCTGAACGGCCTCTACGGCGCCCTCGACACCGGCGGCACGCCGATCGTGCTGAAGGGCAAGGGGCTCGCCGGGCAGGTGGCCTTCGTCCACTTCGACGCCGAAGAAGAATATTCCGACGGCACTCAGTACACGTTGCTCGGAGCGGGCGAAGGCCGGCTCGACACGCAGACCGTCTCGCAGAACCCGGCGCTCGTGCACGTGGAAGCGTGCACCGTGAGCGGTTGCAGCGCACCCTCTGCGGCCGC
Organism: uncultured Solirubrobacteraceae bacterium; assembly: GCA_963845635.1. Taxonomy (GTDB): domain Bacteria; phylum Actinomycetota; class Thermoleophilia; order Solirubrobacterales; family Solirubrobacteraceae; genus Palsa-744. The sequence goes on from CAWJSW010000014.1 coordinate 89,975, forward strand.
GCGGCTGTACCTGTATCCGCCCGGCCAGCCCAAGGTGGAACGGCTGTCTCCCGCCTCCGGGAAGGCGGCCGGCGGCACGAAGGTGGTGATTCGCGGGCAGAACCTCGCTTGCCCGCTGGCGGTGAGCTTCGGCGACGTGGCCGCCATCTCCTTCGCACCCGGCCAGCCCGGTCCTTGTGACTCGCCCACCAGCAGCGTCGAGGCTGTCTCGCCGGCCGGCGCCGCCAAGACCAGAGTGCCGGTCACGGTGAGCACCTGGGAGAGCTACTTCACCGGCAGCGGCGACGCGCCCACGACTGCGCTGTTCACCTACAAATAGAGGAGCGCCGCAACCGCCGCCCACGAGCTCCTCGGGCCGAGCCGGCGCCGAGCGCCGCCTTGTCGACGCAATTGGTGTAGCTTGATGCTCGATGGGCGAGGCAGCCAACCCGATTACCGGCCAGTGCTTGTGTGGCAGCGTGAGCTACAGCACGAACGCCGAGCCCGTGATCCAGGCCGTATGCCACTGCACCGACTGCCAGCGCCATAGCGGCAGCCCGTTCACGGTGGTCGTCGGGGTCCCCCGTGCAGATCTGACGGTCGAGGGCGATACGCTCACCTCGTTCACGACGATCGGCGAGGACCACGGAGGCGAGACGCAGCGCTGCTTCTGCTCGGCATGTGGGGCGCCGGTCTTCAGCATCAACGCTGCGGTGCCGGAACTGGCGCTGCTCAAGGCCGGAAGCCTCGATGACGCATCGTGGTTGGAGCCGGGCGTCGAGGTCTGGACGGGCTCCGCACAGCCGTGGTCGCCCCAGTTCGTGGACACCGCGCGCTTCGAGCGCGGGCCCGGCTAACGCCGCTCGCGGGCGACGGTCTGCGGCTCGATCCCGCCGCTCAGTCGAGGTTGTCGACGATCTCGTTCGCGCGTGACCACTGCTCGGGCGGGACCACCAGATAGATATCTCCGCGGCCGAATCGATCGAGCGGATGATCGGCCGTGCACTGCGCCTCGACGCCCATGCTTCGCAGCCGGTCGCGCCACGCCACGGCGGTCGTCTGGTCCTCGAAGGTGCTGACCGTCTCCCAGCTCTCCAGGCGCGGATCCCCGATCGGCACAGCCGGTTCTCTTGCCGCGCGGCGCCTCGAACGCCATCGGATCCGCATGTCAAGAGCTTACGCCCACCCTCACCTGTTGGTCGCACCCGACCGGCACGCTTCCCTCGGATGACGCGCCGGGCGTCTGCGCGTGGGGCGCCCTAGCCCCAAGTGTGAGTCGCTCGCACTTGCGAGTCTCTCGCACCTTTATTAACCCGGCGCACCGCCCTCGTATCTGCGACAAGCTCGCATCAAAACGGCACAAATGCAGGGTTTTCATTGTTAGTGTCAGCTCACTTAGTGCTTTACAGTCAAAGCCACAAGGAGTCTGACAATGAAAGAGATAACTCGCCGTTCGCTTCTGAAGCCACGCCTCGACACCTCCTCCGCAGCGCCCGTCCTCAGCGCAGCCGTCGACGCGGTCGCCGTCGAGGGCACCAGCCGGCGCGCGTTCCTCCAGGGCGGCGCCGGCGCCGCCGCCGGCGCCGCCGTGATCCTGGGCACGCCCAAGGTCGTCACCGCGCTGGAGGGCGCGGGTGCCGGCAGCTCGGTCCCCGAGCCCAAGGCCGTCGTCACCGACCCCTCCGGCGGCGCGCCGCGCGAGCCCGTCACGGCGTTCGTGCGCGACGCCGACCGCGGTGAGGTCACCGTGATGTTCGGCAAGCAGGAGACCACCTACCGAGACCCGGTGCTCGTAAAGCGCCTGCTCGACGCCGCTCCCTGAAACCCCTACTAGAGAAGAGAGGTCAGATCAATGTCATCGCACCGCGAGGCGCCGGAGATCAGCAAGGACCCCGTCGCCGACAACACCGACACGTACGCATTCGTCAGCCCAGACAAGCCGAACACGGTCACGATCATCACCAACTACCTACCCGCTGAGGCCCCTGCTGGTGGCCCAACCTTCTGGGAGTTCGGCAACGACGTGCTGTACACGATTCACATCGACAACAACGGCGACGGAGTCGCCGACATCGAATACCAATTCCAGTTCGAATCGAAAATCGAAAACCCCAACACGTTCCTCTACAACACCGGGCCGATCTCCTCGCTCAACGACCCCAACTGGAGCAAACGCCAGTTCTTCAGCCTCACGCGCGTGGAAAGGAAAGGACGCCACGAAGTGTCCACCGTGCTCGCCGAAGGGCTCCCCTGCCCTCCGTCCAACATCGGTCCGCGCTCGACGCCCGGCTACGAAACGCTCGCCAATGAAGCGATCCACTCGCTCGCCGGCGGTGTGACCGTGTTCGCGGGACAGCGCAACGATCCGTTCTTCGTGGACATCGGGTCGATCTTCGATCTGGCCGACCTGCGTCCGTTTCAGAACCTGCACATCTTCCCCGAAGCCGCCACCAAGGGCACCGACACGCTGGCGACACTCAACGTTCACTCGATCGTGATCCAGGTCCCGATCACCGCGCTGACCTCGCACGGGAAAATGCCAAAGAAAGTGACCCAGCCCGCGTCGGTGCTGGGCGTTTGGGGCTCGGCGAGCCGTCGCAAGACGCGCATCGCCGGCGAGGGGGACGAACACCTGGAGTCCGGCCCATTCGTGCAGATCTCGCGCCTGGCCAACCCGCTGTTCAACGAGGTGCTGATCCCAATGTCCCTCAAGGACAAGTGGAACGGCACGACCCCCAGCCAGGAAGCTCAGTTCAAGCAGTTCGTCGAACACCCCGAACTGGCTGCGCTGCTGCCGAGCCTGTACCCGGGCGTGTTCACGAACCTCGAAAAGTTCACGGGCGTGCGCAACGACCTGGTCGCGATCCTGCTCACAGGGATCCCCGCGGGCATCATCCCCGGCTTCCAGAACGCCAGCAAAAGCGGCGTGGTCGCCGACATGATGCGGCTCAACGTCGCGATCCCGCCGTCGGCGGAACCCAAGCGGCTCGGGCTTCTCGAAGGCGATCTCGCGGGCTACCCGAACGGCCGTCGCGTCACCGACGACGTGACGTCGATCTCGCTGCGCGCTGTCGCGGGCGCCACGCTGCCGCTGGTGGAACCCGGCTACGAACCCGACGAAGCCGCGGGCCTGCTCGAACAGGGTCTCGAGCCGCTGCCGATCCGAGCACAGGGCACGTTCCCGTACGTTGGCACCCCTCACAGTGGCTTCAACGAGCCGTCCGAAACGAGCTAGGGGTCGCGAGAAGATGCACCTCCACGACCACATCCACGACCATCGCCACGGCCACCCGAGGAGCTCGGAGCGGCGCTACGCATCGCGGCGCCACCCCGAGCAGGTGGTACTGGACATCGGCGAGGACATCGGCGCGCTGATCGTTCACACCGATGCCAGCATGGTCGGCATCGAGGTGGAGATCAGCGCCACCGGTCACGACGAGATCCGCGCGCACAAGGAAGTGCTCGAGCGCGAGATCAACGGACGTCCCGCGCCCACGCTCGTCTACGACGCTCTCCCCGCCGGCAGCTACACGCTGTGGCTCGATGACGTCGCGCGTCAGCGCGACGTCATCGTCCACGGCGGCGCCGTCTCGGAGCTGAGCTGGGCCGAGCGCCCGGCCGCCTAGCCTCGAGCGATCGGCGACGGTCCGCGCCGCCCGTTCGCGGGCGCGGACCGTCGCCGGACTGTCAGCCCGCCTCCAAGCCCTCGCTCGCTCGTAGCCGCGCGCTCCACTTCTCTTCGACGCGGCCGAACTTCCAGAACGCCAGCGCCGCCGCCCAGCAGACGACGAACATGCCGACTATCACGAAGCCGGCCTTGTTGATGTCAAACGCTTCCATGTAGTGCCAGAAGCCGCCGTGCAGGCCGCCGAGCTCCATCGGCAGCAAGCCGAGCACCTCGATCGTGCCGATGAAGAAGCAGATCGCCACCGACAGCCCCGTGATCGCGAGGTTGTAGTAGACCTTGCGGACGGGGTTGAAGAACGCCCACGAGTAGGCGAAGTTCATGAAGATGCCGTCGACCGTGTCCATCAGGCTCATCCCCGCGGTGAACAAGATCGGCAGGCACATGATCGAGTAGAACGGCAGGTGCTGGGACGCGAGCAGCGCCGTGGTCGCCAACAGCGCCACCTCGGTTGCGGTGTCGAAGCCCATGCCGAACACCACGCCAACCGGGTACATCTGCCACTCCCTGTCGATCGCCTTCATCCACCTGCCGAAGAAGCGGAACATCAGCCCGCGGTTGTTGAGCTGGCGCTCGAGCTCGCGCTCGTCGTAGTTGCCATCTCGCATCGAGCGGAACACGCGAAAGATGCCGCCGAGGATCACGATGTTCAGAGCGGCGATCAGATACAAGAACGACGCCGACACGACGGTGCCGAAGATCCCGCCGAACTGCTCGAGGCTCGAGTTGCTGTTGGAGACCGCGCCGTAGACGGCTTTCTCGGCTACCACGATGCCGACGCCGATCGCGATCACGATCGTCGAATGCCCAAGAGAGAACCAGTATCCGATGCTCAGCGGCCGTTTGCCTTCGCTCATCAGCTTGCGCGTGGTGTTGTCGATCGCCGAGATGTGATCGGCGTCGAAGGCGTGTCGCAGGCCCAGCGAGTAGGCCAGCCCGGCGACGCCGATGCCGAGGCCCTTGTAGTGCGACGGAACCACGACCGCGATGAACACGCCGAACCCGATGATGTGCAGGGCGGCGATCGCCAGGAACATCGTGCCGGCACGGCGGCGCTCCTTTGGGGTGAGCGCCCTTGCGACCTCAACGGCATACCCCAGGATCCCAAACCTGGGGCCGCGTTCTGCGCGCATTGGGCTGTCGCCTGGTCTAGCGGGAACGGTGCTCATCGACTATCTCCTTTGTCGTCCGTCGTTTGAGAGTGTGATCATTTGGCCGCAGGGGCCCGCGCCTGGCACTGCGGGATCTGTCAGCTCATGGGTCCGTCACCAATCGCGCGACTGGCCGTACACAGCCGCAGCGCAGCTAGAGCACAGCCCGACGATCGGAAAATGGGTGAAGCTCGCTTGGTAGCCGAAGCGGTGCTCGATCAGCTCGCGCACGCCGTCCAGCTCCTCGGGGCCGACCGCGCGGTAGTCGGCGCAGCGCTCGCACGTGAGGTACTCGCGCTCGCCCGTCACCGCCAGCGCGTGCAGGCCGGGGCCGTGGCCGAGGTGTACATGACGGACGAGGCCAATCTCCTCAAACGCCTGAAGGTTGCGGTAGACCGACGCGATGTCCGACGAGGGCACTCGGCCACCGATCCCTTCGGCGATCTGCTCTGCGGACATCGGTCCGTCCGCCGCAAGCAGCGCCTCCACCACCAGCCGGCGCGCGGCCGACACCCGCATGCCGCGCTCCCGCATCAGCGCCACCGCCGAGCGTAGGTCTCGGTTCGCCAGCGCCGGCGTCGTGACCGGCGCGCGCGCCATCGTGGGGGTCTGAAGGCCTGCCGGATATCGCCCGTCTCGTTCGCTCACTGGTCATCCTCCGCGTGCCCGTGATTGCCGAAACAGCCCCCGTCATGCTGTTGGGTGTGTATACGGGCGACTCGCAACTGCGGATCATTCGCAGCGTGTTCGCGTAGGAGATCAGCCGGCGAGAGCACGTAGGAGATCAGCCGGCGAGAGCAGGTACGCCGCTGGGCGCCGGCTCAACGTCTGCGGCCTACGGCGCTACGTTCACGTCCGATGCCCCGCTCGTGGCTTCGGCACGACCAGCACCGGTCGCCCGGCGTGGGAAAGCACCGCGTGCGAGACGCTTCCCAGCAATGTGGAGGCGACCAGCCCACGTCCCCGCCGCCCGCAGACCACCAGCCGTGCGTCGAGCTCGTTGGCGACGTCGATGATCGTTCGTGCTGTACCCTCGCTCGCCTCCTCCACACGCGCCGTGGTTTCGTAGCCGAGCGCTTGCCCGCGGGCGGCGCCCTCCTCCGCAGCCTTCCAGGCGAACTCGGCCTCCTGCGTGTCGAACTGCTGCTCGTCGCCGAAGCCGACGGCGAACCCGCCAGCTTGCGCGAGCAGTGCCGCCGCGGTCTGCCACACCGTCAGGGCGACCGCTGGAGCCGGCCGCGCGATCAGCTCACCGGCGGCGGCCATCGCGGCGCTCGAATCCTCTGACCCGTCGTAGCAGAACAGCACCGGTCCGGACATGGGGCCTCCTAGGGGGTAGCGGGGGATGACCGACACGCGGATCGTAGGGCGCGCGTATCGACTCGCGCCGCCCCTACGTCTGAGGCCGCTTCGCAGTGGCCGGCTGACGCGCGCCGAGAGGCTGCTGGCATCGCTCGCCGCACAGGAGTACGGTCGCCTCGTGAACTCCACAGCGAGCGCTGCGGGCGCTGAATCGGGGAGCAACCGGTGGGCGATCTTGGCGCTGCTGGGGGTGGCTCAGCTGATGGTCGTGCTCGATGCGACGATCGTCAACATCGCGCTCCCCTCGGCGCAACGGGCCCTGGGCTTCTCAACCGATAGCCGCCAGTGGATCGTAACCGCCTACGCGCTGAGCTTCGGCAGCCTGCTGTTGCTCGGAGGCAAGCTCGGAGATCTGTTTGGACGAAAGTGGACGTTCGTGGCTGGGCTGATCGGTTTCGCGACGGCTTCGGGGATCGGCGGGTTGGCCCAGTCTTTCGGGACGCTCGTCGCCGCGCGCGCGTTGCAGGGCGCGTTCGGCGCGCTGCTCGCGCCCTCCGCGCTGTCGCTGTTGACGGTCACGTTCGCCGGCTCGCCCGATCGCGCGAAGGCGTTCGGCATCTTCGGGGCGATCGCCGGTGGTGGCGCGTCTGTGGGGCTGGTCCTCGGTGGGGTGCTCACGCAGACGCTGTCCTGGCGGTGGTGCCTGTACGTCAACCTGCTGATCGCCGTGCCCACCGTGTTCGTGGCGTTGAGGCTGCTGGAGAACCACCCCCCCGACGGGCGCCCCCGGATCGACGTGCCGGGCGCTGTGCTGGCGTGCGCGGGCCTGTTCGCGCTCGTCTACGGCTTCTCCAATGCCGAGACGCACTCCTGGACGGACCCGGTCACGATCGTCGCGCTGGCAGCGAGCGTGGTGCTGCTCGTGTCGTTCGTGGCGGTCGAGCGCCTCAGGCAAGATCCGCTGCTGCCGCTGCATATCGTGAAAAACCGCGCGCGCGGCGGTGCGTACTTGTCGATCGCGCTGGCGGGCGCCGGGGTGTTCGCGGTGTTCCTGTTCCTGACCTACTTCATGCAGGAGAACCTCGGCTTCTCACCGGTCAAGACCGGGCTGTCGTTCCTGCCGCTGACCGTCGCGCTCGTCATCACCTCCACCACCGTCCAGACCAGGGTGCTCTACCGAACCGGCGTGAAGCCGCTGATCGCCGTGGGGATGGCGCTCGGGCTGATCGCGATGCTGCTGCTCACGCGGCTGTCCCCGGGCGCTGGCTACGCGAGCCACGTGCTTCCCTCGCTGATCATCACCGGCTTGGGCATGGGCTGCATCTTCGCGCCCGCCTTCAGCACCGCCACGCTTGGGGTCGACGGCTCTGAGGCCGGCGTCGCCTCGGCGATGGTGAACACATCCCAGCAGGTTGGGGGCTCCGTCGGGACGGCGCTGCTGAGCACGATTTTCGCCAGCTCGGTCGCGTCCTACGCGGCCAGCCACGCCCGCGCGCCTGGGCTCGCCAACGCGGCCACGATCCACGGCTATACGACCGCGTTCTCTTGGGCCGCGGGGATATTCGCGCTCGGGCTCCTGCTCGCGCTTCTGATCCTCCCCTCCAAGGCGCAGGCCGGGGTCTCTGTGCCCACACCCAGGGTCGAGGAGGGCACCGCGCTCGCCGCCAACGCCCCGGCGCCGGCGGGCGTCGCCGCCAACGCCACCGCAGCGCCAGCCGTCTCTCCGCGCGCACCGGCACCGGCACCGGCAACCGTCGCTCCGGGCGCCCCGGCACCGGCACCAGTCGGCGCGCGGGCCACGGCACCGGCAACGCCGATCCTGGTTACGGGGCTGTGCTGCCACTTCGCCGTGGTAGTCCACATCGAGCGCGTCACGCTGCGAGCGGCCCCGCGTGAGGCGCCAGCGGCCGCGTCCGTCGGCGGGCGCCAGCCATGACATCGACCACCGACCGTGACCCGACCGCGCTCGAGGCGCTGCGCGCCACGCGCGTGGGCGTGTGGACCACGGCGCTCGACGCCGTGGCGCCCGCGCAGGCCGGCGAGCACGCGGCCGAGCTCGAGGCGCTGGGCTACGGCTCGCTGTGGTTCGGCGAGGCCTACGGACGCGAGGCGTTCACGAACGCGGGCCTGCTGCTCGCTGCCAGCGAGCGTCTGATCATCGGCACGGGCATCGCCAGCGTGTACGGCCGTGACGCCGTCACCGGCAACGCCGCCAGCCGCACGCTTCACGCCGCCTATCCCGGCAGGCTGATCGTCGGGTGGGGGATCTCACATGCTCCCCTGGTCGAGCGTATGCGCGGTCACCAGTACGGCAGGCCTGTGGCCACGATGCGGGAATACCTCGAGGCACTCGACGCGGCGCCGTTTCTCGCCGCCGGTCCCGAGAGCGGGCCGCCGCGAGTGCTCGCCGCGTTGCGACCGCGGATGATCGAGCTGTCGCGGACGCTCGCCGACGGCGCTCACCCGTACCTCGTGACCCCCGAGCACACGCGCATCGCGCGTGAGCTACTCGGTGCCGAGCCGATCCTGTGCGTCGAGCAGGCAGTCGTGCTGAGCAGCGATCGCGACCAGTTCCTCGAGCGCGCCCACTGGCACCTGGAGATCTACACGGGGCTGCCCAACTATCGCGCGTCCTGGGAGATGCAGGGCTTCGCTGAGGAGGACTTCGTCCGCGGCGGCTCCGAGCGCCTGAAGGAGGCGCTGGTCGCATGGGGCGATCAGGACACGGTCGCCGCTCGCGTTCGCGAGCACATCCAAGCGGGTGCCGACCACGTGCTGATCCAGGCGCTCGGCGCGCACCCCTTCGAAGTGCCCGCAGACCAATGGCGCGCGCTCGCCCCCGTGCTCACCGCCCTCTAGCCGGGCACGCCGACGCGGTCACAGAGTGGGCCGAGGCGGCTACGCTGAGATCCATGGCCTCCAAAGGCACGATCGTCGTGTGTCCCAGCTGTGCCACCAAGAACCGGGTGCGGCCCAGCGCCTCGGGTGTCCCGCGGTGCAGCGTGTGCCAGACGCTGCTGCCGTGGATCGTCGAGGCCAGTCCTGACGCCTTCGACGAGGAGATCTCCTCCTCGCTGCCGGTGCTGGTCGACTTCTGGGCGCCGTGGTGCGGACCGTGTCGGATGGTCTCGCCGCTCGTCGAGCGTCTGGGTCGCGAGCACGCCGGCCACCTGAAGGTGGTCAAACTCGACGTCGACGAGGCACCGGCGATCACGTCCCACTATGGCGTGCAGGGGATCCCGCTGCTCCTCCTGATCCGCGGCGGCTCGGAGCTCGACCGGCTCGTCGGCGCCGTGCCGCTCGCGCAGCTGGAGCACTGGCTCGCACCGCATCTGGTCGATCAAACGGTGGGGCGCGGCTAAGATCCACCCGGTGTCGCCAGTCCGCACGCCCCCGGCTGCGAGCCCGCGCCGGTGAGCGACGACCGCGGCTCCTCGACGGACCCGTGGCTGGTGGACTTCGCCGATGGCTCGCGTGCGATGCGCGCGCTGCTCGGCGGCAAGGGCGCGAACGTCGCAGAGATGACGCGCGTGCTGGGTGCCGAGCGCGTGCCGGCGGGCTTCACGATCACGACCGCCGCCTGCGTCGAGTACATGCGCGGCGACGGGTCGCTGACGGCGCGCCTGCAAGACGAGCTGGAGGCCGCGCTGGCGCGTCTGGAGGCGCAGGCCGGCAGGCGTCTGGGAGACAGCGGCGATCCTCTGCTCGTGTCCGTGCGCTCGGGCGCTCGGGAGTCGATGCCGGGGATGCTCGACACCGTGCTCAACCTGGGCCTCAACGACGACACGGTCGCGGGCCTCGCTGAGCGCTCGGGCAACGAGCGCTTCGCCTGGGACTCCTATCGGCGCTTCGTGCAGATGTACGGGAACGTGGTGCTAGGCGTTCCCGGCGAGCGGTTCGAGCTGGCGATCGCGGCCCACAAGTCCGCGCGCGGCGTGAAGCTCGACACCGAGCTCGACGCCGACGCGCTGCGCGAGCTGACGCGCGAGTTCCAGGGCTTCTACGAGTTTCCCGCCGACCCCCGCGCACAGCTCGCGGGCGCGATCCGCGCGGTTTTCGACTCCTGGCAGGGGGAGCGCGCGATCGCCTACCGGCGTATCAACCACATCCCCGACGAGTGGGGAACGGCCGTCAACGTGCAGCAGATGGTGTTCGGCAACATGGGGGAGAGCAGCGGCAGCGGGGTGGCGTTCTCGCGCGACGAGCTCACCGGCGCGCCGCAGCCCTCGGGCGACTTCCTCGCAAACGCGCAGGGCGAGGACGTCGTCTCGGGCGTGCGCACGCCCCGCGACCTGGACGAGCTGCGCTCGTGGCTGCCGGATGTGCACGCGCAGCTGATGGGCATCCTGCGCACGCTCGAGCGCCACTACGGCGACATGCAGGACACGGAGTTCACGGTCCAGGAGGGCCGGCTGTACATGCTCCAGACGCGCGATGCCAAGCGCCCCGCGCAGGCGGCGGTGCGCTTCGCCGTCGACGCGGTCGCAGAGGGGCTGCTCGACCGCGAGGCCGCGATCGCGACGATCGACCCGTCGGCGCTCGACGCGCTGTTGCACCCGACGTTCGATCCGCGCGCCGAGTACGAGGTGATCGCGACCGGCGTGGCCGCGTCGCCGGGAGCGGCAAAGGGCGAGATCGCGCTCAGCGCACCGCAGGCATTGCGGGCTGCGGCCGACGGCCGCGAGGTGATCCTGGTGCGGGCCTTCACCGAGGCCGACGATGTCGCCGGGTTTCACGCTGCCCGCGGGATCCTGACGAGCGAGGGAGGCAAGGCGAGCCATGCTGCGCTGGTCGCTCGCGGGATGGGTCGCCCGGCGGTCACGGGCGCGAGCGCCATGGAGGTCGACCTCGACGCCGGTGAGGTTCGCATCGGCGAGCACGTGCTGCGCGAGGGAGACCGGCTGGCGATCGACGGAAGCCTTGGCAGGATAACGCTCGAGGACGTCCCGCTGGTCGAGCCCGAGGTCTCCGAGCAGTTCCAGACGGTGCTCTGCTGGTGCGATCAGCTGCGCACGCTCGGTGTGCGTGCGAACGCCGACACCCCCGCCGACGCGCGCAAGGCGATCGAGCTGGGTGCCGAAGGCATCGGGCTATGTCGAACCGAGCACATGTTCCTCGGGGAGCGCCAGCCGCTGATGGCAGCGGTGATCATGGCCGAGGACGACGCCACGCGCGCGCAGGCAATCGAGCGGCTGCGCCCGCTCCAGGAGTCGGACTTCGCGCAGATTCTGGCCGTGATCGAGGACCGGCCGGTGACCGTCCGGCTGCTGGACCCTCCGCTGCACGAGTTCCTGCCGCACCCGTCCGACCTGCCTGAGGGCTCGCCGGCGCGCCGGCGCGTCGAGCAGTTGCAGGAGTCCAACCCGATGCTGGGCACGCGCGGCGTGCGCCTGGGCATCCTCTTCCCGGAGCTGTACGAGATGCAGGTGCGCGCGCTGTTCGCCGCGGCCGCGTCGGTGGGCGGCGCGCGGATCGAGGTGATGGTGCCGCTCGTCGCCTACGAGCGCGAGCTCGAGCTGATGCGTGCGTTGATCGAGCGTGTCGCCGAGGAGCACTCGCACGGCGCCTATGAGGTCGGCACGATGATCGAGCTTCCACGTGCCTGCTTCCAGGCTGACCAGATCGCTCATGGTGCGGACTTCTTCTCGTTCGGGACCAACGACCTCACGCAGACGGCCTTGGGCTTCAGCCGCGATGACATCGAGGGCCGCGTGCTCGCGCGCTACATCGACGTGAAGATCCTCGACCGCTCTCCGTTCGAGACGCTCGACACCCCTGGTGTCGGGCAGATGGTGCGCATGGGCGCGTGGCTCGGGCGCAAGACCAAGCCGCACCTCAAGCTGGGCGTCTGTGGCGAGCATGGCGGTGACCCGGACTCGATCGACTTCCTGCATCACTCGGGCATCGATTACGTCTCCTGCTCGCCCTACCGTGTGCCGATCGCGCGCGTGGCCGCGGCCCAGGCGGCGATCCGCCACCCGCGGTGAGCAGCGCTCAGCTGAGAACGAAGCGCTCCATCGCCTCGGCGAACCCGTCGTGCTCGTTGGACGCGGTCACGCGCCGGGCGGCCCGCTGTACCTCGGGGCTGGCGTTGCCCATCGCGATGCTGAGCCCCGAGTGGGCGAACATCAGGACGTCGTTGGGCATGTCGCCGATCGTTGCGAAGCGGTCGCTGGGGATGCCGAGCTGCACGGACAGGTAACGGACCACCTCGCCCTTGTTCGCGCGCGGGTGCGTGATGTCCAGATAGTAGGGCTGGGACTGTGCGGCGGACACGTCCTCGCCGAACGTCTCCCGCGCCTTCGCCGCGGTGCCAGCCACGCAGCTCGAGGTCGTCTGACACGCCGACGATCTTGGCGACGGCGCTAACACCGTCGAAGCCCTCGACGACAGTCGGCTCGAACAACACGGTCGCGGCCTCTTTGGCGACGTGGGGGGCGTTGGGATCGCGCACCAGCCAGTCGGCGCCGCTGTAGAGCCAGACGTCGAGCCCGGCGGTGCGCAGGAGCGCGATCGCCTGCGGCACGATCGCGTCGGGAATCGTCTTCTGCTCGATCACCGACATGTCAGGACGCACGATCACGCCACCGTTGAAGGCAGAGATCGGGGTGCTCAGAGCGAGCGGCTCGACCAGCATCGACATGCCGCGCGGAGGCCGCCCGCTGGTCACGGCGAACGCGATGTGCTGCTCGCCCAAGCGCTGGACCGCCGCGATCGCGCGCTCGGTCAGGGCCTTCGCCGGGGTCACCAGCGTGCCGTCCACGTCGGCGAGTACGGCCTCTATCGGCGCGGCGGGCATTGGCCGCTCAGCTTCTGGCTTTCAGCGCCCGATATCGGCGGATCAGCGCGTTCGTGGAGGAGTCGTGCGCGAGCTCCGGCTCGGCCTCGCTCTCGAGCTGCGGGATGATCGCCTTGGCCAGCGCCTTGCCCAGCTCCACACCCCACTGGTCGAACGAGTCGATGTCCCAGATCGCGCCCTGCGTGAAGACGCTGTGCTCGTACAGGGCCACCAGCGATCCAAGGACGCTCGGCGTGAGCTTGTCCGCGAGCAGCACGTTCGTCGGGCGGTTTCCCTGCATCACGCGATGGGGCACCACCGCCTCGGGGGTTCCCTCCGCTCGCACCTGCTCCTCGGTCTTGCCGAACGCGAGCGCCTGCGCCTGCGCGAACACGTTCGACGAGAGGATGTCGTGGTGCTCGCCCAGGGGGTTGATGGGGTTGGCGAAGCCGATCAGGTCCACCGGTATCAGCTTCGTCCCCTGGTGCAGCAGCTGGTAGAAGCTGTGCTGGCCGTTGGTCCCCGGCTCCCCCCAGTACACAGCGCCCGTCTGGTAGTCGACGGGCGATCCGGCGAGCGTCACGTGCTTGCCGTTGGACTCCATCGTCAGCTGCTGAAGGTAGGCCGGGAAGCGCGCCAGGTACTGCTCGTAGGGCATCACGCCGATCGATTGCGCACCGAAGAAGTCGCCGTACCAGACCGCGAGCAGTCCCATCAGGACCGGCAGGTTCTGCTCGAATGGCGCGGTGCGGAAGTGCTCGTCCATGGCGTGCGAGCCGGCGAGCATCTGCGCGAAGCGCTCCGGCCCGATCGCGACCATCGTCGAGAGGCCGATCGCGGACTCCATCGAGTAGCGCCCGCCCACCCAGTCCCAGAACTCGAACATGTTGGCGGTGTCGATGCCGAACTCGGCGACGCGCTCGGCGTTGGTGGAGACGGCCACGAAATGCTTGGCGATCGCCGCCTCGTCGTGGAGCTCCGCCAACACCCATTCCCGCGCTGAGGTCGCGTTGGTCAAGGTCTCGAGCGTCGTGAACGTCTTCGACGACACGATGAACAGGGTCTCCTCTGGGCGCAGGTCGCGGGTGGCCTCGACGAAGTCCGTGGCGTCGACGTTGGAGACGAAGCGGAAGACCAGGTCGCGCTGGCTGAAGGCGCGCAGCGCCTGGTAGGCCATCACCGGCCCGAGGTCCGAGCCGCCGATGCCGATGTTGATCACGTTGCGGATCGGCGCTCCCGTGTGTCCCTTCCACTCACCCGCACGAACGCGCTCGGCGAACGCGGCCATGCGCTCTAGCACGGCGTGAACCTGCGCGACGACATCGACGCCCTCGACCACCAGCGTGGCCTCCTTGGGCATGCGCAGCGCGACGTGCAGCACCGAGCGGTCCTCTGAGACGTTGATCCGCTCCCCCCGGAACATCGCGTCGCGTCGCTCCTGCACGCCGGACTCGCGCGCCAGCTCGACGAGCAGGCGCATCGTCTCCGCGCTCACGCGGTTCTTGGAGTAGTCCAGGTACAGACCGCACGCCTGCGCCGTCATGCGCTCGCCGCGCGCGCGGTCCTCGTCGAACAGCTCGCGCAGGTGTCGATCCTTGATCGTCTCGTGCTGGGCGCGGAGCGCAAGGTATGACCGTCGCTGCTCGAGTGGGGGAGGGGGCACGCGGATCCTCGACTTTCTCGTTTCGGGCATGGAGCGATGCGTGCTCAGAATATGCCCCGCGCCACTAGACTCACGCCGTGGACTTCGGTGTCGGCTGCTTTGCCACCCACTACGGGATGGATCCAGGAGCGATCGCGCGCCTGGTCGAGGAGCGCGGGCACGAGTCGCTGTTCTTCCCTGAGCACACGCACATACCGGCCGACCGCCAGACGCCCTATCCCGCCGGTGGCGAGCTGCCACAAAAATACTTCCACACGTATGACCTGTTCGTCTCGCTGAGCATTGCCGCGGCCGCTACCTCGAAGCTGCGTGTCGGCAGCGGGATCTGCCTGGTGATCGAGCGTGATCCGATCACCACCGCCAAGGAGGTCGCGAGCGTCGACCACCTGTCGGGCGGACGCCTGGAGTTCGGCGTCGGCGCGGGCTGGAACCGCGAGGAGATGCTCAACCACGGCACCGACCCGCGTGAGCGGATGGCGATCATGGCCGAGCGAGTCGAGGCGATGAAGGCGATCTGGACGCAGGACGAGGCGAGCTACCACGGCGAGCACGTGGACTTCGAGCGCATCTGGTCGTGGCCGAAGCCAGCGCAGCGACCGCACCCGCCGGTGCTCGTGGGCGGCAACGGGCCGACGGTGCTCGACCGTGTTCTGCGCTTCGGCGACGCGTGGCTGCCCAACTACACCGGGGAAGATCTGCTCGCGCGCGCTCGCGAGCTGTGGGCGCGGGCGGACCGTCAGATAGACGTGATCGCGATGGGCGTGCCGGCCAAACCGGCGGTGCTGGAGGAGTTCGAGAAGGCCGGCGTGCGGCGCGTCGTGCGCTGGATCCCCTCGGCGGGGCTCGCGCCGGTGGAAGCGGCGCTCGAGCGCTGGGAGGGCGCGATCGCCGAGCTCCACGGAGAGTGACCGCCGCGCAGGCGCGCCGGCGCTTCGCAGCCGCCAGGGTGGCGCGCCTGGCCACCGTCGACGCAGACGGTCGACCGCATCTCGTGCCGATCGTGTTCGCGCTCGCGCGCGACACGATCTTTAGCGTCGTCGACGCCAAGCCCAAGCGCACGACGCGCCTGCGGCGCCTGCGCAACGTCGAGGCCAACCCGAGGGTGTCCGTGCTCGTCGATCACTACGACGATGCCGACTGGAGCTCGCTGTGGTGGGTACGCGCCGATGGCAGCGCACGCGTGCTCGAGCGCTCCGAGCCACAGGCCCAGGCCGCGCTCGAGCTGCTGCTCGAGCGCTATCCCCAGCAGCGCGCGATCGGACCCGTGCTTGCGATCGACGTGGAGCGCTGGACGGGTTGGTCGGCTGGCTAGCATGGCCGGCGTGCGGGCGCAGGCAGGAGAGGTGGGGATCGAGTACGAGGTCAGCGGCGAGGGTGCGCCGGTGGTGTTGCTCCACGGCTTCCCCGACAGCGGCCGTCTGTGGCGCCATCAGGTGCCCGCCCTCGTGCAGGCCGGCTTCAAGACGATCGTCCCCGACCTGCGCGGCTACGGCCGATCGGACAAGCCGCAGGAGGCGCGCTCCTACAGGATGGACCTGCTCGTCGCTGACGTGCTCGGCGTGATGAGCGCCGCCGGCGTCGAGCGCGCCCACGTCGTTGGCCACGACTGGGGAGCCGGCGTGGCGTGGGCGATCGCGTCGCTGGCCCCAGAGCGAGTCGACCACCTGGTCGTGCTGTCGGTCGGCCACCCCGCGACGTTCTGGGCGGGTGGCTTCGAGCAGCACGAGAAGTCCTGGTACATGCTGCTGTTCCAGTTTCCGCAGGTCGCCGAGCAGTGGCTGTCCAGCGAGCAGTGGGCCAACTTCCGTGCGTGGGGCGCTCACCCCGACGCGGACGCCACGATCGCCGAGCTCGAGGCTAACGGCTCGCTGACCCCCGCCCTCAACTACTACCGCGCGAACGTCCGTCCCGAGAGCTTCCTGCGCTCGCGCCTGGAGCCGCCAGCGGTGCAGTCACCGACGATGGGCGTGTGGAGCTCGGGGGACTTCGCGCTCACGGAGCCTCAGATGACACGCTCCGCCGCACACGTCGCCGGCCCGTGGCGCTACGAGCGGCTCGATGGACCAGGGCACTGGATGCAGCTCGAGGCGCCCGACGAGGTCAATCGGCTGCTGATCGACTTCCTACCGGCGTAGGCGAGCCCCTGGCCTCCAGACGCGCACGTCCTCGCGCTGCCGTCACCGCGGCGCTCAACGTGGCGATGTCGTAGGCGCCGTAGTGGCGACGCCCGTTGATGAAGAACGTTGGCGTGCCTGAGACGCCGCTCTCGTCGGCGCTGGCGACATCCACGCTGACACGGGGTGCGTACACGCGGCGGTGGACCTCGTCGAGCGTGTGCTCGGCGTCGAGCCCGATCTGTGTGGCGTAGTCGGCGAGCTGCGGGCCGCCGAGCTCGCGCTGGTGGGCCAGCAGCAGGTCGTGCATCTCCCAGAAGCGCCCCTCGGCGGCGGCCGCCTCGGAGATCTCGGCGGCGATCTGCGCGTGCGGGTGCACGTCGTTCAGGGGCAGGTGTCGCCACACGTAGCGAACGTCTTCGCCGGCCGACACGAGCAGTTCGCGGATGATCTGCTCGGCCTGTCCGCAGTAGGGGCACTCGAAGTCCCCATACTCCACCAGCGTCACCGGCGCGTCCTCGGCGCCGCGAATGTGGTCCCGGCTTGGATCGACCTCCTCGGCGAGATCGAGGAGATCCTCCGCCGTGCCGGCTAGCTGGCGTGCGCGCACGCTGGCGGGCAGGCGCCTGACGACCCGCAGCACGATCCACGCCAACAGCGGCGCGAGCACCACCGAGCCGAGCGCCCCGAGCTTGGCCTCCTCCAGCTGGCGCCCGCTGAAGGCGAGGCTCGAGATCAGCAGCGAGACCGTGAAGCCGATCCCGGCGAACGCCCCGGCGACGGCTAGCAGCGGCGGGCTCAGCGGCGAGCGGGGGCCATGCACGGCAGGGCGCGAGGCGAGCCACGAGGCGCCGGCGACGCCGAGCGGCTTGCCCGCCAAGTAGCCGACCAGGATCCCCAACGTGATCGGGGAGCGCACCGCCGCTTCGAGCAGGCCCCCGGTGACGTGCACACCGGCGTTGGCGAGCGCGAACAGCGGCACGACCACGTAGCCGGTCCACGGGTGCAGCGCGTACTGAAGGCGCTCGTTGGGCGATATCGCCGACATCACGCCCGCCTGCGCCGAGCGCGCCAGCTCGGGCGTCGGCTGCTCGCGGAACGAGCGTGCCAGCTCGGTCGCGCGCTCGAGATCTTCGCGCGAAGGGGTGTAGGCGCTGGTCGCGAGCCCGACCGCGAGGCCCGCGATCACGGGGTCCACGCCGGACTCGAACATCGCGATCCAGAGGCCGACGCCGAGCGCAATCGATGCCGGCTGGCGCCACTGCGGCGCGTAGCGCAGTGCCAGCAGCGCGCCGAACAGGGCCGCGGCAGCGATCAGCGCAGGGACGGACACGTGCTCGGTGTAGACGGTCGCGATCACGACCAGCGCGCAGAGGTCGTCGACCACCGCCAGCGTCAGCAGGAACGTGCGCAGACGCGTGGCCGCGCGCGGCGTCAGCAGCGCGACCGCTCCGAGTGCGAAGGCCGTGTCGGTCGACATCGCCGCGCCCCAGCCGTGCGCTCCCGGGCCGCCGGCGTTGAACGCGAGGTAGATCGCGACCGGCACGCTCATGCCGCCCAGCGCGGCTACCACGGGAATCGCCAGGCGCCTGCGCTCGCGCAGCTCGCCGAGGTCGAGCTCGCGCTTGGCCTCCAACCCGACGACCAGGAAGAACAAGGTCATCAGACCCTGGTTGACCCAGTGGCGCAGGTCGAGCGAGATCGCATAGTCGCCGAGCTTCACGGCGAGCGTCGTGTGCCATAGCGATTCATAGGAGTGCGACCAAGGGGAGTTCGCCCACGCCAGCGCGAGGATCGTGCCCGCCAGAAGCACGCTGGCGCTGCCCGTCTCGGTCCCCAGGAAGTCGCGCACCGGTGCGGCGATGCTTCGCGCCCAGGCCGTGCGGCCGGCGTAGCTCGTTCTGTTGCCGTTGTGATCGGTTGCCAAGCGACCAATAGGATGCACGACGGGATGAGTTTCGACGGTGCGCGTGTCGACGATCTGCTCGCGCAAGGCGTCGAGGACGGCGTGTTCGCCGGGGTGTGCGCGCTCGTCGTCGACCGTGACGGGGTCCTCTACGCAGGAGCAGGCGGCGACGTCCAGCTGGACACGATCTTCCGCAACGCCTCGATGACGAAGGCCCCCGCGACGGTGGCGGCGTTGCAGCTGGTCGAGCAGGCGCGTTTGGGCCTGGATGACGCGGTCGAGTCGATCGTGCCGGCGTTCGCGGAGCTCCAGGTTCTCGACGGGTTCGACGGGGACGTGCCGCGGCTGCGTGCACCGGCCTCGCGCGCGACGATCCGCCAGCTGATGACACACACCTCCGGCTGCGGCTACACGTTCACAAATGCCGACCTGTACCGCTATGCCGAGCTGACCGGCACCCCCGACCTGATGACGGGCGAGAAGGCGAGCCTGATGGCTCCACTCGCGCGCGATCCGGGCACGCTGTGGGAGTACGGCGTCAGCACCGACTGGTTGGGGCTCGTCGTCGAGGCCCTCAGCGGACAGACGCTCGACGTGTACCTGCGCGAGCATCTGTACGAGCCGCTGGGGATGAGCGACACGACATTCGCGCCGAGCGCCGAGCAGAGCGCACGCGTCCCGCCGCTGCTGTTCCGCGCCCCCGACGGCAGCCTCACATCGCTGGACATCGACCTGCCGTCGAGTCCCGAGTGGTTCTCCGCCGGCCACGGCTCCTACGGCACGATCGGCGACTACGGGCGCTTCGTGCGCGCGATGCTGAGGGATGGCGAGCTCGACGGCGAGCGCGTGCTCAGCGCCGCGACCGTCGGCATGGCCTTCAGCGACCACCTGGGTGGCGTGGCGCTGCCCGAGCTGATCAAGTCAGCCGATCCCGTGCTGACCAACGACATCCCCGCGCTGCCGGTCGCGCAGGGCTGGGGCCTTGGCTTCCACCTGCTGAAGGCGGACATCCCCGGCGGGCGTTCGAGCGGGACCGGCGACTGGGCCGGTCTCTTCAACAGCTACTACGCGATCGATCGCGCCGCCGGCATCGGCACCGTGCTGATGACGCAGGTGCTGCCGTTCTTCGACCTGCGCGTCGTCCAGGCTCTGCTCGGCCTCGAAGCTGTGACCTACGGCCAGCTGGCAAGCGTCGGGCGAGCAGTCTAGACGCTCTTGGCGCCGCGCTCGGCCGGCGAGCCGGTGGCGATGGCTCAGCTCACGCCGGCGCCCGAGACGTGCGCGCCTTCCACGCCGCCGCGCCGCCGGCGCCACAGCTGCTCGCAGATCCAGGCGAGCACGCCGGCGCCCGAGAGCGCCGCGCCGAGCGCCGAGACGGCACCCCAGCCCGCGGCCTCATAGGTGGCGGACGCCGCCGCCGAGGAGATCGCCGCTGTGGCGAACAGGGCGGTCATGTACGCGGTCGTCAAGCGGCTGCGCGCGGACGGCGCGAGCGCGTAGATCACGCTCTGGTTGGTTATCTGCGCTCCCTGGATGCCGAGGTCCAGCAGCGCGATGCCGGTGATCAGCGCGGCGAGCGAGCTGCCGCCGGCGGCGATCAGCGCCCACGCCACAAGCATCGTCGCGAAGAAACCGCCGGTCGAACGGTGGTGACGGCCGCGATCGGCAAGGCGCCCAGCGGCCTGCGCCGCCAGCGC
The DNA here is from genome assembly GCA_963845635.1 of uncultured Solirubrobacteraceae bacterium. Taxonomy (GTDB): domain Bacteria; phylum Actinomycetota; class Thermoleophilia; order Solirubrobacterales; family Solirubrobacteraceae; genus Palsa-744. The sequence goes on from CAWJSW010000014.1 coordinate 110,250, forward strand.
CCCCGCGAGCCCGACGAGGCCAAAGAGGCCGATCGTCGCGTCGCCGTAGTGGTAGGGGGCACCGGCCAGCAGGAACGTGATCGTGGTCCACAGCACGCTGAACTGGCCCATACCGAGGGCGCCGTAGAAGATCCTCATCCGCAGCGTCGGCTGCTCGCTCAGGAGGTTCAGCACGGAGCGCAGCAGGCTCGGGTAGGACAGTGCGGTCGTGGGCCGCACCTGCGGCAGCGCCAGACGCAGCACCACGCACAGCACGAGCATCAGAGCCGCAGAGGCCGCGAACACCACGCGCCAGCCGGCGAGCTCTGCGATCACGCCGCTGGCGGTGCGCGCGACGAGGATGCCCACGAGCAGCCCGCTCATCACGTGGCCGACGACGCGACCGCGCTCGTGCTCGCCGGCGAGCGTGCTCGCGAGCGGCACCAGTATCTGCGCCACGACCGAGGTCAGCCCGACGATCGCGAGCGCGCACGCGAGCGCCACCAGGCTGGGGCTGGCCGCGGTCGCGACGAGCGCCAGCACGGTCACCAGCAGAATCCGCGTAATCAGGCGGCGGCGCTCGAGCATGTCGCCCATCGGCACCAGCAGCACGAGGCCGGCGGCATAGCCCACCTGCGAGGCGGTCACCAGTAGCCCGGCGGTGCCGTCTGAGACCCCGAAGTCGTGGGCGATCGTGCTGAGCAGCGGCTGCGCGTAGTAGATGTTCGCGACCGCGGCCCCGGACGCCGTCGCCATCAGCGCCACAAGCCTCCGCGACAGGGGACGCTCAGGATCCCCGGTGTTTTGGTTGCTCATGCAACCACGTTACAAGGCGAGCGTGCGAGCGAGCGTGACGCGGGCGCTGTGAGGTCTGTGTGACGAGTAACATTCGCCTTCGTCCATACGGTCGGTGGTGAAGGGAAGCCGGTGCAATTCCGGCGCGGACCCGCCACTGTGACCGGGGATGCTCCCGCTGATGCCCCGCGAGGGCCTAGCCACTGATCGCCCGGCAGGCTGATCGGGAAGGCGCGGCGAGTAGGCCCGGAAGCCAGGAGACCTGCCTCCGACCCCAAGCCCGCAAGACCCTCGTGGAAAGGGGTTGGCTTCAGTGCTCGCGCGTCGTCCTTCATGTTGAGTAAGGGGTATCGCGTTGCAATACCTCGCACAGCGGCGCTGCACTCGTTCGCGGTCATGCTCGTCGCATCCGGCGTGCTCGCCGGATGCGGGCTGGGGGCCGGCAGCACACCCACCGCCGTGCGCCTTGATGTCACGCGCGCGTTTGGCGCGCAGCCGATCCGCTCGCTGCCCGCCCCACGCACGCGCGGCCAGGAGACGGCGATGAGCCTGTTGATGCGCAACGCCGCGGTGAGCACGCGCTACGGCGGCGGCTTCGTCGAGAGCATCGACGGTCGCGCGGGCGGCTACGAAGACGGACAGCCGCTGGACTGGTTCTACTACGTCAACGGCGTGACCGGCGCCAAGGGCGCCGCCGAGACCACCCTGCACTCCGGCGATCGCGTCTGGTGGGACCTACACGACTGGAGCCAGTCGCAGGAAGTGCCGGCAGTGGTCGGCTCCTTCCCGGAGCCGTTCCTGAACGGAGTGCAAGGGCGCCCACTGCCGGTGCGCGTGGAATGCGCGGGGAGCGTGTCGGCATCATGCCGCACCGTGGCCGCTCGTCTGCGCGGCGCAGGCGTGGCCTCGACGATCGCCGCGTTCGCGGGTGGCCACCCACCGCCGCACGCTCTGCGTGTGCTCGTCGGCGTGTGGAGCCGCCTGCGCGCGGACGCGGGCGCCCAGCAGCTCGAACGCGGCCCCCGCGCGAGCGGGGTGTACGCGCGCGTCGCGCGCAGCGGTGAGGAGATCGCGCTGCTGGATGCGCAGGGCCAGGTGACCCGCACGCTCGGCGCGGACGCCGGCCTGATCGCCGCCACCCGCTACGCCGACGGCGAGCCGGAGTGGCTGATCACGGGCGGCGACGCCGCCGGTGTGGCGTCGGCAGCGCGCTCGCTCACCGAATCCACGCTCCGCGACCGCTTCGCGGTTGCGCTGGCCGCGGGCGCGGTCCTGCCCCTACCCCAGCCGAGCCCGTGAGACGCCCCGCCGCACTGCTCCTGTATCGCCCGCTGCCCAGCCCCCTGCACGCCACGCGCGCGGGGGTCTCGGCGGTGTGGGCGCTCGCGCTGATGGCGGCTGCGCTGCTGCTCTACCATCCGCTCGCGCTGCTCGCGCTGGTGCTCGCGATCCTGCTCGCCGGCTGCGGAGCGGGCGTCGGCCGCGAGCTCTCGCGCGCGCTCCTCACCGCGGCGATCGTGGCCCTGCCAATCGTGCTCGTGAACGTGATCGTCTCGCGCGACGGGCTGACGGTGTTCGCGCGCCTCGGTGACCTGGGCCCGTTCGGGCAGGGCGATCTGACGGTCGAGGCGCTCGTGTACGGAGCCGTGATCGCGCTGAAGGTCACCGCTCTGATCCTGGTCGCCGCGCTGGCCAGCCTCGCCGTCGACCCCGACGCGCTGCTGCGGATCTGCCGGCGCCTGTCGTTTCGCTCTGCGCTGACCGCCTCGCTGGCCCTGCGCATGCTGCCGCTGCTGGCCGCTGATGCTCAGCGACTTGCGGACGCGCAGCGCACGCGCGCGGGCGGGGGGCAGGGCGGAGCTCGCGCGCGCGCGGCGCTGCTCGGGGCGGTGGTCGCCGGGTCGCTCGACCGCGCGATGGACGTCGCCGCCACACTCGAGGTCCGCGGCTTCGCGGGAGCGCCCCGCGCGCCGCGCGTGCAGCTGCCGTGGTCGCGGCACGACCTGGCCTTTCTCGCCTCGGCCGGTGCGACGCTCGCGCTCGCGCTGCTCGGACGGTTCGCGGGCTTGGCCCCCTACACCGCATATCCGCTGCTGCACGCGCCGCTCGATGCGGGGCTGTTCGCGCTCTGCGCGGCGCTCGTGCTTGTGGTCGCGCTTCCGTTCTGTGACCGTCGCGGGATCGAGCCGTGAGCAGCCCGATCCTCTCCGTCGAGAGCCTCACCTACCACTATCCAGGGGCCGAGCGTCCCGCGCTGGCGGACGTCAGCATCGAGATCGCGCCCGGCGAGCTGTGCCTGCTCGCGGGCCTCTCAGGCCACGGCAAGTCGACGCTGCTGCGCGCGGCGGGAGGTCTGGTGCCCCACTTCCATGGCGGGCGCTTCGCCGGGCGCGTGACGCTCGCCGGTCTCGACACTCGCGAGCACGGCCCTGGGAGCCTGGGGATGGTCGCCGGGCTCGTGTTCCAGGACCCCGAGACGCAGTTGGTGATGAGCTCGGTGCGCGGCGAGCTCGCGCTCGCGCTGGAGACCCGCGGCCATTCCTCGGCGGCGGTCGCCCGCGGCGTCGAGGAGGTCGCGCTCGCCCTCGGCATCGACCACCTGCTCGACCGTCGCACGCACCAGCTCTCCGGCGGCGAGCAGCAGCGCGTGGCGCTCGCCGCCGCGCTCGCCGGGCGCCCGCCGGTGCTGCTGCTCGACGAGCCGACCTCGCAGCTGGACCCCGTCGCCGGCGACGAGCTGATCGGCCTGCTCCGTCGTCTGAACCAGGAGTGGGACACGACGATCGTGCTCGCCGAGCATCGCCTGGAGCGCTGCCTGGCCTACGCGGACCGCGTGATCGCGCTGCGCGACGGGCGAGTCGCCCACGACGGCGACGCGCGCGCGTTCCTCGAATGGGCCGCCGGTGAGTCGCCCGCGCTGCAAACACCCGGCGCCAGGCTGCTCGCGCTCGCCGGCCTCGGGCCGGCGCCCGTAGGGGTCAAGCAGGCTCGCGCGACCCTTCGCCGACACCAGCTGCTGCCAGCGGACGGTGCGACCGCGCAGGCGCTCGCGATCGCCTCTTCGCCTCCTGCCACGGGGCCGACCCGCACTGCCGGGAGGAGGCTGCGCCGCTCCAAGCGGGCGCCGGCGCTGCACCTGCGCGGCGTGTGGCACGAGCTGCACCGCGGGCCGGCGATCCTGCGCGGCGTCGAGCTGCGCATCGACGCCGGCGAAAGCCTGGTGTTGATGGGGCGAAACGGAGCGGGCAAGTCCACCGTGCTACGGCATGCCGCCGGGTTGCTCGAGCCGACGCGAGGTCGCATCGAGCGTGGCGGGCGGGTGGCGCTGCTGTTGCAGAACCCCGGCGACTACTTCCTCCACGATCGCCTCGACCGCGAGGCATCGCCGCAGGCGCTCGCGGATGCGGGCCTGGCCGGCATGCACGAGCGCAACCCCCGCGATCTCTCCGGCGGAGAGCGCCAGCGCTTGGCGCTCGCGATCGTCACCGACACCCACCAACACGGCGGCCAGGCCGCCGAGCCGGCGGTGCTGGCGCTGGACGAGCCGACGCGCGGCATGGACCGGCTGGCCAAGGCCGAGCTGGCGATCGACCTGCGCCGGCGCGCAGATCGTGGTCAGGCGGTGATCGTGGCCACCCACGATCCGGAGTTCGCGTGCGCCTGCGCCTCACGCGCTGTGCTGCTGGCCGACGGACGCGTGATCGCCGACGGGCCGGCCGCCGAGCTGCTGGCGGGGGGCTGGTACTTCGCGACCGAGACAGCGCGGATCCTGGGCGGCGCGGGCGGGGTGCTCACCCCGGAGCAGGGGGCCGAGCTGCTGAGCGCCCCGGCGCTCGTGGAGGCGGCCCTGTGAGCTGGCCGCTGGCTTCGTTCCTGGTCGTGGGCGTGGTGCTGCTCGTTGGTTGGCTCGCCTACGAGCGCTCGCGGCCGTCCGCGCGCATGGTCGCGGTCGTGGCCACGCTCGCCGCGGTGGCGGCGCTCGGCCGAGACGCGTTCGTGGCGCTGCCGGAGGTCAAGCCGATCACGGCGATGACGCTCGTCGTCGGCTACTCGCTCGGGCCGCTGCCGGGCTTCGCCGTCGGCGCGATCGGCATGCTCGCATCCAACGTGATGCTCGGCCAGGGCACCTACACCCCGTGGCAAATGGCCGCCTGGGGCATGGTCGGCCTGGGCGGGGCGGCACTCGGGAGCCTCACGCGCCGGCGCCTCGGGCGCATCCCGCTGGCGCTCGCATGTGCCGCGGCGGCGCTGTTCGCGAAGGAGGTAATGAACCTGTACACGTGGACGATCGGCGCCTCGCACACGTTCGCCGCCCTGGTATTCGCCGTTGGTCAGGGCCTGCCCTTCGACCTCGTGGACGTCGGCGCGAGCCTGTTCTTCGGGCTCGCCTTCGCCCCCGAGCTCGCCCGCGTGCTGGCGCGCATGCGCGCACGCATGGACGTGCGCTGGGAGGCCTCGCCTGAGGCGCAGGGGGGCAGCGTAAGATTCTCGACCATGAGCTCGGAGCTGCGGTCATGAGTTCGGCTGGCTACGCGGAGGCCTTTGGCACGCGAACCGCGCCGCTGTTTGGCCGCGTGATGGGCCTGGTCGCAGTGACGGTGGGGTTCGCGACCCTCGGCGTGTACCTCGGCCGCAACCTGGGTGGCGCGGCATGGTTCGTCGCCTGGCTGATCGCGCTCGGCTGCCTGGTCGGTCTCAACGTCGCCAACGCACGCGGACAAGAAGGTCTCGCGCTCGGGCTGCTGTTCGCGTTCGGGCTGCTGATGGGCGCGGCCGTCGCGACCACGATCAACTACTACTCAGCCACCGACCCGACTGCCGTGCGTCAGGCGTTCGGAGCGACGGCGCTGTTCGTCGGAGGGCTGGGAGCCGGCGGCTACGCGATCCGGCGCGACCTGTCGTTCCTGTATCGCACGGCCTTCTGGCTGCTGCTCGTGCTGATCCTCGGCGGGATCGTGCTGATATTCGTCAACATCCCCGCGCTCTACACCGCGTACGCGCTGGCGGGGCTCGCGATTTTCGGTCTCTACACGGTGATCGACTTCAACCGCCTGCGCCGGGCGGGCACGAACGAAGCGATCCCGCTCGCTGCCGGGATCTTCCTCGACGTGCTGAACATCTTCCTGCTGTTCTTGCGGCTGTTCGCGCGCTCGAACTAGCTGGGGCTCGCGACCGCCTCTGGCGTGACGCCTGCGCCGCCTCGGTAGAGCAGGCAAGGGCCACCGCGGACGCCGAGGCCCTCGACGGCCAGCACCCGTCCCGCGTCCGGTTGACGCTCGATCTGCGCGACGTCGAGCCCCTCGCGAGCCGAGGTGACGAACAGCGTGGCGTTGTCGGGTCCCCCGAACGCGCACGAGGTCGGACGCTCGACGGGCAGCGGCAGGCTCGCTCGAAGTGAGCCGTCCGGCGCGTACCGATTGACCGCCGAGCCACCCCACAGGGCCACCCAGATTCCGCCCTCCTCGTCGACCGTAAGCCCGTCGGGGACGGCACCAGGCTGGTCGACCTGGACCAGCGTGCGTCGCTCGCCGATCGCGCCGCTCGCCGCGTCGAAGCTGAACGCTTCAACGCGGCCCGTCCCGCTGTCGTTGAGGTACATCGTGCGAGCGTCCGGGCTCCACCCAATCCCGTTGGAGATCGTGAGGCCGTCGAGCACCTTGGTGGCGCTGCCGTCCAGCTCCAGGCGGTAGAGCGAAGCGACTTCGGGCGATTCGTCATAGGCCATCGTGCCGGCCCAGAAACGTCCCTCGGCGTCGCATGCCCCGTCGTTCATGCGCAGGTGGGTGTGACCCGCCTCGGGTTGGGCCAGCTCGTGGACCACGCCGGCATCATCGAGGAACAGAAAGCCCTGGCCGGCGGCGAGCACGTACCCGCCGCCGGCGGCCGGTGCCGCCGCCCCGAGGTGCCGGTCGATTTCGATCGTGCGAACCTCTTTCGGGGAGCCGTCGGTGCTCATCGTGGCTCGGTGCAGCTGGCGGCCGAGGATGTCGACCCAGATCAGCTCCTGACGCTGCTCGTCCCAGCGAGGGCCCTCGCTCAACAGCCCAGGCGTCGGTGACCATGCGCTGACGGTGGGCACGCTCATTCGACAGGCTCGGTCGAGCCGCCGGCCGCCAGGCTCGTGCTCAGCTTGACCGCCCTCACGGCGCCGGTGGCGCCCGCCTGGAGCGTTGCGCCGACGGTCAGCAGGAGCACGCCGGGGATCAGCAGCGCGCGCGACCCGAGCATCAGGATGCCCACGCGCGCGAGCAGATAGGGCGGCGTGCAGACGGTGGTCCCCAAGATCGAGCTCAGCGCCGAAGCCGTGAGCTTGTCGCGCCTTGACTGGGTCGGTGTGACGCCGATCAAGCGCGATGGCACGGCCACATAGCAGACCATCATCACACCCACCACGATCCCCAGCGTGACCGCGAACCAAGGACGCCCCCAGCGGGGCGAGATCGTGGTCGCGACCGCAAGCGGCACGCCGACGAGCGCGCCCCACACGAATATCGTCCCGATGCGCTGACGCGCCTGGGCGAACGCCGGGCGGATTCTCGGAGGGCGCCCAGCGGAGATCGCGAACGCGAACACGGCGTTGAGGAAGAAGCTGGCTGCGGTGACAGCAACGATCGCGAGACCGAGCGGGATCAGGATCGGCCCCCGGATCATGTCGTGGGACCTGCCGTGCAGCACGTGGGCCTTGAGGTCGAACATCGCCACCCACACCCACATGGCCGGCAGCACCTGGATCAGCATCAGGCGCCAGTTGGTGAGGATCACCTTCACGCCGTCGAGCAGCAGCGCGAACGCGCCGACCATGAAAGCGAGCGGCGCGAAGATGCGCCGCGAACGGCTGAGCTGCGTCACGGCATCCAGGAGCGAGTCGTGGTCCTCCTGGACGGCCCGCACGATCGTCTTCAGGCCGTCGACGACGCCAGCGCAGCGGGATCTGACGCTCACCGCGTGCACGTCGAGCGATTCTACGCGTCTACGGCTCGAGCCCCACCGCTTTCAGTGCTTCGGTGGGCTGGCCGTGGATCTGCATCGCTGTCGCCTCACCGGCGCTGAAGCTCCAAACGTGGGCCTGGCGTTTGTCGATCACGATTCCGCTGGCCGCTCCGCGGCCGCGCACGGCGATCGTCGCGACGAGGCGTCCGTCGGGCGCCTCCTGGACGCTGTCGACCTCGAGCGTGAGGTCGCTGAACGATTGCGCGAAGGTGCGCATCAGCTCGCCGGGTGCGCCAGGTCCGCGAAACACGCGTCCGGCGTCGATGAACCTGTCCTGGTGCACCTCGAAGCGATCAGCGAGCAGGCCATCGGGCGGCCACTCGCCGGTGCTGCTGAGCACGGCATACCCGCTGCGAACACCATCGATCAGCTCTTGCTGCGATGTCATCGCGCGGGCGTCGACCTGGCCACGAAGTCGGCGGCCATCAGCTTCGAGGTGGCCATCGCTCGATCGTACTCCCACGGCAACGAACGCGCAGGGTTGTGGCTACCTGCGGCGATCGCACCAGCGCCGATCGAGCAGGCCGCCCTTCCCGTGCACATATGCGATGATGCGCGCGCCCGCAGCGACCGCAGAACACGGGCCAGGGCACGGCGAGAACAGGTACCGAGGGCGAGAGTGGAGGCAGCCGTACAGGCACATTCATGAGCCCCGCCAAGTCGCGCAAGCAGGCGTCCGCGCCGCGCAAAGCCAGATCGGCTAGCGCGAACGTCGACGGCGCCGTGAACGCCGCCGCTGCATCCGACGGCAGCGCGGAGCGCACGCGTGCGCAGAGCGCGGCGATGCCATCGCCGTTCCCGCCGATCGCCGACTATGCCTTCCTGTCGGACTGCCACACCGGCGCGCTGGTCGCGCCCGACGGCACGATCGACTGGCTGTGCGTTCCGCGCTTTGACGCGCCGAGCGTGTTCGGCTCGCTGCTCGACCGCCAGGCGGGCGCGTTCCGGCTCGGGCCGTTCGGCATCAATGTGCCCGCCGCGCGCGTATACGAGCCCGGAACGAACATCCTGCTGACGACGTGGAAGACTCCCAGCGGCTGGGTGATGGTGCGCGACGCGCTGACGCTGGGGCGGCGCCGCGGTGTCGATCAGGTGACGCCGCACACGCGGCCGCCAACCGACGAAGACGCTGATCATCTGCTCGTCAGGATCGCGATGTGCCTGGAGGGCCAGGTCGAGATGGAACTCACGTGCGAGCCGGTGTTCGACTACGGCAGGGTTCCCGCAGCGTGGTCGGTGCTCGACGAAGGCCGCCGCGCGGACGCCACCGGTGCCGACCTGACGATCAGGCTCCAGACAGACATGCTGGTGGGTGTCGAGGGCGATCGCGTGCGCAGCCGGCACGTGCTCAAGCAGGGCGAGCAGATGTACTGCTCGCTGTCCTGGGCGGAGGAGCTCGCCGGGCCCGAGAACGCGGACGAGGCATCTGAGCGCATGTCCGCCACCGCGGCGTTCTGGCGCGGCTGGCTCGGCCGCGCCCGCATCCCCGACCACCGCTGGCGCGACCCGCTCCAGCGATCCGCGCTGACGATCAAGGGCCTGACCTACATGCCGACCGGAGCGACGGTCGCGGCGCTCACTACCTCGCTGCCCGAGACGCCGGGCGGCGAGCGCAACTGGGACTACCGCTACACCTGGCTTCGCGACTCGACGTTCACGCTCCAGGCGCTGCACTACCTCAACCTCGACTGGGAGGCCGAGGAGTTCATGCAGTTCGTCGCGGACCTCGAGCCCAACGACGATGGCGCGCTTCAGATCATGTACGGAATCGATGGTCGACGCGATCTCAGCGAGTCGACCCGCGACGACCTCTCGGGGTACGCCGGCGCGAGCCCGGTGAGGATCGGCAACGGAGCGTTCGACCAGCGCCAGAACGACGTCTACGGCGCGGCGCTGGACGCGATCCTGCTGCACAGCCGGCGCAGTCAGCGTCTGCCCCGGCGGCTGTGGCCGATCGTCCAGAGCCAGGCTGAATGCGCGACCAAAGTCTGGCGCCAGCCCGACCAGGGTATCTGGGAGGCTCGCGGCAAGCCCAGACACTACGTCTCGTCGAAGCTCATGTGCTGGGTCGCGTTGGACCGTGCAGCCAAGCTTGCGGCGCTGCGAGGCGACGCCAAGCTCGAGAGCAGATGGCAGTCGACGGCCGAGGAGATCAGGCAGGACATCCTCTCGCACGGGCTCAGCGATCGTGGGGTCCTGCGCCAGCACTACGACACGGACGCGCTGGATGCCTCCAACCTGCTGGCCGCCAACTTCGGCTTTCTACCGGGCGACGACGAGCGCATGCGCGCGAGCGTGCTGGCGATCGCAAACGACCTCACCGAGGACGGCTTCGTGCTGCGCTACCGCACCGATGAGACCGACGACGGCATGTCGGGCAAGGAGGGCAGCTTCCTGATCTGCTCGTTCTGGCTGGTCTCCGGCCTGGCGATCATCGGCGAGGACCAACGCGCCCGGGACCTGATGGAAAAGCTCCTGCGCGTGGCCTCGCCGCTTGGCCTTTACGCGGAGGAGTTCGACACGAGCACCGCCCGACACCTCGGCAACTTCCCCCAGGCGTTCTCCCACCTCGCGTTGATAGAGGCCGCCGGGCGCATCATCCTGGCCGAGCGCATCGGGGAGATCGCGTGACGGACTCCTACGACGTGATGATCATCGGCAGCGGCGCCGGCGGGGGCACGCTCGCGCGCCATCTCGCCCCATCGGGAAAGCGGATCCTGCTGCTCGAGCGCGGTGACTGGCTGCCCCGTGAGCCGCAGTGCTGGTCCGCCGCCGACGTGTTCATCGACAACCGCTACGTGTCGCCGGACACCTGGTATGACGCGGACGGCAAGCCGTTCCAGCCGCAGGTGCACTACTGCGTGGGCGGCGCCACCAAGCTCTTCGGGGCGGCGCTGTACCGCTTCCGCAAAGAGGACTTCGGCGAGCTCGTCCACGATGGCGGGATCTCGCCGGCGTGGCCGATCCCCTACGAGGAGATGGAGCCCTACTACACGAAGGCAGAGCAGCTCTACCACGTGCACGGCGAGCGCGGCGAGGACCCGACCGAACCGCCCGCCAGCGCACCCTACCCGGCACCGGCGGTCTCGCACGAGCCGCGCATCCAGCAGCTCTCCGACGCGTTCGCCGCGGCCGGCCTTCACCCGTTCCACGCCCCGTGTGGAGTGATGCTCGACGAGTCGAACAGGCCCTTCAGCGCGTGCCTTCGCTGCGGCACCTGCGACGGCTTCCCGTGCCTCGTGCACGCCAAGGCCGACGCGGAGGTGCTGGGCGTGCGACCCGCGCTCGAGCACGCCAACGTCACGCTGCTGACGAACGCGATGGCGACCAAGCTCACGACCGATCCCGCCGGCAGGAGCGTGACACAGGTCGACGTCGAGCACGACGGTCGACAGGAGACCTACGCGGCTGACATCGTGGTCGTCTCCTGCGGCGCCGCCAACAGCGCCAAGCTGCTGCTGAGCTCGGCCAGCGACGCGCACCCGCGCGGTCTCGCCAACGGCTCTGATCAGCTGGGGCGCAACTACATGTTCCACAACAGCCAGGCGGTGCTCGCGATCTCCAAGGAGCCCAACCCCACCGTCTTCCAGAAGACCCTCGGCGTCAACGACTACTACTTCGCGAGCGATGAGTGGGAGTTTCCGATGGGCAACATCCAGATGGTGGGCAAGTCCGTACCAGCGATGTATCGGGGCGAGAAGCCGCTGATAACCAAACTGGCGCCATTCGGCCTGTCCCTCAACGAGGTGGCCGAGCACGCCGTCGACTTCTGGCTCTCGAGCGAGGATCTCCCGCAAGCGGAGAATCGAGTGAGCGTAGATCGCGATGGCAAGCTCACGCTCAGCTACACGTCGACCAACGACGGCGCTCGCGATCGGCTGTTGGCGCAGCTGGAGTCGCTGCTCGGTCACCTGGGCATGCACCCGCACCACCTGATCCCGCGCTGGGCCTACCTCGAGAACAAGATCCCGGTGGCCGGCGTGGCGCACCAGGCCGGGACCGCTCGCTTCGGCACCGACCCGGCGACCTCGGTGCTCGACACCGACTGCCGGGCGCATGAGGTGGACAACCTGTACGTAGTCGACACCAGCTTCTTCCCCAGCATCTCGGCCGTCAACCCGGCGCTCACCGCGATGGCCAACGCGGTGCGCGTCGGCGATCACCTACTGGGACGGCTCGGCGCCAGCGGCGGCGGGTGAGACCGATGCCGAGCGCCGCACGGGTGCTCGGGGTCGCGAGAGGGCGAGGCTGGTCAGGTACGCGGCGGCGACGCCAACGATGATCAGCGGGTCGGCCCCGGCGCCTGCCTTTGCGGTGAGCAGCGTGGCGATCACGATCGCCGACAGCGGCAATCGCAGGATCGCGGCGACGCCGACGCCGATGCCGACCGCCACCCCCGCCGTCATCGGAAAGTCACCGAGACGCGAGAGCATGATGCCGGCGGCCACACCCAGGAACATCGCCGGGAACGTCGGGCCGCCACGAAAGCTGCCCAGCGAGAGGCCGTACGCGAGCCCCTTGCAGACCACCAGCAGCGCGAGTGCCGAGAGCGACCAGGTCTGTGCGCTCGAGACCAGGTGAGGTAGCTGTTCCTGGCCGGAGAACAGCACCTGTTCGACGCCCTTGCCGGTGATCTGCGAGAACGCGATCGCCAGACCCGACACCAGCAGCCCTGCGGCGGGCAGCGCCACGAACAGTCGCGGCTTGACGATCCGATAGGTGGTGAGCCCTCCCTGCATGATCAGATGGGCGACGAGCGCGACAGCGAGCGCCAGCGCGATCGTGAGCGCAAACTGCCCGAGATCCGGGCGCGCGAAGTTCGCCAGTGGCAGCGCCCCGAGCGAGTAGGCGCTGGTGCTGAGCCCGGTGAAGGAGCCCATGCCAATCGACACGAGCCCACCGATCCCGGCAGCGATCAGGCCGGGGAGCAGCACGATCGGCAGCTTGGCCCCGCCCAGGCCGGTCGCCTCGATCAGGATGATCGCGGCGATGATCGGCGAGTTGAAGATCAGCGACAGAGCGGCGAAGCTCCCGGCCGCCGCGACAACCATCAGCGTCTGATCGGGCATTGGCCTGCGCGCCAGGCCGACGGTGGCAACGGCAAGGCCGGCGCCGAGGGCGATCAGCGGGGCCTCAGGTCCAACCACTGTGCCGAGCCCGATCGACGCCAGGCCCGCCAGCATCACGCCCGGCAACGTCACAGGCTGCGGGGTACCGCCACCCACCTTCAGACCTTCGGCGGGTAGGTGACCGCCGGCCCCGGGCAGCAACGCGATCGCCGGCGCCACGATCAGCCCCGCGATCGCCAGCACGGGTAGCGACCACCACAGCGGGGGCCCGTGTGCGTAGCCGAACGCGCTCGGCAGATGGTGGAAGACCTCACGCTGGATCTGGTAGACGAGCTCGAGGAAGCACCACGCCGCCAGCGAGACGATCACGCCCACGACCGCCGCGATCACGAGCAGCAGGACATATGCGCGGCTCAACAGCGTCGCGTTCGCAGCCGCCGTCTGATCGTCGGCGTCAGCCACGGCCACTCCGTTCCCCGCACGATGTTGCGCGGCTGGCGCAGGCAGCTGACACGGCCGTGAGCCCTCCGGATGCGCACGGAATCGCGATCATCGCAAGCGTAAGCTAGTCGAAGCTGCTCGAGCGCCTCGGCCGACGCTGGCCGCGCAGCCCGCGCGGCGTCCTTCGCGGAGCACGTGACTCGTTCATGATTGTCGTGTGAGGGCACTCGACCGAAGGCTGCTCGGTTACGCGCGCTCGACCCGCACTTTCCTGCTCGTCTCGGTCGCTCTCGGGACCGGGAGCGCGCTGCTGATCGTGGCCCAGGCGTGGCTGCTCGCGGACCTGGTCGCGCGCGCCTTCCTCGGCGGACGCACCCTCGATCAGCTGCGCGCGCCGCTGATCGCGCTGCTGGTGGTCGTGCTCTTGCGCGCGTGCGTCGCGTGGGGCGCGGAGCTCATCGCAGCCCGGGCCTCTGCGCGCGCGAAGTCCGAGCTGCGCGCCGCGCTGTTGGTGCGGATCCCCGCGCTGGGGTCAGATAGCTCGCGCGCGCAGCGCGCAGGCGAGATCGCGATCGTCGCCACGCGCGGGATAGACGCGCTCGATGGCTACTTCTCGCTGTATCTGCCGCAGCTGCTGCTGGCCGTGATCGTGCCGAGCGTGGTGCTCGCCGCGGTGCTCTCGCGCGACTGGATCTCGGCGGCGATCATCGCCTTCACGATCCCGCTGATCCCCGTGTTCATGGCGCTCGTGGGCGCGAGCACGCAGGAGCGGGTGGATCGCCAGCTGCGCGAGCTGGGGCGGCTGGCCGGGCACTTTCTCGACGTTGTCGCCGGCCTGCCGACGCTGAAGGCGTTCGGGCGGGCGAAGGCCCAGACGCGCACCATCCGGGAGATCACCGAGCGCTACCGCAGTGCGACGATGGCGACGCTGCGGATCACGTTCCTGTCGTCGATGATCCTCGAGCTGCTCGCCACGATCGCGGTGGCGCTGGTGGCGGTCGCGATCGGCCTGCGGCTGCTGGACGGGCAGCTGGGGCTGCGCACAGCGCTGTTCGCGCTCGTGCTCGCGCCAGAGGCATTCCTGCCACTGCGCCGGCTGGGCGCCAACTACCACGCGAGCGCGGAGGGTATGGCCGCCGCGGAGCAGGTGTTCGCGATCCTCGAGGCGCCCTCGCCGCCCGCAGGCACGTGCACGGAAGTTCCCGACCCTGCGCTCGCCGGGCTCGCGATCGAGGAGCTGCGGTTCACCTACCCCGATCGTGGCGAGCCTGCGCTCGACGGCGTTTCGCTGGACGTCGAGCCGGGTGAGCTGCTCGCGCTCGTCGGGCCCAGCGGCTGTGGAAAGTCGACCCTGCTGAGCGTGCTGCTCGGGCTTCATAGGCCGCAGTCCGGCTCTGTCCGCGTCGGCGGCGTCGAGCTCGCCGAGCTGGATCTCGCGGCCTGGCGGGCGCAGTTGGCGTGGGTGCCCCAGCGCCCGCACCTGTTCAACGCCTCGATCGCCGAGAACGTGCGCCTCGCCCGCCGCGACGCTTCCAGGGACGAGATCTGGGCGGCGATCGTCGACGCGGGCCTGGCCGATGTGGTGCTCAAGCTGCCTCGGGGGCTGGACACGGTCCTCGGTGAGGGCGGCGTAGGCCTGTCCGCGGGAGAGCGCCAGCGCCTCGCGCTGGCGCGGGCGTTCGTGCGCGACGCGCGCCTGCTGCTGCTCGACGAGCCGACCGCCAACCTCGACGGCCAGACCGAGCTCGAGGTCGCGCGCGCGATCGCTCGACTGTCGCGCGGACGGACCGTCGTGCTCGTCGCGCATCGCCCCGCCCTGGCCGCCCTGGCGGATCGCGTGGTTTCGCTCACGGCCGCCGAGGTGGCGGCGTGAGCGCCGATCCCCGAACCGCCGCGAGCAGCTGGATCGACGATCACAACGCGGCGCAGGCGCCCCTGCGGCGTACGCTCGGGCTCGCGCGAGGAGCCGCCCCACGCCTGGCGCTGGCGACGCTCCTCGGCGCCGGCGCGCTGGCCGCGGCGATCGGGCTGATCGCCACGTCCGCGTGGCTGATCTCGCGCTCTGCCCAGCGCCCGCAGGAGTCGGCGGTCGCGATCGCGGTCGTCGGCGTGCAGTTCTTCGCTCTGACCAGAGCGCTGTGCCGTTACGCAGAACGCCTCGCTGGCCACGATGCGGCTTTCCGCCTGCTCTCGCAGATCAGGGTCGCCGTCTACGAACGCCTCGAGCGCCTGGCTCCGCTCGGCCTGCCGGCGTTCCGGGCCGGCGATCTGCTGGCCCGCCTGGTCCACGACGTGGACACGCTCCAGGACCTGCTGCTGCGGGTGCTGCCGCCGTTCGCGATCGCGCTCACCGTCGGCGCGGTCACGGTCGGCGTGGTGTTCTGGATGCTCCCCGCGGCCGGCCTGATCCTGCTCGTGGCGCTCGTCATCGCCGGCACGCTGGTGCCGTGGCTGACCGGCAGGCTCGCCGCTCGCAGCGAGTCTCTCCAGGCGGTGGCCCGCGCGGAGCTGACCGCGAGCGTCGTCGACCTCGTCGAGGGCGCGCCCGAGCTGCTGGTCAACGGCGGCGCTGAGGAGTGCCAACAACGGGTGCTCGCCGCCGATAGCGCGCTCACCGGCGTGGCGAGGTCGAGCGCGCGCACAGCCGGCGTCGGGCAGGGCCTGGCGGTGCTGTGCTTCGGCCTGGCGATGTGGGGTGCGCTCGCCGTCGGGATCGTCGCGGTACGCGCGGGGCACCTCGATGGCGTGCTGCTCGCGGGCCTCGCGCTGATCCCGCTGGTGGCGTTCGAGCTCGTCGCGGGCCTGCCCGCCGCGACGCAGACGCTCGGGCGTGTTCGCCGCTCGGCTGCGAGGGTGTTCGAGGTGATGGACGCGCCGGTGCCGGTGTCCGAGCCGGCGCGTCCGCGCGAGCTTCCCCTGCCGCCGCATGCGCTGCGCGCGCGCGACCTCGGCTTCACGTACAGGGGTGCAAGCGCCCCGGCCTTGGCGGGGATCGAGCTCGCCCTGAGCCCCGGCCGGCGTGTGGCTGTCGTCGGCCCCAGCGGCGCCGGCAAGTCCACGCTCGCCGGAGTGCTGCTGCGCTTCCTCGACTACGACGCCGGCTCGCTGACGCTGGATGGCGTTGAGATCTCCGACCTCGATGGCGACGAGTACCGATCGGTCGTGGGGCTGGTCGCCCAGGACAGCCACGTGTTCGACAGCACGCTCGAGGAGAACCTGCGGCTGGCCAGGCGCGACGCGAGCGCCGATCAGCTGCACGCGGCGCTGGCAGCGGCGCGCCTGAGTGCCTGGATCGAGAGCCTGCCCGCCGGCCTGAGCACGCAGCTGGGCGAGCACGGGATCCGCATGTCGGGGGGTCAACGCCAGCGACTGGCGATCGCCCGGGCGCTGCTCGCGCGCTCCCCCGTGCTGATCCTGGACGAGCCGGGCGAGCACCTCGATGCGCCCACGGGGGACGCGATCGTGGCCGACCTGCTGGCCGTCTCCAGAACCAGGGCCACGCTCCTGATCACGCACCGCCTCGCCGGGCTCGAGGACGTAGACGAGGTGCTGGTGCTCGATCGCGGTCGCGTGGTCGAGCGCGGCACCCACGCGCAGCTGCTTGCGCTGGCTGGCCGCTACGCCGCCATGTGGCAGCGCGAGCAGGGTTAGTCGTCGCCGCTTTCCTCCACGAGCCGGGAGAGGCCCTGCTCGCCCTGCTCGATGCCCGCGCGCACGGCGATCATGCGAGCGGAGACCTGCTGCATCGTGATCGTTCGCTCGTCACGGCTCTTGCCCACGAACGCGTTCAGCCACTTCAGCAGCGCGGTCCCCCTGTTCTTGAAGCCCGTCAGGAACGTGAGGTGGACGAACGCCCACATCAGCCAGCCGATGAAGCCGCCGACCTTGATGCCCTTGAAGCTGACGATCGCACGGAAGCGCGAGATCGTCGCCATGCTGCCGAGGTCGCGGTACGCGAACGCCTTCGTCGCAGCGTCGCCCTTAAGGCGCCGCTTGATCGTGCGGGCCGCGTGGATGCCGGACTGCATCGCGACCTCGGCGACTCCCGGGAGCCCGTTCAGCGCCATCATGTCGCCGATCGCGAACACCTCCGGGTGGCCCGGGAGCGTGCAGTCGGGCAGCACTTCGACGTGACCGGACCGGTCGGTTCCAGCACCGCTCGCCTCGGCCAGCATCGCTGCCAGCGGTGAGGCCTGCACGCCCGCGGACCACACCTTCGTGTGGCAGGCGATGCGTTCCTCGCCGTCAGGACCCTGGACGACGATCGCGTCGGGTTTGACGTCGGTCACACGGCTGCGCATGTGCAGCTCGACGCCCGTGCGTTCGATCTCCTTCGTGGCCATCGCGCAGAGCTTGTCGCCGAAGTTGGCGAGCGGCTCCTCACCGCCGTCGAACAGCAGCACCCGCGCGCTGGCGGGATCGATGCGGCGGAAGTTCTGCTTCAGCGAGCGGCGCGAGAGCTCGGCGATCTGACCGGCCATCTCGACGCCCGTGGGACCGGCGCCGATCACAGCGAACGTCAGCCACAGCCGTTGCTCCGCGGGGTCCTCCTGCATCTCGGCCATCTCGAAGGCTCCGAAGATGCGCGCCCGCAGCTCGAGCGCGTCATCGACGGTCTTCATGCCGGGGGCGAAGCGCGCGAACTCGTCGTGACCGAAGTAGGACCCGCTAGCCCCGGCCGCCACGATCAGGGAGTCATACGGCACCGTCAGCGATGGCCCGACCGGCCTGGCGGCGGTCACGGTCCTGGCTTGCAGGTCAACGCCGATCACCTCTGCCATCTCGACACGAACGTTGCGGTGCTTGCGCAGCACCTGGCGCAACGGTGGCGCGACCGCGCCCTCGGACAGGATCGCGGTCGCCAGCTGGTACAGCAGCGGCTGGAAGGTGTGATGGTTCAGGCGGTCGATCAACGTGATCTCGACCGGCGCGCGCCGCAGGAACTTCGCAGCGAACAGACCGCCGAAGCCTCCGCCGACGATCACCACGCGATGAGGTGTTGTGTCGGGCATCACTCGCTCAGGTCTGGGGAGCGGCCGGCAAACCGGGCGCCGCTGGATCGGTGTGAGCGGTCGGCTGAGAGGACGCGGACGCCTCAGGCGTGACCGGGGGCGTCTTGAGGCGCCCGCGGAAGACGTGGAAGGACCAGCCCTGATAGATCAGCACGAGCGGAAGGAAGAGGGCGGCCGCGATCGTCATCACCGTCAGGGCGTAGTGACCCGAGGCAGAGTTGTTGACGGTCAGGTCGTACGCGGAGCTGGTGCTGGAGACCATCACCCGCGGGTACAGGTCGATGAAGATCGATCCGACGACGCACGCCATCGCGATCGCGGACGCTGCGAACGCCGAGCCGTCCTCGTCGGTCATCGCCAGCCGCGCCGCGAACACGACCGCGATCAACGCCAGCAGCTCCACCGGTCCCGGCACGTCGGCGCCCCCGGCGATCGTGCGCGTCCAGATCACCCAGCCGACGACGAGCGCGATCGCGGCCCATCCCAGTGGCCGCGCGAGCGCCTGCGCACGCGCGCGCAGCTCGTCGGTGGTCCTGAGCTTCAGGAACGTCGCGCCGTGCAGCAGGCACAGCCCGACGAGCGTGACGCCCGTCCACAGCCCGTATGGGGTGAGCAGTTCGAAGAAGCTGCCGGTGTAGTCGTGGCTGGAGTCGATCGGCAGGCCGACCAGCAGATCGCCGAGCCCCACCCCCAGCAGGAGCGGGATCGCCAGGCTGCCGAGCGTCGTGCACCACCTCCACGTCGCCCGCCAGCGCTCGCCTTCGCGCTTGCCTTTGAACTCGAATGCGACGCCCCGCGCCATCAGCGCCGCCAGCACCAAGAGCAGCGCGAGGTACAGCGCCGAGAACATCGTCGCGTACCAGCCCGGGAACGCGGCGAACATGCCCGCGCCCGCGACGATCAGCCACACCTCGTTGCCGTCCCACCAGGGGCCGATCGTGTTCAGCGCGACCCGCCGCTCGATGTCGCTGTGCGCGACGATCGTGTGCAGCATGCCGACGCCGAAGTCGAAGCCCTCGAGCACGAAGAAGCCGACCCAGAAGATCGCGATGATCACGAACCAGATCGTGTGCAGCTCCACAGCGCCCCCTAGACCATCTAGTAGGTCAACGCCGGCATCGTGGTGGCGGCCGCGCCCGACGCGCCCGTGTGCGCCGCGTCGTCGTGCTCCTCGCCGAGCTCCCTGCGCGAGTAGCGCAGCATCAGCACGAGGTCAGCGGCGCCGAGGGCGAGGTAGATCAGCACGAACGCGATCAGGCTGATCCAGATGTCGGTCGAGCTCACCGACGGAGAGTTGGCGTTGATCGTCTTCATCAGCCCCTGCACGATCCATGGCTGACGCCCGTTCTCGGTGAGCATCCAGCCGGCGGTGTTCATCACGAACGGCGTGACCACCGCCCAGCCTGACAGCCGCAGGAACCACTTCGAGCGCCCGAGCGTGCCCCGGCTCACGAGCCAGCCGCCCCACAGCGCAAGCAGCACGATCAACGACGCCAGGTAGGCCATCACGCGCATCGACCAGTACTGGATGAACACGTTGGGGATGTAGTTGCCGGGCCCGTACTTCTTCACGTCTTCGCGCTGGAGCTGGTTCAGGCCCACGACGGCCCCGTTGAACGTCCCGGTGGCGAGCACCGACAGCAGGTGGGGGATCTCGATCAGCTGGGTCGGCGTCTGATCGTTCTTGCCGCCCCCGACCTGGAACGCCGAGAACGAGCACGGCTGGCAGTTTTCCCATTGCGCCTCGGCCGCGGCGATCTTCACCGGCTGATATTTCGCCTCGATTTCGCCGAGCTTGTTGCCCACCACCATCTGCACCAGGATCACCGGCAGCAGCACGATCACCGACAGCCGTGCCGCGTGGCCGAAGGCCACGACCTCCCGCTCTCTGCGCAGATGCCACGCCGACACCGCGAGCATCACCAGCGAGCCGGTGATCAGCGAGGCGAGGATCACGTGCACGTAGCCCCACAAGAAGGTGGGGTTCGTGAACAGCGCCCATATGTTGTTGAGTTCCGGCTGGCCGTGGCTGTTGAGGACGTAGCCGACGGGGTGCTGCATCCACGAGTTCGCCGCGAGGATGAACATCGCCGAGAGCATCGAGCCGAACGCCACCAGCCAGATGCACGCCAGGTGCACGCGCTTGGGGAGCTTGTCCCAGCCGAACAGCCACAGCCCCAGGAACGTGGACTCCAAGAAGAAGGCCGCCAGGCCCTCCATCGCGAGCGGGCCGCCGAACACGTCGCCGACGAAGCGCGAGTACGTCGACCAGTTCATCCCGAACTCGAACTCCTGTACGAGGCCGGTGACCACGCCGACGGCCACGTTGATCAGCAGCAGCGTCCCGA
The DNA here is from genome assembly GCA_963845635.1 of uncultured Solirubrobacteraceae bacterium. Taxonomy (GTDB): domain Bacteria; phylum Actinomycetota; class Thermoleophilia; order Solirubrobacterales; family Solirubrobacteraceae; genus Palsa-744. The sequence goes on from CAWJSW010000014.1 coordinate 130,884, forward strand.
AGAAGCGCGTCAAGCGCCTGTACTCCGGTAGCTCGTTGCGGTGCCACGCGCTCTGGAGGAGCGCCACCAGGAACGCCAGCCCGATCGTCACCGGCACGAACAGGAAGTGGTAGATGCTCGTCGTCGCGAACTGCCAGCGGGCCAGGTCGTTGGTCATCGCGCCGGCCCTCTAGGGGATCGCGGCGAGAGCTCGGTAGGGGATCGCGGCGAGAGCTCGGCGCCCGGCTCAGCAGCGCTCTCGCTGAGAGCGCCCGGGGTCCCGCTCGCGGCGCTTCGTGAAGATCGGGTTCGGCTGGCGGCCAGGACTCCCCCAAGGCTCGACGGCGTCGTTTGCACGACCGTGCGCGCGATCATAGTCGCCCGGAGGATCGCGAGAGGTTCACGCGGACCGGTCCCGTCGGCCGCCCCGCCTCACGCGCGTCGAGCGAACCTGCGCTGGGCGGCGAGCGCGACCGAGCCACCGACGAGCATCATCGCCACGTTCGTGCCGAGCACGGCCAGAGCGGCCAGCGATTTCGAGGCTTCGCCGACGCCCGCGGCGACCCCCAGGAAGGCCGCGGCGGGGATCGTGGTCACCGAGATCGCGACGCCCACGCCCATGTTCGCACGCGTCTCGACGGCCAGCATCCCGGCCACGCCTGCCGCCAGCGCGACCAGGATCGTCTCGGCTTCGACGTGCTGCTGGGAGGCGAGCCCGACCTCATGGACGGAGAAGTTGGCTGGCAGCAGGTCGAACAGGTTGAGCAGACCTGTGACGGCAGCGGCGATCGCGCAGGCCACTGCGAGCCCGACGACGAGCGCGGCCAACCCCCTCCTTATGAGCGCCGATCGGCGCAAGACGAGACCGGTGCAGGCCGCTGTCACCGGGAGCAGGTCAGGGGACACCGCCATCGCTCCAACGATCAGGATCTGGTCCTGGTCGATCACGCCGAACGCGGCGATCAGACCGGCGACGCCCATGAACACGAGGTAGCGCGTCGCCGTGCGCGCGTTGATCCGCGCCTGTCCGAGCAGGTCGGCCCAAATCAGGCTGACCGGCTCATCGGCGGTCGCTGTCGCGCCGATCACGTCGAGCCGGATCAGGTATGCGTCCTCGGCGGGGATGCCGAGCCCATGGACCACCGCGAGCGCCTCGTCGGCCGACCCGGCGCGGACGTCGGCGGTGACCATCGAGCGCCGCGCCTGCTCGCCGGGGCTGATGCTCAGATGGTCTGCGCCGGGCAGGGCCGCGAGATGCTGGAGAACGTCGCCCATCACCGTGGAGTCTCCGTAAGCGCGCAGCTGAAGCATCGGCTCGCGCAACGTTCATGCAAGACCCGGACGGATCCTCGGGGGACTGCGCCGGGCACGCCCTGGTCCCCGCGGGGCGCTCGAGGAACGCTGCCCTACACTCCAGCCGAGTGGACCTGTGGATCCCGGACGCGGTTGGTCGCGATGCGCTCGGACAGCTCCCCGACGACGTCGTGCTTGGCCTGATTCCGGCTGACGGCGAGCTGCCGGTGGCGATCCGCGAGGCGGAGTTTCTCGTGCCCCGCTCCGGCGACGCGCGCGTGCTCGAGCTGCTCCCGCGCATGCAGAAGCTGCGCGTGCTGCAAACGCTGTCGGCGGGGGTCGACAGGCTGGTGGCGCTCGTCCCCGCCGGTGTGACGCTGTGCGACGCACGCGGAAGCCGAGACGTTCCAGTCGCCGAATGGGTGCTGGCGGCGATCCTGGCCTCGAGGAAGAGGCTTCCCGAGCTACGCGATCGCCAGCGCGAGCACATGTGGGCGTGGGGTCAGTCCGATGAGCTCGCGGGGAGCAAGGTCCTGATCCTCGGCTACGGTGCGATCGGCAGAGCTGTCGAGGCGCGACTGGCGCCATTTGCGGTGGAGGTCACGCGTGTGGCGCGGCACGCGCGCGACGGCGTGCACGGCGTGGGCGAGCTGGATCAGCTGCTGGCGCTCGCCGGGATCGTCGTGGTGCTGCTGCCGCTGACCCCGGCGACGACTGGGCTGCTCGATCAGCGCATGCTTGCTCGGCTGCGCCCGGGCACGCTGCTCGTCAACGCCGCCCGCGGGCCGATCGTCGACACGGATGCGCTGCTGGTGCTGCTCGAGGCGGGAACGGTGACCGCAGCGCTCGATGTCACAGACCCCGAGCCGCTACCGGCCGGGCACCCGCTGTGGGAAGCGCCCGGCGTACTGATCACCCCACACATCGCGGGCGACACGCCCGCCGCGGAGCGGCGGGCGTTTGCGCTGGTGGGCGAGCAGGTGCGGCGCTACGTCCGACGCGAGCCGTTGGCCAACGTCGTCTCGGGCGCCTACTAGCAAGCTCGCGTCGCTACGCGGTCGCGAGCGCCTTCTGCTTGATCTGGTCGAACTCCGTCTGCGTGATCGTGCCGTTGTCGAGCAGCTGCTTGGCCTTCGCGATCTGCTCCGCGGGATCTGACTTGGCGGCGACCGACTGCACGTACTGATCCATCTGTGCCTGCACGTCCTGTTGCGCTTTGATCGACCGTTCGGTCATCCCGTTGTGCTCGGCGATCAGGTAGATGAACACGCCGAAATACGGGATCACGATGATGAAGATGATCCACAGGACCTTCACGAACCCCGAACTGTCGTGACGGCGGAAGATGTCCGCCAGCACGGTGAACATGATCCAGATCCAGACGACGAACGCAAAGAAGACGAGCATCGTCCAGACGACTTCCAGGAACGGGTAGCTGGTGGCAAGGAGCATGGTGTCGTCCTCTCGCTCGGGGAGCAAACCGCGCGCATCAGCTGCCGCCGACGCAAACGCTCGCCCCCAGGTTGGATTCAGGATGCCTCGGCGACGAGTCTATACCTGCGTGCGCATCGCACGGCAGGCGCGTACGATGGCCGAGAACCCACAGCGAGGAGACGCGATGAGCGACAGACCACTATTCATCTACGCCGCGACGTACGCCGACCGGGCGGACGCATTTGCCGACTACGAGAACCTGATCGACCTCCACGCTGCGAAGCTGGTTGGCACCTACGACGTGGCGCTGATCGTCAAGGACGACGACGGCAAGGTGCACGTGAGCAAGCACGAGAAGCCGACACAGCACGGCGCGTGGGGCGGTATCGCCGTGGGCGCGGTCGTCGGCATTCTGTTCCCGCCGAGCGTGATCGGAGCCGCCGCCGTCGGCGGCGTCGTCGGAGGCCTCGGCGGACACCTGCGGCGCGGCATCTCGCGAGGCGACGCCAAGGAGCTCGGCGAGCTACTCGACGGAGGCGAGGCGGCGCTGATCGTGATCGGGGAGTCGCGCGTCGAGGAACAGCTCGACAAAGCGCTGACGCGTGCAATCAAGACCGTCGAAAAGGAAATCGACGCCGACAGCAAGGAGTTCCAGCGAGAACTCGAAGCGGCGGAGAAGGACGCGGCTGCAAGCTAGGCCCGGCGCACGCACGGACCGTCGCGGTCGCGCCACAGCCCTGCGGGGGGTCGCGCGTCGAGGCTTGGTAGGCTCGCGGGCGGTGGCCGTGGATCCTGAGGCGGGGGCATAGGGTGGGCTCTGAAAGCGGAGCAGCCGCTGATGCTGGCCGACCGGCTGCGAGCGGAAACGCTGGCGCTGGTAAGCACCCTCCCGCCACCCGCGCGCGGCGCATCTGGGTTCACTCGATCGTCGCGCTGGCGACGCTGCTCGCGGTCTTCTCGATCTTCGCGATCTGGGCCAACCGCCAGCTCCTGAACCCCGACAACTGGGCCAAAACGAGCTCGGACCTGCTGGCGAAGGAAACCGTCCGCGCGGCGCTGGCCGGCTACCTGATCGAACAGCTGTACGCGAACGTCGACGTGGAACACGAACTCAAGGCGGGCCTGCCCAAGGAGCTCGCGCCGCTCGCGGGGCCGATCTCGGGCGGTCTGCACGACCTGGCCGAAAAGGGCGCCGAACGGGCACTGGAAATCCCGCGCGTGCAGGACGCCTGGAGGAAGGCCAATCGCGCAGCCGACCAGACGCTCGTCACGATCGTCAACGGCAACGGACGCCGTTACCACATTGAAGGCGGCACCGTCTCACTCGACCTCCACCAGATCGTGGCGGAACTGGCCGCCCGCCTCGGCCTGCCCGCGAGCATCGCCGACAAACTGCCCCCCTCCGTTGCCAACCTGAAGGTGTTCACCTCCAAGCAGCTCGGGCTGGCGCGCACCGCCGCGAAAGCACTGCACGCGCTGGCCCTGTGGCTGACGATCATCGTGTTCCTGCTCTACGTCTTGGCGATGTACCTCGCGCGCGGATTTCGGCGACGGACACTGCTATGGGTCGGCTCCAGCCTCGTGTTCGCCGGCCTGGTCGTGCTCGTCGGCCGAAAGGTGGGACAGGGCCAGCTCGTCTCGGCGATCACGAGCGACGCCTCGATCGAACCCGCGGCCAACGACAGCTACGCGGTGGCAACGTCGCTGCTGGCACAGGTCGCCAGCGCCTCGATCATCATCGGCGTGCCCATCATCCTCTCGGCGTGGCTCGCGGGGCCCGCGCGCTGGGCGCTCGCCGCTCGCCGGTTCCTGGCGCCGCACTTCCGCGACCGGCCCGCGCTGCCCTACTGGATCACCGCCGCGCTGCTGGCGCTCGTGTTCGCGTGGGGGCCGATACCGGCCACCCGCAACCCATGGGAGATGCTGCTGTTCACGATCCTCGCGTTCCTCGGCGCCCACGTGCTACGTGACCAGGTCGCCAACGAGTTCCCCGACGGCGAGCCGGCCGAGCCGCTGTCGAGCTCCTGAGCCCGCAGGCCCAGTAGCGGACCTCGATCGCCCAGAGGCCAGTCTCAGTCGCGGATCTCGATCGCCTAGAGGCCGGTCTCGGCCGTGATACGCCCGGACTGGACAGCAGCGACTAGCGCTTGGTAGTCACGCTGGTTCTGCTCGGCGTAGGCATGGGAGAACTCGACGATCGCGCGGTCGAAGGTCGCGCTCTTGCCGAGGTAGGAGGCGATCGCGACGCGGTCGCCGCTGCGCGCGTGTGCGCGGGCGAGCGTCCAGCCGCACAGGCGCCCGTAGGCGGCCATGCCCCGTGGCAGCATCTGCTCGACTTCGGCCGAGCCCTTCCAGTCCTTCAGCTGACGTCCGTAGTAGTCCCGTGCCTTGCCATCGAACCCGGACTCGACGTGCACCCAGCCGAGGAAGATGTCGCTGCTGGCCTGCATCAGGCGCTGTCCGTTGACAACGCGCTCGCCGTGGTTGGCGAATTCGCTGGGTGCCACGAACTCCTCGAGCACCGACCTCTCCGCCTCCTTCATCTGCAACAGCAGCGGGTCGCCGCGGTGGCGGCCGAGCAGCAGCGCGATGAAGGCGCGCGTGCCGACGCTGCCGACGCCAACGACTTTGCGCGCGAAGTCCACTAGTTCGAACTGCTCGAGCAGCACCCGCCGGTCGTGCTGGAGCGTCGCACGGTAGGCCGCCAGCAGCTCGCCGAGCTCCTCGAACAGCTGGTCGCGTTCGCTGCCCTCGGCGAGGTCGTCGATCGGGACTATCAGCGGGGGGTCGGCCGCGATCCGGGCCTCCCCTTCGATCTCGCGGGTGAGCTTGGAGAACGCCGACAGGCTGTCACGCGTGCGCGCCTTGGCGATCGTCCTTTCGGTTCGCTTGACTTGCCTCGCTCTCAACTGCGGGCCGAGTTCTGCCAGCGCGGCGTTGACGTCGAGGTGGGCGTACCACAGCTCGAGATTGTTCATCGCGGCGAAGCGCGCCATCGCCGCGCGATATTCCTCGACCGTGTCAAGGACAACCTGATCCTGGCTCTTGCTGGAGAAGCCGTTGTACTGCGCTGCGATCAGCATGCTCGCCGCGAGCCGCTTGACATCCCACTCCCACGGCCCGGGTAGCGTCTCGTCGAAGTCGTTGATGTCGAACACGAGCCGGCGCTCTGGCGTGCCGAACACGCCGAAGTTCGAGAGGTGCGCGTCGCCGCAGCACTGCACCGTCAGCCCCGAGCGCGGCGTCGAGGACAGGTCGCTGGCCATGATCAGCGCCGCGCCTCGGAAGAACGTGAACGGCGAGACCAGCATCCGCCCGTAGCGGATCGGCACCAGCTCGGGCACTCGCGTCTGCGCTTGGCGCTCGAGCAGCGCGATCGGGTCTACGCCGCGCGGCCTCGGCTCCAGCACGGCGTGGCTCGAGCGTGGCACCTCGGCGCGTGCAGCCTTGCCGACGGCCGCCCGCTCAGCGCCGGTGAGGCGTGGCGCCGCCGGTCTCGTCTCGCTCGCGCTGGCCATCGCCTCAGCGTGCCTTGTGGTGCGCCGCGCGCCGCGCCATCAGCCAGCCGGCGGCGAAACCGATCAGCCCGCATCCCACGATCACCACGATCAGAGGCGAGTCGGTCGTGGTCACGATCCAGTGGATCGTGACGGTCTGAAGATTGACGACGGCGAACAGCACCACCAACCCCCCGAGGGCCGCTGCTGCAATCGTCCGCGGCGAGAGCTTGCGCGCGGATGCTACGGCCGGCTCGGTCTTACCAGAAGCTGACATGGCCTCGAGAAGTCAACGTGGGTAGGTGCCGGTTGAGCATATCGCGCGACTGCGGTATGGGGCACGGCGCTCGGGGCGGCAACACTGGAATCCATGAACAAGCACGCAGCCCCAGTCGTCCCGTCTCCCCGCCGCCGACGCTCGAGGACGCCATGATCGAATCGGATGGCACGCCACTGGACGCGGCGGAGGTGGCGGTGCTGCTCGCGCGCGTGCTCGCCGACATCGATCACGCCAGCGCGGAGGACCGCGACGCGCTGCTGTCCAACCTGCTCTCGACGGCGTGGCCGAGTCACTGCGCGCGCGACCATTGAGCACGCCTCGGCCGGCGTTGTCCTGAGCTACGGCTTCACGCGCAGGTCGAGGTGGCCTGCCTTAGCTGTCCAAAACGCTCGGGCGGTGGGCCTCCGCGATCCAGTCGCTGAGCGCTCGATGCATCGCCTCGACCCCAACGATCGGCTCGCGCGGTTCACTCCAAGCGGCGGGCACCACCGCGAACGGTCGCGTCTGCGGTCCGCCGATACCGCCGTGTGAGCCCATGAACTCCTCGAACGGCGCCACCTCGTCGGCATCGGGGTCGTACATGCTGTTGACGAGCACGTCCGGACAGTGGGGGAAGCGATCGTGACGGCGAAGGTGCTCGGCCGCCGTCGGGCCGAAGACGGCAAGCGGGTCCTCGCCCTCGACGATGTCGTCCTCCAGGCGCCGGCGCCCGGCCGCGCCGATCACCACGGCGCCGTGCGCGGCGGAGCGCACCATCACGAAGCCGATTCCCGGGTGGCTCGCCAGCGTCTCGAGCAGTCGGGGGTGCGTCTGCGCGATCTGCTCGAGCATCAGCCGCTCTTTGCTCGCGGGCAGATAGATCAGTCCCAGGCAGCCGGACGCGAGCACGATCGCGTCGTTGCTCTGCGCCTGATCGGTCTCGCTGCGCTGTGCCAGGGCGTCGCGGTTGGGCCCGAGCGCGACCGTGCCCTCGACCGATCTGCTGCGGGTCGCGCGTGCGAGCACGCGTCCGCCGACACTCGGCTCCTGACGGGCGTCGGCCAGGACCGCGCCCACGTCGCCCCAGGCCTCGTCGATCGCGGCCGGCGCGTACACGTCCCCTTGGGCGAGCGCGCCACCCACGAGCTGATCGAGCGTCTGGCCGTAGCGTTGACGAAACGGTGCTCCCTGCGTCTGACCGTGGTCTGACAGGACCACGATCTGACAGGGTCGGGGCGACTGTGTGGCGGCGCGCTCGAGACGTGCGAGCTGGTGATCGTGGCGTCGAAGCACCGCCAGCGCGTCAGGCGCACGAATCCCCGAGTGATGTGCGACCTCGTCATAGCCGACGAACGTGGCGTACGTGACGGGCACGCCCTCGACTATGTCCGCCATCAGCAGCGCCGTCACGAGATCGCGCATCACGACCGCGATCGACGCGCGGATCAGCGGGTACAGCCCGCCACGGTCGACGTGCGCGTCGCCGCTTCGTCGCTGGCGGCGGGCGGCGCGGCGCTCGTAGGCGATGTCGGCTAGCGACAGCATGATCGTGCGGAGGAACCCGTACGGTTCAGAGAAATACGCGAACAGGTCGCCGGCTTTCGAGCGAGAGCGGTCGCGGATCACGCTCATCGTCGCGCTGCATCGGGGCGCGCCGCCGGAGAACATGTTCCCGCGGCTCGTGCCACCGGCGCAGAGAAGTCCCTCGTCGCTCGATCGCCGACGCTCGATCTCCGCGGCGTCGGCAGGGTGATTGGACACCAGCGTACGGCCGGACTCCTTCTCGAACCAGCGGAACGCGGGCATGTCCCAGTTGCTCCCCAGCAGCAGGCCGGCCTGGCTGGCGCCGGTCTGCGAGGACAGGTCGCACTCCCAGCCGATCATTCGATGCGACTCGTCCGACAGCCAACGGGCGATCGTCGGAGCGTGACCATCGCGCAGCGCCTCGCGCAGCACTCCCTCTCCCAGACCGTCGATCTCGAACAGGATCACCGCAGGGACATCGGTGCGCTCTACGCGACCTCTGCCGCCTATCCGTCGCCGGACCACGCCCAGGTGCATGGCGTCGCCGTCCACGTCGAGCAGCGGCGCGACGATCATCGACACGAGCGCCAGCGCGAACGCGATCACCAGGTCCACCCAGAACGACGGTGTCTTGCCGTCGACCCAGTAGAAGGCGAGGGCCACGGCCCCGGAGCTCAGCGCGAGCGAGCCGAGCCCAAAGGTGATGATCGTCAGCGGCAGTGCCAGGCGCATCACGATCGGCCACAGAACCGCGTTGATCAGCGCCATCGCGGCGGCGACGAGCACGGCGGCCGGGAACGACAGCCTGTCGGTGGCGGACAGCAGCGCGGTGATGATCAGCAGCGCGAGCGCCTGCACCGCGAGCAGTACCGCGGCCCGGATCGCGAAGCCCAGCAGCCTGCGCCACCTGGCCGCGCGTCGCAGCGCCGCGTGTTGATCGGTCGTGGGATTCATCTCGTTGCTAGCGTCTCGCCGATGGCGGAGGGCGCGGTTAGGGCCGCTCGCGCGGGCACGGCCGGGGACCGTATCGCGTTCCTTGGCCACGCCACCGTCCTGATCGAGCTGGACGGCGTGCGGCTCGTCACCGATCCGCTGCTGCGTTCGCGTATCGCGTACCTGCGTCGTCAGGGTCCCCCGGCGGACGCGAGGCTGATCGCCGGCCTGGACGCCGTGCTGATCTCACATCTGCACCACGATCACCTCGACCTTGCCTCGCTGACGCTTGTGGGTCGCGGTACGCCCCTGTTGGTGCCTGTCGGCGCAGGTGGATGGCTGCGGCGCCAGCGCTTCACGGCGGTGAGGGAGCTGGCTGTGGGTGAGCAGGCGAAGGTCGGCGCGCTCACGGTCGTGGCGGTCGAGGCTCGTCACGATGGCGCTCGCACCGGGGGCCCCCGCGCGCAGTCCCTCGGGTTCCTCGTTCGCGGACGACGCGCGATCTACTTCGCCGGTGACACAGAGCTGTTCCCGGCGATGTCAAATCTGTCCGGGGGGCTGGACGTCGCGCTGCTGCCAGTGGCCGGGTGGGGTCCGACGCTCGGGCCCGGGCATCTGGATCCGCTCGACGCCGCACGCGCGGCGCAACTGCTGCGGCCGCGGCTGGCGATCCCGATCCACTGGGGCACGCTGTTGCCGATCGGCTTCGGCCGACGCCACCGAGAGCGTCTCGGCGACCCCCCGCGGCTGTTCGCTAAGCACGTCGCGCGCCTGGCTCCGAGCGTCGAGGTGCGAATCCTCACGCCCGGGCAGGAGACGGCGCTGTGACCGGTAAGCTGCGAGCGCGCCTGACAGGGGAACCGGCTGGGACCGAGGGCGCGCACCCGAAAAGGAGGCGAGCATGAATGGCCGAGCCGTTGGACTCGAGGACCCCGCTGATGAAGTCCGCGAAGTCACGAGGCTGTGGTGGCTGTTGCTGTTGGGCGGGGCCGCGTCGCTGGTGATCGGGGTTCTGCTGCTGGTGTGGTCCGGTCGCACACTGGAAGTGGTGGCGATCCTGGTGGGCATCGAGCTGTTGCTAGTCGGCGCGCTCCAGGTCGGGCTCGCGGTCGGTCAGCCACAGGGCTCGCGTACCGGTCCGTTGCTGGTGGGAGTTCTCGCGGGCATAGCGGGCCTGGTCGTGATCAGGCATCCGGCGGGAAGCGTGCTCGTGGTAGCGCTGGCGATCGGCATCTGCCTGGTGGTCTCGGGCGTGGTCGGGCTGGTAGCGGCGTTCGACGCGCGCGCCGGAAGGGGCTGGCTGCTGCTGGGTGCTGGCGTCAACCTGGCGGTCGGCGTGGTGATCGTCGCCTGGCCGAAGTTCGGTGTGACGTCGCTCGCGGTGCTGCTGGGCATCTACCTGATCGTCCGCGGCCTGCTCGAGGGCGTGAGCGCGTTCGCGCTGCGAGCTGCGAACAAGCGGCTCGCCGCTTCGTGAGGCGGTGGCACGCGGTGCTCGGAAGGCCAGTGACGGAACGCAGGCGCCAGCTCGGGCGGAGGGCTCCCGGCCGCGACTAGACTCGTGTGGGTGGGGCAAGAGCATGAGTGGGCGGGCCTGTTCCGGACGGCATTCATCCAGTCGCGCAACGCCATGGTGCTGCTCGACGGTCGCCGCTGCCACGTCGACATCAACGGCGCCTACCTGAAACTGCTCGGCTACCGGCGCGAGGAGCTGATCGATCGGCCGATCTATGCGTTCGTGCTCGGAGGTCCGCGGCTGTCCCCCGACGAATGGAAGGCGACGCTTGCGTTGCACGAGTTCAGCGGCGAGGGAACGCTCGTGGCCGCCGATGGCGGCACGGTCGCGGTGCAGTTCGCGGCGAGCACCGAGGTGGTCACAGGACGCCGGCTCGTCCTGTTCGTGGCGCTGAGCACGTCGCGCTGGGGGCCGCGCTTTCGCCGCGAGGTCTCGGGCGAAGCTGCGCGCGCGTTGTCCAAACGGGAGCGAGAGATCGTGCGCTTGGTGGCGCTCGGAGCCACCGGGCCCGAGATCGCGGAGGAGCTCCAGATCTCCCACGACACCGTGCGCACACACGCACGCAACGCGATGGAGAAGGTCGGTGCGCGCTCGCGCGCCCACCTCGTTGCGAAGGCGCTCGCCGAAGGGCACGTGCTGGGCTGATTCTCGAGGATCGCGCAGCCGCGGTATCGACCGCGCAGCGCCCAGCCGCGATCATCGAGAGCATGGATCATCTGGGTGCTCATTCCAGCGCGTCGGTTGGTGACGGGGAGGGCGTGCGCCTCAGCTGCTCGTTCCGGGCGTCGAGCCCGCGCCAGGCGGTGAAGCTCGCCGCCGAGCTCAGGGCAAGCGATGTCGGCGTCGAGCTGGTGGCACCCGCTCGCACCCGCGCGCGCGACCGGCGCGACTGGATCGTGAGGTCGACGACGCCGCCGTTGGCGCTGACCGCGGCCGTGATCGGACTGTGGGAGGATCAGATGGTCGCGCTCGCGCTGCGGACCTGTGGTTGCGCGTTCCTCGGCTGGAGGATCTGCGCAACGCCGGCGGGGTCGGTCGTAGGTGGTGGCGGGGCGCCCGACGATCGCCGCGCGAGCGCTTCTCGTGCGCCCTCGCAGCGCGAGCTCGTGGTGGCCTCACTGCTGCGACGCCCGAGCGGTGCCCGCCGCGGGGCAGTTCACGGTCGGCGCGTGCCGAAGGTGGCGCCGCCCACCGCCTAGCAAGGGCGGTCATCGAGCTCAGCCATCCGCGCCTACTGGCATGCTGCCCGCGTGGATCGGCTCGCGGGGAGCAGGATGTGAGGCGGTCGCTCAGATCGCCGATGTCGGAGACTTCGGCGTGAGCGACCCGGGCTCCGGGCCTGACAGACGCCGTAGGCGGTACGCGTTGCTGCTCGCGGCGATCATCGTGTCGTTTGCGCTCCAGGGCGTCGCAGAGCCCTCACGCTGGGAGCAGATCGTGGTCACGGGCCTGCTCGGGGTCACGCTGCTGCTCGCGTTCTGGGCAGCCGATGTGAAAGCGGGGGTGATGCGCGTCGCGGTCGTCGTGATGGTGCTGCTCGTGCTGGCCAGCATCGCCGAGGCCGCTGCCGGCGGCGTCGATGACCGCGCGACGCAGATCGCAGACGCGCTGCTGGTGCTGCTTGCCCCACCAGCGATCATCGTTGGAGTCGTGCGCAGCCTGCGCGCGCGGCACGCGGTCACGCTGGAGGCGGTCTTCGGCGTGCTCGGCGTGTACATCCTGCTCGGCATGTTCTTTGCCTTCGTGTACGGCTCGCTCGGCCGCATCGACGGTTCCTCGTTCTTCGCGGGCGGCGAGAGCGCGACCGCCTCGCGCTGCCTGTACTTCAGCTTCACGACGCTCACCACGGTCGGATATGGCGACCTCACAGCTCGCTCCAATCTCGGCCACACGCTGTCGGTGTCCGAGGCATTGGTAGGCCAGATCTACCTGGTCACCGTCGTGTCGCTGATCGTGGCGAACCTCGGTCGGGCGACCGCGCCGTCGCGCTCGCAGTGAGCTGGAGGGCCACTCGAGGGTCAACGCTGAAACCACGGGCCGGCGCTAGGATGGCCAAGCTTCACCGTAGGTTCCACAGCTTTATTTCTACTTTCGCCGCTGATCGGCAGACCCGGGGCGGCAGACGAAAGGAGCATCCATGGCCGATGTCGCCCTGGAGACCGAGCAAACGCTGGTGGGCATATCCGTCGGCGATACCGACATCCTGGAGGCCGCGATCGGCCTGCGCGAGTTGAGTCGCGAGGGCACGGGCCTGGATGCCCGCACGTTCGCGCTCGTGAAAATCGCGGCGCTGATCGCACTCGACGCGCCACCCGCCTCGTATGCGTGGCAGATCGCAAACGCCCTCGACGACGGAGCGAGCCCCGAGGACATCCTCGGTGTGCTGCGCGCGGTGGCCCCACAAGTGGGCGGCCCGAAGGTGATCGCCGCGGCCCCCGAGATCATGCTCGGCCTCGGCCTCTCGCTTCCCGACGACGACGACGAATAGGAGATCACCGTGCCACTGATGAGAAGGCGTCCCCTACTGCGAGCAGCCGCTGTCGGTGGCGGCGCCTACGCGATGGGCAAGCGCAACGCCCGCCTCGAGCAGGAGCGCCAGGACGTAGCCTACGACAGTGGTGCGCAGGCGGCTGCGAGCGTCGCACCCGCCGTCGCACCGCCGGCGCCTCCAGCGCCAGGCCTCACCGCTGACGCCACCGATCGCCTGGCCGAGCTCGGCAAGCTCCACGAGCAGGGCGTCCTGACCGACGTCGAGTTCGCGCAGGCCAAGAGCAAGCTGCTCGGCATCTGATCCGGGCTGCTCGCGCACGCCTTGCTCGCGGGGGTCGACGTGGACCCCCGCGAGAGCTCGCCTGAGGGCTAGGTCAAGCTCCCTCGGGCTCGCCGAGGACCACCAGGCCGTGAATGCAGATCACACAGATCGCAAACACGCCGAGCGCCCACCAGGGGTGCGCGCCACCGATGTCCAGCAGCGCGCCGATCGCGCCGAGCGTGGCGGCCAACAGTCCCACGACGCGACCGTAGCCACCGCCGCCGAACAGCGACAACGACCCGGTCAGCTGGATGATGCCGAGGATTATCGTGATCCAGCCCCACGTGTGCAGGCTCGAGAACACGAACTGCGTGTCGTTCACCCAGAAGTTCGCGTTGCCCACGGCAGCGATCCCATAGATGATGTTGAGGACACCAGCCACCATCAGCAGGATCCCCACGAACAATGCGCTACCAGCACCTCGCATGTGTTCTCCCTCGGTCAGTGGCGCCTTGTGACGCCTGCCACTCATCATATTGGGGCTCGTGGACGAGGCCTGGCCTAGCGTCGATCTGGCGCTGGCCTCCGCGGCCGTCCGTCCGTAATATCCCGCAGATGGCGGCCGAGCACGCAGCTGCGCCCGGGCTGCAACGGATTCACCTGACGCGGATACTGATCGGTGCGCTGGTGATCGTTGTGTTCGGCGCAGCCGCAACCCTCTTCGGCTGGGACGTGAGCGGCTGGCTCCGCCACATATGGAACACGATCACGAGCATCTCGCTCGGATATCTGCTCGCGGCGCTTGCGCTGATCACGATCCAGACGACCACCACCGCGTTCGCGTGGTACTCGATCCTGCGCTTCGCGTATCCCGACGCGGATCTGCGCTGGATCCAGGTTCTCGCCTGCTACGCCGCCTCGGTGGCGCTGAACTTCGTGCTGCCGGCGAACATCGGGACGCTCGCGATGATGCTGATGTTCACCACGATCATCGTCTCCGCCACGTTCGCGGGCGTGCTCGCCGGCTATGTGGCCCAGAAACTGTTCTACACGCTGATCGGAACTGCCAGCTACGTGTACCTGTTCTTGAGCGTGCCCGGATCCTTCGATCTCCAGCTGGGGTTCTCGGCCTCGCATCCGTGGGCCACCGTGATCCTCGTGGCGGGACTGCTCGCGCTCCTGTTCCTGGTGGGACGGCTGTTGAAGGAGAGGCTCGAGCGATGGTGGGAGCAGGCGAAGGTCGGCGGACAGATCCTCGCCCACCCGCGCGTGTTCCTCGCGCGGGTCGTGCTTCCCGAGGCGATCAGCTGGGTGGCGATGCTCGGCATCATCGCGGTGTTCCTCGCGGCCTACAACATCCCCGTGAGCTTTCACACGCTGATGCGCGTGGTGGGGGGCAACTCTCTCGCCAACGTCACCTCCGTAACACCGGGCGGCGCTGGCGTGGTGCAGGGATTCAACGTGCTCGCGCTGAAGGGCATCACCAGCTCGGCGAACGCGACCGCCTACTCGGTCGCGCAGCAGCTGGTCACCACCGCCTGGAGCATCCTGTTTGCGATCGTGCTCATGGTCCGGGCCTTCGGCTGGTCGGACGGCAGCACGCTCGTCAAGCAGTCCTACGCCGAGGCGCGTGAGAAGAGCGCCGAACAGTCGGCTGCGCGCAAAGCCAGAAGGCACGAACGGCGCGAGCAACGGAGCGCCGATCGCAGGCAGCGCGACACGCCGGCGTAAGCCGTGCCGAAGCGCATCGGCGGGCGTCGCGTCACCCGATCAGCTCCACGAGCGCCTTGGCGATCAGATACACGCCGGCGCCGGCGCAGACCATCACCCCAAGCATGCGACCGTGCCGGGTGAACCACAGGTTGATCTGCTCCAGCGCATGCCCGGCGCGCTCGGGGGCGGCCACCAGCATCAGCATCGGCAGCTCGATCATCCACAGCATCACAGCGACCGTGGCCGTCAGCGCCACCAGCTCGCCGTCACTCCCAACGTTCGCGCCGGCGATCGCGTTGATCGCGGCGAGGTAGATCGGCGATGGCAGGATGTACAGCGTCACGCCCAGCATGAACGCCAAGCGCCGGGACTCCAGATAGCGCTCGATCTTCGACGGCCGGCTCGCCCGATCCGCGTGCGTTCGTTTGCGCCAAAGACCCGCCGCGAGCACGATCAGGATCAAACCGATCGCGAGATCGAGGGCCGCGCTCGGAGTCTTGTGATGGGGGCCGCTGACGCCGAGTTCGACCAGCACGAGCAGGATCAGCGCGCCCGTCGCGTAGGTCGTGACGAACGCCGCCAGCACGAACACGAGCACGCGCGGACGGACGTCTGCTCCGCGCCCGAAGGCGACGATCGCCGCGACGGCCGGCGGGTAGATCGACCCGGCGGCAGCCAGCGCGAGGGCTTGAACCGGCATCGCTCCTGAGGGTTCGCGATCGGGTCGCATGCACCTGCGGCGCTCACCGCGACACCGGCGCGCGCCGAGCCGCCGCGCAAGCCCGCTCGGAGAGTCGCGCGGTGACGGCTAGCCTTGGGTCGTGTGAGCTCCGAGGAAGCCCAGCTGGCAGGGCCGGGGCAGATGGCCGCGCTCGGCGAGCGTCCCGACGGCTCCGTTGCTCGCGAGGACCTCGCGCCGCCGCCCGAGGTCGGCGGCTCGCGCCTGCGCCGGCGGGTGCTGGTGCTGGCCTTGGCGGCGGTCGTGATCGTGGCGGTGATCACGCTCGTGCCCGGCCTGGCGAGCCTGCGTTCGCGCTTTGCGCACGGCAACCCGTGGTGGCTGGCGCTGGGCGCGGTCCTGAAGCTGCTGTCGGGCCTGTGTTACGTAGCGGTGTTTCGCGCCGTCTTCTGCCCGCGGATGCGGTGGGGGACCAGCATGCAGATCGGTCTGTCCGAGCTCGGGGCGAACGCGGTGTTCCCCGTCGGCGGGGCGGGAGGACTGGCGCTGGGCGCGTGGGCTCTTCGGCGCGGCGGCATGGACGTCGGCAGGATCGCACGTCGCAGCGTCGCGTTCTTCCTGCTGACGAGCCTCCCGAACGTGCTCGGCGTGATCATCATCGGCCTGGGGCTAGCAGGGGGTGTGTTCGCGGGATACTCCGGGCTGGCGCTGACGCTGCTGCCGGCGCTCGTGGCAGCCGCGGCGATCGCCGCAAGCATCGCGATCGGGCGCTGGGCGGGCTCCGCCGAGCGCCGCAGATCAGCGCGCGTGGGAGAGGCGTCGCGCGTCGCGCAGGTCCTGCGCGCCCTATCCGACGGTGTGACCGAGGCGCTGAGCCTGCTGCGCGAACACGACCCGTGGCTGCTGCTCGGGCTGGTCGGCTACCTGGCGTTCGACGTGATGGTGCTGTGGGCTACGTTTCATGCGTTCGGCTCGGCACCCACGCTCGCGATCGTGTGGATGGGCTACCTGATCGGCGAGCTCGGCGGGTTGATACCGCTGCCGGGCGGCCTCGGCGGGGTGGAACTCGGGCTCGTGGGGATGCTCGTCCTCTATCGCGTGCCCGTCGGCGCTGCCACCGCGGCGGTCCTCGGCTACAGGGCGATAGGGCTGGTGGTCCCGGCCGCCGTCGGGGCGGTCGCCTTCGTGCTGCTACGCCGCTCGATCGCGCGCGAGACGCTCGCGGTGTCCAACTGCGAGCCCGGGGGGCAGGTGGAGGTCATCGGCCGGGGCCGAGTGCACGTGTCCGCGTGAGCACCGTCGCGCCCGGCGGTCCGCGCGCGGCGCCATCGGTCGATCCTGAGCCGGCCACGTGAAGCGGCGAGACGCCCCGGTCGATTAACGGCGTGTGAGGTATCGAACATCGTCGCGGCTGCTTGTCGTGCTCGGCATGCTGGCCCTCGCCGGCGGCGGCCCGCTAGCCGGACCCGCCACCGCCAGGAGGTTCACGGCCGCCGATTGGGACGTGGCGGCGCAGCGCGCGGTGGTGGATGCGGGGGTCATGAGCGAAGAAGGTAGCGCCGGCTTCCTCGGCGCGGGCGATCTGAGCCCGCAGGCAGACGGCTCGGCGCTCGCAGCCCTCGCCGCGCTTGCCGCAAGCCGGACCGCGTCAAGCGAATCGCCGACGCAGACCAGCGCGATGCCCGCGCCGATCACGGTGCAGGGCAGTGCGCCGATCACGGTCGTCGGCTTCGACGCGCTGCTCGTCGACCAGCTCGGCCTCGGTGACGTCGCCGAACATGTGCAGCAGGTCGCTGCCGGCGCTGGGCTCGACCCGCCGAGCTACTTCGGCAGCGAGGTCGTCGCGCGCTATCTGGGCCTGCGCTACGAGCATCCGACCGGCGAACAGGCGCTCGACCTGAACCCGTGGAGCGACGTCACGCGCGCGGAAGCCGCGCACTCGTTCGCGGTCGTGCTGGAATCGGACACCTGGTCGCTGTCGGGTGCGCGCGAAGCGCTGTCGGGTTTCGTGCTCCCGCACTACTCCCCGGCGCAGCTCCGGGTCCTGCGAATCGCGGTGTCGAAGATCGGCATGCCGTACGTGTGGGGCGGAACGACCGACAACACCGCCGACGGCCTCGAACACGGCGGCTATGACTGCTCGGGCTTCGTCTGGCGCGTGTACAAGCTGTCGGGACTTCCGTGGGGCCGGCAGATCAGAGGGCGCACCGCCGCCGAACAGGCCGGCGAAATACCCACGCGCGCGCGGATCCATCTCGAGGACGTGCAGCCGGGAGACCTGCTGTTCTTCGGCTCGGCGCAGTTCGCCTCCAAGGCCACCGAGTCGAACGTGATCCACGAGGCGATCGCACTGAGCGCGCAGTGGGCGATCCACTCGTCCGGCCAGGGCGTGTACGTGCTGCCGCTGTCCTCGGGGTGGCTGGCCGAAAGCTTCGCCTGGGCGCGGCGGGTGCTATAGCGGGTCTCACTCGAGCCACATGCCGCCGGCGACCGGGACCTGCACGAGCCTGGGCCCGTCCCGTACGGCGATGTCCTCCCGCAGCGCGGCGGTCAGCTGCTCGCGGTCGGCACCGACCTCGCGCGCTGGCACGCCGTAGGCACGCGCGACGCCCGCCACGTCGAGGCCCGGGAGCTCTAGCCCCGGGACGCCGCCGGCCTGCTCGAGCTCGGCGAACCACTTGAGGATCATGTACTCGTTGTTTCGCAGGACGAGGAACGTGACCGGCACGTTGTATGCGGCGGCGCTCCACAGCGCCGTGATCCCGTACTGCGCCGAGCCCTCGCCGAGCACGCACACGACCGGGCGCTCGGGCTGTGCCAGCTGCACGCCGATGGCGGCGGCGATGCCGAAGCCCAGACCTCCGCTCGAGCTGAAGTAGTAGCTCCCAGGACGCGACAGCCGCAGGCGGTTACGCAGTGCGAGCGTGCTCGAGGGCGTCTCCACGACCGCGATCGCCTCCGCCGGCCACGCATCCGCGAGGGCGGCCATCGCTGCGGAGCCGCTGAGGGGGTCGGCTTGCTCGGGTGGTGCGGGTGCGGCGCGGGGCTGCGGTGGCTCCCGCGGCGAGGGCTCGACGAGCTCGACCAGCTCGGCGAGCGCGAGCGCCACGTCGCCGACGATCGCGCCACCCATCGGCGCGCGCGCCGCCTCCGCGGGGTCGCAGGTGAGCGCCACCAGCGTGGTCTCCGGCGCCAGCAGCGGACCGGGGATGTAGGGGTAGTAGGGGAACACGGAGGAGCCCGCGACGAGCACGAAGTCGTGCCCGGCGAGCGCCTGGCCGAGCGGCCCGATGGCAGGCGGGAGAATGCCGAGGAACTGCGCGTGGTTCTCGGGGAAGCCGATGCGCCCGCCGCCCGTCGCCGGGCTCGCGTAGACCGGCAGTTGCTGCTTCTCCGCGAGCGCGACCGCTGCCTCCCAGCCGCCGGCAGCGTCGATCTCGGGACCGGCGACGAGCGCCGGGTTGCGTGCCTGCTCCAGATCACGCGCCAGCTCTGCGAGCGCGCGCGCGTCGGGTCTCGCGTCGCCTGCGAGCGTCCGCGCGAGCAGCTGGCGCGCCTGATCGGGCTCGGCCTGCGCACCCCAGTCGTCCATCGGGATCGACACGAACGCCGGGCCCCGCGGGGGCAGCATCGTGTGGTGGATCGCTCGCGCGATCGCGTGCGGGACGTCCTGCGCGCGTGCCGGCTCGTGGCTCCACTTGACGTACGGGCGCGGGCTGAGGGTCGCGTCTCGGTTCGTGAGGTTGGCCTCGATCGCGATCTGCGCGCGCACCTGTTGTCCCGCGGTGATCAGCAGCGGCGAGCGGTTGGCCTGCGCGTTGAAGATCCCGCCGATCGCGTTGCCCACGCCCGGCGCCGTGTGCAGGTTGACGTGGGCCGGGTGTCCGCTCGCCTGGGCAAAGCCATCCGCCATGCCGAGGACCACCAGCTCCTGAAGGCCGAGCACATACGTGAAGTCCGCGGGGAAGTCCGCCAGCATCGGCAGCTCGGTCGAGCCGGGGTTGCCGAACACCGTGCGCATCCCGTGCTTGCGCAGCAGCTCGAACGTGATCTCGCGGACGCTCGCCATCGCCGCCACAGTTTCGTGGATTAACGCTCGTGCGGTAGATACGCCGTGGCACGATGTCCGGCGCGCACGGGCTCGCTGCGAGCGGCTAGAGTCGACACCACGGTGCTCGTCTTGATCACAGGCGCCACTCGCGGGATCGGCCGCGCCGCCGCGATACAGCTCGCCGGCGAAGGCGTTGAGGTCGCGCTGGTGGGTCGTGAGGCCGAGCGTGTGCAGGCGGTCGCGCGCGAGGCAAGGGCGGCCGGCGCGAGCAACTCGGCGCCGATCCACGAGCACGTCGCCGATCTGACGCTGATGGCCGACGTGAGGGTGCTCGCGGACGAGGCTCGCGCGCGCTACGAGCAGATCGACGTGCTCGCCAACAACGCGGGAGCGCTGTTCGCCTCTCGACAAGAGACATCCGAGGGCTTGGAGCGGACCTTCGCGCTGAATCACCTCGCTCCGTTCCTGCTCAGCAACCTGCTGCGTGACCGCCTCGACGGCGGACGCGTCGTCACAACCGCGTCGGATGCCCACAAGTCTGGGCTCCTGGACCTCGACGACCTCCAGTCCGCGCGCAGCTACTCGGCGATGCGCGTCTACGGTACCTCCAAGCTGTGCAACGTCCTGTTCACGCGCGAGCTCGCAAGGCGAGCGCCGGAGCTTCACGCCAACTGCTTTCACCCCGGGGTCGTGCGTACCGGGTTCGGCAAGAACGAGGGCGGGATATGGAAGATCCTGACCACGCTCGGCGGTCCCATGTTCCGTTCGCCCGAGCGCGGAGCGCGTTCGTTGGTGTGGCTCGCGACGTCCGAGCAGGCGGCGGGGCTTGACGGCGAGTACGTGCAGGACGAGAAGGTGCTGGCCCCCAGCGCACAGGCGCAGGACGACACGCTGGCCGAGGGCCTGTGGGAGCGCAGCGCGGCGCTTGTGGGGCTGCCCGCCGAAGCCCCCGCCTAGACCAATCGAGCAGATCGTCGAGAGCGGCTGACCTCGCGCGGGCGAAGGAGGCGGCGCTGCCACGCCGCTACCGTACGCTCGTGCGGGTCGCCAGCTGGAACGTGAACTCCGTCAAGCAGCGGGTCGCGCGGTTGCTGCCCTGGCTCGACCAGCGCCAGCCCGACGTCGTCTGCCTTCAAGAGACCAAGCTCGCCGATGACGCGTTCGAGCAGCTGCTCGGCGCGGAGCTCGCCGCGCGCGGCTACGCGCTCGCGCTACACGGCGAAACGCAGTGGAACGGCGTGGCGATCCTCTCGCGCGTGGGCATCGAAGACGTGATCGCCGGCCTGCCGGGGGCGCCGGGCTTCCCGCCCGTGCCCGACGGCGCGCGCCCGGAGGCGCGCGCTGTGTCCGCTACCTGCGCCGGCATCCGCGTGCACTGCGTGTACGTCCCGAACGGCCGCACTCCGGGCTCCGACCACTACCGCTACAAGCTCGCGTGGCTGTCCTCGCTGCGCGAGGCGGTGCTCAGCGACTCGGACTCCACGATCGTATGCGGGGACATGAACATCGCTCCCGCCGACATCGACGTGTTCGACCCCCAGGCGTACGTCGGGCACACACACGTGACCGCGCCCGAGCGCGCGGCGCTCGCGGAGCTCCAGGAGCTGGGCCTGCACGACGTCGTGCGGGAGCGCTGGCCCAGCGAGCGCGTGTACACCTATTGGGACTACCGCGCGGGGATGTTCCATCAGGATCTCGGCATGCGAATCGACCTCGTCCTGGCCGGCGCCAGCGTGGCGGACAGGGTACGTGCGGCGTGGGTCGACCGCCACGCGCGCAAGGGTACGCGACCGAGCGACCACGCGCCCGTGATCGTCGATCTCGACGAGGCGCCCGACGGGGACATCGGGCCGGTCGTGCCGCCGCCGTCCGCGCCGGCGCGCGTGCAGCGACCGGTCAAGCTGCCTCAGAGCTGAGCCGCAGCCGCTGATGCGCGCTCGCGCCGGTGGCGCTTGGGACGGCTAGCTGACGCGCCGGGCGATGCTGCGCGGCGCTGACACCGGCGTGAGCGAGACGCGCGGTCGCAGCGTCGACGGGGAACGGATCGGTGACAGGGTTGGCGTCGGCTGCGCCACCTGGCCGGACAGCTGGCGTTCGCGCCCGGCGCAGTCGAACAGCACCAGCGTGTAGACCGATTGCGGCGGTGGGCCGTGCCAGAAGGCGGGGGGCACCAACCGACACGCGCGCAACACGGCCTTCGTCGCGAGGTTGCCTCCGCGCGAGGCGTACGCGCCGCCGAGCACCACGTAGCGCGCTTCGTGGCGCGCGACCAGGCGCGCGAGCTGCGGGCCGTCGAGTGCCGGGTCGGTCCCGCTGTAGCCGGCCACCGATGCGGCTCGCAGCCCGAACAGGACCAGCGCGGCGGCGGTCGGCGAGGCGACGGTAAGGAGCGCCCAGCGGGTTCCCGGGTGGTGGTTTGACACGTAGCGCGTCAGCGAGCGATAGAGCGGAACGTCGGGGCGCACGAGCCCGTACTTGCCGACCCCGATCGCTTCGTGCGGGCCGGCCGCGGGGAAGGTGCCTTCCACGGGCGCGAGCCACGTCGTGGTCGCATACACGGCGGGAGCTATCAGCAGGGCCGTCAGGCAGACCGCGATCGCGCTCACCGCCAGTCGCCGCGCCGCCAGCAGAGCCATCCCGACGAGCACCAGCGCGATCAGCAGCGGCGCGAACCAGCGCATGTACTGCTGTTCGTGCAGGATCACCAGCTGGGCGACTACACACCCGACCAGCGCGCACGGCAGCAACACCAGACCCCAGTGACGCCGCCGCGCGAACGAGGTGAACGCCACGGCCCCCGCAGCGATCATCACTGCCGCTCCCGGTCCGACCGCCGACACGTAGTACGGGTGGACGATGCCCTTGGAGAAGCTCAGCACCGCCACCTCCACCAGCAGCCACCCGCCGAACACCAGCAGTATCGCCAGGCGCCGCGTGCGCAGCGCACGCTCGCCGGTGAACGCCAGCAGCGCGAACGCGACCAGGCCGAGCAGCGCGAACGGCAACAGCCACGCCCCCTGGCCGTTGAGCCCGTGCTCGAACAAGCGCAACGGGCCGGTCGCCTCTCCGAACACGATCGGGCTACCGAGCCTGCCGTTGGGTAGGTAGCGCGAGGGCCTCGGCGTTGGTGATGGCGATATGTCGCGCGCCGCGATCGGCACCCGCGCGGGTGCCCGCGGCACGATGTCCAGCCCACCGCCCTGAGCCACCGGCGTGCGACCCGGCCCGCCGGTCTCGCCTTCGACGCGTCCCAGGCCGTTGTAGTCGAACGTCAGGCCCAGCTCGGTGTTGTTGGTCGAGCTTCCCACGTACGGCCGCTGTGAGGCTGGTGTCAGTTCCACGAACGCGATCCACGAGAACGACACCGCTCCGACCGTCACGGCCGCTACCAGCAGTCGCGCGACGCGCCGGCGCACCGCGCCAGGCGCGCAAAGCAGGTAGCCGAGCGCGATCCCCGGAAGTACCAGGTAGGCGGCAAGCGTCTTGGTGTTGAAGGCCAGCCCCACGAGCACCGCGCACGCCAGCAGCCAGCGCCAGCTGCCGCCTTCGATCGCGTTCAGCGCGGCGCCGCACGCGAGGATCAGCAGCAGGATCAGCAGCGGGTCGACGCCGTTGTCGCGCGCGACGGCCACGAACGAAGGGAACACCGCCAGCGCCAGCGCCGCCAGCAGCCCGGCCGGCGCTCCCAGGCGCGGCGCAATCACCCGGTAAAGGACGGCCACGGCAATCGTGGAGATGATCGCCTCCGGCAGCAGCAGGCTGAGCGGCGAAAGGCCGAAAAGCTTCGCGCTGGCGACCTGCACCCACACCGCTAGCGGCGGCTTGTCGATCGTGATCAGGCCGCCCGGGTCGAAGGACACGTACACGAAGTTGTGCAGCGAGCCGAGCATCGACTTGACGGCCGCCGCGTAGAACGTGTTGGCGTAGCCGTTCTGGGCGAGCTTGTACGTGTTCAGGACGGCCGAGAACGCGAGAATGCACAGCAGCGCCGCGTGTCGCGGGCGCACGCGTTCAAGCGCCGAGCGCGCCGAGTACCGCGGCGAGCTCGCCGACGCGGATGGGACCTCCAACGAGGGCTTCGGGGTATCGAGGGCTGGTGGGTTGTGGGTGGTGCTCAACGACGCTCGCCATCGGTCGTTTCGCGCACGGGCGTGAACGAGCCTCTGTTCATATACAGGGCTCGCTAAGGGGACCGTAAAGATCGGCTGTGCGGACTACGTGCGCTGCCGGCGGGCGCGGCGCTCGCGCCTGCGCTCGGAGTGCTCGCGCCCGTGGATCTCCCGCCACGCCGCCCGCGCGTGCCTGAGCGCGTCGAGCACCTGACGACGGGCGTCGTCCGCCGCGGCCGCAGCTTCGCGCAGCTGCTCGCGAGTGCGCGCTCCCTGCGTCAGCAGGTTGAACGACCACAGGCCCACGTCGAGCATCCTCGCCGCCCGGTCGAGGTCGGCGAGGACCGCTTCGCGCAGGCCCTGGGCGCGCAGGCCGCGCTCGATGTGACGCATGCGCGAGGAGTTGGCGACGTCGCTCAGGGCCACGATCGCGCGCGCCGCGATCATCGGCTCGGGGTCGCGCGGATCGACGTCCGCGAGCGCGGCCAGCTCCTCGGTCGCAACATCCACCAGGCGGCTTTGCAGGTCCAGCCATGCAGCTCGCAGCGACGGCGTCGCGTCGATCATTCGCTCGAACCGCTGGAGGAACTCGTAGAGCTCCTCGGGAAGGTCGGCGAGGTCGTCCATGTCCTCGCCGAGCGCGCGCAGCACGGCCTTCGTCGGCGACTCATCCGGCGCGCGCTCGCGCAGTGCACGGATCAGCCGCTCGATCGTCTCGTCCGTGCGGTCGAACACCAGCGACTCCTTCGTGGGGAAGTAGTTGAAGACCGTCTTCTCCGACACGCCCACGATCTCCGCGATCCGGGAGACCGTGACATGGTCGAACCCGCGCATCACGAACAGCACGGTCGCCACGTCGGAGATCTGCTGGCGCGTGCGTCGCTTCTTGCGCTCACGCAGGCCGTCGTTCGGCCGACGCCGGCGTTCCCAGCGCTCCTGCGTCGCGCGAGCGAGGACGAACGCGTCAGCCATCTCGGCGCCGAGCTCGTCGGTCAGCAGGCGGTGGATCCGGGCCTCGTCGGACAGGTACTCGTCCGCGCCCTCGTCCACCAGGGGAGCGTCCGCGCGGTTGCTGTCCTCGAGCTGCTCGACCTGCTCGCGCCCTTCGTCCACCATCGCCGACCAAACTCTATCAAAATATGCAGTTGCATTATTTTTTCAGTTGCTGTAGTATTGCATACATGACGCAGCTGATGATCGAAGCCCGCGGCCTGCGCAAGCGCTTTGGCGCGACCGTCGCGCTCGATGGGATAGACCTCGAGGTGCCGTCCGGCGCGATCCTCGGTGTGCTCGGGCCCAACGGCGCCGGCAAGACGACCGCTGTGCGGATCCTGACCACGCTCACGCTGCCCGACGGTGGCGCCGCGCGCGTCGCCGGCCACGACGTCGTCTCCGAGGCGCAGGCCGTACGACGCAGCATCGGCGTGACCGCGCAGGACGCCACGCTCGACGAGCTCCTCAGCGGACGCCAGAACCTCGTGATGATCGGGCGCCTGAGCGGCCTTGCACGCGCGCAGGCGCGTGCGCGAGCGCAGGAGCTGCTCGACCAGTTCGGCCTCGCCGATGCAGCGGAGCGCATCCTCAAGCAGTACTCAGGCGGGATGCGCCGGCGCCTGGACCTCGCCGCCGGGCTCGTGACGCGCCCGCCGGTGCTGTTCCTGGACGAGCCCACCACTGGCCTGGACCCCACCAGCAGGGTGCGCATGTGGGACGTGATCCGCGAGCTCGTCGCCGACGGTGTGACGCTGCTGCTGACCACCCAGTACCTCGACGAGGCCGACGAGCTTGCCGACCGCATCGTCGTGATCGACCACGGCCGTGTGATCGCCGGCGGAACCGCCGCCGAGCTGAAGGCGCAGACGGGCGGCGCGCGCCTCGAGGTCACGCTCAGCGAGCGCCACCCCGGAGCCTCGCAAGCGCTCGCGCCGTTCCTGTCCGCTCCCGCCGACGTCAGCCACGACGGCCGGCGCCTGCGCGCGCCCGTGCGCAGCATCAGCGGCCTCGCCACGACCGTCGTGCGCGCGCTCGATCAGGCGGGGATCACCGTCGACGACGTGCAGGTCCACCAGCCGTCGCTCGACGACGTGTTCTTCGCCCTCACCGGTCATCCGACCGAAGATGCTCCCGCGCCGACGCGGGAGGACGACCGCCCGGCCGAGGTCGCGGTATGAGGCGGCTCGGCGACGTCGCCGTGCTCGCCGGACGCAACCTCGTGCACATCGCGCGCGAGCCGCTTCAGCTGTCCGACGTCACCGTCCAGCCCGTGCTGTTCACGCTGCTGTTCGTGTACGTGTTCGGCGCCGGCGTCGTGCTGCCAGGCGGCGGCAGCTATACGAGCTTCGCGATCGCCGGGATGCTCGCGATGAACCTCACCACCTCCTCGATGGGCGCCGCCGTCGGGCTCAGCGACGATCTCGGCAGCGGCGTCATCGATCGCTTCCGCACGCTCGCGATGTGGCGACCGGCGGTGCTCGTCGGGCGCACCTTCGCCGATCTGCTGACCGCGGTCGTCTGCTCGGCGTTCGTCGCCGCCACCGGACTGCTCGTCGGGTGGCGTCCCGAAGGCAGCGCCCTCTCCACGCTTGGTGGCTTCGGCATCTTCCTGCTGTTCAGCTACGCCCTCTCGTGGGGCTGCGCGTGCCTGGGCATCCTCAGCAAGAGCCCCGAGTCCGCGCAGAGCACCGGCCTGGTGATCGTGTTCCCGCTGGCGATCGTCTCCAACGCGCTGGTGCCCACCGAGCACATGCCCGCGCTGCTGCGCACGATCGCCGACTGGAACCCGGTCAGCGCGGTCACCGCCGCGGCGCGCGAACTGTTCGCCAACCCCAACCCCTCGGCCAGCATCCACGCATGGCCGATGCAGCACCCCGTGCTCGCATCGCTGCTGTGGTGTCTCGCCATGATCGCCGTGTTCGCGCCGCTGGCCAGCCATCTGTACCGAAGCCGCACGACCGACTAGCAGGGCATGGCGATCGTGCGGCTGGCTACCCGGCCCAGTCGATGATCGCCTGTGGGCGCTGCTCGGGCACCCAGTGCGCGACCCGATCGAGCACCTCCACGCGTAGCTTGGGTTGGCCCTCGACCGGTCCCGTGGGCGTCCCGCGCGTGACCGCGTCTGCGCCACCGAGCATCAGCGTGGTTGGCACCTCCAGAACCGCGTCCGCGTAGCGGCCTCTGGCCAGCGGCACGATCTCGCGTGTCAGGAACGTGCGGTACATCGCCACCGTCACGGCCGGGGGGATGTGCTCGGCGAAGATGTCCACGTCCGCATGCTCGAGCCGGTCGGGTCCACGCCCGGCTTGCAGGACCGCGCGCACCATGCGGTCGGCCAAGCGCGTGCCGGCGAGAGGAAGGCTGATCGGGCCCTGGTAACTCAACACCACCGCTGATTTGCGCAGATCGGGCTTCGACCACAGGTGGGGGATGCACACGGCCAGCATCCGCTCGAAGCGCTCGGGTGCGCGCAGTGCCGCCAGGAAGCCGGCCCAGCCGCCCCAGTCGTGCCCGATCCACGTCACGCGCTCGATCTCCAGCGCGTCGAGCAGCCCGAGCAGGTCCGAAGCCAGCTGTTCCTTGTCGTAGCCGCTCGCGAGCGCCGCACTCCAGCCGTGGCCGCGCAGGTCCGGTGCGATCACCCTGAAGCGCTCGGCCAGCGGCCCGATCACAAAGCGCCAGTCCCACCAGTTCTGCGGCCAGCCGTGGACCAGCAACAGCGGCGGTGCGTCCTCGGCGCCCGCTAGGGCAACATGGGTGCGCAGGCTGCCGGCGTCCACGTAGTCGTGTCGGACGCCCGCGAGCTCGGGGGGCTCATCGGCCACCGCGTCAGACTATCCGGCTGAGTGCCGCGCGTGCGAGCGTGTGGCGCCCCGGCCGGGCAGCGACCGTCGCCGATCAGCGAGCCACAGGGTCTTCGTAGGGTTCGCGTTCGACCACGCGATCGCGCGTCACACCACGGCGCGGACTCCACGCGAGCATGTACAACAGCGAGAGCACGAGCGAGGCGATGCCGGCGATCATCAGGATCAGGCCGATCGTCTGGATCGAGATGCCAGACACGGACGCTGTCACCGCGTAGCGCAGAATCGCGCCCACCGCGATCAGGATTATCGATCCCCCGGTGGTCATGCCTATCAGCTACCCGTTCGGCTGCCGCTCAACCTTCGAGCCTCTGCCCGCTGCTAGCGTGCGGGGGAGATGCAGCCCGCACATGTGGACGTGCTGATCGTCGGTGCCGGGCTGTCCGGGATCGGCGCCGCCTGCCACATCCGCAGGCGCTTTCCTGGAAAGACGCTCGCGATCCTCGAGATGCGTGACGCCACGGGGGGCACCTGGGACCTGTTCCGCTACCCCGGCATCCGCTCGGACTCGGACATGTTCACGCTCGGCTACTCGTTTCGCCCGTGGCGGCGATCGAGGGCGATGGCCGACGGTGCCTCGATCCTCGAGTACATCCGCGACACCGCCAGCGAGCACGAGCTCGAGCAGAGCATCCAGCTCGGGCACCGCGCGCTGCGCGCGGACTGGTCCAGCGCCGACGCGCGCTGGACGGTCGAGGTCGAACGCCGCCAGACCGGAGAGACCGTCCGCATGACCTGCAACTGGCTGTACTGCTGCACGGGCTACTACCGCTACGACGAGGGATACAGCCCCGTGTTCGCCGGCAGCGAGCGGTTCGCTGGAGAGATCGTCCACCCGCAGCGCTGGCCGCAGGAGCTCGACTGGGCGGGCAAGCGGGTCGTCGTGATCGGCAGCGGCGCGACGGCGGTGACGCTCGTGCCTGCGCTCGCCGAGAGCGCCGAGCACGTCACCATGCTCCAGCGCTCGCCGAGCTACATCGTGTCGATCCCCGCGCACGACCCGCTCGCCGCCAGGCTCCAGAGCAGGCTCCGCGCGGACAGCGCCTACACGCTGGTGAGGTGGAAGAACGTGCTGCGGACGATGCTCAACTTCCAGCTGTGCCGCAAAGCCCCGCGAATCATGAGCCGCTTCTTTCGCAGGCTCGCGGCCAAGCAGCTGCCGCGCGGCTACGACCTCGACACCCACCTTCGCCCCAGCTACAACCCGTGGGACCAGCGCGTGTGCCTGGTCCCCGACGGAGACCTGTTCAGGGCGATCCGCGATGGCAGCGCCTCGATCGAGACAGGCAAGATCGAGACGTTCACAGCGACCGGCGTCGAGCTCACCGGTGGGCGCGAGCTGCCGGCCGACGTGATCGTCACCGCCACCGGCCTGAACATGCTGGCGCTCGGCGGCATAGAGCTCGCGCTCGACGGCTCGAAAGTGGACCTCGCGAGCACGGTCGCCTACAAGGGCATGATGCTGTGCGGCGTCCCCAACCTGTCGCTCACGCTTGGCTACACGAACGCGTCCTGGACGCTCAAGGCGGACCTCGTCGCCGCGTACGTGTGCCGCGTGCTCGCGCACATGGACGGCCGGGACCTGGTGGCGTGCACGCCCGAACCCCCGACCGCCGAGCTGGCGAGAGAGCCGATCCTCGACCTGAAGTCGGGATACGTGCTGCGCTCGGTCGACGCGCTGCCCAAACAGGGAGCGAGCCCGCCGTGGCGACTTCACCAGAACTACCTCAAGGACGTGCGGCTGCTCAAGCGCGGCCCGCTCGACGACGCAGTCGAGTTCTCCGCTCGCAAGCAGCCATCGCCGAGCGCCGCCGATCGCGCGGCCACAGCGGCCGCTCGCGTGACGGGCGAGCCCGCGGTGCAGGCCCTCGCCTGACGCGGCACGCCCAGACGCCGAGGCGCCGTCCGTTTACGCCACCCGCGAGCCGGGGTAGCTAAGCGCACGAGCCGTTCAGAGCGAACGGCAGAGCAGCTGATTTGAGCTGATTCGTCAACAAGGGAGGCGTGTGATGGTTGCGCTGATCGTGTTGCTGTTGCTTGTGGCGGTCCTCGGCGGCGTCGGCTTCGCCGCACACCTGCTGTGGTGGGTATTGCTGATCGCAGTTGGGCTGTGGCTACTGGGCTTTCTCGTCGGCGGGGCGGACGCAGGAGTGGGTCGCCGCCGCTGGTACGGGCGCTGGTAACCGCCGGCGAAACGGAGACGCAAGAGTGCCGCAGTAGCCGCGGCCTGAAGGTCGGGCCACTGCCCCCGCCGATGCCGAGGTTGCTGCGCCCGGCGCGCTCGCAGCCGCGCCTGCGCAGCCACGATCGCCTCAGTCGCTCGGCGGCATAGCGAGGGCGCTCGTGGCAGGTTGATGGGCGGGCGCTCGCGCCAGGCTGCTGGGCGGGGCACGTGGCGAGCGCCGCGAGCGTCGCGGTCGCGACGCCCGCCACGTGCCCTGCCCGCTTGCCAGGTCTGGTCGCGGTCGGGGTTGTGTGCTCCAGGGTGCTCACCTACCCCGCTTCGGCGGACGCCAAAACGGAGTAGCTTCCGATCACGCGCGAGCGGCCGACGCTTTCGCCTCCCGTCCTCATACTGCCCCGGTGTGAAGCACACCGGGCCAACCGCGCAAGGCGCATAGCGATGACGCCTGCCGAAGTCGCTGCACGCGCCGCGTCCGCCGGGCGGCGCCTCGCGCGGCGCGGTGCCGTGCTCGCGCGCGGACACGTCGTCGAGGTCGTCGGGGGCCCCGCCCGCGCGCACGTGATCCTGATGTTCGGCGCCGTGCTCGGGCTGAGCGGCGCGGACGCCGCAACGGTCGGAGCGGTCGCGCCCCAGCTCGAGCACTCCTTGCACATCGGCAACGCCGAGATCGGCCTGCTGAGCTCGGTTGCGCTGCTGGTCGGGGCCGTGTTCGTGCTCCCGGTCGGCGTGCTCGTGGACCACGTCAAGCGCATGCCGCTGCTGTCGATCAGCGTGGCGCTGTGGAGCGTAGCGTCGTTTGTCAGCGGGCTCGCGGGCAGCTACGGCGATCTGCTACTCACGCGGCTGGCGCTCGGCGTCGTGACCGCGACCGCCGGGCCCGCGATCGCGTCGTTGACCGGCGACTACTTCCCCGCGACCGAACGCGGCCGCGTCTACGCGTACATCCTCGGCGGCGAGATCGCAGGCTCAGCAGCCGGCTTCATCGTCGGCGGCACGCTCGCCAGCCTGATCTCATGGCGCGCCGCCTTCATGGTGCTCGCCGTGCCGGGCCTGTGGCTGGCACGCTCGCTGTGGCGGACCGTTCCCGAGCCCGCGCGCGGCGGTGCCAGCAGGCTCGCGCGCGGCGCCGTGGGATTCGGGGACCTGCCGTGGTCTGAGTATCGCGTGGACGCGCCCTCCGACGCCGAGGCGGGCATGTCGCAGCAGGCCGGCGACGGCACCGCAACGCAGGAGCAGCAGCCCTCGCAGGAGGAGGCCGCCGTCAGAGAGGTCGAACGGCGCGGCGTGCAGGCCGACCCACGGCTGGTGCTGACACAGGACCCGCGGGCGATGGGCATCGCCGACGCGGTCCGCTACGTGCTCTCGATCCCCAGCTACGCGCTGCTCGTGATCAGCTCCTCGCTCGGCTACTTCTTCTTCTCCGGCTTGCAGACGTTCGTGCTGCTGTTCATCCGTGGCCACTACCACACCGGCCAGGCGAGCGCAGAGCTCGTGGTGGCGACGCTCGTGATCGGCGCGCTGCTCGGAACGCTGGTGAGCGGCCGGCTGACCGACCTGATGCTGCGCAACGGCGTGCTGAACGCACGCATCGTGGTGCCGGCCGCTTGTTATCTGGGTGCGGCGGCGCTGCTGGTGCCCGGCGTGCTCGCGAGCCATCTCTCCCGCGCGCTGTGGTTCGACCTGGGCGGAACCGCCTTGATCTCCGCGGCCAACCCGCCGCTCGACGCCGCCAGGCTGGACGTCATGCCTGCGGGTCTGTGGGGACGCGCGGAGGCGACCCGCACGCTCGCGCGATCGCTCACGCAGGCGCTCGCGCCGCTCGCGTTCGGTGGGCTCGCGGACCTGGTGGCCGGCATCGTGCCCGCGCAGGCGCCGATCGGTACGCACCCCTCGAGCATCTCCGCGTCGACCGCCACCGGGCTCGAGGTCACGTTCCTGATCATGCTCGTGTCGCTCGCGGCGGCCGGCGCGTTCCTGCTGCGCGCCCGCCACACCTATCCCGGTGACGTCGCCACTGCCGCCGCCTCGGCACAGGCGCAGCGCGACGCCGGACGTGAGCCTTCGCCGCCCTAGCGCTGGTAACCTCGCACGGTGGCTGAGCGGTCGCTGCCGGCGCAGGACGTCGCCGTGGAGTTGTTGGTCGAGGCCGGCTCGGTGCTGTCGACGTCGCTCGAGCCCGCGACGACGATGCAGCAGGTGGCGCGCCTGACGGTGCCGCGCTTGGCGGACCTGTGCGCGATCGACCTACTGGACGAGGACGGCGCGATCCAGGAGGTGGCGGTCGCCTCCGCGGATCCCGCGGTGGCGCCGGCACTGGAAGCGATGCGCAGGAGCTATCCGCTCGATCCCGAGGGGGCACATCCCGTCGCGCGCGTGATCCGCAGCGGCGAGCCCGAGCTGCGCGCGGAGATGACCAGCGACCTGCTGCGCTCGTTCGCGGAGGGGTCAGAGCACGCGCGCTTCATGATCGAGCACCGCTATCGCTCGGCGGCCGTCGCGCCCTTGCGCGCGCGTGGGCGCACGCTCGGCGCGCTGTCGGTGCTGCGCCTGGGCGACAGCGAGCCCTACCGGCAGTCCGACCTCGATCTCGCGTGCGAGCTCGCGCGACGCGCCGCGATGGCGATCGACAACGCGCGCCTGTTCGCTGAGGTCAGCAGTGTCGAGCGGCGCCTGGAGGCGACGCTCGTCAACCTCGCCGAGGCGATCACGCTGACCGACGAGACAGGCCACATGGTGTTCGCCAACCAGGCCGCGGCCGAGCTGCTCGGCGTGAGCTCGCCGCTCGAGCTGACCAGCGCAGCGCCCGGGACCGTGATGCCGCGCTTCATCGTCCAGGACGAGCACGGCCGCGAGCTCGGCCTGGAGGACATGCCCAGCAGGCGCGTGTTCGCCGGCGAGCAGCCCGAGCCGCTGCTCGTCAGGAACATCGTCCGCGCCACCGGCGAGGAGCGGTGGCTGATCGCGCGCTCCTCGGCCGTGGTGGACCCCGACAGCGGTCGCACGCGCTATGCGGTCAACGTGTTCGAGAACATCACGCAGGTCAAGCGCGTACAGCTGGCGGAAGGCTTCATGGCGCAGGCCAGCACCGTGCTCGCCTCCTCGATGGACTACGCCGAGACGCTGCAACGGGTCGCGCGGCTTGCGGTGCCGCAGATCGCCGACTGGTGCGCGGTCGACGTCCTCGATGAGAGGGGGGAGATCGAGCGCGTGGCGGTTCACCACGGCGATCCCCACAAGCTCGAGCTGGCCGAGCAGATCGAGCACGGATACCACCCGCAGCCGCAGGACGCGCTGGGCGTGCCCGAGGTCATCCGTAGCGGACGCGCGCGTCTGTACGCCGATATAGACCCCGACGCGTTGGCCGCCTACGCGCGCGACAGCGCGCACCTCGAGCTGCTTCAGGCGATCGAGGCCAGGGCGGTGATCATCGTGCCGCTGGCGGCCCCGTCACGCACGCTCGGCGCGATCACGCTCATCTCCTCGGAGTCCGGTCGTCGCCTGACGCAGGCGGATCTCGATCTCGCCGTGCGACTCGGGCGCCGCGCCGGCACGGCGGTGGAAAGCGCGCGCCTGTACACCGAGCGCACGCGCATCGCCAACATGCTCGAGGCCGCGCTGCTGCCGGAGTCGCTGCCGGAGATCCCGGGTATCGAGCTCGGGTCGCTGTACCGCGCCGCCGGGGAGCTCAACGACGTCGGCGGCGACTTCTACGACGTGCTCGCCTACGGCGCGCGACGCTGGCTTCTGGTGATCGGTGACGTCTGCGGCAAGGGACCGCGGGCGGCGGCGGTCACTGCGCTCGCGCGCCACACGCTGCGCACTGCGGCGATGCTCGGCCAGACCCCGACCGCGATGCTGGGAACGCTGCACAAGGCGCTGCGTCGCCAGCCGCCTGGTGCCGACCTGTGCACGGTCTGCCTGGTCACGCTCGAACCGCAGCTCGCGAGCGCGCGGCTGACCGTCACGCTCGCCGGTCACCCGCTGCCGCTGCTGATCGGCGCCGACGGCGAGAGCCGCACGGTGGGCACCACGGGAACGCTGCTGGGCGTGCTCGACCCGATCGACCTGCATGAGGTCGAGCTGGAGCTGGCCCCCGGCGAGACCCTGCTGCTGTACACGGACGGGCTGCCGGAGGCCGGCCGCGCAGTGCTGCTGCCCGACGAGCTGCGTCGGTTGGAGCTGCGCGCGGCCAGCGCGCAGCCGACGCTGGCGAGGATGCTCGAGCACCTCGAGCGGGGTGCGGTGCAACAGGCGCAGGGCAGGCTGCACGACGACATCGCGATGCTGGCCGTGCGCCTCACGCGAGCGGGGGCGAGCGCGGCGAGCCCGCGCAGGGCAGCCTGAGGCGGATCGCCGGTTCTCCGATAAAATCCGCAACGTGGGGGTAGGCGATCAGCTACAGATCCATGTGCGGGACGTGCCTGGGCGCGTAATCCTCGAGCTCGCCGGCGAACTCGATATGGCCAGCGCCGAGGCTCTTCAGCAGGCGATCGACGGCGAGCAGCTCAGCACTGCCAAGATCGTCGTGCTCGACCTCCAGGGACTCCAGTTCATCGACTCGACGGGACTGCGCGTGATCCTCGCGGCGCTCGAGCGCTGCCGCGGGCGCGGCCAGGCGTTCGCGGTCACGCCAGGCTCCCAGCAGGTCCGCCGGCTGCTGAGCGTGACCGGTGTGGCCGACCACCTGCCGACGATCGCGGCCGCCGACGGCGTGCTCGCCTGAGAGCCGGCTACTAGTCCAGCGACATGTGCACGCGCACCACGCTGCCCGCGTGCGACGAGCGGATCTGCACCAGATCGCATAGCTGGTTCGCGAGCCAGACACCGCGCCCGCCGCGCGCATCCACCGCCGGTCGGATGCGCCCGACGAGCGGCGCGTGGAGCCAACCGGCGTCGCGCACCTCGCACATCAGCACGGCGTCCTCGCGCCAGTAGCGCAGCGTCCCCGCGCCACCGCCATGGCGGATGCTGTTCGCCGCCAGCTCGTCGACCGCGAGCACGAGCTCTTCGACGCGCTCCTGGTCGAGCGCCTGCTCGCTCGCCCATCCGCTCACTGCGTGACGCACGCTCGAAAGACCGTCGAGCGCGAACGTCAACTCGCTGACGGGCGCCCGCGGCGCAGGCAGCGCGCCGGCGAACGGTCGAGCTGGCTTGTGCGCGCACGCGTAGCGCTCGTTGAGGTCATGCTCCGCACCGCGAGCAA
This sequence comes from uncultured Solirubrobacteraceae bacterium, assembly GCA_963845635.1. Taxonomy (GTDB): domain Bacteria; phylum Actinomycetota; class Thermoleophilia; order Solirubrobacterales; family Solirubrobacteraceae; genus Palsa-744. The sequence goes on from CAWJSW010000014.1 coordinate 165,868, forward strand.
AGAGTGGGTGAGCCAGCTTGGCCGCATCGATCACCGCGTCGTCGAGACCGTCGAGGTCATAGGGGCACAGCAGGTGCCAGCCCGGGCCATCGTTGAACGCGAGGTTGACCAGCGCCTCGTGGCGCTCGCACTCCTCGAGCTCCGCCGCGCCGCGCCCGCGCCACACAGGTTCGCCGATGGCCAATGCGGCGCCCTCCTCGCCGAGGGTGTGCTCACGTACGAAGTCCCGCCATTGAGGGATGATCCGCGCCGGGTTGCGCCCGAGCCTGCGCATGTCCGCAAAGTGCACCTGCCGCGCGTCGGCGGCCAGTGCCTCGCGCAGCGCTGCGGCCCGCTCCCCGCCCACCGTGACGAGCACGCCCGCTTCGCGCTCGAGCGCGTCCCTCACGAGCTCGAGCGTCCCGTCCACGAAGCCGTGATCGCCGTCCTCGTAGAACAGCGCCTCGTGACGGAACGCGCTCTTCGGTATCGCGACGCGAGCGTGTGCGTCGCCGCGCGAACGACGCCCAATCAAGCTGCCTACGGGAATCAATGGCTCACACGACATGTCAACGCTAGATCGTGGTTTGCCCGGATCCACGGGGGTCAAACGTTTGGACAGCGCAGCCGCGCTCGTGTTTGGCGCGCCCGCAGCTGCTCGGCGATCTTTCGCCTGCGCATGTTTAGGCCGAGGAGCCAGGGGGCATATCCACAGTGCAGCGTCATACCCGCGGGCGGCAGCCGCGTCCCCCGGCGGTTGTCGCCCCAGAGGGGTGACTGGGCGGCATACCGGCACTGGGCTTGAATCGTCAACTTGCCTGCCGGTGTGCCGCCCCCCCAATCTTTCCGCCCCCCAATCTTTGATGCGAAGGAGCGAGCATGAGGCAGGGACGACGCGCGGAGCTTGCGCGCGGGGGGCTGGCTGCCGCGATCGTGGCCGGCCTGCTCGTGACGCTGCCCGCGACTGCACAGGCCGCGTTCGGCGTCCAGGCCAAGAACTGGGAAGCCGGCACATGCAACACCGAAACCTGCACGTACGCGAGCGTCCAGAAAGACCACAGCGAAGCGTACACCCAGTCGGCCGGCCATCCGCCCTTCGGGATCACCACGTTCGAAGTCAACTCGCGGGAAGTGGGGCTGCTCAAACAGTCCGAACCGGAAGGCGCCGTCAGGCGCGTCCGCGTAGACGTGCCGCCGGGACTCGCCGCCGACCCGCAGGCCACGCCGCAATGCACCGTCGAAGAATTCGAAGCCAAGGAAACGACTGAAGGCAAGGACAACTGCGAAACCAACCCCACGTACGCGGGCTCGCGGGTGGGCACCAACAAGGCCGTGATCTTCGCCACCATCCTCGGCATCGACGTCGATACCGAAGCCGCGGTGTTCAACCTCGAGCAGCCCGCCGGCACCGCGCAGGACTTTGGCATCTACTTCGGCGAAGCCAAGCAGCGCCTGTTCCTCATCGGCCACGTCAGCTGGCACCGCGAAAAGGTCCTCGAAGAACGCGGCATCCCCTCCGGCGACTATCACGAGTGGTTCGAAATCAACAACGTCCCCAGAGAAGGCGAAATCAAAGGAATCAAGACCGGGCTCGTGACGCTGGAATCGAAGCTGATCTTCTTCGGCACCGCTGGCGCCGGCGACTATCTCACGAACCCCACGGCGTGTTCCAGCGTCGAGACCAACTATCTCGAAGTCGAATCATGGGAAGGCCAGGTCTCCACGGCCTCCACCAACCCTCCGCTCGGAGTCGAAGGCTGCGCCAACGACCCGTTCGGCCCCACGCTCGCGGTCAGCCCGGAAACGGCTGCATCCGACCAGCCCGACGGGGCCCTCACGACCGTCGAAGAGCCACAGCGAGCCGCTGCCACACAACTCGACACCGCAGACATCGCCGACGCCCACGTGACCCTGCCCGAAGGCCTCACCCTGAACCCGTCAGCGGCGCACGGGCTCGAAGCGTGCAGCCCCGCCCAGATCGCGATCGGAAGCGAAGCTCCTGTCACCTGTCCCGCCGGCTCACAGGTCGGAGAAGTCACGATCGAAAGCGACCTGCCCACACCGCTCGCGGGCAAGCTGTACCTCGGCGACCCCGCCGGCGGCCCGATCACGCACCCGCCCTACACGATCTACCTCGACGCCGAGAGCAACCACGGAGTAGCCGTACGCCTGGAAGGCCTGGTCTCGCCCAATCCGGAAACGGGCAGGCTGGAAGTGACGTTCCTGAAAAACCCGCAGCTCACGTTCAGCAAGCTCACGCTCAAGGCCAAGGGTGGAGAAGACGGCACGCTCGCGAACCCGCTCGTGTGCGGCGGCGCGCCTGCGCAGTCGCTGTTCACCCCCTACACGGGGCTCGCCGCGGCTACACCAGCGAGCACGTTCGTGACCTCAGGCTGCCCCTCGCCGCTGCCGTTCGCCCTGTCCCAGAGCGCTTCAGATGCGCCCGCCGCCGCCGGCGCACATGCCGATACCTCCTACACGCTCGACCTCACCCGCAACGATGGCGAGCAGTACCTCTCCCAGGTGAGGACGGTGCTGCCCGCCGGTCTCGTCGGCGCGATACCGGAGATCACGCTCTGCGGCGAACCGCAGGCAGGCGCGGGCACATGCCCAGCGGCGAGCCAGATCGGCACGGCGACCGTGAGCGCCGGCGCGGGCCCCAACCCGTACACGTTCAGCGGTCCCGTGTTCCTGACCGGCCCATACGCGGGCGCGCCCTACGGGCTGTCTGTCGCGGTGCCGGCCGTCGCCGGGCCGTTCAACCTCGGCACGGTCATCGCGCGCGCCACGCTCGACGTGGAACCGTACAGCGGGCGCGTCGTCGCCACGAGCACGCTGCCCAGGATCGTGGGCGGCGTTCCCCTGCGTCTGCGGAACATAAGCGTGACCGTGAATCGCGCGAACTTCCTGTACAACCCGACCAGCTGCGGTGCGCTCGCCACCGAATCGACGCTGACCTCCAGCTTCAGCGCGGCGCAGAGCCTTTCGAGCGCGTTCCAGGTCGGCGGATGCAACGCGCTCGCGTTCCAACCCTCCTACTCAGCGAGCACCACCGGCGCCAAACTGACGCGCCCGCAGGGAGCGAGCATCGAAGTGAAGCTGACCCAGCCCGCCGGGCAGGCGAACATCCGCGACGCTCCAGATGCAGTTGCCCAAGCAGCTCGTGGCTCGTTTGTCGACGCTTCAGAAAGCGTGCACGGCGGCGGAATTCGAAGACGGGCCTGCTCCTGGCGGGTGCAAACCCACGGCCAAGGTCGGCGAAGTGATCGCCAGCACGCCGGTGCTCCCGGGTCGCCTCACAGGCTCGGCCTACTTCGTCTCCCACGGCGCCGAAGCGTTCCCGGATCTCGACCTGATCCTGGACGGCGACGGGGTACAGGTGGTGCTCGTCGGTCACACGCACATTGCCCGCTCGAGCGTCACCACGTCCACCTTCGAAGCCCTGCCCGACGTCCCGGTCTCCAGCGTGAGCGTGAAGCTCCCGATCGGACCGAACTCGGCGCTCGCCAGCGAGGGTCGCCTGTGCGCTGCCAACCTCGTCGCGCCCACCACGATCATCGCCCAGAGCGGAGCCAAGATCACGCAGGGCACGCGCATCGCCGTCAGCAACTGCCCAATCAATGATCTCCCACAGGGTGCGCGGCTCGCGGCTGGTGGTCACCGTGTGGGCGCCGGAAGCGGGCGCCTGAGCATCACAGCCCAGGGCATGCGACGCGAGATCGTGCACGTGCGAAAAGCCGGCAACGTCAAGATCAGCCATGCCGCTGGAGCGCCAGGGCGCTGAGGCGCAAGCACGCGCGTGGGTTGCAGCTGCGGATCGGCTTCACGCCACGCTCCGGGCACAACCTCTCCACGCTGAAGCTCGCGCTGCGCTGAGCGTGGCGCTAGCGCCGGTCGACCAGCTGAAGCTCGAGCGTCTCGCCGGCCTCGCTGGACACGACCCGCGTGGCGTCGGTCAAGCGCTCGACGATCGGGGCCAGGCCGTCCGCGGCGGCTGACATCACGCTTTCGCCCCGACCGGCGTGCAACGGCCCGATGCGCACCGCGAGGTTGCGGGGAGCCAGGCGGATGCGGATCCCGAGGTGGCTGCCGTCGACCGATTCGCCGGCGTTGCGCGCCAGCACGTCGGCCACGAGTTGGACATCCGAGATGCGGTCGGTCGAGAAGTGCGCGCGTGCCGCAAGCGTAGTGAGCACCCTCGGCAGCACCGCCCTGGCGATCGGGTCGGGCGCCAGGTTCAAGCTCACCACCGCACCCGGCTCGTCACCGTCGCCTGTGCGCCCAGGGCCAGGGTAGGCGCCCGAAGCGGGAGGCGCGCTGCCGTCGATCATCGGCTCGAGCGCTCTGGCATCGGGCGCGGCGAACTCCATCCGGACCTCGGTGCCGCCCTCCGCGAGCTCACTCAGCTGCACCTCCCGCGTGAGCGCCTGGATCACCGGTATTCCCAACCCGGGGCGGTCCTCCTCGATGCCTTCTCGGTAGCTGTCGAGGCCGCGGCCGCGGTCGCGCACCACCACGCATACGCCGTCGGGCAGCGCATACACGTCGACCTCCATTGGTCCCTCGCCGCCCTCATAGGCGTGCATCACGACGTTGTTGCACGCCTCGCTGACGGCGGTGTTGAGGTCATTGCTCTCGAGCGCGTTCAGGCCCAGGCACTCGCCGACGCCCGTCAGCGCCTGCCTGACAACCAGCACGTTCTCGGGTCTGTTGGAGAGATTCAGGCAGACGTGCGGAGCGCTGGCCATCGGACAGCAGCAGCGCGACGCCCTCAGTCAGCCCGCGTGTGCGAGCGTGCGCAGCTGCTCGAGCGAACGGCGCAGCAGTCGCGAGACCTGCATCTGCGACAGGCCGATACGCTCGGCGATCTCCGTCTGCGTGAGGTCTTCGACGAAACGCATACGCAGGATCAGCCGCTCACGGGCGGGAACGCGTTTGAGCACCGCCGTGACCGTCGCGTCCAGCTCGACCAGCTCGTAGCGCTCGTCGTTCTCGCCGAAGGTCGCGCCGTAGGGCACAACCTCGCCATCAGCCCGTGGACGGGGGGCATCGAGCGACAGCGTTTCGTAGGCCTCGACCGCTTGCAGCGCGTCGATCACGTCCTCCGTGTCGTACTCGAGGTACTCCGCGAGCTGGTTGACGGTCGGCGCACGTCCATGCTGGTTGGACAGGCGCTCCTGCGCGGAGCGCACCTTCAGCGCGCGTTCCTGCGCGCCACGCGGAACGTGCACCGCCCACCCCGAGTCGCGGAAATAACGACGCATCTCGCCAAGGATCGTGGGCACGGCGAACGACGCAAACGGGTGTCCGCGCTCGGCGTCATAGCGGTCCATGGCCTTCAGCAACCCCAGCGAGGCGACCTGAAGCAGGTCCTCGAACGGCTCGGAGGAGCGGCCGTAACGCCGGGCGAGGGTGCGCACCAGCGGCATGTACTGCCGCACCAACGCCTCGCGCGCGACCGGGTCGCCGTGCTCCTGCCAGCGGACGAACAAGTGCTGCGGATCCTTGCCGAAGCTCCCCGCGTTGCTCGTCGAGCGTTTGTTTACGGCCAATGAAGGCATCTTTCGACTCCTTCCTGCTCGTGCTGGTACCTATACGGCCCAGATACCCCTGCGGTCCAGACGGACCAGTGCCAATAATGCTACCCCGTTTTGCCGAGGGCTAAACCCCGGGACGGGATTCCGCTCGCGGGAGATACGCTCAGCGCAGTGTCCAGCAAGCCTCCACCGAGCGTACAGGAGATCCTCGAGCGGCGAAGCGGCGAGGAGCTGGCGCTCAACGACCGCTATCTGAACCCGCAGATGGGGCGGATCCTACGCACGCTCGGTTTCGACAAGGTGTGGAGCGGGGGGAGGGCGCGCACCTGATCGACGCCGACGGCGAGCGCTACCTCGATCTATTCGGGGGTTATGGCGTGTTCGCGATCGGGCGCAACCACCCGGAGCTGGTCGCGGCGATCGAGCAGCTGACGGCGGCGCGAACGGGGAACCTGCCGCAGCTGGGGGTGACGCTGCTGAGCGGCGTGCTCGCCGAGCAGCTACTCGCTCGCGCGCCCGGCAGCGTGGCGGCGATGGTGCCCGCGAACACCGGCACGGAGGCCGTGGAGGCGGCGATCAAGGTGGCACGCGCTGCGACCGCTAGGCCACGCGTGCTGTACGCCGATCACGCGTTCCACGGGCTCACGCTCGGCGCGCTGTCGCTCAACGGCGGCGCCGAGTTCCGCGACGGCTTCGGGCCGCTGCTGCCCGACTGCGAGGAGGTCGGCTTCGGCGATCAGGAGGCGCTCGCGCGCCAGCTCGCTCGGGGGGACGTGGCCGCGTTCGTCGTCGAGCCGATCCAGGGCAAGGGCGTCAACCTGCCGCCGGACGGGTATCTCGCGGCCGCGCAGCGAATGTGTCGCGAAGCCGGCGCGTTGTTTGTGTGCGACGAGGTGCAGACCGGCATCGGGCGCACCGGGCGGTTCCTGGCGCTCGAGCACTGGGACCTCGAGCCGGACATGATCTGCGTCGCCAAGGCGCTGTCTGGCGGGTTCGTGCCGATCGGCGCGCTGCTCGTCTCGCGTGCGGCCTTCGACAAGGTCTTCGACGGCATGGAGCGCGCCGTGCGCCACGGCTCGACGTTCGGCGGCAACGATCTGGCGGCCGCCTGCGCGCTGGCCACGCTGCGCGTGCTCGACCGAGAGGGCCTGGTGAGCCGTGCACAGCGGATGGGTGCGCTGCTGCTCGAGCTGACACGGCCGCTGGTGGAGCGCTTCGAGGTCGTCAGGGACGTGCGCGGGCTGGGCCTGATGTGGGCGATCGAGTTCGGGCCGCCCGCCGGCGCGAGCGCGCGGCGGCTGTGGGAGACGGTCGAGCGCCGCCAGCCGGGGCTGTTCTCGCAGCTCGTCACTGTGCCCCTGTTTCACGAGCACCGCATCTTCTGCCAGGTGGCGGGGCATCACATGAACGTGATCAAGGCGCTACCCGCGCTGTGCATCGAGGAGCAGGAGATCAGACGCTTCGCGGCCGCCCTCGAGCAGACGATCGCCGCGGCCGAGCGCTACCCCTCGGCGCTCGCGCGGTTCGGCGTGCGTGCTGGGCTACGGGCGGCGGTCGCGCGCCGCTAACAGGCGCTCGCGTCGCGAGAGTCGCCCGGTGCGGCTGGCGGGACGCCTAGCGCGCGGCGGTGAACACGTCAGCAGCGAACGTGCTCGACACGCTCGCCGCGAACGCGAGCCGGGGCAGACCGAGCAGCGACTCGAAGCTGGCGAGCGAGGAGTAGTGGTTGAACGGCGTCGTGGTGAGCGTGCCGGGCTTGATGAACGGCGAGATCAGCACCGCGCCGATGCGCCCGCCGCCGGGTCCCGTGATTCCCGGCAGCGGCGAGGCCGGCCCGGGCTTCTCTTCGCAGCACGAGCTCGAGTCCGACTGCGCCCCGTCGGACTCGTCGAAGGTGATCTCCAGCAGGCCGTTCTTGCGAAACGCGGGCGAGCTCGTGATCTTCGGCACCCACGCTTCCAGGAAGCGGTCGATGTCCGCCAGCGCCGAGGCGCCGCTCGCCTCGTTCTTGCAGGGGTAGTCGTGACCGTCTTCGCACAGGTTGGGCGTGATGAACGAGAAGCTGGGCGTGGTTCCAGCCTTGCGCAGGTCGGTCGCCAGGCCGGTCTCGCCCTTCAGCGCCCCGGCCGGCATCGCGCCGCTGGTGCTGCCCAGCGCGACCACGTGTTCGTCGCAGTAGCGCTGGTCGTCGATCACCGAGTGGAAGTACACGAAGGGGTCATGGCGGGCGGCGTAGCCGTCGCCTTCGACGGCGTCCTGGGTTTCGTCTTTGCCTTCCAGCGCCGGGTGCCCGCAGGCGGCGGCCTCGCGGTTCGGGTCGTTGCCCATGTCCTGCTCATAGGCCTTCCAGCGCTTGCCCGCCGCGGTCAGCTGCGTGCCGATGTTGGCGATCGACGCGGGGTACACGCAGCCGACGCCGCTCTCCACGCCGTCGGCTTCGGTGCTGGGGTCGAGGAAGTTGTCGAAGTCCTGGCAGTCGGCCTGGTTGTCGGGGTTGGGCGGTTGCCCGGAGACGATCGAGATGTAGTTGTCGTTGCTCTCGTGGCCGCTTGCGTAGTAGTCCTCGAGCAGCGCGCCCTGCGACGGCAGCGTCTGGGCCAGGTAGGGGTCGGCGGTGGGTTCGCCGAAGGTCGAGGCGTAGTCCTCGTTCTCCAGCATGATCACGAAGATGTGGCGTACCTTCGGCAGCTTGAACGGCTTGGTGTGCGCCGGCGCGGTGCTCGACAGAGCCACCGACAACGCCACGCCCACCGTCGCGGCGCTGAGCGCCAGCGCGATTGCCCGACGCCTCATGGCGTGCCCAGCACCGGTTCGGCGGGAACCGGAGGTTCGGCGATCGCCGGCGCTTCGAGCAAGGCAGGCCGGCCGAGGTCGAGGAAGTCCTCGACGGTCCTCGCGTTGGCATCGCGCAGGGTGAGCGCCGGCAGGTTCCACTTGGCCTCGATCGTCGCGAGCACCGAGGTGTGGTCGTGCACCACGTCGGTCACCGCGTTGGGCCTCGAGTAGGGGGAGGCGACGATCCCCGGCACGCGCGGGCCGTAGATGTCGTATCCGCCGGGGACGTCTTCAGGCCCCAGTTCCGGCTGGACGTCATCGGGCGGGATCGCCGCCGGCGGCGGCACGTGGTCGTAGTAGCCGCCGTGCTCGTCGTAGGTGTAGATCAGAAGCGTCCGCGGCCACGCCGGCGAGCTGAGCACCGCGTGCACCACCTGGTAGGCCCAGTACTCGCCGTAGTCCATGTTCTGCGGGTTCTCCTCGTCGCCGCCCGTTTCCGAGAGCTTCACGCCCAGCGCTTCGATGCCGGGAACGGTGCTCAGCGGCTGGCCGATGTCCGACAGCGCCCCGAACTCGGGGTCCACGAAGCTCACCGACGGCAGGCCGCCGCTGGCGCACGCGGCGAAGAACTCCGCGATCGGCACGATGCTCGTGGGGTATTTCTCGATGACTGAGGGGATGATCGCGGTCTGCGGCAGGTCGGTGAAGTAGTTGCGCCAGCTGATCCCGTACGCGTTCAGGCGATCGAAGATCGTGCCGTTCGGAGGCGGCGCGTCTTTCAGGCTTTCGTCGTCGGTCGCGATGTCGCCGAACGCCGTGCCCGCCATCAGGAAGCGGCGGTTGGGGTAGGTCTGGCACGGGGCGGAGCAGAACCAGCGGTTGGCCAGCGTGAAGCTGCGCGCGAACGAGTAGGAGAACGGCAGCACCTCCTCCGTCCAGTAGCCCATCGGCTGATCCGAGCCCACCGAGCGCACGAAGCCGTCCATGCGGCCGCCGTCGATCTGTTCGTGCGTCGCGTTCCACGCCTGCGACACCGACGGCATCTGCGCGGTCGTTGCGATCGCGAACGAGCGCACCGGCCCATCCGGGCCGGGGTTGCTGTTGAGCGCCTCGCCCGAGCGCTTGAACTTCAAGCCGCGCGCCCTCGGCTGGCCGGAGTGCGCGAGGTCGCCCAGGAGGTTGTCGAAGGAGTGGTTCTCCATCATCACCACCACGATGTGGTCGAACGGCAGCGCTTCGTTGGCCGTGCCCGCCGGCACGCGCGGGTTGGGCAGGCTGTCCGGAGCGCGCAGCCGCTTGCCGGACGCCGCCGCCGTGCGGATCAAGCCGCCGGCGCTCGACATGCCGGCCACCGCGGCGCCCAGCGAGCCGCCGTAGCGCAGCAGCGCGCGTCGGGTCAGCTCGCGGTCGTGCAGCCTGCGCAACGGGTCGGTCATGTACGCCGAGTTTCCCGCGCGCGTCCCCCTTCTCGTAAAAATATGGTGATCGAGCGCGCGGCGCCGCTAGCCTGTGCGGCCGTGCTCGTGACCCGAGATGACATCCGCAACGTGGCGATCGTCGCGCACGTCGACCACGGCAAGACCACGCTGGTCGACGCGATGCTGTGGCAGTCGGGCGCGTTCCGCGAGGGGCAGGAGGTGGCCACGCGCGTGCTCGACTCGATGGACCTCGAGCGCGAGAAGGGGATCACGATCCTCGCCAAGAACACCTCGCTGCGCTACCGCGACGTGAAGCTCAACATCATCGACACCCCGGGCACGCGGATTTCGGGGGGGAGGTGGAGCGCGGGCTGACGATGGTCGACGGGGTGCTGCTGCTGGTGGACGCCTCCGAGGGCCCGCTGCCGCAGACGCGCTTCGTGCTGCGCAAGGCTTTGGAGGCCAAGCTGCCTGTGATCCTCGTTATCAACAAGGTCGATCGCCCGGACGCGCGCGTGGCGGAGGTCGTCGACGAGGTCTACGAGCTGTTCCTCGACCTCGACGCCGACGAGCACCAGATCGAGTTCCCGATCGTGTACTGCAACGCCAAGGCGGGTGTGGCCTCGCTCAGCTACGAGCCGGGACGTCCGATCGAGGAGCGCAACCTCGCGCCGCTGCTGGATCTGCTGCTCGAGCACATACCCGCGCCGACCTACGACCCCGAGCACCCGCTTCAGGCACTCGTCACCAACCTCGACGCTTCGCCCTACGTCGGACGCCTGGCGATCTGCCGCGTACGCAACGGCAGCATCCGCAAGGGCCAGCAGATCGCGTGGTGCCGCGCCGACGGCTCGATCCAGAAAGCGCAGGTGGCCGAGCTGTACGTCACCCAGGCGCTCGATCGCGTGGACGCGCCCGAAGCCGGGCCGGGAGAGATCATCGCCGTGGCGGGCATCGCGGAGGTGACGATCGGCGAGACGCTCGCCGATCCCGGCGATCCGCGGCCGCTGCCCGTGATCACCGTGGATCAGCCGGCGATGTCGATCACGGTGGGCGTCAACACCTCGCCGCTGGCGGGCAAAGACGGCGACAAGATCACCGCGCGCCAGATCAAGAACCGGCTCGACCAGGAGCTCGTCGGCAACGTGTCGCTGCGCGTGAACGAGACCGACAGGCGTGACACGTATGAGGTCCAGGGGCGCGGCGAGTTGCAGCTGGCGGTGCTCGTGGAGATGATGCGCAGGGAGGGCTTCGAGCTGACGGTCGGGCAGCCGCACGTGCTCGAGCGCGAGATCGACGGCAAACGCCACGAGCCGGTGGAGCGCCTGTCGGTGGACGTGCCCGAGGAGCATGTGGGCACGGTCACGCAGCTGCTGGCTGCGCGCAAGGGGCGGATGGAACACATGACCAACCACGGGACGGGATGGGTGCGGATGGAGTACCTGGTGCCGGCGCGGGGGCTGATCGGCTTCCGCACGGAGTTCCTGACCGAGACGCGTGGAACGGGGATCATGCACCACGTGTTCGACCGCTGGGAGCCGTGGGCGGGAGACTTGGTGACTCGCACGACCGGCGCGCTCGTCGCCGACCGACGCGGTGAGACGGTGAGCTACTCGCTGATGACGTTGCAGGAGCGCGGCTCGCTGTTCGTCGGTCCTGGCGAGGAGGTCTACGAAGGCATGATCATCGGCGAGAACGCGCGCTCGGAGGACCTCGACGTCAACCCGGTCAAGGAGAAGCACCTCACGAACATGCGCTCCTCCACCTCCGACGTGCTCGTGCGCCTGGATACCCACCACAAGCCGACGCTGGACGAGGCGCTCGAGTTCGTGCGCGCGGATGAGGCCGTGGAGGTGACCCCCGCGGCGGTGCGCCCGCGTAAGCTCGTGCTGTCCAAGCTTCAGCGCCAGAAGGCGATCAAACTCGCGCGCAAGTGAGTAGGGTACGGCCGATGATCGGGTCGCTGAGAGGGAGATTCAGGGTGTGGGCCGCCTGCGCGGCGTGTCTGGTGTGTGCGATCAGCGCCAGTGCCATGACCGCGCCGGGAGCCAGCGCGGCCACGACCGGCGGACACGCCACGACCGAGGACGAACAGGCCCTCAAGCGGCAGATCGCCGCTGGCGAAATCACCTCCGCGAGCTTCAGGGTCAAGAACCACTCCCTGCGTATCGTGCTCAAGGACGGGCAGCACATCTCCGTACACCTGTCCGGTCCCCCCAGCTCGAAACTGCGCGGGGAACTCAAGAAGAGCGGCGCGAAGGTCTCAAAGAAGTCTCCCCCTCACAAACTCCGCTACATCGTGATCGGGGCCGCGGTCGTCGTGGTCATCCTGATCGTCGGCGCGCTGTTGATATGGCGCCGGCGCCGGCGTGCGGCTCTCGACGAGTACTGAAGCGCGCTCCGGCCCGAGGCGGGACCTCTTGGAAACGCACGAGCTGGAGGAACGGATCGCCGAGTTCCCGTGGTGGTACTACCGCTTCGAGTTCGAGGGTGGTGTGACAACGCCCGTGCTGGGCGACGGGATGGTCAACCGCGCCGAGCAGCTGCGCGGCTATGTCCTCGATGCGCTGCTCGCCGTGACAGGCGGCTCGCTGCGCGGACATCGCGTGCTCGACCTGGGATGCAACGCCGGCCTGTGGTCGCTGCGGGCGATCGAAGCGGGCGCCGACTTCGTGCTCGGGGTGGACGGCCTGGAGATGGCGATCGAGCAGGCCAACTTCGTGTTCGAGGCAAAGGGGGTGGACCCCAGCCGGTACCGCTTCGAGCGTGGCGACGTGTTCGAGCATTCGTTCGCCGAAGCGTTCGACGTGGTGCTGTGCTTGGACTTCATGGACCAGGTGTCCAAGCCGGTCGAGCTGTTCGAGCTGATGTCGGGTGTGGGCGCGCAGACGATCGTGCTTGAGACCTCACTGTCCCCGGCTCCCGACAGTTACTTCGAGGTGTGCACGCTCGAAGATCCGCTGTGGACGCCTGACGAGCTGATGGTGCTCGTGCCGACGCGCGAGGCCGTGATCGAGCTGGCTCGGGAGTTCGGGTTCGCGACCGTGCCGCTCGCCCACGAGATGTCCGACTACACGGGGCTGGGGGACTACCGCCGTGGGCGACGGCTCGCGTTCATGTGCTCGAAGGACCAGCCGCTGAACGGTCTCGCGATCGCTCCTGAGCATGTGCAACGTTCGTGGTGGCTCGAGAGCGGCGCTCGTGGCTGGGAGCGCCTGCGCGGGCGCCTCGGGTCGCGGCGATCCCCGAGCTGAAGTGCGACACGCTGGTGCCGGGACGCTTGGCGCTGCTCACCTACTGCGCGCCACGCTGACGGGCGCGGGCGGCTCCGCTCGCCGCTTGCGGGGTCGCCCCCACAGGTAGCTGGCGACCCAGCCGAGCGCGAACACGCCAACCACCAGCAGCACCGGGCCGGAGTCCTCGACCAGCGCTCCCACGATGCTCGCCGCAAGACCGCCGGCGAAGGCCGCGAGCCACACGGGGTCTCCGGCTACCGGTGCGAGCAGGTGTCCCCGGCGCCGTAGCCCGAGCCCGGCGCAGGTCAGCGCGAGGACCGTCGCAAGCGGCATCGCGTGGTTGTGCAGCTCGTCCCAGGCGGCGCCGTAGCGGCGGACGAGGACGTCGCGAACGTCGCCTGGTGAGCGGGCGTCGAGCACGCTGCCGGTGAAGTGGCCCGACCCATGCGCCGTGGCGAGGTCGATCGCAGCGAGCGCCACCAGCCCGGCCAGCGGAGTGGCGAGCACGAGCAGCGCGCGTCTGCGCGTGAGCGCGCCGGGCAGCAGCATCACGGTGGCGACAGCGAAGCCAAAGCTGACGAGGATCACGCCGCCGACGCCCGCGCCGATCCGCGCGGCGCCCTCGATCACGGCAAGGATCACGCCTGTGGCGGCCATCGCCAGCGCTGCCCTTCGCCCGCGCGTGCCCGGATACAGCGCGGCGGCGACGGCGGCGGCGACGAGCACGGCGAGCCCGGACTTCAACTCGTTGCCGATTCCGTAGAAGCGCGCTCCGAGGACCGGGTCCGGGCCGAGCAGCGAGCGCATCGACAGCTGCGTGCCCGCGAGTGCATCCACGGTGAGTGCGACAACCGCGACGATCGCCGGGGCGAGCAGGGCGCGCGGCCACGGCACGAGCGCGTCGGCGAGGGCCCCGAGCACGAGGCACACCAGCACGATCGTCGCGTACTCGACCGCAGCGCTCGGCTCGAGCGCGGCCGGGACCAGGGCGGCGACCGGCGACCACAGCACCGCCAGCGCGCTGGTTCGCAGCGCCCACGCACGCCAGCGCCTGGCGAGCATCAGCAGCAGCGCGCACGCGAGCATCAGGAACCCCAACGCCTTCAGCCTGCGCCCGGGGATCACGCGCAGACGCGCCATCAGCGCGCGCAGGCTCGCCGAGCGCAGCGCGCCGTCGGTCTCGATCGGCTTGCCACGCATGTCTGGCGGGATCGGCGCGCGCAGATGCGCGAGGATCGTCGGCGCCACGTCGAACCCCGCGATCAGGCCCCGCTGGCTGGTGCTCGCCGAGGTCAGCTCTCGCCCGCCACCACCCTCTAGTCCCGCCACGGCGCTCCACAGCAGTTCATGCCCGCGAGCGTCGGAGGCGCGCTCGAGCACGATCAGCAGCTCGCCCCGCGCCCGCGTGACGCTTAGCGCGCGCAGGTCGGCGATGCCTTCGCTGCCGCCTGGCAGATCGGCAACCAGCAGCCGCCCGCGCCGGCGCAGCGCAGCGATGCGCAAGAGCAGCGTGGAAGCGGGACCCGACGAGCTGGCGGCGATGTGACCGTCGCGGCCGGCGGCGAGCACGGCGTCGACTGGGGGCAGGCCGGCGATGCCGGCGTAGCCCGCGCCGCCGATCTCAGAGGCGAGCAGCCCGGGTGCCAGCAGCTGTGGAGCGGCTTCGGCGCGCGCTTGCGCCGCCCGCCAGCCGCGTACCGCCGCTCCCGCGCCGAGCGGCGCGATCGACACCGCGGGCGCGGCGCTGCTGTAGGCCGAGGACGCGACACGTGCACCCTGGGTGAGATCCAGCAGGAATTGGACGCGCGAGTAAAGGCCCTGACTGGCGGACATGATTCCCACCGACAGCCCGCGCACGCTCGCGAGCTGTGCCTCGTCGGCTGCCGAGAACACGACCACTGCTGAAGGGCGCGCGCTCACGCTCGCGCCGCCGGCCGCGACGCGCGTGCTCCTCACCGCCCCGGCCGCGACCGTGAGCTGGGCGGCGCGCGCGAGCGGCGCGCCGAGGACGAGCGCGGGGGTGCAGAGGAGCGCGAGCGCTGCCCCCCGCCGGGCTGGGCTCAGGCGTCTGCTCCGCCGGTTGCGACGTCGCCGCGGGCGCGCGGCCCAGGCCCCGGGGGCTCACCCGCACGGGTGCCCGTGTCCGCAGGCGCCTCGGGCGCCAGCGTGCCCTCGATTTTCACGCGCGGCAGCCACCGCTCGAGCCACGCCGGCATCCACCACGTGCGCGGCCCGACCAGGTGCAGAACGGCCGGGAGCAGCAGGCAGCGCACGACGAGCGCATCGAGGAACACCGCGCTCGCGAGGCTGAGGCCGAACTCCTTGACCACGCGGCCTTCGAGCAGCGTGAACGACAGGAACACGCACACCATGATCGCGGCGGCCGCCGTGACCACGCGCCCGGTCAGCGACAGGCCCTCCGCCACCGCGCGCGAGTGGTCGCCGGTCTTGGTCCAGCGTTCGTGCATGCGCGAGACGAGGAACACCTCGTAGTCCATCGACAGCCCGAACACGATCGCGAACAGGAGCACCGGGATGAACGAGTCGACCGGTCCCTGCTGAGTGCCGACCAACCCGCCGAGCCAGCCCCACTGGAAGATCGCGACGATCACGCCGAGCGCGGCGCTGATGCTGAGCAGGTTCATGACCGCCGCCTGGAGCGGGATCACCAGCGAGCGGAACACGATCATCAACAGCAGCGCGCTGAGCAGCACCACCACGCCGATGAACAGCGGCAGCTTGCGCGAGAGCACCGAGGCGAAGTCGACGCCGCCGGCGGTCACGCCGCCGACATACACGGTCATGCCGGTGCGTGCGGCGATCGGCGGGATCACGTGTTCGCGCAGCTGCGAGACCAGCTGCGTGGTCGCATATGCCTCCGGTGAGGATCGCGGATACACGCTCAGCGTGGCCACCTCGCCCGACGCGTTGAGCCTCGCCGGCGTCACCGACACGACTCCCGCAGTGGCGGCGAGCGCGGCACGCAGATCTTCTACCGGCGTCTGGCCTGCGTGCGGGGTTTCTGTGCGCACCACCCCGCCTTCGACGGCTTCGCGCTTCGGGTTGGGGACCTTGGCGGCGATCAGCAGCGGCCCGTTGAAGCCTTCGCCGAAGCCCTCCGCGAGCAGCTCGTAGGCCTTGTGGGTGGTCTGGCCGGTCGGGTCGTTGGAGGCATCGCTGGAGCCCAGCCGCAGTGCGATCGCGGGTGCCGCGATCGCGAGCATCGTCGCTGCCGCCAGCACGGCGATCGGCAACGGGTGGCGCTCCACGAACGCGCTCCAGCGCACCCACACACCGCCGCCCGACGATGCCGGCTGGCCCGCGTCGTTGGTGGCGGCAGGGTCGTGGCCGCTCGCTGCGCGAGCCTCACGGCGTCGTGCCCTGCGGCTGGGTCGCGCGACCCGCGGCCCCGCGAACGTCAGCAACGTCGGCAGCAACGTGAGCGAGGCGAGCATCATCAGCAGCACGCCGATCGACGCGGAGATCGCCACGCCGTACAGGAACTCCACGCCCAGCAGCATCATGCCCAGCAGCGCGATCACGACCGTCGTGCCCGCGAACAGCACCGCGCGCCCGGCCGTGTCCATCGCCAGGAGGATCGACGCGCGCGTGTCGTGGAAGGTCCCTCCGGGCGTGCGATAGGCCTCGCGGAAGCGCGTGAGGATGAACAGCGCGTAGTCGATCCCCACGCCGAGCCCGATCATCGCCGCGAGCTCGGAGGAGAAGTTCGGCGTGTCGACCACGTGCGTGAACAGCGCGATCGCGGCGAGCCCCGTGCCGAGGCCGAACAGCGCGGTGACGATCGGCAGCCCCATCGCCAGCAGCGAGCCGAACGTCAGCAGCAGCACGACGATCGCCGCGAGCAGGCCGACGGCGGTGGACACGCCGAACCCTTCCTGCTCGGTCAGCTCGATCGCCTGCCCTCCGAGCTGCACGTCGAGCCCTGGGGTTGCCGCCGCCCTGGCCACGCGCACGACCCGTTCGGGTGCGCTCTTGGGTAGCAGGTTGGCTTTTTTGTCGAACACGACGGTCGCAAACGCGATCTTGCCGTCGGCCGAGATCGAGCTGCCAGCTGTGGAGCCCGCGTAGGGGCTGATCACGCCCGCGACGTGGGGCAGCGTCGCGACCTGTGCGAGCATCGCGCCGATCCGGGCACGCACCGCGGCGTTGCGGACGGTGCCCGAGCTGACCTTGTACACGATCGTGTCGCGATCACCGGCCTGGCTCGGGAAGCTGCGCTGGAGCAGGTCGGCGGCGCGCTGGGCACCGGTGCCCGGCAGCGTGAAGTTGTTGGAGTAGCTCGTGCCGGCCGAGTGGGCGAAGGCGTTCACCGCCACCAGCAGCAGCACCCACCCGACCAGCACGTAGATGCGATGCGTGGTCGACCAGCGCGCGAGCCTCAGCACCCGCTAAGCGTAGCCACATGCGCGATCGGGCCGGGACCAGCTGCGGCCAGGCGCGGGCGCCCGGCGGCGCCGACGCGCCCTCGCCCCCACGCGCGCTCAGTTGACGCTGGGATCGGGCGGCATGCGGGCGAGCAGCGCGTAGCTGCCGCCCTTGCGCGTCAGCACGCTGCTCCACAGATCCTCGGGCACGTCGGTGAACACGTCTTCGGGCTGCGCGGGATGGGCGATCCAGTCTCCGCTCGCGATCTCGCTGTCGAGCTGTCCGCGACCCCAGCCGGCGTGTCCCGCGAACACGCGGCGGCGCACGGTCGCCTCAGCGAGCTCCTCGATGCCGACATCGGGCGACGGAAAGCCGATTCGACCGAGCACCAGCACACCCGCCAGCGACGGCTCCAGGAACTCGGCCAGGAACACGACCGAGGTGGACTGCACGGGACCACCGACATAGATCGTCTCCAGCTCGCCGACCACGTCCTGGAGCTGCGGCACGGCCTCGCCGACGGTGACCGTCGAGGGCCGGTTGAGCACCACGCCGATCGCGCCGTCCTCGCTGTGCACGCCGATCAGCACAACAGTGCGCACGAAGTTCGGATCCAGCAAGGTTGGCGAGGCGAGCAGCAGCTGACCGGCGAGCGATTCGGGCATCCTCCCAGCAGGCTAGCTGCCTCGAGCTGGGCGACGGCGAGGTCTTGCGCGCACTCGTGTACGCTGGCGAGCATGGCCAAGACCCCGCAGGTGGGCGAGCAGGCGCCCGACTTCGAGCTCGCCGGCACCGAGGGCCAGTTTCGCCTGTCCGAGCACCGCGGCGAGCGCGTCGTGCTGCTGTTCTACCCGGGCGACAACACGATGGTGTGCACGAAACAGTTCTGCTCCTACCGCGATCGCGCGGAGGACTTCGCGGCGCTGAACGCCACCGTCGTCGGCATCTCCGCTCAGGACCTCGACTCGCACCGCGGGTTCGTGGAGAAGAACCGCCTGACCGTGCCGCTGCTGGCGGACCCCGATGGCACGGTGGCCAGCGCATACAGTGCGCACTCCTCACGGCTCGGGACCAAGCGCGCGGTGATCGTGATCGACGAGGACGGCGTCGTCCGCCACCGGCACGACCATCTGCTGGGGCTCGACTATCAGTCGGTGGACGAGCTGAAGGACGCGCTGGACGCCTTGGCGGCGCCGGCCGCCGGCTGAATCGCGCCAGGCCGGGCGGGCATACTGAGCCAGGTGCTCCGGCTCGTCACGATCCCGATCAGTCACTACTGTGAAAAGGCCCGGTGGGCGCTCGAGCGCGCCGGCATGCCCTATCGCGAGGAGCGCCACGTCCAGGGTGTCCACCGGCTCGCCGCGAGGCGGGCGGGCGGGGGTGCCACCGTTCCCGTGCTCGTCACACCCGACGGTGCGATCGGGGAGTCGCGGGAGATCCTGGCGTGGGTCGATGCGCAGACGCCCGTGGAGCAGCGGCTGTTGCCGTCAGACCGGCAGGCACGCGATCGCGTCGAATCGCTCTGCCAGCGCTTGGACGCGGAGCTCGGGCCGCGCGGGCGACGGCTGATGTACGTGCAGATGCTCGCCCAGCGCGAGCTCGTGCTTGCCTTCAACAACCAGGGTGTGCCCGGGTGGGAGGACCGCGCGCTCCGCTACGGATGGCCGGTGATGCGGCGCTTCGTCGCACGCGCGCTCGGAATCGTCCCCGGGATCGAGGACGAGGACGAGGCGGCGGTCTTCCGCGAGCTCGACTTCGTCGCGGGGGTGCTCGACGAGGGTGGCCCATTCCTATGCGGCGAGCGCTTCACCGCTGCCGACCTCACGTTTGCGTCGCTGGCCGCGTCGATCCTGGTCCCGCCCGTCTACGGCGTCGCGCTCCCACAGCCCGACGCGCTGAGTCCCAACACGGCCGCGCTGGTTGAGCGCGCGCGGGCGCACCCCGCCGGCTGCTACGCGCTGAGGCTGTTCGCGGAGCACCGGCGAGATCGCGTCCCGGGCCTCTAGGGGATCTCCGCGCAGCCAGCTGCGCGTCCCGACCAGGGTCTGACCGTCCAGTACCGCGCGCTATCTGCCTAGGCGCCTTGACATTGGTTTCTTGGCATGCCAAAATATCCAATCGATGAGTGCTGAACCTATTTCTGCGCACGTTCAGGACTACGCCAAGGCCGTGTACGCGCTGGAGGCGCGGGCCGGCGACGCGGTCTCCACGAACGACCTCGCGGAGCGCTTGGGCGTGACGCCCGGGTCGGTGTCGGCGATGGTTCGCAAGCTGGCCGAGCTGGGCCTGGTCGAGCACCAGCCGTATCGTGGGGTCAAGCTCACGCAGCACGGTCGCGCGGTCGCGCTGGAGGTCCTGCGCCACCACCGGCTGCTGGAGCTGTTCCTGGCGCAGGAGCTCGGCATGCCCTGGGATCGCGTGCACGACGAGGCGGAGGTGCTCGAGCATGTGATCTCCGAGGATCTCGAGCAGTTGATCGCTGCGCGCCTCGGGCATCCCACGCTCGACCCGCACGGCGATCCGATACCCACGCGCGCTTTTGAGATCGACGAGCGCCAGACCTTTAGCCTCGACGAGCTGTCCGCGGGAACGGCCGGCCGTTTCGTGCGCGTGTCCGACTCCGATCCGGAGATGCTGCGCTATCTCGACGGCCAGGGGATCGCACTGGGCGAGCGTCTGGAGGTCACCGGCCGCCAGCCGTTTGGAGGGCCGGTGTTCGTGCGCCTGGGTGCATCGTCCCTGGAGGGGGAGCGCGAGCTGGCGCTCGGCGGCGAGCTCGCGCGCGCGATGCGCGTCGAGGTCGAGCAGGGCGGTCGATGACGCCGCCAGCTGGCGAGCTGCGTCCTGCGCTTGGGGCCGCCGCCGAGGGCGCGTCGGTGGCCCTCGAGGACGCGGCCATCGGCGTCCCCAGCGCGCTCGAGCAGCTGCTCGCCAAAGGCCGGTTGCGCGCGACGCTGTGGATGCTCGGTCCGGCGTTCGTCGCGTCGATCGCGTACGTCGATCCGGGGAACTTCGCCACCAACATCGAAGGCGGGGCCCGCTACGGCTACTTGCTGCTGTGGGTGGTGCTCGCCGCGAACGTGATGGCGATGCTGATCCAGTACCTGTCGGCCAAGCTGGGGATCGTCACCGACCAGAACCTGCCGGAGGTCGTGCGCGCGCATTTTCCCCGCGCGTTCACGTGGGGCATGTGGGTGCAGGCGGAGATCATGGCGATGTCCACCGATATCGCCGAGTTCCTCGGCGCTGCGATTGGCCTGAACCTCCTGTTCGGCGTCCCGCTGCTGCCTGCCGGCGTGATCACCGGTGTGATCGCGTTTGCGATCCTCGAGCTCCAGACCCACGGGTTTCGCCGCTTCGAGCTGGCGATCACCGCGCTGCTCGGCATCATCTTCCTCGGCTTCCTGTATGAGGCGCTGAAGATCGGCCCATCCACGCACGGCTCGCTGCGCGGCCTGCTGCCGGGGCTCGATGGGCCCAGCTCGCTGTACATCGCGGTGGGGATCATCGGCGCGACCGTCATGCCGCATGTCATCTACCTGCACTCGGCGCTCACGCAGGGACGGATGCCGTGCCGCAACGATCGCGAGCGCGGACGCGTGCTGCGCTTCGAGCGCCTGGATGTGATCCTGGCGCTCGGGTTCGCGGGCCTCATCAACATGGCGATGCTGGCTGTTGCCGCCAAGCTGTTCCACGGCCATGGGCTCACGCAGATCACCACCATCCAGGAGGCCCATGCACAGTTCGGGCACCTCGTCGGCGGCGGCGCGGCGCTCGCGTTCGCCGTCGCGCTGCTCGCCTCCGGCGCGTCGTCCTCGAGCGTCGGCACCTACGCCGGGCAGATCGTGATGGCGGGCTTCATCAACGTGCGCGTGCCGCTGCTGCTACGTCGCGCGATCACCATGATCCCCGCGATCGTCGTGCTCGCGCTCGGCACCAACCCCACGAGCGCACTGATCCTCTCCCAGGTCGTGCTCTCGTTCGGGATCCCGCTGGCGCTGATCCCGCTCGTGATGCTCACCAGCCGCAGCGCGATCATGGGTGCTCACGTCAACAGAGCGCTGACCACGATCCTCGCCTGGGGCTGCGCGATCCTGATCAGCGCTCTGAACGTGTTCCTGCTGTGCCAGCAGCTGCTCGGTTGAGTGGCGCCTGCAAGCGGGTCAGTGCCCGGTGCTGCTCGATCGCTCTCGCGCGGCTGGCGGATCGAGCGGTTCGAGATCGAGATCGTTCTCGGCCTGGCCGCGCAGGACCGCGATCAGGTGATCGAGATCGCGGAACGCCGCCTCACGCAGCGCGGCGTTGACACGGTCGTCGGTGTCGCGATCGATCGACGTCCAGAACTTCCCCTTGCGGCTGCCCGCGCCATGGTGGTAGATCACGTCGCCGTACAGGCCGCCCAGCAGGAAGTGGTAGTTGAAGGCGTTGCTGCGCCGCAGCGGCGCGATCGCACGGCCTCGGCGCGTGAGCTCGTAGGTGATGCGCTGCCCGACGTCCTGGTTGTGCTCGACCTCCGGTCGCGCTCCCTCGCCGAAGGACACCCCCAGCGCGCGCAGCTCGCCGGGACGCACGCACAGGCCGCTGACGTGTATGAACGGAGCGATCTCAGGCGCCATCTCGTCGCGGTAGACGCCCGCCAACGCCGCACCCTGCTCGCACTCGCCGACGAGCGTCTCCAGCCAGTCCCCGCGCACCGGGAACGAGTCGTTGTCGAGCGTGACGATGTAGTCGAAGTCGGAGGGCACCTTGCGCGCGAGATAGTCGAGCGCCGCGGGATGCGTGCGTTCGAGCAGCCGCCCGAAGTGCGGCACGGGCAGGCGCGCGGCGAGGCGCCCCAGGGCCGCGACGCCCCGCCCCGGGCGCACGCGCACGCGTGGGTGCGCGCGCATCAGCGCCCGATGCGAGGCCAGGTGGGAGTTGTCGAACACGAACACCTGGTAGTCCCAGCCCGCGGAGTGGCGTTCGATCTGTCGCAGGCACAGCTCGATCCACGGGTACTGCAACGCCTGCGCAAGGTTGTGGGCGCCCCAGCGCCCGCGCCGGCGAAAGCCGTTGACGATCAGGATCGCGACACGCGGGCGCTCGCCGTCAACCGGGGCCGTCATAGCCCCACAGCGTCACGAGATCGCGGTCGAGGTACTCACCAAGGGCCAGAACCTCGGGCTTCACGCGACGGCGTAGCTGCGCCATCAGCTGCTCGTCCGCGGGCGCCGCGCTGGCGTACACCAGCTTGCGCTGCACGACGCGGATCGTCCGCCGTCTGAGGCGGTACGGCGTGAGCGCGGTGACCGTCGTCTTGAGGCCGCGCGCGAAAGGTCCCCGTCCTTGCCTGAGCGCATGCGACCAGCGGTCGAGCGCCTGCGAGCGAGCCGCACGCGACGGGTTCGCGTCGACGGGCCGGATCGGATGGTCCGCGTCGACCCCGAGGAAGCGCAGGACACGGCGTACCGTCGCTGTGTTGTCTGCGCGGAAGTCGTCGTAGATCAGCACGAGCATCTGCTCGTTGGGGAACACCTCGCGATAGCGGCGCAGTTGCTCGACGTAGCGCACGCGCTCCAGGTAGCCGCGAGCGCCGTCTGCTCCGTCCTCGGGGCCCGCGATCGCCCGCTCGAGCTCGAGCTCGTCCTGGACGTGGTTGCGCAGCATCTGGAGGTGCAGCGAGTACAGGAAGCTGGCCGGCTCGCGCAGGATCGCGATGATGCGCGCGCCCGGCTGCACGGCAGCGATCGCGCTCGCGGCGCTCGTCGAGGCGAGGTACGACGGAGATGCCTCGCCGACGCGCTGCTCGGGCCGCGCGGCCGCGAACAACGCCAGGTACTCGTCGTAGGTCTGCGGACGCGATTCGGCGTAGGTCAACGCGCGCCGCCCGCCGCCGTCCGTGTCGCGCCGCGCCGGCGAGCGCACGCGACCGAAGAACTCCGGCTCCTTCATGTCCGGCATGTAGATCTGCGGGTGCTGGCGCAGCATCCGGTACATCGCGGTGGTGCCGCTCTTGTGGTGGCCGACGATGAAGAAGTCCGGGGCGCGCCCCGGCGCCGCGCCCGGCGCGGACGCCTCCCCGGCGTTGCGCGCGCCAGCAGGCCCCGGGTCACTCGCCATCGCCGCGCTCCGCAGCAGCCACCAGCATGCCTGTGCCTCGCTCAGAGCCCGACCGCGTCGAGCGCGGCCACGTCAGCGACGCCCGCGCCGCGCTCGACGCCCGCCCGCGCCGCGTACAGCTCCGCGAGCTCGAGCTGTAGGCTGCGCGGCCGAGGGTGGGCGGGATCCAAATCCGGCGAGCGCCTGTTCCAGACCCCGTCGCCGTCGAGCTCCCACGAGCTCTGGTTATCGGCGAGCGCGCGCTCGAGCGTGTCGAGCAGCTCCGCGCGCAGCTCCGCGACCTCGACCGGCACGGCCAGCTCGACGCGGTGGTCGAGGTTGCGCGGCATCAGGTCTGCGGAGGCGATGTAGATCGTGTGCTCGCCGCCACGCTCGAATGCGTAGATGCGCGAGTGCTCGAGCAGCCGCCCGACGATCGAGACGACCCGGATGTTCTCCGAGACGCCCGGTACGCCGGGACGCAGGCAGCAGATGCCGCGCACGTTCAGGTCCACCTGCACGCCTGCCTGCGAGGCGGCGTACAGCGCGCGGATGCAACGGCCGTCGACCAGTGCGTTCATCTTCATCATGATCCGCGCGGGCTGTTCGCGCGTGTGCGCCGCGATCGTCATCTCGATCTGCTCGATCAGGCCGTCGCGCAGGTAGTAGGGGGCCACCAGCACCTTGCGGTAGTGCAGTGGGCGCCCGAAGCCCGTCAGGTAGTTGAACATGTCGGTCACGTCCGCGCCGATCTGTTCGTCGGTGGTGAACAGGCCGAAGTCGGTATACAGGCGCGCGGTGGCCGAGTGGTAGTTGCCGGTGCCGATATGCACGTAGTTGCGCACGCCGTCGCCCTCGCGGCGGACCACCAGCACGCACTTGGCGTGCGTCTTGAGCGCGGGCTGGCCGTAGACGACGTGCACCCCCGCTTCCTCCATCGCCTTCGCCCAGTGAATGTTCATGCGCTCGTCGAAACGCGCCTGGAGCTCGACCAGCGCGACCGCTTCCTTGCCGCGTTCGCGTGCGTCGATCAGGGCCGGCACCAGCGGCGAGTCGTCGCTCGTGCGGTAGACCGTCTGCTTGATCGCCAGCACGTTCGGGTCGGCCACCGCCTGCTCGACGAAGCGCTCGACGGAGGTGGCGAACGACTCGTACGGGTGGTGCACGAGCAGGTCGCCTTCGCGCATCGCGCCGAGCACGTCCGGGTGCTGGCCCTCGCGGCGCAGCAGGCGCGGATGCGTGACGCCACCGATTGGCTCCTCGCGCAGCTCCGTGTGTCCGGGGAGCTTCACGATCTGCCACAACGCGCCCATGTCGAGCAGCCCGTCGACCGGATAGACCTCGTCCTCGTTGACGCCGAGCAGGCTCACGAGCGAGTCGCCCAGCTGCTCGGAGCAGGCGGCGCCGATCTCCACGCGCACGATCTCGCCGAAGCGCCGGCGTCGCAGCTCGTCCTCGACCGCCTGGAGCAGGTCGGCGGCGTCGTCGGAGACCTCGAGGTCGGCGTCGCGGGTCACCCGGAAGACGTCGTAGTCGGCGATCTCCATGCCCGGGAACAGCGCGTCGAGGTGGTGGGCGATGACGTCCTCGAGCGGGACCAGCAGCGGCGGCTCGGGCGCCGGCTGCTTGAGCGTGACGAAGCGCGGCAGGATCTCCGTGGGAACCTTCACCCGCGCGAACACGGTCTGCTCGGTGCTCGGGTCGCGCACGAGCACGGCGAGGCTCAAAGACAGGTTCGAGATGTATGGGAAGGGACGGCCCGGTGCGACCGCGAGCGGCGTGAGCGCGGGGAAGATCGCCTTCTGAAAGTGGCGCGCGAGCTCTGCGCGGTGCTGCTCGTCGAGGTCCTGGACGGCGACCAGGCGGATGTCGTGCTCGCTCAGCGCCGGGCGCAGCTGGCGTTCGAAGCAGTCGCTCAGTCGTTGGCCCTGGCCGAGCACGCGCTCGCGGATCAGCGCGATCGTCTCCGAGGGAATTCGGCCGTCCTGGGTCGGGTTCTCGACGCCCGCGTCGATCTGGTCGTGTAGGCCGGCGACGCGCACCATGTAGTACTCGTCGAGGTTGGTCGTGTAGATCGCGCAGAACTTGACGCGCTCGAGCAACGGCACGCGCTCGTCTTCTGCGAGTTGCAACACGCGGTCGTTGAAGTCGAGCCAGGAGAACTCGCGGTTGATGTACAGCGCGGGGTCCTCGAGGTCCACGCTCGCCGCGCTCTCCACCACGCCGTTATGGGGTTGGTAGTGGTCGCGATCACCGTCCATGTATCTCCCAAGCTACACGACACGCTAGGGTGCAGCGCGATTGGCATGGCTCGTCAGCTCTGGCTACTCAGGCACGCAGAGGCCGAGCCCCACGGCACCCGCGCGGATGCCGAGCGTCGCCTGACCGAGCGCGGGCGCAGGCAGGCCCGCGCCGCGGGTGTCGCCCTAACGCGGCTGCCTGCGGCGTTCGATGCCGTGCTGTTCAGCCCGCGCGTGCGGGCGCAGGCAACCGCGGAGCTGGCGGCGGAGGCGTGGAGCGAGGAGCAGCGTGCGCGCTTGGCGGTGCATCAGCCGCTGGCGGGCGGCTTCGACGCCGCGCAGGCGCTCGCAGCGCTGAGCGGTCTGCCAGCCGATGGTTGGCTCCTGGTGGTCGGCCACGAGCCTGATTTCTCACACGTCGTGGCCGAGATGACCGGCGCGCGCGCCGACATCAAGAAGGGAGGCCTCGCGATCGTGCGCCTAGAGGGCGGGGGCGGTGAGCTTCTCGCCCTGCTGCGCCCGCGGGAGCTCGCCCTGATCGCTGGCGGGGCGGGCGGGGTCCCAATCTAGGGGTAGTGACGAGGGCACGCTGGCCGGGTCGATCTCCTCGACCGATTCCGCCGCGAAGCGATAGCCGATGCCGAAGTGCGTGTGGATGTAACGCCAGCTCGGCGAGGCCTTCTCGAGCTTCTGGCGCAACTTGCGCACGAACACGTCGACCGAACGGTCGCCGCGCACCATCGTGTAGCCCCATAGCCGCGAGTAGACCTCCTCGCGCTCGAGCACGCGGCCCTCGGCGGCTGCCAGCAGCTCGATCAGCTCGAACTCGCGCCTGGTCAGGTCGATGCTGCGATCTCCCACGAACGCCTGGAAGCGGTCGGAACGGATCTCGACCTCGCCGGCGGTGATCGGCTCGACCTCGGCGCGGCTGGCGCTGCGCCTGCGGCGGCGCACGACGCTCTGCACACGCGCGATCACTTCCTCTGGGTGGCACGGCTTGGTGATCCAGTCGTCCGCCCCGAGGCGCAGGCCGCGCACGCGCTGCGCGACCGTGGAGGGGCCGGTGCATACGACGATGCCTAGCTCCGGAAGCGCCTCGCACAGGCGCTCCAGCCAGCCCCACGCCTGCGGGCCCAGCACCGCCAGGTCGACGACCAGCGCGCTCAGGCGCATCGATACCACCTCGTTCGCGGGCACCGGGCTGGCGAGCACGCGGTGCTCCCAGCCGACGCGGTCCAGGCGCTTGCTGAGGACCTGGATGAAGCCGCTGTCGCGATCCAGGACGGCGATGCGAAGTGTGGCGGAGGGGAGGACGCTGCCGTCGGGAGCCGCTGGCGAGTCCCCCCGGTCTCCGGCGCTCACGCTTGCGCTCATTGCGGCGGAGTGTAGGCGATCACGGGGGTGCGGGTCAGCTTTGCGCGGGATGGTCACAGGATGGTCACACGAGTGCCGCTATTTACAGCGGCGGCGCGGCGCTCGCGCTGGCGCCGGGGGCCCGCGAGGAGTCGGAGAACTCCCGGAATAGGCCCGTGACGACGAACGCGACCTGCTCGCCGATGTCGACGGCGTTGTCGCCGATCCGCTCGAGCGCGCGCGCGACCAGCGTCATGTACAGCGCCCACTCGCGCGTATCGGGGTCGTCGCCGATCTCAATCGCCAGGCGGAAGATCTCGCGGTTCAGTCGGTTGATCTCGCGGTCCTGGCGGACGAGGTCTTCGGCCAGCCCGACGTCGCGCGCGGCGAACGCGGCCTTCGACTGCACGACCTCCGAGCGCGCGAACGCGCCCATCTTGGCGAGCGTGCCCAGCATGTCCGTGTGCACGGGAGGCTCATAGCCGGACAGCGGGATCAGCTTGGCGATGTTCACGCACTGGTCGCCCATCCGCTCGATGTGCTTGATCATGTGCAGCAACGCCGCAACCAGCCGCAGGTCGCCTGCGACGGGAGCTTGCAGCGCGAGCAGCGAGAGGATGCCCTGATGGACCTCCAGGTAGCGCCCGTCCACGCGGTCGTCGTCGGCGATCACCATCTGCGCGAGCTCCACATCCTGGTGATGGAGCGCCTCCAGCACACGGTCCAGCTGCTCCACGATCAGGTCGAGGCCGCCCAACGCGTGCGACTCGAGCTCGCGCAGCTGGGCCTGAAAGTGTGCGCGTCCCGGCGCTTGTCCGCCGCCATCGCCTGCGCCTGTGGCGATGCCCTCGCCGGCCGTCGCCAGCCGCTCCGCACTCGCGGCGCCCCGCTCGGCACCCGCGTCGCTATCCGAACTTCCCTGTGACATATTCCTCGGTTCGCTGGTCGCCGGGTTTGGTGAAGATCTCGTCCGTGGGACCAACCTCCACGAGCTTGCCGTCGAGCATGAACGCTGTGCGATCGGCCACGCGTGCGGCCTGCTGCATGTTGTGCGTGACGATCACGATCGTCACGGAGCGCTTGAGCTCGTCGATCAGCTCCTCGATCTTCAGCGTCGCGATCGGGTCCAGCGCCGAGCACGGCTCGTCCATCAGGATCACCTCCGGGTCCACCGCCAGCGAGCGCGCGATGCAAAGGCGCTGCTGCTGGCCGCCCGACAGGCCCGCGCCCGCGTGATCGAGGCGGTCGGCGACCTCGTCCCACAGGCCCGCCGCGCGCAGCGCCGACTCGACCTTTGCGCGAACGTCGCCGCGCCTGCGCGAGGTCAGGCGCAGGCCGGCGGCGACATTGTCGAAGATCGACATCGTCGGGAACGGGTTCGGCTTCTGGAAGACCATGCCCACAGCGCGGCGCACGGCCACCACGTCGACCGACGGGTCGTACACGTCGAGCTCCGCCAGCAGCACCCTACCCTCCGCGCGGGCTCCGGGGATCTCCTCGTGCATGCGGTTGATGCACCGCACCATCGTCGACTTGCCGCAGCCGGACGGGCCGATGATCGCGGTCACCTCGTTGGCTCGGAACTCGAGGTCGATGCCCTTGACCTGTTCGGCGTCGCCATAGAACGCGCGCAGCTGCTCGAGCTTGACGCTGAGGCCGACCTGCGAGTCCGCGCCGGCATCGCCGTTGGCGCCAGGTGCTGCACGGGGCGCGGTTATCCGCCGCGACGCGCCCCCCGCCGGCATCGCCTCGTCTAGGCGCTCGTCCGCCATTGCATCGCTGGAGCGCTGCTCGGTGCGATCGAGCTCGGCGCCGCCATCCGGCTCCACGTCAGCTACCTCGGAGGTTGGTCGGATGGACGTCATGCAAGGCGGCTCCTTCTCGCTATCAGACGGGCGGTGATGTTGAGCACCAGGATCATCACGACCAGGGTGAGGGCCGCTCCCCATGCCCGTTCGACCACTGCTGTCGTGGGGGACGTGACGTCTTTGTAGATTTGCACAGGCAGCGAGTTCATGAACCCGCCGAGGTCGAAGGTCGTCTTCTGCGTGAAGGCGGCCGTGAACAGCAACGGCGCGGTCTCGCCGGCGGCGCGCGCGATCGCGAGCAGCATGCCGGTGACGATCCCCGGCAGCGCCGTCGGCAGCACGACGTTGAAGATCACCCGCCAGCGCGGTGCGCCGAGTGCGAGCGCCGACTCGCGCAGTGCCCCGGGCACCAGCAGCAGGATCACCTCCGCAGAGCGGATCACGATCGGCAACATCAAAAGCGATAGCGCCAGCGAGCCCTTGTAGCCGGCGTAGGTGCTGCCGGTGCCCACGATCAGCACGATGTAGATGAACAGCCCGAACACGATCGACGGCACGCCGGTGAGCACGTCGACGAAGAAGCGCACGATGTTGGCGAACCAGCTGTTGCGGCCGTACTCGACCAGCCACACGGCCACGCCCACGCCGATCGGCACCGAGATCGCCGAGGCCAGCGCCACGATCTCGATCGTGCCCAGGATCGCGCTCTTGATGCCGCCGATGCCCGAGCTTCCGAAGAACGTGTTGCCGGTGGGGTCGGTGGTGAAGAAGCTCACGCTCCATGCGCCAAGGCCCTTGATCAGCAGGTAGTAGACGATCAGCATCAGCGGCACGAGCGCGATCACCGTGGCGGCCAGGATGCTGGCGCGGGCGAGCGCGTCCTTGCGCCGGCGCGCCGGTGTCAACGCGAAATGCGCCAGCCGATCGGCGTCTGTCTCACCTGCGCTCATGCGCCCGCTGCCACGCCGGCGAGCGCGCCGCCGCCCGCATTCTCGACTCCGCCCGCGCCCGCGCCGCCGCCGCGCGCCGCCCGCACCACGAGCAGCCGGGCGAAGCCGTTGACGACCAGCGTCAGCACGAACAGCACCAGCGCCGCCGCGAACAGCGCCGACCGGTGCACGCCCTGGGCT
The DNA here is from genome assembly GCA_963845635.1 of uncultured Solirubrobacteraceae bacterium. Classification (GTDB taxonomy): domain Bacteria; phylum Actinomycetota; class Thermoleophilia; order Solirubrobacterales; family Solirubrobacteraceae; genus Palsa-744. The sequence goes on from CAWJSW010000014.1 coordinate 195,808, forward strand.
TCGCCGAACTCGTTGGCGATCACCGCCGCCAGCGTGTATCCCTGGGAGAACAGGTGATGGCCCAGCTTGGGGGCGTCGCCGATCAGGATCGTCACAGCGATCGTCTCGCCGATCGCCCTGCCGAGGCCCAGCAGCGCCCCGCCGACGATGCCCGAGCGGCAGTAGGGCAGCACCGCGATGCGAATCATCTCCCAGCGCGTGGCTCCAAGCCCAAGCGCCGCCTCCTTGTGATCCGCGGGCACCGTCGCCATCACCTCCCTTGCGATCGCGCTGACGATCGGCAGGATCATGATCGCCAGCACCAGGCCCGCGACGAAGTAGTTGGGGATCGTCACCACGCCGCCGCCGATGAAGGGGATGAACGACAGCCTGTCCGCCACCCACTGCTCGGGCCCCTGGAGCTTGGGCGCGAGGAAGAAGATGCCCCACAGCCCGTACACCACCGACGGCACCGCCGCCAACAGCTCCACGAGCAGCGTCAGCGCCGAGCGCAGCCGCAGCGGGCACAGCTCGGTCGCGTAGATCGCAGCCGCCACCGCAATCGGCACGCCGATCAGCAGCGCCAGCGCCGACGTGATCAGCGTGCCCACCAGCAGCGGCAGCGCCCCGAAGTGTTCGGCGCTGACGTTCCAGTCGTTGCCGAAGATGAAGCCGATCACGCCTTCCTTGGCGAAAGCCGGTTGGGCCTGGCCGACGAGCCGCACGAAGAAGTACACGATCAGCGCCAGGATCAGCGCTGCCAGCAGCGTCAGCCCGTACTTCAGCGCGCGGTCGGGCAGCCGCGCGAGCGTGGAGCGCGCGAGCGGTGAGCGTCCCAGCGTCGGGCGCTCACCACGATCACCACCACCACTGGCGCCGACACCGCCACCATCGCCGCCGCGAATCGATGCCGCCTCCACGACCTTGCCCCCAATCAGTCCTGTATAGCCACCGCTATACAGGACTGATCTTGCCAGAGCATCGGGGACGGCGGTGTCACCGCCAGCTCAGCCGCCCAGCGACACGCCGTTGCACTCCAGGCCCGCGACCGCTTCCTTGGACTTCGTGAGGATCGCGGAGGGCAGCGCGGCGTAGTCGGCCTTGGACAGGATCGACTGGCCTTCGCCGAGCCCGTAGGTGAGGAACTTGACCACGCCCTTAGCGGCGGCTTCGCCGCCCGGGATCCCGGCCTTGCACAGGTCCTTGTTGACGACGACGAACGTCTGCGAGGTGATCGGGTAGGCGCTCGGCGCGGACGGGTTGGAGATCTTGATGCCGAGGTTCGCCGGCACGACCACGCCTTCGGCGGCGGCGCTCGTCGAGGCGAGCGTCGGTTCCACGAAGTTGCCGGCCTTGTTCTTGACGGAGGCGTAGGTGAAGCTGTGCTCGAGCGCGTAGGCCTGCTCGACGTAGCCGACCGCGCCCGTGGTCTGCTGCACCCCGCCGGCGACCCCCGCATTGCCCTTCTCGCCCGTGCCGGTCGGCCACTGTACGGTCTTGCCCGAGCCGACCTTCGCCTTCCATTCGGGGTCGACGGTCGCGAGGAAGCTCGTGAAGCCGTCGGTCGTGCCCGAGGAGTCCGAGCGGTGGATCACGGTGATCGGTGTGCTCGGCAGCGCGATACCCGGGTTCAGGGCCTTGATCTCGGGGTCGTTCCAGGTCTTGACCTTGCCGAGGAATATGTCAGCGATCGTCTTGCCTTCGAGCTTGAGGCCGCCCTTCACGCCGGGCAGGTTGTAGGAGACGGTGATCGCGCCCAGGAACATCGGGATCTGGACGGCTGGGCTGCCGTTCTTGGCGATCGCTTCTTCGTCGGCGGGCTTCAAGGGCGGGTCGCTGGCGCCGAAGTCGACGGTCTTGCTCTCGAGCGCGGTGATGCCCGCGCCCGAGCCGACCGGCTGGTAGTTGAGCGTCAGGCCGGAGCTCGACAGCTCCGAGCCCCACTGTTCGTACACCGGTGCGGCGAACGTCGAGCCTGCGCCCGAGATCGTCGCTGTCGTGCTAGAAGAGCTGGTGGTGCTCGATTTTTCGGAGCTGCCGCAGGCGGCCACACCGCCGGCGAGGATCGCGCAACCTGCGAGCGCGGCCAACTTGTTCATGATCACAACGTCTCCTTGGGCTGGATGGTCGATTGCCGGCGGGCCTCTTGACTGCCGGCGGATTGCCCGCATGCGCGCAGGCTAAACCGTAGGCGCGCTGAAAAGTGCGGCTGGCTGGTGCATCCTCCTCAGCCGGCGGTAGGCTCGATGTAAACATTTCGTGAAGGCTGAGGCTGGAAGCGGTAGCCGAACCCCGGGTGGGTGTGGATGAAGCGCCGATCGGGCAGCGCGGTCTCCAGCTTGCCGCGCAGCTTGCTCACGTACACGTCCACAGAGCGGTCGCCTGGCCGCTGCTCGCCTCCCCAGACGGTCCGGTACAGCTCGTCGCGCGTGATGATCGCGCCGACGCGGCGGGCCATGGCGACGAGCACCTCGAACTCGCGCACCGAGAGCATCAGCGGCTGGCCGGTCGCGAGCACCAGCCCTTCCTCGAGCCTGATCTCGAGCTTCCCCGCGTAGAGGACGTTCGCGGGCGCATCCGTACTCTCCGGAAAAGCCGCCACGTGCCCAAGCCTCCCAAGCGCCGATCGCCAAGGAGTTGCAAACTCGTGATCTATCGGTGAAAAACCCGTGAAAGCACCTGGTTCGCGGGTGCGGCCGGGCGCACGTCTGAATATCCTCGCCCGATGAGCTTCCTGCGCCGGGGTGCAGACGCGACGCTGATGTCCCTGGTCGAGGAGGCCGGGCGCAACGTGCAGCGCTGCGGCCTGCTGCTCCACGACCTGCTGAAGGACTTTCCCGAGCGTGCCGCGCTGGCCCAGGACATGAAGGTGTGCGAGCAGGAAGGCGATCGCATCACCCACGACATCATCTACCGCCTGGCCGGCCGCGGACGCGTGCGCGCGCCGTTCGACGCCGGCGACGGATATGCGCTTGCGACCGCGCTCGACGACATCGTCGACCACTCCGAGCAGGTGGCGGCGCAGCTCGAGCTGTACGGCGTGGAGGCGCCGATGGAGCAGGCGGTCGAGTTCACCGAGGTGCTGGTCGGCGCGGGTGAGCAGATCGCGCAGGCGCTGCGCAGCCTGCGCACGGGCACCGACCTCGGACCCCATCTGGTCGAGATCCACCGCCTGGAGAACGAGGGCGACCGCCTTCAGCGCGATGGCGTCGCCTCGTTGTTCGCCGGCGGCATCGACCCGATGGTGGTGATCCGCTGGAAGGACATCTTCGAGTCGCTGGAGGCGGCGGTCGACGCCTGCGAGACGGTCGCACACGTGCTCGAGGGGATCACGCTCAAGCAGGGGCGCAGGCCGCGCTGAGGGGATCGCGGTTAGGCGCTGTCAATGAATCCGCTCAGGCGACGGTTATTCGCGGTGCCGAACGATCGCGATGATTCCGGCGGCCAGGCCGCAGATGGCTGGTCCGGCCAGGATCTCGTGCCTTGCTTCGATCGCGAGCGCCACGATCGCGACAAGCAGCGTCAGGCACAAGATGACTTCGATGAGGTATCGCAGCCAGGCTTCGGTTCTGCGTGATGGTCCTTGGTGGTGCTCGCTCGTAGACACGGGAAAAGTCAGCCTCTCGAGACAACATGTGCCCTTTGGAACGTGCTGGTGTTTCGTTTTTGTGAACGTATAGGCGTTCACAGAAACGACACATGCAAGCCGTCGGCGGCAGCGTGCTCTGCTATGCGACAGTCGTCCGAATGATTGTTTGTGGCAGCGAGCTGGCGAATGAGCGCGCGCTAGCACTCGAGCTTCAGCCGACGCTGGTGGGCGGCGCCCTCAGCTCCAACGTCGCGCCCTTCGCATCGCCGATCAGGAAGGCCTGGAAGTGCGTCGAGCTTCCTGCTTGCGCTTCGGGGATGATGGCCCGCCCGGCGGCGACGATCGCACCGGCGCGCCTGGCGATCACATACACGACCAGTTCACGCTGGCTCACGTGGGAGCGGTTGACGACGCTGCCTTCCACCTCCCCATCGCCGAGGTGCGCGCCCGCGACTGCGATCGACGGAAGCACCCCCGTCACCGGCTCGCCTTCTCCGACCTCCGCCGTGACCTTCGCCGGAGTGCCCGACGGCGCGACCTGGTCATCGATCCACGTGCTCGTGCCGTGCGCGGCCAGCATTGGCACCGACACGAGCGACGTCGCCAGGCCCGGCGTGGCGTTCGTGTAGACGCTCGCGCCGCTCGCGTCTGTGACCGTGATCTCGATCGGCACGTCTCTCAGCGGCGTGCTCGACAGGTTGTGCAGCGTCACGACCGCCGCGGTCCCTTCCGAGCTGTGCAGGACCGTTGTCGCACCGACGAGCACCTTGGTGCTCTGGCGGGTGATCGACAGCCCCTTTTCCGTCCGTGAGCGGCTGCGTGCCTGGAGCTTGGCTACCCGTTCGAGCTTGGCGCTCTTTTCCGCCGTCGTCTCGCAACCGGTGAGCGCGAGCGCGAACAGCGCGAGCGCCACGGTTCGCCTCACCCGAAGACCCCGCTGACGTAGTCGCGCGTGCGCTGCCTCTTCGGGCGGTCGAACACCTGCTCTCTGGGCCCGTACTCGACGAGCTCGCCCAGGTGCATGAAGGCCACGTGGTCCGCGACGCGAAAGGCCTGCTGGAGGTTGTGCGTGACGATCACGATCGCCACGCTCTCGCGCAGCTCCACGATCAGCTCCTCGATCGTCGCCGTGGAGATCGGGTCGAGCGCCGAGCACGGCTCGTCGAGCAGCAGCACCTCCGGCTGGGCGGCGAGCGCACGCGCGATGCATAGCCGCTGCTGCTGACCGCCCGAGAGTTTCAGCGCGGGGCGGCCCAGGTCGTCAACGACCTCGTCGTAAAGGCCCGCGCGGCGCAGCGCGTCGAGGACGGCGTGCTCGAGCTCGTACGTGCGCCGGCGCCGGCGCACGTTGCGCCCGGAGCGCTGCTCGACGACGGCGTAGGCGACGTTGTCGAAGATGCTCATCGGGAACGGGTTGGGCTGCTGGAAGACCATCGACACGCGGCGACGCAGCTCGTTGACCTCGAGCTCGTGGATGTCGGTGCCGTCCAGCGTGATGCGACCGCTGCGAGCGGCGCCGTCGGTGATCTCGGTGAGGCGATTGAGCGAGCGCAGGAGGGTCGTCTTGCCCGATCCGGAGGCGCCGATCAGGGCGAGCACCTCTCCCTGGCGAACCGGCAGGGTCACGTCTCTGACCACCCAGTTATCCCCGTACGCAAGCCACACCGACTCGATGCTCATGCGCTCGCGCACGCGCACGGATGCCTGGCGCTCGTCGCGCGCGGTAGCGGCGCCGGGTGCGGGCAGGGGTGCGCCGGCGCCGTTTGGCGCCGGTCGCGACGGCGCCACCGTCGGCTCGCGCTCGACGGTGATCCGTCGTACGGGGGGAGGTATCAGCGAGTCCATGGCAGCCAGGCTAATTGCATCAGACCCCAGCGACGGCGGTCTTCTCGCGCGCCGGCGCTGAGGCGCGTGACGAGCGCGTTCAGCGCGAGCACGATCATCAACAGCACGAAAGCCGCCGCGTATGCCTTCTGCGGCGCGTTGCCTTCGCCCGCCGGGGAGTTGTTGTAGACGTAGCTCGTCAGCGTCGAGCCGCTGCCTCGCAGCGCGCTCAGCACGGGTGCGCCGCCCGCGCCCTCGTTCTTGAGCGTCGCGCCCAGCAGGATCACGATGATCGCCGTGTCGCCGATGACGCGGCCCATCCCCAGCACGACGCCGCTGGCGATGCCCGGCCGGATCCCGGGCAGCAGCACCCGGCGGATCGTGGTCGCGCGCGTCTTGCCGAGCGCGAAGGAGGCCTCGCGCGTGCGCATCGGCAGCTGTGCGAGCGCCTCACGCGTGGCACCGACGATCAGCGGCAGCGCGAGCACGCCCATCATCAGCCCAGCGATCAGGAACGAGCGGCCCGACACCGACCCGTTGCTGGCGCTGGCCGAGAGGAACGCGAAGAAGCCGCGCGCGAACACCAGCAGGCCGAACAACGCCAGCACGATGCTGGGGACGCCGGCGATCGTCTCGATCCCCGATTCGACCGTGCGCGCCAGCCAGCGTGGCCGCGCGTACTCCGTCAGCCACGTCGCGATCCCAACGCCTACGGGGGCGGCGAGCGCGATGCCGATGGCGGTGACTATGAAGGTGCCGATGATCGGGTCGCGGAAGCCGCCCGATTGGCTCTGGTGCAGCGATGGCGAGGGCGATTCGACGAACAGCTTCAGGTTCAGCTGCGAGATCCCCTTGATCAGCATGTACAGGACGATCCCGCTGGCGATCAGGCACAGCCCGATGCCAGTGGCCCAGCACAGCGCGTACGCGAACCGGTCCGCCAGCGGCCAGGAGGCGGTCGAGTCACGCGGGGGGCGCGCGATCGTGGCGGGCCTAGGACGCTGGCTGAGCTCCGCGCCTGCCATCACACGCCGATCCCATAGCGCTTCAGCGGCTGCTTGATCGCCCAACCGGCGAGCGACAGCAGCGCCGCCGAGAACAGCAGCACGGCCGCGAGCGCGTACGCGGTGTGCGCGATCGGCGTGCCCGTCTCGCCGCCGAATTCTTTGAGGATCGCGGTCGCCGGCGTTTCCACAGGCTCGAAGAAGAAGGTGATGCCATCGAGCGGGTTGGCATTGAAGGGACGCCCGCCGGAGACCATCGCGAGCATGATCGCCTCGCCCAGGGCGCGCGCCGTCGCGAGCACCACCGCGGCCGTGATCGCCGGTCGCGCTGCACGCAGCGACACGCGCCAGATCGTGCGCCAGCGGTTGACGCCGAGCGCGGCCGAGCCTTCGCGCCAGGAGGCGGGCACCGCCGCCAACGCGTCCGCGGCCAGCGCGATCATGATCGGCAGGATCATCACCGTCAGGATCAGCGTGGCCGTCGTCAGGTTCGCGCCGTTGAGCTGCACGACGTAGGCGACCGACTGCTTGCGCGCGTTGCTGATCAGGTGTTCGTTGAGCCACGGGGCGATCAGCAGGATCCCGATCAGCCCGTAGATCACGGAGGGCACGCCCGCCAGAAGCCGCACGACCGGCTCCAGCAGGCGCCGCATCGAGGCCGGCGCGAACTCGGTCAGGAAGATCGCCGCGAGCGTCGAGATGACAAGCGCGATCGCGACCGAGAACGCCGTCGTCAGCAGCAGCCCCCAGATCAGCGGCCACGCTCGGAAGTACAGGACGGAGTGGCCCGGCAGCGGCGTGTCCGACTGCATCGCGCGGAACTGCGTGACGATGTCACCGCCGGAGCCGAACCAGCGCAGGCCGTTGGCGGAGAACGATGGCCAGGCGTTGACCATCACCGTCACGATCATCAGCGCGATCAGCAGCAGCACGCCGACGGCCAGCGCGCCGAGCGTGAGCTCGGCGCGCCGGTCGGTCCTCACGGCCCTGCTGGTGGTGGCCGTCCGGCGAGCTAGGCGGTTCACAGCTCCGGCGGCCACGACCGATCAGTGAATCGCGATCCAGCTCGAGCTGATGATTTCTTTGGTGACCTTGTTGCCGCTCGTGACCCAGTCGATGAACTTCAGCGCTTCACCTTTGGGAGCGCCTTTGGTGACCATCCAGAAGTTACGCACGCCGGCGTACTGGCCGGACTTGGCGTTGGGCAGGTTGCACGCCACGCCCTCGTATGGCACCGCGTTGACGCCGGCCGTGTAGGCGAAGGACACGAACCCGATCGCCTGCTTGTCAGAGCTCACGTTGCTCTGCTCCAGGCCGTTGGATGCCTCAGTGGTTGCGCTCGGCGAGATCTTTTTTCTTCCCCGAGGAAGATGTGCTGGAAGGCGTCCTGGGTGCCCGACGCGCCGTCGCGGTCGAACAGGTCGATCGGGCCACCGATGCCGGCGCCCGGGACTTCGCTCCAGTCGCGGATCGCGCCGGTGAAGATCCCCTGGACGGTTTCTTCAGAGAGGTTCGCCAGGTGGTTGGCTTTGTTGGTGATGATGCACACGCCGTCGCGTGCGATCTTCGTGAACACGAGGTGCGCGGGATCGGTCGGCAGCGGATCGCGCGAGGAGTCGCCGATGTCGAAGCGCCCGCTGGCCACGCCCTCGATGCCGATGTCCGACTGCCCGCCCTGAACCTGGGGCGCCGCAATCTTGGGGTAGGCCTTGTGGTAGGCGGTGGCGAGTTTCTGCGCCAGCGGGAGGACCGAGGTCGAGCCGCCGATGATCAGACGCTTGGCCATCGCGCCCGCCGGCACCGCGAGGGCCAGGGCCAGGACGACCGAGATGATGAGGGTGCGATGCGCGCGCAAGTCTGTTGCTCCTTTGCACTCGTGTGTGGGGTCGGCTTCAGCGTCGTCGACGCTCAGGGGCAGGGAACATGTCCAGGTGTTGATCGATGCGGTCGTGCGCGATCGACGTCACCCCGACGGCAAGACTGTCGCGCGCGCTCGGGACTGGTGTTTCGTTTTTGTGAACGCTGCGCCCGGCTCCTCCGCGGCAAGCAGACGGGCGCATTGTGAACGTCTTGTGAACAGACCCTGGGATTGTGAAGATTTTGTGAACGGCCCCCGAGGCCGTGTGTCGTTTTTGTGAACGGCATTGCTTTTCGATCCGTCCCGTGTGAACCTGCGGCCGTCCGAGCGGCGTGGCGTTCGACGGCTGCGTGCTGGGCCGCTGCGACGCGAGATCGCCCGTGCGGGCGTGTGCCCCCATGACCGACGACCCGATCCCCCCACAGCCTTCGAGCAGCGACGGTGCCAGCAGCAACGGCGCCGGCGGCGAGCCCGCGACCCCCACCGCGGTGCGCTCCGGCTTGGCCCACCGACGCAACCCCGTGCTCGCGACGCTCGGTGAGCTGGGTTCGAGGACGCGTCGGGCGCTGCTCCGCGATCCGCTGTCGCTGTTCCTGCTCGTGGCGTCGATCGCGCTGGCGGTGACGTTCGCCGCGCTGCTGGGAGCGATCAAGCCCGGCAGCTCAGGCGTGCAGGTGCCGCTCAGCACCGTGCAGACCCTCGCGAGGCATCGCGTCATCGACAGGGCGCTGGTGCTCGATCACGACAACCGTGTCGAGCTCGCCACGAGCGTGGCGGCGCCGCTGATCTCAACCGACGGCAGCATTCCTGCCACGGACTTCAAGGCCCAGGAAGAAGCGATCGCCGCCACGGCGCGCGAAGCCGCCAGGCGCGCAAAGCACAAAGCAGGCGGCGCGAGCCCGACGGCCCTCTCCACCACCCCCGCCGAACTGGTGGCGGCAGCTGCGGCCGCCCACGTCTCGACTGGTACACAGCGCCTGTGGGCCTCCTACCCCGCCTCCGGCGCGCTGACCCAGCAGCTGTTCAAGGAACTCACCGAAAGCGGTGCGACGGTGGCCGTCGACCAGCAGTCGGGCAAGGAGACGAAGACGATCATCGTGCAGTTCCTGATCCCGATCCTGCTACTCGTGTGCCTGTTCTCGCTGTTCATGCGCCAGGGCGCCGACAGCGCGGCCGGGGGAATCGCGGCGTTCTCGCAGTTCGGGGGCAAGGGCCGTAAGAAGGGCAAGGGCTCGAGCGACCGGCTCACGTTCTCCGACGTCGCCGGTGCGGGCGAGGCGGTCGCCGAGCTGCGCGAGATCCGCGACTATCTCGCGGATCCCAGCAAGTACCTGCTCGTGGGCGCGGCGGCGCCAAAGGGCGTGCTGCTCGTCGGCCCGCCCGGGACGGGAAAGACGCTGCTCGCGAAGGCCGTCGCCGGCGAAGCCGACGCCGCGTTCTTCTCCCTGTCGGGCTCGGACTTCGTCGAGTCGCTCGTGGGTGTGGGAGCAGCGCGCGTGCGCGACCTGTTCCGCAAGGCGCGCAAGGCGGCTCCCGCGATCATCTTCATCGACGAGCTCGACGCCGCCGGGCGCAAGCGCGGCGCGGGCATCGGCCAGGGGAACGACGAGCGCGAGCAGACGCTCAACCAGATCCTCGTGGAGATGGACGGCTTCGCGGGGGACGGGGGCCTCGTGGTGATGGGCGCCACCAACCGGCCGGACATCCTCGACCCGGCGCTGCTGCGCCCGGGCCGCTTCGACCGCCAGGTCGTGATCGACACGCCTGACGTGCACGGGCGACTGGAGATCCTGCGCCTGCACGGCGGTAAGCGCCCGCTCGCGCCCGACGCCTCGCTCGAGGAGGTCGCGCGCCAGACGCCGGGCTTCAGCGGCGCTGAGCTAGCGAACGTGATCAACGAGGCCGCCCTGTTGAGCGTGCGCGACGGTCGCGGGCAGATCGACCAGGCGACGCTCGAGGAGGCGATCGACCGCGTGGTCGCGGGGCCAGCCAAACACCACATCCTGACCGAGCAGGAGCGCTGGCTGATCGCGGTCCACGAGTCCGCCCACGCGGTCGTCACCGAGGCGCTGGGCCACACGACCTCCACCCGCAAGCTCTCGATCGTCGCGCGCGGCCGCCAGCTCGGCACCGCCGCGCACATGCTCTCCGACCGCGACCAGGTGATCATGACAAAGCCCGACCTCCAGAGCCAGCTGATCGTGATCACCTCGGGGCTCGCGGGCGAGCGGATCGCCTTCGGGCACACCTCGACGAGCGTCAACGATGACCTGCACGCCGCGACGGCGCTCGCGCGCAGCATGGTGACCTCGTTCGGAATGTCCGAGGCACTCGGTCTGGTGACGATCGGCGAGAAGAGCGGCGAGGTGTTCCTCGGCGCCTCGCTCCAGGATCTCGGCTCGGTAGGGCCTGAGACGCTGAACCTGATCGACAACGAGGTCGAGCGCCTGGTCGGCGACGCCGAGGCCCGCGCCGCCGTCGTCCTCGATCGCAACTGGAGCAGCGTCGAGGAGACAGCAGCGGCGTTGCTCGAGCACGAGACGCTCTCGGGCGTCGCCCTCGACGCGGTGCTTTCCACCGTCCAGGAGGTCTCGCTGGAGGAGCTCGAGCAGGTGCGCCGCGCCGCACCGCCGCGCTTCACCACACGCGATCCCAAGCAAGCATCATGAGCTCGCGCCGACGCGGCACGCGGCGGGGGCTGCCGTCGCCGGCGATGGTCGTGGCGGTGATAGCGCTGGTGTTCTCGACCACGGGACTCGCCGACGCCGCGCGCCACGCGGTGATCGGCGCGATCGACGGCCACCCGCTCAGCACCACGCCGCACGCGGGCGGGGTGCTGTTGCTGGGCAAGAACAGGAAGTTCCCCGCCTCGGCGATCCCGACGGTCAAGAACGCCAGCCGCGTCGACGGCAAGACCGCGGCGGAACTCGCGGGCAACTGTCCCCCAGACACCGTCGACCTCGGCACCTGGTGCCTGGACTCCGCTCCCTACCCGCTGACCAAGGCGGATGCCGGCAAGAACAACTTCACCTGGGCGAGCAAAGCGTGCGAGGCAGAAGGGGGGTGGCTGCCCTCGGCGGCCCAGCTCCTGGGCGCAGCCGCGCGCGTGAAGCTGGAGTCGGTGATCACCGACTCTCCGCTGACGGCCACGATCGACCAGGACCCCACGCGCGGGCTCAAAGACGAACGCGAAATGAGCTCGACGCTCGTGACGACCGAAGCGGGCTCGGCGGCGGCGGGCTCGGAGGGCGTCAGCGAAGGGGCGACCGGCGACCCGCGCCAGGGCCAGGCCAACCCGATTCCGCTGAAGGCCAACCCGTTGCCGGAATCGCTTCAGTACGTGACGGTGTACAGCGACAAACAGCAGGGCGGGTTCGCCGGCTCGCAGCCGGTGTTCGAACCGCAGAACTTCCGCTGCGCCTTCGGCCTCGCCGCCGGCGCGCTCGTCGAATCTGAAACATGAGGACGTGTGCGGCCTCGCTCGCGGAGCGGCGCCGGACCGGTTCGGCGCTGCTCGTCGTCCTGGCCTGCCTGGCGCTCGCGGTAGTCCGCGCGGCGCCGGCGGCGGGCGTGATCCTGCCGGCGACGACGATCGACGGCCCCAGCCAGGAAATCGCCGGCTTCGGCGGCGTGGCGATGGCCGAAGACGGGAGCGGCGGCGTCGTGTACCTGAAGAAGGTCGCAGGCGTCCCGCACGTGTTCGTGTCACGGTTCGTGGGCGGTCGCTGGCTGGCGCCGATCCGCGTCGATGCCGACCAGCCGTATGCCGCGAGCTGGCCGCGCATCGGCGCCGCCGACAACGGTGAGCTGGTGGTCGTGTGGGCGACCCCGTTCGCGACAGAAAAAGAAGAAGGCTCGGAACGACCGGTGGACGAGCTGCTGTCGGCGACGCTCGGCGCGGGCTCCTCCGAATTCGGCCCCGAAGTGATCGTCGACCCCGACATCGGGGACGCCACCGGCACCAGCCCCGATCTGGCGATGAGCTCGACCAACCAGGCCGACGTGGTCTACCGGGTGATCGACTCGAGCGGGAACGTGCCACCGCTGCACCCCGGTGATGTCGATGAGGAAGTGCGCGTCGCTCACTACGAGGGTGAGCGCTGGCTGGATCTCGGGCCGATCAACCGCGACCCCGGCGTCTCGATGCGCCCGCCCACGGCTGCCAACGCCCCCCAGATCGCCATCAACAGGGTCGGCAGCGGCGTGGTCGTGTGGCAGGAGCCCGAAATCACCGGGGTGGCGCGTATCTGGGCAAGACGACTGTTCGGGGCGAACCTCGACTACGTCCTGCCCGTGAGCGCGACGAGCCTCGGTGGCTCCCCGATCTCGACCGAAGCGGACGCTCCCAGCGTTGCGATCTCGTTGCTCGGCCAGGCGGTCGTCGCCTACCGGCAGGCCTACGGCCCGAACTCGCCCCTGCCGGGGCCGCGCATCTTCGTGAACACGCTCCCCGACGGCGAATCGGAAAACGGGGCGGTGTTCACTGGTGCGCACATCGCCGACAGCGCCGTCCCTGGCGGCGCGGCGGCGAAGGTCGGACCGCCGAGCATCGACATCGACGAAGATCGCGAAGTGCGCCTGCTGTACGACGCCAACGGGCTTCCGCGCGTGGTCGAGGGCAACGACAAAGGCCTCCTGAGCGCGCTGTCGCTGGGCCCGTCGTTCGCCGGCTCCGAAGAACCGGCGGCGAGCGTGATGAACCCCGCGGGCGGCGGCGTCTCGGCGTGGGTGAGCTCCGAGCCCAACGGCACGCCCGCGGTCGCCGTGCGCGAGGACTTCGCCAACGGCGCGGTGCAGACGGCGCTCGTGGGCGGCGGGGCGGGCGGCCCGATCGGCGAACTTGCAGTTGGACGCTCGGAGCTGGGGGACGGGCTGATCGCCTTCCAGCAGGGAGCGCTCGGGAACGCGGCGATCGTTGCAGCGCAGGCCACCGCGCCGCCGGTGGAAGTCGTGATCGACGGACCGAAGGGGTGGATCGAGCCCTCGCAGGCGCTCGTCAGCTGGAGTCCTGCGGTGAGCGCTGACGGACCGCTCACCTACCACGTCGTGCTCGACGGCCACGAGCTGGCAGTCGCGGCTGGTGCAAGCGAGCTGCGACTGGACCGCCGTCGCCTGAGCGGTGGCGTGCATACGGTCCAGCTGCTCGCCACCGACGTCGATGGCCAGTCCACGCTCAGCCCTCCCTCGGAACTGAAGATCGACGCGGGCATCCCGACCGTGAAGGTGCTGCGCTCGCGCGCCGGCAACAGCGTGACCGTGCGTGTCAGCGACCGCTATTCCGGCGTGGACACGAAGGCGATCACGGTCAGCTTCGGCGACGGCCACAGCGCTCGCGGCAAGAAGGTGCTCGAGCACACCTACGCGCACGCGGGGATCTATCGCATCACCGTGCACGTTCGCGACAACCTCGGCAACAGCGGCGTGGTGCACGAACTGGTGAGCGTGCGATGAGACGCCTGCTCGGGTTGATCGGCGGCGTGCTGCTGTGCCTGGCGGGCGTTGGAGCGCCGGCGGCGCAAGCGGACCTGTTCGGGCCGATCGAACTCGCATCCGTGGGCACGGGCCCGGGTGGACTGCAAGAGCAGGCCGAAGAAGCCCGCTTTCCGGTGATCTCCGCCAACGGGCGCTACGTCGCGTTCGTCGGGCGCTTCGGCGGAGAAGCCGGTATCTGGCGGCGAGACCTCCTCAGCGGGGTCGTTGAACAGGTCGCGCCCGGCCAATCGACGATGCCCTCGATCAGCGCCAACGGGCGCTACGTGAGCTTCACCACCAACGAACAGCTGGTCCCCGCCGACGAGAACAGGGGGCCGGATGTCTACAGGCGCGACATGGAACCGGGCCCAGGCGAATCGCAGTACACGCTCGTCTCGGCCGTCAACGACTCGGAAGCCGGCGCGACCTACGCCTATACCGGCGAAGGCGGCAGTCTCGAACAACGGGAAACCGAGTTCGGATCGCTGGCGGGTGCGCGCTCGGCGATGAGCGCCGACGGCGAACAGGTCGCGTTCATCACGACTGCGCAGTCCGACCTCCTGGGCGGCGCCGAACCGACCCCCGCCGGCGAGGTGCTGGTGCGCGACATCGGCAACCACGAAACGAAACTCGTCAGCGCCGAATACCAGCCCGGCGCAGGCTGGACGAGTGAACGTCCCGTCCAACCCACGACGGACGAAGCCGGCTTCACGCAGTACGGCGCCGTCTTCCCCGGCGCCGGCCAAACACCGAGGTTCGGCGTCTATCAGGGGGCAACGGACGGCCAGGGGACGTGGCTGGGCGCCTCGATCAGCGCCAACGGCTCGACCGTGGCGTGGATGGGCCAGGATCTCGGCAGGCAGGCGCAGTTGCTCCCCGACGAACAGTCAGACGAGCCGCCCCAGACCGCGGAACCGCTGTGGCGGCGGATCGAATCGGCGCCCGGCGCGCCAATCCGGCGCATAACCGGCGGCTCAGATCCTACGAGCGCAGCGTGCGTGGCCAGCGGAGAGCAGGAAATCCCCGAAAATTCGTCTCGCCGCTCGACCCGTGTGCGGGTCCGTTTGAACACTATCTCGAAAACTCCGAAGGGCTGTGGGGCAGTAAAGCCGGGTTCGCCGACTTCGTCCCGCAGCTCAGCGCAAGCGGCGAAACCGTCGCCTTCATCACAGGTGCGCGGGAGCTGGCAGGCGGCGAAGAGCAGTTCGAAAACGCGGAATCGAGCGACGATCTCTATGTCGTGGACATGGCGAGTGGCCTCACCAGGGTCCAGGCGCTGCGCCGTCTGACCGAGATCGGGGGAGGGGGCAGCACCCAGGAAAAGATCGAACGGTCCTCAAAGATCGTCGACTACAGCGTCTCGCCCGACGGCAGCCAGGTGGCGTTCACGAGCCAGCGCACCCAGTTCCCGCTGGGCTCGCCCTCGTTCGTGAGCCCGCTCGCGGCAGCGCCGGGCATGATCGAACTGTTCGACATCGACCTCGACAACGACACCATCACGCGCGTCACCCACGGCTTCGAGGGGGAAGACGCACGCAGCGAAGAACTGCCGAAGCTGGAAGTCCCCGGCACGGATCCCTACCACCTGGAACAGGGCGCCTACTCGCCGTCGTTCTCCGAAGACGGGAACACGCTGTGCTTCGCCTCCTCCGCCAACAACCTCGTGTACGGCGACGGCAACGATGCACCCGACGCGTTCGTCGTGCACCGTGTGCTGCCCCCGTCATCCGTCGTCCAGCAGTACGTCTCGCCAGCTCCGGCGAACCCCGCGCTCGTGCCGCCCTGGAGGCTGGGTGTGACGGCGGTCTCGCTCCGCAACGGAGGCGTGCGGCTGTACGTCGAGGTCCCCGGCAAAGGTGCGCTGGGAGCGAGCGCGAGCGCCGGCGTGCTCGTGCACAGCCGCGCGAAGAGCACGCGGCGCCCAGCGCATCGCGCCCCGCGCGGGGCCACGCAGAGGCTGACGCTCGCCACCCGCAAGATGGCATCCACGAGGACCGTGGTGGGCGCCGGCGGCGAAGGGCTCGTGCCGTTGACGCTCACGCTCGCGCCCGCCTACCGCGCGCTGTCGGGCGCGCGCGGGGGGCTGTCGGCGAAGGTGGTCGTCACGTTCACGGCGCCCGGTCGGCCCGCCCTGCGTGCGTCGCTGCGGGTGATCTTCAGGCGCACCTCGAAGAGCACCAAGAGGGCCGGGAAGTCCGACGCGGTCGTTCACAGGAGCGCGCCTCCGGCCGGCGGGAGTGCGGCCCGGTGAGGGTCCGCGGCCTTTTGTCCACGGCGCTGGTGGCCGCAGGGCTGGTGCTCGGCTGCGGGCCGCTGGGCGCGAGTGCCGCCGCACAGGGTCTCGAAGACGATGGGGGCGCCAGCTGGCGCCTGGAACAGCCGCCCCCGCCGTCCCCTCCGCCGGGCGTCGAGCAAGCGCCGGTGCCGATCGGGCTCGGGCGGATCGGCGACATCGAGTTCGCGCCGGGCATGACCAACCGCGGGGCGCTGATCACCTCCGGCAATCCGCCGACGATCGAACCGGGCGTGTGGGAGTTCAACGGCGTCTCGTGGCACCAGCTCTCGACGGTCTGCGGCGCGGGCGACGGGCGCATCGTGTGGGCGGGACCCGAAGAGTTCTGGACGATCTCAAACGGGCGTCCGGGCCAGGCCGGGGCCAACGGTGGCATTCCGCCGCTGCGCGACAACACGCTGTGCCGCTTTTCCAACCCCGCACACAAAGGCGAACCGCTGCGGGTGATGGAATCATTCGCGTTTCCGGCGTTCGAAGCGGACTCATACCAGGCGATGAACGCCGGCGCGTGCCTGAGCTCGAGCGACTGCTGGTTCGCCGGCGAACCCCTGCCGGCTGACAGCTCCGAGGCGGGCTCGTTTCACCTGCACTGGAACGGCCACACGCTGACCGAGGAACCCTACCCCGAAGAAGGCTATCCGGTGCAGAGCATGCAGAGCTTCGAACAGCGGCTGTACGAGAGCGTCCGATTCGAAGCCAAGGACCGCGTCCAAACCGACGCGCAGCCGGCCCCCCTGCACGTGATCGAGCCGGAAGGCGTCGCGCCCGTGTTCACGCCGATCACCGCAGAAGAACTGCCGCTTTATGAAACCGGGGAGTACCCTGCCGCGCTCGATTTCCTGCACCTCTCCGCGGGCGCGGAAATCCTGTGGGCGGCGGCGGGGGCGCAGAAGGCGCCAGCGGGGTCGCGGGAAGGCCAGCCGACGATCGCGCGCGACGAGGGAGGGGGCTGGCAGCAGGTGATCGGACCGCAGCGCACGGCGCGTACCGGCGAACATCCGTTTGCCGGCCTGACCTTCTCCACGATCGCTGCCGAGCCGGGAACGGAAAGCGCCTGGCTCGGGCTCGACACGCCGGAAGACTACGCCGTTGCGACCAGCCCTCTGGAAGGCGAACTGGCCTCCGGCAGCGAATACGCGCACGTCGCGCGCGTGTCGGCCGAAGGCGCGCTCTCGAGCGACGACGAACTCGAGCTACCGAGCACCAGCGACGAACCCGGCGTAGGCCCGAAGGGCGCGGCGTTCACGATGACCTGCCCCGGCCCGCACGACTGCTGGCTGGCGACGACACGCGGCTGGCTGTTCCACCTCTCGACCGAGCGCGAACGCGAAGAACAAGCGGCGGGCTCCAAGCGCGACGGCGACGGCGCGTTCGAAACGCTGATCAGCGAACGCCCGCCCGACCAGGGGCTGCCGCTGCCGATCCCAGTCACGCTGGCGGTCGACGACTCGGGGCTGCTCGGCGAACTGACCACACCTACGAGCGTGCCCCACGAACAGACCACCAAGCAGGCGCAGTCACTCGTCACCGTCCCGCTGCTGTCGCACATCCACGCCCACCTCGTCCACGGCAGCATGCTGGAACTGCGCTTCCACCTCGCGGTCAAGGCGCGCCTGAAGCTGGTAGCCAAGCGCAACGGGCGGATCATCGCCGCGACCGCGCAGCGCACGCTGGCTGCGGGCAACCGCAGCCTCGAGCTGCGCCTGGACCCGAAGCGCTGGCCGACGAAGCTCGCGCTCCAGAGCCACGCGCTCGCGCCGCTGCCGACAGAGACGCTGAACGAAAGCAACGAGACAACCGTCACGACTTCGCTGGCGTTCCCGAACGCGCTTGCACGCGCGCTCTCAGGCCCGCTCGGACATACGCCGTCAGGCTCGCTGCCGTGAGCACACCAACCAGGATTCAACGTCGGCGCGCCGTCGCCGCGCTCGCGGTCGCAGCCGGCATCTTCGCGCTGGTCCTCACCGGTGTCGGCTCCGGCCCGATCGGCGCCACGCGCGCCCTCGGTCAAGCGCCCGCGCCGGAAGTCACGGCCCAGGCCGACGCGGCAATTCCCGCACGCGGCATCGTGCTGCTCGGCGCCTCTCCGGGGGAGACCCCGGGGGAGACGTGGGGCATCGCCAGGATCGGCGCCCAGGGCTCGTCGATCGTCCGTTACACGCCGGAAGAAGGATGGATGGTGACATCGCCCCTGCTCGCAGCCTCGGGCGGCGCGCTCAGCGCGTTCGCAGCCGCCGAAGGCGCTCTCGCCGGCTCGATCACACCAGACGGCAGCGGTGCGCTGCTCGGCGAAGTGCCTGCTTCCACGGAAGGCACGAGCGCAGGGGAAGCACTCCAGGTCCTGCTCGTGCGCAACCCAAAGGGGGCGTTCACCGAAACCGCGGGCGAACCTCCGCTGCCCAAAGGCGAGGAGCTGTACGACCCCGACCACCGGCGCGCACCGATGCTCGCCGCGCTCGAAGAAGGAGGCTCGGCGGGGGCGCTCGTGGCGCCGATAGCGACGGCGGCCTCCGCCGAAGAGACCAGCGTGCTGCACTGGAGCGGGACCGCGCACGAATGGACCAGCGAGCCGATCGAAATCCCGCAGCGAAGCCGCGAAAACGGAGGCTTCCGGGTGCTCGCGCTCGCCGCCAGCTCGCCGGAAGACGCGTGGCTGCTCGGCAAGCTCGAAGCGCAGTCCGAAGCGGTCGCGCTGTTTCGACGCGAGCCCAGCGCAGGCGGCGAGGTGTGGCAGCCGGCGGCGGTATCGGGGGAAGCGCCTGGCGCTCCGCTCCAGGTGCCCCTGGCCGGCGGGCAGAGCACGCGCTACACGCTCGCCAACGAGGGCGAGCCGCCCACCAACCAAGCCCAGCTGCTGACGGTGAGCGCTGAGGGAGTCTGGATCGACGGCGAACGTGCCGACGACGCGCAGCAGATGACGATGTTCTTCAGGCCCGAAGGCGCGTCGAGCGGAACCACGCTCGCGAGCTGGTGTGCCCCGAACGCGACCCCGGCCTGCTCCTACGCGATACCGGGGGGGCTGCCAGCCGGCCCGTCGCGTAGCTTCGCATGGCCCGCTTCCTCGACGTTCGGGGAACGCGTCATCACCGGCCTCGGCGAAGGCGTGTCGCTGCGCCTCGAAGGCGAATCATTTCGACGGGTGCAGGCGCTGGGCTCAACCGCTACCAACGACGTCGGAGGCAGCCGTGGAGCGGCGTTCTCGACGTCCAGGGAGGGCTGGCTGGGCAGCTCGACGTTCCCGGTTCACCTGACACTGTCCCCTGAAGAAAACCTGCTTGAGAACTACCCGACGCCGTTCCGCCACCTGTTGGTCGCGGTCGCGCCGCAGCCGGGCGCGCCCGCCGGCGCGCTCTCCAGCGAAGCGGTGGCCGTGGGCGAAGACGGCGAGGTCGCCCGCTACGAGCCGGGAGCCGGGTGGCAGCCAGAAAGCCTCCTGAACGTCGCCGGCGTGCGACAGACGCCGCAGCTGCGCGCGGTCGCGTGGCCGACGCCGGACCGCATCTACGCCGTCGGCAGCGCCGGTCAGATGTGGCTCTGGCGGGGCGAGACGGACCTGTGGGAAAAAGACCCGGCCACGCCGCTGAACTTCCGCGCGGACCTGCTCGGCATCGCCTTCGACCCGGAAGACACCAGTCGCGGCTACGCCGTCGGGCAGGGCGGCGCGCTGCTGCGCTTCGGCAAGACGTGGGTGCAGGAACCCACGTGCGAAGCGGGCGTGCCGCAGCCGTGCCTGCCGGCGGAAGTCGCGGGCGCGAGCTTCACCTCGATCGCCTTCGCAGGCCAGGAAGCGATCGTCGCCTACCGCCTGCCGCACTTCAGCTTCACCGCGAACGGGAGCAGCTTCAGCTACACCGGCGGCCTGCTGGTCAACAACGGCGCGGGCTGGCAGGTCGACACGGGCGCCGCGGCCGCGCTCGCGACCGAAGCTCAAGACATACCGTGGGCGGTCGCGGGCCTGCCAGACGGCGGTGCGGCGATGTCCGCGGAGAGCCCCTCGGGTGAGCCGCACGTGTTCGAGCGCAACGCCGCGGGCCTCGCGTGGGAACCCACGCCCCAGCCCTACCCCGACGCCGGCGAGCCCGGCTCGCTGGCGATCTTCCGCGAAGGCGGGGCGCTGAGGGTGATCGGCTCGGGTGGTGTGCCGGGCACCGAAAGCGCCGATCAGCAGCGACCACCTCCGGCCGGGTTCCCGCCGGCGCTGATCCGTCCCTATCCGATCGTCGGCGGGAACGGGTACGTGTTCCGCCAGACCGCCAGCGGATGGAGCGAAGCCGAACACGACCACGACGAAGCCGGTCCGCCGGTGGGCAACTACAAGTACTACGACAAGGGCTACCGACCCGACCCCACATGGGCCGTGCTGACCTCCTCGACTGGCAACGGTGGCTGGGCCGTGGGCGGGTTCCCGAAGGTCGAATCGGAGGCGGGCTTCGAAACCGCAGACATCGCGCGCTACGCGTACCCGAAGCCAGAAACCGCTGCCCCGCCCGGTGTCAGCAGCGCGCCCGTGCCGGTGGAAGCGGGCACGGCCGTGTTCGCGATCGGCGGGAACGCGCAATGCGGGGCGCCCTGCGCCAGCAGGGCCAACACCCGAATCGGCCCCGACGCGTGGCTCGAGACCGCGCTCAAACGAGCCCATTCGATCGCGGGCATGCGCGGCTTCTTCTATACCGGGCCGCGCGTGACCGCGGGCGCCACGCTCGTCAAAGCCACCGTCGAAATACCCTACGAAGAAGAATTCGCTCGCTATCGGGAACTACTCGAGAGCGGCGAAGGCTTGCCGGCTTACGCCGCCGCCTCACCCACGGACTACGTCCACGGCAGCGAGTGCCTGTTCGCGTCCTACTTCCCGCAGTTCTCCGAAACTGCGGGCGCAGGATGCGAATCCGGCGATGCCGCGTACTACGCCGTGCCGACGTCGCTTCCCGGGGGAGCGAGCGTGCTCGTGCTAGTGGTCGACGACAGCGGCCTGGTCGGCGGCACCCAGCTGGCATGGCTCGAAGGCGAGCTGGCCCGCGCCGAACACGAAGACGAGGCGGCGATCGTGGTCGGCAGCGCCAACCTCAACGCACAGGAAGAAAACCACGAAGGCCAAGCTGGGGCGCTCATACAGGCGATGGCCAACGGTCACGCATCGGCCTACTTCTTCGACGCGCCCGAACAGAACGTCCACCTCACGCTGCGCCCGCTGCACGGCTCCACGATCCCGGCGTGGGGCTCGGGCACGCTCGGCTACGTCAACGTGCAAAGCTCGGAACAGTCGGATTTCATCGGCGCGAGCGGGTTCCTGCTCGCACAGGTGCATCCGTACAACAGCCTTCAGAAAAGATCAGAAGTCACCGTTCAGCTGATCCCGGACATCGGTGAAGGCGAACTCGCGCTCGAAGCACAGCAGGGGACGCTTCTGCGCCGCAGCGAGGTGGGAATGTTCTCGGCGCTGGCGCGAAGGCCGCGCGCCGGCAACGAGGGCGAGGCCAACAGCGAAGCCGAAAGCCTGTCATATGTGTTCACGCCGATCCCGGCGAACTGCATCGGGGCGGTTTGCCCGCCGGGCGGGCCGGGCATCCTGCCCGCATACTCGTTCACCTCATCGGACGAAGAAGTCGGCAAATTCGTGAAGCAGGAACTGAACTCCGCGGAACTCGACGCTGTCAAGTTCAACTCGAAGGAAGAACCCGTCTTCGAAGACGAATCACGCACGACGACAGGCCTGGTCGAATCGAAGTCGGGCCTGTTCTGCGCGCTGAACCCGGGCACCACCACGGTGACGATCACCGCGGGCGGCGTGTCTGCGTCGCTGCCGGTGACCGTCGAGGCGGGCAGCGTGCGGCGCCCATGCGGAACCACGCCGGTGAAGAAGCGCCCAGCTTCCGAACAGCAGGTCGGCGCTCCTGCTCCACCACCACCGGCGCCGGCCCCCGCCACCGCGCCCGCCTCGGCGCCTCCGGTGCTGGCGCTGCCCGCGCCACCGGTGATCGCGGCCGCGCCGCCCGCAGCACGCGCCCCCGCGAAGCCCACGCCGCCGCCGTTCTTCATCCAGCCGACGCTGCCCGTGCTGTTGACCCCGTTCGTCCCGCCGCCGCTGGTCGAGCCGGTCAACCCGACGCCTCCGAGTGGCACCTCGGCGGTCACCTCGCCGGTGGAGGCGGCCCAGAGGGAAGAAGAGCAGGAGGAGGCGACCGAGTCCGTCAGCAACCAGGCGGCCTCTTATCGCACGGGCGAACACGAGCCCACCCCCGCCTACCTGCTGGGGATCATCGTGCTGGCCGCGTTCGCCGGCGCCTGCGGCTTCAGACGCCCCGGTCGCGGACGGCGCGAGGTGCGTGTGGCACCGGCGACCGTCACCACGGCCCGCTCGCAGCGGCGCATGGCAGAGAGACCCCGCAGGCGCTGAGCGAGGAGCGCGGCTAGGTGTTTACAGCTCGGCAACATCTGGCCCGAGCGCGATCACGATCATGCAGGAGACGGGCCCCGAGGGGCGCCGTCGAGTTGCCGCTTCGGGGTCTCATGAGCGGCCACCCGAGCAGGTAACCCACGAGAACGGAGCCCGATGAGTCCTCTGCACGTCATTTGCAAGCGTCCGTATCTCCTGGTGGGCCTTGCCCTGACGGCGGTGTTCGCGCTGGGGAGTGTCGCGCGCGCGGAAAGCTTCGGTGAAATCACCCGCTTCGGTGGTCCGGGCGCTCCGCGCGGCGATCTCACGCCCTCGGTCCTATCGGAAAGCAAAGAGTTCTTCGAATGGCGGCCGTGGCATGTGATCGGCGTGAACCCGGAAGACAACGATGTGTTCGTTCTCGAAGAATACGAAGAAGCAGAAGAAAAGAAAAAAGAAGAGATCCATTTCTACCGGCTCCAGGAGCTGAACACGAAAGGCGAACTGCTCGGCTACCACCAGTTCGAATTCAAGGCTCCGAGCAACGAAAGCTTCTCGCAGTCCTCCAACAAGGACACGATCGAGGGGATTGCCGTGGACCCCAAAGCGCCCGGCGGCGGTCGCCTGTACTTCCTCGTCGACCAGGAACGGCCGACACATGAAGAAGTTGAAGAAGGCAACGAACTGTTCCCAGGTGAAGAAGAGGGCGCGGCAGCTGCTCTGTACGCGTTCAAGCTCGCCCCCAACTCCAAAAAAGAACTCGAACCCGTCGCCCAGGCCGCGTCGACGGGGGTGCTCGACAACCAGGAAAAACTCGAGACGACGGCGGACATCAAAAAACCGCTCATCGAAGCGCCGGGGCAGCCACTACTCGAACCGCGCGGAATCACCGTGGATCCGCATACGCACGAAGTGGTCATCCTCGCGCACGTCGACGACGCGAAATGCGAAGAAGAAGAACCGGGCGAAATCGAATGTGAACCAGACGAACTCGGCCAGCCCTATGTTCACTACGTCACCCAGCGGGTGGAGGAAAACGGCGAACTCGGTGAACGCTCGATCGACACCGCCAACGTGCTCAAACAGCAGAAAGGGCTGACCTTCTTCTCGCCGGGCTCGCCCGTCGTGGCCGGGCCGGAAGCCGCGGAGCGGACCCTCGCCGAGCACCTCATCGAACCCACGGAGGGCGTCTTTGAGAAGACCATCGGTGAATTTTCTGCGCTCGCCTCAGGCGCGACCGAGGAACGCGCGCTGCCCGACGCCGCGGGTGAGGAAAACGGGTTCGACGAGGTCACCGCGGAACCGGAAGGGGACATCGGTGGCGACGTCGTGGCGTCGCCCGGCGGCAGCGAGCTGTATGGCCTGACGAGGATCGAAAACGAAGAATCCGCGCACCACGAACCGCTGTATGCGATCTCCGAGCGCTCCGCGGAAACGCTCGCGCCGATCGGGTGGAGCGGGGGACAGGAGGCTGGCGGCAAAGACGAATGCGTGCTCGAACCGGAGGACTTCGAAGGCGAACACATCCAGATCGCCGCCGGCGAGAACGGCGACATCTTCGCGCTCGTGCCCGAATACCTGCACAAAGCCGTCGCCGGAACCGAATTCCCCACGCACGACGCGATCATCGAGTTCGGCCCCGGCGGCAAAGGCTGCCCCGCGGCAGCGGCCGAAAAGAACATCGTGCTGCTCGACGGCAAAGAAGACACCTCGCCTGTAGGCACAGGGGTGCCCGTCACGCTGTCCACGTTCGTGAAGCAGGGCGACGCGCTGTCGGTCGTTTGGAAGATCGAAAACGAAACGACCAAAGAAGCCGCCGTCACCAAGACGCAGACAGAAGATCAATACCAGAAACCGAGTCTGGAATACACGTTCACGGCGTCCGGCAAATACAAGATCACCGAGGAAATCAAGACCGACAATCTCGACACGCCGACGCTGCCCACGGTGACGCGCACGGTCGTCGTTGAAGAAAAGAACGAAGCCCCAGCGGTCAGCAGCCAGCCCTCGAGCGTGACCGTCGAAGAAGGCGCGCTCGCGACGTTCACGGCCACGGCCACGGGCAAACCAGTCCCGAGCCCGCAGTGGTGGGTATCCACCGACGGCGGCAAGACGTTCGCCAAGGACAGCGAAGACAAAGGTGCTCTCAAAGACACGCTGGAAGTCGAAGCCACCGCGGCCAAGAGCGGCTATGAGTACTACGCGATCTTCACTAACTCGAACAAGGAATCGGCGCAGACGGCGACCGCGACGCTGACCGTTGGGCCGAAGAAAGTAGAAGTACCTCCCCCCCACCGGGGCCCGAACCCGAACAGAAACCGCCCGCGACGACCACCACGAGCACCACGCCGCAAACGGGAGTCCTTCCCGTGAAGGTGGTCGCCCCGGCCGCGACGATCGCGGGGGCGTCGTCCGCAAACGTCGCGACCTCGGGGGCGCTGACCGTGAAGATCACCTGCCCCACGGGGGCCACGACCTGCACCGGTACGCTCACCCTGCGTACGGCCACCGCCATCAGCGCGAGCGGCAAAGGCAAGAAGTCGATCCTGACGCTCGCGACGGGGTCGTTCAGCGTCGTCGGCGGCCAGACGAAATCGATCACGCTGCACCTGTCCGCGACGGCGCGGAAGCTGCTCGCGAAGCTGCACGTGCTGCACGCGCGCGCGACGATCGCTGCCCACGATCCCGCAGGCGAACACGCGACGACCACCAAGACGATCACGCTGCGACCCGCCCCGGCCAAGCACAAGCACTGAAAACCGGGTCCCAGCGCGCGAGTCGGGGCGCCAGCGGCAAGCGGATGGGCGCAGCTGCGCAGACGCGTTCGGTGCGGCTCCCGCCTTCACATGACGCTTACATGGACTTCACGAGAGGGTCTGTCTCTATCACAGCATCGTAACTTCCGCGACAGCATGGCATGGCAGCCTGTCGCTGGCGCTACCAAGCGCCCTTCCTAACAATGGAATCTGCCAACTCACGGAGGTAGGAACACTAATGACGGGATTTTCAGCCCGCCGCCTCGCGACCGCTCTCGCCGTTACCGCGGCGTCGGCGCTCGCGTTCGTGTTGCCGAGCGCAGCAAGCGCGACGACACTCGAAGCTCAGGGCTCAACGCTGCAGGAAATCGCACAGCAGAAAGACTTCATCCCGACGTTCGAAAAAGCCCACCCGGGTGACACGATTATCTACCACGGGACAGGCAGCGGCGCGGGCCTTGAAGCGTGGGGCAACAATCACGCATGTGAAGAGCAGACCGATCAGTACGTCGGCACGGACCAGCCGCCGAACCCGACGCAGAAAAAAGCGATCGAAGAAAAATGCCCCGAAGTGCCGGGCGTCTTTCCGACCGTGCTCTCGATCCCGACGCTCCAGGCATCGGTAGCGATCATCTACCACCTGCCTCCGCTCTGTACGTCGGCTTCGAGCAAAGCCAAGAAGGAGACGACGCATCTTGCCTTCAACGACAAGACCGTCGAAGAAATCTTTGCGGGCGGCGCCAAAGAACCACAGAACACGGGCGAGACCGGCAAAAAGACGAAATGGAGCGAACTCACGGAAGAGGGCAACGCGCTCCATGGGGCGGGATGCGAAACCACGCACGAAATTATCCGTGTCGTCCGTGAAGATGGGTCTGGCACGACGGCCATCACCAAGAAGTGGCTGAACCAGGTCGAGCCCAACTACACGTTCAAAGTCCCCTCGTTCAAAGCGCCTGAAAACGAAGACCAGAGCTGGAACGAACTCGCTGAAAACAGCAAAAACCTGCACTGGCCGAACGAAACCGGTTCGAACATCGTGAAAGGCAAAGGCAGCCCCGGCGTCATCGCAAAGGTCGAAGCGACGCCTGGCTCGATCGGGTACGTCAACCTGGCGAACGCCTACGAAGAAGGCGCAATCAAAGCCGGCGGCGACCTCGGATGGGCGGTCATCGAGAACAAAGGCGGCAAGAAGCCGGCCTACGCCAACCCCGAACTACCGGGCGCGAAGATCGCGAAATCGAAACCGAAGAAATACAAAGAGGGTACGTCCAACTGCGCCGGCGAGGTCTACGTCAACGGTGTTGGTGCCAAATTCCCGCCCGAAAAATCATCGGATGCGTGGAACGAAGTGACGGCGACTCCGACGGAGCCGAACTACCCGATCTGCGGCTTCACCTATGATCTGTCCCTGAAGTGCTTCTCCAACCTTGCGTCGGCTAACCAGCCCACGGCGCCGCAGGTGGCATTGGTTGAGGAATACTTCAAATTCATGATCAAAGAAGGACCGACGCTGTTCAAAGCCGGGACCGACTATCTCGCGCTCCCGACCAATCCGGAACCGAAAAAAAACGTTGCCAAAATCGCAGAAGAAGGCGCTAACGAAATCTGTTAGTGCGCTTCTGATCTGCTGCCCGGTGTTGGCGGCGGTATGGCAAGCGGCGGCCGGGCGGCTCCAGGGAGGGAGCCGTCCGGCCTTTTTTCGTGCTCTGTCCCAGGCGGGTCACAGCGGCCGGATGACCCGACCACTCGAGATTCCGGGGGCGGTCACGAGATTTCGACATCTGCCGCGCGGGCGAAGCGGATGATCTGACGCGATGGCGGTGAGCAAGGAGGCCGCGGAAGCGATCAGCGCGCCAGGCGCCGGCGGGCCGGACGCTGGGGCGGTGGGCGAGTCGCTCGCGCATCGGCGCGCCGCTTCGGCGCCCGGCGTCCGTCGAGGGCTTGGTCCGCGGCGTTGGCTTGGGGTTGCTGGGATTGAGGAGATGCGTGGGCCGGCGGCGTGTTTGCGTCGGGATGCGTTGTTTCGGCGGATGTTGTTGGTGGGGGATGTGGTGGCGATCGTGGGGGCGTTCGTGTTGACGGTGGAGCTGTCGCGGCGGTCGTTGGCGTTGACGTGGGCGGCGGCTGCTGGGGTGCCGATTTTGGTGGTGTGCGCGAAGGTGACGGGTCTTTATGACCGGGATGAGACGTTGTTGCGCAAGACGACGTTGGATGAGGCGCCGAAGTTGTTTCAGCTTGCGACTTTGTGTGCGTTGGTGGCGTGGCTTGCGGGTGGTTTGATCACGCATAAGCCGCTGGATCGGCATGAGGCGTTGTTCTTGTGGCTGGCTTTGGCGGGTGGGTTGATCATGGCGCGGGCGGCGTCGCGGGTGGTGGCGTTGCGGATCGCGCCGACGGAGCGGTGCTTGTTCATCGGGGATGAGGTGTCGGCTGAGACGATCCGCTCGAAGTTGACGGGTTGTGGGGGGGTCAAGGCGGAGGTGGTCGCGCACCTGGATCTGGATAAGGTCTCGGCGTGGTCGACGGATGGTGTCTCGCGGGAGCGGCTGGTGGAGATCCGTGATCTGACGCAGACGCTGGATGTGCATCGTGCGATCATCGCGCCGCGCAGTGTCGATGGGGGGGAGATGTTGAACCTGGTGCGCACGCTGAAGGCGGTGGGTGTGCGGGTGAGCGTGTTGCCGCGCCTGTTGGAGGTGGTGGGCTCCTCGGTGGAGTTCGACGATCTGCACGGGGTGACGGTGATGGGGGTGCGTCGGTTCGAACTGACGCGTTCCTCGGCGGCGTTCAAGCGGGCGTTTGACCTGTTGGGCGCGTCGCTGGGGCTGCTTGCTGTCTCGCCGTTGTTGTTGGTGATCGCGGTCGCTGTCAAGCTCGACGGGGGCGGGCCGGTGTTCTTTCGCCAGCTGCGGGTGGGTAGGCACGGCAAGCGCTTTCACATGCTGAAGTTCCGCACGATGGTGGTGGACGCGGAGGCGATGAAGGAGTCGTTGCGCCATCGCAACGAGGCCAAGGAGGGGCTGTTCAAGATCAAGGGCGACCCGCGGGTGACGCGGGTCGGGCGGCTGTTGCGTGCCAGCGCTCTGGACGAGCTGCCGCAGCTGTGGAACATCGTGCGCGGCGAGATGAGCCTCGTGGGGCCACGCCCGCTGGTCGTCGACGAGGACCAGCGGATCGAGGGCTGGCACCGACGGCGCCTGGAGCTGATGCCCGGCATGACCGGCCCATGGCAGATCCTCGGCCCCTCGCGCGTGCCGCTCAAGGAGATGGTCGCGATCGACTACCTCTACATCGCCAACTGGTCGCTCTGGAGCGACATCAAGATCCTCCTACGCACCATCCCACACGTCCTCGGAGCGCGGGGGCTGTGAGCCGTCGCCGGGCTAGCGCTCGACCTCGACGGCTTCGCGCGCCAGCGTGCCTGGCGGCGGAGCTCGTCGTCGGGGGCGGTCCGCTCCCACGGCCGGCTCCAGGCGAGCCACGCGCCGCCCGCGGCCAGCAGGACCGCGCACAGGATCCAGCCGAGCGCGGTCGTTTCGACGCCCACGTACTTCAGGCCGGAGGCGAAGATCACGAATGTGATCGCCGGACGGATGTAACGATCGGGCGCGCTCGATGACAGCAGCGAGCCGGCGATCACGGCCGGCACGCTGCCAATCACCAGCGAGGCGGTGACGCCGAAGTCGACGTGCCCGAATGCGAGCGCGCCGAGCGCGGCGGCGAGCGTCAGCGGCACCGCCTGTGTGAGGTCGGTGCCGACGAGCTGGTTGGCGCCCAGCATCGGGTACAGGAACAGCAGCAGGATGATCATCAGCGAGCCCGAGCCGACGGACGTCATGCCGACGATCAGCCCGCCGACCATGCCGATCGCGATCGTGCGAACGGGCTTCACCCGGATCTCCTTGACGAACTTCGTGCGCGACTGCCCGCCGCGGCGATCGAGCACGGAGCGAAGCACCATCGCCGCCGCTCCCAGCAGCAGGGCCGCACCGAGCACCATCTCGATGTTTTCCTGGGCTTCCTTGCTGTTGCCCATCAGGTGCAGCAGGTACGCCCCCAGGAACGCCATCGGCACCGAGCCGACGACCATGAAGGCGACGAGGCGCCGGTTGACCGTCCCTTTGCGCAGGTGCACGGCCGCCCCGAACGGCCGCATCACGACGGCCGCCACCAGGTCGCTGGAGATCGCCTTCGCGGGCGTCACGCCGAACAGCAGGATCAGCATCGGCGTCATCAGCGCGCCGCCGCCAGCGCCCGTCATGCCGACCAGGAAGCCGACGACGGCGCTGCCGAGGACGATGTACGGATCGACGTGCATGGCTCTCCCACCCGGGCGCCGAGCGCTGCACGCGCGCGGCCACCGAGCCGTCATTGTAGACAGGTTGCTCACATTGCGGGTTGGCTGGACCGGCTTTGTTCGGTCCAGATGGCCCGGTCGCGCGCGTGCCGCGGGTGTCCCAATCGGGTTTGATACACACGCGTCGCGATGTCTCGGGACATGGGCGCGAACGCCCCCGCGGGCTTGCTTTAGCACCCGGCAATGTTTATGATGGCGACGAGCTTGACAGGGGTCGCGAAATCTCGACACATGTCGGGGCTGGTTGGCACTCTCCCCCAGCGGGGTCCGTTCGTGGCAAGCAAGGAGGCCGTAGACGCTATGAGTGTGGAGACGGGGAGTGGCGCGGACACGAGGGTGACCTGGGCTGCGCCTTCGCTGATGGAGGGCGGGTCGTTGGCGCGCGCCCGTTCGCCGGTGGGTGCTCGATCTTGGCTTGGTCCGCGGCGTTGGCTTGGGGTTGCTGGGATTGAGGAGATGCGTGGGCCGGCGGCGTGTTTGCGTCGGGATGCGTTGTTTCGGCGGATGTTGTTGGTGGGGGATGTGGTGGCGATCGTGGGGGCGTTCGTGTTGACGGTGGAGCTGTCGCGGCGGTCGTTGGCGTTGACGTGGGCGGCGGCTGCTGGGGTGCCGATTTTGGTGGTGTGCGCGAAGGTGACGGGTCTTTATGACCGGGATGAGACGTTGTTGCGCAAGACGACGTTGGATGAGGCGCCGAAGTTGTTTCAGCTTGCGACTTTGTGTGCGTTGGTGGCGTGGCTTGCGGGTGGTTTGATCACGCATAAGCCGCTGGATCGGCATGAGGCGTTGTTCTTGTGGCTGGCTTTGGCGGGTGGGTTGATCATGGCGCGGGCGGCGTCGCGGGTGGTGGCGTTGCGGATCGCGCCGACGGAGCGGTGCTTGTTCATCGGGGATGAGGTGTCGGCTGAGACGATCCGCTCGAAGTTGACGGGTTGTGGGGGGGTCAAGGCGGAGGTGGTCGCGCACCTGGATCTGGATAAGGTCTCGGCGTGGTCGACGGATGGTGTCTCGCGGGAGCGGCTGGTGGAGATCCGTGATCTGACGCAGACGCTGGATGTGCATCGTGCGATCATCGCGCCGCGCAGTGTCGATGGGGGGGAGATGTTGAACCTGGTGCGCACGCTGAAGGCGGTGGGTGTGCGGGTGAGCGTGTTGCCGCGCCTGTTGGAGGTGGTGGGCTCCTCGGTGGAGTTCGACGATCTGCACGGGGTGACGGTGATGGGGGTGCGTCGGTTCGAACTGACGCGTTCCTCGGCGGCGTTCAAGCGGGCGTTTGACCTGTTGGGCGCGTCGCTGGGGCTGCTTGCTGTCTCGCCGTTGTTGTTGGTGATCGCGGTCGCTGTCAAGCTCGACGGGGGCGGGCCGGTGTTCTTTCGCCAGCTGCGGGTGGGTAGGCACGGCAAGCGCTTTCACATGCTGAAGTTCCGCACGATGGTGGTGGACGCGGAGGCGATGAAGGAGTCGTTGCGCCATCGCAACGAGGCCAAGGAGGGGCTGTTCAAGATCAAGGGCGACCCGCGGGTGACGCGGGTCGGGCGGCTGTTGCGTGCCAGCGCTCTGGACGAGCTGCCGCAGCTGTGGAACATCGTGCGCGGCGAGATGAGCCTCGTGGGGCCACGCCCGCTGGTCGTCGACGAGGACCAGCGGATCGAGGGCTGGCACCGACGGCGCCTGGAGCTGATGCCCGGCATGACCGGCCCATGGCAGATCCTCGGCCCCTCGCGCGTGCCGCTCAAGGAGATGGTCGCGATCGACTACCTCTACATCGCCAACTGGTCGCTCTGGAGCGACATCAAGATCCTCCTACGCACCATCCCACACGTCCTCGGGCGCAAAGGTCTGTGACGGTCCTTTACGCGCGGGTCTGAGCGCCGACTCAGGAGCCGGCTGCGCAGTGCCCGCTGCGAGCGCGCACGCTCGAGGCGGCGCGCGCCGCGCCCGATCCACGTCGGCGGCGAGCGTGCAGTCGCCGCTGACGGGGCGCAGGCTCGAACACGATCAGCGTCACGCGCTCCCGCGCAGCTGCGACGCCGGGAGGGGCGTCTCGGATGGCGCCATCGGCATCGCCCCCGCGAGCGCGTCTGCGCGCGCGGCGCAGCGGCAGATGACGACGGTAAACGCCATGATCGCGAACCACGCCGCCGATATGAGGATCACTAGCATTTGGAACTGTCCAAAGATTATGCGATCGCCGCGTGCGGTAGCTCGAGCACGCGCTTGCGTCCCTATCGGCTCGCGGGCGCCCGCGCTTTAGCGCCTGCGCGAAGCTCGAACGAGCGTCTAGCCTGGCGCGGCGGCGGCGTCGACGAGTGCTTCCAGCGCCCGCGAGATCCGCTCGCAGACGCGCTCGCTCGCGAACAGCGCGGCGGCCTCGGCGTGGGCCGCCTCGCGCAGCTCGTGCGGGCTCGCCGTCAGCCGTTCGAGCATCTCCGCGATCGCGCTCGCCATGCCCTGCACG
The DNA here is from genome assembly GCA_963845635.1 of uncultured Solirubrobacteraceae bacterium. Lineage (GTDB taxonomy): Bacteria > Actinomycetota > Thermoleophilia > Solirubrobacterales > Solirubrobacteraceae > Palsa-744. The sequence continues at coordinate 227,774 of CAWJSW010000014.1, forward strand.
TCGCCGGGCCTGACGCGGGCGAGCACGGTGGCTGCTACGCCCTCGCTGGCGCCGACCTCGCTGGTGGCCACCACCGGCATCCCCGCGGCCAGCGCCTCCGCCACGGTCAGGCCGAACGGCTCGTACTTGCTGGCCGCAAGCAGGATGTCGCTGCGCGCGAGCTCCGCTGGGATCGCCGACGGCGCGATGCGCCCGACGTATTCCGCGTTGGCCGCCGGGAGCTCGTCGAGCAGCTTCGTGTAGTCCGACCACATGCTTGGCCCGCCGACCACGCGCAGCCTCGCGTCCACGCCGCGGTCGAGCAGCAGGCGCGCCACCGCGACCACGTCCTCCATGCCCTTGCGCACCGACACGCGCCCCAGCACCAGCACCGTCGGCGGCTCGCCGAGCTCGTCGTGGCTTGCGGCGAAGCGCTCGAGCCGCACAGGATTCGGGATCACCACCGTGCGCTCGATCGGAAAGCGATAATCGGCCACCAGGTGATCGCGAAACACGCTGCTGATGCACACCAGCAGGTCGGCGTGCTGGATCCGTAGCCGCTGGATGACCGCGCGCACGGACATCACCAGCGCGGCCAGCGCCAGCGTGTACGTGGGCTGGCAGCGCCGCGCGAGGCGGCGCTCTGAGATCAGGAAGCGCAGCTCGCCCATGATGTGGGTCTCGGGGTGTATCACCAGCGGGATCGCGCGCCGCAGTCGTGCCGGCACGGCCAGCGACTCGATGTTGGAGAACTGGTAGATGACGTCGTAGGGTTCGCGACGGTGCCCGCGCAGGAGCTCCCTTCGCAGGCGCACCGATGCCGCTCCGCGGACCAGCAGGCCCGAGGCGAACGCGGTGATGCGCGTGCGGTTGTACCAGCGCCGGCTGTGTGGTCCGACCGTGCCCCACACGAACGTGATGTTCTGCTCGCCGCGCACGCGCTCGGGCAGCTCCCGCGCGCGGCCGGGCAGAAAGCAGTCGACGCGGTGTCCGCGCCTGGCCAGGCCCTGGAGCAGGTCGGTTGCCACCCCCGGGACGCCGCCGCTTTCGCGTACGCCGGGACCCGCGCCCAGCCACGCTATGCGGAGTGAGCGCCCGGGCACGTTCGATCAGCCTATAAAAGTCACGCGCACGCGTGGCGCGAGGCGCTGCTGCGTTCGAGCGCCGCCGTCACCTGCGCGGAGATGCCCTCTTGGAAGGCGGCGATCGAGAAGCGCGCCGCGTTGCGCACGGCCTGCGCGGGCTCGCAGCGGAGATCGTCCACCGCTTCGATCGCGCGTTGGAAGGAGTCGACGTCGTCGAGCGTCGCGAGCAGTCCCGTGCAGCCGTCGAGCACGGTCTCCAGCGCGCCACCGGCCGCGGCTGCGATCACCGGCCGGCCGGCCGCCTGGGCCTCGACCGCGGTGATGCCGAACTCCTCCATGCTCGGCACGACCACCGCGCGCGCGCTGGCGTACAGCCCTGCGAGCTGCTCGTCGCTGACCCGCCCGAGGAACTCCGCGTGAGGGTAGGCGGCCTTCAGCGCTGCGTAGTCGGGACCCGAGCCGACCACCTGAATCGACGCGCGCGCACGCCGCGCAGCCTCGAGCGCGACGTGCAGGCGCTTGTGCCGGACGATCTCCGAGACCACGAGCAGCGCGTCGCCGGGTTCGCCCGGCGCGAAGCGCTCGGTGTCCACCGGCGGGTGCACGATCGCGGCCTCGCGTCCGTAGTAGAGCTGAATGCGCTCGCGCGTGAGCTGCGCGTTGGCGATGTACACGTCGACGCCCTTGCTGGCCGCCACGTCCCATCGGCGCATCCGCGCCAACAGCCTGCGCAGCAACGGGCGCAGCGCCCGCGGGGCCTCGCTCAGCGCTCGCGCCTGCTCGAACCACACGTAGCGAAACGGCGTGTGGCAGTAGCACACGTGAACGGCGCCGGCGGGGACGTGCACGCCGTGAACGAACGCGCCGCTGCTGCTCAGCACCACGTCGACCGGAGCCAGCTCCAGGCGCCCGACCGCCCACGGGTAGAAGGGCAGCAGGCGCCGGAAGTTGGCCTGCACCGTACCCAGACGCTGGAGCGGCGAGGTGGTGATCTCGCGGCCGGCGAAGCGCGCGTTCGTTCCGTGCTCGTCGTATAGCAGCGTGTATATGCCCGCGTCGGGATACATCTGCGCCATCGCCTCGAACGTGCGCTCGGCGCCGCGCATCACGAGTAGGTAGTCGTGAACCAGGTCGATGCTGTCAGCGCCGGGGCGTGCGTTTTGCGTGTGGGTCATCGTCGCTCGCGGTGATCGCGCGCCGGGCTAAGCAGCGCTTGGCGACGCGCCCTTGACGGCGCACAGGGCGACGCTCAGATACGGATAGCCAAGCGACCGGCTCAATGACCGGTCGAGGAGCACCAGACCCCGCAGCGGCAGCACCGCAGCCCACGCGGGAAGCAGGCCTGCGAGCGCGCTCAGCCTGCGCATCAAATCAGTCAGCTTTTGTGAGACAACGCCGCTGACGAAGCTCTGGCTTTCAACGCGCAGTCCCGCAGCGCTCGCCACCTCCCTCAGACGCTCCTGCGAATAGCCGTAGCGGACATGCGATCCATCTTCGATCGGGCTCGGCCGTGGGTCCTCCGTGTACAGCGGGCGGTGACGATCGTACGGCGTGCTCAACAGCAGACGACCTTCCGGCTTGAGCATCGAGCTCAGGTTCTGCACGAGACCCTGGTCGTCGCCGACGTGCTCGATCGTCTCCAGGCAGATGATCTGGTCGAACATGCCGAGGGAGTCACGGTGGCTCTCCAGCTCGCGCAGGTCGATTATCCGAAAATCGATTCCGTCGATGTTCAGCATCTCGGCTCGCCGCCGCGCGCTCTCCTGCTCCTGCTCTGAGAATGAGGCCGCTACGACCTCGTTTCCGGTGTGTGCGGCAAATATGCTGAAAGCTCCATTTCCGCAACCCGCGTCGAACGTTCGCATGTCTCCTCCTCGCAGATGACCTCGCAGCCACAGCCACCGATCCAGAACGCACGGGTCCCCTGTGATCAGTAGAAATCTCCACCCGAAAATGCGCAGCAGCGTGTCAAGCATGGTGTGAGGATATCCGATGCCCTCGGCCGGCGCGATGAGCATATGGATACAATTGCGGGAGATGCTGCGAGCGCTCAGGCACGGCGGAGATCTGGAGATCAGCGCTCCAGGAGATCGATGCGAATCCTCGTAACGGCGCCTTGGGGGGAGGCCCTGGGAGGCGCCGAGGCGATGCTTCAAGCGGTACTGAGGGGAGGGCAGGCGAGCGGACACGAGCTCGAGGTCGTGTTCTTCGAGGACGGACCGTGGCCTGCTGAGCTGCGCGCCGCTGGCTTCCGTGTGGAGGTGCTGTCGGTGGGTCGCGTGCGCGAGCTGCATCGCGGGGTGGCGACCGTCGCGCGCCTGACCTCGCTGCTGCACCACCGCAAACCCGATCTGATCCTCAACTGGGCCGCGAAAACGCAACTGTACGGCTCACCCGCCGCCGTGCTGGCCGGCATGTCCGATCGTGTCGTGTGGTGGCAGCAGGCGATCCCGCGGGACCTGTGGCTGGATGTGTGGGCGACCCGGCTCCCCGCCTTGGCGGTCGGCTGCTACTCGAGCGCATCGGCCGAGGCGCAGGCGCGCCTGTCCCCCAGCCGGCGCACGTTCATCGTCGCCGCCGGCGCACCCGTGCCCGACGGGGCCACCGTCGAAGCGGACATCGATCTCCCCGCGGGCGTCCCGGTCGTGGGTCTGGTCGGTCGCCTCCAGCCGTGGAAGGGTCAGGACCGCCTGCTGCGCGCGCACGCCCTGCTGCGCGAGCGGGGTCACGAGCTGCACACCCTGATCGTCGGCGGCGACGCGTACGGGCTGTCGGCGCAGTATGCAGAGTCGATACCGGCGCTGGTGGCGGAGCTGGGGCTGGGCGAACAGGTCACGATGACCGGTCAGGTGCCGGACGCGGGACCGTACATGGCCAAGATGGACATCCTCGTGAACGCCTCTGACCCCGAGCCCTTCGGCATCGTGCTGTTGGAGGGCATGGCGCGGGGCCTCGCCGTGGTGGCGGTCGCCTCGGGCGGTCCCAAGGACTTCATCGAGAACGAGCGCACCGGTGTGCTTGCGCGCTCGGGCGATCCCGTCGCGCTCGCGGACGCACTCGAGCCGCTGCTCGGCTCACCGGCCCAGCGCGAGGCGCTCGGTCACGCCGGCCAGCAGAGCTTCATGCGTGAATTCACCGATGTGGCTATGTGTGAACGGTTCTTCGACGAGATGCAGAAGCTGCTCGAGGACGTGCGTGCACGCCGCGGCCATGCCCGGTGCTCGTGAGCGCATGAGCGCCGTCGCCGGCCCCGCCCGCGCCGCGTCACCGGCAGCGACCGGAGCGGAGCAGGCCGCTACCGAGGTGACGATCGTCGCACAGGACATCGGCGGTGCGCGCGGGATGGAGCGTGTGCTCTCCGAGCTGATCCTTGGGCTTGCCGGGCGCGGCCACCAGGTCACGGTGATCGGGCGCACGTGCGAGCTGCCGGACACGCCGGGGGTGCACTTCCGCAGGGTGAGAGGACCGGCCCGCCCGTTCCTGATCGCATACCCGTCGTTCGTGCTTGCCGCCTCGCTGACGCTGGCGCGGTGGCGGCGCGGCGTCGTGCACGTGACCGGCGGGATCGTCCTGAACCGCGTCGAGGTGATCGGCGTTCACTACTGTCACCAGGTCGCGGTCGCCACGCCGAGCCGCGACAACTGGGTGTTCCGCGCGCACAACAGGCTGGCGGGCGTGATGAAGCGGGTGGGCGAGCGCGTGTGCTTCGGCGCCAGCCACGGGCAGGCGTTCGCGTGCGTGTCCGATGGTGTGGCCGAGGAGATTCGCACGCACTACCCGCAGCTGGCGGACAGGGTGATGACGATTCACAACGGCGTCGACACCGACACGTTCGCGCCCGGCGCGCACCGTCAGCAGGCCAGCGCGCTACGCTCCCAGCTCGGGATCGATGACGGCCGGCTCGTGGCCGCGTTCGTCGGAAGCGAGTGGAAGCGCAAGGGCCTCAGACCAGCGATCGAGGCGCTCGCGCTGGCCCCTGAATGGGACCTGGTCGTGGCCGGCGGCGGCCACGAGAAGGGCTACCAGGAGATCGCGGATGCGCTCGGCGTGGGCGGCGCGGTCCACTGGATGGGGGTGGTCCGCGACGTGGACGTCGTGTATGAAATGGCCGACGCGTTCGTGTTGCCTTCCGACTACGAGACCTTTTCGCTGGTGACCTTCGAGGCGGCCGCGAGCGGCTTGGCTGTACTGGCCACGCCGGTGAGCGGCGTGCGCGAGCTGATCGACGACGGCCGCAACGGCTTCTTGATCTCCCAGCAGCCGGAGATGATCGCCGAGCGCCTGCGGCGCCTGGGCGAGGACCCCGCGCTGAGGACGAGGCTTGGAGAGGCCGCGCGTCGCTCGGCGCTCGAGTACAGCTGGGCGAACACGATCGGCAAGCATCAGTTGCTGTACGCGCGCGTGGCGAGCACGCCTGGCTAGCGCTCGGCGAGCAGGGTCTCCAGGAACGCGCTCATGCGACGCTGCTGAACAGCTAGGTCGAACGGTTCACACTTTCGCCGCGCCATCGCCTGACGGCGCTGCGCCACGTCCTGCGCGCTGATGCTCTGCATCAGCTGCGCGAGCGCGCCGACATACACCGGGCTCCATGGGGCGTGGCCCGGCAGCCTCCACATGCACCCCTCGTCGAGGTCGAACGCCAGCGGCACCCCCGCGGTGATGATCGGCAGCGTCGCGGCGAAGTACTCACTCAATTTCGTGGTGTAGCGGAACGAGCCGACCTTGTCGACGCTCTGGGAGAGACTGCCGGCGTCGAAGGCCGCCAGGTAGTCGGGCACCTCCGCGGGAGGCACACGACCGGGGAGCAGGACGCGAGTGCCGAGATCGGCTCCCGCCAGCTCTTCCAGGCGGCTGCGGCCCGAGCCCTCGCCGATCACGCACACGACCAGATCGTCTCGCTGCACGAGCGCAATCGCGCGTACGAGCTCGGCGCCGTAGGTGTAGTCCAGGCGCTCGTTCCAGTGAAGCGAGCCGGCAAGACCGACCACCAGCGCGTCCGCGGGTATGCCCAGACGGGCGCGGACTCGCTCCCGCGCGCCCTCCGAGATACGGCCGCGCGTCCAGCCGGGAGCCGTCATCGCGCGCCGCGCCCCGAAGCTGAGCGCGCGACCCACGAGATACGGCGTCCAGCCGACGTATCCCGCGCAGCGCCGGCATAGCAGGCGCTCGTAGAGCCCGCCCGCCAGGCCGAGCGCGCGCGAGCGCAACTCCAGGTACGGCCCGACGGCGTCACCGCTGCAAAACACGAACGGGATCCCCCACAGCGCGTCGAGCACGAGCAGCGTGAGCCCGCCAGCCGTGCCGGTGCCCTCCATCACCACCAGCCGCGGGCGCTCCGCGAGCACCGCTCGAGCCAGCCCGATCGCAGAACGCAGCTTGCGGCTGCGGTCAAAGGCGTACAGCGACGGTGCCAGCGGCTCGAGCAGCGACAGGATCCGTTCCTCTTCGATGTCCCCGTGTCCTTTGGTCGCGAAGCACATGATCGGTGTGCTGGATGTGGACATCGCATGCTCCTCGTGCTGTGGCTCGGGCCTGCCGCGGATCGCCGCGCTGCACCTACTGTTGCCGCCCTCGCCAGCGGCGTTCTGGCCGCTACTCTTTAGTGTGCCCTTACGCTCCCACTTAAGCTTGGCGATGGCCCCTGCGGCCCGGACGGATCCTCACGCCGATGAACGACAATAACAGTGCCAGCGCTATCTTCGCCCCGGTGTGGAGGCGCAAGTGGCTGATCCTAGCCGTCGCGCTCGTGGCGGCCGCAGGCAGCTACCTCTACTACCGCCGCGAGCCGCCGAAATACTCTGCCTCGACACAGTTGTATCTCGGCAACGGCGTTGAAGAACAGTCGCATCTCGGCGGCGCCAGCAACGGCAAAAAATCCGGCGTCGGCCAGCCGTCCACTCAGGCGGCGCTGATCAACTCGAGCATCATCAAGGAAGCCGTTCAACGGCGGCTCAAGCGAGAGCGCCCATCCTCCGCGGTGCGTGCGGCGCTGAAGGGCAAGACCAGGGCTAAGGCCGGCCAGAAGAGCGAATTCATCACGATCAACGGCGAAGCCCACAATGCCCGCGGCACCACGCTGCTGGTCAACACGACCGCGCAGGAGTACGTCAAACGCGTGAACGGGCGATACCGCAGGAGCGTCCTGAACGCGATCGCGCTCGCCCACAGGCAGGCGCGACAGGCGGAAGCGGAAGGCGCCGAACACGCCACGAAGGCAAAGGGCGGCAAGAAAGGTGGCAAGAAGTCCGGCGGCGGCGCCAGCGCGGCGCTCCAGACCGCGACCCTCCAGAACAGGATCAACCAGCTGGAATCGAACCTGACGATCTCAGAGGTCGCACAGGTCGACGTGGCCAAGCCGAGGGCCGCGAAGCTGACCGGTCCGCATCCCAAAAGCAACGCGATCTTCGGCCTCGTGGTCGGCCTGCTGCTGGGCGCGTTGGCCGCCTACCTGCTGGGGCGCCTGGATCGGCGGATGCGCTCGCTGGCGGCGATCGAAGCGGCGTTCGAGGCCGAGATCCTGACCGCCCTGCCGGCGGTCAAGCGTCCGATAGTCAGGCGCGAGGAGCATCCCGCCCCCGCGAAGTCGATGCGCGAGGCGCTGTGGCGGCTTCAGACCACGCTCCACGTGGGCACATCCGGTGCGCCGCAGCAGAACGGGGCCTCGCGCGCGACGCCGCGTGTGATCCTGTTCGTGAGCGCGGATCCCGGCGACGGCAAGTCCACGCTGGCCGCCGCCCTGGCGCTCGCGCAGAGCGAAGCCGGCGAGCGCGTGGCGCTCGTCGAGGCGGACTTCCGCAGGCCCGTGCAGGGCAGGCTCCTGCGAGCAGACGGCCAGCAAGGGCTGGCCGACGTGCTGGCCGGCAGGCTCACGATCGAGGAAGCGATGCAGGAGGTCGCCGTCCTGCATCCCGGAGCCGCCGTCGGCGCGCCCCAGCCCTCGGCTGCGACCGCGACCGCTGTGCTCGAGCCGGGCGGCTCGGTGTCGCTGCTGGCGGGGATCGCTGGGGTCGTCAATCCCCCCGCGCTGCTGGCCCGCCCGACGATGGCGGAGGTGCCGCGCACGCTCGCCGAGGACCACGACGTCGTGCTGCTCGACGCTCCCGGTCCGCTTCAGGTCAGCGACGCGATGCCGCTGCTGGCGCTGGCGGACGGGATCATCATCGTCGCGCGCGTCGGGCACACGCGTGAGACGTCGGCTGCCCGTCTGATCCAGCTGTTGAAGCGAACGCCCAGCGCACCCGTGCTGGGTGTCGTCGCCAACGCCGTGTCCCTAGCCGACATCAGGAAGTACGGCGTCTCCGAGCAGTACAGGCGCGGCCTGCGTCAAAAACTCCTCGGGCGATGAGCACGCCGTATCCGAGCCTGGGCGACCGAGCCCTGCGCAGCCACCCGGCCGTCCGCGGTGACCGCACCAACGAACGCGTGCGAATGCTCATAGCAGCGCTCGTCGCCGCGGCGCTGGCGCTCGCTATCAGTGTGGAGATGCCAACTCCGGGCGCCTCGACGTTCGTGGAGGTGATCGGAGCGGTGATCGGGATCGTGGTCGTGATGGCGCTCGCGTTCAGCACGCGCTACACCGTGACCCTCACTCTGCTCGCGCTGTACCTGGGCCTGTTGGACGGACCGGTCAAGCTGCTGACCGGGAGCAAATACGCGTCCGGGTTCCGAGACGTGTTCATGATCGCGATCGGGCTCGGCATGCTGATGCGCCTGTCCCGTAGCCGCGGGCGCGTGACGATGCCCGCGATGTCCGGCTGGCTGTTCGCGTTCGTGGCCGTGGTTCTGGTGGAGGCGTTCAACCCGAACACCGGCGGCTTCCTCAAGAGCGTCGGCGGCTACCGCCAGCAGCTGGAGTTCGTGCCGCTGTTCTTCTTCGGCTACGTGATCGTGCGCAGCAGGCAGCGCTTTCGTCAGCTGTTCCTGATCCTCGGGGTGATCGCGCTCGCCAACGGCATGGTCAGCGCGGTGCAGTGGCGTCTGAGCCCGAGCGCGCTGGCGAGCTGGGGTCCCGGCTATAACGAACGGATCAACGGGCGAGGCGGGCGCACGTACGTCAGCGAAGGCGTCGCCCACCCGCGCCCGCCGGGGCTCGGCTCGGATGCAGGCTTCGGCGGGGGCATCGGCGTGATCGCGCTGCCGGGCCTGATCGCGCTGCTGATAGCGGGGCGTTTGCGCCGTAAATGGCCGCTGGTGCTGTGTTCCCTGGGTGCGCTTCTAGCGATCGCCACATGTGCCTCGCGATCGTCGGTCGTCAACCTGGTCGTCGAGATCGCCAGCTTCGTGGGGCTGTCGATGCTGGTACGGATTCGCTTCACCCGTGCCCTGTCGGGCCTGCTCGTGATCTTCGCGCTGACCGTTGCCGTCGCAGGAGCGCTGATCGCATACGACGGGGCTGGCATCTTCAAGCGTCAGGCAAGCATCACGCGCGTCGTCGGCGCGGTCAGCGCCCAAGCCACAGGCGCAGAAGGCGAAGAAGGAGAACAGAAGGGGGGAGATGCCAAGATCCAGCACCTGAATCAGATTCCCGGCGATATCGAGCACGAGCCGTTCGGCCTCGGCCTCGGGACCGCCGGTGCGGTCGCGGGACTGGGAGGGAAGGTCGCGAAAACGATCGAACAGCAGAAGGTGAGCGGGGGATCCGCGTACAACCTGTTGGTCGTCGAACTCGGGCTGCCCGGCCTGGCCTTGTGGATAGGCCTGACCACAAGCGTGCTCGTGCTCGCGCTCACGCGCTTGAGGCAGATCGCCGATCCCGAGCTGCGCATCTATCTCGTCGCGATCGTCTCCGTGTTCATTGCGCTCACTGTTCAAGGCTTCGCCGGCCCGACGCTCGCGGTCACCCCGCCGGGTGCCTTTCTGTGGTTCGCCCCGGGGGTGATCGTGTACTGGCTCGCGGGCCCCGGACGCGAGGCCGCAGCCCGCCTCGCGTCGTGGCGAGGTCCGGCTGGCCGCGCGGTGTCGGCCTAGGTCGCGCGCATGGGCGAGCAGGTGGGATCGACGGCCTCAACACCCGAGCCCGGCCGCGGGCGGCCCAGGGTGGTCTATGTGATGGGCTCCGGACGCAGCGGAAGCACGATCCTCGGGGTGACTCTGGGTAACTGTGAGGGGATCTTCTACGCCGGCGAGCTCGACACCTGGGTGCCGAGGTCGGGCGAGCCGATCCTCGGGGGAGTGGAGCGCACCCGGTTCTGGAAGGCGGTTCGCCGGGATGTGAACGGAGCCGGCGAGATCTGCGGCACCGACGTTCGCCGCTACATGGAACGCTCGTCGGTCGCGCTGCGCGTCGACCGCTGGCCGGCGCGCCACCGGCTGCGCCAGCGCTACCGCCGCGTCACGGAGGACTTGTACCGGGCCATAGCCGGCGTCGCGGACGCGAGCTACATAGTCGACACCTCCCATTTTCCGCTACGGGCAAGGGAGCTGCAACGGCTCGGCGGGATCGATCTGTACCTCGTTTTCCTGTTCCGCGACCCGCACGGGGTCGTCGACTCGTTCGCTCGGCTGATCAAGCGCCGGGACGTGGGCGAGCGAAGGGTTCGCGAACTGAGCACCAACGCCAACCTGTGGGTCACGCATCTGCTGTCGGTGTACGTGTTCCTACGCCACCGGCACGACCGACGGATGGTCGTGCGCCACGAGGATTTCCTGGCCAACCCGGAAGCCGTGCTGCGCGAGATGCTGCACCGCGTCGAGTCACCGGCGAGGATCCCGGACCTCGGCTCGCTGAAGACCGGGTTTCCGCTGAAGGGCAACCGGCTGATCCGCTCGGACGTGATCGCCGTCAGGAGCAGGCCGCCCGCCCGCCCACGTCGATCGCCGATGACCGCGTTGATGCAACTGCCGTGGACGTTCGCTGTCTCGCGCCTGAAGCCGGTGGCGCGCGGGGAGGGAGCGCCCGACGGCGAGCGGGAGGTTCACCGCGAGCCTCGCGTCGAGGCCACGCGGGAGCGGGCTTGACCTTCCAGTATCATCCATGGATATGAGCCAGCGGGCCGGTGGTATGGCGCTTGATGCCAGTGCGCCCTTCACCCGGGAGCGTACATCGCGCATGTCGGCGTGGGGCAAAGTCACCCCCTGGATCCGGCCACAGCGTGGCTGGTACATCGTCCTCATATTCACGGGGATCTTGGGTGGGTTCGCGGAATCGGCGATCCTCGCGGTGCTCGCGGAGACCGCCACAACGATTGCCACCGGCGCCAAGCGCGCGCACATTCACCTCGGCCCGCTGCGGATGCACCCGACCGTCGATACGCTGTTCCTGGTCGCGCTGGGTCTCGTGCTGTTTCGCCTGCTCCTCCAGGTGCCGGTCTCTATCCTGCCGCCGCGCATCATCACCCGCATCCAGGCCGAAATGCGCACGAGGCTGTTCGGTGAATTCACCCGCGCCTCGTGGGAGACGCAGGCGCTCGACCGCGAGGGCCAGCTTCAGGAAACGATGACCGGTCAGGTCGGCCAGGCGACCTCGGCGGTGCAGAGCGCCATGGGTCTCGTCTCCGCGACCCTCCTGCTCATCGTCTTCCTGATCTCTGCGTTTGCGCTGAACGTGGTTGCTGCCTCGTTCGTGATCGCGCTCACGATTTTGATGATGGCTGGGCTGCGGCCGCTGCGCAAGGCAGGTGGGAGGCGCGCCCGTTCGCTGTCACGTTCCCAGGTCGACTATGCGCGCGGGGTCGCCGAGTCGATCAGGGTCGCGGAGGAGACGCAGGTGTTCGGCGGCGGTGGTGCTCAGCGCAAGCGCATAGCTCGCCTGGTGGCGGCTACCCGGCGACACGCGTTTGCCACGCAGCTGATCATGAAATTCGCGGGGAACCTGTACGGGACGACGATATCGCTGCTGTTCGTATGCACCCTCTTCCTGCTCTACGAGGTCGGCAGGAGCCACGCCGTCGCGCTCGGCGCGGTGGTTTTGATCCTGGTGCGCGCGAGCACGAGCGGGCAGAACATACAGATGGCCTATCAGGGCATGATCCAGTCGTTGCCTTACTTGGAGCGTACGCAGGAGGCGGAGCGGCGTTATCGGGAGAGTGTGCCGCCGGTGGGGACGGTGGCGTTGGGGAGTGTTCAGGCGTTGGCGTTTGAGGGTGTGGGTTATTCGTATCGGCCGGGTGTGCCGGTGCTCGAGGATGTGAGCTTTGAGGTGGATGGTGGTGAGGTGATCGGTGTGATCGGCCCGTCGGGGGCGGGTAAGTCGACGCTTGTTCAGCTGTTGTTGCGGTTGCGTGCGCCGCGTGAGGGGCGTTATCTGGTGAATGGTGTCTCCGCGCAGGAGATCGTGCAGGAGGATTGGCACCGGCAGGTTGCGTATGTGCCCCAGGAACCGCGGTTGTTGCACGCGTCGGTTGCGGAGAACATCCGTTTCTTTCGCGAGATCTCCGATGAGGAGGTGGAACGCGCTGCGCGTCTGGCGCGCATCCACGAGGATATCGTTGGCTGGAGGGATGGTTATGAGACGACCGTGGGGCCGCGTGCGGATGCTGTCTCGGGTGGTCAGCAGCAGCGGATCTGTCTCGCTCGCGCGCTCGTCGCGCGGCCGCAGCTGCTGGTGTTGGACGAGCCCACGAGCGCGCTTGACCCGACGTCCGAGTCGTTGATCCAGGAGTCCTTGACGGGCCTGAAAGGCGAGGACCTGACGCTGTTCATCATCGCGCACCGCATGTCCACGCTGAATATCTGCGACCGCGTGATGATCATCATCGACGGCGGGATGGCCGGCTTTGACACGATCGCGCAGCTCCAGCAGCACAACGCCTACTACCGCTCCGCATCACAACTCGCCAGCGGGGCACCCGCAGGGCGGCTTCCGTGAGCTCGCAGTCGCCCGCGCGTCGGCGTGCGGGGACCGAGGATGTCCACAGCGCGGATGCCTCGCTGTCCTCGCGCTCGCGCCTGCCCGACTTCTTCATCGTCGGCCATCCGAAGTGCGGTACGACCGCGCTGTACGAGGCGTTGCGGCGTCATCCGCAGATCTACATGCCCGACGGCAAGGAGCCATGGTTCTTCGCCAGCGAGCTCCACGAGCGCACCCCACCGCGGCCGGAAGGCACGCCCCAGACGCTCGCGCAGTACACCGCGCTGTTCGCCGCGGCCAAGCCCGAGCAGCTCGCCGGTGAGGCGACCGCCTTGTATCTGTGGTCGCGCACGGCCGCGGCGCGCATCGCCGAGGTCCAGCCGCAGGCGCGCATCATTGCGATCCTGCGGGATCCGGCCAGCTTCCTGCGCTCGTTGCACCTCCAGTTCGTGCAGAGCTACGTCGAGACCGAGGCCGACCTGCGCCGCGCGCTGTCGCTCGAGAGCGAGCGACGCGCGGGCAGGTCGATCCCGCGTCACACCTACTGGCCCGCCGCGCTGCTGTACTCCGAGCACGTGCGCTACGTGGACCAGCTTCGCCGCTACCACGACGTGTTCGCGGCGCGGAACATGCTCGTGTTGATCTACGACGACTTCCGCGCCGACAACCAGGGGACGGTTCGCGCGGTGCTGCGCTTCCTCGAGCTCGACGACAGCACGGCGCTCGAGGTTCCGCACGCCAACCCCACCGCGCAGCCGCGATCCCAACGTCTGCACGAGCTCGTTCACGCGCTGTCGGTGGGCCACGGTCCGGGCTCTCGCGCCGTCAAGGAGACGGTCAAGGTGCTCACGCCGCGGGCGCTGCGCCGCCATGCGCTGCGCGCCACACAGCGGCGTGTGGTCTTCTCCGAGCCCGCAGCCGTGGACGACGAGCTGATGCAGGAGCTGCGCGAGCGCTTCAAGGGGGAGGTGGTGGCGCTCAGCGAGTATCTCGAGCGTGACCTGCTCACCCTGTGGGGATACTGACAATGGCGCATGACTCGCCGCCGTCGCAGCTCGGCGCGCGACGAGCACCGGACTTCTTCATCGTCGGGCAGCCCAAGAGCGGTACCACGGCGCTGTACGAGATGCTGCGCAGTCACCCGCAGCTGTACATGCCCGCCCTCAAGGAGCCGCTGTTCCTGGCAAACGACCTGCTCGCCGGGCTGCGCTGGCCGACCGTGCGAGCGCGACCGCGCACGCTCGATGATTACCTGGCGCTGTTCGCGGCGGCCGCTCCCGGCCAGCGCACCGGGGAGGCGTCGGCGCTCTACCTCTGCTCCCATCAGGCCGCAGTCAACATCGCAAAGCTGGCGCCCGCTGCGCGGATCATCGCGATCTTGCGCGAGCCGGTGAGTCTCGTGCGCTCGCTACATCTCCAGCTGCTGCAAGATCACAGCGAGACGGAGAGCGACCTGAGCGCAGCGCTGTCGCTCGAGGGTGAAAGACGCGAAGGCAAGCACATCCCACGTGAGTGCGCACGGCCCGCGGCACTGTACTACTCCGAGCACACACGCTATGTGGAGCAGCTCCGTCGCTATCACGACGTGTTCGCCTCCGATCAGATACTGGTAGTGATCTACGACGACTTCCGTGCTGACAATGCCGCCACCGTGCAAACGGTCCTGCGCTTCCTCGACGTGGACGACGAGTCGCCGACCGGGCCGGTGGACGCCAACCCCACGGTGCGGCTGCGCTCGCGCCAGCTGGATGAGATGGTCAAGAACGTTGCGAGCGGTCGTGGCACGGTGATGCGTGCGGTGAAGGCGCCGGTGAAGACGCTGACGCCTCGGCGCGTGCGACGGGGGGCGTTGGGGGTCGCGCGCAGACACCTCATATATGGCGAGCCACGCCCGCTCGACCCTGCTTTGGAGCTCGATCTGCGACGTCGATACAAGCCGGAGGTGCTGGCGCTCGGCGAGTACCTCGGTCGTGACCTTGTTAACCTGTGGGGCTATGACAGCCTCGACTGACGCTCCGGCTGCAATCACTGCGCGGCGCCAACGAGTACCCGAATTCTTTGTGGTCGGGCATCACAAGTGCGGCACCACGGCTCTGTATGAAATGCTGAGACGTCACCCGCAGATTTACATGCCGGAGGTCAAAGAGACCTGGTACTTCTCACCCGAGTTGCGCTCTGTCGAAAAACGCCGGCGTCCCGTTCAGCGTCCGGAAACGCTCGCCCAGTACCTGGCGCTGTTCGAGGCCGCCGCTCCCGAGCAGCGCGTGGGGGAGAACTCGCCCGCGTACCTCATGTCTGAGGATGCGGCACGCCGGATCGGCGAGGCCCAGCCCGACGCGCGCATTATCGCGATCCTACGTGAGCCCGCCAGCTTCCTACACTCATTTCACCTCCAGTGCCTGCGAAATCATGTCGAGACCGAGAAGGATTTCGCGAAGGCGATCGCGCTCGAGGGCGCCAGGCGAGAAGGCAAGCACATCCCGCGCTACTCCCACCGACCGCACGAGCTGCTGTATTCCGAGCACGTGCGCTATGTCGAGCAGTTGCAACGCTACCGCGCCGTGTTCGGATCCGGGCGGATGCTGGTGCTGATCTACGAGGACTTCCGCCGCGACAACGCGGCCACGCTAGGAGAGGTGCTGCGCTTCCTCGATGTGGACGACTCGCTGCCTGTCGAGGCGATCGAGGCCAACCCCTCCTTTACCGTGCGCTCGCCGCAGTTGCACGAGCTGCTGCGCTCGGTGTACATGGGTCGCGGGCCGTTCACACGGCGCATCAAGCCCGCCATCACCGCCGTCAGCTCGCGGGGAGCGCGTCGCGCGCTGCTACGCGTGACACGTCAACGCATGGTCTACGGCAGGCCGAAGAGCGCAGACGAGGGGGTGATGCTGGAGCTGCGGCGCCGCTTCAAGGGGGAGGTGCGCGCGCTCAGCGAGTATCTCGACCGTGACCTCGTCAGCCTGTGGGGCTATGACGCGATCGACTGAGCCGCCGGCGACATCGAGCGCGACACCGCAACCCTTGGGGACGAGCTGGCGAGCACAGCGCGAAGCCGAGCAGGAGCATGTCCTGCCGTCCGGGCAGATCGTCGTATCGTGCCCGGCGCCGTTCGGCACGGGTGGCCTCGGCCATCACCTGAAGGAGATCGCAGACGCGGCTGGCCGTCGCGGATCGCCGGCCCTCTGCCTCTGCGGGGCGGCGCTCGGCCATTCGACGCCCACCGGCTCGCCGCTGCACCACGAACTGCGCCCGCGCGTTTCCCGCGGCCCGCTCGCGCGCCTGGCGCGCTTCTCACCGTCGTGGCGGAACCTGCGCCGCAGCGTCGCGTTCGACGAGCTTGCCGCGCGCGAGCTGCCGGCGGCCGAACATCTGCTCGCATTCAACGGACAGGCGCTCGCGCAGTTCGAGCGCGCCGCACGCGCCGGCTATCAGACGCGCTCGCTGGTCTCCGCCAACCCACACCTGCGGCGACTGCTGCGCCTGCACCGTGAGGCGCACCGCCGCTACCCGCTCGAGGGAACGTGGGCGACGCATCTCCTGAAGCGCAATCTCGCGGAGTACCAGCTCGCGGAGCGCATCTACGTCGCGTCGCGCTACACGTGGGAGTCGTTCGTCGAGGAGGGCATCTCCGAAGACGTGCTGTCGCTGTTTCCGTTGACACCCGATCCGCGTTTCACGCCACAGCAGCCGGTCGCGCGGGCGCAGACGTTCGATGTGGTGTTCGTCGGGCGCCTGTGTGTCACCAAGGGCGTGCCGCTGCTCGTGGATGCCGTGGCGCGGCTCGCGCACGATGATCTGCGTCTGGTGTTGGTCGGAGGCTGGAGCTCGAGGGGCATGCGCCGCTTTCTCATGCGTGCACGCGCGCGCGATCCGCGGATCACGATCGGTCCGGGCGATCCGCTGCCGCGTCTGCGTCAGGCGCGGCTGTTCGCTCACCCGGCCTATGAGGATGGCTTCGCGTACGCCCCAGCGGAGGCGCTCGCGTGCGGCGTGCCGGTGCTCGTGAGCGAGGACACGGGGATGAAGGAGCTGGTCGACCCGGGTGTGACCGGGATCGTCCTACCGACCGGAGACCTGGACGCGCTCACCGAGGCGATCGACGCCGCCTACCGCGGGCAGCTGCTGGCACGCTGAGCCCTGGCTGGTTGATTGCATCTACGCGTGGGCGCCGCTGCGCATCATCGTCAACCACGCCGAGTCACCGCGAGCGATCGCCTGGAAGATCGACTCTGATTGCATCCGAATGCGCTCGTTGGTGTCGTGATTCCACGAGCGCCGCAGCAAGAGGCCCCTACCACGTCTCATCCAGCGAGCCGCCGGGCTCTCGGTGTCGGTGCGCTTTCTCAGCTGCTCACGATCCGCGCGGGTGACGAACGCGTCGCGAAAGCCGGCGCCGTGATGGTAGATGATGTCCCCGTAGATTGCGAAGAACACGGGATGAACGTCGGTCTCGTTGGTCCGCAACACGGGTATCCAGGGGGTGTTCGAGAGCTCGAGCGCGCGCAGCAGGTTGGCGCCGACGTCACTGATGATCCTGCCCGCGGCTGAGCGCCAGGGGTATCCGAGCGACCAGTCGCCGCGCACCCTGCGCCAGCTGCCAACGGTTGTCACACAAAAGCACGGATGTGGCTGTGGCTCCTCGAGGTTCTCCGCGCGACGAACCGCGACCAAGGGCGCCTTTGCGAGGCTTTCGCCTATCAGGGGCATCGGATCGGATATCGGAAAGGCGTCCCCGTCGAGGAACATGATCAGGTCATCCTCAGCGGCGACGTGACAGATCTCCAGCGCGAGCTGGTTGAGCTTGCCGGCATGGGCGCCACGCTGTTCGAGCACGTGGTCGAAACGATCGGCGTAGGATCGGTCGATCGCCTCGATCGAGGTCCAGGTCTCGTAGGGAACGGAGATGTTCTCGCGCAGGTAGCGCGCCTGGATATCGATCCACCGCGGCGACTGGTAATGGACTGTGGCGATGTGCAGCACGGCTACGGCTTGCCCCTCGATGGCGACGGTCCCGACCGACAATGGTGCAACCAGCGGGTCGCTGAGCCTCATTGTTACATAGCGCTCGCTCGGGCCAGGCCTTATCCTATGGGAGATATGCAAGGAGCCAGCTTCTCATCGGGTAGATCGCAGCATCTTTCGCCGGCTGGCGCTCCGCAGGGCTGGCGGACCCCGGACTTCTTCATCGTCGGGCACGCCAAGTGCGGCACCACGGCCCTGTATGACATGCTCAGGCGTCATCCCCAGATCTTCATGTCGGTTCCCAAGGAGCCGTGGTTCTTCGCCCGCGAGAATCCAAATCGCCAGACCAACGGCAAGCGCTCGATTGCGTTCACCGGCGAAAAGCACGAAACGCTCGATCAATACCTGTCGCTTTTCACCGCGGCCGGCCCCGATCAGCGCGTCGGCGAGGCATCTTCCTCTTACCTGTGGGCGCGCACGGCGCCGGAGAGAATCGCAGCGATGCGCCCGGACGCGCGCGTCATTGCGATCTTCAGAGAGCCGGCGGCGTTCCTGCGCTCGTTGCACCTCCAACACCTCTCCTCACACGACGAGTCCGAGAAGAGCTTTCGCAAGGCGATCGAGCTCGAGGCGGCTCGCCGCGAAGACCGCCACATTCCGCGTCACGCCAACTGGCCGCAGGTGCTGATCTACACCGATCGGGTCCGCTATGTGGAGCAGTTGCGCCGCTACCACGCTGTGTTCGCACCCGAGCAGATCCTCGCGCTCATATACGAGGACTTTCGCGCCGACAACGAGGCGACATTGCGTCGTGTGCTGCGGTTCCTCGAAGTCGACGACACCCACCCGATCAGGCTGCTGGAGCGCAACCCGACCGTCGGCGTGCGATCCGTGCAGCTCGACGACTTCAGACGCTCGCTGCGTGTCGGGCGCACGCCGGCATTCAAGCTGCTCAGGGGGGCCGGCAAGGCGCTCACCACTCAAGGCCTGCGCGAGCGACTGTACTACCCGCTCATGCGGCGTTCGGTGTATGGCCAGGCGCCGCCGGTCGATCCCGAGTTCATGCTCGAGCTGCGCCGTCGATTCAAGCCCGAGGTGCTCGCGTTGAGTGAGTACCTCGACCGCGACCTGGTGAAGCTGTGGGGCTATGAGGACGTCGCCGACGAGTAGGCGCCGGTATGCAGTCCGTCAGCTCAGGGCCTCGTAACCCCAGAGCGTGAGCAGATCGCGCCCCAGGTACTCGCTGAGCGCGGCGACTTCCGGCTCAAAGCGCTTGCGCAGCTCGATCATGAAGTCCTCATCGGGCGGCGGCGGCTCGCCAAAGACCATTCGCCGGCGCACGAACCAGAAGGCCTGTTTGCGCAGGCGCTTGCTCGGCAGTGCCACATGCGCCACGGTCTTGACCGCTCCCGCCAGCCTGCCACGCCCGAGGTCGGCGGCGCCGACCATGTCCTCGAGGCGGGCCGAGCGAACGCGCACCGTCGGGTTGGCTTCGGTCAGCTCGATGTCGACGCGGTCGTCGACGTCGAGGAAACGCAGAACCTCAGCCAACGTGGCTTGGTTGTCACTGCGGAAGTCGTCGTAGATCAGCACGAGCAGCTGATCGGCGCGAAAAGCCTCTTGGTAGCGGCGTAGCTGCTCGAGGTAGCGGGCGCGCTCGGTGTAAAGCAGCACCTGCGGCCAGCGCGTCATCTTGCTCGGCAGCTCGCGCCCCTCTCGCCGTGCGTCCTCCAGAGCCACCGCCCTGCGCAGGTCGGGCTCGGTCTCGATGCGAATCTGAAGCAGCTGGAGGTGCATCGAGCGGACGAAGCTGGCGGGGTCGCGCAGGATCGATATCAGGCGGGCCCCCGGCTGAGCTTGGGCGATCCGCTGCGCCGCGGTGGCCGACCAGATGTAGGCCGTCGATGCCTCGCCCGCACGCTGGTCCGGACGCGCGTCGGCAAACAGCGCGAGATAGTCCTCGTAGGTCAGCGGCGGAACATCGGAGTGTCGCTGGAAGGAGGAGGGCAGATCGCTCGCGAAAAAGCGTGGCTCCTTGACCTTTGACATGTAGATTTCCGGGTGCTGACGCAGCATCTCGTAAAGCGCGGTGGTGCCGCTCTTGGGGGGGCCAATCACGAAGAAGTCCGGGAGCCTGCTCGTCACGGCAGCGAGCTCGCTGGCGAGATGTCGGGCAGCAGCTCGAGCGCTCGCCGTCGACCGCCGCTGGCGAGTTGTGATGCGGAGCGGTAGTAGGCGTTGTGCTGCTGGAGCTGCGCGATCGTGTCAAAGCCGGCCATCCCGCCGTCGATGATGATCATCACGCGGTCGCAGATATTCAGCGTGGACATGCGGTGCGCGATGATGAACAGCGTCAGGTCCTCGCCTTTCAGGCCCGTCAAGGACTCCTGGATCAACGACTCGGACGTCGGGTCAAGCGCGCTCGTGGGCTCGTCCAACACCAGCAGCTGCGGCCGCGCGACGAGCGCGCGAGCGAGACAGATCCGCTGCTGCTGACCACCCGAGACAGCATCCGCACGCGGCCCCACGGTCGTCTCATAACCATCCCTCCAGCCAACGATATCCTCGTGGATGCGCGCCAGACGCGCAGCGCGTTCCACCTCCTCATCGGAGATCTCGCGAAAGAAACGGATGTTCTCCGCAACCGACGCGTGCAACAACCGCGGTTCCTGGGGCACATACGCAACCTGCCGGTGCCAATCCTCCTGCACGATCTCCTGCGCGGAGACACCATTCACCAGATAACGCCCCTCACGCGGCGCACGCAACCGCAACAACAGCTGAACAAGCGTCGACTTACCCGCCCCCGACGGGCCGATCACACCGATCACCTCACCACCATCCACCTCAAAGCTCACATCCTCGAGCACCGGCACACCCGGCCGATACGAATAACCCACACCCTCAAACGCCAACGCCTGAACACTCCCCAACGCCACCGTCCCCACCGGCGGCACACTCTCCCGATAACGCCGCTCCGCCTCCTGCGTACGCTCCAAGAAGGGCAGCGACTGAACGAAGCTCTGGTAGTTGCTCTGGATGGCCTGTCCACTCCCGCTGGCGCGCACCAGGATCAAAACCACCGCGCCGAGTGACCCGATGTGGCTGGGGTCCTCCAGGTGAATCACGTACAGGCCGCCGAGCAACAGCAGGTACACGATCGCTTCGGAGATTTTCGCGCCGACCTGCGAGAGCAGCTGGGTCTGGAAGAGGAGCTTCCTCACCCTCGCCACGCGCACGTTGTTGGCCCGGCGTTGCGCCGCCCCGGCGCCGAACACGTGTGCCTCTTCGGCGATCCGGATCGACTCGGCCACGCCCGTCGCGTAGTTGACCTGCGCTAGCGACCAAGTGCGTGCCTTGCGGATTCCCAGGCCGCGCAGCGGGCGCAGCATCGCGAACATGCCGACCGAGAGAGACAGCACGATCACCGCGGCGAACGTGTTGAGCGCGAGGGCCGATGCCAGCAGAACGATGAAGCCGAGCGTCGAGCTGATGAACGCGAGCAGGCTCCCCACGGTCCCGCTTGCCTGGCCGGCCTGGTTGGTCAGCGTCTCCTGCATCTGGCCTTCGCGATCGCGCGACTTCACCTCCCATGAGGCGTTCGAGAAAGCTCTAAACAGGTCGAGACGAATACGTGCGCCGACGTCGGTCCCGATTCGCGTGGGGATGATCGTCGCTGGCACCTGGAGCAGCGGCACGCGCGCAAGGCTGATGACGAACACGACTATGATCAGCGTTTTCGTGGATGCGTGCACGTGGATCAGCGACAGCCGCACATGTGAACCGAGGGGCTTGACGAGCTGCGCGGCGATCTGTGCGATCAGCGCCAGCGACACGGCTTCCACGAACGACGAAATCATCACGACCAACGACATCGCCGCCATGCGCCTGCGCTGGCCGTCGGTGACGTACGCCATCCGCTGGCGCATCGTCGGATGCTCGGGCAGCGTGCGCCTGGTGGCGGGGCTCGTGGCGTCGAATCGCAGCAGCCAGCGCTTCAAGGCGCTGATCGGGGCGGTCATCGCCGCGGCGCGGACACCGAGAAGAAAACAGCTGTGTCGTTTGTCTTGTTCATCGGCTGTTTGGATCCGTCCAGGCCAGTAGTAACCGCGGTCGATGATACCGATTCCAGCCTGCCTCGGCGAACGTGAGTTGGCGCGTGCACAAACCTGTTGAGCTCCGGTCAACGACTCGTGAACGGCTCGCCGACGCCCTCCAGCGGCGGCGCTGCCAGTGCGGCCCGCGAGCCCCAGCTCGCGCGGGCGCCGGCATACGCGTCCAGCAGCGCTTGGACGTGGCTCTCTGGTGAAAAGCGCGTTTCCACGGCGAGCCTGCCCGCTTCGCCCATCGCTCGCCGCCTGTCGGGGTCGGCGAGCAGCGAGTTGAGCGCCCCCGCCAGCTGGCGGTGATCACCGGGCTTCACGGTCATACCGCTGACGCCGTCATCGAGCCAATCCTCGATCCCCCCGGTGGCGCTGGCGATCACCGGCCGGCCCGCCGCGAGCGCCTCGATCCCCACCAGCCCGAAGGGCTCGGGCCACAGCGACGGAACGACCACGATCGAAGCTTCGCTGAACTCGCGCGCGAGCTCCTCTGCGCTGAGCCAGCCGGTGAAGCGTACGCGTCGCTCGACCCCCAGCCGGCGAGCCAGGCCGCGCATCGCCTCGAGCTGCCGGCCGTCTCCGCACACCGCAAACTCGGCGTCTACCTCGCGCGCTGCGCGAATCAGGACGGCGAGCCCCTTCTGCTTCACTATCCGGCCCGCGAACACGACGCGCCGTCCGGCACCGCTGCGCGCCTCGGGCGTGATCGTGACGGGGAATGGCACGATCCTCCGCCGCTGGAGCCCGTTCGCGGCCAGGTGGCGGTCGACCGAGCTCGAGTATGAGATCAGCAGATCAGCACGGCTGAGCGCCTGCGCCCTGCGCGCAGCGCCGTGGTAGCGCGCAGGCAGGGATTTCACGTTGAACGTGTGCGCGCAGCCGCGCGCGAGCATGTTCAGCGCACATCCCGGCCCATGCCCGCGTGTGCATTCGTGGCCCGGTTGGAAGTAGTAGAGACCGGAAGGGCACGCGGAGTAGACGTGCGCACTGATCACCACGGGCGCGCTCGCTCTCAGCTCCTCGATCACGTCGGGCAAATCCACCTGGTGAAGGTGAATGACGTCCGGCAGGACGGACAGAGCCTCCCCAATCCGCTCGGCCATCGGCGCCTCGGGGTGAAACAGGTCGGGGCACCGATACACCGTGACACCGGGTATCTGCTCGCTGGATTCTATGCGCGCGGCAAACACACGAACGTCGAGGCCATGGCGTGCGAGAACCGCTGCGCTCGTCTGGACGTGCGCGGAGACGCCTCCGTCGCGCGTCCAGCGTGGCACCCCCAAGAGAATCGAACGGGGTGCCCGAGCGGGTGTCGCGCGCGCCGAGCGTGCCGAGGTGCAGTCACCACTGTCGCTCATCTGAACTGGCAACGATAGCCGCTGTCACGCGCGCCGGCGAGGGCAACGGGCTGCCGGCGCGCAGCGGCGATAGCGCCGGATTTCCGATACCCGCGCTACTGGATATGCTCACGATCTTGCTCTAGGGTGCAGTCGATGCTGTACGTCGCAACCGTCCATTACCGTTCGCCGCGTTGGATAGAGATCCAGACGAGATATCTGCGCCGCTACCTCGGCGTTCCCTACCAAACGTGGACATCATTGGAGGGCATCAAGCGCTCCTACGCCGACTCCTTCGACAAGGTGCTTCAGCAGCGCGGCCCGCACGCGGGCAAGCTCAATCATCTCGCCATGGAGATCTCCCATGTCGCCTCGGACGACGACCTGATCATGTTCCTCGACGGAGACGCGTTCCCGATCGCCGACCCGATGCCGGTGATCACCGAAAGCCTCGAGAAGGCGCCACTGGTCGCGGTTCGGCGTGCGGAGAACCTCGGCGATCCACAGCCGCACCCGTGTTTTTGTGTGACGACGGTCGGTACCTGGCGCAGCCTCCCCGGCGACTGGTCACCGGGGCCGGTTTGGCCGGGGGTCGGGGGCAGGCCCGTGAGCGACGTGGGAGCCAACGTGATGCGTGCCCTCGAGCTCTCTGAGAGTCCGTGGGCGCAGCTGCTGCGAAGCAACGGATCCCGGCTGCATCCGGTGTTCTTCGCGGTCTACGGCGAGATCGTCTACCACCACGGCGCGGGCTTTCGCAGCGGCGTGGTGTCGCGCTCGGATCTCCAGCGGGCGAAGGCGAAGGCGGCCGAGCAGAGCTCACAACATCCGGCGCGGCGCTGGCTGAGGGCCGGGATCGAACGTGCTCGCGGCGGCGGTGTGGTCAACCCGCGCAAGGACCTCTCCGACCGCAACGCCGAGCGCTCGCGCCTGATCTTCGAGGCGATCGAGAGCGATCAGCCGGATTGGCTGGCTCGGCTGGCCGAAGACCAGGGACACGAGCAGCATTCTGATGAGCCCGTGACGAGGTGATCCCTGCTGTCTGAGACCGGCCGGCAGGGAGTTCTGACGTGAGCGTCAGGACCGCGATCGTGCTCGGTGCGCCACGCTCGGGCACCACGTTCCTGATGAGCGCGTTGAGCGCGCATCCGGAGCTCGAGTGCGTCACCGGGAACCTGCTGCCGGTCGGTGTCGCGCACCTCGCTGCCCAGGACCTGCCCGAGGATCTGTGCGAGGCGCTCGAGCGCAGCCTGCGCGTGGCCCTCGCCGACTATCTTCAAAGCAGCCTCTACCACGCGCGCACGGCGGCGATTCGCAAGTGGTGGATCGCGAGCAGACGCCCGTCCAGCCTGGCCTCGGCGGCCAGCGGGCACCGGGGCGAGCACACGCTCGTGTACAAGGAGCCGTTCCTGGCGTTCGCGCCCGAGCTCGCCTACCGAGCCGTGCCAGACGCGCGCCTGCTGTACATCTCCAGGGACGGTCGCGATGTCGCCGATTCGCTGGTCCGCAGCTACGACGTCCTCACCGACGAGAAGCTCGCCGACCTCGACAACAACGAGCTGCACATCGGGCGCCGAGTCGGCGAGCTGCACGTGCCGTGGTGGGTGGGCGAAGGCGAAACCGCAGTGTTCCTGGACGCCACCCCGTACTTGCGTGCCGTGTGGATGTGGCGGGAGATGGTGAGGCGTTGCCGGGAGTTCTTCGAGCGCCCGGATGTGGCCGCTGGCGGTCGCGTGCTGCACATCCGCTACGAGGCGCTGATCGAGGACCCGCTGGCGCAGGGCCAGGCGATCGCGGGCCACCTCGGCGAGCAGCTGACGCCACGGGTGCGAAGGCGCCTCCAGAGTGCGCACCCGCGCTCGCTGGGCATCCATCGCGCGCGGGGGCAGGCCGAGCTCGCGGGCGCCGAGCGAATCGCCGGCGCGGAGCTCGCCGCCCTCGGCTATCCGCTGTCCAGCGACGCGAGCTTGCGCGAGGGCGAGCTCACGCCCGGCTGACGCTCCGCGCCGAGCCTTTGACTGACGAGCCTAGGAGTTGGAGGTGACTTGCAGCTCGAACGGCTGGCTGGCAGTGCTGCCGAGGTCGGTGCCGGCACGCACGCTGATGCGCAGCAGCGCCTGGCCGAGCGCTGGGAACGTGTAGCCGATCGAGTAGCTCCCGGTCGGCGAGACGGTGGCGCTCGCGAGCACGTGGTAGCCGTGCACGCCCGACAGGCTCTCGCGTTCCAGATCGACGGTCTGTTCCTGGGCGGGAGCGACGATGCCGGTGAACGTGAGCGCTTCCCCGACGACCGCGCTGGCGGGCGCGGGCGTGGGCGTGAGCGCGTAGGTGGGCGTGACCGTTACGACCGCCGAGCTCGCCGATGCGCTGGCCACGCGGTAGCGGGTGCTTTGCAGCGGCATCGCCGAGAAGCTGTATTCGTTGGCGCTGCTCGTGCCTGTGGCGATCGCTTCGAACGCGCCGCCCTTGGTCTGTGCGAACAGCGTCAGCGGCTGCTCGGCGGGGCCGGCGACAGTGCCGGCGATGCTGAGCGAGGAGCCGTACGCGAGCTCCTCGGGAGAGGTCTGGATCGTGATCGGCCTGACGCGGTGTCGCGTGACGAGGCGCGTGACGAGGTAGGTGACCGGCGCCGAGGCGCTGGTGATGAAACGTCCGTGCGAGCGCACGAGCACCCGCAGCGTGACCTGGCCGGTCCTCGAGAAGCTGTGCACGATCGAGAAGCTGCCGTCTTCGTCGACGTGGGCGAACGCGATGCGATGCCAGCCGCCGCCGCGAAACTCCTGCTCCAGCGCGATGTTCGTGCTCGCCGTGGCCGGGCTGAGCGTGCCGCTGAAGGTGACCGCGTCGGCGCCCGGCGCGTCGGCGCTGCGCGCGCGCCCTCTACCGCCGGCGGGCAGCAGCGCACCCGCGGCGGGGGCGCTGATCGTGACCGCTGGGGCGGCACTGACGCGCGTGCGGGCGCTCCGCGCTGCGCCGGCGGTCGCGTAGAAGACGCTGTTCCCTTCGAGCTGGGACGCGGCGAACTTGAAGGCGCCGTCGGCTTCTGTGACAGCGGAGGCGAGCAGCGTGAACCCGGGTGTGCGCGCGAGCTTGCGGTACAGGCTGACGGCCTGGTCGGCCGCAGCGGTGCTTTCAGCGCAGCTCAGCGTCCCTGCGAGGCTGAGCGCCACCCCCGCGTCCGCCACATGCGGTGCCTGGAGCTCGATCGCACAGCCGAGGTCCGCTCGTCCGGCGCGGCGTTCGCCGCTGGTGTTCGAGCGCGCTTGACGGCGTTCTTCCGCGCGTTCGCTGCGCGCCTGTCGCCGTTGTTCGCGCTCTTCCCTGCGGCTTGGGGGCGCTGCTTCACTGGACTGCCCAGCGGCGCTCGATTCGCCCAGCGCAGCGGCCGCCGCTTCTTCGCCAACGGCGGATTCCAGGGACGCCCGCCTGTGAGCGCCGGCTGCCGCGGGCGTCAGCAGACACACGCCGAGCGCGAGCGCTGCGACGCCACAGACGGAGGTTCGCCGCCAAACCGAGGGAAGAAGCATGCTCGTACCGTCCTTGGGTTGGGAAAGAGGGCTGGTGAGGGATCGGATGCCGACTGGATCGACATCGAACGCGAGAACCTTTAATGAGGTTGTGATCGGGTTGACGCGCGGCCCGGCTATCGCGGACGACCCGGCCGTCGCGGAGCCCCACGCGGCGCCCGACGGCCGGGTCGAGCGAGCACACGCTCGTACACCTCTTCGAGCTCGCCGGCGACGGTCCGTGGGTGGTATCTCGCCAGCGCAGCGCGCGCGGACGCGGCCAGCCGCTGGCGCTGGTCGGGGTCGTCGCGCAGCGCGCGCATGGTGGCAGCCAGCGAGTCGAGGTCGCGGCTGGCGAACAGCCGCCCGGTCTGGCCGTCGACGAGCACGCTCGCCGGGCCGCCCTCATCGGCGGCGATGACCGCCAGCCCGGCCGCCATCCCCTCGAGCACGACCGTGCCGAACGGCTCGGGGATCACGGACGCGTGAACGAGCACGTCCAGCGACGCGAGCTCCGGCCACACGTCCTCGCGAAAGCCGCGAAACTCGATGCGCTCGGCGATGCCGAGGGTGCGCGCGAGCGCGTGCAGCTCGCGCTCGTAGCTCTCCTCGCCGAACATCGCCGCGCCGATCAGCACCGCGCGCTCACTTCCGTGCCCGAACGCCGCCGCGAACGCGCGCAGGAACAGGTCCTGGCCCTTCCACGGGGCGATCCGACCGAGCATGCCGAAGGTCGTCGTGCTCGGGTCGGCCGTGCGTGCGAGCGTGGAGACCTCGACCGACGCGGGGATCACGCGGCTCACGAGTCCGCGTGCGCCGGCGGGAAGCGTCTCGAGCGTGGCGGTCGAGTTGGCGATCACGCCATCGGCGAGAGCGCGGATCAGCATCCGCACGAGGCGGACAGCCGCTGGCGGCAGATAATCATCGGCGATGCGGTCACGAACGTGCCACACGAGCGGCAGGCCGGCGAGCTTCGCCGCGAGGCTCCCATACACCCCCGCCTTCAGCGAGTTCGTGTGTACGAGGTCCGCTTCCAGCGAGCGCAGGCGCGCGGCCAGGCGGGCGATGTAGGCGAGCGTGTGCAGCGCGGTCAGCGGCGAGGTGCCGCCGGGGCGGATCGTGTCGCGGCGCAGATCGCGCGCCGTCGGCGCGATCGGCAGGACCTCGGCGGACACGCCCGCCTGCGTCAAGCGCTCGGCCAGCGGGCCGTCCTCGCCGAGGATCACGTGCGGCGTGACATGCTCGAGCTGGGTCAGCAGACGCATCAGCGCGAGCTCGCCCCCCGACAGGCGTGCGACGTGGTCCAGGTACACGACGCGCAGGCGCTCCTCCCGCCGACCCTCCAGCAGGCGCCGGTGAAGCTCGCGATGGCGCGCCGCCAGGCGCGGCCAGGAGAAGCGTTCGGCGAACGCGCGTGTGGCCGCCCGCGAGGGCAGTGCTCCGCTCGCGGCCGCGCTGATGCGCTCGGCCAGCGCTGGCGCATCGGCCGGCGCGACGACGAGCGAGCGGTCGAGCTGAATCGCCACCTCAGGCAGCCCGCCGACGTCGCTGACGATGCTCGGCGTGCCACACGCCGCCGCCTCGGCCACGACCAGGCCAAAGCCCTCCAGGGCCACGCTCGGCACGACCGCCACGTCTGCTGCGCGGTAGGCGTCGACGAGCTCCTGCTCAGAGACGCGACCCATGACGCGCACGTGCGAGGACAGCGGCGCCCGCCCCGCACGCGCGGA
The DNA here is from genome assembly GCA_963845635.1 of uncultured Solirubrobacteraceae bacterium. GTDB lineage: Bacteria > Actinomycetota > Thermoleophilia > Solirubrobacterales > Solirubrobacteraceae > Palsa-744. The sequence continues at coordinate 256,261 of CAWJSW010000014.1, forward strand.
CACCTCGCCGCGCAGCGGGCCGTCGCCGACAAGCAGCAGCAGCGAGCCCTCGGGCAGCTCCTCCAGTGCCAGACCCCACGCATCCAGCAGCACCTCCACCCCCATGCGCGGGACGAGCCGTCGTGCGCATACCGCCACGAAGGCTCCGCGCTCGACGCCCAGACGCTCGCGCACGCCGTCGCGCTCGCCCGGGGTGAAGCGATCCAGCGCGACCCCCGGCGTGAGCACGTGTACCTCCCACGGGCGTACGTGAAAGCGCTCGACGAGCACCCTGCGAAAGGCTGAGGACAGCACGACGTGGGCGTCTGCGCGCCTTAGCACAGTGCGCTCGATCGCCGTGCGCAAGAGCAGGCTTGGCCGCGAGCCATCTCCGGCGGCTACGCTCTCCTGCGCCCACGGCCCATGGAAGTGGAATAGCAGCGGGCGTCCGCGCAGTGGCCGCGCGAGCAGTGGTGCGAGCGCGTACAGCGCGAAGTGGGCGTCGAGTACCTCCGCGTCCGCACCGGCGCGGCGGGCGGCGAGCAGGAAGTCGAGCAGGCGCCGGGGAAGCGGCGTCTGCGCGTCGTCGACGATGCTCACCGACGCAGGTGCGTCCTCGGCCGGCCCGATCACGACCCCGCTCGCCTCGGGCAGCTGCTCCAACAGAGACCGGTAATAACGGTTCAGACCGCCGACGGTGCTCGGAAACCAGCCCATTCCGAGCATCAGCACGCGCGGTGCTCGCTCTTGCGGGCGGGCTGGCGCAGGCGTGGTTGGCGGTGGCGGTGTGGTCATCGTCTCAGCGCTTGAAAAGCGCGCTTGTGCCCCGTAATGTTCACAACTCTCAAGCGGCGGCATCCCAATCTTTGGGGCACCATGCCGGAGATCGCGCACTCGAGTCAGCCAGCAAGGATGCCAGCCAGCTACCCTCACGACATGAGCCGCACGCATAAGGGGTGCTGCTGATGGCCGGCGTCGGAGGCTCGGGCGTGTCCGCGGACGCGGCGAGCAACGGCGGCGGCGCCAGCGGCAACGGCGGCGCGTCGCCGAGCGCGCAGGGCGCTGTGGCAGTAGCCCCGACCGACGCGCGCGAGGCGTTCCGGCGCCTGAGCGAGCGGCCCGCGGACCTACTGCGCTTCGCGACGGCCGGGTCGGTGGACGACGGCAAGAGCACGCTGATCGGGCGGCTGCTCTACGACTCCAAGCAGGTGCTGTCCGATCAGCTGGCGCACGTCGAGCAGACGAGCCAGCGCATGGGTCACGACTTCCTCGACCTGTCGCTGCTGACCGATGGCCTGCGCGCCGAGCGTGAGCAGGGCATCACGATCGACGTGGCTTACCGCTACTTCGCGACCGCGCAGCGGCGCTTCATCATCGCGGACACGCCCGGCCACGAGCAGTACACGCGCAACATGGTCACGGGCGCCTCCACTGCGGACCTCGCGATCGTCCTCGTCGACGCGCGCAAGGGTGTCGTCGCGCAGTCCAAGCGCCACGCCTTCATCAGCGCGATGCTCGGCATCCCGCACGTAGTGGTGTGCGTCAACAAGATGGATCTCGTCGATTACGACGAGGCGGTGTTCGAGGCGATCGTCGAGGAGTTCGATACGTTCGCCGCGCGGCTGGAGCTGCCGGACGTGACGTTCATCCCGATCTCGGCGCTGCTCGGCGACAACGTCGTAGAGCGCTCGCAGGCGATGGGCTGGTACCAGGGTCCGCCACTGCTCTACCACCTCGAGCACGTGCACATCGCCTCTGACCGCAACCTGATCGATGTGCGCTTCCCGGTGCAGTGGGTGATCCGGGTGGGCGGGCGTCAAGTCCATAGCCGCGAGGTCGACTACCGCGCCTACGCAGGCCAGCTCGCCGGCGGCATCATCCGTGCGGGTGATGAGGTGGTGGTGCTGCCGAGCGGCCAGCGCTCGACGGTCGCTGGCATCGACACTTACGAAGGTCCAGTACGGGAGGCGTTCCCGCCGATGTCGGTGGCGCTGCGCCTGAGCGACGACATCGATGTCTCGCGCGGCAACACGATCGTGCGCCCGCAGAACCAGCCGACGGTCTCGAGCCGCTTCGAGTGCCTGATGTGCTGGATGTCCGAGGAGCCGCTGAGCCCACGTCGGCGCTACGTCGTCAAGCACACGACGCGCACGGCGGTGCTGGGCAAGGTCGACGTTCGCTACCGCATCGACGTCGAGAGCCTGCGCCGCGAGGAGAGCGCGAGCACGCTCGAGCTCAACGACCTCGCGCGGGTGCACCTCGAGCTGAGCTCGCCGCTGGTGTTCGACTCCTACCGGCGCAACCGCGTGACCGGCAGCTTGATCGTGGTCGACGAGGCGACCAACGACACGGTCGCCGCGGGCGTGATCCTCGACACGGAGGTCGAAGACGACGCCCACCCCGGCCTCGAGACCGAGAAGACCGAGCGCAGCCCCAACGTGCGTTGGCAGGGCACGCGCATGACCCGCGAGCGGCGCTGGCAGGCTCTTGGGCACAGCGGCGCGACGCTATGGTTCACCGGCCTGCCCGGCGCGGGCAAGTCAACCGTGGCGGCCGGCGTGGAGGAGCGTCTGCTCGCGGCCGGCCTGTCGGCGTTCCTGCTAGACGGCGACAACCTGCGCCACGGTCTCAACGGCGACCTCGGCTTCGACGAGATCGCCCGGCGCGAGAACGTGCGGCGCACCGCGCACGTCGCGCGGCTGCTCGCCGAGTCCGGGACGATCGCCTTGGTCAGCCTCGTGAGCCCGTACGCCGCCGACCGCGAGGCGGCTGCGGCGCTGCACGTGGCAGACGAGCTTGGGTTCATGGAGATCTTCGTCGACGCGCCGCTGGAGCTGTGCGAGCAGCGCGACCCGAAGGGCCTGTACGCGCGCGCGCGCTCGGGTGAGCTGAGCGGTCTCACGGGCGTGGGCGCGCCGTATGAGGCGCCCGCAGAGCCCGACCTCGTGCTCGGCAGTCGCGAGGAAACCGTCGAGGAAGAGGTCGAGCAGGTGATGGCGCTGCTCCTCGCCAGGGGCCTCGTCTCGCGCGGCGGCCCCTGAGGCGGCCGATCCGCGGCGGCCTCGTCGGGGAGGCCTATTTTCTGTGGTGCTTCTTGCGCTTCTTCTTCTTGTGGCTGCCGTGGCTCGAGCTGGGGTCGGCGTGTAGGTAGATCGAGCCGCTGTGGCCGGAAGCCAGTGGGCCGGGCCGCACTCCGACGAACACGCGGTAGTGGCCGGGGACCTGGATCTTGACGATGATGCTGAAACGCGAGAGGGCACGGGTGCCGGGCTTGACGACGGTGTCGAACTCGGTCAGGTAGGTGGGAAGCTTTTCCGAGTTTTCTGCCTTGGTCTGGCGCTTGTTCGACTTCCCGGACTTTTTGGTCTTTTCCGGTTTGATCGGCTTTTCACTCGTCGGCGCCTTTTCTTCGGAGCCTTTCGTCTTGGGCGGCTTTTCGAGCTGCACGAAGACATGCGCCCCGACCTCGGCAGGCGTGACGGTCCCGTATAGGCGCACGAGCCCCGGCGCGCTGCGGGTCGAGCGTACTTTCAAGGCGACACGGACGGTCACGAGCTCGGGCACCACCGGGCTGTACAGCGGTTTGGCTCCGAGCGTCGCGACGCGGAACTTCGTGCTGAGCGTGAGCTTGGCCACGCGGAAGGAGAAATGGCCGGCGGCGTCGGTGTTGATGGGCGCGCCCACGTTCAGATAGGCGGTGCGGTACGGGTACGGGCTCTCCTGGAGCACGACCGGCCGGTTCGCGTTGTTGGGCCCGGTCAGCGTGCCGTTGAGGATGAACGCGCCTGCGAGCGGGGTCGCCTGGAAGGTCTTGGGCAGCACGAACGCGGGCTTCTGCTTGCTCGTCAGGATGCGGTCGTGGCCGTCACGTGCTCCGTCCGCATTTTCGGCCACCAGGCGGTAGTGCTCGCCGAGCTGAATCCCGCTGACTGGCAGGGTGACCTTGATTTTGGTCGAGCCGGAGGCCAGCGTTCCGACCGCCGAGCGGAACCCATATGTAGCGGTGGGCCCGTATTCGAACCAGTATTTGGTGGCGAGCGTGCGCGGGTTGATGCTGCCCTGGAGCACGGCCGAAGGGGGTTTCACGCGCGTCGCGCCGGCAGTGTTGACGATCGGCGGGCCGGGCGGGGTGCCGGTGGTCGTCGAGGCCTGAGATGCCAGCGGCAGCGCCAACGCCGAGACGACAACGGCGCCGAGCTGAAGGGCGGTGATCCGTGTGATCCTGAGGCGTCTCATCTGGGGTCCTCCCTGGTGTCCGTTTCTCGCGATCGTTTTGCCTGGGTGCGCGCCCTCCCGCGCGAGGCGCTCACCATGTGATAACCCGGGGACCGGCGTTTCGATGCGGTCGAGTCGGGACGCGCTTCACAAAATCATCACGCCGCTGCGCGCGGCTGTGCGCAGGATACTAGGGCAGCATCGAGGGCCTGCCACGGCGCCCGGCGTAAGCTGTGCGCCGCCCGGCCCCCAGACATCGAGGTAGTCACCGTGTCCACGGAATCGATCGCCAGCTCATCGCAAGCTCAAGCGGGCGCTGACGCGCACTGCGCGAATTGCGGTGCGCCGTTGGCTGCGGACCAGAGGTACTGCCTGGAGTGCGGCGAGCGGCGCATGCCGATGAGCAGCGTGCTGCTGGACGGCTCGCCGCTGCGTAGAGACGCCCCCGCGTCCGCACCGGCCCCGCCTCCGGCGAGGCCTCCGGCCCCTCCGGGCGCGGATGCGGGCGGCCCCCAGCGCAACACGACGCTGACGGTGATCGCGGGAGTCGGTGTGCTGCTGCTGGCGATGGGCGTGGGTGTGCTGATCGGGCGCGCTGGGGCACCCAAGCAGACGGCAGCGCCCGCGGCGTCGGTGATCACCGTGGCGTCCTCGCCGACCGGGAGCTCGACCAGCGCGGGCGAAACCTCGTTCACGGGCGACTGGTCCGCTGGCACGAGCGGCTATACGGTCGAGCTCGAGACCCTGCCCCAGTCGGGAACCACCGTCAGCGCGGTGGAAGCGGCCAAGAGCTCCGCCAGCGCCAAGGGCGTCACGGCCGTTGGCGCCCTGAAGTCCGAAGAATTCACCAGCCTCGCGTCCGGCAGCTACGTGATCTACTCGGGCGTCTACCACACCAAGGCGCAGGCGGAAAAGGCGCTGGGGGCGGTGAAGAAGAGCTTCCCATCCGCGAAGGTGATCAGGGTCGCCAACGGTGGCTCCTCGTCGAGCAACGGATCGAGCGCGCCAGAAACGCCGAGCTCCTCCCCGGGTGGCGTCGGCAACAGCCCGAGCCATCCCGCGCCGCCGTCGGTGCTCAACAGCGAGAAAGGCGCAAAAGGCAAGAGCTACGAGGAAAAGTCCAAGAACCTCCCGAACGTCGTCGAAACCGGCTAGCCATGGGCATCCTCGGCGACGCACCACGACCGCGGGCGCCCGAGCCCGTGACCGCACCCGACCCGGCGGCGCCCGCGCCCGCGATGCCCACGGCGCAAGACGATGGGCGCTCGGAGCTGCGCCGCCGGCGTGACGCGTTGGCCGAGCAGGTGACCGAGATGCACTGGGACCTCGGCGGGCTGGCTTACGAGATGGCGATTCGCGACCACTTCCGCCTCGACGTGCTCGTACGCCGGGCGGGGCTGCTCCAGGAGCGAGACGCGGAGCTGGCGGAGGTGGAGCGCTTGCTGCGTCTCGAGGAGGACGGCGCAGCGGGCGCGTGCCCGAGCTGCAGCGCACCCCACAGCCGCGGCGCGGTCTACTGCTGGCAGTGCGGCTTCACGCTGATGGAGCGGGCGCCCGGCGCTAGGGAGGCCGAACACGAGGGCGCGACCGCGGTGATGGACGCGCTGCTCGCGCACGAGGCGCCCACGGCCGAGCCGCCCGCCGACGCGGACGGCTAGCGAGGCGCGGCGTCATGGATCGTCCCCGCGTGTGCCAGGAATGCGGCTCAGCGCTCGCGCACGACCAGCACTACTGCCTGAGCTGCGGCGCGCGCGCAGGCTCGCGAAGCCCGCAGCTCGAGCCGCTGTTGCGGCGCGTTCGCGACGCACACCCGGCGTCGCCAGCCACGGCGGAGCGGCCCACCGGGGCTGCTGCGCCACGCCCACCGGCGCCCGCGGGCGCGGACTCCCGGCTGCGGCTGCCGCCGCCGCGCGTGTCGGCGCTGCTGGTGCTCGTGTTCCTCGGCTTCGGCGTGCTGATGGGCAAGGCCGCCAAGTCCAGGGTGAGCGATGTGCCGGTGTCCGCGCGCGCACCGCTGAAGGTTGTGCTGCCCCGCGCCCCCGCGGCTGCGGCAGGCGCGAGCCCGCAGCAATCCGCCGGTGGGGCCGGTTCCGAAGCTGCCGCGGAACCGGAATTGCAAGCAGAACCGACGCCGACGCCGGCGCCGAGCACGGGCACTACGACGAGCGCGCAGACGCACTCGAAGGCCGGCTCGGGGGGGTCGGGTGCGCAGCAGGCGGGCTCGGAAGAAGGCACCAGCTCGCAGGGCGGCTCCTCGCGCTCGGCGGCATCGGCCCCCGCGAAGAAGCTGCCGCCGATCAAGCACGTGTTCGTGATCATGCTCTCCGACGAGCCGTACGCGTCGGCCTTCGGACCGTCCTCGAGCGCCTCCTACCTGACGGGCGTGCTCGAGCACCAGGGCGAGCTGCTGGTGCGCTTCGACGCGGTCGCGCACGAGGAGCTGGCGGACGAGCTGGCGCTGCTGAGCGGCCAGGGGCCGACGCTGGAAACGGCCGCCAACTGCCCCACCTTTACCGAAGTCACCCCCACCGGCCAGGGACCCGACGAACAGGTGCTCGGCAACGGTTGCGTGTATCCAAGCTCGACGCAGACGCTCGCCGGGCAGCTCACGGCCAAGCACCTGACTTGGCGAGCTTACGTGCAGGGCATCGACGAACCGGGCACATCGGCGGGCGCGTGCGCCCATCCTGCTCTCGGCAGCGCCGATCCGACGGCCGAACAGACCGCCAGCAGCGGCGCGTACGCGACGTTCCGCAACCCGTTCGTGTACCTCGCGTCGGTCGTGGGCTCGAGCCAGTGCGCGGCGGACGACGTCGGTTTGAGCCAGTTGACGGGCGACCTGGCGCAGCCCAAGCGCACCCCCAGCTTCTCCTACATCGTGCCCGACCGCTGCCACGACGGGAACCCGACGCCGTGCACGCCCGGCGCGAGTGCCGGCATGACCCCGGCTGACGCTTTCATCAAGCAGGTCGTGCCGGAGATCACCGGCTCGAAGGCGTTCAAGGAAAGCGGGCTGCTCGTGATCACCACCGACGAGGCCCCCTCCAGCGGAGTGTTCGCGGACTCGAGCTCCTGCTGCGGCCAGCCGCTGTTCCCGAACGCGCCGTCGACGACGCCCGCCGGCACGCCGCGCGGCGGCGGCTCGGTGGGCGCGCTGCTGCTGTCTCCGTGGGTCAAAGGCGCGACCACCAACGAGGAACCGTTCAACGACTTCTCGCTGCTACGCACGATCGAGGACCTGTTCGGCGTGAGCCACCTCGGCTACGCAGCGCTGCCCGCGGTGAAGGCGCTGGAACCGGCGCTGTTCACCAAAGGCAAGAGCTGAGCTGCGTCCGCGCAGCGAGCGCTTCAGGCGCCGGCGAGCTCGGCTAGGGTGATCGCCGTACGGCGCGAGCCGGCGCGCTCGAGCACCCGGTCGAGGGCCATCATGTGGCGCGCGTAGTGCAGGTCGGCGGGATGCAGGTCCAGGCGCAGCGTGCTCGTCGGGAGCATCGCGCCGGCACGCACCAGCGCGGGTGAGAAGGCGCGGCTGACTGGCCCGCTGGCGGCGAGGCTCCAGGCGGGCGCGAATGCGCCGGATGTGCCGAGCGGCGGCTGCGTGCGCTGCACGCGCAGCAGGCTCGCCCACCACCTGAAGCGCAGGCTCAACGTCTCGCGCAGCGCCGCGGTGTACGCGTAGGCGGGTGCGACGAAGCCGTCGGGCTCGACGCCTGCGAGCTTCATCAGACGCCACCCGGCGTGCACGGCGCGTCGCGTCTCCTGGCCGTCGAGCCCCGTGAACTCGCCGCCGCGCTTGCCGGGCGCGCGCCCGAGTAGCCCACGCGCGGAGTGGCCGGTGCGCGGGCGCACGTGCTGGAATCCGTGCTGGGCGATCGAGTCGCCGGCGCGGCGGCGCTCGCACAGCCAGCGGATCATCTCCGGAGAGCGCTCGCCCACCGGGTGCAGGTCGCGCGCGGGAATCACCAGCAGCGTGACGCGGTCGACGCCGTGATCGTCGAGCCAGTCGCGGATCACCGCGCAGCGCTCGAAGGTCGCGGGCTCGATGCCGTGCAGGGCGACGGCGATCGTCTGGCGGGAGTCTGGAGGGGCGATGCGCGGCATCGATCGCATGGCGGCGCGTCAGGCGGCGCGGTCGCCGGCCCCCGCCGGTGGATGATGGGTGCCCTTCCCGGCCGCTGAGGTGGCTGCGAGCGCCCACTCGTAGCCATCGGCAAGTCGCTGGAGCGTGCGCTCCCAGGTGCGCGTGCGGACCGCCCGCAGGCCGCCGTGAGCGAGGTGCTCGCGCAGTAGCGGTGAGTGGGCCAGCTCGATCAGCGCGTCTGCGAGCAGCGGGGCGTCGGGCTCGCACAGCAGGCCGCTGACGCGGTGCTCGATCAGCGACAGCGGTCCGCCGCGGGCGAGCGCGATCACCGCCACGCCGCTGGCCTGTGCCTCGAGGATCACCTGGCCGAAGGTGTCGGTGGCGCTCGGGAACAGGAAGATGTCGGCGTTGGCGTATGCGCGCGCTAGCTCATCTCCCTCGAGCCAGCCGAGAAAGCTGGCGTGCTCGCCGAGGCGCGCGCTCAGGCGCTCCTGCTCGGGCCCGCCCCCGGCGAGAAGCAGATGCAGTCGCGGCTCCTGCGCGCGCGCGAGCGTGAACGCTTCGGCCAGCAGCTCGATCCCCTTCTCCTGCGTGATGCGCCCGGAATACAGGATATGGAGAGGGTCGCTGGGCGCTGCCCGCACGCGCAGGGCGGGATCGAAGCGCGAGGTATCCACGCCACGGTCCCAGCGCAGGACGCGCTCGGCGGCCATTCCGATCGCGCCAAGCGCTTCGTCTGAGGCACGCGAGGGCGACAGGACCACGTCGCAGGCGCCATAGAAGGAGCTGACGGCGAGCGCCATCGCCTCGGCTAGGCGTCGCTCGCCCGAGCGCAGGTCGGCGTAGGCGGTGAGCTCGGTGTGGTAGCTGCCGACGAGCGGCCGGTTCATCGCCCGCGCGACCAGCGCAGCCGCGATTCCGGCGGGCCCGGGCGAGCACACGTGGATCGCGTCGTAGCCCCGTCCGCTGGCCCCGGCACCCTGACGGGCGCAGGCGAGCGCTTCCACAACAACCGGCAGGCTGGGAATGCCGAGCCGCAGGCCCGGGTAGTACGGCAAATCGATCTCGGCCACCGCGGGCAGGCGCCGGTCGACCTGCGGGTCGGTGCCGACGACCTCGACATCGAAGCCGGGCACGCCACGCTGGCGGATCTCCTCGATCGTGCGCGCGACGCCGTGCGTGGAGCCGATGCCGTCGGCGACGAGCGCCACGCGCGGGCGCTCGTCATCCTCGCGCGTCGCGCCACGAAGCGGCTGGCGCTCGCCTGTGCCGACACGCGCCTGACGCGCGCGCCGGCCGCTGCCGGTGAACGCGGCGAGCTTGGCCTCCTCGTCGGCCAGGAAGGCGCTGGCGGGCGCGTACGGGATCGCGGCGATGCAGGCTTCGAACAGGCCCTCGGCGGCGGTGAGCGTGTCGCCGTGGCCGCTGGCGAGACCCACGGCCACGCCGACGGCGTCGCGCAGCTTGCGCTCATGCTGGCGGCAGGCGCGCCGGTGCAGATCGGCGTGGCTGAAGTCCTCGCGCTGCATGTACGCGATCAGATCGTGTCCGCCTGTGTCCCCAGCACTATCGAGGTGGTCCAGCTCGACCGCGCACAGCCAGGCGCGCAGCAGCTGGCGCGCGTCCGCGGGAGCCAGATCGCTGCCCGGCGCCCCGTGGCGGGCGTCGCCCTCGCGCAGCAGCCGACGCACCATCGTCATCACCCGCGCCGGGTCGGGGTGTCGCGTGCGCTCGTCCGCCGCGCCTGGCCCGAGCGAGCGTGCGGCGAGCGCGATCGCGGCGTGTGCCCACTTGGCGGCGCTTCCCTGGGCGCCGTGCGCGCTCACCTCGCCGCGACGCACGTGTGCGAGGAACTCCTCGGGGGTGCGCGCGGGCGGCGCCTCGGTGTAGGTGCGCCCGATGTCGACGCCCGCGTGGTCGTCGCTGCCGCCGATGCCGATCCCGTCGCGTGTGGCGACGTACGTGGCAGCGGGGCGGTTGAGCTCGCGAGCGCGCGCCCCGTTGCGCGTCTCCCACACGGCGAACAGCTCCGCCAGGCGCCGGCGGTGACGCGCGCTGAGCGCAGCGGCGACGGTGTAGTAGGGATGCGCGAGCGCGCACGCGATGTCGCGCTCGCGCAGGTAGTGCGCGCACAGCTCGACGTCGTCGCTGTGAGCCTGGAGCCACTCGTGGTCCTCGCAGGTGATGCCGTAGCAGAGGACGTGGACCGCCTGTGGCTCGCCGCGGAAGCGCGCGGTCAGCTCCTCGGAGATGAACACGTCGGGCCGGTCGGCGATCTCGAGCACGCCCGCGATCGTGTCGTGGTCGGTGATCGTCACGAAGTCCATGCCGCGGCGCTTGGCCAGCTCGTAGACCTCCTGCGGCGGCGTCGCGCACTCAGGCAGGCCGACCGCGCGCTGCACGCCGAGCTTGGAGATCTCCGATGCGCTCGAGTGGCAGTGCATGTCCACCCTGCTGACAGACTCGGCGGTTGCCTGCGCGCCGGCGTCGCTGTCCTGCGGCGAGTCTGGAGCGAGCCTCGGGGTTGTCGTTCCGTGACCATCCATATCAGCCAGTTTTCCCTGCAAAGCCCGACCTTTTGTGATCAAGCGGCTACGATCGTGTGAAGCGCTGGTGAAGATCGCGCTCGCTGTCTCTTTGTGAGCAGCTCGTCAGCTGGGCTGCTCCGTCGCGCCAGCCAATAGGCTGCGGCGCCGTGCTCGCCGTTCTCGTGCTCCCACTCGCCTCCGCGCTGACCTACTTCCAGGCCGTCGTGCTGGGCGCCTTGCAGGGCGTGACCGAGTTGTTCCCGGTCTCGAGCCTCGGTCACACGGTGCTGTTTCCCACGCTGTTCGGGTGGAACCAGCTGGTGGACGCCCAGTCCGAATCGGAATCGTTCTGGCTGGCGCTCGTCGTGATGTTGCACGTGGGCAGCGCGCTCGGGCTGCTCGCCTACTTCTGGCGTGACTGGGTGCAGATCGTGCGCGCGTTCCTGCATACGCTGAGCACACGCCGCATCGAGACCTCGACCGAGCGCCTGGCGTGGCTGCTAGTCGTCGCGAGCATCCCCGCCGGGATCCTCGGGCTGGCGCTAGAGCACCAGCTGCGCACGCTCACGGCCAAGCCGGAGGTGGCGGCGATCTTCCTGGTGGTCAACGGCCTCGTGCTGTTTGCTGCCGAGTGGTTCCGCCGTCGCGCGGAGGTGCGCGAGCTGGCGATCAGAGAGGGCGCCAAGCCGGACGGCGCGCGCCGCCTGGACACGCTCGAGTACCGCGAGGCACTGGTCATAGGCGCGCTGCAATCGAGTGCGCTGGTCGCGGGCATCAGCCGCGACGGCGTGACGATGGGGGCTGGTCTCGCGCGCGGCATGGACCACAGCGACTCGGCGCGCTTCGCGTTCCTGCTCGCCACCCCGATCATCCTTGCCGCTGGCATCGTCAAGCTGCCGGACCTGCTCGGCCACAATGGCGACGGCATCCGCGGCCAGGCGCTGGTGGCGTGCGCCACCGCAGCCGTCGTATCGGTCGTGACCGTGGGGTTCCTGATGCGCTACTTCAAGACCAAAACGCTGATCCCGTTCGCGGTGTACTGCCTGGTGTTTGGCTCGGCGATGATCATCTACACCGCCAGCTAGCGGCGGGCGCGACGGCGGCGCTGGCCGGCGGGGGGCCGCAGCGGCTGATCCTCGAGGTTCGCGACCCGCTCCAGTCGCGTCTCGGACCTGTGGGTGAGCACGCGGGGGGGCTGGCTGACGACTGTGGCGCCCGCCGGGACGTCTTCGCTGACCACCGCGCCGGCGCCGATCCGCGCGCCGCGTCCGATGCGCAGGCTGCGGCCGATTGGCGCGACCACGACGGCGCTCGCGCCGATCGTCACGCCGTCCTCGATGATCAGTTTGGCCGCAACGGCGGGCTGCGGGATGACCGTGAGGGTGACGTGGTGGAAGATCTTCACGTTGCGCCCGACGACGACGCTGCCGTGCACCATGATGCCGAAGCCGTGATGGCCGAAGCGGATGTCCGGGCTGACGCTCGCCTCGACCGGGAGGAAGTTGTGGTAGACGAGCGTGTTGAGTTTCTTGACGCAGTTGGCGAGCGCCGGATGTCCACGCTGGTGCAGCGCGATCGAGAGCAGCCACAGCCTCTCGGCGCGCTGCCATCCTCGCCACCGCTTGCCACCTAGTACACGCGCGCACACGGAGCCCAGCTTAGCCCGCGGATGCACGCCCGATCCCGGCCCGCAAGCGCGAATGCACCATCATTGACGGTCGTGCCCGTACCGAAGACCCCGTCGAAGATGTTCGAGACGCGCAGCCAGGCCTGGCGCGAGGTCGGGCTGCTGCGCCAGATAAGCCCCCGCGTGGTCAAGCGCGCGCGCCTTCAGGTGCTGGTGCTGCTGCCGGTGTTCGTGGGGGTGGTGTTCTTGTACGACCACCGCTTCAGCCTGCTCGGCACGGCGGGCCCCCAGGGGCACGTGGCGACGTCGCTGGAAGAACCTCTGGAAGCGGTGGTGCGGGTGGTGACCGTGATCGCGCTGGTGATCCTTGGCTGGGCGATCGCGCGCGACATCGGCCGCGGGCTCGGGCCGCCGCTGTTCAGGCGCCTGGAGCCGGCGACGGCGGGCACCGTCGGCTTCTTGATCCGCCTGGCGACGATCGTGCTGGCGCTGGTGGTGGCGCTGCGTGTGGCGGGGATCGAACCGAAAACGTTGGCCCTGGGCACGGCGTTCACCGCGGTGATCTTCGGCCTGGCCGCGCAGCAGACGCTCGGCAACCTGATCGCAGGGATGGTGCTGCTGAGCGCGCGCCCCTTCAAGGTGGGAGAGCGCGTGCGCCTTCAGGGCGGCAACCTCGCCGGTCAGGTCGAGGGCACGGTCAGCTCGCTCGGGCTCCTGTACACGACGTTCGCCACCGGGGAGGACGCGATCATGGTGCCCAACAGCGTGGTGCTCAACGTGGCGGTGCTGCCGCTGCGCGAGCCCGAGGCGGTCAACCTGCGCGCGCGCCTGCGTGCGGGGATGACCCCCGGGGATCTGCAAGAGATCCTGGAGAAGGCGCTCCAGACGCCGCTGCGCGACGCGCCCCGGATAACGCTGGAGGAGCTCGACGGGGAGGAGGTCGTGGTGCTGATCTCCGCGACGCCGCTGGTAGCGGCGCAGGGGCGTCACCTGGCAAGCGAACTGCTGTCGATCGTCTCTCGCGAGACGCACGCGCGCGCAGGCACGCCGTAGCGCAGAAACAGCGACGAGTCGCTGCTCAGTACCCCCAGCAGCTCGAGCTCCAGCGGCGGCCGCAGCTCGCCCCCGGCCAGGATCCGCAGCGCGCCGCCGGTGGGCTCCCCCGCCAGTCGCGGCGACAGCGTCAGCAGCAGCTCGTCGGCGAGACCGCCGGTCAGCAGCTCATAGATCAGGTGCGGACCGCCCTCGCACAGCACGGTGTCCACCCCGAATCGGGCGTGCAGCTCGGCGAGCGCGGCGGCGAGATCGAGTCGCCCGTCGCGCTCGGCGCGTATGTAGTCGACGTGCGCCGCGCTCGCGGGCAGGCTGGCCGTGGAGGGCGTCAGGATCACTACCCGCGCCTCGGGCGCGGCCAGCAGCGGGATGTCCGCGCCTAGCGTCAGGCGCGCGGAGACGATGCACGCCAGCGGTTCCTCGCTGAGGCCCCGCTCGAGGCGCTGCCGGCGCTGCCCGGCGTCGCGGACGATGCGCCCGTAGCGCTCGGCGCGGACGGTGCCCGCTCCGACGAGCACCGCGTCGACAGCGCTGCGCAGGCCGTGGAACAGCGCGCGGTCGACCTCATCGCCGATCGCTCCCGAGCGTCCGTCCACGGTCGCGCGCCCGTCGACGGTGCTGACCATGTTGAGCACCACGCGCGGTCGATCAGCGACCGCCTGCGGGCGCTCCCACAGTCCGAGCTCCTTCACGATCTGCTCGACGCTCGACGGTGGGCCCGCCGGCAGCAGGCGCTTCAGCGGGCAACAACTCGACAACACCCGGTCATTGTGACGTGCTACGGTCGTCTGGTATGGCCGGCGCGAATGACCGGCGAAAGCAGTGCACGCGCTCGCAGGTCGAAGCTTTGAGAAGCATCCTCCGCGTAGCAGCACGCACGAACCGTGGAGGAATTCACACCATGCCAACTGGCACAGTCAAGTGGTTCAGCGACGACAAGGGGTTCGGTTTCATAACCCCCGACGACGGTGACAAGGACCTGTTCGTCCATCACACCGGCATCAACGGTGAGGGCTACCGGTCGCTGCAAGAGGGGGCGAAAGTCTCCTACGACCCGGAGCAGGGCGAGAAGGGTCCCAAGGCCGTAAACGTCCAGACCCTCTAGTCCACTCCGACCAAGACCACTTCGCGGGGCCCGCTTCGGCGGGCCCTTTGCGTGTCCAGGACAGATATTGTGCCGTCGCTGAGCATGTCTAGTGACGCGCACACCGTTCCCGCCGGTGCTCTTCCCGCGGCCGAGCGGCCGGCGGGACCGGGCGGCCGCTTCTCACGCGGGCTGGAGTTGGCGCGCCGGCGCGAGCTCGCCGGCAGCGACACGGCCGTGCTCGTGGGAGCGCTCACGCTGGTGACGATCGTGGTGCTCAGCCTGCTGCTGGTGCTGATCGCCGCCAACCGCCCCAGCCTGCTGACGCCCACGACCCACGCGGGCTACTTCCCGCGCTGGATGGCCGGTCCGCTGGGCGGGCTGCTGGCGGGCTTCACGAACGACGGCACCACGCTCAAGAACCTGTTCAGCGGTGCGATGGTGCTGATGTACGTCAGCTACGTGGTGATGCTCAAACAGGCTCCGCGGCTTCCCGCGCGCTGGGTGATCGCCGCGATTCTCGCCGTCCACGCGATCTTCCTGATGTCGCCACCGCTGGCGTTGACGGACCTGTTCAACTACATCAACTACGGGCGCATGGAGGTCGTGCACAACCTCAATCCGTACACCACGATCCCGATCCTCGAGCCACACAACGACCCGAGCTTCATCCTCAGCAACTGGCATCAGCTGCTGAGCCCGTACGGGCCGCTGTTCACGATGGTCACGTTCGCGGTCGTTCCGCTCGGCGTGGCCGGCTCCTTCTGGGCGCTCAAGAGCCTGCTGGTGCTCAGCAGCCTGGCGACGATCTGGCTGGTGGGTCGATGTGCGCGTCTGCTCGGCCGCCAGCCCGTGCCGGCGATGGCGCTGGTGGGCCTGAACCCGCTGGTGCTCGTGTGGGGGCTCGGCGGCGACCACAACGACTTCCTGATGGTCCTGTGCATCATGCTCGGCGTCTACCTGGTGCTGCTGTCGCGCTCGCGAGCCAGCGAGGGGTCCGTTGCGCACGCGCTGCCGCTCGGGCTGCTCGAGATCGGCGCCGGCGCCGTGCTCGTGGCGGCGGTGGCGATCAAGGCGTCGGCGGCTGTCCTGCTCCCGATCGTGTTGGTGACGCTGCTGCCTGCGCCGCGGTCGCTGATACGCGTGCTCGGGGGGATGCTCGTGGCGGGCGTCGTGCTCGGTGCGGGCAGCCTCGCGGCGTTCGGCCTGCACTTCCCCGACCTCAGCACCCAGAGCAGCCTCGTGACCGGCGAGAGCCTGCCCAACCTGGTGGGTCTCGCGCTCGGCTTCGGAGGAGAGAGCGCCGGCGTGCGCGAGGCGATGGACGCGGTGCTCGTGATCACCGTGCTCGCCTGCTGCTGGATGGCCTGGCGCCGGCGCGAACTGGTGACCCCGGCGGGCTGGGTCAGCGTCGCGCTGGTTGCCACTCTCGGCTGGGTGTTGCCGTGGTACGTGCTGTGGGTGCTGCCGTTTGCCGCGCTGTCGAGCTCGCGCAGGCTGCGAGTGGCCGCGCTGGTCCTCGGTGCCTACCTGATCCTCAGCTGGGCGCCCTCGTCGGGGGCGTTCTGGCACTCGATCGGCTTCCATCCCGAACGAACGCCGCTCGGCCGCCTGCACCAGCGCTACGTGAAGGAGCTGCTCGACTAGAGGTAGCCGAACCGGCGCAGGCCATCGAGTCCCGCCTGTTCGATCAGCTGCGCGCGCTCCGCCGGCTCGGGCTCGAGCGCCGGCGGCGCCTTCACCAGCTCCGCAGCGCGCGTCACGGCCTCCTCGGAAGGGGCGACGCCATCGAGCGCGAACGCGATCAGCGCTCGGCACGTCGCCTGCGGTTGCTCGCAGATGTCCTCGAAGCGCAAGCGCAGGTAGCGCTCGCCCATGTTGCGCTCGCCGTAGTCGGCCGCGCGAGCGTTGGCCCAGCTCCAGAACCTGATCGCCCGCAGCTGCTCGTCCCACGCGTCCGCCTCGGCGCCGAACACGAGCTCGGCGAAGTGCAGCTGCTGTTTCTGGTTGCGCGAGCGCGCCACCCGCCGTCCGTCTCGCACGAGATGCACGAAGCGCAGCCGCGGGATGACCGTGTCGAGCCACGGCAGCAACAGGTAGGCGTGCGGATGCTTCCATCCCCACGGCCCCACGTTGGCGTCAAAGCCCTCCAGGTGATCACGCAGGCTCGACGGCAGCTCGTCCTGCATCCTCGCGAGCGGAGGCGGCTCGCCGGCCAGCTCGGCGGCGAGGTAGAGCTTGCCCCATCGCCAGTCGAAGTCCGCGATCTCCAGCGCGTCGCCCGCCCGGTTCAAGCGCGAGCCCATGAACACGCCCGCGCTGGACAGGACTTCGGTGATCACGCGCGTCCCCGAGCCCCCCGTCCCGCCGGCCGCCGTCGGAGGGGAGACCGTCTCCCAGAGCACGCTCATCGAGCTCTCGACCCTACCACCCGTCACTCGCCCTCCGGCGAGGGCGGACGGCGCTCGAGCTTGCGCTGCGCAGCACGACGCTTGTCGGTGAGCCGGCGCGTGCGCGCCGCCGCCGTCGGCCGCGTGGCACGACGGTTGGGCGCCACCGCCAGCGCGCGGCGCAGACGCTCGGCCAGGCGCTCCAACGCGAGCTCGCGGTTGCGCGCCTGCGAGCGCTCGTCCTGGGCCACCGCCACCACACGCGCGCCCATGCGCGCGAGCACGCGCTCGCGCTGGGCCTCGCTCAGCGAGCGCGAGGCCAGCACATCGAAGACAGCTTCAACGCGCGAGGCCGTCACGTTCGCGTGCTGTCCTCCCGGACCGGATGAGCGGCTCGCGCGCAGCTCGACCTCGCCGAGCGGTATCGCCAGCTCCTCGTCCACTCGCAGCAGCCGTCGCGGGGCGCTCCGCGGCGCGTCCTCAGCGTTCTCCACCGGCGCCGACCCGCTCCTATGAGAGATCGTGGATCGCCCGCACGCGCTGCTCCTCGCCCGGCGGCACGCGCCCGTCGCGGCCGATGTAGCCATCCTTGCCGCCCGCGCATACGTACACCGCGTCCACGTCGCCGACGTTGCGGATCTTGCGCACCGTCGCCGCGTCGACACGCGCCAGGCCACCCTCGGCCAGGCGCTCGACCGAGCCGTCGCCGAACTCCATCTCGATCGCGCCGCGATGCACGAAGTACAGCTCCTCCTGGTCGTCGTGGTAGTGAAACCCGGTTTCGATCCCCGGCGGCAGCACGATCGCGTTCACGCCGAACGCGGTCACGCCGAGCCCCTTGCGGACCTTGCGAAAGCCGGGTCCGTCGCCCAGGTCCTCGAGATGGGCGACCGCATAGCCCTCGCCCACAGTCACCTTCGGATAATCGGTTGACGCCTCCATCGGTGCTCCTCACTTCCTCGTCGCGATGACGATCGTATGACTAGTGGTCGGCTACGCGCCCACCCTCGGGCGCCAGCGGACGACCTTCGCTCTCCCAGCGCAGCAGGCCCCCGTTCATCGAGAACGCCTGGAAGCCGGACGCGCGAAACGCCTGGGCGGCCATCTCCGAGCGCGCGCCCACGCGGCAGTAGAACACGATCGCGCGCGCACGGTCGATCGTGTCCGCCTGGGCGCTCAGCGCGTTCAGCTCGATGTGGCGCGTACCATCGATGTGCCCCGCCTCGCGCTCGGCGGGCTCGCGCACGTCGATCACCTGCGGCGGCTGGTCCTCGGCCATCCAAGCGGACACGCGCTCGGGGTCCACGTCGATGTCCGCGCCATCCTCCTGGGGGCTCATCGCTTGAGCCTAGCGTCCACTAGCATCAGCGTCATGGAGGCGCTCGGCGACGTCTACACGATCCCCCAGGAGCACCTCGACCTGTGCGCGACGATCAGCCAGCTCGCGCGCGAGAAGATCGCGCCCCGCTCGGCGGAGATCGACGAGCGCGCGGAATATCCGTGGGACGTGCGCAAGCTGCTGGCCGAGCAGGACGTGCTCGGGCTGCCGTTCCCGATCGAGTACGGCGGCACCGGCACCGGCACGCTGATGCTGAACATGGCCGTCGAGGAGATCGCAAAGGTCGACGCCTCGTGTGCGCTGATCCTGATGGTCCAGGAGCTGGGCACGCTGCCGATCCAGCTGTTCGGCTCCGAGGAGCTCAAGGAGCGCCTGCTGCCGCGGTGCGCCAGCGGGGAGTTCTCGCCGGCGTTCGCGCTGTCCGAGCCCGAGGCCGGCTCTGACCCGGCGGGCATGATGACCACCGCTATGAAGGATGGGGAGGAGTGGGTGATCAACGGGACCAAGAACTGGATCTCGAACCTGGGAATCGCCGACTTCTACATCTGTTTCGCGGTCACCGACCGCGAGAACCGCCGCATGACAGCGTTCGTGGTCGAGGCCGACCGGCCGGGGTTCAGCGTGGGCAAGCTCGAGCACAAGCTCGGGATTCGCGCTTCGCCCACCGGGCAGCCGATCTTCGACGAGGTCCGCGTTCCCCACGCGAACGTGATCGGCGAGGTCGGCAAGGGTCTGTCCGTCGCGCTCGGCACGCTCGAGCGCACGCGCCTGGGGGCGGCGGCACAGGCCGTGGGCATCGCCCAGGGCGCCACCGACTACGCGGTCGCCTACGCGCGCGAGCGGCGTCAGTTCGGCAAGGCGATCAACGAGTTCCAGGCGATCCAGTTCAAGCTCGCCGATATGGAAACGCGCACCGCGGCCGGGCGCGAGCTGCTGTACAAGGCGTGCGCGATGGCCGACCAGGGTCATCCCCAGCGCGCGAAGTACTCCTCGATGGCCAAGGTGTACTGCTCGGACACGGCGATGGCCGTGACCGTGGAGGCGATTCAGGTCCTCGGCGGGTACGGTTATGTCAAGGAGTATCCCGTGGAGCGCATGATGCGAGACGCGAAGATCACCCAGATCTACGAGGGCACGAACGAGATCCAGCGGCTCGTGATCGCCCGTACGCTCAAATAGGACTAGGCGTTCTTCCGGCGATGCCCGCGTCCAAGCCTCCCGGAGCCTCCAGTCACCTTCGCCGGACCGGCGTGGCGGCGCTGGTGGCGATGTCGATCGGGCTGGTGGTGCTGGTCGTCGGGCAGGGCTTCAGCTCGATCGGCGCGGTGCGCGCGCTCGAGGACGTGGCGCTGGGCGTGATCGTGGCGGCCGCTTTGATGGGCAGCGTGGCGTTCATCGCGGTGCACATGGCCGGCTGGCGCGATCCGGAGTCCGAGGTCGAGTTCGACGAGATCGTGCGTCATGCGGAGGAGCTCGCCCGCGAAGGGCTCGCGGTCGCGCCCGAAGAAGGCGAGTTCATGGAGCTCGATCCGCTCAACGACAGCGACTTCGAAGAGCTCGTGCGCGACGCGCTCGACGATCTGCCAGACCTGTTGCAGAACGCGCTCGCGCACGTGGCCGTGGTGATCTCCGACGGCGGCAGAAAAGGACCCCACCCACCCGCCTACGGCCTCTACCAGGGTGACGGCGCCACTCGCGACAACGTGCACGATCGCATCGTGATCTTCCGCGACACGCTCCGGCGCGACTTCGGCCACGACGCCGATCTGCTGCGCGACCAGGTCACGCGCACGGTGCGTCACGAGCTCGCGCACCACGTCGGCTTCGACGAGCTCGGCGTCAGTCGTTTGGATCTTTAGGCCTTTGGGTGGCTGGTATTCTCAGGCGAGGATGACTGTGTCGACGGAGCGACCGGTTTCGGGGGATGCGGGCAGCGCGATCGAGGGCAAAGGCGAGGGCCGTGTCCCCGACTTCTTCGTCGTTGGCCACGCCAAGAGCGGCACCACGGCGCTGCACAGGATGCTCGGCAGGCACCCGCAGATCCACATGCCCGCAAAGGAGCCGCGATTCTTCGCGATCAAGGATGTGGACATCGAGGGCGGGCGTCTCAGCGATCGGCCGGGACGCCGCCCGCGCACGCTCGATGGCTATCTCGAGCTGTTCGCCGGGGCCGCGCCGGACCAGCTGATCGGCGAGGCGACGCCTGTCTACCTGCGTTCTGCCGTCGCCGCCGAGCGCATGGCGCGGGTCTGTCCAGACGCCCGCATCATCGCGATCCTGCGCGAGCCGGTGAGCTTCCTGCGCTCGTTCCACCTCCAGTCCGTGCGCGGCTACAACGAGTCCCAGAAGGACTTCCGCAAGGCGATCGAGCTGGTCGAGGCTCGGCGCGAGGGACGACGCATTCCGCGCCGCTCGCAGACGCCGGCGGACCTCCTGTACACCGATCACGTGCGCTACGTGGAGCAGCTGCGCCGCTTCTACGACGTGTACCCGGCGGACCAGGTGCTGGCGCTGATCTACGAGGACTTCCGCGCCGACAACGAGGGCACGGTGCGCCAGGTGCTGCGCTTCCTCGACGTCGACGACACGGCCGCGATCAGGGCTGTGCAAACGCTGCCCTCGCGCGACGTGCGACTCGCGCCGCTGCATTCGCTCGTACGTCTGCGACGGATCGTGCTGCGCAACCTGGCGGTGGCGGGCGCTCTCTCGCGAGCCGTGGACGCGCTCACGCCAGCGCCGCTGCGCGGCAGCGTGCGCGGGCGCTGGCGTCGCGTTGCCTTCACCAAGCCGCAGGCGCCCGACGAGCAGTTCGCGAGCGAGCTGCGTCTGCGCTTCAAGCCCGAAGTGCAGGCACTGAGCGAGCTTCTCGGACGCGACCTCATAGCGCTGTGGGGATACGACGATGTCGGCTGAGGCTCCGCAGGCGGCGCCGAGCGTCGCCGCGCCCGCGCCGGATCCCAGGTTCCCCGGCTTCTACATCGTGGGTCACGGCAAGTGCGGCACCACCGCGCTGTATCGCATGCTGGTAAGCCACCCGCAGATCCACATGCCGGTGAAGGAGCCGCGCTACTTCGCCCCCGACCGGCGCACCCGCTACTGGCGTCCGGCCTCAAGCAGGCGCAAGCACCCGACAACGGCCGCTGGCTATCTCGCCCTGTTCGCCCGCGCGCGCCCCGACCAGAAGGTGGGCGAGGCCTCGCCCACGTATCTGCGCTCCGCGCTCGCCGCGCGCAACATCGCGGCCGTTCGCCCGGACGCGCGCATCATCGCGATCCTGCGCGAGCCCGCCGCGCTGCTGCGCTCCGTTCACCTCCAGGCGCTTCGCAACTACGACGAGACCGAGAAGGACTTCCGCAAGGCGCTCGCGCTGGAGGACCAACGGCGCAAGGGCAAGCAGATCCCGCGCCTGTCGCAGTTCCCGGCCGTGCTCATGTACTCGGAGCTGATCCGCTTCGTCGAGCAGCTGCGCCGCTACCACGCGGTGTTCGGACGCGAGCAGGTGCTGGTCCTGATCTACGACGACTTCCGCGCCGACAACGAGGGCACGGTGCGCCAGGTGCTGCGCTTCCTGGACGTCGACGACACGCTGCCGGTGCCGGCGGTCGAGCTCGAGTCGCTGCGCACGCCGCGTTACGTGCTCCTCGACCAGCTGATGCGCGGGATTTTCATGCTGCGCCGCAGCCGCCTCGGGCGGCCCGTGGCGCGCGCGCTGGACACGCTCACGCCGGCGCCGCTCGCCAACAGCAGCACGCTCGGTTCGATCTGGCGCCGCGTTCGTTATGTCGAGACGCCGCCGAGCGACCCGGAGCTGATGCTCGAGCTGCGCCGGTGCTTCAAGGGCGAGGTGCAGGCGCTCAGCGAGTACCTGGGCCGCGACCTCGTGACGCTATGGGGCTATGACCGCATCGACTGAGTCGCCGCCGAGGCGACTCCCCGACTTCTTCATCGTCGGCCACCCCAAGAGCGGAACCACCGCGCTCTGGGACATGCTCAAAGGTCACCCCCAGATCTACACGTCGGCGGTCAAGGAGCCGTACTTCCTCGCCGACGAGCTGCGCCCGCCCGCGGCCACGCCGCGCAGCTTCGGCTGGACGCCCGCCACGCTGGAGGAGTACCTGTCGCTGTTCGCCGGTGCCTCGCCCGAGCAGCGCGCGGGCGAGGCCTCCGCCCCGTACCTGTGGTCGCGCACGGCCGCGGGGCGCATCGCCGAGGTGCAGCCCCAGGCACGGATAATCGCGATCCTGCGCGAGCCCGCGAGCTTCCTGCACTCCCTGCACCTCCAGTTCGTCCAGATCTACATCGAGCCCGAGAAGGACATGCGCAAGGCGATCGCGCTCGAGGCCGACAGACGCGAGGGCCGATGCTTGCCGAGCAACCGCTTCTGGGGTCCCCACGGCACGCTGTACTCCGACTACGTGCGCTACGGCGAGCAGCTGCGCCGCTACCACGCGCACTTCCCGCGCGAGCAGGTGCTGGTGCTGATCTACGACGACTACCGGCGTGACAACGAGGCAACGTTGCGCAAGGTTCAACGCTTCCTGGAGATCGACGACACCCAGCCGATCAAGCTCAGGCAGTCCAACCCCACGGTGCGCGTGCGCTCGCCACGGGTGCACGCGCTGGTGCACGGCCTCGCCGCTGGCGACGGACCGCTGCCGCGCGCGGTGCAGGCGACCGCCAGGACGCTCACGCCGCGCCGGCTGAGCCGCCAGTCCGCGGTGGCGATCCGAGACCGCGTCCTGTTCGGCAGTCCACGCCCCGCCGACGAGCAGCTGATGCAGGAGCTGCGCCGCCGCTTCAAGCCCGAGGTCGAGGCGGTTAGCGAGTATCTCGATCGCGACCTGGTGACGCTGTGGGGCTATGACGGCATCGCCTGAGCTGCCCGATCCGGCGTCGCTGTCGGTCGTAGTTCCCACCTTCAACGACCTCGCGCGCATCGGCGACGCACTGGACTCGATCGTCAGCCAGAGCGCACGCCCGGCCGAGATCGTCGTCTCCGACGACGCCTCCGAGCAGGACGTCGAGGGCTTCGTGCGCGAGTTCGCCGCCCACCGCGCGCATGGCGTCGCCGTCCGCTATGTGCGACTCGCCTCCAACTCCGGCGACGCGGCCGCGCGCAACGCGGGAATCGCGGCCGCGAGCGGGGCGTGGATCGCGATCTGCGACTCCGACGACGTGTGGTCGCCGGTCAAGCTCGAGCGCCAGATCGGGTTCATTCGCGGCTGGACAGGAACGCGGCGTATCGCGCTGCTCGGTACGCACGGCTACAACGTCAACGACCAGAAGCGGATCATCTCCCCGGCGATCATGGGCGCCACCAGCGAGCAGCAGTACGAGTCGATCAGGCGGCGGGGAGGCCTGTTCTTCGCGATCCACTCCTCGATCATGTACTCGCGCGCGGACTACGAGGCGCTCGGCGGCTACAGCACCGACGAGTACGGAGCCGCCAACGAGTTCGATTTGTTCTGCCGCATGGCCGAGCGCGGCGTGGTCATGAACCTGGCGGAGCCGCTGGTCTACTACCGCAAGCGCGCCGGCTCGATGCAGCTCGACCTGTTCTGGGATCGCCACCGCAACGTCACGCGTCTGGCGGAGAACCAGCGCAGGCGCGCCCGCGGGCAGGCTCCGATCGGCAAGCAGGAGTTCGCGGCGCAGCTGGCCGCCGAACCTGTGTGGAGACGGCTGATGCGTCGCAAGCGGGTTTGGGGCATGTACTACTACAGAGCCGGCGCAACCGACATGGTCAACGGGCGGCGCTTGCGCGGGGGCGCTGAGCTGGCGCTCGCGTCCACGCTCGACAGCGCGCGCCTGCGCCACGGGGTGAGACGTGCCCTTTCGGCCCGTGTCCCGCGCGGCGGGCGCCGCCAGCGGCGAGCCTCGGGCGAGCCGACGCCCAGCGCGCGGCCGCCGGCCTGAGCGCGGCGATCACATAGGATGAGCGCGGGCACGCGTCCCGCCCGGAACCCCGCCGGGCGCACAGGGCAGCCAGCCGGGCGCACAAACGCACCAAGGAGAGAGTCCATATGCCAGAAGCTGTGATCGTCGACGCCGTTCGCACGCCCATCGGACGGGCCGCCAAGGGTTCGCTGAAGACCGTCCGCGGCGACGACCTCGCGGCGGTCCCCCTGAAGGCCCTGATCGAGCGTAACCCGCAGCTCGGCGAGGGCTCCTCGATCGGCGATGTGATGATGGGCTGCGGCTACGGCGAGCGCGAGACCGGCTACAACATCGGACGTATAGCCTCACTGCTCGCCGGCATCGACTACCACGTACCGGGCTGCACCGTCAACCGCTTCTGCGCCTCCTCGCTCCAGACCACGCGCATGGCCTTCCACGCGATCAAGGCCGGCGAGGGCGACACCTACGTGGCCGCGGGCGTGGAGGCCGTCTCGCGCACCGCCCCCGGCGCGCCGTTCGAGTTCCACCCGAAGCTGGATGGCTCCGAGAACTCCCTGTACAACGCGTACATCACGATGGGCATGACCGCGGAGAATGTCGCCGAGGAGAAGAAAGTCAGCCGAGAGGCACAGGACGAATGGGCGGTGATCTCCCAGCAGCGCGCGGTTGCGGCGCAGGAGTCCGGGCACTACGACAAGGAAATCGTGCCCGTCACCGTGCCCGCGCACAAGGACGTCGACAAGGAGGGCAACGAGATCGACGTGCCTGAGACGGTGCTCAGCAAGGACGACGGGCCGCGCGCGGGCACGACGATGGAGGTGCTCGCCAAGCTGAAGCCCGTGTTCAGGGAGGGCGGCACGGTCACGGCCGGAAACTCCTGCCCGCTCAACGACGGTGCGGCGGCGCTGCTGGTGATGAGCGACGAGAAGGCCAAAGCCGACGGCTACGCCCCGCGCGCGCGGATCGTGGCCTCGACCGTTGCCGCGATCCGCCCGGAGGTGATGGGCCTCGGCCCGATTCCCGCGATCCAGGCGCTGTTGAAGAGCACCGGCATGGCGATCTCGGACGTCGACGTGGTGGAGATCAACGAGGCCTTCGCCGCACAGATCGTGCCGTGCAAACAGGAGCTCGACATCCCCGACGAGAAGCTCAACCCGTTCGGCGGCGCGATCGCGCTGGGCCACCCGTTCGGGATGACGGGCGCGCGCATCATGACAACGCTGCTCAACGACCTGGAGACGCTGGACGCGACCTACGGCATCGAGTCGATGTGCGTCGCCGGCGGCATGGGCATGGCGATGCTCGTCGAACGGCTCGCCTGACGGCCGCGGAGTCGTGGTTTGCCCGACAGCGCGAAGGCGGGGGGCGCGGGCGTCGCGCCGGGCCTGATCAGGCGGGCGCTGCGAGCGGGGCGCCGGCGCGCCCGGGCGATCAGCGGCCGAGAGCCGCATGCCGAGCGCCACGCGGCCGTCGGTCCCGCCCACCTGTGGGAGGTGAAGCGTCGCTTCCAGTTCGAGTTCCTCACCTCGCGCGGGCTGGAGCCTGACTCGCGGCTGCTGGACATCGGCTGCGGCACGCTGCGCGGCGGAATCCCGCTGATCGACTATCTGCGCGTCGGCCACTACGTCGGCGTGGAGGCACGCGCGGAGGCGCTCGCCGAGGCGCGCAAGGAGCTCGCCGATGCCGGCTTGGAGCACAAGCAGCCGCTGCTGATCCACGCGGACGACCCCGCGCAGGTGCGGCTGGCGGAGCCTATCGACTTCGCGTGGGCGTTCTCGGTGCTGTTCCACATGCAGGATGAGACCGTCGACGCCTACCTGGGTCTGCTCGCCCGCGAGCTGGCCGAGGACGGCGTGTTCTACGCGAACGTCGGCCTCGCCGATCAGCGCGAACAGCAGGGCCAGTGGCAGGGCTTTCCGGTGATCTCCAGGGCTCGCGAGTTCTACGTGAGCCTCGCCGCCGGCCACGGGCTCGCCGTCGAGGACGTCGGCAGGCTCGACGCGCTCGGCCACCCGAGCGAGGCGGGCGGGCGCTCGATGATGCTGCGCTTCACCCGCGCGCTACCGACGGTCGGCGCGCCGGGGGGCGCTCAGCCGAGCTCGTCGTAGTCCACAGGCTCACGAGGTCGCGATCGAGGGACGCAGGCTCACGGCGAGTTCGCCGCTGTCATCGTGGTGGCATGCGCAGCGCGCCATCGAGACGGATCGTCTCGCCGTTGAGCATGCGGTTCTCCACGATGTGACATGCAAGGCGCGCGTACTCCGCGGGCTGGCCGAGGCGCGAGGGGAAGGGCACGCCCGCGCCCAGCTTCGCGCGCGCTTCCTCGGGCAGCGCTGCAAGCAGCGGCGTGTCGAACAGGCCGGGCGCGATCGTGTTGACGCGAATCCCGTACTGGGAGAGATCGCGCGCGGCGGGCAGCGTCATGCCGACCACGCCCCCCTTCGACGCCGAGTACGCGATCTGGCCGACCTGGCCGTCGAACGCGGCGATCGAGGCGGTGTGGACGCAGACGCCGCGTTCGGCGTCCTCCAGTGGCTCGGCGACGATCATCGCCGCCGCCGCCAGGCGCAGCAGGTTGAAGGTCCCGATCAGGTTGATCGCGATGATCGTCTCGAACGGCAGCAGCGGGTGCGGCCCCTTGGAGCCCGCGACCTTCTGCGCCCAGCCGGTGCCCGCGCACGCTACCGCGATGCGCAGGCCGCCCGCGGCGCCAGCCGCCTGCTCGACCGCCGCCTGCACCTGGCTCTCCTCACGCACGTCGCACGCGACGAACTCGGCACCCAGGTCGGCCGCGAGCGCCTGTCCCTTCTCGGCGTTGACATCGGCGATGGTCACGATCGCGCCGCGCGCGTGCAGCTCGCGCGCGGTCGCCTCTCCCAGCCCAGATGCGCCGCCCGTGACGAGCGCTGCGCTGCCCTCGATGTTCACGGCCTGGACCCTAGTGGTTGTTGCGCGACAGCGACAGCGCGAACAGCTGGTCGGGGTCGGTCAGCCAATGGACGAGCTCCAGGCCCGCAGCCGTGAGGTCGCCGCGCAGGCGCGTGCGAGTGAACTTGGCGCTGATCTCCGTCCGCAGCTCCTCGCCCTCGTCGAAGTGTACCGGCAGGTCGAGGTCGCGCACGAGCGTCGTGTGCTCGCGGCGCGCGCGCAGGCGCATCTCGATCCACTCGTTCTGCGTGTCGAACAGCGCCACGTGCTCGAAGTCCTCGGGGTCGAAGTCGGCGCGCAGCTCGCGGTTGAGCACCCGCAGGACGTTGCGGTTGAACTCGGCCGTGACCCCCTGCTTGTCGTCGTAGGCGGCCTCCAGCACGCGCGGATCCTTGACCAGGTCGGTGCCCATCAGCAGGTAGCCGTCGTTTCCGAGCATGCCGGCGATCTGGCGGAGCACGCGACGGCGCGTTCCCGGGGGGAAGTTGCCGATCGTGCCACCGAGGAACGCCACGATCCGCCGTCCGAGCGGCGGCGGCACGTGCTGGAGATGGCGCTCGAAGTCGCCGATCACGCCGTGCACGCGCAGCCCCGGATACTCGCTGGTGAGCTCCTGAGCGCAGTCGCGCACCATGCTCTCGGTCACGTCCACCGGGACGTAGCGCTCGAGCGTGCCCGCGGTGTGCAGTGCGTCAAGCAGCACGCGCGTCTTGGCGGCTGTGCCGGAGCCGAGCTCGACCAGCTCCACCGCGCCCGTGAGCGCCGCCACCCGCTCGGCGTGCAGCTCGAGGATCGCGCGCTCGGCGCGCGTCTGGTAGTACTCGGGCAGGTCGCAGATCTGGTCGAACAGCTGCGCGCCGCGCGCGTCATAGAAGTGCTTTGGGGGGAGCTCCTTGAAGGGTCGCGTGAGGCCGTCGAGGACGTCGTCCGCGAGCGAGCGTTCGTGGCTGCCGTCGAGGTGCGACTCCACGCGGATCGCTGGCTCTGCCAGCTGCTGCTGTGGCGGAGAGGGCGCCATCACACATCCCTCGCGAGGCGCAGGCCGGCGAAGATCTGGCGTCGCTGCGGCAGGTCCCAGTTGCGAAACGTGAAGGTCGCCACGCGCGGGTCGCTGGCCCACGAGCCGCCGCGCAGCACGCGGTAGTCCTCGCCGAAGAAGACCTCTGAGTACTCGCGATAGGGGTAAGCGACGAAACCGGGATAGCCGTGGAAAGGCGACGCCGTCCACTCCCACACGCGCCCAACGCCCACGAGCTCCGCGCGCGCCTGCTCGAGCGACGCCCGCCGTGCCTCGGCGTTCGCCACCGCGACCACCGGCTGTCTGCCGCTCTTCTGGCTCCAGGTCGCCGCCCTCTCCCACTCGGCCTCCGTGGGTAGGCGCGCATCATGCGCGCGAGCGAAGGCGTCGGCCTCGAACCAGGAGACGTGGCACACGGGCGCCTCCGGTCGGCCAGCGGCGATCGCGGCATGGTGCGTGATGTCGTGCTCCTCCTTCCACGCCCAACCCTCGCGCGACCACCACTCGCGCCGCTCGTAGCCGCCGCCCTCGCTGAAGCGCAGCCAGCTCGCGTTGGTCACCGGGCGGCGCGCGATCGCGAACGACGCCAGCTCGACCCGGTGGCGGGGACGCTCGTTGTCGTAGGCGAAGCCGTGCGCGTCGGCGCCCATCGCGAAGCTGCCCGCGGGCAGCTTCAGCCAGCCGTCGTCGTGCCCCTGGCGAGGAGCATCGAGCGCGGCGTCCATCAGGGCCCGCTCGCGCGCCGGCAGCAGGCCGGCGATCGCCATCGTCTGGCGCATCGTCTCGCCGTGCTGGAGCTCATGACGCACGACCATCTCGCACAGCGCGCCCGCGTCCGTCGCGTCCGCGCAGATCACCTCTGCGCTGCGTGCGCTGACGGCGGCCATGTACGAGCGCGACTCGCGCGGGCCTAGGGCCTCGATCTCGCCGCGGACCGCCCGCGGGGTCTCGAAGGCGTCGTACAAGGCGGCCAGATCGGGACGCAGCAACGGCAGGCCGCCCTGGCGGTTGGCGATCCACAGGTCCTCGTATGCGGCGATGTGCCCGAGGTCCCACACGAGCGGGCTCATGATCGGTGAGTGCACGCGCGTCAACTGCTCGTCGCTCAGCTCCGACACCAACGCCAGCGTGCGCTCGCGCGCCGCGTCCATCGCGTCGAGCATTCGCGCGGCGCCTGGGGAGAGAGGGGTGGGCTTTACTTCGCGGGCTGCCATGGCTCGCTGTGCTGGGTCACTCTAGTAGGAAAGTCCGCCGCGCGGCTCAGGCGTTACATGTTTCGTTCCAGCCCGCGATCACCGCGCGCTCGCGCTCCCGTCCCAGCTGGGATGTCGCCGCCGTCGACAGCGCAAGGCGCGCGCCGTACTCCGGGCCGAGCCCGATCCAGCGTGCTCCGATCACGCGCAGCATGTGCCCGTGTGAGAACACCACCGCGTTGCCGTCGAGCGCGATCAGCTCGGCTATCACTCGATCGGCGCGCAGGGCCACGTCGGCGGTGCCCTCGCCACCGGGACAGCCGTCGCGCCACAGCATCCACGTAGGCCGACGCGAGCGGATCTCGGCGGTTCGCAGACCCTCGTACTCGCCGTAGTCCCACTCCAGCAGGTCGGCGCGAACCTGGGACTCGGATGCGAGGCCACACAGCTCGCAGGTTTCGCGCGCTCGTATCGACGGGCTCACTAGCACCAGCTCGAAGTGGCGCCCGCGCAGGCGCTCTGCCAGCGCGCCGGCAGCCACGCGCCGGCCCTCAGCCGTGAGCGGGATGTCGCTGCGCCCGGTGTGGCGCCCGTCGCGGCTCCACTCGGTCTGCGCATGACGGACCAGCACGATCTCGCATGCGCCGGCACGGTCCTCGGCGAGGTCAGCGATGGCGTCGAGGGCGCCGAGGCGCGGCTCGTCGGGTGCGCTCAAGTCGCTCGTCCGCTGGGCGCCGCCGCGTCGTCCACCAGCACGGTCAGGCGCTCGCGTCTGAGCAGGCTCGCGGGTACGTGCCGGGAGGGCTCCGCGAGCATCGCGGCCACGGCATCCGCCTTCGATGCTCCGGTCGCCAGCAGCACGCACTCCCGCGCCGCGCGCAGCACAGACATGCTCAGCGTGATCCGCTCGGGCGGGGGCTTGGGCGAGTCGCTCACGCCCAGGCACACGGCGTCCTCGCCCGCATCCAGCGTGGGGGCCCCCGGGAACAGCGACGCGACGTGCCCATCGGGGCCGATTCCCAGGATCACCACGTCGAGCACCGGCAGGCCGCCGCCAGCCGGCGACCGCGAGCCGCCCACGTCCGGCGGGTTGTCCTGCGCATCTTGCGGACGCAGGTGCTGCGCCAGCTCGAGCGCGTAGCGCTGGGCGCCCTCGTGCGGTCCGAGCTCACCGCGCATGCGGTGCACGCGCTCGTCCGGCAGTGGGGTCCCAGCGAGCAGCGTCTCGGCGACCAGCCGGTAGTTGCTCTGTTCGTCCTCCGGCCCGACGCAGCGCTCGTCCGCGAACCACAGCTCGAGCTCCCTCAGATCATCCGGTTTGCCACCGAGCAGCTCGTAGGTGCGGCCCGGCGTGGTTCCCCCGCTGAGCGCCAGCTGCGCCACGCCCCGCTGCTCTCGCGCGCGCAGCAGCTGACGCGCGACGTGCGCAGCCGCTCGCTGAGCGACCGTCTCGGCGTCGGGGCACGCGGTCAGGCGCGTCACGGCAGCATCGCCTGCGCGGCCTCGAGCGCGGGCACGTACGTGGGGTCGCGCAGCAGCGCCTGGCGAATGCCCTCGCCGAGTACGCCCTGCTCGCCGCGCGAGGCGCCCGGGATCGTCCATTCGCGCTCCTCGCCGTGCTGCCGATCGTCCGAGATCGGCCAGCGGCGGTGTGCGCGCAGCCCGCCGGCGCCGCGGCTCAGGCGCAGGCTCATCCCCGACGCGGTTTGCAGAGCGAGGCTCTCCAGGCCCGGTACCTGTAGCTCCGGCGCCGCCTCCAAGCGCAGCGCCACGTGCTGGCGGCTGGCGTGGGCGTCGCCCACGAGCGCGTCGCCGCTCGCGATCAGGGGGCTCGGTCGCCACTGAAGGCGCGAGGCCAGCCAGCCTGCCAGCAGCATCGCGGCGACCGTGGAGGTGGGGTGGTGGCGTACGGTCATGCTCGTGATCGTGCGCAACTCGCGCCGCAGCCACAGCGGGTCGAACATCGCCGCCACCCGCTCGCGCCAGGGCGTCGAGCGCAGCCACGCGAGGTCCACGACGTACGCCTGCGCGGTCAGCTCGCAGGCACGGTCCAGCGCCTCGCGCGCGACCGGCTCGTCGACCGAGTCGACCAGCACCGCCTGCGCCAGCGGCAGCAGCTCGGCCACGATCTCGTGATGGCCGTGCGGAGACCAGAGCAGCGTCGGCAAGTCCGTGACCACCAGCGGGTCCGCGATCGTGAGCAGGTCTTCGAGGTGACGGTTGCCGAGTTCGACCACGACCGTCTCGTGCAAGAGCGCCAGCTCGCCAGCACCCGGCGTCCCGTCGGACGCGATCATCACGCGCGCGTCCAGGCGCTCGCGGCGCGGCTCGTACGCGAGCACGACCGTGCGCGAAGCGTTGTAGCGGCCGACCCCGCGCAGGCGGTTGGCGATCTCGCCGCTCCACTGGCGGTCGACGAACGCGATCATGTTGAGCACGCGCGCAGGCACGTAGTTGTCGTTCTCGGCGTGGACCTCGACCAGCAGCTCGCGCAGCGCTGCTTCGATCGCGTCCGGGGTCGTCCCCTCCTCGCTCCATACCGCGTCGCTGCGAGCGGACATCAGATCGCGCGCCAGCTGTCGCCCTCTCGCAGCAGAGTCTCGGCCGCGTCTGGGCCCTGCGAGCCGGCTTCGTATTGCGGCAGCCGAGCCGGTGCCTGCGGCTGGCCTGGCGCCCAGAATTTGACGATCGGGTCGCAGATGCGCCACTGCGCCTCGACCTCGTCGTTGCGTGTGAACAGCGTCGCGTCGCCGCGCATCGCGTCCGTGATCAAGCGCTCGTAGGCCTCGGGCGACTGCGACAGGAAGGCCGTGCCGTACAGGAACTCCATGTTCACCGGGCGGATGCTCATGCGCGTGCCGGGGATCTTCGCGCCGAGCCGCAGCGACACCCCCTCGTTGGGCTGCAACGTGAGCACGAGCTGGTTGGGCTGCACCCCCAGCGAGCCCTCCTGGCTGAACGCGAGGTGCGGCACCGGCTTGAGCGTGACCGCGATCTCCGTGATCTTGCGGGCCAGGCGCTTGCCGGTGCGCAGGTAGAAGGGAACGCCCGCCCAGCGCCAGTTGTCGACTTCCAGGCGCAGCGCCGCGTAGGTCTCGGTGATCGAGCCCGGCGGCACGCCGTCCTCTTCCAGGTAACCGGGCACCGACTCGCCGCCGGCGTGTCCGGCCGCGTACTGCGCGCGCACCGCCATCTGCGGGATCTCCTCCTGCTTGGGCTCTGGGATCGCCTGGAGCACCTTGACCTTCTCGTTGCGGACCTCTTCCGCATCGAAGTTCACCGGCGGCTCCATCGCCACGTGGCACAGCAGCTGGAGCATGTGGTTCTGGATCAAATCGCGCAGCGCGCCGGAGCTGTCGTAGTAGTCCGCGCGCGAGCCGATGCCGATGTCCTCCGCTGCTGTGATCTGCACGCTGTCGATGTAGTTGCGGTTCCACAGCGGCTCGAACATGCCGTTGGCGAAGCGGAACGCCAGCATGTTCTGCACGGTCTCCTTACCGAGGTAGTGGTCGATGCGGTAGATCTGCGTCTCGTCGAAGATCGCCAGCACTCGCCGGTTGAGCTCGCGCGCCTCCTCCAGCGTCGTCCCGAATGGCTTCTCGATGATCAGGCGCACCTCGCCCGACTCGTGGCGCGCGAGCTTGGAGCTGCCCAGCTGCTCGACGATCACGGGGAAGAAGCTCGGCGCCGTGGACAGGTAGAAGGCGCGGTTGAGGGGCTCGCCCGCCTCCTTCTCGAAGTCGTCCAGCACCGTGCCGAGCTTGGCGTACACGGCCTCGTCGTCGAACGTCCCGGCCACGTACCTGACGTTGTCGAGCAGGCTCGCCAGCACGCTGTCGTCGGGCTTGCGCCGTGAGAAGCGGCGTATCGCCTGCTCGCACTCGGCGCGGTAGTCATCGTCCTCTTTCTCTTTGCGCGAGATACCCACCAGATGGAAGCGCTCGGGCAGGGCTCCCTCATGCGCGAGGTTGTAGAGGGCGGGGAGCAGTTTTCGCTGTGCGAGGTCCCCGGTCGCGCCGAAGATCACGAGCGTCGTGGGCGCCACCGGTAGACGCTCGAGGCCCGCGGTCAGCGGGTTCTCGGGCGCTGCCTGCGGCGTCGGCTGGCCAGCGGTGACGGCCACCGTCAGCGGCCCCCGCGCCGGGCGCTCGCCGCTTTCGCGCCCGCGGTCGGGGCCTTAGCCCCCGCGTTGCGTCGTTTCGCGGGTGCGCTTCTCGGTTTCTTGCTCGCACCGGAGGGTCTCGCCGGGGCCGCGCTGGGCTTGCCGTCCGTGGTGGCGGCGCTCGTCGCAACCTTGGCGCGGCTGGACGGAGCGCTCTTGACCGCGTGGCCGCCAAACTGGTTGCGCAGCGCCGCGAGCACGCGGTCGGCGAAGTCGCCGTTGCCGCGCGAGCGAAAGCGCGCGTACAGCGATGCGGTGATCACCGGCGTCGGCACGTCGTGGGCGGTCGCGTCCTCGATCGTCCAACGACCCTCGCCCGAGTCCGCCGTGTAGCCCTCGATCGCCTGGAGCTCGTTGCCATCGGCTTCGAACGCGCGCGCGGCCAGTTCACACAGCCACGAGCGTACGACCGAGCCCTGGCCCCAGAGGTGCGCGATCTTCGCGTTGTCGAGCTCGTACTCGCATTTGTCGAACACGTCGAAGCCCTCCGCATACGCCTGCATCAGGCCGTACTCGACGCCGTTGTGCACCATCTTCACGTAGTGACCGGCGCCCGAGGGCCCGAAGTGAAGCCAGCCGCGGGGGCCGATCGCCGCGCGGCTCTGCTTGTTCGTCTGCGGCGCCAACACGTCCAGGATCGGCGCCAGGCGCCTGACCGCTTTCTGCGGCCCGCCGACCATCATGCAATAGCCGACTTCCAGGCCCCACACGCCGCCGGAGACGCCCACGTCGACATATTCGATGCCGCTTCGCTTCAGTTCAGCCGCGCGTCGCTTGTCGTCGGTCCACTTCGAGTTGCCGCCGTCGACGATCGCGTCGCCGCGCTCCAGGAGCTTGGCGAGCTTGTCAACCGTCTCCTGAGTGGGAGCGCCGGCGGGAACCATGATCCACACGATCCGGGGCGCCTCGAGCTGCTTGACGAGCTCCTTCAGCGAGCTCGACCCCGCGGCCCCGTTCTTCTCGGCCTGCTTGACCGCCTTCTCGTCGAAGTCGAACGCCACCACCTCGTGCTCGGAGTCGCGGCGGATGCGGTGAACCATGTTCCCGCCCATCTTGCCCAGCCCCACGAAACCGATCTGAGTCATGCCTGCTCCTTGATCTGTGCGGTGACAGAGCGCAGCGCGCTCATGGGATCCTCGCCTTCCAGCCTCACCCGCTCGGCGGACCGGGCGGCAGGCCAATTCCACGCAGCGTATTCAGATCGCCGATCGTCTGCGCGTTGTTCGGGACGTGCTCGTGCACGCGACGATCGTAGTGCCCCTCGCGTCGGCACAGCAGCGTGGTCGCGCCCGCTCTGCGGGGTCCGCTACACATGCTCTGACGCCGGGTTTGACGGCCTGACAGCGGCCGTCATCCCTCCTCCGCGCGCGACCGCGTCTGGTATGGTCGCGCGCGCCGTGAAGATCATCGCGATCCTGCAGGTTTACAACGAGGAGCGGTTCATCGGCGACAATCTCGATCACCTCGCCGAGCAGGGCATCTCGGCCTACCTGATCGACAACGAATCGACGGACGACACGGTGGCCGTCGCCGAACGACGGCTGGGTGGCAACCTGCTCGCGATCGAGACGCTCGAGCGCGACGGCCGCTTCGCGCTGCAACGACAGCTCGAGCGCAAGGAGGAGCTCGTGCAGAACCTCGACGCCGATTGGTTCATCCACGTCGACGCCGATGAATTCCGCGTCTCAGCAGATGCGGGCCGGACGCTCGCCGAGTCGATCGCGGAGCTCGACGCCGCCGGCTTCAACGCGGTCAACTTTCTCGAGTTGACGTTCGTCCCCACGCGCGAGCACCCAGACCACGACAAGCCCGACTTCCTGAAGACGATGCGCTCCTACTATCCGGTGCTGCCGAAATTCCCACACCGCCTGAACGCGTGGAAGCGTCAGGACGGGCCCGTGGAACTGCGGCACTCCAACGGCCACGTCGTGCGCTTTCCGGGTCTACGCATGGCGCCGCGCTCGATGTACTCCCGCCACTACCTGTTTCTCAGCATCCCGTACGCGATCGGCAAGTTCGGAGCCACCAGCTACTCCTCCGAGGAGGTCGCGGGCGGGGCGTTCTCATGGCGCGCCAACCTCGACCCGTCGGTGCTGGAGCTACCTTCCGAGCGCGACCTGCGCACGTACGTGGCCGACCACCTGTTGGATGCCTCCAGCCCCTACAAGAGCCACGCTGACGTACTCGGTCAGCCGGTGGAGCGCCAGCCGCAGAAGCGACAGTCGCTGGGGCGACGTACGCTGCGTAGGCTGCGGCGTGCGCGGCTCGCACGCTAGCTCGCGGGCCACGGCTGGCACGGCCGAGCGACCGCGGCCGTCACACAGGCCCACGCTGGTATAGGTTGCGTACATGAGCCCGGATCCGACCCGCCAGCGCCCCGACCGCAACCTCGCGCTGGAGCTCGTGCGCGTGACCGAGGCGGCGGCGTTGGCGGCTGCGCCGCTCGTGGGCAGGGGCGACAAGGAGGCCGCCGACCAGGCGGCGGTCGACGGCATGCACTACATGCTCCAGTCGGTACAGATGGACGGCGTGGTGGTGATCGGCGAGGGTGAGAAGGACGAGGCGCCGATGCTCGCCAACGGCGAGCAGATCGGCGACGGCTCGCCGCCTGAAGTCGACATCGCGGTCGACCCGCTCGAGGGCACCACGCTCGCCGCTCACGGCATGCCGAGCGCGCTGGCGGTGATCGCCCTGTCGGCCCGCGGCACGATGTTCGATCCCGGTCCGTGCGTGTATATGGAAAAGATGGCCGGCGCCCCCGACATCGCCGACCTGCTCGACCTCGACCGCCCCCTGGGCGAGACCGTTGAGCTGATCGCCAGGCGCCGCGGCTGTCCGGTCGGCGACGTGATCGTGGTGGTGCTCGACAGGCCGCGCCACGAGCAGGGGATCGCCACGATCCGCGACGCGGGCGCGCGCGTGCGCCTGATCCCGCACGGCGACGTCTCCGCGACGCTGCTCGCTGTCACCGAGCGCTCGCCCGTGGACCTGCTGTGGGGGATCGGCGGCACGCCCGAGGGAGTCATCTCCGCGTGCGCGGTCAAGTGCGTCGGTGGGCAGCTGCTGGGGCGACTGTGGCCGCGCGACGAGCACGAGCGCAGCGCAGCTCGCGAGGCGGGCTACGACCTCGAGCGGGTGCTCGATCGCGACGACCTCGTCGCCGGCGACGACGCGTTCTTCTCCGCCACCGGCATCACCGACGGGGACGTGCTTCAGGGGGTGCGCTATCCGAGCGCCGGCGGGGCCACCACCGAATCGCTGGTCACCCGCTCGCGCTCGGGGACGCTGCGGCGTATTCACGCTACGCACGACCGCGCGAAGCTGCGCGCCGTCGGCGGCGAGCGCTACTAGCGCGCCATCGCTCACCCTCCCTCGAAGCGCCCCACGCGCGACTTCGCGAAGTCCAGACGCGCGAGCGAACGCAGAAAGCCGTAGGTCACGATCACGTGGATGCGTGACTGCGTCGCGTTGTACAGGCGACGGCTGAGGTTGGACGCGATCGACGGGTAGAAGTTCGCGACCTCGACCGTCACGTGCAGACGCACCATGCGTGGGTTCGCGTCGGGCTGCCTGATCACCTCGATCTGGAGGTAGCCCCGGCCGCTGCCACGATCGCGCTGTGATACCAGCAGGCCGCGGGCGATGTTCCAGCGCACGAGGCCGCGGGCGGAATCCATCTCATACTCGGGTGCCTGAAAGGTCAGCAGCTTCAACGGGGGGGCCACGAGCACGACAGAGCGTTCGTCCTCGGAGTAGTGGACGTGGACGAGCCCCAGCGTCACGCGCGCGAGGAAGCGCCAGTACGTGCGGGCCAGGCGCTCCAGGTGCTCGGGCGTCCACAGCTCCCGCAGCGCCGCTGCCTCGATCACGAGCTCCGCGCTCTGCACGGAGCGCACGGCGCCGGTGTCGCGGTCGAGCGTGGTGGCGTCGTCCAGCTCCAGCACCTGCGCTCGCTCGCCGCCCGCCGCGCGCGCTCGGCGCAGGCCACGCCCGCGAATCGCGACGCTCACGAGGCTCGCTGCGAGCGCTGCCCCGGCGCCAATCGCGATCCACCGCGCGGTCATTTTGGGCTCGAGCCTGGCACGTGAGACCCAGGCTATCCACGGCTGGGACGCGTCGGACCGAGCTTGAGCATCACCGGACGGGCTGGTAGCGTGATCGAGAAGCCGCTGCAAGACGTAGCGTGTGGGTGATCCGGTGACCGGTCGTACAGCTCTGCGAACGCTGATTCCCTGTGCGATTGCCGTGGCAGGCGTGGCAGCGCTGGCAGGTTGTGGGGGCGCGAGCGGCGACCCCAAAGAAGCACATCAGAGCGCGCAGCAGATCGAACACAGCGAAGAAGTGGCGGAAAAACAGGCGGAAGCCCAAGAACTAGCGAAGGACCGCGAACTGCTCTCGACGATAGAAGCGGGCAGCCAGCAGGAAGCGGCGGAAGCGAAGGCTCAGAAGATCGAAGCCGCCGCCAGGGCACGCGCGAAGAAGACAGAAGAAAGGGCCACCAAGCGCGCCAAGGAAAAGGAAAAGGCCGCAGAAGCCAACGCCAAGAAGCGCGAAGAAGCCTACGAAGCGGAAGCCAAGAAGAAGCGCGAAGCCACTCGCAAGCGGGAAGCGAATGAACGCAAAGAAGCGGAACGGAAAGCCGCCGGCGGATCGGACAACAGGCCGTTGACCAAGGTGGAAACGACCCCGACGAACATCGCGCGGGGAAAGGCGCCCAACTAGATGCGTCGCCGCGCGATCGAGTGCCGCGGCCCCGCCGCCCCGGCCACGAACGCCGTGCTCGCGGGTCGGCATGATGGGCGCGCGCTTGTGCTTGTGCGCGCGCTGCTGGTGATGCTGCTTGCGGCGTCCATCGCCTGCTCGCTCGCCGCCTGCGGTGGCGGCGGTGGTGGTGGCGGCGGCGGGGGGGGCTCGGCCAAGGGCAAGGCCAAGGGCGGAGAAGCCAGCGCGGAAGCGGGCGAAAAGAACGGCGGCGAAGAAGAAGAAGAAGCGGGACTGAAGGCGCGCGAGAAGCAGGAAGCCGCCGCCGAAGCGAGGTCCCAGGCCGAAGCCAAGAAGGCGCAGGAAGCGGCCAAGGAGCGCGCCGCCAGCGCATCCGCGAAAGAACCCAAGAAGCACAAGAAGGGCTCCAGGAAGGAACGACGGGGCGCCAGAGCAAAGCGGCGCTCGAGCAAGCAAAAGCGCTCGAGGTCCGGAGGCACGTCGAAGAAGGGAGCCGCCCACAAGACGACCCCGGCGGAAGAAGCCGCCCGCAAGCGGTTCGCCAAGGAAGAAGAAGCCGAATCCAAGTCCTACAAGCGGCTCGAGAAAACCGAAGTCAAATGAAGCGCCGCCGCTGGTCGCTGGGCTCGCCCAGCCGAGCTGCTGTCGCGTCCCCCGTTCCTGCTATTCAACGTGCGTGTCCTTCGCTGCACCAGGGCGCTTTGCCCCGCGCGCACGACCGATCCCGGAGCTGCCCGTCCAGGCGCTGCTCGCCGGTGAGCAGGAGCTCGCCAGGCGCTGGGCCATCGCGCTGATCGACGCCAGCCCGCTGGCGGACATCGCACATATACCGCTCGAGCAGCTCAGCACCGAGGCGCCGGCGCTGTGCGGAGCTGTGATCAGGGCCGTGCAGTCCGACGAGGAGCTCGAGCGCCTGACCGGCCGCCAGGCGTCAGCGGCGAGCGAGCTTGTCGACCAGGCCTGCCGGGTCGTCGGCGACGGTGACCCGGCCGAGGCGGTCCGGGTCGTGCCCGCCAGCCGGCTCGCGGCGATCGTGGGCGCGCGCGATCGCGAGGCGATGGTCGTTGCGGCCGAGATCCTGCGTGGCGTGCTGTGGGAGGAGCTGCGCGAGCAGCTCGGACGGGCGGCGGGCGCTCGCCCGTCTCCGTGGCTATTGGCCGATGCCAGCGATCGGCTCGCACACGTGTGCGCAGCGGTGCTCGCGGTCTCAATCGATGCACACTCCAGCGAGGGCCCCTCCGGGCCGCTGGCGCGGCCAGAGACGCCCGCGGCGGTGGCGCGCGACCCCCGGCCGACCGTGTCAACGACCGGGCCGACGCGGTCCGGCTTGCAGCGGACGGGGGACGCCGTGATCGTCGACGAGTGCACGAGCGTTCCCGTCGCGCCTGGGGGCGCAGCGATCGAGATCCGCGATCAGCGGCGCGAGGAGGGGCCAAGCGCCTGGGTTCGCTCGATTGGCGCCCAGCTCGAGCAGTTCGCGCGAGACGAGCGCCCGTTCGCGGTGCTGCTGGTCGAGCTCGTGGAGATCGAGCGGATGCGACGCGACGCGCTTCCCGAGGAGCTGTGGCAGCTGGCCGATCAGGTCGAGCAGGCGCTTGCGGCGACGGTCGGCGAGCTGTCGGGTTCGCTCACGCGCGAGCGCCCGGGACGATGCTGGGTGTTGGCGCCGAATACGGACACGGCCGGCGCGGCGCTGCTCGAGCACCACATCATGCGCGCGATCGCATCTGCGACGAGTCATCGCGGCGAGCCGCTTGCGGTGGTGGTCGGGACGGCAGTGTGCCCGCGCGACGGGCGTGAGGCCTCGACGCTTGCCGCGCACGCCGACGTAGGGCTGTATGCGGCCCGTGCTGCGCTGCGCACGTCGGCCCAGCCGTAGAACCTGCTTGTTTAGCCCGCGAGCGCGCCGCCGTCCGCGGCCGCGCTTTCCGCGCCCGGCGGCAGCCCCAGCGTGGGCGTGTTCTCGGTCTTGCCGACGATGCGTGTGCCGATGCGTACGGTTTCGGCGATGCCCAGCGCGCGCGCCGCGCCCGCCGTCAGATCCCAGCTAGCGCCGTGGCTGTACGGTCCGCGGTCGAGCACTGGGACGGTCAGGCTGTGGCCCTGGTAGCTCACGCTCACGAGCGTTCCGCACGGAAGCGTGCGGTTGGCCACGCCCACCACCGTGGGAGTGAGCGTCTGCCCACACGCGGTCTGCTTGCCGTAGAAGCCTGGGCCAAACCAGGTGGCGATCGCACTCGGTGGCAGCTTCGTGCCCGGGGAGCCGGCGGGAGCCGAGGAGGCGAGCGCGCCGCCGGTGCTCGCGAGCGCGCTCATCGTCGAGCTCGCCATGCATCCCGTGCCGGACAGGGCAAGCACGACCACGATTGTCTTGACGCGCATACGCATTGGATCTCGCGCCTACGGGGTGAGCTGACGGGCTCGCGCAGCACCTGGGTGTGCGCTACGGCCCCCTGTGGGCCGATTCGCCCCAGCGGACTCATGCGGTCCGCATTGGGTCCCCCGCCTGCCGCGACCGGAGTCACGGCAGCTCGGCGTTGCGGGGCAGTATACAAACGCGGGCGGAGGCGGCGCGGCCGACTCAGGACAGCGGCAATCGCGACAGCACGTCCTTCAGCAGACGCTCGCCCGTGGAGAGGCCGGACTTCGCGAGCTCACCGATGATCTCGGCCGCCGACGCGGCCAGCTCGGGGGCTCCCGGCGGCTGCACCGGCCGGCTCGAGCGGTCGCTCTCGCTCTCGAACCCCTGCCTCGGCACAGGCTCGCGCGCGCCAGCACGCTTCTGCGTCCGCCGCGTCGTCGGCGACAGCCCGGAGCGCGTCCGCGTCGGCCGCGACGGCGACCCGGGCGGCGCGGTCCGGGTCTGCGACGCGCTCGGCTCGGTCGCGAGGACCCGGACGGCCGTGCGCGCGCTCCGGCCGTTGGCGCGGTCGACCCGGCTCGGCTTGCGCTCCGGCGCCTTGGTGCCGGCGCTGACCCGGGATTTCGAAGCGGGCTGTCGCGCGGAAGACTGGCGCGCGGCTGCGCGCCGAGCGCTCGGGCGTTGCGGGCGCGTGCGAGGGAGGTTGGCGAGGACCCCTTGCTCGCGCGGGTCGTCGTCCGTCGGGGCACTCATGCGGACATCATTGCTTAAGCGTGATTGCTTAAGCGCGAGCCGCGACGCATCCGCGCACGCGCGCGCGACGCGTGGGCACGCGCCGTCGGCATCTGTCCGGCGCGAGCGCGACGCGTTAGGATGAGAGCCCGTAGTGCCAACCGGTCTCCTAGCGTCGGCAGGGTTGCAACCTACGTCCGGACGTGTCGCCGTTCTCGGCAATAATGCCGGAGGAGTCACCGCTTTGGTCCGGATTGCCGATGACGGAAGAAATGGAAACGCGAATGTCAGTTGTCGAGCTTCAGGAGCTGGATGAGGTCAAGGGCCTGCTGGCCAAGGGACAGCAGGTGGGCGTGCTGTCCTACGCGGAGATAACCAAGGCGATGTCCGAGCTCGACCTCGACGAGTCGGACGTGGAAGAGCTGCACGGGTTCCTCGAGCGCTCGGAAATAGAGCTCGTCGAGGACATCGATCCAGCGATCGCCGCGTCCGCCCAGCTCGAGCGTGCGCCCGACAAGCGCAGCCGGCGCAAAACGAAAACCGCGCTGGACCTCAAGCCGGACATGACCACCGACTCGCTTCAGCTGTTCCTGAAGGACATCGGCAAGGTGCGCCTGCTCACCGCCCAGGAGGAGGTCGACCTGGCTAAGCGCATCGAGCGCGGCGACCTCGACGCCAAGCAGAAGATGGTCGAGTCCAACCTGCGGCTGGTGGTGTCAATCGCCAAGAACTACCGCAACCAGGGGCTGCCGTTCCTCGACCTGATCCAGGAGGGCACGCTCGGCCTGGTGCGCGCGGCCGAGAAGTTCGACTACCGCAAGGGCTTCAAGTTCTCCACCTACGCCACCTGGTGGATCCGCCAAGCGATCGCGCGCGCGCTGGCCGACAAGGCGCGCACGATCCGCATCCCGGTGCACGTGGTCGAGAAGCTCAACAAGATTGGGCGCGCCGAGCGCAAGCTCGTGACCGAGCTCGGACGCGAGCCCACCGCCGACGAGATCGCGGAGGTCACCGGCATCGATCCCGAGGAGGTCGACTCGATCAAGCGCTCCGCGCAGGCGCCGGTCTCGCTCGAGAAGCCCGTGGGCGACGAGGAGGAGTCGGAGTTCGGCCAGTTCATCGCCGACGAGCGCGCGGAGTCGCCATACGAGCGCGCAGCGGAGATCTTGACCAAGGAGGCGCTGCGCGAGGCGCTCGAGAACCTCTCCTACCGCGAACGCCGGGTGCTCGAGCTTCGCTACGGGCTCGGCGGCGAGCATCCGCGCACGCTCGACGAGGTCGGGCGCACCTTCAACGTCACGCGCGAGCGCATACGCCAGATCGAGAACCAGTCGCTGAAGAAGCTTCAGTCGCTGGCAGAGGCGCAGAAGCTCAGAGACGTGGCCTAGCCTGTCCATCACCGCCCGCGGCGCTCAAGCCCCGCCGGCGTGCTGCCGATCAGGAGGGCATGTTCGACGTCAAGGCGGCCTTGCGCGAGCTCGTCGAGAAAGACGGGTCGGACCTGCACCTGAAGGTCGGCTCGGGTCCGCTGTACAGGGTCCACGGCGAGCTGACGCTCGACGAGGGAGCGCCGCAGCTGAGCGCCGCCGACACCGACGGGGCGCTGAAGACGCTGCTCAGCGACGACGCCAAGCTGGGCGAGTTCGCACACGAGCACGAGGTCGACTTCTCCTTCGAAATCCCGGAAGTGGCGCGCTACAGGGTCAATGCGTTCCAGCAGCGCGGGGTGATCTCGCTGGCCTGTCGCGCGATCCCTCACCGCATCAGCACGATCGAGGAGCTCGCGCTGCCGACGGTGGTGCGCGATCTGGCCGAGGAGGAGCGCGGGATCGTGCTGCTCACAGGGACCACCGGCTCGGGCAAGTCGACGACGCTGGCGGCGATGATCGACCACATGAACCACACGTTCTCCAAGCACATCGTCACGATCGAGGACCCGATCGAGTTCGTCCACCGCGACCTGCGCTGCGTGATCAACCAGCGCGAGGTGGGAATGGACACGGCGTCCTTCAAGCGCGCCCTGCGCAGGGTGCTGCGTCAGGACCCGGACGTGATCCTCGTCGGCGAGATGCGAGACGAGGAGACGGTGCAGACGGCGCTGTCCGCGGCCGAGACAGGGCATCTGGTTCTCTCGACGATCCACACGGTCGATGCGACCGAGTCGATCAACCGTATGCTCGACTTCTTCCCGCCCCACCAGCACGCGCAGGCGCGCAGCATGATCGCGGGCACGGTCAAGGGCGTGATCTCGCAGCGGCTGGTCCCGGGCGCTGACGGCGGGCGCGTGGCGGTTTGCGAGATCCTGCGCATGACCGGGCGCGTGCGCGACATGATCGTCGATCCCGACCAGACGGGCAAGCTCGTCGAGGTGATCACCTCCGGCGGCTACTACGGCATGCAGACCTTCGACCAGGCGCTGTTCGGTCACGTGAAGGCAGGACGTGTGACCTTCGAGGACGCCATGCGCGTGGCCTCCAGCCCGCACGACTTCAAGCTGTTGATGCAGGCAGATGGACGTGTAGGCACGACGATGGAGGACGTCGCCGTCGCGGAGGCTAACCGCTCGCCCGAATCCAAACCGTCGCTCAGCGCCGCTTAGTCGGCCGTAGGCGCCGAACCGCACCGACGCCCCGCTGAAGCGCTGCCCGCCGCCGGAGACATGGTATAACCATGGCGATACAGCGGTTGCAGCGCGGAAGCGACTGCTCCGCGCGCCAACACTTCATTTGGTAAAGTATTGAGGGCTATGGCGATCGA
This sequence comes from uncultured Solirubrobacteraceae bacterium, assembly GCA_963845635.1. GTDB lineage: Bacteria > Actinomycetota > Thermoleophilia > Solirubrobacterales > Solirubrobacteraceae > Palsa-744. The sequence goes on from CAWJSW010000014.1 coordinate 300,329, forward strand.
TGAGAGATGCCCCGTGTGCATGACGGCGGAAGTCGTCTGTGGCAAGTGGACGCTGCTGCTCGTGCGCGATCTGGCAGAGGGGCGCTCTCGTTTCTGCGAGCTCGAACGTTCGCTGGCTGGGATCAGCCCGCGCACGCTTTCGCTGCGGCTGCGCGCTCTCGAGGAGCAGCAGATCGTCGAGCGCCACACCTTCCCCGAGGTGCCGCCGCGTGTCGAGTACGCGCTAACGGAGAAGGGGCGGGCGCTGCTGCCGATCATCGACCACATGCGCGCCTACGGCGAAGACTGGCTCGCGGAGCAGTGCGCGCAGAGCCCTTCGTCGGGGTCAGAGCTCGGTCAGCCCGCGCTCGCTGCGGTCTAGGTCTTAGAACGCTCGCTCGCGGCTCGCGCGACAGCCGGCGGCCGAGGACCGTGTTGGCGTCATCGCCAACAGGTTCACCTCTTCGCTACTGACGCCGCTCGTGAGATCGCTGACGAGATGACTAGCGCCACCCAGCGGGCGGCCCTTCGCGTCGCTGGTCGCCAGCAACGCGGTAGCGCTCTCCTGGTGCGATCCCGCATGGTTGAGTACCACGTTCTCCAGCTGATTGAGCGCGATCGTCACTTGTGCGCATTCATATCTCTCTCGATTGGGCTCAAACGCCCACACGGTCGATGCAGGGCCGACCGCGGTACCTAATACGAGCCGCGTCGATTGATCGTCCCGACACCTCAGGGGCGTCATCTGGTAGCGCAACGGCATCCTCGAGCTGCTGCGATGCCGCAAACGCCACGCGCCCCTCAGCGCGCGGGCCGTCATCAGGCTGGGACCCAGTCCCCAACCGCTTTCCCAAGACCACCAACGGTGTCAAGGTGCGCCTGACCGGGTCAGCGATCGCGCGACGCACCCACGTTGCCAGCATCGCACGAGGCCATCATCGACACTCAAGCGGTGTCGCAAAGGCAGTCGTATCCGTGACATCCAGGGCGGCTAAGTAGGGCCGATTTCGCCATGGTATGATCGCGCCGTGAAGATCGTCGCGATGCTCCAGACCTACAATGAGCAACGCTTCATCGGCGACTGTCTCGATCATCTCGCCGCGCAGGGCATCTCAGCGTACCTGGTCGACAACGAATCGACCGACCAGACGGTCGCCATCGCGGAACGCCGACTGGGGAGGAACCTGCTCGGCATCGAGACGCTCGCACGCGATGGTCACTTCGCGCTGTACAGCCAGCTTCAGCGTAAGGAGGAGCTCGCACACAGCCTGGACGCCGATTGGCTCATCCATCAGGACACCGATGAATTTCGCGTCTCCCCAAATCGCGGGCGGTCACTCGCTCAAGAGATCGAGGAGATCGACGAGGCGGGGTTCAACGCGGTCAACTTCCTCGAGTTCGTTTTTGTGCCCACGCGCGAGGCACCGGATCACGATCACGCGGATTATCTGGCGACCTTGCGCTCTTACTACCCGGTGCTCCCGCGATCTCCAAATCGTCTAAATGCGTGGAAGCGTCAAGACGGCCCCGTGAACCTGACCGACTCCGGCGGCCACTGGGTGCGCTTCCCCGACCTGCGTATGGCGCCGAACTCGATGTACTCGCGACATTATCTGTTCCTCAGCCTGTCCGACGTCGCGCGCAAGTTCGGACCGGACCGCTATGCGCCCAGCGAGGTGGCCCGCGGCTGGCATAGCTGGCGTGTCGATCAGACCCCGGCCACGATCGAGCTTCCTTCCGAACATGACCTTCGCGTATATGTGGAGGACCATCTGCTCGACCCATCCAAGCCCTACAAGAGCACCGCCCGGGTGCTGGGTCAGAGCGGCGAACGACTGGCGGCGCAGCGCCGCTGGCTCAGACACCACTCCCCTGGATGGCTCAAGCGCGCGGTGCGACGTGCCGCGCCGCAGACGGCCACGCAGGCCCAGAGCGGGTCCGCAGACATCTAAACTGACGAACGCACTCCCGCCGAAGGCTTCAATCGACCTTGTCGTAGCCCCACTGATGCACCAGATCGCGACCGAGGTACTCGCTGAGCGTGACCACCTCCGGCTTGAAGCGCTGGCGTAGCTCGCTCATTGCAGCCTCGTCGGGGGGCGGTGCGGGAGCGCTCACTACGTGGCGTTGGAAGGCACCCAGCGCGCCACGCCGCACGCGTTGTGTCGTGAGCCTTCTGATCGTCCTTCTGGTCGAGCGCGCGACCCGGCTGCGGCCTCTTAGCGACATGAGGACGTGGCGGGCGCGGTGGGAGCGCTGCGTAAGCGTCGTTACGTTCGTGTCGAGCGGCTCAATCGGAGATTGCTCGTCAACGTCAAGAAATCGGAGAACGCGTTTGACGGTCGCGTCGTTGTCGCGGCGAAAGTCCTCGTATATGAGTACGAGTATCTGCTCGGACGCCAGCCGCGCATGAAAGCGACGTAGCTGCTCGACATAGCGCACGTGATCGGCGTACTGCAGGAGCTGTGGGCGATGAGACCGGGCGGGAAGGTTCCTGCCATCGCGTCTGGAGGGATCGAGGGAAATCGCCTTGCGCAGGTCATTCTCGGTCTCGACGCCCCATCGCAGAAACAGCAGATGCAGTGAGCGAAGGAAACTCGCTGGCTCTCGAAGAATGGCGATGATGCGTGCTTGCGGTTGCAGCTCTGCGATGCGCTCGGCCGCCGTCGGCGACCAGAGATAAAACGCCGATGCCTCGCCCACGCGATCACCGGGCTTGGCGTCAGCGAAAAGCGCCAGATACTTCTCGAGCGTATGTGGCAGATGCATGGATCTCTCGCGAGGCTCTTCCGCGAACTTTGGAAGAGGCTTCATCTCGCTTGCCAGAAAGTGCGGCTCCTTGAGGTGTGGCATGTAGATCTGAGGATGCTCTCTGAGCATCTCATAAAGGGCCGTCGTCCCCGTCTTGGGAGATCCGACAATGAAAAACTCTGGCAGTCTCGCGTCAGGCATATCGTGAGACGGGCGACTGTATCACAAGGTACAAGCACTGCGCTGGAGCTCAAACGCTTCACACGGTAACTTCAAGCCTCGGGACCCACCCCGCGCCATGACCCGGACGGCAAGGCCCGCGCTCCCCAGCCGCACTTAGGTGAACGATGCATGCTTGGACTGTCGTCCCGCGTCTCGGGCTGTACTGCGAGCCGGCGCGTGGTCGACCAGGGCGTCCCGGCGAGGCTCGCGCTCCTCATCCTCGACGCCAAGCTCAAGCTGCTTGGCTCTTGCGCTCCTCGCTCGCCGCTGGCGGGTGGAGCGTCTCTGTGAGTGACAGCCTCGCCATGGCGCCGACTGGCTACCGGGTAGAGTTCGCGCATGCAGCGCATACGGCGGACGATCTCGAGACGCCTGTTCGATCAGCGGGCCTACCAGCCCGGCCGGCCGCACATTCTCGGGCTCGGGGATAGTCACTCAAGGGCGATAGGACGCGCGGCGAGGCGGCTCGACTGGCCACGCAGCATCCTCTATATCGGCGGGGCGACCGCTCAAGGACTGCACAACCCGAACAGCAAGACCAACGCGCGCACGCTGTTCGACGAGCGGTGCGCCCGATCCAAGCGCTGGCAGCAGATCGTGTTCCTGCTCGGCGAGGTCGACTGCGGATTTGTGATCTGGTACCGCGCGCAGAAGTACGGGGTCAGCATGGAGGAGCAGCTGAGCTACAGCCTGGTGGCTTACACAGAGCTGATCGCGCGCAACGTCGCGTCGCACACCAGACCGCCGGTCGTGCTCAGCGCCCCACCGCCAACCATACGCGACGGCGAAGTGCTCGGCGAGGTCGCCGGCGCGCGCCGCGAGGTGACCGCCAACCAGCGTGAGCGCACCGACCTGACGTTCGAGTACAACGAGCGCCTAGCGGCAGCGTGCGAAGCGATCGGCGCGCGGTATCTCGACGTGACCACAGCAACGATCGATCCAGCCACAAGGCTGGTGCACGACCGGTTCCGGCACCCCGACGCGGCGGACATCCACCTCCACCCCAGGCGGTACACGGCTCTGATCGCCACCGCGCTCGCAGACCTGCTGCGCTGACCGCGCCCCTCGCTAGAGGTGCCGAGGGTACTGGCGCCGAACCGCGCGGCTGGCATCGGCTGCAACGCCGAGCACGATCGGACCACAGCTCCCGCAGAGCGCCGGCCCGCCCAAGAGCTTTCGGACAGTTTCTATATCCTTTCACGATGGGCGTGGCGATAGGTGTGATGTTTCCGGGCGATCCCACTGCGCCCGGAACCTGGTCGGGTACACCCAGCGGAATAATCCGTGGACTCGAGGAACTGGGCGTCGAAGTTCACGGGATCAACGTGGACGCGCCCCGGCAGGTATCGCGGTGGTTTTCCTTTTTTGCGGGTGGCGTGATGATTGGATCGATCGCTCGCGCGCGTTTGCCGCTCACGCCTCGCGAAGTCCGTCGCGTAGGCTTGGTAACTCCCGTGGTCGCGGCGATGAGATCCGCAATCGCGCAGCGCCGACTGGCCGCGTCCGTTCACCTAGATGGCCTGATTCAGATCGGAGCGGGCTTTTCCGTGAAAACAGACGTGCCGCTCGTCACCTTCGAGGATATGACGAGCGTCCAGGCTCTTGCGGCAGGCTACGCGGAATGGCGCGCCATGCCAGATCGCGCCGTTGCTGCCCGTGTGTCACGCCAGCGGTCCGTCTACCAGCGCGCCCGGGCGTGCTGCGCGGCCAGTCATTGGGCGGCCGACTCGATCGCGGCTGACTATGGCGTCCCTGCGGAGAAGGTGCATGTGGTTGGCGTCGGGCGCAACTATGCCCCCGCCGGCACCGAGGTCAAGCGCAGCTGGAGTCCTCCGCGGCTGCTGTTCGTCGGGCGAGACTGGAACCGGAAGAACGGCGCGCGAGTGGTGAGGGCCTTCGAACGGCTTCGTGTCGATACGCCGGACGCTCGCTTGGATCTCGTCGGAGACCACCCGCCGCTGGACGGAGACGGGATCGTGGGACATGGTGTGCTGCGTCTCGGCGCCACCGGAGATCGTAGCCTTCTCCTAGAGCTGTTTGCCAGAGCCACGTGCTTCGTGATGCCGTCGCTCACCGAGCCGGCCGGGTTGGCCTACGTAGAGGCGTCGGCCTACGGGCTCCCGAGTGTCGTCACCTCAGAAGGAGGCGGCAGGGAGTTGGTCGGCGACGGCGGGATCGTCGTGGACCCACTCGACGAGGATGGGCTGTTGGAGGCTCTGCGCACTCTGTGCAAGCCGGAGACCGCGGCACGTCTCGGGCAGATCGCACAGGCCCGCTCCCGGCTGTTCACGTCGCAGGCGATGGCGGGAAGGCTGCTGCGAGCGCTCAACCTTCCGTCGATCGAGACAGACACGCTGCCGGCATTTCTCTGATCTGCAAGACGGTGTGCGTCGGGCAGGAGCGCGCGCCCGCAGGGCGAAGTCAGCTCACCATGCATTCGCTCGAGCTGCCTGAAACGGTCGCCAATTTCGTCGAAGCCGCAGCCGTCCGCTTGCAGGAAGAGATCGCTGGCGGCGCGGAGGTCGCGTTCGAGCTCGAGGGCCAGCGCACCGGTGCCCGTGCCAGCGGCTGGTCGGGCGGCTCGGTGCTGTACGCATATCGCGCGCTCACCGACCGCTTCATCCTCGAGCGCGCGAGGGAAATCGAGCAACTGCCGAGCTACGCTGAGCTGGCAAGCCTGCTGGAGGGCTTCGGCGGGCTCGAGCACTACCTGGCGAGCGTCGGTGCCGATCCCTCCCGCGGCGATCTCCGCACCCGCGTGCGCAGCGCGATCTCGGCGTTGCTATGCGAAGTGTTCGAGGAGCAGAGCGACTTTCAGCTGCGCCCCGAGCGGCTGCACGCTGCGCTCCAGCGGCTCGAGCGCGCGTCGCTGGCCGAAGGTCGCGATACGACGATTGTCGCCACGCTGCACGGCGTGGCGATCAGCTCCACTGAGTTGGCCCTGACGAAGAGCCTGGTGATCGTGCAGCCGCACGCGCTCGAGGGACTTCCCGAGGAGGCCGTCACGATCGCCCGCCGCGACCACGAGCCCGACCACCTGGTCGTGGCCCTGGCTGCCGGCGAGGACGAGCCCGGACAGGCGATCGTGCGGGGCGTGGAGGTGCTGAAGGATCTGCTGCGCGCGCTGCGGCTGTTCGGCGACGGCCGCGTTACGCTGGGTGCGCTCGCCTGGGCCCGCGTCGCGGGCGGAAGATGGCGGACGCTCGCGCTCGGCGCCGGCGGTCGCCCGCACGGGATGCTGCTCGTCACGAGCGAGCAGGAGGACGAGCTACGTGCCTTCTGCAACCTCGTCTCGCGTCGGGCGCCACACCGCAACGAGCTTGCCTGGGCGCTACGCCGCTTCGAGCTGGGCTGCGAGCGCGAGCAACCGCTGGAAGGCCTCACCGATCATCTGCTGGCGTTGCGGGCGTTGCTCGAGCCCGAGGGGCCCGCGAGCGGGCTGCTGGCGGGACGCCTGGCCGCACTCTGCGCTACGCCCGAGCAGCGGATGGCATTGACCGAGCGCACGCTCGCAGCGCTGTCGCTCGAGCGTGAGGCCGTGACCGGCGGCGGTGCGCCTGAAGGTCAGCGTCGCGGTGGCGGCCGCGCGGCGAGCCGGGTCGAGCTGGCGAGGGACATGGCAGACCATCTGCGCGCGCTGCTCAGAGACGTGATCTGCGGGCACCTCGGGCCCGACCTGGTTGGCTTCGCCGACGAGATCCTGCTCGCGAGTGCGCCAGCGCCCGAGCCGCAGGTCGCGGCATCGGCTTCAGCCGAACAGGTGCTCGGCGATCCGGCCGAGGCCCCGGAGATCCTGGACCTCTTCATCTAGGTGCGGCACGAGCGTCGGAGGCCGCGCGCCCCAGGCCAGCGTCAGGCTCGCGACCGTCTCGCGATCGCGCCGTGCGAGCACGTCGAAGTCTGAGAGGTTGGCGGCTACACGGGAGGCAAGCTGCGGGTCCAACGCCGGCGTCAGCAGCTCGGCTGCCGCCCCGACAGGAAGTCCCGCGAGACCCTGGGTATGGACTCGGTTGACGATCAGCTCGCCGACGTGCATGCCGCTCGGCCCAAGCCTGTCAAGCAGGAACTTCGCCTCCCGCGCGGGCTCGGGCTCGGGTGAGGTGACGACCACGAACGTCGTGTCCTTGTCGCGCAGCAGCGCACCGACGCTGCGCGTGCGCTCGGCGAAGCCGTCGATCACGCCGGACAGCGAACGGAAGAAGCGCGAGAGCTCGGCCAGCATGTCCACGCCGGTCACCCGCGCGAAGATCGCGAACACGAGCGCGGTGCCGCGTCCGAAAACGCGCGCGGTGATGCCACCGGGCCGCAGGAAGACCTGAAGCGCTCGGCCTTCCAAGAAGCCCAGCATCCGCGCGGGCGCGTCCAGGAAGTCCAGCGCGTTGCGCGACGGAGGCGTGTCGAGCACGATCGTGTCGAAGTCGTGCTCCTCGTGCAGCTCGTAGAGCTTCGCGATCGCGCTCAGCTCGTGCGAGCCCGCGACCGCGCTCGACAGCTCGCGATACACCGGGTTCGCCAGGATCTCCGCGCGCGCTCCCTCATCCGGGGCCAAGCGCGCGATCAGCGCGTCGAAGGTCCCCTTCGCGTCCAGCATCATCGCCCACAACTCGCCCTCGATCGCGACGCCCTGCTCGCGGAACAGCTCCTCGCCGACCCGCTTGGGCTGCGACGGCAGCTCCGCGAGGCCCAGCGCCGCGGCCAGGCGCCTGGCGGGATCGATCGTCACGACGGCCACCTTCTTGCCGCGCTGCGCCAAGCCCAACGCGAGCGCCGCCGCCGTCGTTGTCTTGCCGACCCCGCCCGCGCCGACACACACCAGCACGCGCGCCTCGAGCGAGCGTGCGCTGAGCCCGGTTCGCAGATCCGCCTCGGACACTGCGGGCATCATGCTCGGCGTCGCCATGCCTCGATCGTACTTCCCGTGCAGGAATCGTCCCGCGTTATGCGAATACCCAGCGCAGGCCGTTTCCAGCAATCGAGCATCGGAGCTACCGTGCAAGCCAAGGCCAAGGTGATCGCGTTCGCCAACCAGAAGGGTGGCGTGGCCAAGACGACGACGACGCTCAACCTCGCCGCGGCATTTGCGGAGGAGGGACACCGTGTGCTGTGCGTGGATATGGACCCGCAGGGAAACCTGACGATGTCCCAGGGGATCGACCCGGACACGCTCGAGCGCTCGATGTACGACGTGCTCGTGCACAAGGTCTCGATCCGCGAGGTGATCCGTAAGCGCGAGATAGACGTCGCCTGCGCGTCGATCGATCTCGCCGGCGCGGAGATCGCGATGTCGACGATGATCGGCCGTGAGCGCTCGCTCCAGAAGGCGTTCGAGCCGATCCAGGAGGACTACGACTTCATCTGTATCGACACGCCGCCGAGCCTCGGTCTGCTGACGATAAACGCGCTAACTGCGGCCAACAAGGTGATCGTCCCCGTGCAATGCGAGTATCTGTCGATGCGTGGGCTCATCCAGCTCCAAAACACGCTCGCGATGATCCGCGAGAACCTCAACCCGGACGTGGACATCGAGGGCATCCTGCCGACGCTGGTGGACTCGCGCACGATCCACGCGAAGGAGGCGATCGAGATCCTCGAGGAAAACTTCGGCGACCGCGTGTTCGCGTCGCGCATTCGCAAGACCGTCCGCTTCGCGGAGGCGCCCGTGAAGGGCATGTCGGTGCTCAAGTACGAGCCCGACGGCGTCGCCGCCCAGTCCTATCGCCAACTCGCGCAGGAGGTGCTCACCAATGGCCAACGCTAAACGCGCGAGCATGCGTGAAGGTCCGCTGGCGGCGCTGTTCCGCAAGACCGAAGAGGCGGAAGGACCCCACGATGGCGCCTCGCCGGCCGCGCAAGGACTGCAAGGCCCACTCCTCGCCACCGCGGATGCGCCCGACGCGGACACGGACGCGTCCACTCCCGCGCACCCGCGTGACAGCGGGCTGCCTCACCCGGCGCTTCGCTCGTCGCCGCCGGCGGCGCCCACCGAGCTTGAGCAGCTGCACATCCCCTCCCCCAGGAGCGGCTGCGCCACGCCTTCTCCTCGGAGATACCCGAGAACGTGATGCAGCAGCCGGCGAGCGCCAACCGGCAGCCGGCGGGCGCGAGCCGTGTCGAGTTCGACGACTACACCGCCACCCAAGCGCTGCCCTCGCGGCGCTCGTCGAGCGCCGGTCAGCCGGTGATCCGCGTGGTGGGCGTGGGTGGCGGCGGCGTCAACGCCGTCAACCGCATGGTCGAGGCGGAGGTCGAGGGCATCGAGTTCGTCGCCGTCAACACCGACGTGCAATCGCTTCAGCAGTCGACCGCGGATATCACGCTGCACATCGGCGCCGAACTGACCCGCGGGCTCGGCTCGGGCTCGGACGCGAACGTCGGCCGTAACGCTGCGATGGAGGACTACGACCGCATGAAGGCGCTGTTGAAGGGCTCGGACATGGTCTTCATCGCAGCCGGCGCCGGCGGCGGCACGGGCACCGGCGCGGCGCCGATCGTCGCGCGCATCGCGCGCGAAATCGGGGCGCTGACCGTAGCGATCGTGACACGCCCGTTCGGCTTTGAGGGTTCGCGCCGCGGCGAGCAGGCCGAGCGCGGGGTCGCGGCGCTGGCCGAGGAGGTCGACACGCTGATCGTCGTGCCCAACGACCGCCTGCTCGGCGTGCTCGACAGGCAGACGGCGATGGTCGAGGCGTTTCGCGTCGCGGACGACGTGCTGCGCCAGGGGGTGCAGGGCATCTCCGACCTGGTCACGCTACCCGGGCTTATCAACCTCGACTTCGCCGACGTGCGCACGATCATGAGCGAGGCGGGAAGCGCGCTGCTGGGCATCGGCATGGGAACCGGCGAGAACCGTGCGACCGAGGCCGCCATGCAGGCTGCGTCATCGCCGCTGCTGGAAACCTCGATGGACGGCGCGCGCTCGATCCTGCTGTCGATCACCGGCGGCACCAACCTCTCGCTGTGGGAGGTCAACGAGGCCGCCAAGGCCGTGTCAGAGGCGGCGCACCCCGACGCGAACATCATCTTCGGGGCGATGGTCGACGAGAAGCTCGACGATCAGGTGTGGGTCACGGTGGTGGCCACCGGATATGGCGACGAGGGTCGGCGCAAGAGCGTCAGCCGCTTCAAAGAGCCCGCCACCGGGGAGGTCAGGGCCGGCCGTGCCGGCGGCGCCGCGCGCCCCGCACGCGAACGCTCCGAGGGCAGCGCCCGTCGCGGCGGCCTGTCCGTCGACGAGTTGGACGTGCCCGAGTTCCTACCCAACCTCTGACCCGCGCCGCCCGCGCCCGTGGTGACATCTCGCCGGCACGCATGCCGGGCCCAGCGCGAGCCGCACGTCTACCGTCCCGCGCTAGGCAGTGTCAGTGGACATCGTCATATCCCCACAGCGCCACGAGGTCGCGACCCAGGTAATCGCTCAACGCCTCCACCTCTGGCTTGTAGCGGCGGCGTAGCTCCGACATCAGGCGCTCGTCCGCCCCGGGCGGGACTCGATGCCGTGCGATCCGTTCCACGCCGCCGCGCACGGCTCTTCGCGTCGGCGAGCCCGTGAGCGCCCTCGCGGTCGCCCGTGTTTTTTGCACAATCGGGCTACGTCCAGTTTTTAGCGAATCAATCACCTCGTGCGCACGCCGTATATTCACGTACTCGGGAGAGGCGTTCAGTCGTTCCGATACCAGCGGGACCTCAACATCCACCTCGAGAAAGCGCAGCACGGTACGAACCGTCGCGTCGTTGTCCTCACGAAAATCGTCGTAGATCAGGACCAGCATCTGATCTGGCGAGAAGCGATCACTGAAACGTCGCAGTTGCTCCACGTACTGCACGTGCCTTGAGTACTGGAGCAGCTGGGGTCGATGTGAGCTGTGGGGTATCCGCTTTCCCGCACGCCTGGCGTCCTCGAGGGACAGCGCCTTTCGCATGTCGAGCACCGCCTCATTGCCGCCCCGCAGGAAAGAGATGTGCAGCGAGCGGAGAAAATCTGCCGGCTCACGCAGCATCGCGATCAGCCGCGCGTCCGGCTGCATCTCGGCGATGTTGCTCGCGGCGGTCCGCGAAAAGAGATATGTGGGAGTCACCTCTCCCGCGAGCTGCTCCGGCTCGGCGTCGGCAAACAGCGCCAGATAACCTTCGAGCGTCTTTGGATACCGGCGCTCGCGCCGCTTGTTCTCATGCCCCGGGCGTGGAAGCAAGTCGCTCGCCAGGTACTGCGGCTCCTTGAGGGCTGGCATGAAGAGCTGGGGGTGGCGCCTCAGGATCGCGTGCAGCGAGGTCGTGCCGGTCTTCAGTGTGCCGATGATGAAGAAATCCGGCACTCTGCGCGCATCGAGCGGCGCGGCTGACAATTCGTCCGTCACATTCATGGGGGGGAGGGTACCGCCAACCAGAAACGTGCGCAAGCGGTGCCGGGTGTGCGGCGCGCGGTCGCGATGCGCGCCGCACGAAGGCGAGCGCGTGTGGTATCGCTCTGCAATGAGCGCTGCCGAGAAGGGCGTCGTCGCCGCCGGTCACCCGTTGACCGCGCGGGCCGGAGCGCTGGTGCTGCGCGAAGGTGGTAACGCGGTGGACGCGACCGTCGCTGCGATGCTCACGTCGTTTGTCACCGAGTCGTTGCTGACGGGGCTGGGGGCGGGCGGCCACATGCTGGTGGCGGGCGGTGGCATCGAGCCGACTCTGCTGGACTTCTTCGTCGCGGCGCCCACGCGGCTCGGCGACGGCTCGGAGGTCGAGCTGTGCAAGGTCGACGTGTCCTTTGGCGACGCCGAACAGGTATTCCACATCGGCCCGGCCTCGTGCGGTGTGTACGGCTGCCCGGCGGGCGTATGCGAGGCCGCGCGCAGGTGGGGCACCGTGCCGCTCGAGGATCTGGTGGCGCCGGCGGCGAAGCTCGCCCGCGAGGGCGTCGAGCTGAACGCCAGCCAGGCCTATGTGGCGGAGATCCTCGTCGCGCTGTTGACCTCAACACCCGAGTGCGCCGCCCTGTGGGCACCCGGCGGTCGCCTTCTCAGCGAGGGCGGGGTGCTGCGCAACCCGGAGCTCGGCGACGCGCTGATGCGCCTCGGCCGCGACGGCGCCGCCCCGTTCTATGACGGGGACATCGCGTCGGCCGTGTGCGAGTGGCTGGCCGAGCGCGGCGGTTCGCTGCGCAGGCGGGATCTGGCCGGATACGAGGCGATCGAGCGAGAGCCAGTCGCGCTCGCCTACCGCGATCGCGAGATCCTCACCAACCCGCCGCCCTCGGCAGGCGGAACGCTGCTGGCGTACGCCCTCGCGCTGCTCGGCCGCGGTCCTTCGCCACCGACGCTCTGTTCGGTGGTCGACGCGATGGCTGCCGCCCAATCCGAGCGCACGCCTGAGTTCGTCGAGGGCCTCGAGGATCCGGGCTTCCTGCAGCGCTTCCTCGCGTCGCGTTTGGGCTCCACCACGCATATCTCGGTGATCGACGCTAATGGCTGCGCGTGCAGTGCCACGTGCACCAACGGCGAGGGGTCGGGCGTGGTGGTCCCGGGCACCGGCATGCACATCAACAACGTGATGGGGGAGGAGGACCTCAACCCGCTGGGTTTCCACCAGCACCCGCCCGGACGCCGGATGCCCAGCATGATGGCGCCGTCGGTTGTGATGCGCGAAGGCGAGGTCGAGCTGGTGCTCGGGAGCGCCGGCTCAAACCGGATCCGCTCGGCGATTCTACAGACCATCATCGGCGTCGTGGACCATCGCATGACCGTCCGCGCAGCGGTGGAGGCACCGCGCGTGCATTTCGAGGACGGCGTCGTGTTCGCCGAGCCCGGGATCGACGTGCGCGAGCTCGGCGACGGTGTGCGCGTCGTGCGCTTCGGCGCGCTCAACCTGTTCTTCGGTGGGGTGCAGGCGGCGCTCCGGCGCGGCTCTGACGTGACCGGTGCCGGCGATCCGCGCCGGGGCGGCGCCGCGGTCGGCGTGTGAGCGGCGCGGGCGGACCGATGCGCGTCGGCAAGGCGCGCAGTGCCCCGTGTGCCAAGCGCGGGCCGCTCGGGCGCCGGACGATCGCGCCGCTGCTGCTCGCGGGCGCGACTGCGCTCGCCGGATGCAGTGGTGTGAGCGCACCTGACCTGTTCATCGTGTATCGCAGCGGCTCATCGCTCCAGTCGCGCCTCACGCTGCTGGTCAACGAAGAAGGCGGCGTGACCTGCAATGGGCGTCTCGCCGCACGCAAGCTGTCGGACCCGGAGATCATCAAGGCCCGGGAAATCCAGGAAGATCTTCAAAAGCCCGCCTCGAGCCACCTGTCGCTGCCGCCGCGAGCAGGGTCGGTCCTGAGCTACGACGTGCGCGATGAAAACGGATCGGTCCGCTTCAGCGACAACTCGGCCGGCCAGCCCGCGGTGCTGCATAAGCTGCAGCTGTTCGTATTGCAGAGCTCGCAGGAAGTCTGCCATCTGACGGAGTGAGCACGAGACAGGTGAGGCGACGTCGAGCGCTCCGCGCGCTGCTGGCGGCGCTAGCCGAACCGAACCTTGCCGTTTGAAAGCGCGCGAACCTGCGCCCGCTCGACCAGTGCCAGGCGCTCGATGGCTGCGCGGATCAGCAGCGCGAGCAGGCGCAGGCGCGCGTTCTCCGAGCGCAGCTCCAGCAGCTCCTGCTTGGCGTCCACGCCGAACTCCACGGTCGCGGCCATGTGATAGGCGTCGAGCTCGTCGAGCTCGCGCGTGCCGAGCTCGCGGTCGGTCGCCTGCATGACGAGCTCGCGGCAGAGCTCCCGCGCGGTCTCGGCCGCCTCGGCGTCGAGATCCTCGTCGGGGTCGCCGAGGAACTCAACGACCCCCGCCGGGTAGGGCAGATCATGCTGGCGCTCGAGCAGCCGAAACGGTCGCGTGCCACGCGCGAGGATGTTCAGGCGTCCGTCGTCGGTGCGCTCGAGCACCCGCTCGATCTCACATGCACAGCCGACCGGCTTGAGCTCCTCCTCGGAAAGCCACAGGATCCCGAACTCGCGCTCGGGCGCGGCCGGCTGGGCGCTGATGCAGCGGTCGATCATCTTGAGGTAGCGGTCCTCGAAGATGTGCAGGGGCACGCTCTCGCTTGGCAGCGCGACGATGCCAAGCGGGAACAGCGGGAAGCCGCTGTGGACTCGCTCGGACATGCCGCTGAGTGTAGGTGCAGGGCCAGCGAGCGACGCTACAGCTGACCAAGGAACGCGCGGTTAAACTGGCCAGCCGGACAAGATTTGGCTTGCCTGTTGACTTATCGCGCCATCATTGTAACCTTGTCACTGACGCGCAAGCGATGGAGATGAGACAGCCGGGAGGCGGGAGTGTGCCGCCGGGTCAAATGAAACGGCGACTACGGAGGGTTGCACATGCCCAGGCCGGCCGGTGGACTGACAATGATGCACTTGGGTTCTCGATGACCGGGCGCTTGGCGCTCGGTACTTTCACGCATGGTTCTCGGCGGACGCTGGCGGTGGCCGCGCTCCTGTCGCTGCTCATCGCGGCGCCGTTCTCAGTGCGGCCATTGGCTGGCCAGATCGGCGACTCGCCGGCGTCCACCGCCGGTTCGGGCACGGAGTCTCAGGAGGGGCTGCGGAGCCTGCCCCCGGGCGCGCGCGCGTCGCTCTCCTCCGCGCTCGGCGCTGACGAGGGCGCCTACCACATCCTGAGCGGGCAGGCCGGCATGCGCGCCTTGAACCCGGCGCAGCATCTCAGCGCTGCGTTCGCAAGCTCGCGGGTGTTGCTGAGGTCGGGCTCGCTCGGGCTGGGGATCGGTCTATCGGCAGTGGGCTTTGGGGATTCCCTGCGGCCGGTCGAGCCGGTGAGACCAGTCGCGAACAAGAATCGTGTCACCTATTCGCGCTCGGGCCTCAGCGAGTGGTACGTGAATGGGCCGCTCGGCATCGAGCAGGGATTCACCATTGCGCGCGCCCCGCATGCCGGCGCCGCCGGTCCGTTGACGCTGGCGATGACGCTCTCAGGAGACGCTCCCCTCGCGCTGGGCGCCGACGAGCACAGCGCGATCATCGGCGCCGGCGGCGCGCGCGGGCTGCGCTATGGGGGTGTCAGCGCCACCGACGCCCGCGGGCGGGTGCTCCCGGCCTGGTTGACGCTCGCCGGCCGCGAGCTCATGCTCCACGTCGGCGTTCGCGGCGCGCGCTTCCCTGTCGAGGTCGATCCGACGATCGAAGATAGACCGGAAGCGAAGCTCACGCCCAACGAAGAGGACGAACACGCCCGCTTCGGCATGAGCGTGGCGCTGTCTGGCGACGGCAAGACCGCGCTCGTGGGCGCGCCGTGGGAGAACCACAGCGCGGGCGGCGCATGGGTGTTCACCCGCGGCGAAGAGGGCTGGGTTCAGAGCGGCCCGATGCTGACGATGCCAGCCGCCGAGAGCAAGGTCGGCGATTGCGGCAACGAAACCGCCGAAGAAGCTGAAGAAGGTGAACCGGGTGAAACGGGCGGCGGCTCCGAAGAAGTCGCTGAGGAATGTCACTTCGGGCGCGCCGTCGCCGTCGACGGAGACGGCGACATGCTGGTGATCGGCGCTCCACGCGCGCATTCAGACGCTGGCGCGGTTTGGATCTACACGCTCACGGGCTCCGCCTGGACCGAGACCTCCGAACTGTTGAGCCCGGTGGGCGGCAAGGGCGCGTTCGGCCGAGGCGTGGCCGTGTCGCGCGACGGTGAAACCGTGCTCGTCGGCGCGCCGCAGGCGGGCCTCAGCACGGGAGGCGAGGCGTGGGTGTTTGTGCACGGGAGCTCGACCTGGGAGCCGTTGGGTCCGCTGGCCGGGCGGGGCGTTGCCAGCGAAGGCTCGTTCGGTCGCAACGTTGCGCTGTCCGCGAACGGCGAAACAGCGCTCGTCGGCGCCCCCGGCATCGGGCAGACGCAGGGTGCCGCCTGGGTGTTCGGTGCCGCGGGGACGGATTGGAGTGGAAGCGGCGCGCGCCTCACCGGCAGTGAGGAATCCGAAGTCGGGTTCGGCGGCAGCGTGGCGCTTTCCGGTGAAGGCAGCACGGCCCTGGTCGGCGCGCCCGCCGACAACGGTGATGTGGGAGCGGCATGGGTGTTCACCAACTCGGGATCGGGCTGGAGCGAAGCGGGTTCCAAGCTGTCCGGCCCGGGCGCGCCCGGGGAAGAATTTGGGCATGGTGTGGCGCTGTCGGGCGATGGCACGCACGCGCTGGTGGGGGCCGCCGGCGCCAGCGGAAAACGTGGCGACGCGCTGCTGTTCGAGAACTCGGGTGAAGGCTGGGGCACAGCGCGCGCGCGTCTGGCCGGCGGCAAGTCAGAGAGTGGCAGCGCCCTGTTCGGAACCAGTGTCGCGCTGTCGCTCGATGGGGAAACGATGCTCGCCGGCGGTCGTTCGGACGAGAAGTCTGGCGCAGCGTGGGTGTTCGGTCCCTACCCATCGGTCACCGGCATATGGCCAGACAAGGGCCCCGCGGGCACGGTCGTTGAAATCAAAGGCCAGCACATCGACGACGCCACGTCTGTGCGCTTCGGCTCAAACGAAGCCGCCAGCTTCACCGTGGAAAAGGACAACGCAAACGGGGAAGAAATCATCATGGCGACCTCGCCACGCGGGATCGGCACCGTCCACATCACCGTCGAAACCCCGGTCGGCGTCAGCTCACGTGGTGAAGAGGACCTCTACAAGTACCTGGGTATGACAAAGGAACCGGGCGGCGGCGGCGGTGGCGGTGGCGGTGGCAATGGCGGAGGCGGCCCGGAACCCGGCGGCCCGCCTGCCCCGGGCGCGGGCGGGCCAGAAACCGGTGGCGCGGTCGGGGTGTCAGGTGGCTCGGTGTTGGCTTTCGGACCGGCCCCAGCCAGCACCTGCACGGTCTCGCTGGTGAGCAAGAAGGTCGCAGTACAGCCACACAGCCTCGCGCTGTTCAAGCTTCGCGGCACGGGCAGCGCCAAGTGCAGTGGGAAGCTCAAGCTGATGGTCAAGCGCCGGGTGACGAAGAAGAAGTACAAGACGAAGGTCATCGGAGCCGCGAGCTTCTCGCTCGCTCCCGGTAAGAACGTGGCTGTCAAGGTCAAGCTCAACGCATCGGGACGCGCCCTGCTTCGTGCCGGTCATGGACGGCTGAGCGCGAGCCTGCTGCTCGCCAAGTCGTTGCCGACGCCAGCCCAGGCACACACGGCCAGCGTGCGCTTGACGCAGCAGAAGCCCCATCCAGCGAAGAAGACCTAGTGCCGTGACACGCCCCTGCGCCGCTCATCGTCCTTAGCGACGGCGACGATAGCCGGTGGCCAGTGCTCAGGCTGCGGGCTTGTGCGCGGCCAGCATCAGGTTGTAGAAGATCGCAGCCGGTAGGCGCGACTCCAGCAGCCGACGGTCCAGGGACTGGAGCGCCAGATAGCCGCGGTGCGCATACCAGCGCCACGCCCAGGGCACCTGATCGGGGTCGGCGGTGGCCTCGAGCGTGCGGTTGGTCCATCCGAACCAGTTCGCCAGGAGCTCCTCGCCGGTGACGCGCACATCGATCAGGCCGGCTGCGCGCGCGATCCGCGAGAGCTCCGCTGGAGCGAACGCGTGGATGTCGACGACGCCCTCGAGCGCGGCCGCGGACCCGTTGGCGTCAGGCGCAGGCGCTGGCGCGGCCCCGATCGCGAAACGCCATACGGGCGCGAGCGTGCTGGCGAGGCGCTTGGGCACGCGCGCCAGGCGGTCGCCATAGCGCGAGGGCTCCCCGGCGAATAGCAGCGTGCCACCCGGGGCGAGCACCCGCTCGAACTCGGCAAACGCACGCGGCAGGTCGGGTATGTGGTGCAGCACAGCGTGCCCGAGCACGAGGTCGAAGCTCTCGTCGCCGAACGGCAGGCGCTCGGCATCGGCCGGCACGGTGCTCACCTGCACCCCCAGCCCCGCCGCGTTGGCGCGCAGGGTCTCCAGCATGCCCGGCGAGATGTCGCTGCACGTGGCGTGCCCGACCAGCCCGGCGCGCAACAGGTTCAGGCTGAAGTATCCCGTTCCCGAGCCGATCTCCAACGAGCGTGGGAAGCTCCCCGGCTCGTGGCCGAGCGTCTTGCGCACCTTCGCGCTCACCTGGCTTTGACCGAGCTCGCCGAAGTCGATGCCCCACTTGGAGTCGTAGTGCTCGGCCGCGACATCGTGATAGCGCGTGTTCGCGTCGCGGATCTCAGCGGCGGTGAGGGCGGGCGCCATCGACACCCACCATATACTCGCGCGCCGTGCCAACGACTCGCACCCGCGGCCTGACGTTCTCGACATACGCCGTCTTGTGATCTCCATGGGCGACGCGATCTCGCAGCCAGGCTCCTACCGCCAGCGCGACCAGCCGCTCGGGGTGCCACCGCTCGAACTGACCGGTGAGCGCACGCTCCCGGACGTGCCCGCGGAGAACTACTGGTTCCGCCGGCACCTGGTCGTCTACGAATGGATCGCCGGGCGCGTTCGCGGGTTGCGCGCGATCGACATGGCCTGCGGCGAGGGCTACGGCTCGGATGTGCTCGCGCGCGCGGCCGCGAGCGTCGTGGGAGTCGACGCCAACCCAGAGGCCCACGAGCATGCGCGCCTGCGCTACGTGCGACCCAACCTACGCTTCGCGCGCGCGCTCGTGGACGGCTTCAACGAGCCGGCGGACGCGGTGGTGTTCCTCCAGACGATCGAGCACCTCCAGGATCCGGGCGCCGTGCTCGATCACTTCCGCTCGCTGCTCGCCGAGGCCGGCTCGGGGGTCGCGCAGAGCACCGGCCGAGCGGATCGCCGAGCGGTGTTCGTCTCCACTCCGAACGTGCTCACGCTCGCGCCGCGGGGCGCCTCGCGCTCGGATAACCCGTGGCACGTCCACGAGTACCGAGCCGAGGAGTTCGAGCAGCTGTGTCGCGCGCACTTCGCCAGCGTCGAGACATACGGGCTGTTCCACGCCGGCAAGCTCCGGGTTCACGAGCTCGCGCTACGGCTGGGATGGGATCGCCTGCATCCGTGGCTGGGGCTGACGCGAGCCTTCTATGACCGCTTCACGCCGGCGATCGCGACGTCGGACTTCGTCCTGCGCGCCGCCGGCGACGCCGACATGGATCGCGCGCTGGACCTTCTCGCGGTGTGCCGCCCGTGAGCGGTGCGCGAGATCGCGGCGCGCTCGCGATCGTACTGCACACGCACATGCCCTACGTGGAGGGCTTCGGCACGTGGCCGTTCGGCGAGGAGTGGTTGTGGGAGGCGATCGCCGGCTGCTATCTGCCGCTGCTGGACCTGCTCGACGAGGGAGCGCCGCTGACCCTATCGCTGACGCCGGTGCTGTGCGACCAGCTGGAAGCTCCCGGGATGTTCGAGCGCTTCAGCGCGTTCGTGCAAGGCGTACGACGCGAGACCCACCGCGAGGACGCAGACGGGCTGCGTGCCGCCGGCCACGAGCAGCTCGCCCGCGAGCTGGAACGCTCATACAGCGACTACACGGCGGCGTTGGAGAGCCTGCGCCGGCGTGGCGGTGATCTGCTGGGGTCGCTCGGGCGTCACGTGCAATGGACATCCCCGCCACGCACGCCGTGCTCCCGCTGCTTGCCACCGATGCGGGCGTGAGGCTTCAGCTGCGTGGTGGCATCGACTCTCACCGTCACCGGTTCGGCGAGAGCACGCCCGAGGGCACAGGGTGGCGCGGTGGCCTGTGGCTGCCGGAGTGTGCCTACTCGCCGTCGCTCGGCCGTTCCCTGGAGGACGCTGGCGTGGCCGCCGTGTGCATCGAGCTGACAGGTCGCTTCGGTCTCGGCGCCGCCGAGCACCTGCACCCGGTCGCCAGCGAGTCGGGTGTGCTGCTGGTGCCGATCGACCGCAGCACGATCTCGCTCGTGTGGAGCGAGCACGGCTACCCCGCGAACGCGGCCTACCGCGACTACCACCACCACACCGTCCATCACCACAACCCCTGGAGCAACGACGGGCGCGCCTACGACCACGCGGCCGCGCTGGCGCTCGCGCGCGAGCACGCAAGCGATTTCGTCGCGCGCGCGCTCGTCCGCCTGCGGGGCGAGGGTCGGTCGCCGCCCGCGCCCAGCTCGGCGCCGCTACTCGTGTGCGCGCTCGACACCGAGCTGCTCGGGCACTGGTGGTACGAGGGCGTCTGGTGGCTGCGGGCGGTCGTGGAGGAGTGCAACCGGCAGGGGCTCGAGCTGGTCCGCCTGGACGACGCGCTCGAGCAGCTCGAGCCGGCTCCAGCGAGCGACGAGCGAGTCGGCTGGCAGGCGAGCAGCTGGGGCAGCGGCGGGGACCTTTCGACCTGGTCGGGTCCCAAGGTCGCCGAGATGTCCTTCGCGGCGCGCGCGGGCGAGTTGGATGTGGTGGCGGCGGGCGCGCGCGTAAACGACACGGCTGTGCGCGAGCTGCTCGCGCTCCAGGCCAGCGACTGGCCGTTCATGGTCTCGCGCGAGATCGCTGTGCCGTACGCGCGCGAGCGCTTCGAGGGTCATCGCCAGCGCCTGGCGCTCGCGCTCGCGGCCGACGGGCACGGAGGGCTGACGAGCCTTCGCAATCTCGCCGCCCACGCCGATCGCTCGTGCCTGCTGGACCCGTCGTAGCGCTGCGCGATGATCAACGCGAAACCGTCCGCACGAGAGGAGCAAGATGGCCGCTACACCCGCAGCGACACCGCTGGCGAAATCGCAGCAGGGGGTGGCAGAACTGGATCCGATGCGTCACCACACCCACTACAGCGAAGGCGAGGAAGGGGACTCGTCGTACGCAGGTGGCAGCAGCTTCATGGAGCGCGTATCGGAGGCGGTCGCCAGCGGCATGGGCACCGTCGGCTTCCTGATCGTCAGCTCGGCCGTGATCGTGGCGTGGGTGCTCTCCAACCACGTGATCCACTTCCTCAGCAACTCGTGGACCGGGTTGCTCAACGGCAAGGGCTTTGACCCCGCTCCGTTCATCCTGCTGAACCTCGTCTTCTCTGCCGTGGCCTTCTACACGGGCGCGCTTGTGATCATCGCCCAGAAGGCGCAGACGAGAACCGACAAGGCGAACGAGGAAGCCGCAGCCAAGCATCGCGACGAACTCTCGCAGTCCCAGACCGATCTGCTCCAGCGAAACACCGACCTCACCGAGCAGATCCACACGCTCAGCGAGCGGCTCAGCACCCTCACACAGGAGGTCCACGAGGCGACCTGCCGGCGCGGCGCGTCACCCGCCTGACGGCGCTGCGATGCGGACGCTACTGCCAGCGCAGATCGGCGGGCGCGTCGCGCATGCGCAGCACGCGTGCCGGCGCGCCGGCCACGACCGCATTCGCAGGCACGTCCTTGGTCACGACCGCGCTGGTGCCGATGATGCTGTTCTCTCCGACCGTCACGCCACGCAGGATGCACGCGCCGTAGCCGATCCAGACGTTGTGCCCGACGCGCACGGCGCGCTTGTAGATCCCCTGCTCGCGGATCGGCCGCTCGACCTCGGTGACACCGTGGTCGAAGTCGATCATCATCACGCGGTCGGCGATGATGCACTCGCGTCCGATCGAGACTTGTTGATAGGCCGACACCGTGCACTCCTGGCCGATCACGGTCTTCGCCCCGATGCTCACCTCGCCCTCGTGCACGCGGATCTTGCAGCCGTGGCCGATCCATGCCCAGCGCCCGATGCGAAGCGTTGCGCGGCGCCCGATCTCGAGCTTCACGCCGGGGCACAGGAAGCAGATGCCGTCCGTCTGGAGGCGCCCGCGGTAGCGCAGCTTCAGCAGCGCGAAGCGCGCGAGCAGGCGCGCGTAGGCCGGCGTGAGCATGTGGTTGGCGCGCATGAAGCGGGCCAGCGCGAACGGTCCGCCGCGCAGCGGCGCAGGCGCCCGTCGCGGCGTTTGGCCGGTCGCGTCGTGATTGTCGACCGCTGGCACGTCGGCGAGTAGCTCCATCGCGGCTGAATCGTATTGCCCTGCGATGATTGCGCGCTCGATGACCGAGCCAACGCTCGCACAGCGCCTCCTGAGCGGCGATCGCCGCGCGCTCGCGCGCGCGATCACGCTCGTCGAGGACAACCGCTCCGAGGGCTGGGAGCTCGTGCGCGAGGTCTATCCCCACACCGGGCATGCCGAGGTCGTCGGCTTCACCGGACCACCCGGCGTCGGCAAGTCGACGCTGATCGGGGCGCTCACCAGGGCTCGGCGCGAGGCCGGGCGCACCGTCGGCGTGCTATCGGTCGATCCGTCCTCGCCGTTCACCCACGGCGCGCTGCTCGGTGATCGCATCCGCCTGTCCGAGCACTTCCTCGACCCGGGCGTGTTCATCCGCTCGATGGCCAACCGCGGCGCGCTGGGCGGCCTGTCCGAGGCCGCGCTTCAAGCTGCTCTGCTGCTAGACGCGGCCGGACGCGACGACGTGTTCGTCGAGACCGTCGGCGTGGGACAGGCGGAGATCGACATCATCGACCACGCCGACACGATCGTGCTGGTGCTGATGCCCGGTTCGGGCGACTCGATCCAGGCGCTGAAGGCGGGGGTGATGGAGATCCCCGACGTGATCGTCATCAACAAGGCCGATCACCCGTTGACGGACACAATGATCCGTGAGATTCGGGGGGTGCTGTCGCTCGCCAACCTCGACCGCACGCCGGAGGAAGCCCGTCGGCACTGGCGCGTGCCGATCGTCAAGACCGAGGCGAGCCTTGGCAGGGGCGTGGATGAGCTCGTACAGAGGTTGCACGAGCACCGCGAGCACATCCTCGCCGCCGGACAGCTCGCCGAGCGGCGCGCGCGCAACCTCCGCGGCGAGGTGCTCGCGATCGCCACCGCCCGCCTGCGTCGGCGCCTGGAGGCCGACCTGCAAGACGACCCCGAGTTCCAACGACTGCTCGAGGAGGTCGTGCGTCGCGAGCTCGATCCCGCCAGCGCCGCGAGCGTCCTGCTCGAGCGCGTCGGCTGAGCGCCGCGCCCGCCGGCGATCTAGGCCCCGAGCGCCCTGGCGATCACCATCTGCTGCACCTCGTCGGTGCCCTCGCCGATCGTGAGGATCTTCGCGTCGCGATAGAAGCGGCACACCGGGTACTCCTCGATGTAGCCGTAGCCGCCGTGGATCTGCACCGCCTCCTCGGTGCAACGCACGGCCAGACGGCCGGTCTTCAGCTTGGCTTGCGCGGCCGTCAGGGTGAAGTTGCGTCCGTGGTCCTTCTCGCGGGCGGCCTTGTAGACGAGCAGCCGCGCTGCGGCGATCTCGCTCGACATGTCCGCGAGCTTGCCCTGGATCGCCTGGAACTTCGAGATCGGCTGCCCGAAGGCCTTGCGTTGCCTGGCGTACTTCAGTGACTCGTCGAGCGCGCCCTGGGCCAGGCCCACGCCCATTGCCGCCACGCCGATCCGCCCGATGTCGAGGATGTGCAGGAACTGCTTGAAGCCCGCGCCGCGCGGACCGAGCAGGTTCGCCTGCGGCACGCGGCAGTCCTCGAAGCTCAACGGGCGCGTGTCCGACGCGTTCCACCCCATCTTGCGGTAGGGCGCGCCCTGCTCGTAGCCGGGGGTGTCGTTGGGCACGATGATGTTCGAGATCTCCTTGCCGGCCCCGTCGCTCTCGCCTGTGACAGCCGTGATGCACACGATCCCCGAGATCTCCGTGCCGGCGTTGGTGATGAACTGCTTGGCGCCGTCGATCACCCATTCGCCGTCCGTGAGGCGGGCGCGCGTACGCGTGTTGCCCGCATCGGAGCCCGCCTCCGGCTCCGTCAGCCCGAACGCGCCCAGCCGCTGGCCCGAGCACAGTCGCGGCATCCACTCGCGCTTCTGCTCCTCGCTGCCGAACAGGTAGATCGGCTGCGTGCCCAGCGAGGTGTGCGCGCACAGCGTGATCGCCACCGAGGAGTCCACGCGCGTCAGTTCCTCCACCGCCAGCGCGTAGGCGAGCGTGTCGCCTCCCCCGCCGCCGTACTCCTGCGGGAAGGGAATGCCCATCAGGCCCAGCTCGCCGAGCTTGGCCACGATCTCGTACGGGAACGCCTTGGTGCGGTCCAGCTCCTCGGCCACCGGGGCGATCTCGCCGTCCGCGAAATCCCTGACTGTGCGCCGGATCAGCTCGTGGTCGGGGGAGAGGTCGAAGTCCATCGCACTCGCCATTCTCACATGCCGCGTTTGAGAGGATGCTCCGAGATGGCTCGCACCCGCCTGATCCTTGACCTCTTCGCGCGCGGGCGCACCGTGCGCTACGGCTCCCATCGCTCGCAGCGCGCCGACCTGTACCTGCCACGCGGGGCGGGCCCGCATCCGGTGATGGTCGTGATCCACGGCGGCTCGTGGCACAGGCGCTACGGCAGGTTCGTGATGCGTGGGCTCGTCGGCGACCTCGCACGCCGCGGCTGGGCGGTGTGGAACATCGAGTATCGACGGGTAGGGGAGGGAGGGGGCTGGCCGGCGACCTTCGCGGACGTCGCCGCCGCGATCGATCATCTCGACCAGCTCGACGCTCCCCTGGACCTCGACGGCGTCAGCGTGCTCGGACACTCCGCCGGCGGACATCTCGCATTGTGGGCGGCGGGACGCGAGCGCCTGCCGGTCGACGTCCCCGGCGCGGCACCCGCGGTGATCCCCACGCGCGCGGTCGCACAGGCCGGGGTGTGCGACCTCGCGGGCGCCTACCGCATGTGGCGCGGTGGCGCTGTCGCGGCGCTGATGGGCGGCTCGCCGGAGCAGCTCCCCGACCGCTACGCCGTAGGCGATCCGCTCGCGCAGATCCCGCTGGAGGTGCCCGTGCTGCTGGTCCACGGCGTGCTCGACGAGACGGTCTCGGTCGAGCTCAGCCGCCGCTACGCGCAGCGGTCGGAGGCCGCCGGCGGCTCCGTCGAGCTCGTCGAGATCGAGGGCCAGGCGGGCGCTCACCGCGCTCATATCGACCCTCGCGGCGCCGCCTGGGCGGCCGTCACGCGCTGGCTTTGCGAGCCGGTCGCGGCGCGCGCCGGATGAGCGCGACTGCTACGCGCAGTAGGACTTGGCGAGCTCCACGAGCAGGCGCACGCCGTAGCCGGAGGCGCCCTTGCCCACGTAGGCGCGGTCGAGCTCCCAGGCCGATCCGGCGATGTCGAGGTGCGCCCACGGGGTGTCGCCGACGAAGTTCGACAGGAACGCGCCACCGACGATCGTTCCCGCCTTGCGCGCTTCGGGCGCGTTGTCGAGATCTGCGTAGCGACCCTTGATCAGCTCGTCGTACTCCTCATGCAGCGGCAGGCGCCAGACGATCTCGCCGCTGCGCTGGCCCGCGGCGGCGATACGGCCGGCGAGCTCGTCGTCGTTGCTCATCAACCCCGAGTAGGTGGAGCCGAGCGCGACGATCACAGCGCCGGTCAGGGTCGCCAGGTCGATGATCCGCTGCGCGCCCTGGGCCACCGCGTGACACAGGCAGTCCGCCAGCACCAGGCGCCCCTCCGCGTCGGTGTTGTTGACCTCGATCGTCTTGCCGTTGGAGGCCGTGACGATGTCACCCGGCTTGATCGCGTGCCCGCTCGGCAGGTTCTCCGTCGCGCCCACCACCGCCACGAGCCCGAGCGGCAACCCCAGGCGCGCGATCGCCCCAACCGCCTCGATCACCGCGGCGCCGCCGGACATGTCGAACTTCATCTCCGACATCTTCGCGCCGGGCTTCAGCGAGATCCCGCCGCTGTCGAACGTGACCGCCTTGCCGACGAAGCCGAGCATCGGCGTCGCTGAAGCCTCGGCGTCGGGGCGGCGACCGTCGTAGCGGAGCGTGATCAGCGCGGGCTCCTCGTCCGAGCCCTGGGCGACCGCGGAGAACGCGCCCATCCCGCGGTCGCGGATCGCCTTGCGCCCCTCGACCTCGACCGACAGGCCCTCGATCTCCTCGGCCAGGGCGCGCGCGTGATCTGCCAGCGCGGTCGGGGTGAGGTCGTTGCCCGGGCGGTTCTGAAGGTCGCGGGCGCGGTTGACGGCCTCGCCAACCAACGTCGCTTCGGCGACCGCGCCATCCAGCTCCTGCACCCCCGACACGAGCAGGCGCTCGAGGTGCTTCGGTGGCATGTCATCGTCTTCGGCGCCGCCTTCGGGGCTCGACTTGTGCAGCTCGAAGCGGTAATCGCCGAGGATCGTGCCCTCGACGAGCGCCTGCGCGATTGCGCGTTCGTCGGGCAGGGAGCCGCTGGAGTCGCTGGACGACAGATCCCAGCAGACCGTGCGCGCAGATATCTCACGCGCACGCTCCCCCGCCACCGCCGCCGCCACACGCGCGCGCTCTGGGGTCAGCTGATCGCGCGCGCCCAGCCCGATCAGCAGCCAGCGTTTGCCCTCGGCGTGCGTCAGCGCCAGCACCTTGAAGGCATGGCGCGCCTCGCCCGAGTCCAGCAGCTCGCGCACCTGCGCAGGCGGCTCAGGGGAGGGAGCGGCGCCGGCGAGCACGCCGATCACGATCGTATCCGCCTCGTCGGTTCCGGCGGATCGTGTGACAACGGAGGTCTGCATCCGCCGGCACGATACCCGCTCGCGAACGATCCGTCCCAGCAGTCGCCAAGCCCCGCCCGGCGCTGCCGTGGGGGCGGCTGGCCGGCGGTCCACTACCATTCTCGCTCTCTCACCCGACCTGAAGGAGCAGAGCCACTTTCATGTCCAGCACCGTGATCCTCGCCAGCGCGCGCACCCCCATCGGCAAGATGGGCGGCAGCCTGTCAACGCTCGACGCGACGGAGCTAGGCGCGCTCGCGATCGGCGCGGCGCTCGAGCGGGCGGGCGTCGCACCCGAGCAGGTCGAGCACGTGGTCATGGGACAGGTGCTCCAGGCTGGCCAGGGGCAGATCCCCTCGCGCCAAGCGCAGATCAAGGCCGGGATCCCCAGGGAGGTGTCCTCCGAGACGATCAACAAGGTGTGCGCGTCAGGCCTGCGTGCATCGGTGATCATCGACCAGGCGATCCGCGCGGGCGACATGCAGGTTGGCGTGGGTGGTGGCATGGAGTCGATGTCCAAGGCCCCCTACCTACTGCCGCAGGCGCGCTTCGGCTACCGCATGGGCGACGCGAAGATGCTCGACGCGATGGTCCACGACGGGCTCACCAACCCGTTCTCCGGCAAGCAGATGTTCGTGGAGGCCACCGAGGTCGGTGACGAGCTCGAGATGACGCGCGCGGACATGGACCGCTGGGCGCTGCGCTCGCATGAACACGCGCTCGCGGCCATCGACGAGGGCCGCATGTCCGAGGAGATCGTGCCGGTGACCGTCAACGGCCGTAAGCAGAGCACGGTCGTGGAGATCGACGAGGGCCCGCGCAGGGACACCTCGCTCGAGAAGCTCGCTTCGCTCCCCGGTCTCGCCGGCAAGGACGGATCGCACACCGCCGGCAACTCACCGGGCGTCAACGACGGCGCCGGCGCGCTCGTGCTCGCCTCCGCCGAGTGGGCGTCGGCCAACGGCAAGCAGCCCCTCGCGGAGATCGTCGCTCACGCCCAGAGCGCCAACGACTTCGCATACCTCGCCACCACGCCCGCGAGCGCTGCCAAGAAGGCGCTCGAGAAGGCCGGGCTGCAACCGGGCGACATCGACGTGTGGGAGATCAACGAGGCGTTCGCCTCCGTCACGCTGAACTCGATCCGCATGCTCGGCATCGATGAGGAGCGCGTCAACGTGAACGGCGGAGCAGTCGCGCTCGGCCATCCGATCGGTGCCTCCGGAGCGCGCATCCTGGGCAGCCTCGCGCTCGAGCTCCGCCGCCGCGGCGGCGGGCTCGGTTGCGCCGCGATCTGCTCGGGCGGGGGTCAGGGCGACGCGCTGATCCTGAAGGTCTGACGAGCCTGCTAGAGCGGTGAGCGCGAGCGCAGTGGGCGCGTTCGGATCGTCCAACGGCCAGCCTTGCGGCGCCGCCTTCTTCGACCTTGACAAGACCCTGATGGCGGGCTCCTCGGGCGTTCATTTCGCCCGCGCCGCCTACGAGAGCGGGATGATCTCGCGCCGGCGCCTGGCGCGCGACCTGTACGAGAACCTGCGCTTCCGCCTGCACGGGTCGACCGACGAGCGCGCCGACGACGTACGCGAACGGGTGGGCAAGATGATCGCCGGCGTGCGCGTGCGCGACCTCGAGCGCCTCACGCCGCGGGTGCTCGCCGGGGTGCTGCCGCGCCTGTACCCGCAGATGCTGGAGCGCGCGTACGCCCACCAGGACGCGGGTCAGCCGATCTACATCCTGACCGCCGCCTCGCAGGAGATGGCCGACCTGCTTGCGCACGTGCTCGCCTTCGATGGAGGCTTGGGCTCGCGTTCGGAGATCATCGACGGACGCTACACCGGCCGGCCCGCGGGCCCGTTCAACTATCGCGAGGGCAAGGTCCTATCGATGCGCGAGGTGGCCGAGCGCGAGCAGGTCGACCTCGGCGTCTCCTACGCCTACTCGGACTCGGAGTCCGATCTGCCGATGCTGCGCGCGGTCGGGCACGCCGTTGTCGTCAACCCTGACGCCGAGCTCCGACGGATCGCCCTCCAGGAGGGTTGGGAGGTGATCGAGCTCGATCGTCTCGGCCGGCGCCTGAAGCTGCTCGCCGGGCTCGGCGCGCTGGCCGCTGCCGGCGGTTTGGGCACGTTGGTGCGCGAGCACGTGGGCACGCGCGCGGGCATCCGGGAATAATCTGCGCAGCCGATGGTCTCCTCGCCCACCCAGAGCAAGATCCGCGTGGTCGTCGCCAAGCCCGGTCTCGACGGCCACGATCGTGGCGCCAAGATCATCGCGCGTGCCTTGCGCGACGCGGGCATGGAGGTCATCTACACAGGCCTGCACCAGACGCCTGAGCAGATCGTGGAGACGGTCATCCAGGAGGATGCCGACGCGGTCGGGCTGTCGATCCTCTCCGGCGCGCATATGACGTTGGTGCCACGGGTGGTCGCGCTGCTGCGCGAGCAGGGCGTGGAGGACGTGCTGGTGACGGTCGGCGGCACGATCCCCGCGGAGGACATCCCCGAGCTCAAGAGCCTGGGCGTCGCCGAGGTGTTCACGCCCGGTGCCCCCACCCAGGCGATCGTCGATTTCATCCGCGGCGCGGTGGTCGCACGCTAGTTGCCACGACCGATTGACTGGTCAATCAGTCGCGCGAACGGGTAGGATCCACCTACTAACTCCAAGGAGAAAGCTCACAGAATGAAGATATGCGTCCTCGTGAAGGAGGTCCCGGACGCCGCCGTCGAAAAGAAACTGGACCCTTCGACGGGGCGCATGGACCGCAGCGGCGAGAAGAACCTCAACCCGTACGACACGCACGCCATCGAGGCGGCGATGCAGATCAAGGAGGGCGGCGCCGTCGCCGTTGAGGAGATCGTCGCGGTGACGATGGGCCCCGACAGCGCAGTGCGTGCGCTGCACAAGGCGGTCTCGCTCGGCGCCGACCGCTCGGTCCACCTCTCCGATCCCGCCGTTGCCGGCTCGGACGTCGCGGCGACCGGGTACGCGCTGGCCAAGACGCTGGAGCGCGAGAGCCCCGACCTGGTGCTGCTCGGCCAGCAGTCCGACGACGGCGAGTGCTACACGATCGGCGCGGTCGTTGCCGAGCACCTCGGCATGCCCTCGCTGACGCAGGTCATCAAGATGGACGTGGAGGCGGAGGGGGGTGGGGGGGCGGGATCCGGATCCCTGCGCTGCGAGCGCCAGGCCGAGTACGGCTACGACACGGTGCAGGTGAGGCTCCCCGCGGTGATCTCCGTCGGCGACGCGATCAACGAGCCGCGTTACCCGTCGCTGAAGGCGATCATGGGCGCCAAGAAGAAGCAGCTGGACAGCGTCACCGTCGGCGACGTGCAGATCGACCCCTCGAAAGTCGGCGGCGATAACTCCGCGGCGCAGTGGATCGCCGCCAAGGCGCCGCCCGCAAAGGCCGCCGGAGAGATCATCGAGGACGAGGACACGGGCGAGACCGTCGAAAAAATCGTCGCCTGGCTAGACGAGAGGAAGCTGATCTGAAATGGCAAACATCCTGGTCTACGCGCTGCACTACGAGGGCGCGATCAACAAGAACTCCCTGGGCGCCGTGTCCGAGGGCGCCAAGCTCGCCGGCGAGCTCGGCGGCGAGGCGCACGCGATCCTGCTCGGCGAGAACGTACCGCAGGACCTGGCTGCCTCGCTCGGCAGATACGGAGCCAAGAAGGCGCTGGTGGCCGAGGGGCCTGAGGGCCTCGCGCAGCCGCTGGTCGACGCGATGGCGGCGGCGATCGAGGGCGGCGACTACTCCTACGCGCTGTTCGGAGGGGGGTTGCTCGGTTTCGAGATCGGTGCCGGCCTGGCCGCGCGCCTGGGCGCGGGCGTGGTGATGGAGGTCACCGCCGTGCGCGCTGAGGGCGGCGAGCTGATCGCCGAGCGTCCGATCCTCGGGGACTCGGCGATCTCCGAAATCAAATATCGCTCCCCGGTCGGCATCATCATCGGCCGGCTGAACGCATTCGAGACCCGCGAGACCGGCGACGGCCCCGCCGCCGTCGAGCAGCTGAGCTTCGAGCTCAGCCCACAGGCGCAGCAGGCGACGATGCTCACGCGCGGCGAACAGCGCGGCGCGGACGTCGACATCGAGGGCGCCGACATCCTCGTCGCCGGCGGGCGCGGCCTGGGCAAGCCCGAGGGCTTCGAGCTCGCGGAGGACCTCGCCAAGGCGTTCGGCGGAAACTCGGCGGTGGCCGCAACGCGCGCGGTGGTCGATGCCGGCTGGTACCCGTACGCGGCGCAGATCGGCCAGACGGGCAAGACGGTCGCGCCAAAGCTGTACCTCGCGGCGGGCATCTCCGGCGCGATCCAGCACAAGGTCGGCATGCAGGCCTCGGAGAACATCGTCGCCATCAACAAGGACGCGAACGCGCCGATCTTCGAATTCTCCGACCTCGGCATCGTCGGCGATCTCAACAAGATCCTGCCCAAGCTGACCGAAGCCGTGAAGGCCAAGAAGGGCGGTTGAGCGTGAGCGGCGCCGCCAGCAACGGCAAGGTGATACCGGCGGCGTTCCCGCCACCGGTCGACTCCGAGAAGGAATTCATCAAGCACGAGCTCGACCCCGAGGACGAGCGCATCGAGGTCGGCGTGGCGATCGTCGGCGGCGGCCCGGCAGGCCTCGCGTGCGCAAATCGCCTGTTGGCGCTCCTCGCCGAGGAGCCCGAGCTCTCCGAGCGCCTCGGCGAAGTGCCGGTGGCGGTGATCGAGAAGGGCAAGGTCTGTGGTGCGCACAACCTGTCGGGCGCGATGATGCGCCCGTCTGGGCTCGCGCAGCTGTTCCCCGAGATCGACCCGAAGGAATGGCCGACGTACGGGCAGACCGACAAGGACTCCGTGTACTGGATGCTCAGCCCGAGCATGGCGCTGCCGCTGAAGCCCACGCCGCCGCCGTTCCGCAACCACGGCAACTACATGGTGTCGGTGTCGGAGCTCTCACGCTGGCTCGCGGAGAAGGCCGAAGAGGCGGGCGCATACATCCTCACCGAGACGGCAGCCGCCCAGCTGCTCGTGGACGACGGTGTCGTGCGGGGCATCCGCTCCGGCGACAAGGGTCGCGGCAAGGAGGGACAGGAGCTCGGCAACTTCGAGCCCGGTTCCGACGTTACCGCCCAGGCGACGGTGCTCGCCGAGGGCACGTGGGGCCATTTGACGGGCGCGGCGATCCGCGAGTTCAACCTCGCGGCTCACAGCGACCCGCAGGTGTGGTCGTTGGGCGTGAAGGAGGTCTGGAAGGTGCCCAAGCCGCTGGATCGCGTGATCCACACGCTCGGCTGGCCGCTGCGCTACCGCGCCAAGCATCGCGAGTTCGGCGGTTCGTGGATCTACCCGATGGGAGACGATCGCGTGTCGCTCGGCTTCGTGATCGGCCTCGACTACACCGACGCGACCGTCTCCGCGCACGATCTGCTCCAGCAGTTCAAGCAGTCTAAGCTCGTGCGCTCGATCCTCGAGGGCGGCGAACGGGTCGCCTGGGGCGCCAAGGCGATCCCCGAGGGCGGCTACTGGGCGATGCCCAAGCTGTCGGCGCCCGGGATGGTGATCTGCGGCGATGGCGGCGGCATGGTCAACGTGCCGATCCTGAAGGGCATCCACTACTCGATCCACGCGGGGATCATGGCCGCGGAGGAGATCGTGAAAGCGCTGAAGAGCAGCTCGAGCAACTTCAGCGCCTACGAGGAGCGCGTCGAGGGCTCGCTGATCGCCAAGGACCTGTACGAGACGCGCAACATGAAGCAGCCGTTCGCCAAAGGCTTCTTCGTCGGCGGTGCGATCACCAACGCGATGGTCCTCACCAAGGGCCGCTTCCCGGGTGGGCGCTGGAGCAACCACCGCGACGCGGACGCGCCCGTGAGCGTGGGCACCAAGAAGGACGGCTACCCCAAGCCCGACGGCAAATACACCTTCGACAAGCTCTCCTCGGTGTTCATCACCGGCAACGCCACACGCGACGACGCGCCCAACCACATTCGCGTGCGCAAACGCGTGCCACGCGAGCTCGCCGAGACCTGGCGCTGGATGTGCCCGGCGGGGGTGTACGAGATCCCCGAGGACGCACCAGAGCACGGCCAGGTGGACGTGATCGTCAACTACACCAACTGCGTGCAGTGCGGCGCGATCACCGCCAAGGGCGGTCGTCTGACGACCCCCGAGGGCGGCGACGGGCCGCTGTATCAGATCACCTGAGCAGCGGGCCCCGGCGTCGTGAGCGCCGGACGGTGCGGGCGGCGTCCATCAGCCCCGACTGCGTGGCACGAAAACGCGACCAGGCACCTGCGCCACGCGCGAGCCCAGCGAGCAGGTACGCGACGCCCGGCTCGGTTCCGCTGCCCACGGCAGAGGCCCAGGCCAGGTAGGCCGCCCGGCCTCGAGCTGGAAGGTGCTCGAGCACGGCCACGGCCTTGTTGTGCGTGGAGTCGCGCAGTTCGACCGCGCTGAACTGGCGCGAGTCGTCGATCCGCGGCTGGGGATGGTGGGCGACGGCGATGTCCGGGTCGTACACGACCCGCAGGCCGCGGCGGCGCAGTGATAGGCACAGCGCCAGCTCCCAGTGGTGCTCGGTGCCCACGCCGCGCAGGCGCTCGTCGATGCGAAGCTCGCGCAGCAGATCGCCGCTGACGCTGAGGTTCACTCCCTTCAGCACGTCGACGTCGCGCGCTGGACCGACTCCCATGTGGTGGTTGCCGGTGATCACGCCGATGCGGCTGACCGTGCCGACGCGCCGCGTAGAGCCCCCGTTCCAGGGGCGTCCGTCGAAGTACAGGCGGTCGCGACCGCCCACGGCCGCGACCCCCCGATCACCCTCGTAGACGGCGACGATGCGCGCGAGCCAGTCCGCGTCAGGCGCGGCGTCGTCGTCGGTGAGCGCGACCACATCGCCGTCGGAAGCATCGATGCCCGCGTTCATCGCCGCCACCACGCCTGGCCTGTTTACGCGCACCTCGCGCACACCGGGCGCGCGCCCGCGCACGACCTCCCGGCTGTCACCGTCGTCGCCGCGCACGACGACGATCGTCTCGTCTGCCGGGCGCTGCTGAGCTGCGAGCGCGTCCAGGCAGCGCGCGAGGCTCTGCGGCCGCTTGTAGGTGGGTATCACGACAGACACGCGCACGCGCCCATCCTCGCATGGGTACTGGCGAAACAAAGCGTGCTGATGGTGTGTTAATGGGATGTGATGAGCAGGATCGCCACCCGCCTCGTGCTGCCTGCGCTGCTCGCCGGCGCGTGCGCGCCTGTGTTCCTGACCGCTGCGAGCGCTAACGCCGAAGGCGATGGCTCGGGTGCCGTGGGCGCCCCTGCGGCGAGCGCGTCCGCGACGCTTGAAGGATGCGTGACGTCGGTCCTGCAAAGCGAACGCTCGGCGACGTTCGCCGCCGAAATGAACGCCGTGCCCGGCACAGCGCGGATGCAGATCAGCATCGAGCTGCTCGAGCGGGTGCCAGGCGAACTCCGCTATCGCACGGTCAGCGCGCCGGGCCTCGGTGCATGGCGCAGCTCGGCGGCGGGGGTGAAGATATACACCTACATCAGGCAGGTGGCCGATCTTGCGGCGCCCGCGTACTACCGCGGCGACGTGCGCTTTCGCTGGCTGGACGCCGAGGGCCATCCGATCAAGTCCGAGCAGCTACGCACCTCCCGGTGCGTGCAGCCCGCCGCGTCCACCACCGGTGCGGGCACCGCGCCGGGGTCCCAGCCGGGCGCCAACGGGCCCTCCTCGTAGCTTCCGTGGCCCGCTAGAATCGAACGACCATGAAGACGACGATCCATCCCAAGTACGTGCGCGCGCACGTGCGCTGTACGTGCGGTAACGAGTTCATCACGCGCGCCACGCAAGAGGAGCTGCACATTGAGGTGTGCTCCAACTGCCACCCGTTTTACACGGGTCGCCAGAAGCTGATGGACACCGGCGGGCGCGTGGAGCGCTTCCAACGCAGGGTCGCCAAGGGGCGCCTGCACTCGGCGCAAGCTCGGTCAGCGCAGTAGCCCGATGTCCGCCGCTCCCGCCGCGCTGCTGGAGAGCGACGTAGGAGATCCGCGGGACGGCCTGCGCGCAGAACGCGACGCGCCGCTCGGTGGGCAGGCGGTCCTGGAGGGCGTGATGATGCGCGGCGTGGCCAACTGGGCCGTCGCGGTGCGCAAGCCCACGGAGGGAGCCGCGCTCGGTGAGGTAGAGGTCAACGCGTATCCGCTGGACTCGGTGATGCGACGCCACCGCTGGCTGCGGCTGCCGGTGATCCGCGGCGTGGTCGCGCTGTGCGGGTCGCTGGCGATCGGCTTTCGCGCGCTGGAGGTGTCCGCAAACGCACAGCTGACCGCCGAGGAGCTCGAGCAGGAGGAGCCGCAGGAGATCCCGCGGGCGGTGTGGGTAGGGACGATCGTGTTCGCGATGGCGCTGGCGGTCGTCCTGTTCTTCTTGATACCCGTTGGGATCACAAGCCTGATCAAGGGTGAACTCGGCTCGTCTGTGCTGTTCTGGCTCGTCGAGGGGGTCATCCGTACCGCGTTGTTCCTCGGCTACATGCTCGCGCTCTCACGCCTGCGCGATCTGCGGCGCGTGTTCGAGTACCACGGCGCCGAGCACAAGACGATCTCGTGCTTCGAGGCGGGTCTGCCGCTCACCGCCGCCAACGCCCAGCGTTTCTCACGGCTGCACCCGCGCTGCGGCACGAGCTTCCTGTTGGTGGTGATGGTGGTCGCCATCTTCGTGTTCGCGCCGATCGGGCTGCCGGCCTGGTACTGGCTGATGCTTACGCGTGTGCTCGGCGTACCGGTGATCGCCGGGATCTCCTTCGAGCTGATCAAGTTCGCGGGCCGCAACCGCTCGCGCGGCTGGGTGCGGGCGCTGATGTGGCCGGGACTCAAGCTTCAGCTGCTGACCACGCGCGAGCCCGACCTCAGCCAGCTCGAGGTCGCGATCGCGGCGTTGGAGGCCGTGCTCGAGCGCGAGACCCCCGGTGAGCTGTCCGCTGCGGACCTGGTGGGCGTGGAGGTTGTCGCTTAAGCCGAGCGCGTGACGGCGTCCAAACGCCCGCCGCCGCCGTCGCCGGGCCTTGCAGGCGCTGCACGCGCGGGGCGCCCTAGACTCGTCCCAGCATGATCGAAGACCTGGTCGAGCAGATAGAGGCGCGCTTTGGGGAGCTGGGCGCGCAGATGACCGATGCCGAGGTCATCTCCGATCGCGAGCGCTATGCGGAGGTCGGTCGCGCGTACAGCCAGCTCGAGCCGGCCGCGAAGTTGGCGGCGCAGTGGAGGCACGCCCAGGACGATGCCGCCGGTGCGGAGGAGCTGCTCGCGGAGGTAGGCGAGGACGCGGACATACGCGAGGAGCTCGCGCAGGCGCGCCGGCGGATCGAGCAGCTCGAGGAGGACATCCGCCTGGCGATGGTCGAGCGTGACCCCAACGACGAGAAGAGCGTGATCGTCGAAGTCCAGGGCGGCGCGGGCGGCGACGAGGCGGGTCTGTGGGCCGGAGACGTGTACCGGATGCTCACGCGCTATGCCGAGCGCCGCGGGTTCCAGACCGAGCCGCTGGACATCGGCGATGGTAAGTACACGTTCGCGATCAAGTCCCACCAGCACGCCCCCAACCAGCCCGGATCACGCCCGCCAGATGGCGCCTACTCGGTGTTCAAGTACGAGGGCGGGACCCACCGCGTGCAGCGCGTGCCGCAAACGGAGTCCCAGGGTCGCACCCACACCTCGACTGCGACCGTCGCAGTGCTTCCGGAGGCTGAAGACGTGGACGTGCAGATCGACCCCGGCGACCTCCAGATCGACGTCTACCGCTCCTCCGGGCCGGGTGGCCAGTCGGTCAACACCACCGACTCCGCGGTGCGCGTGACGCACGCGCCCTCGGGGATCGTGGTCTCGATGCAGGACGAGAAGTCCCAGCTTCAGAACCGCGAAAAGGCGCTGCGCGTGCTGCGCGCGCGGCTGTACGAGCGCGCCCTGGCCGACCAGCAGGCGGAGCTCGCCGCCGACCGCCGCTCGCAGGTCGGCACGGGCGATCGCGCGGAGAAGATCCGCACTTACAACTACGGTGAGCGGCGCGTGACCGACCACCGCATCAAGCTCACCGTGCACAACCTCGATCAGATCCTGGAGGGCGAGCTCGAGGAGCTCACCGCTGCGCTCCAGGCCGACGAGAAGCGCCGGCGGCTGGAGGCCCAGACGGTCGCAGACGCCGGGCTGGCACGTGGAGGGCAGGCGCTCGCGTGAGTGGGCCGGGGGTGGGCGTGAGGATCGACGCACGGACATCAGATCGCCCGCCCGACTCGAGCGGCGACGCGCTCCACGCCGCCTGCTCCGCGCGCGAAGCGCTCGACGGAGCGGTCACCGCGATCGCCGCCGCCGGCTGCGAAACGCCGTTGCTCGACGCGGAACTGCTGCTTGCGCACGTGCTCGGGGTGGAGCGCCAGCGGCTGCTCAGCGGCCACGACCTGGCGGTGGCAGGAGCGGCCGTGCGTGCCTTCCAAGACGCCGTCCGCCGTCGCTCGGTGGACCGCGAGCCGGTCGCCTACATCGTCGGACACCGCGCCTTCCGTCGACTCGATCTACTCGTCGATCGCCGCGCGCTCGTGCCGCGTCCGGAGACCGAGCTGCTGGTGGACGTCGGCCTCGGCCTGCCGGCGGGGGCGCGCGTGCTCGACCTCGGCACCGGCTGCGGCGCGATCGCGCTCGCGCTCAAGGACGAGCGCCCCGACCTGCACGTCAGCGCCAGCGACATCAGCGCCGGCGCGTTGGAGCTGGCCGCGCAGAACGCCAGCCGCCTTCAGCTCGACGTGGGCCTGCTGCACGCCGACCTGCTGGACTGCTACCAGGATTTCGACGCGATCCTCGGCAACCTGCCATACGTCGCCGAGTCCGAACGCGAGTCGCTGGCGCCAGAGATCCTGCGCCACGAGCCCGCCGGCGCTCTGTTCGCAGGCCTCGACGGGCTGTCGGTGATCCGACGCCTGCTCGAGCAGGTCACGCTGCTGGCGGACGTGCGGCTGCTCGCGCTGGAGGTCGGCGCCGGGCAGGCGCCAGCCGTCTCCGAGCTGATCCGCGCGGCCGGCTTCGACGCGATCCGCTATGAGCGAGACCTTGCACGCATTCAGCGGGTGGTGATCGCCGAGCGCCACCGAGAGGCTGGGCCGTGAGCGCGCCGCAGATCGAGGAGCAGGATGCGCTGCGTTTGCAACGGTGCCTGGCGGAGGGCGGCGTGGCGGTGTTCCCGACCGACACCGTCTACGGGATCTGCTGCGACGCCGAGGACGAGCAGGCTGCCAGGCGCCTGTATGCCTTGAAGGGGCGCCCGGCCGCGCGCCCGGCGGCGGTCATGTTCTTCGCGCTCGAGCCCGCGCTCGCGACGCTGAGCGAGCTCGACGACCACGAACGCGCTGCGCTGCATGCGCTTCTGCCCGGTCCCGTGACGCTGCTGCTCGCCAACCCCCGGCTGCGCTTCGGCCAGGCGTGCAGGACCGACCCGGCCACGCTTGGCCTGCGCGTCCCGCGTCTGCCCGCGCACCTGCTCGCGCTGAGCTCGCTCACGGCGCCGATCATGCAGACCAGCGCCAACATGTCAGGAGAGCCCGACGCGCGGACGCTCGAGGAGGTCCCCGCAAGCATGCGCGAGGGCGCCGAGCTCGTGCTTGACGGCGGCGAGCTGCCGGGCACACCCTCGACCGTGGTGGACCTGCGCGACTACGCCGAGCACCGCCGCTGGCACGTCCTCAGAGAGGGCGCACTGCCCGGCCTCGCCGTGCGCCAGGCGTTGAGCTCGCTCGACTGAGCGGGCGGCGTGCTAGCCTCCTCACAGCTGCCGCGACTGGCGCCTGAGGTGGAATCGACCACCGGGGAGCGGTCAGCGAACGAGCCGCGCGCCTGGGCAAACAAGTCATCAGCGCCTGCCCGAAGGAGAGCGTCGTGAGCACCAGTACCGGCCAGAGTGAGCTCAGCCCCGACTACTTCAACCGTCCGCTCGCGGAGGTCGACCCTGAGATCGCCGACGTCCTGCGGCGGGAGCTCGAGCGCGAGCAGACCACGCTCGAGATGATCGCCTCCGAGAACTTCGTGCCGCGTGCGGTGCTCGAGTGTCAGGGCTCGGTCCTCACCAACAAGTACGCGGAGGGGTATCCAGGCAGGCGCTACTACGGCGGCTGCGAGTGGGTCGACGTCGGCGAGCAGCTGGCGATCGACCGCGCCAAGGAGCTGTTCGGCGCCGAGCACGCCAACGTCCAGCCGCACTCCGGCGCGCAGGCCAACGCGGCCGTCTACCACGCGCTGCTCCAGCCCGGAGAGACGATCATGGGCATGTCGCTCGCGCACGGGGGGCACCTGAGCCACGGCATGAAGACCAACGTGTCCGGGCGCCTCTACGACATCGCCGCATACGAGGTCGACCGCGACAGCAGCATGATCGACATGGACGAGGTCGCGCGCATCGCCCGCGAGCGTCGCCCGAAGCTGCTGCTGGCGGGCTGGTCGGCGTACCCGCGCCAGCTCGACTTCCAGCGCTTTCGCGAGATCGCAGACGAGGTCGGCGCGCTGCTGATGGTGGACATGGCGCACTTCGCCGGGCTCGTCGCCGCTGGCCTGCACCCGAACCCGATCGACTTCGGCGCCGACGTGGTGACGACGACCACCCACAAGACGCTCGGCGGTCCCCGCGCTGGCGTGATCCTGTGCAAGCAGGAGCACGCCAAGAGGATCGATTCCGCAGTGTTCCCCGGCCAG
Source organism: uncultured Solirubrobacteraceae bacterium (assembly GCA_963845635.1). GTDB lineage: Bacteria > Actinomycetota > Thermoleophilia > Solirubrobacterales > Solirubrobacteraceae > Palsa-744. Next base: position 339,357 of record CAWJSW010000014.1, read on the forward strand.
CAGGGCGGCCCCCTCGAGCACGTGATCGCCGCCAAGGCGGTGGCGCTTAAGATCGCCGCGAGCGAGCTGTTCGCCGAGCGCCAACGCCGCACGATCGACGGCGCACGCGCGCTCACCAGCGGGCTGCTCGATCCGAGCGTGGCCGGCTCGGGCGTCAACGTGCTCACCGGCGGCACCGACGTGCACCTGATCCTCGTCGACCTGCGCGATGCGCGACCGGAGCTGACCGGTAAGCAGGCCGAGGACCGGCTGCATCAGGTCCGGATCACCGTCAACCGCAACGCCGTGCCGTTCGACCCGCGTCCGCCGATGGAGGCGTCCGGGCTGCGCATCGGTACGCCCGCACTGGCCACGCGCGGCCTCCAGCACGAGGACTTCGTGGAGGTCGGAAGCATCCTCGCGGTCGCGCTCAGCGACGAGTTCGACTCGCGCCGTCCCGAGCTCGCCGACCGCGTGGCAGCGATCGTGGAGCGCTACCCGCTGTACGAGAGCCTCGCCGTCGCCGTGCCGGCGTAGCCGTCCCATCGATATAGGGGTGGAGGCCCCGTGACGCTTGCGACCTGCGGGCGTGCGATGCTTTGCGGGAGCCGATGGCGCATCCAACCGAGCTCGACGCGCTTTACGCCTTCCTCGCCGCCGCGGTCCTGACCGCGCTGCTGACGCCGTTGACGATGAGCTTCGCGACAGCGATCGGCGCGATTGACGAACCGCGCGAGCGTGGCCTTTCCGAGCGTCCCACGCCCCTGCTCGGCGGCCTTGCGATCTTCGCGGGCGCGCTCGTCGCGGGCCTGATCTGGCTGCCCGCCGGCTACGCGCGCGAACACCAGCCGCAGCTATGGCACGGCGTGCTGCTCGCCGCCGCGGTGATAACGATCGTGGGGGCGTTGGATGACCGCTTCGACCTGCATCCTGCGCTGAAGCTGCTCGGTCAGGTGCTCGCGGCTGTGATCGTGGTGCACTTCGGCGTGGCCGTGAAGGTGATCACGCTGCCGTTCGCCGGACGCCTGTCGTTCCCCAACACCGGCCCCGCCGATGCCGGCCCGATCCTCACGGTGATCGGGCTGGTGGCGATGATGAACGTCGTCAACTTCTCCGACGGCGTGGACGGCCTGGCGGCAGGCGTGTGCGCGATCATCGCCGCGGCGATGGCGATCATCGCGTTCGACCTCGGCCGTCAGGAACCGGGGGTGCTCGCGGCGTTGACCGCCGGCGCAGCGCTCGGTTTCCTGTTCTACAACTTCCCACCTGCCGCCAGCTTCATGGGCGACTGCGGGGCGAACCTGCTGGGCCTGCTGATGGGCGTGATCACGGTGGAGGCCGCCGTCAAGGCGACCGCTGTGGTGTCCTTCGTGCTGCCCCTGATCCTGCTGGCAGTGCCGTTCCTGGACACGACCTTCGTGGTGCTCAAGCGCTTGAAGTACCGCCAGCCGATCTACCGATCCGACAGCGAGCACTTCCACCATCGCATGGCGCGCATCGGCTTCTCCAGCCGGCGCACGATCGCCTACCTGTACGCGTGGACGCTGATGCTCGCCGGTCTTGCGCTGGCGCTGCGGTTCGTCCCCTATAGCGACCACAAAGGGCACTACTACACAGGCTGGACGCTGGTGATGCTCGCGATCGGCGTGGTCGTGGTCGCCGCCAGCCTGTATCTGGTGTACGTGCTCGAGATCCTCAAGTTCCGCCGCCTGGACGCGATCCGCCTGCGGCGCCTGCGTCCCGACGTCTCACCAGCGGAGATCGACCTTGACGTCGCGAAACAGCTCGAAACTGGAGAGTTCGAGGCGGTGGCGCACGCCGACGGCGGCGACGGGTGCGTGCACGCTGACGCGAGCCCGCGCCGGGGTGAGCAGCGGGTCGGCGAGCGGCAGGTGGATGAGCAGCGCGTAGGCGCACGCAACGAGCGTGGCGGCGCGCAGGCGCCGGTCGCCGCTGACGGCCGCTAGCGGCAGCGCCCAGATCGCGTACCACGGCAGCAGCCACGCCGTGGACACGAGCAGCGCGAGCGTGCTCCAGCCGGCTGCCACCCGCCAATCGGCGGTGCCGCGCGCGGTTCGCCACAAGGCGTAGGCGAGCACCGCGAAGAAGCCGGCGACGTACAGCTCCCGCCACCAGCTGGGCGTGCCGTCGAGGCCGAGCAGACGCGCCGTCTCCGCCGGCACGCTGTGCGTGGCCACCAACTGCTGCTGTTCGCTCACCGCCGCCAGGAAGCCGAACGCGTGCACGCCGAAGCCGAGCAGCCCGACCACCGCGACCGCCGCCAGCGCCGCGCACGCGCTCAGCGCCACCCGCACGCGTTCGCGCGCGCGCGGCACCGACAACACCAGGAATGGGAGCGCCAGGCCGGCGGTGATCTTGATGCCCACGCCCGCCGCCAGCGCCGCCGCGCCCATCCGCGGACGGGTCGGCGCGAGCGTCAACGCGAGGGCGAGCGTGAGCAGCAGCAGCGTGTCGTTGTGGGCGCCACCGACGCCGAGCACCAGCAGCACGGGGTTCAGGCCGACGAACGCCATCGCCCAGCGTGGCGAGTGTCCCGCGCACGCCGCCGCCCGCGCGAGCAGCGCCACCGCGGCAAGGCTCGACACGACAGCGATCGCCTTGAACGCCCACAAGCCGCCGGCGATCCCCAACGGCGCGATCGCGTAGCTGACGAGCGTGAACAGCGGGCCGTATGGCGAGTTCAGAAACGGCCAGCCGATGAAGTGGAACACCGGGTCCCCCGGGGCCTGCGCGGCGAAGTGCGTGTACGGATCGAGACCGTGCAGCGTGCCCAGCCGCGCAAACGCCAGATACCCGAACACGTCCTGGGAGATCAGCGGCGGCCCCAGCAGCAGCGACGCGTCAGCGAGCACGATCGCGCCCGCGAGCGCGGCCGTCGGCAGCCCACGCGCGGCGAGCAGCACCAGCGCGTAGCTCGCGCACATCAGCAGCGTCAGCGTCTGGAAGCCGTTGCTCGTCAGGCCGATCCCCAACCCCGCCAGCGGCCCTGCCAGCCACGCGGGCCAGCCGCCGCTGCGCGCGGGGACGTACAGCGACGGCGCCGAGGCGGCGCCCGCGCTGATCAGGAATACGCTCGTGACCACGCCGATCAGCCCGACAGCGCCGATCGCCTGCACCACGCGCCCGGGAGCCCTCGCGCCGGCCGCCCCGCCAGCGCGCCCAGCGCTCAGCGTGGGCATGCGCGCAGCGGATGTCGGGCTGGCGGCCGGTATGCAGCCATTGTTGCGTCTGGAGCCCGCGGGCGTCCAAGGCGCCCGGTACGCTGTGCGCACAGTCTGCATCCCCGCCTCGGTTGTCGGGGGAGCTGGTTCTAGCTGACCGTGCCCGACACCGACGCGATCGGCTGATGATCTCGATGCGACCTCGCAAACGTACACGCACAAGCCACTCGGCCTCGGCTCGCGTACGCCCGCACCGTGTTCTGATCCTGTCCGCCGACGTGGGCGAGGGGCACGCCGCTGCCGCGCGTGCCCTGGCCGACCAGCTGCGGTCCTCACCGGAAGGCGCGGACGTGAGTGTGATCGACGGGCTGGCCGCGATGGGCCGGCTGGTGCGCCCGGTCGTCGAGGACGGCTACCGCGTGCAGCTGCGCTTCTTCCCGTGGACCTACACCGTCGTCTACTGGATGCTCGAGAAGATCCTGCCCGTTCGCGTGCTTGTTCGCCGTCTGCTGTGCGTGTTCGGGTCACGCCCGCTGAAGCGCACGATCGACTCCTACGAACCCGACGTCGTCGTCTCGACCTACCCGGCCGTCACCGTGGTGCTCGCACGGCTGCGGCGCACGGGCGCCGTCAGGTGCCCGACGGTGGCCACGATCACGGACCTGACCGGGCTGTTCTTCTGGGCGCAGCCGGGCATCGACGTGCACCTGGTGATGTACGGCGAGTCGATGCGCTCGGTCGAGCGCATCGCCGGGCGCGGCAGCGTACGGCTCGTGCGGCCGCTGATCTCCGCCGAGTTCCTGGAGCCCCGCCAGCCGGTCGACGCGCGGCGCGCGCTGGGCCTTCCGGAGGAGGGACGCACGGTCGTCGTCTCGGGCGGCGGCTGGGGGGTGGGGGACATCGCGGGCGCCGTTCGCGAGTTCACGAAGGTGCCGGAGGTCAACAGCATCGTGTGCCTGGCCGGGCGCAACGAGCAGCTGGCGGCGAAGCTGCGCAGCGCGTTCGCGGACGAACCGAGCGTGCGCGTGTACGGCTTCACCGACAAGATGCCCGAGATCCTGGCGGCAGCCGACGTGCTCGTGCACTCGACCGGTGGGGTGACGTGCCTGGAGGCGAGGGCGGCCGGGACGCCCGTCGTCTCGTATGGCCTGCCCGTTGGCCACGCCCGTCTGAACACGCGCGCGATGGCGGCGCTCGACCTGCTGCGTCTGGCCAACGACACGAACGAGCTGCGCCAGCAGGTCCAGGCGAGCTTCGCCGCCCCGGGGTCGGATGCCCGCGAGGCGCAGGCGGCGCGGGCGGCGGACGACGCAGACGGCGATGACCGTGACGACTCGCTCGGCCTCGCACCGCCGGCAGCCGTTGACGTCGTGCTGAAGGCGCCGCGCCGCGTGCGTCCGATCCCGCGATGGCGGCTACGGCTGGTAGCGCTCGCCACGCAGCTTGTGCTGCTGCTGGTGCTCGGGACATGGATGATGTCGACCGACGAGGTCACCGCCGTCGCCGACAAGCTGCTGCGCGTCCACGAACTCGTGCGGGTCCCGACCGCGCAGCCAGAGGTCGGCGTGATCGTGCGCACCCCCGCCGCTCACATCACCTCGGTGGCGTCCGAGCTGGCCGAGCACGGCGTGCACCTGTCGTTCACCGACGACTCCGGCGTTCCGGCGCGTTCACAGATCGCCGACCTGCGCTCGCTCGGCGACGAGGTGCTTCCCGAAGTGCCGAGCTCTGCGCTGTTCCACTGGGTGCGCACGCGCAGCGCGCTCAACTCACAGGCGCGGGCGCTGGGCCTGTTGCACCACCGCTTCTACTACCTGCGGCCGAGCGGCGGGCTGTCGGTCGGCCAGCTGGTGCTCGCACGCACTACCGGCGCGGTTCCCGTGAAGGGAGCGCTGCGCCTGAACGCCGACAGCCGACTGCCTCAACGCCCGATGCGCGCCGGCGACGTGCTCGTGGTAGCGCTCGACGGGTCACCGGAGTCGGTGCTCAGGCTGGAGCGGATCGTCGCCTGGCTCGGCTCCTCCGGGCTGAGCGCTGTGCCGCTGGTGTCGTTGACAGGCTCGCCGTTCATCAGCGGGGCACCGGGCTCGAGCAAGTTCGTCAGCAGCGGCGAGCGCGCCAGCGACGCCGCTCCGGCAACGATGATCGCCAGCGACGCCACCAGCGGCACGCCGCCGAGCGGCGTCCCGCTAAAGCGCTCGCCGAACAGGATCGGCGCGAGCACCACCGGCACGAGCGTCTGAGTCACGAACACCACCGGCGCCACCTGGATCGCCGGTCGCGCCTGGAGCGCGCTCATCTCGCTCAGCACCCCCACCGCCGACGCCGCCGCCGTGGACAGCGCCCACAGGCCCGCGAGCAGCAGGTGGTGTCCGGACAGGTCGTCGGCGGCGAGCTTGGTCGCGACGCCGCTCCACCCGTACGCGAGCCCCGCGCAGACCATCGTCAGCGGTGCGAACGAGCGCCCCAGCGGGCGCAGCAGGTACGGCAGCAGGCTGGCGAGCGCGAGGCCCACGAGCACGAGCGTGATCGTCAGATGCTCGCCTGTCTCGCTGGTGTTGCGTGCCGGCGCGCAGAGGGCGGCGCCCACCACGCCGAGCACGATCGCGAGCGTCGCCAGGTGCTCGCGGCGCCCGGCGCGCTCACCGAGCATGCGCTCTGCGAACAGCAGCAACACGAGCAGCCCACAGGCGAGCGCCGGCTGCACCACCACCAGCGGTGCCAGCAGCAGCGCCACCACCTGGAGCGGCCAGCCCAGCACCGAGAGCCCCGTCCCGAGCAGCCAGCGCGCTCTCGTCAGCAGCCGCCGCACTAGCGCCAGGCGCAGGTGCTGCTCGTGGGGTGCCTCCTTGGCGTCCAGCGCCTGGAGCGCGATCCCTAGGCTGTAGAGCGTCGACGCGCCCACCGCCGCCCCGATTCCCAGCACCAGATCGACCATGTCCGTCACCGATCATCGCACTACCCGCCTCCGAATCGCGGGGGCGGTCGGGGGCGTGGCGCTGGGCGCATACATGCTCCCCGGGCTCGCCGGCGCGTGGCCCGCGCTACGTCGCCCGCTAGGGATCGAGGATCACACCGCGGCCGGGCGCGGCTACGCGCTGACCTTCGACGACGGGCCGCATCCGCAGGGTACCCCGGCGGTGCTGGAGGTCCTGAGCGAAGCACGCGCCAGGGCGACGTTCTTCCTGGTCGGCGAGCGCGTGCTCCACGCCCCCGCGCTCGCGCGCGAGATTGCAGCCGCGGGCCACGAGATCGCGCTGCACTGTCACCGCCACCGCAACCTGCTGCGCCTGAGCCCTCGCCAGACGCGGGCCGACATCGCCAGGGCGTATGAGGTGATCGCCGAGCACAGCGGCCGAGCGCCGACCCTGTACCGCCCCCCCTATGGGATCCTCAACGCTTCCGCGCTGCGGCTCGCCCGCGCGCGCGGATGGCGTACGTTGCTGTGGAGCCACTGGGGACGAGACTGGGAAGCGCGGGCCACACCAGCTTCGATCGTCGCGCGCCTGACGACCGGCACCGGTGAGGGTGCGGTCCTGCTTCTGCACGACGGCGACGACTACTCGGCACCAGGATCCTGGAGGCATACTGTGGCCGCGCTGCCGCGCGTGCTCGAGACGCTGGCAGCGCGCGGCCTTGAACCGCTGGCGCTGTGACCGGCGCTACCGCTGAGTAGGCGGCTAACATCGACGGCTTGTCGACCGCCGTACAGATCGACGCCCCGGGGGCCGCCGTCGACGGCGTCACGCAGCCGGCCGGCGCCGACCCCGCCGACTCCGTCCGCGCACCTGCGTTCTCGCCGCCAACGACCGCGTCGCGGACGCTCGCCCGCGTGGGCGCGCTCACTAACTCCGGCGGGCGCACGCGCCTGTGGGTCGAGGCGCTGACAGTCGCGTGGCTGTGCTGGGTATATGACGCGATCACGAACCTCGCTCCGCTGCGCCTGCACGTAGCGCTCGGTCACGCTCGCGAGATCCTCAGCGTCGAGCAGGCGCTGCACATCGATCCCGAGCGCACGCTTGACCACTGGCTCGCCGGGCACGCCACGCTCGGGCTGGTGATCTCCGACTACTACGACAACGCGCACTTCGTGGTCACACTGGGACTGCTCGGCCTGCTGTGGTGGCAACGGGCAGACATCTACAGGCCGCTGCGCAACGCGCTTGTGCTCGCCAACGTGATCGCGTTCGTGGTCTTCTGGCGCTTTCCCGTGGCGCCGCCGCGAATGCTCCCCGGCTTTGTGGACGTGGTGGCGAGCACCCACGCGATCGGCTCCTGGCACACCGGTGCGCTGGCCTCGCAGGCCAACCAGCTGGCGGCGATGCCCTCGCTTCACATCGCGTGGGCGGTCTGGTGCACGGTGGTCGTGTGGCGGATGTCAGCGCGAGGCTGGCTGCGCGCGCTCGCCGTGGTGTATCCGTTCGTGACCGCGTTCGCGGTGCTGAGCACCGGCAACCACTTCGTGCTCGACGCACTCGCCGGGCTTGCAACGATCGCCCTGGCGCTGTTGATCGTGTCCCTGTGGCAGCGCTCGCCCGCCTCGTGGGGGCGTCGGCGGCTGGTCAGCGCGGGCTCCAATCCCGCGTAGCGCATGTCACAAACTTGTTACGAAGTCCAAGACCGGGTACACTGGGCGCCGCCGCCGCAGACCGTTTGAGGGAACGCTGAGTCGGCTCCGCTGCTCGAGGGCGCGGAGAACATCTCGTCTGTAGGGTGGCCCTACGAAAAATGCCAGACTTGGATGCCAACGACGGCTTCGCGCGTCTGCCCGGCGCTGCACCGGGAGGACGGCTCCAGCCCATCGCCGCCCGACGCACCGTCGCGCGTTATCTCGATGTGGTGTTCGTGCTCATGGCCACTCCGGTGGCGCTGGTGCTCGGCGCCCCCGCGCTGGGCGTTGTGATCGGCGCCGTGGCCTGGATCGCGCAGCGCGTGCTCGCCGAGCTCGACCGCCGTTGGATCGACGCGCCGGCTAAGCGGCGCCCGCTCGGCGTCAGCCTGGTGGAGGCCTTCGGGCGCATCTGGCTGCTCGCCGGGGCGATCGTGATCGCCGCGGTGGTGGGAGGCCGCGCCGACGGGCTCGCGGCCTCGGTGATGATCTTCGTGGCGTACTCGGTGGCCTTCGCGCTGCGCGTGCTCGACGGTCGGCCGGGAGGACAACAGCCATGAGCGCGGTCGCGAGCGCACCGCCGATCGTCCCGGGCAAGGGAGAGCGATCGGACAAGCAGGGGATGAGCCCCGCGCGGAAGATCGGCTACGCGGTCCTGGGCGCGTGGCTCGGCGGGATCGTGCTGTTCGCGATCGTGTTCGGCGTTGCCGCGCACAAGGCGCCGGCGGTGGCAAGCGGCGTGTTCTCACCGACCAACGAGTTCAAACTCGACACCTGGTTCAGCGTCGGGCCGATCGACTTCAACAAGGGCGTTCTCTATCTGCTGCTCGCCGGTGCCGTCACGGTCGGCGTGCTGGCCTACGTGGCGAAACGGCTACAGCAGCGTCCCGGTCGCCTCCAGGTGGCGGTGGAAATGTTCTACGACTTCACCAGCCGCATGGCAGGGGAAAACCTGAGCAAGGAAATGCAGACGCGGTACTTCCCGCTGATCGCCACGCTGTTCGTGTTCATCCTCGTATCCAACCTCATCGGTTACATACCGTTGCCGGTGGACTCGGGTGAGTCCTTCAACGTATTCGGGGCGCACGTCCCAGCGTTCCAGATCTTCGCAGCCGACACCAACGTCGCGTTCCCGCTCGTGCTAGCCCTCGGCGTGTTCGTCCTCTTCACCTTCGAGGGGATCAAAGCCCACGGCCCGATCGGATACCTGAAAAGCCTGATGCCGGGCGGCGTCGCCGGACCGATCGTGCCGCTGATCTTCGGGATCGAGATCCTCTCGAACTTTCTGCGCCTCGTCTCGCTGACCGTGCGACTGTGGGCGAACCTGCTGGCGGGCCACCTGCTGATCGCGTTCATGGGCGGCGAGCTGGGGGTGCTCGTCGGGCTCCCAGTCGTGTCCTGGTTCCTGCTGCCCGCGGGCGTCGCGATCTTCCTGTTCGAGGCCGTGCTGATCGCCGGGCTGCAAGCCTTCATCTTTTCCATCCTGACCGCCATCTATCTCGGTAGCGCGGTCTCGAGTCACTAACAAAACAAGGGAGCTATCGAGCGATGCAGTTTCTCCACCTTTTCAGTGTGTTCCACCCACTGATCCTGACCGTGGAACCGATCATCAAGCAGAGCCAGGACGCCGGTCGCGCGATCGCGCTCGGCGTCGGAGCCGGCGGCGGCGCCGCCGGTGCCGGTGCCGGCATCGGAGCGGTGTTCAACGCTTCGATCCAAGCCAAGACGCGTCAGCCCGAGCTGAGCTCCGAGATCGAACGCGATCAGTGGCTCGGCTTCGCGCTCACGGAGGCGTGCTTCTTCTACGGTCTCGTCGGCGGCTTCATCGCCTTCTTCCTCTAGACCGACATGCTCGCCGCCTCTAACATCCCACTCGCCGACAGCGGCTCGTTCCTGATCACCCCCAATGTGGGAATCATGGTCTGGACGCTGGTGGTGTTCGTGATCTCGCTTTTCATCCTGCGTAGGTGGGTGTTCCCGCCGATCGGCAAGGCGCTCGACCAGCGTGCGAAGACGATCGAAGGTGAGATCGACGCGGCCGCGGATCTCCGCAAGCAGGCCGACCAAGTGCTCGATGAATATCGCGAGCGCCTGAAGGAGGCGCGCGCGCAGGCAGACGAGATCGTGCAGCGCGCGCGACAGGCCGCGGAAGTACACGAGAAGGAGGGCAAGGCCCACGGCCAGGAGATCCTCGCCGAGGCCGCCCAGCGCGCCGAACGCGAAATCGATGCGGCCACACGGCGGGCGATCGAAGACATCCGCAAGGAGGTCGCGGACCTGACGATCCTCGCCACCGAAAAGGTCACGCGCAAGACGCTCACCGACGCCGACCAGCGCCGGCTCGTCGAGGAGGCGCTCGGCGAGCTGGACTTCTCTGCAATCTCATCCGGACCCTCGCAGAACTGATGGAGGAGCTCGCCGAGGTATATGCCCGCGCGCTGTTCGAGGTCGCACGCGAGCACGGCAAGCTCGACGAGCTGCGCGAGCAGCTCGGGCAGTTCGCCGATGCCTTGGACGAGCACCGCGAGCTCGCCGTGTTCTTCTTCTCGCCGTATTTCTCCACCCAGGAGAAGCAGGACGGGTTGGGCCGACTGCTCGACCAGCCCGACGAGGAGCTCGTGAACTTCCTCTCGCTGCTGATCGAAAACCACCGCATGCCAGTGATCTTCCGCATCCGCCAGCGCTACGAGCACCTGTGGGAGGAGGAGAACAAGACGCTGCCCGTGGAGATAACCAGCGCGATCGAGCTCGACCAAGCGACCACCGACGAGCTCGGCCGCACGATCGGGCAGCGCGCCGGCCGCAAGGTCAAGCTCGCCACCCGCGTCGACCCCGACATCCTCGGCGGCATCGTGGTGAGGATCGGCAACTCGATCCTCGACGCATCTATCCGAACCCGACTGGAGCAGCTGCGCAGGCACGTTGCCCAAGGAGCTTCATAGGACATGCAGATCAACCCAGACGAGATCACCAGCATTCTCAAGAGCCGCATCGAGGGCCTCGACGCCGGGCGCGCTGAGCTGACGGAGGTCGGCACCGTGCTGTCCGTCGCGGACGGCATCGCACGCGTGCACGGCATCGAGAACTGCATGTCCTATGAGATGTTGGAGCTCGGCCACGGCGTCACCGGCCTGGCGTTGAACCTCGAGTCCGACAACGTCGGCGCGGTCTTGTTCGGCGAGTGGGAGCACGTCTCCGAGGGAGACACCGTCAAGCGCACCGGCGTGTTGCTCGACATCCCCGTCGGCGAGGCGCTGCTCGGGAGGATCGTCGACCCGCTCGGCCGTCCGCTCGACGGCAAGGGCGACATCAACACCACCGAGCGTCGTCCGGCCGAGTTCAAGGCGCCCGGCGTGGTGCAGCGCCAGCCCGTCAAGGAACCGATGCAGACGGGGCTGAAGGCGATCGACGCGATGATCCCGATCGGGCGCGGCCAGCGCGAGCTGATCATCGGCGACCGCCAGACGGGCAAGACCGCGATCGCGATCGACACGATCATCAACAACAAGGACACCGGCGTCGTGTCCGTGTACGTGGCGATCGGACAGCGCATGTCCACCGTCGTGGCGCTCGCGCAGACGCTCGAGGAAAACAACGCGCTGGAGAACACCATCATCGTGGCTGCCGCCGCCGACGAGGCCGCGCCGATCAAGTTCATGGCGCCATACGCCGGCTGCGCGATGGCCGAGCACTTCCTCTACAGCGGCCGCCACGCGCTGTGCGTATACGACGACTTGACCAAGCACGCGTACGCCTATCGACAGATGTCGCTGTTGCTGCGCCGTCCCCCCGGGCGCGAGGCCTACCCCGGCGACGTCTTCTACCTGCACTCGCGCCTGCTCGAGCGCGCGGTCAAGCTCAACGACGACCTCGGCGGCGGCTCGCTGACCGCGCTGCCGGTGATCGAGACGCAGGCCGGCGACGTGTCCGCGTACATCCCCACCAACGTCATCTCCATCACCGACGGGCAGATCTTCCTGGAGTCCAAACTGTTCAACTCGGGCGTGCGCCCCGCGATCAACGTCGGCATCTCCGTCTCGCGCGTCGGCGGTAACGCGCAGATCGGCCCGATGAAGAAGGTCGCCGGGCGCATCAAGCTGGAGCTCTCCCAGTACCGTGACCTCGAGGCCTTCGCGCAGTTCGGCTCGGATCTCGACACGGACACGCAGCGCACGCTGGCGCGCGGTGAACGGCTGGTGGCGACGCTCAACCAGGGCGAGCGCGCGCCGCTGCCGGTACAGGACCAGACCGTGCAGATCTTCGCCGCCACCAACGGCTTCCTGGACCGCCTGAACGTCGAGCGCGTGCCCGAGTTCCTGCTGGGCCTGACCGAACGCATGCACTCCCAGCACGGCGAGCTGCGCGAGAAGATCGCCGGCGGCGACTGGTCGGACGAGCTTCAGGAGTCGCTCAATCAGGCCGTCCACGCCTACGCCGAGGACTTCGGCTATGACCTCGACGAGGAAGGCCACGCGCTCGAGAACGAGGCAAAGGCCGCCTGACACCATGGCCAGCCAGCGGGACGTCCGCAACAAGATCTCCTCGGTGAAGAACATCCAGAAGATCACGCGCGCGATGGAGATGGTCGCCGCCGCGCGCCTGCGCCGCGCCGAGCAGCGCATCCAGGCGCTGCGCCCGTACGCGGACGCGATCGCCCGTATGACCCGCCAGGCCGCCCGTGCCGCGGGGGCCGAGGCCGCGCGCATGCCGCTGCTGGCCGAGCACGCAAGCGAGACCAAAGTCGGCCTGCTGCTCGTCACCGGCGACCGCGGCCTCGCGGGAGCCTTCAACTCGCAGATCATCCGCGCCGGCGTGCGCATCGCCGGCGAGCTATCCGAGCAGGGCAAGACGCCGCTGTGGTTCGCGAGCGGACGCCGCGGTGTGTCCTCGATCGGCTTCCGCGGCTACGAGCTGAGCGGCAGCTACACCGGCTTCTCCGATCGCCCCTCCTACGCGGACGCGCGCACGATCGCCGATGACATCGTGCAGGGCTACCTCGACGGCGAGCTCGACCGCGTGGACATCGTCTACAACGCCTACATCTCGCCCCTGACCCAGCGCGTCACAAGCGACACGCTGCTGCCGCTCTCGCAGGCGGCGGTCGGTGTGGACCGTGACGGGCACACGCAGGACGAGCAGCAGGACCAGCCGGGCGCTGCGGGCTCCGCTGCGCAGAGCCCGGATGCCACGCGGCCACAGCCCGTCGAGTACGAGCCCGACCCCCAGGAGATCCTCAAGCGGCTCGTCCCAGACTTCGTCGAGATCTCCATCTACAGGGCGCTCGTGGAGTCGACCGCCGGCTTCTTCGGCGCACAGATGACCGCGATGCGCAGCGCCTCGGACAACGCGGGCGAAATCATCACCGAGTACACGCTTCAGATGAACCGTGCGCGTCAGGCGGAGATCACACAGGAGATCATGGAGGTAGTCGCGGGCGCGGAGGGACTCACCTAGGGGGCGGTCGCGGCACGGGCTGCGATCATCGACAACGAACTTGAACGCACAGACAGGAGAGCCAGCACAAATGGAGGCCAGCATCGCCACAGCACAGACAACCACCGCCGCGGGCGCGAACGGCGACGCCGGCGGGCGCAACGTCGGTCGCATCGAGGAGATCCAGGGAGTCGTGATCGAGGCGGTGTTCCCCGACCGGCTGCCGGAAATCAACCACGCGATCACGGTCACGCGCTCGGCTGTCAACCGCGAGGAGGAGGCTCCAGGCATCAGCTCGGGAGCCGAGGAGGAGGTGCTGGTGTGCGAGGTCCAGCAGCACCTCGGCGACGACCGCGTGCGCGCGGTCGCAATGGACACCACCGACGGCCTCGCGCGCGGCGTCGAGGTCGTCGACACCGGGGCGCCGATCTCCGTTCCCGTCGGCGAGGCGACGCTCGGGCGCATCTTCAACCTGCTGGGCCAGCCGATCGACCTCGGCGAGGAGCTGCCGGAGGGCATCGAGCGGCGCGGCATCCACCAGGAGGCGCCGCGCGTGGAGGACCTGACGCCGACGACCGAAATGTTCGAAACCGGCATCAAGGTGGTCGACCTGCTCGCCCCGTACGCCAAGGGCGGCAAGGTCGGGCTGTTCGGCGGCGCGGGCGTCGGCAAGACCGTGCTGATCCAGGAGCTGATCCACAACCTCGCCAAGGAGCACGGCGGCCTGTCGGCGTTCTGCGGCGTGGGCGAGCGCTCGCGCGAGGGCAACGACCTGTGGCTGGAGATGAAGGAGTCGGGCGTGCTCGACAAGACGATGCTCGTGTTCGGGCAGATGAACGAGCCGCCCGGCGCGCGCATGCGGGTCGCCCTGTCGGGCCTGACGATGGCCGAATACTTCCGCGACCAGGGTCAGGACGTGCTGCTGTTCATCGACAACATCTTCCGTTTCGTGCAGGCCGGCTCCGAGGTCTCCGCGCTGCTTGGGCGGATGCCCTCCCAGGTCGGCTACCAGCCCACGCTGGAGACCGAGATGGGCCAGCTGCAAGAGCGCATTACCTCCACGCGCGAGGGCTCGGTGACCTCCGTGCAGGCGATCTACGTGCCCGCCGACGATCTCACCGACCCCGCGCCGGCCTCGGTGTTCGCGCACCTCAACGCCACCACCGTGCTGTCGCGGTCGATCTCCGAAAAAGGCATCTACCCCGCGGTCGACCCGTTGGACTCCACGTCCACGATCCTCAAGGCGGACATACTCGGCGAGGATCACTTCCGCGTGGCCAACCGGGTCAAGGAGATCCTCCAGCGCTATAAGGAGCTCCAGGACATCATCGCGATCCTCGGCATCGACGAGCTCTCCGACGAGGACAAGCTGACCGTGCAGCGCGCGCGCAAGATCGAGCGCTTCCTCTCGCAGCCGTTCTTCGTCGCCGAACAGTTCACCGGCACCCCCGGCGCGTACGTCCCGATCGCCGAGACGATCCGCGGCTTCGAGGAGATCATCGACGGCAAGCACGACGAGGTGCCAGAGAGCGCGTTCTTCCTCAAGGGCACGATCGAGGAGGTCGTGGAGGCGGCCAAGAAATAATGGCCCACGCCAAGTTCCCCGTAGAAGTGCTCACGCCCGAGGGCGAGGTCTTCAGCGAGGAGGTCGAGATGATCTCCACGCGAACGCCGCTCGGCTCGATCGCGCTGCTCGCCCGCCACGAGGCGATGCTCGCGACGGTCGTGCCCACCGAGCTGCGCCTGTACCGCTCGGACAACGAGATCGTGCGCTTCGCTCAGGCCGAGGGCTACCTCCAGTTCGCGGACAACCGCGCGCTGCTGCTCGTGGAGGAGGCGATCGCGCCCGAGCAGCTCGACCGCCCGACCTACGAGACCAAGCTCTCGGAAGCGCGCGCCGCGGCTGAGCGCGCACCGGAGGGAAGCGAGGAACGAGCGCGCTCGCTGCGCGACGCCACGCGCTACGAAGCGTTCCTGGCCGTGGGCCAATAGCGCTAACGCGGAGTTCGTGTGACCATGGTCATACAGCGCTGCGAACGAGGCGGATCCGGCCTGTGAGCCCGGCCGCGGGCAACGCCGCCACCGAGCATTTCGCGCACAAGCGCCCAGGCTGGTTCACCACCCACGTGTTCAACCGCGTCGTGGGCGCGCTCACGCGCTGCGGCGTCTCGCTGATGGGCTCGAGGGTGCTCGAGGTGCGCGGCCGGCGCTCCGGGCAGCCGCGGCGCACGCCGGTCAACCTGCTGGCGTTGGAGGGCGAGCGCTATCTCGTCGCTCCGCGAGGGGAGACGCAGTGGGTACGCAACCTGCGGGCGAGCGGCGAGGGGCGCCTGCTGCTCGGGCGGCGCAGCGAGCCGTTCACGGCGGTGGAGCTGGCCGACGAGGACAAGCCGGAGATACTGCGCGCGTACCTGAAGCGCTGGAAGGCGGAGGTGGGCGTGTTCTTCGACGGCGTCGGACCCGACGCTCCTGAGCAGGAGCTGCGCGCGGCGGCGGCGAAGCATCCGGTGTTCAGGCTGGCCAGCGGCAGCTCGTGAGGCCCGCGCGCGTCGCGGGTGGTGTCCCAGCCACCGCCTCGATCGTCTCGAACGGTTAGCCTTCCCCGCCTCATGAGCGCCGCACGCGAGCCAATCGGGGTGATCGGCACCGGCTATGTGGGCCTGGTGACCGCTGCCGGCTTCGCCGAGCTGGGCAGCGACGTGTGGTGCGTCGACATCGACGCCGAGAAGATCGAGCGCCTGCGCCGGGGCGAGGTTCCGATCTACGAGCCCGGCCTGGAGAAGCTGCTCGAGCGCAACCGCGAGCGGTTGCATTTCTCCACCGAGCTCGCCGACGCGCTTGCGCACGCGAGGCTCCTGTTCGTTGCGGTGGGCACGCCGCCAACGTACTCGGGCGACGCCGACCTGTCGGCGGTGCATGCGGTCGCAGACGCGATCCCCGCATCCCGCGATCACGCGCTCGTGATGAAGTCGACCGTGCCGTGCGGCACCGGCGCTGCGCTGCGTCGCGTGTTCGGCGAGCAGGGCAAGCAGGGTCTCGCGTACGTCTCCTGCCCGGAGTTCCTGAAGGAGGGCTCGGCGGTCGAGGACTTCCTGCACCCCGACCGTGTTGTGGTGGGCGACGACGGCGACTGGGCGGGGGACGCCGTCGTCGAGCTGTACGCGCCGCTGGATGCGCCGCTGGTGCGCACCGACGTCGCGAGCGCGGAGATGGTCAAGCTGGCGTCCAACGCGTTCCTTGCCACCAAGATCTCGTTCATCAACGAGATCGCCAACGTCTGCGAGGAGACGGGTGCCGACGTCGTGGAGGTCGCGCGCGGGATGGGCCTCGACGAGCGCATCGGCCCCAAGTTCCTACAGGCGGGGATTGGCTTTGGCGGGTCGTGCTTCGCGCCGGGGGAGACCGCGCTCGCGCGCTGGCACGGGCGAACTTCGCTGCTGCGCTTCGAGGAGCTTTGGGCTCGCATCTCGCGCGATGCGGCGCCGGTCGACTCCCGCGAAGCGCTCCTTGCGTACGGGGTCGGCGGCGCCACCGAGGTGCTAGAGCCAGACGAGCTCGAAGTCCTATCGTGGGTGCGCGGCGAGGTCGAGCCGAGCTTTCAGCGCGTGACCGCGCTGACGCGTCGGCCGTACGAGGGCGAGATGGTCGAGGTTCGCACGAAGATGGGCCGCCGCGTGCGCAGCACTCCAGACCATCCCTGGCTGGTCGGCGACGGTCGCGGCGGTGGGACCGAGGTGAAGCTGGCGTTCGAGCTGACGACCGACGACTGGGTGCCCGTGGCAGGCGCGCGTGAGCAGCCGCAGCTGGCAGAGGTCCGCTACCCGACGAACGTAGCGATCGAAGCAGCGGGGCTCGAGCTCGACGAGGTGATCGTGCGACCGGGACGGGAGCTCGTCGCCGAGCTCGTCGGGAGGCCCGTGGACGAGCGTCGAGAGATCTTCACCCACCCTCGCGGCGTGGCCGCACGGACGAGCGACGTGAAGCGCGGTGGAGCGTTGCGACTCGACGAGGCGATCAGGGCGCAGATGCCCTTGCACGGGGCGACGTTCGGGACGGCGAGCAACGGAGTCCGTGTGCCGAGCGCCCTGGCGATCGATCGTGCCTTCTGGCGCGTCGTCGGGCTTTACCTCGCCGAGGGTCACGTTGCCCGCGAACCACAAGGCACGGCCAGGATCACCTGGTCCTTTCATCCTTCCAAGGAGCAGCACCTCGTGGACGAGTTGCTCGCGTTCTGGTCCCGTCACGGCATTCGAGCGAGGGCGCGGAGATCGGCCACGGCTCATAACGTCATCGTCCAATCCCGCCTCCTTGCTGCCTTCTGGACAGAGGTGCTCGGCTTGGGGTGCAACAGCTACGAACAGCGCCTTCCAGACCTTATTTGGGACTTCCCCGCAGACTGCAAGTGGGCGCTGCTCGAAGGCCTTTGGGAGGGCGACGGCTCGTGGTCGCTCGTGAACGGCGGTCCGAGCGTGGTGCTCGAGATGGGCACGGTCTCGGATGACCTGGCCGACGGCGTGCTGCGACTGCTCGGGGACCTCGGCATCGTCGCCTCGCGCCGCGTTGGGCGTACCGCGCGTTCAACCAAGGACACCCACTGGATCCGGATTAGTGGCGCCGACCAGGTGGAGCGCGCGATCGTCCTCGCGCCTGCGAGAGATCGGGTCGGCGTGCTCAGCGCCATCGCCAGCCAGCGCAAGCGCATCGCGCCCACGGGCTATCGCCGTCTGGGCGGCGGTCCGACGTGGGCGAGGATCTCCGAGATCAGGAGCGAGCGCCACGCAGGTCATGTCTACTCGCTGGAGGTCCCCTATACACACACGGTCGTGACCAGCGGGGGCATCACCACCTCCAACTGCTTTCCCAAGGATGTCGACGCCTTGAAGCAGCTCGCCGGCAACTCCGGCTACCACTTCCAGCTGCTGACCGCCGTGATCGAGGTCAACGAGCTGCAAAAGCGCCGCGTGATCGGCAAGCTGCACAAGCACCTCGGAGGGCTGGTGGGAAAGCGCGTGACGCTGCTCGGCCTCGCGTTCAAGCCGAACACCGACGACATGCGCGAGGCATCCTCGTTGGTGCTGTCCGCGCGGCTGCACGCGGATGGCGCGCACGTCACCGCCTACGACCCGGTCGCCGAAGAGCAGGCGCGCCAGCTCGTCACCGGCGGGATCACGTTTGCGGGCTCGGCGATCGAGGCGGTGCAGGATGCGGACGCGGTGGTGCTGGTGACCGAGTGGCGCGAGCTGGTCGAGCTCGACTGGGCAGCGGTGGCCGAGGCGATGAGCGGCAGGCTGCTGATCGACGGGCGCAACGCGCTCGATCCCGCGGCCGTGCGGGCGGCGAGCCTCGTCTACGAGGGGATCGGACGACGGTGAGCGCCATGCGCGCGCCGGCCTCGCAGCCGAGCGCCGCCTGCTGATGCAGGCGGTGATCCTGGTCGGCGGCCAGGGTACGCGCCTGAGGCCGCTCACCTCGACGGTGCCCAAGCCGGTCCTACGGCTCGTCGATCGCCCGCTGATCGGGTTCATGCTCGAATGGCTGCGGGGGCACGGCGTCGAGGACGTGATCATGTCCTGCGGCTTTCTGGCGGACGGCGTGCGCAGCGTACTCGGCGACGGCTCGCAGATGGGCATCCGCCTGCGCTTCGTCGAGGAGCCCGAGCCACGCGGCACCGCCGGCGCGCTCAAGATGGCCGAGGCGATGCTCGATGAGCGCTTCCTGATGCTCAACGGCGACGTGCTCACGGACATCGATCTGACGACGCAGATCGCCCAGCACGAGGCGACTGGCGCCCGTGCGACGCTCGCGCTGGTGCCGGTCCCCGACCCGAGTGCGTATGGCCTCGTGATCCTTCGCGAGGACCGCTCCGTCAGTGAGTTCGTGGAGAAGCCGAGCTCCTCGGCCGGGGACGATGCCGACAGCGTCGAGGGAAACCTGATCAGCGCCGGCGCGTACGTGCTCGAGCGCGAGATCCTCGAGCTCGTGCCCCCCGAGCGCAACGTCTCGATCGAGCGCGAGGTGTGGCCGGCGCTCGTCGACCACGGGCTGTACGGGTTCCCCTCCGACAGCTACTGGCTCGACGTGGGCACGCCGGAGCGATACCTGCAAGCGACGTTCGACATCATCGAGGGCAACATCGCTACGGCGGTTGGCGAGCGCCTTGGAAGCGCGGGGCTGGCGATCGACGAGCGGGCGAGCTTGCACGGGCGCGTGCTAGCGCCAGCGGTGATCGAGCGCGGCGTGCGCGTGGCGACCGGGGCGCACGTCGGCAGCCTCGCCGTGCTGGCCGAGGACGTGACGGTCGGCGCCGGCGCAACCGTCGAGCGCGCGGTCGTGCTCGCGGGCGCCCAGGTCGGGGATCGCTGCGAGCTGCGCGACTGCATCGTTGGTGCGGGCTGCCGCGTAGGCTCCGCCACCAAGATCACAGGCGGAGCGGTTCTGGGCGAGCGGGTGCGGGTGGGGTCGCACAACGTGATCACACGCGGGGCGCGTATCTTCCCTGGTGTCGAGTTGCCCGACGGCGCGATCGACTTCTAGGCTGGCACGCACAGACACCGAAAGCAAAGGTTCCGATATGCCACGAGGCGCACACACCAAAGCAGCGAGGGAGGAGAACACCGAATGACAGACGGTGGCGCGACCGCGGCGGCCGCCGCGCAAGAGCTCTCGCGTGCGAGCATCGCCCAGGTCGACGTCTCCGACCAGCTCGGCGACGTGCTGGCATTGCCCGAGCACCTCCGTGACGCGCTGTGGCGTGTGGAGTCCGCGATCATGCAGGACTGGGACACCACCGCGGGCCTGGTCGTAGCGGGGATGGGCGGCTCGGCGATCGGTGGCGCACTCGCGCGCGCCGCGCTGGGCGACCAGGCGTCACGGCCGATCTTCGTCACGCGCGCTTACGGCCTGCCGACGTGGACCACGCCGGACACGATGGTGCTGTGCGCCAGCTACTCGGGCGAGACCGAGGAGACGCTTGCGTGTTACGAGTCCGCGGGCGCGTTGGGAGCCAAGCGCACGGTCGTGACCACCGGCGGGCGCCTCGCGGAGATGGCGCGCGTCGACGGCGTGCCCGTGATCCCGCTGCCTGGCGGCTTCCAACCGCGTGCGGCGGTCGCGTACATGATCGTCGCGGCGCTGGAGGTTGCGGCCCTCTGCGGGGCCGGTCCCAGGCTGACCTCCGAGATCGACGTCGCCGCCTCGCACACCGAGCAGCTCGTGGCCGAGTGGGGCCCGGACGCCGCCGAGGACTCGCTCGCGAAGGAGGTCGCACGCGGACTCCACGGCACGATCCCGGTCGTCGCGGGCGCTCGGCTGACCACGCCGATCGCGTACCGCTGGAAGACGCAGCTCAACGAGAACGCCAAGCAGCCGTGCTTCTGGAACGAGCTGCCGGAGCTCGACCACAACGAGATCGCCGGCTGGGAGGGGGCGCGCGATTTCAACCCGCCCACGCGCTTCTCCTCGGTGTTCCTGGACGACTCCGACGCCCACCCGCGCGTGAAGGAGCGGATGCAGCTCACCGAGCAGCTGATCGCTGACAACGCCGTCACGAGCTTTCGCCTGGAGACGCGCGGCCAGACGGCGATCGAGCGCGTGATCTCGCTCGTGCTGCTCGGCGATCTCGTGTCGATCTACCTCGCTGCGCTGCGTGGCGTGGACCCCGGCCCGGTGCGGCTGATCGACGAGCTGAAGGCCGCGCTCGCCGCTCGCTAGGCAAGCGGCCGTGTGATATTTTCGACGTCGGCCGAGGAGCGCTGCGACGGGCTGCTGTCCGCCACGCTCGGCCTCCATCCCTGTAGCAAGGGCGCTCATCTGACCGGACAGGAGCTTGGTCATGTCAGCAATGACCCCGACAGCAACGCCTCGTACCACCGACTTCAAGGTCGCCGACCTCTCGCTCGCAGAGTTCGGGCGTAAGGAGATCACGCTCGCCGAGCACGAGATGCCGGGCCTGATGGCGATCCGCCGCGAGTTCGCGGACGCGCAGCCGCTGGAGGGCGCGCGCATCACCGGCTCGCTGCACATGACGATCCAGACGGCGGTTCTGATCGAGACGCTCACCGCGCTCGGGGCCGAGGTGCGCTGGTGCAGCTGCAACATCTTCTCCACGCAGGACCACGCGGCGGCGGCCGTCGCCGTGGGACCGGACGGCACGCCCGAGGAGCCCGCCGGCGTGCCAGTGTATGCGTGGAAGGGAGAGACGCTCGAGGAGTACTGGTGGTGCACCGAGCAGGTGCTGCGCTGGCCCGACAGCGCAGACGGCTCGTCCGGGCCGAACATGATCCTCGACGACGGCGGCGACGCCACGCTGCTGGTGCACAAGGGCACCGAGTACGAGGCCGCCGGAGCGGTTCCCGACCCGGCGAGTGCCGACTCGCACGAGCTCGGCGTGATCCTGTCCCTGCTGACGCGCTCGCTCGCCGAGGACCCGCAGCGCTGGACGTCGATCGGCCAGGGCATCAAAGGCGTAACCGAGGAGACGACCACCGGCGTGCACCGCCTCTATCAGATGATGCAGGACGGCGAGCTGCTGTTCCCGGCGATCAACGTCAACGACTCCGTCACCAAGTCCAAGTTCGACAACCTGTACGGCTGCCGGCATTCGCTGATCGACGGGATCAACCGCGCGACCGACGTGATGATCGGCGGCAAGGTCGCGGTCGTGTGCGGCTTCGGCGACGTGGGCAAGGGCTGCGCGGAATCGCTTCGCGGACAGGGCGCGCGCGTGGTGATCACCGAGATCGACCCGATCTGCGCGCTGCAAGCGGCGATGCAGGGTTTCGAGGTTCGCGCGCTGGAGGAAGTGCTCGGCAGCGCCGACATCTTCGTCACCACCACCGGCAACCGCGACATCATCCGCGCCGCCGACATGGCGCGGATGAAGCACCAGGCGATCGTCGGCAACATCGGGCACTTCGACAACGAGATCGACGTCGCCGGTCTCACCGCGATCCCCGGCATCGAGCGGGTGAACATCAAGCCGCAGGTCGACAAGTGGGTGTTCCCCGATGGCCACGCGATCCTGCTGCTGTCGGAGGGGCGCCTGCTGAACCTGGGCAACGCCACCGGACATCCGAGCTTCGTGATGAGCAACTCGTTCTCCAACCAGACGATCGCCCAGATCGAGCTGTTCACCAAGAACGACGAGTACGAGAAGAAGGTGTACGTGCTGCCCAAGCACCTCGACGAGAAGGTCGCGCGCCTGCACCTGGACGCGCTCGGGGTCAAGCTAACGAGGCTCACCGACGAGCAGGCCGCGTACATCGGCGTCCCCGTCGAGGGCCCGTATAAGCCAGACCACTACCGTTATTAGGCGACCGGCCGTCGAGCAGCCATGAGAGCGATGGTCCTCGCGGCGGGGCTCGGCACGCGCCTGCGCCCGCTGACCTACGAGATCACCAAGCCGATGGTGCCGGTGCTCGACCGGCCTGTGATGGAGCACATCCTGGACCTGCTCGCGCGCCACGGCTTCGACGAGGCGATCGCCAACCTGCACTACTTCCCCGACAGCATCCGCGAATACTTCGGCGACCGGCTCAGCTATCGCTACGAGCCGGAGCTGCTGGGCACGGCGGGTGGTGTGCGCGCGTGCTCGGAGTTCTTCGCCGGCGAGCCGTTTCTGATCATCTCCGGCGACGCCCTCACGGATATCGACTTGGGGGCGCTCGTCGCGCGCCATCGTGAGGCCGGCGGGATTGCGACGCTTGCAGTCAAGAAGGTTGCGGACACGCGCGAGTACGGCGTCGTGTTGCACGACCGCGAGGGCAGGATCACCGGGTTTCAGGAGAAGCCCGAGCCCGACGAGGCGCTGTCGGACCTCGGCAACTGCGGGATCTACGTGTTCGACCCGCGGATCTTCGACTACTTCCCGGAGCGGGCGTTCGTGGACTGGGCCCAGGATGTCTTTCCGGTCCTGTTGGAGAACGACGTGCCCTTCCACATCCACGAGGTGCATGAGTACTGGAACGACGTGGGCTCGCTGAGCGAGCTGCGCGAGGGGACCTTCGATGCGTTGCGCGGAGCGCTCCGGTTGCAGGTGGAGGGCTCGGAGGTGCGGCCTGGCGTGCTGGTCGCGGACGCGCGACCTGACGGCGGCGACGGTGTGCTCGCCGACACCGAGATCGACGGGCCAGCGTGGATCGGGCGCGACGTGAGGATCGGCGCGGACGTGCGCCTGATGGGGCCGATCGTGCTGGGCGACGGCGTGAGCGTCGGCGACCGTGCCCAGCTGCGTTCGAGCATCGTCTTCCCCGGCACCCATATCGGGCCCGACTCGATCACGATCGGGGCGATCGCCGGCCACAGCGGCATCCTCGAGAGCCTGCGCCGCCGCGGCTAGAGCACGGCCGCCGCTCCACAACGCGAAGAGGCCCGCCGAAGCGAGCCCCTTCACGGAAAGTGAGACTATGACATCTGTCATCATAGCACCTCAGACGGCTATCTGCATTCGACGCGTTCGCCAGATGTCGCAATTTGCGCGCGCGACATTGTGTTGACTGCCATTTACATCCGCCGCGAGCGGGCGTAGCATCGTTTCCAACGCCAGCAAAGGCCGACGGAAGGAGCCTGTGATGCAGATCGAGATCAAGGGACGCAACGTCCCCGTCACCGACGAGCTGCGCATGCAAGCCGAGCGGCGCCTGACGAAGGTTGCCAGGCAGGTCTCGGACCTCGCGCGCCTCGAGATCGAGATCTTCAGCATCCGCAACCCGCGGGTCGCGGATTGCCAGGTCGCGGAGTGCACCCTGTATCTGAAGGGCGTGACCTTGCGCGCACGCGACGCCTCGCCGGAGATGCGCCACTCGCTGAACCTGGTCGTCGACGAGCTCGCCCGCCAGGTCAAGCGCCACCGCGACAAACTGCGCCACCGGCGCGAGGCCCACGCGGCCGCCGCGCGGGTCGCCCGCCCGGCGATCTGACCTCGATCAACGCCTGCGCCAGGGCCCCTCGTGACGGCGCGGGGGCTCGCGCGCGCGCCGCGAGCACGCCGGCGCTCGCGCCCGCATCGCGCCGGGCGCCGGGAGCTATCCTTGGCACATGCCCTCCCTACTGGATCGCGCGCTCAACGTCGGCGAGGCGAAGAAGTTCAAGGAGTACCAGCGTCGTGTGGCGCTGATCGGCGCGTTCGAGGCGGAGCTCGAACACGACACCGACGCCGAGCTGCGCGAGCGCATGGACGCCTTGCGTGAGCGTGGGCGCGAGGGCGAGGATCTGGACGCGCTGCTGCCGGAGTGCTTTGCGGTTGTACGCGAGACGGGCAAACGCACGATGGGGATGCGCCACTTCGATGTGCAGCTGATCGGCGGCATGGCCCTGCACGAGGGTCAGATCGCGGAGATGAAGACCGGCGAGGGAAAGACGCTGACGGCGACGCTGGCGGTGGTGCTGAACTCGCTGGCCGTGCGCGAGGGCGATGCTGACGTGGAGGCGGAGCCAGACGCGCAATCCGGCGCGGCGTCACAGCGTAAGGGCGTGCACGTGGTCACCGTCAACGACTACCTCGCGCGCCGCGACGCGGAATGGATGAGCCCGATCTACGAGGCGTTGGGCGTCAGCGTCGGCGTGCTCCAGAACCAGCAGGCCTACGATGAGAAGCAGCGCGCGTACGCGTGCGACGTGGTGTACGGCACGAACTCGGAGTTCGGCTTCGACTACCTGCGCGACAACATGGCCAAGGAGCTCTCCGAAAAGGTGCAGCAGGGGCACTACTTCGCGATCGTGGACGAGGTCGACAACATCCTGATCGACGAGGCGCGCACGCCGCTGATCATCTCCGGCGCCCCCGAACAGGCGGCGGACCTATACGTGAAGTTCGCGCGCCTGGCGCCGCGGATGCAGATGGGGGAGACCCCGGAAGGCATGGACCCACGCTCCAAGAAGCAGTTTCTCGCGGACTTCGACTACGAGATCGACGAGAAGCAGAAGACGGTGGCGATCACCGAGCAGGGCGTCGCCAAGGCCGAGCGCTTCCTCGGCATCGACCATCTGTACCGCGCCGAGAACGGCCACCTGGTCAACCACCTGATCCAGGCGCTGCGCGCGCAAGCGCTGTACAAGCGCGACGTGGACTATGCGGTGATCGACGGCGAGGTCAAGATCATCGACGAGTTCACAGGGCGCATCCTCGACGGCAGGCGCTGGTCTGAGGGCCTGCACCAGGCGGTCGAGGCGAAGGAGGGCGTCGCGGTCCAGGAGGAGAACCAGACGCTCGCGACGATCACCTACCAGAACTACTTCCGCCTCTACGACAAGCTCGCCGGCATGACCGGCACGGCGCTGACGGAGGCGACCGAGTTCATGAAGATCTACGACCTGCCCGTCGTGCAGATCCCCACGAACATGGCGATGGTCCGCGACGACCGCAACGATCAGGTGTACAAGACCAAGGAGGGCAAGTGGAACGCCGTGGTCAAAGAGATCGCCGCGCGCCACGAGAACGGGCAGCCGGTGCTGGTAGGGACGATCTCCGTGGAGGTCTCCGAGCTGCTGGGGGAGCGATTGGCCAAGCGCGCGATCAAGCACACGGTGCTGAACGCCAAGCCCGAGCACGCAGCGCGTGAGGCGGACATCGTCGCCGAGGCGGGTCAGCCCGGCGCGGTCACGATCGCGACCAACATGGCGGGCCGCGGCGTCGACATCAAGCTCGGCGGCAACCCAGAACACCTGGCGGCTCAGCAGCTCGCGCGTGAGGGCATCCAGCCGAGCGAGGACGAGACCTATGAGACGCGCATGAAGGAGATCCTGCCTGAGGTGGAGCGCAAAGTGGAGGATCAGCGGGCGCACGTGGTGGCGGCGGGCGGCCTGTTCATCTGCGGCACCGAGCGCCACGAGTCCAGGCGCATCGACAACCAGCTGCGCGGGCGCTCCGGACGCCAGGGCGACCCCGGCGAGTCGCGCTTCTTCCTGTCCGCAGAGGACGACCTCGTGCGCCTGTTCGCCGGCGATCGCATCTACCGCATCCTGGACAAACTCGGGGGCGTCGACGAGCAGGGCAACGAGGAACCGATCGAGGCTGGGATGCTCTCCAAGCAGATCGAAAAAGCGCAGAAGAAGGTCGAGGAGCAGAACTTCCTGATCCGTAAACGCGTGCTCGAGTACGACGACGTGATGAACGAGCAGCGGCGCGTGATCTACGCCTACCGCGACGAGGTGCTCGAGGGCAAGAGCATCGGCGAGGAGGCTCGCCGCGAAGTGGCGCAGGTCGTCGAACGCACGGTCGACCAGTACACGCCCGGCGAGTTCATCGAGGACTGGGACATGGACGGGCTGTTCACGGCGCTCGGCCAGCTGTTCCCGCTGGAGCTCACGAGCGCCGACCTCCAGGGCCAGGCGATCGATCGCGTTTCGCTGAGCGACCGCATCGTGGAGTCGGCGCTGGACCGCTACAACGCGCGCGAGGAGGCCCTCGGCGAGGAGCTGATGGGCGCGCTCGAGCGCTTCCTGCTGCTTCAGACGATCGACGAACGCTGGCGTGAGCACCTGTTCGACATGGACTACCTGCGCGAAGGGATCCACCTGCGTGGCTTCGCCCAGCTCGACCCCCTGGTCGCGTACAAGAACGAGGCGTTCACCCTGTTCGGCGATCTCATGAACAGCGTGTGGTCGGACTACGCGCGCATGATCTTCAACGTGCAGGTGAACGTGGAGGGCGAGAACGGCGACGCGGGCGGGTCCCGCGGCGCGATACCGCCCTTCTCCGCAGCCGGCAGCTCCACCCGCGCGGGGCGTGTGTCCTACTCAGGCGGTCACAGTGCCGCCGGCGCGGGCGCGCTCGCGGCGGCCGCGGCCGCGGCCGGCCTCGGCAGCGGCTCCGCCCAGGCGGCGTTCGACGAGAACGGCCAGGAGGTCGAAGCGCTGCCGGTGGTCGAGCAGCGCGTCCTCGACGACGACCAGCAGGTTGGCCGCAACGAGCCGTGCTGGTGCGGGAGCGGCAAGAAGTTCAAGAAGTGCCACGGCGCGTAGGCGCGGCGCTACCTCTCTGACAGACGACCGGCAGACGCGGAACATGCATCAAGGCCCCTCAGACGACGCTGCCACTTTGCGGGTCCGTGAGGTTCTTGCGAGCTGGGCTGGTCTGTTCGCGCATCGGCTCGCGGCACAGATCCGGCGGATCCTAACCATGAACGCCGGTGCCGATCCGGCGAATATCGCCGTCCTGTGTGTGACGCTGTTGCGCTACAGCGCATCCCAGGCGATCGGACTCAGAGAAACAGGGCTGAATGTGACCCTGTATTACGTTGACCTACCGGCGCCTGCGCGCGTGCTCCGCAACCAGAAGCTGCTCGACCAGCGTGTTAACCGCGAAACGGACCAGGCGTCGATACTCGCACAGGCTGAAGCGGCTGGCGTGCAGATCGTGCGCGTTCCGCCTCGCCGCGACCGGGGCGCGCTCAGGGACACGCTTTGGCTGCACCGAGATCTGCGCCGTCGCAGGATCGCCACCGCGGTCGTCCAGTCACACAGAGAACCGCGTTACACGGCTCTGGGCCTGTCACTGCGGGTGGTGTTGATGCTCCACGACCCGGAACGCCACTCCGGCACCAGGTGGCTCTCCGTGCGCGCTCAGGCTCCCTCGCGTGCGGCTGAGCTGATGTCTGCGTGTTTGATTGTTCACTCGGACCGGCTGCTGGAGCAGGTCCGCCCGTTGCTGCGTCGGGTGCCGACAGGGGTCGTTGCGCACGGCGCCGCGATGGCGAGCGCGCCGGCGCCGATCCCTCGCGAGCGTCGTCTGCTCGTTTTCGGGAGGATGGTGTCTTACAAGGGTGTGGATACGGCGTTGGAAGCGTTTGGCCGTCTTCCAGCGGAGCTCTCGGATGTCGAGTTGATCGTCGCCGGACGCGGCCCGCTCGCGCGCCTGGGGGTCGGCCAGCGAAATGTGGAGGTGCGTGACGAATACGTCCCCGACTCCGAGCTCGACGCGCTGCTGCGCGACTCCCGGCTCGTTCTGCTCCCTTACAGGGACGCCACCCAGAGCGGGGTGGGCCTGCATGCTGTGGAGTGTGGAGTGCCGTGTGTGGTTTCCGCCGTCGGTGGCCTGCCGGAACTGGTCGAGGACGTTCGTCCCTCGTTGGTTGTGGCTCCTGAGGATCCACAGGGCTTGGCTGAGTCGATCGCGGCGAATATCGACCACGACGAGCATCTGCGCCGAGCCATATATGAGCATGCCGCCGCGCACTTTGCCTGGCCGGTGGTCGCGCAGCGTTTGCGTGATGAGGTGAACAGGCTGGCGCCGTGAGGTGAGCCGCGAAGTGGCGCGGCACAGGCTCTCACCGGCCTCCGGTCAGCCCCGTCTTGTGGTAGCGTGCCGTCCCCTCGCCTGTGGCTGCCGCCGTCGGTATGGCCGCGACGCGGAACATGCACCCAGGAGACCGAGACAACCTCGCGCTACGGACCCGTCACGCTCTCGCGAGCTGGGCCGGTCTGGCGGTCCATCGCGTAGCACGAGCGATCCGGGGCTCGCTCACGGCGAGCGCCGCCGGGGACCCGGCGAACATCGCTGTAATGAGTGCCGGCATTTTTCTGCGTTACGCATTGTCACAGGCGATCGGGCTGAGCGAGACAGGACTCGACGTAACGCTTTACTACATTGACCGGAGAAGGCTGACGGAAGACAAGCAGGATCGCACGCTGCTCCTCGGACAAGCCTCGGCGGCTGGGGTCCACCTCGTGTCCGTCCCGCGTCCCCGCAAGCGAGCGCTGCTGAAGGATGCGCTTTGGCTGCGCCGAGACCTGCGCCGTCGCGGGATCGCAACCGCGGTGGTGCAGGCACACAGAGACGTACGCTATGCGGCTCTCGGTCTCTGTTTGCGGGTGGCGTTGATGCTTCATGACCCGGAACCACACTCGGGTGAAGATGAGCGCCGTGGAGCTCAGAAATTGCGCGCGAAACTGTGGAACGCGATCGTCCCGCCTGCCGCTGAGCTGATGTCTGCGTGTCTGATAGTTCACTCGGACCGGCTGCTCGAGCAGGTCCGCCCGCTGCTGCGTCGGGTGCCGACCGGGGTCGTTGCGCACGGCGCCGCGATGGCCAGCGCGCCGGCGCCCGTGCCGCGCGAGCGCCGGCTGCTCCTTTTTGGGAGGCTGGAGGCCTACAAGGGTGTGGATACGGCGTTGGAAGCGTTTGGCCGTCTTCCAGCGGAGCTGTCGGATGTCGAGTTGATCGTCGCCGGACGCGGCCCGCTCGCGCGCCTGGGGGACGGCCAGCGCAACGTGCAGGTGCGTGACGAATACGTCCCCGACTCCGAGCTCGACGCGCTGCTGCGCGACTCCCGGCTCGTTCTGCTCCCTTACAAGGACGCCACCCAGAGCGGGGTTGGTCTGCACGCTGTCGAGCGTGGAGTGCCGTGTGTGGTTTCCGCCGTCGGCGGCCTGCCGGAACTGGTCGAGGACGTTCGTCCCTCGCTGGTTGTGGCTCCTGAGGATCCGCAGGGCCTGGCTGACTCGATCGTGGCGAACATCGACCACGGCGAGGATCTGCGCCGAGCCGTGTATGAGCATGCCGCCACGCACTTTGCCTGGCCGGTGGTCGCGCAGCGCCTGCGTGATGAGGTGAACAGGCTCGCGCCATGAAGGCCGGCAGCGGGCCGGCCCGGCGTGATCGACAACAACTCGCCGATCAGCGAAAACTGAGGGTGTAGCGCACGGCCTGGGGGCGCCAAGAGCGTCCCCGACGGCGCACGCTGATAGCGTGAGGGCATGGCCACAACCGCACCTAGCGAGTCGACCCCGCAGCGCCTGGCCGCCATCCGTGAGCAGATGAAGCTGCTCGCGGATTATCTTTGACCCGGCGGTGTTGGCCGAGCGCGTGGCGGCGCTCGAGAGCACGATAGCCGCGGAGGGCTTCTGGGACGACGCCGAGCGCGCGGCGGCCGTGTCGGCGGAGCACTCGCGGGCGTCCCGGCGCCTTCAGATGTTCACGCAACTGGAGGCGGACGTGGACGACTTGGACGGCCTCGCCGAGATGGCCGCGGAGGACGCCTCGCTCCAGGAGGAGGTCGACGAGCAGATCCTCGCGGTCGAGGAGCGCCTGGCGGAGCTCGAGGAGCAGCGCCTGTTCTCCGGCCGCTACGACACGGGCGACGCGCTCGTGACCGTGAACGCAGGCGCGGGCGGGACCGACGCGCAGGACTGGGCGGAGATGGTGCTGCGGATGCTGATGCGCTGGGCCGAACGTCGTGGCTTTCAGGTGGAGCTGTTGGAGGCAAGCGCCGGCGAGGAAGCGGGGGTCAAGTCCGCGACGTTCAGGGCGTCGGGCGAGAACGCCTACGGGCTGTTGGGCGCCGAGCGTGGCGTCCACAGGCTCGTTCGTCTGTCGCCGTTCGACTCCGCCCACCGCCGGCACACGAGCTTTGCGGGTGTGGAGGTCGCGCCGGTGGTCAAGGACACGGGCGAGGTGGAGATCAACGAGGACGACCTCCAGGTCGACACCTACAGGGCCTCCGGCGCCGGTGGCCAGCACGTCAACAAGACGGATTCCGCGGTTCGAATCACACACCGCCCGACGGGGATCGTGGTGCAGTGCCAGAACGAGCGCTCGCAGTCCTCCAACCGCGCGACCGCGATGGCGATGCTGCGGGCCAAGCTGCTGGAGCGCTCCGAGCGCGAACGCCAGGAAGAGATCGCGCGCGAGAAGGGCGAGGCGCAGGACGTGAACTTCGGCTCGCAGATCCGCTCCTACGTGATGCACCCGTACACGCTCGTCAAGGACGCTCGCACCGGACACGAGATGGGCGATGTCCAGCGTGTGTTGGACGGGGATCTCGACAGCTTCGTGCGCGCGTACCTGCTCTCCAGCGCACCCTCGCGCGGGTAGCGCCCGCGCTGCTCAGCGACCCGCCTGGATCTGCTCGCGCTCAGCCAGGCGGTTGCGGCGGCGGAGCTGTGCCTCGCTCTCGCGTCGAAGCTCCTGCTCGCTGCTGGCGAGCAGAGGCGGCACCGGCACGGGGCTGCCGTGATCGTCGACTGCGACCATCGTCAGGTACGCGCTGTTGCTGTGTCTGCGCTTGCCCGTGCGGGGATCCTCCGTGTCGACGCGTACCCCGACCTCCATCGAGGTCTGCCACACGGCGTTGACGCTCGCCTGGAAGCTGACCAGTTCGCCGACGTGGATCGGCACCATGAACGTCATGCGGTCCATGCTCGCGGTGACCACGCGCCGCCGGCAGTGTTTGACGGCAGCGAGGCCCGCGGCCTCGTCGCACAGCTTCATCACGGTGCCACCGTGCACGAAGCCGGCGCCGTTGGCGTCCAGCGGCCCCATCCAGTGGGCGAGCGCGGCGCGGGAGTCGGCGGCGGAGCGTGCGTCCATCGCCGTGGATCCTATGCTGAAGCGCAGTGAGCACACCACTGGACGCCGAGACGGCGGAGCTCGTGCGCGCGGCGCTCGATGAGGACATTGGCAGCGGCGACGTCACCACGGCTGCGACCGTGTCCGAGCAGGCGAGCGCTCGCGCGCTGATCACGCAGAAGGCGCCGGGCGTGATCTACGGCCTGCGGGTGGCGGAAGCGGCGTTCGCGCTGCTCGACGCAGACGCGCGCTTCGAGCGGATGGTCCTCGAGGGGCAGTGGCGGGAGGACGGCGGCCCGGTGCTGTCGGTCGAAGCTCGAGCGCGCGCGTTGCTCAGCGCTGAGCGCACGGCGCTGAACTTCCTCGCCCACCTATCGGGCGTGGCGACCATCTCCGCACGCGCCGCCAGCCAGGTGCGCGGCACCGGCGCCCAGGTGCTCGACACGCGCAAGACGACGCCCATGCTGCGCGCGCTCGAGAAGGCGGCGGTGGCAGCGGGCGGCGCGCGCAACCACCGCGCGGGGCTGTACGACGCGATCCTGATCAAGGAGAACCACATCGTGGCGGCCGGAGGCATCGCGCAGGCGGTGGCGCGCGCCCGCGAGCAGGCGCCGAAGCTGGCGGGCACGCTGGAGGTCGAGGTGCGCAACCCAGAGGAGATCGACGAGGCGCTCGCGGCGGGCGCGCCGCGTCTGCTGCTGGACAACATGGACGCGTCGCAGCTGCGCGCTGCGGTCGCGCAGGTTGCGGGGCGTGCACAGCTCGAGGCAAGCGGCGGCGTCACGCTCGACACGCTCCGCTCGCTGGCTGAGACGGGGATAGAATGGGTGTCGATGGGCGCCTTGACACACTCGGCGCCGGCCCTCGACCTCTCGCTGATGATGGAGGCCCGACCGTGAACCTCCCGATGGCCCCTACGCTGCCGATCGCGCCTTCGTCGGCGCCGGCGCTCGACCCCGACCAGATCGTGGATCTCCAACAGCAGGTGCGCGCGCTGGCGGCCGCGCGTCACGCGGTGATCCTGGCCCACAACTACCAGCTGCCGGAGGTGCAGGACGTAGCCGACTACGTCGGCGATTCGCTCGGCCTTTCGCGCAAGGCGGCGGCCGCGCAGGACGCAGACGTGATCGCGTTCTGCGGGGTGCACTTCATGGCGGAGACCGCGTCGATTCTGTGCCCCGAGAAGACCGTGCTGATCCCCGACCTGGACGCGGGCTGCTCGCTGGCGGCGTCGATCGACGCCGAGCAGCTCGCCGCGTGGCGGGCTGAGTACCCGACTGGCGTGGTGGTGATGTACGTGAACACGACCGCGGAGGTGAAGGCGCTGACGGACTACTGCTGCACGTCCGCCAACGCGGTGGACGTGGTGCGCCACATCTACGACACGCACGGCGCCGACACGGAGATCCTGTTCGGCCCGGACATGTGGCTGGGTGCGTACGTGGAGAAGCGGCTCGACAAGCGCATGCACGTGTGGGACGGCGAGTGCCATGTGCACGCGGGTATCCGCCCATCGGACATCGACGCCACGCGTGCCGCGCACCCCGGCGCGGACTTCCTGATCCACCCCGAGTGCGGCTGCTCCACGAGCGTGATGGAGTACGTGGCAGCCGGTGACGTGTCCGCCGAGGGCG
This sequence comes from uncultured Solirubrobacteraceae bacterium, assembly GCA_963845635.1. Lineage (GTDB taxonomy): Bacteria > Actinomycetota > Thermoleophilia > Solirubrobacterales > Solirubrobacteraceae > Palsa-744. The sequence continues at coordinate 372,477 of CAWJSW010000014.1, forward strand.
TGCACATGCTCTCCACCGGCGGCATGCTGAGCTACGCGAAGCAGGCCGAGCGCGAATCCGCGCAGCGCCAGGCGATCGTGGCAACGGAGACGGGCATGCTCTACCCGCTTCAGATGGCCGCGCCGGACGTGGAGTTCATCCCCGCCAACGCGGAGGCCTCGTGCGTGTACATGAAGATGATCACGCTGCCCAAGCTGCGCGACGGGCTGCGCGACATGAAGTTCGAGGTGCGCGTGCCGCGGGAGGTCGCCGAGCGTGCGCGCGTGCCGATCGACCGCATGGTCGCAATCGGCTGATGTTGCGTATCAGCCACGGATAGTTGCAAAATAGTGGCGGATATGCTACAACTCCTGTATGCGCGGTGATTGCGAGCATCTTGCATCCGAACTGATCGCCCGCGTTCGTCGCGCCAGTGGCTGTACCCAGACGCAGCTCGCGCGGCGCAGCGGCCTCGATCGCTCCGTGCTGAGCGCCTATGAGAACGGGCGGCGCCAGCCGTCGGTAGCGGCGCTCGGCCGCATCGCCGCCGCAGGCGGAATGCAGCTAGACCTCACGCCCTCGCGTAACGCGGCGGCGGACGAGCATGCGGGGCGCGTGCTCGCTCAGGTGCTCGAGCTGGCTGAGGCCCTGCCCTACCGGCCGCGCGACGAGCTCGTCTACCCGCCGCTGATCCAGCTCAGCGCGTGAGCGACCTCAGCCGGCTGTTGTTCGCCGTCCACGACTCGCTCGATGAGGCAGGCATACCCCATGCGGTGGGCGGAGCGATCGCACTGGCCTACTGCACGCTCGATCCAAGGGGCACGCGCGACCTCGACTTCAACGTGTTCGTGAGCCCGCAGCGCGCACGCGAAGTGCTCGCGGCGTTGCCCGAGGGAGTCGAGGTGAGCGGCGAGCGCCTGGAGCAGCTCGAACGCGACGGTCAGGTCAGGCTCAGAGCCGGGATCACTCCCGTGGACCTGTTCCTCAGCGTCCTGCCGTTCCACGACCACGTCGCCGAGCAGGTTCGCCAGGTCCCCTTCGAAGGGCGCACCATCCCTGTCCTCAGCTGCACCGCGCTGGTCGTCTTCAAGGCGATGTTCGATCGGACGCGCGATTGGGCCGACATCGAGGCGATGGTGGAGGCCCAGTCGTTCGACGCGGCCGAGGCGAGTCACTGGATCCGTGAGCTGCTGGGGGACGATCGCCGGGTCGAGCAGCTGGCGGCCACCTGGCAGCGGCGTCGCTCTCAGGGTGAGCCCGCGCCGCTACGACCAGCGGATCGCTCCGCCGAGGGATAGTCCGGCCTAGAACTCCTCGGCTGCGTGCGGCCCCACGCAGGCGACAGCGAGCTTGTCGGCCACACCGGCGGCGACCTCCCGTACCTGATCGAAGGTGACCGCGTCGAGCGCGGCGATCGCCGCCTCCGGGTCGATGTCCTGGCCGAACACGACGCGCTGGTTGGCGGCGAAGCGGGCGACCGCGCCGGTGTTCTCGAACGCGAGCACCAGGCGCCCCGCGGCGTACGCCCGCGCCCGCGCTACCTCCTCCTCGGTGGGACCGTCCGTGCGCAGCTCATCGACGATCTCGCGCATCCGCGTGTACGCCTCCACGCACTTCGCCGACTCCAGACCCGAGCCCAGCTGAAGGATCGGCACGTCAGCGAAGGCGTGGTCGTGCGCGTAAACCGAGTAGCACAACCCGCGCTTCTCGCGGATCTCCTCGAACAGCCGCGAGCCCATCGAGCCGCCGAGCAGCGTCGCGTAGATCGACAGTGCCGCGCGCTCGCGCACGTCCGCCACGGCGATGTCCGGGCGGTAGATCATGCGCAGGTGCGACTGGTTGGTGTCGCGCTCATCCACCAGCGTCTGCGGCGAGAACTCCGGCGCCGGCGCGTAGGGGTCCGGCACCGGCAGCGACGGAAAGCGCGAGAAGCGGTCCTCCAGCTCCTCCTGCGGCGGCAGATGATCCACGTTGCCGACCAGGAACGCGCCGCCGCATGCGCCCGACCAGCGGCGCGCGCGGAACGCGAGGATTCCCTCACGGGTGAAGCTGCGCAGGTTCGCTTCCGGCCCGAGCACGGTGCGTCCCAGCGGGTGATCACCGAACGCCGCCCGGTCGATCAGGTACTCGGCGACGGTAGATGGCTGGTCGTAGGCGCGGTTTATCTCCTGGATCACGACCCCGCGCTCGCGGTCCAGCTCATCCTCGTCCAGGCGCGGTCGGCCGACGAAGTCGCTCAGCAGGTCGATCGCCCGCGGCGCGCTCTGCGCCCGCACGGTGATGTGGAACGCGACCAGGTCGTGGCTGGTGTAGGCGTTCAGCACGCCCCCCAAGCGCTCGGCTGTCTCGTTGATCTCCTTGTACGTCGGGTAGTCCTGGCCGCCCTTGAACACCAGGTGCTCGAGGAAGTGCGCCATCCCGTTCTCCTCGGGCCGCTCGTTGCGCGCGCCCGCGTCGAAGGCGACCAGCACAGTTAGCGCGCGTGTGCCGGCGAGCGCCACACGGTAGATCGGCAGTTCGTTTGCGGCGACGATGCTGGTGCTGACGCTGGCCATGCGCCCACCCTAGCGTCCGTCCGGCGCCCGCACCTGCACTACCCTTGCGCCGAGCGATGTCCCGCCCGCCCCGTCAGCCTGTCACCGTGGTGCTCGCACTGCTGCTGCCGATCCTGCTCGTCGGCGGGCTGTGGCTCGGCGGGCATCCGGAAGACCTGCCAGCGTTCGCGCGTAACGCGTTCGTGGCCAACCAGCAGACCGATGTGGTCGACGAAGCGATCCAGCGAGTCGCGCACGAGTACTACCGGCCGATCCCCACCAGCGCACTCTCGAGCGCGTCGATCGCCGGGCTGGTGGCGAGCCTGCACGATCGCTTCTCGCACTACCTCACGCCCAGCGAATACCACGAATTCGACTCGCCGCCGCACTTCACGGGCATCGGCGTGACGGTCGGACAGCAGCGCCGCGGCCTGCTGATCGCGCGCGTCTTCAACTCCTCGCCCGCGGCTCGTGCAGGCCTGAAGGTCGGCGACCTGATCGTCGCGGTCAACGGGCACAAGCTGGAGGGCGTGCCGACGGAAACGGCCACCGGGCTGATCAAGGGGCTTCCCGGCACAGACGTCGAGCTGGGCATCGAACAGCCTCCCCACGTACACGCTGGTCGGGGCGCGGTGAGCACGGTCAGGATCACGCGGGCGGTGATCTCCGAGCCGGTCGTCGAATCGATCACCAAGACCGTCCACGGCGTCAAGCTCGGCGTGGTCGCGCTTGCAAGCTTCAGCCCGGGCTCGCATGCGGAAGTGCGCGAAGCCGTCGAACACGAGCTGCACGCCGGCGCGCGCGGGCTGGTATTCGACCTGCGTGCCAACGGCGGGGGCCTGGTCGCGGAAGCGCAGCTGATCGCCAGCATCTTCATACCGAGGGGCACGATCGTCACCACGCGGGGGCGCGCCCAGCCGACGCAGGTGCTGGTGGCCACCGGAGGCGCGATCCCCAGCTCGATCCCGATGGTCGTGCTGGTCGACTCGGACACGGCCTCCTCAGCGGAGATCGTGACGGCGGCCCTTCAGGATCACCATCGCGCGACGGTGGTCGGCACGCATACGTTCGGCAAGGGCGTCTTCCAGGAGGAGCAACCCCTGTCAAACGGAGGCGCGCTGGACATCACTGTCGGCGAGTACTTCACACCCAACGGACGCAATCTCGGTGGCGGCGGCATCAAGCAGGGCGCGGGCGTGACTCCGGAAGTGCTGGTGCCCCATGGCGTTGACACCGTGCACGGCCTGAACGTCGCGCTGAACACGCTCGCCGCCAAGGTCAAGTGAGCGTCCAGCGGCCGCGCGCTCGGCACGCTGCCTCTGGTCCAGTCTCGCCGCGCGCGTTCGTGGCGGTGCTCGAGCGGCGCGGGCGCTTTCTCACCGCCGAGCCGCTGTTCGACCGTCGCGACGCGTCCTCCGGCCCTTCGCACGGCGCGGGGCACACGCGCGTGACGCTCGGTCCCGCTCGCGGCGGGGGCCGAGTGCACGCGAGCGCCGGCGAGATGGTGCTCGTGCAGGTGGCCACGCGCGGGTCGGGAGCGCGCGTGCTGCGTCGGCTCGGGCGCCCTGAGGTGGCCGCGGACGTGATCGAGGCGCTGCTGCTCGACCGTGGGCTCGCGCGCGGCTTTGACCAGGCGGTCGAGGCTGAAGCGCAGGCGGCGGGCGCGCGCGTGGCGCGCTCGCTCGAGAAGCGGCGTGATCTGCGCCAGCTGGCGACGTTCACCGTCGATCCTGCCAGCGCGCGCGACTTCGATGACGCGATCTCCGCGGAACGGATCGAGGGTGCCGGGGGCGCGGTGCGCCTGTGGGTGCACATCGCCGACGTGGCCGCGCACGTACCAGCGGGCTCGCTGCTCGATCGCGAGGCGCGCAGGCGCGCCACCAGCGTGTACGTACCGGGCGCCGTGGAGCCGATGTTGCCGCACTCGCTCTCAAGCGACGCCTGCTCGCTGGTGCCAGGCAAGGATCGTGCGGCGGTGACCGTCGAGCTCGAGCTGCACGGCGCGAGCGTCACGCGCGCCGCCTTTCACCGCTCGCTGATCCGCTCGGACATCCGCCTCGACTACGAGCGCGTCGACCGCATCTTCGCTGGGGCTGAGTCTCCAGCGGCTCCGTGGGCGGTGGCGCTTGGCGTTGCGCGCGAGGCGGCGGGCGAGCTTGCAGGCGAGCGCGAGCGCCGCGGCGCGCTCGCGCTGGACAGCGTGGAGCCCGAGTTCCAATTCGACGAGGACGGCAACGCGGTCGCCGTGCTGGCGCGCGCACAGACCGAGTCCCATCGCCTGATCGAGCACCTGATGATCGCGGCCAACGAGGCGGTCGCAACGCGGCTGCGCGATGGTGCCGTGCCCTGTCTGTACCGCGTGCACGAGCGTCCGGAGCCCGAGCGTGTCGTGCGCCTGGCAGATCAGCTCGCCTCGCTCGATGTGCCCACGCCCCCGCTGCCGAGAAACATGTCCGCCACGCAGGCAGCCCAGCTGGTGGGGGAGATCTCACAGGCGGTAGACGCCTACGTTCGCCGCAGCGGCCGCGGGCGCCGCGCGTTCGGGGCGCTCGTGCTGCGCTCGCTGATGCAGGCTTACTACTCGCCCACCAACCTTGGCCACGCCGGCCTGCACTCGCGCTGCTACTGCCATTTCACCTCGCCGATCCGCCGCTACCCCGATCTCGTCTGCCACCGCGCTTTGATCTCCACGCTCGGCGGCCAGGACAGCGCGCCACGTGGGGGAGAGCTGGCCGAGCTGGCCGCGTGGACCTCCGAACGCGAGCGTGACGCGATGCTGATCGAGCGTGACGCCGACGACGTGGCGCGCTGCTTCGTGCTCGAACGCGTGCTGCGCGCGGGCGGGCGCGAGCAGGCGTTCGCCGGCGAGATCACCGGGCTGATCTCCGCGGGCGCGTTCATCGCCTTCGGGGCTGAAGCGAGCGCGGCGGGCGCCGCATACACCTTCGAGGGCATGCTGCCCGTGCGCCTGCTACGGGCGACGGCGCGCGACGGTGCGCGCGAGTGGTGGGAGCTGGGGGAGTTCGGCACGATCCTCCACGGCGAGCGCAGCGGCTCGACGGTCCGCCTCGGCGACCCCGCGCGCGTCTGCGTCGGGCGCGTGGACACGATTCGCGGTCGCGTCGATCTGGAGCCTGCGAGTTGAGCCGGCGCGGCCGCTTGGGGACGCCCTCCGGCTGCATCGAGGAGCGCACGGGTCGCGGCTGCGTTACGGTCAAAGCAACAGCGTGTACTCGAATATGAGAGAGGAATGGGGACGCCGGCCTGCTGTGGCGCCGAGCCCCTGACTAGCGATGGCAAAGGGCAAGGGCAAGCGCAAGGTCGGCGCCGGCGACGTCGCTTCGAACCGCTACGCCTCCCACCGCTACAACCTGCTCGAGCGCTTCGAGAGCGGGATCGTGCTCGAGGGGACGGAGGTCAAGGCGCTGCGCACCTCCGGCGCGCAGCTGAAGGATGGCTACGCAGCGATCCGCGACGGCGAGCTGTGGCTGCACTCCGTGCACATCCCGCCATACGGGCCCGCGTCGCGCGAAAACCACGACCCAGAGCGGCCACGCAAGCTGCTGCTGCACAGGCGCGAGATCGACCGCATCGCCGCGCGCGCAGCCGAGCGCGGGCTGACGCTGGTGCCTACGCGCATCTACTTCTCCGGCGCAAACGCCAAGGTTGAGATCGCGCTGGCCCGCGGCAAGGACGTCTACGACAAGCGCCAGACGTTGCGCGAGCGCGACTCCAGACGCGACATTGAACGCGGGCTGCGCGAAGCGCGGCGGTGATGACCCTAGATTGAGCCGAAGCTGTGGCCGGCGCTGTTCAGGATGTGCGTTTCGTGCATCCCGAATACCAGCAATGCGATCAGCCCCACGTACACCGCGCCCACCATCAGCCGGTGCCGGGGCGCCACGCGATAGTACGCGGCCTGCTGGAGCGAGCGCGTTTTGCGCTGCTGCCAGCGATGCCAGGTCTGGAAGCCGGCGAAGATCACGATGATCAACAGGATGGGGTTGCCGGGGTCGAGGAACGCCAGCGCAACCAGTACGCCGAAGCCCAGGAACCACATCCACGGGCTCATCGCCGCCGCTGCGCGCCCGCCGTCCAGCGGCACCACCGGCAGCAGGTTGAAGAGGTTGATGAAGAACCCGAAGTACGCGAGCGCGATCAGCAGCGAGCTGCCGGTCAACTCGCCGACCAGCGCGACCGCCGCTGCGCCCAGGCTGCCCAAGATCGGGCCGGCGAGGCCAACACGCGCCTCGGCCAGCGCGTTGTCGCCGAGCGAGCGCGTGAAGATGGCGGCCCCCATGAAGGGCACGAACATCGGCGCGCTCGCCTTGATCCCCTCGCGGCGCAGCGCGATCACGTGTCCCATCTCATGCACGAACAGCAGCACCACGAAGCCCGCTGCGAACTCCCAGCCGAAGAACAGGCTGTAGGCGGCCACCGACACGAGCGCCGTGCCCGCTGTCGCCAGCAGCTTGAGGTTGGGGAGCGCGACGATCAGCGCCTTCAGCGCCACGCCGAACTTCGCGATCAGCGCGCCGATCGCCGCCAGCGCGCTACCGATGCGTTTGCGTGCCGTTCGGATCGGCTGCGGTCGGCTCGGCTGCCCTGCGAATGGGTTCTCGTCAGGCGTCTGGGAGTTCGTGGGATACGCACCGGGCAACGCCGGTGGCCTCGGCACGCTCGCCGCGGGCGTTGGCAGCGACAGCTCAGAGTTCTCCATTGCTCCATTGTGGCAGCAGTTCTAAGCCTCGCCTAACGGATCGAGCCGGTTGCCGAGCCGTTTGCGCGCTCACATCAAGGCTGTCGGCGGCGCCGCGTGCCGGACGCGCTCGCGCACGGATCATCTTTCCTCGGAACGTGCGCCATCAAACGTCCAGCGGGGTTGCAGGCGGCTGGCGCGCGAGCTACGTTTCACCCAGACGCGGAACCGAGCCGCAAAGAGCGAGGCCACGAGGTGTGAGGCCGCGCCACCCACCGGGAAGGGCCCACCGGCCCGGCCAGGCGGGTCCCTCAAGGCGGCTTGGAACCGCGTCACTTTCGTTAAGCGCCACACGCTCGCGCAAGCGCCGCATCGGGGTGCCTCGATCGCGGAGCGGAGATGGTGCCTGACGCGCGCGAGCAGTTGGCGCGAGCGCGTCGAGGCTACACTGGTGGGGCAAGCATTCCCGGGGACGACAGGCTTCGACGTGGTCGGCTCGTGGGGGTGGTGGCGAGTCGAGGTCCCGGGCGGCCTCGTAAAACACCCGGGAAAACAATAAGTGCGGATACTCACGTATACGCCCTCGCCGCTTAGTCAATAGCTAAGCCGTGAGGTCTCGGGCCCCGCTCGCCTGCGGCGGGGAAGGCCGGGATCAGAAAGCAGGCTCACCCGGTGCGGTCCGCCTCCGCCAAGCCGGGAACACCTTAGGAGGCTGGTCCCCAGCAACCCCGCCGGCGAGGCGCGCAGGGGATGAGATCAGAGCGCCGGCTACGCTCGTAGAAGCCATCTTCACGCGATTACGGACGTGGGTTCGATTCCCACCGTCTCCACTGATTCCTCGTTTCCACTGCAAATGACAGGTTTTTGCGGCGGGGACGGGGGGAACGATTGCGAATCGGGTGATTTGGGCGCGTTCTCGTCCTCGTCGTCGGCGGCGAGCACGTCGGCCATCGTGGCGGCGAGCTGGTCGATGTCCCAGTCGGCGTAGATGTCGCCGGTCGTCTGGATCGAGGCGTGGCCGAGGAGCTTTTGGACGGCCTTGAGGTTGCCGGTGGCGTCGAGCACACGCTGCCCAGCTGTGTGGCGGCTCTTGTGCATCTTCTCGCCGCTGGTCGTGCCCGGCGCGACGATGCCGGCGGTGGCGAGGCAGCGATACCACCAGTCGTGCGCGGCGTGGCCGCTCATCGGCCTGTCGGGGTAGCGGCGCACGCCGACGCGGGGGATCGTGCGTTGGGGTATATGGAGAGCAACTTCGAGCCCGGCCGGCACTTCGCGAACCCGCTCGACTTCCAGCTGCAGCTCGACGCGTGGTTTGCGAAGGCCAACGCCCGCACCCACAAGACGCTGCGTGCCCGCCCGGTCGACCGGCTTGCCGAGGAGCTCCAGGTGATGCGTGAGCTGCCCGGGCAGGAGCCCGACGTCGACCAGCGCTGGGTGACCCGGGTGCCACCTGACCCGCACGTTCGTGTCGACACCAGCGACTACTCGCTGGACCCCCGCCTCGTGGGACGGCGGGTGGAGGTTCGAGTTTCACAGCGACAGGTCACGGCGGTCGCGCTCGACACCGGGGAGCTGACTTGCTCGCACGAGCGCAGCTTCGCTAAGAACCGCACGATCACCGCGCTGGAGCACGCCCGGGCGTTGCGTGATCGCCATGGCGAGGACAACCACGACAGCGAGAGCGAGCCGCTCGTCGAGCAGCGCCCACTCGCCGTCTATGACCGGCAGATCGCGTGAGCAGCACGGCCGAGCTCACGCACCTGTTTCGCGCAATGAAGGCCCCCGCGGCCGCCCGCTCGATGTCGAAGCTCTAGCGAGCGTGCACGCTCAGAGGAATGGAGCTACGAGCGGTTCACAGAAGCGCTGCTATCCACCGAGATCGCCTCCAGGGACGCTTCCGGCGGCGAGCTGCGGATCAAAGCCGCCAGGTTCCCAGCTCGCAAGACGCTCGAGGAGTTCGACTTCACCTTCCAGCGCTCCATCAAAAAGCAAGTCATCGAGCATCTCGGGCAGCTCGACTTCCTGCACGCCAAGGAAAACGTGATCCTGCTCGGACCACCCGGCACAGGCAAGACGCACCTCGCGATCGCGCTCGCGATCCGCGCGTGTCTCGCCGGGCAGCGTGTGCTGTTCCGCACCGCCACCGAGTGGGTCGCCCTGCTCGCCGACGCACAACGCCAAGGCCGCCTCGAGGACGAGCTGCGTCGCCTCGAGCGCTACCCACTCCTGGTTTGCGACGAGATCGGATACATCCCGTTCGACCCACAAGCCGCGAACCTGATGTTCATGCTCGTCTCCCGCCGCTACGAACGCGCGAGCCTGATCGTCACCTCCAACAAGCCATTCTCCGCGTGGGGCGAGATCTTCGGCGACGACGCCGTCGCCGTCGCGATGATCGACCGACTCGTCCACTACGCCGAGATCCTCTCCCTCAAGGGCGACAGCTACCGCCTCAAGGACCGCGACCTCGGACGCCGCCCCGCCGAGCAGCCCACCGTTGCCTGCGAGAGCCGGCCTGGCGCGCCCGTTGCGGATCGCGTCCATGGGCCCGCTGGTTTCGCGAAGTGCTGACAGATCACTGACACGCCGCTGACACGGACGTAAGTCCTCGATCAGGACGCCCGGAAAGGCGACGAGCGGACGCCTCTTGAGATCGGGCGCGGGTTCTGCTCTGCTCTGGCGCGCAGTCCAAGACAACCGAGTGGCCGGACGAGCGCGCTAACGCCCGCCCGGCCGTAGCACCGAAGGGTCGCGCCTTCGATGCCACGACAACCGTAGTCCGCTCAGCTACGGATCGCCATTGGCGTGCTCGTGGGCGCGTCCCTTCCTCGGTGCGGGAAGGAAGCAGCTTGGTCCTCGATCGCCACGAGCAGCAGCAGCGCCCATATGGGTACGCGCCGGGCTTCCGAGGCGTGTTGCTCGTGTATGGCGAGGAACGCGCGAATGCCGCGCTGATCGGCGAGCTTGAACAGGACGGCTACCAGGTCCAGCGAGCGAGTCATCCCCGGACCTTGGCCGAGCGCTGCGAACCGGGACAGGTCGATCTGGTCATCTTCGGGATGGCACCCGCCCGTGGACTCGAAATGCTGCGAGCGCTGCGAGCCGATGCGCTCGCGCCGGGCGCCGGGAGCCTGCCGGTCTTGTGGATGAGCACGAGCAGCGAGACGACGACCAGCTTGCTACGCGCGTTCTACGCCGGTGCTGATGACGTGACGCGCCACCCTCTCGGCTACGCCGAGCTGCTCGCGCGGGTGAGCACGCTCATGCGTCGCCGGCACAGCCTCATCAATGGCGCCGCCGTGCTGTCGCACGGCCTGCTCACGGTGGACACGCTGGCTTGCACCGCCACCTTCGCTGGTGTACCCGTTGAGCTTTCGACCGCGCGAGTTTGCGCTGCTCGTGCACCTAGCGCGAGAACCCACGCGGGTCCACGAGAAGCAAGAAATCCTGCGCGCGGTCTGGTCATACCAGTGCCCCGGCAGGACACGCACCGTGGACTCCCATGCCAGCCGGCTTCGCCGCAAGCTCGCCGCAAGCTCGCCGCTGCCGGCGCGAACGGGTGGGTGTGCGCGGCCTTCGGCATCGGCTACCGCCTCGCGCCAATCGTGCCTGTGGCGCACGCCACCCGAAAGCCCAGCCCGGAAAGGAACCTCACGCAACGAGAACGAGAGCAAGGAGCAGGCTGAACGCTGCGACGGCCGCGAAGGACAGGCTCGTCGCGCTTGGGTTCGCCGTCATTGAGGCGCGGGAGCAGAAAGGCATGAGCGCGAGGGAGCTTGCCGACGCCTCGGGCATCCCGCTACGCAGCCTTGAAAGGATCGAAGCCGGCGAACCCGATCTCGACGCCGACGCGACCACCGACAAGACGGCTCCTGCCCCCGATTTGATCGCGTTCGGGTGCATGGTTCGCGCCGCTCGGGAGCAGAAAGGCATGAGTGTGGCCGAACTCGCCGAGGCTGCCGGCTTCAAGCGCCGACGCCTCGTGAGGATCGAAGCTGGCGAACTCGATCCACGCTACGACGGGCTGATGGCGCTCGCGGACGGGCTTGGCGTTCGTGCGGCAGCGATCATGCCTCCCGACGCATCGAGGACCGACGATCGCTAATCCTCTAGCGCCGGCACTCGACGAAGCAACTGCGGCATTCGTTCAGTCGGGCATGTGTACGTCCCGCGAGTCCGGCACAATCCCAGGCCGAATGGAGCTTGAGATCGAGATGCTTGACCGCATCCGCGCAGCGCACGAGGCTCACGCGGCTGAGTGTGAGCAGGCGCCCAAGGCAATCCTCTTCAATCCCGGAAACCACGGCCTCGTGGGATGGGACGAGGTGCTTGGTCTTCCGGTGTTGCCCGATCAGCGGGTGGAACCCATGAGATTCCGGCTTCTGTGCGGAAGTGGGCGCGGCGGTTACTGCGCTGAGGGCAGCGTCATCTGGGACGACGAGGGCAGACCCTACATTCGTGAGCCCGAGCCAGAGGCTGCTTAGCCGACTTCGTCGCGGAAGTCGTCGTGCGAAAAGCGCTCGCCGGCGAACAGTGCGGTGAGCTTGTACTTCAAATGGATTGCCGCCGGGGCGGCAAGCTGCCCGATCCGTCGCTCCTTGAGGTAGTCGTGGTGGATCGTGATAGACGAGTAGAGCAGCGCGAGGCTCTCGGGCATCCGGGCCGACTCGATCGCCGGTAGGTAGAAATAGTTCACGAGGTGGTCGTAGACGCGAAGGTCCGCGACCGACTCATTCTTGACGACACCACGGTCAACGAGCTCTTGTAGCGGTAGGACGGGCGCGATCATCCGCACCGGGTGGGCGTAGCCCGAAGCTCCCTGAGCGATCATGCTGCAGCTCGGCGACAGCAGCATGCCGAAGCCGGCCTCGAACGGTCCCGAGAGGAACTTTCGACGTCCGGCGTCGTGACCGACGGCATCGGGCGGCCACGGATAACCGAGGGGCACCTCTTGGAACAGGTCGCCCATCCGGACGTAGTCGGTCCGCTCGGCGTAGTAGTCGGTATCGGGAGGTCTTGGCTCCCAGTCGGAGAGCGCCACGCAGCCAACGTAGCTGCGTGGCGGGACGGAAAGCTAGTTCTCGTAGTCCTCGTCGGTCAAGGGTGCCCGCTTGCTCGGTCGACGCGGGGTGTCCGGCATCTCGGTGTCGGGCGCGAACTGGCTCCACATTTCTTTGCGCATCCGCTCAATGTCCTCCTTGCGGAAACGACGGAAGCCCGATCCGGGGAGTCTGATCGCCTTCAGCTGACCTCGCTTCTCGAGATTGCGCACGGTGTTCTCGTGCACGTTCAACTCGCTCGCTGTCTCGCGCACGTTCAAGAACTCTTTCGTTGGCATATCGGTCACCTCCACAGACGCGTCTTTGGGGACGCTGCACTATAGCCACCTTGTGTCCTGTATTGGCCATATAGCTAATATACACTATGTTGTCAATAGTGGGATTGTGGTGCTTGTAGACTTTGGTATCCTATCGGCATGGAGCGCACTCAGCTGAAGCCCTCGCCCGATCTCGTCGCAGCCTTCGACCAGGAGGATGGAGGGGCGTCGGCTCCATTCCGCATCCTCTCGCTGGACGGTGGCGGCTATAAGGGCATGTTCACGGCGGCGATCCTCGACCGGCTCGCCACCGATCTCAAGGTCGACCTCCTGTCCCACGTCGACCTGCTCGCCGGCACATCCCCAGCTCTGTCTAGCCAACATCGACCCATCCGACCGCTACGTGCAGTGTGCGCCGGGAAGCGATGCCCACCGGCTCCGCGCCGACGAGAGTGGATACGACAACGTCCTCCTCGCCGGCGACTGGACGGACAATGGTCTGAACGCGGGCTGCATCGAGGCGGCTACGATCTCCGGCCTACAAGCCGCCAACGCCGTCCTGGGGCGATCCCGGAGCTACCGGATTGCGGGTACCTGGCTGACGTGAAGAGCGGCTGGGAGGAGAGCCACCGAAGATGGCGTAATCGGCTCCGCAGTGCTGCTTGCGGCGGATGCTTTCGCAGATGTCGAGCCCACCGTCTCCATGAAAAGCTTGAATAGCTGGAGCGTCTCGGCTATTCTGGCTCTCATGCTGGTGGCAACGATCACTGAAGCGAAGAACCGGCTCAGCGCACTGATCGATCAGGTGCGCAGCGGCGAGTCCGTTCTGATCGTCGACCGAGGAACTCCGGTCGCGCGGCTGGAGTCCGCCGTCAGTGGCGCCCCCGACGCCGAGGGAAGGATCGCGCGCCTGGAACGGGCGGGTAGCGTCCGGGCCGCGCGCAAGCCGCCGGCTATCGACCTGCTGGCAAAGGAGGCTCCAAGCCTGCGACCTGGTGCGAGCGCCGTGGCGGCGATCCTCGATGAGAGACGCGAGGGCCGTTGAGGTACTGGGACAGCTCGGCAATTATCCCGCTTACCGTCACCGAGGCGAGCACGGACGCGATGCGGGTGATTGCCGAGGAGGACCCTGTGATGTGTGTCTGGTGGGCGACGGAGGTCGAGTGTGTGTCGGCGCTCGCCAGGCTGGAACGCGACGGCGCGCTGACGGACACGGCGTTGACGGGCGCCCTCGAGCGCCTGGACCTGCTGGCCGAAAGCTGGAACGAGGTGCAGCCGGTCGTGGCGGTGCGAAGCGTCGCTCGCCGCCTTCTCCGCGTCCATCCGCTGCGGGCGGCCGACGCGCTTCAGCTGGCCGCAGCCCTCATCGCTGCCGAGGGTCAGCCGGCGTCCCTGGGTATCGTCACTCTCGATGAGCGACTCGCGGCGGCCGCGCGACGTGAGGGCTTCACTGCGGAGGCCATCGATCGCGCTGAATGAGGTCTCGGCAGTTTCCTCGGCGCTGGGCTGGCGGTCGAATCCGAAGGCGTTGCTGACGATGTCCGCCACGCCGAATTGAAACGAGCGGCCGGGTTCGAAGGCAGACTCGACTGGTCCGCCAAGCACAATGGCGGCATCTACGGCGCCTGACAGGCCGGTGCGGCTGAGGAGTAGCCCGTGGCGCGCCTTCTGGTTGCCGCGAATGTCCTCTGGGAGGCGACGCCATGAGCTGTGGCGCCTGGATCGGCCTCCCGGGCAATCGCCCCGGCCGGAGCCGGGCAGACAAGACCTAGTTCCGCTCTACGAGCCCCTTGAAGTTGTGGAGAGCGTCGTCGAGGCTCTTGGCGTTGATGCGCTTGACGATCAGCGCATCAGCGATCTTGCCTAACACGCCGCCCGGCAGCGCGTAGTCAAACGTCGTGGTCAGCCGTGTTCCATCGCCCTCAGGGGCTAGCTCCCAGCGAGCGCGCCCGGACAACATGCCGTCCATCTGGAGAAGCTGGAGCTTCCCCGGCTGGTACTCGAGAACCGTCTCGGTGATCGACATGGAGATGCCCGCCGACTTCACCTTGAACGTGACCCTGCCCCCTTGTTCCGGGAACGGAGCGGCGATCTCGATCTCGGTCATGCCCGGATACCAGTCCGGCCATCGACCCGCATCGCTCAGGAGCGCCATCGTCTCCTGAGGCGAGACCTTGACCTGGACATCGTGCTGCACGATCGCCATCGTGGATCTCCCCGCTGTCTGTGGCGGCACACCGTTGCGCTGGGCTGGAAGTCTATGTCCGCGTTGCGTCGTCGGGGAGCCACACGTTGGCACGCCAGTGGGTAACGTTCACTTTCATGAGCCTCGATCTGGCGGTCGTCCGGTTCCACGGCGAGGGCACGGCCGTCGAGCGCTTTGCCGCTGCGCGAGACGGCGCGACCCCGGAAGATCCTCGGCGCCCACTGCCTCGGTGGACGGGTGACGTCGGCTTCGTTGAACGCCATCACAACGGGCGGCTGCTGCTTCGCGGCGTGTATGCAGGCCACTACCTCGACATCGACGAGTCTGATCGCGTCTCGCAGAAGGGCGCAGGCGAGGGCAGCGTGACCGGCGGCCTGATCGGTGCGCTCGGCGGTCCGCCCGGAATCGCCCTCGGACTGCTGCTCGGGCTCTTGGTGGGCGCCCACGTCGGCGGTCAGCCGGACGTCGAGGACGAGCCCGAGTCGCTCGCCGCGCAACTGCGCGAGGCCGTAGCGCCGTCGTCGTCGGCGCTCGTCATGATCGCGCCGGCAACCGAGGTGGACGAACTGCTCGGGGCGCTCGGCGAGCGCTCTACCGCGGACACGATCCGCAGGACTCTGACCGACGATGAGACCGCCGCGCTGGAGACCTCGCTCAGCACGGCTCCCCGCACGCAATAGGCGCCAGGCGCCTCAGCGCCGCTTTGGCGGCAAAGTCCCGGTGAACTCGATCGCGCGGCGCACCCACGCCGCGAGCTGGCGCTTGGTCTTCACGCCGTCGGCTGCCACATGGACCCAGCCCCGCATCGGCCGGCCGCGCATCTCGATCGCCTCCGCGTGCGGTCGCGACAGCGCCTCCTCGACCGCGTCCGGTCCCACCCGCAGCATCAGCCCGCCGCGACTGAATGCGGAGATCGCCATGTTGCCGTTCAACAGAAAGGCCAGCCCACCGAACATCGCCTTCTCGCTGACGCCGTCGTGATCGGCAAGCTGCTCGCGCAGGCGGTTGGCGAGGTCTGCGTCGTAGGCCATGTCGGGTGCAGCGTAGCCGTCCCATCGCGCTATCATTCAACAACACGGTTGATAAACCGCTTGGATGGAAAGAAATGGCGACCGACCAGCTCAGCCTCACGTTTGCCGCTCTCGCGGACCCGACGCGCCGGGCGATCCTCGCGCGCCTGGCCGACGACGGCGAGGTCACCGTCAACGATCTCGCGGAGCCGTTCCCGTTCAGCGTGCAGGCGGTCTCAAAGCACCTCAGCGTGCTCGAGCGGGCCGGTTTGATCACGCGTGGACGAACCGCGCAGCTACGGCCGTCGCGACTCGAGGTCGAGCCGCTGCGCGACCTCGCCGACTGGCTCGAGCAGTACCGGGAGCTCTGGGAGGGTCGCCTGGACCGCCTCGCCGATCGTCTCCTGGACATACAACGAAAGGCAGACAGCGATGGCTGAGCAGTTCGAGATGGCTGAGCACACGATCGTGATCGAGCGCGAGCTCGACGCGCCCCGGGAGCTCGTCTGGCGGATGTGGACCGATCCGGACGAGGTGGCGCGCTGGTGGGGACCGGAGGGTTTCACCACGCCGCGGGAGAAAATCGAGTACGACCTGCGCCCGGGTGGAGTCGCGCGGCTGACCATGGTGGGACCGGACGGGGAGGAGTACCCGAGTGACGGCCACTTTCGGGTCGTCGAGCCGCCCGAGCGGCTGTCGTTCGGCGAGGACAGCTCAGACCATCCGATGATCCAGTCCGGTGAGACGACCGTCGAGTTGATCGACCTCGGCGAAAGCCGCACGAGGATCGTCATCACGTCGCGCATGATCTGCGCGCAGGAGCTGCCCGACTTGGCGCGGGCCGGATGGAGCAGCCAGCTGGAGAAGCTCGCGTCTGTGCTCGCGAGCTGAGCGGGCTCCTACGCACCTGCTAGCGCGACTCCAGGACCGCTGCGCCGACGGACTTCCGTCGCCGCGGGGGTAGGCTGACGCCATGCCGATGCCCAGGCGCTCGAGCGTCGATGATTTCTTCGCGCAGCTGAACGACGTCCAGCGGCCGCACCTCGAGGCACTGAGGGCGCTGAGCCTCGCTGCCGACGCGGATGCACGGGAGACACTGAAGTGGAATCTGCCGGTCTACGTGCGCGGCGAGAACACGAGCCTGTGGATGCTTCAGAACTTCAAGAACCACTGCTCGCTGCGGTTCCCGCCGCCTTTCTTCGCGACCCAGCAGGCCGCGGTCGAGGCCGCCGGCTACGACGCCGGCGCGGGCTTCATCAAGCTCCCGTATGACCGCGAGCTGCCGACCGCGCTGCTGAAGGCGCTGATGCGGGCACGGGTCCAGGAGTACGAGACAACCGGCGCCGGCTGGAACGACCGCTGACTTGCAAGCGCCCTGCGCTCGCTGCCTCGCGAGCTGAGGCGGCTCTCAGCCCGGGAACGGCACCGGCGCGCGTGCGCCCACCACGTAGGTCGCCTCGGGCTCGAGCAATGTCCTCAGTTGTGCTTGCAGCTCCGGCGTGTCTTGATGGCCGTGCGTCGCCACCGCGTGCTGCGCCGCCGCTGTGATCACCTCGTCCTCCTCGCCGATGATCGTCAGCGAGCAGTTGTTGTCGCTTTCGAAGCGACGGCAGTCCGCAATCATGCGTGCCATGGGGCTCCACCTTTCAGATCGGGGATAGGCCTCTGTGCTTGGTGCTCTGCGTCGCAACCCGGTGGTCTCTCAGGTCGCCCGCGAGGTCGCTATTCTTACCTACTAGTAGGTTGGTTGTCAAGGCCGGGCCACCTGATCTTTGCGAGGATGAGCGACATGGCTGTCACCCCAACGAAGACGCCGCCGGCGACCGCGCAGCGGATCCTCGACGTCGCCGAGCGACTAGTGCAGAAGCAGGGCTACAACGGCTTCAGCTATGCCGACATCGCAGCCGAGCTAGGCGTCACGAAGGCCGCGCTCCACTACCACTTCGCTAGCAAGGCCGAGCTCGGAGAGGCACTGATCGAGCGCTACTCAGCCCGCTTCATGGACGCGCTGCGCAGGCTCGACGCCGCTCCCTCGCAGCCCACCGCCAAGCTCGAGGCGTATGCAGGCCTGTACGCGGACGTCCTGCGCGAACAGCGCATGTGCCTGTGCGGGATGCTCGCGGCCGAATACCAGACGCTGCCACCGGCGATGCGCGCGGCGGTCCTGCGCTTCCTCGAGGACAACACGAGCTGGCTGGCAGACGTGCTCGCCGACGGCCGAACGCTGGGGACGCTGTCCTTCGACGGGGCACCTGTGGACGCCGCCCGCGCGGTGCTCTCCGTCCTCCAGGGCGCGATGCTGATCGCCCGGCCATACGCCGACCTCGCGCGATTCCAGGCCGTCGCCGCGCACACGCTTGCAGGCCTCGGCCTGAGCTGATACGCCTCGGGCCAGCGCTCGCCGCCACCGACGGCGTGGGCGCGGCGTCGCGAACAATATGCGAACATATGTTCGTATGGATGCGAGCGTCCTGACCTGCGATGCCGGCATAGCGGGATCGCTCGCCACGCTTGCAGACGATCGTCCGCCAGCGCGACGAGTGGCAGATAGCGTTCGACCTCTCTGGCGAGTGGAAGTCAGGGAGCCGCCGGCAGAGCAAGTGGCAGATGTCCATCCGTCGGTCGGGCAAGTGCCACTTGGACATCAGTCGCATTCCTACCCGGCGGCAGGAAGAGTGGGGCGATGAGCACCATGACTGCCTACAAGGCCGAGCTCGCCCGCTTCCTTGCCGGCTTCGGAGCGAACGTTCGTCGCGTGCGTCTCGCGAAAAGCCCGCGCTACTCCCAGGAACGCCTGTCGCATGCGACAGGGCTGCATCGCACGGAGATCGGCAAAATCGAGCAGGGCACGGTCGAGCCGCGGCTGACCACGCTGATGATCCTCGCTGAGGGTCTCGGCGTGGGGATCGACGACCTTGTCGCAGGCCTCTCCGTACCCGAGGAGCGCCGGCCCTCGCCCCATACCGAAGCGTGAGCCGCAGTTGCGCCTTCGACCCGCAGTTGCGCCGGCGCCGCGCGCCTCGCAGAGCCTGGGGCCTTCTCCCGACGGCAGCCGTCGTGGCGCGCGCCGGCTTGGCATGAGTCGCACCCCGACGCCCGATCCGGCGCTCGCCACCACGCTACGGCGGATGCGTGAGGAACGCGGGTTCAGCCGCGAAGCGCTCGCATTTCGCGCCGACGTTACCGCGAGCGCGCTCGCGCGGATCGAGCTTGGGCAAACTGCTCCCGGATGGGACACCGTGCGCCGGGTTGCGAGCGCTCTGGGTGTTGGCCTGGTCGAGCTGAGCGTGGCCGTCGAAGCCGTCAACTAGCGCCAGCCGGCGTGTACAGCGTCACCACCGCGGCGCCGCCCAGCCCGATGTTGTGCTGCAAGGCCGCGCGCGCTCCGTCCACCTGTCGGGCTTGCGCCTCGCCGCGCAGCTGCCAGCACAGTTCGCTGCACTGCGCCAGTCCGGTCGCACCGAGCGGGTGGCCCTTCGAGATCAGGCCGCCCGATGGATTGACCACCCAACGCCCCCCGTAGGTGGTGTCGTGCGCGTCCACGAGCTCGTGGCCGTGGCCTTGCTCGGCGAGCCCAAGCGCCTCATATGTGATCAGCTCGTTCGCGCTGAAGCAGTCGTGCAGCTCGACCACCTGGACGTCGTCCGGCCCCAGCTGGGCCTCCTCGTAGGCTTGGCGCGCGGCCTGCCGGCTCATGTCGTAGCCCACGATCGTGATGCAGTCGGCGCTCTCGTCGAACGTCGAGGATAGGTCCGTGACCATCGCCTGGCCGGCGATCTCGATCGCCTTCTCCCACAGCTCGTGCTCGTCGACGAAGCGCTCGCTCGCGACGATTGCCGCCGCTGCGCCGTCGGACGTGGGCGAGCACTGAAGCTTGGTCAAGGGGTCGTGGATCATCTTCGCGTCCTTGATGTCATCCAGTGAGTACTCGTCCTGGAACTGCGCGTACGGGTTGTTGACCGAGTGCTTGTGGTTCTTCCAGCCGATCCACGCGAAGTGCTCGGGCGTGGAGCCGTATTTGCTCATGTGGTCGCGCCCGGCGTTACCGAACATCTGCGGGGCAAACGGCGAGGACTCCGGCGGGCGCAGCTCGAACATGCGCTGCATGTGCCTGTCCATCGCAGGCGTGCGGTCGGTGTACTTCATGCCGAGCGAGCCACGCTCCATCTTCTCGAAGCCCACCGCCAGCGCGCACTCCACGAGCCCCCCCTTGACGGCCTGTCGTGCGAGGAACAGGGCGCTCGAGCCGGTGGAGCAGTTGTTGTTGACGTTGACGACCGGGATCCCGGTCAGTCCGAGCCCGTAGATCGAACGCTGACCGTAGGTCGAGTCGCCGTAGCAGTAGCCCGCGAACGCCTGCTGCACGCTCTCATACGGGACGCCCGCGTCACCAAGCGCGCGCGAACCAGCCTCCAGCACCCAATCGGGGTAATCGCCCTCCTTGGTTCCGGGCTTGTCGAACTTGGACATGCCGACCCCGATCACGAACGTGCGGTTGCTCATCTGCACTCCTTTGGCGTTGCGCTGCGTCTTGGCCGTTGAAGCGTAGCCCTCCGAGGGTATCCTCGGCGCGCTCGGCGGCCACGCCGATGTGCGCGACCATGCCCCACAGCAAGCTGAACTTCGCTCCCCGCACGGTGATCCGCCAAGCACGTGCGCGCGTAGGACTGAGCATGAGCGGGCGCGGCGCGCGGGGCGTGTGAGATGAGGATCGCCGTCGTCGGCGCCGGCGTCTCCGGCCTTGTCGTCGCACACATGCTGCACGCGACGCACGATGTGGTGGTGTTCGAGGCAGGCGACCACGCCGGCGGGCACGCCAACACCGTGCGCGTGGACACTCCCAACCAGACGCACTACGTCGACACCGGCTTCGTCGTGTTCAACGACCGCAACTACCCGTGCTTCGAGCGCCTGCTCGAGCGACTGGCGATCGGCTGGCAGGGATCGACGATGAGCTTCAGCGTGAGCGACGGCACCGGCGACTTCGAGTACAGCAGCGCCTCCGCGCAGGCGCGAGCATGCGCGACGCGCTGCTCGGTGCCTGACAGCTACCGTTCGGGCTCGTGCCAGCTGACGTCGAGCGCTGATGTCTGTCGCAGCTTCAGCCCCGGTGTCCGTCCCGGTGGCCCCCTCGCGCGTGCGCGTGATCTTCGCGGGCCTGATGCTGGTGGTGCTGCTGGCCGCGCTGGACCAGACGATCGTCGCCACAGCGCTGCCCACGATCGTCGGCGACCTGGGTGGCCTCGATCGCCTGTCGTGGGTCACGAGCGCGTTCCTGCTCGCGCAGACGGCGGTGATCCCGCTGTACGGCAAGCTCGGCGATCTGTACGGCCGCAAGCGCGTCCTTCAGAGCGCCGTGCTGGTGTTCCTCGCGGGCTCCGCTCTGTGCGGCCAGGCGAGCAGCATGACCGAGCTGATCGCCTTTCGCGCCGTTCAGGGCCTCGGCGCAGGAGGCCTGATCGTGCTCACCCAGGCGGTGATCGGCGACATCGTCCCGCCTCGCGAGCGCGGCCGCTACCAGGGCCTGTTCGGCGCCGTGTTCGGCGTGGCGAGCGTCGCCGGCCCGCTGCTTGGCGGCATCATCGTGCAGGCCGTCTCGTGGCACTGGATCTTCTACGTCAACATTCCCGTGGGGCTCGTCGCACTGGCGGTGGTCGGCTACACCCTGCCCGCCACCGCTCCCCGCGGGCGTCCGTCGATCGACTACCTCGGCGCAGCGCTGCTGGCGAGCGGGCTCAGCGCGATCGTGCTCGTGACCAGCCTCGGCGGCACGACCTGGGCGTGGGGGTCGGGGCAGGTGGTGCTGGTGGGAGCGCTCGGTGTCGCGCTGATCGTCGCGTTCCTCGCCGTCGAGCGGCGCGCGCGCGAGCCGGTGCTGCCGCCGTCGCTGCTGCGCGACCGCGTGTTCGCGGTCGCCGGCGGGCTGTCGCTGATCGTCGGCTTCGCCCTGTTCGGCGCGGTCACTTTCCTGCCCCTGTACTTCCAGACCGTCGATGGGGACTCGCCGACCGCCGCCGGGCTGCACCTGGTGCCGATGATGGTGGGGCTGCTGGCGACGTCGATCGCCTCGGGCCAGCTGATATCGCGCCTGGGCCGCTACAAGATCTTCCCAATCGTCGGCACGCTGCTGATGACCATCGGCCTGGCTCTGCTGTCGCGGTTGGACGTGGGCACGCCCACGGCGACAGCGGCCGTGTACCTGCTGGTGCTCGGTCTCGGCCTCGGCGCGACCATGCAGGTGCTCGTGCTGGCGGTACAGAACGCCGTCGACTACTCCGTGCTGGGGGCCGCGACATCCGGTGTGACGATGCTGCGCGGGATCGGCGGCTCGCTCGGCACGGCGGTGTTCGGGACGGTTTTCTCGACGCAGCTGACCCGCTACCTGCGCGGTGCCCTGCACGGCAGCCTCGCCGTGGAAGTGAGCCGTGGCGCGCGCCTCACCGGCGCTCAGGTCGAGAGGCTTCCCGCGCTCGAACGCGGCATCTACCAGCACGGCTATGTGCACGCGCTCACTCCCGTGTTCGCGATGGCCGCCGGCGTCACCCTTGTGGGGTTCGCGCTGAGCTGGTGGCTGCCGGAGCGCCCGCTGCGTGCGGCCGCCGCCACCAACACCGGCCTGGACGACAGCCTGGCGGCACCACGCGCGCCGGACTCGCTCGCGGAGATCGAGCGTTCGCTCACCCGTGTCACCACGCTGGAGGAGCGCACGCGCTTCAGGGAACGCATCGCGCAGCGCGCCGGCGTGCAGCTGAGCCCCGGCGCGACGTGGGCGCTGGTGCGGATCGACGAGCACGGCTTCGACACCGCTCGCGCGCTCGCGCTGCAGGATGGCGTGCCGGCGCAGCGCATCACCGAGGTGACCCAGGAGCTGGCCGATCGCGGGCTGTTCGCGGGCGAGCCCGCGCCGCAGCTGACGGCCGCGGGCCGAGAGCACACAGACCGCGTGGTCAGCGCCAGGTGCGAGCTCTTGACCGAGGCGCTCGCCGACGACAGCGCCGACCGCCTGCCCGAGGTTGCCGCGCTGCTGAGACGGCTCGCGCTCGAGCTGTGCGGTGAGCGCCCAGCGCTCGGCACCACGCAGTCCGCCGCCGGCGCTGCGGCCTAGATGGTCGAATCAACGATCGAGCGGGCGCGACACCAGCTCACGAGCTCGCCCGCACGTCTGTGCCGATGGGCGGCCTACAGCACGTGTCGCAAGCGCCACCCCAGCGACGGTCCCGCGAGCGCGCGTGCTGCCACCGCGCCGATGCTCAGGGAGTGGACGCCCGTGACCGTGACCGTTGCCATGCGCTCGCCCTCGCTGACCCGTTTGAGGTTCGCGCGCGTGTCGACCTGCACCGGCAGCTCCAGGCCAGCCCACCCGATCTCGTGCACCGCGCTTGCGGTCCTACCAGTCGTTTGCTCGCCGCCCGCGTTGCTCGCGCGCAGCACGCTCGTGCCGGCGGGTAGCACCGTCTCCCAGCGCAACGCAGCCGCAGCCGAGTCACCCAGACGTCGTGCGCTCGCGAGCGCGGCTTCCACGAGCGGACTCTGTCGCTGGCCGAGGACAACGCCGAGCACTGTCAGGCGCCGGCCGTCGACCGACACGCGCTTGGCGAACGCCAGGCAGCCGCCCGCCGCGTCGTCTGAGCCGGTCTTCACGCCGACGTAGCCGTCCGTGTCGAGCAGGCCGTTGTAGTTGGCGACGCGACCCGCGACCGGCAGCACCGCGCTCGGCTCGTCAACGATCTGCGCGAACGCCGGCAGCCGCATCGCCACGCGCGCGAGCTTCAGCTGGTCTGCGGCGGTGGAGACGGTGCTGGCGTCGAAGCCGCTGGGGTCGGTGTACACGGTGGACGACATCCCGAGCTCGCGCGCGGTGGAGTTCATGCGCGCGACGAACGCGGGCAACGTGCCCGCGTCGCGGGCGGCGAGCAGCGCGGCGATGTTGTTGGCCGAGGGCAGCAGCAGCGCCTGCAACGCCTGGCGCTCGGTGAGCCGCTCGCCGGCCCTCACCGGCACGGTCGACTCCCCGAGCGCCACGCGCTGCCCCTGTTCTGTGACCTGCGCTGGGGTGATCGTGATCGTGAAGCCCTGGGCGCCGGTGGCGAGCGGATGCTCGCTCAGGGTCAGGTAGGCGGTCATCATCTTCGCCAGGCTCGCGATCGCCACGGGACCGGGCTCACCTGCCTCGCCGAAGCTGCCCACGCCGGCCACCTCCACCGCCGCCTGGCCTTCGCGTGGCCAAGCGAGCGTGGGCGCGTGACCGGGGATGCGTATGAACGGGGCCAGCGTCCGCTGCATCGCCAGGGCCGGCGTTGCCTCGCTCGTCACCCGTCGCGCCAACACAGCCACCAGCAGCACGAGCGCCAGCGCGCCGACCGCTGCCCGGCGTGTGCGAGATCGGTGCCCGACTGCGACTGGCCGTCCGCTGCTCGCCACGGGAACGAGACGCTAGCGCAGGCGGGAGACGCTCGGCGCCGGTGGAGGCGCTAGTCGCCTTCCGAGCGCCAGCGGCGGTAGATGGCGGTGAACTCCTCGCGCATCTGTGGCGTCAGATCCTCTTCTCGCAGACGGCCGGTCACGCGAATCGTGGCACGTATCTGCTCCAGGTACTCGGTGCAGTGCTCGCAGCCGGCGAGATGCGCCTCGAAGCGTCGCCGCTGCGAGCGCGACAGCGCACCTTCGAGGTAGTCGGTGACGAGCTCGACCATCTGCTGGCAGACCAGCTCGCGTCTGCTCCAGAACATCAACTCACGCTCCCCAGCCGGTTTTCCAGGACCTGGCGCAGGTGGCTGCGCCCGCGGTGCAGCAGAACACGCTGGTTGGCTTCGCTGATGTCGAGCACTTCGCACACCTCGTGTCCGTTGAGGCCGTCGACGTCACGAAGCATCACGACCTCGCGCTGGCGCGCCGGCAGACCCTCCAGCCCAGCCCGCAGCTCCTCGCTCAGGCCCTGCGCGAGCAGGCGGTCGTCGCTGTCCTCCACCCAGTGCTCGGGCGGGGACATCCACGCCCCGGAAGCGTCGAAGCGCGAGCGGTCCACGACCGGCCCGGCGTCGCCGACGGCCACGCTGCGACGCTCACGCACGCCCGTGCTCCGCGCGCGGTTGACGAGGATGCATAGCAGCCATGTCTTGAACGAGGAGCGCTCGGCGAACCTGTCGAGCCCGCGCAGCACCCCCAGCCACGTGTCTTGGACGACCTCCTCCGCGACCGCGCGGTTGGACACGAACGACCCAGCCAGGCGCATCATCGACGCGTTGTGACGCGCAACGAGCGTCACGAACGCCTGCTCGTCGCCGGCGCGCAGCCTCGCGAGCAGCTCGCCGTCCTCGTCGCTGGAGGCGCTCTGGTGCCGGCCGCGACCCGGCACCACGATCGCCGGCATCAGCCACATGCGCGTGTCGGTGGACTTGGGGGGAGTTGGGGCGCACAGCGCATGCCGTTCATGTCCGCCGCGCAGGCTACGGCGCCCACAGGGGCGCCGCAACCTGCAAGGCGTTCTCGTCGCTACCCGGCGACGATTCCCTCGCCGCCTACGGCTTCGGGAACGGTGACCGTGCCGATTTCGGTGAGCGCGCCCTGCGAGCCCACCGCGAACTCGTCGACGAGCCCTTCCGCGCCGGTCTGCACGTACAGGAAGCGCCCGTCCGAGCTCACCGCCGCGTCGACCGTGCCGCCCTTAGTGGGCGTGTCGCCGAGCAGCGTCAGCAGCTGTCCTTTGACGCTCGAGGAGAACGTGCTCAGCGACGCGCTGCCCGGGTTGGAGGTGTAGAAGTGCCCTTTCGCTTCCACCACCCAGCACGTGGCCTTCTGTTTGGAGGGCACCGCGTCGAGCTGCGCGATCGTGCCGGTGGGCTGGAGTTCGAAGTCGGCGAGCGCGCCGGCGCTCTCGGCCAGGATCAGATTGCCCTGCTTGTCGAACGTGACCGCGAAGGGAACCGTTTCCCCCAGCGGGTTGACCGCGGGCGAGGCCGACAGCAGACCGCCCGGCTGGACGCTGAAGACGTCCACGTCATCGCCGTTGGCCTTGGTGGTGACGATCAGCTGCGAGCCGCTCGGGGAGAACACGACCGTCCCTGGAGTGTGCGTGAACTGTGGCGTCGCCGCCGCATTCAGGCCGAGTTCGCGGTTGGATCCCGCCAGTGCCACGAGCCGGCCGCCAGAGACGGTGAAGCCCTGCACGGAGCCGCCTTCGAGGGCGTTGAGCACGTACACGGTGTTGCCGTGGACGGCCACGCTCACCGGGAACGTCCCACCCGAGCCGATCACCTGGCGCAGCGCCAGGCGGTCGCCGAAGACGGCAAACACCGAGACGGTGTTGCTGCCGGCGTTGACCGCGTACAGCAGGCCGTTGGCGCTGTCGTAGGCGAGCGAGCCCTGCGATGCGAGGTGGTCGACTTCCGAGCCAACCAGCTGGCCACCGCTGCCGTCGGTGCCGTATTCGCCGGCCTGGACGAGCGTGCCCGCTGCCGAGCTGTCGTAGGCGATGATCTGATTTTCGGACAAGTTGTCGGTCTGCACGAACACGCTGTGGCTGACGCCGCTGGCGAGTGCCGGCGATGCGCTGACGGCGACCGCGAGGACCGCGGCCGCGGCCGCCGTCGCCGCGCTCAGACGGGTGAATGCCTTCATGCGATGCTCCTTACGGTTGGGGACTGACCTGCCAGCGTTCAGTCCCGCGAGTGCGCGGAGCGTTACGCGCGTGGCGATCAGCGCGGCGCGGTGCCGGACGCGCGCGTGCCAGCCGTGGCGGCGGAGTGGATCCGTGCGCGGATCACTTCAGCGACCGCTGCGGGATCGTCGTGGAACGGCACATGCCCCGCGCCGAGGGTCACGTGCGAGGCCCATGGCAGCATCGCGCGGGCGCGCGGTGCCTGGAGCCGGTAGGGGAGCACCAGGTCGCGCCGGCCCCACGCGATCGTCACGGGCGTGCCGCGCAGCTGCTCGGGCGACGTGAGACGGTAGTGGCGGAACGCGTCGAGCGTGGCCATGAAGGCCGGCGCGGCCCACGCGTCACGAAGCGACGCCACCACCTCCTCGGCCGGCACACGCCCTGGGTAGCCGTACAGCTGCGAGAACGCGGCGGTGCGCCCACGCCGCGACCGCGCGATCGCCTCCACCGCGGGGCGCGCCGCCGGCGGCGTTCGCGCGAGCACGCTCAGCGACAGCTGGCAGAAGCGCCGTTCGGCGTCCGTCCAGAAGCCGATCGGTGAGAACGCGACCACCGAGCTGACCGAGCGGTCGCGGGCGAGCTCGAGTCCGATCGCGCCTCCCATCGAGTTGCCCGCAAAGTGGGGGCGTTCGAGCCCGAGCTCGGCGAAGAACCACTCGAAGGCGTCGACGTACGCGGTGATCGTGGGTTCCGTCGAGGCCGGCAGCGCGGCGGAGCCACCGAATCCCGGGGCGTCGCACGCGATCACGTCGAACTCGTCGGCGAGACGTGCGATCACGGGCTGCCACGCCTGCCAGTGGTGTCCGACCCCATGCAGCAGCACCAGCGGCGGGCCTTCGCCCTCGCGGTGGTAGTTGATCGACGGACTCATGCCGGCGGCTCGGATCGAATCAGATCGGCGCCATGCTCGGCGATCATGATCGTGGGGGCGTTGGTGTTGCCGCCGGTGATCGTGGGCATGATCGAGGCGTCGATCACGCGCACGCCATCGAGGCCGTGCACGCGCAGGCGCGAGTCGACGACCGCCTCGGCGTGGCTGTCGCTCATGCGCGCGGTGCCGACGGGGTGGTAGATCAGCATCAAGCGCCGGCGCAGGTCCGCCTCGAGATCCTGGTCGCTGTCGCACCCGCTGCCGGGTTTCAGCTCGCGTACGATCGCGTCCTCGAGGGGCTGCTGCGCGGCGATCTCGCGTGCGAGGCGCACACCCGCGATCAGCGAGCGCACGTCGTCGGGCTCGGACAGCGTGTTGGTGATGATCCGCGGCCTGGCCGTGGGCTCGGCCGACGCCAGCCACACCTGGCCGCGGGCCTGCGGCGAGACGAGCACCGGTGCGATCACCATGCAGTGGCCGTCGTAGGTCTCCGCGCCGTGGTCTTCGTAGTAGGCGGCGCCCATGTGGAACTGGATGTCCGCCGCCGGCAGCCCACCGCGCGTGCGCACGAACGCGACGACCTCGGCGACGGTCGAGGTGAGCTTGCCGGACCGGCGCAGCAGCCACTCGGCGAGCGGCTTTGGCCTGTCCGCTCCGTACAGGGTGGTGCGGTCGGAGACCTCCCAGATGGCGGTCACGAACGGATGATCCTGGAGGTTGCGCCCGACGCCCGGCAGCTCGTGGCGGACGCGCACACCAGCGGCCTCGAGCTCCGCCGGCGCTCCGATGCCAGATAGCAGGAGCAGCTGCGGCGAGCCGATCGCCCCCGCGCACAGCAGCACCTCGCGCTCTGCCCGCAGCAGCTCCGCGCCGCCGCGCCGCTTGCGCAGGCGCACCCCGACTACGCGCTCGCCGTCGAGCTCGACGCCCAGCGCGGTGACGTTCGTGCGGACCTCCAGGTTCGGTCGCGCCAGCGCCGGGCGCAGGTAGGCGTCGGCGGCGCTGAAGCGGGTGCCGTTTCGCTGGGTCACCTGGAACATCGAAGCGCCATCCTGCTCCGGACCGTTGTAGTCGGCGATGCGCGGGATGCCGGCGGCGGCACTGGCCTCGAGCAGGCGCGCGCTCATACGACGCGGCGAGCGCTGCTCGGCGACGTGCAGGGGCCCGCCGGCGCCGTGGTACTCGGACGCCCCACGCACGTTGTCCTCGGCCCTGATGAAGTAGGGGAGCACCTCCTCATAGCTCCACCCGGGCGCGCCCTGCGCCGCCCAGCCGTCGTAATCGAGCGGGCGCCCGCGGACGTACAGCATCGCGTTCATCGAGCTGCTTCCGCCGAGCATCTTGCCGCGCGGGATGTACAGCGAGCGGCCGTCGACGTGTGGCTCGGGCTCGGTCTCGTAGCTCCAGTCGAGCTTGGTGTGGAACTGCTGGGCGAAGGCGGCCGGGATCTTGACCTTGAGCGAACGATCGGAGCCGCCGGCCTCGAGCAGCAGCACGCGTACGGACGGGTCCTCCGACAGGCGGTTGGCCAGCACGCAGCCGGCGGAGCCGGCGCCGACGATTATGTAGTCGTACACCGGCGGCTACCCTCCACGCACGCTAGGCACCGACGACGGCGAGGGGAGCCGGCAGAGGCTCGAAGCGGTACTCGTCGGCGTCGATCCGTGCGGTGCGCTCCAGGTACTCGCGCATGTAGCCAGGCCAGTTGGCGACGATCCGGCCGCGCTCGTTGCGATACCAGGAGTCACATCGTGTCCACGCGGTGCCCGCGAAGCGGGCTTGCAGATCGCGGTCGCTCGCGGCCTCGACGTCGGCGCGCACCTCGATCGCGCCCGCACGGCGCGCACGCAGCTGGGCGAGCGCCTGGCGGATGTAGGCGACTTGTGCCTCCAGGTACACGATGATCGAGCCGCCCGAGGTGTTGGTGTTGGGTCCGTACAGGATGAACATGTTGGGGAAGCCGGGCACGCACATGCCGAGGTGCGCGTGCGCGCCCGATCCCCAGTGCTCGTGCAGCTCGATGCCGCCCGAGCCGGTTATGCGCATCGGGAACATGAAGTCGTTGGTCTTGAACCCGGTCGCCCAGATCACGCAGTCGAGCTGGTGTGCGCTGCCGTCAGCGGTGAGCAGGCCATCGTGGGTGATGCCCGTCACCGCGTCGGTGAAGAGCTCCACGTTGGGGCGCTCTAGCGCCGGCAGGTAGTGGGAGCTGAAGAGGATGCGCTTGCACCCAAACGTGTAATCGGGCCACGCCTTGGCGCGGATCTGCGGGTCGCTCAGCTGCGAGCGCATGAACGATTCCGAGCGCGCGGCGGCGAGCCGCCCGAACGTCCGCGGGTGGCGGATCGCGAGCGTCAGCGACTCCGTGTACTCAAACACGAACCTGCGGCGCGCGCTCTGGAGCCCGGGGACGAGCTCGACGGCGGCCTTCAGCGCCTTCGGGTAGCGGCGGTTGACGCGCGGCAGGAACCAGTTGCCGGTGCGCTGGAACACGCTCAGTCGCTTGACCTTCGTCGCGATCTCGGGGACGAACTGGACCGCGCTCGCGCTCGTGCCGACGACGCCTACGCGCTTGCCCGCGAGCTGATAGCCGTGATCCCACGCGGCCGAGTGGAAGCTGTGGCCGGCGAACTCCTCGGCCCCCTCGATCCGCGGGATGTGGGGCTGGTGCAGCTGTCCGGTGGCGAGGATCAGGGCGTCTGCCTCGTGGACAGCGCCTTGCGCGGTGCGCACGCTCCAGCGGCAGCGCTCCGCATCCCACGCGCACGCGCTCACCTCGGTGTCGGTCTGCACCAGGCGATCGACGCCGTACGCGCGCGCGACGTCGTGGAGATACGCGTGGATCTCGGCCTGCGGCGAGCACAGGCGCGACCAGTCCCGCCGCTGGGCGTAGGAGAACGAGTAGAGGTGGCTGGGAACGTCGCACGCGGCCCCCGGATAGCTGTTGTAGAACCACGTCCCGCCCAGGTCGGGCGCCTTCTCGAGGATCGTCACATCGGTGATCGCGTGCCGGCGCAGCTCGATCGCCGCGGCGATTCCGCCGAAGCCAGCGCCCACGATCACGACCTCGAGCGGCCGGCTGGAGGCCGAGTGTTCACCCCCCGCTGCGACCGACATGCGACTCCTCCTCCCGTGCGTCGTGGACTGCTCAGGTCAACCTTATGCCTTCCGCGGCAGCGTCGCGCGCAGCCACGCGCCCCCGGCTGGGATCTCGCGAGGGTCGATGTGGTGCGCGGCGTCAGACTCGTGGTAGTCGACGCGCAGGTTGGCCGCGCGCAGTCGCTCGACGGCCGCTCGCGCGAACTCCACGCCGATCACCTGGTCGCGTCGCCCGTGGGCGACGAACACCGGCAGCCCGCTGCGCGCATCGAGGTCCGGCGTCCAGGTCTCGACCGTGGGGATGAAGCCCGAGAAGGCGAGGATGCCCGCGGGTGATGGACGCTCGCCGTCGAGACCGAGCACGTAGCTCATCACGGCGCCCATCGAGAAGCCGCCGAGCACGGTTCGCGCGGGCTCGATGCCTGTCTGCTCCCACAGCTCGTCGTGCAGCTCGGCCAGCTGCTGGCGTGCGGCGGCGAACGTGTCGGGGTCGGGGTAGCCGACGCGGGGAACCAGATACCAGTGGCGCCCTGGCGAGCCGGGCAGCGTCAGCGGTGCCCGCGGCGTGACGATCAGCAGCCGCCGCTCGGGGTCGAGCGCTTCGCCGAGAGGCAGCAGGTCGAGCTCGTCGGTGCCACGCCCGTGGTGCAGCAGCAGCAGCCCTTGCGGCTCGCCCGCCGCCTGGCGCTCGTGGAAGGCGAGCGAGCTCGAGTGGCGCCCGCTCGGCTTCCGCGGAGGGTCTGCGAGACGGCGGTGCGCAAGCCCGCTACGCGCGCTCCTCGCGCGGGATGTACGGCGCGAGCTCGCGGCGCGCGATCGATAGCTTGTGCACCTCGTCGGGGCCGTCGGCGAGTCGCAGAGTGCGCAGGTGGGCATACGCGCTGGCGAGCCCGAAGTCGTCTGACACGCCGCCGCCGCCGTGCACCTGGATCGCTCGGTCGAGCACCTTCAGCGCGACGTTCGGCGCGGCCACCTTGATCGCGGCGATCTCCGTGCGCGCGTTGCGGTTGCCGACGGTGTCCATCATCCACGCGGCCTTCAACGTCAGCAGGCGCGCCATCTCGATCTCGATGCGCGACTCGGCGATCCAGTCCTGGATGTTGCCGCGCATCGCCAGCGGCTGGCCGAAGGTGACGCGCGAGACGGCGCGCCTGCACATCGCCTCGAGCGCCCGCTCGGCAGCGCCGATCGCGCGCATGCAGTGATGGATGCGTCCCGGTCCAAGGCGCGCCTGGGCGATCATGAAGCCGTCGCCCTCCTTGGAGATGACGTTCGACACCGGCACGCGCACGTCCTCGAACTCGAGTTCGCCGTGGCCATCCTGGTCGGTGTAGCCGAACACCGGCAGGTTGCGCAGCACCGTCACGCCGGGCGTGTCCAGCGGCACGAGGACCTGGCTCTGCTGCGTGTAGGTCGGCGCGTCAGGCTGGGTCTTGCCCATCACGATCAGAATCCGGCAGTGCGGATGAAACACGTTGGTGATCCACCACTTGCGGCCGTTCATCACGTACTCATCGCCGTCGCGCTCGATGCTCAGCGCGACGTTCCTCGCGTCCGAGCTGGCGACGCTCGGCTCGGTCATCGCGAACGCCGAGCGGATCTCTCCATCCAACAGCGGCGTCAGCCAACGGTCCTTCTGCTCGGGCGTGCCGAACTGGTGCAGCACCTCCATGTTGCCGGTGTCGGGCGCCGAGCAGTTGCATGCCTCCGAGGCGATCGGCGAGCGCCCGAGGATCTCCGCGAGCGGCGCGTAGTCGCTGTTGGACAGCCCAGCACCGTGCTCCGCATCGGGCAGGAACATATTCCACAGCCCCGCCTCGCGTGCGCGTACCTTCAGGTCCTCCATCACCTGCGGCTGGTGGTGCGGGTCGCCGGATTCGCGCAGCTGGCGCTCGTAGACCTCCTCCGCGGGGTAGACGTGCTCGTCCATGAACGCGCTCAGGCGCTCCTTGAACTCGGTGCAGCGCTCGCTCGGCTCGAAGTCCATTCGTTGCTCCCCTCCCCTTCCGGGACGATGCGGTGACGGCAGTGAGCCAGGATCATCGCCGATGAGCGCCAGGGACGCCAGCGAACGGGCTCGGGCTCGAGCTCTCCCGCAATACACTCACCCTCGACCTGAGGCTTATGCTGAGCCATCTCGCGGTTTGCGAACGCTGCCAAGCCACCCGGCCGGCTCCCGACGACGCCGCGGGGTCTCGGGCCGGCGCCCGCGCCCAGGTTTTTCCGTGACGGGCGGGAGTAGCCTGTTGTCTGTGGTTCGTCGCTCCAGACACAGCCGGCTCGCGCCCGCGAGCGCTCCTACCAGATGGCGTCGGCACCGGCCGCTCGTGCTTGAACGACTTGAGCGGGAAGGGTAAGGTTTGGGTCAGATACTCGCCATTGTTCCCGGGAAACACCCAGGGATCTCGATGTCGCCGGACCGTCATGGCTCCGGACCTACCCGGATCGAGGCGGACCTGTCCATCAAAAGAGGAGGGAAGGAACGTGATGCGTAAAGCATCCACCTGTCTTGCTGTCGTCGGCCTGGCGCTGTTGGCGCTGCCGGGCGTCGCCGCGGCCGCGCCGACGGTCAAGTTCAAATCGATCGCGGTGCCGATCCCCGGCTTCCCGGGCACCGGCAACATCAGCGGCGCCGGCGCCGCTGACGAAACCGAATACCAGATCTCCGGCACCGAATACTTCGGCTCGCCACCGCCGATCATCGGCATCAACTACTACCTGCCCAAGGGCACCGTGCTGCACCCCAGCGGGTTCCCGACGTGCAGCGAAGAAACGGTGCGCCAGTTCGGCCCGATCAAGTGCCCGAAAGGCTCGCAGGCCGGCCCGATCGGCATGGCCCTCGGCTACGTGACGCTCGGCGGTGAACGCGTCGAAGAGACCGTCGAAATCTTCTCCTTCTACAAGCCCGGCGGCGGGTTCGTGTTCTTCACCGACGGGCACACGCCGGTGTCGCTGGAAATCCTGTCCCCCGGCCACTTCAAGAACTTCACCGGCGGCGGCGGCTTCGGCCCCGAGCTCGAAGTGAAGGTGCCGGAGGTCGCGAGCGTGCCGGGAGCGCCGTTCGCGTCGGTCAAGACGATCAAGGTCAAGGCCGGCTCGGCGTACAAGAAGGACGGCAAGACGACCTACTACGGGCGCCTGCCGAAGACATGCCATGGCGGCCTGAAGGTCAAGACGGAAGTGATCTTCGCTGAAAACGGGGAAGAATCGAAACCCGTGGTCGTCCCCGCCGAATACACGGCGCCGTGCCCCAGGAAGTAATCGAGGAAGTGGGAGGGTTTGCGCCCGCCGAGGCGTAAGCTCGACCTTAGGCAGGGAGATGGGCGGCCCCACCGACGATGGTGGGGCCGCCCGCTCGCTGTAGATGCCAGGAAGGATCAGGGTTGAGGAAGGTTCAAGAGGGATGGGGTTGAGCAAGGACAGACCGCGATGGAGGAGGATCCTCGCCGGTGTCGCCGGCGCGGTCGCGCTGGCGGCGCTGGTCGCGGTCGTGGGGCTGTCGCTGTCCGCAGGCGGCTCGAACAACAGCTACACCGTGCGCGCGATCTTCGACGATGCCGGCAACCTGATCGGCGGCGAGAACGTGAAGATCGACGGCGTCAAGGTCGGCACCGTCGGCACCGTCACGCCCACGCCGCAGGCCAAGGCCGCGGTCGTGCTGCACATCGAAAACCCGGGCTTCAAGGACTTCCGCGCTGATGCCACCTGCACCGTGCGCCCGCAGGCGCTGCTCGGCGAGAAGTACGTGGACTGCCTGCCCACCCAGCCGCGCGTGGAAGGCACGCCGCTGCCCCCGCCGCTGAAAAAGATCCCCAAGGGCCACGAAGGCGAAGGCGAGTACCTGCTGCCCGTGCAGAACACCGCGAGCCCGGTCGACGTCGACCTGCTCGGCGACATCGACCGGCTACCCGAACGCGAGCGCCTGACGATCATCCTCAACGAACTCGGCGCCGGCCTCGCCGGGCGCGGCAGCGACCTCAGCGAAGTCATCAAGCGCGCCAACCCGGCTCTGCGCGAACTCGACCGGGTGTTCGCGATCCTCGCGGGCGAGAACAAGGTGCTCGCAAAACTGGCGGTCGACTCCGACAAGGCGCTCGCGCCGTTCGCGAGGGTCCGCGAACGCGTCGCCGACTTCATCGTGCAGAGCAACAAGGTCGCCCAGGCCGGAGCCGCCACGCGCGGCTCGCTTGCGCGCAACCTCCAGCTGTTCCCGTCGTTCCTGGAACAGCTCGGACCGGCGCTCGAACGTGTCCAGCGCTTCGCCGAACAGACCACGCCCACGTTCACCGACCTCAAAGCCGCCGCGCCCGGGATCAACAAGACGTTCACGAGCATCCCCGCGTTCTCCAAGAGCTCCGAACAGTTCTTCACCAACCTCGGCCAGACGGCAAAGGTCCAGGGTCCAGCCCTGAAGGGCACCACACCGCTGCTCAAACGCCTCCAGCGGCTGGGCAACGCCGCGCTGCCGTTCACCGACAACTTCTCCGAGCTGTTCCAGAGCCTGCAAAAAACGGGCGGCCTCGAGCGCATCATGGACTTCATCTTCCTCGGCACCGGCGCCGCCAACGGCTACGACGCGCTCGGTCATTTCCTGCGAGCCGAGGGCGTGGGCAACGGCTGCCTGACCTACACGATCGCGCCGTCCTCGGACTCCGGCTGCCGGCGCAAACTGTTCAGCTCAGGTGGCTCCACGAGCGCCACCGCGAGCGCCGCGTCGAATGCCTCGACCTCCGCGCTCGACACTAGCGGCACGAGCGTCCTGATGGCGCGCACGCTCGCGGTTCTGAAAGGCGCCACCCCCACGCAGGCGATCGCCAAATACCCGGGTCCCACCACCACAGGCGGCGGCGCATCGTCCGCGGCGGGAGAAGCCCCAAGCCCGAGCACGGCCGCCGCCGGTACGGGCTCGAGTGCGAGCGCCAAGCCGGTCGGCGGCTCGACCGCGGGCACGACCTACTACGCGCCGCCGAGCGAAGGCTCTGAAGCGGGTGGCCTGCTCCTCAACTACCTGCTCGGAAGCGAATGACGCCGATCCCCCGAGCACCACTGCACACGCGCCTGCTGACAGGCGCGCTGGCGCTCGCCGCCTTCGCGCTGATCGCGCCCGCTTGCAGCCTCGCGGCGGACGCCAGCGCCCCCAGCACGGCGACGGGCGCCGACCCGAGCAGCCCGTGGCGAGCACGCCCGTGGCGAGCACGCCCGCCACCACGACGACGACCACCACCACGACCACGACGACCACCGCGCCCGAAGGCACGACCTCGACGCCGGCTGCCGCCACGCCGGCCGAACAGCCGACGAGCACCAGCGGGCAGGCGCCAGCGCTCGAAGGCCCCGATGCGGGCGAAGCGCAGCCCCCCGAGGTCAGCTCCAAGCGTCGCCAGCGCACCAGCGCCAGCGGCTCGCACAAGCGCTCGCGCGGCCGGGACCACAGCCAAGGCACGGGTCAGGCGCCGGCTACGGGCGGTGCCCGGGCGAAGCATCCCGCGCCGCCGCCGTCGACGCTCACGCCGGCGCTGCCGTTCTCGCTTCAGTCCCCGTTTGGCGGTCTGCCCGACTTCTTCATCGAAAGCTTCCAGATCCCGCCGTTCCTGTTGCCGATCTTCCAGGCGGCGGGCACCGCGTACGGGATCCCATGGCAGGTGCTGGCGGCGATCAACGAGGTGGAGACCGACTACGGACGCGACCTCAGCGTCTCGGACGCAGGTGCCGAGGGCTGGATGCAGTTCCTGCCCTCCGAGTGGACCCAGTACGGCGTCGACGCCAACGGCGACGGTTGGGAGGACCCGTACAACCCCGCCGACGCGATCTTCGCTGCCGCCAGGTACCTGCGCGCGGCCGGAGGCGCCACCAACATCAAGGCCGCGGTGTACGCGTACAACCACTCGCAGTCATACGTGGAATCGGTGATGCTGCGAGCACAGCTGCTCGGCGCCACCCCCTCGGAACTGCTGGGCGCGATCACGGGGCTGACCGAGGCGCGCTTCCCCATACACGCGCCCTCCCACTTTACCGACGGCTTCCCCGCCGTGTCCACGACCGACGCGGCGGGTGCGTCCGGCTCCTCGGCCGAGACGCTGGTCGGCACGACCATCTACTCGCAGGCTGGGGCGCCCGTGATCGCCGTGCAGGACGGCGAAGTCGTGCAGATCGGCGACAGTCCCTCGCTCGGGCGCTTCGTTGCGCTGCGCGACGCGTACGGCAACACCTACATATACGCCGAGCTCGGCGAAGTCGCCGCGGTATACCCGGTGCTGGAGCCCCGCGTGCACACCGCCTCCA
This sequence comes from uncultured Solirubrobacteraceae bacterium, assembly GCA_963845635.1. GTDB lineage: Bacteria > Actinomycetota > Thermoleophilia > Solirubrobacterales > Solirubrobacteraceae > Palsa-744. The sequence continues at coordinate 409,131 of CAWJSW010000014.1, forward strand.
GCGCGCGCATCGCAGGCGCGGCCGGCGTCCGCGCAGGCACCGAAGCTCCACCGCGCGGTCCCGCGACGGCGGGCGCGCAGCCGCACTCGCCGCTCTCAGAAGGTGCGCTGGTCTCCGGGCTGGCGTTCGGCGCGGCAGCAGGCCTGGAAGCCACACCAGGTCACTCGGCGACGCTGCGCTCGGCGCCGCCGCGCAGGCATGCGCGACCCGAGCCCGCCACACGCGTGCACGCCTTCGTCGAAGGGGCCAACGACGTGTACCTACATCCCTTGGCCACCGGCGTGCAGGTGATCGCGGGCACGGTGCTCGGCCACGTCGGCGCGGAAGCCGGCTCGTCCACGGCATCCGCTCCGGGCGCAGAGGCGGCCGACACGCCGCACATCGTCTTCCAGATCCGCCCGGCCGGTGTGGATGCGCCGCTGATCGACCCCAAGCCGATCCTGGATGGATGGGTGGCGCTCGAAGACACCTCGATCTTCAGAGCCAAGGGCGAGAACCCGTTCCTCGCGACCTCGCCCACGGTCGGGCAGGTGCTGCTCGAGTCAAAGCAGCAGCTGGAGCCGCAGGTGCTGCACGACGGCGGCATCCACCTCGGCCGTTGCGCGCGCGCCGACGTGCAGGGGGGCAGGGTCGACAAGCGGGTGCTGGCGATGCTCGAGTACCTGTCGGTGTCGGGCCTGCACCCGGCGGTCGCCGGGCTGCCGTGTGAGGGCGCGACGCCTGCCGCAGCCGCTGCGTACGCACCGGCGAGCGCGAGCAGCGAGGACGTGAGCATCACCGCCGTCAACGGCGTCCCCATCGCCGGCCATCAGGGCCCGGGCTCGATCGCTGACGAGACCGTGCGCAAGCTGCTGATGCTCCAGGGCCTGTCGAGGCCGCAGCGCATCGCGAGCCTGATGAGCTACCCCGGAGCGGCCGTCGCCGTCGACAGCCCGCGCGCGGCCGACGCGATCGAGGTGGTGTTCGGTGCGCTGGGCGCGCACGGCGCGCGCGCAGCAGCGCTGTCGTCCTCGGGGTTGACCCCCAGCGAGTGGATCGAGCTGATCGACAGGCTGGGCGAGATTCCCGACCCCACGGTCCCAGGCGGTCACTCGAGCGCCGCTATCCCCGACGCTCCCACGAGCGCAGCCCAAAGCGCGGAAGGTGAAGCTGGTGGCAACGACTAGCCCTCCTCCCAGCCCCCCCGCTCCGCCACCGGGCGCTCCCCACCCGACCCCGGCCGTGCGCGGGCCGCGCAGGAGCCCGTTGCGCGTGGTCGCGATCGGAGCGCTGGCGTTGGTGGTGCTGATCGTCGCCTATCTGGTGTTCGCACCCGGCGGCGGCTCGAACTACAAGCTCGAATTCGCCGAAGCCGACGGGCTGGTCAGGGGCGATCACGTGGAGGTCGGTGGAGTGCCCGTCGGCACGGTCACCGGCATCGAACTCACGCACAACTTCAAAGCGCTGATCACGATCCACGTGGAGTCCTCGCTCGTGCCGCTGCACCACGGCACGATCGCGCAGGTACGGGTCCCCTCGCTGACCACCATCGCCGACCGCTACGTGGCGTTGACGCTCGGTCCCAACAACTATCCGAGCTACTCGCCCGGCGCGACGCTGCCCTCTAGCGCCACCCGCGAAGTCACCGACCTCGACCAGCTGTTCAACACGCTCAACCCGAAGACGCGCAAGGGGCTTCAGGAGTTCATCCAGGGGACCGCCGAACAGTACGCCGGCCAAGGGCACGATCTCGGCGTATCGACCGAATACTTCCCGCCGGCGCTGAGCGCGGCGACGCACTTCTTCTCAAGCTCACCCTCGACCAGCCGCTGTTCACCAACTTCCTCGTGGAAACCGCCAAGGCGGTGACCACGATCGGAGCGCGCCAGCAGTCGCTCTCGGAATGGGTCGAAAACCAGAACAAGACCTACCAGGCGATCGGCATCGAGCAGAGGCAGCTCGCAGAGGGGCTCAAACAGCTGCCGAAAACCCTCAACCAGGGCAACAAGACCTTCGCCGAACTGCCCGCCACCTTCGCCGCCCTCGGCGAACTGGTGAAGGCGTCGAGGCCCACGACCAAGCCGCTGACGACGCTGCTGGCACGCCTCCAGGGGCTGTTGACCACGGCCACGCCGGTCGTCCACAACTTCAGCCTCACGTTCAGCCGTCCCGGGCCCAGCAACGACCTCACGGACCTCGTGCGCGCGCTCCCCGGGCTCGCCAAGCAGCTGACCACGGCCTCGCCGGCGTCGGTGACCGCGCTCAAGGAATCGGCGCCGATCACCGCCTTCCTCGGCCCCTACTCGCCCGACCTTGCGGGCACGCTGCGTACCTTCGGACAGGGCGCCGGCTACTACGACGCCGATGGCCACTACATCCACGGGCTGCTCGTGCTGCCCGACTTCAAGCTGGGCGAAAAAAACACCCTCACCCCCGCGTCCAGCCCCCAGCAGGCGCTCGAAGGGCTTGTGACAGGGCAGCTGCGCCGCTGTCCAGGAGCGGCCACGCAGCCGGCCGCCGACGGGTCCTCGCCGTTCGTCGACGGGGAAATGCTCACCTGCGACCCGACCCAGACACCATGAACCGGCGGCGCAGCTCACTCGCGGCGAGCCCGTTGCTGATCGGCGCGATCACCACGCTGATCGTCGTGGTGGCGGTGTTCCTCTCCTACAACGCCAACAACGGGCTGCCGTTCGTCCCCACCTACAACATCAAAGTCGCGCTGCCGAACTCCTCCGGGCTGGAGCCCACCAACCAGGTGCGCATCTCCGGCACGCGCGTCGGCATCGTCAGCTCGCTAACCGCGCGGGAGAACCCGCGCACAGGGCGCCTGACGGCGATCGCCAACCTCCACCTGGAAAAGAAAATCGAACCGCTGCCGGCTGACACGAAAGCGATCGTGGAGTCGGTCTCGACGATCGGGCTGAAGTACCTGGAACTCGAAAAGGGCACCTCGCACACGACGCTGAAGGCCGGCCAGACGATTCCCCAATCGCAGACGCGCGAACCGGTGAACATCGAAGAATTCTTCAACATGTTCAACAAGAAAACGCGAACCGCGATCAAGGTCAACACCAACAACTTCGGCGATGGGCTCGCCGGTCGCGGCCTCGGGCTCAACAACGCGATTCGCGAACTGCGCCCCCTGGTCGCGCAGGCGATCCCGGTGCTGCACAACCTCGCCGCGCCGCAGACCGGCCTGCACGATCTGTTCGTCGACCTCGACCGGCCGGCGTCGCAGACGGCGCCCGTGGCCGAGCAGAACGCGCGGCTGTTCGAAGACCTCGACACCTTCTTCACGGCTTGGGGGAGCGTGGCGCCGTCGATCGAAGCGGCGAACCGCGGTGGGCCGGCGTCGCTCGAACAGGCGATCTACTCGCTGCCGCACGAGGCTCCGTTCTACGAACTGGCGACCGAGTTCATGCGTCTGTTGCGCCCCAGTGCGAGCTCGCTGCGCACGGTCGCGCCGCAGCTCGGCCACGCGTTCTCGGTCGGCGCCGTCAACCTCGCCGCGGCCACCGCGCTCAACACGCGGCTGGCGGAATCCTCACAGGCGCTTGCCGAATTCGCGCGCAACCCGGTGGTCTCGCTGGCGTTCGAAGACTTCGCGCAGACGCTCGAAATCGGTAACCCGCTGCTCGCCGGGATCGCCCCCGAGCAGGCCAACTGCAACTACTGGACGCTGTTCTTCCGCAACGTCGCGAGCCTCGAGTCGGAGAACATCGGGGTCGGCACGGTCGCGCGGGCGGGCAGCGTGCTCTCGCCGAGCGGACCCAACAACGAGGGCTACCCCTCCGCCGGGCCCGCCAACGGCCCGTCGACCGAAAAGGTCCAGCCGGGCAGCTCGGCGATCGTGGACAACGACCACCTGCACTACAACCCCTATCCGAACGTGACCGGCCCCGGTCAACGCCAGGTCTGCGAAGCCGCCAACGAGACCTACATACCGAAACAGCTGGTGATCGGCAACGTGCCCGCGAGCGACGTTGCCAACAACCGCGAAATCACCAGCCGCGAAGAAGGGCTGCTCGGCGAAAAGTACTCGAAGGAACAGCTCAAGGCGCTAGGTCTGCTCAAGCCCAAGCCCAAGCCCAAGCCGAAGAGCAAGAGCAAGGGGAAGGGCAAGTGAGCGCCGACGGCGGGCACAAGAAGGTTCGCTGGTGGCAGCGCCAGCAGCGGGTCCCCGTCGCCGAGCTCGAGCGCTCGAAGAACCCCGTGCGCGCCGGCGTCGTGCTGATCCTGCTGATCGCGATCGGGTTGTACTTCGGCTTCAGCAAGCACGTCCCGTTCAAACACGGCTTTCGCCTGAACGCCGAGTTCGCGAGTGCGCTGAACATCCAGGCCAAATCCCCGGTGCGCGTCGCAGGCGTCGACGTCGGGCACGTGACCTCGATCGAACGCAGCCACAACACCGGCCTCGTGAAGATGGAAATCGAACCGCGCGGGCTGCCGATCCACTCCGACGCGTTCGTCAAGATTCGTCCGCGCCTGTTCCTCGAAGGCAACTGGTTCGTGGAACTTCAGCCTGGCAGCCCGTCCGCGGCGACGGTCTCCTCCGGCTACACGATCCCGGTCGCGCAGACCGCCAACCCAGTTCAGCTCGACCAGGTGCTGGACGCGCTGAACACCGATACCCGCCAGAACCTCCAGAGCTTCCTGATCAACTACGGCGAAGCGCTGACGCGCAAGCCCGAAGCCCCGGAAAACGCCGAACAGGAACCGGAAGTCCGCGGGCTGAACGCCGCGCAGGCGCTCAACAAAACCTACGGATACGCGCCCAAGTCGCTGCGCGGTGGCGCGATCGACACGCAGGCGGTCACCGGCACCGAACTGCACGACCTCTCGAAACTGGTCGCCTCGATCGGCAAGGTGACATCAGCGCTGAACGTGCACGAGCAGGACCTCAGCGAACTGTTCCCCAACTTCAACACCTTCTTCGCCGCGCTCGCGTCGCGTTCCGCGAGCCTCACCGCGCTCGTCGCGGAGCTGCCGAGCTCGCTGCTCAGCATCGACCGCGGCCTCGCCGGCCTCGACGCGTCGTTCCCGCCGACACGGGAATTCGCGCACGACATCCTCCCAGGCGTGAACAACACCAACGAGACCGTCGCGGCCACGCTGCCGTGGATCGAACAGGTGAAGGCGTCGCTCGCGCCGGACGAGCTGGGGGGCGTGGCGAAGGGCCTGGAGACGGCGGTGCCCTCGCTGGCACGCCTCCAGGCCGAACAGACGCCACTCTACAAGCAGACCGAACTGTTCAACAAGTGCATGACCAAAGTGATCTTCCCCGCCGGCAACGCCAAGCTCCAGGACGGCTCCAGCACGACCGGCGTCGAAGACTACAAGGAGTTCTGGTACAGCCTCGTGGGCCTCAACAGCATCGGCCAGAACTTCGACGGCAACGGCCCGCTGGTGCGGTTCATGGTGGGCAACAGCGGGCAGACGCTGCGCTCGCAGCCAACCGGCATCCTCGGCAGCAGCATCAAAGGCACCCGCCTGCTCGCGCGCTCGCCCGAGACCCCGCTCGGCACGCGCCCGGCATATCCGGCCGCAGAGCCGCCGTACGAGCCGCTCGTGCCGTGCTACACGCAGGCCCTGCCCAACTTCAACGGGCCTCTCTCCCAAGGCCCGGCGGACGGGACCGGATGATGAGCGCCCAGCACAGCCAAGAGGGCGGGCTCAGCGTCCGCGACCAGATCGAGCGCTACCGCACGGCGTTCATCGCGGTGGTCACGATGGTGGCGATCGCGGCGGTCGTGGGCGGCTACATCCTCGCGCACGAGAACCTCAAGCTGCCGAGCTGGGTGCCGGTGCTGGGGCACACCTACTTCCACCTCGACGCGGAATTCCAGACGGCTCAGGCGGTCACCCCGGGTCAGGGACAGGCGGTGACGATCGCCGGCGCGAAGATCGGTGAAATCACGAACGTCGACCTGCGTCACGGCACAGCGCTGGTGACGATGAACGTCAACGAGAAATACGCGAAGTACATCTACCGCAACGCGACGATGCTGCTGCGCCCGAAGACGCAGTTGCAGGACATCACGATCGAGGTGAGCCCCGGGAACCCCTCCGCCGGCAAACTGCATAGCGGCGAGGTCCTGCCGGTCACGCAGACCGCGCCGAACATCGACTTCGACGAATTCCTGGCAGGGCTGGACACCGAAACGCGGGCATACCTACAGGAGCTGCTCGCCGGCCTGGGCATCGGCCTGAAGGACAACGGCAAGCCGCTGGCGGCCGCGCTCAAGCGCTTCGCTCCCACCGCCCGCTTCACCGAAGAGATCGCCCAACAGCTGGAAATCCGACACGCCAACGTGGCGCGCTCGATCCACAACTTCCGGCTGCTGATCGAAGCGGTCGGCGGCAAGGACCAGCAGCTCTCGCAGCTCGTCGACGCCTCCAATGCGGTGTTTGCGACGTTCGCGAAAGAGGACGCGAGCTTCAAGAAGACGCTTGCGCTGCTCCCGGGCGCGCTGCACAAGACGGGCGTGGGCCTGGGCAAGCTCGCCACCGCCACCGCGGTCGAGGGCCCGACGCTGAAGGAGCTGCTCCCGTTCGCGCGTGCCCTCGGTCCCGCCAACGAAGCCACACGCAAGCTGTCGCTGAAGACCACGCCGATCATCAAGAACGAGATCCGCCCGTTCGCAACCGAAATCCTGCCGGTCGTAAACGAACTTCAGCCGACCACACAGAAGCTGGGAGAAGCGCTGCCGAAACTGGCCTCGAGCTTCGCTGTGCTCAACGAATTCTTCAACGAGATCGCCTACAACCCCGGGCCGAGCAAGGGCGGCTTCCTGTTCTTCCTCGACTGGGGCAACCACGACCTCAACAGCGTCTTGAGCACCGGTGACGCGCACGGGGCGCTGGGCCGCAGCCTCGTGTACTTCAACTGCGAAGTCTTGCGCCTGTTCAAAGGCGTCTCCGAAGTCAACCCCACCGTCAACCTGATCGTGGGGCTGCTCAAGCCGCCGACCAAGCAGGAATGCCAGAGCGAGGGGATCACCACAGCGAGCGCGCGAGCGCGAACGAAGACGCCCACGGGACCGTTCGCGAAGCTCCCTGGGCGTCCGTTCGGGGGCAAGGGCTGACATGCAGAAGCGCGCGCCAACGCTCGGGAACCTGCTGGTGATCATCCTGTTCGTGCTCAGCTGCTTCGGCCTGCTGATGTTCCTGTGGGAGTCCTTCGGCGGTCCGCTGCCGCTGAAGCCGAAGGGGTACCGTTTCACGGTCGCGCTCCCGCGCACGCTGTCGCTCGCCGAACAGTCCGAAGTGCGCATCAGCGGCGTGGACGTGGGACACGTCGTCACGTTGAAGCTCGGGAACGAAGGCAAAACGCGCGCGAACATCGAAATCGCCGCCAAGTACGCGCCGATCCGCGCGAACACGCACGCGATCCTGCGCCAGAAGACGCTGCTGGGACAGACCTACGTGCAGCTGATCCCCAAGGGCCAGACCGGACGCTACCTGCGTGACGGCGCGCAGCTGGCGAGCAGTCAGGTGGAACCGTCGGTGACGCTCGACGACATCCTCTCGGCGCTCAACGCCAAGACCAGGCGCGACTTCCAGATCTGGCAGGAAAGCGTCGCGGAAGGGATCAACGGGCACGGGGAAGACATCAACGCGTCGTTCGCGCAGCTCGAACCGTTCGTCGAAAGCGCCAACCGGCTGGTGACGCTGCTCGACGCACAGGAAGGTGCCGTGCGCGAGCTCGTCCACAACACCGGTGTGGTGTTCAAGGCGCTCGGAAGCCGAGACCACGAGCTCGAAGGGTCGATCGTCAACGGCGAACGCACGTTCCACGCGGCAGCCGAAGCCAGCCAGGCGTTCGCCGCAGCCTTCCGCGCGCTGCCCACGTTCGAGCACAACTCGACAGTGGCACTGAAAGAAACCGATCGCTTCGCCGCGATCGCCAACCCCTACTTCAAGGAATTCCAGCCGACCGAGCGCCAGCTGGCAGCGACGCTCGAGGCGGCGAAGCCGTTCGCGCCCCAGTTCAACAGCTTCCTGACCGCGCTTGGGCCGTTGACCCAGGCAGCCAAGACCGATCTGCCGGATCTGAAGAAGTCGCTCGACCTGACCACGCCGATCCTCGAAAACTTCCGCCCGGTGCTGCACAACCTCGACCCGTTCCTCCAGTACCTCGGTGAATACATCCCCGAGGTCCAGGCGTTCTTCGCCAACACCACGGCCGCCACGCAGGAGAACGAACCGAGCAGCGACCTGCCGCAGGGGGCCCCCAAGCAGCACCTGCTGACCTCGATGCCGGTGCTCAGCCCGGAAAGCCTCGCGATCTATCCCAACCGCATCGGCACCAACCGCGGCAACGCCTACCCGCACTCTGGCGTCTACAGCACGCTGGCGAGCGGGCTGCCGGTGTTCAGCTCGAGCACCTGCGCGGACTCCGCGCCGAGGGTCGAACCGTACGGCGCCGTCAGCGAAACGGTGTCCAAGGAACTCCTCCAGCAGATGGTGGAGTTCCAGGTCGCCAACGGGCCTTCCTCCGAAGAAGAAGCCAAGCGCGAACAGGAAGAAGGCAGCCCCGAAAAGCCCAATAAAGTCCCGGCGCCGGGATGCATTCAGCAAGGGCCTTTCACCTTCAACGGCCAGACCAGCCAGTTCGTTCACGCGGTCTACTCGAACTCGACACCGGACAAATGAGCAGCGAACAGGATCCGCACATGACCGACGAGCACGATCAGCCCGAGCAGGAGCGCCACCAGTACCACGCGACCGACCTCAACCTCGTGGGCGAGGCGGACGACGAGAACTGGTCGATCCGCTGCCTGGACGTGCACAAGCGCCTCGGCGGCGTGTCCGTCCTCGACGGGCTGAACGTGTCCTTCCCCGAGGACACGATCACCGTCGTGCTGGGTCCGTCGGGGACCGGCAAGAGCGTCCTGATCAAGCACATCATCGGGCTGATGTTCGCCGACTCGGGCGACATACTCGTGAAAGGGAAATCGGTCAAAAGCCTGCCAATGCCCGAGCTGCTGGCGATGCGGCGAAAGATCGGCGTGCTGTTCCAGGACGGCGCGCTGTTCGGCTCGATGAACGTCTTCGACAACGTCGCGTTCCCCCTTCGTCAACACACCGGCATGTCGGAGGTAGAGATCTCCAAACGTGTGCGCGAGCGGCTGACCGACGTTGGCCTGGCCGACGCGATGTACGACCTGCCCTCCCAGCTCTCCGGCGGCATGCGCAAGCGCGCCGGCTTCGCGCGCGCGCTTGTGATGGAACCGGACATCGTGATCTTCGATGAGCCCGACTCCGGTCTCGACCCTGTTCGCACCGCGCTGCTGTGCGATCTGATCCAGGAGATGCACCAGATCCACCGCGGCACCTACATCGTGGTCACCCACAACATCGCCTCCGCAAGGCAGATCGGCGAATACATCGCACTGCTGTGGCGGGGACGGATCGTGGAAGCGGGCGACGCCACGAGGATGTTCTCCTCGGAGAACCCGTTCGTGCGCCAGTTCCTCAGCGGCTCCGCGGAGGGGCCGCTGACGATGGACTAGCGCGCATCGCGGCGAGCGCCGCTGGCGCCGATCAGTGTTCCGCTACGGTTCGCACGGATGGACACCGATAGCGAGGACTGGCTGCTGGGGTTCCTGTACGAGTTCGCGTCGATGTCCGAGCAGGAGCGCGACGCCGCCATCGAGGAGCTCTCGCCGGCCGACCGGGATGCGCTCGTCAGGCTCGCGGAGGCTCGGGCGGCAACCGCCGAGGCGGACCTCGTCGAGATCCTCGACGCCGGTCAGAGCGGGCTCGACAAGCTCTACGAGCTGACGCGGCCCGCCGAGCTGTACGCGGTGATCAACCTCGCGGTGCGGGAGCATCCGAACATCGTCGTCGAGGCTCTGTTCGCCGCCGTGGTCCTGCATCGGGGATGGGACGAGCGGGAGCCTGCCGCGATCGTCGCGCTTCGCGAAGCGTGGCATTGGTATGTGCACGAGCGGGTCGCACAGGTGCAGCGCAGGGAAGGCGGGCAGGACGAGGGCGCGTAATCGCCCGCCGCGCGCGAGATCGCGCAGGCAGGTTTGCAGATAGCTATCTGTTGTGGCAGGGACCGCAGTGTACGAACATACGTTCGCATGGTCGTCTGTCTCCATATCCCGCGCTTCGAGCTGGCGGTCGCCGCCGCGGGGCCTGCGCAGATCGGCGATCACGCGCTGGCGGGCCGGGCGCTGGCCGGGCAGCCGCTGGCGGTCGCGCCGCTCGTCGGCGCTGAACAGCGCGTGGGGGAGGTCTCGGGGGCCGCTGAGGCGCGCGGTGTGGCGAGGGGGATGGCGCTCGGCGAGGCGCTCGCCCGCTGTCCAGACCTCGTGCTCCTGCCGGGCGATCCCGTACAGGTGGCCGAGGTGTGGGAGGCGGCGATACGCGCGGTGGAAGCGATCGGTGCGGCCGTGGAGCCGGCCCGCCCGGGGCTGGCCTACTTCGAGCCCGACGGCTTGCGTGGGATCCACGGGACGCGGCAGGCGACGATCGCCGCCGCGCGACGGGCGGTCCGGCGCGGCGGCCGGCTTCCGGTGCGCATCGGAGCCGGACCCACGCGCTTCTGCGCGCTGGCGGCCGCGGTGGCGGTGCGCTCTTCGCGGCCGCTGGTGCTGGAGCAGAAGGACGCCCAGCGCTGGCTGGCCGGGCGGCCCGTCGGCCTGCTCGGCTTGCGCGAGGACACCGCGGCGCTCGTCGAGCCGCTGACGCGTCTCGGCGTGCGCACGCTCGGCGAGCTGGCCAGGCTGGGACGCCCGGCGCTGGCCGACCGCTTCGGCGCGAGGGGCGCGCTCGCCCATCAGCTGGCCTGCGGAGAGGACGGCCCGCTGCGGACACGGCACGTGGAGGAGCGTCTGGACGAGTCGATGGACGTGGGCGACGCCAGCTCGGGCGAGGCGCTGAGGCGCGTGCTGGGCGTGCTCGTGAGCCGGCTGCTGGCCCGTCCCGAGCGCCGCGGGCGCACACTGCGCGCAGCGACGCTCTCCGCACGGTTGGTGTCCGGCGGCGGCTGGCGCGAGCGCGTGGTCTTTCGCCAGGCGCTCGCCGACCCCGAGCGCATCTGGCTGGCGCTGTCCGTGCGTCTGCTCTCGCTGCCCGCTCCAGCATTCACGTTGGGGCTGGCCGTCGAGCGCTTCGGCCCGCCGGCCAGCGAGCAGGGCGCGCTGTTCGAGGAGCTATCCGCCGATCCCGGCGCTGTCGCCTCTGCAAGACGCGCCCGTCCGCGCCCGGCCGTCCGCGCGCGCTCAGCTGCCCGCGCCGCCCGCCTGCGGGAAGCCGTCGCCCAGATGCGCGCGGTGGCTGGGCAGGACGCGGCGCTGCGCGCCGTGTGCGTGGACCCGGGCTCGCGCGTGCCCGAGCGGCGAGTGGTGCTGGCGCCCGTTCCCGAGCGATGAGTCGCCATGGCACGCCTGCTGAACACCCCGGCTCCCGCGCGCGTGCGCTGGGGCGATGGCAGACCCGAGCAGGTGAACGGCGAAGCCATCGAGTCGCTGCGCGAGTCGTGGCTGGTGGAGGACCGCTGGTGGACTGCAGAGCCGCTGTGCCGCCGCTACTGGGAGCTGGTGGGCGAGCGGGGACGCAACATCGTCGTCTACCACGACCTGCGCTCGGGTCGTTGGCTCGCGCAAAGCGCCTGAGATGGCTGTGAGCGCTTCGCCATACTGCGTCCTCGCTCGCTCGCGTGCCGAGCACGCCACGCTCGCTGCGTCCTTGTCTGGCTCGACTCACAGCCATCTCAGGTGAGTCATTCGCCGCCATACGTCGAGCTGCACTGCCACTCGGCGTACTCGTTCCTGGACGGCGTCTCGCAGCCCGAGGAGCTGGCGCGGCGCGCGGGGGAGCTGGGTCATGTGGCGCTCGCGTTGACAGACCACAACTCCGTCTCCGGCTCGATGGAGCTGGCGCAGAGCGCGCCGGACTGCGGGATCAGGGCGATCCACGGGGCGGAGATAGACGTGTCGCTTGGCGCTGGGGCGCAGACCCGTCATCTCACCCTGCTCGTGCGCGACGAGCGCGGCTGGAGCAACCTCTGCCGGGTCATCACGCTCGCGCACGAGCACACCCGCGACGGACGCCCGGGGCGCGAGCCGGCCGAGCCGCGGGTGGACGTGCAGACGGTGATCGACCACGCCGAGGGCCTCGTCTGCCTGACCGGCTGCGCCGAGCGGTCAGTGCTCAAGGACAGGCTCGGCACGGCGTTGCGGCTGCTCGACGCGTTCGGCCCGGAGAACCTGTACGTGGAGCTTCAGCGCCCGTACGCCCGTCACGATCGCGCGCGCAACCGTGCGCTGGCCGCGCTCGCCCGGCGGCTGGGGGTGAGGTGCGTGGCCACCGGCGACGTCCACGCGCACACGCGCGTCAGGGCCGAGCTGCAAGACGCGTTCGTGGCGCTCCGCCACCGCACCACGCTCGACGCCAGCGAGCCGCTGCGTCGTGGGAATCACAGCCACGTGATGAGCACGCCCCAGGCGATGGCCAGCCGCTTCGCCGAGCATCCCGACGCGGTCCGCGAGACCGTGGCGCTGGCCGAGCGGCTGACGTTCGACCTGACCAACGACCTCGGCTACCGCTATCCGGGGTCTGAGCAAGAGGACGCCCCGCGCCGCCTGGCCGAGCTGTGCGCTGAGCGCCTGCACGAGCGCTATGGCCCACGGGCCCCACCCGTGGCGCGGGCCGCCTGCGCGGAGGCGCAAGCACGACTGGAAGAGGAGCTGCGCGTGATCGAGCGGCTCGGCCTGGCGGGTTTCTTCCTGCTCCACCACGACATGCTCGAGCTGGCGCGCGAGGTCGCCGTGGAGGTGCGTGGGCCGGGCTCGGTGCGCGCGCTGCTCTCGCCCGGGCGGGGACGTGGCTCCTCGGTCTCCTCGCTGGTGTGCTACCTGACCGGGCTCTCCCACATAGACCCCGTCGCCGGCAAGCTGGCGCTCGGGCGCTTCCTACACGAGGACCTGTGCGAGCTGCCGGACATCGACCTGGACTTCCCCCGCGACATCCGCGAGCGTCTGATCCCACGCGTGCACGAGCGCTACGGACGCGAACGCGCGGCGCTGGTGGCGGCCTTTCCCACCTTCCGTGCGCGCGGGGCGATCCGCGAGCTGGGCAAGGTCCTCGGCCTGCCCGCCGGTGAGATCGAGCGTGCGGCCCGCGGCGCGGCATCGTCCCCGCATAGTCCCGGTACGGGGGAGGGGGAGCCGTGGGGGGGCGACACCGACGCCGTCCATCCCTCGGGGGGGTTGCCCTCGACACGCTGGCGCTGGCTCGAGCGCCTGGTCGAGCAGGCGCGCGGTTTGCCACGGCATCTCTCCCAGCATCCGGGCGGGATGGTGATCGCGACCAGGCCGCTGATTGACTGCTGCCCGGTCGTGCCGGCCGCGATGGAGGGCAGGCAGATGGTCCAGTGGGACAAGGACTCGTGCTCGGATGCTGGCTTCCTGAAGATCGACCTGCTGGGTCTGGGGATGCTCTCGGCGGTCGAGCGCTGCGTGGAGGAGATCGCGCGCATGCGCGGGCAGCGCATCGACCTGTCTCGCATCCCCTACGACGATGCGCAGACGTTCAGGGCGATCCGCATGGCGGACACGGTCGGCGTCTTTCAGATCGAGAGCCGCGCGCAGATGCAGTCGCTGCTGCGCACGCGTCCGCGTAACCTCGAGGACCTGACCATCCAGGTCGCGATCGTGCGCCCGGGGCCGATCCAGGGCGGCGCGGTGAACCCGTACATCGCTCGCCGTGAACACCTGCGCGAGAACCCACGGTATGAGATCCCCTATGAGCATCCGGCGCTCGAGCCGGTCCTGTCGGAGACGCTCGGCACGATCATCTTCCAGGACCAGGTGATGCAGGTGGCGGAAGCGTTTGCCGGCTTCAGGGCGGGCGAGGCCGCGGCGCTGCGTCGGGCGATGAGCCGCAAGCGCTCGCGCGAGATGCTCCAGGGCCATCGCGAGCGTTTCGTCACCGGCGCGATGCGCCACGTGGGCGCTGCTCGGCAGATAGCGGAGCGTGTGTGGGCGATGGTCGAGGGCTTCGCTGGCTTTGGCTTTCCCAAGGCCCACAGCGCCGCCTTCGGCCTACTCGCCTACCAGTCGACGTGGCTGCGCGTGCACTACGGCGCGGAGTTCCTGTGCGCTCTCTTGAACGAGCAGCCGATGGGCTTCTACGCCCCGGACAGCCTCGTCCACGAGGCCGAAAACCGAGGAATCATCGTGCACGGCGTGGACGTGAACGCCTCCCAGGTGGCATGCACGGTCGAGGATGGGGCGGTGCGCCTGGGCCTCGACTACATCAAGCATGTGCCCAGCGTGGAGATGCACGAGCTGGTGAGCGAGCGCGAGCGAAGCGGTTCCTTCGCAACCTTCGGCGAGCTCGCCGGTCGCGTCAGCATGAAACGTGAGACGCTCGAGCGGCTGGCCTGGTCGGGGGCCTGCGACGTCCTTGCAGCACAGGACGTCCAAATCGGTGCTCGACGGAGGGTGGCGCTGTGGCAGCTGGGAACGGCCACCCCGGCTGAAGCCGCGGAGGGGCAGGACACCCAGCTGGCGCTGCCGCTGGAGCTGCCGCGGGCGCCGGCCCTGCGCCCACTCGGACGCTGGCAGCGGCTGATCGCCGACTACTCCACCAGCGGCGTGACCATCGGCGAGCATGCGCTGGCGATCCTGCGCGGCCGGCTGGACGTGCATATGCTGGCCACGAGTGCCCAGCTCGTCCGCCTGCCCACAGGCGCGCAGGTGGCGGTGGCGGGCCTGGTGATCGCCAGGCAGCAGCCGGGGACGGCCAAGGGGACGATGTTCCTGCTGTTCGAGGACGAGTTCGGCACGATCAACCTGGTGGTGCCAAAGATCGTCCACGAGCGTCACCGCCACCTGGCGCGCGCCGAGCCGTTGCTGCTAGCCAGGGGGCGGCTGGAGCGCTCGCAGGAGCCGATCGACATGCGGGCGTGGAGCTTGCGCGCGACGGACAAGGCGAAGGACGGGCGTGGCGAGAGCGGGGAGGAGGAGGTTCGTCCGGTCATCAACGTGATCGTGCGCGAGCTGGCCCCGCTCGAGCGCTTCCTGGCAGACGACGTGGACGAGCAGGCAGGCGCCGATCGCACCGCTCGACTGCACTACCTGCCGGGCGCCGGGGGCGCGCCCGCGCGGGACGGTCACGGGGTGTCCGCCGACCCGGACACGGTCAGCGGCGAGGAAGCGGCGGACGGCGCCGAGGTGGGATCGAGCATGCGCGCTGCGGCGCCTGCGGTCCAGAGCTTCGCGGCCGGGCGGCGACGGTAGGCTGCGTCGCGACGCTAGGACTCGAAGCAGTCACCCATGCCGAGCTTCGCCGCGGCTGCGCTGTTGAGGGCGACCGATCTCGCGAGCGCGATCGTGGCAGCTTCTCCGAGCTTGCTTTCCTGGTTGACGGCCGCGTTGGCGAGGTTCTCGGCGTCGGTCGCCTCTGCCGAGTAGGCCTGGAGGAGTGTCGCGATCTCCTGCTTATCGGTCGTCGGTCTCGGGAGTGCGCTCAGCTGCTTCTCGGCGCTGCGTGCGATCGACGCCGCCTGACGAGCGAGCGACACGAACGTTTCGTCGGCCTTCGCGATCGACAGGCGTTTCAACGACTCCTCGCGGGTCTGGAGGGGCTGCTCCTGCGTCCGCACTCCCTCACAAATGCGTGACGCCTGCGCCACGAACTGGGTCTGCGTGGCGGCAGAGCTCGCGTCGGTCGAGGCGGTGGTGTTCGTGCTGGATCCGCCGCAGCCGCAGACCACGGGCACGACCAGCGCGAGCGCAATGACGCGACCGAACGGAGGTCTGGGCCGGTCCGCCATTGCCTGGATGTTCGCACAGAGCCGCGCGCATGCCGCCGTCACGCGCGCTGGCGCGTAGCTGGTTTGGCGCGTGTTCGCTCACGCAGTTGGGGGCCTGAGAGACGCAGTCGCGTGCCCGGCCAGCGCAGTCGCCGCCGCTCCACGCGTGCGCACGCCGCAGTCGCCCAGCGGTGAGCGCGGCGGGCGACTGCAACCGAAGCGGCGCGCGATTGCGCGCTCCCAAGCGGATCTGGGCGTCTCGCTGGTACAGCCGACGGCGCCGACAGGCCGCCGCCGCCCAAGCGTCGTCGTGCGGCGTGGCGCGCGATCGCTACGGTGTGCGTCGCTCGCGTCCTTCTCCTTGCCCCGCAGCCATAGGCCTCGTTGCTCGATCAGTCGTAGCAGCCGCCGCACAGCAGTCTCGATACCTCCTCCGGCCAGCACCGCCTGTGTGCGTCCCGTGACGCACGGGCGCCGCCGCCGAGCGTCGCGCTTAGCAGCCCGTACGCGCCAACTTCCCCTGGACGCAGACGCGAGCGTCGGAGATCTCCGAGAACCCCTTGGGGGTTCTCGGAGCCCAGCCGGCCGCCTGGCCACGTCGCTGCGCGGCGCTTGACGCGCCCACCGCCGGCGCCTACAAGCCCGCCGAAACGAACCTCGCCCCGGCTCACCGGCGGCGCCGACCCGATCGAACGGCAGGAGACAGCATGACGCGAGCTCTTTCTTCCACACCAGCCCAGCGGCCGACGATCGGCCGCAAGACGCGTTCCCGCCGACGCTCCCAACATGCGCGCCCGGCCAATCGCAAGATCACACAAGATCGCGAGCGGGGCCTCGGTCGCTACACCGACAGTCGAGGCGACGCTCGCGAGCTGATCGCGCAGCGCGGCGCCGCCGGCAGCGTGCTGGTAGTCGATCGCGACGGCGCCACCCGTAGCGACTGCCTGCTCGTGGCACACCTCGCGGCCGACGAGCCGGCTACGAACGCCGCGCTGGTCTGCCGCCAGTACCTGAACGATCTCGCGACGAGCCTGTGCCGCTGTCGGCGCTTGACCGCCGCTGACGCGCGGGTCGTCCCGTTCGCCGAGGAGCACCTCGACGAGCAAGCGAACGGCGAGGGTGGCGTCGGCGAGGAGCAGCTGATCGACCGCTTCGCTCGCGGCTACAGGCTTGTGCGCGTGGACGGCAGCATGTCGATCCCCGAGCTGCGTTGGTGTCGAAGCGGGGACGCGTCGCTGCCGGTGGGCGCGTGGGCGCCGGTGAGCATGCGCGAAGTGATAGCCGCGGTCGAGAGCTATGAGCCGGTCCGCACGCACACGTTGCGAGCGCTGGCCGTCAACGACGGTTCACATGAGCTTTCGACGACGGTGCTGAGAGCAGAGCTGGTGCGCGTGCAAGAGAGCCCGATCGTCCTGAACCGCCGGCTGCGCGAGGTGCTGCTCACCACGGTCCGGCGCGAGCAGCTGAGCATGAGCGAGATCGCGATCCGCTGCGGGCGCATCAAGCGCGATCGCAGCGGCAACGTCAGCGGGGAGACGAGCTGGCTCTCGCGCCGTATCGGCGTGCTGGCCGAGGGCGGACAGCATCGGCCGACGCCGTGGATTCACAGCGACGTGCTCGCGCTGATCGCGCGGCGTGGGCTGGGGATCAGCCCGCGCGAGGTGGAGCTGTGATGGGCGCCGACGACAGCGGCCCGATTCTCGTGGTCGAGGCCGACCGCTTGCTCGGGCAGGCGATCGCCGAGGAGCTCGCCGCGGACGGCTTCAGCGTGGAGCTCGCCCGCACCGCCGAGCATGCGCGCATGCTCGCGCGCACGAACGCTCCGAGGCTTGCCGTCCTCGGATTGCTCGACTCCCCGCGCGGTGCGCTGGCGCTGCTCGAGGAGATACGCCGCTCGGGTCCCGTGGGGCCGCTTTGGGATCGCACGCTGCCTGCGATCGTCGTCGGCTCGCGAGCACGTGAGCTGGACGTGCTGCGGGCCTTCGACGCCGGCGCCGACGACTACCTCGCGAGACCTGCCGCTTACCTCGAGCTGCGAGCCCGCCTGCGAGCGATCCTGCGCCGAAGCTCCGACGGACAAGGACGTGCACGCCTGATCGAGGCGGGCCCGCTGAGGATCGACACGGCCACCCGCCTGGTCTCCGTCGACGGTCGCGAGGTGGTGGTGCGTCGCATGGAGTTCGAGTTGCTCGTGCATCTGGCGCGCGAGCCCGAGCGCGTGTTCGCGAAGGGTGAGCTGCTGCGCGCCGTCTGGCGTTACAGGTCTGGTGGCTCGACGCGAACGCTGGACAGCCACGCGAGCCGGCTGCGACACAGGCTCGACCCCGACGACGCTCGACGGTGGGTCGTCAACGTATGGGGAGTTGGCTACCGGCTGATGTGAGCGCGTGCGTTAGCGGCGCCCAGCCACGAACGTCGCCTCCGCCAATCCGCTCCTTACGCGGGCTCGAGCGGCCCGCACGCAACACACGCAGCACTCCCGACGGCGGGCCCCTGGCCCGCCGTCTGTTCGTCCACAACCAGACCGGCCGAGCGCCGGTCCGAGCGGGCCTGCCCGCGGGCGGCCCGGGAAGGGAACGGCACAATGCCTCCACAATCGACATCTCCCGCACACGGGAGCGAACCGCAGGCGCTCCTCGCCACGATCGCCCACTGGCTTGCCGCGGTGAGCCTCGAGTGCGCTCTGGGTGTGGCCTTCGGGCTGCTCGCCGCGCGCGCGATGCGCACCGCGCATCTGCACTGGAGCTGGGCGGCCTGCGCGCTCACGCTCACGGTGCTGGCACGTCCCAGCCTGCACGGCGTGGCGCTCGCGTTCGCGTTCGCAGGCGCGGTCGCCCTGCGACGCAGCCGTCGCGGACACCGCCAAGACATCGAAGCCGGTGTCGATCTGGCCGAGCTGGCTGCCGGCAGGCAGACACCCGTGGACGCCGTGCGCGCCCTCACGCATGCGGCCAGGCAGAGGCTCGGCGCGACCATCGGCGGCGGGCCACGCACCTGCGGCTGCGAGCTCGAGCTGGGCGTGGATGAGCACCGTCGCATCGTGTCGATCCCGCTCGGCCAGCCGGGGGATGGGGCGCACACGCTGGTCGTGGGTGCCACCGGCTCGGGCAAGACGGTCACGCAGACGTGGATCGCGATGCACGCGATCGAGCGTGGCATGGGAGCGATCATCCTCGACCCGAAGGGCGACAGGGCGATGCGCGAGCACGTGCGCGCCGCGGCTGCGCATGCCGGCAGCGAGTTCGTCGAGTGGACGCCCGAGGGCGACTGCGTCTACAACCCGTTCGCGCTGGGCGGCGCGAGCGAGATCGCCGACAAGGCGCTGGCGGGTGAGCAGTTCAGCGAGCCGCACTATCTGCGTCAGGCGCAGCGCTATCTCGGCCACGTGGTACGCGCGCTTCGCGACGGGCACGTCGAGGTCAGCCTGCGCGCGATCGCCGAGCACATGGACCCCAACCGGCTCGAGCGGCTCGCGCGCGCACTGCCCGCGGGAGGCGCACAGGCGACCTTCGCCTATCTGGACTCGCTGTCCTCGCGCCAGCACAGCGAGCTGACGGGCGTGCGCGACCGGCTGGCGATCCTTGCGGAGTCCGATATCGGGCGATGGCTCGACCCGCAGACGCTCGACGCCGAGCGGGTCGATCTGCTGAGCGCCGCACGCCGGCGGGGGGTCGTGTACTTCAGCCTCCAGGCCGACAGCCGGCCGCTACTCACGCAGATGCTCGCCGCGGCGATCGTGGTGGACCTCCAGACGGTCGTGGCTGCGTTGCAGGGAGCGCCCGCGTCGACGTTGGTGGTGATCGACGAGTTCTCAGCGATAGCGGGCGAGCAGGTGGTGAGGCTGTTCGCGCGCGCCCGCTCGGCGGGGTTCAGCCTCGTGCTTGGCACGCAGGAGATCTCGGACCTGAGGTTGAGCGGGCACGAGCGTCTGCTCGAGCAGGTGCTCGGCAACATCTCCGTGCTGATCGCCCACCGACAGGTCGTGCCGAGCTCGGCTGAGCTGATCTCCGGGGTGGCCGGCGCGCGTGGCGCGTGGAAGGTCTCCTCGCATAGCGATGGCAGGAGCACTCGGACGCGCACGTCCGAGCCCGTGCTGAGCGCCGACCGTGTGATGAGCCTCGCTCGCGGGTGGGGAGCCGTGCTGGTGCTGGGGGACAGTGCCCGCGCGCGTGTCGCACGCATCTTCTCGCCCGCCGAAGGCCGCTGAGCGGTCCTCTCGCAACCACGCTGCTCGCCCCGCTTACACCCGCTCCCCGCAGACCCCAGGCGCGGGCGGGCGCGAGCGAGCGCCACCAACCCGACGACAACAAGGAGGAACGATGGTTCGGAAAAGCGACGGCTGCTCGCCCGAGCAGCTCGTGATCCTGTGCCGGATCGCACATCTTGGCGCGCTGACCGCTGAGGCACTGGCACGCAGCGAGGCCTGCTCGCTCGCCTCCGCGCGCGCCCGACTGCTCGCACTGGTCCGCGTCGGCCTGGTCTCTCGCCGGCAGCTGCTGGCGGCGGCGCCGGCGCTGTACGTGCTCACGCGCGCCGGACTGCGCGCGTCCGGCGTTCGCGGCCTGGAGCCCGCGCGCGTGAGCGTCGCGGGCGCGCCGCATGCGATCGCGTGCGCCGCAGCCGCAGCGGCGCTCGAGCGCGCTTACCCCGATCACGAGCTGATGGGCGAGCGCGAGCTGCGCAGGGAAGAGCGCGAAGCCGGCGCCCCGCTCGCGAGTGCGTGCCTGCGCTATGGACCGGCGGGGGAGACGCTGCTGCACCGCCCCGACCTGGTGCTGTGGCCGCGCGGCGTGCAGCGGCGGCTGCCGGTGGCCGTCGAGGTGGAGCTCACGGTCAAGGCGCCGCGGCGACTGCTCGAGATCTGTCGTGCGTGGGCACGCAGCCCGTGCGTCGCGGGCACGCTGTATTTCGCGTCCGCCGACGTGCAGCGCCCGCTCGCCCGCGCGCTCGTGCAGGCCGATGCCGGCGAGCGAATCGTGCAGCTCGAGCTAGACGCGCTCGCAGCCGGCGCGTCGC
The DNA here is from genome assembly GCA_963845635.1 of uncultured Solirubrobacteraceae bacterium. Classification (GTDB taxonomy): domain Bacteria; phylum Actinomycetota; class Thermoleophilia; order Solirubrobacterales; family Solirubrobacteraceae; genus Palsa-744. The sequence goes on from CAWJSW010000014.1 coordinate 429,901, forward strand.
TCGACGGTACCGTCCCAGGCGAGGCATAGCTTGCTCGCGGGGGGTCGATCACCGACCAATGGAGGACCTCAGGTGTCTCAATTCAACATCAACCGCGTCGTGCTGGTTGGACGTCTAACGCGTGATCCACAGCTGCGCGCGCTGGCCTCGGGCGCCAGCGTGTGCGGCTTGCGCATCGCATGCAACTCGAGCCGAAAGGACGCCGACGGCGAGTTCGTCGAGCGTCCGAACTTCTTCGACGTCAGCGTCTTCGGCCCGGCGGCCGAGTCGGTCAGTCACTACATGCGCCGGGGTAGCCGCGTCGCCGTCGACGGCAGGCTGGAGTGGCGCGAGTGGGAGACCGTCGAGCAGGAGCGCCGCCAGGCGGTGAGCGTGGTGGCCGACACCGTCCAGTTCCTCGACGGCCCCGGCGAGCGCTCACAGCTCGACGGCGGCGGCGAGCAGCGCTCTCACGACGGCGGCGAGGCGGCCGGCGAAGAGGACGGCGAGCTCGTCGGCGTCGGCGCCGGCGACATCGTCTTCTAGCTCTCGCCCACGCGCTGGGGGTGGGCGCTCGCGCCAGCGCTCCACCCTCAGCCCCGTGGGCTCCTTGTTGTTTAAGGTCCGGATGTCGGATGCGCATCGCAGGCACGTCGCCGTATGCGTAAACTGGCGCGCCGCACAGCCGCCGCAGTCCTCGCCTCGCGAAGGAGCACTTAGTCGGATGCCAGTCAACACGCAAGCCATCGGCAAGAGCTACGAGCCCGTCGTGTACGCCGTCGGCCGCGAGAAGATCAGAGAGTACGCACGCGCGGTGGGCGAGACCAACCCGCTGCATCTGGATCTGGAGGCGGCACGTGCGGGCGGTTACGCCGATGTGGTCGCACCGCCGATGTTCGCGGTCGTGTACAGCGCGCCGGCGGTCGGACCTCCGATCTTCGACCCCGAGATCGAGCTGAACTTCGCGATGATGGTGCATGGTGGCCAGGAGTTCGTGTGGGGCCCGGTGGTGGTCGCCGGAGATGAGGTCACCACCACCGCGAGCGTCAAGGACATCTCAGAGCAGGACGGTCGCGGCTACTACGTGTTCGAGTCGGTCTCCACCAACCAGCGGGGCGAGCAGGTCTGCCGCGGGACGTGGACGAACATCGTTCGGGGGGTGTGAGGCGATGGCTGAGCTCCACGCTGGCCAACAGATCCCCGAGGTGCGCGTGACGCCCGACAAGTACCTCACCGTGCGTTACGCGGGCGCCTCCGGCGACTTCAACCCGATCCACATCGACGAGGAGTTCGCCCGCGCGGTCGGCCTGCCAGGGCGCATCCTGCACGGCCTGTGGACGATGGCCCAGGTGGCGCGCGCGCAGACGGAGGCCGCGGGCGGGCCCGAGCACCTCAAGCGCCTGTCGGTGCAGTTCCGCGGCATGGGTGTGCCCGAGCAGGAGCTCCTCGTGAGCGGGACGGTCCGCGAGCGCGACGACGCCCGCGCCGTCGTCGACACTGTCGCCGAGCAGGCGGGCAAGCAGATCATTCGCAACGCCGAGGCGGAGCTCGAGCTCTAGCCCACCAGCGGGCGTCGGCGTGGCGCCTACAATCTCAGCCATGCTGAGTCCCCGCCAGGAGCAGATTCTGTGCAGCGTGGTAGATGAGTATCTGCGCACCGGACAGCCGGTCGCGTCGCGCTCGATCGCCGCTGACGCGGGGCTCGACTGTGGTCCCTCGACCGTACGCAACGAGCTGGCGCTGCTGGAGGAGTACGGGCTACTCGACCATCCTCACGTCTCCGCCGGCAGGGTGCCCACCGACGCAGGCCAGCGCTACGTCGTCGATCGCCTGCTGAGCTCCGAGCAGGCGCCGCCGCTCGCGCGTCGGCTGGAGCTGACTGTGATCCGCACCGAGGTGGAGGACGTGATGCGTACGACGACTGCGACGCTGTCACAGGTGACCAACCTGCTGGCGGTCGTCTCAGCGCCGTCGCTGAACACCGCCACCATCCGCCACGTCGAGGTGGTGGCGCTCCAGCCGCAGGTCGTGCTGGTCGTGATCATCACCTCCGCGGGCAACGTGTCCAAGGTGTTTGCCACGTTCGAGCGCGCGGTCGACCCAGGTCTGGTGGCGTGGGCCGGCGAGTACCTCAACGAGCGTCTGACGGGCCTCGGTCTCGGCGCCCGCATGCTCACGCAACGCCTGCTCGACCAGGGCCTCTCGCCGACCGAGCTGGCGTTCCTCGCACGCTTCGCGCCCGCGCTCGGGGAGCTCGCGTGCGAAGGCGAGGACTCGCTGTTCGTGGACGGCACCGCGCGGCTGTTCGAGGCCAGCCAGATCGCCGACGTCAAGCAGGTCAACGAGCTGATCGAACTACTCGAGCGGCGCGTGGCGCTGCTGCGGGTTCTGCGTGTGGCGCTGGCGGAGCCCGGGGTGTACGTGCGCATCGGCCACGAGAACGAGCTGCCCGCGATGCACTCGCTGGCGCTCGTGGCAACCGGCTACGGACCGCCCCGGCGCAAGCTCGGGACGGTATCGCTGATCGGCCCCGTGCGCATGGACTACGCGGGCGCGATCGCGACCGTGCGCGAGGCCGCTCACGAGCTCTCGCGCTTCGTCGAAGACACCTACGCCGAGCACTGACGCGTGCCGCGCGACCCTTATGAGGTGCTCGGCGTCCCACGCGACGCCTCCGAGCGGCAGATCAAGAAGGCCTTTCGCCAGCTGGCAATGGAGCTGCATCCCGATGTCAACGCTCACGACCCCGACGCCGAGGAGAAGTTCAAGGAGGCCGCCGAGGCCAACGAGATCCTTTCGGACCCAGAGCGCCGCGCCACATACGACCGCTACGGCCACGAGGGGCTGCGCTCGGGAGGCTACGCCCCCAACTTCGACGCCTTCTCCTCGATCAGCGACCTGTTCAACACGTTCTTCGGCGGCGCTGCCTCCGGCGGGCGCGCCGGGCCGGGATACCACGACGGGCGCGGACAGGGCCCTGACGTCGCGGTCGCGATCGAGCTCGACCTTCGCGAAGCGGCGGAAGGCACCGGCGTGGAGGTCAGCTTCGACGCGGTCGAACGCTGCGCGCACTGCAACGCCAACGGTGCCGAGCCCGGGACGCCGATCGAGACCTGCGAGCGCTGCGCCGGCGCCGGGCAGCTCCAGGCGGTCACGCGCACGATGCTCGGTCAGATGGTGCGCACGGTCGTCTGCGACGTATGTCACGGCGACGGCCGCGTGCCGACGCAGCCCTGCCGCCAGTGCCGCGGCTCAGGGCGCCAGTCGAGCAAGCGCACGCTCGAGGTCGAGGTGCCCGCCGGCATCGCCGACGGCCAGCGTATCCGCGTCGCCGGCCGCGGTCACGCCGGCGAAGCTGGAGCCCCCGCCGGCGACCTGTACGTGGTGGTGCGCGTGCGCACGCACGAGCGCTTCGTCCGCGAGGGCGATGACCTGATCACCGCGCTAGATGTCGCCGCGCCACGCGCGGCCCTGGGCGGGACACTCGAGGTGCCGACGCTCGACGACGGCACCGCGCCGATCGAGCTCGCCCCCGGCACGCAGCCCGGCGACGTGCTCACGCTGCGCGGCCTGGGAATGCCCGGGCTGCGACGCGGGCGGCGCGGCGATCTGCGTGTGATCGTCAACGTGATCGTGCCGCGGCGGCTGAGCGCCGAGCAGCGGGAGCTGACAGAGCGCCTGAACGACACGTTGAGCGACGAGAACCTGCGCTCCCAGGAATCGGTGTTCGCGAAGCTGCGCCGCGCGCTCGGCAGCCAGGCAGCGTGATCAGGCTCGCGTTGCGCGTCGCCGGCGAGCAGGCGGAGACGGTGCTGGCTGAACTGCTCGAGCTGGCGCCCGCAGGGGTGGAGGAGGTGCACGACCAGGCAGGCAACGTCGAATACGCCGTCTACGGTGCCCCCGGGGAGTTGCCCGCACTGCCCGACCTCGAGGCGCTCGCCGGCGACGCGCTGGTCGAGCTCTCCACGAGCGAGGTCCCCGACGACTGGCATGAGCGCTGGCGCGAGTTCCACCGCCCGGTCTTGATCGACGCCCCGGCCGAGCGCCAGCCAGCGAACCCGCCGATCCCCTCGCTGCGTGTGCGGCCGCCGTGGGAGCCGGCAGCGAGCGCACGCGAGGGCGAGTTGCGCGAGATCGTGATCGATCCCGCGCAGGCCTTCGGCACCGGCGCCCACGCGAGCACGCGCCTGTGCCTGGCGCTGCTGCTCGAGCTGGCGGCGGTCGAGCGTGCGCGCCCGGCCGTGCTCGACGTCGGCACCGGCTCGGGCGTGCTCGCGATCGCCGCCGCCGTTCTCGGCTTCGGACCGGTGCTCGCGCTCGACCACGAGCAGGAGAGCGTGCTCGCGGCCACCGACAACGCGGCCGTCAACTCGACGCCTATCGACGTGCGGCGCCTAGACCTTCGCCGCCAGCCGCTGCCCTGGCCGCTGGCCGCGCCTGCGCCCGAGCAGCACACGGTCGTGCTCGCGAACCTCCTGCGTCCGCTCCTGCTCGAGCTCGCCCGCAAGCTGCCGGGCGCGCCCGCGCATCTGCTCGCCGGCGGCCTGCTCACAGCCGAGGTGGACGAGGTCGCAGCGGAGTTCTGCGCTCGGCTGGACATGCGCGAGCGGCAACGGCGCGAGAGCGGCGACTGGGCCGCCGTGTGGCTCAGCTCGATGTGAGCGGCGGATCCGGGATCTCCGTCGCCGCGCGCACGATCGAGCGGTACACGAGGTCGATCGCCGGACGCACGCCATCCTGCTCTGCAAGCAACGCCTTGGCTGCGCCGAGGGCGCCGCCGATCACCTCCAGCGCCTCGCCCACACCGTCGGGTCGCGGGTCGCGGCACGCGGCGATCGCCATGTCCAGCATGCCCCCCGCCTGCTCCACGGCACCGGCGAACAGGGCGGGCCCGATCACGCTCGCATAGCCGTACACACGCGCCAGGCGCCCGGACAGCTCGATCGAGGATCCGCGACGCGCGTGGCCCACCTGCGGCAGCGGCTGCCCGTCGATCAGGGCCGCCATCGTGCCACCCAGCACCGCGCGCGTCGTCGCCTCGTCCAGGCGCGCCTGCGAAGCCACGCGCAGGGCCATGTACAGGGTGGTCGCCGGCTGGCCGTAGGGCGGGTCGGAGGCGAACACGATGCGCTCGGCCGGCACGCGCGCGAACAGCTCGATCACGTCAAGCGGGAAGAAGCACGAGATGTCGTACAGCACCCCGGGGTGCTCGGCCAGGCGCGAGGTGAGGATCCCCTGGTCGCAGATCGCGCCGTGAGCGAGGATCAGCACCGCTCCGGGATGGCGCAGGGCGAGGTCGACCAGACCCTCGGCGAGCGGTGGCAGCCCGCGTCCGGCGTGGATCAGGATCGGCACCGCGCGCTCCTGCGCCAGCGCAAACACCGCGTCCATCTCGTCGCCGTCGAAGTCGAAGTCCTGCGCGCGCGGATGCAGCTTGATGCCGCGGGCCCCCTCGGTCAGGCAGCGTTCGGCCTCCGCCAGCGGGCCTTCCGCCGGGTCGAGCCGGCAAAACGGGATCAGCCTCCCGTCGCTCTCGCTAGCCCACTCGAGCACGCGGTCGTTTGGCACGCTGTAGGAGGGCTTGCGCTCGGGGTCGTGCAGTGGGAACACGCACGCACGGCGAGCGTCTGCGCGGTCGAGCTGGGCGAGCAACTGCTCCACGCTCAGCGAGCGTCCATCCTCGTCCAGCCCGAGGTGGGTGTGCGCGTCGATGACTTCGGTCGCCGGCGGGCGCAGCCGTCGTGTCTCCTCGAGAAACGGGGCCAGCGCGCTGTTGTAAAGGGAGTCGTCCATGGACTGCACCCTATTCTGTAGCGGTGGCCTGGCAGGTCGTGATCGCGGGTGGCGGCTTCGGCGGCTTCTACGCGGCGCGCGCGCTCGAGCGTCTGCTGCCTGCGCAGGCGGCGCGTGTGACGCTCGTAAACGATGCCAACTTCATGCTGTACACGCCGCTGCTGGCGGGTGCCGCCGGCGCCACGCTGGATCCCCGTCACGTGGTCGTACCGCTGCGCTCGCAACTCCGGCGCACGAACCTCGTGATCGGGCAGGTGACCAGCGCCGACCCACAGCGAGCGACCGTCGCCGTCAACCGCCTCGACGGCGAGCAGCTCGAGCTCGGCTACGACCAGCTCGTGCTCGCCCTGGGCTCGGTGTCGCGGACGCTGCCGATCCCGGGCCTCGCCGAGCACGCGATCGGGCTGAAGTCGCTGGCGGACGCCACGGCGTTGCGCAACAAGGTGCTCGACTGCATGGACATCGCCGAGTCGATCGAAGACCCCGCGCTGCGAGCGGAGTACCTGGGGTTCGTGTTCGTGGGCGCCGGGTACGCCGGCGTCGAGGGTCTGGCGGAGCTCCAAGACTTCGCGGCCCAGGCGATCGAGCTGTACCCGCGCTGTCGAGCGCAGGGCATGCGTTGGATGCTCGTCGAGGCCAAGGATCGGATAATGCAGGAGGTTCCCGCGAGCCTCTCGGACTTCGCCGCGCGCGAGCTGCGCGGCCGGGGGATCGAGGTGCGCACGGGCACGAGCCTGCGCGAGCTCAGCGGACGTCGGGTGACGCTATCGAGCGGCGAGACGATCGCGGCGAGGACGGTGGTGTGGACCGCCGGGGTCAAGCCCAGCCCGGTGGTCTCGCGGATGGGGTTGGCGCGCGACCGCGACGGGCGCGTGGTCGTGGACTCGACGATGCGCGTGGACGCACGCTCACTCGGCACGCCAGGCGCCGACGGCGTCGCCCAGATATGGGCGATCGGTGACTGCGCGGCGGTGCCCGACCCCGCGAGACCGGGGCGGTCGTGTCCGCCCACAGCGCAGCACGCCATCCGCCAAGGCCGCCTGGCCGCGCGAAACGTCACAGCGGCGCTCGCAGGACGACGCCCGCGACCGTTTCGCTATCGCACGAGGGGGGTGGTCGCGGAGCTGGGCGACCACGAGGCGGTCGCGATCACGATCGGAATCCGCTGGCGCGGGCTGCCAGCCTGGCTGATCGCTCGCACATACCACCTGCTGCTGATGCCCGGCGTGGGGCGCAGGCTGCGCCTGCTCGTGGACTGGAACGTGGCGCTCGCGTTCGGACGCGACGTGTCCTCCACGGGACGCCTGGCCGGCGGCAGCTCGCTGGCGCTCGACGACACGAGCGACGGCCCGCACTCGAGGCGAGCGGGCGAGTTGACCGCGCGATCGCCAGACCCGCGTATCCTGATCTCAGATGCAGATACTGGAGCAGATCAAGGCTGACCTGCAAGGGGCGATGCGGGCCGGGGACAAGCAGCGGGTCGGTGCGCTCAGGCTGGTGCTCTCCGAGCTCCAGAAGGCCGCCAAGGAAGGCTCCGATGACGCATTGTCCCCGGAGGGCGAGCTGACGGTGCTGCGCCGCGAGCGCAAGCGCCGGCTCGAGGCCGCGCACTCCTACCGCGAGGCCGGTCGCGCGGATCTGGCCGATGGCGAGGAGTTCGAGGCCCGCATGATCGGCGGCTACCTGCCGGCAGAGCTCTCGGAGGAGGAGCTCGCCGAGATCGTCGAGCGGGCCGTACGCGACAGCGGAGCGCAGTCGGCGAAGGAAATGGGGATCGCGATGAAGCAGGCGATGGCGGCGGTCGACGGCCGCGCCGACGGCAAGCGCGTGTCTGGGGTCGTGCGGACGACGCTTCAGGGATGAGGACGCAGATAGAGCTCTCGAACGAAGTCGCGGCCGAGCTCGCGGGCAGCCAAGACGCGGTCCTGCGCGCGCTCGAGGCGCACCTGGACTGCAAGGTGTTCCTGCGCGGCAACCTGCTGACCTTCGACGGCGAGCAGACGGAGACGAGCACCGGCGAGCGCGTGGTGCGCGAGCTCGCCGACCTGATCGCCGCAGGCCACCAGATCGGCCCGGGGACGATCACGGCGGTCACGGGCGCGCTCGACGCGCACGAATCGCCTGCGCGTGTGCTCGAGGACACGGTCTGGCGTCATCGCGGTCTGCGCGTGTCACCCAAGACCGTCAACCAGAAGCGCTACGTCGACTCGATCCGCGAGAACACCATCACCTTCGGCGTGGGGCCGGCCGGCACCGGCAAGACGTTCCTCGCGGTTGCGCTGGCCGCCGCCGCGCTCTCGCGTCACGAGGTCAACCGCATCATCCTCACGCGCCCCGCGGTCGAGGCCGGCGAGCGGCTCGGCTTTCTGCCGGGCGACCTGATGGCGAAGGTCGACCCCTACCTGCGTCCGCTGTTCGACGCCCTGCACGACATGCTCGATCCCGAGAAAGTCTCGCAGCACATCGAGCGCGGGGTGATCGAGATCGCACCGCTGGCGTTCATGCGTGGACGAACGTTGAACGATTCGTTCGTGATCCTCGACGAGGCGCAGAACACCACGCCCGAGCAGATGAAGATGTTCCTCACGCGCCTGGGCTTCGGCTCACGGATGGTGGTCACCGGGGACGTCACGCAGGTGGACCTCCCGCGCGAGCAGCAGTCGGGCTTGATCGTCGTCGGTGACGTGCTCGAGGCGATCGAGGGGATCGAGTTCGTCCGCTTCGGCGGCGAGGACGTGGTGCGTCACAAGCTCGTGCAGCGGATCGTCGAGGCCTACGACGAGCACTCCCACCGCCCTGCCTCGGCGCGCTCCGGCGAGGGCCCGCGCCCGGCGGTACGCAGCGCCTGAGCCGGGTGGACCTCCGATGATCGAGGTCGAGGTGCTCGGCGCGCGCCTTGGCGTCGGCGCGCCCAGCCGCACGGAGATCGAGCGCCTGTGCGAACGGGCGGCAACCAGCCGGGGCGTCAGCGCAGGCCACGTGGCGATCGAGTTCGTCGACGAGGCGCAGATCGCGCGATTGAACGCCGCTCACCGCGCCGAGCCGACGCCGACCGACGTGCTGTCGTTCCCGATCGACGGTGTCGATCCGATCGCTGGCACCAGCGCGTCGACCGCCGCGCCCATCCCACGCGAGCTCGGCGATGTCGTGATCTGTCCGGCGCGCACCGCGGATCTGCGCGAGGCGATCGTGCACGGGATGCTTCACCTGCTGGGGATGGACCACGAGAGCGACGACGGCGAGATGCTGGCTCTCCAGCGCGAGCTGCTCGATGGAGCGGGAGGGTGACCGCCAGCGGCTTCGTCGCCCTCGCCGGCAGGCCCAACGTCGGCAAGTCCACGTTCGTCAACGCGGTCGTCGGTGAGAAGGTGGCGATCGTCTCCGATCGCCCGCAGACGACTCGACGCGCGATCCGTGGCGTGTATCGCAGCCGCGACCGTCAGGTGGTGCTCGTGGACCTGCCCGGCGTGCAGCGCCCGCGCGACGCGCTCACCACGCGCATGGCACGTCGCGTCCAGCACGAGCTCGAAGCCGCGGACGCCGCGCTGCTGATGCTCGCCGCCGACCAGGGCGTCGGGCCGGGCGATCGTTTCATCGCGCGGATGCTGCGGGGCTCGCCGCGGCCGGTGACGATCGCGGTCAACAAGGTTGATCGCGTGGCTCGCCCGGCGTTGCTGGAGGTGCTCGCGGAGGCCGCCGAGCTCGACCCGCACGCCGAGGTGTTCCCGATCTGCGCGCGCACCGGCGAGGGGGTGCGAGCGCTGGCTGAGCACCTCGCCGCGCTGGTGCCGCGCGGGCCGTTCATGTTCGCCGAGGACGCCAGCAGCGACCAGCCACGCGAGCTGCTGCTCGCGGAGCTGATCCGTGAGGCGATCATCAGGCGCACCTTTCACGAGCTGCCGCACGCGGTCGAGGTGGTGATCGAGGAGCTGGACGACGCGCGCGAGGAGCTGATCACCGTGCGCGCTGTGATCTGGGTGGAGAGCGACTCGCAGAAGGCGATCGTGGTGGGCCGACACGGACACATGATCAAGGCGATTGGCACCGCCGCGCGCAAGGAGCTCGAGCGCGAGCTCGCCAGCCGCGTGCACCTCGAGCTGACCGTGCGCGTGAGACGTGACTGGCGCCGCGACGAGGGGCTGCTCGATCGGCTCGGCATCACCTGAGGAGTTCCGAGTAGTGCACATGATCCACGACCACGAGTTCCCGCCGGTCTGATTCGTTCGACTTGTAGGATGTGCGACGTCCTGTTTTGAAGTACCTTCTGCCCACGGCCAGGCTTGTGGGGAGGGCGCACAGATGTCGGCGAAGTACGCGATCCTGGGGCTCGTGATCGAGCGTCCCGGCTACGGTTACCAACTTGCACAGCGCTTGGACGAGCGCTTCGGCTCCTCCGCGTTCGCCCCCTCCGGCGTGTACTCCGCACTGGATCAGCTGAGCCGTGACGCGTTCGTCCGCGCCGCGGGCGAGCTGGGGCCCGGACCGGCGAGACGTGCAGCTCCGCGGATGATCTACGAGGCGACCGACGAGGGAATCGACCACTTCGAATCGTGGCTTCTCGGCTCCTCGCCGGCCCCGCCGCTGCGCGACGAGCTGCACATGAAGATCGCGCTCTGCCGACCCGCCAGCCTGCCGCGCCTGATCGACCTGATCTACGGCCAGGAGCTGGCATGCATGGGCCGCCTGCGCGACATCAAGCGAACCTCAGACAGCGAAGCTCCAGGCGCGGTGCAGGAGTGGTCGCGGCTGATGCGCCTGCTCGCCAGGGACGCCGAGATAGCGCTTTGGAAGGCGAGGATCGAGTGGCTGCGAAGCGCCCGGGGCCTGCTCGAAAGCCTGCTCGAACAGTCACGCCGGGTACGCGCGCAAGAGGCCCTCGCCGCCGCCGGCGCACGGCGATGAGAAGGTGTCGCCTGGCGTTGGCCTGAACGCCGGCTTGGGCTAGAGCTTGTGGGCGATTCGCCTGGCGATCGCGCGCACGCCCGTGACGTCCATCTGTGGCGTCCACACGAACGGCACGGCAACGGTCTGGAAGCCGTGCCGGCGCAGTCGCGCCAGCTGGTTCTGCTGGAGGCGGGCACGGTCGTGGACCGCGCGCGCCGCGCGCGCCGCCGAGCCGATCACCGCCAGCGCCCGAGCGTCGTGGGCGCCGCTCGCCGGCGCGCCCGCGCGCGCTTCGTCGTTGGGGCGCGCCGCGGCCGCGAACGCCTCGATACGTCCCAGCTCCGTGTTCGTGAAACGCCGCGGCAGCAGCTGGTTGACGACGACGCCCGCCAGCTCGCGGCCGAGCGCCCGCTGAAGCCCGCTCTGGAGGTCGAGCACCTCCGTGACCGCCATCTCCGTGGGTAGCGCGACAGCGAGGTAGGAGGTCTGTGCAGGGTTCTCGAGTAGCTCGCGCACCTTGCGCGTGTGTGTCGCGATCGGGCCTACGCGGGCGATCGCGCCGAACGTGTGCGGCGAGCGGAGCATGCCCAGCGCGTGGCCGGTCGCGGGAGCGTCCAGCACCACGAGGTCATAGCCACCGGGGCGCTTGCGTCGCGCCCCGGCGCGCGTCAGCTGCCAGACCTTGACCATCGTCACGAGCTCCGTGGCGCCGGGGGCCGCGGCGGCGAAGTACTGAAAGGTGCCGCTCGAGGCGAGCACGCGCCCGGATACCCGCCCGCCCAGCGCCTGAAGCCACTCGAGCAGCGCTCGATCGGGGTCGATCGAGATGCTCGACAGGCCCTGCTCCAGCTCGCAGGCGACGCCCGGCGCCGCCGGCTTCGCTCCGAACAGAGCGGGCAGCCGGCTCTCCTGGCCGAGCTCGACGACGATCGTGCGCCGCCCGCGCTCTGCCGCGAGCATCGCCGTGGCGGCGGCGATCGTGGTCTTGCCGACGCCGCCCTTACCGGTGATAACGAGCAGTTTGCCGTCGAGCGCAGTTTGCATGGCGCAGGCAGTGTGTCGGAAATGGGGAAGCGGTCGACGGGACCTACAATCGTGCGATGGGCATCCCGGTGGCCAACGAGTTCGACGCACGCGTCGAGTACGATCGCGACGGCTTGGTGCCGTGCGTCGTGCAGGACTGGAGCAGCGGCGAGGTGCTGACGCTCGCGTACATGAACGAGCAGGCGCTGCGGCGCACCCGCGAGACGGGCGAGCTGCACCTGTGGAGCCGCTCGCGCGGCGAGCAGTGGCACAAGGGGGAAACGAGCGGCAACGCGCAGGCCGTGCGTGCGCTACGCATCGACTGCGATGGCGACGCGCTGCTCGCGCTCGTGGAGCCTGCGGGCCCGGCGTGCCATACCGGTGAGCGAACCTGCTTTTACCGCGGTCAGCTCGACCCTGGAGCGCCATACGAGACGCTGCCGGCGCTCGAGCGCACCATCGCCGAGCGCGCGCGTGAGCGTCCGCGCGGCTCCTACACGGTCGAGCTGCTCGATGACCAGCGGCGGACCGGCGAGAAGGTGATGGAGGAGGCCGAGGAGATCGCACGCGCCGCCCGCGAGGAGTCTGACCAGCGTGTGGACGAAGAGGCCGCCGACGTCCTCTACCACGTGCTGGTGCTCGTGCACGGCCGGGGACGCTCGCTCGCGGATGCCGAGCGGGTGCTCGATGGCCGTCGCTCCTAGCGACCTCGGGGCGAGTGCCGCGAGCGTCACTCCCGGCTTGCCGGCGGCCGCCGAGCTCGCCCGCACGTACAACCTGATACCCCTCCGCGCAAGCTTCATCGAGGACTGCGAGACGCCCGTGTCGGCGTTCCTGAAGTTGCGCGCGCTCGCTCCCGGTGAGCCGGCCTTCCTGCTCGAGTCCGCCGACCAGGGCCAGCGGGTGGGACGCTGGTCGTTCATCGGCTTTCGACCTCGGGCGGTGCTGCGCTGGACGCTCGCCGACGGCGGTGATCCCTACGCGCTCGCGGCCGAGCAGATCTCCCACTTGCGCCAGGCGCCGATCTCCGACAGGGATGCCCCGCCGTTCACCGGCGGCGCCGTGGGCTTCTTCGGATATGACCTCGTGCGCACGGTCGAGCCGCTCGGCGATCCCCCGGGCGCCCGCGGCGGCGCCGACCCATTGCAGCTGCCGGATATGGCGCTGATGCTGTCCGACGCGCTCGTCGTGTTCGATCATCTCAAGCACACGGTCACGATCCTCGCCAACGCCGACCTCAGCTCAGAGCCCGACCTCGAGCGCGCCTACGAGGCCGCCGAGGCGACGATCGCCGAAGTGCGCCGCGCACTCGCCGGCCCTGTGCCGCGCGGCGAGCCTGCCAGCCTGGGAGAGCGACGCGTGCGCGAGATGCCGAGGTTCGAGGCGAACATGGCGCGCGAGCAGTTCGAGGGGATGGTGGCGCGCATCGTGCGATACATCTACGCTGGCGACGCCTTCCAGGTGGTGCCCTCGCAGCGCTGGTCGGCGGCGGTCCCCGTGCAGGCTTTCTCGATCTATCGCGGCCTGCGCGCGGTCAACCCGAGCCCCTATATGTACTACCTGGACTTCGGCGACTTCCAGGTAGCCGGCGCGAGCCCCGAGCCGCTGCTGACGGTCAGCGGCCGTCACGTCAGTACCAAGCCGATCGCAGGGACCCGTCCAAGGGGCGCCTCGCCGGAGCAGGATCGCCGTATCGCCCGGGAGCTGCTCGCCGACGAGAAGGAGCGCGCCGAGCACGTGATGCTGGTCGACCTCGGCCGCAACGACCTCGGCCGCGTATGCGAGTACGGCAGCGTGAAGGTCGACGAGCTGATGGAGATAGAGCTATACAGCCACGTCATGCACATCGTCTCCTCGGTGTCGGGCACGCTGCGCGAGGACGTGGGCGCGATGGACGCGCTGCGCGCCGTGCTACCCGCCGGGACGCTGTCGGGCGCGCCCAAGGTGCGCGCGATGCAGATCATCGACGAGCTCGAGCCGGTCAAGCGGGGAGGCTACGGGGGCGCCGTCGGCTACCTGAGCTACGCGGGCGATCTCGACACCGCGATCCACATACGCACGGTCGTCGTGAAGGACGGGGTCGCGCACGTGCAGGCCGGCGGCGGCACGGTCGCCGACGCCAAGCCCGAGTACGAGTACGAGGAGTCGGTGGCCAAGACGCGCGCGGTGCTGCGCGCAGTGGAGCTGGCCTGCGAACAGCCCGATTGGGCGTGAGTGATGAAGGTGCTCGTCCTCGACAACTACGACTCGTTCACGTACAACCTCGTGCAGTATCTCGGTGAGCTCGGCGCGCAGGTCGACGCGGTCCGCAACGATCGCGCCAGCGTGCGCGAGCTGCTGGACGGCGACTACGAGCGCTGCGTGGTGTCGCCGGGGCCGTGCACGCCCGAGCAGGCGGGGATCACGCTCGAGCTCGTGCGGCGCATGCCCGAGGCGGGGGTCCCGACGCTCGGCGTGTGTCTCGGCCATCAAGCGCTCGCGCAGGCCTTCGGTGGGCGCTGGAAGCTGCATGCGCCGGTCCACGGCAAGGCCACGCGCATCGAGCACGACGGGCGCACGATCTTCACAGGACTGTCCTCGCCGCTGAACGTGGGTCGCTATCACTCGCTCGTGGTCGACGCCGCGCTGCCGGACTGCCTCGAAGAGACCGCGCGCGGCGACGGGGTGCTGATGGGCCTGCGCCACCGCGAGCTGCCAGCCGAGGGCGTGCAGTTTCATCCCGAGTCGGTCCTCACCGAACAGGGCCGCGAGCTGCTGAGCAACTTCCTGGGACGCGTCGAGTAGCGCCGGCATGGCCAACGCGATTCTCACACGGGCGATCGACACGCTCGCCTCGAGAGGCGACCTCAGCGCCGAGCAGAGCTCCGAGGTGCTCGCGGAGATCATGCACGGTGAGGTCTCCGAGACGCAGATCGCGGGCTTCTTGATCGCGCTGCGGACGAAGGGCGAGACCGTCGACGAGCTGGCGGGGCTCGCGCGAACGATGCGCTCGCTCGCCACGCACGTGCCGAGCGAGCGCGAGGACCTACTGGATACGGCGGGCACCGGCGGCGGGCGCAGCAGCTTCAACGTGTCCACTACCGCCGCGCTGATCGCCGCGGGCGCCGGCTGCGCTGTCGCCAAGCACGGCAACCGCTCTGCCACCAGCAGCTCCGGCTCCGCCGACCTGCTCGAGGCGCTCGGGGCGCGCATCGATCTTCCGCCGGAGGCCGTCGCCCGCTGCATCGACGAGGTCGGCTTCGGCTTCATGTTCGCGCCCGCGCACCACCAGGCGACCCGCTTCGTGGTGCCCGTCCGCCGCGACCTGGCGGTGCGCACGATCTTCAACCTGCTCGGGCCGCTGACCAACCCCGCCGGCGCGCGCCGCCAGCTGATCGGCGTCGCCGACGCGAGCTTCCTCGAGCGGATCGCCGGAGCGCTGGCGCGGCTCGGCGTCGATCGCGCGCTGGTCGTCGCAGCCGAGGACGGCCTCGACGAGGTCTCCGCGGCCGCCGCCACCCACGTGGTCGAGGTCAACGGCGAGGAGCTCACGCGCTACGTGCTGCGCCCGCAGGAGGTCGGCATCGAGTCGTCGGAGCCCGCGCAGGGTCCGCCCGGCGGTACGCCGACACAGAACGCGACCGTCACCCGCGCGATCCTCCAAGGCGCGCGAGCGTCGGGCGACGCGCCCGCCGGCGAGGCGCTGGCGTTGATCAACGCCGGCGCCGCGATCTACGCCGCCGGCGCCGTGGATTCGATCGCCGATGGCGTCGAGGCGGCACGCGCGGCGCTCGCCGACGGTCGCGCGGCGGACGCGCTCGAACGCTACGTGGGCGCGACGCACAGCCACGTCGTCGCCGGCGAGGCCGGATGAGCGAGCCTACGGTCGGCACGGCGCTCGAGCGGATCCTCGCGGAAACGCGCGAGGAGCTGGAGCGGCGCAAGCGCCAGCAGCCAGATGCCGGGGCCGGTGAGCGCGTGCGGCGCCCGGCGGCCGATGCGCGCGGTTTCCTGCGAGCTTTGCGTGCCCCCGGCATCGGCGTGATCGCCGAGTTCAAGCGTCGCTCGCCCTCAGCCGGGAGGCTGCGCGATAACCCCGACCTGGTGGAGATCGTCGGCGCGTACGAGCGTGGCGGCGCGGTCGCCATCTCCGTGCTCACCGAGGGACCCAACTTCGGAGGCGCGCTCGCGGATCTGAGCGTGGCGCGCTCGGTCAGCGAGCTGCCGCTGCTGCGCAAGGACTTCGTGCTCGACGTCTTTCAGCTGCACGAGGCCGTCGCCGCGGGGGCGGACGCGGTGCTGCTGATCGTCGCCGCTCTGGCACAGCCTGATCTCGCCTCGCTACACGAGTCCACGCGCGAGCTCGGCCTGGATGCCCTCGTCGAGATTCACGACCGCGATGAGCTGCACCGGGCGCTCGCCGTCGGAGCCGAGCTGATCGGCATCAACAACCGCGATCTGACGGACTTCAGCGTGGACGTGAGTCGCACCGAATCGCTGATCGGCGATCTTCCGAGCGGCGTGACGGTGGTGTCCGAGTCGGGCATAGCCGCTGCTGAGCAGCTGCGACGGCTGTACGAATGCGGAGTGCACGCGGTGCTCGTTGGGGAGTCGCTGATGCGCGCGCGCGACCCAGCCCGTGCGCTGAGCACGCTACAGTCGCGATCCTCTGAGAGCACTGCCCGCGCCTGAGAAGATTTAGGCAAGCACGCACACAGCTTTAGACGGCGTTGATCGCCACCGATCATCCTTCACGCAATGAATCGAGCATTCCTGATCCCGTTCATCTCTGCCCTCCTCGGCGGCGGCGTGGTGGTCGCCGTGGTCGCCGCCGCCGGTGGCCTCGGAGAAAGCAAGACCACGACCGTCACCACCGTCCAGTCGCAGGCGCTTCCGGCCGCCCCGTCCAACGCCTCCCAGCACAGCACCGGGCTCTCGCCTCACGAAGCGTATGTCCGCGACGCCCCCGGGGTCGCGTTCGTGACCTCGACAGTCGTGCAGAAAACCGAATCGCCGTTCCTGTTCGGTCAGGAAGGCCAGAGCCAGGGCACGGACACCGGGTCGGGCATCGTGATCGACGGCAACGGCACGATCCTGACCAACTACCACGTCGTCGAGAACGCGATCAAGGTCACCGTCAGCTTCGAAAAAGGCAAGTCGGTCGAAGCCCAGGTCGTCGGCAAGGACCCCTCCAACGACCTCGCGATCCTGCACATCCACACCGATGGCCTCACGCTTCACCCGCTTACCCTCGGTGACTCGAGCATCGTCCAGGTGGGCGATCCCGTGTACGCGATCGGCAACCCGTTCGATCTCGAACGCACGCTGACGACGGGCGTGATCTCGGCGCTGCAACGCCAGATCACCGCCCCCAACGGCTTCACGATCGACAACGTGCTGCAAACCGATGCCCCGATCAACCCCGGTAACTCCGGCGGTCCGCTCTTGAACAGCGCGGGCGAAGTGATCGGCATCAACTCGCAGATCGAGACCGGCGGCAGCGGCGACGGAAGCGTCGGAATCGGCTTCGCCGTACCGATCAACACCGCCAAGGCAGAGCTCGGCGAGCTCGAGAAAGGTGGCACCGTGCGCGGCGCGTACCTCGGCCTCACCTCGCTCACCGTCGACGGCTCGCTGTCGGCGCTCAACCTCCCCGTGAAAACCGGGGCGCTGGTTCAGAGCGTGGAGCCGAACACCGCGGCCGCGAAAGCGGGAATCCGCGGCGGGTCGGTGTCCACCAGCGCCGAAGACGGGCAGGTCGCGGTCGGCGGCGACGTGATCGTGAGCATCGACGGCAAGCCGGTCGACGGCTCGGAAGAACTCGCCAACGACATCGAGGCCAAGAAACCCGGCGACTCGATCTCGATCGAACTGTGGCGGGCCGCCGGTAACGGCAAGTACGAGAAACTCACAGTGCACGCAACGCTCGGGCAGCGACCGAACTCGGTGCCCAACCCCAGCACGCCAGAAGGCTAGCCGCGCGCGCCCACCGGCCCCAGCGAGGCTGGGTCGTTACGGACCGCTACCGTTGGGGCCATGTCGGTGATCCCGCAAGAGCCTGGGACCGTCGAGCCCCCAACGGGAGCCGGTCATGCCCCGCCTTCGCGCGCGCACGCGCGCGCGAAGATCTGCGGCATCACCAACCTCGCCGACGCCGAGCTTGCCTGCGGCATGGGGGCGTGGGCGCTGGGCATGATCTTCTTCGAGGGCTCGCCGCGCCGCTGCTCGCACGAGCAGGCGCAGCTCATCGCCGCCTCGCTGCGCCGGCGCGTGGAGCTGTGCGGGGTGTTCGTCAACGCCCCGCTCCAGGAGATCGTCGATCTCGGCGAGGAGCTGGGGTTGACGCTGATCCAGCTCCACGGGGACGAGGGACCGTCGTTCTGCGCCGAGGTCCGGCGCAGGACCGGTGCACGCGTGATCAAGGCGGCGCAGGTGTCCGGCTCCGGCGACGTGCGCGACCTGGAGCGCTATCACGTCGACTTCCACCTGCTCGACGCGCACGCCAAGGCGAGCGCGCGTCAGGGCCTGCGCGGTGGCACGGGCGAGACCTTCGACTGGGAGCTCGCAAGCGAGCGCCGATCGAAGGTGCCGCTGATCCTCAGCGGCGGCTTGACCGCCGAGAACGTCGCTGCGGCGGTGCTCGCGACGCACCCCTACGCCGTCGACAGCGCCAGCGGCACGGAGTCGGCTCCAGGCCACAAGGACCCTGACAAGCTGCGCGCGTTCCTCGGCGCGCTCCTCGCGGCCGAGCAGACCCCGCCGGGGGCGCCGGCGTGAACGCGGGCAGCGCCACCCACCAGCGCGCGGCCGGCGAGGAGCCGGGCGCGGGCGAGACGCCGGGCGACCCCGACGCAGCCGGGATCGAGCACCGCTTCGGGCCATACGGAGGGCAGTTCGTACCCGAGACGCTGATGCCGGCGCTCGCCGAGCTCGAGCGGGCGTGGCTCCAGGCGCGCGTGGACCCCGAGTACCGCTCGCAGCTGGACCGGCTGCTCCACGACTTCGGCGGGCGCCCGACGCCGCTGTACCTCGCGCAACGACTGTCCGAGCGCGCCGGGCGTCCCGTGTACCTCAAGCGCGAGGACCTCAACCACACGGGCTCGCACAAGCTCAACAACGCGCTCGGCCAGGTGCTGCTCGCCAAGCGCATGGGCAAGCGCAGGATCATCGCCGAGACGGGCGCCGGCCAGCACGGCGTGGCGACCGCCACCGTGTGCGCCCTGATGGGGATGGAGTGCGTTGTGTACATGGGCGTCGAGGACACCCACCGGCAGCGCCCAAACGTACAGCGGATGGAGCTGCTGGGAGCCAGCGTTCAGCCGGTGGACACCGGCGCGCGCACACTCAAGGAGGCGACCTCAGCGGCGATCCGCGACTGGGTCACCAGCGTGCAGAGCACCCACTACGTGATCGGATCGGTCGTCGGCCCGGCGCCATACCCCGCGCTGGTCCGCGACCTCCAGCGCGTGATCGGCGATGAGGCGCGCGCCCAGCTGCTGGAGCGCGAGGGCAGGCTCCCGCAGCGGGTGATCGCGTGCGTCGGCGGCGGCTCGAACGCGATGGGCATCTTCGCCGCCTTCATACCCGACGAGCACGTCCAGCTGATCGGCGTTGAGGCTGGGGGAGAGGGGATCGACACCCCGCGCCATGGAGCCCCGCTGACCGTCGCCGGACGCCCCGGCATCCTGCACGGCTCGCGCTCGGCGGTGATGCAGGACGAGGAAGGACAGATCGTGCAGGCGCACTCGATCTCCGCTGGCCTCGATTACCCAGGGTCCGGGCCCCAGCATGCGCACCTTCGCGACAGCGGCCGCGCGCGCTACGTGGCGGTCAGCGACGATGACGCGCTCGCAGCGTTCCGAGAGCTGGCACGCCTGGAGGGGATCATCCCCGCGCTCGAGACCGCGCACGCGCTCGCGTGGACGCTCGCCCAGCCCGACGGGGAGCTCGACCTCGTGTGCCTGTCCGGCAGAGGCGACAAGGACCTCGCCGAGGTGCTGGCATCGGAGCGCGCCGGCAACGACGAGCCGTGAGCGCCGCGCACAGCAGCGGGATCGAACGCATCGCCGACGCGTTCGCGCGTACCGCCAAGGTCGCCGCGCTGATGCCCTACGTGATGGGCGGCTTCCCGACGATCGAGGAGTCACTGCGGATCGGTGAGAGCTGCGTGCAGGCGGGGGCGGACGTGATCGAGCTCGGCCTGCCCTACTCCGACCCACTCGCGGACGGTCCTGTCATCCATGCAGCCGCAACCGCCGCGCTGGCTGCGGGGGCGAACGTGGCCGGCGTGCTCGAGGTCGCACGCGCGCTCGCGCCCAGCGTTCCGGTCGTACTGATGTGCTACGCGAACATGGTCTTCGCCCCCGGCGCGGAGGCGTTCGTCGAGCGCCTCGCGCAATCCGGTGCGAGTGGGCTGATCATCCCCGACCTGCCATACGGAGAGGCCCCGGAGGTGCCGCGGGCCTGCGACGCCCACGGTCTCGCGCTGGTGCCGCTGCTGGCCCCAACCACCACGCGCGAGCGTATCGCCGCGATCGGCGCGAGCGCACGGGGCTTCGTGTACGCCGTTTCGGTGCTCGGCACCACCGGCGAGCGGCGCGCGCTCGATACCGGACTCGCCCAGATGCTCGCGCGGGCGAAGGCGAGCACGAGCGTACCGGTCGCCGTGGGCTTCGGGATCGCCACGCCCGAGCAGGCTCGCGAGGCGGCCGCCGCTGGCGCCGACGGGGTGATCGTCGGCAGCCGGCTGGTGCGCGCCGCCCAGCAGTCGAGCGACCCGTCGGCCGCGGTCGGCTCGGTGGTCGGCGAGCTGGCCGCAGGCCTTGCTCCGACCGACCTCGGATCGGCCAGCTAAGATCCCAGCGCAATGGGATTCGTCATGACCATCACCGGCGGCCTGGTCGCGTGGATCGTGTTGTGGGCGCTGGGGATGAAGGGCCTGGACGCGTTCCTGCTGGCAGCGGTGGTGATCCTGGTGGGGGCGTCGCTGAGGATCCTTTCCGGCTACCTGCCCAGCCGTCGTACCTGAGTCGCTCGTGCTGGCGCGCGGGCTGGGCCTGGTCGCTCTCGCCGCCGTGTTGCTGGGGGTGGTGGGCTGCGGCGGCGTAGCCGTCTCCGACGTGGCGGAAGTGACCGGCGGCCAGCTGACGGTGTACTCGAGCCTCCCCTTGCAGGGGCCTGCGGCTGCGATCTCCGATCAGGTCGTGGACGGCGAGAAGCTCGCGCTATCCAACGCAGGCGGGCATGCCGGCCCGTTCAAGATCGGCTACGCGTCGCTCGATGACGCAAGCCCTACGAGCGGCGAATGGAACCCGGAAGTCACGGCCACCAACGCCAAGACGGCCGCCCAGGACACCAGCGCGATCGCCTACCTGGGCGACTACGACTCCGCCGCGACGGCGATCTCGCTGCCGCTGATCAACGCTGCGGGCATCCTCCAGATCAGCCCCGCGGGCAGCTCCTACGTCGGGCTCACCTCCTCCTACGACGCCGGACAGGACGAGCCCGAACGCTTCTATCCGAGCGGCAAACGCACCTTCGTTCGGCTCCAGCCCGGTGACATCGCGCAGGCGCAGGCGCAGGTGCAGATGATGAAGTCGCTGGGTATCCACCGTCTGTATGTGCTGGACGACCAGGATCCGTTCGAGGTGCCGCTGGCGAACACGGTGGTGGGAGACGCCGAACGCATGGGGATCACCGTGCTCGCACACGACAGCCTCTCGACGGTGCCCAGCGCCGTGTTCACGGGCGAGGTCAAGACGATCGTGGCGAGCCACGCGCAGGCGGTGTTCTTGGCGGGCGGCGAAGGGGCGGGCACCGTCGCGCTGTGGCGGGACCTGTATGAAGCCGAACCGCACCTGCTGCTGTTCGGCGGGAGCTCGATGGCCACCGCATCGTTCGCCGCGGGGATCGGCGCTGCCGCCGCCAACACCTATCTGTCGACGCCGGTGCTCGCCCCGGGGCTGTACCCGCCGGCGGCGCAGCGCGTGCTGAGCGATTGCCGCCGCGTGTTCGGCGGAGAAGCGAGCCCGTACGCGCTGTACGGCTACGAGGCGATGGCGCTCGTGCTGAACGCGATCCGCAGCGCGGGCGCCCGCGGTGACGACCGCCAGACGGTGATCGACCGCGTGTTCGCCACCAGCAACCGCAAATCGGTGATCGGCCGCTACTCGGTCGAAGCCGACGGCGACACCGCGCCTTCGACCTACGGCATCGATCGCGTTCTCGGCGGTCGCCTGGTGTTCTACCGAGCGATCGACGTCGGTCGAGCCGAAGCCTAGCCGGAGGAGGGCGACAGGCCGAGCACCAGGCGGAAGCGTTCAATTTCGCCGCCCGACTTGCCCGTTTGCGCGAGCGTGTGCCCACCGCCGACCAGCGTCGTGCTCGAACGGAGGTAGGGGACGTATTTGGAGACTCCCGGGCTTTCAAGCAGCCCGAGACCTTCCAGCAGGCTGACGAGCGTGGGGAAGTCGACGAACAGGCTGGGTCGTATGCTTTCGCCGAGCGCGGCGCTGGCCGCGTCATACTGCGCGGTGCCGGCGAAGGAGCTCGGCGGACGCAGCGCGTCCTGTACGGAGGCTTCTCCTATGCCGAGCACGAACTTGGCCTGCCCGTTGGCGTCGCGTCCGGCGGCCACGTCGAGCACAACCGGCAGGCCGGTGAGCCTGACCGCGACCGCCGCTTCGGTGCCGGCGATCGACACGCTCGACACGGACACGCCCGTCTTGCGCAGCTCTTCGGCGAGCTCGCCGACCGCTGCTTGCGACGCCGCCGGATCGTTCGACGCGATCACCACCGCCCCCCGCAGTTCGACCAGGCTGCCGCCGCTGGCGAAGATCCCGCCCGAGCCCATCCAGCTGGCGAAGTCGTGCCTGGCTTGCGGGCTGTTGGCGGCGAGCACCCCGAGCGGCGTCGTCAGAGCCTGCACGATCGAGCCGAGGCTGAGACTGAAGCCGGCCGTCGGGCCTTCGAGCTCGACCCGAACAACGCGCCCAGGGTGCGCAGCCCCTGCACGTCCTGGGTGAGCTTCGCGCCAACGTGCCCGAGGCCGATCGCAAGCCAGGATTCGCCAGGGAGTTCGGCGAGCGCGCTGGCCGCCTGCGGGTCGACGGCGAGCAGGCCGCCGCTGGCGCCGCTCGCGAGGGTGTCCGCGTCCAGCGTCACCGATGGGCCCGACGCGGACGACCCAGTCGTCGTGGACGAGCCGGCGCCGCTCGCGGCTGCGACAAGCGAGATGTTCGCCTCGCGCGTGCCGGCGAGCAGCGACAACAGCCCCGCGAGCCCTTCCGTCGCGCCTTCTTCCTTCGAGCCCTTCGCCTGCGAGGCGCCGGCCGCGGCTGGATTGGCGTACAGGTGCGCGAGCGCGTCCGCCGGGGCGGCAGCGAGCAGCTTCGCGTAGCCGCTCGCGTGTGCGAGCGAGCCGCCACCAAGCGTGGTGTCGATCACGCCGTGCATACCGGATTCGCTTCCGATCACCACCAAGCGCTCGACGATGCCGAACGCGACCCCTTCGGCGTTGAGCTGGTAGGCGACCCCCCGGTAGCTGGTCGCGTGGGCGCGCGCGTGCGCCGCCTGGCTATCGACGAACGAGCGCGCCTTGGACTCGTCGCTGGTGTCCAGCACGAGCGCGCCCTGGGCGCCCGCCGCCGAGAACGGGAAGGCGCCGGCGCTCGCGGTGCCGAGCAACCCCTGCTCGAGCAGCGACAGCAGCGCGCTCGAGGAGGAGCCCAGCGACGAGAGGAAGATGCAGGCATGGGGTCCGAGCCAGGGTGCCACGTCGCGGGCGTAGTTCAGCTGCGGCGAGCCGGGAGTCTCCAGCGCCGCGAGCAGCCGCAGATACGGGTCCGGCTGATGCGTCAGCGCCTGTCCGGCGGCGAGCGCCGCCGTCTTCTGCTCGCCGCTGGGCCGCACGGTAGCTCCGACGTACAGCGCAGCCGACGCTGGTACGGCCCCGGCCGGGTCGGCATCGCTGCCACCGCCGCTGCTGGAGCCGCACCCCGTGAGCGCGAGCGCGAGCGTCGCCGCCAGCGCCAGGCATGCAAGCGCGCCACGCGCAGCGCGCCGGCGTGGTCGGCGTCGGCCGCTCGTGGACAGGCAGTCGCGAGGGCTTGCTGCGGAGGCGGTGGACAAGCGTTGTTCCCTTCTGGATCGTGAGAGCGGCGGAGGCGATCGTACAACCGGCGGGAGGGGAGCGGTCGCGGGTGTCTGTCTGCAATCGCCATCTCAAATGCAGAGCGTGCACGGCGTGTTGCGTATCCGGGCCGCCGGGTCGAGGACGGGAGCGCCGCTCAGAAAGCCATGCTCAGCAGGGATTTTGCGTGCGGCGACGGTGCCGGGACGACGTTGTGGGAGAAGATGTGCAAATAGGGTTGCATTGTGGGAAGAAGTGGGGTATGTTCGCGCCAGCGAGCCGGGGTGGAGGGGCTCCTCCCACTCCTCCACCCCGTCTCGGTAAGCAAGCTCGGAGTTCTCCAAGTGGTTCCCTTTCGCGGCACCTTCGACCATACGCTCGACGCAAAGAACCGCCTGACCGTGCCGGCCCGTTACCGAGCGGCGCTCGCCGAGGGCGTGGTCTTGGCGATGCCGGTCGACTTGAAGCCGTGCGTCGGCGTGTGGCGTCCGGAGGAGTACGAGCGCTATACGCGCCGCGCGCTGTCCGAGCTGCCACCGCTCTCGACGCGGCTGAACGAGCTCGAGCGTTTCTTCTACGGGAGCTCGCACGATGCCGAGCTCGACGCCGCCGGGCGGATCATGGTCCCCGGCTTCCTCGGCGAGTACGCCAGCCTCACCAAGGAGGTGGTGGTGGTCGGCGTGGGCGATCGCCTGGAGCTGTGGGCGAAGGACGGCTGGGACGAGCATCGATCGGCGCTGCTCAGCGGCGTGGCGGAGGTGACCGCACGTGTCGACGACGCTGCTTGAGATGAGCGATCGCGCGGTCGTCGAGGAGACCCACACGCCGGCGCTCGCCAGGCGCCGCCGCGCAACGCGCGAGCAAGCACGCCCGCGGCGTGGCGATCAAACGGCCGGCCCGCCTTCACACGACGCCGGCGGGGAGCCGCGCGCCTCGCACACGCCGGTCCTGGCCAGCGAGCTGATCGCTCTGCTCGACCTGGATCGGGAGCCACCGCCGCGGGTCGCGATCGACTGCACGTTCGGCGACGGCGGCCACGCGCGGCTGCTGACGGAGCGGCTCGGGCCCGCGGGCACGCTCGTGGCGATCGACCGCGATCCCACCGCCGAACAGCGCTTCGCCGCGCTCGCGGCGGAAACGGCGTGCTCGTTGCGGTTCATTCGCTCGGGCTACGCGGAGGCGCTCGCGCTGCTGGCGAGCGAGGGCATGCGCGCCGACATCGTGTACTTCGACCTGGGCATGTCCTCGATGCAGGTGGACACCCGCGAGCGCGGCTTCTCCTACTCATATGAGGCGCCCTTGGACATGCGCATGGACCCCTCGCAACAGCTGAGCGCGCGCCAGGTCATCGCCGAGTGGGACGAGCGTCGCCTAGCTCGCGTGCTGCGCGACTTCGGCGAGGAGCGCCACGCGGGAGCGATCGCGCGGGCGATCGTGCGCCGCCGAGAGCAGGCGCCGATCGAGACCACGCTCGAGCTCGTGGAGACGATCAGCTCGGCGATCCCAGCTCCGGCGCGCTTCGGCGGCGGCCATCCCGCCAAGCGCTCGTTTCAAGCGCTGCGGATCGCGGTCAACGACGAGCTGGAGCAGCTCGACCACGCGCTCCCGATCGCCTGGGAGCTGCTGCGCGAGGGCGGGGTGCTGGCGAGCATCTCCTTTCACTCGCTCGAGGATCGCCGAGTCAAGCGCTTCCTCGCTGAGCGCGCGCGCGGCTGCATCTGCCCACCCGACCTGCCCGTGTGCGCGTGCGGGCGCACACCTGAGGCGGCGCTGCTCGCCAGGCGCGCGATCATGCCCGGCGCTGAGGAGACGGCCCGCAACCCGCGCGCGGCGTCCGCGCGGCTGCGCGGCGCCAGGAAGCTGACCGCCGATCGCGGGGAGAGCCAATGACGCCGCCGCCAGCCGCCGCCACGGCCCACGCCCCCCAACGCGAGCGCGCCCGCAGACCTCGGCCTGCCCTCGCCCCGTCGCGTCCCCGGCGCGTGTCCGGGCCAGCGCGCGCTGCGCCCGGCGCCTCGCGAGGACCGGACACGGCCGAGCGCGGACTGCTGCTCGGTGCGCTGGACGTGCTCACCAGCGTGTCTCGCCACCAGGCCCTCGACCGGCTGATTCGCGGGCGCACGTGGATCGTGCTGGTGGCGTTCGCGTTGATCGGGATCGTGACGCTTCAGCTGCTCGTGCTGACCCTGAATGCGCACATCGGCCGCACGCTCGTGCGCGAGGCGCAGCTCCAGCGCGAGAACGCCACGTCGAGCATCGAAAGCTCCGAGCTGGCCTCCGGCGAACGCGTCGAGTCGCTGGCCGCGCGCCTGGGCATGGAACTGGTGCAGGTCGGCGACGTGCGCTTCCTGGCGGCCGACCCGCGCGCTGACATCGCGCGCGCCGCCGCTGCGCTCGACGAGCCCGCGGGTTCGGCCAGCGTGACCTCCGGCGAACAGGCCGCGGCGGCGGACGCCTCGAGCACGGCCACCGTCGAAGCGGGCGCCGGCACGGGCGCGTCGAGCACGGCCCCCGAAGAACCGGCGAGCACCACGGCGAGCGACGCAGCATCAGCGCCGAGCAGCGCGTCCGACTCGCCGGGCCCAGGCACGAGCGAACAGGCCGCGAGCGCGGACTCGACGACGCCGCCACAGGGCGCCGCCAGCACGACCCAGCCCGAACAGCCGGCCGCTGCCGCCACAGGCCCGTTGGAACACGGGGGTGCGACGGCGGGACCCGGCGGCGAATCGACGAACGGAGCGGGTTGAACCGGTGGCGGTCGTCCAGAACCGCATAGGCACGATCTTCGGGATGTTCTTCGTGCTGCTCGTGCTGGCGGCCGGACGCACCGTGTACCTCGGCGTCGTGCGCGGGCCGACACTGCGCAAAGCGGCGACCAGCGAGCAGCTGAGCTACGAAGCGGTGAGCGCCCCGCGCGGGACGATCACCGACCGCAACGGCGTCGATCTCGCGGTCTCCGAACCGGCGCAGGAAATCTCAGCGGATCCGTACCTGATCAGCGACCCGCTGGAAGCCTCGCGGCGCCTGGCGCCGCTGCTCGGTCAGACCTCGGGGAGCCTGCTGGCGGAGCTCTCGAAGCGGACCGGGTTCGTGTACCTGGCGCGCGCCCTGCCCGCGCACGTGGCGCAGGCCGTGCTCGCGCTGAAGATCGCTGGCATCACCGGCGCGCCCGTTATGCGTCGCGTGTACCCTCGCGGGACGCTGGCCGCGCAGGTGCTGGGCGAGGTCGGCACCGAAGGACGCGGGCTGTCCGGGCTCGAATACTCCGCCAACTCGCTGCTGAGCGGGCATGCCGGCCAGCGGCGGGTGGTGAGCGACGCGATCGGCCAGCCGGTGTCGATCACGGAAACGAGCCGCGAGGCGCCGGGCCAGTCGCTGTCGCTGACGCTGGACGCGAACATCCAACAGCGTGCCGAAGATGTGCTCGGCGCGGTCGCGCGTGTGTTCCAGCCCAAAGACGCGACCGCGATCGTGATGGACCCGCGCAGCGGCGCGGTCCTGGCGCTTGCCAACTACCCGCAGGTCGACGCCAACGACCCTGGCGAGTCGCCGCCGGAAGCTATGGAGGACCGGGCAGTGGGCTTCGACTACGAACCGGGATCGACCTTCAAGGTCGTGGCGGTGTCCGGTGCGCTCGAAGCGGGGCTGATCACGCCGAACACGCCGTTCAACATCCCCGACCAGATCGAGGTCGCTGAAAAGACGATCCACGACGACACCGAACACCCTGAAGAAACGCTCACCACGTCCCAGATCCTGGCTCGTTCGAGCAACGTCGGCGCGATCAAGATCGGCGCGCTCGAGGGGGCGGAACGATTCAACGGCTGGGTCCATCGCTTTGGCTTCGGCAAGCCCACAGGAGTGGATCTGCCGGGCGAGGAAGCCGGCGTGACGCTGGCGCTGAACGACTACTCGGGCTCGTCGATGGGCAACCTGCCGATCGGCCAGGGCGAGCTGGTCACGCCGATGCAGATGGCAGCGGCCTACTCGGCGATCGCCAACGGTGGCATCCTGCGCCCGGCGCACATCGTCCGCGCGATCGGCGGGCGCGTCCAGCCACTGCCGGCCGGCCGTCGAGTGCTCTCGACGAGGACGGCCGCGGAGCTCCGCCACATGCTCGAGGGCGTGCTCGGACCCGAAGGCACGGCCAGCGAGGTGTCGATTCCGGGCTATCAGCTCGCCGGCAAGACCGGCACCGCCAGCAAGGTCGATCCGGAAACGGGCGAATACTCCCACAGCAAATACGTCGCCTCGTTCATTGGCTTCGCGCCCGCGTCGGACCCTCAGCTGCTGTGCGCGGTGGTCGTCGACGAACCGCAGGCGGGATCGATCTACGGCGGCACCGTCGCCGCGCCCGCGTTCGGTCAGATAATGAGCTTCGCGCTGCCGTACCTGGGCATAGCGCCGGGATGAGCCTGACCACGCCCACCGCGGGCGAGCGCGTTCAGTGTTTCGCGGGCTGCTTGCTCGGCGCCTTTTTCGCGGCCACGCACGTGTGGTAGGTGCGGGTGGCCGTGTAGAGCTTGCCCGATCTTGTCTTGACGACGATCTTCAGCTTGAAGGTGCCCTTGGGCAGGCCCTTGAGGTCGACCACGGTGCTCGGGATCTTGTGATCCTTGCCCTCGGTGAACGTCACGAAGCGCAGCAGCTTCTTGCCAAGCGTGAGTCTCACGCTGAGCAGCTTCTGGCCGGGCGGGGCGTGCACGTGCACGACCAGCTCGCGCTTGCTGACACACTGGTGCGCGGAGGGCAGGCCGAGCACTTCCGCGAGCGGGCGCGGCGCCCCGCCCGCCTTCTTCACCTCGGTGGGCGCGAGCGGCGGGAGCGTGGACTGGGGCGAGCTCGGTGGCGCCGGCTGCGGGGGTTCAGGCGTGGGGGCGAGGCCGACGCCGCCGGCGGCGAAGAAGTCCGTTGCGCTGCTTTCGGTGTAGGTCGAGTTGCCGGCGTAGCCGGCGGTGACCGCGTCCAGGCCCTGGCCTGGGGGCGGCGTGATACGGCACGAGCCCACGCCCGAGGCGTCGGTGGTGACCGTGCAGCTCTGGGAGCCGACGCTGATCAGGACGCTCGCACCGACGATCGGAGACGGTTCGCTGACGTCGATCAGGCTGACGGTGAACATCGCCGGCTGGCCGAGCGCGCCGCTTTCCTGGCTGCCGTTCAGCGACAGCGCGCTGAGGTGCCTGCCGGCGCTCCACAGCTGCGTGAGCGCCGCCGAGCTGACGGTGCTCGTCTTCACCCCCGCTTCGCTTTCGGCGAGTGCGCGCACCTCGTCCCCGCCGGTCAGCGCGCCGATATAGCTGAACTGCGCGCTGTCGCCGGCGCCGGTGTGCACGAGCTTCACCTGTGCGTTGGCGCCGGTCACCTCGAAGGTGACGGGCGTGCCCGCCGCGGCGGGGAAGTGTTCGAGCTGTGCGGTGAACGTTGCCGAGGCGCCGGTTGGCGCGGGCGACGGACCGCTGGCCGACAGCGAGATCTGCGGCGTATGCGCGGTCGAGCCCGCACATGTGCCACCGTTGGTGAGCCGCAGGAGCTGATCGAGGTCGTCGACGTACACGCACCCGTCCGGCCCGAGCACGGCACCGGTCAGGTTCCCGCCGCCGCTGGCGATGCCTTCCGCGCTCGGTGACCCTTCGCTCACGCCCACCACGCGATCGATTTCGCCCGCCTCATCGCTGATGTCGAGCGAGGTCGCCTGCCCGTCCGCGTTGGCGCTGGCGACGGCCACGCCGAAGGTTTCGCCGGGGAGGCTCGCCACCGCGCTCACTTTCGGCGTGCCTTCATCGCTGGCGCTGATCGACACGACCGTTCGTTTGGCGGGCAATGCGACGTAGATCGTGCCGTCCGGGGCGAGCGCGATGCCGGCACTCGCGAGACCCCCGCTCCACGGCAGAGCTTCCGTGTAGGCGCTGACCTTCGGTTCCGAGCTCGCCGGTTTGGAGATGCGCTCGAGCTCGTCGCCGTTGCCGAAGGTGCACGTGTCAGTGACGAACAGGTCGCCGCTGAGCGAGTCGGTGGCGATGTAGAAGGGACAGTCGTTGAGGCCGTCCGTGCTCGTTGCGAGAACACGCTCGATCGCCCCCGTGGTGGGGTCGAGCTGGACGATCTCGGGCTCGAAGAAGCTTCCTTCCGTGATCGCCAGGCCGGCGTACAGTTCGCCGTTCTTGCCGAACGCGAGCCCCCCGAGCTGGCCGACCGAGAAATGCGCGTCGGGCAGCGCGTCGGCGGCGCTGACCGTGCCTCCCGACGGTCCCAGCACGTAGATCTCGCCTGAGACGCTGTCCGGTACGTACAAGTTCCCGGACGAGTCGTATGCGGGCTGGCCGAGCCCGCTGCAGGCGTAGAAGTCGACCCCGTCGATATCCAGCGCCTGGGGGTTGTAGTCGAACCCGGAGGCCCACGGGCTGACGGAGAACGGGCTCGTGGCGGTTGGCACGCCGTCCATGCACGAGGAGGACGAGGCCCCCGGCTCGAACGTGACCGTCGCCGAACCCGGAACGGGGAGATCTCCGTCGGAGGTGTCGCTCGCTGTGAACGCCACCGACTCCTCCGCCGTGTCGGTCGCCGTGAACGTGGCGTAGCCGCCGGCGTCGGTGGTGGCGTGCGCGGTCTGGCCCGACGGACCGGAGCCCGCGGGGCTGATCTGGACGTTGCTGCCGCTGCCCGACAGCGTGACTTCCTTGCCGACGGCGGGGCGCCCGAGCGAGTTCTCCAGGTACACAGTGACGGTCGCGGTGGCGTCACCGTTGTTTTCGACGCTCGTCGGCTCGGCCGAGATCTCGGCTCCGGCGGCCACCGGTTCGACGAACACCACGCGCGGGTGGGTGTCGAGGGTGACGCCGTCGCTGGTGTCGTGGACGCTGAAGGTGACGGTTTCGGGAGTTGTGTCGGTGATCGTGAACACGGCCGCCCCGTCGGTGGGATCGGTGTTCGCGCTGGGGCGCGACACTTTCGCGCTGGTGGTGCCTTCGGGCGCGAGCGTCACCTGCTGGCCGCCGACGGGCAGGCCCTGCGCGTCCTCGAGGTTCACGCGCACGACGCCCTCCTGTTCGCCGTTGGCCTGCGGCTCGCCGCCGAGGGGCGCGGCCACGGACTGCGACGCGCTGGCCGCGCCCGCGGCTTCGCCCTTGAGCTGCTCGTAGATCGCGGCGAAGTCGGGGGTTCCGAGCCCCACGTGGGCGAAGTCGCTTCCCATGCTCGCCGCGGAATGCAGCGCCTCGGTGCCGGCGAGCGGGTAAAGCGTTTCGCCCAGGTCACCGACGTTGTGGCCGAGCGCTTCGTTGAGGTCCGCGACGAGGCCGGCGACGCCGGGCACGGCCATGCTCGTGCCTCCCCACAGCTGGCCGTCGGGACAGCCGCCGCCGTCGGCCTGGCACAGCGCGACGCCGGCGTGGGGGTCGGCGGTGAAGGTGATGTCGGGCACGGAGCGGCCGGCGGCGGTGGTGAGCCCGCTCTGGTAGGAGGGGCTGGGGAAGTAACGGCTGGTCCCGTACCCGCCGGCGCCGCCCGGCACTTCTTCCTGCTGTTCGTCCCACCACGATTCCGATCCGTAGGTGAGGCCTTCGCCGAAGGTCGGGCTCGTGCCGCCCACCGCGGTGGCGTGCGGCGAGTCGGCGGGCACGCCCACGGTTTCGGGGCTGCCATCGATGCAGCTCGAGCCGCCGTCGCCGGTGCCGTTGAGCACTGTGATCCCGCTCGCCGCGGCGCTTGCCAGCACCGAGTCGATCGCCTGGGCTTCGGCGATCGGCGTCTGGTCCTCGCACTGGGTCCAGGAGTTGCTGATGACGGTGTCGCCGCCTTCGATCATCGCCTGGAACATCTGCACGAAGCTGGTGCTCGGGGGCGCGTCGTAGACGACGTATTCGGACCCGGGTGCGGCGCCCATGACGGTGTCGATGTCCAGCAGGACCTCCGACTCGCCGGCGCCGGGACTCGCCACGCCGCCGTTGACGGCCACCTCGTGCAGCTGGTCGGACATGCCCGCTTCCAGGCCTACCAGCTGCAGCCAGTCGGCGACGTCGGACGGGCTGTAGGTGTCGAACTCGAGCAGCCCGATCCTCTGGTGCGCCGGGCCGGGCTGGGTCTGCGGGCTCACGCCGGCGAGCGCGCGCGCAGGGGCACGCGAGACAAGATGCCCGGCCGCCAGGTTGCC
Organism: uncultured Solirubrobacteraceae bacterium; assembly: GCA_963845635.1. GTDB lineage: Bacteria > Actinomycetota > Thermoleophilia > Solirubrobacterales > Solirubrobacteraceae > Palsa-744. The sequence continues at coordinate 461,838 of CAWJSW010000014.1, forward strand.
GAAGCCGGGGAACGCCTGGGCGATCGCGACGCCGAAGCAGTAGCCGACCAGGCCGCCGGCGGAGTTGGGGCCGTTGACTGCCGTGTTCGCCAGGCTGAACACTGGCGGGAGCACCGCGAGCAGCGCTTCGAACAGGACTTCCACGAGCCCCGTGTAGATCATGCGTTCGTCGTAAGCGCGGCAGAGGTTGCCGCACGTCTTGAGGAACTTTTGGTTTCCCGGCGTCGGCGCCAGCGCCCCCTTGCTCTGGCACAGGTGCTGGTCGGCGGGAACGGCGGCGGGCTGCGCGGCGTCGGAGAGCCCCAGCACGCTCTGCACGCTCGTGGCGAGGCGGTCGGGCAGCGCCGGCCCGCGTGCGTTGGCGAAGATCGAGCGTCCCCCTACGCGCAGGTTCTCGATCGGCGTGTCGAAGGCGCGCTCGGCCGCGGAGCGCGTTCCGCGCACGGTCAGCGTGAGCCGGCTCGAGGACCGCTGCACGACCGCAAGCCCCTTGGCGCTGAGCCAGCTCCGCAGCGCCCGGTAGGTCGAGCTGCTGGGGCCGAAGCGCGCCGCTTGCTGGGCCGGGGAGAGGAAGTGCCGATAGAGCGGCGAGGAGCGATCGGCGACGGCGTGCACGTAGCGTTCGAAGCCGGCTTGGTCGCTACGCCGCAGGACGAGGTTGATCGTGAGGTGCTGCCCCGCCTGCGAAGCGTGCGAGGGCGCCCCCTGGGTCTGCACCTTCGAGATCGCGCGCACGAGGGCCGGCGCGAGCTCGCCTGGTATCCGCTTCCGCCCCAGCGCCGATGTGCGCGCCACCGTAGGCCCATGTGTCGAGGGGGTGGCGCGGCCGCGCGTGGATGATGCGGGCGCTGGCACGGACCTCCGCGCCGACGCGAGCGCCAGCGGGGCTCGCTCGCGATCACGCCCAGCGCCCGCCGACCCGCCGGCGAGAACCACGCCAGCGCTCGTCGCCGCGATCGCGATCGCGGACACGGTTGCGATCGCTGCGATCCGCGGAGCTGACACAACGGCGCAATGCTACGCTCGCATGCCACGATGCGCTTGCTGGTGGCTCAGATTGGTGGGCACGGGCCCGCGGTGGCTGGCCGGGTGCCGGCAGCACGCCGGCGTGCGGCGTGGCTGGGCGCGTGGGCGGCGGCCACGCTCGTGTCGAGCCTCGCCGCCTGCGCGATCGCGGCGCCGCTCGCGGCGGCCGAAGCGCCCGCGGGCTTCTATCCGGCTGTCGTCAGATTCAATCCGGTGCTCGCCCCCGAACAGGTGGAAGGCGGAAACTGCGGCAAGGGCCACAGCAACCAGACCTGCGGCGGCTCTCAGCTGTGGACGGTGCCTGCGGGCGTCAACGCGCTGACGCTGTACGTCGATGGCGGCGCCGGCGGCGCTGGGGGCCTGAGCGGGGGAGCGGGCGGTCTCGGCGGGGGCGTGCGCGCGACGTTCGCGGTCAACCCGGGGGACACGCTCGTGATCGCCGTCGGCCACAACGGCCAGCCGTCCTATGCACAGGCGCTCGAACCGGGCGGGACGCTTTGGCTGGCCGGAGTCGGCGGCTGGCCGAGCGGCGGCCCGGGCGGCGACGGCGCTTGCGAAGAAGCCTTCTGTCGAACGGCCGGTGCGCTCGGCGGCGGCGGCGGCGGAGGCGGCTACTCGGAGGTGAGCCTGCTGGCCTACGGAGAACCCCAGACGGCGCTCGTAGTCGCGCCCGGCGGCGGCGGCGGCGGCGGCGCTACGACCACCGGCCGCGCCGGCGGCAAGGGCGGTGAAGCAGAAGCGTCGGGCGCCGCTGGTAATGGTGGCGGTGGTGCGGGTGCGATCGGAGAAGAACCAGGCAGCGGCGGCTCGGGCTCGTCCGGCTCGTTCAACGGCGACGCGGGCACAGGTCATAACGGGGTGCAGGGAGGGGTGGGCGGCGACGGCGGGAACGTGGGCGGCGGCGGTGGCGGCGCGGGCTGGAGCGGAGGCGGCGGGGGAGGCGCGGGCTTCCCTCCGTCCGGTGGCAGTCCCGGAAGCGCCGGGGGCGCCGGCGGCGGCGGCGGTGGCGGCGGCTATTACGTCGACCCCACGGCGTCGTCGGTGATCAGGGCGGGCGGAGCGTCGGTAGGCGAAGTCAGCATCGGCTACGGCACCTTCGTGGAAGAACCGGCCAAAAAAGAAGAACAGCCCTCGCCCCCCAAAATCGAAACCCCTAACCCGAACCCCGTGATCGTCGGCGAACCGGTGGTCCGCAAGACGCTGAAATGCGAACCGGGGCCCTCGAACGGGGCGCAGTACACGGTCACCTTCCTGTGGCTGCGCGAAGGCGCTCCGATCGCCGGCGCGACGGCTCAGACGTACGTGGTGGGCAGCGCCGACGCTGGGCACAAGCTGCAGTGCCGCGTGGTGGAGACCGACGCGGCGGGCTCGGCGAACGCGACCAGCGGCTTCGTCAGCGTGGGCGCGGCGGCGTCGGCGGGCGCGATCGGCGTTCACCAGGGCGCGGCGCTCGTGCCGGTGACGTGCGCGGGCGCACTGGGCAGCTGCACGGTCACGGCGACGCTGAGCGTTGTCGAGCGGCTGGCCGGCAAACGCCTCGTGGCGCTGAGCGCCAGCAGGCATCGCTCGACGACGGTCACGCGAGTGGTCACGATCGGCGCGCGCACGATCACGCTCGCGCATGGCCAGCACGCGACGCTGACGGTGAAGCTGAACAGCGCTGGCATGCGCCTGCTCGCAGCGCGCCTCCGTGTGCCCGCACGCGTGCAGGTGCGCCAGTCAACGAGCGCCGGCGCCGGCAGGACGATCGCCACCAGGACGGTGTTCTTCACGCGTTGAGCCGCCCGGCCCGCCGCGTGCCCATCCCCGCTGACGACCGCGGGTGTCGGCTCGAGCGCCGCAGCCGGACGGTGGCCGCCAGCCCCTTGAGTAGCATCAGCGCATGCGACTGGACCGGTTGATCGCCGCCGAGCCGGCCCGCGGGCGGGCCGGCGTGGAGATCACCGCTCTGGCCTACGACAGCCGCAAGGTGCGGGCGGGCACCCTGTTCTTCTGCGTGCCGGGCTTCAACAGCGACGGCCACGATTTCGCCGCGCAGGCAGTCCGCGCGGGCGCGGCTGCGCTGGTGGTGCAGCGCCCACTCGGGTTGGGGGTGCCGGAGGTGCTGGTGGCTTCGACGCGCGCGGCGATGGCACCGATCGCGGCGCGCTTTTACGATGATCCGGCTCGCGAGCTGCGCGTCGTGGGGGTAACGGGCACGAACGGCAAGACCACGACCGTCTACCTGGTGCGTGCGCTGCTCGAGGCCGCTGGCGAGCAGTGCGGGCTGCTTGGCACGGTGAAGTCGGTGATCGGAGGGCACGACCGCCCGGTTGCGCGCACGACGCCCGAGGCGATCGACCTGCAGTCCGACCTGCGCGCGATGCTGGAGAGCGGCGACCGCGCGTGCGCGATGGAGGTGTCATCGCACGCGCTGGAGCTGGGGCGCGCGGATGCGATCGGCTTCGCGGCGGCCGTGTTCACCAACCTCACCCAGGATCACCTCGATTTCCACGCCGATATGGAGGACTACTTCCAGGCCAAGCGGCGGTTGTTCGTGCCCGCGGACGGTTCGTCGACGCAGCCGCCGGGGGTGAGCGTGCTGAACGTGGATGACCCCTACGGTCGCCGCCTGGCGGGCGAGATCGCTGGCGCGCGTACGTTCGCGCTGCATGCGCCGGCGGACTACCGCGCGAGCGATCTGCGCTGCGACCTGCAGGCGTGTAGCTTCACGTTGAGCACGCCCGAGGGCGCGCGCGAGGCGCGGCTGCCGATGCCGGGACGCTTCAACGTGTCCAACGCGCTGGGGGCGCTCGCGGTGGCGCACGCGCTGGGGGGAGAGCTCGACGGGCTCGTGGCCGCGCTGGAACGCGGAGTGCACGTGCCCGGGCGCTTCGAGCCCGTCGAGGCGGGGCAGGCGTTCGCGGTGCTCGTGGACTACGCGCACACGCCCGACTCGCTCGAGAACGTGCTGTCGGCGGCGCGCGAGCTCACGCGCTCGGCGCAGCGCGGCAGCCGTCGAGTGCTGTGCGTGTTCGGCGCGGGCGGCGACCGCGATCGTGGCAAGCGAGGATTGATGGGCGAGATCGCGGCGCGACTGGCGGACGTGGCGATCGTGACCTCGGACAACCCGCGCTCGGAGGACCCCCAGCGGATAATCGATGAGATTTTGGATGGCGCCGCGCGGGCCCGGGACGCGGTGGGCGCGTACCGGGGCGCAATCTCAGAGCGTGTTGGCCGCGGCGCGCGCGTGCGCGCGCTGGTGGACCGACGTGAGGCGATCGCAGCTGCGCTGTCGGACGCTCGCGATGGCGATGTGGTCGTGATCGCGGGCAAGGGCCATGAGCACGGACAGGAGTTCGCGGGCGGCCACAAGGTGCCCTTCGACGATGTCGCCGTTGCTCGCGAGGAGCTGGCGGCACTCGCGAGCGGTGCGAGCGGGAACGCTGGCACGCGCATAGTTGGCGGCGCACCTCCGACGGCACAGGCAGGCAGGCGGGTGGGTTCGTGATGAAAGGCTGGGACGCCCGGCGCGTGGCCGACGCCGCCGGTGCGCGACTGCTCACCGACCCGCGCCGCGGGGCGAGCGCGAGCGGGCAGCCTGCGGGTCCGACCGGCTCGACGGGCCCGCTGGGGGCGAGCGTGGACTCGCGCACGCTCCGGCCCGGCGAGCTGTTCGTGGGCCTGCGCGGCGAGCGTACGGACGGCGGAGCTCACGCGGCACAGGCGCTGGCGGCGGGCGCGTGGGGAGTGCTGGTCTCGGACGAGCATGCGCGAGCGGTGTCCGGCGGCGTGGTGCTCGCGCACGAGGATCCGCTGGGCGCGCTGCACGCGCTTGCGCGGGCGTGGCGGCGCGAGCTCGGCGCGCGCGGCGCGCGGGTGACCGCGATCACGGGCTCGACGGGCAAGACCTCCACCAAGGACATCCTTGCGGCGCTGCTGGGCGCGGGCCTGCGTGTTGCCGCGAGCCCGGCGAACCTCAACACGGAGGTCGGGCTGCCGCTGGCGCTGCTCGGTGCGGGCGGCGACGTCGAGGTGGTGGTGCTTGAGATGGCGATGCGCGGCGCGGGCCAGATCGCGCTGCTGACGGAGATCGCGGAGCCCGACGTGGGGGTGATCGTCAACGTCGGCCCCGCTCATCTCGAGCTGCTCGGCTCGCTGGAGGCGATCGCGGCGGCCAAGTCGGAGCTGATCGCCGGCCTCTCGCCGGGTGCCACGGTCGTCGTTCCGGCTGGCGAGCGGCTGCTGAGGCCCCACCTGCGTGCTGACGTGCGCACGATCACCTTCGGGCCGGGAGGCGAGGTGACGCTGGCAGAGCGCCGGGCGGACGGATCGGTGGTGATCGCGCACGGTGGTGAGGAGATCATGTTGTGGCCGTCGTTCGCCCAGGCGCACAACCTGCGCAATCTGCTCGCCGCCACCGCGGTCGCGCGGGCGCTGGGGTACACGCCGAGCGGGCGCGTGGAGGTGGCGTTCTCGGCGATGCGCGGACAGCGCGTGGCGCTGGAGAACGGCGCAGCGCTGATCGACGACTGTTACAACGCCAACCCCATGTCCATGCGAGCCGCGATCGACGAGTTGGCTGAGACGTCGTCCGCGCGGCGGGTGGCGGTGCTCGGCGACATGCTCGAGCTGGGGCCCGACGCCGGGCGCCTGCATCGCGAGATCGGACAGCATGCGGCGTCGGGTGGCGTCGCGCTGCTGGTCGCGGTGGGTCCGCTGGCGGCGGAGATGTCGGCGACGTTCGCGGGCGAGATCCATTGTGTGCCCGACGCGCGCTCGGCGGCGGACCTGGTCCCGGGGCTGCTGCGTGGCGGCGACACGGTCCTGGTGAAGGGGTCGCGCGGCGTCGGTCTGGAGCGGGTAGTGCTGGCGCTGCGGCAGGCCGGCGAGCGCACCCTCGCCACATCCGCCGTCGCCCCGGGGCGCCGCTGAATGGGCCGTATCCTCTTCGGTGGCACGGCTGCGCTGCTGATCTGCATCTTCCTGAGCCCCAAGTTCATCGAGTTCCTGCGAGTGCGCGAGTTCGGGCAGCAGATCCGCGAGGACGGTCCGCAGGGGCATCACCAGAAGGCGGGCACGCCGACGATGGGCGGCCTGATCGTGTTCCTCGCGGTCACGATCTCGTTCCTGATCCTGACCGAATTCGAATGGCGCTCGGCGGGCGTGATCGGCGTGGCGATCGCGTGTGCGCTGCTGGGGTTCGCCGACGACTACATCAAGCTCGTCCGGCGCCGCTCGCTGGGGCTGCGCGCGCGCACGAAGCTGGGCCTGACGATCGCGATCTCGCTGGCGCTGTGGTTCGTCGCCAGGTACGAGGCAAACCTGCCGCCGGCGCTGTACCTCAACTTCGTCGACTACCACATCGACCTGGGACCGCTGTACCCGCTGCTGATCTACCTGGTGGTGGCGGGTACGACCAGCGCGGTCAACCTCACCGATGGCCTGGATGGACTTGCAGCCGGCTGCGCGGGGATCGTGCTGCTCGCCTATATCGGCATCGCGTTCCTGTCGGGCGACTACGACATGGCGATGCTCGCCGGATGCCTGGTGGGCGCCTGCGTCGGCTTTCTGTGGTTCAACGCGTTCCCGGCGACGATCTTCATGGGTGACACCGGCTCGCTCGGCCTGGGCGGCGCGATCGCGGGCCTGGCGGTGATGACCAAGACAGAGGTCCTGCTGATCCTGCTCGGCGGGATCTTCGTGATCGAGGCGCTGTCCGTGGTGATCCAGGTGATCTCATTCCAGATGACGCGACGGCGCGTGTTCCTGATGGCGCCGATCCACCATCACTTCGAGCTGAAGGGCTGGTCGGAGACGAAGATCATCCTGCGCTTCTGGATCGTCGCGTCGCTGTGTGGCGCGATCGGGTTCACGATCTACCGACAGAGTAGGGGGCTGTGAGGTCTGCCGACACGCCTGCCCTCGGCTCCTGGAGGCTTCCGCGGGCACGCGTCGAAGTGAGCACGGATGCCGCCAGCGCGAGGAACGGATGTCCCGCACACCGCTGCCAAGGGCGCCACCCGGCCGTCCCGCCCGACGAAGCCCGCTCGCGCGGCGAGCACCGCCACGAAGCCACGCGGCTCGCTCACCGCTGGCGTGACCGCTGCCAACCAGCCGCTGGAGCACCGCATGCTGGTCACCGCCACGATGTGCCTGCTCGCGTTCGGCGCGGTGATGGTCTACAGCGCCTCCTCCGCGACAGCGCTGCTCCAGGGCCAGGGCTACGGCGCCGGCTACCTGATCAAGTTCGTGGTCTACGGCGCGATCGGCCTGGTCCTGATGCGGCTGCTCGCGCGCGACGGCGTGGCGAAAGTGCACACGATCACGGGGCCGCTTCTGGGACTGTCGTTCGTGCTCGTGCTGGCCGTGCATATACCCCACGTGGGCGTGAGCATCAACGGCGCGCGGCGCTGGATCGGGCCGGGGGCGCTTCAGTTCGAGCCCTCGGAGCTGATGAAGCTCGCGCTGGTGCTGTATGCGGCGACGCTGCTCGCCAAGCGCCCGCGCTGCGTGCACGATATGCGCGAGCTGGCAAAGCCGCTTCTGGTCGTAGTCGGCTCGGCGTGTGTGCTGGTGTTCACCGAGCCGGACCTGGGAACGGCGATGGTGATCGCGTTCACCGTTGGCGTGATGCTGATCGCGGCTGGAATCCCGCTGCGAAAGCTCGGGCTGATCGCCGGGTCGGTGCTGGCGGTCGTGTTCCTGTACGCGCTCGTGCGCCCGTACGCACGCGCACGGCTGACCTCGTTCATCGACCCGTGGGCGCACGCCTCGGGCAGCGGCTTCCAGGCGGTGCAGGGGCAGATCGCGATCGGCTCGGGCGGACTGTTCGGCGTCGGACCGGGCGAGTCGGTCCAGAAGATCTTCTATCTGCCCGAGGCGCAGACCGACTTCATCCTGGCGGTGATCGCCGAGGAGCTCGGCGTGGTCGGCGTGTTCGCCCTGCTGTTCCTCTACGGGCTGATCGCGTACGCGGGGCTGCGCGCGGCGAAGGCGGCACGCAGCCTGTACAGCGCGCTGATCGCCGTCGGGGTGACCACGCTGATCGTCTCCCAGGCTGTCCTGAACGCGTGCGCCGTGCTGGGGCTGGCGCCGCTGACCGGGGTGCCGCTGCCGTTCGTGTCCTACGGCTCTACCAGCCTGATCGTGATGTTGGCGGCGATGGGCCTGCTGCTGAACGTCGCCGCCGGCGCCACGGGACACGTGCGCGCGGTGGCGCCGGCGCCCGGCTCGCGCGCGCGGGGAAGAACGGGACTGGGCGGTGAGCGCCCGGTCGTCCGTCGACGGGTCCTCCGCGGCGGACGCGCCGACCCGGTCGCGCAGCGCAAGACGGATCGTGATCGCGACCGGAGGGACCGCCGGACACGTCGTACCGGCGCTCGCGGTAGCGGACGCGCTGCGGGCTGAGGGCGCCGAGGTCACGTTCATCGGCGGTCAGCGCGCCGAGGCACAGCTAGTGCCGGCGGCGGGCTTTGCGATGCACGCCCTGAGCGTGCAGGGCCTCAGCCGCTCGGACCCGCGGGCGGCACTGCGTGCGCTCGCGCTCGCCGCTCGCGCGCTGCCGCGCTCGCGAGCGCTGCTCGAGCGGCTTGCTCCGGATGCGGTGATGGGCGGGGGCGGCTACGCCGCGGGGCCGGTGGGGCTGGCGGCGCTGAGCCTGCGCATCCCGCTGGTGCTGACCGAGGCGGACAGCCATCTTGGCCTAACCAACCGCGTGCTCGCGCCGTTTGCGCGGCGCGTGTGCCTCGCGTTCCCGCTGCCTGGCCGCGGCGGCCCGCGTTACCGCGTGACCGGACGCCCGGTGCCGCCGCCCGCGCAAGACCGTACACAGGCTCGCCGGCGCTTCGGGCTCGAGTCCGGGCAGACGTGCGTGCTGGTGTTCGGTGGCTCGCTCGGTGCGCACTCGATCAACCTCGCGGCGCTCGAGGCTTTCGCGAGCGACCCGGCCGACACGCCGTTTCGCGTTGTGCACGTGAGCGGCACGCGCGACCACGCCGAGCTGCTCGCCGGCCTGGCGCGAGCGGGGGGCGCCGGGTCTGCGCACTACGAGCTACGCGCGTATCTGGACCTGCCGGCGTTCGCCGACGCGCTCGCGGCCGCGGACCTCGTGGTGGCGCGGGCGGGCGGCTCGGTGTTCGAGATCGCGGCGCATGCGCTGCCCGCGATCCTCGTCCCCTACCCCCACGCCTCCGCCGACCACCAGACCGAGAACGCGCGCTGGATGTCGGACGCCGGCGCCGCGGTCGTGATCGCCGACGACGAGCTCACGGCCGCGTGTCTGCGCGACCAGGTCGACGCGTTGCTCGGGGACCGCCAGCGCCTGGCGGCGATGGCGCGCGCGTCTGCGAGCCTCGCGCGGCCGCACGCCGCACGCGACGTGGCCAGTGAGCTGCTGGAGGCAGCTGGAGCGTGAGCCGACCATGGAGCGGACGTCGGATCCACTTCGTGGGGGTGGGCGGCGCCGGCATGAGCGGCTACGCGCGGGTCGCGCACGCGCTCGGCGCCGAGGTGAGCGGCTCCGACCGCGCCTGGACCCCTTACAGCGAGCGTCTGCTCGCCGACGCCGTGCTGCGGGCGAGCGTGGGCCACCGGCCGCAGAACGTCCCCGCGGGGGAGGAGGTGGAGGTCGTGTACTCCTCCGCGGTCGCGCCCGAGAACCCGGAGCGCCGCGCCGCGCGCGAACGCGGTCTCAGCGAGCGGCCGCGAGCGCAGCTGCTCGCGGAGCTCACAGCGCTGAAGCGCACGATCGCCGTGGCTGGCACGCACGGGAAGACGACGACCGCGTCGATGCTCGCGCATATCCTGCTCGCGAGCGGCCTGCGCCCGGGCTGGCTGGTCGGTGCGGAGATCGGCGGTGGTCTGGCGAACTCGCAGTGGGGCGAGGGCGAGTGGCTGGTGGTGGAGGCGGACGAGTCCGACCGCTCGATGCTCAGCTTGGAGGTGGAGATCGCGGTGCTGACGAACGTCGAGCTCGATCACCATGCGACGTTCGGCTCGATAGGAGACCTGGAAGACGCGTTTCGCCATTTCCTCGCGCGGGCGCGGCGGGCAATCGTCGTGTGGGACCGACGTGAGCTGTTGGCGCTTACGCGCGGGCCGGCGGATGTCGAGGTGCTCGCCTACGACGCCCGCGACGCGCAGCTCGGCCCCGGTCCAAGCTCGCGCTTTGCCTGGCGCGGGCACGAGGTGACGCTGGCGGTGCCCGGTGCGCACAACGCGGTCAACGCCGCCGGCGCCTTGGACGCAGCCCGGCTGGCGGGCGCCGACAGAGCGGCTGCGATCGCCGCGCTCGAAGGCTTCCACGGCGCGGGCAGGCGCTTTCAAGCCTGTGGGCGCACCGTCGCCGGCGCGCTCGTGTACGACGACTATGCGCACCATCCCACGGAGGTCGCTGCAACGCTCGCGGGTGCGCGCTCGGTAGAGCACCGGAGGCTGGTCGCGGTGTTCCAGCCGCACCTGTACTCGCGCACGGCGATGCTCGCGCGGGAGTTCGGTCAGGCGCTGGGCCAGGCGGACGTGGTGGTGGTGCTCGACGTGTACCCGGCCCGCGAGCGCGCGCAGGATCACCCCGGCGTAAGCGGCCTGTTGGTGGCCGCCGCCGCGGCCGACGGCGGGCGCGGGCGGGCGGTGTACTGGCTGCCGAGGATCGGCGACGCCGAGCCGGTGCTTCGGGACCTGTTGAGGGCTGGCGATCTGTGCGTGGTGATGGGCGCGGGCGACGTCGATCGGCTCGCCGGTGCGCTGGTGGGCTCGTGAGCGAGAAGGACGTTCCTGCACGAGGTCTGCCGCCGGCGCTCCAGGCGAACTTCCCGCTGGCGCGGCTGACGACGGTCAAGACGGGCGGTGCTGCGGAGTGGTTCGCGCGTGCCGGTAGCGAGACGCAGCTGATGGAGCTGCTGGTGTGGGCGTCGCGCGCGAAGCTGGCCGTGGCGGTCGTCGGCTCAGGCTCGAACCTGTTGGTCGCCGACGACGGCGTCTGCGGCCTGGTGCTGAAGCTGGACCGCGACCTCGCGGCAATCGCCGTGGAAGGCCAACGTATCGTGTGCGGCGCCGGCGCGCGGCTGCCGGCCGTCGCGAGCCGCGCCGCGCGCGCAGGGCTCTCCGGCATCGAGTTCGGCGTGAACATCCCCGGCACCGTTGGAGGCGCCATCCGCATGAACGCGAACGCCTACGGCGGCGAGCTGGAGCGGGTGCTCGAGTGGGCGCAGATCGCGACCGCTGCGGGGGTGCAGCGCCGCGAGCCGCGCGAGCTCGGGCTCGCCTACCGCAGCTCGGCGCTCGCGACCGGTGAGGTCGTCTCGCGCGCGTCGCTGCTGCTCACGCGCACCAACCCAGACGCCGTCAAGGCCACACTCGCCGAGATGCGCAGGCTCCGTCACGAGGCCCAGCCGCAGGGCATCAAGACGTTCGGCTCGACGTTCAAGAACCCGGACGACGTGCGCGCACAGGGTCGCAGTGCGGGCCTGCTGCTGGCAGAGGCCGGCGCCGCCGGCCTCGCGGTCGGCGGCGCCCGCTTTGCGCCGAAGCACGCCAACTTCATCGAGAACAGCGGCACCGCGAGCACAGCCGATGTGCTCGCGGTGATGGCGGAGGGCCGCAGGCGCGTCCGCGAGCGCTTCGGCGTGGAGCTCGAGCCCGAGGTGCAGACGCTGGGCAACGTGCGCTTGCCGTGGTAGCCGGCTGCCCGACGCCGTGCGCCGCGAGCTGCGAAAGCGAGGGACGCCGGCTTGGGTAGGGCTTTGCGCCGCAAGGTCGAAGACCTCCGCGATGGCCCGCTCGCTTGCAGCGCCCGCCCCCAGGCCGCTCGCCGGAGGACCAGCCCGCGGCGGCGCTCGCTCTTCGCCGCGATCATCCTCCGGCGCAGGCCGGGTAACGCGCGCAGCCGGCATCCTGCGCGCTGGCGCTGGCGCCGTGCGCGCGCACCGGCGCCTTCGCGTCGTGCTGCTCGCGATGCTGCTCGCTCTGCCGCTGCTCGGCGCAGGCTGGCTGTGGCTGCGCAGCTCGCCGTTCGTAGCCGTGCACGACGTGCAGATCATCGGTGTCCACGGTCCCGAGGCGGCGGAGGTTCAGGCCGCGCTGGGGGCGTCCGCGCGCCGCATGAGCACGCTCGACGTGAACGCGGGCGCGCTCACCGCAGCGGTCGCATCGCTGCGGGTTGTGCGCAGCGTCAGGGCGATCCCGCGCTTCCCCCACGGGCTGGCACTCGAGGTCACCGAGCAGCTGCCGGTCGCGATCCTCACGGCTGCGGGCGCGCGCACGGCGGTTGCGGCCGATGGCGTCGTGCTCGGCCCGGCGCTCATCTCCGGCGCGCTGGCGAGCGTCAGCGGTCCGGTGGCGCCGCCCGTCGGGCGCCGCCTAGGCGGCGCTGGCCTGTTGGAAGACCTGGCGGTGCTCGGCGCCGCGCCTGGGCTGCTGGCCAAGCACGTCGAACGGGCGTTCACCGGGGCCAAGGGGCTGACGCTGTCGATGCGCAACGGGCTGCTCGTGTACTTCGGCGACGACGCCGACGCGCACGCCAAGTGGCTGTCGCTGGCGCGGGTGCTCGCCGACCCGAGCTCGGCCGGCGCGTCCTACGTGGACGTGCGGCTGCCCTCGCACCCAGCCGCCGGCTTCCCTGCCGGCGTGACCCCGCCCGACGGAGCCGCGCAGGAGCAGAGCTCAAGCGAAGACGCCGGCGCCGCGGAATCAACCGTCGCCTCGCTGGCCGGGCGCCTGTCCACCGGGACCACGGGGACCGCAGCCACCGCGCAGGAACCGTCTGACAGCTCGACGAGCGCCGCAGGCAGCACCGGCGAAGCCTCCGAAGCTGCCGGCGGCGACGAAGCAGCGAGCGCAGAAGCGAGCGCTGTGGCGAGCCAGCAGGCAACTCCAGACGGCGAATCGACGGGGGTCACGAGCGCCTCGACGCCCCAGGGGTGATCTCTATATCTCTACTTTAGGGTTATGCCTGTGCAGAGTTGATCCTCAGCCAGTGGTCGAGGGTCAGGCGATCTGCAACGTTTGTTGCGATAGTCGACGAGCGCGTTGACATGGCGAAGTTCCCTGCATAACGTCCACAACCCGGCGGTTCGACGATCTGTATGCTGCGAACCCTTAATTCTTACTGAAGGCTTCGGACGGGATCATCATGGAGAGCAGCGGAAGCTATCTGGCGGTCATCAAGGTTGTGGGAGTAGGCGGCGGAGGAACGAACGCCGTCAGCCGCATGGTCGACGCTGGCCTGCGCGGCGTGGAGTTCATCGCCGCCAACACCGACGCGCAGGCGCTCGCCATGAGCGACGCCGACATCAAGCTGAACATCGGCCACGAGTCGACCAAGGGCCTCGGCGCGGGCGCCAACCCGGACGTCGGGCTGGCCGCCGCGTCGGAGTCGCGGGACGACATCAAGGAGGCGCTGAAGGGCGCGGACATGGTGTTCGTCACCGCCGGCGAGGGCGGTGGCACCGGCACGGGCGCGGCACCGGTGATCGCCGAGATCGCCAAGAACGAGATCGGCGCGCTGACCGTGGGCGTGGTCACGCGGCCCTTCGAGTTCGAGGGCTCCCAGCGCGGGCGCCAGGCGATCGAGGGCATCGAGCGCCTGAGGGAGGTCGTGGACACGCTGATCGTGATCCCCAACGAGAAGCTGCTGGCGGTCGTCGAGCGGCGAACGTCGATGCTGGACGCCTTCCGCGAGGCCGACAACGTCCTGCGCCAGGGTGTCCAGGGAATCACCGACCTGATAACCATTCCCGGCCTTATCAACCTCGATTTCGCCGACGTGCGCACGATCATGCAAGACGCCGGCTCGGCGCTGATGGGGATCGGTAGCGCCGCCGGCGAGACCCGTGCCGCGGACGCCGCCAAGGCAGCCATCTCCTCGCCGCTGCTGGAAGAGTCCGTCGGCGGGGCCACCGGGATCCTGTTGAACATCACCGGCGGGCGCGACCTCGGTCTGTTCGAGGTCAACGACGCGGCCGAGATCATCCAGACCGAGGCCGACTCCGACGCCAACATCATCTTCGGCGCCGTGATCGACGAGAGCATGTCCGACGAGGTGCGCGTGACCGTGATCGGCACCGGCTTCGACCACCGTCCGGGGCGCAGCAGCCGCCGCGACACACGCTCCACACGACCGGATCGCAACCCCCGTATCTCCGATCGCACCCGCTCGTCGCTCGAGATCTCCGACGACGACATCGACGTTCCGCCGTTCCTGCGCTGAGCCGCCGACGTGCCGGCAGGCGGGCTCGCGTGGCGTCCCTGCGAGCTCGGCAGGCGCGCGACCTGGCGCTAGCCTGGGCGCATGTCTTCGACCGCCCACGCGCTGCTGCGCCGCACGCCGCTGTACGAGTGCCACGTCGCCGCCGGCGCCAAGCTCGTGGAGTTCGCCGGCTGGGAGATGCCGATCCAATATCAGGGCGTGCTCGAGGAGCACATGGCCGTGCGCGAGAGCTGCGGGATCTTCGACGTCTCGCACATGGGACAGATCGAGACGCGCGGCGCGGGCGCGCTCGCACTGCTCCAGCGCCTGCTGTCCAACGACGTCGCCAAGATGGCGCCCGGCGCAGCCCAGTACTCGGTGCTCTGCCGGGAGGACGGCGGCGTGCTCGATGACCTCTTCACCTACCGCCTCGACGGCGAGCGCTACCTGACCGTCACCAACGCGTCCAACCACGTCCGCGACCTCGCGTGGTTCAGCGCTCAGGCGCTCGATCTGGCGGAAGCGCAGGTGGACGATCGGATCGACGATCTTGCGATGATCGCCGTGCAGGGTCCGCTCGCGCGTGAGATCGTGCAGGCGATCTCCGACTCTCCGCTGCCCGCGCGGATGACCGCCGCAAAGCGTCGGCTCGCGGGCCGCGATGCGCTCGTGTGCGGCACCGGCTACACGGGAGAGGATGGCGTCGAGCTGCTTTGCGCTCCCGAGGACGCCCGGCCCCTGTGGGATGAGATCGTGCGCCGCGGCGCCGTGCCAGCCGGGCTGGGAGCCCGCGACACGCTGCGCCTGGAGGCGTGCTTTCACCTATACGGCAACGACCTGATGGTCGATCGCGGGCCGATCGAGGCGGGGCTCGGTTGGTGCTGCAAGGAGGACACAGACTTCCTCGGCGCGGGCGCCGTGCGCGCGGCGCGTCTGCGCGAACCGGCGCAGCGACTCGTCGCGTTCGCGATCGACGGCTCCGGGATCGCGCGCCAGGGCAACCAGGTGGTGGGGGGCGGCGAGGTCACGAGCGGCACCTACTCCCCGTGCCTGCGCACCGGCATCGGGCTCGCCTACGTACCCTTCGAGCGCGCCGAGGCCGGCACCCAGCTGGAGATCGACGTTCGTGGCAAGATGCGCCCCGCCGTGGTCAAGGACAAGCCGCTCTACAGAAAGGGCTCGTGAATGGCGCAGGCCAGCTACCCCGCGGATCTGCTCTACCACCCCGAACACGACTGGGCGCGCGTCGAGGACGGCGATGACCAGCACGCCACGCTCGGCGTCACGTGGTACGCGCAGGACGCCCTCGGCGAGGTGGTGTTCTTCGAACCGCCGGCCGTCGGCAGCACGCTCACCAAGGATGCCTCCTACGCGGAGGTCGAGTCCGTGAAGGCCGTCTCCGACGTGGTCGCGCCGCTGTCCGGAGAGATCCTCGCGGTCAACGAGACGCTCACCGAGAACCCGGCGATGATCAACGAGGACCCCTATGGCGAGGGCTGGCTCGTGAAGATCCGCCTGTCCGATCCCTCCGAGCGCTACGCGCTGCTCGACGCGGCCGCCTATCAGGCCACGCTCACGGGCTAGGCTGGCTCGTACTTGAGTCGCTACACCGCCACCACCGCCACCGACCTCGACGCGATGCTCGCGACGATCGGCGTCGCCTCGTTGCAGGAGATCTTCGACCGCCAGATCCCGGAGGCGGTGCGGCTGCGGCGCGCGCTCGCGCTCCCCGACGGGCTTCCCGAGCAGGACGTGTACGAGCACCTGCGCGAGCTCGCCGCGCGCAACACCAGCGCGGAGGACGAGCTCAGCTTCCTCGGGGCCGGGATGTACGACCACTACGTTCCGGCGCTGATCGACATGCTCACCGAGCGCTCCGAGTTCCTCACCCCGTACACGCCCTACCAGCCCGAGATCTCCCAGGGCGGGCTCCAGGTGATGTTCGAGTACCAGACCGCGATCAGCGAGCTCACCGCCCTGCCCGTCGCCAACGCGTCCGTGTACGAGGGACCCTCGGCGGTCGCCGCGGCTGCGTACCTCGCCAAGCTCCACAACGGCAGACCACGGATCCTCGCCAGCGCCGGCCTGCATCCACACTCGCTTCAGACGCTGCGCACGTGCGCCCACGGCTTCGACATGGAGGTGCTCGAGGTCCCGCTCCGCGACGGCGTCACCGATGCACAGGCGTGGACACGAGCGATCGAGGAGGGAGCCGGCCAGACCAGCGCCGCGATCTTCGCCCAGCCGAACTTCTACGGCGCGGTCGAGGACGCGCCCGCGCTAAGCGCCGCGGCGAAGGCCTCTGCCGGTGACGCTCCCGTGGTCATCGCCCAGGTCGACCCGGTCACGCTCGGCGTCCTCAGGCCCCCGGGCGAATGCGGTGTCGACGTCGCCGTCGGCGAGGGTCAGTCGCTCGGCAATCGACTGGACTTCGGAGGACCTTCCTTCGGGCTGTTCGCCGCGCGCGAGGAGTACCTTCGCCGCATGCCGGGCCGCATCGCGGGCGAGACCGTCGACGTCGACGGGCGACGCGGCTTCGTGCTCACGCTTCAGACGCGCGAGCAGCACATCCGCCGCGAGAAAGCCACCTCGAACATCTGCACCTCGCAGGCGCTCAACGCGCTCGCGGGCGTCGTTTACCTGACCTGGCTCGGGCGCCGCGGGATCGTGGAGCTGGGCGAGCTGCTGCTGGCTCGCACGCACTACGCGCGCGAGCAGCTCGCCGCGCTCCCCGGCGTCGAGAAGCTGCACGAGCAGCCCGCGGTGCGCGAGTTCGCCCTGCGAATCGACGGCGACATGGCGCAGATCAGGCGCAGGTGCGCGCTGCGAGGGGTCAACCCCGGCGTCGACGTGCAGGCGCTGAGCGGGCGCCCCGAGGATCAGGGCGTGCTGCTGGTCGCGATCACCGAGCGCCGCACGCGTGCGGACATCGACCGGCTGGTCGAGGTGCTCGGGGCTGCCGTTGCCGCCGAGCGCGAGCAGAGCGTGCCCGCGTGAGCCGCGACGCCGCCACCACGATCTTCCAGAAGGGCTCGCCGGGGCGGCGCGCGTTCGTCTGCCCCGAGCGGGAAGTGCCGGAGGTCGATATCAGCCAGCTGCTGCCCGAGCGCCTGCGCCGCTCGCAGCCGCCGCGCCTGCCCGAGGTCTCAGAGCCGGAGATCGTGCGCCACTACGTCGGCATCTCAAAGCGCAACTTCGACCTCGACTCAGGCTTCTATCCGCTGGGCTCCTGCACGATGAAGCACAACCCGCGGCTGCACGAGCGCGCGGCGGCGCTCCCCGGGCACTCGCGCCTGCACCCGCTCCAGGACTCCGAGCGTGCGCAGGGGGCGCTCGAGCTGATGTGGAGGCTGGAGCGCGCGCTGGCGGAGATCTCCGGCCTCGCGCACGTGTCGCTTCAGCCCTCCGCCGGGTCTCACGGCGAGCTCGCCGGCGTGCTGCTGACGCGCGCCTTCCACGAGGATCGCGGGCAGACGCGCCACAAGGTGCTCACGCCCGACACCGCTCATGGCACCAACCCCGCGACGGTGACGATGGCCGGGCTGGAGGCGGTCAAGCTGGAGACCAACGCCGACGGCGGCATCGACCTCGAGGATCTGCGCGCGAAGGCCGACGCCGACGTGGCGTGCCTGATGCTCACCAACCCCAACACGCTGGGGCTGTTCGACCCGAACATCTCCGAGATCGCGGAGATCGTGCACGGCGTGGGCGCGACGCTGTACTACGACGGCGCGAACCTCAACGCCGTGATGGGCCTCTCGCGGCCGGGCGACATGGGCTTCGACATCGTGCACTTCAACCTGCACAAGTCCTTCACGCAACCCCACGGCGGCGGCGGCCCCGGCTCGGGGCCGATCGCGGTGTCCGAGCGCATCGCGCCCTACCTACCGCTGCCGCTGGTCGTCCGGCGCGACGACGGCAGCTTCGACCTCGATCACGGACAAGCGCTGGCGGGGTCCAAGTCGATCGGTCGCCTGCGCGGCTTCCAAGGCAACTACGGCTGCTTCGTACGTGCGTACGCCTACATCTGCTCGCTCGGCGCCGACGGGCTGAAGGACGCCTCCGAGACCGCGGTGCTGAACGCCAACTACCTGCTTGCACGCCTTCAGCAGCACGACCTCGGCAACGGGCGCTGCGCCGCCGACTACCTGCCGCTGGCCTACGGCGATCTGTGCATGCACGAGTTCGTGCTCTCGGGCGCGCCGATGAAGCGCGAGCTGAAGATCAAGACCCTGGACCTCGCCAAGCGGCTGCTCGACTTCGGCTTTCACCCGCCCACCGTGTACTTCCCGCTGCTGGTGGAGGAGGCGCTGATGGTCGAGCCGACCGAGACCGAGACCAGGGAGACGCTCGACGCCTTCGCTGACGCGGTCGCCGCGATACTCGCAGAGGCCGTCGAGGATCCCCAGATCGCGCAGGGCGCGCCGTACACCACGTCCGTGCGCCGGCTCGACGAGGTCGCCGCAGCCAAGCGTCAGGTCATCCGCGAGGCGCTCGACTAGTCTGCGCGCCGTGGCGATCGAGATGCGCAAACTTGGCAGCACAGGGGTCACGGTCAGCCCCCTTTGCCTCGGCGCGATGATGTTCGGCGCGTGGGGCAACACCGATCACGCGGACTGCGTTCGCATCATCCACAGCGCGCTCGACGCCGGCATCAACTTCATCGACACCGCCGACGTGTACTCGCGCGGGGAGTCCGAGGAGATCGTCGGCGAGGCGCTAGCGGGCGGGCGGCGGGACTCGGTCGTGCTCGCCACCAAGGTCCACGGCAGGATGCACGACGAGGACCCGAACCAGTACGGCAACTCGCGCCGCTGGATCGTCAAAGAGGTCGAGAACAGCCTGCGCCGGCTGAAGACCGACTGGATCGACCTGTACCAGATCCACCGTCCCGAGCCCGACACCGACATCGACGAGACGCTCGGCGCGCTCAGCGACCTCGTGCGCGCGGGCAAGGTGCGCTTCCTCGGCAGCTCCACGTTCCCCGCGCACGAGATCGTGCAGGCGCAATGGGTCGCCGAGCGCCGCGGGCGCGAGCGCTTCGTGTGCGAGCAGCCGCCCTACTCGATGCTGATCCGCCGCATCGAGGCCGACGTGCTGCCGGTGTGCGAGCGCTACGGCATGGGCGTGATCCCCTGGAGCCCGCTCGCCGGCGGCTGGCTGTCGGGCAGGTACCGCAAGGGCGGCGACTCGCCCGCCGGCAGCCGGCGCGCGCAGATGATCCCGTCGCGCTATGACATGTCGATACCCGGCAACCAGGCAAAGCTGGAGGCCGCCGACGCTCTCGCCCGGCTCGCGGAGCAGGCGGGCATGCCGCTGATCGAGATGGCGCTCGCGTTCGTCGTCAACCACCCCGCTGTGACGGCCGCGATCGTCGGCCCGCGCACGCTCGAGCAGCTCGACAGCCAGCTGCCGGCGCTGGAGCGCACGCTCACCGCCGACGTGCTCGACCGCATCGACGAGATCGTCCCGCCCGGGGTGAACGTCAACCCGGCCGACACCGGCTGGGACCCGCCCTGGCTGACCGATCCGTCGCTGCGCCGCCGGAACGCGGCGTGAGCGGCGCTGGGCGCGACACGGCGCAGATGCGCATCTTCTCCGGCATCCAGCCGACCGGGCGCAAGCACCTGGGCAACTACATCGGCGCGATCTCCCAGTACGTCGAGAGCCAGGAGCGCGGCGAAGGCATCTTCTGCATCGTCGACCTGCACGCCACCACCGTCGCCTACGACCCCGCCGAGCTGCGCGCGCGCCTGTACGACACCGCCGCGATCCTGCTCGCCGCCGGCCTCGACCCGCAGCGCTGCATCCTCTTTCGCCAGAGCGACGTGCACGAGCACACCGAGCTGACGTGGCTGCTGTGCGGCATCACCGAACTCGGCCGGCTCGAGCGCATGCACCAGTTCCGCGACAAGTCGCTCGCGCAGCGAGAGCTGGTGTCCGCCGGGCTGCTGTTCTACCCCGTGCTGCAGGCCGCCGACGTGCTCGCCTACCGCGCCCACGAGGTGCCCGTCGGCGAGGACCAGCGCGAGCACCTGGAGCTGATGCGCGACGTCGCGCGGCGCTTCAACGCACGCTTTGGCGGCGAGCGGGAGGTGCTGCGTGTGCCCGAGCACCGCATCCCCGTGGTCGGCGCGCGGATCATGGACCTGCAGGAGCCAACCGCCAAGATGTCCACCAGCGGCTCCTCCGAGCAGGGCACCGTGTACGTGCTCGACGAGCCCAAGGCGATCGAGAAGAAGCTCAAGGGCGCCGTCACCGACTCCGGCAGCGAGGTCCGCCGCGCGCCCGACAAGCCCGGTGTGAGCAACCTGATCGAGGTGCTCGCCGCCGTCCGCTGCGTCGCGCCCGACGCGGTCGAAGCGGAATTCGCGCAGGCGCGCTACGGCGAGCTCAAGGCGGCCGTGGCCGCTGGCGTGGTCGAGTACCTCGCGCCCGTGCGCGAGCGCTACGCGGGGCTGCGCGAGGACGAGGGGCAGCTGGAGGCGATCCTCGGCGCCGGCGCCGAACGCGCGCGCGCGATCGCCGCCGACACGCTCGCCGACGTGCGCGAGTGCATGGGCGTGGGCGCGCCGCGGTCGGGGCGCCGCGGCGGCTCCTCGCAGGCCACGCGCGGCGGCCCGTCGGGGGTGGCGGGTACGGTGAGCACATGAGCCTTGGCGCGCTCGAGCTGGATCTGGACGTCTTCAGCGGGCCGTTCGACCTGCTGCTGACGCTCGTGCTGCGCGAAGAGGTGGACCTGCTCGAGCTGGCGCTCGCCGACGTCGTGCTCGCGTACCTCGACCACCTCGAGCGGCGCGGCGATCTGGACCTGGAGACCGCCACGGAGTTCATCGTGCTGGTGGCCGCCCTGCTGGAGCTGAAGTCACGGCTGATGCTCAGCGACGAGGAGCACGAGCTGCTCGACATCGAGCCCGAGCAGGCCGCCGAGGAGCTGCTCGCGCGGATGCTCGACGCGCGCCGCTTCCGCTCCGCCGCCGCCCACCTCGGCGAGCTGCTCGCGCGCGAGCACGGCGTGCGCTTTCGCGAAGCGCCGGCGCCCGCGAGCCTGCGCCGCACGATCATCGCCCCCGCCGACGGCTCCCACAGCCCGGAGATCCTGGGGGAGTCGATCGGACGGCTGCTGCTGATGCCCCCCAGCATCAGCGTGCGACACATCTCCACGCTGCGCGTCAGCGTCGCCGAGCGCCTCGCGCACCTGCGGCGGCTGCTGCAGCGAGGCAGCTTCAGCTTCGACGAGGCCGTGCGCGGCGCCGATCGGATGACCGTCGCCGTCACGCTGTTCGCGCTGCTCGAGCTGTACAAGCGCGGCGAGGCCGACTGGCGCCAGGACGAGAGCTTCGGCGAGATCGCCGTCCACGGGCCCGCCCACCAGGCGCGCGGCGAGGCGCTCGCTGGATGACCGTGCCCGAACCGGAGCTCGCACGGACCGTCGAGGCGCTCCTGTTCCTGTCCTCCGATCCGCTCAGCGCAGAGGAGCTCGCCGACGCGACGCAGGCCGGAGAAGGCGCCGTGCTGGCGGCGATCGCGCTGCTGCAGGAGCAGTACGCACCCGGACGGCGCGGCATCACGCTGCGCGAGCTGGGCGGCGGCTGGACGTTGGCCACCGATCCCGCCAGCGAGGACGCCGCCCGGCGCCTGCTCAGCCGCCCGCGCGCGGCCACGCTCAGCCCCGCGCAGGCGGAGACGCTCGCGATCGTCGCCTACCTGCAGCCGGTCTCGCGCCCGGAGATCGCTCGCATCCGCGGCGTCAGCGCCGACTCCGCCACCGCCACGCTGCTCGACCGCGGGCTGATCGAGGAGGCCGGCCACTCGCAGTTCGGCGCCGTCATGTACCGCACCACCACCCAGTTCCTCAAGCTGTTCGGGCTGCGCGGGCTCGACGAGCTGCCCGACGTCGCGCGCTGGGACCCCACGCCGGACGAGCAGGCCCAGCTGCGCGAGCGGCTCTTGCGCGCGGGCGAGGCGCGCGAGGGGGGTGGAGCGGGAGCAGGCTGAGGATCGCGGCGTGGCTGGGCTTCGGTGTGCGGCCCGAGGCAATGTGGTAGTTCCAATCAGCAGAGCAGATGCAACATGCTGTCCGTCTCTCCGTGCGCGTTATTCGTCGATCGCGTCGCTTGCGCACTCACGCGGCTGTGTAGACTCGCCGCCACATCGGGGCACCACAACAGCTACCGGGTGCGGCACGCGCACAGCTGAGGGGACGAGACCGAGGGAGCATGGAGCGACAGCACGTGCGTTGGACGGCGGGGAGCAAGCGGTTGCTCATGACGGCCACGAGAGACGTTCGGCTACGCCTGAGCGTCGTGTGGATAGCGGGTCTCGCCACCGTCGTGCTGGCGAGCGTGTTGCCCGCGTCGGCGACGGAATCCTCTGGTGCTGTCGCATGGGGCTTGAACACCGACGGGCAGCTGGGCAACGGCACGACGATGACCGAGAAGGAAGCCGTGGCGGTGAAGGTGCTGACGGAAGCGGCTGCGGTCGCCGGGGGCGAACTGCACAGCCTGGCGTTGCTGAAAACCGGCAAGGTCATGGCTTGGGGTGAGAATGCCGACGCGCAGCTGGGCAACGGCACGACGACGACCGAGAAAGAACCGGTGGAAGTCAAGAAGATCACCGAAGCGGTGGCGGTCGCCGCGGGTGCCGACCACAGCTTGGCATTGCTGAAAAGCGGCAAGGTAATGGCTTGGGGTGAGAACAACGACGGGCAGCTGGGCAATGGCACAACGACGACTGAGAAAGAACCAGTTGAAGTCAAAGGGATCACCGAAGCGGTGGCGATCGCCGCGGGCTCCGATCACAGCCTCGCGGTGCTGAAAAGCGGCAAGGTGCTGGCGTGGGGTGATAACAACGATGGGCAGCTGGGGAACGGCACGACGACGACCGAGAAAGAACCGGTTGAAGTCAAGGGGATCACCACGGCGGTCGCGGTGGCAGGCGGCGAATTCCACAGCCTCGCACTCCTGAGCAACGGCAGGCTCATGGCTTGGGGCTTGAATAGCGATGGCCAGCTCGGCAACGGCACCACGACCACCGAGAAAGAACCGGTTGAAGTCAAAGGGATCGCCGAAGGCGTTGCCGTAGCCGCCGGACACAGCCACAGCCTCGCCGTGCTGAAAAGCGGCAAGGTGCTGGCGTGGGGTGATAACAACGATGGGCAGTTGGGGAACGGCACGACGACGACCGAGAAAGAACCGGTTGAAGTCAAGGGGATCGCCACGGCGGTCGCGGTGGCGGGCGGCGAATTCCACAGCGTCGCGCTCCTGAGCAACAGCAAGGTCATGGCTTGGGGCGAGAACAACGACGGGCAGCTCGGCAACGGCACAACGACCACCGAGAAAGAAGCCGTCGAACTCAAAGGTCTGAGCGGCGCGGTGGGGGGAGTCTCGGCTGGCGCGAACTTCAGTCTCGCCGCATACGCGAGCAAACCGACCAACACAGCTCTGCCGCTGATCTCGGGTGAAGCCAGGGATGAAAAGACGCTGACGGCCTCGACCGGCACCTGGACGGGGACCGCGCCGATCGAATACGCCTACCAGTGGGAGTCGTGCAACACTGCGGGCGAAGCGTGCGCCAGCATCTCGGGTGCGACCGCTTCGACGTACACGATCGCTCACGAACAGGTTGGGCACACGATTCGTGTGAAGGTGACCGCGAAGAACGCCGCTGGGGAAGCGTCGGCGATGTCGGGGGCTACGGCGACCGTCGCTGCCTCTGCGCCGGTTAACACTGTGCTGCCGGCGATCTCGGGTGAAGCCAGGGATGAAAAGACGCTGACGGCTTCGACGGGGACGTGGAGTGGGACGCCGGCACTTGAATACGCCTACCAGTGGGAGTCGTGCAACAGCTCAGGGGAATCCTGCTCGACCATCTCGGGTGCGACCGCTTCGACGTACACGATCGCTCACGAACAGGTTGGGCACACGCTCCGGGTGAAGGTGACCGCGAAGAACGCCGGCGGTGAAGCGAGCGCCACCTCGGCGGCGACAGCGACGGTCGCCGCCTCTGCCCCGGCCATCACTGTGCTGCCGGTGATCTCGGGTGAAGCCAGGGATGAAAAGACGCTGACGGCCTCGACCGGCACCTGGACGGGGACCGCGCCGATCGAATACGCCTACCAGTGGGAGTCGTGCAACACTGCGGGCGAAGCGTGCGCCAGCATCTCGGGTGCGACCGCTTCGACGTACACGATCGCTCACGAACAGGTTGGGCACACGATTCGTGTGAAGGTGACCGCGAAGAACGCCGCTGGGGAAGCGTCGGCGATGTCGGGGGCTACGGCGACCGTCGCTGCCTCTGCGCCGGTTAACACTGTGCTGCCGGCGATCTCGGGTGAAGCCAGGGATGAAAAGACGCTGACGGCTTCGACGGGGACGTGGAGTGGGACGCCGGCACTTGAATACGCCTACCAGTGGGAGTCGTGCAACAGCTCAGGGGAATCCTGCTCGACCATCTCGGGTGCGACCGCTTCGACGTACACGATCGCTCACGAACAGGTTGGGCACACGCTCCGGGTGAAGGTGACCGCGAAGAACGCCGGCGGTGAAGCGAGCGCCACCTCGGCGGCGACAGCGACGGTCGCCGCCTCTGCCCCGGCCATCACTGTGCTGCCGGTGATCTCGGGTGAAGCCAGGGATGAAAAGACGCTGACGGCCTCGACGGGGACGTGGAGTGGGACGCCGGCGCTCGAATACGCCTACCAGTGGGAGTCGTGCAACACCTCTGGCGAAGCCTGTGCGAGCATCTCCGGCGCCACGGCCTCGACGTACACCATCGCCCATGAACAGGTCGGGCATACGCTCCGGGTGAAGGTGACCGCGAAGAACAGCGCTGGCGAAGCCTCCGCCACATCGGCGCAGACGAGCTCGGTTGCGGCGTCGGCGCCCGTCGAGACGGCGCTTCCCGCGATCTCCGGAGAAGCAGAGGACGGTGGGACGCTTACGGCTTCGACGGGCACGTGGTCGGGGACGCCGACGATCAGCTACGACTATCAGTGGGAGAGCTGCAGTAGCTCTGGCGAAGGCTGCAGCAACATCTCCGGGGCCACCACGTCGAGCTACGCGATCCCCCATGAACAGGTCGGCGACACGCTGCGCGTGAAGGTGACGGCAAAGAACAGCGCTGGCGAAGCGTCTGCTACCTCGGCGCAGACAGCGACGGTCGTGGCGTCGGCGCCCGCGAACACGGCGCCGCCCGTGATCTCGGGTGAAGCTAAGCAGGGTCGGATGTTGGCGACCAGCACCGGAGAATGGACTGGTACGCCACCGTTGAGCTACGCATTCCAGTGGGAGAGCTGCAACGGCCTCGGCGTCGGCTGCCTGAACATCTCGGGCGCGACTGCCTCGACCCACCTGCTCGGCGCGAGCGAAGTGGGGGAAACGGTGCGCGTAGCGGTAACGGCCAGCAACGCGGCAGGGTGGGCGACGAGCACCTCCGAAGCGACTGGACTGATAGCCGAATCCCCGTGCACCGACACGTGGACAGGTCCCCAGGAAGGCTCGTGGGCAACCAGCAGCGACTGGTCCACCGGAAGCGTGCCGGGCGTGGCCGACGTCGCCTGCATCGAAGAAGGAGCCACCGTCCAGCTGAGCGGCTTCGACGAGGTCGGTGCCGTCAGGGCACAGGATGGGTCGCTGAGGATCACGGATGGCACGCTTGAAATCGCGGGCCCCAAGGCGTCCACGCTGAGGGCATTGACGATCGAAGGAGGAGGGTTGAAGGGCGCCGGGGAACTAAATGTCAGCGAATCGTTGGCGCTCAGCGGCTTCACCTATATGTCGGGTACTGGCCCGACGGTGCTGGGGCCTGGTGCGGTGGGGATCGTGGCGAATGGGGAGATGGGTTTGGAAGGTAGGACGTTGAGCAATGCGGGAACGTTGACGGTGGCGGTCTCTGGCGGGATTCTCGGGTCGCATGGGGCTCATCTCGTAAACAGCGGGACGCTGGCGGTGAACGGCGAACCGTCAGTTGCCAACCTTGGCCTGATCGCATCGGGAGGGGAAGCGTCGCTGACGAACACGGGCATGCTTGAGAAGACCGAAGGCGGCGGGACGACGCGGGTGGGGTTCGCGATCGACAACGAGACGACCGTCGAAGCTCGCGTTGGCACGCTCGAATTCGACGGTGGAGGTGACTCCGGGCAATTCTCCAAGGACATCTGGACCGCGAGTTCGGGAGCCTCGATCGCCTTCGATGGATCTTTCGACGAAGGCTTCGCTTTCGGTGAAGAAGCGACGCTGTCAGGGCACTTCACGCAGGAAGTGAGCCTGAGCGCAGGAGTGATCGACGGGCAGGCCGCGGAAATCCCGCTATAACGAACCTTGGTGGGGGCATCGCGCTCACAGGGCTTCGGCCGAGCAGCTTGAGGTCGCTGATCTTGACGCAGCCTCCCGAAATGCACTATGGAGGCGGGGGGCTCATAGAAATCGCCAGCGAACTCCAAGTCTCGCACGAAGTCATGTGGTCTAGCATCTACATATCTGACCTCGGCCCCGGGGCGATCGTCGCGGGGTCCGAATCGACAACGACATTCGATACGTCGTCGTGGATCGACTTGCTCGGCGGCAAATTCGTCAACTACGGCACGGCGACGTGGGAGTCCGGCGGCTTTGACGCCACGAGCGACACCGGCAAGCTCGTTCCCGGCAACTTCTTCGAAAACTACGGCACATTCGACATCGAACAGAACGGCAGCAACCCAGTCGTCTACGGATGCACGCAGGAAGGGTGTCCGACATTCGTCAACTACGGCGTCACGCACCCCGAAGCGCTCTCGAAAATCGAATGGCGCACGAACATCGTCGACTACGGTGAGCACGGACACTTCGAACCGAACTACGAGGAAGAACCCAACTGCTACGCAGAAACAGTACCCGAAGAAAGGCGCGAAGAATGCGCCGAACAGGCCGCCCGCTTCCCAGGCGTGCTGGTCCAAGAACACGCCACTGTCGCACAAGCGCCTTGGTATCGCAGCGGGCTGAACATCGAAGGCTCGCCGCTGGAAGATCAGCAGCTGTCTGCCAACGTCGGCAGGTGGAAGGCGAAACCGGCCGCTTGGTATAGTTACCAATGGGAGCGCTGCGGAGGCGAAGAAGCGGGCGAAGTACTCGGGGGTGAATGCGTAGCGATCCAAGGCGCTACCGGACAAACATATGCGCCCCAGGAAGCCGACGTCGGCCACACGTTGCGGGTCCTTGTCACGGGGACCAACTATCTCAACAGCGAAACCGTGACCTCGCCGGCGACCGCTGTCATTCTGGCACTGCCCACGATCAGCGGCATGGCAGAAGAGGGACAGACGCTCGTTGCAGCATGGTCAGTCAAACCCGCGTGGACGCTCACCTATCAGTGGGAGGAGTGCGATGGGGAAGAACCGGGGGAAGCGGTAGGCCAGCAATGCGAAGCCCTGGAAGGGGCGACCAGCCCCACCTATGAGCTCGAAGAAGAAGAAGTCGGTTACACGATGCGGGTGCTCGTAACGGCACACAACGCGCTAGGCGCCGTGACGGGCACCTCAGAAGCGACGGCCGTCGTCGAGGAGCCGCTAGTCGAAGTGCCCGAAGGAGAAGGGGAAGAAGAAGTCGAACCGCAAGCCGTCAGGCCTTTTGCCTATCCGAGTGGGCAGATTATGACGAACCACGAACTGTATAGGAACGCGGAAACCCTCTATAAGGATCTCGCATATTTCACGTACGAAGTGCCGAATAGTCATAAAGAACCATATTTGTATCGCAAGCAGATATCGGGCATGATTGGAAACTTTGTCGTCGAAACTAAATATACGCTGAGCCCGACGCAGTCGCAGATAGGATGTAGCGGGGAAAACTGCGGAATAGGGATCGCGCAATGGACCAAAGACGAACGCTGGCATCACGTGGAAGAAGTCGGCGCAGAACACCCTATTCGCGGCAAGCACGGCCACCTGGAAAATGGCAAGTACACTCTCTATGTGCAGGCGCTCACCGTATGGGATGAACTCAAGGGGAGGTGGGAACACTATTATAATGAGGCCCTGACGGATCTGGAGGGGGAAAGGGACGAACGAGGAGGCATCAGGGTCGAACATGCGACGATCTTGTTCGCGGAAACATTCGAGGGCCTCACAGAAGAAACGGTGGAAGAGCCAAAATGGAGGGAACACTTGGAAGACATAGTCCCCGCGGCAAAAGAAGTCTTCAAACTGTCCGCCAAATGGTAAAACGCGTTCACAACCCGAGGACAGCCCTTCTCGCCATGGTGGTGACCGCCATGGTGGTCGGTGGAACGGGATGTGGAGGCACGACGAAACGTCATGCAGACGAAGCCAAGGCTCTTGCGAGCGGTGCGCGCACGCGCTTCGTGTATGTGCGACCAACGACGAAGCGCGGCTCGCTCAAGCCGGGATACGCCGTAAGCGCGCGGCTAAGCGGCGGGCTTTGCCTGTCGCCCGCGACGGCGATGGGTGGCGTGGCCTACGAATGCACTGTGGACAGCAACGGAATATACGGTCCTTGCTGGCCCATCGGCAAAGCCGCCAAGACCCGAGAGGTGTTCTGTGTTGGAACGCCGTGGCAACACAGCGGCACTGAGATAGGATTGCGGGAAAGACTGAAGCTGGGATCGGCGAAACCAGTGGTACCAGTCGATAAAGCTACCATATGGGGCGTCGAGCTCACGAGCGGACAGCGTTGCGAACACCTCTTGCGTGGTGGGCTGAGTGTATTTCGTGGGGTACCGATCGACTACGGGTGCGAAGACTCGGACCTAGAATTGCTTGGGGCGCCCGACAGGGCGCAAGCGCTGTGGACGATACGCGAGGTGGTTGCCCATAGTAAAAGTAAAGTGATTGTGTCCCACACTGCCGGCCCGCTCGGACGGATCGCGGTGGCTTGGTACGCGGTCGGAGCGCCAACATAGCCTCTGTCTTCGCGGCTACCGTCATGAGCGGCTGCTGACATGAATACTAACCACCCAACAAGCACCGCACAGCGACGAGCCTACATAGGCCGTGGAACAGGCGGTGGGTTCTTCGGGTACGTGACCGATGTCGCAACTGGACAGGCGATCTACGAGGAGGGTGAGTGGAACGGTATAGATGCGGCGTTGCAGTGGGCGCGAGAGCGCGCCGATCAAGTGGTAGTCACGTATGGAGGAGGCGGAGACTCGAGATTCTCGGCCGGTGTTACTGGCGTTACGGGAAGAGACGGCGCACCACTGCCGCTGTGGCCGCCGACGAAGGCCGTGAGAGAGGCGATCGACCGCGCGGTGGACGAGAGCGACCGGCGGTCGCCGCCAATGCCAGGTGAGTTGGGGGCGGCGCGCGCAATGATCGTGCGAGACGATACTCGGACCGAATAGCTCTACCGCTGCCGCGCGCCACGAGGCCATCCGCTGCAGTGAAGTGATCCGCGCCAAACGGCGCTTCAACGTGATGGTCCGGTGGCAGGGCGCTGGACGCTTTGGCGCGCCTGGCCGTTGGACGTCCCGTTGATCGCCTGCTCGCGAGCGCTCGCGGCCAGCTGGCCGCATGCGGCCACGATCTTGCGCCCGCGAGGGTGGCGCGCCAGCCTGACATCTATACTGCCGCGATTTCCCAACCTACACGCGCTGCTGTTCTCGATGAGCGGCGGCGCGCTCGCCGCGACGCACTATCTGATCAACTCCAAGAAGCAGATCAACCCGAAGGTGCTCAAGCAGCTGAAGGGCAACAAAGGGGCGACGGGCTCGGCTGGACCTGCTGGGCCGGCTGGGCAGCCGGCGCGACGGGTGCGACGGGTGCCCCCGGAAGCGCGATCGCCTATGCGACCGTCGTCGTCAACAGCGTGGGCAACCCCGCATTCACCGTCAACTCGGGGTTCAGCTCGGTCACCGAGCCGGCGACCGGTGAGTTCTGCCTGACGCCTGCCTACCCCGAGCCGCTGATCACGACTCCCGCGGGCGGGACGGAAGTGGCCGGCCTGTACTCGCCGCAGCAATGCCCCGGCGGTTACGAGATCGGGACAAAGCCCTCTGACATCGGCGGCGGGGAGGGCTTCAGCGTGATGGTTCCCTGACGAGGAGCCGGCTGCTGTTCGGAGGACTCAGAGTCGGGGCGCGAGGGAGCGCGCGCCCCGACCGGAGCTGGCGCCGAGGGGTGCGCCGCGAGCGGAGCTCGCCGCCGCCGCCGCGAGCTGCCCGCACGCGGCGGATATCTCGCGGCCACGCGTGAGGCGCACCGTCACAGGCACCCCGCGCGCCTCCAGCGCGGCGCGAAAAGCGGCGATCGAGGCCCGTCCGGAGCCTGTGTATGCGGCGCCGGCGGGGTTGTAGGGGATCAGGTTGACCTTGAACATCGAGCCTCGCCGCCCGCCCTCAGCGCGTCCGCCAGCGCGAGCGCCTGCTCGTAGCGGTCGTTGACGCCCGCCAGCATCACGTACTCCACGAACACGCGGCGGCGCCTGCGCGCGTAGAACGCGCGGCAGGCCTCCAGCACGTCGCGCAGCGGATAGCGCTCGTTGACCGGCATCAGCTGCGAGCGCAGCGCTTCGTCGGCCGCGTGCAGCGACAGCGCAAGGCGCACCGGCAGATCGCTGTCGGCCAGCCGTTCGATCCCTGGGATCCAGCCGACCGTGGAGATCGTCGTGCGTCGGGGGGTGATGCCCAGCTGCGGCAGGCGCTCGCATGCCGCGAGCACGTTGTCGAGGTTGAGCATCGGCTCGCCCATGCCCATGAACACGCAGTGGTCGATCGGTTCCATGCGGCGGAAGTGCAGAGCCTGCTCGACGATCTCCCACACGCTCAGGTTGCGGGCGAAGCTCATCGCGCCGGTCGCGCAGAACGCGCACGTCAGCGGGCAGCCCGACTGTGAGGACACGCAGATCGAGCGCCGGCCGCCAGCGCCTCGCGGGGAGTCGCGGTAGCGCATCAGCACCGCCTCCAGCGGGCGGCCGTCGGCGGTCGCGAACAGCGCCTTGACGGTGCCGTCGCGCGAGCGGGTCTGGCGCTCGAGCGACAGGCACGAGAACGGCAGCTCGCGCGCCAGCGTGTCGCGCAGGCCCACGGGGATGTCCGTCATCTGCTCGTAGCCGTCGACGCCCTTGGCGACCCACGCCCACACCTGGCGCGCGCGGAACGGCGGCTCGCGGTGCGCGGCGAGCGTCTGCTCGAGCAGATCGAGGTCCATGGCTCCTATCGTTGCAGCACATGCGCCTGCAGCCCCCGCGCCGACGATGCGCCTAGCCAAGTACCTCGCCCACGCGGGCGTCGCCTCCAGGCGCTCGGCCGAGGCGCTGATTGCGACGGGGCGCGTCAACGTGGGCGAGGACGTCGTCACTGACCCCGCCCGCGACGTGGACGAGCACAGCGGCGTGACGCTGGACGGGCAGCCGGTCGCGGGCGTCGAGCCGCGCGTGGTGTACGCGCTCAACAAGCCCGTCGGCGTGGTGTCCACGGCGCGCGACACGCACGCGCGCCGCACTGTCGTCGAGCTCGTTCCGGCGCGAGGGCTGCGTCTTTACCCGGTCGGCCGGCTGGACGTCGACAGCTCGGGGCTGCTGCTGCTCACCAACGACGGACAGCTGGCCAACCGCCTGACCCATCCGCGCTTTCAGGTTCCCAAGACATACCGTGCGCAGCTCGGCGGGCCGCCGCTGGGCAACCAGGCGCTGCGCACGCTGCGCACGGGCGTGCGTCTCGACGACGGCCTCACAGCGCCAGCGCGCGTGCGACGCGTCGGCCCGGCGCGCGCGAACGTGATCGAGCTGACGATCCACGAGGGCCGCAACCGCCAGGTGCGCAGGATGTGCGAGGCGGTGGGGCATCCGGTGCGCGCGCTCGAGCGCATCCGCTTCGGCGCGCTGCGCCTGGACGGGCTCGCGCCCGGCGCGCACCGGCGCCTGTCGGACGCCGAGGTCGAGCGGCTGCGGGATGCGCTCTGACACAATCGCGCGCCATGCGACTGTTCGCCTTACGCGGCGCCATCACCGTCGATCGAAACGACGCCCAGGACATCCTCGACGCGACCAGCCGCCTGATGCGCGAGATCATGCAGCGCAACGCGCTCGACCCGCAGAGCGTCGTCAGCTGCATATTCACCGCCACCAGGGACCTCAACGCCGAGTTCCCCGCCGTCGCCGCGCGCGCGCTGGGCTTCGAGCGCGTGCCGCTGCTGTGCGCGCAGGAGATCCCCGTGCCTCAATCGATGCCGCGCGTGATCCGCGTGCTGATCCACTACCACGCAGACGACGCGCACACGCCCGCGCATGTGTACCTGGGCGAGGCCCGCGACCTGCGAGCCGACCTGCACGCGGCACAGTAGTCCTGCCGGCGCGCAGCGCCGTCACGGACGGAACGCGACACAGTCCGGCCGGCGCGCAGCGCCGTCACGGACGGAACGCGACACAATATGCCGATGCCGATCGAGTTCGCAGAGCGCATCAAGCGGATCCCCAGCTACCCCGCGGCCGGCGGCTACGCGCACCAGGAGCCGCTCGTGCGTCTCGCCAGCAACGAGTCGCCCTATCCGCCGCTGGAGGCGGTCCGCGACGCGGTGCAGCGCGCGCTGGGCACGCTCAACCGCTACCCCGACCCCAGCAACTCGCTGCTGCGCACGCGGCTGTCCGAGCGCTACGGGGTGCCCGCATCGCACATCGCCATCGGCAACGGCTCGTGCGACATCCTGCTGGCGGCCGGCGAGGCGCTGCTCGAGCCGGGCGCCGAGCCGTGTACGCATGGCCGTCGTTCTCGGTCTACCCGCACCTCGCGGCCGCGTCCGGCGCGCGCGCGATCACCGTCCCGCTCGACCGCGACGAGCGCCACGACCTGCGGGCGATGCTGCGCGAGGTCACCGTCGCCACGCGGCTGGTGCTCGTGTGCAACCCCAACAACCCCACCAGCACCGCCGTGCCGCTCGCCGAGATCGCCGCCTTCCTCGCCGAGGTGCCGCGCCACGCGTGCGTGATCCTCGACGAGGCCTACTGCGAGTTCAACCTGCTCGAGGACCCGGACGCGTCGATCGAGCTGCTCGCGCACCACCCCAACCTGATCCTCCTGCGCACGTTCTCCAAGGTCCACGGGCTGTGCGGCCTGCGCGTCGGCTTCGCCCTGTGCGGCTCCGAAGAGCTGCCGCGCGCGCTCGACCAGGTGCGCCAGCCGTTCTTCTGCAACGCGCTCGCCCAGGCCGCCGCGGTCGAGGCGCTGGCCCACCAGGACGCCGTCGAGGACCGCGTCACGCGCACGATCGCCGAGCGCATCTCCGTCGGCGAGCGTCTTGCCGCGCTGGGGCTGGCCGTAGCCGACTCGCAAGCCAACTTCTGCTGGTTCGCGCTCGGCGAGGATCGCGACGAGCAGCAGGTGATGCGCGGCCTGCACGAGCGCGGCGTGCTCGTCCGCAGCGGCAGCGCGCTCGGCAGCGACGTGCCCGCGCTGCGGGTCACCTACGGCCTGCCCGAGGAGAACCAGCGTTTCCTCGACGCGCTCGCCGAGGTGCTGGAGCCGGCGCCCGCGCGCTGAGCGGGTCGCGGTCGAGATGTCTCCCACCCCTCGACCGCAGGCGCTGAGTCTGCTAAAAACCGAGTAGAGGACCATGGCCACCCTGGCTCGCATATCAGTCCCAGCGCCCAGCGCGCCCGCCGCGCGGCCGTCCTCGCACGCGTATCTCACCTGGCGATTTATCTAGGCGCTTCGGCCTGCGCCCGTCCGTGAGCGGGCACACAGCCGCATAGGAGCCCCCGAGCTGGGGCTGAGCGCCGCCCACGCGGACGCCGCCGCGTCCGCCTCACGTCCCCGCACAGGGGGTGCATAGGCACCTCTAACATGCCCACGCGTCGGTGAAAGGATGAGCAGGTGATGATCGTGACGAAGGAGACCGCAACACCGGATCAGCTCGACGCGGCAGTCGAGCCGTACAAGCTGGCGTCGCTTGCGAGCAAGCACGGCGAGCGCAGCGTGCTGGAGATCTGCGGACGCAAGCTCGGAGGCGAGAGCTTCGCGCTGATCGCCGGTCCCTGCACCGTGGAAGCCCGCGAGCAGACGCTGCACACCGCGCGTGTCGTGCGCGACGCCGGTGCCACGCTGCTGCGCGGTGGCGCCTACAAGCCGCGCACCTCTCCGTACGCCTTCCAAGGGCTCGGCCAAGAGGGCCTCAGACTGCTCGCGGAGGCCAAGGCGGAGACGGGCCTGCCGATCGTCACCGAGCTGATGGACGTCCGCGACCTGGACGCCGTGCTGGAGGTAGCCGACGTCGTGCAGATCGGCGCGCGCAACATGCAGAACTACGCACTGCTCGCCGAGATCGGCCGCTCGGGGCGCCCCGCGCTGCTCAAGCGCGGGCTGTCCTCGACGCTCGAGGAGCTGCTGATGAGCGCCGAGTACATCCTCAAGGAAGGCAACCCGAACGTGATCCTGTGCGAGCGCGGCATCCGCACGTTCGAGACCGCCTACCGCTCGACCCTGGACCTGATGGCGGTGCCCGTGCTCAAGCAGCTCTCGCACCTGCCCGTGATCGTCGATCCCAGCCACGCCGCCGGACGGCGCGAGCTCGTCGGCCCGCTGTCGCTCGCCGCCGCCGCGGTGGGCGCCGACGGCATCATCGTCGAGGTGCATCCCAACCCCGACGAGGCGATCTGCGACGGACCGCAGGCGCTGCGCGCCGAGGAGTTCGCCGACTACGCGCTCGCGCTCGGGCGCGCGGCCGCGCTCGCCGGCAAGGCGCTCGCGGCAACGGAGCCGGCTCTTGCCTGAGCTACCCGGAGCCCAGCTGCGTCCTGCCGACTTCGTCAGCGACCGGCGAATCGAGCGGGTCGTTCCGCTGCTCGCGCCCGACGTGCTGCTCGACGAGCTTCCGCTGAACAGCGAGCAGGCGGACGTCGTCGTCCGCGGCCGTCAGGAGGTTCACCGCGTCCTCGAGCGGGCCGACGAGCGGCTGCTGGCGGTCGTCGGGCCGTGCAGCGTGCACGATCTGCACGCGACGCTCGAGTACGCGGCGAGGCTCGGGAAGCTCGCGCGCGAGGTGAGCGGCGAGCTGCTGATCGCGATGCGCGTGTACTTCGAGAAGCCGCGCACGACGACCGGTTGGAAGGGGCTCATCAACGATCCGCATCTCGACGGCTCCGGCGACGTCAACGCGGGCCTGCATCTGGCGCGGCGCGTGCTGCTCGGCGTGCTCGACAGCGGGCTTCCCGTCGGCTGTGAGTTCCTCGACCCGATCACGCCCCAGTACATCGCCGATGCTGTCTCGTGGGGCGCGATCGGCGCGCGCACGACCGAGAGCCAGATCCACCGCCAGCTCGGATCGGGGCTGTCGATGCCGGTCGGCTTCAAGAACCGCACTGACGGCAACGTCCAGGTGGCCGTCGACGCGGTTCGTGCCGCCGCCGAGCCGCACGCCTTCGCCGGCATCGACCGGGGCGGCACGCCGGCGATCCTCTACACGCGCGGCAACGCCGACTGTCACATCATCCTGCGCGGCGGCAAAGGCCAGCCGAACTACGCCGCGCCAAGCGTCGCGCAGGCGCTCGATCTGCTCGACACCGCGCGGCTGCCGCGGCGCGTGATGATCGACCTCAGCCACGACAACAGCGGCAAGGACCCCGAGCGCCAGCGTGACGTCGCGGCCGACGTGGGCAGGCAGGTCGCGAGCGGCAACGACGCGATCGCGGGCGTGATGCTCGAGTCGTTCCTGCTCGCCGGCCGCCAGGATCTGCGGCCGGGAGCCGAGCTGCGCTACGGGCAATCGATCACCGACGGCTGCATCAGCTGGGAGACGACCGTCGAGGTGGTGGAGGCGCTGGCACAGTCCGTGCGCGATCGCAAAGCCTCCGCGGCGCAGCGCTGACGGATGCGGGTCGCCGTCCTCGGCGTCGGTCTGATCGGCGGCTCGATCGGCCTGGCTACGCGCGAGCGCACCGATGCTGAGGTATGCGGCTATGACCCCGACGAGCGCGTGCGCGCGAAGGCGCTCGAGCTGGGAGCGATTGGATCGCAGGCCGCTGACGTGGCCGGCGCCGTGGCGGGCGCCGACGTCGTGTTCGCGGCCGCGCCGGTCGGCGCGCTGGCGCAGACGGTGCGCCTCGCCCTGGACGCGGCCGCGCCTGACTGCGTCGTCAGCGACGTCGGCTCCGTCAAGCGGGCGCTCGCCGATGGGCTTCAGAGCGGCGACGCCGGCGACGAGCGCTTCATCGGCGGGCACCCGCTCGCCGGCGCCGAGAGCGCCGGCGTGGAGCACGCGCGCGCGGACCTGTTCGACGGCGCCACCTGGTACCTGACTCCCGCAAAAGGCAAAACCGCGGGTGTCCTGTACGAGCGTCTGCACCGTCTGCTCACGCGCTTGGGCGCTCGCCCGGTGGCGAT
The DNA here is from genome assembly GCA_963845635.1 of uncultured Solirubrobacteraceae bacterium. GTDB lineage: Bacteria > Actinomycetota > Thermoleophilia > Solirubrobacterales > Solirubrobacteraceae > Palsa-744. Next base: position 498,334 of record CAWJSW010000014.1, read on the forward strand.
CGATGCCGGCACCCACGACCGCCTGATGGCGAGCGTCTCGCACACGCCGCACGTGCTCGCCAACCTGCTCGTCGCCCAGGCCGCCGGGCTCTTGGGCGAGGAGTCCGAGCGCATGCCCGCCGTCGGGCCGAGCTTCCGTGACGCGACCCGCGTGGCGGGCGCCAACAGCGCGATCTGGACGGACATTTACATAGCCAACCGCGACGCGCTGATCCCCGCGCTCGAGGATCTCGCCAGCCGCCTGGGCGACGTGCGCGCGTGGCTCGCGGACGGCGACGCCGACGCGCTGAGCGCGTGGAACGAGCGCGCGCGTGCTGCCCGCGGCGGACTGCTCGACGCCGGTCTGGCGGGCGCCGTCGGCGGGCTGAGCGTTCACGAGCTTCGCGCGTCCGTGCCCAACCGCCCCGGCGTGATCGCCGAGATCGCGCTCGCGCTGGGCGGCGCCGGCGTCAACATCCTCGACATGGTGCTCTCGCCATCGCACGACAACCGCCAGGGCGAGGTGGCGCTGTGGATCGCCGGCGAGGAGCAGGCGGGGCGTGCGAGGGAGCTGATCGCCGGCCTCGGCTTCCCCGTCGTGCAAGCATGAGGAGCGGTCGATGAACATCCGTTTCGAGCCCGCGCGTGGACTCTCCGGCGAGCTGCGCGCGCCGGCCGACAAGTCGATCTCCCACCGCGCCGCGCTGCTCGCAGCGATGTCCTCGGAGCCCGTGCGCGTCGAGCGCTACCTGCACGCTGCCGACACCGACTCCACGCTCGAAGCCGTGCGCGCCCTGGGCGCGCTCGTCGAGGTCCACGACCAGGATCTGGTCGTGCGCGGACCGGGGCTGCGCGAGGCGCGCGAGCCCGACGGGCCGATCGACGTCGGCAACGCCGGCACGCTGCTGCGGCTGCTGCCCGGCTGGCTGGCCTCCCAGGAGGGGCGCTCGTTTACGCTCGACGGCGACCACTCGATCCGTCGGCGCCCGGTGGACCGCATCGCCGAGCCGCTGCGTCAGCTGGGGTCCGACATCCAGGCGCGTGATGGTCGCTACCCGCCGCTGCACGTCCACGGCACGCGGCTGCGCGCGATCTCCTACGAGCTGGATGTCGCAAGCGCGCAGGTCAAGTCGTGCGTCCTGCTCGCCGGGCTCGCCGCCGACGGGGCGACCACGGTCGGCGAGCCGACGCTCAGCCGCGACCACACCGAGCGGATGCTGCTGCGCGCCGGGGTCGCCGTGCATCGCAACGGGCGCCACGTGACCGTCTCCGGCGTCGACGAGCTGCTGCTGGAGAGCCTGGCGGTTCCGGGCGACGCGAGCTCGGCGGCGTTCCTCGTGACCGCAGGGATGCTCGTCCCCGGCTCGCGGCTGCTCGTCCGCGACGTCGGCGTCAACTGGACTCGCACCGGCTTCCTGCGCATCGCCCGCCGCATGCGTGGCATCGTGCTCGGAGATCTCGAGGAGGAGACCGGCGATCTCGTCGCGGAGGAGCCGGTCAGCGATCTCGACGTCGCACACGGGGCGCTCGAGGGCACCACCGTCGAGCCCGAGGAGGTGCCGCTCGCGATCGACGAGCTGCCGCTCGTCGCGCTGCTCGGCTGCTTCGCCGAGGGCGAGACGGTGGTGCGGGGCGCGCAGGAGCTGCGCGTGAAGGAGTCCGACCGCATCGCCGGCGTCGTCGACGGCCTGCACGGGCTCGGGGCCGACATCGTCGCGACCGACGACGGCTTTGCCGTCCGTGGCAGCGGCGGCCTGCGCGGCGGCGCGATCGACGCGCGCGGCGACCATCGCCTGGCGATGTTGGGCGCGATCGCCGGGCTGGCCTCGCGCGAGGGGGTGGAGGTCATCGGCATGCACGCCGCCGCCGTCTCCTACCCGGGATTCGTCGCTGACCTCGCGACGCTGTGCTGATCGCGATCGACGGCCCCGCAGGCGCCGGCAAGTCGACCGTCGCTCGCGCGCTCGCCCGCGAGCTCGGCTTCGCACATCTCGACAGCGGCGCGATGTACCGCTGCGTCGCGCTCGCCGCTTTGGAGGCCGGGGCGGGATCGCTGCCGACGCGTCCCGGCGCCCTCGGCGAGATCGCGCGCGCGGTGACGATCGACCCCGGCGGTAGGCCCGGTGACAGCGCGGGCCCGGTGCTGCTAGGCGGGCGCGACGTCACGACGGCGGTGCGCACGCCGGAGGTGTCCGAGGCGGCCTCCGTGGTGGCGGCCGACGGCGAGGTGCGCAGCGAGCTGGTGCTCAAGCAGCGCCAGCTGATCGCCCACGGTGACTGGGTCGCCGAGGGGCGCGACATCGGCACGGTGGTGGCCCCCGGCGCCGCCGTCAAGGTGTTCCTCACCGCCGACCCGCGCGAGCGCGCGCGTCGGCGCGCCGCCGAGCTCGGCGCCACCGCCGGGCTGGTGCTCGCCGAGCAGGCGATGCGCGACCAGCGCGACAGCACCCGCGAGCACAGTCCCCTGCAACCCGCCCCGGACGCGATCACGTTGGACACGACGGGACTGGACGTGGAGGAGGTCGTGCGGCAGATCACCGAGCTCGCGCGCGGGCGCTAGGCATACTGAGCAGATGAAGGTCGCCGTAGTCGGCTATCCGAACGTGGGCAAGTCCTCGCTGATCAACCGCCTCGCGGGCACCCGCGAGGCGGTCGTGCACGAGCGTCCTGGGGTCACGCGCGACCGCAACGAGATCGACTGTGAGTGGAACGGGCGCCAGTTCCGGCTGATCGACACCGGCGGGATCGACTTCGAGGACGAGGATCCGCTCGCCGGCTCGATCCGCGATCAGGCTCGCGCAGGGCTGGCCGACGCAGAGGTCGCGCTGCTGGTCGTGGATGCGCGAGCGGGGGTGCGCCCCGGGGACGAGGAGCTCGCCGACCTGCTGCGCCGTGCGCCGCAGCCGTGCGTGGTCGCCGCCAACAAGTGCGACACCCTCGCGGAGCTGCCGCTGGCGGCGGAGTTCCACCGCCTCGGCCTCGGCGAGCCGATCGCCGTCTCCGCCGCTCAGGGTCTCGGCTCCGGTGACCTGCTCGACCGCGTCGTCGAGCTGCTCGACGGCGTCGGTGAGGCGGCCGCCGCGGAGTCGCCCGACGACGCCGTACGCCTGGCCGTGATCGGCCGGCCGAACGTCGGCAAGTCCTCGCTCGTGAACCGCTTCCTGGGCGAAGAGCGTGTGATCGTCTCGTCGCTCGCGGGCACCACGCGCGACGCGATCGACACGCAGCTGACGGTCGGCGATCGCCGATTGGTGCTCGTCGACACCGCCGGGATCCGCCGCCAGGCGAAGGTGTCGGACTCCGTCGAGTACTACACCGCGCTGCGCTCGCGCCGTGCGGCCGAACGCGCCGACGTCGCGCTGGTGGTGTGCGACACGACCGACGGCGTGACCGCCCAGGACCTGCGCATAGCCGAGCTCGCGATGAAGGCGGGGTGCGCGACCGCGATCGTGCTCAACAAGTGGGACACGCAGGCGGATCTACGCGCCCAGCAGGCCGAGGACCACGCGCCCGCGGGACTCGACCTCGAGCACGAGCGCGCGCGTGTCGCCGAAAAGCTACGCCTGCGCCCGCGAGTGCTGACTGTCAGCGCGAAGACCGGCCGTCACGTCGCGCGACTGCTCGGCGAGGCGATCGCGCTCGGGGACCGCGTCTCTGCGCGCATCCCCACCGCGGAGCTCAACCGTTTCCTATCGGATGTCACCCAGGCCCGCCAGCCGCCGGTGGGCAGGGGCGGCGGCGGGGGCGCCCACCGGCTGAAGCTCCTGTACATGGCGCAGATCGGCGAGCGACCTCCGCGCTTTGCGATCCAGGTCAACTCCCGCGCGCGGCTGACCCGCGATTACGCGTACTTCGTCGAGAACCGCCTGCGCGCGCGCTACGGAATGGACGGCGTGCCGCTGATCATCGACTTCGTCGAGCGCGGGCAGCGCCGAGGAGCCCGCGCCGCGTAGACTTCGGCGACTTTTTGGCAGCCCCGCCTTCCGCGCGAGGCGTCTGCCGCGAACGCCCACGACCACCTGGAGCTGACACCGCACGACATGACCGAGCCTTCCGACAGCGAGTTCCTGTTCACCTCTGAGTCCGTCACGGAGGGACACCCAGACAAGATCGCCGACCAGATATCCGACGGCGTGCTCGACGCCGTCCTCACAGACGACCCGTACGGCCGCGTCGCCTGCGAGACGCTGGTCAACACCGGGCTGGTCGTCGTCTCCGGCGAGATCTCAACCGACACCTACGTCGACATCCAGGAGATCGCCCGTGAGACCGTGCGCCGCATCGGCTACGACAACGCCGCGTACGGCTTTGACTGTGACACCTGCGCGGTGATCAACGCGATCGACAAGCAGTCTCCGGACATCGCCCAGGGTGTCGATGCCGCCTACGAGACGCGCCATGACCCGGCCGACGAGGACGAGCTGGACATCGCCGGCGCCGGCGACCAGGGCATGATGTTCGGTTACGCGACGAACGAGACCGACGAGCTGATGCCGCTACCGATCTCGCTCGCGCACAAGCTCGCCAAGCGCCTGTCAGAGGTGCGCAAGGGGGAGGTGCTGCCCTACCTGCGCCCCGACGGCAAGACGCAGGTGACGGTTCGCTACCGCGACGGGCGCCCGGTGGAGATCGAGAAGATCCTGATCTCCACGCAGCACGCCGACGGCATCGATGCGGAGACGCTGATCAAGCCCGACCTGATGGAGCACGTCCTGCGGCCGGTGCTCCCGTCAGAGCTCTACGAGGAGAAGAAGCTGCTTCGCAACTTCCTGGTCAACCCCACCGGTCGCTTCGTGATCGGCGGTCCGATGGGCGACTGTGGGCTGACCGGGCGCAAGATCATCGTCGACACCTACGGTGGCATGGCCCGCCACGGCGGTGGCGCGTTCTCCGGCAAGGATCCGTCGAAGGTCGATCGCTCGGCCGCATACGCGGCGCGCTGGGTGGCCAAGAACGTCGTCGCCGCGGGCCTTGCCGATCGCGCCGAGGTGCAGGTCGCCTACGCGATCGGTGTCGCGCACCCGGTGTCGGTGATGGTCGAGACGTTCGGCACTGAGAAGATCGGTCGCGCGCAGATCGCCAAGCTGATCGACGAGCATTTCGACCTGCGCCCCGGGGCTTTCCGCGAGGAGCTGAAACTCCACCGCCCGATCTACCAGAAGACCGCAGCCTACGGCCACTTCGGGCGCGAGGACCACGACTTCACGTGGGAGCGGACCGACAAGGCCAAGGCGTTGCGCGCCGCCGCCGGCCTCTGATCGACCCGGCTGCCGCCTGCCGGCCCTCTAGGGTCAGGGCGGTGTCCAGCATCGCCCAGGTGGAGCCGATGACGAGCACCCGTGCCCTGCGCGGGCCGTTCGACTACAGGCTGCCCGACGAGCTGCGCGGTGGCGTGCAGGTGGGGTCGATGCTCGTGGTGCCGTTCGGGCGTCGTGAGCTGCTCGGCGTGGTCGTCGGGCTGTCCGACAGCAGCGAGGTCGCCGAGGAGAAGCTGCTCGCGCCGCTGCGGGCGCTGGATGACGGCCCGCCCGCCCTCAGCAGCGAGCTGATGGCGCTCGCCGAGTGGATCGCCGCCGAGTACTGCTCCACGATCGCCCGCGCCCTCACGCTGGTGCTTCCGCCGCAGGCCGCGCGGCGCCTGAGCGGGCGCAAGCGGCGCGCGGTCTCGCGCCCGCTGCACGAGCCGCTGGGGATCCGCAGCCCGCGCGCCCGCTCGCTGACGCCCGACCAGCGGGCCGCGCTGGCGCCGGTGACCGCCGCGCTGGACGCGCGCCGGACCGAGCAGCTGCTGCTGCACGGCGTGACCGGCTCGGGCAAGACGGAGGTCTACCTGCGCGCGGCGCAGGCCGCACTCGAGCAGGCTCGCGGCGTGATCGTGCTCGTGCCCGAGATCGCGCTCACGCCCCAGATCGTGTCTCGCTTCATCGAGCGCTTCGGCGACACGGTCGCCGTGCTGCACTCGCAGCTGACGCCCGCTCAGCGCTACGCCGAGTGGCGGCGCCTGCGCGACGGGCAGGCGCGCGTGTGCGTGGGGCCGCGCTCGGCGGTGTTCGCTCCGATCGACGACCTCGGCCTGATCGTGCTCGACGAGGAGCACGACGGTTCCTACAAGCACGAGAGCGACCCGCGCTACGACGCTCGCGACGTCGCCGCCGAGCGCGCGCGCCGTTGCGGCGCGGTGCTGCTCGCCGGCAGCGCCACACCGCGTCCGGAGAGCGTGCAGCGGCTACGCGCGTGCGTGCTTTCGCAGAGGGTCGACGGACGGCCGCTGCCGCAGGTGCGCGTGCTCGACATGCGTGGCCAGACGCAGGGGCTGCATCCGCTGACCGGCGACGCGCTTGCCGCCGTACGCGCCGCCGGCCGCTCCGGCGTCCCCGCCAAGGCGATCGTGCTGCTCAACCGTCGCGGCTGGTCGAACTTCCTCTCCTGCCGCGCCTGCGGGCGCGTTTGGAGCTGCCCCGAATGCGACGTCGCGCTCGTGCTGCACCGCGCGGGGGGCTACCTGGCGTGCCACCACTGCGGCCATCGCCAGCCGGTGCCGGGACGCTGCTGCGACTGCGCCTCGAGCGCGATTGCTCGTCACGGCGCCGGAACCGAGCGACTCCAGCACGACCTCGTGCGCGTGTTCGACGAGGGCGGCGGCTTCCCGGTGTTTCGACTCGACGCGGACGTCAGCGCCACGGCGGAGGTCTTGCGCCGCTTCGAGGCTGCCGAGTCCGGCGTGTTGATCGGCACGCAGATGGTCGCCAAGGGCCACGACTTCCCGGACGTCGGCCTCGCGGTCGTACTGGATGCGGACGCCACCCTGCGCTTCCCCGACTTCCGGGCCGAGGAGCGGACGTTCGCTCTGATAGCCCAGCTCGCCGGTCGAGCCGGGCGCGGTGGCGAGGGACGCGTGCTCGTGCAGACGATCGCGCCGCAAGCGCGCTCGATCGTCTACGCCGCGCGCCATGACAGCGACGGCTTCATCGCCGGTGAGATCGAGCGTCGCCGCGCGCTGCGCTATCCGCCGTTCGCTCACCTAATCAAGATCGTGTGCTCAGCGGAGGCCGCGGAGAAGGCGCGTGCGGCTGCGACGGCGGTGCGCGAGCTGCTGGCGGGGCAGTTGACGGGACCCGGGAGGGATCCGAGCGTGCTCGGTCCGGCCACGCTGTTTCGACTGCGTGGACGCGAGCGTTCGGCGGTGGTGGTGAAGGCCGCCGAGCGAGGCCCGGCGGTGATCGCCGCCGGTGAGGCCGTGGGGCGGCTCGCCAGATCGCACGCGCACGCGCACGTCAGCTTCAGCGTGGACGTCGATCCGCAGTAGACGGCGGTTTCAGCGCTCGACGCCGGCCGCCGCGCGATAGGCGCGAATCGTGACGTCGACGTGTGCCGTGTGCGAGGCCCCGCGCGGATCACGAGCGAAGATCGTCGCCCGTGCGCGCAGCGTGCGCGTGCGCGCGAGCAGCCTGCGGGCCTTCGCGTCCAGGCGCAGCGTCAGCCTTCTCACCCGCCCGCCGGCGATGTCGAACGGGGCGGCCGCGAGCGTGAGGATCGCGGCCTTCTGTGTGTCGGCTTGGTAAGAGCGCGTGTCCGCGGTCGTGGCATACAGCGTCCGCAGCGTCACCGTGCCGGCGCAGCTGGCCTCCGCCGCGGGGCAGCTGACGCTCACGCTGACGCTGCCCACTGAGCTCTCGGTCAGCGAGGTCTTCGCGAGCTTGGCGTCGGGAACGGGCGCCCGGGGGTGTTCCTGTGCGGCCGACACCCCCACGCCAGGCGCGGTAGAGGCCCCCACGTCGGGGATGGTGACGGCCTGGCCGGGACCCGGCACGAGCAGTGTCGTCGGCAGCTGCGTGGCGAACGTCGCGTCGTCGCCCTCGCCGCTGCCGCCGGCGTTCGTGGCCACCGCACGGTAGTGGTAGGTGGTGCCTGGCGTCAGGCCCGTGAGCGAGGCGGAGACGGTCACCGGGCTGGTCCCTGCTCCCACGGCGGCGCTGCACGGAGCGCTCGAGCTGTACGCCGGTGTCGGGCCGTATTCGAGTCTGCATTCGCTGACTTCCGCGCCGTTGGGGTTCACGGTCGCGGTCAAGCTCGCCGAGGTCTGCGTGAGCGAGGAGGCGCTGCCGGTCGTGACCGTCGGGGCGGCGGGCGTCGTCGTGAACGTCTGCATCTGGCCTTCGCTCGAGCCGGCGCCGTTGCTGGCGAGCACGCGATAGCCGTAGGTGGTGCCGGGTTCGATGTCGAGGCCGACGCCCGAATCGGCGAGATCGACGCTCACGGATTCGGCTGTGGCGCTCGGCGCGAGCGTCGCCTGCGCCACGGGCACGTCCGCACGGAAGCATTCCGTCGGCGTCGGGCAGGGGTCGTCGATCACGATCTCGTATTCGGTTTCCAGGCCCTCAGGGTCGATGCTCGCTTCGATCGTCGCGTCATGCTCGGTTATGTGCGACGCCGACTCGCCGTCGATCGCGGGCGGCGTACCGGCGAGGAGCGTCTTGAAGGTCTTGTCGCTGCCTTCGTTGGTGCCGTCGGCGTTGGTCGCGACCACGCGGTAGTGGTAGCCGCTGTCCGCCGTCAGGTTGCTCAGCGGCGCCGACACGGTCACAGCGCTGCTCCCCGCGCCCGGCGCCGGGCTGCAAGGCGCGCTCGAGCCGTATGTGCTCGTGGGTCCGTATTCGAGCTCGCAGGCCGTGACTTCGTGGCCGTTGGGGTTGACGCTCGCGCTGACCGTCGCCGAGGTCTGCGTCAGCGAGGACGCGGCGCCGGTCGTCACCGTCGGGCCGCTCGCCGGCGGTCTGAACGCGGCGAGCCCTTCGGGCGTGCCGACACCGGTGGGCCCGTCGTAGCCGGCGCGAGCCAGGCAGATCGCCTCGCCGGCACAGCTCGCCGCCGCCTCTTCGGCCGCGCTGCAGCTCGACGTGCCGACTTTCTTTTCATAAGGCAGGCGGCATTCGCCGTTGGACCCTTCTGTGACGTCGTACAGCGAGCTCGGCGAGCTCGCCTCGTTTTCGTACAGCGTGCGCGCGGGATATTCGACGCCGTCGGCTCCGCCGGCGAGGGCGAAGGTCGCGGCGATCAGCGGCGTGGCGAGGCTGGTGCCGCCGTAGGTGCACCAGTGGACGAAGGACGTCGCCCCTTCTTCCTCGTATTCGCTTTCGCATTCGGCGCCCGAGACGGTGTCGTACACCGCGACGCCCGAGCTTGGATCGGCGTCGGCGGCGACGTCGACCGTGGCCCGCTCGGTTCCGCAGCCCACCGCCGAGAAGTCCGCGGTCGCCTGCTGCCACGGCGGCGCCTGGAACTCCGTGCTGCACCCGCTGCCGCCGGCGCCGTGCCCGTCCTTGACCCCTTCGCTCTCGCCGCCGTCGTTCCACACGCTCTCGCGGCTCCGTTCGCCGCCGGCGGCGAGTCGCAGCCGTGTCCCGCCGACCGCCACCGCGTCGGGGGAGACCGCCGGGAAGTTCGCGTACGGCGACGGTGATCTTGCCAGCCAGTCGAGGTAGCCGCTATCGCCGGACGCCGCAGTGATGACCACGCCAGGGTGGTCGAAGGCCGAGCTGTCTTCCCCGCACGCACCGTCGCATTCGGGGCCGCCCCAGGAGTTCGAGATCTCGCTGGCGCCGAGCGATGCCGCCGCGTCCTCGGCGGTGTCGAGGGCTTCGTAGGAGGCTTCGTCCGCCTCGACCAGCGCCAGGTGGCAGTTCTGGCAGACCGCGTGCGCCGTCTCGATGTCGAGCGAGATCTCAACCGACCATCCCGCGGCCTGTTCGACGAGGAAGCACGCCTGTTCGCGCTTGGCGCGGGTTTCTTTGGTGTTCTCGCACGTGTGTTCGGTGCTCGTCAGGATCGCCCGCGTCTGCGGGAACGGCAGGTTCGAGCTCTTGCCGTTCTGATTGACCTTCTCGAAGCATCCATTCGCCGCGGTGCATTCGGGCAGGTCGAGTTCCTTGGAGTAGGTCGCGAGATCCGATTCCGCGTCGAGGTCGTTGTAGGCGTCCACCAGCGCGATCGTCTGGACGGCGGGTGCGCTCGTGGGTAGCGCGTAGGCGCTGTGCAGAGCCTGCGGCGTGAGACCGAAGTCGCCCGCAGCCACGGAAGGCGGCGCCGACGGGGCGAGCGCAGCCCGGGCGATCCCGATCGGATGGCGGTGTGCCCGCGCCTGCGCCGTGCGTGGCACGAGCTCCAGGGCAAGGCACGCGGGGTGTCCCGGCGTGGGCGCAGCGCATGCGGCGCGCACGCCGTAGCTCGATTCGGGCAGCGGCGCGACGGTCTGCGCCGAGGCGGGGATCGCCCACAGCAGCGAAAGTCCCAGCGCGGCGAGCACCGCCGCGTATCTGCTTATGCCACGCGCGCGCATGATCATCGCTCTCGCTCGCTCACCGGCACGGCGCGCTGCTGCTTGACAACGTACCGCAAGGGGTGGGGTAGGCCTCCTTGCCACATCCTCGTACTGCTCCAACGACCAGCCGCCAACGCTCCCAGTGTAGCTGCGCGCTGGCCTGCCTCAGCGCAGCGGCTGAACGCCGCCGATCGCGCCATCGAGGTTCAGATACGCCGATCGCGCCATCGAGGTTCAGACATGTGGTACGTTCTCGCGCCTTGGCGGGCGAGAGCACGGGGGTCGACGTGGATGCCATCGGAGGGTGGATGCGGATGCGACCGAGCGGCGCTTGGGCGATCGGGCGCGTTCACATGCTGGGCGCTCTTGCGACGCTGGTCGCGGGGCTGGTGCTGGCGCCTGCTGCCGCGGCGCTGCCTGCTGCGTTCACCTGGGACGGCCGCGCCGCCGCCTCTGAAGAAGGAGCATGGTCCTCGGCGGCCGATTGGCAAGGAGGCACGGCGCCGAGCCGGGACGAGGAACTCGGGACGCTCACGTTCCCGCGACTCACCAGTCCCGCGTGCGAATCCGAAGCGGAAACCGACGCGTGCTACTTCAGCGACGACGACGTCGACGGGCTGTCGGCGCAATCCCTGCGAATCGACGACAGCGACGGCTACCTCCTGTTCGGCGAATCGCTCGGCCTCGGTGCGGGCGGCATCTCCGCGTCGCCGGAAAGCGCAAGCCCGGGAGGAGCGTTCCTGCTGCTGCCCCTCGAGCTCGACTCCGCGCAGAGATGGAGCATCGCCGACCGAGCTGGCGGCAGCATCGGGGAAAACGGGGTGGTGCTCGCCGCTCCGGTTGCCTCCGCGGCGAACGCGCTGACGATCGAACAGAGCAACGGCTCGGCGCTGGTGCTCGACAGCAGCATGGAGGTGGGGCCGCTGACGCTCGAAGGGCCCAACGCCAGCGGCCTGCACACCGCCAACGGCTCGGTGCTGCTCGAAGAAGGCGAACTCAACTCGGTCGATCAGCGCGCGGTCGACCTCAGGCACATCTTCTTCGCCGGTACCGGCGCCGTCGGCGCGCTGCGCCTCGAAGGCTCAACGCTCGACCTCGGCAGCGGGCAGGAACCCGCCGAAGGCCTCCAGGCTGCCAGCGCGAGCTTCGACCCCGCAAGCGCCGCGCTGTTCGAAATCACGGGCAGCGGGAGCACCCCTCTCCAGGACTACTCGCAGCTCTCCACAGCGGGATCGGTGTCGCTCGCGGGCACGATCGGTGTGCTGGTCGAGCCGCCGCGCTCGAAAGCCCCTTGTCCCGCGCTCGCCGCCGGCAGCACGTACACGTTCGTGTCGAGCGCCGGCGCGCTGTCTGGCGCGTTCGCGAACGCACCCGAAGGCGGCCCGGAAATAGCGATCAGCTATGGCAAAGCGTGCAGCCAGCTCTCGCAGACGATGCGCATCGCCTACCACCGTGGCGCGGGCACCGAGACCGTCACCGGCACCGTCGAAGAAGCCGCCATCCGCCTCGGGGAAGAACACGCGCACGAAGAGGAAGCGGCCGCCAAGACGCAGGCGGAAGCCAGCCTGAAGCTCGCTGAAGCACGTGCCCGACAGGAAGGAGAAGCGGCCGCCAACAAGAAGCACGAAGAAGAAGCGCAGCGCGCGGTGCTCGGACTCAAAGAAGCCGCTCCCGACGCGACGCTCGCGAGCACGTCACTGTTCGCCAGCGGGTCCGGTGCGGTGAACGTCGCGGTCAGCTGCCCCGCCGGGGAGCGCAGCTGCACGGGCACCGTAACGCTGCGCACGCTCGACGCCGTCAGCTCCAGTGCGGCTGGCGCGGCCAAGGCCCGCCGCAGCATCATGACGCTCGCCAGCGGGGGCTTCACCGTGTCGGGGGGCAAGCGCAGGACCGTGACGCTGCACCTGTCAGCCAAGGCACGTGCGCTGCTCGCTCGCTCGCATTCGCTGCGCCTACGGGTGACGCTCGTGGCCCACAACCCCGCTGGAGCCACGCACGTCGCACACGTGCTCGCGACGCTCCGCCTCGCAAAAGGGGTCCGCCTACACTGAGCGTCGATGTCGCCGGAGCCGCCAGCCCCACACGCCGACTCGCTCGAGCTGCCGACGCCCGTCTCCGAGGAGGGCGACGTCGAGGTCGCCGAGGGCGACGCTCCAGAGGAGCTCGATGCCGAGACGCGGGCGCGACGCGACGCGGCCCTGCGTCACGTGCGCAAGTTCGGGGACCCGGTGCTGCGCGCGACCGCGCTGCCGGTGGATCGCTTCGATGAGGATCTGAAGAGCGAGGTCGCACGCATGGGCGAGCTGATGCGAGACGCGCTCGGGGTCGGGCTTGCCGCCACGCAGCTCGGCGTCCTGCACCGCGTGCTCGTCTACAAAGCGTATGCCGACGATCCGCTGATCGCGCTCGTGAACCCCGTGATCGAGTGGACCAGCGACGAGCGCGCGAGCGCCGAGGAGGGCTGCCTGAGCCTTCCGGGCGTGCACGTCGAGGTCGAGCGCCACGAACGGCTGCGGGTGCGCGCCCAGGACGAGGCCGGCAAGGCGCTCGAGCTCGAGGCCGAAGGGCTGCCCGCGCGCGTGATCCAGCACGAGATCGATCATCTCGACGGCACGCTGATCCTCGACCGCATCTCGCGCGAGGCGCGCAAGCAAGCGATGCGCGCGATGCGCGAGCAGCAGAGCGAGGAGCGCGCGACGGCCGAGGTCGCGTAGATGGTTGATTCCACGGCGATGCACCGCTGGATGGCACGTCTGGCCTTCGCCGGCCGGCGTCCTCGGCCTCGGCCTTGCCACCAGCAAGGCCTTCGGCCTGCGTCCTTGGCCGACTCGACCATCCGCACCCCCAGAAACCGGCACATCGCCGTGGAATCAACCATCTAGCGCCCCGGCGCGGGAACTGCGCCATGGGCACCGTCTTCATCGGCACCTCCGAGTTCGCCGCCGCCGTGCTCGACCGCCTCGCGCGCAGCGACGCGCACCGCCCGGCGCTGGTGATCACCAGACCAGACCGCCCAAGTGGCCGCGGCAGGCGCATGACCGCGCCGCCGGTCGCCTTCACGGCGCGCTCGCTCGGGCTCGGGCTCGAGCAGCCGCAGAGCGTCAACGACGATCACACGAGGGCGCTGATCACGGGCGCGCTCGGTGAGGATGCCCCTGGCACGGTGGTGGTGTGCGCGTTCGGGGCGCTGATCAAGGAGCCGCTGCTGTCCGAGCACGAGCTGCTCAACGTGCACCCCTCGCTGCTGCCGCGCTGGCGCGGGGCCGCTCCGGTCGAGCGCGCGATCATCGCCGGCGACGCGCGCACCGGCGTCTCGATCATGCGCCTCACCGCCGGCCTGGACAGCGGCCCGGTGTGCCTGACCGGCGTCGAGCCGATCCGCCCTCATGACACCTACGGCTCGCTCGCGCCACGACTCCAGGCGCTCGGCGGCGAGCTGATCGTGCGCGCGCTCGATCAGCGTCCCGCGTTCGTCGATCAGCCCGAGCACGGCGTCACCTACGCGGACAAGCTCACCGCCGAGGATCGTCTGCTCGACCCCCACAGGCCGGCCGTGGAGCTCGAGCGCGTGGTGCGCGCGCTGCACCCCCAGATCGGCGCGCGCGTGCAGCTGGCGGACGGGAGCATGCTCGGCGTGCACGCAGCGGCGCTGGTCGGCGGCGACGAGCAGGCGAGCCTCGGCGAGCTGCCACCGCCGGGGCTCGTCGCGCGCGAAGGCCGCCTGCTGCTGGCGTGCACGCCCGGAGCGCTGGAGCTGACCTGTGTGCAGCCCGCCGGCTCACGCGCGATGGACGCCGCCGCCTATCTACGCGGTCACGCCTCCTTCGGCGGCGGTCGACGGTAGCCGCTCACATACCCAGGGGTCGCGATTCCCTCGCGCAGGCGCAGGTCCGGCTCGGGCGCCTCGGCGCGGCAGACGAGCGGAATCACCCCCGCCCAGGCCCCCAGCGCGTAGTCCTCCTCGTCGTCCAGCGGCCCGCCCCGGCGGAGCTTGGCCGAGGCCTCCTCGATCGCCAGCGCCAGCACGGACGTCGCCTTCAGCTCGTTCTCGCGCGGCGCGCGCACGTCAGGCCAGCGCCCGGGCACGATGTGCTCGATGACCGCCCGCAGCGCCTCGCGCTTCTCGCGCGGGTCCTCGACCACGCGGCAGCGCCCGAGCAGCATCACCGAGCGGTAGTTGGCCGAATGGTGCATCGCCGAGCGGGCGAGCACCAGGCCGTCTATCAACGACACCGTCAGGCATACCGGTGCGCCCGCTGCCAGCGTGCGCAGCGTGCGGCTGGCGCTCGAGCCGTGGCAGTACACGACGTCTCCACTGCGGGCATGCAGCATGGGGGTGACAAACGGCTGACCGTGCTCGTCCACGAAGCCCAGGTGCGCGATCAGCGCCTCGTCGAGGATCGCGTCGATCGCGTCGCGCTCGTAGCTCGCACGGTCGCGCTTGCGGCGCGCTCGCACGCGCTCGGACGGGGGCTGGGCGGAGGTTGCTTCACTTCGCGATTGGACGGTCACGCCGCACTCCTCTCCGCATAAACACAAAAATCTGTAACAGTACAGAGTAATGTCTGACCTGAAACAGTATCGGATCACGGCCAGCAGCGCAGCCGAGCTCGTGCGCCAGATCGAGAACGCCGTCGCCGCCGGCGCGCTCACCCCCGGGCAGCCGCTGCCGTCCGTCAGACGGCTCGCCCGCGAAGTGGGCCTCAGCCCGGTCACCATCGCCGCGGGCCTGGCCGAGCTGCGCCGCCGCGGCGTCGTCCAGAGCGAGCCGCGGCGCGGCACGCGCATCGGGCAGGGTCCGCCGATCGGCGCTGCGCGCTCGCCGCTGCCGGTGCCCACCGGCGCGCGCGACCTGTCGCTCGGCAACCCCGATCCGGCGCTGCTCCCCGACCTGCATGCGGTCCTCGCGCGCTGCGCGCCGCCGCTGCGCCTGTACGGCGAGCCCCAGGAGCTCGACGGGCTGGTCGAGCTCGCGCGCGAGCAGCTGCGCGCCGACGGTGTCCCCGCCGAGCACCTGTGCGTGGTCAGCGGCGCGCTCGACGGCATCGAGCGGGTCCTGCAAGCCCACCTGCGTCCGGGCGACCGCGTCGCCGTGGAGAACCCAGGCTACGCCGCGCTGTTCGACCTGCTTCGCGCGCACGGGCTGCTGCTCGAGCCGGTCGCCGTCGACCACCGCGGGATGCTGCCCGACGAGCTGCGCGCAGCCCTCCGGCGCGGCGCTTGCGCGGCCGTGATCACACCCCGCGGCCAGAATCCCACCGGCGCCGCGCTCGACCGCACGCGCGCGCACGAGCTCGCCACGGTGCTCGATCAGCAGCCACAGGCGCTGGTGATCGAAGACGACCACCTCGGGCTGCTCGCCGTCAGCGAGCTGCACACCGTTCACGCCCGCGGACGCCAGCTCGAGCGCTGGGCGGCGACGCGCTCGGTCGCCAAGGCGCTCGGGCCCGACCTGCGCCTGGCCGTTCTCGCCGGTGACGCCGACACGATCGCGCGCGTCCAGGGCCGCCAGCAATGCGGGCCCGGGTGGGTCAGCCACCTCCTCCAGGCGCTCGTGCTCGAGATGTGGAGCGACCCGCGCGTCCACCAGCTGATCGTCCGCGCCAACTCCGTCTACGCGCAGCGACGCCAGCGCCTGCTCTCGTGCCTGCACGCCAGCGGCGTGGCCGCCCAGGGAGCGTCGGGGCTCAACGTGTGGATCACCGTGCACGAGGAGGCCGCCACGATCGGGGCGCTGATCCAGCGCGGCTGGGTGCTCGCTCCCGGAGCGCCCTACCGCCTCGCCGGCAGCCAACCTGGCGTGCGCGCAACGATCTCCACGCTCGCCGAGCCCGAAGCCGAGCGCCTGGCCGCCGACATCGCCGACGTGCTAGCGCCCGCCGGCCTCAGCCGTGCCGGGTAGTCAGGCCAATCCGCACTCGTCCGGCGCCCCCGCGCGCCGCTGCGCCTACACCGTGCTGCGCCGGGTGTTCGAGCGCGACGCGTACGCCGACAGGGCATTCGCCGCGGAGGCCGCGCAGCTCGACGCCCGCGACCGGGCGCTCGCGATGCGCCTCGCATACGGCGCCGTGCAGCGCAAGGCCACCGCCGACCACCTGATCGAGCGCCTCGCCGAACGCCCCGCCGCCGCGCTCGACGCTCCCGTGCTCGCGGCGCTGCGGCTGGGCCTGTACGAGCTGATGTACCTGCGCGGCGCCCCCGACTACGCCGTCGTGGCCGACGCCGTCGAGCTCGCCAAGCAAAACGCTCACGCCGGACACGGGCTCGTCAACGCGGTGCTGCGCCGCGCCGCGCGCGAAGGGCAGCAGGCGCTGCTCGGCACGCTCAGCGACGACACGCCCGCCGATGCCGCCGTCAAGCACTCCCACCCCGAGTGGCTTGCTCGCCTGTGGTGGGAGCAGCTCGGGCCCGAGCAGGCGCGTGCGCTGATGGCCGCAGACAACGAGCCGTGGGAGCTCGCGCTGCGAGCCAACACGCTCGTCACAGACGCCTCCGCGCTCGCCGCGCAGCTGCCGGTGCGCTCGCACCTGGATCCCGCGATTCCCGAGGCCGTGGTGCTCGAGCAGGCGTTCGACGGCCACAGCTCCCCGCTGTGGCGTGAAGGCGCGTTCCTCGCGCAGTCGCGCGCCGCGATGCTGGTCGCACGCGTGCTCGCCCCCGAGCCGGGCGAGCGAGTGCTCGACCTGTGCGCCGCCCCCGGCGGCAAGAGCACCCACCTGGCCGCGCTGATGCACGGCCGTGGCACGGTCCTCGCCGTCGAGCGCAACCGTCGCCGGGCTGGCGCGCTCGCGCGCACCGCTCAGCGGCTTCACGCGACCAACGTGCGCGTGGAGCTGGCCGACGCCGAGCGCTGGGGCCCACAGCAAGGCCCCGAGTCGCCCGGGCCGGGAAACGCGAGCCCGGCGTTCGACCGCGTGCTCGTCGACCCGCCCTGCTCGGGGCTCGGCACCCTCGCCGCCCGCCCCGACCTCCGCTGGCGCGTGACGCCCGACGCGATCGCGCAGCTCGCCGGCGCGCAGGCGAGGATCCTCGCCGCAGGTGCAAGCACCCTCCGTCCGGGAGGCGTGCTTGTCTACTCTACTTGCACGATCTCTCTGACTGAGAATGAGCGCCTGATCGCCGCCTTCCTGGACTCCCACCCCCAATTCGCTCTCGACGGGCCGGGCGGTGTCGTCGGGCTCGGCGACGTTGATGTGCGCGGGACGGTTACGACGCTGCCGCACCGCGACCGCACCGCCGGGTTCTTCATCGCGCGCATGAGGAGGGGTTGAGATGGAGGGCGAGCGGGAGGTACCCGCCAAGCCCTCGATCGACCTCGGGCCGCAGTGCCCGCACTGCGGTGAGCCGTGGCTGCGCCCCACCAACCTCCCCGGCCGCTACCGCTGCGTCTACTGCCTGCACCGCTTCGAGCTGACCTCCGTGTGCCCCAACTGCGGCGAGCACTCGACGATCGTGAGGATGTCCTCCACCGCAATCCTCAAGTGCAACGCGTGCGGGGACTCCATGCTGCAAGCCGTATGAGTACGCATGCCGGCGCCGGCCGGCGTCCTCATACGGGGGCATGTGCTCCGAAAGGGCGCGCGTGAGCGAGCGCGCGCGTGAGCTGCTGCGCGGCGTGCGCGTGGCGCCGTCGATCCTGTCGGCGGACTTCGGTCGGCTGCGCGAGCAGGTGGGCGAGGTGATCGCCGCGGGCGCGCGCGTGATCCACGTGGACGTCATGGATGGGCATTTCGTGCCGCCCATCACGATCGGGCCGCTGATCGTGGCCGCGCTCGCGGAGACAGCCAGGGACGCAGGAGCGATGCTCGATGTGCACCTGATGATCGAGCGCCCCGAGCGCCATGCGGGCGACTTCGTCGCGGCCGGCGCCGACTCCGTCACCTTCCACGCCGAGGCCACGCCCCACGTCGCCTACGCCGCCAACCTGATCCGCGAACGCGGCGCCGGTGTGGGGCTGGCGATCAACCCGGGCACCGCCGTAGGCGCGCTCGCCGAGATCACCGAAGCGATCGACATGGCGCTGTGCATGACCGTCAACCCCGGCTGGGGCGGTCAGCCGTTCATCGCGCATTCGCTGGACAAGCTGCCGCGGGTGCGCGCGCTGGTCGGCGCGGACGTCGCGGTCGAGGTGGATGGCGGCATCGACCCGGCTACCGCGCCGTCCTGTCGCGAGGCCGGCGCCAATGTGTTCGTCGCGGGCTCGGCGATCTTCACCGCCGCCGACCCCGGCGAGGCCTACCGCGCGATCGCTCGCTCGATCGACGCCGACTGAGCCGGGCTGCCGCGCCGATACAGCAGCGTCAACGCCGCGGCGAGCACGGCGGTTGCGCCTGCGTAGCCGATCTCAGTGCGCAGCAGCTGGTCGCTGACCGCCGGCGTCAGCATCCACGCTAGGAACAGCACCGCAGCCAGCAGCCAGCAGCCGGCCGCGGCGCGCGCTCGATCCCGCGCGAGCGCCGCCTGGTTGAGCGCGCCCGAGGTCAGGTGCAGGCCCATGCCGATCCCGATCAGGGCAAGCCCGAAGCGGCCGTAGCTGTAGTGCTGGCCGAAGAACACGTGTCCGAGCGCGAACGGGCCCAAGATCAGCAGACCCACCGCCACCGTCGCGGCAAAGCCCGCGATCGCGAGGATCGTCACGCGGATCGCGCGTGCGAAGGCAGCGTGTCCCGCGGTCGCCTCGAGGCCCGTCAGGTGCGGCAACAGCGACGTCTGGATCGCTTGAAACAGCTGGAGCGGAGCGCGCGCGATCAGCAGCACGTTGAACACGATGCCTGCGAGCGCGCGCTCGGTGGAGGTTGCGTCGACCGTCAGCACCGCCGCGTTGAGCAGCGTCTGCTCGGCCAGCATGATGCCCGACACCCACAGCGCGAAGCCGCCGCCCCGCCGCAGCGACAGCTCGTCGTGGGCGGCGGTCTCCTGCACGCCCTCCGTGCCCGGCCCCGCCAGCGCAGCCTCCGCCTCGTCGACTGTAATCGGAGCCCCGCCCACCCCAGCCCCATCTACCCCTGCGCCCCCGCTGCCCGCCTCCGCGGCCGCCGTCTGGTGCGCCGCCGTGTCGTCGGCCTCGGCCCCGTGCAGCCGATCCGCCCTGCTGCGCGCGAACGCCGCCGGCACGACCACCAGCGACACGAACGGCGCAGCCGCGATTCCCAGCGCCACCGCCGTCTCGCCGCTGGCGATCCCCACGGCGACCGCCAGCGCGAAGCAGATGCGTGAGGTTGCCTCCATGAACACGAGCCCGCCGAACAGGCCGAAGCGCTGGTGCCCGGCCAGCCAGCCGCGCGCGAAGTAGCTCGCGGCGTATGCGAGCGTGCCCACGACCAGCACCCAATACAGCGCCGCTTCGCCTTCGAACACGTGGTAGACGAGCTCGTCGTGAAATGCCAGCGCGACGGCGAGGAACGCGAGCGCGAAGCTCGCCTGGATCAGCATCGGCACGCGCAGCGCATGCTGTGCGTGCCCGCGCGCGCGGCGTTCGGCGATCGTGCGCGAGAGCAGCTGTTCGATCGGCCGATAGATCACCGAGATGATCACGAACATCACCGACCACAGCACGTCGATGCGCTTTGCGGCGCTTGGACCGAGCACGTGGCTTGCGATCGAGAAGTACGCAAACGTCAGCAGCCCCGTCGAGGCGATCCCCAGCGACAGGATGCGCGCGCCGCGCCCGTAGGAGCGGCTCGTGCTAGAGGCGGACAAGCAACATCGTCCAGGGGAACGGCGAGCGCAGCTCGAGCACCTCGCCGTGGCGCGAGAGCAGCTCCACGAACGAGCGCCTGGACCAGTGGTTGAGATGACCGGGGGTGTTGCCCAGCGCCGGCCAGTATGCCCCGCGCGCAAGGTTGAGCATCCGCCACAACGGCTCGCGCGGCACCGACACCAGCAGATGGCGCTCCGCGCAGCGGACCATCTCGCGCAGCGTGTGCTCGGGGTCGGGAACGTGCTCGAGCACCTCGATCGCGCTCGCCAGCTCGAACTCGCTAGCAGCGAACGGCAGGTCATCGCCGTCCATCGCGCGGTACTCCAGGTTGGGCGCCTGGCGCTGCTCCCACCCCGCCTGGATCGAGGGCTCGCGCAGGTCGACGCCGACCACGCGGCAGGCTGGGATGCGCTGTGACCAGCGGTGCACGAGCACACCCTCGCCGCAGCCGACGTCCAGCAGGGAGCTCGGAGCGCAGCGCCCGAGCAGGTCGTCGAGGTCGCGCTCGAAGCCGGCCATCAGGCGGCGCACGAGCGGGTTGCTCGAGCCGTACTTGTCGTAGGTGTTGCCGGTGACGATACCGTCCTCGGAGACGGTGACGCCGCTCACGGCACGCGCTCTGTGAGGCGAATCGCGTCGGCCGGGTCCGCCGGTAGCGCCGACTGGCTCGATTCCCCCGACCCGCTCGACGCGGTCGCAGGGAGCTGCTCGGCGGGTGCGAGGTTCGGTTCGTAATGCGAGGGCTCCACGCCCAGCTGAAGCTCGATTCGACGTACCCGCTCGAACGTTCGCTGGATCATCACGCGCTGCGCGGCGAGCAGGTCGCCGATCACGCCGAGCGCCCACAGCACGACCGCGGCGATGAACAGCACGGCGCCGAGGATCAGCGACTGGACGTGGCCCTTGCCGTTGCCTTCCGCGTAGGCGACGATGAAGCGGATCCAGACCGCCACAGCGGCTACGCCGATCACCAGCGCGAGGCTCCAGAACACGCGCAACGGCTCGTACTGTGCGTAGATCCGGAAGATCGAGATCGCGTTGCGCCGCACGTAGGCGCCCGTCGATGGGAACAGGCGCGACTCGCGCGTCTTGGGGTTCGTGCGCACGGGAACGTGGTCGACCGCCACCACGAGCTTGCCGGCCTGGATGATCGTCTCGAGCGTATAGGTGAACTTGGAGACCACCATCATCTGAATCGCGGCCTCGCGGTTGTACGCGCGAAAGCCCGATGTGGTGTCCGGCACGGACGTGGAGGACGCCTGGCGCACCACCCACGAGCCGAGGCGCTGGAGTGACTTCTTCATCGGTGAGAAGTGCTCGATGCCGCTCACCTCGCGGTCGCCCACGACCATGTCCGCGCGGCCTTCCAGGATCGGCAGCACGAGCCGGGAGACGTCGGCTCCGCAGTACTGGTTGTCCGCGTCGGTGTTCACGATTACGTCTGCCCCGAGCTTCAGCGCGGTGTCGATGCCCGCCTGGAAGGCGGCCGCGAGGCCCTTGTTGTTGGTCAGGCGCACCAGGTGATCGACGCCGTGCGCGCGCGCCACCGCTACCGTCTCGTCGCTCGATCCGTCGTCTATGACCAGCCACTGCACCTCGTCGAAGCCGGGCAGCTCACGCGGCAGGTCCGCGAGCGTCTGCGGCAGCTGCTGCGCCTCGTTGAAGCAGGGAATCTGGATGATGAGCTTCACGGCGATCAGGTTAGTGTCCCAACTCGACGCAAGATGGAAAGCGCGATGCTCACCCGGCGGCGCTCGGGCTCGATCCGGCTGACGCCAGGAGACCCACGTGGTCGGCTGCGCGCGTGGCCGCCCGCGACCTGGGCACGGCTGGGCTTCGTGGTGCTGTGCGTGGGCGCGGTCATCGGCTACGTCGCGTACCCGACCTACCCCACCTACGACTCCTTCTACGCGCTGCTGTGGGGCCGCGACCTGCTGCACCTGCACCTGCCCGACTTCGACGTGTACCGCGCGCCGACCGAGCATCCGCTGGCGATCGCGTTCGGGATGCTGTGCTCGGTCTTCGGCCAGGGCGGCGCACGCCTGATGGTGCTCGGCTCGATCGTGTCGTTCGTGCTCGCCGTGGCGGGCATGTACCGGCTCGGGCGCGTGTGCTTCGGCCCGGTCGTGGGGCTGGTCGCGGCGCTGCTGTTGCTGAGCCGCTTCTTCGTGGAGAACCTCGCCGCCCAGGGCTACCTCGACATCACCTACGTGGCGCTGGTGATCTGGGCGGTCGCGCTGGAGGCGCAGCGCCGGCGCCGCGGCACGGCCGTGTTCCTGCTGCTCGCTGCCGCCGGCCTGCTGCGGCCGGACGCGTGGGTGCTGAGCGGCGCCTACTGGCTGTGGTGCTCGTGGCGCGCGGACACGCGCACGCGCGTGCGCTACCTGGCGCTGGCCGCGATCGCGCCGGTGGTGTGGGTGGCGCTGGACGCGATCGTCACCGGCAACCCGCTGCACTCGCTCAGCGCCACCGCCGGGCTCGCGGCCGAACTGGAACGCACGCAGGGGTTCGGCAGCGTGCTCGCGTCGGTGTGGAGCTACGGCGTGCGGATCGATCACCTGCCGGTTCTGCTCGGGGGCCTGATCGGCATCCTGCTGGCCGTGGTGATGGCGCCGCGCCGCGCCGCGCTGCCGCTCGCGGCGTTCCTGCTGCTGCTCGGCGTGTACATCGCCGAGGGCGCGGTCGGGGCGTCCGTGGTCGACCGCTACCTGCTGGGCAGCGCCACGGCGCTGCTGCCGTTCTGTGCGGTCACCGTCGGCGGCTGGGCGATGCTCGAGCGGGGCTCGCTGCTGCGGCGCGCGTGGATCGCGGCGGCGGTCGTGTTCGTCGCCTACGGCGCCGTCTCCGCCGCCAACACGATCAGCCCGAGCGGCCTGCGCACGACGCTGGCCGAGCACGAGGACTTCCACAAGGGGCTCGCCACCGCGCTTCGTAGCCCGGTCGTCGCCGCCGAGCTGCGGCGCTGTCCGCTGGTGAGCGTGCCTGACAACAAGCTGATCCCCGACGCGCGCTGGATCCTCGGCAGCGTCAACCAGCAGGACATCCTTGCGCGCAGCCAGGCGCGCGCCGACGCCGAACACGACGATCCGTCGCTGGAACGCCGCCTGCGGGCCGGCAGCGTGGCGGTCTACCCGCTCGGCACGGCGGTGTTCGTCGACGCGATCGTCGACGTTGGCGACAAGCCCAGCGACCAGATCCCGATGTCGGGCTTCAAGCGCATCTACACCAGTCGCTTCTACGCGGTGTATGCCAACTGCTGAGCGGCGCTGGGCGTGGGCGGCGCTCGCGGCCGTGCTGCTCGGCGGCCTGGGCCTGCGTCTGTGGGGCGTGCGCCAGGGGCTGCCGTACGCCTACAACGCGGACGAGGCCGACCACTTCGTCGCGCACGCGATCGAAATGTTCGCCGGCAGCACGCTCAACCCCCACTACTTCGCCAACCCGCCCGCCTTCACATACCTGCTCCACGCCCTGTTCGCGATCGCATACGGCGGTGCCTCGGGCGCGGTGCACACGTTCGAGCTGCACCCCCAGGACGTGTACACGCTCGCGCGCGTGGCCGCAGCGGCGCTGGGCACGATCGCGCTGTGGCTGCTGTATCTGACGGGTGCGCGACTGTTCAGCCGCGCGGTCGGGCTGCTGGCGGCGGCGATCGAGGCGGTGGCGTTCCTGCCGGTCTTCTACGCGCACCTCGCGCTCAACGACGCGCCCACGCTGGCGCCAGCGACGCTCTCGCTGCTCGGCAGCGCCGGCGTGCTGCGCAAAGGCCGGGTCCGCGATTATCTGCTCGCGGGCGTGGGGCTGGGGCTCGCGTGTGCGACCAAGTACACCGCCGGCATCGTGCTCGTGCCGCTGCTGGCGGCGTTCGCCTTGCGCTCCGGCGGGCGCAGCCTCGTGGGCATACTGCTTGCGGGTGCGTCAGCGCTGGCGGCGTTCCTGATCGCCAACCCGTACGCGCTGCTCGACTACCACAGCTTCCACTCCGAACTCGTCCACCAGTCGACGCTGTCGAGCGAATCCCAGGGCAAGCTGGGCGCGCCCAAAGACGGCGGTCTCGCCTACTACCTGTGGGCGCTCACCTGGGGGCTCGGCTGGGCGCCGTCGCTGGCGGCGCTCGCAGGGGCGGTCACGATCTGGCGCCACGAGCGACGCGTCGGCTGGATGCTCGTGCCCGCCGCGTTGCTGTTCCTCGCCTTCATGGGCACCGAGGGCCGCTACTTCGGCCGCTGGCTGATGCCGATCTTCCCGGTGCTGTGCCTGCTCGGCGCGTTCTTCGTCGTGCAGACCGCCCACTGGGCCGGGCGACCGCTGCACGGCGCCACCGCGCGCGCGCTGCTGACCGCGCTGCTGGTCGTCGCCGTGCTGGTCCAGGGGCTGGTCTCGAGCGTCCACGCGGGGATCGTGCTCTCGCGCGCGGACACCCGCAACCTCACCCGCGCATGGATGCTCGCGCACATACCAGCGGGCGCGAAGATCGTTGCCGAGCCGGTCGAGCCCGAGGAATGGGCACGTTCGGTCGAGCCGGGCACCTCGACCGCGGCCAACCCGTACCGCTGGCACCTGTATCCGGCACTGGCGCTGCGCGTCGCGCCGAGCGGCACGATCGCGCCCGCATTCATCCGCGAAGTCGGCCTCGAGGACTACGAGACGACCCTCTACCCGTCGCTCGTCGGCTTCTACGAGCGCGAAGGCTACTGCTGGGTGATCAGCGGCTCGACCGAGTCCGGTCGCGCGTTCGCCGACCCGCACGCGGTACCGGCGGCGATCGCCTACTACCGCCAGCTGGCGCGCAGCGGGCGCATCGTGTACAGGTCCTCGCCCTACGCCCGCGGGCAGGGTCCGGTCGCCTTCAACTTCGACTGGAGCTTCGACTACTACCCCCAGGCCTATGCTCGCCCGGGTCCGCAGATGACGATCTACCACCTGCACGGCGGACGCTGCCTGCGTTGACAGGGGTGCGCGCTGCGGCGGGGTTATCCTGGAAGCGAGATGCCCACGTTGATAGAGGCCGACAAGGTATGCCTGGAACGCGCGATCGAGCTCGCTCGCAAGGGCACCGGAACGGTCAAGCCCAACCCGGTGGTCGGCGCCGTGGTCGCCCGCGACGGCGAGATCCTGGGGGAGGGCTGGCATCGCGAATACGGCGGCGCGCACGCGGAGGTGGAGGCGATCGAGGCGTGCGGGATGGCGGACCTGAGCGGGGCCACGCTGTATGTCTCGCTCGAGCCGTGCTGCCACGAGGGCAAGACCCCGCCGTGCACCGACGCGATCCTCCAGGCGGGCGTCAAGCGCGTGGTGGTGGGCTCTGACGATCCCACCGAGAAGGCATCAGGCCGCAGCCTCGGGATCCTGCGCGACGAGGGCGTGGAGGTGGTGATCGCAGACGGCGAGCTCGCGGCCAAGGCGCGGCTGCTCAACCAGGCGTTCCGCAAGCACGCGCGTGTCGGGCGCCCGTGGGTGCTGTTCAAGTCGGCGATGACGCTCGATGGCAAGGTGGCCACCCGCACCGGCGACTCCAAGTGGATCAGCGGCGAGGAAAGCCGCAGTCTGGCGCACCGCTGGCGGGCTTCGGTGGACGCGGTGGTGGTCGGCATCGGCACGGCGCTCGCCGACGATCCGCAGCTGACCGCGCGTCCCGAGGGCCTGCCCGCTGACCCGGACGCGCAGCCACGGCGCGTGGTGTTCGACTCGCTCGCGCGGCTGCCGCCGAGCTCCCAGCTGGTGGGCGCTGCCGGGGAGTTCCCGTTGACGATCATCGTCTCGCGCGCCGCCGCGCGCGCGGACACCGACGCGCTGGAGGCGGCCGGCGTGCAGGTGCTGGTGGCGACCGGCGAAAACGAGCCCGCACGCGTGCGCTCGGCGCTCGACCAGCTGGGGGCAAACGGCCTCGCATCGGTGCTGCTCGAGGGCGGGCCACACCTCGCCGGTGCGTTCCTGGACGCGGGGGAGATCGACGAAATCCGCCTGTTCCTGGCGCCGCTGCTGCTCGGCGGCAGCGCCGCGCGCGACCCGCTGGAGGGCGAAGGCGTCGAGCGCATCTCCGAGGCGCTGCGCGCGCTGTCCTTCGGCTGCAAGACGATCGGCGAAGACCTGTTGATCTCCGCACGGCTGCGCGAGTGGTGAGCGCGGCAGCCGATCGTGCACGGATGCGTTCCATGAGGATCAGATGGGGGGTCGCGCGCTGATGTTCACGGGCCTGATCGCCGATACGGGCAGCGTGGTGGCCGTCGAGCGCGACGACTTGGGGGCGACGCTGCGGATCGCCAGCCCGATAGCGTCACAGCTCGGCGAGGGCGACTCGGTGGCGGTCAACGGCGTGTGCCTGACGGCGACGCGTGTGAGCGGCGAGGCCTTTTGCGCGCAGGCGATGCTCGAGACGCTGCGGCGCTCCTCGCTGGGCGAGCTGCGCGAGGGCTCGCGCGTGAACCTGGAGCTGGCGCTGCGCGCGGCGGACCGTCTCGGCGGCCACGTGGTGCAGGGTCACGTTGACGGCACCGGCAGCGTGCGCTGCGTACGCGAGGAGGGCTTCGCGCGGGTGCTGGAGATCGAGGTGGAGCCGCGCCTGGCGCGGTACATGGTGGAGAAGGGCTCGGTGGCGGTGGACGGCGTGAGCCTGACGGTCAGCGCTCTCGGGGATGACTGGCTGTCGGTGTCGCTGATCCCGGAGACGCTCGCGCGCACGAGCCTCGGCGGGCTGGGCGAGGGCTCACTCGTGAACATCGAGGTGGACGTGCTGGCCAAGCACGTCGAGCGACTGCTGGAGCACTATCAGGAGGCACGACTATGAGCAGTCCACGCACGACGACCCCGTTCGCGACGATCGAGCAGGCGCTGGAGGAGCTTCGGGAGGGCAAGATGGTGGTGGTTTGCGACGACGAGGATCGCGAGAACGAGGGCGATCTGACGCTCGCGGCCCAGTTCGCCACCCCCGAGGCGATCAACTTCATGGCGAAGGAGGGGCGCGGTCTGATCTGCCTGTCGCTGACCTCCGAGCGTTGCGACGAGCTGGGGCTGGACCTGATGGCGGCCAAGAACGAGTCCCCGTTCGAGACGCCCTTCACGGTCTCCGTGGAGGCGCGCGATGGCGTCACCACCGGCATCTCCGCGCACGATCGCGCGCGCACGATCCAGGTCGCGATCGACCCCGAGACCCGGCCGATCGATCTCGTCCAGCCCGGGCATGTGTTCCCGCTCAAGAGCCGCGCGGGAGGCGTGCTCGAGCGTGCCGGCCAGACCGAGGCGGCGGTCGACCTCGCGCGGCTGGCCGGCCTGAACCCGGCGGGCGTGATCTGCGAGGTGATGAACGACGACGGCACGATGGCGCGCGTGCCCGAACTGATCGGCTACTGCGAGCGCCATGGGCTCAGCCTGATCACCGTCGCCGACCTGATCGCCTACCGCCGGCGCCACGACAAGCTGGTCGAGCGCGTGGTCTCCACGCGGCTGCCCACGACGTTCGGCGACTTCGAGGCGGTCGGCTACCGCTCGCTGGTCGACGACAAGCACCACGTGGCCCTGATCAAGGGCGAGGTCGCCGGACGTGAGGATGTGCTCGTGCGCGTGCACTCGGAGTGCCTCACCGGCGACGTATTCCACTCGCTGCGCTGCGACTGTGGCGAGCAGCTGGAATCGGCGCTGTCGATGATCGAGCGCGACGGTCACGGCGTGCTGCTGTACCTGTCCCAGGAGGGTCGCGGCATCGGCCTGCTGAACAAGCTGCGCGCCTACCGTCTCCAGGAGGACGGCCTTGACACCGTCGAAGCCAACGAGCGCCTGGGTCTGCCGGCGGACCTGCGCGACTACGGCATCGGCGCGCAGATCCTGGTCGACCTCGGCCTGTCGTCGATCCGCATCCTCACCAACAACCCCAAGAAGATCAGGGGCCTGGAGGGCTACGGCTTGTCGGTGACCTCCCAGATCCCGATCGAGCACGCCCCCAACGAGCACAACGAGGCCTACCTGCGCACCAAGGCCGAGCGTATGGGCCACACCCTCCACCACCAGGGCCTGAACCTGGACGAGGAGCTGTTGCGGGGAGAGCGTCGCGAGCGCGAGCGGCGAAAAGCGTGACGGGCGCCGCCGCACACGGGAGCGCGTTCGCGATAGCGGTCGCGCGCTTCTACGAGGACCTCGCCGAGCGGCTGCTGAGCGGCGCGAGAGCCGCGTTCGCGCAGGCGGGCCATGAGCAGCCGGAGGTGTTCGACGTCCCCGGCGCGTTCGAGCTTCCGCTCGCCGCAAGCTACGCCGCGGGCAGCGGTCGCTTCGCCGGCGTCGCCTGCCTGGGGGCGGTGATCCGCGGCGAGACCGACCACTATGAGTTCGTGTGCGCGCAGACAGCGGCGGGCGTGATGCGCGTGCAGCTCGACACGGGCGTGCCGTGCGCGTTCGGCGTGCTTACGTGCGAGACGATGGAGCAGGCGTTGGCGCGCTCCGGTGGCGGGCCGCCAGGCGGCACGGGCAAGCGCGACCAGGGGCGCAATGCGGCCGAGGCTGTGCTGCGGATGGCCTCGCTGCGCAGCGCGCTCGGGTGAGGTCCGCGGCGCGCGCCGCCAGCGCCCGCGAAGATCCAAGCTGCACGCGCTGTATCACCATCGCGCACCGTGCGCGCGATGGTGATCGCTAGACTGCCGGCGATGGCAAAGGTGTGTCACAGCTGCGGCAAGGGTCCGGCGTTCGGCCAGAGCCGCAGCCACTCGATGGTCGCGACCAAGCGGCGCTTCGACCCCAACCTCCAGAAGGTGCGGATCATCGTGGGCAAGGCGCCCAGGCGCGTGTACGTATGCACGCGCTGTCTGAAAGCCGGCAAGGTCGAAAAGGCCCTCTAAGGACCGCCGGGCGGCGCCTGGCGGCGTCGCTCACCGCTCGTGTGCAGCGCACACCACGCCAACTGCGTCCCTGACTATCTTGACCAGCAGCGCTACGCACGTCCGTCCTTCACCCAGCGAAACGCTGGGCGAAGCTGATAGACCTGTCGCCGTGACGGATACCAATCTGGTCCGCTTTCGCGCTGCCGTGGCGGGCGCGCTAGCTCATCTGGAATCGCGTCGTCAGGAGGTCAACGACCTCAACGTGTTCCCGGTCGCCGACGGGGACACGGGCGACAACATGGCGCTAACGCTACGGGCGGTGCTGGCCGAGCTCGACCTCCTGCAAGGCAGCGATGAGCAGCGCACGATCGACGAGATCGGGCGCGAGGAGATCGTGCAGTCGGTTGCGCGCGCGGCGCTTCTGGGTGCCCGTGGAAACTCGGGCGTGATCCTCTCGCAGCTGATTCGCGGCGCGGCCGAGGAGCTCGTCAGCCGCCCCGGCCAGCTGATCGACGCGACGCTGATCGGCGCGGCGCTCGTGAAGGCCGCCGACCGTGCGTACTCCTCGGTGCGCGACCCCGCCGAGGGCACGATCTTGACGGTGGCGCGCGAAATGGCGCACAAGATCGTCGCGGACGTCGCCCACGCCCCCCACAGCTCGCAGTTCGGTCCCGCGACCGAGGCGCCCGAGCAGGACAAGGCGATCGCGGACGCGCTGGAAAGCGCCGTTCTGGCCGGCCAGGACTCGGTCAAGCGCGGGCCGGAGATGCTCGCGGCGCTGCGCGAGGCGGGCGTCGTCGATGCGGGGGGCTACGGTCTGACGATCATCTTCGCCGGCGTAGTCGCTGCGCTGCGCGGCGAGGAGCCGCCACCGCTCGACCACTACGAGCCTGCGCGCATCACGCACCCCGAGCACAGCTCTGGCACCTACCGCTTCTGCACGAACTTCGCGGTCACCGGCAGCGGGCTGAACCCCGCCAGCTTCCACGGGCCGCTGGAACAGCTCGGCGACTCGGTGTTGGTGGTGGGTGACGCGAGCACGCTGAAGGTGCATCTGCACACCGATCAGCCAGAGCTCGCCACCGCAGTATTCGCGTCCATCGGCGAGGTCTCCCATCTCGACGTGGCGGACATGCGCGCGCAGGTCGCAGAGCGCGACGGGCGTCTGCGTGGCCATCCGGCCCTGGCGGTCGACGATGCAAGCGGCGCGCCGCCGGAGCCCGCCGACGCTCGCGGCGTCGAGCGCCAGCTGCGCTGCGCCGCGGTGGCGGTGGTCAGCGGCGAGGGCCTCGCGCAGCTCTACGAGGAGCTGGGGGTACGGACGATCGACGGCGGCCCGACCCTCAATCCCTCGACCTACGACCTGCTCGCTGGCATCCACGACGCGCCCAGCGAGGAGGTCGTGCTGTTGACCAACAACGCCAACGTGATAATGGCGGCCGAGCACGCCGCGCGCCTATCGGACAAGCAGGTCCACGTGGAGCCGACGACCAGCCAGCAGGCGGGCCTGGCGGCGGCTGTGGCGTTCGCCAGCGACCGCTCGGTAGAGGAGAACGCACAGGCGCTGACGGAGGCGCTCGAGCGCGTGCGCACCGGCGCTGTGGCGCCGGCCGCCCGCGACGACGCCCAGGGGCGCTTCAGGCGCGGGGACGCCGTCGGCTTCGTGCAGGACGAGGTGCTCGCCTGGGGGCAGCCGCGGGAGACCCTCGAAGCGGTGCTGCACGCGCTCGCGCGGCCGGGCAACGGTGGAGGCCCCCCCGAGCTGATCAGCATCCTCGACGGCGAGCACGCACCGCTCGGCCTCGACGAGGTCGGCGCGATGGTCAACGGCGGCGTCGAGCTAGAGCTGCGCTATGGCGGCCAGCCGGCCTACTGGTGGTTGCTCGCGGCGGAGTGACGACCGCCGCGGGGATCATGATTGCCGCCGATGCCGGCGAGCCAGACCGCGAGCAACAGGCAGGCGCCCGCGGTCATCGGCGCGGCCGAGGGCGGGAGCCGGCGCGCGCAGCGCGCTAGCGGCATGCCGCGCCGCTTCGGCTCCTCGACGCCATTCAGCAGCGAGGAGCTGATCGCGGCGCCGGTGCGCTGGCCGCGCCCGTCGCGGCTGCGCCGGCCGCTGGAGCTTCCCACCAAGAGGATCGGCGCAGCGATGCGCGCGCTCGGGGTGCAGACCGTCGGCGACCTGCTCGAGCACCTGCCGAGCGACAGGCGTGAGGCGCGAACGATCGAGGCGCTGCGCGCGGGCGAACATGCGACGGTGGCAGTCGAGGTCCGCTCGATCGTTGCGCGGCCGGTGCGCAGGCGGGGCATGCGTCCGCTCGTGGAGGCGACGGTTCACGACGCCACGGGCGCGATGCGAGCGACGTTCTTCAACCAGCCGTGGCTGGTCGCGCGCTACCCCCCGGGTACCCGCCTGCTGCTTCACGGCAAGGCCGACGCTCGCGGCGGCTTTGCCGTCGCCCACCACGCCCCCAGCGCAGAGCTGGGCGCCGACGCGGACGCCCAGCCGGTCGTGAGCGGCGAGGTCGCCCACTATCCCGCGAGCGAGGGAGTCAGCTCGACGCAGATCCTCACGCTCGTGCGCGAGTCCAGGGACGCGTTGCGCGACGTGGTGGAGGTACTCGCGGCGGCGACGCGCGTCAGCGAAGCGCTGCCCGACCGCGCGAGCGCGCTGGCGGCGATGCACTTCCCGCGCGTGCCCGGCGACCTCGAACGCGGGCGAACGCGCCTTGCCTACGAGGAGCTGCTGCTGGCACAGCTCCTGCTCCTGCGCCGTCGTGCCGCCCGCCGCGGACGCACCGGCGCCGCCGTGCTCGCGGGCCCGCCCGCGCTGGGCGAGCGCTGGCTGGAGCAGGGGCTGGCGTTCGCGCTGACCGCAGACCAGCGCAGGGCGATCGAGGAGATCGCCTGCGACCTGCGGGCGGCGGCGCCGATGCAGCGACTGCTGATGGGAGAGGTCGGCAGCGGCAAGACGGTCGTGGCGCTGTACGCGATGCTGGAGGCGGTCGGGCACGGTTGCCAGGCGGCGCTGATGGCGCCGACGGAGACGCTCGCCGAACAGCACTTCGCCACGATTCAGCGGCTGCTCGGCGCCGAGCCCGTCGCCGCAGCGCTGCTCACAGGCTCTACGCCCGCCGCTCGTCGCAGGGACATCGTCGGCAAGATCGCGAGCGGCGAGCTGTCGCTGCTGGTCGGCACGCATGCGCTGATCGAGCCGGACGTGCGCTTCCACGCGCTCGCGGTCGCCGTGATCGACGAGCAGCACCGCTTCGGCGTGCGTCAGCGGGCCGCGCTGGAAGAGCCTGGCGGCGGGCCATCCGAGGACACGTACCAGCCTCGGCGTGCCCTCATGCCGCACACCCTGCACATGACCGCCACGCCGATCCCACGCACGCTGGCGCTCGCGCAATATGGAGACCTCGACACGAGCACGCTGCGCCAGCTCCCGCTTGGCCGCCAGCCGATCGAGACACGCCTGGTGGTAGGCGAGGCGGCACGCACACGCGCCTACGCGGAGCTGCGCGAGGAGCTGGCGGCCGGCCGGCAGGCCTACGTCGTATGTCCGTTGGTCGAAGAGGGGGAGGACGCGGTGGCCGGACTGCGGGCCGCCAGCGCCGAGCTCGAGCGTCTGCGCGAGCGCGAGCTGCGCGACCATCGCCTGGCGCTGCTGCATGGCGGCATGCGCCCCCGTGAGAAGCAGCGGGCGATGGCTGAGTTCGCCGACGGCAAGGCCGATGTGCTCGTCACGACCACCGTGATCGAGGTCGGGATCGACGTGCCCAACGCCACCGTGATGCTGATCGAGAACGCCGAGCGCTTCGGCATCTCCCAGCTGCACCAGCTACGCGGGCGCGTGGGCCGTGGCGAGCATCGCTCGAAGTGCCTGCTCGTGTCCGCGCCCGAGTCCAGCCGCTCGGCGAGGCTGCACGCGCTGGTGGCGCACAGCGACGGCTTCCGCTTGGCCGAGATCGACCTCGCGCTGCGCAAGGAGGGGGAGCTGATCGGCACGCGCCAGTCTGGGGTGGGCCAGTTCCGCGTGGCGCGCCTGCCCGAGGACGCGCAGCTGCTGGAGCGGGCGCGGGGGCGCGCCGAGACGATCATCGCCAGCGACCCCGACCTGTGCTCGGCCGAGCACGCGCTGTTGGCGCTCGCCCTGGAGCGCGAGCTCGGCGGCGGTCACGAGCCCGAGCCGATACCCGCCTGACGCCAGCGCTTCGTTACGGTTGACGGATGCGGGTGATCGCGGGACGCCTCGGCGGCAGGCGGTTTCAAGCGCCGCGGGGCAGGGCGACCAGACCGACGTCCGACCGTGTGCGCGAGGCGCTGTTCTCGATGCTGGAAGACGTCGAGGGGGCGAGCGTGCTGGACCTGTTCGCCGGCACAGGCGCGCTCGGCATCGAGGCGCTCTCCAGGGGCGCGCGCGCGGCGGTGTTCGTGGAGCGCGAGGCGAGCGTGGTGCGGGCCCTGCGCGCCAACCTCGACGCGCTCGGTATCACGTCAGCCACCGCGCAGGTGCGCCGCGCGGACGGCCTCCAGGCGCTGCGGAGCGCACGTGCCCGCAAAGAGACATACGATCTCGTCTTCATCGACCCCCCCTACGGCCAGGCGCGCGATTGGGGACCCAAGCTGTCGGCTGCGCTGCCGCAGGTGCTTGGACCCGAGGCCCGCGTCGTCGTCGAGAGCGACCGGCGCTCACCGCTCGCCCTCGCGCTCGCATTCGAGCGCAGCAGGCACTACGGCGACACATCCATCACAATCCACCGCCATCAATGACCCAGCCTCGCAAATCGACAGCGGTGTGCCCAGGCTCGTATGACCCGATCACCAACGGCCATCTCGATGTGATCCGGCGCACCGCCGCCCTCTACGACGAGGTCGTCGTCGCCGTGGTCAACCGCTCGGTGCGCAAGAGCGGCTCGCTGTTCACGATCGACGAGCGCCTGGCGTTCGTCGAGGGCGCGCTCGCCGGCGTGGAGGGCGTGCGCGTGGAGCCGTTCTCGACGCTGATCGTGGACTTCGCCAGGAGCATCGGCGCGAAGGCGATCGTCAAGGGGCTGCGCGCGATCTCCGACTTCGAGTACGAGCTGGAGATGAACCAGCTCAACCGCCGCCAGGACCCGGAGATCGAGTCCGTGTACCTGATGGCCTCGCCGCAGTACAGTTTCCTGTCATCGAGTGGCGTCAAGGAGCTCGCGACCTTCGGAGGCAAGATCGACGATCTCGTCCCCGAGGAGGTAGCTCGGCGCTTGCAGGAAGAGCTAAGACGCTGACGAATGGATGCCAGACGTGACGTCGAGCTCTATGATCCTGACGCGGGGCTGGAAGCCCCGCGGGGGTAGCTAGAAGATGGATGTACTGGTACTCATAGACAAGCTCGACGACCTCGTACACAACGCCAAGCCGGTACCGCTGACCGACCAGGTGCGTGTCGACAAGGACGAGATCTACGACATCCTCGATCAGATGCGCGCGACGATCCCCGAGGAGATCAAGCAGGCGCGCTGGATCGTCAAGGAGCGCCAGGAGATGCTCGCGGAGGCCAAGAAGGAGGCCGAGCGGATCATCAAGGACGCGCGCGAGCGCCAGGAGCGGCTGGTCGGGGCGGAGGAGGTCACAAAGCAGGCCGAGCGCGCCGCGGAGGACATCGTCGAGGACGCCCGCGCGCGCGAGCGCGAGATCAGGCTCGGCGCGGAGGACTACGCGGACGAGATCCTGAACACGCTCGAGGTCAACCTGTCGAAGTTCATCGCCGCCGTGCAGCGCGGGCGCGAGCGTCTCCAGGGCAAGGACGAACCGGCCGAAGTCAGCTAGGGGCGCGCCGCGAGCCCCGCATGCCACGGCCGGCGATTGGGTAGGTTCCCCAGCGTGAACGCGCAAACGCTGACGCGCACCGCGGTGCACAAGCTCCAGGTCGTGCGCACGCTGGTCGATACCGGGATCTTCGAGCCCACCCGCCCGGATCGCGTGATGCACTCGCTGTCGGCGCTGCGGCGATGGGGGGCCACGCCGGCGGGAGCATACGAAAGCGCGTCCGCACGCTATCCCGACCGCGCTGCGCTCGTTGACGAGCGTGGAGTCCTCAGCTTCGCGCAGATGCACACGCGCACCAACGCGCTCGCCAACGAGCTGCGCGCGGCGGGGATATCCGAAGGCGACGGGGTGGCGATCATGTGTCGCAACCACCGCGGCTTCATCGACGCGACCGTCGCGTGCTCCAAGCTGGGAGCGGGCGCCCTGCTCCTGAACACGGCCTTCGCCGGCCCCCAGATCACCGAGCTGCTCGGACGCGAGCGTCCGGTGGCGGTGATCTACGACGAGGAGTTCGCCGACCTGGTCAGCGACGGCGCGGCCGAGCGTCTGCGCTTCGTCGCCTGGAGCGAGCCCGCCGAGGGCGCGAGCGGTGTCGTCGAGGATCCACTGCTCGAGGACCTGATCGCGCGCGGCGATCGCTCGGCCTTGCAGCCCCCCGCCGCGAAAGGACGCGTCGTGATCCTCACGTCGGGGACGACCGGCACGCCCAAGGGCGCGGCGCGCACGCAGAGCGACTCGATCGAGCCGGCGGCAGCGCTGTTCTCGAAGATCCCGCTGCGCGCCCGCCAGACGACGATGATCGCCGCGCCGATGTTCCACTCGTGGGGGTTCGCCCACTTCCAGCTCGCGTTGCCGCTCGCGTCGACGCTCGTGCTGTGCAGGCGCTTTGACCCTGAGGGGACGCTGAACGCCGTCGCTCAGCACGGCGCGAGCGTGCTCGTGGTCGTGCCGGTGATGCTCCAGAGGATCCTCAACCTGCCGCCGGAGACGATCGCGCGCTACGACGTGAGCTCGCTCCAGGTGATCGCCGCCAGCGGCTCTGCGCTGCCCGGTGAGCTCGCCACGCGCACGATGGACACGTTCGGGGACGTCCTCTACAACCTGTACGGCTCGACGGAGGTGGGCTGGGCGACGATCGCGACCCCCGCGGATCTGCGAGCCGCCCCCGGCACCGCCGGGCGATCGCCGATGGGCACGACGGTAAAGCTGCTCGACGAGGACGGCCGCGAGGCGCCGCCGGGACAGGGAGGGCGGATCTTCGTCGGCAACGAGCTGTCGTTCGAGGGGTACACCGACGGCGGCAACAAGGAGATCGTGGGCGGTCTGCTCAGCACCGGCGACGTCGGTCACTTCGACTCCGACGGGCGGCTGTTCGTCGACGGGCGCGACGACGAAATGATCGTCAGCGGTGGTGAGAACGTGTTTCCAAGGGAGGTCGAGGACCTGCTCGCCGACCACGCCGAGATCGCGGACGTGGCCGTCGTGGGCGTCGAGGACGACGAGTTCGGCCAACGCCTGAAGGCGTTCGTGGTGACGCGCGAGGACGGCGATCTCGACGAGGAGGCCGTCAAGGAGTACGTCAAGCAGAACCTCGCCCGCTACAAGGTGCCGCGCGACGTCGTGTTCGTGGGGGAGCTGCCGCGCAACGCCACCGGCAAGGTTCTCAAGCGGGAAGCTCCAGGCACGCGCCTAGACTCCACGCCGTCTCGCAGCCGATGCGGGCCACAGGCTAGCCTGGAACGAGATGGCGCCAGTCACCCACGAGCTCGATCTCGCCGGACTGCGGCTGACCCCAGGCGAGGGTCGGCGGCTGACGCTGCACGTGCCGGTCGAGCCGATCGAGCTGGGCGGCGAGCGCTACCTCGCACAGCCGCTGGAGGGCAGCTCGAGCAGCCTCCCGGTCGAGCTCGGCGTGTCGCGGATGAGCGGCGGCGGCTACGCGCTGCGGCTACGCTTCTCCGCCGCCGTGGCGGGACCCTGCGTGCGCTGCCTGACGCCGGCGCATCCGCGCGTGGAGGTCGAGGCGCGCGAGGTCGAGCTTGCGGGTGCCGGTGAGGACCTCGACAGCCCGTACGTGCGCGAGGAGACGCTCGACCTCGCCGAATGGGTGCACGACGCGTTCGCGCTCGCGATGCCGGCCAAGATCCTCTGCCGCGAGGACTGCGCCGGGCTGTGCCCGATATGCGCGGCGGACCTCAACGAGGCAGGCCCCGAGCACCGCCACGAGCCCGCGCCGGACCCGCGCTGGGCCAAGCTGCGCGAGCTGAGGCTCGAGTAGGCGCACGCGCCCAGCGAGCCTCGGCGGCGAGCACCGGTGAGCGCCCAGGGTGCCCTGCTAGTCTCATGCGCCGATGGCCGTCCCCAAGAAAAAGCAGTCGCACAGCCGCACCGCCAAGCGCCGCGCGCAGCACAAGATCGGCGCGCCCGCGCTGAACAGCTGCCCACAGTGTCACAGCCCGCGCCGGCCGCACCGCGTATGTCCGGTGTGCGGCTCTTACGCGGGACGCGAGGTCGTGGCGCCGGGGACCCACGAGCACGATCACGATCACGACCACGACTAGCGCGCGGTGACGCCAGGGGCCGAGCCCTCCCCCAGGTCCTCGCGCGCCCCGTCCGGCCACGAGCAGCCGGTGGTCGCGGTCGACTGCAACGGCGCGGACCTCGGTCCCGCGGAGGTCGCCGCCGGGGCCGTGATCGCCGTCGAGCAGGGGGCGCGCGTGCTGCTATTCGGCCCGGCGGCCGAGCTCGGCGAGATGCCGGCAGCCGTCGAGATCGTGGACGCGCCGATCTCGATCGCAAAGGCGGCAGATCCCGTGCAGGCGGTGCGCACCACGCCGCAAGCGTCGATCGTCAGAGCCGCCAAGGCCGTCGCTGACGGTCGCGCACAGGCGCTGGTATGCGCTGGAGGCACGGGCGCGGCGCTCGCGGCGGGCACGTTCAACATCAAGCGCGCTCGCGGCATCTACCGTCCCGCGCTGGCGATCCCGCTGCCCGTGCCCCGCTCGCCCGTGACGCTGCTCGACGTCGGCGCCAACACCGAGGCCAGACGCGAGCACATCGTGCAGTTCGCGTTCATGGGCGCTGCGCTCGCGCAGGACGTGCTCGGCGTGGAGCGCCCGCGTGTGGGGCTGCTGTCCAACGGCGAGGAGCCCTCTCGCGGCAGCTCGGTGATCGTGGAGGCCCACGCCGAGCTGCGCGAGCGGATGATCAATGCCCACGCGCCGTTCGACGCGTTCGAGTTCGTCGGCAATGTGGAGGGCGGAGACGTGGTCTCCGGACGCGCGGACGTGATCGTGACCGACGGCGTCACCGGGAACATCGCGTTGAAGCTGA
The DNA here is from genome assembly GCA_963845635.1 of uncultured Solirubrobacteraceae bacterium. Taxonomy (GTDB): domain Bacteria; phylum Actinomycetota; class Thermoleophilia; order Solirubrobacterales; family Solirubrobacteraceae; genus Palsa-744. The sequence continues at coordinate 536,279 of CAWJSW010000014.1, forward strand.
TGGAGGGCGTATCGCAGACGATGCTGGGCGCGATCCGCGAGGCGGCGATGTCCTCGAGCACGGCGAAGCTCGGCGGCATGCTGCTGCGCAGCGCGCTGACGGGGTTTCGCGAGGAGATCGACCCGGAGGCGAGCGGCGGCGCGTACCTGCTCGGCCTGCGGCGCCTGGGCGTGGTGCCGCACGGCCGCTTCACGCGCGTGGGCTTCGCGCAGGCGATCCTGCGCGCACGGCGCGGCGCGCGCCAGGACATCGTCGCCAACACGCACGCCACGCTGTCCGCCGCAGGCGCGCTCAAGCGCTCGCCTGTGTCCGCGTCGGCCGCTAGCGTGCAGCACGCGCCATGACCCGCGAGCAAGTCCTGACCCTGATCCGCAGCCACCTCGCCGACGAGCTCGACATCGAGCCGCAGGCGATCGTCGAGGACACCCGCTTCAAGGAGGACCTTGAGGCCGACTCGCTGGACCTGTACACGCTCGTGCAGGAGCTCGAGGACAGCTACGGGGTGCGGATGTCCGACGAGCAGGCCGCGACGATCCTCACGGTTGGCGCTGCGGTGGACTTCGTCCTCGCCCAAGCTCCGAGCGGGACCGCCAATGCGGAGCGATGATGCCGGCGCTGGCCGAGCTGCTGGAGGATCTACCCGAAGATCTCACGCGTCAGGTGTTCACGCACGCCTCCTGGAGCGAGCGGGCGAGCGACTCCTACACGCGACTGGCGTTCCTCGGCGACAGCGTGCTCGCGCTCGCGGTCACCGCGTACCTGTACCCGCGGCTGGAGGCCGAGCGGTTCGGGGCGGGGCGGCTCACGAAGATCCGCGCGCAGGCGGTCTCCGGGGTGTCCTGCCGCGCGGTGGCCGAGCGCCTGAACCTGCCAGCGCGGCTGCGCGCGGCCGCGCCCGCTGGCGTGCGCGAGAGCGCGGCTGCGCTAGTGGAGACCGAGCGCGTGCTGGCATCGGTGCTCGAGGCGGTGATCGGCGCGTGCTATCTGCACGCGGGCTACGAGCGCACCGCGCAGGCCGTCGTCGAGGCGTTCGCGCCGGAGATCGACGGCGCGCTCGAGCATCCCGTCGACTTCAAGTCGGCGCTCCAGGAGCTGCTCGCCCGGCGCGGCTCGCAGGTGAGCTACGAGGTCACCGACGAGGCCGGCCCACCCCACGAGCGCACCTACACCGTCCTCGCACGGGTCGACGGAGAGAGCCTCGGCGTCGGCAGCGGCCGCAGCAAGAAGCACGCCGAGCAGGCGGCTGCGCGCGTGGCCGTGGGAAAGCTCGAGCCATGAGCAGCGCGTGCGCCTGAAGTCGCTCACGATCAACGGCTTCAAGTCGTTCCCGGATCGCACGCGCCTTGACTTCGGACCGGGGGTGAGCGTGGTCGTGGGACCGAACGGGTCGGGCAAGTCCAACGTGACCGACGCGGTGCTGTGGGTGATGGGCGAGCAGTCGCCGCTGGCGGTGCGCGGGCAGTCGATGCAGGATGTGATCTTCGGCGGTGGACGCGGCGTGCAGCCGCGCAGCGCAGCTGAAGTGGAGATGGTGCTGGACAACTCCGACGGCACCGTCGACGTGCCCCTGAGCGAGATCTCGATCGTGCGCCGGCTCGACCGCGCCGGCGAGGGCGGCTACCGGCTGAACGGCGCGCGCTGCCGCCTTACAGACGTGATCGAGGTGCTCTCGGACACGGGCCTGGGCAAGGAGACGCACTCGGTGATCTCGCAGGGGCGCGTGGACGCGATCGTCACCTCCAAGCCGCGCGACCGGCGGCTGTTGATCGAGGAGGCGGCGGGGCTGGGCAAGCACCGCAAGCGCCGCCGCCGCGCACAGCTCAAGCTCGAGCGCACCCAACAGAACCTCGACCGCGCGCTGGACGTCGAGCGCGAGGCGCGCGGGCGGCTGCGACCGCTCAAGCGCCAGGCGGAAGCGGCGCAGCTGCACGAGCGCCTGGAGCAGCAGATCCTCCAGCTACGCTGGCAGCTCGCGGCCGACGCGGCACGCGCCCGACGAGACGAGCTGGAGAGGGCCGAGGCACGCGTCGGCGAGGTCCGCGCGGCACGCGCGGAGATCGAGCTCAGGCTGGCGCAGACCAACGCACAGCGGGCGAGCGCCGAGCGCTCGCTGGCCGAGGGCGCCGAGCGTCACGACGCGCGCTCACGGGTGCTCTACGACGCGCGCTCAGCGCACGAGCGCCTGACGCTGCGCGCCGAGCAGGTGGATGCCAGCGCGCAGGCTATGGCTCGCAGGATCGAGCGCGTCGGGCTCGAGCTGGACGCGCTCTCGCAAGATCGCGAGCGCGAGTGGGCACAGCAGGCGCCCGCCAGCGAGGACCGCATCGCGACGCTGGAAGCGCAGCTGGCGGAGGTCCAGGCGGCGCGCGAGCTAGAGCTCGAGCAGGAGCTGACAGAGCTGTACGAGGCGAACGCCGCGGACATCGCGCGCGCGGAGCACACACAGACGCAGGCGCTCGAGGCGCGGGCGGCGCGGGAGCAGGCGGACGAGTACGCCGAGCAGGCACGTCGCGCCCTGGCCGCGGCCGAGCATGCCGCTCACGACGCCCGGCGCGAGGCGGAGCGGGTGGGCGCCGAGCTCGCCGCCGCAAACCAGTTCCTGCGCGCCCACGCGCGCGTCGGCGGCGAGCTGGCGCTGAGCGACGAGCTGCGCGTCGAGGGCGGCTATGAGCTCGCGTTGGCGGCCGCGCTCGGGGGGCGCCTGGATGCGGCCGTGGTCGAGGACGTGGTGGGCGCCCAGCGGCTCCTGGACCGCGCCGGCCCCGACGGCGGCGCGGCGCTGCTCGCCGACCCAGATCCCGGCGGCTCGTCCCCCGCCAGCGCAGGCGCCGCGAACGCCCAGCCGGCGGCAGGCGCACTGCGGCTGCTCGATCTGCTCAGCGGCCCCACAGCGGTGCTCGGGCTGGCACGGCGGTTGCTGGCGGACGCGTGGGTGGTCGAGCGCCTCGAGGACCTCCCGAGCGATTTCAGCGGCATCGCCGCCACACGCGAGGGGCGCGTGCTGTTTGGCTCATGGGGAGAGGTTCGCCAGCTGAGCGAGGGGGGGACCGAGCGCGTGCTCGCGCGGCGCAACGAACGGGAGCGGCTCGTCGATGCGGTCGAGCGGGCGGCCAGCGCCGAGCAGGGGGTGCGCGCCGACTGCGAGCGGGCGCTGGCGGAGCTGCGCGCCGCCGACCAGGCGCGCGCGGACGCCGACGGGCGGTTGCGCGAGAGCGAGCGCTCGCACGCGGAGGCGGGCGAGGCCAGGCGGCACACCGAATGGCTGATCGAGCAGCGCCGCGCACGGCCCGGCGAGGGCGCCCAGGCAATCAGGCAGGCGGAGCTCGAGGGCGAGCTGGCGGCGGAGCGCCGCGTGGCCGAGCGCGCGGCGCGCGAGCGCGTCGAGCGTGCCGCTCGCATCGAGCGGCTGAGCGCGCAGCGCGAAGCCGACAAGGGCATCGAGCCGGGAGCGCACAGGCTGCTGGCGGCGATCGAGGCCGCTGCACAGCTGGTGCAGACGCGTGTGGAGCAACTCGAGCACGAGCTCACGGCCGATCGCAAGGCGGGCGAGGAGATGGCGGCGCGCTTGCGCGCGTGCGCGGCGCAGGAGGCGGAGATCCAGATGGAGCTTCGCAGCTGCGGAGAGTCGGTCACTGAGGCCGAGGTGGCAGCACAGCGGACACGCGATCGGCTCGGCGAGGCCGAGCTCGAGCTGAGCACGGTCGCCCAGCGCCTGGGCGCGCAGACCGACCCTGAACCCGCCGCGCACGAGCCGCTGCGCGAAGAGGAGATCCTGGCGCTAGAGGCGCGCATGCAGCAGCTGACGCGTAGGCGCGAGCAGCTGGGGCCCGTCAACCCGCTCGCCCAGGAGGAGTACGCACAGGCGGTCGCACACGTCGAGGAGCTCGAGGCTCAACGCTGCGACCTGGAGACGGCGCTGCGCGAGCTGCGTTCGGTGATCCGCGAGACCGACCGTCAGATCCAGGAGACCTTCGAGCAGACGTTCGACGCGGCCGCGCGCAATTTCGAGGCGCTCGTCGGCGACGTGTTCCCCGGTGGCAGCGGGCGCCTGAGCCTCGTCGCGGACGAACAGGCGCAGAGGCCGGTGCTCGGCGGCCAGCCGCTGCCGGGCGGGCAGGACGCCGACGGCGACGCCGCCGCGTCGTCCACGGAGTGGGAGGCGGCGGCGGAGGCCGAGAGCGAAGCCGAGCATGCGCGCGAGGAGGAACAGCTGCCTGGGGTGGAGATCGAGATCACCCCCGCCGGCAAGTCGATGACGCGCCTGACGCTGCTCTCCGGCGGAGAGAAGTCGATGACCGCGCTGGCGTTCCTGTTCGCCGTGTTCCTCGCGCGCCCCTGTCCGTTCTACATCCTCGACGAGGTCGAGGCGGCGCTCGACGATCTCAACCTGGATCGCTTCCTGACGCTGCTCCGCCGCCACTGCGACCTTGCCCAGTTCATCGTGATCACCCATCAGAAACGCACGATGGAGGCTGCGGACTGGCTGTACGGCGTGTCGATGGGAGGCGACGGCGTCTCCAAGGTGCTCTCACGACGTCTGCCCGCGGAGGCGGAGGCCGCCGAGGTCGCAGGGGTCGCCTGAGGGCCGGCTCGCGCAGCGCTGCTATCCTCGCGCGCCCCGTGGCCCGCGACTGGAGCGACCTATTCACAACCGGCGAGCCGACTGAGGCGGGCGCCGAGCTCGAGCAGGACGGCGGGGGTCAGGGCGGCGGCCCGCGCCAACGCGGCGGCCTGTTTCGTCGGCTGCGCGAGAGCATGGCCAAGACGCGCCAGGCGCTCGGCAGCGAGATCCAGGCGACGCTGTTCGGAGTGCTCGACGAGCACACGTGGGAACGGCTGGAGGAGGCGCTGATCATGGCCGACGTCGGCGCGAGCACCACCGCCTCGGTCGTGCAGACGCTCGAGATGGAAGCCTCATCCGGCGAGCTCGAGGGCGGCCAGGCTCTGACCGAGCGGCTGATCGAGCTCCTCGCCAGCACCGCGCGCGTCGGCGACAGCCACATCGACATCCGCCCCAAGCCAACGGTGATCATGGCGGTCGGCGTCAACGGCACGGGCAAGACGACGACGATCGGCAAGCTCGCCTGGCACCTTCGAGAGCAGCTAGGTCACAGCGTGCTGCTGGTCGGGGCCGACACTTTCAGGGCGGCGGCCGGCGAGCAGCTCGAGGGTTGGGCAGGGCGCGCCGGCTGCGAGATCGTGACCGCGCCCGCCGGGGCCGACCCCGGCGCGGTGGCCTTCGATGCGATCGCCCACGCCCGCGCCACCGGTGTGGATGTCGTGATCGTCGACACCGCCGGCAGGCTGCACACGCAGGAGAACCTGATGGGAGAAGCTCGCGAAGGTGAGGCGCGTGATCGCCAGGCAACTGGAGGGTGCCCCGCACGAGACGCTGTTGACGATCGACGCTACGACCGGACAGAACGGCCTGCGCCAAGCGAAGCTGTTCGCCGAGGCGGCCGGTGTCAGCGGCGTGGTGCTGACCAAGCTCGACGGCACCGCGCGCGGCGGCATCGCGCTCGCGATCGCGCGCGAGCTCGGCCTGCCGGTGAAGCTGATCGGCGTCGGAGAGAGCGTCGAGGATCTGCGTCCGTTCGACGCGCAGGACTTCGCGCGCGCGCTGATCGCACAGGAGTGAGCGCTCTTGCAGACACCGGAGTGATGACCGCGCAGGAGTAACCTGATGGCATGGACGCTTGGATCGTTTGGCTGGCGGCGGCATGCATCCTGGGCGTTGGCGAGATGCACACCGGCAGCCTGTACCTGCTCCCGTTCGCCGTCGGCGCCGGCTTGGCGGCGGCGGCGAGCCTGGTCGGTGTGGGTGCGCCGCTGGCAGTGGTGGTGTTCGTGCTCGCCTCGACGATCGTGCTCGCCGGCCTGCGGCCGGTGGCCCGTCGCCACCGGCGACTACCTCCAGCGATCCGGACCGGCGCGGCGGCGCTGGTGGGCCGGCGCGCGATGGTGCTCGAGCGGATCGCCAACGAGGAGGGCGTCGGCTGCGTGAAGATCGACGGCGGCGAGGTGTGGACGGCGCGCAGCTACGACGAGGACGAGGTGATCGACGCCGGCGAGCGCGTCGAGGTCGTCGAAATACGGGGCGCCACGGCGCTCGTCATGCACTGAAAGGAAGCCAATGGTCGTTCTCATCGTCGTCGTAGTGATCGTCGTGTTCTTGCTGGCGATGGCTTCGCGAACGATCCGTGTGATCCCGCAGGCGCGAGCTGGAGTGGTCGAGCGGCTGGGGCGCTACAGCCGCACCCTGGAGCCCGGGCTGACGCTTGTCACGCCGTTCATCGATCGGGTGCGCCCGCTGGTCGATCTGCGCGAGCAGGTGGTGAACTTCTCGCCGCAGTCGGTGATCACAGACGACAACGTGGTGGTGGCGATCGAGACGGTCCTGTACTTCACGATCACCGACCCGCGCTCGGCCACGTATGAAGTCGCCAACCCGCTGCAAGCGATCGAGCAGCTGACCGTGACCACGCTGCGCAACGTGATCGGCGGGCTGACGCTCGAGGCGACGCTGACCGCGCGCGAGAACGTCAACACGGAGCTGCGCACTGTGCTCGACGAGGCGACCGGGAAGTGGGGCATCAGGATCAACCGCGTCGAGATCAAGTCGGTCGACCCGCCCGCGGACATCAGGACGGCGATGGAGAAGCAGATGCGCGCCGAGCGCGACAGGCGCGCCGCGATCCTCACCGCCGAAGGCGAGAAGCAGTCGCAGATCCTCACCGCCGAGGGTGCCAAGCAGGCGGCCGTGCTGACCGCCGAGGGCGCACAGCAGGCGGCCGTGCTGGACGCGGAGGGCGAGCGTCAGGCGGCGATCCTACGCGCGGAGGGCGAAGCGAAGGCGATCGACACTGTCTTCAAAGCGATCCACGAGGGCAAACCCGACCGTGCGCTGCTCAGCTACGAATACCTACAGATGCTGCCGCAGCTCGCGGAAGGCGAAGCGAACAAGGTGTTCGTGGTGCCCTCCGAGTTCGCCGAGGCGTTCGGCGGCATCGGCGAAGCGCTGAAGGGTCGCCTCGGCGACGGCGGCGCACCGACGGGCCCGCCGCCGCCGATCGATGGAGGCCCACCGGCCCCGCCAGCCAAGCCTGCGCCGTCGCCGGCGGCGACGCCACCCAACGGTCAGGGCAGCTGACGCGCCAGCGCGCGCTGGCGTGAGCTCGGCGCCGCGGCTGCGAGAATCAGTCGCTGATGTTCGACTCGCTGTCTGAGAAGCTCCAGGCCACGCTGGCCGACGTTCGCCAGCGCGGGACGCTGACCGAGCAGGACGTCGACGCGACGATGCGCGAGATTCGCCTCGCGCTGCTCGAGGCGGACGTGAACTTCAAGGTCGTGCGGCAGTTCACCTCGCATCTGAAGGAGCGCTGTCTCGGCGCGGATGTGGTCGGCGGCCTGAACCCCGGTCACCAGGTGGTGAAGATCGTCGCCGAGGAGCTCACAGCGCTGATGGGCGGAGCCGCCGCCGGCGTGAGCTTCTCCCCGAAACCGCCGACCGTGATCCTGATGGCCGGGCTTCAGGGCTCGGGCAAGACGACCGCCACGGCCAAGCTCGCCCAGCACCTGCGCACCGAGCACGGCTCGGCAGTTGCGGTGGCCGCCTGCGACGTCTACCGGCCGGCGGCCGTCGAGCAGCTGATGAAGGTCGGAGCGCAGGCCGGCGCCGAGGTCTACCAGCGCGGCACCGACCATGACCCGGTCGAGATCGCCGCATGGGCACTCGAGCGTGCCCGCGAGGACGGCAAGGATGTGCTGATCGTGGACACCAGCGGGCGCCTGCACGTCGACCAGGAGCTGATGGCCGAGCTCGCGCGCATCCGCGATGTCGTCAAACCGCACGACATCCTGCTGGTCGTCGACGCGATGACCGGCCAGGACGCGGTCAACGTCGCCGAGAGCTTTGCCTCGGCGGTGCAGTTCGACGGCGTTGTCATGAGCAAGCTCGACGGCGACGCCCGGGGCGGCGCGGCCTTGTCGGTCAAGGCGGTGACCGGCAAGCCGATCCTGTTCGCGTCCACCGGCGAGAAGCTCGACCAGTTCGAGCGCTTCCATCCGGACCGCATGGCCCAGCGGATCCTCGGCATGGGCGACGTGCTGAGCCTGATCGAGAAGGCCGAGCGCCAGTTCGACGAGGACGACGCGATCGCGCTCGAGCGCAAGCTGCGCCGCAACGAGTTCGGGCTCGACGACTTCCTCGACCAGCTCAAGATGATGCGCAAAATGGGGCCGCTCACGAGCATCCTCGGGATGATCCCCGGGCTCGCCGGGGCGGGCGGGCTTCAGCTTAAAAACATGAAGGTCGACGAACGCGAGCTCGACCGTATCCAGGCGATCATCCTGTCGATGACCCCCGAGGAGCGGCGCAAGCCGGAGCTGATCAAGGGCTCGCGGCGGCTGCGGATCGCGCGTGGCTCGGGCACGAACGTGCAACAGGTGAACCGTCTGGTCAAGCAGTTCGGTCAGATGCGCAAGGTGATGCGCCAGGTAGGGCGGGGCAAGATGCCGGACGTCGGCGCCCTGATGCGCCAGGTGCGCTGAGCAGCTGCGCCGGCCTCGAGCGCTCGCACCGTCTAAGCTCTGGCGCCAGACGTTCGTGGCGCAGGTTGTCGTGGGCGTCGGTACTTCATAGGCAGCAGAGAGGAAGCCGTGGCAGTCAGACTGAGGCTCACGCGAGTGGGCGGCAAGAAGGACCCGATATGGCGCGTGGTCGTGGCCGACCAGCGCTCCCCACGCGACGGCCGCGTGATCGAGACGATCGGCCACTACAACGCACAGAGCGACCCCTCTACGATCGTGATCGACGAGGAGCGAGCCCGCAGCTGGCTGGCGCGCGGGGCGCAGCCGTCGGATACGGTGCGCAAGCTGCTGCGAATCCAGGGCATCGAGACGCGGACCGGCTAGGACGACGCTGAGCGGCGCGACCATGGCCAGCGAGAACCCGAGGCGGCTGCTGGAGTACCTGGCGGAAGGTCTGGTGGACGATCCGGAGGCCGTGGCGGTCGAGCAGTTCGAGGAGGACGACGGTACGATCGTGCTCGAGCTGGTGGTCGCGGCGGACGACTACGGCAGGGTGATCGGCCGCGGGGGACGGACGGCGCACGCGCTGCGCACGGTCGTCAAAGCAGCGGCCGCCGGCGAGGGCAGTCACGTGCTCGTCGACATCGTCGATTGACGCGCGAGCGCAACGAGCCACGGACAGGCCCCAGCACGAGGGGCGACGCGGCCCCGGCGAGCCTGGCAGCCGGGCGCGTGGGTCGAGCGCACGGCCTCGACGGCAGCTTCTATGTGACACGCCCGCGTGCGCGCGTGCTCGAGCTCGGTGCTGCGGTGACCGTCGCCGGGCGTACCGACACGATCGTACGCGTGGCCGGTACCGAGCAACGCCCGATCGTGCGTCTGGCGGGCGTCGCGGACCGCGAGGCCGCGGAGGCGCTGCGAGGCATGGAGCTGACGGTCGACGGGGGCGAGCTGCCGGCCCTGGAGGACGGCGAATGGTGGGCGCACGAGCTCGAGGGCTGCGCGGTCCTCGACGGCGAGCGGCTGCTGGGGACGGTCAGCCGGTTGATCGAGCTGCCCTCGTGTGAGGCGCTCGAGGTGCGCGGGGCCCGCGGCGGCGAGCTGCTGGTGCCGATGGTCAAAGACGCGATCCGCACGATCGCGCCGGCGCAGCGGCGCATCGAGGTCAACTCGGACTTCCTCGGGCTGACCGGCACGGCGGGCGAGGAGCCACGCGCGCGGCGCACACGCGCTGAACGCGGCACGGGAGGGCCTCGAGACGAGCCACCGCAGGAGACAGACGCGTGAACATCGACATCTTCACGCTCTTTCCCGAGTGGTTCGATTGGTTCTCCTCCCAGCGCCATGTGCGCAACGCGCTGGAGGCGGGCGCGCGTCTTGGCTACGTGAACCCGCGCGAGCACACGCCCCTCAGCGGCGGCCAGGTGGACGACACGCCCTTCGGTGGCGGCGCCGGCATGGTCTTGCGCGTCGACGTGTTCGACAGCGCGCTGCGCGCCCGCTACCAGACCGACCCCGTGCTGCTACGCGGCCAACGCCGCGTGATCGCGTTCGCGCCGGCGGGGCGGGTGCTCGACGACGAGCTCGTCGACGAGCTCGCGCGTGAGCCCGCGCTTACGCTCCTGTGCGGCCGCTACGAGGGCTTTGACGAGCGCATCCTCGAGCACTTCGCCAGCGACGTGGTCTCGATCGGGCGGTACGTGCTCTCCGGAGGCGAGCTCGCCGCGATGGTCGTGTGCGACGCGGTGCTGCGCAAGCTCCCGGGCGCGCTCGGCGACGAGCGCTCGGTTGCGGAGGAGTCCTTCAGCGCGGCGCTCGAGGGAAACCCCGAGTACCCCCACTACACGCGTCCGGCCGAGTACCGCGGCTGGCGTGTGCCCGAGGTTCTGCTCTCCGGCCACCACCAGCAGATCGAGCGTTGGCGGCGCGAGCGCAGCCGCGAGCGCGCGGCCAGCATCGAGCTGGGCGAGACCTCCGCGCCCCGCGCGGGCGCCGGCGCGGCGCCTCGCAAGCGCGCGCTCGGTGACCCCTAGCGCGAGCAGCGTCCGCTACCATTGCTGCTCGCGCGGCCGAGACGTCATCTCGGGTTCCCGCCACCGCGAGCCCGTCAAAGCTCGTCCTCCTTCACGTCATGAGCAGCGTCATCGCAACCATCGAGCGCGCGCAGTTGCGCCGCGTCCCAGACTTCGCGCCCGGCGATCGCGTGAAGGTCCACTTCCAGGTGATCGAGGGCTCACGCAGCCGCGTGCAGGTGTTCGAGGGCGTTGTCATCAAGCGTCAGGGGCACGGCGCGCGCGAGACCTTCACCGTGCGCAAGCAGTCCTTTGGTGTCGGCGTCGAGCGCATGTTCCCGCTGCATTCACCGAAGATCGAGCGCATCGAGTTGGCTGCCCGCGGCGATGTCAGGCGCGCGAAGCTCTACTACCTGCGCGATCGTGTCGGCAAGCGCGCGCGTGTGCGTGAGCGCCGCTACACCGGTCCCGAGGTGGCCGTCGAGCCGGGGCTGCTGGTGGAGGCGCAGGAGCCCTCGCAGCTGGCCGACGTGGACGGGGCGAGCGTGGAGGAGGCGGCGCGCGACGGTGTCGCCGCGGAGGCGGCTCCCGAGACCTCGGCTGCGGATGGCACGGGTGAGCAGGCCGCGGCTGTGGATGGCGCGGCTGCGGAGGCGACCGTCGAGGGGACGGAAGCCGACAGCGCCGCGTCGCAGGATGTCGTTGAGCGCGACGCGGAGCCCGTCGCCAGCGGGGAGGATGGGTCGCACGCGGACGCGTATGGCGATGCCCCCTCCGATGCCGGCGCCGGCGAAGCCGACGTGGGCGCCGGCGACGGCGCGGCGTGAAGTCTGGGGCGAAGGCCGCGCGGCGAGACACGCCTACGACCGCCGAAGCGCCAACGAGCACCATGCCAGCGTCAAAGACCAGCTCCAGGGGCTCGAAATCGACGGTAGGCTGGCTGCTCGAGCTGATCCTCATCATCGTCGTGGCGATCGGCCTGGCGCTGGGCATCCAGCAGTGGATCGTCAAGCCCTACCGGATTCCCAGCGGCTCGATGGAGCCGACGCTGGCGATAGGTCAGCGGGTGCTCGTCAACCGCATCGGCACGAACTTCAGCGAACCGCACGTGGGTGAGATCGCCGTGTTCCATCCTCCGGAAGGCGCCGAGCAGGAGGAGTGCGGACCGACGCCGCACGTGATCAAGCTCGGCGCCGCCGCCTGCGCCCAGCCGGTGCCGAAGCAGTCGAGCGTGAACTTCATCAAGCGGATCGTCGCCGGGCCGGGCGATGAAATCTACATAAAGGGCGGCCACGTCTTTCGCAAGGCCGCCGGCAAGAGCACGTTCGTGGTCGAGAAGGACTCCTACATCCGGCCGTGCGGCGCCAGCCCCGAGTGCGAATTCCCCGACCCGATCAAGATTCCGCCCGGTCACTGGTTCATGATGGGCGACAATCGTGGCGAATCCGACGACAGCAGGTTCTGGGGACCTGTACCCACAGGGTGGATCATCGGAGGAGCATTCGCCACGTACTGGCCCCCCGATCGCATCGGCACCCTCTAGCGCGCGCGAGGCGCACGCGGAGGACGACGTGCGCCGCTCCAAGACCGCTTCACGACCGTCGGCGCGCTCCCGGCGCCGCGCCCGTCGCGCAACCAGCGGCAGGCGACTGTTCGCGTTCGACCGTCGTCTCGGATACCGCCTGATCGCGGGCGCAGACGAGGCCGGCAGGGGCTGCCTGGCCGGGCCGCTGGTGGCGGCCGCAGTGCTGTTCGACTACGACGCGCTGAGCACCCGCGAGCTGCGCTCGCTGGGAGCGCTGAACGACTCCAAGCAGCACACCCCGCAGGCGCGCGAGGAGCTTTACCCGCTCGTCCTGAGCAGCGCCGCGCGGGTGGTGGTGGTGTCTCGATGCGTGCGCGGGATCGACGCGCGCGGCCTGCACAAGACGAACCTCGCGGCCCTGCGTGACGCCGTGCGCGGCGCGAGCGCCGGCCTGCCAGGGGATGTGCTGTGTCTGCTCGATGGCTTCTCGGTGGCGGAGTTCGAGCACCCCCAGCGGGCGATCGTCGACGGCGACGCGACGAGCGCGGCGATCGCCGCCGCCTCGATCGTCGCGAAGGTCACGCGCGACCGGTTCATGCGCCGCGCAGACGCACGCCACCCGGGCTGGAACTTCGCCGAACACGTCGGCTACTCGACGCCTTCGCATCGCGAGGCGATCCAGCGTCAAGGCGTCTCGGCGCTGCACAGGATGTCCTTCCAGTCGCTCGCCTACCAGCAGCTCGCGCTGTAGTGACGCCGGCTACCACGCTCCCTCGATGTGATCGAGGCGCAGGACGCGGCCACGCCCGTCGAGCAGGACGCCGACGGCGTCGAAGCGGATCGCGCGAGCGCTCGGTCGGCGCTGCTCGCTGCTGAGCCACGCCAGCGCCAAGCGCCGCAATCGCCGGCGCTGAGGCGCACGCAAGGCGGGCAGCGGCTCCTGGTCGAAACGCACATGCCCGGCACGGGCGGCACGCGTCTTGACCTCGGCAAAGACGAGCGTTTGCGTCTGCCTGTCGAACGCGATCAGGTCGATCTCGCCCTCGCGCGTGCGCACGTTGCGGGCGAGCACGGACAGGCCCAAGCGGGCGAAGTGTCCAGCTGCCAGATCCTCACCGCGGCGGCCAAGCGCGCGACGTGGATCCGCGCGACGAGCATCGCTTCGAGGGCGCGGTCGCGATATCGGGGTCGGCTCGGATCCGATGACCGGCAGGCTAGACCGGCGCGTGTGTCGCGAGGCCTCGCTGTGTGCCGATTCAGTGTCCTCGGCGTGCCGTGGGCGTGCTCTACTGCTGTGGGCGTGCGACCTCCGCGCTCTCAGCGTCGCCCACTGCCCACGCCACCCGCTCGACCAGCTGGGCAGCGCCGTGGACGGTGCTCAGGTGAACAGAGCGCACCTGCTCGTCGAGCAGCACCGGGGCCTCGTCTGTCGGCCCGCAGGACACAGGATCGAGCGTCACGATGATTCTCGGCATCGCATGTTCCCTTTCGCGTGGGTGCAGGGCGGACGCGCGCCGAGCCTTCGGGCCGGCGGCGACCGGCGCCTGGGTTGGAGGCGTCCGGGGAGGACGCGAGCGTCCTCCCCGGACGGGAGGGTGGAGATGAGACGTCAACGGCTCTTACAGCCCCGTTCACCTGGCCAGGCGCCGGTGCGAAGCCGGTCGCCCAGGCCATGCCTGACGCGCTGGTGAGAGGTGACTGAGCGGCCATTGTAGATAAATCTTATCATGATTATGAGAAATGTGAAGGGCAGCAGCTCGGGAGCAGTCGCAACCTCGCCCGGCGGCCGGGCGAGCGCGCGGCGACCGAGCGCGGCGGGACACCCATGAGCGCCACCGACGCGCCCTCTCGCGTAGCCTGCTGAGCAGCGATGAGCGCCGAGCCCACGAGCCCCGCACCGTCCGATTCCGAGGGCGCACACCCCAGCGAGGGCGACGGGAGCCCGCAGCGGGCGCCGCGAGCGGGCGGTCCGCGCGCGCTCGATGGGATCACCGGCTTCCTGGACCTGCGCTGGGATGACCCCCAGACGGTTCGCCTGCGGATCCGCCCGGAGCTGATCAACGGCGGAGGCCTGCTCTCGGGTGTGGCGACATACGCGATGGTCGACTACTGCATGGGCTCGACGCTGTGGGCGCAGACGACGCGCGAGGAGCGCATCGCGACGATCAGCATCGCCGTCAACTACATCCAGACGGCGACCGAGGGGGAGGTCCTGTGTCGAACGACGCTCGATCGACGCAACCGCACCACTGCGGTGATGCACAGCGAGGTCTGTCACGAGGACGGGCGGCTGCTGGTGACGGCAATCGGCAGCTACACGATCTTTGCCGCGCGTGGGCCCAAGGGCGCCGCTGCGAGCGGGCGCCAGGCGGGCGATCAGGCCTCGACCTCACCGCCAAGCTGACACCCACGGTGCTCACGATCGCCGGCTCGGACTCCGGCGGAGGGGCCGGCATCCAAGCCGACCTCAAGGCGTTCGCCCGCTGCGGCGTCCACGGGACGTGCGCGATCACGGCGATCACCGCTCAGAACACGATCGGCGTCAGCGCGATCCACGAGGTGCCGGCGGAGATCGTGCTCGCGCAGGTGCGCACGGTGCTCAGCGACATCCGCGTGGATGCGGTGAAGGTGGGGATGCTCGGCAGCGCCGCGGTGACGCTGGCGGTGGCCGAGGCGCTCGACGAGCTGCCGGCGGGCACGCCCGTGGTGGTGGATCCGGTGATGATCGCCGAGTCCGGAGCGCGGTTGCTCAAGGACGACGCGCAGGCTGCGCTCGTGAGCCAGGTGCTGCCGCGCGCGAGCGTGCTCACGCCCAACGTTCCCGAGGCGCGGGTGCTGGTGGGTGACGCCACGTCCTTGCGCGCGACCCGCTCGCCGACGCTCGACGAGAACGCGGACGCGGACGAGGACGAGGAGGCGGAGGCGCTCGCCAGGGGCGTGCTCGCGCTCGGCCCGCGTGCGGTCGTGCTCACGGGCGGGCACCGTATGAAGGCCGTCGACCTGTTCGTGGACTCCCGCGGCGAGCTCACGAGGCTCGAGGGCGTGCGTCACGCCGACGGCGCGTCGCACGGGTCCGGCTGCACGCACGCCTCGCTGCTGGCCGCCCAGCTGGCGTTGGGGCGGACACCCCTTCAGGCGGCGCGCGTCGCGCGCGCGCTCGCCGGCGAGGCCGTTGCGGCCGGCCTGCGTGACGTCGGAGCTGGAGCTGGACCAGTGGACGTGATCGGTCTCGGGCGCCCGCGTCACGCGTGAAGGCGCTCCGCTGTTTGCCATAATCCATGCACGATGAGGCTGCTACGGATGAAGCCCGGTCATGGTGAGATCGTGCTCGCCGAGGGTGATGTCGCGGTTCCCGAGCAGGAGCAGGAGCTGATCGAGGCCTTTCGTCGCGAGCTGGACGCCGGCATGTGGGCGGCGGTTCCCACCGCGACGCCCAGCGGGCGGCGTGAGGCGGAGCTGGTCAAGAGCTTCGCCGAAGTGCCCAGGGACGCCGAGCGAGTGATCTTCTTCCCACGCGCCGCCGGCGGCGCCCTCCCGGCGACCCGCTAGCCGCGATGGGCCTCGCGCTGGGTACCGCCGCGGTCGTGCTGATCGTGCTGCTGTGGGAGCTCGCGCGGCCGACGCTGAGGCGCACGCTGACGCACGCACGTGAGCTGTGGGCCGAGCGCAGACGCGCGAGCGCGCCCAGCGGCTATGACCCGGGCCGCGAGCGCCGCGCAGAGCAGCGCGCGCGCGCACTGCTGCGCTCGTGCGTGGACAAGCACGACTGGGAGATGTACCGAGACCTCGGGTTCATGCGAGTGTGGGGTGGGATGGGCGAGCACGGAGGCGGAGCTGACGCCTCCTACGCGTACCTCATCTATCCACACAAGCCGGTCGTCGCTTACGTGTGCGCGACCGGCGAGCTGCTCAACGAGTACTGCGTCGCGTTCCCTGACGAGTCCAAGCCGTTCGGCAGCGCGAGGCTGCCGGACTCCGACGACGTGCTGGCCAAGTGGATGGCGCTCAGCGCCGATGAGCGACGCCTGGTCGGCGAGGCGAACATGCACCTCCCCGGCCGCCAGGTCGACCCCGACCGCGTTGGCCGCGATCTCCTGCGCCTGAAGCGCTGGGAGCGAGAGCGCTCAGGGTCGGCGGCGCGCCGCGTGCCAGCGCGAGGCCCGGCCCGGGAGTCCGTCGCGCACTCCTCCGCACGTGAGCTTCCGAACGTGCGCACAGCGTGAGCCAGCCCGGCGGCTTCGACGTCAAGCACCGCAGCCGCGCCCTCACCGATGGACCCGAGCGTGCGGCCGCGCGCGCATACCTGCACGGGATCGGCTACTCCGCCGAGGATCTCGCCAAGCCGATCGTCGGCGTGGCCCATTCGTGGATCGAGACGATGCCATGCAACTTCAACAACCGCGTGCTCGCTGCGAAGGTCAAGGAGGGGATCCGTGCGGCGGGCGGAACGCCGATGGAGCTCAACACGATCGCGATCTCGGACGGGATCACGATGGGCACCCCGGGCATGCGCGCGTCGCTCGTCTCACGCGAGCTGATCGCAGACTCGATCGAGCTCGTCGCCTCAGCGCACCGGTTCGACGCGCTGGTGACGATCTCCGGCTGCGACAAGACGATCCCGGGCTCGGTGATGGCGCTCGCGCGCCTGAACATCCCGGGGCTGATGCTGTACGGCGGCTCGATCAGGCCGGGTTGGTACAAGGGCGCCGAGGTGACGATCCAGCAGGTGTTCGAGGCGGTGGGCGCCTTCGCCTCCGGCAAGATCACCGAGCAGGAGCTGCACGAGCTGGAGGAGGCCGCCTCACCCGGCGCCGGCGCGTGCGGCGGGCAGTTCACGGCGAACACGATGGCGATGGCGTTCGAGGCACTGGGGATCTCCCCGGCGGGCTCGGCGATGGTCCCCGCCGAGGACGGTCGCAAGCTGGAGGTAGCCCGGGAGTGCGGCGAGCTGGTGATGGACGTGCTGCGTGCCGGGCGTCGGCCGAGCGAAGTGATCACCAAGCCGGCGCTCGAGAACGCGATCGCGGCGGTGGCCACGAGCGGCGGCTCGACCAACGCCGTGCTGCACCTGCTGGCGGTCGCGCGCGAAATGGGGGTCCCGCTCGAGCTCGACGAGTTCGAGGCGATCTCCGAGCGCACGCCGCTGCTGTGCGACCTTCAGCCCGGCGGGCAGTACGCGGCGACCGACCTGTACGAGGCGGGCGGCGTGCCGCTGGTGCTCGCGCGCCTGCGAGAGGCGGGGATCCTCAACGCCGATGCGATCACCGTGACCGGCGCCACGATCGGCGAGCACGCGCAGGCAGCGCGCGAGACCGACGGCCAGCGTGTGGTGCGTGCGCTCGATCAGCCGATCAAACCCACCGGCGGCTTCGCGATCCTGCGCGGCAACGTCGCGCCCGATGGCTGCGTCGTGAAGCTCTCCGGGCACGAGCGGCGCCGCCACGTCGGCCCCGCACGCGTGTTCGACGGCGAGGAGGCCGCGATGGCGGCGGTGCTCGCGCACGAGATCGAGGCAGGCGACGTGGTGGTGATCCGCGGCGAGGGCCCAGCAGGCGGCCCGGGCATGCGCGAGATGCTGGCCGTGACAGCGGCGATCGTCGGTGAGGGCTTGGGCGAGGAGGTGGCGCTGATCACCGACGGGCGCTTCTCCGGCGCCACCCACGGCTTCATGGCCGCCCACGTCGCACCTGAGGCTGTCAGAGGCGGTCCGATCGCTGCGCTGAGGGACGGCGACGTGCTGACGATCGACGCGGACACGCGACGGCTCGACGTGGCGCTCGCCGACGAGGAGATCGAGGCGCGCGTGTCCGCGTACGAGCCGGGGCTGCGCGCGGGAGCGCCCGTCGAGGTCGCGATCGCGAAGTACGCAAAGCTCGTCGGCAGCGCCGCCCAGGGCGCGATCGCCCGCTGAGGCTACTGTGCGAGGAACTCCTCCAGCAGCGCGTTGAACACCGCCGGGCGCTCCAGCATCGCCACGTGGCCGGTGTCCGCGAGCACCACCTTGCGCGAGTCGGGGATCAGCTCCGCGAACACGTCCGCGTCGCGCACCGTGATCAGCCGGTCGCGCTCGCCCCACACGATCAGCGTCGGGCACGCGATCTCCGACAGTCGCGCGCGCACGTCGTAGTCGAGCACCGCCGCAAGCCCCTGCATGAACCCGGGCGTGCCCACTCCGCGTATCTGCTCGGCCGCCAGCGGCGCGGGCAGGCGGCCGGGGTGGGCAACAACCAGGTTCAGCACTGCCTCGCGCAGGCGCGCGCGGCCGGCGGCGGCGTCGGATTTGGAGGCTACCCACGCGCTGGTCCCGCCGAGCACGGTCTCCAGTCGTCGCAGGGCTGACATCGCGCGCTGCGTGCCCGCGTTGGCGCTCGTGGACACGCCGGCGGCGGACACGAGCACGAGGCGCTCGACGCGCTGCGGGAACGTGATCGCGAGCTCGGCGCCGATGAAGCCGCCCATCGAGTTGCCGACCACCGCCGCCGCGTCGATGCCCAGCACGCCCAGCAGGCGGTCGAGCAGGCGCGCATAGCCGGAGATCGTGATCTTCTCCGGTGGCATCGGCGAGTGCCCGAACCCGGGCAGGTCGAACGCGACCACGCGATGGCGGTCGGCGAGCACGGGCAGCTGCTCGAGCCAGTTCTGCCACGAGCCGGCGAGCCCGTGAACGAGCACAACGGGCTGGCTGGCCAGCGGCTCGCCGTCGGCGCTCTCGCCGCCCAGCTCGACGACGTTGATCGGCTGGCCGTCCACGAGCACCCACCGCTGGTGCCTGCGCCAGTCGACGTCCAGCCAGCGCGAGCGCCCCACCGGCCCGTAAGCGCCTAGGACCTCGGTCGCCAGGGGCGTGTCCGTGTCGCTGTGCACATCGGTGCCCACGTCCCTTGACTGTAGCCGCGCAGCGAACGCCACCCGCGCCGCTGCTCGCTGGCGTCACCGCTGGGGAATGACAATAGTTATACGCCAGGGCTTGCGGGTACCATCAATCGGGCAGGCACACGCCGACAGGCGGCGAAGTACCGACCACAGATGAGCACGCATCGGATGGAGCAAGTTGCCACGGAGGGAACGCCGCTCGGCGATGCGTGGGTCCAGGCGCTCGCGCTGCTCGCGGCCGACCTCCACAGGTGCGACGCGGCGCCACGCACGCGATGCGCATACGCGATCGACGTCCAGCAGTTCGCGCGCTGGGCGATTGCCGCCGGCCTCACGCCGCAGGCCGTGGATCCAAAGGCTCTGCGCCGCTACATCGCCCACCTGCACGAAGGCGCTCGAGCGGGGGAGCAGCCGCGCCCCGGTCGCCTCGCCGCGAGCACCTCAGCGCGCAAGCTGGCAGCTCTGCGTGCGCTGTTCAGGAGCCAGCGCGAGCACGGGCAGATCGCCCACAACCCCGCCGACCTGGTGTCCACGCCGCGCCTGGCAAAGCACCTGCCGCGCGTGCTGAGCGCGCGCGAGGCCGGCCGCCTGCTCGACGGCATCCCCGCCGGCGGGCAGGGCGGGCCTCTAGAGCTGCGCGATCGAGCGCTGTTCGAGCTGGCGTACGCGTGCGGGCTGCGCGCCGAGGAGCTGGTGTCGCTGCGCAGCCGCGACGTGGACTACGACGGCGAGCAGCTGCGGGTCGAGGGCAAGGGAGGCAAGACGCGGTTCGTGCCCGTCGGCGAGCACGCCTTGGAGGCGTTGCGCCGCTATCTCGACCGTGCTCGCCCGACGCTCGCCGGGGCCCGCGGCGAGTCGCCGCCGCAGACGCGCGTCGCCGGGCCGCGTGGGGCGCCGGCCGCGAGCGCGCCCGAAGCGCTGTTCCTGAGCAAGACGGGCCGGCCGCTGGGAACAGGGGACGTGCGCCGGCGGCTGCGTACGTGGAGCGCCCGCGTCGGCGTAGGGGAGGGGAGCTCGCCGCACGCCCTGCGTCACAGCTTTGCCACGCACCTGCTGGACGGCGGAGCGGACCTCCGCAGCATCCAGGAGCTACTCGGGCACGCGAGCGTATCGAGCACCCAGATTTACACTCGGGTAGAGTCCGCCAGGCTCAGAAGCGCCTACGCGCGCAGTCACCCTCGGGCGTGATCTGGGCGCCCTCCGGCCCTTTCGGGAGATGACCCTGGAGACGAACGTCAAACCGATCGAGCTGCGCGAACTGTGGCGGCGCTACAAGACAGAAGGCGACAGCCGCGTGCGCGAGCGCCTCGTGGTCGCGTACTCGCCGCTGGTCAAGTACGTGGCCGGGCGCACCGCGGCCGGGCTGCCTCCGCACGTGGAGGAGGCGGACCTGATCTCCTACGGCCTGGTGGGCCTGATCTCCGCGATCGAGCGCTTCGACCTGTCGCGTGACATCAAGTTCGAGACGTACGCGATCATGCGCATCAAGGGCGCGATCATCGACGAGCTGCGCTCGCTCGACTGGGTGCCGCGCAGCGTGCGTGCACGCGCACGGGAGGTGGAGCGCGCCAATGCCAAGCTCGAGCACACGCTCCAGCGCGCCCCCACCGACCCGGAGCTCGCGGCCGAGCTCGGCATCACCGTCGATGAGCTGAACGACTCGCTGCTGGCGATCTCGCACTCCTCGATTGTGGCGCTCGACGAGCTGTGGAGCGTGTCGGACGCCAGCGGCGATCAGGTGTCGCTGATGGACACGATCGAGGACCCGGGAGCGCCCGACCCCGCGAAAGCGCTCGACGTCGGCGACTTGAAGGACCGCATCGCCGACTCGATCGCCAAGCTCCCCGAGCGCGAGAAGCTGGTGATCGCCCTCTACTACTACGAGAACCTGACGCTCCGCGAGATCGGAGAGGTGCTCGGCGTAACCGAGTCGCGCGTCTCCCAGATGCACACCAAGGCCGTGCTGCGGCTGCGCTCGCGGATGCAGGAGGAGAGCTTCGACGACTAGCAGCGCGGGTCACTGCGCAGGCATCTTGCTCGTGCTCGAGTGGCCCACTGGAGAAGCGCCCACTGTGGGCGTATGCGCCCCACCCGAGACCTCCTAGATGCGTCGAAAACACTGGCGCCCGGCGTGGGACGGCGGTATGGTGCCCTCACACGGAAAGGGAGAGCACTCATGCATCACGCCGCGGACCGTATTCGCAACGTCGCCCTCGTCGGTCACCGAGGATCCGGCAAGACGTCGCTGCACGAGGCGCTGCTGTTCGAGGCCGGCGTCAGTGCGCGTCTGGGCTCGGTCCCCGACCACAGCACCGTGTCGGACTCCGACCCCGACGAGCAGGCGCGGCAGATGTCGATCTCCGCGACGCTCAGCTCGTTCGAGTGGCAGGAGCGCAAGATCAACCTCCTGGACACGCCGGGGGAGCCGAGCTTCGTGGCGGACGCGCTGGGGGCGCTGCGCGTGTGCGAGTCGGCGGTGTTCGTCGTCAACGCGGTGATGGGCGTCGAGGTCACGACAAGCCGGCTGTGGGCGCGCGCAGCCGAGCTCGACATCGCGCGGATGCTGTTCGTGAACATGCTCGACCGCGAGCGCGCCGACTTCTATCGCACGCTCGAGCAGCTCAAGCGGGCGTTCGGCCAGCACGTCGTCGCCACCGAGATCCCGATCGGCTCAGAGCAGGACGTCGAAGGCGTGATCGATCTCGTGGACATGAAGGCCTTTCGCGCACAGGCCACCCCCGAGCGCGGCGCCGCCGATGAGATCCCGATCCCTGCCGAGCTTCAGGAGCGCGCGGCCGAATACCGCGAGAAGCTGATGGACGAGGTCTGCGAAGTCTCCGACGCGCTGATGGAGCGCTACCTCGAGGGCGATGAGATAACCCACCAGGAGATCGTCGACGCGCTCAAGGAGGGCACCAACCACGGCAAGATCTTCCCTGTCGTGTGCGGCGTGGCCACGCGCAACCTCGGCACCACGCGTCTGCTGGACGCGATCGTCGAGGACCTGCCCTCGCCGGTCAAGCATGGCTCGCTTCAGGTCGGGGAGGTCGAGCTCAGCCCCGACGAGGATCGCGAGCTGTTCGCGTACGTGTTCAAGACCCGCGCCGACCCCTACGCCGGGCGCATCAACCTGCTGCGCGTCTACCAGGGCGTGCTGCGCGCCGACAGCCAGGTGCTGAACACACGCGCGCATGTGAAGGAGCGGATCGGGCAGCTGGTCGTGTTCGCCGGCAAGGACGTCCAGCACGTGCAGGAGTTCGGCCCGGGCGACATCGGCGCGGTCGCCAAGCTCAAGGAGACGCACGCGGGTGACTGGCTGGCGGCGCGCGACGAGCCGATCGACATGCCCGCGCTGAAGCTGCCCTCGCCCGTGATGGCGTTCGCAGTCGAGCCCAAGAGCCGCGGCGACGAGGACAAGGTGCTCTCCTCGCTGCGACGCCTTCAGGAGGAAGACCCGACGATCGACCTGCACCGCGACCAGCAGACCGGCGAGCAGATCGTCGCCGGTCTCTCGCAGGTGCACGTGGAAGTGATCGTCGACAGGCTGCGCTCACGCTTCGGCGTCGAGGTCACGCTCAAGCCTCCGCGCGTGCCCTACCAGGAGACGATCCGAACTGTCGCCGCCGCGCACGGACGCCACAAGAAGCAGTCGGGCGGGCGCGGCCAGTTCGGCGACTGCCACATCGAGATCCAACCGCTGAACGACCCCGAGAACCCAACCGGGTTCGAGTTCGTCGACAACATCAAGGGCGGCGTCATCCCCAGCTCGTTCATCCCCGCCGTGGAGAAGGGCGTGCGCGAGGCGATGGAGTCGGGCGTGCTCGCCGGCTATCCCGTCAAGGGCGTGCGCGTACGGCTGTTCGACGGGCAGTACCACTCGGTCGACTCCTCCGAGATCGCCTTCAAGCTCGCCGGCATACAGGCGATGAAGCAGGCGCTCGAGCTCGCCGACTGCGTGCTGCTGGAGCCGATCATGCTGGTGACGCTGTCGGTGCCGGAGTCGAGCGTCGGCGACGTGATCGGCGATCTAAACAGCCGCCGGGGCAGGCCGCTGGGCATGGAGCCGGTTGCTGCGATGACCGAGATCAAGGCCGAGGTGCCGATGGCGGAGATGCTCACATACGCCCCCGACCTGCGCTCGATCACCCAGGGCCAGGGCGACTACACGCTCGAGTTCCTGCGCTACGAGGAAGTCCCCGGGCACCTCGCTCAGAAGGTCGTGGAGCAGGCGAGCGGGGAACGCACGGCCGTACACGCCTAGACGGCCGACAGGCGCCGCGACGCTGCGTCCTCGCTCGCTCGCGTGCCATTTGCACGCCGCGCTCACTGCGTCCTTGCCTCGCTTGGCTGCTCGGCCGTCTAGTGGCGCAGCTGGTCGTCTACAGGTAGGCTGAAAGGCGATGGCCACGCGCACGATCGTCACCGCCCAGCCCGACGTGATGTGCGACGTATGTGAGCGCCGGCTCCTGCGAGGCGAGCAGCCAGACGTGTTCATAGCCGCCGGACGCCGGCGGATCGTCTGCGAGCTATGCGCGCCGCGCGCCGCGCACGAGGGCTGGCTGCGCGAGCGCGACAGCCAGTCGCTCAGCCTCCCGCCTGCGCGCGCAAGACGCGGGCGCAGCCTGCTCGACCGCTTGCCCGCCCGTGCCCGCAAGGGCATGCCCGCGTGGGTGCGTCAGCTGGCTCGACCCGAGCAGGAGATATCCGACGAGCTCGTTGGCGCCGACGACGGCCGTGTGATCCGCGACAACGGCCATGCGACCGCGACCGAGCCGATACGGTCCGGGCGCTCGCCGGCAACGGGAGCAGCGCAGCCCTACGACGCGTTCGCCGAGGAGCTGATCGGCGAGGTGCACGGCGAGCCGCCCGCGAGCGCGCAGGACCCGGAGGACGCGCTGGCGATCGCCAACAGCGTCGAGCCCCACCGACCCGAGACAGCCCCCGTCGACCAGGACAGCGCGTATCTCCAGGACGCGATAACCGTGTTCAACGCCAGCGAGTTCCCCCGCCGCGTCGCCGGTGTCGCGCGCTCGCTCGGTGCACCGTCCGTGAGCGTGCGCTGCGCAGAACATCTCAGCAGCGTGGTGTCGGTGGTGGTCGCATGGGAGCTGTGTTGGTATCGCTACCAGGTCGACCTCAGCGAGCCCGTCGTCGAAGCCCAGCTGATCGCCCAGGGAACCGAGCTCGCCGAGCTCGAGCGCGAGGAGCGCACGGCCAACGCCGCGGCCGCCGACTCCGGCAGCCTGGCGTTGTCGGCCGTGTGACGATTTGGAGCGCGCGCTTGCGCAATCGCTCGCGGGGAGTAAGATCGGGCGGGAGATGATCTATTGCGTGGTACCACGACCGCTGGCTGACGAGTTCTACCCGAAGCTGGTCGAGCACTACAGCGGCGATGCCAACGTCACCGTGATCGTCGACCGGCGCGAGTTCGATCGCCGCGCACGCTACGCCGCCGCTCGCGGGTCAATCGCCGGCGACGAGCAGCGGCGGATCGTGCGCGACCGCCGACGGGCGCGTGTCGCCGGCGACCTGCTGCCGCTCGCTCACGCCAGCTGACGCGTCGCCACCGCCGACTCGAATGCGCCCGCCGGCGGCGCCGCGCCAAGCGACCTGCATGGCTTCGTCTCCGCCCAGCTTCATAATGCCGCCGCGATGATGGTGATCGTCAACGTCGACGGGGGCGCCCGCGGCAACCCCGGGCCGGCGGCCGCCGCGTGCGTCGTGCGCTCGCCCGACGGCCAGATCCTCGCCGAGCGCGCGGAGCTGCTCGGCGAGGTCACCAACAACGTCGCCGAGTATCGCGCCCTGCTGCTGGGGCTCGCCGCCGCGCACGAGCTGGGAGCCAGCGAAGTTGAGCTGATCGGCGACTCCGAGCTGATCGCAAAGCAGGTGCAGGGCCTCTACAAGGTCAAGCACCCCGCCATGCGCCCGCTGTACCTGGACGCGATGCAGGTGCTGCGCGGCTTCGAGCGCTGGTCCATCCGCACCGTGCCGCGCGCGCAGAACGCCGAGGCCGATGCGCTGGTGAACGCCGCGCTGGACGGGCGCACGGTCTGACGTCGGCGGAGCACATTTCTCTTTGAGCTTGCCGTATAGCGATGGCTATACAGCGGGTGCTGCGCCGCGTTCGGGTGCTGTTGATCGTCGGAGCGGGCCAGCGCGAACGTGCGCTCCTGCTCACCGGGATCGTGCTGCTCGGGCTCTTCTTCCTCGATTCAGCGTTGCTGTCCCCGATCCTGCGCACTCGCCAGGACTCGAAGCGTCGCCAGTAGCCGTGACACCTTCCCCTTCCCCGCCAAGCGGAGCGTCGAGCCGTTTGCGTCGCCCGCGCGAAGCGCCGCGACGCAAACGGCTCGACGCTCCGCGCTAGCGCAAGGGCTGCGCCGATTTAGCAATCGCCAGCATCTGCTGGTTCGACAGTTCCTCCAGCAGCGTGTTGTTCAGCCAGTACAGAACGTCGTGGGAGATCCACCCGATCACGTGGATGTGCGCGCCGTCGTTGACGATTTTGTATTCGACGCCATCGATCATCTGGTTTCGGGAGTGTGCGAACAGCGGCGGGCCGAGCCAGTCGGTGGCCTCGAAGTCGTAGTAGCCGCCGATCGGGTTCTGCTGCCACACGATCACGTAGGCGTGGTGCGGTCGGCGCTGCTCGTCCTTGAGCTGGTAGGCACGGACGACCTGCTGTTCGGCGGGGCCCGTCTGAAGCGTCGGGTAAAGGACAGGGAACGGCACGCTCAGCGCGGCTTTCACGAGTTCCTGTTCGCCCGCCGAGGTGGTCGGGAACAGGCCCAGGGCAGCCGGCGAGAGCCCCGCGCTGGGGTGGCCGTGACGCGAGCGTGTGGAGTGGTGCCTGTGGGGCTGGACGGGAAGGTGGAGCTGTTCGGTCCCGTGCAGGAATGTGTTGAGCGTCTGTCTCTCGAGTTCCGGCGTCGAGAGCACGAAGTCGCCGCCGTTTGCGGTGGGCTGGTAGCTGATGTTGCTCGTCAGGAACTTGACCTGGCGCAGCGGCTTGGTCTGCGAGAACGCGATCAGCTTCGCCAGCAGGATCAGCTCGCTCGCCGAGGCGGGGAAGTTCGTTCGGATCGCGTGCCCGACGGCTTTGGCCACCGTATCGATCTGGCCGAGCTCGTTGCTCGGGTCGACCTGCTCGCGCAGGTCGCGCAGGAAGTCCTGCTGGCGGGCGACCCGCACGAAGTCATCGTCGGTGTGCCGGTAGCGGACGTAGTCGAGCGCGTTTTCGTAGCACAGCTTCTGATAGCCGGGCTGGAGGTTGATGCTCGTGTAGTCGGTTTCGGTGCTGCCTACGTTGTCGTTGTAGTAGCGGTGGTCGACCATCACGTAGGCGCAGCCGAGCGTGTCGACCACTTTGATGAACCCGTCGAAGTTCACGTCGATGATGCCGTTGAGCTGGCCGGCCAGTTCCGGGAAGACTTCGTGCACGATTGTTTCCGCAGCCAGCACGCTCGCCTCGTTGGCGCCCCCCATCTGGCT
Organism: uncultured Solirubrobacteraceae bacterium; assembly: GCA_963845635.1. Lineage (GTDB taxonomy): Bacteria > Actinomycetota > Thermoleophilia > Solirubrobacterales > Solirubrobacteraceae > Palsa-744. The sequence continues at coordinate 562,712 of CAWJSW010000014.1, forward strand.
GCCGATCGTGTACGCGGCGTTGATCTTTTCGTTGGCGTAGACCTGGCCCGAGGGCGCGGTGATGTTGACCATCAGATCGCGCGGGATCGACAGCACCGAGGTCTGTCCCTGTTCGGGGTCGAAGCGCACCAGTAGGATCGTGTCGCTGTGCGGCGAGGCGTCGCGTTCTTCGGTGTTCTTGGAGCCCGTGCGCCTGTCGGAGCCGAGGATCAGGAACGTCTGTGGACCGCCTCCGTATTCGGGCGTGACGAGGCCTTTGGGGGCACTGATGTGGCTGAGCGACGGGAACACCTCGTCGGCGAGCGTCGTGATCTTGTTGAGCGCGACCGTCGCCGTCGCACCGGCGCTCAACACCACGATCAGCACGCCCGCGATCAGGAAGCGCTTCCACATCCCCCACCACAGCGAGGGGGGATGCTCGTCATTCATGGCCTATTCGATCCTGGTAGCTCATAGGGCGCGACAGCCCGGAGCGCGTGCCGCGCGACCCGGCCGTCGCGGACCGACCGGGTCGCACCCGCGTCGTCGACGCGTCGGCAACCTTACGCCGCCCTCCAGGCGGTGCCGCTGCGCTGGAGGGTAGCGGCCCTGCCGGAGCGCACGCGCCGCGTCGGCGGGTACGCTCGGTTCGATGCTCAGCGCCCGTAACCGCGAGCTCCTGGGACTCGTGCCCTCAGCGCTGCTCGTCACCGCTGGCTTCACCGCGATCTTCATCCAGGCCCAGAAGAACTCGCCGGGGGCTTCGACCAACGTCACGTTCAACCACGCCTCGAGCGTGTCGCTCACCTACGGCGCCCTGTTCCTCGGCCTGTGCCTGGCGGCGCATCTGGTGATCCGCTACGCGCTTCCGCACGCCGATCCCTACCTGTTCCCGCTGGTCGCGGTGCTCGCGAGCGTGGGGATCGTGATGGTCTACCGCATCGAACCGGTGCTCGCGCGCCAGCAGGCGCAGTGGATGGTGTTGGGGCTGATCCTGTTCGCGGCCACGATCCTGGCCCTGCGCCGCAACGGGGTGGGCGTTCTGGAGCGCTATCGCTACACGATCGCGCTGGTCGGCATCGGCGTGACGGTGTTGCCGCGCCTGCCGGGGATCGGCGAGCAGGTCAACGGCGCGTATCTCGACGTCCACGTCGGCGGCGTCTCCTTCCAGCCCGCCGAGCTCGCGAAGGTCGCGATCGTGATCTTCCTCGCCAGCTATCTGCGCGACAACCGCCAGATCCTGGTGACGGCGGGACGCCGCGTGCTGGGTGTGACGATCCCGCCGATGAAGCAGTTCGGGCCGATGTTGATCGTCTGGGGGGCGGCGATGGCCACGCTGTTGATCACGCGTGAGCTCGGCACCTCGCTGATGTTCTACGGTGCGTTCCTCGCGCTGCTGTACGTGGCCACCGGTCGGCTTTCGTTCCCGCTGATAGGGATCGTGCTGTTCGCGCTGGGCGCGTGGTATGTGGCAGTGCATGTCAGCCACGTGCACGCGCGCGTGATCGCATGGGAACACCCGCTGAACCCCACGCTGTTCGACAACGGGACCAGCTACCAGCTCGCGCAGTCGCTGTTCGCACAAGCCGACGGCGGCCTGCTCGGCACCGGCTTCGACCGTTCGCTGCTGCGCCTGTCCCCTGGCGGGCCGCCGATCCTGCCCGTTCCAGAAAGCGACATGATCTACGCGGTGATCGTCAACGAGCTCGGTCTGGCGGGCGCCGCTGCGTTGCTCGGCGTGTACCTGCTGCTGGTGACCCGCGGTCTGAAGACCGCGGTGCTCGCGCGCGATTCCTTCTCCAAGCTGCTCGCCACCGGCCTGTCGTTCGTGCTCGCGATGCAGGTGTTCGTGATCGTCGGCGGCGTCACGCGCGTGATCCCATTGACCGGCGTGACGCTGCCGTTCGTCGCCTACGGTGGCTCCTCGGTGGTGATGAACTTCGTGCTGGTCGCGATCCTGCTGGTCGTCTCCGATCGCGCGCGCCGCCCGTACGAGGCGCGTGCGCGCAGAGGGGCGCGCGAGCGCACCTGACCGCGGTTGGGTCGCACGGGATGCGGCGAGCGTTGCAGACCAGCCGCAGGTGAGCGCCCAGCGCCGTCGAAGGAACTCGCGCAGATGTTGAGCTCGACGATGCCCGAGACCACCAGCCGTATGTTCCTCGGCGCACGCTCCGAGCGTCGGCAACCCGCCGGCCCGTACGGTCGTCCGTGGATCGCGCGTCTTCGCCGCGCTCTGCGTGGCGATCTGTTCGTGCTGCACTTCCAGCCGATCGTCGGCGTCGCCGACAGGCGTGTGTCCCACTACGAGGCGCTCCTGCGCCTCGCCGACGAGCCGGACGGAAGCCTGATCGCCCCGGGACGGTTCCTGGCGGCGGCCGAGCGCCACGGCCTCATTCGGGAGATCGACCGCATGGTCATCGATCGCGTCACAGCGCTGCTCGGCGGGGACAACAGCCGGGCGGCGGCGGCCGGGTCGTTGACGCGATCCGACGATCGCGTGCCGTCCGCGACCCCGCACACGAGGATCGCCGTCAACGTATCCGCGCTGTCGGTCACCGACCCCGCGATGCTGTCCTACCTGGCGGAGCGTCTGCGCAGTCGCGGGGTCGAGCCCTCGCGGCTCGTGGTCGAGATCACCGAGACCGCCGCGATCTCCAACATGGACCGCGCGAAGGCCTTCTGCGCGGGTGTGCTGGCGCTCGGCTGCGAGGTCGCGCTCGATGACTTCGGGGCGGGCTTTGGCTCCTTCCAGTACCTCAAGCATCTGCCGTTCAGCTACCTGAAGATCGATGGCGACTTCGTCCGACGACTGCCCGTCTCGCGCACCGACCAGCTCGTCGTGAAGGCGCTCGCAGGCATCGTTCGCGGCATGGGCAGACGCACGATCGCGGAGTTCGTCGGCGATGAGGAGACCATGAGCATGCTGCTCAGCTACGGCGTCGACTACGCGCAGGGCTACCAGATCGGACGACCGCTGCCGTTGCTGCGGGCTAGTGCGGCTGCGGGAACTGCCGGCGCATCGCAGCATCCCATGCGCGGTCGCTGAGCAGACGGCGGGTCGCGATCGACAGCTTTGCCGACGGCGTGATCGTGATCCGCGCGGGCGCCCGTCGACGCGTGATCGCACGCTCGATCGCCGCGGCCACGCGCTCGGGTCCACCACCGAGTCGCCGCATCGGGCCGTCGTAGGCCTCCCGTGTGATCGTGGCCACCGCCTCGTTGAACTGCACGTACGGATCGTCCGCGGGGGCGCTCGCGTGCTCGGCGCGGCGATCGCCATCCGAGTCGGCGCTGTCGTCGGCGCCGATGCCCACTGCCGTCATGCTCGCGCTCGCCGCCGCGCCGAACTCAGTCGTGATCAGCCCGGGCTCGAGCAGGACCACGTCGATGCCGAAGCCGTTCAGCTCGAAGCGCAGCGCATCGGAGATCGCCTCGAGCGCGTGCTTGGTCGCGTGATAGTGCCCGGCCCCCGGGAACGTCAGGCGGCCTCCCATCGAGCCGACGTTGACGATCTTGCCCCAGCGCTGCGCGCGCATCCTCGGGAGCACCAGCTGGGTCAGGCGCACGAGCCCGAACAGGTTGGTCTCGAACTGGCGGCGCACAGCATCCATCGGCACCGTCTCGATCGCACCGCTCTGGCTAAAGCCGGCGTTGTTGACCAACACCCCCACGGCGCCGTGCTCGCTCTCCACCGCATCCACCGCGGCCCGCATCGAGTCCTCATCGGTGACGTCGAGCGCCAGCGTGCTGCAGCCGGCCGCAGCCAGATCTGCGATCGACGCCGGGCGGCGCGCGGTCGCGTACACCGTCCAGCCTGCGCTCGCGAGTCGCTGCGCGCTCGCGCGGCCTATGCCCGAGGAGCACCCGGTTATCAGCACGGCCTTGGAGACGTCCGCCACTGCGCGGAGCATAAGGCGTTCGTGGTGCCCGCGCGAGGTAGGCTCCAGGCATGACCACTATCTCCGCAGACACCCTCGACGCGGTGAGCGCACCCGCACGCGAGTTCATATCCCAGGCACAGCTTCTGTTGATCGGCTCCGAGCGCCTGCCGGCAGCGGATGGTCGCACGTTCGCCACGCTCGACCCCGCCACCGGCCGCGAGATCGCCGAGGTCGCGCTCGGCGGGCGCGACGACGTCGATCAGGCCGTGGCGGCAGCGCGCGCGGCCTTGGCCGACGGGCCGTGGGGCTCGATGCCCGCCGCGGGACGCGAGCGCCTGATGCACGCGCTGGCGCAGGCGATCGACGAGCGCGGCAGAGAGATCGCGGAGATCGAGTCGCTCGACAACGGCAAGCCGGTCGGCCTCGCGCAGTACGTCGACGTGGCCGGCGCGGTCGCGCACCTACGTTACTTTGCGGGCTGGCCCACCAAGATCGAGGGCGGGGTGCTGCCGGTGAGCGCGCCGAACATGCACTGCTATACGCGGCGCGAGCCGGTCGGCGTGTGCGCGCAGATCATCCCGTGGAACTTCCCGTTGCTGATGGCCGCGTGGAAGCTCGGGCCCGCGCTCGCCGCCGGCTGCACGGTCGTGCTCAAGCCGGCGGAGCAGACGCCGCTGAGCGCCCTGCGCGTCGGCGAGCTCGCGCTCGAGGTCGGCTTCCCGCCGGGCGTGATCAACGTGCTCACCGGCGACGGCAGCACGGGCGCGGCGCTGGTCGAGCACGGCGACGTCAACAAGATCGCGTTCACCGGCTCAACCGCCGTCGGGCGTGAGATCGGCGCCAAGGCGGGCAAGGCCCTCAAGCGCGTGACGCTCGAGCTCGGCGGCAAGTCGCCGAACATCATCCTCGCTGACGCCGACATCGACGCGGCCGTGAAGGGCTCCTTCCAGGCGATCTACTTCAACTCCGGGCAGGCGTGCAACGCCGGCTCGCGCCTGTTCGTCCCCGCCGAGCGCTTCGACGAGGTCATGAGCGCCCTCGCCCAGGCAGCCAAGGCGACCCAGCTCGGTCCCGGGCTCGATGCGGACACGCAGCTCGGGCCGCTCGTGTCTGCCGAGCAGCACGAGCGTGTGCTCGGCTACATCGACGCCGGTCGCGAGGAGGGCGCCGAGCTGCTCGCTGGCGGCGAGGCTGCACTCGGCGACAGCGGCGGCTACTTCGTCGAGCCCACGCTGTTCAGCACCACCTCGGACGACCTGCGGATCGCGCGCGAGGAGATCTTCGGACCGGTGCTCGTGGCTTCTCCTTATGACTCGCTTGAAGAGGTGGCCGCGCGCGCGAACGCCGGGGAGTACGGCCTCGCCGCCGGCGTGTGGACGCGCGACGTCTCTAATGCCCACCGCCTGGCGGCGATGCTGCACGCGGGCATGATCTACATCAACACCTGGGGGGTCGTCGACCCCTCGGCCCCGTTCGGGGGCTTCAAGGCCTCGGGCATCGGGCGCGAGCACGGCCACGACGGCCTCGACGCGTACCTCGAGAGCAAGACCGTGTGGACCGCGTTGTGAGCGCACGCCTCGTCGCTTCGTGAGCGTCGCAGCGCAGAGCGAGCCCCGGCTCGCCGTCGTGCGCTCCGAGCGGTGGCTGCCCGCGCTGGCCGCAGGGCTGGCGCTGGCGCTGGTCGCAGCCGTTGCGGAGATCGTGCTCGACGGCGCCGTCGGGCACTCGCCGCTGATCCCCAAGTCGCCCGACATCTCCGCGTGGCTCGACGGCTCCGGCGAGCGGCTCGGCTTTCGCGTGTTCCTGATCGCGCTGCTCGTCTCCACGTTCGCGTACGCGGGGCTGATCGTACTCGCGCGCCGCCACCGCGAGGCGCTCCCGGCGCGCACCGCGCTGATCCTCGTGGCTGCGTTGCAGCTGATCGTGTTTGCCGGGCCGGTCCTGCTGTCGACCGACGTGTTCAGCTACATCGCGTATGCGCGGATGGGCGTAGAGCATGGCCTGAACCCGTACCTGCATGGTCCCGTCACGATCGCCGGCGACCCGGTGTTCAAGTACGTCGGCGAAGACTGGATCCACGTCGCCACCGCATACGGTCCGCTGTACACGCTGCTGTCCTACCCGCTGGCGCCGCTCGGGGTGGCCGGGGCGCTGTGGGCGATGAAGGTCGAGGCGCTGCTCGCGAGCGCGGGCACGCTCGCGCTCACCTGGAGATGTGCGCGAGCCCGTGGCTTTGATCCCGTCGCGGCGCTTCTGGCCGTGGGCGCAAACCCGCTGTACGTGATCTACGGGCTCGGTGGCGCGCACAACGACCTGATCATGATGCTCGCGATGATGGGCGCGGTCAGCCTGATGGTCGCGGGCCGCGCGGCCGACCCGGGGGCGCGTCGCGAAGCGGGGGCCGCGGCGATCGTCGTGGCGGGCGCGCTCGTCAAGGCCACGGTCGCCGTGCTGCTGCCGTTCATGGTGCTCTCGCGCCGCAGGCTCGCGCCGATCCTCGGCGCGCTGGCCGCGGTCGTGCTCGGTGCCGTGGTCGCCTATCTGGCGTTCGGCGTGCACGGCGTCGACGTCGTCTCCGCGCTCAACCGTGACGCCGCGCTCGTCTCCACCGACAGCTTCGCCAACGAGATCGCACATCTGCTCGGCAAGCCCGGGGTGTTTCCGGTCGACCACGATCTGCTGAAGGTGGCGCTCGTGCTGATCCTGGTGCACCTCCTGTGGCGGACGTGGCGCGGCTATGACTGGGTCGCCGCCTCCGGTTGGGCGCTGCTCGCGATCTCCGTCACCAGCACGTGGCTGCTCGCCTGGTACATCCTGTGGCCGCTGCCGCTCGCGGTCGTGACCCGTGACCGGCGCCTGCTGGTGGCGACGCTGACCGTGCAGGCGCTGTTCATCGTCCACCAGCTCTCGCCGCTGCTGGCGCCCGTCAAATGAGCGCAGCGGAACCGATCGGCGACGTGCAGGGCTCCGGCACGCGGCGCCTGTGGCTGGTGGAGACCTCGGTGCTCGTGCTCGTCGGGCTGGTGCTCGCCGTCGCCACTCTCAACGACCTCGGCCGCGCCGTCGACATCAACCATCGTGTCGGCGCGGATCTGAGCACCTGGCGTCACTACACCCACCACGACTACATCAACATCTCCGTCGATCAGAAAACGCTCGGCGAAGACAGCCAGCGCGATCTGCTGTGTGGGAACACGAGCGCTGGCGCACCGGGCTCAAAGACACAGATCTGTCTGACCATCAGCGGCGCGACGGTCGATGGGCAGCGCAGCGTCTACGGCGGCTGGTACCTGGCCCCCTACCATCCCGACATTCCAGCCAACCGCTATGGATGCTTCGGCGCCGGCGGGCGCGGGCGCTGTCCGCGATGAGCACCGCCGGTGGTGTGCGCGCCGCGCCGATGCGCCCGGCAGCTGGGGCCCGCGCGCGCCGCCGCACGACCGTGCCCGACTGGTGGCCGCTCGCGGCGCTGATGCTGCTCGGCGCCGCGCTGCGCCTCTCGACGCTCGACCTCCAGAGCTTCTGGTACGACGAGGCGTTCACGCCCGTCCACGTGCTGCACCCGAGCCTGTGGGCGACCCTGCGTTCGGTCGCCCACAGCGAGAACACGCCGCCGCTGTGGTACGTGCTCGCCTGGGCGGACGCGCGCCTGTTCGGCACCGGCGAGATCGCTCTGCGGCTGCCCTCGGCGCTTGCCGGCATCGCGACTGTTCCAGTAGCTTGGGCGATCGCCCGCGAGCTCGCCGACCGACGCGCTGCGATCGCGTGCGCTGCGTTCGTGGCTGTCAACCCGCTGTTCGTGTGGTACTCGCAGGAGGCTCGCGCATACGGGCTGTTCGTGTTGATCAGCGCGGTGGCGATGATGTGCTTCCTGCGCGCGCGCCGGGAGCCGACCGCGCGGCGCATGGCGGCGTTCGCGTTGAGCGGCGTACTGGCGCTGCTGACGCACTACTTCGCGGTGTTCCTGCTGATCCCGATGGCGCTGATGGTGGTGTGGGAGCCGCGAACGCGCCGTGCGGCGCTGCCCGCCGTCGGCGTGCTCGTGCTCGCCGGGCTGGCGTTGCTGGCGCTGATCTCCGCTCAGGGCGGCCACGGCACGCAGTGGATCGGGCACTGGCCGCTGTCAGAACGCCTGGAGGCGATCCCGCAGTACTACCTGACCGGCTACTCCGGTGCGCCGCTCGGGCACGGCGTCGAGCTGCTGGTCGCGCTGCCGATCCTGGCGGGCCTGGCGCTCGGCCTGTCGCGGGCGCGCGCTGCCAGTCCGGCCTCGCGCGAAGGCGCCGTGATCGCGCTCGCGATCTTCGCCTGCGGCTGTCTGATCCCGATCGCCTTGGTTGGCTTTGGCGCCGACTACCTTGCGCCGCGCAACCTCGTCGCCGCGATGGTTCCGCTCACGGCGCTGATCGCGGTGGTGATGACGTGGCCACTTCAGCCGCCACCCGACGCCGAGCGCGCGCCGGCCACCGCGCCACAGCGGCCGTCGGACGCGAGCTCCCGACGAGCAGCGTCGCTCGCGGCGCTGCTGATCGTGGCGAGCGCGCTGGCGTTGCTGGCAATCTCGATAGACGTCAACCTCAGTCCGCGCCTGGAGCGCGGCAACTGGCGCGACGTCGCCAGGGCGCTTCGCGACGCGCCCGCCACGCGCGCGATCACGACCGTCGAGCTGGGCTCCGCGCCGCTCGAGTACTACCTGCCCTCGCTCCGCGGGCTGCACGAGGGCACCTCGGTGAAGTTGACCGAGATCGACGAGACGGGCTACGCGCCCCTGCGCACATCCGCCGGCCAGCCGCCCGCGCCAGGCTTTCGCCTGCGCGCCCGCCTGGACATCGACGGCCTGGTCGTCTATCGCTTCGTCTCGACGGTTCCAAGGATGGTCAGCGAGGCGACGTTGCGCGATCACGCGATCACGCTCGCGCCGCCGCACGTACTCGTGCCCGCGGACCTGCGCGCGGTCGTGGATCGCGGCTCTCGCGGCGGGTAACCATTGTGCGGGCAAGCGCGTACTGATGGTGGGATCGAGCGCCCACAACTGTCGTCTCCAAGCGAAAAGATTTAGGTTTCCGATATGCCGCAGTTGACATTGGAGGCTCACAGCGAGGCTCAGGTGGCGCTCGAGACGGCGTGCGAGCATCTGCTCTCGCTACAGGACGAGGCCGGCTGGTGGCGCGGCGAGCTTCAGACGAACGTCACCATGGACGCGGAGGACATCCTGCTGCGCGAGTTCCTCGGCATCCGCGGACGCGAGGAGACCGAGCGCTCGGCCGCCTGGATCCGCTCCCAGCAGCGTGAGGACGGGACTTGGGCGAACTTCCACGGCGGGCCGGGCGAGCTGTCGACGACGATCGAGGCCTACTGGGCGTTGAAGCTGGCCGGGGATCGACCTCGCGACCCGCACATGCGAGCTGCGGGCGACTTCATCCGCGAGGCCGGCGGGCTGGAGGGTGCGCGCGTGTTCACGCACGTATGGCTCGCGCTGTTCGGACTGTGGTCGTGGGAACGCGTGCCCGCGCTCCCGCCCGAGGTCGTGCTGCTGCCGCCATCTGTCCCGCTCAACATCTACGACTTCGCCTGCTGGGCGCGCCAGACGATCGTGGCGCTGTCGATCGTCAAAGCCCACCGTCCGGTCCGCGAGCTCGGGTTCGACCTCGAGGAGCTGCGCGCGCGAGAGCCTGCTTCACGCCAGCCATCGCGTCGCGGGGTGTGGCTCGGTCGCCTCGATCGCCTGCTGCGCGTGTACGAGCGCAGGCCGCTGGCGCCGCTGCGCCGGCTCGCGCTCTCGCGCGCCGAGCGCTGGATCATCCGCCGCCAGGAGGCCGACGGCTCGTGGGGCGGGATCCAGCCGCCGTGGGTCTACTCGCTGATGGCGCTGCACCTTGCCGGCTATCCGCTCGAGCACCCCGTGATGCGGCGCGGCCTGGAAGGGATCGAGCGCTTCATGGTCGAGGATCGCGGCGATGATCACGCGTCGCGTCCGCCGGGCGCCCCCAGCGCTCCCAGCAGGCGCCTGGAAGCGTGCCAGTCGCCCGTTTGGGACACCGCGCTGGCGATGGTCGCGCTCGCCGACGCCGGCCTCCCGGAGGAGCACCCGGCGATGCTGGGTGCCGCCGAGTGGCTGCTCGCGGAGGAGGTGCACGAGCGCGGCGACTGGGCCGTCAGGCGCCCGCAGCTGGCGCCCGGTGGGTGGGCGTTCGAGTTCGCGAACGTCAACTATCCCGACATCGATGACACCGTCGAGGTGATGCTTGCGCTGCGTCGGCTCTCGCGCCGGGGGCCGCTCGCCGCGGGCATCGACGGTGCGCTCGCTCGCGCGCTGCGGTGGGTGCAGGGGATGCAGAGCTCGGATGGCGGCTGGGGCGCGTTCGACGCCGACAACACCCGCGTGCTCGTTCGCGAGCTGCCGTTCCTGGACTTCGGTGAGGTGATCGACGAGCCGAGCGCCGACGTCACCGCACACACGGTGGAGATGCTCGGTGTGCTCGGGCTCGGCGACACGCCGGCCGCACGCCGCGGCGTGCGCTGGCTGCTCGAGAACCAGGAGCCCGACGGCTCGTGGTTCGGACGTTGGGGCATCAACCACGTCTACGGGACCGGCGCAGCCGTGCCCGGGCTGGTCGCCGCGGGCGTGGACCCGTCGCGCGCGTGCATCCGGCGGGCGGTCGCGTGGCTCGAGCGCCACCAGAACGAAGACGGGGGCTGGGGCGAGGACCCGCGCTCCTACGACGACCCCAAATGGATCGGGCGCGGACCGAGCACGGCTTCGCAGACCGCTTGGGCGCTGCTGGCGCTGCACGCCGCCGGCGAGCGCTCGCAGGCGCTCGCCCGCGGCGTCGGGTGGCTGGTCGCCAGCCAGCGCGCGGACGGCAGCTGGGACGAGCCGCAGTACACGGGCACGGGCTTCCCGTGTGACTACTACATCAACTACCACCTCTACCGGCTGACGTTCCCGATCATGGCCCTCGGACGTTGCCTGTCCGCGATCGCCTCGCAAGATGCCTCCGAGGCGCTCGCCGCACCCGACCCGGTCGAGCGGGTCGGTTGCGCGCTCGAGCAACCGGGGTGACCGAGGCCGTCCACGCGGGGCTCGAGCTCCCCATGGCCGACGCGGTGATGGCGCGGGCCGCTGGCGAGAACTTCCCGGTCGCGAGCATCGTGTTGCCGCGGCGGGAGCGCGCTCACCTGTTGGCCGTGTACGGCTTCGCTCGGCTCGTGGACGAGCTCGGCGACGCCACAACCGATCCGATGCGCACGCCCGCCGAACGCCTGGCGGCCCTCGACTGGCTGGAGCGCGAGCTCGACCGCGCCTTCGCTGGCCAGGCCGAGCACCCGTTGCTGGCGGGGCTGACGAGCACCGTACGCGAATGCGCGCTTGCGCGCGAGCCGTTTGCGCGCCTGATCGAGGCCAACCGCACCGACCAGCGCGTCAACCGCTACCAGACATGGGAGCAGCTGCGTAGCTACTGCGCGCTGTCCGCCGATCCGGTGGGCGAGCTCGTGCTGGGCGTATTTGGCCTGGTGAGCCCCGCGCGCGTCGCGCTGTCGGACTCGATCTGCACGGCACTTCAGCTGATCGAGCACTGTCAGGACGTGGCCGAGGACCTCGCCCGCGGCCGTGTGTACCTGCCGCTCGAGGACCTCGCGCGCCAAGGCTGCGACGAGGCGGAGCTCGCGGCCGATCACGCGAGCCCGGCGGTGCGCGCGGTGCTGGCATTCGAGCTCGCCCGAGCACGCGCGCTGCTGGCGAGCGGCATGCCGCTGCTCTCACAGCTGCGCGGGCGGCCCAAGCTCGCGGTCGCAGCGTTCATCGCGGGTGGCTTCGCGGCAGCCGACGCGATCGCGCATGCGCACTACGACGTGCTCACGGGCCCGCCGCGCGCGGGTCGCACGCGCCGCGCGCTGGCGCTGGCCGGCACCCTGCGAGCGAGCCGGAGCGCAGCGCGGTGAGCGCAGCCGCGGAGATGGCGCAGGCGTACGGTCACTGCGAATCGGTCACGCGCACGCAGGCCGCCAACTTCTTCTACGGCATCCGCCTGCTTCCTGGCGAGCGTCGGCGTGCGATGTCGGCCGTGTACGCGTTCGCCCGCCGTGTAGATGACATCGGCGACGGGACGCTCGAGCGCAGCGAGAAGCTGACGCGCCTGGACGAGCAGGCGCGCGCGCTGGAAGCGATCGTGGGCGACGGTGACGGCGCAGGCGCAGGCGACGTCGATCCGGTGCTGCTGGCGCTGGCCGACGCGCGCAGGCGCTTCGCGCTGCCGGTGGATGCCCTCAGCGAGCTGGTCGAGGGGGTCCGAATGGACGTCAACGGTGTGCGTTACGAGTCCTTCGAGGATCTGCTCGGCTACTGCCGCCGGGTGGCGGGCGGCATCGGACGCCTGTGCCTCGCGATCTTCGGCCTGCGCGCGCAGGCGCACGCCGATCCCGACCAGGCCGAACGTCTCGCGGACGAACTTGGGGTGGCGCTCCAGCTCACGAACATCCTGCGCGACCTGCGCGAGGACGCGGACAACGGGCGTGTGTACCTTCCCGCCGAAGATCTCCAGCGCTTCGGCGTGCTCGACCACGCGCTTGCGCCGGACACCGTGGAGGACTCGCCGGACGCCGCGCAGGCGCTGAGCGCGCTCGCGCGCTCGCTCGAGCTTCGCCCCCGAGGGGGGCCCGTCGGCGAGCCCCGACGCGGCGCGGCTGGCCGCGCTCGTCCGCTTCGAGTGCGACCGCGCGGCGCAGTGGTTCGACCGCGGGATCGTGCTCACGCAGGCGCTCGACCGGCGCAGCGCCGCGTGCGTGCTGGCCATGGCCGGCATCTACCGGCGGCTGCTCGCACGCATCGACGCGCACCCGGAGGAGACGCTGCGCCAGCGCATATCGCTGCCAGCGCACGAGAAGGCGTGGGTCGCGGCACGAGCGATGCTTGGAGTCCGTGGATGAGCTCTGGCGCCCGCGTGCTCGTGATCGGAGGCGGGCTGGCCGGTATCACGGCGGCGCTCGACTGCGCCGACGCAGGCGCGAGCGTCACGCTGCTCGAGGTGCGCAGGCGGCTCGGCGGCGCCGCATACAGCTTCGAGCGCGACGGGCTGCTGATGGACAACGGCCAGCACGTGTTCCTGCGCTGCTGCACCGCCTACCGCGGGCTGCTCGCACGCCTCGGCAGCGAGCCGCTGACCTCGCTACAGGAGCGGCTGGAGATCCCCGTGCTGAGCCCGCGCCGCCAGGTTGCGCTGCTGCGGCGCGGGTCACTGCCAGCGCCCGCTCACCTCGCCCGCGCGCTGGCCCGCTATCCCTTCCTGACCAGGCGCGAACGGCTGGGGGCGGCCCGCGCCGCGCTTGCGCTGATGCGACTGGAGCTGCGCGACCAGTCGCTCGACGCGGTCACCTTCGGCACCTGGCTCGAGCGTCACGGACAGCGCCCGCAGGCGCTGGCGGCGCTGTGGGACTTGGTCGCGCTGCCGACGCTCAACCTGCACGCGGCAGACGCCTCGCTGGCGCTTGCCGCGTTCGTGTTCCGCACCGGGCTGCTGTCGAGCGCCGACGCTGGTGACATCGGCTTCCACGACGCGGCGCTGGGGCAGACGATCGACGAGCCCGCGCAGAAGGCGTTGCGTGAGGCGGGCGTCGAGGTATGCCTCGGCTGGCGTGCCGAGCAGATCGTCGCGCGCGCGGACGGCTTCGATGTCCACGGCCACGGCAACGCGGACGATGGCCTCGGCGCCGAGGCGGTTGTGCTCGCACTGCCTCACACGCGTGCGGCGACGCTGCTCGAGCCGCTGCTCGGTCAGCCGGCGCACGCGCTTGCGGGTCTCGGTATCTCGCCGATCGTCAACCTGCACGTGGTGTACGACCGGCCCGTGTGCGACTGGCCGTTCGCGGCGGGCGTGGGAACGCCGGTGCAGTACGTGTTCGACCGCTCGCGAGCCGCCGGCGCGCCGCCGGGCTGCCAGTATCTGGCTGTGTCGCTGTCCGCCGCACAGCAGGAGATGGGCATGAGCGTGCAGCAGCTGCGCGAGCGCTACGTGCCGGCGCTACGCGAGCTGTTCCCGCGCGCGCGCCAGGCGAACGTGGAGTCCTTCGTGGCGACGCGCGAGCACGCCGCGACGTTCCGTGGAGCGCCGGGCGCGGGCGCGCTGCGGATCGGACCGCAGACAGCCGTTCGTGGGCTGATGCTCGCCGGCGCATGGACGGCCACGGGCTGGCCGGCGACGCTCGAGAGCGCGGTGCTCAGCGGCCACGCCGCCGCCGTTGGCGCGATGCGGGCGCTCGAAGGCGCCCGACCGCCGGCTCGCACGGCGGGAGCGCTCGCAGGATGACCGGCGCGAACGACAGCGGCGGCCTGTTGGTGGCCGCGCCGATGCGCATCGAGGCCGCGCTGATCTCCTCCGCCAGGCGCAACGTCAAGGCCCGCTCCTCGCGCGCGGGCCGCTCAGAGGCGCCGACGGCGGGCGGGCGGGCGCAGAGCGCGACCGGGCTGGTCGGTGGCGAGCGCGTAACGGGCGGGCCGCTGGTGCGTAAGACCGGCATGGGCCCCGGGCGCTCGAAGGCGGCGGTCGACGGCCTGGCCGCGGCGAGGGCGAGCGCGATGCTCGTGCTCGGCTTCTGCGGCGGGCTCGACGCGAGCTCGATCCCCGGCGAAGTGATCGTCGCGCGTGAGGTGTACTCCGCCGAGGACGAAGGCCATGCGCCCGAGCACGCCCGCTGCGACCTCTCCCACGAGCTCGTGCACCGGCTCACCGGTCTCGGGCTGAAGGTGCGCACCGGCGATGTCGTGTGCGTGTCGCGTCTGGCGCTCGGTGAGCGCCGCCAGCAGCTGCATGCAGGCGGCGCGATCGCGGTGGACATGGAGTCGGTGTGGCTCGCCGCCGGCGCCCGTGGGCGCCCGTTCGGCGTCGTGCGCGTGGTGCTGGACAGCCCCGAGCACGAGCTGCTGCGCGTGCGCGCGCTGGGCGGCGCGCTGCGGGCGGCCTCGGCGCTGCGGCGCGTGGCGGGCGCCCTTCACGAGTGGGCGCCAGCTGTCTAAGGTGGCGGGATGGCCGTTCGTGTCAGACAGAGCACGCGCATGGGCTGGTACCTGATGCGCCAACGCTTGGCCAAACGCGAGAAGTTCCCCCTGATCGTGGAGCTCGAGCCGCTGTTCCAGTGCAACCTCGCCTGTTCGGGCTGCGGCAAGATCCAACACCCCGAGCACGAGCTGCGCCGGCGGATGCCGGTCGAGCAGGCGATCGGCGCGATCGAGGAGAGCGGCGCACCGATGGTCTCGATCGCGGGCGGCGAGCCGCTGATCCACCCGGAGATCCACGTGATCGCGGCGGAGCTCGTCAAGCGAAAGAGGTTCGTGTACCTGTGCACGAACGCGCTGCTGCTGGAGCGCAAGCTCGAGAACTTCAAGCCGAGCCCGTACTTCTCCTGGGCTATCCACATGGACGGGCTGCGCGAGCGCCACGACGCGTCGGTGGAGCGCGAGGGCGTGTTCGACAAGGCCGTCTCGGCGATCAAGGCCGCCAAGGCCGCCGGCTTTCGCGTGACCACCAACACGACCTTCTTCACGCACGACTCGGCCAAGACCGTGCGCGAGGTGCTCGACTTCCTCAACGACGATCTCGAGGTCGACGAGATGATGATCTCGCCCGCCTACGCCTACGAGAAAGCACCCGACCAGGAGCACTTCCTCGGCGTTCAGCAGACGCGCCAGCTGTTCAGCGAGGCGTTCGCCGATGGGCGGCGCAAGAAGTGGCGGCTGAACCACAGCCCGCTGTTCCTCGATTTCCTCGAGGGCAAGGCTGAATTCGACTGCACAGCGTGGGGCATCCCCAGCTACTCGCTGTTCGGGTGGCAACGTCCCTGCTACCTGATGTCCGACGGCTACACGCAAACCTACAAAGAGCTGATCGAGACGACCGACTGGAGCAAGTACGGGCGCGGGAGGGATCCGCGCTGCGAGAACTGCATGGCCCACTGCGGCTACGAGCCCACGGCCGTGCTCCAGACCACGCAGTCGCTGCGTGAGTCATTGCGCGCCCTCGCCGGGTGATCGCTCCGCTCGCGCTCCCGCGCGGATGTCTCGCCACGACAGGCCCTCACCGAGCAGCGCGGGCACGCCCAGTGTGAGCGCCGTCACGACCTCGACCGCCTGAAGGATGATCCCGTACGCGAGACCCTGGCCGGCGCCGATGCCGTAGGCAGCGAGCACCACCAGGCAGGCGGCCTGGAAGACACCGACGTTGGATGGCGTGGCGGGCAGCACGGCGCTGAGGTTGACGGCGAGCAGGATCGCGGCGGCGGTCACGAGGCCGGTCTGCGACTGGAGCCCGAGCGAGAGCAGCACCACGTAACAGGACAACCACTGAAGCGCCCACGCCAGCAGCTGGAAGGCGATCGCCGGGACACCGTGGCGAGGACGCGCGAACACGATCAGCCCCTGCCGCGCGAGGCGCAGCAGGCGCGTGACGGTCTCGACGGCGCGCACCACGCGCGGCGAGCGCGAGCGCTCCGCCAGCGCCAGCAGGCGCGGTCCGGCGAGCACGAGCACGCACACGGCCAGCGGCACCGTGAGCGCTCCCGCGATGCCCGCCACGTGGCCATGCAGCAGCGGCACGCTCGTGAAGGTCACCGCCAGCAGGATCACCAGCGCTAGCAGGTTGATCAGCGTCTGCGAGAACACGGTCCCCGCGACCACCGCCACCAGACGGCTCGTGCGGCCCTCCAGGCGGCGCGCCACCACGAACACCCTGGCGGCCTCGCCGATGCGGCCTGGGAACAGCGCCGAGCCCATCACGCCGATCATCGTCGCCCGCACGACCAGCGGCCAGCGGATCGGTGTGTCGGGCAGCGCCGCGCGCAGCGTCTGCTGCCAGGAGATCGAGCGCATCACCAGCGACAGCGCCATCAGCGCCAGCGCCAGCGCGATCCAGCCGGGGGACGCTGTGATCAGCTCGTGGCCGATGCGCCGGAGGTCCAGCCGCGTGACGGCGAACACGATCAGGCCTGCGAGCGCGAGCACTGCGAGCACCGCCGCGACGCGCCGCAGCGCGGGTCCGCGCACACGGACCTGAGCGTTCTGCCTTGCACCCATTCGGCTGGTCTATCAGGTCCGCCCGCTATGCTCCGCGGCGCAGCGATGAGGCCCGCTCCATAACCGCGGCGTTCGGCCGCTGATGGCTTCTACGTCACCGTCACTCGAGCGTCAGTGAGGGCACGTCGTGGAACGCGAGGCGAGCAGCGAAGTCCGATTCGAGCAGCGGCCGCCAAGGCTGGCGACGGCACGACTCGATCGCCAGGAGCTGGCGGCGGTGTTCGCCGGCGGCTGCCTCGGCGCGCTCGCGCGCGCTGCGCTCGCTCAGAGCCTGGTTGCCGGCGTCGGGGAATGGCCGTGGGCGATCTTCACGGTGAACCTGGTGGGAGCGGCAATGCTCGGGTTCTTCATCACCCGCGTGAACGAGCGGCTGGCGCCGTCGCAGTACGCTCGCGCGTTCCTCGCCAGCGGCGTATGCGGCGCGCTGACGACGTTCTCGACGATGGTCGTCGAGCTCGTGCAGATGCTCGAAGCCGCGCACGTGGCGCTCGCCGCAGCCTATGGCTGCGCGAGCGTGGCCGGTGGCCTCGCTGCCGTGTTCATCTCGACAAAGCTGGTTCGGCGCGCGAGGTGGGGCGCGTGAGCTTCGTCGTCCTATGGCTGTCGGTGGGGGTGCTCGGTGCGCTCGGTGCGCTCGCCCGGTTCCTGATCGACGGGCTGGTGTCGGTCAACACCGGCGCGCGCTTCCCGCTGGGCACGCTGCTCGTCAACCTCTCAGGCGCGCTCGCGCTAGGCGCGCTGGTGGGGCTCGCGCTGCACGGGAACGCCTACCTGCTGACGGGTACGGCAGTGATCGGCTCCTACACGACGTTCTCGACGTGGATGCTCGAGTCACACCGTCTCGCCGAGGACGGCTCGCGCTGGTCGGCCTGGGTGAACATCGCCGCCAGCCTGGCGCTCGGGCTGGGCGCGGCTGCGCTCGGCAACCTCGTGGGGGGCGGATGATCAGCGAGGAGGCACTGCGTTTGACCGTCTACTTCGGGGAGCGCGATCGATCGCCTCAAGCTGAGCAGGGTTTGCTCGCCGACACGCTGATCGAGCTGTACGCCCGCCACGCGGTGCGCACGAGCGTGCTGCTGCGTGGGATCGAGGGCTTTGGCATCAAGCATCGACTGGCGACAGAGCAGCTGCTGACGCTGTCGGAAGATCTGCCGCTGCTGGCGCTCGCTGTGGACACGCCGGGGCGGATCGACGCAGTGCTCGCCGAGGTGCGCTCGCTCACGCTGCACGGCGCGATCACGCTCGAGCGCGCGCGCCTGCTCAACGCTGACGCCCGAGCGTCCGCGCTCTCGCCGGGCTCGGAGGCGACCAAGCTCACCGTCTATCTGGGTCGCCAGCAGCGGGCCGGCGGGCAGCCGGCGCACCTCGCGGTGGTCGACTGCCTGCACCGCCATCGCGTCGCCGGCGCGAGCGTGCTGCTGGGCCTCGACGGGATCGTCCGCGGCGAGCGCACGCGAGCGCGTTTCTTCGCGCGCAACACGCGGGTGCCGTTGATGGTGCAGAGCGTGGGCGAGAGCTGCACGATCGCGGCCGCTGTGGAGGAGCTCGCGGAGCTCCTCAGCGAGCCCACGATGACCGTCGAGCGTGTGCGCGTGTGCAAGCGCGACGGTGCGCTGCTATCCGAGCCGCTGAAGGCGCCAGCCGCCGACGCCGCCGGCCTCGCCTACTGGCAGAAGCTCGTCGTCTACACCAGCGAGCGGACTCGCTACGGGCGCGAACCGTTGCACGCGGCGCTGGTGCGTCGCCTGCGCCGCGAGGGCGCTGCCGGCGCGACCTCGTTGCGAGGCCAGTGGGGATATCACGGCGAGCACGTGCCGCACGGCGAAGCGTTCTGGTCGATCCGCCGGCACGTGCCGGTGCTGACGCTGGTCATGGATACGCCCGAGAACGCGCTGCGATGGTTCGCGATCGTCGACGAGATGACCCACGACAGCGGGCTGGTGACGAGTGAGCTGGTCCCCGCCCTGCACGCAGCCGGACCTGACATCGCGCACGGGGGCGTAAGGCTGGCGGCGCGCCACGAGCACTCGCCCGGGTGAGCGCTGTCAGCGACGGGCGCCCGTCTCGAGCAGCAGCGTAACCGGCCCGTCGCCCAGCATCTCCACCTGCATGTGCGCACCGAACACGCCACGGCGTGCTCGGCAAGCCGCGCAGAAGTGCTCGTACAGCGGCTCGGCCTGCGCGCCGGGCGCCGCTTCGACAAAGCTCGGGCGATTGCCGCGCCGCGTGTCGCCGTACAGCGTGAACTGGCTTACGCACAGGATCTCGCGCTCGCCCAGCGGCTCGTTCATGTGGCCGTCGGCGTCAGCGAACACGCGTAGCGCGAGGACCTTTGCGGCCAGGCGCTCGGCGGCTGCGCGATCGTCCTCGCGCGATACACCCAGCAACACCAGCAGCCCGGGTCCGATCTCAGCGACCAGCTCGCCCTCCACCCGCACCGCGGCCCTGCTGACCCTCTGCACGAGCGCACGCATCGCCGGCGAGTATGGCATACTTAAGTGAATGCTTAAGCATTATCAACCACTAGAGCCACCAATCGAGCTCGTCTTCCACGCGCTCGCCGATCACACGCGCCGCTCGATCGTCGACCGCCTGATCGACGGGCCGGCGTCGGTCAGCGAGCTGGCGCAGCCGCTGGCGATCTCGCTGCCGGCCGTCGTCCAGCACCTGCACGTGCTCGAGGACAGTGGGCTGGTGCGCTCGAGCAAGCACGGGCGCGTGCGTACCTGCCAGATACAGCCGGCCGGGCTGCGCGCTGCCGAGCACTGGATCACGGAGCGGCGCACGACCTGGGAGCGGCGCCTGGACCGGCTGGGCGAGTACCTCGCCGAGCATCCCGACGGGCCAGCGGACACCACCAACCAAGCACAGACAAGGAGCGACAAGTGAGCGACCGATCAACCACGCACGCGACGTTCGTCATCGAGCGCACCTACGATGCGCAGCCATCGCGGGTATGGCGAGCGTGGGCAGACCCAGACGAGAAGCTCCGCTGGTTTGGCCCGCAGGAGCTTCGCAAGCCCGAGCACGAGCTCGAGTTCCGTGTCGGCGGCCTCGAGCGCATGACCGTGCAGGCACCCGATGGCGCGCTGTACACCTACGTGGCGCGCTTTCAGGACATCGTCGAGGGCCAGCGCTTTATCCACACTTACGAGATGTACCGTGACGAGGCGCGCATCTCGGTGTCGGTAGCGACCGTGGAGCTCGCCGCGGAGGGCGCGGGCACGAGGCTGACGCTCACCGAGCAGGGCGCGTTCCTCGACGGGCTCGACACGCCGGCGGAGCGAGAGCATGGCACGCGCGAGCTGCTCGACACGCTGGCGGCTGCGCTCGAGCGAGCAGGCGAGCCGGCATGAAGCGCTGGCAGCTCGACACGGCGGGTCCACATGCGCCCGCTGCGGCGGCGGTGGATGGCGCGTCTGCACGCTCGCGCTCGCGCTGGGTGGCGCTGTACGTGCTGTGCGCCGGCATGCTCATGATCGTCCTGGATGTGACCGTGGTGAACGTCGCGCTGCCGTCGATTCAGGATGACCTGCACTTCTCCAGCTCGAGCCTCGCGTGGGTCGTCAACTCGTACCTGATCGCGTTCGGCGGGCTGCTGCTGCTGGCCGGGCGCTGCGGCGATCTGCTCGGGCGCCGCAGCGTGTTCCTGGCCGGCGTCGTCCTGTTCACGCTGGCCTCGCTGGCCTGTGGGCTCGCCCACAGCCAGACGATGCTCGTGGGTGCGCGCTTCGTCCAAGGCGTCGGCGGCGCGATGACCTCGGCGGTGATCCTCGGCATGATCGTGACGATGTTCCCCGAGCCGCGCGAGCAGGCCAAGGCGATCGGCGTGTACGCGTTCGTCGCCTCCGCCGGCGGGGCGGTGGGATTGCTCGCGGGCGGGCTGCTGACGCAGTCGCTCGACTGGCACTGGATCTTCTTCGTCAACGTCCCGATCGGGATCGCGACCGTGGCGCTTGCCGGGCGTCTGCTCGAGCGTGACAGCGGCATCGGCCTGGGCGAGGGCGCGGACGTCCCCGGCGCGATCTTGGTGACGGCTGCGCTCATGCTCGGCGTGTACGCGATCGTCAAGCCGGCCGCTGAGCTCGGCTGGGGCGCTGCGCGAACGCTCGAGTTGGGTGGCGGCTCGCTGGTGCTGCTCGCGGCGTTCGTGATCCGTGAGGCGAGCGCGCGCAATCCGCTCGTGCCGCTACGGATCTTCCGCTCGCGCAGCCTTGCGTGCGCGAACGTGATCCAGGTGCTGTCGGTTGCGGGGATGTTCGGCATGTTCTTCCTGGGCGCCCTGTACCTGCGACGTGTGCTCGACTACGACGCGCTGGAGATCGGGCTGGCGTTCCTGCCGGTGACGATCGCGATGGGCCTGCTCTCGATCCGCTACTCCGAGCGCCTGGTGATGCGCTTCGGGGCACGAGCGACGATGCTGCCGGGGCTGGCGCTGGTGATGGCAGGGTTGCTGCTGTTCGCGCGCGCGCCCGTGCACAGCCGCTACGTGACCGACGTGATGCCCGCGATGCTGGCGCTCGGCGTGGGCGCCGGCATCTGCTTTCCGGCGCTGATGACGCTCGCGATGACGGGAGCGCGCTCCGAGGATGCGGGGCTCGCCTCCGGTCTGATCAACACCATCGCGCAGGTGGGCGGCGCCCTCGGCCTGGCGGTGCTGGCGACGCTGTCGGCGTCGCGCAGCCACGAGCTGCTCACGCACGGGCACGCGACGAACGTCGCGTTGACCGGCGGATATCACCTCGCGTTCGTGATCGCCGCGGCGCTCGTTGCGCTCGCGCTGGGCGTCGCCGCGACGGTGGTCGAGCCCTCGCGAGGGGAGCTCGCCTCCACGCCCGCTTGACCCTTGTGTCGAGTTTTCGCCTGCAATCTGAAGCTTTTCGAATGGGCGTACGACACCCCTGCCATGCGCGCGCCTCGCAAGCGTCTCGGCTTGAACGAACGGCTCGGCTTGACCCGCCAGGTCGCGCTGCTCAGCCTGCTGCCGATGGTCGTGCTCGGCTTCATCCTCGCGCGCGTGCTCCAGGCCCAGGTCGTCTCGCGCACGCTCGCGGACGAGAGCGAGTCCGCCCGCATCATCGCGCACATCGGCATCCAGCCCCATCTCTCCCCAGCCGATCTGCGCACGGGGCTGACGCCGGCTGGCGTCCGCGCGCTGGATCAGCAGCTGAGCGCACGCTCGGTCACGCAGAATCTGGCCCGCATCAAGATCTGGAACTCGCACTACAAGGTCATCTACTCCGACGATCACAGCCTGATCGGGCGCACGCTGATGCCGAGCGACGACCTCTTGCACGCGCTCGCCGGCAAGCCCGACGACGCCTCGGTCGTGACACCGCGCCTGCACACCGAGACCGCCAGCGAGGTCGGGCTCGGCGAGCTGGTCGAGGTGTATGTGCCGCTGCGCTTCGCTGCATCCGGACCCCCGGAAGGCGCCTTTGAGATCTATCTGAGCTATCGCCCGATCGCCGCGGCGCTCGCCACCGACAAGCGGACGATCGCGTTGTTGGTGGCGATCGGGCTCGCGTTGCTGTGGGCGATCCTGTACCGCATCGTCGCGAACGCCTCGCGCAGGCTGCGCCGCCAGGCGAGTGAGAACGCCCGTCTGGCACGTTATGACCAGCTGACCGGGCTGGCGAACCGCAACCTGTTTCTCGAGTTCCTGTCCGAGACAGTCTGCCGCCAGACCGCTCAGCCGCAGGACGTCGCCGTGCTGTCGATCGATCTCGATCGCTTCACGGAGATCAACAACACCCTCGGCCATGCCAACGGCGACCGCGTGCTGTGCGAGGTTGCGCGACGCCTGCGCGGCGCCCTTGGCGCCGACCAGCGCCTGGCGCGCCTCGGCGCGGACGAGTTCGCGGTGCTGTGCGCCCGCGCCGGCGGCGTTCCCGGGGCGCTGGGCGTAGCCGCCGCGGTGCAGTCGAGCCTCGAGTCGCCGATCGTGCTCGACGGTGTCGCTGTCAACGTGGAGGCGAGCATCGGCATCGCGGTCATGGACGCCCTCGCCGACGGCCCGGAGCTGTTGCTGCGCCGTGCCGACACCGCGCTTTCCCGCGCGCGGTCCCAGTCCAGCAGGGTGCACGTGCACGCGGCTGACAGCGATGACTTCGACGCCCGCCGCCTGGTGCTGCTCGGGCAGGTTCGCGACGCCTTGGCGCACGACGATTTCGTCCTGCACTACCAGCCGAAGGTCGATCTGCGCAGCCGGCGAATCACCGGCGTGGAGGCGCTCGTGCGCTGGAATCACCGCGAGCACGGTCTGCTCGCCCCGCCGCAGTTCATCCCGCTGATCGAGCCCACTGCGCTGATCGGGCCGTTCACGATGTACGTCCTCGAACGGGCGCTGGCGCAGATGGTCAGCTGGCGGCGGCGGGGAATCGACCTCGAGATGTCGGTCAACCTGTCGGCGCGAAACCTGCTCGACGCGGAGCTCGCAGAGAAGGTCACCGAGCTGCTGGCGCGCCACGCCGTTCCCGCCGATCGGCTGACGGTGGAGGTGACCGAGAGCGCAACGCTGGTCGACTCCGACCGGGCTGTGGCTGTGCTCGAAGCGCTACGTGCCGGCGGTGTTGGCGTATCCGTCGATGACTTCGGCACCGGCAACGCATCGATCGAGTACCTCGCGACGCTGCCGGCGAGCGAGATCAAGATCGATCGCTCGTTCGTAACCGACATGCTCGAGGATCGTCGTGCCGAGGCGATCGTGCGTTCGACGATCGATCTGGGGCGCAACCTCGACCTGACGGTCGTGGCCGAGGGGATCGAGACGCAGGCCGTGATGGAGCGCCTGGCGGCCCTCGGCGCTCAGACCGGCCAGGGCTTTCTGTTCTCGCGACCCGTGCCTGCCGAGGAGCTGACCGACGAGCTGATCGCGACGTTCGCCGTCGCCGATGCCGAGCCGCGCGCGATCGTTCGCCCCGCAGCGGCGCTTCCCGCGGCGGCGCTCGGCTCGGTCTCGTGAACTAGGCAGCCGCCTGCCGGACCTGCGGGCGCAGCTGCGCGAGGCTCACCGCGGGCGGGGGCTGCACGACCTGATGGGAGCCGTCGTCATAGACGATCACACCGCCCTCGGCGAGCCACAGCTCGGCGCTGCGCGGTCCGCTGAGGATCGCGGCCTTGGCTTTGACCTCGGCGGCGAGCGCGCTGGGGGCGATCGCAGTCGCCTGCACCACGCCCGTGTAAGCGGGTCTGCCGGTCGAGGGGTCCAGGAGATGGTGCGCCGGCGAGCCCGTGCGCGAGAGCCAGCTGCGCCGTCCGATACCGCTCGTGGCCACACCCGCGCGGGCAAGCTCGAAGGTGTGCAGCGTGCGCCCGTCGAACGGGCTTGCGACCTTGACCGGGCGCACCGTGGCCGCGGTGCCGCCGATCATGAGATCGCCGGCGCAGTTGACGGCAAAGCTGGGATGCGCGGCGAGCGTCTCGCCGAGCACATCCGCGAACAGCCCCTTGGCGAGACCGCCGCTGTCGAGCTTCACACCCGGACGGCGGGTGACCGTGTTCGCCTCCAGGTCGGCGTCGAGCTCGCGCCAGCGCCGATCGCTGGCGCCGGCGGCGGGCCTGCGCGCGGGCGCCAGCTCGAGCGCGGCGCTCAGCGTCAGCGACGTGCGCAGGTCGCTGGCGTAGCCAGCGCGCTCGAGCTCCGGCAGGAGCGTCGCATCCACCAGCCCTCCCGTCCGCGATCCGGCGCAGCGGACAACCTGGGCGAAGCGCGCCATCAGCGGGCGCACCGGCACCGTCCGACGCGGGTCGCCGTTCAACCGCGAGAGCTCGCTGTCGCGGTCGAACCGCGAGAAGCGC
The DNA here is from genome assembly GCA_963845635.1 of uncultured Solirubrobacteraceae bacterium. Lineage (GTDB taxonomy): Bacteria > Actinomycetota > Thermoleophilia > Solirubrobacterales > Solirubrobacteraceae > Palsa-744. Next base: position 587,435 of record CAWJSW010000014.1, read on the forward strand.
GCGTGCCAGGAGAGCAGCGTTCGCGCCACCAGCGCGAGCGCTTCCTGCGCACCGCCCGCGCCCCCTGAGCCCGTGACGTGCGCCGAGCAGCGCGAGCCGAAGCAGTCGAACTCCCGCGAGAGCTCGCGTTGGATGCTCATGACTGCGAGGTCGTCACCGCGGACGCGCTCGATTCTTCGCTGTCGGCCGAGCCGGTGCTGCTGGTGGACGTGTCGCTCCCGCTCGCTTCGGCGCCGCTCGAGGTGGTCGGCTTCTGGCTCGTGCTGCTCGCGGCGCGGCGCCGGGCTGCGTTGGCCGTGAGCGCGGGGTCGTGTCCAGTGGCGAGCTGTACGTAGACGACGAGGAACGCGCACAGGAACAGGGCGACCGCCAGCCCCGCGACCGACTGGCGGATACGCCGTGCGCGCCGGCGCATGGCGTGGCGGCGTTCGTCTGCGATCGCGCGTGCCCGCGAGCGCGCGGTTTGGGGTTCGTGCTGGCTCATCGCGCCGTCCAGGGTGTCGGTGCGCTGGCGCGGGTCGCGCGCGTGTCGGTGACGGACCCCACCGTACGCGCGAGCAGCAGCAGCACCGCGGGGACGACCACGATCGCGATCGTCACGAGGAACCAGGTCTGCCCGGCGTCGGTGCCCTCCCCCAGCGAGTGAACCAGCCCGAGCAGCCACGCCAGCGCGGTGAGGCGGTGTAGTTTGCGCCAGCGCTGCACGCCGATGAGGCCGCGCGCGTAGTAGGAGAGACCCAGCAACAGCAGCATCCAGAAGGCGACGATGCCGAGGCTCGTCCACAGCGTCTGGTATCCGCTGACGAACGGGATCGCGACATCGCCGAGGCTCGGGTGCAGGTAGCTGTCGCCCAGCAAGCTGAGGCCGTGCACGACCAGCGCGGCGAGCGTCGCGAGCGACAGCGCCTCGTGGGTCACGCGCAGGTCAGGTCTACGGATCCTCAGCACGTGGCCGCTCATCAGCAGCCCGACACACACCGACAGGCTCGCCAGCAGCAACGCGGCGATACCCGCCGCGCGGCTCGTGATCCAGTAGAGGTGTGGGCCGACGGCGGTGGCGAGCGAGTCGATGACAGCAGCGAGCACGACAGCATCGTCGCGTGGTGCACTGAACGATCGCTAACCCGATCGTAAGGGCGCGCTAAGAGCCGGCGCTCTGCTCTAGCATGAGCGGGCGTGGGGCTGATGGGATCGCGTCGGGCTCGGCAGGGTGCTGCTGCAATGACTGTGGCGCTGATGTGCGCAGCTCTGCTGCTCGGCGCCGGCCAGGCACAGGCCGAAGGCTGGTGGCAGCCGCCGCAGCACCTGACCTGGTACTGGCAGCTCCAGGGCAGCGTCAGGAACGGCGAGCCGGTGGCGGCGTACGACATCGACGGGTTCGAAAACAGCGCAGCCGAGGTGGCGGCGCTGCACAGCCAGGGCAAGCACGTGATCTGCTACATCGACGTCGGTACCGCCGAGGACTTCCGCCCGGACTACTCGGAGTTCCCGGAATCGGTGCTCGGGCGCTACAACGGATGGCCGGGGGAGCGCTGGCTGGACATACGCCAGCTGAGCGTGCTCGAGCCGATCATGACCGCGCGCTTTCAGATGTGCGAGGAAAAGGGCTTCGACGCGGTCGAGCCGGACAACATCGAAGGCTACGCCAACGACAGCGGCTTCCCGTTGACGGCCGCCGAGCAACTCACCTACAACGAGTGGGTCGCCGACGAGGTCCACTCGCTCGGGATGGCGGTGCTCCAGAAGAACGACGGCGAACAGACACCCGAGCTCGAATCCTATTTCGACGGGGCGCTCACCGAGCAGTGCAACCAGTACCACGAATGCGGCGACTTCGAGCCCTACCTGGCGGCAGGCAAGCCGGTGCTGAACGCTGAGTACCGCACCCCCACGCGTAAGTTCTGCGCCAGCGACAACGCCGCCGGGATCATGGGCGCGCGCTTCAACCTGGCGCTCAACGGCCGGCGCTACCAGCCCTGCTGGTAGCCAAGTCCTAGCCAGGTCGCCGCCGTCCCGCGAGCCCGGCGGACACGCGCGGGCGAGCATCGCTCCAACAAAAGCGACGCGGCCCTGAGCCGCTCGAGGAACCCTTGCCTTCAGGCCCGAGGGCCCTTCGGTTCGGGTGGCGCGGCCTCACACCTCAGTGGCCTCGCTCTTGACGGCTCGGGAACCGCGTCTAGAGGCAACCTAGGCATGTCCCCGCCCGATTGCAAGGGGCTCGGGGCGCTCATCCCGCAGCTTGCGGAGAAATCCTCGCGCGCTCGCTGCGCCCCGATCTGGAGGCCGTTGGAGCCCCGATCTGGAGGCCGTTGGACTGACGTGACTCTCAAGCTGAAGCGGCGTGCATGTCGATGCTCGAAGCGGTGTCGACTATCTCCACCCCAACACGACGCGCGGGAGACCCGCCGTCGCGCTCGGCTGCGCCCGTGCGCTCGCTGGCACCCTCGAGCCCGATGGCGCGCGCTGCGCGCGCGTTCGGCGATGACTACCCGCCGATCAGCCGCCACTGGCTCGTGCGGGGCGCCGGAATCGCGTACGTGGTCTCAGCGGCCATCTACCTGCCGTGGCTGTTCACGTCGCTCAACCAGCACCTGCCGTGGCTGGCGTGGCCGTTCCTGGTGGCGAACGTGTTCACGCTCCTGACCACGCTGTTGAGCATCTTCAACCACTGGTGGCGAGCGGTTCCCGAGCCCCACCCGCTGCCGCGCGGCGCGGAGCCATCGGTCGGCGTGATCATCCCTTGCTGCGGCGAGCCGGTGTCGATGGTGCTGCGCACCCTGGCCTCGGTGCTCAGGCAGGACTGGCCGCGCGAGCGGATGGTGGTGGTCGTCAGCGACGACGGGCACGACCCCCACCTGGCCCGCGCGTTGACGTGCTGGCCGGTCATCTATCACTCGCCGCCGCCGCGCTTCGCCCCCGGCCGCGATGGCGCGGCGAAGGCCGGGAACCTGAACTCGGCCGTGACGATGATGCTCCAGGAGCATCCCGAGCTGCGCTACATCGAGACGCGCGACTGCGATGACGAGCTGGGCTCCAACGCCTTCCTGCGCCAGGCGGTCGGCCAGCTGGAGCACGACGAGCGGCTCGGCTACGTGCAGACGATCAAGGAATCGCAGGTCAGCGCGGGGGACCCGTTCAACAACCGCGAGGCGATGTTCTACCGCGGTCAGATGCTCTCGCGCAACGCAGCCAACGCGGCGTTCCCGTGCGGCTCGGGCCTGGTCTGGCGACGCGTCGCGCTCGAGGACATCGGTCTGTTCCCCGCGTGGAACCTGGTCGAGGACCTTCAGTCGGGCGTCGAGGCGCTGCGCCGCGGCTGGCACAGCTGCTACCTGCCGATCGTGGGCGCGATGGGACAGCACTCGCCGGAGGATGTCCCGAACGTGTACAAGCAACGCGGCACGTGGGCGATCGACACCGTGCGGCTGATGATCTGGGGGGATTTGAGCGGCCTCAGCCTGCGCCAGCGCGCGCAGTTCTACGAGCTGCTCTGCTACTACCTGCACTCGTTCACGGTGCTCGTGTACCTCCCGAGCATCGTCGGGGCGCTGCTCGGGTACGTGCCGTTCAAAGCGAGCGGCCAGAGCTTTCTCGTGCACATGCTGCCGATCGTGCTTGCCACGGAGGCATGGCTGCTGGCGATCAACCGGCCCTACAACGACCGCCGGCGCCGCCAGCGCCACCCGGTCCGCGAGCTGTGGCGCGTGCGCATCATCTGGAGCGGGCTCGCGCCCGTTTTCATGAGGGCCTCGATCCAGGCGGTGCTCGGCGGCCCGGGCCGCAAGCCCATCTACAAGGTCACGCGCAAGCACGACGACCCGCGCTGGCACTGGGGCCACACGCTGCCGCAAACCACCGTGCTGCTGACGGTGCTCGTGACGCTCGTCTACGCGCTGCGCGCGGGCACGCTGCCGCGGCCGATGGTGCTGATCCCGTTCGTGTACTGGGGTGGGCTGTACGTAGCGCTGTTCGCGGGGTTCGTCGCGCGCAGCTGGTACGGCGTGCTGAACGTGCGTGGTGCCGTGGCGCCGATCCTCAGACGCGCCGCCGTCCGATCTGTGCACTCACCCGGCACACGGCTGCACGAGCACAGCTGAGACACATCTCAGCTGCCGTCTTCCAGGTCCGTCGCGAGCTCCACGAGGCCGACCTCCAGCGCCTGCGCGATCCGTCTCACGGTCATCCAGCCGGGGCTGTTGAGCCCGCGTTCGATGCGTGAAAGCGCGGAAGCCGTGATGCCCACCTCGAACGCGAGCTGTTCCTGCGTGAGCCCCCGCTCCTCGCGCAGTCGTTTCAGCAGCGTCGCCAGCACCAGGTCTATCTGCTGCACCATCTTCTATAAACATGTCGTAGTCCTAGGGGCAAAGTCCAGGGTGTCAAGTCCTAGGACTGAAGGCCGTGTATCGTGTTCGCCGCCCAGCGGCATCAAGCGCATGATGTCCTGGTGCGCAAGCCAGGCGCAGCGCCGGCCCCACATCGGCGCCGCGCCTACCTCCAGCCGGGGGTCCCTCGGGATGGCTCCCCGGGGGGACCCCCGGCACTGGGGGAGTCACATGCGTTCGCGGCGCCGCGGTCTGACGGCGCCGGCCAAACTGCTAGTCGGTCGGCCTCGAACGCGGTACGCTCCGCGGGTGCGCGCGATCGGCGTTGTTCTGGCCATCGGAGTCACGGCGTTGGCTGCTGGGAACGCCGCCCTGGCGGCGCCGGCGAACATCCCGTCCAACACCAGGACTGCCCTACTCGAGCAGGCGAGGACCGTCGCGGCTGCCGAGGGAGACCGCCACCCATACGACATCTGGGCGGTCAGCACGACGCGAATGACGGCGCTGCGGCACCTGGATCCAGGCGCGACCGAACCGAGCTGCGAAGCCACGCCGTCGTGCACCAACGAGCCGATGTACGTGCTCGCCATGCGCGGTCGCTTCTCCTGCAACACGTGCTCTCCACCTGCCGGCGCGAGGATCCCGCCGGGGACCGTGATCACGCTCGGGTTCCAGGCGGAGGAACCGCTACCGCACTACTACTCCGCGTTCAGCTTCACCAGCCACTATCCCGACCTCAAAGCACTGGGCGTCCCTACGCGCCTAGGCCCACCTCGCCACTCGACGAAATCGCGCTAGCAGCGGATTGCCCTAGACTGGCTGCGCGGCCAGGGACGGCTTTCCCAGTCGGCGACCCGGGCTCCTCCTCCATTGCTCGCCCGGGTCGCCGACACCCCATCTGCCACGAGGGCGACTACCCGATCGGCCTGTGCGCAAACCTGGTTGAGGCCGGGCTGCCCGCCGACCCACGGACCCGGCTTCCACGGCTGCGGCTGCGGGATACTTGCTCACGGCATGTACGAGCAGCCCGCGACCCCGGATCTTGTCGAGCTGACGCGCCGACTGGTCGAGGCGTTTGACGGCGGCGATGTTGACGCGATCATCGATCTCGGCGTACGCGACCCGGTCCTTCAGGCGTCGGCAATCGGGCTGACCTTCGAGGGCCGCCAAGCGATACGCGCGTTCCTCGAGGACTGGTTCGCCGCATTCGAGGACCTGGCATTCGCGCTGCAAGAGGTTCACGATCTCGGGGGCGACGTGGTGTGCGCGGTGATCCGCCAAAGCGGTCGTCCGTTGGGCACCACTGGCCATGTGCAAATGCTGGAAGCGTGGGTGCTGGAGTGCGAGCAGGGATTGGTCGCACGAACCACCGCTTACACCGACCTCTACGAGGCGCGTGCCGCTGCGCAGCGCCTCGCTGAGTCGAGTCGTGATGCTGGTACGTTCTCGTCGTATGGTTATCTCGACGATGAATGACCTTCCGGGTTATGAGATCGAGGAGGTCTTTGGCGAGGTGTTCGGGCTGACGGTCCGTTCGCGTAATCTCGGCTCCCAGATCGGTGCGGGGTTCAAGTCGCTCGTCGGTGGCGAGTTGAAGGGCATGACCAAGATGCTTGCGGACGGCCGCCAACACGCGACCGACAGGCTCGTGCAGGAGGCGGAGGCCAAAGGTGCGAACGCGGTGATCGCTTTCCGCTTCGACACCTCTGAGCTCGGCTCGACCTGGACAGAGATCTGCGCGTACGGAACAGCCGTGCGGGCGCGGCAGGTCTGACGGTGCGACGTCGGGCATCCGATCCCCACTCGACGATCACGGACACGATCGCTGACGTCGCTTCGAAACCGCAGATCATGATTCGCTGTGATTGTTGGGATCGGCCATACCACCGGCATTTAGCGGCCATACCGGCTTGAACTATCGGCCATACGACGATATGGTCGTAGCGTGGAGTCTCTCGGGCTAGCCGCATCCGAACTTGAGATCCCGGAGCGCACACTCCGACGCGCCGTATCCGAGGGGCTGGTGCGCGGAGAGCGTCTGAGCCCGCGCCGGTTTCGGATCACATTTCGCGAGGAGGCGTATCTGCGCAGTCATTGGGAGCTGTTGCGGGCGCTGCGGGCGGCGCTTCGCACCGAGCCGAACGTCAGGCTCGCTGTGCTGTTCGGTTCGACGGCCATCGGAAACGACGGCGAGCGCTCGGATGTCGATGTCCTGGTTGTGTTGAGCGATCCGGACGTGGGCCGCCTGGCTGAGCTGGCCGAGCGGCTCTCCCGCCGCGTTGGCCGCGAGATGCAGCTTGTGCGACTTTCAGACGCACAGACCTCACCGGTGCTCATGTCAGACGTGATCGATCATGGACGTGTGCTTGTCGATCGAGAGGATCTTTGGTCCGCCCTCGGGAAGCGCGCTCCGAGGTGGCGGCGTCTTGCCCGTAGTGCCGAACGATCCTCGACTGATGCGATTGACGACGAGCCCGATCTCGATCATCACGCCGCATGACTCCCGCCGAACCGGTCCCCGCTCCGCTCGAGGCGAATGACCTCCAACGTGCGAGGGCGCTGAAGGCAAAGATCGGCGATCGAGTCAGCGACGTGCGCCGCCATCTGCTCGCGCTGCTCACGGCGATGGCGGAGTTCGGCGAGGACTTCGACCTTGATGCTTTCCGTGCTGCCTACTCGTCCGAGGATCCCGTCGAGCTCAACCGCGTCAAGGCGGTCGAGCGGGGCGTCGACCAGCTCTACAACTACATCGCCGAGCTCTCCGCCTTCGGGCTGGAGCTTGCCGAGCTTCGTGGGCGTCGCGACGAGACCAACGCGAGGCGCGATCTCGATGCGCTGAGGGGCGCCGGTGTGATCTCATCCGAGCTGACGCGCCGACCGCAACGACTCCGTGAGTTGCGGCGCATGCTCGTCCACGAATACGCGACCGCCACTGCCGAACAGGTGCACGAGTCAGCGGTCATCGTGTCTGGCAACTTCGCGGCTTTCTACGACGCCTACCGGGCGTGGATCGGGCGTGGCTTTGCTCCCCGGTCCTGACGGCCGCTCAAGTGGGCTCCGGCCAGGGAGCGCTCCCAGCCGGCCGCCGTGAACCAAGCTCCAAACACCAAACACGTAAGCGTTCAGTGGGGTTGGGGGACATAATCCCGCCGCGTCGAACTTGGTGGCGTGGACCGCGCCGAGGCGGAGGCGATCTATGACGAGGGCCGCGAGGTCGTGGTGGCTGTCCTGCTCCGGATGGACGAGCAGATTCGCCGCTTGGAGGAGCGGGTGGCGCGCCAGGACGAGCGGATCGGTGAGCTTGAGCGCAAGCTGAATCGCTCCTCGCGGAACTCCTCCGCTCCTCCGAGCACCGATCCGCCCTCTTCGCCGTCACGCAGCAAGGATCCGTCGGGACGCAAGCGCGGTGCCCAGGATGGCCACGAGGGCCACGGACGTCCGCTGTTGCCGGCGTGGGCGGTCGATGAGATCATCGAGCACTGGCCGGAGCGCTGCCGCTGCGGGCACGTTGGCCGGACCCCGTTCATCGGTCCACCTGCTGTGAGAGCTGGTGGTTGGTTGGTTCCTGCAGGGTAGGGCTGCCGCCGGCGTCGGACGGAGCCGGCGCGTAGCGGCGGCGGAGTTCGGCGCTGGCGAGCGCGGCCTCGTGGACGGTCTCCCAGCCCGTCCTGAACGCCGTCGGGGTCATCATCCGGTGCGCTCGGTGCGGCCGGTAGCGGTTGTAGTCCTGGCGGAAGTCCTCGATCATCACCTTCGCCTCGGTCAGGCAGCTGAACACCTCGACGGAGAGCAGCTCGTCGCGGACGCGGCTGTTGAAGCTCTCAACGAACGGGTTCTCCCACGGGCTGCCGGGCTCGATGAACGCCGCGCCGGTCCGGGAGAACCTGCACCAGTCTCTGAGGGCGTTGGACGTCATCTCCGGCCCGTTGTCACAGCGAACGGCTCTGGCCGGCGACCTTGCTCGGCGACGATCCCCTCGAGCACGTCGACCACGCGGTCGCCGTCGATCCGCCGCTCGGCCTCCATCGCCAAAGCCTCGCGGGTGAACTCGTCCACGACGTAGAGCAGCTTCACCGCGCGGCCGTCCTCGGTCACATCGAACTGGAAATCAAACGCCCAGACGTGATCGGGTCGCTGTGCCCGCAGCCGGTCCCCAGGCACGGTCGATTCACCGCGCCGCTGGCGCTTGCGGCGCTTCTGCGGCACACGCAGCCCCTCCTCGCGCCACAGCCGCTGCACCCGCTTGCGATTGATGCTCCAGCCCTCCTGCAGCAGATGCTGATGTGCCTGGCGGTACCCCCACCGCGGCCGCTTGCGGGAGAACGCATGCAGCTGCGCTCGGATCGCCGCGTCATCGACCGCGACGGCCGGCTCGTGACGTTGCGTGGACCGATGCTGACCAGCCAGACGACACGCCCGACGCTCGGAGAACCCAAGCCGCCCCTGCAGCGCAGCAACGGCTCGACGCCTACGGGCCGGGCTCAGAAGTTTCCCCGCGACAGCTCCTTGAGCCCCTGGATATCCAGCGCCTGGTCGGCCACGATCCGCTTCAACCTCGCGTTCTCCGCCTCCAGCTCCTTCAATCGCTTGACGTCCTCGGCCTTCATCCCGCCGAACTGGTTGCGCCACCGGAAGTACGTTTGTTCGGACACCTCCAACTGCTTGGTCACCTCCGGCAACTCCAGTCCCTCGCCGAGAAGCCTGTCGGCCTCCCTCAGCTTCCTGACAACCTGCTCCGGCGTATGCCTGCGTCTCGACATGCGATCGCTCCTTCAACCCATTCAACAGGGTCATCGAAGCTCTCACAACACCCGGACCGATCCCAGGGGGTCCCGCCAACGTGTTCTCATCCGAGGAGCGACGGGCGGTGGGCAAGCCGGCGCGCCACCAGGTCGAAGAGCTCCGCCGATCACGGTGCGGGTGGTCGAGCATCGTTGCCAGCGGCTGCGCTGCCCGGCGTGTGGCGGGCGCCGTCGTGGCAAGCTACCGCCGCAGGTTGCCAAGAGCTCCTTCGGGCCTCGCTTGCAGGCGGCCGTGGCGACGGTGTCGGTGCGCAACCGTGTCTCGCGCGATGACGCCGTGGAGCTCTGCGAAGAGCTGTTCGGCGCGCGGATCAGCTCTGGCAGCGTGGACGCGATCCTCACCCGAGTGGCGGATGCGCTGGCCGAGCCGCACGCCGACCTGCTGGGGAGGCTGCGCTCATCGCGGGCGCTGAACATGGACGAGACTGGCTGGCGCACCGCCGGTGCCCGACGCACACTGTGGGGCATCTTCGACCAAGACCACGCCCACTTCTCGGTGGAGCGTGACCGGCACGAGGATCACGCCAAGAAGCTGTTGGCTGACACGAGCGCGATCGTGACCTCGGACCGCTGGTGGGCCTATGCGCACCTGCCGCTGCGCCGTCGTCAGCTCTGCTGGGCGCATCTGCGCCGCGACTTCAAGGCGCACGCCGAAGGACTCGCCGCCGAGAAGGAGTTCGGCGAGCTAGGCCTTGCGTTGTGCGAGCGTGTGTTCTGGGCCTGGGAGGTCTTCCAGCACACCGGCGACCGCCGCGGGCTCAAACGGACGATCCGCTCGCTGCAGCGACAGTACAAGCCGATCATCCGCGCCTACGCCGCCAAGCGCGCGCGCAACAAGCGCTGCCGCGGGATGGCGCGCAACCTCCTGAAAGCCTGGCCCGCCCTGTGGACCTTCGCCTCACACGCCGGGGTCGAGCCGACCAACAACCACGCCGAGCGCGCGCTGCGCAGCGCCGTCATCTACCGCAAGCTCTGCCTCGGCAGCCAGTCCGACGGTGGCGAGCTCCGCACGGCCCGGCTGCTCTCGGCGCATACCACCTGCCGGCTACAGCGCCGCTCGCTGTTCGCCTACCTAAGCGACGCCATCGCCGCCCACGCCCGCGGCGATCCCGCACCGCTACTCACCTGAGCAGACCCACTGAACGCTTACCCAAACACGCGCATTTGCAGGCCTTTTGCGATGCCGGAGGAGGGACTCGAACCCCCGACACGCGGATTATGATTCGCGCGCCTCGACCTCGATTTGGCTCAACTAAGCGGGTTTTGGGCCTAGATACAGGCCCTATTTCAGCCTGGGCGCGACCCTCTCTAGAAATCCTAGAGAAATCTGCCTCTCGACTCGAACCTCCTTGGCCGGTTCGAGTCGATGGAGGTCTACAGCAACATGAGCGGCAAATCTCGCCCCACGGGGCATCTACAGGTCCGCCCCCACAAGAGGGGTGGCGGACGGTCTTATTGGGCCTTTTGGTACGACCAGGATGGCGAACGAGGCGGACGCCGGCTCGGCCCGGCGCACGTCCGCGACTCGGGCCGAAGGTCGCAGCGGGGCGCGATCATCTGGCGGGCAGGCAACGGACCCCGCCCGACGCCCGAGCACCTGACGCCGAAGGACGCCGAGGAGCAGCTAGACGCGATCCTGCGCGAACTGGAGACCGTAGTCGAGCTCCCCGAGCCCGACGAGCAGCAGGCGACGCTCGCGGACGCTCTCTACGGCTCGATCGCTGAGCGCGAACGCGACAAGGGCCTCAAGCGCTCAACGCTCGCCGGCTACAACGCCATGACCGAGCGCATGTACCGCGATCTCGGCGCCGACACTCCGCTCCGTGACTTCGCCGACGGCCGTCTGCGTGCGTACTTCGCTGATTTCAAGTCCTACAAGCTGGTGTGTGAGCTGATCGACCGACGGTACGGGATCCGTGTCGCGGAGAAGACAGCGGGACGGTATCTGCGCTCGTGGGGTTTCAGGCCCCAGAAGCCCGCCCGGCGTGCTTTCGAGCAGAACCCTGAGATAGTCGAGCGGTGGCTGACCGAGCGCTACCCGGCGATCAAAGCGCGTGCGCACCACGAAAAGGCGCTGATTCTCTGGACGGATGAGATGGGATTGCGCTCCGACCACACGGCGGGCCGCTCGTGGAGCCCGGTCGGCAAGACCCCCGTGATCGAGGGCACCGGTCAGCGCTTTGGCACGAACGTGATCAGCGCGATCTCAAACAAGGGGCACCTCTCCTTCCGGGTGTTCAAGGAGAAATTCGTCGCCGCCGTGTTCATCGACTTCCTGAGCCGTCTGGTCCGCCAGGGCACGGGACAGAAGATCATCCTGATCCTCGACGGCCATCCCGTGCACCGCTCCAAAAAGGTCAAAGCATGGGTCGAGGCTCACGCCGAGCAGATCGAGCTGCAGTTCCTGCCCGGCTACGCACCGGAGCTGAACCCGACCGAGCTCCTCAACCAGGATGTCAAGACCAACGCCCTCGGCCGACGCCGGCCACACACCCAGACCGAGTTGATCGAAGGCACCCGCAGCTACCTACGCTCCCGCCAGAAGACACCCAGGATCGTCGCACGGTATTTCGAGGAGAAACAAGTCCGCTACGCCAAAGCGGCCTGACGGCTATTTACTAAGCCGAAGTAGTAGTTACCTTCAAGCGTGACTGGGGCACATCTCTTGATGCCGGCTTCATGCTGCGGGCAAAGGCGACCCTTCAACTTCCCCCAGGATTTCAGTTCGGTACACGCGTCGTATGCGTTGGCGGGACCCCCTGGGATCGGTCCGGGTGTTGTGAGAGCTTCGATGACCCTGTTGAATGGGTTGAAGGAGCGATCGCATGTCGAGACGCAGGCATACGCCGGAGCAGGTTGTCAGGAAGCTGAGGGAGGCCGACAGGCTTCTCGGCGAGGGACTGGAGTTGCCGGAGGTGACCAAGCAGTTGGAGGTGTCCGAACAAACGTACTTCCGGTGGCGCAACCAGTTCGGCGGGATGAAGGCCGAGGACGTGAAGCGATTGAAGGAGCTGGAGGCGGAGAACGCGAGGTTGAAGCGGATCGTGGCCGACCAGGCGCTGGATATCCAGGGGCTCAAGGAGCTGTCGCGGGGAAACTTCTGAGCCCGGCCCGTAGGCGTCGAGCCGTTGCTGCGCTGCAGGGGCGGCTTGGGTTCTCCGAGCGTCGGGCGTGTCGTCTGGCTGGTCAGCATCGGTCCACGCAACGTCACGAGCCGGCCGTCGCGGTCGATGACGCGGCGATCCGAGCGCAGCTGCATGCGTTCTCCCGCAAGCGGCCGCGGTGGGGGTACCGCCAGGCACATCAGCATCTGCTGCAGGAGGGCTGGAGCATCAATCGCAAGCGGGTGCAGCGGCTGTGGCGCGAGGAGGGGCTGCGTGTGCCGCAGAAGCGCCGCAAGCGCCAGCGGCGCGGTGAATCGACCGTGCCTGGGGACCGGCTGCGGGCACAGCGACCCGATCACGTCTGGGCGTTTGATTTCCAGTTCGATGTGACCGAGGACGGCCGCGCGGTGAAGCTGCTCTACGTCGTGGACGAGTTCACCCGCGAGGCTTTGGCGATGGAGGCCGAGCGGCGGATCGACGGCGACCGCGTGGTCGACGTGCTCGAGGGGATCGTCGCCGAGCAAGGTCGCCGGCCAGAGCTCGTTCGCTGTGACAACGGGCCGGAGATGACGTCCAACGCCCTCAGAGACTGGTGCAGGTTCTCCCGGACCGGCGCGGCGTTCATCGAGCCCGGCAGCCCGTGGGAGAACCCGTTCGTTGAGAGCTTCAACAGCCGCGTCCGCGACGAGCTGCTCTCCGTCGAGGTGTTCAGCTGCCTGACCGAGGCGAAGGTGATGATCGAGGACTTCCGCCAGGACTACAACCGCTACCGGCCGCACCGAGCGCACCGGATGATGACCCCGACGGCGTTCAGGACGGGCTGGGAGACCGTCCACGAGGCCGCGCTCGCCAGCGCCGAACTCCGCCGCCGCTACGCGCCGGCTCCGTCCGACGCCGGCGGCAGCCCTACCCTGCAGGAACCAACCAACCACCAGCTCTCACAGCAGGTGGACCGATGAACGGGGTCCGGCCAGCGTCCTTGACGTTATCGAGAGCGCCGCGGGAACGGACAGCCAGGCTTCCAGACTCCGCCTGTCACTCTCGCAACTGCATGGACTTCTACACACTCTCGCAACAACGGTTATAGAGGAGGTTGGCACAGTGGTCTTCCCGCTTGTTTGCGAGGACGCCGTGCCAACGATTCTCGGTCCGAATTATCAGATCAACTTCGGCGATCGCTCCCTGGAGACCTGTGTCGAGATTCCTGAGAGTTTCGACCGACCCCAAGACACGCCCAATATACCTTGGGCTGAAATCAACACGCCTGGCGATCGTGATTCACGCGACCTTGTTGTTCGAGATACCGTCATCCGCGAAGGGATACAAAAGGTTCTCCGCAATAATGGGTATGATCGCATCGAGGATGAGATCGCGAAACTGCCCCGCCCATCATGAGCTGCTTTCGGCCTCTCTTGATGCGGCGCTACGTACCTGAAACGACCGATCTTCGAGTGCGCTGGTGAGCAGTCCGCTCGCTTGAGTATCGAGCTCGGACGACATGAGACCCTTCTTCACCGCGGTCACCACTGCTGCCCTCAGTCTGCGACTTCCTTTCTCAAAGAGGGTCACCAACCGCTCACCGATCGCGAGCCGAACCGCAGACGTTCTCAGGGCGACGACATCTGCTGCGCCAATCGCCATGCGGACAGTAGCCTCATCCGGGTCAAAGAGGGCGCTGGCGATAGCGCCCTCTAGGACCTCAGACTGCCGGTCGCGTAGTGCTAGAGCCGCGGCCTCGATCGCGACCTGGCGCACGCGAGGCTCCTCGTCCCTGACGAGTGTGAGTATCTCGGCATCGAAGTTCTCGTTCTGCGTCGCGACAATCAGGGCGATACGTGCCACGTGAAGCAGTCGCGGCGTCACGAACTCAAATAGCGGTCCGGCACCGCCCTCCGATGTGTCCTTGATCCTCGCCGAGACATCGGCCGGAAGACCGGCATGGTGCGCGACGGCGGTGAGCCCTCTGATCGCCTCGAATCGTATGTCGGCGGACACGCGAACATCAGTGGCCGCCTCGACGAAGGCCGCGAGCGCATCTGGTGTCGGCCCACCTGCGCGCACTGTGCAACCGATCGCCAACATCGCGAACGGCTCATAGCTGCCCATGCCGCGACTGCCCTTCCGTGAATCGTCCATAACCACTCGGCACTCGGCTACGAGCGCTCCAAGCGCGCGATCGAGCAAATCGCCCTTTACGAGCGATGGCGCGTCGCGTCCAAGCAACACGATCGCTACAGCCGGTGCCACGGACAGATCCACGTCGCCTTGTCGATCGACGCTATCTGCGAGCACACCGACAACGTGGGCATCGTGAATGTCTCCCTCCGGTCTCGGGTTGTCCTGAACGAGCCGCAGCGCAGCCTCGATCGGCAAGCGCTCTGCAACCGGAACGGACAATCCTCGCAAGAGTTGTCGGCGCTGGGTCTCATCAAGCCGCACAAACTTTTCGTTCCACCTCTCCGGCGCTCGCAAGGATGCGAGCGCCCAGAGTGACGCCACTTTTACGACATAGGGATGATCCGAGAAAGATAGCGGTAGTCGCTCCATTAGCTCGATCGTCGTCCCCTCGCTGAGCAGGTCCCACATAGACAGTGCGAGGTCGATCAGGGGACCATCGCTCCAGTGACGCAGCGGCTCCCCGCGATTCACCTGCGCGATGATCTCCTCCGCAGAGTCGTGATCGAAACGCGCCTCCGCGAGTTCGACCACGCCATCGATGGTACTTGCGTTCGGCGCGCTGAGCGCCCACAGCGACACTGCTACGGCAGCCTGCCGGGGCTGCGTCGTCTCATCGAGCAGGATGTGGGCTGCAAGTTGCTGGCTGATCTCACGTCGGAGCCAGATCGCGCCTGCCCACTCGGCCTGCATGTACGCAGCGATGGCATCGTCGGTCTCGCTGAATCCGGCCCCGATCGTGATTGTCCAAGGCGAGCGCGAGCGCTCGGTGAGCTGTCCGACGAAACTCTTCGCGGTGGCGCTCCAGGCCAGTTCCCTGATCCAATCGTAGCTTGTCAGTTCGTCGGGCTCGTAGCCCCAATCCCGAGGCCAACGGGCTCCAAGGAGGTTGTACGTCTCCATCATCAGCATCGCGGCGATCATGCTTCCCTCTGGCGCCCACGCCTGCGCGCGAGAGAGAAGGTCAGGAAGCGCGTCGTCCCAGCGGTGGGCGAAAGCCGCTGCAATCAGCTTGCAGCACAGACGCGCTTGAAGGAGAGACTGACCCTCGAACGCCTCAATCGCACGAAGCGGCGCCGTCAACGTCTCAGGATCGTCGCTCGTCACCGACCATGCCGAGAGGAACATGCCCAGCATCCCAGCGTGCTCTGGCTCCGCCGAGAGAGCCGCGTACATCTCGCGTGCACGCACGGCGTCTCGCTGGATGTCCGCGGCTACGCCAACGGCCGCGATGTCGAGCGGCCGACGCGGCTCCGGTATCGAGTCAGGATCGAGCCGTCGGCTGAACGCATTAACGAAATGGTTGACATCCTCGCCGGCGTTGCGACGCAGCCTCGGGAGATTCCACAGCGCTGCGTCGAGGAAGAGGCTGCCGTTCTCAGACTCGGGCGACATACGGCCTCCGACCGGTACTTCGCAGGGCCATCAGGAGCACGTCGATCACGTTTGCGGCCAGCGCCTGCCACGCGAGTTCGCTGTCGGGGTGAACAATGCGGTTGTAAAAGACGTTGCTGGCTTCGCTGGTGAGAAAGCCCTCAACCTCACTCGCCGGCCAGAAGCGTGGGCGATGACGCGGGAACCACAGGACCTTCAGCTCAACTTCTTCGTCGTCCTTCACCGCCATCAGCTCTTCTCTGGTCCCAGGCCGCAGCTTGTCTCGTAGCAGGACGATCGTCACGCTGCTTTCACGAGCCATCTGGACGAAGAGATCGTTAGCGTTGCCGCCGGAGGGGGCTGTCGTTGAAGCACGCTCCTCCCAACGCCAGACCGCGAAATGCTCAGGCCGTCGGTTACGGGAGAGCTGGCTGTTGAGGGACTTCTCGACTAGGTTCTGGACCCGATCACGAAACGGCAACGCCTCGTTTGCCGAGGAGATGAACACGGGGAAGGTCAAGCCGCCGGTGGTATACGGACGAAGCGACCCAATGGATGGATGGCCAGCCATAAAGCGTTGGGAGGCGGATCAAGTCCCGCGCGAGAACGCTACTGGAGCCGGCGCGACGGAAGCAGCGAGCCCATGGTCGGCGTCTCAGCGGCTCGCAGCAGAAGCCGGAACTCAGCTCACCGCGTAGTCACGCACGCCTCGATGTGCGGGAGCCGGCTTGCCCGTCCATTTTCGCATCCGCTTCGGGATGCGGCCGGGACTGCGACCAGCCCCGCACCGGGCGGGGCCACCCATACCCAAAGGAGGGCGCTATGCCCACACGCACCCGCTGGCCTGGACAGGACGGAGACGACCGCATGACGTTCGCGCAGCGCATCGGCTGGGAGGCGATCCCGAGCTGGGGACTCAACGGCTGGGACCTCGGCTGCTGGCCGTTCGTCGTTTTATGCTACTTCCGCTATAATCTTGCTATGCGTAGTTCTGATCTTCTTGTGTCCGGCCGCCGGCGGGCGGGGCTTTCTCAGGAACACCTCGCTGAGCGCTTGGGGCGCCCGCAGTCAACCATCGCCCGCTGGGAGACAGGGCAGCAGCACCCGCCGCTTGAGAGCGTCATCGAGGCGCTGCGAGCCTGCGACCTTGAGCTTCACCGTCGGCATCGCGCGCTACGACGACTCCTACGAGGCGCAGATCGCGCGGCAGCTGCGCCTCGACCCGGCCGAGCGCGTGCGGCGCATGACGCCGACGTGGGCCACGGAGGGCTTTGATCCGATCGGCACCCTCGCCGAGCTGGCGGGACAGGCACGCTTTGTCGTGATCGGCGATGTCGCCGGCGCCCTGCGCGGCTCCCCGGTCATGCTCGGCGCCCGCACACTGCACGTCGTACCCGCAGAGACCGCGCTGCGCCGCATCGAGCAGACCGCCCGACGCCTCGGTGCCAAGTCGATCGCCGATGGCACATCTCAGACCCAGCGTTGGACGCTACCCGCCGGCGGTGAGCTGCACGCCACGCCGCTGCCGCCAGGCACGCGCGGCTACCGCGACCTCGCGCGCGACGCCGAGACCATGCAGATCACCCCGCACACGTCCGTCAGGGTCGCCTCGCTGCTCGACCTCATCCGCATCGCCGAGGCGTCCCCGGACACCGGCGCCCGCGCCTCCGTCCCCGCGCTATGGGCCACCCTCGAAATGCACCGACGCCAAGCGGCGGAACCAACGCCGGCAACGACATGACCGACGACCACTGGATATAGACCAGGGCCGCCAGGCCATTCTTGACGCGCTTGAGCGCCATCAAGTGCGCTACGTCGTGATCGGCGGCGCCGCCACCCAGGCACGCGGATGGCCGGAACCGACCGATGACATCGACGTGACGCCTACTATGGATGGTCAAGGAGCCGATTCACGCGACCGACTCCTCCAAGGAGCTTCCCAATGGCTACCCGAACTGACAACCAAATCCGTGAGCTGAACCCCGAGGAATGGGTGCAGCGAGTCGATGAACAGGCACGCAAGTACCTGGGCATGAGCGGCGAGGAGTTCGAGGGGCGCCTGCGTGCGGGTGAGATCGACATAGACGACAGCCCCGCCGTCACGCGCCTTGCGATGATGCTCCCGCCTAATGGCACCCAGAAGTAGAACACCGGCCGAAGCCATCGAGGGCAATGCGAAAACAGAGCGAGACTTCGGCAAGAAGCTGCGCAACACGTCACTCGATCCACTCTTTGGCGCGCGAATCAAGCTCGAAGGTGGTGAAGTTGACTTGGATCATGGAGGGTCTCTTCAGGGCATGGAGGGTCTCTTCAGGGCAACAGGGTTGAGAGGGTATCGAGCACCAACGCTCGCGCCTCGGCAAATGATGGCGCGTCCGGCGCCAGTCCAGGAACCGTCTGCTCATAAGCCCCGCGCAGCTGCTCCACGTTCGCTTCGATTCGCGCCCGCCGGTCGCCCTGCTTGACCAGCTCGAACTTCGCGCGCGAGTTGACGAACGTGGGCGCGGTCCAGTTGATCGTCGTGCTGGCCGAGGATCAACGCGAGGTCCGAGAGATCGGTCGGTCGCTGTCGCTGGAGCAACGTCCGCAGCTTCTCCGCGACGGTCTCAGCAAGGGTCAGAACGGGGATATGGAACTGCGCATAGTAGGGCAGTCCGATGGCCGTCCATTCAGGCTCGTCGGCCACGGCCTCCCGGTAGCTGATCTCGACAGCGATCTGCCCGTCGTGATGCGGCGTGTGAAAAGCGATCTGGTCGAAGTCGAGACTGTGCTGGGAGTCGGTGGCGGGCACACCTGGCTCGATGCGCAGCATGGGCTCGTCGGTGGCGCGCCTCATCGTTTCAGCGATCTCGGCAGCGGCAATCTTGTGCTTCGGAGGGTTGGTGCGGGTGGCGTCGAGGTCGGCTGAGAAGCGGCCGGACCCGCGGACGTGGCGCAGCACAAAACCGCCCTTGAAGCAGAGCTGGCCGGGGAATTGATCGGCAAGATGCGCAGCGACCGTCACCAGCGCGAAGTCGCGCTCGATCAACTCGATCGGCCGGTCCAGTTGTTCGGCGAGCTCCTGCAGGTCGTACTCGTTGTGGATGAGGCGGCGAGGAAGAGTCATCCGACCAACCTGTGCGCGAGCAAGGCATCGGGATCGACGTTGATCCGCAGACCCCATCGTGGACTGCTCGGCCCGCGATCCGGCGCGGAGGCGGAGAGCGGAACGTGGGCGTGGCTTCGCCCTCGCAACGCCAGCAGCGGCTCGGCGGCAACCGGGCCATGCAGAAGCTCAAGCAGATAGCCGAGTCGTCGCGCCACCGCGGCGCTCCCGTAGCGCACCGCCGCCCGGGCAAGGCGCTCGGGGCTCGTGCGGCCGGGCACGGCGCGATCGACCGCCTCTGCCGTCTGCGCCACGCTCACCCCCCAGCGTGGGTTTGCCAGGCAATCGAGGACCGCCCTCTCGGGCAAGGCGATCGAGGGACCATTCGGTGTGTATAGGCCCCATATCCGCTCCGGGGCAAGTAGCGCATAGCGGACCTGATCGCCCTGCCAGCTCCAGTCGTTCAGGCGATGGGAGGTCAGGACGATCACACGAAAGAAGTGCTGGTCGCTGAGGTTGAACTCCGTCAGCGCTCGACCCGCAGTAATGAGATAGGGCCTCGGCGTAACCGCGTCGATGAGCTCCAGCAGACGAACGTCGGTCGATCCCGTCGGCGCCACCAGGAGGTAGACGCCTCGCCTTACACGTCGCAAGCGGCCATCGCGGCTGAGCTGACGCAGCGCATCCTGGCTGCGCCGCCGAGAGCCCGTGGTTGCGTCCAGCGCCTTGATGTCGTCATCCAGACGGACGACCGGATGACGCCTGGCGTCCATAGCGCTACGACTCAGCGTAATGAACGCCCGCTCGCTGAGCGGCCGCTCGAACAGGGGGATAGCAGGAGAAGTCATGTCGATCCTTGTTGCATGAGCGATCTTACAATATTCTTGTTGTTTAGCTCAAGCAAACGGGAAGGCACGATCGACGCACCGCTACCGCCCCCGACTCGACCTACAGGGCTGCCTTTGCGGCCCCCCGCCCCCAACGCGGCCCTCCAGGGAAATCACAGGGAAATCCACCTAGTCGCCGAACCCGCGAAAATGGCTTGAACACAGGCTTTCCGCCATGCCGGAGGAGGGACTCGAACCCCCGACACGCGGATTATGATTCCGCTGCTCTAACCAGCTGAGCTACTCCGGCCCGGATCACGCTGGAGTCTAGCTGCGAGGCTCGGGACGGCGGCCGACGCTAGCCTCCGCGGCGCGATGGTGCCTCCAATCCTGCTCGCGGTGCCGAACGTCTCGGAGGGACGCGACGCGCAGACGATCACGGCCGTCGCTGACGCGTTCGCGGGCTCGGGTGTCGATGGCGCACGGTTGCTGGACGTGCACACCGACGCCGACCACCACCGCTCGGTGTTCACCCTCGCGGGCCCTCCGCTGGCGCTGGCGGATGCGCTCGCGCGCGGGGCGCGTGCTGTGGTGGAGCGGATCGACGTGATGGCGCGGGCGGGGCCGGGAGCAGCGCACGCGGGCCAGCACCCGTACGTCGGCGCGCTCGACGTCGTTCCGCTCGTGTACCTGGCTCCGAGCGACAGGGGCGCCGCGTGCGCGGCGGCGTTGCTGGTAGGCGATCGGATCGCCGCCGAGCTCGACGTGCCCGTGTTCCTCTACGGACAGCTGTCGGGGTCGGACCCCCGCTCCTCTCGTACCCGCGCGATGCTCAGACGCGGCGGCGTGGCGGGGCTGGCCGCGAGGATCGCCGCTCGAGAAGGCGCGCTCGCGCCCGACTTCGGGCCACGGCAGATGCACCCGAGCGCGGGCGCCACGCTGCTCGCCGCCAGGCCGCCGTTGGTGGCGTTCAACCTCCAGCTCGCGCCGCCCGCCACGGTCGAGGACGCACGTCGCGATCGCAGCGCAGATCCGCGAGGGCGGCGAGCGCGGCCTGCCCGGCGTGCGCGCGATCGCGGTCGCGCTGAGCGGCGATGTGGCGCAGGTCTCGATGAACGTCGAGCGACCTCTCGAGCTGCCGCTGGCGGCGATCGTCGCCGCCGTGCAAGCCCGCGCGCAGGTCGCCACCGCCGAGCTCGTGGGCCTCGCGCCCGCCGCTGCGCTCGAGGGCTTCCCGCCGGAGATCCCGCTCGTCGCTTTCGATCCCGCTCGCCACTTGATCGAGAACGCTCTAGGCTGCCGTTGATGGCCCAGACCAGACGCAAACGCCAGACCAAGCACCGCGGCAACGCAGCAGGCGTGGTGGAGTCCCGCGGGCGCACCGGGCGCAAGCCCACGAAGGCCGAGAAGACCGGCGATCGCCAGGCACTTGCGCGCGAGAAGGAGAGCCAGCTGGACAAGCGCGACCGTCCCCCGACCTGGCGTGGCGCGTTCGTGAAGGCGATGCTCGCGTCTGTCGTGCTGCTGTTCGTGGTGATCATCGTGCTCAAACAGTCCAACGCGGCGGTGAGCCTGTTCCCGGTTGTGCTGGCGCTCTACACGGTCATCAGCTACTACTCGGACAAGTTCGTGTATGAGCGCCGCCAGCGCAGGAAGGCGCGGGAGACCGGCGGCAGGGCGGCGTCGCCATGAGCAACCTGGACGTGCGCGCGTTCACCGTTGGTCCCGTGCAGGAGAACTCCTACATCGTCCGCACGGGCGCCGACGCCACGCGCGCGCTGCTCGTGGATCCCGGCGACGAGGCCGAGCGCCTGATCGACGCCGTCGCTTCGCTGGGCGTCGAGATCGAGGCGATCCTCGTGACCCACTGCCACTTCGACCATATCGGCGCGGTCGCGCCGCTCGCGCGAGCCACCGGAGCGCCCGTGTACTGCCCGCAGATCGAGCGCCCGGTGCTGGCAGACGTGATGAGCTGGGTTCCGCCGGGGTTCGGGCCGTTCGAGAGCTACGAGGCGGAGCACTCGCTCGCCGGCGGCGAGCAGCTGAGCATCGCCGGTCTCGACATCGACGTGATCTTCACGCCGGGCCACAGCCCCGGCCATCTCACGTATGCCGTCGGATCGCCGGCCCAGCGCGCGCTGCTGTCCGGCGACGTGCTGTTCCAGGGCTCGGTCGGTCGGGTTGACCTGCCGGGAGGGGATTGGGCGACGCTTGAGCGTTCGATCGGCACGCTGCTCGACGCCTACCCGCCCGAGACGGTCGTGTACCCCGGGCACATGGCGATCACCACGCTGGGACGCGAGCAGGCCACCAACCCGTTCCTCGCCGAGCTGCGGACGCGCGGCGAGCAGCGCACGAGCGCCGATCGCTCGGCCGCGGACACGCCCGCAGCCGCACGTTGAGCGCGGCTAAGGTCAAAGCGCCGCGCGGCACCTACGACGTGCTCGGCGAGCAGGCCACGCAGCGCACGAACCTCGAGGCGCGCGCTCGCGCGATCCTCGAGAGCGCCGGCTACGAACGGATCGAGACGCCCGTGTTCGAGGCGACCGAGCTGTTCGCGCGCGGCGTCGGCGAGTCCACGGACATAGTGCGCAAGGAGATGTTCACGCTCGAGGACCAGGGTGGCCGCTCGCTGACGCTGCGACCCGAGGGCACCGCGCCCGTGTGTCGTGCGTACATCGAGCACGGCATGCACAAGCGCCGCCAGCCCGTGAAGCTCTGGTACCTGTCGTGCTTCTTTCGCCACGAGCGCGCGCAGGCGGGCCGCTACAGACAGTTCTGGCAGGTGGGAGCGGAGGCGATCGGGTCAGAGGACCCTGCCGTGGACGCGGAGTCGATCGCGCTGCTGTCCGCGCTGCTGCACGAGCTCGGCGTCCGCGGCCTGCGACTGCGGCTGTCGAGCCTCGGCAGCGCGCGCAGCAGGGGCGAGTACCGCGAGCGCCTTCAGGAGCACCTGCGCGCAAACGAAGCGCAGCTGTCCGAGGACGTCCGCGGCCGGATCGAGCTGAACCCGTTGCGCGCGTTCGACTCCGAGCACGCGGGCACGCGCGAGGTGATGCGCAGCGCGCCGCTGCTGCTCGAGCAGCTCGACGCCGCCGACGCCGAGCACTTCGCCCAGGTGCGCCGGCTGTTGGATGTCGCCGGCGTCGTCTACGAGGTCGATCCCACGCTCGTGCGGGGTCTGGACTACTACACGCGCACCGTCTTCGAGTTCACCTCCGACGCCCTCGGCGCGCAGAGCGGGGTCGGCGGCGGTGGGCGCTACGACGGCTTGATCGAGCGGCTCGGGGGTCAGGCAACGCCTGGCATGGGCTGGGCCGCCGGGATCGAGCGGATGATCCTCGCCGGCGAGCTGTCGGAGGTAGGCGGGGTCGCCGGGCTGTCGGACTCCGCCCCGGCCCCGGTCGAGCTGTTCGTGGCGCTCGATGGTGGCGAGCAGGAGCTGCGCGCTGTCGGCTTCGCGCTGTTGAGCGAGGCACGCTCGGCGGGCCTGTCGACGCAGATGGATCTCGGCGGCCGCTCGCTGAAGGGGCAGCTCGGTCACGCCGACGCGCTCGGCGCGCGCTACGTGGCGATCGTGGGCGCGGAACAGACCGTCCTCAAGGACATGCAGGGCGGCGGGCAGCAGCCGCTCGCGCCCGACGCGGTCGTACACGCGGTGCTGCGCAGTCACCACGCGCTGTGAGTTCAGGCAGGGCCAGATTCGCCTCCAGCGCAGGCAAAACTGCACCCGTGCGCGCCGGGCGCAGCGTCCGAAGGCGTCCAAGGCCTGATTCGGCGTTCAACTTTTCCGCCGGGAATGCCGAAGCTCCTGGAGATGGCGCAGCTCTCCCGTCCGTTGGTGATCGCTCTCGTGGCCGTGTGCGTGCTGGCCGCCGCATGGGTGTTCGCCATTCAGGGACAGCTCAGCAAATCGAGCTCCACGACCTCAACGGTCGCGGCCGCGCCAGCCAGCAAAGCTCCCGCTGCCTCTGCGAGCGTGCACAAGCGCAGCTCGCTCGGCAACGCCCCCGGCCTGAAGGGCCTCAGCCACGCGATCCAGAAGGCCGACGGCGCGGTCAGCACCTCTCAGAGCTACAACCGCCAACTGGAAGCGAAGTCCGCTGAGGCGAGCGGCGAAGCGACGGGCGCGCGCAGCCCCAGCTCTAGCACTCACGCGTCGAGCACTCACGCGCCCGGCACAACCTCCGCATCTTCGACGCCGCCCACGCCACAGCCCAGCAGCCATCGAGCAGGTCATCGGCCGCGGCCAAGGGCATCCCCGCCCATCAGGCGAACGTCGAACGCGCGCTGCACCAGGGCAAGATCGCGGTGATCCTGTTCTGGAACCCGAAGGGCAGCGACGACGTCGCCGTGAACCAGGAGCTCAAGCTGCTCGAAGCCGTGCACCACCAGATCCGTCCCGTCGCCAGCGTCCCTCGCGTGCGCAAGGCGCTCGAAAGCTCTGGCCTTGAACTGCAAAAGCCGTTTGCCGCGTTCCGCGCGTCGGCAAGCGAAGTCTCGTCCTTCGGCTCGATCACGCAAAATGTTCAGGTGGGCGCCACCCCCACGATCCTGATCGTCAACCAGAGCGGCCAGACGATCGAGCTGAACGGCTTGCAGGACGCGCTGTCGATCGAACAGGCGATCGACGAAGCTCGCAACACGCCCGCCTGACGTACGCGCGCCTGGCCGTACACTCGCTCGAGTGACTGTCGCCTGCGAAGCGCTGGCCAACCATCTCGAACGTCCGCTCGGATACCGGCACACGCCGGCGGACGCCGTCAGCGGCGCAGCCGGCGGCGCTGCCTGCGGCGATCTGATCCGCGTATCGGTCGCGCTCGATCCGCTTAGCGGCGACGGGCGCATCCGCGACGCCGGTTTCGACGCGAGCGGCTGTGGCGCGACGCTGGCGGCGGGCAGCGCCACGGTCTCGCTGGTGCGCGACGCGCCGCTGCTCGACGCTGCGCGGGTGGGCGCGGAGACGATCGCGCAGGAGCTCGGCGGGCTGAGCGCCCCCAAGCGTCACGCGGCCGAGCTCGCGGCCGACGCTCTGCACCGCGCTCTGGGTGGCGCCGCACGCGAGCACGCGGCGCTCGCCAGCCACCCGCTGCGCTCGCTGGTGGCGATGAGCGGCGGCGTCGACAGCGCCGTCGCAGCGCTGCTCGTCGCCCGCGACGGGGCGCAGGCGGTGGGTGTGACGCTCGAGCTGTGGTCGGACGCGGACAACGACGGCGATCTCAGCTGCTGCTCGGCACAGGCGGTGCGCGGCGCGCGCGAGCTCGCGCACGGGCTGGGCATGCCCCACCTGTCGATCGACCTGCGCGAGGAGTTCCGCGCGGGGGTCGTCGACGGCTGGCTGTCCGACCACGCGCGCGGGCTGACGCCGAACCCCTGCGTCCGCTGCAACGGCAAGGTCCGTCTCGACGCGATGCTCGAGCTCGGCCTACGACTGGGGGCAGACACGCTCGCAACCGGCCACTACGCGCGCGTCGTGGGCGGGCACGACGGCCACGCCACGCCGTTGTTGCGAGTGGCCGCGGACGAGCACAAGGACCAGAGCTACGTTCTCTGCGCGCTCGCCCCCGAGTCGCTCGCACGCCTGCGCTTGCCCCTCGGCGAGCTGCCCAAGCCGCGCGTGCGCGAGCTCGCCCAGCAGGCCGGGCTGTCGGTGGCCGGCAGGCCCGACTCGCAGGATCTCTGCTTCCTGGCTGGCACCCGCCACGGCGAGTTCCTGGAGCGCCACGCCGGCCTCGGCCGCCGCCCCGGCGCGATCGTGGACCGCGACGGCGGTGCGCTCGGGATGCACCGCGGCGCGCACTCCTACACGGTCGGCCAACGTCACGGGCTCGGGATCTCCGCTGCCGAGCCGCTGTACGTGCTCGCCACCGACGCGCACACCAACACGGTCACCGTCGGACCTCGCCACGCGCTGCTCGCGGATGCGATCGGCGTCGAGCAGGCGACGCTGCATCGCGACGGTGACTGCGTTGACGGGCTGCGCGTGCGCGCGCACGGGCGCCGCCACGGTTGCCGGCTGCGCACCCCGACGGGCGCAGGCGACCCCCCCGCGGTCGGTTGCCACGAGCGCGTGGAGGTCGTGCTGGACGAGCCCGTCGAGCGCACCGCCCCGGGACAGATCGCGTGCCTGTACGCCGGCGATGTGATCGTCGGCCACGGCACGATCGCCTGACCCCTTCCCTTCGGCAGACCCTCCCAAGGGCAGGGCAGGCAGGCGGGACACAGCGCGAGGTAGGGGCTAGATGGTTGATTCCACGGCCATGCACCGCTGGATGGCACGTCTGGCCTTCGCCGGCCGGCGTCCTCGGCCTCGGCCTTGCCACCAGCAAGGCCTTCGGCCTGCGTCCTTGGCCGACTCGACCATCCCCACCCCCAGAAACCGGCACATCGCCGTGGAATCAACCATCTAGGGTGCGTGGTCGGGGCCGCCCGCCCGCTCACCCCCCTTAACATCCAAAGAAGATGACCTCCGACGAGATACGCGAGCGCTTCCTGGGCTTCTTCGAGGAGCACGGGCACCGGCGCATCCCCTCGGCCTCGCTGGTGCCCTCGGCTCACGACCCGTCGGCGCTGCTGACCGTCGCCGGGATGCACCCGCTGAAGCCGTACTTCCTCGGACAGGAGAAGCCTCCCGCGCCGCGCCTGACCAGCTGCCAGAAGGTGTTTCGCACGGTCGACATCGACAACGTAGGCAACACCGCGCGCCATCTGACGTTCTTTGAGATGCTCGGCAACTTCTCCTTCGGCGACTACTTCAAGCGCGAGGCGATCGCCTTCGCGTGGGAGCTCTCGCGCGAGGTCTTCGGGTTTGCGCCGGAGGACATCTGGGTGACGGTGTTCGAAGGCGACGACGGCCTCGGGCTCGGCCCGGACGAGGAGGCGATCGAGCTGTGGAGCGCGCTCGGGCTACCGCCCGAGCGGATCGTACGCTGCCCGCGCTCTGAGAACTTCTGGCAGGCGGGGCCGACGGGACCGTGCGGACCGTGCTCCGAGCTGTACCTCGACAGGGGCGTCGAGCACGGCACGCCAGAGGACCTGCCGGGGGGCGAGAACGAGCGCTTCCTCGAGTACTGGAACCTCGTGTTCATGCAGTACGACCAGGAGCCCGCAGCGGACGCGCCGGGCGTCACGCTCAAGCCACTGCCGGCGAACAACATCGACACCGGCCTGGGCCTGAACCGCATGGCGGCGATCCTCCAGGACAAGCAGTCGGTGTTCGAGACCGACCAGTTCTGGCCGCTGATCGAGCTCGGCGAGGGGCTCTCCGGGGTTGGCTACGGCGAGCGCCAGGTCACCGATCGCGCGCTGCGCATCCTCGCCGACCACTCGCGCGCGATGACCTTCCTGACGGCCGACGGGGTGGTGCCCTCCAACGAGGACCGCGGCTACGTGTTGCGGCGCGTGATGCGCCGTGCGATCCAGCAGGGGCGTGTGCTCGGGCTCGCGCCCGGGTTCCTGACCCGCTACGGCGAGCGCGTGCGCGAGATCATGGGCGGCGCCTACCCCGAGCTGGTCGAGCACGCGGATGCGACCGACATGTGGCTGTCAGCCGAGGAGGACGGCTTCGGGCGCACGCTCACCCAGGGCATGACGATCCTCGACGCGCACATCGAAGAGGCCCGCGAGCAGGGAAGCGCAAGCGTGCCCGCCGCTGACGTGTTCCGCCTGCACGACACCTACGGTTTCCCCTACGAGATGACCAGCGAGCTGCTGGCCGAGCACGGGCTCGGGATCGAGGGCGAGTTCGACGAGTTGATGGAGGAGCAGCGCACGCGCAGCCGTACCGGCTCGGTGACGCTGAACCTCGGTCGGTCGACCGCTGCCTCGCGCGTGGGGCCACTCGACGGCACAGAGCCGACGCGCTTCACCGGCTACGAGACCGAGCAGCAGCGCACCACAGTGGTGGCGCTGCGACCCGACGAGCCCGACGCAGCGCAAGACCCCACAGAGGCAGACGCAGGGCGCAGCGCAGGCGGGGCGCGCCAGCTCGTAAAGCTCGCCGAGTCGCCGTTCTATCTCGCCGGCGGCGGCCAGATCTCGGACGTGGGCGTCCTCGAATGCGAGGACGGTGACTGCCTTGCGCTGGTCGAGGACGTGTTGGCGGTGGGCGAGGACCGCGTCTTGAAGGTCACGGTCGAGCAGGGCTCGCTGACCCCCGGCGCTTCGGTGCTGGCGCGCGTCGATCACCTGCGACGGCACGAGACCGAGTGCAATCACACGGCCACGCACCTGTTGCACGCGGCCCTGCGCGAGCGCCTGGGCAGCCACGTGCGCCAGGCCGGCTCCTACGTTGGGCCGGACAAGCTCCGCTTCGACTTCAGCCACGGCCAGGCGCTCAGCGCCGAGGAGCTGCGCGACGTCGAGGACAGGGTGAACGGCTGGATCGCCTGGAACGACCCCGTACGCGCGATCACGACGACGCTGGAGGAGGCCAAGCGTCTCGGGGCGATGGCGCTGTTCGGTGAGAAGTACGGCGACGTCGTGCGGATGGTCCAGATCGGCGACGGCGAGTACTCGCGCGAGCTGTGCGGCGGCACGCACGTTCGCAGCACCGCCGAGATCGGAGCGTTCCGTGTGCTCGCTGAGACCTCGAGCGCAGCCAACGTGCGGCGCATCGAGGCGGTGACGGGCCCGCGCGCGGTGGAGCTGCTGCGCGATCACGACCGGCTGCTGGGGGACGTCGCGAGGGCGCTGCGCACGCGCCCGCAGGACGCGCCGGCGGCGGTGAGCAGGCTGGTGGAGGAGCGCAGGCGTCTGGAGAAGCAGATCAAGGAGGGAGTTGGCGCAGCGCGTGCCGGCGCGCGCGTGGACCTGGACGTACTCGCTGCGAGCGCCCACGCGGTGGATGGGGGCAACGTGCTGGCGGCGACCGTCGATGTCGACGACGCGAAGGAGTTGCTGGATGTGGTCGATCGCCTCAAGGGGCGCATCGCCGACGCGGCGATCGTGCTCGGCACGGCCGCCGACGGCAGGGTGCATCTGGTGGCGAGCGTCGCACCCGAGCTGGTCGCACGCGGGGTGAAGGCGGGCGAGATCGTCAAGCGGGCGGCGGAGCGCGTTGGCGGCGGGGGAGGGGGCCGTGACACGCTCGCCCAGGCCGGCGGCCGCGACCCGGAGCGGCTCGACGACGCGCTCGAGGAGGCGCGCACGGCAATCGAGGCGGCGCTCGCCGGCTGATGCGGGTGCTCGCGCTCGACTACGGCAGCGCGCGCTGCGGCTGCGCGCTCAGCGACCCGACCGGAACGATCGTCACACCGCTGGAGGTGCTCCCGCGGCCGGCCAGCAAGCGCGGCTTCGCGCGCCTGCGTGAGCTCATCAACGCGCGCGGGGTGGAGCTCGTGCTCGTCGGTCTGCCACTGTCGCTCGACGGCGGCGACAGCGCCCAGACGCGCGAGACGCGAGCCTTCGCCGGCGAGCTGGCCCGGCGCCTGGGCGGCGAGGTCCCGGTGAAGATGCACGACGAGCGCTTCACCACGCGGATCGCGCAGCGCGTGGGCGGCGGGCACGCACGCGCGGCAGAGGACTCCCGCGCCGCCGCCCACCTGCTCGAGAGCTGGCTCGCCTCGCAGCCGCGTTAGGGTTCCCGCTCCTTGTCCCGCGGGCATCGATCACCCTCAGCGGCTCAGCGCACCACCGCCGAACGCGAACGCGACCGCCACGCCCGCGCGCGACGGCGGGGGCTGCACGCCCCGCGCTCGCCCGCCGCGCGCCTGGCGGCGCTGCTGGCGCTGGTGGCGGCGCTCGCGGCCGTGATCCTGGTGGTACGCGCGCACCATTCAAAGCGCGTGCAAGCGCAGGCGCCGCCCGTCGTGAAGGTACTGATCCCGGAGGGCAAGACGCGCGCGCAGATCGCGCAGATCACCGTCGCCGAGCGGCTTCGCGGCGACTACCTGACCGCCTCCAGGCGCTCGCCGCTGCTCGACCCTGCCGCCTATGGCGCGCCCAAGGGCACGCGCGACCTCGAAGGCTTCCTGTTCCCTGCGACCTACGACATGATCACGGGCGCGCCCGTCAGCCGCCTGGTCGAAGCGCAGCTCCTCGCGTTCCGCGAAAACTTCGGCTCCAGCCAGATCGCCGCCGCCCGTGCGCTGCACATAACCCCCTACCAGCTGCTGACGGTCGCATCGATGGTCGAGCGCGAGGCGGTGGTTCCCAGCGACCGCGCAAAGATCGCCGCCGTCATCTACAACCGCCTGGCGGACGGCATGCCGCTCGGGATCGACGCGACGATCTACTACGCGGTCGAGCTGGCGGACGGCATCGCCACCTACACGGGCGAACTGACCGAGGCGCAGCTGCACATCGACTCGCCGTACAACACCCGCACGCACGTCGGGCTGCCGCCGACGCCGATCTCCAACCCGGGGGACGCGTCGATCGAAGCGGCCGCGCATCCCGCGCACGTCGCCTACCTGTACTACGTGGCTGGCAGGGACGGCTGCGGCGAGCAGGTGTTCTCCGACACGCTCGCGCAGTTCGAATCCGACGCCGCCGCCTACGACGCGGCGGTGCGCGAAAACGGCGGGCGCCCTCCCACCTGCAAGCGCACGCTCACGGGCAAACGATGACCCGCCTAGGGGTGCTCGGCTGGCCGGTCGCGCACAGCCGCTCGCCCGCAATCCACAATGCCGCGCTCGCCGCGCTCCAGCTGAGCGACTGGCGCTATCAGCTGCTCCCGGTCCCGCCGGCGCTGTTCGCCGAGACGACGCGTGCGCTGGGGTCATGTGGGTTCTTGGGAGCCAACGTCACGATCCCGCACAAGCGGGAGGCGCTCGCGATCGCCACCGGCGCGTCGCGGGCCGCGCGCGAGATCGGCGCCGCGAACACGCTCACGTTCGCCGACGGCGGTGCGATCGAGGCTGAGAACACCGATGCTCCCGGTCTGCTCGCCGCGCTCACGCAGGTACTCGACAGCCCAGCCGGGCTGAGCGCTCTCGTGCTCGGCGCGGGCGGTAGCGCGCGCGCGGCGGTGTGGGCGCTGCGCGAGGCCGGCGCTGAGGTGTCGGTGTGGAACCGCACGGCCGAGCGCGCACGAACGCTCGCGCGCGAGCTCGGCGTGCGAGCCGTGAGCATGCCGCGGCCGGCCGATGTGCTCGTCAACTGCACCCCCGTAGGGCTGTCTGCGCCGGCGGGCGTACAACGCTCGGCCACTGACCGCGAGGCGCTCAACCAACTCGGAATCACGTTCGATCAGGTCGGTGAGTACTCATATGTCGTCGACTTGGCTTACAGCGCCGGATCCACGCAGCTGCTCGCCGCCGCTAGGGCGCACGGCGCGCGCACGGTCGACGGTCTCGAGATCCTGGTCGCGCAGGGAGCGCTCAGCCTCGAGCTGTGGACCGGACGCTCGCCGCCGCTCGAGCTCATGCGCGCCGCAGCGCGTGCTCCGGACACCGGCGCCGGCTAGCTCCTCGCCAGCGCTCGCTGGAGCAGGCCGGCCACCCGCGGAGCGGACACGATGAGCGAGCTGCCCCAGCCCGCCGGTCCCGACCTGCACGCGCTGTTCGGGATGGGTGAAGGACCCGCGGCCGGCGCCGACCGCATGATCTCCGTCGCCCGCGACGGTGTCCCCGGCGAGCCGCGCATTGATGCGGATGTGCTCGCGGGAGCCGAAGACGCGCTGGCGGGGTCGGAGATCCAGCTCGACCCGCTGCCGGGAGCTGACGTCGAGTTCGAGACGATCGTCGGCGGCGATCCCTACATCGAGGTGGATGCGCAGGAGCCGGTCGCACCCGCCGATCAGCCTGAGGTGGGCCAGCAGGGGCGCGCGCCGGGCTCAGGCTCGACCGCGCCCGTGCGCGCCGATCGGGGCGCGCCGCCGCTGGCGCAAGACGGTCCCCCGGGCATCACCAAGCCCACGCGGCGCGGCTCGACGCAGAGCTTCCTGACGGACGTGATCGTCGAGCTCGGGATGGCCACCCGCAAGCAGGTCGACGATGCCCTGGAGAGCTCGCGCATCAGCGGCACCACGCCCGAGCGTGTGCTGATCGACAGCGGCGCGCTGACGCCGGATTCGCTCGCGCGCGCGCTGGCCGAGCGCTACGGTCTCGAGCACCTCGACCTCGGCGTGTTCACGGTGGACATGGCGGCGGCCAACCTCGTCAGCACGACGGTGGCCAAGCGCTACCAGACGGTCCCCGTGGCGTTCGCGGACAAGCGCACGCTGCTGGTGGCGATGGCGGACCCCTCGAACGTGCTCGCGGTCGACGACATCGCGATCATGACCGGCTATGAGATCCGTGTAGCGGTCGCGCCCGCGGACGACATCGCCAACCTGATCTCGCGCCTGGACCGGCTCGAAGACGTCGTCGGGGAGACGACGGAGATCGTCGAGGAGGCGGAGGAGGGCGCGGAGGTCGTCGCGCTGCACGAGACCTCCGAAGACGCGCCCGTCATCAAGCTCGTCAACCAGATCGTCGCGCAGGCGATCGAGCGCGGCGCCTCCGACATTCACCTGGCCCCCGACGGGCGCGAGCTGCGCGTCCGTTTCCGGGTCGACGGTGTGCTCCAGGACGTGACGAGCGTGCAGCGGCGGATGGCCCCCGGCGTGATCTCGCGGATCAAGATCATGGCGGAGCTGAACATCGCCGAGAAGCGGCTGCCCCAGGACGGGCGCGTGGGGCTGGTGGTCGACGGCAGGCACGTCGACCTGCGTGTGGTGACGCTGCCGAGCGTCCACGGCGAGGGAGCCGTGATGCGCGTGTTGGACAAGGACTCGATCGTGGTCGAGCTCGACAAGCTCGGGATGGCCGAGCACGACCGCGAGCGCTTCGAAGCCGCCTGCCACGAGACCCACGGCGCGGTGCTTGTCACCGGTCCCACCGGTGCCGGGAAGTCGACGACGCTGTACGCCGCGCTCCAGCTGTTGAACACCCCCGAGAAGAACATCATCACGGTCGAGGACCCGGTCGAGTACGAAATGCAGGGGCTCACGCAGGTGCAGGTCTCGGCCAAGGTCGGCCTCACATTCGCCGCCGGCCTGCGCTCGATGGTGCGCGCCGACCCGGACGTGATCATGGTCGGCGAGATCCGTGATCGCGAGACCGCGCAGATCGCGGTGGAGTCGGCGCTCACCGGGCACCTGGTGCTCTCCACGCTTCACACCAACGATGCGCCGGCAGCGATCACGCGCCTGATCGAGATGGGGATCGAGCCGTTCCTCGTCGCCTCCGCGCTCGACTGTGTGGTCGCGCAGCGTCTCGCGCGGATGCTGTGCCCGCACTGCAAGCGCCGCACGATCATTCCCGCCAAGGTGCTCCAGCAGAGCGGCTACCGCGCGCGCATGGAGCTGGAGGCGTACGAGCCTGTCGGCTGCCGTCGTTGCGGCGCCAGCGGCTATCGCGGTCGCGTCGGGCTGTACGAGGTGATGAAGATGTCGCCGGAGATCCAGGCGCTGGCGCTCGAGCGCAAGCCCTCTGAGGCGATCCGCGATGTCGCCGTGGCGCAGGGGATGAGCCGGCTGCGCGACGACGGCCTTCAGAAGGTCAGGCAGGGTCGCACCTCGATGGCCGAGATCGCGCGCGTGATCGGCACCGACTGAGCGCGGCGGCGACGACCGCGCGGCATGGCCTCGCGGGCCGGTTACCCGCCGCCGGGCGCTAGAACTTTCGTCCAGCGAGCCGTCTTGCGACGCGCGGCGTCACGTGCGCCGACCGATGGGCGGACCCATGGATATCGATTTCGCTGACCTCCTGATGGAGGTCGTACACCGCCGGGCCTCCGACCTCCACCTCAGCTCGGGCGCACACCCAACGATCCGCGTCCGCGGCCGCCTGACGCCGCTCGAGGACTACCCGGAGCTGTCCACCGCGGACACGCGCGAGATCGTCTACTCGATCCTGACCGGCGACCAGCGCCAGCGCCTGGAGACCAACTGGCAGCTCGACTTCGCTTACTCGATACCCGGCCACGCGCGCTTCCGTGTCAACGCCTACTACCAGCGCGGCGCGATCGGCGCCGCCTTCCGCCTGATCCCGTACGGGATGACCACGATCGACGAGCTTGGGCTGCCCGCCGCGGTCCACGAGTTCACGCGCAAGCCACGCGGGTTCGTGCTGGTGACGGGGCCGACCGGTTCGGGCAAGTCTACCTCGCTGGCGGCGATGATCGACGAGATCAACAGCTCGCGCGAGGAGCACATCATGACGATCGAGGACCCGATCGAGTTCCTGCACGGCCACAAGAAGTGCCTGGTCAACCAGCGCGAGCTCGGCTCGGACGCGCAGAGCTTCTCGCTCGCGCTCACGGCCGCCCTGCGCCAGGACCCGGACGTGATCCTCGTCGGCGAGATGCGCGACCTCGAGACGATCTCCACGGCGCTGACCGCCGCGGAGACCGGGCACCTGGTGTTCGCGACGCTGCACACCCAGGACACCGCCCAGACGATCGACCGCATCATCGACGTGTTCCCCTCCCATCAGCAGGGCCAGGTGCGCGTACAGCTTTCGGTAGCGCTTCAGGGGATCGTCACCCAGCAGCTGCTGCCCAACGCCGACGGCTCCGGTCGGGTGGTCGCGTGCGAGGTGCTGGTGCCCAACCCCGCGGTGCGCAACCTGATCCGCGAGGGCAAGACCCATCAGATCTACTCCGTGCTCCAGACCGGCGCGGCGCTCGGCATGCAGACGATGGACACCGCGCTCGCGACGCTCGTACGTCAGGGCAAGATCACGCAGAAGCTCGCTGAAGCGCGCTCGACCACGCCCGAAGAGCTCAGGCGCCTGTTGGGAGCGCCTTCGCTGGCGGCCGCATAGGCGCGGGCGGGGGATATAGATCATGAGCACCTACGTCTTCAAGGCAATTGACCTCGCTGGTGGCAAGGCCCGTGGCGAGGTCGAGGCCGACTCCAAGCAGGCGGTCTCCGACCAGCTCAAGCAGCGTGGTCTGATCGTCCTGGACATCGCCGACAAGCGCTCCTCCACCGAGATCCGGATCGGCTTCCTGGAACGCATCGGCGCCAACGAACTCGCGATCTTCGCGCGCCAGCTCTCGACGATGATCTCCTCGGGGATGAGCATCCTGCGAGCGCTCTACGTGCTCGAGGACCAGACCGACAGCAAATACCTCAAAGAAACGATCATCGCTGTGCGCAAGGACGTCGAGGCGGGGCTTTCGCTGAGCGACTCGCTGGCGCGCCATCCGAAGGTCTTCAATCCGCTGTTCGTGGCCATGACCCAGGCTGGCGAGATGGGCGGTGTGCTCGAGGGCTCGCTCGTGCGCGTCGCCGACCAGCTGCAAAAGGACGCGGGACTTCGGCGCCAGATCAAATCGGCGATGGTCTACCCGTGCCTGGTGGTCGTGTTCGCGACCGGCGTGCTGATGGCGCTCGTCGCGTTCCTGGTGCCCGTGTTCGAGGGCGTGTTCAAGGAATTCGGCGGCCACCTGCCAGCCATGACCCAGGTCTCGGTCCTGCTCTCGAAGATCGTCACGCACGACTGGTGGCTGATGTTCCTGGGTGCCGGGGCCACGATCACCGCGTTCGTCAGGTGGAAGAGAACGACCTGGGGCCGGCGCCAGTGGGATCACTTCCGCCTGCACGTGCCGATGAAGATCGGCAAGATCGTCCAGCAGGTCGCGGTCGCGCGCTGGTCGCGCACGCTCGCGTCGCTGACGGCCGCCGGCGTGCCGCTGATCCAGGCACTGGAGATAACCGGTCGCACGGGCGGCAACGTGGCGGTGGAAGAAGCGATGGACGGCGTGATCGCGTCGGTCAAGCGCGGTGGCACGATCGCTGCTCCGCTCGCGCAGGCGCCGATCTTCCCGTCGATGGTCACGCACATGGTCGGGGTCGGTGAGGAAACCGGCGCCCTCGACCAGATGCTCGACAGGGTCGCGGAGTTCTACGAGGAACAGGTCGAAGCCTCGGTCAAGGCGCTGACCTCGATCCTGGAGCCGATCATGATCATGGTGATCGGCGCGATCGTCGGCTTCATCGTGATCTCGATGTACCTGCCGCTGTTCGAAGTCTACAACCAGATCGAATAGGCTCAGCCGCTCTGTAGAGCCCTAAACGGCCGATTCTGTCAACGGCCGTACCTGCTTCGCGAGGGGGCGGTGCGTGATGGCGACGGTAGGCCGGCTCGTGGAACTGCTGCGCGAGGAGTCCTGGGCGGCCAAGGCCGCGGGCGAACAGGCCACCGGCGAACGGCTCTGGGAGCTGGCCGAGGACCCGGGTGACATGAGCCCCGAGCAGGTTGCGTGGGTTGAGCAGGCGACCGACGACCAGCTTCGAGGGCGTGTTGCGGAGCTGCGCGCCGACGGGGGCTATGCGTGATGGCTGAGGCATGGAGGACGAACGCCACCGGCCCGTTCCTCGTGGTGCTCGTGGATGCCGTCGTTCTCGCGCTCGATCATCCTGCGGTGGGCGAGGCGGCCGACCTTCTCGGCGTCACGCCGAGGCGTCGCTGATCTGCACGCGCCGCTCGCGTCCGCTGCCGCGTACCGACAGCGACACGCGCCCGTCGAGCAGCTCCAGCAGCTCGGCTCCGGCGAGCTCGCGACGCCAGCCTCGCAGCGTGCGCACGTCGGGCTCCTCGCCGCCGGCGCGCGCGGCGGCGACGATCGCTTGTAGGTCTGCGCGCGCCGCCAGCAGCTCGTAGGCGAGGCCCGCCTCGCGCGCGCGGGCGCGCAGCAGCGCCTCGCCGAGCGCCACCAGCGGGGCGTCGTCGGGCTTCGGGGCCGGGGGGCGAGCCGCTTGCGGCGGCGGCTCGGGCGGGCGCGCGCGCCCGCGGGCGACCGCGTCCAGCAGATCCTGCGCTCGCCGCCCGCTGCCGCTCGCGCCGACGCCACGGATCCGTTCGAGCTCGGGGCGTGACGCCGGTTTGCGCTTGGCGATCTCCACCAGCGTGGCGTCGCCGAGGATGCTCTGCACCGGGCGGTCGTGGCGCGCGGCGACGCTCTCACGCCACTCGACCAGCTCGCGCGCGACGGGACGCGCGGAGGCGTTGAGGTTGCCGATCCGCGGCAGTCGGCTGAAGATCGTCTCAGGGTCGCGCTCGTCGCTCGAGCGCGCGAGCGGCTCGCACTCCTCGCGCGCCCACAGCAGACGTTGCAGCTGGCTCAGGCGGCGCTCGAGCTCGGTGGCGAGCTCGAGCAGGTGCACGACGTCCTCGCGGGCGTACGCGAGCTGCTCGGGAGACAGCGGGCGCGCGTCCCACCGGGTGAAGCTCGCGGTCTTGGCCACGCGCAGTCCGAGGATCTCCGACAGCAGCGAGTCATACGAGCTTTGTGCCCCGAGCCCGGCGAAGCCGGCTGCGACCTGCGTGTCGAACACGTTGGTGACCTCTGTCTGAAGGCGCCGCCGCAGGAGCGCGATGTCCTGGCGCCCAGCGTGCACGACGATCTCGACGGCGGGGTCGGCGAGCACCTCCGCCAGCGCAGCGCCGTTGAAATCCTCCGCCAGCGGATCGAGCAGCAGGATCCGCTCGGCCTGCTCCTGGCCTTCCCCCTCCGGGGACGATGCTGGGATCGCCAGCTGCACCAGGCACAGCAGCGTGCGGTAGCGGCCCTCGCCCATGAACTCGGTGTCCAACGCCAATCGGCCTGCCGCGCGAGCGCCGTCGGCGAGCGCCCTCAGCTGCTCGGCGTGCGGGTCGGCGCTCACTGCTTGGCTCCCGGCAGCAGGTACAGCAGCCCGCCCTGGGGCAGCCCCGCCTTCAGCGAGATGTCGCTGCCGTGCGCGCGCACCCAGCGAACCGGGGCCGAGCACGCGGGGTTGACGGACGCGGCCTCGTGCGTGCAGAACGTGTTCAGGAAGGCGTAGCGCACACGACCCTCGGCGATCAGCCGCTTGAGCTTGGCGATGCTCGTGAACACGCGGGCGTCGTAGGTCGTCAGCACGAGCACCGGACGGGCATCCTGCACGATCAGCGAGCCGACCGCCGTCGCCGACTCGGAGGCCACCTCGTAGTAGGCCCCGTCCTGGTGGGCCAGCAGGTACGCGCTGAGCGGATGCTGCTGCGCGCCGGGGATCTGCCCGACGAGGCCGGCGTCACTCACGCGATCGGAGATCGCCGTAAGGTCGGCCTTCAGCGGCACCGCCAGCACCGCCGTGAGCGTGGCTGCGATAACGCCCGCCTGCATCGCCGGGCGCCCGCGCGCGAACAGCGCGAAGCCGAACGCCGCCAACGCCGCCAGCAGCGTCACCCACCACGCCGCGACGAACCCGTACAGCAGGCGCTCGGCAAAGTAGACCACGACGGCGAGCGTCACCGCCAGCAGCGCCAGGCGCGGCCCTGAGCGGGCACGCGACACGCTCGCACAGGCAGCGCCAGCCTCGCCGTCGTCGCCGCTTGCGACCCATGCCAGGCCGATGCCGAACATGGCTGCGACCGCGGGCGTGAATCCTTCGACGTAGCGCGGGTGCAGGCGCACCATGTGGCTGAAGAGCACGATGCCCGCGAGCATCCACAGGCCGAGCCCGGCGGCTGTCGCACGATGTAAACGCAGCCGCTGCTGCGCGCGCCCAGGGTCGCCGGCCGCGTCGAGGAGGACGGGCTTGCGCGCTCCCCACCACAGCGCCGGGATGCCGAGCAGCAGCGCAACCACGATCTCCAGCCCGAGGCGCTCTCCCGACAGCGGTCCCACCCTCGCGAGCAGCCGCGTGAGCGACGGTGGCACGATCGGGATGTGGTCGCGCTCCTCCTGCGTGGCCACCGGATAGCGATGCCCCGCTTCATACACGCTGGCGCCGGGTTCGGGTGATTTGCCTCCGAGGCGATCGCTCCCGTTGAAGACGAACGCGGCGTTCCACGCGCTGCCGTTGGTCGAGCCGATCGCGTAGGGGCGCTCGTGGGCCGGAAACAGCAGCGTCGCGGTCAGCCACGCCAGCGCCACCGCCACGTAAACCGCACCCGCGGCCATCAGCTGCAACAGCCGCTGGCGGCGTGAGCCGGCCATTCCCAGATACGCGAACGCCGCGATCGCGGGGAGCGCCACCAGCGACTCGAGCAGCTTGATGTCGAACGCCACGCCGAGCGCGACCGCGCCCGCGAACAGCCACGCGCGGCGACCCGTTTCGACTGCGCGTACGACCGCAAGAAGCGCGAGCACCAGCGCGAGCATCATCACCGCGTCCATCGTGTCGCTGCGCGCGGTGATCACCTCGATCGGGAGCACCGCCATCGCCGTCGCCGCGGCGATGCCCGCCGGTCCGCTCCAGATCCGCCTCACGAGCACGTACAGCAACGGCACCGATGCGATACCCGCGAGCGCCTCGGGCAGCTTCAGCGTCGTCGAGCTGAAGCCGAGCAGCTTCACGCTGATCACCTGGAGCCACAGGTCGATCGGCGGCTTGTCGATCGACACGCTGCCCCCGGGCTCGAACGCGCCGAAGAAGAAGTTGTGCCACGACATCGTCATGCTGCGCACGGCCGCGTCGTAGAACGGGTCGGGCGGGACCTGGCCGATGTGCACCAGGCGCAGCAGCCCCGCGCCGGCTGTGATCACCGCGACGAGCGCCCACTCGATCTTGCGTTTCGATCGTGTCACGCGCGGAACGGTAGTCTGATCGGCTCGTGGCCAGCGACAGCAGCGACAGTGAGGGAGCGGCCGGGGACACCCCGCAGCCGCGCGAGTGCATGGCCTGCCGCGGCGGCGGTCAGGTGATCTCCAACCTCGGCGGCGCTGCCAGCGACGGTCACGTGCCCATGGTGCGATGGTACCGGCGTGCGCGTGCCTGGGATCGACGCGCAGGCGCGCTGGGGGCAGAGCGACGGCGATGGCGCGGCGCAGCCGGCGTCCACCGATGCGACGCAAGGCGGGTAGGTCGGCGCGAGTTATTCGTCATCCGTCCAACCTTGCGTGCATCTATCAAGGCCCCGCGCGCGCTCTCCGATTCAGCCCCTGACAAAGCCAGTGCCGCGGTGCATGGCAGGCATCGATCTCGATGCGTAGCAAAGCCGGCGGCCCTCGCGAGGGGGACGTGTCGCCGTTCGAGGCGATTACCGAGGGCTGGCGCCCAAATCGGATCCTAGGAGGATCAAGCAATGTTGTATCGACTGCGCCAGCGCTCAACGGATGAGAGTGGTTTTACCCTCATCGAATTGCTGGTCGTTATCCTGATTATCGGCATCCTCGCCGCGATCGCCATCCCGTCTCTGCTGAGCCAGAAGAGCAAGGCCTACGACGGCTCGGCGAAGTCGCTGGTCCAGTCCGCGCAGACCACTGCCGAGACGATCTCCACCGACAACGGCGGTGCCTACAACAAAGTGACGCAGGCGGAAATCAACACCTACGAAAAAAGCATCCCGATCGCGGCCGGGGGCGGCAACGCCTACCTCTCAGCGGCCGCTGGTTCGGAAGCCAACGCCGCAGGTGAAGACCAGGGCTACACCGTCACGGTCACCGCTGCGAACACGGGTGACACGTTCACGATCACGAAAAACGGTGCGACCGGTGCCGTGACTCGTACGTGCGCGGAAGTGAAGACGGGCGACAAGGGTTGCCAGGCTGGCACCTGGTAGCAGCTCGCCTCACAATCCGCGCCCTGGACGACGTGTCCAGGAGCTCGCAGAGAGGCGGCCCTCGGGCCGCCTCTCTTTTGTTGCCCGGCTCCGCCGTGGACTAGCCGCGGGCGCCGCTCAAGTCCGGCGCGGCGACGGTCGATCTAGCCACCATGGAGGCAACCCTCGCGGGAGTCCTCGGCGCGATCGTGGGCTCGTTCCTGAACGTGGTCACCTACCGGCTGCCGCGCCACGAGTCGCTGGTCAAGCCGGCCTCGCACTGCCCGCGCTGCGGGACGCCACTGCGGCCCTACGACAAGATCCCGATCCTGTCGTGGCTGCTGTTGCACGGGCGCTGCCGCAGTTGCAGCGAGGCGATCTCGCCGCGCTACCCGCTCGTCGAGGCGCTCACGGCCGCGCTGTGCGTGGGCGCGGTGCTGGCGCACCACTCGGCCAGCGCGATCGCGCTCAGCATCGCCCTGATCCTGCTCGTGGTGCCGGCGGCGCTGATCGATCTCGAGCGTCGCATCATCCCCAACCGCATCACGGCCCTTGGCGCAGTGCTCGCGTTGGTGCTCGGTCTGGCGCTCGACCCGGCGGGCGAGCCCGAACGTCTGATCGGCGGCGCGGCCGCCGGTGGCTTCCTGCTGGTGGCCGCGCTGGCGTATCCCGGAGGCATGGGCATGGGCGACGTCAAGCTCGCTGCCATGATCGGCCTGTTTCTCGGCGCGTCGGTTGCGCCCGCGCTGCTGGTCGCGCTGTTGACGGGGGTGCTCCTGGGCGTGGCGGTCCTCGCCCGCAAGGGCGCGCGCGCGGGTCGCAAGACCGCCGTTCCGTTCGGGCCGTTCCTCGCGCTCGGCGCGGTTGTCGCGGTCTTTGTGGGACCGGCAATGGTCGATGTGTACGTCAATCACTTCCTTCACTAAAGGGCTCCGGAGATGACGCCGATACCCCACGTGCGGGCGTGCTGTCCCGCGATCTGAAGCGCTCTACCCGCGATGCGACTCCTCCCTTCACGAATCCCCTCGCTCGATGTGAAGCTCCCCGGCGGCTTCGGACGACGCTCCGGGGAGGACCTCGTCGGGCTGGACATCCAGCCTGGCTTCATCGCCGCGGTGCGTGCTCGGGTGAACGGATCGATCGCCGCCGAGCAGGCGGTGACGCTGTCGCTGCCCGGCGACGCGGTACGCGACGGTGAAGTCGGCGACGCACAGGCGCTCAGCGACGCGTTGCGCGAGCTGTTCGCCAACAGCGGCCTCGGCAAGCGCGTGCGCGTCGGCGTCGCCAACCAGCGCAGCGTGCTGCGCACCTTGGAGGTGCCGCCGGTGACCGATCACAAGGAGCTCGTGGCGGCAGTCAACTTCCAGGCCCAGGACCAGGTGCCGATGCCGCTGGGCAACGCAGTCATGGACTTCCATCCGCTCGGAATAGTCGACACCCCCGCAGGGCCGCGCCAGCGGGTCGTGCTCGTGGCCGCCCAGCGCGACATGGTCGAACGGCTGCTCTCCGCGGTACGCCAAGCTGGTCTGAGTCCCGAGGCGGTGGACCTCTCTGCATTCGCGTTGATCCGCTCGCTCTACCGTCGCGAAGACGAGCAGACCGGACGCGTGCTGTATCTGAACGTCGACGGTCTCAGCAACCTCGCTATCGCTGAGGGGAAGGTGTGTCGCTTCACTCGCGTGGTGGGCAGCGGGATGGAGGGAATGGCCACCGAGCTCGCCGAGCGTCGCAGCATCGCGATCGCCGAGGCGCGCGAGATCCTCGCGGGCGTCGATCTCACCGCACCGCCCTCGAGCGAGCCCGGCGACGGCGCAAGCCACGAGCACGAGCACGAGGATGCGGATGCGGATGCGGCCAGCACGGATGAGCCCGACGCGGCTGCTGCGGCCGAGCAGGCGCCGGAGGAGCCGGCGCAGGTCCAGAGCCACGAGGAGGCCGAGGAGCACGAGCGTGCGATGAGCTACGAGGAGCTGGCGGCGGTCGAAGCAAGCGATTCGCCCCCGGCGGAACGCGTCTCCTCCTCGGACCCGGACGTGTTGGCCGTGCTCGAAAACGGTATTCGCGACATCTCGGGCGAGGTGCGCAACTCGCTAGACTTCCACCGCTCGCAGGAGGGCGGTGGCGAGGTCTCGCATGTGGTGCTCAGCGGCTCCGTGCAGGACATTCCTGGCTTTGCGGACGCGCTTCAGAGCTCGCTGGGCGTCGAGGTGCGCTGCCACGAGCTCACCGTCGTCGACGAGCGCCTGAGCGAGACCGTCGCCGCGCATCGGCTGGCCGTCGCCACCGGGCTCGCGGCCGCGGAGGCCCCGCAATGAGAGCCGTAAACCTGATCCCCGCTGAACAGCGCGCGGGCGCCTCGGTCGGCGCGGGTCGCTCGCAGGGTGGCGCCTACGCTGTGCTCGCGCTGCTCGCCGGCG
Organism: uncultured Solirubrobacteraceae bacterium; assembly: GCA_963845635.1. Classification (GTDB taxonomy): domain Bacteria; phylum Actinomycetota; class Thermoleophilia; order Solirubrobacterales; family Solirubrobacteraceae; genus Palsa-744. The sequence goes on from CAWJSW010000014.1 coordinate 629,979, forward strand.
TCGCGCTGCTGGCGCTGCTGTACGGCCTCGCGCACCACGACGTCGCGTCGCGTCGCCAGCAGGCCGCCGCCGCTACCGCCAAGGCACAGCAGGTCGAAGCCCAAGCCGAACGCCTGGCGTCATATGCGAACTTCGTGTCGCTGCGCCAACAGCGCACGCACGCCGTCGAACAGATCGTCGAGTCGCGCTTCGACTGGGCTCACCTGTTTCACGAAATAGGTCGCGTGCTGCCCCCGCGCGCGGTGTCGATCAGCTCGCTCAGCGGGACCGTCGGGTCCCTCGGCCTGTCCTCGCCGACATCCTCGAGCAGTGGCTCCTCGGTGACACCGCCGGGAACCGTTCCATCGTTCACGCTCCAGGGATGCGCGGTCAGCCAGGCGGTCGTCGCGCTGATGCTCGAGCGCCTGCGCCTGATCGACGGTGTCAGCGAAGTGACGCTCCAGAGCTCGACGGCCGGCACGAGCGGCGCGGGAGCTGGCTCCAGCAGCGGTAGCGGGAGCGTCGGCTGCCCTGCGCACGCGCCGACCTTCATGGTCGACCTGAGCTTCGATCCGCTGCCCAGTGAAACCGCGATCGCTGCGACGGCGAAGAGCTCGACGAAGACCGTCTCCGACGCCTCGAGCCAGGGGGTGCACGCGAAATGACCGGGCGTGACCGGATCGTGCTGATGGTGATCGCGGTGGTGGTGGTCCTCGCCGGCGGGTGGCTCAAGCTCGTCTCGCCCGAGCGTGCAAAGGCGAACAAGCTAGCGACCCAGGTCGCCACCGCCAACTCCGCGCTGGCAAGCGCCGAAGGCAAGCTCGCGAGCGCTCGTGCGTCCCAGTCACAGTACCCCGCGGCCTATGCCGCGATGGTCAACCTCGGCAAAGCCGTGCCGCCAAACCAGGAAGTGCCCTCGCTGATGTACCAGCTGTCGCTGGCTACAGCCGACAAGCAGGTCGAATTCACCTCGATCGCGACCGCTGCCGTCGGCGGTGGCAACGACTCCTCGACGGTGACCGCCCCCGCGGCGTCCGCCAAATCCTCCACGCCTTCGAGCGCCAGCGCCACGTCCGCGAGCACAAGCAGCGGATCGGCGAGCGCAACGGGATCGCCGAGCGCAAGCGGCGCGTCAACGACTGCGGCGGCGTTCACGCAGATGCCGTTCACATTCGTGTTCGAAGGCAGCTACTTCGATCTCGAACGCCTCCTGCGTCAGCTCACCAGCTTCACCACGCGCAGCTCCTCCGGGACGCTCGACGTGAACGGTCGTCTGCTCACGGTCCAGAGCGTCAAACTCGTCCCAACGGACACCTCCCACGCGGGAGCCGGCACGCTCGCCGGCACGATCACCGCGACCGCCTACACCGCACCGGCGAGCGCGGCGCCGGTCGCCGCGAGCAGCGCGACGCCGCCCGTCGGCAGCGCCACGAGCGCGGCATCGACGACGGCGAGCGGGACCTCCGCCAACGCGCCCGCGGTCGTGAGGGTGAACCCGTGATCGGCTTCCTGAAGGCTGTCAAGGCCGACCTGCTCGACAGGCGCCTGCTGCCGTTGGTGGCGCTCGTCGTGTTTGTGCTCGTCGCCGCGGTTGGCTACGCCGTGCTGTCCGGCGGCTCGACCAGCACGCCGGCGGCCACCGTCGCGACGGCGCCGCCGACCACAGCCGGCGCGGGCCTGTCGATCAGCCACGCGACACCGGAAACGTCGGTCGCCGAGGTGACCTCCGGCGCCTCCACCCAGCACCGGGGCGTGGCGCACGATCCCTTCATCCCCCTGCCCAACCCCCAGGAAAAAACTGCCAGCAGCGCCAGCGCAACCGGCTCCACCACGAGCAGCAGCGCGTCCAGCTCCGGCTCGAGCGAATCGAGCGCGTCTTCGGAATCGACTCCGTCGACTCCCAGCTCCAGCTCGACGTCGACGACGCCCTCGAAATCCTCGACGCCCGCCAAGCCCAAGACCGTCTACCACGTCGCCGTCCTGTTCGGCGAACTCCCACCCGCCGGCTCGACCAGCACGGCTCAGCTGACGCCTTACGAGAACCTGAAGCTGCTCACGCCGCTGCCCTCGGCCAAGCAGGCAGTGGTCGTGTTCAGGGGCGTCACAGCCGGCGGCAAGAGCGCCACGTTCACGCTCGTCGGCGAAGCGATCCTGCACGGCAAGGCGGCCTGCCTGCCGAACGCCTCGCAATGCGAAGCGATCGACCTGCACCCCGGTGAATCGGAGATCTTCGAATACCTGACGTCGAGCGGCCAGGCGGTGAGCGACGAACTCACGCTCGTGACGATCACCTCGACGAAGGCCTCGAGCGCTGACGTCGCGAACGTCGAGCGCGGCGAGTCCAAGACCGGCCGCGCGCTGCTGCGCAACGACGGCCTGCTGGCGCTCCCGGGCCTTCGCAACTCCTCGCAGGTGGGTGTGCTCGTGTTCGCCGGGAAACCCGCGTTCGCGCATGCCTCCTCTCGCGCCGGCGCGCACGCTCACAGCGGTCGCTGACTGACCAGCAAATAAGCTTGGAGCCGTGGAGCTCCGTTTGATCACGGCCGGCGAGTCGCACGGCCCCGGCTTGACGTGCATCGTGGAGGGCCTGCCGGCCGGCCTCGAGCTGTCAGCGGAGGACCTCAACCGCGACATGGCGCGCCGCCAGCTTGGCCACGGACGCGGCGGTCGCATGAAGATCGAGCGCGACACCGCGGTGCCGACGGGCGGCGTCCGCCACGGGCGCACGCTGGGAGGGCCGATCGCCCTGGAGGTGCAGAACCGCGACTACGCCAATTGGGAGGAGCGGATGAGCCCATGGCCGGTCGCGGAGCCCGTGGCAGAGGTGCACCTGCCGCGCCCCGGTCACGCGGACCTGATCGGCGCGCTCAAGTACAAGCAGAGTGACGTGCGCAACATCCTCGAGCGGGCGTCCGCGCGCGAGACTGCCGCGCGGGTGGCGGGCGGCGGGGTGTGCAAGGCGTTCCTGCGCGCCCTCGGCGTCAGCATCCACTCGCGCGTGATCCAGATCGCCTCCGTGCACGCACCCGAGCTCGAGCACGCGCTCGCGCCTGCGGACTTCGCGCACGTGGACGAGTCGCCCGTGCGCTGTCTGGACGCGGCCGCCTCGAAGGCGATGGTGCGGGAGATCGACACGCTGCGAAAAGCCAACGAGTCGTTGGGCGGCGTATTCGAGGTGCAGGCGTTCGGGCTGGTCCCGGGTCTCGGCTCGCACGTCTCCTGGGAGGAGCGCCTCGATGGTCGTCTGGCGATGGCGATCTGCTCGATCCAGGCGCTGAAGGGCGTGTCGATCGGCGATGGCTTCGCGATCGCGGGCGTGCCCGGCTCGCAGGCCCACGACGAGATCTTCTTCTCCGCCGAGCGCGGCTACTACCGCGAGACCAACCGCGCCGGTGGTCTGGAGGGCGGCATGACGACGGGCGCGCCGCTGATCGTGCGCGGCGCGATGAAGCCGCTGCCGACGCTCACCAAGCCGCTGCGATCGGTCGACACGGAAACGCACGAGCCGGCGCAGGCGCTGCGCGAGCGCACGGACTCGTGCACGGTCCCGGCGGCGGGCGTCGTGGGCGAGGCGATGGTGGCGCTGGTGCTGGCGGACGCCTACAGGCGCAAGTTCGGTGGTGATCACATCGACGACGTGCTCGCGGCCGTGAGCGCCTACACGGACCGGATCGGATGGCGTTCGTCCTGATCGGCTTCATGGGCGCGGGCAAGTCGACGCTCGCGCCGGTGCTCGCAGCGGCGCTCGGCGGCGACGCGCAGGACAGCGACACGCTGCTCGAGCGGCGCTTCGGTCACCCCCCCGCGCGCGAGTTCGAGCTCCACGGCGAGCAGGCGTTCCGCGCCGCCGAGGAGGAGCTCGTGTGCGAGCTGCTCGCGGGCGCCGGGCCACACTCGGTGATCGCCCTCGGGGGCGGGAGCGTGCTGTCAGAGCGTGTACGCGACGCTCTCGCCGGACACGTGACGGTGCTGTTGGACGTCGACGCGGACGCCGCCTGGGAGCGCGTACGCGCCTCGCCCGACGGCCTCGAGCGTCCGCTCGCCCGCGAGCACGACGCGTTCCTCGCGCTGCACGCGACGCGCGCGGCGACCTACGAGCAGCTCGCCGATGCGATCCTCATCGGGCTGCCGCTCGGCGCCGGAGCAGGCGTCGCACGCGCGCTGAACGAGTTCGCCGCGGCGCCCCGGGGGACGCGCCTGCTGTGGGCGAGCGCGGCGTCGGGCAGCTACCCGGTGCTCGTGGGTCGGGGCCTGCTGGCCGAGCAGGGCGAGGATCAGATTGCGCGGATATGGCCGCTCGAGCGGTCGAGCTCGCGCGCGTTCTGCGTCAGCGATGAGGTCGTCGGCGAGCTCTACATCGGGCGTCTCGGCGCGCTCGCGGGCAGCGTCGCGATCGCGCCGGGGGAGGCACACAAGACGCTCGCCAGCGCAGAGCGCGTATGGAGCGCGCTGCTCGCCGCCGGGATCACCCGCGCCGACCATGTGGTTGCGCTCGGCGGCGGCGTCGTGGGCGATCTCGCGGGCTTCTGCGCGGCGACCTACCAGCGCGGTGTGCCGGTCGTGCACGTGCCGACGACGCTGGTCGCACAGGTCGACTCCGCCTACGGCGGCAAGACCGGCGTCGACCTGCCGCAGGCGAAGAACTACGTCGGCGCCTACCACCAGCCGGCGGGCGTGCTGGCGGATCCGGACGCGCTCGCGACGCTGGCGCCGGCGGAGCTCGCGGCCGGTTGGGTCGAGGTGCTGAAGACGGCGCTGATCGCCGGCGGCAGCCTGTGGGAGACGGTGTCGGGAGGGGGCGCCGTCGACGAGCACGTGATCCTCGCGTGCGCGCGCACCAAGCTTTCGGTGGTGGCCGCGGACGAGCGCGACGGCGGCCGCCGCCAGGTGCTGAACCTCGGGCACACGATCGGGCACGCGATCGAGACGGTCACCGAATACGCGCGCTACCGCCACGGCGAAGCTGTCGGCCTGGGGCTGCTTGCCGCGCTGACGCTGTCAGGCCAGCCGCAGCTGCGCGAGCAGGTGCGAGCGCTGATGCTCGATCGCGGCCTGCCCGTGACGATCGACGACGAGCAGGGGGCCGTCTCGGTGGACGCCGTGCTGGAGGCCGTCGCCCGCGACAAGAAGCGCGTCGGGGGCGACGTCCCGTTCGTGCTCGTCGGCGCGCCGGGCGACGTGCGCTTCGGCTGCACGGTCTCATCGGTTGAGGTCCGCGCGGCGGTGGCGGAGCTGTGGCGATGAGCGAGCGCGAGCAGGGTAGCGCCCGCGAATACCGCATCGAGGTGATGCACGGCGTCAACCTCGACCAGCTGGGGCGTCGGGACCCGCTGCTGTATGGCGAGCTGACGCTGAGCGAGCTCGAACGCCGGGTCCGCGCGTGGGGCGATGAGCTCGACCTGGGTACGCGCTTCTTCCATACCAACTACGAAGGCGCGTTCGTCGAGCACCTGCACGAGCTGCGCGACGGGGCGGACGCGATCCTCGTGAACCCGGGCGCGTGGACGCACTACGCGTGGGCGATCCGCGACGCGCTGGAGATCGCGTCGCTGCCCGCCTTGGAGGTTCATCTCTCGGACGTGGACGGCCGCGAGCCGTGGCGGCGCGTGTCGGTGATCCGCGAGCTGTGCTTCGCGACCGTCAGCGGTCGCGGTCCGGAGGGCTACCGCGATGCGTTGGTGCTGTTGCGCGAGGAGCTCGAGCGGGCGGGCGCCGGCGCCGGGGGGAGGGCGTGAGCGTGGGCGAGGAGGACCGCGTCGGCGGGGACCTCGACGCGCTTGGCCGACGCGCTCGCCTGGCGGCCGAGCTGGCGCGGCTGGAGCTCGACGCGCTGCTGGTTGCGGAGCTGTTCGACGTGCGCTACCTGACCGGGTTCACCGGCAGCAGCGGGCTCGCGCTGGTGGTGGCTGACGCGGCTCGCGAGCGCGTCGGCCCCGACCGCTTCCTCACCGACTTCCGCTACGCCACGCAGTCGGCCGAGCAGGTGGCGCCCGGGTTCTCCCGCGAGATCGTCTCCGGCGAGCTGATCGACGCGCTGGCGAGGATCTTGGCGTCGGGGGATGGACGCTTGGGGTTCGACGAGGCGAGCACGAGCGTAAAGACGCATCGCCGCCTGGCCGAGCTGTTGGGCGAGGGATGGGAGCTGGTTGCCTGTGAGGGGATCGTGCAGGGCCTGCGCGCGGTCAAGGATGCTGATGAGGTGGCGCGCATTCGTGCGGCGAGCGAGCTGGCGGACGAGGCTCTGCGCACGGTCCTGGAAGCTGGGCTCGTCGGTCGCAGCGAGCGCGAGGTTGCGATCGAGCTGGAGCTGGCGATGCGCCGCCTCGGCGCGCAGGCGCCGAGCTTTCCGTCGATCGTCGCCGCTGGAGCCCACGGCGCGCTGCCGCACGCCGAGCCGAGCACGGCGGAGATCCCCCGGGACGTGCTCGTGACGATCGACTGGGGCGCGCTGCTCGACGGTTACTGCTCGGACTGCACGCGTACGTATGCCACCGGCGAGGGCATCCCCCAGCAGGCGCGAGAGGTGTATGAGCTCGTGCTGGCGGCTGAGCGACGCGGCGTGCAGGCGGTCCGCGCCGGCCCCAGCGGGCGCGACGTGGACGCGGCGGCGCGCGCGCTGATCGAGCAGGCCGGGCACGGCGAGCACTTCGGCCACGGGCTCGGCCACGGCGTGGGTATGGAGGTGCACGAGGCGCCGCGCCTGTCGCGAACCGCGCCGGCGCTACCACTGCGCGCGGGCAACGTCGTGACGGTCGAGCCCGGCGTATACCTGCCGGGCGTGCTGGGCGTGCGCATCGAGGATCTGGTGGTCGTGCGCGAGGACGGCTGTGACGTGCTCACGAGCATCGAGCGTGAGCTCGCGGTAGTCTCCTAGCAGCTGATGCCATCGCTTCTCGATCTCACCAGCCAGGGGGATGTGGCGACGATTACCGACGAGTCGAAGCTGTCGACCGTGACGCTGATGACGCCGCAGCAGCTGTACGAGCTGTGGGAGCGCCAGCACTGGCAGTCACACACGATCGACTTCGAGCAGGACCAGCGCGACTGGCAGCGCATGGACGAGGACCTGCGCGGGCGCCTGGCGTGGAACCTATCGTCCTTCTTCATCGGCGAGGAGCGCGTCACGACGCAGTTCTCCGGGCTGGTGATGGCATACGAGAGCCAGAGCGAGGAGGCGTTCCTGACGACCCAGCAGGTCGACGAGGCGCGTCACGCTCAGCACTTCAACCGCTTCTACGAGCAGGTGCTCGGGATCGACGGCACATTCGAGGACCGCATGCGCCACGCGCGCGCGGACCTCAACCCGGCGTTCCTGGAGATGTTCGACGGGGTGCTCGTCGACTGGGGCCGGAGGCTGATCGAGAACCCGCGCGACGTGGAGGCGAAGGTGGACTTCGTGACGCTCTACCACATGATCGTCGAGGGCACGCTGGCGCTGACCGGGCAGTGGTTCCTAACGGACTTCATGGAACGCAAGGAGATCCTGCCCGGGTGGGTGCAGGGCTTCAAGCTGATCTCCCAGGACGAGCACCGCCACGTCGCCTACGGCACATGGTTCCTGCGCGAGAAGGCCGCCGACCCGGCGCTCAGGCGGCGCATCGCCGAGCGGATCGCCGAGCTGATCCCGCTTGCCTCGGCGGTGCTGGTGCCGCTCGGCGCCGACCCGGACAGCTACGAAATCCTCGACTACTCGATGCAGGAAACGAACACGTTCGCGTTCAACGCGCTGAGCCGACGGCTGAAGGTGATCGGCGTCGACCTGGCCGCGCTCGCCGTTCCGGCGGCCTAGCCTCCGGGTGCGCGCCGGCGCTCGGCGCTGTCGCACAGCCCGCGCCGGCGTCGGCGTCCGCGATCAACAGCGCGGGGAGCAGGAACGGCAGTACCCACACGAGGTAAGACCAAGTCCAGTAGCTGGCGGCCAGCTGCACGCCGAGCAGCAGCGCTGCGGCGATCGCGCTCACGCGCACGAGGTCTAGTCGGGCGGCGCCGCTGGCTCGCACACGCAGCGCGGCGGCGAACGCCAGCGCGATCACCGCGGCCTGCGCCAGCGGCTGGAGCCACTGCAAGTGGAACGTGTACCACGGAGCGAAGAACGAGCCACGGACGAACTGGAAGCTGATCGCACTGATCATCGCGGAGATCGCGCCGGGACCGCCCAGCGCAAGCAGCAGCCCCGTCAGCGCCAGCGACAAGCCGAAGGCTGGGGCCCACACGCGCGCGCGCGAGCTTCGGCTGCCCTGCGCCTGGGGTCGCGCCGCCCACAGCGCGAACAGGATCAGCGGCACGAGCTTGACCCACACGCCGAACGCGAGCATCAGCAGCGAGCTGCCACGGCGGTGGCGCAACGCGAGCATCCACGCGAGGCACGCTGCGAGCAGCACGTCGTTCGCGCCGCCGGAGGCCGCCAGCAGCACGGGCGGGAACGCGAACCAGGCGAGCGTCGCTCGCAGCCCGCGCTCGCTGCGCTGCTCGCCCTCGTCGGCGCCCATCTGCGGGCTGGCGGCGATTCGATAGAGCGCCAACCCGGCAAGCAGGCTCGCGCCGGCTGTCACAGCCAGCGAACCGGAGAGGTCGCTGAAGGCGGTGCTGACCGGGTCCACCAGCGCTCCGGGCAGGTACAGCAGGTAGTTCAACAGCGGGTAGGTGTCGCCGTGCAGCGCCAGCTGAATGTGCCCGTAGGGCAGCGTGCCGTGCAGCAGCTCGGTCGCGCCCTCGAGCGAGGCGACGGCCACGTCGGTGTAGCCGCTGGAAGTGAACGTGATCATCGCGAACGCGAGCACGGTGGCGAGCAACAGCAGCCGCAGCAGCCGCACGCGTCGCCGCCGTGACCAACCGGCGCACAGCCGGTCGAGCAGCGGGGTGCTCGGCGGTGGCGCCGCGTCGGCTGGGGTGCGCAGCCCGATCGCGGCGCATCTGAGGAGCAGGTAGGCGAGCGCGAGATCGGCACAGACCACGCTGGCGCCAGCCAGGCGCGCGTTGACTAGTGGCACGGTCAGCGTGAGGCTGGCGAGCACGAGCGCGTCGAGGTTGCGAACGCGCCACAGCGGGGTGACCGCCACCGCCAGCAGGAACACCGCGCTCAGCAGTCCCAGTATCCACCACGAGTTGGCGAGCGCCGCGCCCGACGCTGGCGCGCCGGCGACGTGTTGCTCGGTGGCGAGCACTTCGCCGTGCTCTCCCACAGCGGCGTCGAGCACGACCTGCGGACCGTCGAAGAACGTCACGCGTTGCAGCCGCGAGTCCAGCGGGATCACGCGAACGCCGGTCGTCGGGTTGTGAGCCAGAAACCGCCGGTCGCCCAGGTTCGCGCGCGCCGCCGCGATCGCGCTGTCGGCCGGGAGCCGGTAGCGGACCTTCGTCTGCTGGTGAAGGATCGCCAGGCCGAGCGAGCACAGCGCGAACACAGCCGCGACCGCGTATAGAGCACGACGGCTCATGTCACCGATATCGACATCGCCGGCGAGCTACTTGACGCGGGTACGGGTCCCATCCGCGGCGCGATCGGGCCAGCGCGCGCCTGCGAGGATACGGCGATGAGCGCCGAGCATCGCGGACCGCGCTGGATCGACCTCGACGGGGCCGTCAACGCCCGTGTCGTCGTGCCCGGAGTGCTGCTGCGGGCTGACAATCTCCAGTCGCTCAGCGTGCGCGACGTGCGCGTGCTGGTCGAGCAGCAGGCACTGGAGATCGTGCTCGACCTGCGCACGAACGTCGAGGTCGAGCTCGAGGGGCCGGGCCCGATGACGACCCAGCCAGCGGTACGCATCGAGCACCGCTCGCTGCACCCCGACCCGGCGCCGGGCGGCGATTCGCAGATGCGTGGCGTGAGGCCATGGGCACAGGTCGAGGACGCCGAGTGGCCGGGTGAGCCGACGATCGTCCGCGCGTACATGAGCTACCTGCGTCACCGCCCCGATTCGCTCGTCGGCTCGGTGCGCACGATCGCCCGCGCCGAGGGTGCCGTGCTCGTGCACTGCGCCGCTGGCAAGGATCGCACCGGGGTGCTGGTCGCGCTCGCGCTCGACGCCGCCGGCGTGGAGCGAGACGCGATCGTCGCCGATTACCTGGCCACGAGCGAGCGCGTCGCGGCGATCTTGGCGCGCCTGGTCGAGTCTCCTACCTACCGCGCCGAGCTCGAGGGGCACGACACGCGCAGGCACGAGCCGCTCCCCGGCACGATCGAGCGGGTGCTCGAGCTGATCGACGAGCGCTTCGGCGGATCGGTGGCCTGGCTCGCCGCACAGGGCCTGAGCGACGCCGACATCGAGCGACTGCGGCTGCGCCTGACGGCGCGCGGAGGGTGCTAGCGCGCGGGCTCGCTATCGAGGCCAGCGCGCATCACCGCTCGCCAACCAGCTCGGCTATTCGTGTGCGCAGGGTGCGAACTTGACAGTTCGCGAATTGCGAACTAAAATGTTCGCATGACGCCACATTCGGTATCGGCCCCGGTAAGCAATCCGTTCATCTACGCGCGGGCGCTTGTTCCCGTGGAGAGCATCCCACGCGTCGAGGGCGACCGCCTTCTTGAGCTGGCAGCAGGGGGACACAATGCCGTGCTTCACGCCCCGCGGCGCTTTGGCAAGACGACGCTGCTCAAGCAGGTGCTTCAAGACGCTGCCGAGCGAAGCATGCCGGGTGTGCTGGTCGATCTCAGCGACGTTCTGAGCACAGGCGATGTTGCAGCGCGACTGGAGCAGGCATTCCGTGCGCTGCCAGGCAGCATCCGCAGGCTGGTCAGCAAAGAGCTCGGCAGCATCGGGGTAGCCGGCTTCAGCGTGGCGAGGCGAACGTCGCCAACGGCTGATCCAATCGCGACGATCCATGCCCTGCTTGAGCTTCCAGCGCAGATCGCAGATCGGCATGGCCGTCGTCTGCTCGTGGTGCTCGATGAGTTTCAAGCTCTCGTCGGCCTTGGCGGGATGGATGGCGTGTTTCGGAGCCACATCCAGCACCACAGTGACGTCAGCTACTTGTTTGCCGGCTCTGAGCCTTCCCTGCTTCGAGCTCTGTTCGAGGATCGCGCGCGCCCGCTCTATGGCCAGGCCGAGCGCCTGCGGCTGGGTCGCCTGGACGCGGACGCAACGCATGACTTCGTCAACCGTCGCTTTCAGGAAACGGGCAAGGACGCGGGGGAGATCGTCTCCGAGCTTGTCTATGTAGCAGAGGGACATCCGCAGCGCCTGATGTTGATCGCTCACCTGCTCTGGGATCGTGTGGATACGCAACGGTCGGCCACATGGGTCCACCTGCGTAGCGCTTACGACGCTGCGATGCGGTCGGTCGATCCTGAGCTGCGCTATCTGTGGGAGTCCTTGAGCGCCAACGAGAGGCGGGTGCTAGCTGCGCTCGCGTCCGAGTACTCGCCGTACCAGCAGGAGGCGAGAGTAATGATGGGTTTGGCCAACCGCAGCAGTGCGGCCCGGGCGGTTGCGGGCCTCGAAGGCAAGACGACCGTCGAACGAGCCGATGACAGCGAGAAGTTGCGCATCGTGGATCCGCTGCTTGCACGCTGGGTTCGTCGCCACGGCGGGGCGAGACTGCGCGTCTTCGTGGTCCCGCACGAAGGGATGTTCGCGGTTACTGACGGTCCCTCGTTGGCGTTCATCCGTTCCAGCCATCAGACGATTGCCGAGGCCGAGGCCGAGGCCGATCGCATTGCCGCCGAAGCCCGCGGCGCTGACGTGATGATCTACGACACCGACGACCCCAACGATCTTCCAGATTGGCTTGTGCTACCTGCTGAGGAGCAGTGAGCAGACCCACCATCGTGCCTGGGCCAGCTATCTTGATCGGGCTCAGACGGTCACGCTGGCTGCACTGCAAATACTGACTTCAAAGATCTATGGCTATCAGCACCAACCAATTCAAGAACGGCAACCACATCGACGTCGACGGAACGATCTACAAGATCGTCGAGTTCCAGCACGTAAAGCCGGGCAAGGGCGGCGCGTTCGTGCGCACCAAGCTGCGGCGGGCGTCCGACGGCAACGTGATCGACCGCACGTTCCGCGCCGGCGAGAAGTTCCGCCCGGTGCGCACTGAGGCCAGGAGCATGCAGTTCCTGTATGCGGACGGCGCGGACGCCCACTTCATGGACACCGCCTCCTACGAGCAGATCGCGGTCCCCGAGAGCACGCTCCAGGACGCGCTGCGATGGATCACGCCGAGCAGCGAGGTCGATGTTCTGTTCATCGACGACGAGCCGTCGGACGTGCAGCTGCCGAGCGCGGTCGATCTGGAGATCGCGCAGACCGACCCGGGCGTGCGCGGCGACTCTGTGTCCAGCGGCGGGACCAAGCCGGCGACGCTCGAGACCGGGGCTGTGATCCAGGTGCCGCTGTTCGTCGAGCCCGGACAGCGCATCCGTGTGGACACGCGCTCGGGCGAGTACGTCGCGCGGGCCTGAGGTGTGGCGTCTGTCTAGGGTGCGTCCCTGAATGCGCCGTTCGGATCAGCGCCGAGCGGCGGTGGTCGCGCTCTACCAGTACGACCTGACCGGCCAGCCACTCGCCGATACGCTGGCGCGCGACGCCTCGCCGTTCGTGCGCGCGCTCGCAAACGCCGCCGCGGATCGCGCGTCGGAGCTCGATGAGGTGATCGACCGTCACGCTCACGGCTGGAGCGTGCAGCGGATCCAGCCGCTCGAGCGCAGCATCATGCGCGTGGCGCTCGTCGAGATCCTGCACCCGGACGACGTCCCGGCGCAGGCGCCGATACCTGCGGAGGGTGCGATCGAGGAGGCGGTGGAGAGCGCCAAGACGTTCTGTGGCCCGGATGCGCCCGGGTTCGTCAACGGGGTCTTGGCCGCAGTCTTGCGCGAGGTGCGCGAGAATACCCACATCCGATGAGCATCGAGCGATGAGCACCGTCGAGCGCCTGGACGAGTCGATCGTGCGTTTGGAGCGCGCCGCCGAGCAGTTGCGCGCGGGCGGCCTGTCTGCCGACGCCGCTGCGAGCCTCGTCGAGGAGTGCGCGTCGCTGGCCAGCCGCGCGGCCGCCGAGCTCGAGCAGCTGGCGCGCGCCGAGGTCTCCGCGCCCGCGCCGGGGCAGGACAGCCTCCTCTAGGTGTCCGGCGAGAGCGCCAGCGCCGCGTACGCTTCCGCTGAGCCTGTGCACGCCGCCTACCCCGAGCACCTGCGCGAGCAGGTCGAGCGCTACCTCCAGGAGATCCGCTTCGACGACGAGCCGATCACGCGCGGGCTCGACGAGGCGATGCGCTACTCGTTGCTGGCCGGGGGCAAGCGCATTCGCCCGGTGCTCACGCTCGCCACCGCGCGGGCGCTCGGCATGCACGAGCGCGAGGTGCTGGCGCTGGCCGGGGCGATCGAGCTGATTCACACCTACTCCCTGATCCACGACGACCTGCCGGCGATGGACGACGACGCGCTGCGCCGCGGTGCACCCACCTGCCACGTGAAGTTCGGCGAGGACGTCGCCATCCTGGCGGGCGACGCGCTCTACGCCGAGGCGTTCGCGCACCTGCTCACGTGCCAGCGCTCCGCGCCCGAGCGTGTGCTGGCGGCGGCCGCGGAGCTGGCGGCGGCGACGGGCGTGAACGGCATGGTGGGCGGGCAATACGCGGACGTCAGCCCGCAGACGCCGCCCGGTCCGGAGGCGCTGCGGCGCCTGCACGAGCTCAAGACCGGCCGTCTCATCGGCGCGTCGATAATGTGCGTACTACTGTTGAACGGGATCGACGACCGATCCGAGGTCGCCGCCTTTCGCCGATTCGCCGCGGAGTTGGGCGTACTGTTCCAGATAGTGGACGACATACTTGATGTGACCGGCACCGACGATGCATTGGGAAAGCCGCGAGGTAGCGATGAGCGTCATGGAAAGCGGACTTACGTGAGCGAGTTCGGAGTCGAGCGTGCGCGGGAGCTGGCGGGCGAGTCTCACCGCATGGTCCGCGAGGCGCTCGCGGAGATCGCCAGCCGGCCCTCCGATCGGGCGAGCGCTCCGGCACGCTCGACGTCCGAGCTCGAGGGGATCGCCGACTTCATCTACACCCGTAGCTCGTGAGCCTGCTCGCGAACATCGAGGGTCCGGCGGATCTGCACGAGCTCTCCGAGCAGGAGCTCGCCCAACTCGCGCAGGAGGTGCGCGAGCACATCATCGACACCGTCGGCGAGATCGGGGGGCACTTCGGCGCCAACCTGGGCACGTGCGAGCTGGCGGTGGCGCTGCACTCTCTGCTCGAGTCCCCGCGCGACAAGATCCTGTGGGACGTCGGCCACCAGGCGTATCCGCACAAGATCCTCACCGGCCGACGGGATCGGCTGAGCACGATCCGCCAATACGGCGGGCTGGCGCCGTTCTGCTCGATCGGCGAGTCCCCGCACGACATCATGGGCGCGGGCCACGCCTCGACCTCGATCGGCTACGCGGTCGGGATCAAGGAGGGCATGCGCCAGATGGGCGCTGCCGCCGACGGCAACGTCGTGGCGGTGATCGGCGATGGTGCGATGACGGGCGGCGTGGCGTTCGAGGCGATCGGTCAGGCGGGTGGCATGGGAACGCCGATCGTGGTCGTGCTCAACGACAACGGCATGTCGATCGCACCCAACGTGGGTGCGCTGTCGAGGTACTTCAACCGTGTGCGGCTGAACCCGAAGCTGTGGCGCGCGCGCGCCGGGGTGGAGGGCGGCCTCACGCGCCTGCCGGGGGGCATCGGCTCCGCGTTCGAGCGACTGGGGCCGCACCTGAAGGAGTCGATCAAGGCCTTCTGGGCGCCGGGCCTGTGGTGGGAGGAGCTGGACTGGGCTTACATGGGTGTGATCGACGGCCACGACGTGCGCGCGCTGCGCGAGGCGCTGCGCGAGGCGCTCGCCGCGCAACGACCCGTGGTCGTGCACATCGCGACCGTCAAGGGCAAGGGCTTCGCACCGGCCGAGGACGGTGGCTTGGAGGGGATGGAGAAGTGGCACGCGGCCAAGCCGAAGTCGATCGTCGGCGGCGTGCCAGCCGGCAGCTCGCCCGCCGGCGCGAGCGCCAAGACGCGCTCCCGACGCGGCTCCGAGGCTGTGGCACCCGCGCCGCAGTACACGCAGGTGTTCGGCGAGGCGCTCGTGCGCGAATGCGAGCGCGACGATCGCGTCGTGGGCATCACCGCGGCGATGAACTCGGGCACGGGCCTGAGCATCTTGCAGAAGGCGATGCCCGGCCGCTACTTCGACGTGGGCATCGCCGAGCAGCAGGCGATCCTGTTCGCAGCCGGGCTGGCGCTCGAGGGCGTCAAGCCCGTGGCGGCGATCTACTCGACGTTCCTCCAGCGCGCCTACGACCAGATCGTGCACGACGTGTGCCTGCAAAAGCTGAACGTGGTGTTCGCGATGGACCGTGCGGGTCTGGTGGGCGACGACGGGCCCACGCACCACGGTGCCTTCGACATCGCCTACCTGCGCTGCCTGCCCAACATCGTGCTGATGGCTCCCCGCGACGAGGCGATGCTCGTGAACATGCTGCGTACGGCCCTGGAGTACGACGAGGGACCGATCGCGATGCGCTACCCGCGCGGCGAGGGCGTGGGCGTGGCGCTGCCGGACGTCGCGCGAGCGATACCGATCGGCCGCGGCGAGATCCTGCGCGAGGCCGAGGGGCGGCCGAGGTCCGCTGGCGAGAGCCGCGACGCCGGCGAGGGGATCGTGCGCGTTGCGCTGATCGGCTACGGCAGCGGCGTCGGCAAGGCGCTGGAGGCCGCCGAGGATCTGAAGCGGGCGGGAATCGCGGTGACCGTCGCGGACGCCCGCTTCGCAAAGCCGATCGATGCCGGGCTGATGGCCCAGCTCGCGGCCGAGCACGACCTGCTGGTGACCGTCGAGGAGGGCGTGCTCGCCGGCGGCTTCGGCTCGGCGGTGTGGGAGACGCTGAACGACGCTGGCACAACCGGCGCGGGCGGCGTGAGGATCATGCGGGTGGGGTTGCCCGACCGCTATGTCACGCACGGCAAGCCCGCGCTGCTCCACGACGAGATCGGCTTCACTGGGGCGCGTATCGCCGAGCGCGTGGCCGCGGCGGTGTCCGCTCCAGGTCGCCCACGCGCCTTCTCGCGGACACCCGCGCTGGACGGCAGCGGGCCGGCGATCGTCGGCGCCTGAGCGGCGGCTCTCCATTAAATGAGACGACCCGCCGGGGAAGCGGGCCGTCTCGGGAGGAGGGATTCAGGAGAGTTGATACTGCGCTCTCGATCACTCAACATGATGACCGCGCGGGGACGCCCGCTGTGTGAGATCGATCACATATATCCCGTTACGGGGGGTACAATGATCGGCGTGACAGCGCGGCGCATGTTGGGGAACATCTCGGGCAGGGCGACGGCGGGCAGTAGATGCCAGAAGTTTTCTATCAGGACGGATACGACGCCCCGGTCAAGCTCCTTGAGCAGTTCGGACAGCGGCGTGAGCCGCGTTCGCGTTCCGTCGGGCATCAGTGGCTCCTCGATAGCTACTTGAAGTTCGAGGTTGGGGTTGAAGTGTGGGGGGCGCTCCTCGCTCCCGAAGTCGAACCGCGCTACTTCCGAGTCGTCTTTGAGCGGTTTAGGCGAAAAATGCCAGCCGATGGGCTGTGCATCGTTGGGGTTGCCTCCCCAGAAGATGCGATCTCGGTCAAGCGCCTGGACGGCCAGGAGCAGCAGCCGATGCTTGTCCCAGTTGTTCGTCAATTGCAGGCGGCGGAGAGGGTGCTGGTCGATGATGGGCACCCCGTGTATTCCGTGGTACGGCTGCGCTTCGTCGAGCGCCGCGAGCAGCTGCGGGTCTTTGAGCTTGGGGCTCAGGTCGACGCGGGTGAGCTTGCCCTTCTCGTTGAAGGGCGTGTCACGGATCGGGAACTGCGTGTATTCGCCGGGTTTGCCTCCGTCGAGCTTGACGAGCTGCCATGCGAAGTGATCGAGCGCGGATCGAAGGTTGAACAGGATCTCGCCGATGGTCACCGACCACTCGGGGCTGAGCGGCGACAGATTGTGGACGGTGTAGACGTAGTGACCGGTCTTCGGGTCGCGCTTGGAGTCGATGACGTAGGGGTCGCTGTCGAGCGCCTCCCTCATCGCAATCTGCAGGTCGGCCGTCTGGCGCTGTGCTCGCCCTATCTTGAAGCCCACGCCCGAGAAGTCCATAGGCGCGTATCCTGGGAGGCATATGCCGGACAAGCCGCAGGACCAGCCGCAGACGGAGCAGACGCCCACGGGGTACACCGTACCGGTGCCGAAGCGTGATGAGTTCTTCGGCAACCTCAAGAAGGCAGCGGAGCCGGACGAGTCTAAGAAGGATTCGCCGCCCGCTCCAGCAGGGTCCTGAACATCGCCTGCTTGGCGGATCGCTCGTTGTAGCGGAACGTGAACTCGTTCAGGTAGCCCTGCCAGCCACCTGTGGGATACCTTCCTGTAGGTGCCCCGGATCGAGGGCTTCAGGTGTCCAAAGAAACCCTCGACGGTGTTCGTATGGGTGTCGCCCTCGACGTAGAGCCCGGCGGAGTGGTTGATCCTGCTGTGGGCCGCGAAGTGCTTGTCAAGGCCGCGGTATGCGGGCCAGTAGTCCGTGTAGATGATCGACGTTGGCTCAACCCACTCGATGACCTTCGCGTTCAGGCCAGGGCCGCGACGCGACGGCAAGACCGTGGCCTTGATCCGTCCCCCTCGCTCGACTGCGGCGAAGACGGTCGCTCTACTACGCTCGCGGAGTTTCATCGCCTCCGAGCGTCGAGACACCCCGACCTTGATCTGCGTGTGCTCGCCCTGGCGCTTGCGCGGGCGGCCGTCCACGGACGCCTCATCGACCTCTACGTGCCCGGAGAGCGGTTCGCCGTCGTCTGCCATGAGCTTGTTGCGGATCAGGGTGAACATCCGCCACGCGGTCTTGTACGTCACGCCAAGCTCGCGCTCAAGCTGCTTGGCGGACACTCCGCAGCGAGTGCTCGTCATCAGGTGGATGGCGAAGAACCAAAGCTGCAGCGACGTGGAGGACTTGTGGAAGATCGTCCCGGCGAGCGGGTGCAGGTGGTGGCCGCAGGAGTCGCAGTCCCACGCGGGTCGTTCGGCGACCTTGTGGAACTTGCGCTCGCGTTCGCACTTCGGGCACTCCGCGTGCGAGCCATCCTCCGAGAACCGGTTGCGCCACAGCCAGTCAAGGCAGGCGGCGTCGTCGGGGTAGTCCCGCATGAACTCCATGAGCGAGTACTGGGACTCGGACGCTTCGGCGCGGACCGGTTCGTTGCGATCTACAGGAGGCATGGGACAAGCCTACCTGAAAATCTACCCCCTGTCAAGGGATATATGTGAGATCGATCACATATCGCGATCGCGCGGGGGTCGGCCGACGGCGGCCGGGCAGCACGCGCACGTGTGTGTAAGGGTTCTCCAGCGATGGGCAAGCGCCGCCTCGACACCCTGCTAGCCGAGCGCGGGCTGTTCCCATCGCGCAGCCGGGCGGCGGCGTCGGTGATGGCCGGCGAGGTCTACCTGGAGCCCGCTGACAATGGTGCCCGCGCGGGCGAGCGCCGCGCGGCCAAGCCCGGGGAGCTGGTCGATGCCGACACGCGCGTGCGCGTCCTGGAGCGCCCGTCGTTCGTCTCGCGTGGCGGCGTCAAGCTCGCGAACGCGCTCGCCGCATGCGGCCTGGATGTGCGCGGTCGGCGCGCGCTCGACGTGGGCGCCTCGACGGGCGGCTTCAGCGACTGCCTGCTCCAACGCGGGGTGCGCGAAGTGATCGCTGTGGATGTCGGCTACGGCATCCTCGACTACCGGCTGCGGACCGACCCCCGGGTTTCGGTGATGGAGCGAACCAACGCGCGCTCGCTGACGCCGCAGGCGCTCGTGCCCGCGAGCGGTGAGCGGCGGGCGGGGCTCGCGGGCAGGCCGGATCTCGCGTGTGTGGACGTGTCGTTCATCTCGCTCGCCAAGGTGCTCCCTGCCGTCCTCGGCTGTCTTGGCGAGCGCTACGACGCGCTCGCGCTCGTCAAGCCCCAGTTCGAGCTCGGACGTGGCAGGGTCGGCAAAGGGGGCGTGGTCCGCGAGGCGAGCGAGCGACGTGAGGCGCTCATCGGGGTGGGGCGAGCGGCGCTCCAGCTGGGCGCCGCGGTGGTGGGCTACTACGCTTCCGGGCTGCCTGGCCCGAAGGGCAACCAGGAGACGTTCATCTGGCTTACCGACCCGGCGCTCGCCGGCACGTGCGGGCGCGCCGAGGTCGAGCGAATGGCGAGCGAGGTCGAGCCTTGAGAGAGATCACGGTGTTCACGCATCGCCGGCCCGATGAGACGGCGCCGGCGCTCGCGCTGCTGGCGGCGCGCGCGGCCGAAGCGGGCGTGACCCTCAGCCTGGATCAGGAGGAGACGCGCAAGCACGCTCTGAAGCCCGCTCCCGGGCTCGCTCTGGACGTGCCCGCCAAGGACGACGTGGAGCTCTGCGTGGTGCTCGGCGGGGACGGGACGATCCTGCGTGCTCTCCAACGCTATGCGGGCACCGGGGTGCCCGTGTTCGCGATCAACTTCGGCGAGATCGGGTTCCTGGCGACGGTCGAGCTGCCCGATCTGGAGGACGGCATTCGTCGCGCGTTGAGCGGCGACTTCGATCTGCTGCGGCTGCCCGCGATCGTGCTCGACATGCCCGCCGACGGGGCATCGAGTGCTTCCTCGCCGGAGCGCCGGCCGACAGCGATCAACGACGTCGCCATCCACCGCAAGGTCGGCGAGCGCGTCGCCGAGCTCGCGTATGCGCTTGACGGGGAGGAGGCTGGCAGCGTGCGCTGCGACGGCCTGGTGGTGGCGACGCCGGCGGGCTCGACCGGCTACAACCTCGCCAACGGCGGACCGGTGATGGCTTGGGGAGTGAAAGGCTTCGTCGTCTCATTCATCGCTCCGCACTCGATCAGCGCACGCGCGCTGGTGGCCGCGCCAGACGACCGCCTGACGATCCACAACCGCTCGCGCGAGCCGCTGGATGTGGCGGTAGACGGGCGACCGGCTGGCGAGATCGAGCCGGACGGTCGCATCCAGGCACACTTCGCCAACGACGTTGGTCTGATCGCCCAGCTGCCCGACTCGTCGTTCTATCGCCGGCTGCGCGAGAAGTTCGGGCGGCTGGCCAGCTGAGCGCGGCGACGCGCGGGCGCGGGCGGTTGCCGGCGATGCTGCTCAGGCCACGCGGGCGGCGGGGTGCTCCACGACGTCCGCGGTCGGGCTCTCGCCGCCACGCTGCATCGAGGTGATGAACTCGTCGAGCTGGTCGCGCGAGAACCGCCGCTGGCCGCCCGGCGTGCGGTAGCACGCAACGTGTCCGGCGTCCGTCCAGCGGCGGACGGTCGCCAGCGATACGCCCAGGTAGTGCGCCGCCTGGGAGCTCGTGAACACGAGTCGGCGGTCGTTGCGTGGCTGGGCGGGGGTCGCGGAGAGGGGCATGGGGTCCTCGATCGGTTGGGGGTTCGCCTGTTCTCTTCGTCACGAGGCGCGCGAGAACTTGAGCGCCGTGCAGCTTTGTGGACGTTTGGCGCGGCGCTGGCAAACCTCCTCATTGCAAGCGATCGTGCAGCGAACCTACGCAAACTGGACATTCCGCTCGGATCTCCGCTATTCTCCGCGCGTCTACTCAAACGTTGGGTGCTCGTTGATGGAGAAGGGCGCTTGCGACGAATTGGCACGGAGCCTGAAAAGAGGAAACATGGCGGAATTCCACGCAAAGTAAGCTGACGGCCCCCCGGTCTCGCGGCCAGGGGTAAGCGCCTGAGGGCGCCACGCAGACACGCGGCGCCCTCAGTGCTTGTTTGGCATCCTCCCGCGTGCGTGCGTGTGCGGGCTTACAGGTGCGTGGGCGTGCGAGGTGCGGCCATGTCGCGCACCCGGCGCTCGAATTCGAGCTCGGTCTCGAAGTCGCGCCTGCTGGGCGAACGTGGGGCCTTCTCGCTCGAGCACAGCGATGAAGCGTCTCGACCAGCTCGCCGTCGAGCTGGCCGTTGCGGGCCGCGTTTCGAAGCTCCTGGCATGGCTTCGTCGGGCGCCATCGGCGACCGGTAGCCCTGTCCGCGACGGTCATCGTGTCGTAGGTCCAGCAGATCGCAAGGATGCGCGAGGCCAGCGGGATCTCGCTGCCGATCAGCCCCGCTGGGTAGCCCCGGCCGTCGACGCGCTCGTGGTGGTAGAGGATCGCGTCGGCGGCTGGGCCGTAGCCGTCGAGCGCCCCCACCAGGATCGCGCCCTCCTGTGGGTGGTCCTTGACGATCGCGAGGTCCTCGTCGCGATGACCTCGGCGTGAAGGATCCGGTCCGGCCATGTGAACTTCCCGATCTCGTGCAGCAGGCCGGCGGCATGCGACGATGTCCTTGCTCCTCCTCGGAGCAGCCGAGCTCGCTGGCCAGCGCCTGCGCATAGTGGGCCACGGCAGCGGCGTGGCGCCCGGTCGTACTTCTCGCGCATGTTGAGCGCTCGCACGAGCGTTCTGAGCACGCCGAGCTGAAGGCCGACGAGCTGGCGTGAGCGTGCTTCGAGCTGCTCCGCGCGATCCTCGGAGCGCAGCAGCGCGACCGTCAGGTGGCGCAGGAAGATCAACAGCGAGCATCGAGCCGAACAGCATCGGGAGACCGGCGCTCTGGTACGCGACCACGAGGATCGTTGCGAGCATGCCCGCGGCGAGCTGGCCGGGTAGCAGCGGCAGGAACACCTCGCGGATCTCGCGCGTGCAGCGGGCGCCCTTCTTGATCTGCGTGTCGAGCGCGATCAGGGCGAAGTTGACAACCACCGCGAGCATGAAGACACCGAGGACGATCAGGCCGAACAGCGTGCTCTCGGTCAGATGCTGGCTCTGAACGTGTTGTACGTTGCCCGCCAGAGCGCGGACCAACAGCCCCCCGCAGAAAGGCACGACCGCGAACGCGGACAGGTTGTCAGCCATTGGGGCAGTGCGCGTCGCCGCATCGCCGAGTGCAGGACCATCGCGGCAACGCCGCAGGCGGCTGCCGGCACCGGTCCCAGCAGACCCATTGCCATCACGATCGCGACAAGCGACGCGCTGAGGATCCCGCTGCTGGTCTCGACGCTGAACCACTGGCCGGCCAGCGCGAGCGCGAGCAGCAGCACGAGCAGCCCCGTGGGCTGCCATTCTGCCGTCCGCGACACCCAAGCGGCCGCGACGACCGTCGCCGTCAGCAGCAGCACCTGCCCGGTCCAGAAGACGACGCCTTGTCAGCTGTGCAGTCATCATCGCTCGGCCTGTCGTACTTAACGCACCGACGCGACGCTTGTGCTTAAGGCCCGCTTGCCGGCACCGCGACCGGTCGCTCGTCGTCCGCATGGTGTCGAGTCGCGTTGGACGCGAAACGGAGCACTGCCGCGGTCGCCAGCATCGCCCCAACTCCCGCGACCAGGAACGCTGCCCGTGGTGAGCTGAGCGCCACGAGCGCACCGCCCAATGCGGCAGCCCGATCGCCGTGCACAGCGCTCCGAGCGATTCGACTGCGCCCATCAGCCGGCCGTGCAGGTTCTGCGGCGTGATCCGCTGCACGATGCTGATCAGCGAGGGCCACTGGAGCCCGTTGCCGATGCCGCCGGCGAGCGCGGCCACACAGGCGACTGCAAGCGATGGTGCAGCCGCGAAGCCGAGGTACGCGGCGCCGATCGCGAACGTGCCGAGGCTCAGCATGGTCGCGAGCGGGCGCTGACGAAGCGGGCGAAGAGCATGCTCCCGAGCACCGCGCCGGCTCCCCAGGCCGTCAGGAGCAAGCCAAAGCCTCCAGTCGCCCGCGTGCAGCGCGCTCTTGACGTAGGCGACCTCGATCGGCGCGCCCGTTTCGAAGAAGCCGAGAGCGATCGTCTCCGCGATCAGCAGGCCGCGCAGCGAGGGGACCTCGTTGATGTGCTGGCGCGCAGCCTCCAGACGCATGCGCACGGATTCGCCGCCCGCCTCCTCCACATGCGGATGCAGATCGACCAGCAGCGCGCCGCAGATCACGAAGGAGCCGACGTCGATGAACAGCGCCGCCGGTGCGCCCGCCGCGCGACCAGCGCTCCGCCGATCGCAGGGCCGAGCACGAACGTCAGCGAGAACGCCACGTTCAGTGCGGCGTTGGCCCTGGCGCTCGGCCTCCTGGGCGTGCTCCGGTCGCGCGCGGCGCCCGAACCGTCGATGCTCGCGTCGCCGCGTGGACCGCCATCCGCGCTCGGCGCGCGATGCTCGCGCGGTGCGCGCCACCTCGGCTCGCAGCAGTGAGTTCGCGGCCAGCGCGGCCGTTCCGTCGAGCGCCGCGAGCAGCAGCACCGCGGGCAGCCAGAAATGCCACAGCAGCACGGCCAGCGCGGCCGTTGCGGCCGCCTCGAAGAAGTACAGCGCCGCTCAGCTCGCTGCGGCGTGCGGAGGCCTCGACCCGTGGCGACGAGTGCGGGCACGACGAACGCGGGTAGGGCCTGCGCGGCCAGCAGCAGCGCGGCAACCGCGAGCGCGCTGTGCGTGTGGTCGAAGACGGCGAGCAACAGCGCGACCACGCCAAACCACGTGCCCCAGCCGGTTGACGGTGTAGGCGAGCGAGGATCCTGCGCAGCCGGGCCGACTCGAGCGGTGAGCGCACGTCGCTACGCTACCGGAGCCATCGGCCTCGATCCGGCCCACGCGGCGGCCTCGACGTATGTATCGGTCGGTCCTGTGCGACCGCTACGGTGTGCGGTTGATGGACGCCGGCACGCCAGGGGCCACTCGACCGATCAGCGTGATCATCGCCGACGACCACGCTGTCGTACGCGACGGCGTCCGCGCGGTGCTGCTGCGCGAGGGCGGCGAGTTCGAGGTGGTCGCGGAGGTCGCTGACATCCCGTCGATGATCCGCGACGTCCGCGAGCTCAAACCGGACCTGCTGACGCTCGACCTGACGATGCCCGGGGGCTCGAGCCTTGGCGCCCTGGCGTCGTGCTTCATCTCCCACCCGACGCTGGCGGTGGCGATCCTGACGATGCGTGAGGACCCCGAGTACGCGCGCCAGGCGCTGAGGGCGGGCGCCCGCAGCTACGTCCTCAAGGAGGCCGAGCCGGCGGAGCTGCTGCAAGCATTTCGCCTGGCGGTCGCCGGCGGCAACTACCTGCACCCTCGTCTCGGCGCGCTGATGGCCACCGGCGAGGACGGGGTGTCTGACGGGGTCGTGCTCAGCGAGCGCGAGCGCGAGGTCGTGCGCCTGATCGCCAACGGCTACACCAACCCGGAGATCGCAGAGCAGCTGAGCGTCGCCGAGCGCACCGTCAAGACCTACCGCGCCCGCGCGATCGAGAAGCTCGGCTTCTCCTCACGCGCCGAGATCACGGCCTACGTTCGGCGCACCGGCCTCGCCGACTGATCGCGCGCTGTAGGCTCGCTCGATGGCCTCCTCGCAGTCGAGCCTGCCCGCGGAGGGCTACCAGCTGAAGGACATCTCGCCGCGCGCCTTCCAGCATCCGGCGGACCGTGCGGCGACTGCCGCGCTCGGCTCGATCCCGTATCTGAACACGGTCGTGCGCAAGCTGATCGAGCTGGGCTATGAGCGCGCGTTGCGCCAGGCCTATCTGGGCTCCTCCGTGCGGCTGTCCGAAGAGCAGCTGGGCGATGTCTGGCGCGAGCACGCGATCGCGTACGCGACGCTCGACATGTCGGAGGTTCCCGACCTGTACCTCAGCCAGTTCCCTGCGCCCAATGCGATGGCGATCGGCTCGCGGCGGCCGATGGTGGTGGTGCAGTCAGAGCTGTTGCAGCTGCTCGACGCTCGCGAGCGCCGTGCGGTGTTCGCGCACGAGGCCGCGCACATCCTCTCCGACCATCAGCTCTACCGCACGGCGCTGATGATCCTCGTGCTGCTCAGCCGCAGCTCGCGGCTGCCGCTGCCGCTGGCGCCCGTGCGCACCGCGTTGATGGAGTGGGGACGCGCGACCGAGCTGAGCGCCGATCGCGCGGCGGCGCTGGTCACGCGCGACCCGCTGGCCGTGTGCCGCATGCTGATGTCGCTGGCTGCTGGCGCGATGGTCGATCAGCTGGATCTCGACGTGTTCATGCGTCAGGGCCTGGACTACAAAGAGGGTGGAGGAGGTCTCGAGCGTCTCACGCGCCTGATGCTCGACCTCGGCGTCACCCACCCGATGCCCGTCAGGCGCACGCACGAGCTGATGGCGTGGGTGCGCTCTGGTGAGTACGACCACATCGCCGGCTCGGGCGACTACGTGCGACGCGGCGACCCAGTCGACGCCCGCGCCGATGGAGGCGAGGCAGTGTCGTTCTACGCGGAGCGGATCCGCGCAGCCTTCCGCGACGCTGGTGGGTCGATCAGCTCGGTCGGCCAGCAGCTCGCCGGATGGTTGCGCCGCGGCGAGGGCGAGGGCGAGGGCGACGGCGATCGCGATCAGGCAGACACCGAGCTATGACGGCAGCTCGGCGGGCGCGGGCGCGGGGCGCCCGGCGAGCGGCACCGTCAGGCGCATGGCGGTCCCGCGCTCCCCCTCCGGGGACGATGCGGCGGCGTTCGCGATCTCCAGCTCTCCGCCGACCAGCTCCGCGCGCTCACGCATCCCCGACATCCCAAAGCCGCCCTCGAGGCCATCCCCACGCGGGCCGAGCCGGGAGGCGTCCGGTAGTCCGCGTCCGTCGTCGGTGACGGACACGTACAGCACGCCGTCGTGGGCGTGCACGCTGATCGTGGCCTTGCTCGCCTGCGCGTGGCGCCCGACGTTGGTCAGCGCCTCCTGCACGACGCGGTAGATCGTGCTCTCGAGCTCCGCGTCGAGGCGCACGCCGCCGTTCTGTGCGCCAGCGCCCTCAGCAGCGCCGACGGCGGCGCCGAGGTCGATCTCGGTCTTCACTTCCAGCCCGTCCATCGCCTGCGCGCGCCTGGCGAGCGCCTCGATCGCTGCCGCCAGCCCGAGGTCGTCGAGCGCGGCGGGGCGCAGCTCGGTGATCAGGTGGCGGAGCCCGTCGATCTCCGTGCCCAGCCCCTCCAGCGCATGATCGACGGCCTCGCTGAGCGCGCGCTGGTCGTCGGCGTCGCGCGCGTTGGCCAACTGAAGGCGTAGTGCGCCGATGCCCTGGATGCTCTCGTCGTGGATCTCTCGCGCCCAGCGCGCGCGCTCGTGCTCGCGCGCCTGCATCCCGTAGCGCAAGCGTTCGATCTCGACGGAGCGCTCGGCGGCGAGGCGCTGGGACACGCTCGACGCGAAAGCTCTGAGCGCCTGACGGTCGGGCTCGCGAAAGCCGCCGTCGCTGCGCAAGGCGATCACGATCCCGCCTCCGTGACCCTCCATGTCCAGCGGCTCCGCCAGCGCCGCGCGTGCCTCCAGTCCGAGTTCGTGAAGCCACGCCGCTTCCTGCCCGCGGGGCCGGTCGAGCGCCACGGCCACGCCCTGTGCGTACAGGGCTCCCAGCGCGCTGCTCTGCACGGGCACGATGCGCACGCGCACGGAGGCGGCGCCACTGGACGCTGCCACGCGCAGCTCGCCGCGCTCCTCGATCACCACCAGCAGCGAGCTCGCGTCCAGCAGCGCCAGCCCGCGGTCGGCCATCAAGCGCAGCAGCCACAGCTCGGACCCGGAAAGCACGAGAGGGAGGTTATTGACCGCGCAAGCGTCCCACCGCGGGAGAAACCTCAAACGGGTCCCGGGGAAGCGGCGGCTGCGCGGGCGCCGGGCTCCCCGCGGCCGTAGCGCTGGGAGCCAGGCCGTTGGCGTACTCGCCGTTGACGCTGCGCATCGCCGCGCGCGCGTGTGTCAGCAGCGCGTCGGCGCTCAACTCGCGCCGCCACGCAGCCAGCCCTATCGACACGTGCAGCGGCCGTCGTGCGCCCTGCGTTTCGAGCTTGATCGTGCCCAGCCGCTCGAGTGCGCGGCGGGCGACGATCTCGCCCCGCGGGCTGTCGGCTCCGGGCAGGATGATCAGCAGCTCGCTGTCCGAGCCGCGCCCGCCGGCCTGGATTCGGCCGACGCGGTCGAAGCTGCGCAGCTCGCGGCGCAGCGCGCCGGCGACGTACTCGACGGTCTGCTCGCACAGCTCGCTCCCGTGCTCGCGCGCGATCTGGTCCAGGTCCTCGATCACCACCAGCAGGCAGCTGAGCAGCGTCCCGTGGCGTTCCGCGCGGCCGATCTCCTCCTCCAAGCGCGCGCGCAGCGCGTCCGGCGCCAGGCAGTCCGCCCCGACCTGCGCAGGTCGATCCGAGCGTGGATTGGTGTCGCTGGCAGCCATGCCTTCAGCGGACGAGTGTACGCCGGGGAGGTGTCCGTTCCCGTCCCCCTTCACAGCGATTATGCCCCCGCGGCCGGCTGGCGGCAAGTGTTGCGCGTTTCCTCCAGCTGGTGGACAGGATGATTATTGGTTGGGGTCGCGCGATCCGTCCCCGTGCACTGGTAGACCACCTGACATGCTGCAAGAGCTTCGCGTCGAGAACCTGCTGCTGATCGAGCAGGCACAGCTGCGTCTAGCCCCGGGCCTGAACGTGCTCACCGGCGAGACCGGGGCGGGCAAGACGGTGCTGGCGCACGCGCTCGACCTGCTGCTGGGGGGACGCGCTCGGGCGGGGATCGTGCGTCCCGGCGCCAGCGAGGCATATGTGGAGGGGGTCTTCGACCTACCGGAGCAACTGCGCGAGCAGCTCGGCGAGCGGCTCAGCGCAGACGCCGAGGAGCTCGTGCTCGCGCGCCGTGTGAGCGCCGATGGCCGCACGCGGGCGTATCTCGGGGGTCGCTCTGCGAGCGCCGCGGAGCTCCGTGACATGGGGGCTGCGCTGCTCGCTTTCTACGGACAGCACGAGCACCGCAAGCTGACGCTGTCCAGCGCCCAGCTGGAGATCCTCGATGACTGCTGCGCAGGCGCTCACGCAGAGCGTCTGAGCGAGTGCGCTCGCGCGTTCGCGCGTACGCGCGAGCTGGAGGCGCGTCTCACGTCTCTGCGCGAGCTGTCGGCCGCGCGCGAGCGCGAGCTCGACCTGCTCGCCTACGAGCTAGCCGAGATCGACGCGCTCGCGCCTGACCCCGGCGAGCACGAGCAGCTGCTCGCCGCGCGCGAGCGACTGCGCAGCCTCGATGCCCTGCGCTCGGCCGCCGGTGCCGCCGCCGAAGCGCTCGCGCCCGAGTCCGGTGAGCAGCCTGGCGCGGCCCATCTGCTCGCCGACGCAAGCGCCAGCCTCGACACCCCGGTCGGCGTGGATGTCGCGCTCGACGCGCTCGGCGAGCGCATGCGCGCGCTGGCGATCGAATCCCAGGAGATGGCTGGCGAGCTGCGCGACTACTGCGAGCGCGCCGGGGTGGCAGACATGCCTGAGGCGCTCGTCCAGCTCACGCCGGACCTCTCGCTCGAGGCGCTCGAAGCCCGCCTGGCCGCGGTCGAGCGTCTCGCGCGCAAGCACGGCGGCAGCGTGGCAGCCGTGCTCGAGTACGCGTCTCGCGCGCGCGCCCGCCACGAGGAGCTGGCCGGTGCGGATGTCGCGCTCGCGCAGGTCACCGCGCAGCTGGGCGATGCTCGCGAGCAGCTCGAGCGGCGCGTGCTGTCGGTGCGTCGCGCACGCCAGGCCGCCGCGCGCGTGTTCGCGCCGGCGGTCCGTGAGCAGCTGGCTGCGCTGGCGATGGGCGAGGCCAGCTTCGAGGTCGTGTTTCGCGAGCGCGAGCCCGGGCCCGCAGGCGCGGACGCTGTGGAGTTCGTGATCGCGCCCAACCCGGGCGTGCCCGCCGGCCCGCTGCGCGACATCGCCTCCGGCGGCGAGCTCTCGCGCGTGATGCTCGCGATCATGGGCGTGGCAGGCGCGTCATGCGCTGAGGCGACGCTGGTGTTCGACGAGGTCGACGCGGGCGTCGGCGGTCACACCGCGCGCGTTCTTGGCGCACGCCTGCGAGAGCTTGGGCAGCGCCGGCAGGTGCTGTGCATCACGCACCTGGCGCAGGTGGCCTCGCAGGGCGCACGGCACTTCTCGATCGTCAAGGACACGACCGCCGAGCCCACGCGGGCGAGCGTCGTACAGCTCGAGGAGCGCGACGTGGTCGCCGAGCTCGTGCGCATGCTGGGGGCCGACAGCGACGACATCGCTGCGCGTCGGCACGCGCGCGACTTGCGCCGCGCTGCCTGAGACGTGCGCGGACGCTGCGCTCGCGCCGGCCGGGCGCGTTAATCTCGCAGCGTGGCGGCAACGCGATCAGGCGCCCCCGGCTACCCGCAGCAGGCCGGCACGCCGCAGGCCCGGGTGCAGGTTCAACCCGCGCGCAGCATCGCCGGACCGGTGCGCCCGGGCCGGCGAACGAAGCTCCTGGTGGGGCACATGGTCCGCGG
Source organism: uncultured Solirubrobacteraceae bacterium (assembly GCA_963845635.1). Taxonomy (GTDB): domain Bacteria; phylum Actinomycetota; class Thermoleophilia; order Solirubrobacterales; family Solirubrobacteraceae; genus Palsa-744. Next base: position 659,191 of record CAWJSW010000014.1, read on the forward strand.
CGACATCGCGCTGATCGACCACCTGGACATCGACCGAGTATCCGCGGAGGAGCTGATCGCGGCCGGCGCGGCCGCAGTGCTCAACTGTCGCCCGTCCTCCGGCGGCTCCTATCCGAACCTCGGCCCGCAGCTGCTCGTGGAGGCGGGCATCGCGCTGGTGGACCTGCCGGATGACTCCCTGTTCGACGTGCTCGGCGACGGCGACCCGGTCGTCGTCCGCCTGCCAGAGGCCCCCGACGCGCAGGGCCAGGACAGCGCTGGCGAGGCGAGCGCGACGCGCGTTGAGGTGCTGCGTAGGGGGGAGCTGCTGGCATGCGGCGAGCTGCTCGACCTCGAGCGCGTGTTTGCCGAGACTGAAAGCCGCCGGCGCGAGGTCGGCGAGGCGCTCGAACGCTTCGCGCACAACACGATCGAGCATATGCGCGAGGAGCGCGAGCTGCTCGCCGGGCGCATCCAGATGCCGCGGTTCGCCACCGACTTCCGCGACCGCTCGGCGCTGGTGGTGGTGCGCGGCGTGGACCACCAACGCGACCTGCGCGCACTGCGGCCGTTCATCCGCGACCGTCGCCCGGTGATCGTCGCCGTCGATGGAGCTGCCGACGCGCTGCTGGAGGCCGGTCTCAGCCCCGACATGATCGTCGGCGACATGGACTCCGCCAGCGAGAGCGCACTGCGCTGCGGCGCTGAGCTGGTCGTGCACTCCTATCCCGACGGACGCGCGCCCGGTCGCCATCGCCTGGAGAGCTTGTGTCTGGCGTTCAAGCTCGTCCCGGCGCCCGGCACCAGCCAGGACGTGGCGATGTTGATCCCCGCCGAGAAGGGCGCCCGCCTGATCGTCTCCGTCGGCTCGCAGTTCAACCTGCTGGAGTTCCTCGACCGCAACCGCGAGGGTATGTCCTCCACGTTCCTGACACGCCTGCGCATCGGCGAGATCCTGGTGGACGCCAAGGGTGTGAGCCGCCTCTACCAGCCGCGCCCGGGCCTCACGCCGCTGCTGGTGGTGATCGGCGCCGGGATCCTCGCGATGCTCGCGGTGGTGCTGCTCACGCCAGCGCTGCGGGACGTCGCTGAACTGCTTTGGGTGCAGCTGAAGATGCTGTTCGGCGCGGCCTAGACCTAGAGCGATCGCGCCCAGCGCCGATGTTCGACTTCCGCTACCACGCGCTGTCCCTTGCGGCTGTGCTGTTCGCGCTCGCGCTCGGCGTGCTGCTCGGCGTGGCGATCGGCGACACCAACCTCGTCTCCTCAGCCAAGAACGGGATCGTCCACAACCTCGAATCCGAAGTCCGTCAGGGGCGCAGGGAATCGTCGCGGCTCCAGGGCAGGCTCGCCGACGAAGAAGCGTTCGCGAGCGGTCTGTACCCGCTGGCTGTGCACGAACTGCTGGTCGGACGCAACGTCGGGCTCGTTTTCCTCGGCGGCGCCTCCGACCAGGTCAACGCGCTCGTGCGCGCGGCCGTAGCGGAGGCTGGAGGCGACGTGACGACCGTGGTCGCGGTGCGTGAGCCGCTCGAACTGGAAGCCATCGCCCACGAGTCCGCCGACGCCCACTTCTCGACGCTCGCCAGCTCGATCCCGCTCGTCGAGAGCGTCGGCGATATCGTCGGTCGCCAGCTCGTCAGCGGCGGCCCCGACGTCGAGCGCGAGCTGATCAGCCGCGTGCGCGGGAGCCTCCTGAGCGCATTCGACGGGCAGCTCACCCGTCTGGAAGGGCTTGTGGTGATGCGTGCTGAGCCGAACGGCATGAGCGCCGAGCAGGTCGAAGCCAGCGAAGCGTTCGAGACCGGCCTGCTCGGCGGTGTCCATGCGGCCGGCGTCAACACCGTGGGCGTGGAGGTCACGGGCGCGCAACCGTCGCAGATCCCGTGGTACAAGGGCAAGGGCATCTCCAGCGTGGACAACCTCCAGGACCTCGCTGGACAGGCCGCGCTCGTGTACGCGCTCGCGGGCTACCGCGGCACGTTCGGGACCCAGCCCACCGCCAACTCGCTGCTGCCGAGCGTCGGCGCGGGCAACGGTTGACCCGGTCGGGTGGAGCGCGTTGTCCGCGACGACCCGAACCGCGTCGGCCGGGTCGGCCGCGACGGCCGGGTGGTCCGCGACGGTCCGGTCGTGCGCGAGCCGCGCCGGCCGGGTCGCGGCCGGGTGGTGAGGCGCGTCCGCCCGCGCAGCTAGCTTGCCGCCATGCACGCCCTGCCGTTCGCGCTTGCGCTCCTGATCGCCGCTGCGCTCGCGCCCGTCCTGCTGCAAGCGCTCTGGGCAGCCGGTCACACGCGACCCAACTACCGCGGCCGCGTGCTGCCATATCCGTTCGGGGTGCTCGCGCTCGCGGCGGCGTCGATCGCGCTGATCGCGCTGACGCTGGTGGAACGGCTGGCCTCGGTACACGTGCTTCTCGATCCAATCGTCCCGATTGCCGTGTACGCGATCGGCGTGCTCGCGCTGGGGTTGGTCGACGACACGCTCTCGCCTGACACGGCACCACGCGGCTGGCGTGGGCACGGGGCGGCGACGCTGCGGGGAGAGCTCACGACGGGTTCGCTGAAGGCGCTCGGCTCGCTCGGCCTGGCGCTGTTTGCGACCGACATCGACGGCCTGGGCGGGAGGCTGACCCTGTCCACCGGGCACTGGCTGCTTGCGGCCGCCGTGCTCGTGCTCGCGACCAACGCCTTCAACCTGCTCGACCTGCGCCCCGGGCGCGCGACGAAGGCCTTCGTGCTGCTCGGCGCCGGGCTGACGATCGGCTCAGCCGACCTGCGCCCGTTGTGGGCGCTCGGGCTGTTCGCCGCCCCGGCGCTCGTGGCCGGCGCCTACGACCTCCGTGAGCGGGTGATGCTCGGCGACACCGGCGCCAACCTGCTCGGTGCTCTGGCCGGGCTGTGGCTGGTGCTGACGCTGTCGAGCAGCGGCCAGCTGATCGCCCTGGGGCTGCTGTTGATGATCACGCTCTACGGCGAGTTTCGCTCAATTTCCGCGCTGATCGAACGGACTCCCGGGCTACGCCAACTAGACTCCTGGGGCAGGACCACATGAGCGCGCGCCATCCCGACCGACACGCCCAGGCTCCAGCCAAGACCCGGTTCATCTTCGTCACCGGCGGCGTCGTGTCCTCGCTCGGCAAGGGCATTGCAGCGGCTTCGCTCGGACGCCTGCTGGTCTCCCGCGGCCTGTCCGTTGGGCTTCAGAAGTTCGATCCGTACATCAACGTCGACCCGGGCACGATGTCGCCCTACCAGCACGGCGAGGTGTTCGTCACCGAGGACGGCGCCGAGACCGACCTCGACCTCGGCCACTACGAGCGCTTTACCGACGCCAACACCAGCCGCGCGTCCAACGTCACCGCCGGAGGCATCTACGACACCGTCATCCGTCGCGAGCGTCGCGGCGACTACCTCGGCGGCACCGTGCAGGTCGTGCCGCACATCACCGACGAGATCAAGCAGCGGATCGCGCTGCTCGCGGAGTCGAGCGACGTCGACTTCGTGATCACGGAGATCGGAGGCACGGTCGGCGATATCGAGTCGCTGCCGTTCCTCGAGGCGATCCGCCAGTTTCCCGTCGACGTGGGACGCAGGCGCTGCATGTACATCCACCTGACGCTCGTCCCGTACATCGGACACGCGGGGGAGCTGAAGACCAAGCCCACGCAGCACTCCGTCAACGAGCTGCGGCGCATCGGCATCGCCCCCGACATGCTGATGTGCCGCTCGGAGGGCTCGCTGTCGGCGGAGATACGCAAGAAGATCGCGTTGTTCGCGAGCCTGCCCGCGGAGGCGATCGTGTCGGCGAGCGACGTCGACAACATCTACAAGGTGCCGCTCACCTTCCGCGACCAGGGTGTCGACGATTTCGTCCTCGAGCACTTCGACGCGGAGGCCTCGCCGCCGGAGCTGTCCAAGTGGAAGGAGCCGATCGAGCGCTGGGAGCGGGCCGGCGGCTCGTCTGGCGGGCGCACCGTGCGCGTCGCGCTCGTCGGCAAGTACGTGCAGCTCGAGGACGCCTACCTGTCGGTCTCCGAAGCGCTGCGCCACGCCGCCTCGCTCCAGGACGCGCGCGTGCAGATCGACTGGATCGACTCAGAGAGCCTGGAGGACCCAGACGCGGGCGAGGTCGCCCGCCGCTTGGCCGACGCTGACGGGATCCTGATCCCCGGCGGCTTCGGCGGTAGGGGGATCGAGGGCAAGATCGCCGCCGCGCAGGTCGCCAGGGAACGCCAGATCCCCTACCTGGGCATCTGCCTGGGCATGCAGGTCGCGGTTGCCGAGTTCGCGCGCAACGTAGCCGGCATGGAGGGCGCCAACTCGACGGAGTTCGACATCGAGACGCCGTACCCGGTGATCGACCTGCTGCCCGAGCAGAAGGAGGTCGCCGACCTCGGTGGCACGATGCGCCTGGGCGCCGACCCGATCAAGCTCCACGGTCCCAGCCGCGCGCTAGAGATGTACGGAGAGGCCGTCATCTACGAGCGCCACCGTCACCGCTACGAGGTCAACAACCTGTTGCGCAAGCGCCTCCAAAGCGCCGGCCTGCACGTCTCGGGCACCTCGCCCGACGAGCGCCTGGTGGAGGTGATCGAGCTCGACGAGCACCCGTTTTACGTCGCATCGCAGTTCCACCCCGAGTTCAAGTCCCGCCCTGAGCGCCCAGCGCCACTGTTCCGCGGCTTCATCGCCGCCGCGCTCGCCCTCACAGGCGTCCTGCACGCCGGCGTCTCGTGACAGCACCGCCGCTCGCGGACCGGCTGGCTACGGCGGGCGGACACTCGAGCGCCACCGTGTCGAGGGTGGGCGAGCTCGAGCGTCGCTACCTCAGCGGCACGTTCGCCGAGCTCTGCCGCATCGAGAGTCCCTCCGGACGTGAGCGCGGCTGCGCCGAGCGCGTGATCGCCGAGCTGCGCGCGCTGGGCGTGCAGGTCGAGGAGGATGACGCGGGGCCGCGCGTCGGGTCTGACTGCGGCAACCTGCTCGCGCGCATAGCGGGCCACGGCCCCGCCGCGGAGGACCGGCGCTCGCTGCTGCTGTGCGCGCACCTGGACACCGTTCCGCTCCAGGCGCCTGTGGAGCCGGTGCTTCGCGAGGGCGGGTGGGAGAACGCCAACGACGGCATCCTCGGTGCGGACAACAAGGCGGCGATCGTAGTGCTGCTCGCGCTCGCGCGCCACGTCAGCCAGGCGGGTGCGCCGGTCGACGTGGAGCTGCTGTTCACGGTGGGCGAGGAGGTCTCGCTGGCGGGGTCCCGCGCGTTCGACACCTCGCGGCTGAGCAGCGCCTTCGGCTTCGTGTTCGACCACGCCTCGCCAATAGGCGAGATCGTGCTGGACTCGCCTACGCACTTCCGCGTCGAGGCCGCGTTTCGCGGCCTGGCTGCGCACGCGGGCATCAGGCCCGAGCAGGGGCGCAGCGCGATCCTCGCCGCTGCGCGGTCGATCGCAGCGATGCGGCTAGGGCGCCTGGACGAGGGCACCACCGTCAACGTGGGAACGATCACCGGCGGCACCGCCATCAACGTCGTCCCCGAACACTGCTCGCTGGTGCTCGAGGTGCGCGCGATCGCCGACCAGCGAGCGGAGTCGATCGTCGCGGAGATAGTCGACCGTCTGCACGAGGCGAGCAACCTCCCCGACTGCGACTGCGACTGCGACGTGGACGTGCAGCGGATGTTCTCCGGGTATCGGTTGAGCAGCGCCAGCGCTCCCGTGCGGGTTGCGGAGGCGGCGCTACGCTCGTGCGGGCACGAGCCGACGCACATCTCAAGCGGCGGCGCCTCCGACGCGAACACGTTGATCGCCCAGGGCTTGACGACCGTGAACCTGGCGAACGGAACCGAGCGCAACCACGAGCCTGGCGAGCGTGTCGGCGTGCTTGCGCTCGAGCAGATGCTCGACGTTGCCCTCGCGCTGCTCGAACAGGCGGCAACGCTTGCGCCGGGCGCGGCACGGTAGCTTGCAGCGCCCATGCTGAAGCTACGCCGCGCAATCGTGGTCGAGACACGAACCCTCGACGACCAGCCGACCGCGTCGAGCGAAGCGGTCCGCGGACGGTCCGCTGACGGTGGGGTTGGAGCGCAGGAGCGGGTCGCGGGCTCCGACGCGGAGCTCGAGCAGCTGCTGATGGTGGAGCTGCTCGACGCAGAGGGCGCGGCGCGGTCGGACAGGCGCCGCCAGGCGATCGCCGACGTCGCGCTCGTAGGGCGTGCGCAGATCGGCGATCAGGTGGTCGTGAACGTACAGGCGCTGGACCTCGGGCTGGGCTCCGGGGGCTTTGACGTGGTCCACGTCAACCTCACGCGCGGCCTCGGTGGCGGGCTCAGCCCGGCCGGCGATGCTGCTGCGAGGGATGCGAACGTGATGAAGCTGAACTACACGAGCCTCCAGCACACGGTCAAGCCCGTCGAGGGGGAGCTGCTCGAGCTGCCGCTCACGCGCCCGGTGGCGGTGCTCGCGCTACACGGCCAGCTCTCCGGCGTGGCATGGGCATTTGCGCAGGCTGCACCGGGGAGCCGGCTCGGTTATGTCCAGACCGAGGGCGGCGCCCTCCCGGGCGGGCACTCGCGGACCGTACGCACGCTGCGCGAGCGTGGTCTGCTCGCCGGGCACCTGACGGCGGGGGCGGCGTTTGGCGGCGAGGGCGAGGCGATCAGCACCGCCGGGGCGCTCCACCATGGTCTGCGCACGCTCGGCTGGGACGCAGCTGTGTGCGGGCCCGGTCCGGGGATCGTCGGCTCGGGCTCCTCGCTCGGGCACGGCGGGATGGTTGCGTTGGACTCGGCCCACGTCGCGCTCGCGTTGGGCTGCCCGACGTTGCTGGTGGCGCGTATGTCCTCCAGCGACCAGCGCGAGCGTCACCGCGGCATCTCACACCACTCGCTGACCGTGCTCGACCTGCTGCTCGAGCCGGTCACCGTCGCGTTGCCCGCGGGCATGCGCTCCCCCGTGGGCGCCGATCTGCGCGCGGGCCTGGGCCCCGTGTTCGCGAGCGCCCGCTCCAGCCGCGCGGGCAAGGATTCCCCCGCGCTCGCCGAGCGCGCCAACCGCGTGGCTGCGGTCGAGCCGCCGGCCACTGATCGTCCCGTGCGCCTCGCACGCCATGACTGGCATCGGGCCCGCGTCGACCTACCCGCGTACGCAGCCAGCGGGCTGCCCGCCGAAACCATGGGTCGTGACATTCTCGCTGACCCTCTGTTCTTCGCGGCGGCGCTCGCCGGCGGCGGGGTCCTCGCCGAGCTGGACCTTCCGCGCGAGCCAGACAACCGGGTTCTCGCGACCCTGCCCAACGCGCCGTCCCGCCAGACCGCGTCAACCCGGACCACATCGGCCGGCTCGTCCTCGCAGACGACCCAACAGTCGAAGGCAACTGGGTTGCCGGCGACGGACGAGCGGGGTGGGAACGCCGCAGAGGCCGAGTGAGCAGCTCGTTCGAACCGCTCGGCGGCGAGACCGTGTACCACGGGCGGATCGTGGACGTGCGCATCGATCGCTTTCGCCATGCCGACGGTGTGGAGGTCTCGCGCGAGATCGTCCGTCACCGTGGCGCGGTGGGGATCGTCGCCCACGACGACGAGCACGTGTGGCTCGTGCGCCAGCCGCGTGAGGCGGTCGGCGAGCCCGACCTGCTGGAGATCCCGGCGGGCCGCCTGGACAAGGACGGAGAGGAGCCGTTGCAGGCGGCGCAGCGCGAGCTCGCCGAGGAGATATCGCGCGCGGGACACAGCTGGGAGCCGATCCTCACCTACTACACGGGCGCGGGCTTCATCGACGAGCGCGTGCACCTGTTCTGTGCCAGCGATCTGTACCCGGCACACGCGCTTAGCGGGGAGGATGAGCGGATCGAGATCGTGCCGTGGCCCCTCGAGGACATCCAGCGGGCGATCGACGAGTGCCGCGACGCGAAGACGCTGATCGGCCTGTTCTGGCTCGCGCGCCGACTGAACGCGTGATTGCATAGCCAAGGAGCGCTCACACCAGCAGCGAAGCTGAGGGCATGACGCTGCCCGAGACGACTGGGTCCTCCGCCGCCGAGGCACTCGAGCCGCTGCTGCTCGACTTCCTCGCCTATCTCGAACTCGAGCGCGGGCTTTCGCGCAACACGCTCGAGGCCTATCGCTCGGATCTTCTCCAGTTCGGCGACTACCTGGAGCGCCGCCGGCTGCTCGCCACACGCGCGACCCACGGCGAGCTCGCCGAGTTCCTGTCGGAGCTGAAGGTGGCCCCGAGCACGCTCGCACGCAAGGTCGCGTGCCTGCGCTCGTTCTACCGTCACCTTCGTCGCGAGGGCACGATCGAGCACGACCCCACGGCGGAGCTGCGCGGCCCTCGCAAGCGCCAGCGTCTGCCCCGCGTGCTCTCGCGCGAGGAGGTAGCGCGACTGCTCACCCAGCCAACAGCTGCGACGGGTCGGTCCGTCCCTGCGCGACCTGGACCGGGTCGGCCGGCTCGTGGTCGCGGTGGACGGCCGGGTCGTGACGGTGCGGAGCGCCCGCAGGGAGCGCAGGCGCTGGCCCTGCGCGACCGCGCGCTGCTCGAGCTGATGTACGCGTGCGGGCTGCGTGCCTCGGAGGTGATCGACTTGGAGCTCGCGGACGTGGATCTCGAGGAGGGGCTGCTGCGCGCTCGCGGCAAGGGCTCAAAGGAGCGCATCGTCCCGATTGGGCGCCAGGCGCTCGCCGCGTCGCTCGCCTACCGCAGCGCTGGACGCCCGGCGCTGATCGCTCGCGCGGCGACGGTCGCGCATGTGGAGTCGAGATTGTTCGTGAACAGCCGCGGCTCTCCGTTGACGCGTCAGGGCCTCTACAAGATCGTCCAGGGCCACGCACGCAGCGCCGGCCTGGAGGAGAGGATGAGCCCGCACACGTTGCGTCACAGCTTCGCCACGCACCTGCTCGCCGGGGGTTGTGACCTGCGCTCGCTCCAAGAGATGTTGGGCCACGCCGACCTGGCGACCACCCAGGTGTACACGCACCTTTCCGCGGAGCGGCTGAAGCAGGCCTACTTCGACGCGCACCCGCGGGCGACGATCGCACGGTAGAGGTCGCTACGCGAGATCCAACGGTCATCGACGGGCGCCGGCGCCGGCGAGCGTTCGTGCTGGTGATCGACGCTTGCGGCGTGGGCGCGCTCCCGGACGCGGGTGCCTACGGCGACGAGGGCGCCAACACGCTCGCGCATCTCGCCGATCGGCTCGACGGCCTCGAGCTGCCGATGCTCGAGGCGCTTGGGCTCGGCTCGATCACGCCCGTGCGCGGCGTACCCCCGAGCGCCGACCCGGGGATCCACGGGCGCCTGCACCCGCTGGGACCCGGCAAGGACTCGATCAGCGGCCACTGGGAGCTGATGGGCGTAGTAGCACAGCAGCCGCTCCCCACATACCCGCACGGCTTCCCACCCGAGATCGTCGCGCGGCTCGCGCGGGCAACCGGCTACGAGATGATCTGCAACCGCCCAGACAACGGCCTCGCCGCGATCGAGGAGTTCGGCGAGGAGCACGTGCGCAGCGGCGCGCTGATCCTGTACACCTCGCAGGACTCGGTGTTGCAGCTGGCCGCGCACGTCGAGCGTGTGCCTCTGCAGGATCTCTACCGCGCGTGCGCGGTGGCGCGCGCGGCGATGAGCGGCGCGCATGCGGTCGGGCGCGTGATCGCGCGGCCGTTCACGGGCGCGCCGGGCGCGTTCGTGCGCACGGACGGGCGTCGTGACTACGCGCTGGAGCCGCCCGCTCGCTCCTACCTCCAGGAGCTGCAAGACGCGGACGTTGCGGTTCACGGGGTCGGCAAGATCGATGACCTGTTCGCGGGCGTTGGCGTCACGGCCTCGCACCCCGGTGCCACGAACGTGGCGGCGCTGGATGCGGTGGAGGAGCTGCTCGCGGGACTCTCCGGCGGTCTGGTGTTCGCGAACCTGATCGAGACCGACCAGATGTACGGGCATCGCAAGGACGCGCGCGGGTTCGCCGGCGCCCTGCAAGAGATTGATGCCCGTGTGGCCGTGATGCTCGGCCGCCTGCGCCAGGACGATCTGCTGATCGTGACCGCCGATCACGGCGTTGACATGGCGCAGGTGGGCACCGATCACACCCGCGAGTACGCACCGCTTCTGGCGGTCAGCGGCGAGATGCTCGCGCGCTCCTCGCGCGGCGCGCCGCTGGCCGGCGCGCGCCACGATGGGCCGCTGGCGGACGTGGGCGCGACGGTCATGCGCTGGCTAGCCGGGCACGAGCCGAAGGCAGCGCCGACCCTCCCGGGGGCTCCGTTCATAAGCTGAGGAGATGCCCGAGCTGCCCGAGGTAGAGACGATCAGGCGAGAACTCGCACCGCTGGTGGAGGGTCGGGTGCTCGAGAAGCTGGAGATCCTCGATCCGCGCTGGTCGCGCCCGCTCGCTCCCCAGGAGCTGGCCGCGGCGCTGACAGGCAGGCGCGTAGAGCGTCTGAGCCGGCGCGGCAAGTACCTCGTGTGGAGCTTCGCGGGCGACGTGCATCTGGCACAGCACCTGCGCATGACGGGCGCGCTGCTCGCCGAGCCCGGCCCGGAGCCGGCGCACACGCGCGTGCGGATGCAGCTCAGCAGCGCGGACGGCGTGGTGCGCGTGGTGATCACCGACCCGCGCCGCTTCGGCACCGGCGAGCTGCTGGCGGGCACGGACGCGCTGGAGGCGTTCTTTGCGGCGCGGCTCGGCGTCGAGCCGTTCGACGAGCGCTTCACCGCCGAGCACATGCGGGCGCTGGCCAAGGGCCGCACGGCGCCGATCAAGGCGCTGCTGCTGGACCAGCGCAGGATTGCGGGGGTGGGCAACATCTATGCCGACGAGGCACTGTTCCGGGCGGGTATCCACCCCCGCCGTGCGGCCGGGACGCTCTCGCGCGCGCAGCACGAGCGGCTGCGAGAGGGCGTGATCGCAGCGCTCGAGGCGGGCATCGACGCGCGCGGCGCGAGCATCGACGACTTCCGTCACGTCGACGGGCTGCGTGGTGCCTTCCAGGATCAGTTCCTGGTGCACCTGCGCGCGGGCGAGCACTGCACGACATGCGGCACGGAGATCGTCAAGACGGTGGTTGCCGGACGCGGAACCTACGTGTGCGAGACCTGTCAGCGTCCGCCGCGGGCGCGCAGGACACGCCCGCGCGCCACGCCAGGCCTCGCCTCCGCGCGCTAGCTCGCGCCGGCCGGCGCTCAGGCGGCGAGCAGCTCGTCCAGGCGACCGCTGTCGGCGGCGGCCTGGACCTCGACGAAGCCGCCCACGAGCTGCCCGCCGACGAGCACCTGCGGAAAGGTCATCATGCCCGTCCGCTGCACGAGCTCGACGCGGCCGGCGGGGTCCTTTGAGAGGTTGATCTCGGCGAAGTCCACGCCGCGGGCACTCAACAATCCCTTCACACGCGCGCAGTACGAGCACGGCTCGGTCGTGTAAACCGTTACGTCACTCATTACTTCATAAAGTATAGCGGGTGAGGCCGCTCTGCACGAGGGTGTAGACAGGCCGTTCGCTGGGTCGCGCCTATTGCGTCTGGGCAACCTTCAGGCGGTTGCCGTCGGGGTCGGTGACGGTCACGAAGCGCGCCCCGTTGCCGAGCGTTTCGATCGGGCCGAAGGCGATCCCACGATCGGTGCGCCCCATCACGAACGCGTCCAGGTCGTCGACCAGCAGCGTGTGCAGCGAGGATCCCGCGCGGGCAGGCTCGGCGAGAATGTAGAGCCAGCTCGAGTCCGTCAGCTGCCAGGCGGCCTCGCTGTCGTTCGGGATCAGGTCGGCCTGGCGACCGGCAAACCGCTCATACCACTCCATGGCGGTGTCTCGCTCGGCCACGGGGATGCTCGAGAAGACGTGCAGGATGCGCATCTAACGACGGTACCCAGCGAATCGCCCGATCAACCACACGTGCGGCTCACCGGGGGCGAACGAGGTAGCGCGTGGGCACGAGGCGCTCGGTGCGCTTGGGCGGGCGCACGTACTTGCGCTTCTGCCGGGGCGGCAGCTTCGGGGGCTTGGGCTCGCTGGGGTGCTCGTAGGGGATCACCGACAGCAGGTGGCTGATCAGGTTCAGGCGGGCACTGCGCTTGTCGTCGCCCTCGACCACGTACCAGGGGCTGTGATCGGTGTCGGTGTAGGCGAACATGCGGTCCTTGGCTTCCGCGTAGTCGACCCAGCGCGCGCGCGCCTGGAGATCGGTGGGGCTGAACTTCCAGCGCTTGCGCGGGTCGGACATCCGCTTCTGGAAGCGCCGCTCCTGCTCATCGTCGCTGACCGACAGCCAGTACTTGACGAGCATGATCCCGTCGTTCTGGAGCGCCTGCTCGAACAGCGGGCAGAAGCGCAGGAACTCTTCGTACTCGTCCTGGGTGCAGTAGCCCATCACGTGCTCGACGCCGGCGCGGTTGTACCAGCTGCGATTGAACAGCGCGATTTCGCCGCCGGCGGGCAGGTGCGCGACGTAGCGCTGGAAGAACCACTGCGAGCGTTCGCGCTCGCCAGGCGTGGGCACCGAAACGACGCGGCAGGTGCGCGGGTTCAGGTAGGTGATCACGCGCTTGATCACACCGTCCTTGCCGGCTGTGTCGCGCCCCTCGAACAGCACCACCAGCCGCTTGCCCCCGGCTACGACCCACTCCTGGAGGTACACGAGCTCGGTCTGAAGTCGTAGGAGCTCCTTTTCGTACTGCTTGTTGCTGAGCTCCTCCACCAGGCGCAAGTTAGAGGATGCGGGCGTGGAGGACTCGGTCGGTCGTCGGGTGCATCGATCACCATTGGTGCATGTCCGGCAGGATTGTGAAGACGGAGGCGGTGGTGTTGCGCTCGATGCGCTACGGCGAGGCCGACCGGATCCTGCACCTGTACACGCCACACCGCGGGCGCGTGGGCGCGATCGCGAAGGGCGTGCGCCGCGCGCGCAGTCGCTTCGGCGGGCGCCTGGAGCCGTTCTTTCGCCTGCACATCGAGCTGCACGAAGGACGCGGTGAGCTGCTGACGGTCACCGGCGCGCAGACCGTCGACGGCCACGCCCGCCTGCGAGGCGACGCGCGCGCGCTGGACGCGGCAGCGCGCGCATGCGACGCGGTGGGGCGGCTGTTCGAGACCTCCGAGCCCCACCCCGGTGTGTTCAACCTGCTGTGCCGCCAGCTGGCGCTGCTCGACGAGCACACGGCGTCGGCGGCGGGGCGCGCGGGGGCGCTGGCGTTCCGCTTGAAGCTGCTGCTGGCGGCGGGCCTGGCACCATCGTTGGGGGGGTGCGCGGGCTGCGGGGAGCGCGAGGCGTTGGTGGGGTTCTCCGGCGAGGAAGGCGGCATGCTGTGCGCGGCGTGCTGGCCGCTCTCCGAACGACCGGACACGTTCACGCTTACGCCGGCGGCCCACAGCTTCATGGCCGAGGCGCTTGCCCGCGCGCTGACGGAGGTTCCCGACGCGTCGGCGCCGGCGCTCGGCCAGGTCGAGCGCGCGATCGCGGCGACGCTGGAGCACCACGCGCACGTGCGCCTGATGCCGGCCGTCGGGCGCGCCCGCAGCTCCGCGTGATCCCGGTATCGTGGGCGCGGTGGACGAGGGCTTTCCGATCGCGTACGAGCTTCTGGAGAAGGGCGTCCCGGTGCTCGCGTCCGACGGTGAGCAGGTGGGCACGGTGCACCACGTGGTGGCGGCGCCCGAGAAGGACATCTTCCACGGTCTGGTGATCTCGACCCCAGGGCACGGGCGGCGCTTCGTCGAAGCAGCGGACGTGGCCTCGCTGCACGAACGCGGCGTCGATCTGCGCATCGATGCGACGGCCGCCCAGAGCCTTCCCCAACCGGGAGGCGGGGCCCCGGTGTTCGACGAGGCTCCGGGTGAGATGAAGGGCTGGCAGCACTGGGTGCACAAGGCGACTCTGCGGGGCGACTGGAAACGCGAGTAGGCGCAGCGCCGGCGAATGCAGCGGCTGCGGCCGGGACCGGCCGGGCTCGTTGGCACAATCGAGTGGTGAGCAGCGCCACCGAGCAGGAGACGGTCGCCTCGCGCTTTGCACAGCGCACGGCCGAGCAGGAGGAGATTCTGCTCTCGCCGCTGGCAGCGCGCTCCTACCCCGCGCTGCGCGCTCACCCCGAGCAGGACTGCGCGCTGCGCACTCCCTTCCAGCGCGACCGCGACCGGATCGTTCACTGCAAGGCGTTTCGCAGGCTGACGCACAAGACGCAGGTGTTCGTGGCGCCCCGCGGCGACCACTACCGCACGCGCCTGACGCACACCCTCGAGGTGACCACGATCTCGCGCACGGTTGCCCGCGCGCTGCGCTTGAACGAGGATCTGGTGGAGGCGATCGGCCTGGGCCACGACCTCGGCCACCCGCCCTTTGGGCACATCGGCGAGGAGGCGCTGGACGCCTGCCTGAAGGAGCGCTTCGGAGGAGGCTTTCGCCACTACGAGCAGTCTCTGCGAATCGTCGAGAGCCTGGAACGGACGGGCGGCGGCCACGCGGGCAGGCCGGCAGGGCTCAACCTCACCGAGCAGGTGCGCGACGGCATCGCGTGCCACTCCAGCCGGGCGCCGCTGGCACGGACGCTGGAGGGACGGATCGTGCGCGTGATCGATCGCGTGGCGTACATAAACCACGACATCGACGACGCCGTTCGCGCGGGGCTGCTACGCGAGGAGGACCTGCCGGCGGAGCCGATCGCGGTGCTGGGCGCGAGCGGCTCGGCGCGGATCGACGCGCTCGTGCACGACATGGTCGAGCACTCCGAGCGCGCCAGCGACATCGCCCAGGGCCCGCTTGCGGGGCCGGCGATGGACGAGCTACGCGACTTCATGTTCGAGCGCGTGTACCTGGGGCCGGCGGTTCGCGCCGAGCACGCGAGGATCGCGGAGGTCGTGCGGCGGCTGTTCGAGCACTACGTGGAGCACCCTCAGCTGCTACCGGGCGACGACGCGACGCCTCTGTCCGAGCGCGTGACCGACTACCTGGCGGGCATGACGGACAGGTACTGCATCAGGCAGTACACCGACCTTCAGGTCCCGCGGGCGTTTGCCCGCTAGCGTTGCCGCCGTGGCGCTGTACACCAAGGAGTCCAAGGACCGCGTTCGTGACGCGGTCGACTTCGTAGAGCTCGTGGCCGCCCGCACAGAGCTGCGCCGGGCAGGCCCGGCACGCTACGAGGGCCTGTGTCCGTTCCACGACGAGCGCACGCCATCCTTTGGCATCGACCCCTCCCAGAAGGTGTACTACTGCTTCGGCTGCCAGGCGGCGGGCGATGTGTTCACGTTCGTGCAGGAGACGGAGGGCGTGGACTTCAAGGGGTCGCTCGAGCTGCTGGCGGAACGCTACGGCGTGGAGCTCCAGCTCGAGCAGGAGGACCCGCGCGAGCAGGAGCGCCGCAGGCGCAGGGAGCGGCTGCTCGAGCTGCTGATGCGCACAGCGGCCTACTACGAGCGCTTCCTGCGGGAGTCCCAGGAGGCGGCGCCGGCACGCGAGTATCTGGCGGCGAGGGGTCTCGGCGAGGAGGTGCTCAAGGAGTTCCGCGTGGGCTACGCGCCAAGCGCGTGGGATCGGGTGCTGAGCGCCTCGCGCAGCGGCGGATTCTCCGAGCAGGAGTTGTACGCGACAGGCCTCGCGCAGCGCTCGAAGGAGAACGGCCGCCCGTACGATCGCTTCCGCTCTCGCATCATGTTCCCGCTCGCGGACGTGCGCGGGAAGGTGCTCGGCTTCGGCGCGCGCGCGATGCGCGATCAGCAACGCCCGAAGTACCTGAACACCTCCGACAACGACGTCTACCACAAGGGGCTTCACCTGTACGGCGCGGACCTCGCGCGCGCACACGCGACGCGCGCGGGCGAGGTGATCGTGTGCGAGGGCTACACCGACACGATCGCCTTGCACCAGGCGGGGATGAGGAACACGGTGGGCCTGATGGGCACGGCGCTGACGGGCGAGCAGGTGGGCGAGCTGGCGCGCATGGCGCAGACGGTGCTGCTGGCGCTGGACGCGGACAGCGCCGGGCAGGAGGCGATGCTGCGGGCGTATGGCCTGGCGCAGAAGCGCAAGCTGGAGCTGCGCGTGGTGGCCTTGCCGGAGGGCGCGGACCCGGCGGAGGTGATCCTGCGCGACGGGGCGGAGGCGATGCTGGCAGCGGTGGGCTCGTCGGTTCCGTTCGTCCGCTTTCGCGTCGAGCGGGTGCTGGCCGACGGTGACAGCTCGACCTCCGAGGGCCAGGACCGGATGATCGAGCAGTTGCGCCCGGTGTTCGCACAGCTGCCGCCGAGCGTGATGCGCATGGAGCTGATGAGCGTGGTGGCGCGTGCGTTCGCCGAGCGCGAGAGCATCCTCGAACGGCGACTGGCGGCGGACGCGCCGGCGCGTGCGGCGGGGGGTGCGCAGCGGGCGGCGGGCAACGAGCGACCGTCAAACGGCGCGAGCGCCGGCGGGGGTGCCGATGCTGGCGCGGGTGTGGGCGCGAGGGGGTCGGCGGCGCGGCAGGACACCGAGCGCGCGTTCCTGGCGCTGTGCATCGCCTCTCCCGAGCAGGGCGCCGTGGCCCTCGAAGGCATCGACGTCGAGGAGCACTTCTCCAGCGAGCTGCTGCGCCGGGCGACGCGACACCTGCGCGCGGGCGGCCTCAGCGAGCCGATGAGCGCGCCTCCCGGGCACGCCGACGTGGTGGACGACGATCCGGCGCTGCAACGGCTGCTGGCGGAGCTGGTGGTGGAAGCGGGACGCGAGCAGGCCAAGCCGGCGATGCTCGAGGTCCAGCGGTTGCAGTTGGAGCTGGCATCGGTCGACCGCCAGATCCGCCAGGCGCGCGGACGCGAGCTGGGCGATGTCAGCGAGCTCGCGCGCCGGCGCGCGGACGTCAAGCGCGACTTCGATCGTGCCTACGGGCGGGTTCTGGAGGAGACGGGGGATACGGAGGGGTGAGGGAGGCGCGTCTCGAACGTGTGTTCGAGTGTTCCGTCCCAAGCAGCGAGGACAATCCGGTGCATGGATCGCGCTTCCTTGCAACACATGCTGGGTCAGGGTCTGTCGCTTGCCGAGATCGGAAGACGGTTTGGCCTTCATGAAGCGACGGTGGCGTATTGGGTGTCCAAGCAGGGGCTAGAGGCCGTAAACCGTGCTAAGCACGCCGGGAGAGGTGGGCTCACGCTCGCGCAGCTCGAGCCCTTGGTAATCGCTGGGATGTCGGTCGCCCAGATAGCCGAGGACGTGGATCGCAGCAAGGCGACGGTCCGACACTGGCTCAAGAGGCACGGGCTGAAGACCAGCAACCGGCGTGGACGGCGACCGTCAAACGAGGCGCGGAACGCCAAGCACGGCGGTAGCCGGACTGTGCGGATGATCTGCCGCCGTCACGGTGACGCCGAGTACGTGCTCGACGGGCGTGGCTACTACCGCTGCCGGCGGTGTCGCGCGGAAGCGGTCACGAGACGGCGTCGACGGATCAAGGCGACGCTCGTCCGCGAGGCGGGCGGGGCCTGCTGCGTGTGTGGGTACTCCGCCACTATGCGGGCGCTGCATTTCCACCATCGCGACCCGGCTGAGAAGCGTCTGGAACTGAACGCGAAGGGGATTGCGCTGTCGCTCGAGACGCTGCGCGTCGAGGCACGAAAGTGCGTGTTGCTGTGCTCTAATTGCCACGCTGAGGTCGAGGATGGGATGGCGAGCTTCGCTGAGTCAGACACCCGCTCACGTACAATGCGCCAAGCTGTCCCGGAGGTCCCTCCGGGGTAGCTCGGTCCGGGGTAGCTCAATGGCAGAGTAGTCGGCTGTTAACCGATTGGTTGTGGGTTCGAGTCCCACCCCCGGAGCTTCTCAACAGGCGTGATCTCCACTCCGTCGCGCGACGCTCCTGTCGGCGGCTAGGCTCTCCACGCGCCGCGACGCAGCCGCACCGGAGTCGTGATCACGGGCCCAGGCTGCGAGCTCCCGTGCCCGCGACCTGATCCCCGGCTCCGTCAGCGCCCGTTCGACGGCAAGCCGCAGCACCCGCGGTGACAGGAACCGCCGCGGCACACGCACGCCGGCCCCGGCCCAGTCGAGGCGCGCGGCGTTCTCGTTCATGTCGCCCACGGCGGGACAGGCGACGACCGCGCAGCCCGACGCCAGCGCGCGCACGAGCGTGCCGTGGCCGGCGTTGCACACGACGACATCGCACTGCGGCATCGTGCGCGAGTAGGAGACCCAGTCGACCACGCGCGCGTTTTCTGGCACGCGCAGAGCGCGCGGAGGCAGGCGGCGGTTGTAGGTGGCGAGCACACGCACCGGCGCGTCGGCCAGTCCTCGCAGGGCGGCGCGCAGCAGCGTGTGCTCAGCGTCCTGGGCGGTGGAGGGGGCGATCAGCACGAGCGGCGCGTCGCGCCCGCCCTTGCGCCCTTCGGACCGCCCGTCGGGCGGCTCCACCTCACGGGCGGGCGGCTCCCACATCAGGGGCCCGACGATATGGGTGTTGGTGTCCCAGCGCCCAACCCGTGACACGCTGTCCGGGCGCGGGTACTCGAGCTGCGGAAAGGTGGCGACGAGCGCGAGCTCGCGGCTGATGCCACCGTGGACGTAGCCGAGCGGCGCGAGGCCCAGCCGCGCGCGCGTGCCGTTCAGCTCGACGCGCCCGCGCTCGAGCCCTCGATCGACGATCGGATGCAGCCGGCGCCACATCGCGCGCCCGGCGGACGTACGCGGCAGGCGAGCACCGAGCGAGTAGATCGGGAACTCGGGTAGCCCGTGCGGGTGTACGTGGGGGATCAGCGTGGCGCGAGGCACGCCGGCGATCTCGGCGGCGAGCGCGGGCGCGAGCGTGAGGATGTCGGCGACGACGACATCCGGCGCGAGCTCTTCGACGAGCGGCACGGTGTCGGTGGTGGCGTGGACGACGGCCTCGTAGAAGTCCAGTGGCTCCGGGCCGGACGGAAACACCCGGTACTCGGGTGCCGGCGCGAACGCGAGGCCCTCGTCCAGCACGTGCTGCTCCCAGCGCCGCCAGGTCTGGAGCGTCACGTGGTGCCCCCGAGCGGCGAGCGCGCGCCCCAGGGCGATCATCGGAAATGCGTGCCCAGGGTCTCCGAAGGCGCCCAGCAGAACGCGCAGAGACACTGACGTGCCAGCGTGATCGGATGGCTGCGCGGCGGCGCCCACGTCCGGCAACTGGCCTCGAGTGCGCTCAGGCCGCGAGCTCGGCGATCAGCCGCAGCTGCTCGAGCCGCTCGGGAGCCGTGAAGGCGGTAGGCGTGACGCCGAGCGTGCCAACGCCGGCGTCGCGGTAGACCGACAGACGCTCGCGCACGTGATCCTTGGGCCCGCAGATCGAGACGGTGTCGATCAGCCGGTCGGGGATCGCGGCCATCGCCTCGTCGCGCTTGCCTTCCAAATACAGGTCCTGGATGCGCTTTGCGTCGTCGGCGAAGCCGTATCGCTGGACGACCTGGTTGTAGAAGTTCTGCTTACGCGAGCCCATGCCGCCGACGTACAGGGCGATGAACGGCCGCATCGCGTCGCGGCCCTGCTCGAGGTCGTCGGTCACGAACACGTTGACGGTCGGGGCGATGTCGAAGTCCTCGAGCGATTTGCCGGACCGCTGGGCGCCTTCTTCGAGCAGCGGGCGGAACTCGGAGACGTGCTCGGGCGAGAACAACGTCGGTATCCATCCGTCGGCGATCTCGCCCGCGAGCGCGGTGTTGTTGGGACCGATCGCCGCCAGGTAGATGGGGATCCGCTCCTGGACGGGCGTGATCGTGAGCTTCAGCGCCTTGCCCGGGCCGTCGGGGAGCGGCAGCTCGATAGTCTCGCCGCGGAACTCCACGCGTTCGCGTGCGAGCGCCATTCGCACCACGGCCACGTACTCGCGTGTGCGCTGGAGCTGTTTGGCGAAACGCTGCCCGTGCCAGCCCTCGGCGACCTGCGGCCCGGAGGAGCCGATGCCGAGGACCATGCGGCCACCCGAGAGCTGGTCGATGGTGGCGGCGGTCATGGCGGTCATCGCCGGCGAGCGTGCCGGCATCTGGAAGATCCCGGCGCCCAGGCGGATCGTGCTCGTCTGCCCTGCGAGCCAGCCGAGCACCGTGGCGGTGTCCGAGCCGTAGGCCTCCGCCGCCCACACCGAGTCGTAGCCGAGCTTCTCGGCCTGCTGGACGATGTGGAGCTGATCCTGGGAGCTCAAGCCGAGGCCCCAGTAGCCGATGTGCACGCCTAGCTTCATGTGCAAATTTCCTTTCAGCGGGAGGGAATCGGTTGCGGGCTGCGAGGACGTGACCTACGCTTGGCCGCGCATCGCGCGAGTTTGGCCAGACAGCCAGCGCCGTGGTGCACAGCCTATGCGAAACCGCCGCCGCCAGAACAGCAGCCCCGTCGAGCGCCTGCGGACCGCGATCGACTGCCTACCGCTGGCGACGCGCGAGGCGATGCTGGCCGGTGTTCTGGCGAACGAACGGATCATCGCGGGCGCGTACGTGGACCGCTCAGGCGGCGTGTGCCCGATGCTGGCGGCGCATCGCGCTGGCGCGCGCACCGACTTGCTGTCGTTCGCGCGCTCGTGGGACCGCTTCGCGCGCGCGAGCGGGGACAAGCCGCGGCCGGCGAGCGCACGCGAGGTGCGGATCCTGGTGCGCCAGCTGGAGGCTAGCCTGGCCCGCGGCCGCGGCCGCGGCCGCGGCCTCGACTTCGATGTGGCGATCGCGGAACATCGCGAGCTGCTGAGTCGCGCGCGCCGCGCGCGTCTGGCGCTGTCGAGGGAGGCAGATCCGCGAGGTGAGATCATCGCCAGGCGGCTCGTCCGACCCGCAGAGCGCGTCCGTCAGATGTTCTCTCCGGGGCGCATGAACACGATCTCGGGCACCAGGCACGCCGGCGAGGTGTTGATCAAGTAGCGCACGGACTCGGCGACGTCCTCGGGGCGGATCATGTCCTCAGCGGGCACGTGCTGCTTGACGTAGTCGGTCATCGGTGTATCCACGAAGCCGGGGCACAGGGCAGTGGACTTGATGTGCTCGGAGCCGAGTTCGTTGTTCATCGCTTCCGTCCAGCCGACCACGCCGTGCTTGGCGGCCGAGTAGACCGAAAGCCAGCCGCTGCCGCGCTTGCCGGCCAACGAGGCGGTGTTGACGACGATCGCGTTCTTGTGCTCGACAGCGGCCTCCCTGAGCAACGGAATGCATTCGCGGTAGAACAGGATGATCGAGCGCAGGTTGATGTCGAGCTGCATGTCCAGGCGCTTGGTGTCGATCTCGCCGACAGCCGCGCCGATCCCGACGCCCGCGTTGTTGACCAGCACGTCCAGGCGCCCGTACCGCTCGCGGTGGGCATCGACGACCCTCTTGATGTCCTGCTCATCGGCGACGTTGGCGGCGACGGCCTGGACGTCGAACCCCTCGTCCGCGAGCTCCTTGACCGCTCCCTCGAGCTTGTCGGGTCGCCGCGCGGCGGCGGTCACCGCGAAGCCCTCCTGGCCCAGCACCCTCGCAACGGCTAGCCCGATTCCGCTGGACGCTCCTGTGACGATGGCTGCGCGCTCCGCTGACATTTGCGCTCCTCTCCGTTGATCTCCGTGTGCCGGGCGACTGACGTGGCCGCCCTGGACAGCCGGACGGCGGGCGAGAGCATGCCACATCCGCGCGCGCGCTCGGCAGCGCATCGCGGCAACTGTTGCTCGGCTGCGCACAACACAACCTTCGTCTAGTCGCTTCAAGCGAAGGCGCTGACGGTCGATGAAGGAAGCGACAAGCGACGGAAGGAGCCCGGATGAACATCGGCCCTGCAGCTGGTCTCGAGGCCGCGGCGGCGGCGATCAGCAGCCTGATGGAGCCGGAGTCGACGGACGCGCATGGCGTATCCGATGGCTCGGCAGACGCTGCCCGCACCGCAGACGACCTCACACTTTCGCCGTTCGCCCCAGCACCGGCGCCGGCACGTGACGCTGCGCCCGTGCGCGATGTCGAGCACCTGAACGTCAAGGCCTGACCGCCGCGCCAGCGCACTGGTACCGTCTGGGACGCGCGCTGCGCGGACGATGTCGGGCGGCGCGGGGGCCCGTAGCTCAGTTGGTTAGAGCTGCCGACTCATAATCGGTAGGTCGCAGGTTCGAGTCCTGCCGGGCCCACTTCCAAAACACCTGCAAACGCAGCAAAAGCAAGCGTATCACGAGGTTGCGACGGCAGGGCATCGTTCCCTGCATCGTTCCCCAGCGGTCGTCTGGCGGTCGCCAGGGCGGGGCTTGGGGCGTCTCCGGCGGGCGTGCTGGCCCGCCAGGTTCGTGAGGCGGCTGAGCGTTCGACGGACGAATTCGTTGGCCGGTTCGGCCACGTTGGGGTCTATATCCGCATGGAAGCAACAACACCAACAACAGAGGCTCCGCTGCAGCAGGACCGGCTGCTTCGCCCGGATCAGGCCGCTTGGTATCTCAACGTCAGGACGAGCTGGGTCTATGAGGCCGTGAGGACCGGCCGCCTGCCCTGCCATCGGGTCGGCCGGCACATCCGCTTCACGCGCCCCATGCTCGACGAATGGCTCGCCCAGCAGCCCCGGCGATAGGAACGGGAGACCTCTGCCTTGTCGAGCCGGTGCTCTTGCCGGAGTCGGCACGGTCGATCGGGATCGCGTCGGCGTAGTGGGTGTCGAGCAGCTTCTTGCGTTCTTCGGCGAGCTTTGCGAGGCGGCGTTCTGGCGCTTGCGTTCGCGGCCGGTGTCGAGGCGGAGCTTGGACATCTCTTCGCTGAGGAAGGCCTGTAGGGTCGCGACGTCCTCCGCGGGGACCTGGATGGTGGCACGGCCAGATAACCGTGCGCTATCTTCCCTGCGCCAATTCCAACATGAGGGACGCGGAAGCATGTCGCTAAACAATTCGGTCGCTTGGGTGGCACCCAAGTCCGTCGTGACGGGGCAAGTGGCGCCCGACAACTGCTCGGCAGGCACCTCGCAGGCTCGCCGTGCGTATGCATCTGCGCGACGCTTACACGCGAGACCGCGCGCCCCGAGATCCCGGGGCTGCGGGGCTCTTTGGCCACGCTCGCTCGTGACTTTGGCCGGGACACTCGCCATCGTGTGCCTGCTCAGCGTCTCCGGGTCGTTCACCGCGAGTGCTCGAGCATCCACCGCCCCGACGGACGTCATGTTCGTCTTTGACACCAGCGGCTCGATGGAACCAGTCCTTGAAGAAGCGAAGCTCGAAATTCAGAACGTCATCGACCGGCTGCGCGAAAGCCTCCCGAACCCGGAGTTCGGTGTCGCGGAGGTCCGCGATTACGGCGGCTCGGAATACGACGAAGAATCCTTCGACGAGCCGTGGCGTCTTGACCTCCCCGTGGCTGGCGACAGCGAAGCTGTCGCCAGCGCGATCGATGACCTCTACGCCGACGGAGGAGGCGACGCCCCCGAAGCCTACGGACGGGCGCTGTGGGAGACCGACACCAACCCGGACGTCGGCTGGCGCGCCGGTGCCCGGCACCTGATCGTGCTGGTCGCCGACAACGTTCCGCACGCCCCCAATCTCGACGAAGGGATCGCCGAAGAATTCTGGCTGAGCCCCTCGCCGTGGGACACGGGCGAAGAACTCCCAGGGGCCTGGGGGATCCCCGACACTCAGCTTGGCGAAGGGCACCTCGAATTCCATCAGGTCCTCAGACAAATCGCGGCTGATGGCAAGCCGCTCGAGATGGTCGACTACCACGACACGGGCGGCGACTACATCCACTACTGGGAAGCCTGGGCGTCACTGGGCGGAGGCCAGGCGCTGGAAGCCCTCGAAGGCGGCGGCGAACTCGCCGGCAAGCTCGTCGGCGTGATCGAACACGCCCCCGAAGACACGGCCTGCGCGACCGCGTTCACAGCATCCCCCGCTACGTCTCTGCCCGGGACGGCACCCAACGCCCTTACCCCGCGGTTCGGAGGACAGGGCTCGCGACTGGTGCTAACTCCGAACGCGGGCCACGTGTTCTGCACCGGACAGAATCCCGAGCTCGGCGATGACGTCGTTGGCGCCCTCGAAGAAGACACGCCTTCCCAGATCGCGTTCAGGCTGCCCGGCGAAGCCTCTGACGGGCTCGGGATCACCACGCTGGACGGCGGCGAGAGCGGATACATCGGCTACGGCGTCGATAACTTCAGGTACCCGTGGGGTTTCGAGGTTAGGAACCTCGGCGGCGGCGCAAGCAACGAATACGACGGCAGCCTGACGCCGACGGCGCAGGACATCGACTCCGTGTTCGCAGGACTCGGGCCGCCCGGCTCCCCGGAGTACCAAGAAGCCCTCAGTGACGCCAGGGAGGTCTTGGGAGACGGCCTGTGCTACGGCTTCGCGCTACTCAGCTGGGGCATGTACTCAGACGCCCAGGGCGGCCACGTGCCACTCAGCTACGCGTCCTCGGCGGGACTGAGCCTCTCAAGCCTGCCGTACGCCTTCGTTGAATCGAGCAGCGGCGACCACGCCCTCACCCACGCGCTGCTGCGCGCAGCCGTCAGCCAGGCTTCGCCCACAGCTCAGCAGTCCTTCCACAAGGTCTACAGCGCCGGCTCGCTGGAGAACGAGCTGACCGCCCCGTTCGCCGCCGGCCGGCCGGTGCCGATCAACATCAAATTCAAATTCTCGCCCAGCGGATCGCTCGAGGGCCACACGCTGCTCGTTTACAACTACCAGGCGGCCTCCGGCGGAGGATTGGCGCTCGATGTCGTGGATCCGAATCTCCCGTGGTCGGTCGCGAGACCTTCCAGCGACTTTCAGATGCTCCAGGTGCAGGTGGCCGCCAACGGCTCATGGAGCTATGACGGCAGCTTCCCTACGCCCTTCAGCAACAGCGTCTCCGGCGGGCCCGGGAGTCTGGAAGTTATCCCTCAGCCCGTGGATCCGGGCGGGCTCGAGCTCCACACGCTCCTCGCCGGTGATCCGGCTCCGATCGCCCTCACCGCGACCTCCGGGACGATCGAAGGCGTGAGCTATGCCAGCTCGCGATCGGACGCGCTCCCGAGCGACGTCAGCCCTGAGCCGCTCGCCACAGACGGCCCCGAGAACTCGCTGCTCGTTCCCGCCGCTCACCACCACGTGACGGTAACCCTCGGCCCGGGACGCTCCTCGCTGCGTATCAGTGGCTCGCGGTTCCTCGACACGGTCACGCTGCAGGGCTCCGCAAGGACCGTCGAAGTCGATACGCGCACAGGCGCGGTCTCGCTTCCAAACGCGCCGAGCGGCAGCAGCGTCGAGGTGACGAGTATCGTCGCCGGCGTCCAGCGCACCGCCTCAGCGGACATCGCCGGAAAGCTGCATGGACTCGACCTGGCAGTGAGCACATCCGGAGTGATTACTGTCGGCTCGACACGGGGGACGGGAGACGTCTCGCTGCGCGCGGCGACCTACACCGCCGAAGGGACCACCGTCGTCACCGGGTGGCAGGCGCTTCGCTTGCACGGCCGCTCCAGGCTGGACCGCCGCACGCCCAAGCCCAAGCGCCGCAAGCACAAGCACCATCGAAAAAACTGACCTCAGCAGCCAGAACAACGGCTCAAGCTCGCCGGTTGACATCGGCAGCCTCGGAGCTTGCGCGTTAGCGCCACGACGAGTGGTTGCCACGGGATTCTCAACGGATGCCGCTGACATGTGCGCAAGGACGGCGCCCTGGGTTCATGGCCGACAATTACGACGCCTCGACTACGCCCGAGCCGCGAGGCTAACCGGTCGGGACTAGACATACAGCTAGTCCTAGCGCTTCGTAGGCCTTGGCACGCTCATCAGGGATGCGCTCCTCGGCTTCCTGGGATTCCAAATGCGGTGCTGTGTCTTCTTTCGACTTTCTCTCCGCCTCAGGAATCTGGAGATATTCTTGCTGTTCCAAGTTCAGGAGCTTCGCGTATTGCCCCTGCTCGGCGGCCGGAGGAGAAAGGGAAGCAAGCCTAGCCTCCTTTTCGCGAGCGATCGCGCTGAGCTCTGCCCAAAAAGCTTGTGATTGCGATTGTGCGCTCGTCGTATTCGCAACGTGTCTGAGCTTTGTGTCGGCGGCAGCGCATGCGGCGTCTGCTCCCGACACGAAGTCGGCATCCGCGCTCGCATTCACCGCTAGGCCCAGCGATGACCCAGCTTACGCAGCTTCCTCCTCGTTGACCCGCACCCAGCGCAGCTCGTTCGTGGGCGTCTGCTCATTGACCATCCGAAGCACGAGGCTCTCCGCAGCCTGCCGGCGCTTGGACCTGGCGGCGCTGGCCACGCCATAGCCGGGCAGCAGCTCGATGGAGATGGGGTACACGGGTGGCTCAGTGATGAGGGGAAGCGAGTAAAACGCTGGATTCGAGCCTGGGCGGCAGAACCATTCTTGGAGTGTCTGTTTCTTCATTGCGCCGTTGATGCTGCATGCTTGAGCGTAGGTGCCGGCGAGCGTCGCTTCCCCCGACTCGTGCCAACTGAGCAAAAGAGCGTGGCGTGGATCAAGTGTAAAGCGCCCCTCCAGCGTCGCGGCGAGGCCCTGGGGCGTGATCGCTGACGCGGGCGTGATCGGCGAAGGCGTGTATGGCAACAGAACGACCGGCTGGTCGCATGAAATGAGCCAATCCTCGGGAAACTCAACCAAGCTCCAGTGCATACTGCAAAGGAAACTAGCGATCCGAGACATTTGCCTCACGAGCGTCGTGACATGCATGTTCTCACCGCGCAGAACCTCGGCGTACATGGCGGCCTGCTCCGGATTCAGCTGGTACTCGGTGACCCCGTCAGCCATCGTCTGACGAGTTGCACGCTCGCCCAGCATGCGCGTGAACCCTCCGTAAGCCGGCAAGCGAACTATGTGCAGCGCGAGAAACTGTCCCAGAGCAGCGCGATCACCGGCCGTCAACGGCCAGCGACCCTGGATATCGTCGATTACATTGAGCGCAAAGGACTCCAGCTTGCAGAATCCGACCTCGATCTTGTTCGCAAGCTCTGGTGATCCCCAGAAGTTGCGCTGGTAGCCGACGCCTCGGGGACCTTCGTCATACACCCGCCGGTCCTGCGTATGAACTGTGACGACGTCGCCACGTGCAAAGCGCCTCACATAGCCTGCCGTGACGGTGTGGTGCTTCTCGGACTGGCTGCTGCTCATGATGGACAGATTCTACCGCGAACATGTGTTCGCATGGGACCGCGACCGTGGCGCCCGCGATGGAGCGCTTCGACTCGTTTTGGGATGACGGGGTAGTCCCTGGCTTGGCCGGTGCCGGTCAGGCGTTGCTCTTAGCAGAAGAGCACACCGACGGGGTCGTGGCGACTTTCCACGGCGATGTTGTCGACACGCCCGCCGACGATGCGAAGTGGCTGGTTGCTGCCCGACGGTTTCCTGATCTTGCCGCCGCGGATCGAGATGTAGAGGTAGGTGTTGCGGGTGAGCTCGCTGATCCCCGATTGGCAGCCGGCGATTGCCGGTCGGTGCTCGCGGCTCGCGGCGCTCTGCTCAGTGGTGCCGACGCGTGTGCCGTGATGTGTTGCGTAGCGCGTGGAGGTCGTCGAGAGGCCGCCGAGTACGCCAGTCGCGGTGTCGAGGTAGTACACGGTGCGACAGTACGGCGGCCCGTCGTTGCCGACCGGAAGGAGCGCGGCGCTCTGCGGCGCGGAGCATTCGTACCCGAGCCCCTTGTAGTTCGGCGTGCTGGGACCGACGAAGTTGCCTTCGCCTTCGGCTTCCGGTGCGCCGAGTGCCGCTACGACGTTGGCTTGCGTGGAGCTCCCCAGTTGCAGCGCGCCGATGCGTCCGCTTGTCGAGACCGTGAGCGTCGCAACTGCGGCAGTGACACGGGTCGGACGCGCGGATGCGCCCGTGATCGTGGCGCCAAGCAACGCCAACGCGAGCACGAGCACTACGAGTAGGAACAGTTGTGGGCGTGGTTGCGTCACGCGCCGCCCGCACGCGACTCGTGGGCGGCTCGGCCTGTGCATCGCCGCGGTGTGAGCGACGCGAGGATCATGACGCTATGGCCGCCGGCGTGTTGGCTCAGCACGAGTGGCGTTCGAGCCCGTCGTGTGTGATCTTCCACGTTCCGCTGTAATCGGTGAGCCGGTAGTACCCGGTCCACATGAAGCAGCCGGACTTGCTCGCGACGGTCTGCAGCGACCCGACGTCGACTGTGGATTCGTTGCCTTCGAGCCCACCCGGTTGGAAGCTGTAGGAGACGTGCTCAACGCCTTCTTCTTCCTCGGTGTGCACCCATTGGGATTCACTGGATCCGGCGCTTGGTTCCTCGATCTGGTACGCGCCCGAGTAGTTGTGGTTTTCGATGTCGCCCCAGTAGTTATTGACCGCGTCCACCGCGTGGCCTTCACGTTCGGAATTCGACGGCCCAGTCGGAGCGGGTGCCGGGGTCACGGGAGTAGAGGCATGGGTAGTAGGCGTCGACGTGTGCGTGGTCGCCGGCGCGGAGGGCGCGGCGGTCTTTTCTACGATCCGTTCCTTGACGGTGACCGCAGCGGCCGCTGGAGCGTGACTCTTTGATCCGGAGGTGATCGCGATCGCTGCGCCCGCCCCGATCAAGGCAACGATGATCGCTCCGGCGATCACGGCAGCGGTCGGGAAGCGCCGGTCCGACGTCGGCGGCGGTGGCTTCGACGCGGGTGGAGGTGGAGGAGGCGCCGCATACGCTGCAGCAACGGTCGCGGGCACAGCTGCAGGCGGAATGACGTGGGTGGCTGTCGTGTTCGACGGGCCGTTAACGCAGCCCGTGACGCTGCACCCGCCGTTGTCCTGCCAGCACTCAATGTGATGGACGGCTCCGCAAGAGGCGCACGCCTCGATCGCGACACCCTCCTTGAGCGGGAACCGACAGTACGGGCAAACGCGTCCCGTGAGCTCGGGGCCCGCCGTCCGCCCGACGCCCGGAGGCACGCCCTGTCCTCCCGGGGGCGTGGGAGGCGTCGGTGATCTCGGCGTAGCAGCAAAGGCCGGCGTGAACTGCTGCGTGGACTGGCCCGTGCAATCAGGGCAGTATCCCCGCGGGTCGAGCATGGCACCGCAGGTGTTGCAACGCGTATGTGGTTCGGCCGCCATGCCCCCATTGCTCCTAGATCGAGGCGGGATCATACCTGAGCAACGACCATTGGCGCAAAAAATCCCGCACTCCGGAGTAGTTGACGCTCAGCCAAGTCGGCGCCAACCAGGACGCGCGTCCTCGGGACTGTTCGAGCTACGGGCAGGCGGTGGTGTGCGGAGCCGGGCGCACAGTGGCGCGCAACCACGTCGCGGTCTTGGTGAGCATTTCGGTTCCGATCGCGAACGATGATTCGTCCGCGGGCGGATGGGCGATGATCGCGACGGCGATCGCGTCCGGGGTTTCGGGGTCGATGATGCCCGACTGTCTGACGAGGTAGGCGTCGCCTTCCGGGCCCCAGCCGCCCTTGAAAGCGACGTGGGCGAAGCCGGCGGACCCCAGGCCCCAGCTCTCCTCCGGCTCGATCTGTTGCATCAGGCTGAGGATGTGCCGCGTGCGAGGCGGCGAGAGCAGGCAGCCGGCGTCGAGAGCACTGAAGAACAATGTCGCGGCTTCGGGGGCCCACTCGGTCTGCCCGAACGTCGTCACCGCCCCGGGCGGCGGCGGCGCAGTCGCGACCACGGTGTATGGATCACCGCTCGCGCGAAGCTCGCCTTCAACAGCTTCGCTCGCGGCGACGAGTCCTCCCTTGAGCTCTTCAAGCGCATGGAAGAGACTGAGGATCGCTTCATTGCTCGATTCGGTGATGGCGCTGTGGACCTCGTTCTGCTCTTCGGAGCTGAGTTCCCGCGACCCCAACGCCCTCATCAATGCGACGATCACCGGGATCTTCGTCGTGCTCCAGCCGTGGGCGGCCCCGTCCGAGCCGAAGATTGTGGCCCTCGATGAGCTAACGGGCCTGACGGCGACCTCAATCGGACCGGGGAGGTCGCGCTGCAAGGATTCGAACGAGACCATCGCATTGGGCGCGAGCTCCGTCGTCGTTTCCGCCGAGGCAGTCGAGGAATTGGGAGCGGGCGGCGGCTTCTTCGTAGCGGTGCTGACCTGCTGAGTCGGAGCCGCAACTTGGGTGCCGTTGAGCTTGTCGGTCGTCGTGGTCCCGCTCGAGCTCGCGAGGCGCTGGACGATGATGCCGGCAGCGAGCCCTCCGACGAACAATGCGCCCACCAGCACAAGCACTCTCGTCCGATGGCTTGTCGTAGGAAGCCTCACGAGTACTGCCCATCAACCGTGAAGCTGTACGCGCCGGTGCCTCTGGGTTCGACGGAAACCGCGGTCACGGCGACACTCGGGTCATTGAAGACAGTGACGTTGACGAAGCCGAGGAGGGGAAGTTCGGGCGCGATCTCAAGTGCGCCAGCTCGGGCTACCAGTCGCGCGTCCAACGACACCGGATGCCCAAGCACCGATGTGGACAGGGAGAGGCGGAGACCGCCGGTCGAAACATCGGCGGCGTTCAGATGCAACGTCAGCGGGAGGATGTTGTCGATCGCCTTCTGCGTGACCGTTGCGCGCGCGGTGAGAGAGGAGCCGTTCTTTCTGAGGGACGCGTGCCTGAGTTCGAGGGGGCCTAGATACATGGTTTCCACGTTCGCCGTGAGGCGGTTGACGTGGGAGGCTCGGGAGAGCAGCTTTTCCAGCCCACCCTTTCCCCCCGGCCTGGCTTCGGTCATGCGCACGGTCGCGGAATCGGCATGTCCGAAGATCAGCGTGACCGCGGGGAAGCTCGAGACGGATACCGAGACGCCGCGGTCGGGCGGTTCGAGCGAGTCGCGCACGAATTTCGACGCGATCGGAGGCAAAGCAAACTGAGCTATGACGAGAAGGACGAGCACGACAAAGCACCCGACGACGACAACGCGTATCCAGCGCGGACGTCTACGCGACCGCAACGCCGGGACCGGCGTGAGCGTGAACGTCCGAGCGTCGCTCATTGTGAGGGCTTTGCGAGCAGGCGGACGATCCCCGCCGAGAGCACGGCCGCGAACACTGCGCAGATGAGGATGAAGTCGATCAACGTCACGGAGAAGAACGAGTGACCGTAGTGGCTGATGCGGGAGAACACAGGGTCTTCGTCAATCCGCTGCTGCATATGCACAACGTGCCCAGCTGTCGCGAAGCCCCAGCGCGAGGGCACGAGCACTGACAGAACCTTCACGATCGGTTGCATTTCCTTGACCTCAACAATCGCACCGCTGAAGAGGAGCTGCGGGACAAGGAGCAGCGGAATGATGGCGGTCGCCTGGTCCTCGGAGGTCGAGAAGGCGGAAACGAGCAGGCCAAGCAGGGCGGCGACCGAGCCGACCAAAACAAGGACGAAGAGGAACTCGAGCACAGTAGATGACGGTTCGTGCAGTGGTCTGAACACGAGGACGATCAGCGCGAACAACACGATTTGGATCGCGGCGAACGAGAGCAGGACCACGAGCTTCGACGCGAGGTACGCTGACAGCCGAACGCCGATCGCCAACTCACGGTCGAGCACGTTTCGCTCCTTCACGATCTCACGCGCGGCGTTGATCGAGCCAAGCCAGATCGCGATCGTGACCATAAGGAAGACGAGCTGCGCGGCTTTCCCTGCATAGTTCGGCTGCGGCGGGCTCACGAAGATCGACGAGGAGAAGAGGATCGCCGTGAAGACACCCAAGACCGGCACCTGGATCAGGGCACTCCTAAGGAATTTGCGGTCGCGAAGGACGAGGAGCGCGTAGCGGTGCGCGAGGACCTGGGTCTGATAGCCGAGCGATTGGCGGACGCGCACCATCGTCGGCGGAACGTCGCGACGCACCCGGGGCAACGCGGGCACTGCCGCGTGCGTTCCCGTCACCATCTCGCCCGATGGGAGTTGCTCGAGCGCGGTGTAGATGTCGTCGAACTGCTCTACCCCGAACGCCTCAAGCAGTTCGTCAGGCTTGCCATCGAAGCGCAGATAACCGCCCCGGCCCATCACGATCACGCGGTCGTAGAGATGCATGCTTCCGGTGGCGTGGGTGACCAGCGCCACGGTCTGGCCCGAGTTCGCCAGCTGCCGGAACAGCTCGGTCATGTGATGCTCAAGGCCAGGGTCCAACCCGGTCGTCGGCTCGTCGAGGAAGAGCGCACCGGGCCGGTGCAGTAGCTCCACGCCGACGGCTACGCGCTTGCGCTGTCCGCCGGAAAGACGACTCACGCGGATCTCCGCTCGTTCCGTCAAGCCGAGCTCGGCGATGACCTCGCGGACACGCGCGAGACGCTCATGCTCAGCGGTGTCCGACGGCAGACGCAGGCGAGCGGCGAAGTCGAGCGCCTCGGTGATCGTGAGCTCGTCGTGGACGATGTCGAACTGCGGCACGTAGCCAATCTCCGACTGCCGGATCTGGACCGGTTCGCCGCCGACGAGAACCTGGCCGCCCGTGGGCACGGATACACCGGCGAGCGCCTTGAGGAGCGTGCTCTTGCCCGCACCGGACTCGCCGATGATCGCGACGAGCTCGCCCGCGCGCAGCTGCAGATCGGTGGGCTGGAGGATCGTCCCGCCCTCAACGTCAACGCGAACGCCGCTCGCGGCGAGCGCGAGACCGACCGCGACCGCGCGCTCGAACAACTCGAGACCGTCGAAGACGATGCGGTACGGACCGATCGCGATCTGATCGCCAACCTGCAGACGCCCTCGCCGCACCGGCGCGCCGTTGACGCGAACGCCGACCGCACTACCAAGATCCGTGATCGTCGTCGCCGCGCCGTCGGCGCTAAGCACCGCGTGGTGGAGCGAGATCGTTGGATGATCGAGGACGAGATCACACTCCGGGTCGCGGCCGATCATGAACCCGTGCTTGGTCGCTCGGAGCCGCCCGGCGTCGACGGGCTTGACCGGTGCGAGCCGCGGCAACCCCTGCCCAGTGGGCAGGTAGTAGAGGTTGGTGCCGCCGACCGCGACGGCGTCGCCACGCCGGAGCGAGCGGCGCTCGCCGGCGATCAGGAGTTCGCCGTTGACGTAGGTCGCGGCGCGGTCACCACGCTCGACAACGACATGGCCCTCAACGGTGGGCTCGACCAGCGTCTGAATCGAAGAAACGCCGGAGACTCGAAGTGTCACACCGTCACCGGAGCCGATCGTGAGACCATCGCGCGGAATCGGAATGCGCTGATCGCCACTGAGAAACGCAGCGTTCTGCAACGTGATCTCGAAGTCCCCCGAGGAGCCAGCAGACACCGACGGAACCACAGGAGGCGGCGCGCCCCAAGCCCCAGCGCTCTGGGCATCAGCAGGGGCGTCCGCGCTCTCCTGAGAGCGGAGCCTGACTAGATCATCGTCTGGGTCCTCCACTACTTGCCGCCCCCTTGGAACGATTCTTGCCCACGCGTTCGCCGCATCGTATAATCCGGCGTCGCTATCGGCCACGGTCGGCTGGTACGGGTCCTCCCGTATCTTGCGGCCCAATAAGGAGTTGGGGGATGGACCCGCGCCTGCGGAGGCTGCAAGCAGACTACGAACTGGTGCGAGAGGTCTTCTCCGGCCACCCGCACGTTGCGCTGACGCCGCTGGGGACGAGGCTGCCGCCGGAGAACTACCGCGTGGAGTTCCGCGTGCGCGGCCTCTACCTCGACGGAGACCAGCCCGCGTACCGGGACGTCCACCACGTCGAGATCATGCTCCCGCGGCGCTACCCGGCGGAGAAGCCCTACGTCGTGCCGCTCGAGCCGATCTTCCACCCAAACATCCGCGATTACTTCTGCATCGCTGATTACTGGGCAGCAGGAACGACACTCGCGGACGTCATCGTCAAGCTCGGCGACATGGTCCAGTGGCGGATATACAACACCGCAAGCCCCCTGGACGCGATCGCGGCACGCTGGGCCGCGGAACAAGAAAACTCGGGGATCTTCCCGATCGGCAACGTCGACCTTGGCGTCGCCGACTTCGAAATCGCGATCCGCTCGAGCGCCAAGGAGCAGCCGATCCCGGCGCCCGAGAGCGCACCAACACTCGCGCCGGTCGCTGTGACGCCAGAGCCCGAGGACGAGCCGCAGACGCTTCCATTGCCGGCAGACGACGATGACGACGACGAGCTCGTCGTGATGCTTCGATCACGCGGATGACTTGGAACACGACTCATGGCTGAGAAACGGAGGATCGTGCTAGGTGAGGAGGACTTCCTCGACAGCGCGACTCCGCCAGCCGCCGCACCGCCCGCAGCCGTCGCGGCACCACCAACAAAGCCGCTAGCACCGCCCGCCCGGCCCCCGATGCCACCAGCATCAGGACTGCCCACGGTCACCCGCGGAGTACCACGCCGCGTGGACCCGACCGCGCCCGTCGGCGCCGCCCCGTCACCGGGCGTTTCGGGTCGCCCGAACTGGATGGTCGCGGCACACACGGCTCCGTTCGTCGCCGCCGCGATTGGCATTCTGGCGGGCTGGGCGATCACCGAAATCACCGGGATCGGGAACATCACCGCAACCTCCAAACTCGGGCTCGACGCGACCGAGGGCCTCTGGGTTGCCGTTGTTGGCCTCGCTTTCGGTGGCACCGTGATCGCCTACGACAGCGCGGTCGGCGGCGCGTGGGCGGCCGCGAGGCAACAGTTCGCGAGGGCCGCGGTGCCGATGTTCGGCGCCTCGTTCGCCGCGGGTTTTCTCGCCCAGGTCGTTTACGGCGAAATCATCAAGTCGATCCTCGAAGAAGTGCTGCGTGGCCAGACCACGGTCAGCCCAAACGACGTGCGCCTCTACCTCGCCCGTGCGCTCGGATGGGCACTGTTCGGGCTCGGCGTCGGAGTGACCGTTGGATTGATTCGGAAAGCGAACCGTCTGGCGATCAACGGAGCGATAGGGGGTGCGATCGGAGGCGCCGTCGGTGGAGTGATATTCGAGTACTTGGCGGTGAATGCTTCGCTGGGGCAGGCGCTGACACGTCTCGTTGGCCTCGCTGCGGTCGGCGGTTTGATCGCTGGCGGGACGCGGGTGGTTGAGACCGCTCGTCGCCAGGCTTGGCTGCACATCGTCGCCGGCGGCATGGCTGGCAAGGAGTTCATCCTCTACCACGACGTCACGCGCATCGGCGCGTCTCCAGACTGCGAGGTCTTCCTACTTAAGGACCCCGCGGTCGCAAAGCTGCACGCTCAGATCGACGACCGCGACGGCCGACGGCTGCTGACAGCGATGCCAGACGCGCCGGTCTACGTCAACCAGCAGCCGGTTCAATCCCATCTGCTGCGAAACGGCGACCAGCTGCAGATTGGGAACACAGTGATCACGTACGCGGAGCGGATCGAAGCCGCAGCATCGGCGTAAGCACTACTGTGCCTTGCCGCTCTAGCACCGCTAGGAACCAATCAAAACGGAGGCGACATGGACCTGACGATAGTGGATGCGACTGGCAATAAGACGGAGGAGGTGACTGTCCCGGACACGGTTGCCAGCGGGCGCATCGTCGGCAGACTCGTGCAGCTGTTGCAGCTCCCAGCCGTTGGCCCTGACGGGCAGCCGCTCTCGTACAAGTTCCACCACAAGCAGTCGGGGCGGCAGATCAACGACAACGAGACGCTCGCGGATGCCGGCGTCAACGAGAACGACGTCCTTCGCTTGGTAGCCGAAATCACGGCCGGCGCCTGATCCGCTCGACGCGATGTCCACGAGCCCTGACAACGGACGGATCGAGATCGAAGCCGAGGAGGGCCGCTACCACCGCCAGAGCCTGATCACGTGGTGGGACCAGTCGCGCCTCCAGGGCTCCCGCGTGCTCGTCGTCGGCGCCGGCGCGCTCGGCAACGAGATCGTCAAGAACCTCGTCCTCATCGGCGTCGGGACCATCGTCGTCGTCGACATGGACACGATCGAGAACTCGAACCTTTCGCGCTGCGTCTTCTTCCGCCCCGAGGACGAGGGCCGACCGAAGGCAAAGACGCTGGCGGAGCGCGCCTCGGAACTAAACCCGGATGTCGAGGTCATCCCGGTCGTCGGGGACGTACGCCTCGCCATCGGCCTAGCCTCGTTCGCCGAGGTCGACGTCGTGATCGGCGGCCTCGACAACCGCGAAGCCCGCCTGTTTGTAAACCAAGCCTGCTGGAAGACGACGACGCCGTGGATCGACGGAGCGATCGAGGGCCTCATGGGCGTCGCTAGGGTCTTCGTGCCGCCGGACACCGCTTGTTATGAGTGCACGCTCAGCGAGCACGACCACGAGCTGCTCGCGGCCCGCCGCACCTGCGCGATGCTAACGCGCGAGGACATGCTCGCTGGAAAGACACCGACGACGGCCACCAGCTCGAGCATCATCGCTGGCTTGCAGACGCAGGAGGCGATCAAGCTCCTCCACCAGGACCGCCTCGGTGAGCCCACTCTCGCCGGTGGGGGCTTCCAGTTCGTGGGGCTCACGCACGAGTCGTACGTCGTCCGATACGGCCGCCGTGAGGATTGCCTCAGCCACGACACCTATGACGACGACGCGGTCACCACGGTGGACCATGACATCACCTTTGGCGAGCTCCTCGCGCTCGCGCAAGAGCGGATGGGCGAGGACGCGATCCTCGAGCTGGAGCACGAGCTCGTGGTCGGGGCCTCGTGCCAGGGATGCGACCGCAGCGAAGATGTCATGGCGCCGGTTGACGCGCTGGACGCTGGCGCCGGCCTCTGCCCGCAGTGCGGCGAGCCGTGGAAGCTGGAGTTCGCGCACACGATCGACGCGACCTCGCCGCTCCGGTCTTATTCCGCGGAGAACCTGGGGTTGCCCGCCGGCGACTACGTGGTCGCGCGCGAGGGATTCAATCGCCACTTCTACTCGCTGACGGCGCCCGGCACTGCCTTGGACCTTCTCCGCGCGCGAGCGGTCGCATGAGCGGACGCCGGCGCACACTACTCGCGGTTCTGCTGACGCTCCCAGCGCTGTTGCCGAGCGAGGCGATGGCGGCGAACTCGCTCTTGCTTGGGGTCGCGGAACACAGCGTGGCCGCGGCGCAGCACCCCACGGGCAGCACCACGGCGTTCGCATACGGGCCGGAAGGCGGCGTGATCTCAACGGGCAACGGCTCTGTCCACGCAGTCACGAGCACGGGTGTTGCGATCACCGGCGAACTCAGCACGTCGCGTGACGGCTTGGGCGTAGCCCATGCCTCCGCCCTTCCCCTCCGGGCACTCCTCGCGACCCGCGCGACGAGCATTAGTCAGCGCACGCCGAAGTACATCCTCGGCCCGCCACTCGGTTACGAAGGTGGTCGAATCCGCGCGGTGCGTATGCCGACGGTGAGGGTGAGCGGATCGCAGCTACTGCGCGTGAGCGGGATGTTGCCGGCGAAGTTCCTCGGTGCTCCCGTGGTCACGACGCACGGCCGGCTGATCGGATCGGTCGCCAGCGTCGGGGCGAGGAGCTGGGAGTTCGCACCGCTCGGGCTGATCCAGGAGCTAACAGCGATGCACCAGGGCACGAGCGTCCCAATTCTCCCGATTATCATCGGTGGCCTGGTCGTGTTCCTGGCGGGCATGGTGTTCGGGATCTTGCGCGTGAAGCGCCGACGAGACCGTGAGCTCGACCTTCGTCTCCGTCAGAGCCGCGCCAGGGGAGCAGCGGAGCGCCGTGCGGATGGCCCGCTCGTTCGCCTGCGGACACCGGCAGAGGAAGGGGAGCCGGAGCAAGACACAGAGGAAGACTTCGACGTGATCGTGAAGCCCAGGATGGAGGACTCGTGAGCCCGCGCGACCGGCGCCTGATGAGCGACCTCCGCCAGATGGAAGAGCTGGCCTCGACCGGCGGGTTCAGCTTCCGGACCGAGGGGAACCCTCCCGACGTCTATCACCTGATGCTGAACGAGCGCGGCATCGCGATCGGAGCAGATGGACGACTCGCGGTCCGCGGCCTCCACCGCTTCGACGCATACCTCCACCGCGAGTACCCGCGCCGACCACCGATCATCACCTGGCTCACGCCGATCTTCCACCCCAACATCCTCGGGCCCGAGCGAAACGGCGGGGTCTGCATCGGTAGTTGGAGCGCGGCCGAGAGCCTCTCCGATCTCTGCGTGCGGCTTCGGAACCTCGTCGCCTATCGGTCCGTGAATCCGGCCGATGCGCTGAACCGCGAAGCCGGCGAATGGGCCACGCGCCACCAGATACGCGCCGGCACAGACGTCGCAGAACTCGCGGCGCTCGAGCTCGAGCGAGGCTTCGACGTCGCACTCGTGGGGGCCGCCCGATGAGCGCGGACCGGGCGGACGCAGGCGAGACCGCAGTGAAGTCGACGCGGCGGCGGCCTCGACGACGCGAAGCCGGGCCAGAGATCGCCGGGTTGAAGGCGGTCAGCGAGGGCACGATCTACCCCCACGTCTTCGCCAGCGCCGACCGCGAGGTCGGCGGGGTCCTAATCGGCCGAATGCCCGCCGACGGCGGCCTTCCGCTCGTGACCGGCGCGATCCCGGCGATCAGCGCGGACGAGCAGAAGGCGACGCTGACGTTCACTCAGGAGGCGTGGGCACACGTGCACCAGGTGCTCGAAGCGGAGTTTCCCGCGGATGAACAGATCGTCGGCTGGTACCACAGCCACCCGAGCTTCGGGATCTTCCTCTCCGGCCACGACCTCTTCATCCACGAAAACTTCTTCAACGCGTCCTCCCAGGTCGCGGTCGTCGTCGACCCAATCAAATGCCGCGAGGGCGCGTTCGGGTGGCGGGACGGCAAGCTCGAGGCGCTGTACGAGCGCGCGACAGCGAAGCGCTGGCGCGTCCCATCCGAGGTCCTCGAGAGCCTGCAGCCACGCCGCGTCGAGGAGACGCGAGTCGTCGTCGCTCCCGAGCCCGCGATCACGCTGTCAACGCGCGTTGTCGCGCTCGTGTCCGTTATCGCGGTCGTGCTCGCCCTCATCGCTTTGCTGTTCGTCACCGGCGTGCTCGGCGGATCGGGGAGCTCTCACACGCGCGACGTTCGCGTCGTCCGAAAGTCAGCCCCGCAACCGCGACAGAAGGTGCACGAAGAGACGCGGGAACCCTAATGCCAGACCGTATGGCAACCCCCGAGGACGTCGGCAGGCCGTGCCCGTACTGCCGGTTCCCCCTCAAGGAAGACGTGCCAGTACACGCGTGCGAGTCTTGCGGCTCGGTGCACCACGCCGAGTGCTGGGGCGATGGCGGCGGCTGCGCCGTCTTCGGATGCGTCGCAGCCGGCACCGCGACCGCGGTATCTCAAGCACCTGCACCGGCGACGCAAGTGTACGCAGCGCCGACCGCCTACCAGGCCGTGCCGGAGGCCCCAGTCGGATACGCGCCGCCTCCCCCTCCTCCGCCGCCCTATCAGCAGCAACCGGCGAGCTCTGGAACGAACCCATGGACGATCGCACTCGCCGCACTCGTCGCACTCCTCGGGATCGCGGCGGGAGTCGCGGTCGCAAGCGGAACGTTCAGCTCAAAAGGCCATCACGCGGTTACCGTTGTGACCGTGCGGCAGACGAAAACCCCGGGGGGCTCGACGTCGATGACCTCGGCCGAAGAACGCCAGAAGCGCGAAGCCGTGGTCGGCGTGCTCGACGCGTACCAGCGCGACTACACGAACCACAGCACGTCTGGCCTCGGAAGCATCTTTAGCGAAAAAATCAAACGCCACGGGCTCTCCGGGTCCGGATGTAGCGTCGTCGAAGGACGCCAACCGGTGCTCGAAGACTACGAACAGCAGTTCAACGCCGGCACGGGTACCTACACACTCATCGGGCTGTCACCGAGCCAGGTCCAGCTCAGTGGACCCAGCGACGCGGAAGTCCACTCCCACTACGAAATCTCGCCCGGCGGCTCCGGATTTGTCAACTTCAAGCTCGCCGGGAACGGGAACGAATGGAAGATCAGTGAAGTCTACGCGACCTGCGCATGACCCCAGGAAAGGCCAACCGACATGAGCGATGAGCTACCAGGCGTGAGCCGACGAGACCGAATCGTGATCGACGAGGCTGATCTCGCGCCGGCGCCACCCGCCAGCCCGCCCGGGCCATTGCCCACACAGGCCGTTACGCCTGCGGCCGCCCCGCCGCGACCACCGCGGCCGCCGGCGCCTGCCCAGGCCGCGCCGCCAGCTCGCATCCCGAAGCCAGCACCGCTGCCCCCGAATACGCCAGCACTCGGCAGCTACTGCTCAGGATGCGGGAATCCGGTGCACGAGCAAGCCGTCGTGTGCCCGCGCTGCGGCGTGCCCACGCGCGGGGCCGCTCAGGCGACGACGGCGGCGATGACGGTGGCGCTCAACTCGAAGTCGAGCGCGGCTGCGATCCTACTCTCACTGGTGTTCACCGGCGCCGGCCACTGGTATGTCGGTCGTGTTGGCCGTGGCTTTGCGTGGTTCGGTGCCGCCGTGCTATGCGGCATCCTCGTGATCGCGGTGATCGGGCTTGTGCTGCTTCCGCTCGTGTGGGTGGGTGCCGCCATCGACGCGAACAACTGCGCGCGCAAACACAACGCAGAGCTCATGCGCCACGCCGGCATGCAAGCGATGCCGCCGACACTCAATGCGTGAGCACCGCGCGGCTCGGGACACTGCCAAGTCCAAAACGCTGAGTCGTGAGCCTCGAGCTCGGCGCCGGCGCACCGGATGGGGATTGGGAGCTGTGGTCCTAGCGATGACCGTGGCAGGCTGCGGTGGCTCTGAAACGTCGGGGCGCACGATTACGGTCACGAAGACCGTGGTTCGGCATACGAAACCGAGCACGGCGAAGGTACCTGACACACGGTCGTCGGAACCGGCACACGCCGGCTCAGTGCCGGTCGACCAGATGCTTGGGCAGATGATCGTGTCGCCGTACGCCGGGAGCACCCCGCCGCCCGCGCTGCTTGATCGGGTCCGCGCAGGCGAGGTTGGCGGAGTGATCTTGTTCTCAGAAAACACAGCGGGCGGTGAGGCGTCGACACGGACCCAGATCGCCGAGCTCCAAACCGCCGCGAGCGCCGGGGGCAAGCCGCCCCTCCTGATCATGACTGACCAGGAGGGCGGGGAGGTCCGACGGCTGACCTGGGCCCCACCGTTCCTCGCCGCGGCGGATATGCGCTCCGCGGAGGTCGCGGCCGCAGAAGGCAGCGCGACCGGAAAAGCGCTCCGAGCAGTCGGAGTCAACCTCGACCTGGCGCCAGTCTCCGACGTCGTCCACGTCGCCAACTCGTTCCTCGGTACGCGCTCCTTCGGCGACGAACCGCTCGCGGTCTCTGAACGCGCCTGCGCGTTCGCCGGCGGGCTGGCGTCCGCGGGCGTCGGATACACGCTCAAGCATTTCCCAGGACTCGGTCGAGCGCTCGGGGACACGGACACCGAACCCGTGACGATCAACGCCTCAGCGCAGGAACTACGCGCGGACTATGAGACCTACGTCCGCTGCGCATCGAACCCCAACGGCATCGTCATGGTAAGCAACGCGGCCTACCCAGCATTGAGCGGGAACGCGATGCCGGCGGTGATGTCACCCGAGATCTACCAAACCGAGTTGGGCCAGATCGTCGGCTACAGCGGCGTCACGATCAGCGACGCGCTGGGCGCTCGCGCTCTCGCTCACGAAGCCGACCCCGCGGAGCACGCGATCGACGCCGGGCTGGACTTGGCACTCTACGCCGGAACCGAAGAAGAATCAGCTAACGCGTACAACGGCCTCCGCGAAGACCTCCACACAGGAGGAATCCCGCGTAGTCGCGTAGAAGATGCGTACAGCGCGATTATGGCCCTGAAGACGCGGATCGCCGGGGCGCCGGCCACGAGCACCGCGAACTACTCGCAGGCATCGTCGTACCCCGGATACGTCGGGGCACCCGAAACGGTCCAGCCCGAAAAGGGGAAGTAAGCGATGACGAAGCACCGGACCTGGGCGGGCGCCGCAAGTGTCGTGGCGATTGCCGCCTTGGGCGCGTCAACTGGCGTCGCCATCGCTACGGCGGGCCCCGAACCCGGTGGCGCCGCGGCACCCGAAGGCGCCGTTGAAAGCCCGCAATCGTCCACGTCGCCGACGAGCTTGACCACGGCTACCCAGACCGTGAGCACGTCGCCGCGAGCCCCAGCCGCCGAGAAACTGACCGTTGGACAAGCCATCGGGCAGATGCTGATCAGCCACGTCACCGGCCTCACCGCGTCCCCCGCTCTCCTCAAGAGGATTCGCGCCGGACAAGTTGGGAGCGTGATCCTCTACTCGGAAAACATTGCGAGCATCACGCAGCTCACCGAGCTGACCGGATCACTGCAGCGCGCTGCGCGTGAAGGCCACAACCCTGCGCTATTCATCGGTACCGATCAGGAGGGAGGCCCGGTGAAGCGGCTCGAGGATGCCGCGCCGTGGCTATCTGCGGCCGAGATGGGCGACGCTCGCCACGTGAGATCAGTAGCGCAAGCCGAAGGCCGGGCGGCTGGCCGAGCACTCCTCAAGGCCGGCGTAAACCTCGACTTCGCCCCGGTCGCAGACATCCCCACGAGCTCGAACAACTTCCTAGGCGAACGAGCCTTCGGAGACAACGCCCGGACCGTCGAAGAAGGCGTCACTGGCTTCGCCACCGGCCTCGCCGAAGCCCACGTCGCTGGCAGCGTCAAGCACTTCCCAGGCCTCGGCGGCGCGGGACCCCGCGACACCGACACGGAAATCGTCACGATCGATCTGTCGAAGACGCAGCTGCGCGCCGGCTGGGCGCCGTACCGTGCGGTCGCGCGTCTGAGCGCTAACGTCGGACCGTTCGTGATGATCTCGAACGCGATCTACCCCGCGCTCAGCGGCTCGGGCCTACCCGCGGACCTGACCCCGAGCATTGTCCGTAATGAACTCGCCAGCACTGGCCTGGGGAACAGGATCACGGTTACCGACGACCTCCAGGTGCCTGCGGCCGAGCGCTACGCGAACGCGGCCGTCAAAGCAGTGCGGGCTGGGATCGACCTGTTGATGTTCGCCCAGGAAGAAGCCGCGTCGGAACACGCCTACCGCGAACTCGTGGCCGCGGTACACGCGGGCACGCTCAAGACGACTGAAGTCACGACGGCGGCAGATCGCGTCGTCGCGTTGAAGGCCCTGCTCCTCAAATAGTGGACGCAGCACTCCGCGTCTGAGGCAGGCGACATCGCTGTGGACCTCAGCGTGCGGTGCACCCTAAACCGAAGAGCTGAGGCACAGCGCGCGCCGTCGGTTAATCGCCGCCGCCGGTTTCCCGCAGTGCTGTGATCCGCGCCCTCCCGCGGCTGCATGTCAGACGGCCCTCCACTGCGGCTCTGGTATCGGGGCCGATACGGCACTCCCAGCCGTCGACCTGCACGCCGCGATTGAGGTCCCCGTGGTCGAGTTCGGA
Source organism: uncultured Solirubrobacteraceae bacterium (assembly GCA_963845635.1). Lineage (GTDB taxonomy): Bacteria > Actinomycetota > Thermoleophilia > Solirubrobacterales > Solirubrobacteraceae > Palsa-744. The sequence continues at coordinate 702,306 of CAWJSW010000014.1, forward strand.
CTTGTAACTGCAGCCGTTGAAGCCGTCATCGTAGTAGGCGTAACACGATCGCGCGATAATGCCTGCTCCTACGATTCTTGCCTCGTGGCACGAGGTGCCGGTGGCGGAAAGATCCGCGAGATAAAAGAAGTCGCCGTGCCCATCTTCGCTCTGGCTCGTCACGAGCTTTCCGCACTTCAATTCGTCTGTCTTGGCTGTCGCCATGCTCGCTCCGGTTGCCATGAACGCGCAGCTCAGCGTGATCGCGGCGACGATCAGGACAGGGCGCCGTTGGAATGCGCGCCGCGGGCTACGCGGGTGCTTCGTGACGGGTGCTGCTGGCATCTGACACCTCCTCGCCTCAAAAGACGCGTGCTGCTATTCGCATTCGGAGCGGAACGAGTTAGCGACTTCGGTGTAGGTCCCGCGCAGTTCGTTGAAGCGTGCCGGCGGCGCTGAGCCGAGCACGCCCATCGTGTTACTGCATGTTTCGAAGAAGTAGTCGATGCGCTCGGCGCCTTCGATTTCAAAGATCCACATCCACGATTCGGGGTGCCGTGAGAGGCGGCCGGGTCCGTAGTAGATCTGGGTGTAGCCGGGCTGTTTCACGAGTTGGTCGCGCACCGGTTCGGCACCTTCGCGCATCGTCACGTGAGCGGGCGTGTGCACGTCGAGGAGGATGTATTCGGTCGAGTGCGAGGGGTTCGACCACTTCGATTCGGCTTCCTCTCCCAATTGCTTTTCGTCGACATCCTGAGCCCAGCCGGACGGAATCATAATGGAGAAGTTAGAGCCGGAGTAAGACATCAGACTCGGCGCGTTCGACTCCGAGTCATGAGAGGATGTGGTGGTAGACGATTCTTTGGGGGCCGTCGTCGAAGGCGTGTGACTGGAGCTGGTGTCCGGCGCCTCGGTCTTCACGAGCTCGGTAGTCGTCGTCCCATGACTGTTGCTTTTGCCGATCACGAACGCGAGCGCGGCGCCAAGGATGAGGATTGCAGCAAGCGAGGCAAAGAGGGCGCCATTGCGCACGCGGTCGCGGGGAGGACGACCGGGCGGTGCGTAGCCGACCGGAGGCGAACCGGGACGGGGCGTGAGTGGGACTACCGCGGCAGCCGTCATCGGTTGCGTCTGCGGCTCCGCGGGCTGTGCGCTCGGCGAGCCGGGCCCGCTCGCACAAGCGATCATGGCGCACCCCCGGTTGTCGTTCCAACACTCCGCGTGATGGGGAGAGTTGCAGGTCGGGCAGACTGTGACCTCGGTGCCCTCCTTGATCGGGAAGCGGCAGTACGGACAGTTCCTACCCGCGGTCTCCCCGTCCGCCCTCATGGTCGGGCTCGGGCTCGGGTCAGGAACCTCAACGACGCGCGCTGCGAGCGACCGGCTTCAAGAGCTCGTCGACTCATGGTTAGCAGAAGAGAATGCCCACGGGGTCGTCATGACGTTCGATCGCGATACTGACGACCCGCCCTCCGATGATGTGGAGCGCTGGATTGGGGCCGGTGGACAGCTCGGTTCTGCCGCCTTGGATCGTGATGAAGAGGGATGCGCTGCGGCTGTTCTCGCTGATTCCCGAGAGGCAGCCGCTGACAGCGGGGCGACGCTCCCGCCGCGCCGCGATCTGTGTGTGGGTGCCTACGCGCGTGCCATGGCTCGTGGCGTAGTTGCTAGAGACCGTCCAAAAGCCCCCAAGTACGCCCGTCGCGGCGTCGATGTAGTAGGCGGTGCGGCAGTACGGCGGGCCTCCCGCTCCGACCGGCTGTCGGCCACTGGTCATCTGGTCTGAGCATTCGTATCCCAGTCCCTTCGCAGGGGCGTAACCAGGGTTGGTTGAGATTTCGGCTTCGCTCTCCGGCGCGCCAAGCACGGCCTCGACCGCTGCTTGGGTGGACACGCCAAGTTGCAGCGAGCCGATGCGTCCGCTCAAAGTGATCGTGCGCGTTGACGCCGAGGCCACGGCGTGAGCCCGCGCGGAAACCGAGGTCGCGGCCGTGCTTCCTACGGCGGCCACGCCCAGAGCTACCACAGCGAGGGCAAGAAACACGAAGGAATGTAGGCGGAGACGAGAGCTGTGGAGGCTTGGTCGCATGTGTCAGTAGCCGGTGGCAGTCGAGCACGTGGCGTCGCCGTTGACCGCGATCTGGTCGTCGCTGCTCGTGGCTGAGTTCTGCAGCGTCCACGGCTGTCCGTTGAGAGTCGCGGAGAGACTCGCGACCAATCCGTACGGCGCGCTCGTCGACGTTGGACTAGTACCGCCTGCAACCTGGATCGAGGCAGTGTCGCCAGGGGCCGAGCCCGTGGTGGGCATTCCGAAGCTGAGTTTGATCGAACTGCAGGTCGATGCTGGGAATTCGATCAGGTTCCAATAGCGCGGGGACACGGATTCATCGTTGTCCTCAATCAGGAGCGTGTACGCGAACGTCGTCGACCCGACGAGTGTGCTGCCGTTATACGGGCATCCGTTGACCGCGTGCAGCTGAACTCCCGAGTTGCTGCACAGCGCCGACAAGGGAACGCTGTACTGGGTCACTGGCGGCGCGGAGCTGCTGTTGGGGATCGCCGCGAGCCGGATGGTGCCGGAGTGAAGGAGGGCCTTGAGATTGCCGGTGGACGCTGAGACCCATTTCGAGAACGTGGTCGCGGAGACGATCGCACCGAGCGCTCCGCTCGCCACTCCGGTGATGCCCGCGCGACCAATCGCGAAGCTGACGTTGCGCACGAGGATCACGTGACAGCCGGCTTTGTGGACGAGACTATGCCCGGCCCGGTCCTCGCAGTCGTGGTATTTCGTGAAGTCTTCGTTGATCTCTTTCACGAGCGTGGTTACGGCCTGGACATCCGTGCTCGTGTCGCCCGGCAGGAAGTCTGCGATCGTGCTCGCGAGCACGTAGAAGTCGGCGTAGCGGCCAGCGGTCAGGCGGAGCTCGGCCGCGCCCGAGCCGATCGGGAACCGCAGCGTGTCGCCGGGAAGCAGAATCCTTGGGTCCGTCGACACCGCTCGCGTCGCCTCCGCGGCGATGCCGTAGTCGGTCTCGGTCCGGGTCGGGTTCCCGACATTCCCACGAACCTGGACGCTCATCGGGATGCTCAGGTCGTTGCTGATTGTCAGCGTCCGGCCGTCGAAGCACGCTTGGGCGGCGAAGCTGCTCGGGATCGCGCCACGGGCCACGGTCATATCGCAGAGGTATCGATCTGGGCCCGCCGACGCCGCCGGTGCGAGCACGAGCAAGAACGACCAAGCCAGGAACATGGCGAGCACCGCGGTCTTCAGCCGAGGCCCTACGTTGTCAGCTGGTGTACGGACGTGCAGTGCAAGCGAGACGCGGCGTGCGCGTGGCCAGCCGGTGCCCCCGAGCCGTTCCATCGCCGAAAGCTATCACGCCATCTGACTGACCGGTCGGCAAAATGTGTAGCTATGGACCGACCGTACAAGCGCTCTGCTGCACTTGGAGCGTGGGACACGAAGCTGACACAGAGGCAGCCAGAGATGTAGCCGTCGGGGTGGCTGGGGGCTACTCTGCGGCCCACTCCGGCGGCGGTGCACCTGGCTTCCATGCCTTGGTGACGCCGCCACCCTTTTGGCGTAGGAGTTGGGAGTAGTCGTTGAGCTGGGTTTGGAACGCGATCTCGTCGCGGGGGTCCTGGCGTGTTTCGTCGAGCTCTGCTCGCCAGACGGCGAGCGCGCCGAGTGTCTCGACCATTGATTCGTCTGTCCACCATTTTTCTTTGAGCGCTTCGAGCTGTTCGGGGTAGCGGCCGCGCAGGGCGACGATGGCGCCCCACATCTGCTGCCGCCACTCGGCGTCGCCGCCATAGGGCTCGAGCCAGGGCGGTCGCTCGCCGCTGTTGTGGTCGGCGAGCACGGGGGCTGAGCGCAGCGGACGAACGTGGCCGTTCTTGATGGCGCGCGCGATTTCGTTTCCGACGAACTGTGCGGCGAGCGTCGAGTGTGGTGTGTCGGCGCCCGCGGCCAGCTCGCGGAGCTGGCCTGCTGCGGGGTCGGATAGGACGACTTGGACTCGTTGGCTCATCGTGTTCGTTCCTGTGCTGGTGGGTTGACGATCCGGTTGATCGCGCGGACGATCCCCGGTATGCGGCTGGTGCGGCTCGGCGCGAGCTGGCGGTGGAAGTTCGTGCCGTAGTCGCGGTCGGCCAGCTCGGGGTGCGCGAGCGACGGCGTTTGGGCGTGGCTGCGGCGCATGTTCTCGGCGAGCCGCTGGATGCGGTCGGTGTCGTGTCCTTCGACGCCGAGATCCTCGCGTGAGACGAACCAGGCGGTGCCTTGGCGGGCGCGGGACGCCTCGACGTAGGCGGGCTCCTTGCTGGTCTGCCAGCCGCCGGTGACGACGAGGGTGCGGGTGACGGTCGCGCCTTGGGCGCGGTGGATGTGCTGGGCGTAGCCGAGCCTGACGCGGGCGAGGTCATCGCCGGTGATGGTTCGCCGGCGGCCGGTGACGTCGAACTCGATCAGTACCTCGCCGGCCGGGGTGATGTCGAGGACTTCGCCGCGGCTGCCGTTCTCGATCCGCTCGACGCCGGGCTCGTGGTGCTGGTCGATCAGCGCCACCCGGTCGCCCTGGCGGATGCCGTAGTGGACGCCGGGCACCGGGACTTCGAGTTCGCCGAGTTCGCCGCGTTCTGCACGGAAGTGTTGGGCGCGGGCGTTGAGCCGGTTGATCTCCTGGTTTGAGGCGTCGGAGATCAGCGCGACCTCGCTCGGGTCGAGGGTCTCGGTGAGCGTCGCCCAGTTTTGCGCGGCGTGCTCGACGGCGTCGTCGCGGGTGTCTGCCATGTGCAGTTGCCCGCGCGCGTGGTAGTGCGCCATCGCGCGGTCTGAACGGCCGGCGCGGAGGTCTGCCCAGGCGCGCTGTTCGCCTGGGTCGAGGGTGCGGCGGATGTTCGAGAGTTCGGCGCTGGGGGCGATGTCTGAGAGCCGGTCGAACATGCCGCCCGCCCCGATCGAGGGCAGCTGTGCGGCGTCGCCGATCGCCACGAGCTTTGACCCGGTTTGCTCCACGACTTCGGTGAGCCGGTCGAGGCGGTCGGTGTCGGCCATGCCCGCCTCATCGAAGTAGATCGTCGTGTGCGTGTCGACGGCGAGCTGGCCGCGCTGGACGCGGGAGACGAGCGCGTCGAGGGTCAGGGTGCGCTCGGCGAGCGCGGGGCTCTCTTGACCGAGGCGCTGCGCGGTTGACCCGGACACCGCGATCCCCAGCGTCCGGTTGCCGACGTGCTGCTCGGCGCGGGCGGCGGCGTCGATGACGACGCCCTTGCCGGTGCCGGCGGGCCCGACGAGGATCGCGGCCCGCTCTGGGCCGGTGATGACCTCCAGCGCGTGTGCCTGCTCGGCACTGAGGCGTCCGCCAATCCGCTCGGCGATCTGGTCGCCTGCGAGTGCGCGAGCCTGGACGCCAACGTCTCGACCGCCGCCGGCGGCGAGCGCGGTGAAGGCGCGCTCGATCGCCTGCTCGCGCGCACGCACGGCGAGCGTCGTCATCAGGCCACCCTCCAGAGGAAGGACACGGCGTTCGGCGATCATCGCCCGTGAGAGGTCGAGCGTGTCGCCGGGTGAGAGCTCGCCGACGGACTGCTCCAGCAGGACCGCCCGGAACTCGCCTGGCTCGAAGGTCGCCGCGCGCTCGGTCAGGCGCTGCTCGACACGATCCTCAAGCGGACTCTCCGGCGGGGGCTCGACGGTGGCGCCGGGCAGCCGGCCGGGCTGTTCGCCAGTGAAGTCGAAGCGCGCTGCGGTGTCGTTCCAGGCTTGCTGTAGGTCGGTGCGGGTGATGAGCACCTTGGCTTTGCGGTTCTCCAGCTTGAGCTGGCGCAGCTCGCCGCGTTCGGGTGCGCGGCCCCACTTCGAGCGGAAGCGCTCGGCGGCTCTGGCGACCTCGTGGCTGCGGGAGGAGAAGGCGTCGAGCAGGCCGCGAGGTAGGCCGGCTATCTCGAAGTATCGGCCGTGTTTGCCGGTGCCCCGCTCGATTGCGTACCCCCGCTGCTGGAGTTGGTGCGCGAGCGAGGAGCGGTAGTAGGCGCCAAGCTCGCGCGCGGAGCGGAAGATCGGGCGGGAGGCGACAGCGACGATCTTCCCGTCATCGCGCACGGCGCTGGTGATGACCACATGGCTGTGGAGCTGCGGGTCGGGCGCGTCTGTCTCAAGGACTCCGCGGGCGGTGGTGTGCCGGTACTCGGCGGCCACGACGTCACGCGCCGGCTCCTCGAACACCTGCCCGTGGGAGCGCCGGCGCACGGTCGGCACGGTGTCGGTCAGGTGGGTGATCGTCTCGTTGACCGCTGTGGCGTGTGCGGCTTCGATCTCGCGGCGCTGGGACTCGTCGGCGAGCGCCCACACAGCGGATACCGACTTGGGGGCGCTGAAGGTCAGGTCGATCCCGCCGCCTCGGGCGCCGTTGGAGCCGGCCTGTCGCAGCCACCGTCCTGACCTGGGGTGTTTGCCTTCCATCAGCGAGATGAAGTCCCGGCCTTCGATGGTGGTGCCCTCGATGCCGAGGCGCGCGAGCGTGTCGGGCGAGGCGAGCCACTGGCCGGGTGCCTGGGTGGGCTCCCCGTCGGGGGAGAGGTAGTAGTCGCCGCGCTCTGGCTCCACGGTCTTTGACTCCAGGTAGCGCGCGTAGCCGCCGCCCTTAGCGGCGCCGATGCTGGCTGCGGTCATCACAACGGGTACAGACCCCAACTGCTCCAGACCGGCCAACGAATTTGCACAGCGCGGACACAGCGCTCGCACAGCGGTGCATCTACGGATGAAAAGTCAAGGGCTTGCGCGAGCTTTTCTTCGAGGTTGCTGAGGCGCTGATCCATGCTCGAGGGTGCGTTCCGAGGGCACAGCGATGGCACAGCGCCCGGAGGGCCGTGCATCTGGTCTGTACGAGCTTTTGTCGTGCCGCGCGGGCGCGTTGTGGCGCAGGCGCCCGCGTCGACCAGGCGGGGTCGCGTTGCGCGTGTCGTGGTGGGATGATTCTGTGGTGGTGCGGGTGACTGACGTAGCGAAGCGCAGGCGTCAGGGGCTTGTGGCCTGCCGCGCGGCTTTGCCCTTCGAGGGCCTATTAGAAGATGCGCGCCCCGGTGTCGCACCCGCACCACCCTTCGGTGCTGCCGCACGCCAGTCGGCGACCAGCCGCCGGTATGCCTGCTCGGCCTGGGATTGCAGCTCACGCTCCGCCGCGCGCTGCGCTGTGGTTGGGGAAACGGTTAGCCCGTCGTGGCGGCGTGGCCGGCGTGACGCACCGGCGGTCAGTTCCAGGCGCCGTGTCTTCTGCCTGGTCAGCGACGGACGCGCGAACGCGTAGTCCTCGTCCTTGCTGAGCAGCTGCCAGCACAGCACCACGAGCTTGCGTGCGACAGCGACCGCGGCGACCTGGGCGCCACGGCGGGCACGGACGCGCTCACCGAACGCTCGCAGCGGGCCGGGGCTGCGGATCGCGATCCACGCGGCCTCGACCAGCATCGAGCGGGCCTGCGCGTTGCCACGCTTTGAGATGTGCCCATAACGAGCGGGCTCCGAGCCGGACTGGCGGACCTTCGGGTCCAACCCCAGATACGCCACGAGCTGGGCAGCGCTCGGGAAGCGGGAGATGTCCCCGACGGCCGCGATCACCGCCGCCGCGGTCCCGATGTCCACACCCGGGATCGTCAACAGCCGGCCCAGCCCCGGCCACGCGAGGGCCTGCTCGGCGATCTTCTGGTCGAGCTGGGCGATCTCGCCGTTGAGGAAGTCGATCTGGCGCAGGCAGCCCTGCACCGTCTCGGTCTCCTCCTCCGGGAGCTGCTGCTCGGCGAGCCAGACGCGGCCCTTGCGGCCGAACAGGTCACTCATGGGCGGACGGCCGAGCAGACAGCGCATCACGACACCATGCACCTGGTTCTTGATCCGGGTACGCGCCCGCACCAGCGCCGCGCGGCGGGCGACACGCCGACGCAACGCGAGCGTCGCCTCATCCGGCACCCACACCTCGCTGAGCATCCCCGAGGCAAGCAGCCGCGCGAGCATCGCCGCGTCAAAGCGATCGGACTTCACCCGCGCGTGAGAGATCGCACGCGTCTGCGCCGCATCCGAGACAACGACACGCCCGACGTTGCTTTCCCGCAAGATCCGCGCGATCGCCATCACGCTGCCGCTCGCGTCGAGCACGACCTGGTCCTCGCTGCCGAGACCCGCCGCGAACTCCCTGATCGCCTCCGGGGAGCTCGCGATCCGCCCGACCTGCGACACCTTCCCGTCCTCTGCGACCGCGATCTCGCAGAACTCCAAGTGAACATCAACACCGAAATACCGCAATTTCCGCTCCCTTCACAGCATCGAACACATGACTGGAAGGCGCGGCGGGCAAGCGACAAATACGGATTCGGGCTCTCAGCCCAACCAGGTGAGTCGCAGGGGCGGCCATATAGTCATTGACGGGCTCGCAGCCCAAATGCACGACGGCCTGCCCCACCATTGCGTCTTCCCACAAGGCCCCTGTCCCGGTCAAACGACCCTACGAACACAACCGGACAACAGCCCAGGCGGTATTTCATACCCGTAGTCTGTCCGGGCTTGGCGGTGTGCGCCGGCCGCGGGAGCTTGCGAGCGTCAGCGAGCGGCGAGCGAGCAGCCCGAAGGGCTGCCGGCCGGCTTGCACGACGCGAAGGGCGGTGGAGAGCCGACCGTAGGGATGCTCGGTTACAGCCAGCGAAGCCGGCGTGCGCTATCTGGTCGTTGCCGGTCGGCCGCGCCGTCGGCGGTCGCCGGTGCGGCGTGGTCGGCGTGCAGCTGGAGGCTGCCGGGCCGGGCGCAAGCCCGCAGGGCTGCGCAGGCCGGCGCGCTTGCGTCGCCTCAGCCAGACGACGGATGCGTGGGTGCCGCGCTTATGCTGCGACCGGGGTGTGCTCGACGGCCGCGGGCGACTGCTGCTCTCGGAGGTGGTCTTCGATGCGCCGCGCGATCTTGTCGATCGTCTCGGCGTAGCCGCGGATCGCCTCGAGCTCGCCGCTCTCGCCCCACCCGGCGACGTAGGGGACGCTCGAGCCGGACGTGTCCAGGCCGACGGAGCCGCAGACGACGAACGTGACGGTGTCTACGAGCACCTCGGCGCGGCGGCGGCCGTAGTCGTTGTAGCCCAGTCCGAGGGCGTGCGCGATCTCGTGGGTCAGGACGCGAACCTGGGCGTTGGCGGACAGGGCCTGGTTGACGACGATCTCGCGTTTCGCGCTGTCGCACCAGCCGTCGGCGGGCCCGTCGAGGCTGCGGGTGGACACCGTGTAGCCGAGCTCCCGGGCGAGCAGCTCCAGCGGGGCGAGCAGGTGCGCGTGGCTGTCGCCCTCGATCGGCTCCGTCGGCGGATGCAGAGGGAGCGGGTCCTTGCCAGGCAGCGGGTCCGTTTGCGAGACGTCGAACACGGAGACCGCGCGGAAGACTGTGCGTCTTGACTGTTTGTCGTGGGCGTCGGTAGCCGTGGGCTGAGTCTCGGACTCGCGGGTTCGGATGCTCATCGGCGCGAGGATCCGGATAGCGCGCTCGCCCTTGCGTACGCACCGGTCGAGCTGCAGGAACGCCCTGAATCCGGCGACGTAGGTGGCGTCGGGGCGTTGCATGGCGATCAGCAGCTGGTTACCGAACGAGTAGCGCGACAGGCCGTTGGTCGAGCGTACCCGTACCCAGCGCTGCCACCCCTCAGAGGTAAGAAGTGCGTGTGCTGCTTGCTCGAGGCGGTCTCGGTCGGCCTGGCGGCGCGCGGCGCGCTCGGCCTCGGTGCACTTGTGGTGAGCCATTAGCGTCCATCCCTTCGGGTTGCTGGTCCCGCGGGGTGCGGGGCCGATCCCCATCCCCACCGCACGCCGTAAGGCGTGCCGGCATTGAGGTGGGGTCGGCACCCGGACCGCTGTCTCGCAACCGCGCTCCGGCGACTCACAGTTCCGCCTCTCGCGGGGCGATTCCAAGACCATCGCGCGCAATGCGCGCCAGGACGTCGGTGTGCACCCACGGCGTCGGCTCGCTCTCGCCTCCCTCCGGGAGCTGGCCGATGCGGCGCGCCAGCCAGCTGGTCTCACCGCTGAGGTTGCCGCGCCTGTCGCGCTTGGTCCGTCCGCAGCGGATCGCGATCTCGCTCATGCTCAGCTCGCCACCCATGACCTTCCGCAGGACGGTCTCGCGTAGACCGCGGTTGAGCACGATGGGGCTGCCGACTACGCGCTCGTACTCCTCCCGCAGCCGTCGGCTGGAGAGGTTCTTGGCGCTGCTGGTGAGCGCCTGGGTGGTGAGGGTTCGCGCCGGCTCGTAGGCTTCGAGGGCGGCGACGACATCGCGGAACGACACGGCGTCGAAGCCGAACTCGCGGCCGGGGTCGCGGGAGCGCGTCCAGCGCAGCTCGCCCATCGTCTCGAGCGTCGGAAGCTCGCGGATGCGGTAGACGTGGCCCTCGGCGTCTTTCAGGGAATCGACGGCTGTTGGGGCATCGGCAGCCGGTGGCGGCGGAGTGGCGTGGCGAGTGAGGTCGAGGTCCTCTGGCGTGACGGCGCGGCAGCGGCCCTTGGTGTTGGCGGCGAGGTACAGCTCGCAGACGATCCGTGCGTTCTCGGGAGGCTCGTCCGCTGCGAGATGCGCGATCAGGCGTCCATCGCTGAGGGTGCCGAGTTGGTAGTCGACGACGAGCGTGCTCCCGTCTGGTCGTTGGAGGCTGATGACCTCGCGTGTCTGCTCGGTGTCCAGCGCGGTGTAGCTGCCGAGGCTTCGGGTGCGACGGGTGCCAGCGCTGGGGTCTAGAGGAGTTGGCTCTCCGGGGTGGGGAGGCGGTGCTGTGGTGGTGGTGCTCATGGTTCTCCTTCGCAGGGGTATGAGCCCGCCGGGCGCGGGCCGTTGCCCCGCTCCCGCGCACGCGCAGCGTGCGATCATCGGGAGGGGCGAGGTCCGCCGGCCGCGGTCAAGCGCTACGCCCACCGGCGTCTCGCGCCGCCTACTCAGCCCGCGGGGTCCTTGCCATTGGGATATGCCCGAGCTGCTCGGCCTGGGTGATGTAATCCGCCACGAGCGCCCTGACTTCGCCACCGCCGCCCTTCTCGCACAGTTCCTCCTCGACTGTGTAAATGCGCCCCGCCTGCTCGGCCGCCGCGTCGATGATCCGCGGCTTGCCGTCCACGCGGATGCCGTAGAGCGCCCGCTGTTCCCCTGAGCGCGTCTCGTAGCGCCCGAGCTCGAACGGCTCGCCCTCCGCTTGCCGTGGCGCTGGCGCGGCGCACCGCGGGGCCGGGTCTCCGCGCCGTGCGCTTGACCCGTAGCCGATGATCTCTCCGGGCTTCTGCTCGGTGGCGTAGGGCTGCTCGTCCGGGTCCAGATCGAGTCGGGGGGCTTCGAGATAGCGCCCCCGCTTCGCCTTGACCCCCTTCAAACGTTGTATTTCACAACTAGCTTGGCGTCGAGTCCTGGGGAATGTGAACGTCGTTCCGGTCTGCTGAGCGAGGGCCTTGAGATACGAAAGCTGGTGAGGGCTTGCTGCGCTGGGTGCTGATGCGCGAGGGCTCATGGTGATGTGCCTTTCTATGGTTGTGAGCTTGCGAACTGGTCCTCTGCTCATCACGCCCCGGAAGGAGAGTCAAGCAATTGATAATGTGAAATCAGTGCGCCCCGCCAGGGGCGATCCTCAATTGCTTGAAGGCGTAAGCCGATCTCTCAGGGAGGGGTGTGATTGGACCCTCGTGTTAGGGGTGTATGCCCACGTCAGGGTGAGACCGCCGCGGCGGCCGGTGCCGCGTGAGCAGCCCGGCACGCGCGTCGGTGCGCGGTGCCACCCAACCCACTACGCAGCAAGCGCCAGCCAGTGCTCGCGCTCGACTGTGCTTGCGTTTGCCAACCGCACCAGCACATCGGCGTGGCAAGCGCGCGGCGCGCACCAACATCCGAGCACCAATCCGCGCAGCTCGTCCAGAGTTGCGAACAGCGCCGCGTTCTCGCGCAGCCAGCCTTCGTAGAGCCCAATGCACTCACCGCGCGCGCCGTGCGTGCCGACCACGAACGGGTTGCCCCACTTCGAGGGGGGCATCCATTTCGGGTTGCGCCCCACATAAACGTGGTGGCGCTCGCGCTTGCAGTGAACCGCACGCGGCACGCCGAGCTGCACATGCGCTGGGACGAGTAGACCGCTGGGGCGCCGGGCCTGCTTGTTCATCGCTGTCTCCTTGAGCTTGGGGTTGAGCACGCCCCGGCCAGAGCGGGCCGGGGCGGCGGGTCAAGTCCTGTCCCGACAGGGATCGCCCGGAGGGCGACGCTAAGCGCAGGGCTTGACGCGCCCTGAGAGCCGGTCTGCTCGCCTACGGGGGTGGGCGCGAACCCAACCCGGAGTGAGCATTGACGTCAGGCGCCCGCGTTGGATTGTTGTATGAGGCCGAACGTCGCTGCTAGACGCTGGCGGAGCTCGAGGAAGTTGTTGCCGCGCGTCCCGAGTCCCCAGCTCGCCGCGGCAAAATCGAAGATCGTCCCGCCCTGGCGGCACGCGCGGTCGTCGCTGTGGCGGCCGAAGCAGTAGAAGGTGCCGTCGGGGTAGAGCTGGAGGCTGGGCCTGCTCTCTTGGTGGAAGGGGCAGAGGACCTTGCCTGCTCGGTTGGGAGTGAGGTTCGCCAGGACGCGGACGTACTCGGTGGCCGGGATCGCGAGCAGTTCGCGGTCGAGCGCTGTGCGGTCGGCGCGGCGGTGCGACGCTCGTGGGGCGCAGGTGCGGGTCGGCTGTGGGTCTGTTGGAAGGCTGGCGGTCAGCTCCGGCAGGGCGTAACGCGCGTTGGCGTTGTGCTGTAGGAGCCTGACCGGAAGGGGCGGCGTGTGCTTGTGGTTCAGGCTGGTCGGCGGCCTGAGCACTCGCACGATGTCCGAGCAGGCGGGCTCTCCCTGGAGGAGCAGCGCGAGGCGGCGGTTGGTGGTTTCGACCTGAGCGCTGCTCGCGCGATCAAGCAAGCGCCAGTAGACGTGCAGGTGCCCCGGCGAGCCCGAGGCGACGATCATCGACGGCGAGTAGGCGAAGTTCTCCACGCGCTCGCGGGCGACGGGGTCGTCACACTCGATGTAGAGCAGGTGCGAGCCGCTGATCGCGCTCTTGTCGCCGTGTGCGCGGTCGCGCAGCGCGACCCCGACATACACGTCGACACCGTCGGCCAAAGCTGCGATTCGGCGGGCGAGTTGGTGGATACGCAGGACGGAGACGAACCGCTGGCGCATCATTCCTTCGGGCGGGGCGTAGCGCAGGTCAAAGAACTGGCTGGGCTGCGAGTCGCCCGCCAGCATGCGCAGGTAGGTGAGCAGCTCGCCGGCGCGCATCTCGGGGCGTGCGCTCACTCGCAGACCTCCGGTGTGAGCAGGGCGAGGTACTCGAACTCGCCGCCCAGCAGCGGCACCTGCTCGGGGTAGCGTGCCGCCCATGCCGAGCACTGCTCGAGCGTCAGCTCGCCGCGGCGCATCGACGCGACCCGCTGCGCCACTGTCATCTGCCACAGCGTGCGCAGCCGTCCGTCGCGCGCACTGAGGCCTTCGAGAGCGTGGTCGATGAGAAGGTGTTGGCTCATGGTCGTGTCGTTGGCCGTGGGCTTATGGCCCGCGCCCCGGTCGGAGCGCGGGCCGTCAAGCCCTAGAACTCGATGTCCTACTCGGCACCCACGCCTGCGGGCACCGGCTCGACTGCGTCGCTGGAGCCGTTGCCGTTGCCGTTGTTCAGGAACTGAACGGAGTCGGCGATGATGTCGACGGCCTGACGCTTGCTGGCGTCCTGGGCCTCCCACTCGCGCCACTCCAGGCGCCCGTCGATCGCGACCGGGCGGCCCTTGGAGAGGTACCGGGCGACGTTCTCGCCCTGGGCGCCCCATACGGTGACGTTGAAGAAGTTGGGCTTGTCGACCCACTCCTCGCCGTCCTTGCGGCGCGTGTTGCAGGCGATCCGCAGGTTGCACACCGAGGTCCCGCTCGGGGTCGAGCGCAGCTCGGGATCGGTGGTGAGGTTGCCGGTGATGACGACGCGGTTGATGTTGTTCATTGCTGTTCCTCCTGTTTGGTGGTTGGTGGTGCTAGTGACGCCGCCCAAAAAGGACGCCGACCGGCGCGCGGAGCCGGAGCCCGTCAGGGCGTAGGGGAGCCCCCGATAGGGGGCCGAAGCGCTAGTCCGGCGGTGTCCAAAATGGGGCAAGACACGACGTGCCGACAACCAGCGGGGACTGCTTGAACAGCGAGTCGCCTCACGCTTTCTGAAGTGACCGTGACCCGTTCTCGGCCGCTGTTTGGGCGGCATCGCGTGTGTCTCCTTGCGTATCGGGGCCGCGTCCTGTCGGCGGCCTTCGTGGGTTACTGACCACAACCAGCCCCGACCGGCCAACGAATTTGCGCAGGCGGCCGCACGGGCGCCGTGGCGCCGGAGAACTCCCTGGTGCGCATCTGCGTGTGGAGCGCTCGCGCGGATAGCTGGGTCGAGGTCCTGAAAGTCGTTGGCCGGTTTGAGCCGCTGGGGGTCAGTACCCCCGATGACAGACACAGACCCACGGCGCGCCCGCCCGCTGAGGCGGGGGCGAGCCCTTCGATCGACGGGAGCGGCATGAGGATTCATGCGGTTGGGCGTCGGCCTGCGATGAGGCTTCTCACCTGCAGCGCGGTCGTGCTCGCGCTGACGGGTCTCATCAGCGGCGTCGCGCCTTGGTGCTGGACGCAGGCCGCGCGCCTGGTCTCGCTGCACGCGCCGATGCGCCTACCGGCTGGCGACGCCGCGCGAGCGATGTGGCGGCTGGTGATGCGGGGCGGCTGGAGCACGCCATACCGTGCATTTCCGACGGCGGCTGAGCGCGCGGCTGCCCCCGCAGCGCCTGCATACGTGCTCGTCGCCGCATGTCTGCTGGCGTTCCTTGCCTGGGGAGGCTGGAGTGTCTACCGGCGGATGCGCTCGTGGCAGGCTGGCTCGCCGCTTGGCAAGGAGCAGCGCACTGTCGCGCGTCGCGCGGTCGATCGTGGATGGGTGCGCCAGCGCACCTGGGCGGTGCCAGCAGACGTGCGGCGCCTGTGGGTCCAAGGGCCGGTGTCGGGCCGCCCGTATCTGGGTGTGATCGGCAGAGTGCCGGCACGGACGCTCGCTGCCGAGCTTGAGGTGCAGCCGATGGTCGTAGCGCCGCCGCGGGCGGGGAAGTCCAGTGGCTTTGTGGTGCCGTGGCTGTTGGATCACCACGGGCCGGCGCTCGTCCTCTCGACCAAGCGCGACATCTACGACGCGACCGCCCCGTACCGGCGTGGCCTCGGGCGCGTGTGGGTGTATGACCCGTTCGGGGATCGTGCGAGCGCCGGCTTCACGCCGCTCGTGCCGGCGCGGAGCTGGCCGGGCGCGATCCGCGCCGGCGAAGCGCTGGCCTCGGCCGCGCACCCCGACAGCAGCAACGCCGCCAACGAGTTTTGGGACAAGGAGGCGGCGAGCATGTTGGCGCCTCTGCTGCACGCGGCGGCGATCGCCGGCGAGAGCATGAGCGAGCTGGTGCGCTGGCTGGATGCGCGTGACTTCACCGACGCCATCTCCTGCCTGAAGGGCGCGGGCGCCTCGGCTGCCGCCGACCAGCTTGAGGGTGTCAGCCGCCGCGACGAGCGCAACCGCGAGACGACCGTGATGAGCGCCCTGAATCTGCTGCGCGCCTACCGCTACCCCCAGGTGGCCGCGTGCGCCGTCGGGGATCTCACACCCGAGCGGTTCCTCGACGGCAACGCCAACACGATCTACGTCGTCGCGGCCGGACACGAGCAGGATGCACTGCGGCCTGTGATCCTCGCGCTTGTCGCGGCGATGTACGAGGCAGCGATCGTCAAGGCGCGCAGGCAGGGTGTGCTGGACCCGCGGCTGTTCATCCTCATGGACGAGGCGGCGAACATCGCGCCGGTGCGAAACCTCGCACCGTGGCTGTCTCAATGTGGCGATCACGGCATCGTGATCGCAACGATCTGGCAGTCGATCGCACAGATCGACCAGCGCTACGGGCGCGCGGCCCGCGACGCCATCTGCGCGGCGTCCACAGCGCAGGTGTTCATTCCGCCCTTGGCTGAGCCGACGAGCGCGGGCTATCTCACGGACCTGCTCGGCGAGGAGCCGGTCGCCAACGCCTCCAGTTCAACGGGGCTGGCACGGCACACGTTGAGCGTTGGTCATCAGAAGGCCGGGCCGTCGCCGTGGCTGAGGCAGATCGCCCGCGGGCGCGCAGTGCTCATCTACCGCGACCTGCCGCCCGCGATCGTGCGCGCCCCCGGCTGGTTTGAGGACCCCCGGTTCGCGCGCTACGCCCAACTACTCGCCGAACGTGGGCTCCCCGCAACGGCGTCGCGCTGAGTCCGCTACGTCGGACCGGGTGCCCGCTTCGCGTCGGATGCAAGAGCAAGCTGCGAGGCGGGAAGGACTGCCGTCGCTCGTCCGACGCGAGTGTGCCACCGCACGACTCCAGGACGGCTGCATTCCCATTAACGCGAGAGTGCGATGCGCGGTCCCGGCGGCGAGGCTGGACCGTTACAAGACCGCGGGCAGCGGCAGGCTGTAGGTGGCGAAGCCGGTCGTGGACCCGGCGGTGCCGAGCACCGTGCTCGTGAGCCGGTAGATCCCTGCGCGGGCGCTGCGCGGGACTGTCAGCGTTATCCGGAAGCGCCCACTCGTCCCGGGCTTGGCGTAGCCCACGACGCGGTTGCGGCCGCACCTCAGCTCCTGCTGCACGGCGATCGTGGCGATCGGGCTGGTCAGGGGCGGGACGACTTCCCCGACTAGGGTGACGGTGCGCCCCGAGACGCGCGGTGGCTGAAGCTGAAGACGCCTGGTCAGCTTGAGGTCCAGCGACCGCATGCGACCGTACACGGCCTGATAGCGGGCCAGGTTCGTTTCACGGATGTCCGCGGCCGGCAACGGGGCCGTGGTCGAGAAAAGGCCGTTGGAACCGACCCGCGCGGTCGCCACCACATGGTGGCCGGCGAACACGATCTTCACCGTCCTGCCGTGGAGGCTGCGGTCGGCGCTGCCCGCGAGCAGCACCCGCGAGCCGTCGACCAGCACGTCGCTCAGCACGAGCGGCTGGCGAGTGCAGACGAGCACCACTTCTTCGACCGCATGCGGGGCTTTGGCGATATCCACGCTGGGAGTCTGCGGGGCCCCGAGCGAGGTGAGAACTTCTTCGGGCAGCGCCGGGCTCACCAGGCGCGCCGGGCTCACCGGAGGCGCCGGGCTCACCGGAGGCGCCGGGCTCACCGGAGGCGCCGGGCTCACTGGCGCCGCCGGGCTCACCGGGCTCGCCGCGCCGGCGGCGGAGAACTCATCGATTCGGTCGTTGTCGGGGGTGGCGACGTAGACGTCGCCCGAGCCGTCGACGGCGACGCCCCAGGGGGTGTCGAGCTCCCCGGCGCCGGCGCCCAGGTACCCGGACTGGCAGGTGCTGGTGCAGGTCTCAAACCGTTCGGCGCCGTCGAGAACGCCCCAGCCGTAGGCCTCGATGAACGCGCCGGCGGCGGAGAACTCGTCGATCCGCTCGTTGGCCCCGTCGGAGACGTAGACGTCGCCCGAGGAATCGATGGCGACGCCGGTGGGGGAGTTGAGCTCCCCGGCGCCGCCGTCCCCGATCCCGGCCTGGCAGGTGGTGGTGCAGGTCTCAAACCGGCTCTGACCGTCGGCAACGCCCCAGCCGTAGGCCTTGATGAACGCGCCGGCGGCGGAGAACTCATCGATCCGATTGTTGAAGGAGTCGGCGACGTAGGCGTCACCCGAGGAATCGGTGGCGACGCCCTCGGGGTCCTCGAGCTGCCCAGCGCCATGGCCCGTGCTCCCGAAGGCCTTGATGAACGCGCCGGCGGCCGAGAACTCATCGATCCGCTCGTTGGCCCCGTCGGAAACGTAGACGTCGCCCGAGCTATCGGTGGCGATGCCCCCGGGCTCCTCGAACTGCCCGGCGCCGCCGCCCGCGATCCCGGTATGGCAACTGCTGGTGCAGGTCTCAAACTGGTTAAGCCCGTCGGCAACGCCCCAGCCGTAGGCCTTGATGAACGCGCCGGCCGCGGAGAACTCATCGACCCGCGCGTTGCCGTTGTCGGCGACGTAGACGTCGCCCGAGGGATCGGTGGCGACGTCCCCGGGGGCGTGCAGTTGCCCGGCGCCGCCGCCCGAGATCCCGGCCTGGCAGGTGCTGGTGCAGGTCTCAAAACTGCCTTCCCCGTCGGCAACGCCCCAGCCGTAGGCCTTGATGAACGCGCCGGCGGGGGAGAACTCATCGATCCGATTGTTGAAAAAATCGGCGACGTAGACGTCACCCGAGCTATCGGTGGCGACGCCGTAGCTGCTTTCGAGCTGCCCGGCGCCGCCGCCGGCGATCCCGTACTCGCAGGTGCTGGTGCAGGTCTCAAACTGGCTCATCCTGTCGACAACGCCCCAGCCGTAGGCCTTGATGAAGGAAACGTCCGCGCTCGCCGCCGCCGTGAGCGTGAGGCTGACCACAAGCGCGGCGAACAAGGCGACGATGCACCGCAGGGCGTGGAGTCGCCACTCCTCGCTGGTGCTTTCCTTCCTACGCCGCTTGCTCATCCGCATCTTGATGCTGTCTCCATCCCTCATGTCGCTCTCTTGCTTGAGGTCACGTGCGATTCGACCCATGGGTCCTCGCCCCGATTCCTTGTCTTTTGTGCTGTCCGAACCCCGCGTCATGCGAGAAGACCGCGCGCCTATTCGTGAGCACGCGCGCGGCGCGGCGCACGTCACCGCGGCCCCTCAGCAGAAGTCTCAGGGTGAGCTTTCCACCGATCGGCGGCTTGACGGCTGGGTGGGAGCACGCGGAAGCGGTCCGGCCGGCGCCAGCAGTGGCCCATGCGTTCGTAGCCATCAACGCCAATGCGACGACGACCTCCAACGGGAATGAACCGCGGTTGGTCACGGGCCAGCGAGCGTCAATGCTCAGCGACATGGCACGTGCAGGTCTTGCCGGACCGCGACGGGGATGCCGAGCCGCCCACACGGGATCAGAGCAGAACCCGCCGTGACGTAGTGCCAGCGCCCGCGAGTGCGGCGCACGATGACGACGCCGTTGAACCCCCAGCGTTCGCAGGAGCGATATTGGAGGCCGTTGAAGCCGACCTCGGCCCAGTTGCCGCCGTCCTTGGTCGTCACCCGGGCAAACAGGCAGCGCTCCGGGATGCCGGAAGGCACCTGCGGGGCCGCAGCTCGGTCGATCGCATTGCCTGTATTGCCGGTCGCGACCCTGCTAGCGACAGCGACCGCTGGCACGATGAGCCCGAGGACGATGATGATGGTGATGGTCCGCTTCACGATCTGCTCCCGTGGGTTATGAGTTCCTCAGAATCTCTATGTCCGATTACTGCACAAGCGGTGCACGCGCTGGCTGCTCGTGAGCAGCGGCTAGAACTGGATGCCGTCGACTTCGTTCGCATGCACCGAGAGCGTCGTCCCGTACTCGTGCACCCTGGTTCGCCGGCCCTGCCAGCAGCCGTAATTCCCCCCGGTGGCAGCGGCGCAGGACCAGCCTCCCGGGAATCGTGTGTAAATCCCTGAGATGGCTCGGGTCTCATGCCAGTGGCCCTTGCCTTCACCGGTCGCCTTGATAAGGCTGCGCGCCTTGCTGCAGGAGACCGAGCCGCGCGACACGATGATCTTGTAGGGGATGCCCACTGGCAACCCGGGCGTAGGGGAGCGCGTTCCAGGCTGGACTCGCTCGGTGCCGCACGATCGTTGAGCTGCTGCGGAAGTCGCGGCCACCCCCGTGAGCTCATCAGCGATCGAAGGGGATGACGGCTCGGCAGCCGTGCTCGCACGGCCATTGACGGTGTACACCTTGACGGTCGCAAACGGCGCTTCCCGAACACAGCCTGCGACGCCGTCGTGCTCTCCCACGACATGGCGGGCGCAATCCCAGCCTCCAGCGAAGCTAACGCTGCACGCTGTCCCCCGATTGGCGCAATACCCAGGTGTCGCGTGGCGAAAGTACGCGCGTATCAAGCTGTGAGCTTTATTACACGAGACCCCGTGCAATAGGAATCGTAGGGTGACACCCGTGACGGTTTCGTTTGAGCAGGCGGTCGCGATCCTGGCGCCGCCGGTTGCCAGCGCCCCCGCGCTCGTGAACGCGAGCGCCAGCGCGACGACGATCCCAACGGGGATGAACCCTGCTCTCAAGCTTTGCCGCATATCGATCTCGCTAGTCCTGGTCATATATCGCCAGGGCTAGGTCAACGCAGTCGCCCACCCCAACGAGATCGGCGAAGTCTTTTGCGAACTCTTGAAAGTGCTCCCCGCTGGGGTCAAGGCCGAAGATGATGGAGTCCGCGACATCGTGGACCAGCTCTGAGATGCTCGTGGCCCGCTGCAGCTTCTTCCAGACCTCAGCGCCGGTCAGGCCGTTCCTGAACTTCACCTTCATGAGATAGTCGTAGAGCTTGTAAACCGGTCGCAGCACCTCCCGGTACTTGTCGGCGTTGTAGAGGCCCTTGATGACCTTGATTGCCTTCAACGCCTTGAGCGGCCCGAAAGCCGCGATCTCTGCGCTGCAAGCAACCACGCTCTTCAGCTTCTCCGCAGCGCAGATCAACCTCTCGACTGCCGTCGTCCCACAGGGTGGTTTCTTTCGGGTGAAGAAGGCGGTGACCCCCCGCCCGGCGGTGATCGTGACCGCGCAAAAGTCTGCGTCGGTCGTGTCGCACCCGGACCAGCCAGCGAAGGTCGAGCCCGCGGACGGTGTCGCGGTCAGCGTTACAAGTGTCCCGCTCGCGTAATTGTTCCGGCAAGTACCGGGGCAGCTGATGCCTGACCCGGAGACGCTGCCCGTGCCGGTCCCCCCGAGCGAGACCGACAGCGTGTAGGACGTGTTGTTTGCAGGCGGCACCGTCGGAGGCGAAGTGTTTGCAGGCGGCGGCGCAACAGGCGGGGGTCCCGGCGACGGCGACCCGCCGAACTCGTCGATCCGCGCGTTGTAGACGTCGGCGACGTAGACGTCGCCCGAGCTATCGGTGGCGACGCCCCAGGGACCCCAGAGCTGCCCGGCGCCGCCGCCGGCGACCCCGGCCGTGCAGGTGCTGGTGCAGGTCTCAAACTGGCTCAGCCCATCGACAACGCCCCAGCCATAGGCCTTGATGAACGAGCCGGCGGCGGAGAACTCGTCGATCCGGCCGTTATCGGTGACGTACACGTCGCCCGAGCTATCGGTGGCGATGCCGCCGGGGCCGTTGAACGCCCCGGCGCCGTTCAGCTCGACCCCTCTCTGGCAGGTGCTGGTGCAGGTCTCAAACTGGTCTTGACCGTCGCTCACGCCCCAGCCATAGGCCTTGATGAACGCGCCGGCGGCGGAGAACTCATCGATCCGGTAGTTGCCGGAGTCGGTGACGTAGACGTCGCCCGAGCTATCGGTGGCGACGCCGTAGGGGTTGGAGAGCTGCCCGGCGCCGTCGCCCACGATCCCGGCCTGGCAGCTGCTGGTGCAGGTCTCAAACTGGTCTTGACCGTCGCTCACGCCCCAGCCGTAGGCCTTGATGAACGCGCCGGCGGCGGAGAACTCATCGATCCGGACGTTTTCCAAGTCGGCGACGTAGACGTCGCCCGAGCTATCGGTGGCGACGCCGTCGGCGCCAGCGAGCTGCCCGGCGCCGCCGCCCCCGATCCCGCGCTGGCAGCTGCTGGTGCAGGTCTCAAACTGGTCTTGACCGTCGCTCACGCCCCAGCCGTAGGCCTTGATGAACGCGCCGGCGGCGGAGAACTCGTCGATCCGCGCGTTGTAGATGTCGCCGACGTAGACGTCGCCCGAGGGATCGGTGGCGATGCCGACGGGGTAGCTGAGCGCCCCGGCGCCGGTCGCCTCGCCGCCGGCCAGGCAGCTGCTGGTGCAAGTCTCAAACTGGCTCGCGCCGTCGCTCACGCCCCAGCCGTAGGCCTTGATGAACGAGCCGGCGGCGGAGAACTCGTCGATCCGGTTGTTGCCGGTGTCGGCGACGTAGACGTCGCCCAAGCTATCGGTGGCGACGCCGTAGGGGCCGCCGAGCTGCCCGGCGCCGCCGCCGTAGAGCCCGGACTGGCAGGTGCTGGTGCAGGTCTCAAACTGGTCTTGACCGTCGCTCACGCCCCAGCCGTAGGCCTTGATGAAGGAAACGTTCGCGCTCGCCGCTGCCGTGAGCGTGAGGCTGACCACGAGCGCGGCGAACAGGGCGACGATGCACCGCAGGGCGTGGAGTCGCCACTCCTCGCGGGTGTTTTCCTTCCTACGCGGCTTGCTCATCCGCATCTTGAGGTTGTCTCCATCCCTCATGTCGCTCTCTTGCTTGAGGTCACGTGCGAGAGGACCCATGGGTCCTTGCCCGCGGTTCCTTGCCTTCATTCTGTCCGACCCCGCATCATACGAGAAGACCGCGCGCCTGTTCGTGAGCACGCGCGCGGTTTTTCGACGGCGATTCGCACTCGGCGCCCGAACACGGAAAGCCAGGCGCGATAGCCTCTAACCCCTTTCTGGACCCCCGAGCCAGGACAGGTTCTTTCTCTGACGGCGTTTCTGTCGCTCGTGGACGAAACGGCCCGTGAGGTCAGGTGGCCTTGCCCCCAAAAGACCTGCGCGAGATATTCGAGCAGTCGCGGCCGATAACGACCCTATGAGGAGCCTACCCCCTTTTCGGGGACCAAACTGATGAATTCCTGCTCAAACCCGCCCGGGCGTGATCGGCCGCGGCGCCGGGCGGTGGACGCTTGCCGCTCGCTCCTGCTTGCCGACTCCCGAGCTAACACCCGGCCACGCTCAAAGCTGGCTCCTGCTTTGCCGGGCGCAAGCGAGAGCGCAGACGCCGATGGCAGCTCGCTCTTGCGTCACACGCGAAGCGGGCGCCCGGCGACGCGAGGCAGCAGCTGTAGGTAGACGCGGGGGCCTCGCGGGCCTGTCGCCCCGAGCGTGCGGTGGCTTGAACGCTGGCGGCCGCGTTGGTCGGGCGCCGCTGCGGAGATGGTGGTCCGGAGAAATCCGTTGGCCGGTTTGCGGCGGTTGAGGTCAGTAACCCTCGATGACCGACAGAACCGCATCGTCAGGCCGCGCGGTCGAGCGTGCCAAGTCCGCTCGTCGGGGTGGCCCATCGGGTCGCCAGGCGGTCGGCGACTACGTTGGGCAGCCGGCCGGCGATGCCGCCCAGGCTGTGCGCCGCGCTGGGCTGCGCCCAGGCCTCGATCGCTCGTTCGGTTGCGCTGAGGAGCTGACCGGGCTCGTCGTGGCGCAGGAGCCGACGGCCGGGAGCAGCCTGGCTCGCAACGGGATGGTGACGCTGTACGTCGCCGCACCGGGAAGCGAGCCGATAGACGACGAGACCGACGCGGCGCAGGTCGAAAGCGGCGGCCCAGAGTCGGCGGCGGGCGCTTCGGTCGAGGCGGAGCAGGCCGCGGCTTCGAGTGCGCCAGCGCGAGTGCGGCGACGCAAGCGGGGCCGTGCCGGGCGAGCTGCGCCAGTGTTCGGTGCTTCGCCGGCGCCGGCGCCTGCCGATCGCGCTTCGCCGTCGAAGCCGCCTACGGTGGTGCTCGCGCAGCCGTCGGTCGAGCCGCCGTGGGAGTTCCAGCGGGAGCCGGGCGGGCCGGATGGCGAGTCGCTCGGCGACGAAGCGCCAGAGGAGCTCGGCGAGGAGGCGGCCGCGGACGAGGAGTTCGTGGTGCATGTGGAGGATGTGCTGGCCGGGCGCAGCGGCCCGGCGAGGTGGCGCGGGGTATATCCGCGCCGACGCGCGGCCGGCGAGCGGGCCGCCGGTCGCGGTGTTCGTGCATGGTTGAGCGAGCATCGCCTGGCGGGCGCCGCTGTCGGCGCGGCGATCCTTCTGTGGGCGATTGTCGGCTTCGCTTCTGCGCTGGACGGCCAGCACTCGCACACCCCGGCCGCGAGCGCGATCACGCGCGGCGACCGGGCGGCCACGAGGCATCCGACGCAGGCGTCGAAGCGAGCGCCTGCGCCCAGCACGAGGACGCTGCGCGCGGCGCCGCGATCCGCTGCCCGCACCGCGCAGCCACGTCCTGTGTTTCGCGCCCGGCAGCAGCGCCCGGCAGCGGCTCCCGTCCGAGAGACGGTCGCTGCTCCCGTCGCGGCAGTCGGAGAAGCGCCCGTGCCTCAAGCGCCACCGGCCGCGACGCCAGTGCCGGCGACGGCGCCTCGGGCGAGCGCGCCGCCTGCGGCGGCCCCGGAACAGACGGGAGGGGGTCTGTTCTCGCCATGAGCTTGCAATCGAACACAAAGGAGGTGAGGCCAGTGATGGCGCTCACATTCAGATGGGCGCTCGCCTGTCGAGAGAGAAGGCAGGCGGGTCTGCTGCTGGCCGTCGGCGCGCTGGGCGGATTGGTGATCGGGGTCGCCGTGGTCGTGGTGCTCCCGGACTCGCACGCGCACGCGCTGAACGCGGCCGGTGCATTTAAAGGGACACCGATCACCGGGGTGCAGAACTTCGTCGAAAAGATCAAGGGCAGCCTGGTATGGCTCGGCGGCACGTCGATGAGCCTGGTGATCGCAGTCGTCGGGATCATGTTCATGGCAGGGCATTCGCGGGCGCACGACGTGGCGATCAAGACGCTCGTCGGGCTTGCGATCCTCGCGTCGATCAGCGGGATCGTCGCGTAAGGGGCGTGGGCGGGTGCTCTTTCGCCAACACGCACGGTCGCTGCCGGCCGCGGTTGCGGGCTCGCTTTGCCTGTTGCTCGTGTTCGCGCCGGCAGCCTATGCCGCGTCCGGCGGCGGCGAGGTTGCACCATTGGCTTTCCTCGGCTTGCCGAGCTTGCACAGCATCATCGAAGCGATAGCCAAGGGTTTCTTCTCGGCGTTGGCGGGCGCGCTTGTGCCTGGGTTTCTCAAGCACGGCACTGTCGCCACGATCCAGCATCTCGTGGCGCTGCCGGACCCCGCGAGTTGGGGGCACGTAAGCGAACTGGAGAGCGACATGACCTACCTGGGAATGTCGTTGATGCCGGTGACGCTGGCGGTCTGCACGCTGCGTTACTGGATGATGGGCCTGAGCGGCGCGGCCCACCCGGTGAGCGCGCTGTCGCGGTGCGCGTGGGCTACCGGGGTGCTGGTGGCCTACCGCTGGCTGGTTGAGCAGGTCGTCGCGGCGACGAACACTTTGACGCACGCGATCCTGGGCTTCCCGGTCGTCGCTAACGGCCTGGCGAGCATCATCACCGTGCTGTTTGGTGGCGCGCTGCTGCTCGGCGCGGGCGGTGTGTTCGGCGCGTTCCTGGTGATCGTCGGCGTCGTGTTCGCTGCCGGACTGTTCGCCTCCGCAGAGGCGTTGACGGTGCTGTTGGCGCTGGTGTTCTGCGCGGGGCCTCCGTTGATTGCGCTTGCGCCGATTCCTGAGCTGTCGCATCTGGCGAGAGTGTGGGGTCATGCGCTGATGGCGATCGTGCTCGTGCCGATCGGGTGGACGATGCTGTTCGCGACGGCGGGGGCGCTGACGCTCGACGCGACCAGCTTCACCGGCGGCGCGGCGGGCCTACCGGGTCATGTCGCCGCGGCGTTTGCGGGGCTGATCACGTTCGTGCTTGCGGTGAAGCTGCCGCTGATGCTGTTCGGGGAGCTGCGGCACATCCTCGGCGGTGCTCTGCGCGGTGGCGGCAGTGCCAGTGGCGCGCAGGGTCAGAGCACGATGCCGGGCGCGGAGCGGGTGCGCGCGGCGCACGCGCGGCTGCGCAGCATCGCCTCCGAGGGAGTCCCTTCGCTGGGGCGTAGCGCGGGTCGCGTGGCTGGTGCGATGGGCGCCCCTGAGGGCGGGCCGCTTGGCGCGGCGCGCAGAGGCTTGGCCGGCGCAGCACGCCGCACTGGGCTGGTGTCCGGCGTGACACCAGCCGCGGCCGGCGGGATCGGCGGGATGGCGGCCGGTGGCGCAGCTGGCGCGGCTGTGAGGGCGGCGGGCGGTCGGGGTGGGGTGCGCGAGCGTCTGGCGCACGCGCGGACGATCATCGCCAGCGCCCCGCGCGAGGCGCGGGCGGCGATGGTGGGCAGCTCGCGTAGGGCGGCCCGAGCGTCAGCGCGGAGCGGTGCTCGAGCTGGCGGAGCTCGCGCTTCGGCCGCCACTGCGACTGGCAAAGCGCCCGCGCGAGCAGCCGCTCGGAAACCGCCGGGTGCCGCGGGTGGCTCTGTCGCCGTGAAGGCCCCTCGCCGTGCATCGGGTGGGGCGTCACCTGCGTCGCGGACGGTGCCGCGCCCCCAACCACCTCGGACTGCAGCCGCCGGCCCAGGACGCTCGGCCGGCGGGGCGCAGAGCACGACGCACCCGGGCCGCAAGGTGACGAGCAGCGCACAGCGCAACGCGAGCGCCCCGGTGCCGGCGGCTGCGAGGCCGCCGACGGCGCCACCGGCCGGAGGTCAGCGGGCGCCGGCGAGGCGTAAGCCGCGAGGGGGGAGGGCACGGTGATTCACCGAACGTTCCGGTCTCTGGATGAGGCGCCGCGGCTGGTGGCGTTCACGATCAAGCAGTGGGCGGTGCTGATCGTCGGCAGCGCGGCGGTGCTCGGCTTGATCCACCTGTCGCATTTGCCGACGAAGCCAGCGATCACGCTCTGCGTGTTCGTGATCGGGCTGCCGGCGGCTCTGACCTATGTGTCGGAGAGCGGCGGCCTGCAGCTGGGGGTGCTGCTGCGCGAGATGTGGCGCTGGCGCTGGAGCCGGCACGCGCTGCCGCCGGCTTCACCGGAGCGCCCGCGTGCCCGTGGACTGGTCGTTCTCGCCAGTCTCGAGGAGCCCGGTCGTCAAGCACAAGGAGCGCACGATGACCCGTCCTTGGCGGAGCTGCTGTCCGAGGAGCGCTGGGGCTGATGCCCGGCACGGCCACCGCGGGAGACCTGCTCGGGGTAGCGGCGATCGAGCCGGACGGGCTGCTTGTGCGCGAGGACGGCACGTATGTCCGGGCGTTGGAGGTCGGCGCTGTGAACCCGCTCGTGCTCGAACCGGCGGAGGGCGAGCGCGTGTCAGCTGCGTTCGGGCAGGTAGCGGCGCGGCTGCCCGACCGCCAGTCGCTTCAGTTCTATGTGCAGGGGACGCCGCTGGCGCTCGATGAGCTTCTCGCGGAGGAGACGCACCACTGCGAGCAGGCCGCGGGCGCCGGCGAAGATATCGGCGAGCATGAGCGTGCGCAGGCGATCCGCCGGCTTGGGATCGCCCAGGAGCAGTCGATCCGTACCCACGCGCTGACGGTCGCGCCGCTTGCGCTTCGCTATCTCGTCGTCTGCCCGTGGCAGCCGGCGAGCCGCGTCCCCTCGTTCGCGCGCGGGCGGGCGCTTCGGGTGAAGGCCGACGCGCACGAGCGCGCACGGCGCGACTCGTTGCGTCATTGCGAAGGGGTCCGCGCGGACCTTGAGGCGATGGGCGTTCCCGGTCGTCTGCTCGCGGGCGCCGAGCTGCTTGATCTGCTGCACCGTCGCTTTGACCCGGACGGTGGCCTGGCGGGCGGGCTGCCAGCGAGCTTCATGTCGCCGCACGTGGTCGCGCCGCTCATCGCGGGGGAGGGCGCGGAGGCGGCGAGCGACCGCGCGCAGCGGCTGGCCGAGGCGATCTGCACAGCGCCGGTCGGCCTGGGTGACCGCAGTCGCATCGGCTTGGGTGAGACGTTGGAGGAGGTCTTTTACGTCAGCCTGGCGCCGGAGCAGACGTGGCTCGGGTGGCTGCTGCACATGATGCAGGCCCCTTGCCCGTTCGTGCTGAGCGTGCATGTCCAGGCGACTGAGCGCTACCGCGAGCGGATGGCGCAGAAGCGCCGCTACAAGCGCATCCACGGCGTCAACCGCGGCGTCGAGCAGCGCGGCAGGCCGCTCGACCCGGACGCACGGGTGCAGGAGGAGGAGGCGGCCGAGCTGAATGACGAGCTGGCTACGAGCGCCGGCGCGGGCATCTACCGGGTGAGCATCTACTGCGCGCTGGCGGAGCCTGGCCCCGACGCGGACCCGGAAACGCTGAAGGAGCTGTGTCAGGCCGTAGGGCGAGAGGTGACGATGGCCTGCGACGCGCGGATTCAGCACGGCTTGTTCGCGCAACGGCGGCTGTGGCAGTCGACTTTGCCGCTCGGACGCGACGTCGCCGGCCGTCGGCGCAAGTACGTGAGCCGCAACGTCGGCGACACATTCCCCTTGTGTGGCACCTCGTGCGGGAGCCCGCAGGGCATCCCGCTCGGCTACGCCCTCCCAGGGCGCACCCTGGAGCGGCTGGACCCGTTCGACTCGGCGCACCCGAATCACCTGCTGCTGATCAACGGCATGAGCGGGGCGGGCAAGACGATGGCCGCGATCATCCTGCTGGCGCGTGCGCTGGCGCAGGGCGCGAGCGGGTTCATCATCGATCGCGCAGGGCACTTCGAGTTCCTGTGCAGCTTGATCCCCGGCGGCGCGTCGCTGCAGGTCGGTGCGGGCGCGCACGCGATCAACTCGTGGGACGTTGAGGACCCCGCGGAGGTCGGCGCGGAGAAGATCGACTATCTGCTCGCGCTGCACGCGCTGCTGTTGGGCGAGCATCACGCCGGCCGCGACAGCTACGGACTCTCAGACCTTGAGGCGAACCTGCTGGGGCTCGCCATTGCTGAGGTCTATGCGCGCTGCGCGCTGACCGGTGAGGAACCAAGGGAGCTGCTGTTGCAGGAGGAGCTCGAGCGTCGCTACCACCAGGAGCGCGGCGAGGGGTCGGTCGGGATCGCCGAGAGCCTGCGCAACCTCTCGATGCGCCTGAACAACTACATCGGCGATGGCCCCTACGCCTACCTCGCCGACAGGGCGACGACGATCCCGGCTGACGCGCCGCTGGTGGTGTTCGACACGCGCAGCATCCCGGACGCGAAGGCCGCGGCGGCGCTGTTCGTGATCTGCGAGCACGTCAAGAGCAGGATCGCCCGCACACGCCAGCAGCATCTCGCCGGGGAAAGCCCGAAGCACGCCTGGGCCGGCAAGTCCTTCCTGGTGGTCGACGAGGCGTGGAAGCTGATTGAGCGCCCGAGCACGGGCCGCTGGTTCAACGAGTTCTGCCGGCGTTCTCGTCACTACGCGCTGTGGCTGATCGCGATCAGCCAGCAGCTTTCGGACTTCGACAACGAGCACGGCCGGGCGCTTTTGGCGAACGCCGCGATGCGGCTGTTCCTGCGCCAAGAGGCCCGCGAGCTCGCCTACGTCAAGGGCGCGCTGAACCTCACGGATGAGGCGATCGAAGCGATCTCGACGCTGAAAACCGTTCGCGGCCAGTTCTCGACGGCCTACCTGATGAACGGGTCGCGCGGACAGGGCACGCTGCAGATCGGTGTCGGCGCGTTGGAGTATTGGATCGCAAGCTCCGACCCTGCACGCGACGAGCACATACGCAAGCGCGCGCTGCGCGAGACGGGCGAGCAGAGCTGGGCGGCGCTGAGGCTGCTCGTAAGCGAGGAGTGGCAGCAGGCGATCAGCGACGAGCTGGAGGAAGTGGCGTGATGCAGGCGCGCGTCGCGATAGCTCTGCTGAAAAACCGGCAGGTGCAGACGGTGCTCGTCGTCGCGGTGCTGATGGTTGTCCTGCTGCCGGTTCTGGTCGCTGCCGGCGTGGCCGGGTTGCTCTCTCAGGAAGCCGAAAGCGTGTGTGGCGGCGCGAGCATCGGCGCGGTCAATCAGCCTGCCGGCGGCGGCCCGCTCGCTCAAGGTCTGTATGCGGCACCGCTCGAACTGGCGCCGAGCCGCTGGTATGAAGTCGGCGCGACCGAGTACGGCGGCCCAGGCGACCCGACATCTGGCGACTATGGCTCGATCCCGAATCCGGGCGAGTCCTACCTGCCCGCGCACCCCGCGTCCTTCGCCGAGCTGTCGGTGCTCGACAGCAACCCGGCGAACGGAGGTACGTTCACCTTCAGCGACGCGAACGCGCTGAGCAACCTGCCGTATCTCACGACGCTTCGGGTCGCGCACGACGGCCACGAGGGCCTGCTGCTCAAGCGCGACACGGGCTACGGACAGGGGCCGGGCCAGTTCATCGCGGACGGCCAGCCATACCGCTTGGATGTGTGGTGGCAGGCGGCCCGGCCGCTTGGGATCACCAAGAGCCCCGTGAGGGTGCAGATCGCACCGGCGACCGGCGCGGCACCGACGCTCGGCGCGCTCCCCAGTTCAAGCGAAGCTAGCGGCGGCGGTGAAGCGAGCCCCGCCTGTCCGGTGGGCGAAGGCGCCGGGAACATTCCGCTGCCGCTGACGCCGGGAACAGCGGACGAAGATCCTGCCGAGCGGCCTGGCCGCCGCCGGTGAAGAAGCTCCCGCCGAGGTCAAGAGAATGGTCGCCGCCGGCAACCGGCTGTTCGGCGCAAGCTACCTGTACGGCGGCGCGCACGGGACGCCGCTGGGCGAGCTCGAGCCGGCGTATGACTGCTCCTCGGCGGTCTCATACGTGCTTCATGCCGGCGGCGTGTTCGGCGTCTACGCGGAGGACTCGACCGAACTTGGGTCCTACGGGCAACCCGGCCCCGGTAAGTACGTCTCGATCTACGCCAACGCCGGGCACGCCTTCATGTACGTCGCGGGGCTGCGCTTCGACACCGTGGAAGACCCTGCCTACGACAGCGGCCCCAACTCGGGCAAGCCTGGCCCGAAGTGGCGCGTCTCCGCATCGGTCCCTGGCTGGGCGAGCTGGACCGTCCGCCATCCACCCGGCCTATGACCAGTCGCCCCCTCAGAGGACTGATCGCGGTCTGCTTGGTGCTGGGCTCGGTCGCGCTCGCCGGATGCGCGAACCCTGATGCGCCGAGCACGGGGCCGCACACGACCGGGACCGCCTCTCCGCAGAATGCCGGCGAGCAGCCTGCTCCGGCGCCCGCGTCGCCGGCGGCACAGACGCCCGGCGACGTGCAGCCCACGCCGCTTGCGGCGCTGACCGCTTTCAGCCGGCTGTACTCGAACTGGACGTATCGCACCCTGACCGCCGATCAGCGGGCACTCGCTGCGATGTCGGTCGGTGCGGCGCGACTGGTCGAGCAGCAGGCCGCGGCGTCGAGCGAGGCGGACACGACGATCGCTCGCGGACGCATCTGGAACAGCGGGCAGATCGTGAGCATTGCGGCGGATGTATCGCGTGCCGGTACGTGGGACATCGTGACCCGTGAACAGACCGGCGGGTCCACCGAGTATGAAGGGCTGCCGGCGGCCTACCACGTCACGCTTGCGCGGCTCGCCCGCGTGCCGGGCGGCTTCGCGGTGAGCGAATGGCTGCCACAGAGCTGAGTGAAGTGTCTGTTATTGCAACAGATGCGAGGCGGGCCGCGCGGCGTTGGCTGCCGGTGGGCTTGGCGCACATCTGGCTGCACGCCTACGCGGCGGTATGGGCGGCGACGCTGGCGGCCGCAGCGATCATTGCGCTTGTCGGCCAGCCTCTCGCCGCACCCGTGCGGCGAGTGCTGGGGCTCGCGCTGAGCGCACAGCGCAACCCTCCGCCGCACCTGGGGCACGTTCTCGCCCTGGCCGCCCACAACATCCCGATCGCCTCGTGGCCGCTGTTGCTCGGGGTGCTGGGTGCCCACCGCCATCGCTTCGCCATGCACGTCGCCGACGGAGTGCTGCTGGCGTGCATCATCGCGAACACGCTGCCCGTGGGCGCGGCGCTCGGCGTATACGGAACGGCGCTGCTGGCGTACATCCCGCAGTTGCCGCTGGAGTGGGGCGGGCTCGCGCTCGGCGCGAGCGGGTGGCTCGTGCAGCGACGACGAGCGCTCACCGCCAGCGAGGGGGTCGGCG
The DNA here is from genome assembly GCA_963845635.1 of uncultured Solirubrobacteraceae bacterium. Taxonomy (GTDB): domain Bacteria; phylum Actinomycetota; class Thermoleophilia; order Solirubrobacterales; family Solirubrobacteraceae; genus Palsa-744. The sequence continues at coordinate 733,975 of CAWJSW010000014.1, forward strand.
TGTTCGTGCTGATCGCCTGTGTTCTGCTGTGCGCCGCTGCCCTGGAGACCGTCGGCGTGCCCCACCGATGAGTCCGCGGCGAGTTCACCGACGATCAACGCTTGCAAGAAAGATTGCAAGTACAATCTGCTCTACAGAATTGTTCGGTATTGCCGGGCTTTTTGCCTGGGTCACGGCTGACCTGGAGATGGTGCGATGGAGATAGGAGAGCAAAGCACAGGGCCTGGATCGCCCGCTGGAGAATCGGGGGAAGGGGTCGCCCTTGCGCCCGGCCAGGGTAGGAAGCGGGCGTTTGGCTCGCAGCGGCCCGGTCAGATTCTCGGCGAATGGCAGAAGCGAGAGCTGCGGATCGCTCGCGGCTTCACCGAGTGTCGAGGACTCACCACCGAGCAGCTCGAGGACCTCTACCAGGAGACGGCGCTCGCTCTCTACAGGCGGGCGTATGACAGCGAGGAGCATCTCCGCAACGCTCTGCGGGACGGGATCAAGAAGCGCGCTCTGCGGTTGCATCGCGATGAACGGCGTCACGGGCGAATAATCGCGCGGGGGACACCTGGCTTTCGTGTCATGGCCGAGGCCAGGGAACGCGAAGGCGCCCCTGAGTTGGCCGCCCTTGCCCGTGAGGATCGCCTGATCGCGAGCGAGTTCACTACGGAGCTGACGGAGCAGGAGCGGCGCGTCTTCGGCGGGCTCGTGGAGGGGATGGCGTACCGGGCTATCGGGACCGCGCTGGGCATCCCGGAGAACGACGCTCGCAAAATCGCTCGGGAGTGCGACCGCAAGCGCGAGCGTTTCCAGCTCCTCTACGACACGGGCCGGTTGTGCGGGTATCGCGCACAGACGATCCACGCGCTGCAGAACGGGGAGAGCACGAGCGAGGAGTTGGCCGAGCGCGCGTTCGCGCACCTTGAGAGCTGCGCACACTGCCGACTGGAGCACAAGACGAACGCCAAGCGGCTGCGGCGCAGCTTCCGCGACCAGGCCGCAGCGCTGCTCCCGCCGGTGTTCATCGGGAATCTCGACCGGTTCACGAGGCTCGGTGTGCGAGCCAGGCTTCTGGCGCACCGGCTCGGGATCGACAGCGCCCCGATCGGGCAGGGCAGCGTGCGCGAACGCGCCGTCGCGTTGCTGGCAGGCGGTGGGGTCGGCGCGAAAGTCGCGGTGGGCGTCGTCACCGTCGGCGTGATCGCTGGCGGCGCAGTCGCCACGCACGTCCTCCAGCAGAGCCCCCCGGCACACCGAGGTCACGTGGCGCGGAGCGCAGCCGCGGCGCCCGCAGCGGCGGCTTTCCCGCGGTCGTTGAGCGCGCCGCTGCCCGCGTTGTCTCCGAGCACGAGGGTCCGCCGCAGCGTGCATACCTCCACTCGCCCGCGCGAGCACGCGCGCCATGCGCCCAGCAGCACCCACCCAGCGGCTGGGGCGACCGTGCGCGCGCAGCGCGAACCGGGCGGCTTCGCCTACCTCGGGGTTCCCACCTCGGCCAGCACGCCGAGCGCGTCGGCTCGTGTGGCGAGCGCCTCAGAAGGCCAGAGCGGCGGGGGGGCGTTCAGCCCATGAGCCCGGTCAGAAAATTCGTTGGCCGGTTTGGGCTCTTTGGGGTCATAGACCCCCGAAGCCCACCAAAACGGGGTCTGGAACTGGAAATGGACGCGACGATGAACAAGTATGAGAACGGACACGCCAGCCACGCGCTGCTGCTCGCTTTGACGCTGACGCTGGCGGTTGGCAGCGGATGGTTCGCCGCGAGTTCCGCCTACGCCGGGAGCTGGATGGAGGTCTCCTGCGTGAACCCGAGCCAGTCGGCGGCACCGAGCGAAGGCTGGTCGAGCTTCGCCGCCGGCGGCGGATACGGCTCGAACAACAGCACGGCCTGCGGGCCGGGCAGCCCTATGTACGCGATCCTCAGCACGGATGCGGCCGTGGGTGTCGGCTCGGCGGAGACCCTTCAGTACGCCCCGCCCGGTGGCTCAACGCTGATCGGCGGCTCGGTCGACGTGAGCCTGTATGCGGACGGCGGCGGCTACAACGCCTCGGGCACCGCCGTCGCCTACACCCCCAACTACGCCTACGACGGGTCGGATGTCTTCTTTCAATGCGCGTCCGGCCTGACACCCTGCGCGAACGGCACCAACGACTTCGCAGGGGTGCTCGGGGTTCCCAGCGGTCGTGGCGGCAATCTCTACCTCAGCGCCGGATGCGGAGGTGCATCAGGCTACGCCTGTAACTCGGGAGGCAGCGAAGGCGCGTGGTCGCTGGTGCGGCTGTGGTGGGCGAACCTCCTGCTCTCCAACGAAGCGACGCCGAGCGCCAGCGGAGTCGGCGGGACGCTGCTGAGCCCGAACGCCGAAGGCACAGCAGAACTCACGCTCGATGCAGCCGATCCCGGTGGTCCCGGCGTGTATCTCGTGATCGTCGAGATCGACGGCAAAGCCGTCTACTCGCGCACACCGAACAGCGACGGGGGCAAGTGCGTCCCGGTCGGGACGAGCGGCGGTGCGTTGATGTTCGACTACGGCCAGCCTTGCCCGGCGAGCGAGTCGGTCGACCTGCCGATCAACACGAGCGCGCTTGCCAACGGCCAGCACACCTTGAAGGTCGTGGTGCAGGACGCGGCGGGAAACTCGGCGGTCGTCTACGACGGCACGATCTCGACAAAGCAGCCGGCGGAGAACTCCCTCGGAGCGCTGCCCGGCCCCGGCACGAGCGCAGGCAACGTGCCGGCGCCGGTTGCTGTCCCGAACGGGACTACGGCGAGCCACACGGCGCAGCTCACCCTCGGACTCAAGCGCAAGATCACGCGCACGTACGCGCACCGCACGCTTCGAGTGACCGGACGGCTGGTCGACGGGAAGGGCAATCCGATCGCGGGCGCGACGCTGGAAGTGCTGCAGCGGGTCAGCGGCTCGGCGAGCGCGGCGGTGATCGGGCACGCCAGCACCAGCGCGAACGGGACGTTCACGGCATCGGTGCCCGGCGGACCCACACGGACGATCGAGATCGCCTACCGCGCGTTCTCCACCGACAAGAGCTACGCGGCCGTGGCGAACATCGCCGAGGCGGTCGACGCCGGCGTGAAGCTCGCCGTGAGCCCTCACAGGACCGGTTCTGAAGGGACCATCACGCTCAGCGGACAGGTGCTGGGGCCGGTTCCCGCCCAAGGGGTCGCCGTCGAGCTTCTTGTCCACTACCGGGGGCGATGGGAGCCCTTCCGGGTCCCGCAGACCGATTCGCGTGGGCGCTTCGAGGTCGTCTACCAGTTTCAGGGCGGCATAGGGCGCTTTCCATTCCGGGCGTCGGTGCTCGGCGGCCAAGCCGGATTCCCATTTGCGCACGGAGAAAGCGGGGCGGTCTATGTCACCACGAACTGAGACTCCCTTCACAATCGCTCGGCGTGGCATGGCCGCGGCGTCGCTGGCGGTCGTCGGGTGCGTGGTCTTGATCCTGTGGCTTTGCGCGACGAGCGCTCAGGCGGGGACCTATCCGATGTATCAGTGTGCGCCCGGCGTGCCGGCCGTGTCGCCGGGTTGGAGCGTGTTCGGCAACACCACCAACGCGAACACGGTGCTCTCTAACGGCTGCTCGGCGGGCGGCAGTATCGGCGACTACGTTTTCACGGACGGTCAGGCCGGCGCTGTGACCGAGAACGGCGAAAGCGGAAGCCAGGTCGGGCTGCGGATCGGCGTGCCGGGCGGCGCGCCCGGCGTCACGATCCACGCGATCAAAGCGGAAGTCATCGCCTCGACCGTCACGGGCGACGATGCCTTCCTCGAGTTCGCCTCCGCGGGGCAGTCCCTTCCGGGCGCGGCGGAGCTGCCCTACGGCGGGGGCAGCGCATACACGGCAACCGAAAGCTGGACGCTGCCGCAGGGGGCGCGCGTGACTTCGAGGCATACGTGAACTGCAGCACCGACCGCAGCTCACCGACCTGCGACTTCGCGGACTCGACCGCTGTCCCCGCTTTGGCCAACATCACGCTCAGCCTCGAAGACGACACGCCGCCGACCGTGGAGGACGTGAGCGGGCCGCTCGCGGCAGCCGCAGCGGCCGATACGCACGTCGCGGGCTCGCAGTCGATCAGCTTCACTGGCAGCGACGCTGGCAGTGGTGTTCACACGGCGACGTTGACGCTCAGTCCGCTGAGCGGTGGGGCGAGCTACGTTCACACGTTCGACTTCTCCGGTGAATGTGCCTATGACTCTTGGAATGCCTGCCCGCTCACGGAGACCGTGAGCGGCTTCACGGTCAACACGGCTGCTCTGGCCGATGGCGCGTATGCGGCCAGCCTGGCGGTCACCGACGCAGCCGGCAACGTCACCAACGATGCGCTCGGCTCGATCACGGTCAGCAACGCCGCGGCTACCGTCAGCTCCCTGGGGGCGCTGCCCGGCCCCGGCACGACGAGCTCCGCCACCGGGCCAGCCGGTAGTCCTAACGGGAGCGGCGCAAGCGAGGGAGCGCACCTGCAGCTCGGGGTGCGCTCGCCGATCTCCCGAATATACGCCAAGCGAGCGCTGCGAGTGACGGGCCGCCTGCTCAACGCCCAGGGTCTACCGATCGCGGGTGCCTCCCTGGACGTGGTGCAACAGGTCGACGGCGCGACTCTCGAACTGATCGGCCGCGCCCGAGCCGGCAGCGATGGGACGTTCGTAGCGCGTGTCCCGGGCGGGCCTTCACGGACGGTTGAGATCGCCTATCGCGCGTTCTCAACCGACACGGGATACGCGGCCGTGGCGAAGCTCGCTGAGTCCGTCGCCGCCGGCGTGCAGCTTGGCGTGAGCCCCCGAAGGACTAGCTCGGAAGGCGAGATCACGTTGAGCGGGCGCGTGCTCGGGCCGGTCCCGTCGCAGGGCGTCGTCGTCGTGCTGCTCGTCCACTACCGCGGGCATTGGGAGCCGTTCCGCGATCCACGCACAGACTCACGCGGGCGGTTCCGGGTCGTCTACCAATTCCAGGGCGGAGTCGGGCGGTTCCCATTCCGGGCCGTGGTGTTCGGGAGTCAGGGCGACTTCCCATTTGCACCCGGAGCAAGCAGGGGGGTCGATGTCACCACGAAGTGAGCAGCGCCGACACGTCCTGTCCGGAGCGCTGGTCGTATTGACCTGCTCGTTGCTGCTTGGGCTCGTGACAGCATCGTCGGCGTGGGCGCTGCCGGCAGACGGGAGCGGAAACTACACGCAGATTCTGTGCGCGAACCCGGCGACCGGGGAAGGACTTGGGCTCTCCGGGATGCCGGCAGGGCTCAGCAACCCAGCGAGCATCGACCTGTGGCAGGTGACGGCCGCCGAGGTCGATTGCGGCACTGGGCCGATGACATCCGGTCGCGGCGTGCCGATGGCGGTTGGTCAGACCAACACCTACGCGCAGGGCACATGGTCCGCTCTGCTCTACCAGGCGCCGGCGAACGCGACGATCAACGGGGGCAGGATCTACCGAGCCGAGAGGGCCGAAGGCTCAAACAACGGGTTCATGGGGATCATCCAGCAGGGCGGCGAATACAGCGTCCTGTACTCGCTTCCGCGCAACTGCTGTGACCAGGGCGACTGGTACGTGGGCAATGTGGCAGCCCGAGGCACGTTCGCGACACCGTTCTCCCCGGAAAACGTCGTGAACCTGACGATTTCCCCGGATGGCGGGCATTGGGATGTCAACGCCACCTGCGACCCGAACGGGAATAACAACAGCAGCTGCACGCTTGCCGCCGGCCAGTGGGAATACCGCATCTTTGGCGGCGAAACCAGCTTGAACGCACCGCACGATCCGCAAGCAAGCAACATCGCCGGCCCTCTCGTCACAGAAAGCCCGCTGCGAAGTGCGGAGGCGATCACGTTCTCAGCGACAGATGAAGGGCCGGGCCTGGCCTACGTGAAACTCCTTGTGGACGGCGTTGCCGTCCAATCGCAGATCATCGACACCAACGGCGGGCACTGCATCCCGGTCCCCGGACACGACGCTTACACCTGGGCGTATCAAGTGCCTTGCATGACATCGGTCGGGGGACGCACGTACTCGCTCAACACCGCTCTGCTTCCAAACGGGCTGCATCACATACAGGTCATCATCGAAGACGCCGCAGGGAACCAGTCCGAAGTCCTCAACCGGACGGTCACAACGGAAAACGCCGGTGCAGGATCGCTCAGCGCGCTACCCGGCCCAGGATCATCTGTGCTTCTCGCCGGTGCGCCCAACGGCTCGAACGCGAGCGAAGGCGCAGCCCTCACGCTCGGACTCCCGCGAAGCATCTCGCGTCCCTTCGCTCGGCGAGCGCTGCGACTTCCGGGCCGACTCGTCAACTCACACGGCCAGCCGATTAGCGGCGCGACGCTCGACGTGATCCAGCAGGTCGCAGGCGGGAGCAGCAGCCAGGTCGTCGCGCACGCAACCACCGGCGCGGACGGCTCGTTCATAGCGAGTGTGCCCGCGGGACCATCGCGGCTGATCGACGTCGCCTACCGCGCGTACACCGGCGACTCTGCCTACGCCGCCCAGGCCAGGATTCAGGAGTCGGTGCGCGCGGGCGTCCAACTCAGCGTGAGCCCTCGCAGGACGGGCTCCGAAGGGACAATCACGCTCAGCGGCCAGGTCGGCGGGCCGATTCCCCGGCAAGGTGTTGTCGTTGACCTGCTGGTGCATTACCGTGGGCGCTGGGAGCCGTTCAGGACGCCGCGCACGAACAGCCACGGCCGCTTCCGCGTGCTCTACCAATTCGAGGGCGGCGTCGGCCGGTTCCCGTTTCGAGCGCTGGCGTTCGGAGGCCAGGCGGGATTCCCATTCAGCAGCGGTGAAAGCGGAGCGGTCGATGTCACCACTGACTAACTCCGCAACGTTGCGTGCGAGCGAGCGCGGCGGCCGGGACGCGCGCTCCCGCGGACGCCTGCGCAGCCTGGCGATGGCAGTGGGACTCAGCTGTCTTGCAGCCTTGACGCTCGTGAGTGGCGCGAGCGCCGGAACCTATGTGATCGACAACTGTCCGTCGGCAGGCAATGGAAATGCCGGCTCGTGGACCGTCTTCGGCAGCCCTCAGAACGTCAAAGGGACGTGCAGCGGCGGTGCCGGCGACTACATCGGCCCCAGGGGCGGCAGCATGAGCCCCGGAGCCCTCGCTGGCGTACAGATCGGCTCGCTGTCGCTGCCGCCGTCGTCGGCGCCGAGGTCGGATTCGTACGACGGCCTCGAGCGGGCGCGCCAGTGTGATCCGGGCGGTCGACGGGGTCAGCGTGGCGGCCGCCCCGCGTGACCGGCCGACGGACGCGGAACCGGCGGCCGGGCGGGGCCATCCCCGCGTCGGTGAACGCGCGGTCGAACCCGGGCCGCCAGCCGTCCGCGTCCCGGCGGAGCATCACGGTTTCCAGGGATGGGTCGACCACCATCATCGGCAGGGCCCCGTCCGGCTCGGCGGCCCGGCGGGACCGCTGGGTCGGCAGCAGGACCAGCCGGGACCGGTGCGACACCCCGGCTCCGGTCTGGGTGATGACCGGGCCGCTGTTGCAGCCCGGCGCCCGGCACCGCGGATGGTGCAGGGAGGCCCAGGCGAACACGGTCACGTCGTCGACGGCCAGCGCGGGCGGCTGCGCGCCGAGCGGCCGCCCGCAGGTCTGGCAGTCGACCGGCCACAAGCTGGCCGTCACCTCGGCCAGGCCCGCGCTGCCAAGGCCGGCCTGGACATCAGGAGAGACGAGCACGCCATCGGGAAGCATCCGGCAACCACCTCGGATCGGTAATTAAACCGATTCCGAGAGTAACGGGCAGGTCCGACAAATCCCGCGCGCCCGGGCTGCGGCGCGCGCCCTGGGCCCGCCGGGACCATCCGGTCGGCAAAACAACGCTCAGCATCACTCGGCTCAGGCAACGCCCGGTCGATCAGAGCTACTGCGGTCGGCGTCGGCGCTTCGTGCCCTGCGCGGGGCCTTCTACTCGTCTCCCTGGGGAGGGCGCTGGTCCTCGAAGAAGTCCAGCTTCCCGAAGGCGCGCAGGTCATCGTCGGTGCTGAAGACCTGGCGGCCGTACAGTGCCTGCTGGCAGATCCGCGAACTGTCGCTGGCGCCGAGGTCGAGCTTGCGGCGCTCGGCGGCGGGCTCAGTGAACCACTGCCTGATCCGGATCCGGCGGAGTCCGTCCGCGCCGGGCCCGTCTTCCCCGAAGACGAGGGCGCGGACTCCCTGGAGCACGGTCTCGTGGGAGAGCGTCTTCTGCTGGCCGCTCGGGTCGGTGAAGGTGACAGACCACGACCAGCGCTGGCCGTCGCCGAGCTCGATTTCCTTCGGGTTGAACGTTCCGTCGAACCCGGCCAGGTACTCGGCGTCCGGGCCGGCCACGATGTCCTGCCAGGTCACGCTCCCGAGCCACGAAGATGACGCGGTGAGGAAGCTCTCGGCGATGCGCCGGGTCTCATCGTCGCCGATCAGGTGGCTCGCGGGCGGGGCTGCGCTCTCGACGGCGCGGCGGGCGACGTTGTAGCGCTCGCCGCTCTGGGCCATCCGCCGGCGGACATCGTTCTTCTTCGCCTTGTTCTCGGTCATTGCCTGTCCCTTATCCGGGCTGCGGCCCCACGCGCCACCGCCCGTGACGTCGGCACGACGAGACGCTTGCTGGTGAAAGACCGATGCGCGAGTCGGCGACCCTTAGCCATCCTCACCGGCGTGGCGTGGGCACAGCCGATTCGGCGCGGGCAGGCGCAAAACTGCCTGCTGACCATAATAGCCGCGCCACGCGGGATCCCGGCGCTGGAACAGGCTCACGGCGCGCCGGGCCAGTGCCAGGCGGGCGTTCCGCAACCTTGGAAGCGGAACGACCCGCCGAGACTGCCCGCCAGCGGCGGAAATGACGCGCGGAGCGGCCGCCCTCCCGTTCCGGAATCCGTCCCGGAAACCCCGTTCCGGAATCTGCCGTACGGCGATGAATTCCGGTACGATCCGCGGCATGGTTACCAGTCCTGGCCGCCCGCAGCGCGGCCTTGAGCTGCTTCGGCTACGCCAGGGTCTCGACCACCAAGCAGTCCCTTGACCGCCAGCTCAACGCCCTGGCCGCCGCCGGCATCCCGGACGAGCGGATCTGGACCGACAAGAAGACCGGCGCGACCACCGAGCGGGACGGCCTGGAAGCAGCTGCTGGCCTACGCCCGGCCCGGCAACACCGTCGTGGTGCACACCCTTGACCGGATCGGCCGCAACCTGCGCGAGGTCCTCAACCTCGTTCACGACCTGGACCAGGGCGGCATCGGCTTCCGCACGCTGGCCGACCCGCTGCCCATCGCCACCACCAGCGAGGGCATGGGCCGCATCGCGTTCTTGCTGCTGGCGCTGTTCGCCGAGATGGAACGCACCTTCAGTGCCGAGCGCGCCGCCCACGCCCGCGCCGTCGCCGAGGCCCACCGGCCGCCGCGCCAGCCCCAAGTCGCCCATCCCGCCGACAAGATCGAGTACGCCCGGCTGCTGCGCGGCCAGGGCGAGAGCCTCGGCCAGATCGCCGCCAAGACCAGCATCCCCAAGGCCTCGCTGCACCGCTACCTGACCCCGCCCCTCAACCCGGTCGTGGGCTGCCCCGGCTGCGGGTACACCCCGCCCCGGGGGGCCAGCACATGCCCCAGCTGCGACACGCCCCTGGACGGCGTCTCCGCGCCCGGATCGGTCCGCGCCCGTCCGCCGACGATTTCCGGGACGTGCATTACTGGGCACCCAGGGAACGCGACGAGGCGGAAGGCTGAAACGGTGGCGCTCAGGCCGGCCGCATCGCTCGCGTAGGCGTTGAGTTCCGTGACCGCCCCAGGGCGGATCCGGATCCGCCCGATCGCGGTCACGATTCCGGCCGGGGGCGCGCTAGCCGCCGCAGCCCGGGCCGCCGGGCCGCCCGTCCCGGGGGGGTGAGGACTGAGCGGCCCGCACGGTCCGGCAGGGAGGCCTAGGCCCCCCGGCCCCGCGGCTTCCCGGCGAGGTGCAACGGGACCATCGCGGGCCTTCCGGCCATACTGCCCCTATGCGGTCAAGGCCGTCAAACACCGCAGACAGGCCCGGCCCGGAAACGGGGACTGAACACCGGGCCTGCTGCGGGCCGGACCGGACACGACCGGCGACCCACCCGGCCGTGGCCTTCGGCGCCCCGCTATTGCGCGTTATTGCCCGCGCAGTTCAGGGCATGATTAACGGATGCCTGTTCCCCTTTCGCCAACCGTCCGAGCAGTGCCCGCTCGGTCATTCGCTGGCCCGGGGAACACCCCAGACGATCGGGTGGACGCCGTGCATCTGCCCGGCGGCCCGGGAGGCGGACGAGCACGGCCGGGGCCTCGGCCACCTGTGGGTGCGGTGCGGCACGTGCGCCGCCGAGGGACGCGACACGGTGCTGTACGAGCCGCCGCACGACATCGGCGGCGGCCGCGCCGCGCCGTGGTGAAAGCCCGGGGTGCTGGTAAGAGCCGCGCCACGAACCGCCTTTAGCCGTCTAGTTCACTGAACACCGCTGGCAAGGGAGGGATATACGTACGGCCCCCCCCTGCTGACGGTGACGGAACGGGTTGTACGCCTCATAGGACGGGATACCGGTTTCGCTGCGCGGCAGCGTTCATCGGCGAACAGGTCCCAGGAGCGCTCGGACCGGGGCAGCCTGTTGCGGCGGCAGAACTTCTGCGCCCGCAGGGGATTGCCTGCTTCATCAACAGCTCATTTACCTGCTGGCAACGAACGTGGATCGGCCACAGGCTGTTCTGCGCCCGGCACATCTGCGGACGAACCTCGGAGCAGGAATTCCGATATGACTGCACCTGCAGCCTGCGCAAGTTCACGTTCCAACACTTCGGCGCGCGCCTGTTCCGACGCCGCTTCTTCGGCCAAGTCCGCAATAGCAGAACTCCGTTTTTGCCTCCAGCCTCACAACCGGAAACGCTGCGACGTCATCTGGGTCCAGATGGGGAATCGACATCCCGTAGGCAGCGCGAACAGCAGCGGTCGGCCCAAGGTTGGATGTGTCAGCGCCGTAAGGAGGTATCCCGGTCGAACAGCACCGCTCGGCTCGATCCGGATCATGTCGTGCGAAAACACAACATTCTCATGCGCCTCCGTCACGATCATCGCACTTCCGTTCAACCCATACGTCTGCCCGGAACACGCCATCACGAGCCATCCGGCGCGAACAAAGAGTTCCTCATGGCCGCCCCCTGGCTGAACCAGGATTCTCTCCGTGCTGTAAGGATTCATCGTGAAGACGTCATCGGCGTCATGTACGGGATGCCGGCATCTCCGTAGTAACGCTTGAATCGCTTGCCCCACCACACCCGTTTCGTCAGAGCCCCCAGTGGCTCCCAGTTCTCCATGCGCGACAAGATCGACTGCACGTTCGGCGCGTGATAGACGCCTTCCAGCCGACGGCGACCATGGCTCACTGACCGGACTGCAACTGAAAACCCAGCATCGGTCTCCGGCCGCGGCGTCCTCGGTTCCCACAGCGTGGAGGCAAACGCATCCTCTGCCGCCACCCTGAGGGCAGTAGCACGGTCTCTACATTCCGCGATTGCTCGCACGCGTTTGGTGAACTTCGCGGCCAGGTCGCGTGGAACCAGCGGAACAGGTAGCGTCGCCAAATGCCTAGGCTCTATGTGCCGAATCACGCTTGCGTACTGCGATCCCTTGATCATCGAGAGTCCCTGCGGTGAGCGTAGAAAGGCGTACACCCATCCGCTGTACTCGGGCTGTCGCGGCGTGACCCTAAGGAAGTGGTGGGAGATGATGGCGTTCTCGTGGGCCTTGGTGGCTACGATCGCGCGCCCAACCGTGGCTGACGCCATGACGAGGATGCATCCCTCATGCACCAGTCGATCGGTCCCTCGAAGCGTCTTGCCGAGAGCTAGCCACTTCCTCGGGTTTGGTCGAAAGTCGAACACCTGACTCGTATTGAGGTAGGGCGTTCCGTGCTCGGGCCCCACCAGTATCTGCTTGATTCTTGGGGGAGCAGAGGCAGTCGCCAAGGCATCAAACGGCACCCAACCCGAAGGCTTCGATTCGATCGCCAGCCGAACGCCGTACCCGTCAGTGAGGTACGCCGCGGCCTCCATCCGGCGCTCAGCACTACGCACCACAGACGCTCGGACACTTCCAACGGTTGCGACGTGCCAAGGCCACGCCGCTGCCTCCGCGCGCTGGGCGGTGTCCTCTACAGCTCGCGCTGCAGCAGCCATTGCCGGAAGAGTCGAGCGATCTGTTCGGTATTATCGTCGAGGACCTTCTTCCGCACCTTATGATGCTTGATCACTCGAACGCCTTCCTCGAACTCTGACACCCGCTCCTCCACTTCATCGAACAGTTCGTTACCGTAGCCATCGCGGACGTAGGTCTGTTGACCTCGCTTGTCGTGCCCCACGTGATCCGCGATTGCCATGAAGATTTCGTAATCGCTTATCCTGCCAGCTGCAGCCTCCAGGGCGATCTGCTCCCGTGTTTTCCGTTGGACGACGAGCAGGCTCGTTTGGATGCTGACGAATGGCTGGAAGGTGTCAGGGTGCAGGTCGATACTTGCCAGAATCGTTGTGTTGCGCAGCAACCACTCGCGCACATACCCCAGGCCGGGTGACCCCAGGATGCCATCAGGCAGAACGATTGCGGCGCGGCCAGTCCCCGGCCTGAGAAATTGAACGCAGCGTTCAATGAACAGGATTTCCGGCGGCTGTGACCTGTGCAGGTCGTCGCCCTTGATCCAATTGTCTGTTTGTTCGTCATATGTCCAGCGGTGCCCGAGGTCGTACTGTTCGAGTATCGCTGGGTCGGTAATGGGAATCTTCGATCCAAAGGGCGGGTTGGTCATGAGTAGGTCAACTGTGCCAAGCAAGTTGCGATCGCGCAGGTCCTTACGCCAGCGGTTCGGATTTGCGAGCGAGTTCGCTTGGTACAGTCCGCCCGACCCATCGTTGTTCATGACCATGTTCATCTTCGACGCCTTTACCAGCTCTGGATTGAAATCCAGCCCCACCACGCACTTGCTGGCATACTCGGCAATCTTCGTGCGGCTGGCCTCTCGTGCACGCTCAGGGTGCTTAGGCCACTTGCGATCCTGGATCTGGCTGATCTTTTCGAACACGTGGTTCATAGCCATGATGAGGAAGCCGCCTGTCCCGCATGCAGGATCCATGACCAGCTGCTTCTCCCCGGGATCGAGCATCAGCACCGCCATCCTGCAGACGTTCCGGGGGGTGAAAAACTCGCCACGGTCCCCGCGCAGATTGGAGCCTACGATCTCCTCATACGCCCGGCCTTTGACGTCGATGTCGCTATCTAGGAGGATGTACATCTGCAGCTGACTGACGATGTACGCGAGCACCGTTGGCTCGAGTTCTATCCGCTCCCTTTCGTCGAAGATCAGCGGATACTTCCGCTTCACTTCCTCGAACAAGGCATCGAGTCTCGCCTTGACCTTCAACGCTCCGTTTATCGTGTGCCGCTCGACGCCGCCCGCGTAGAACTGGACCTCAGCCTCATTCTCGTCGTGGATCTTGCAGAAGATCAGCTTCAACAGTTCCCAAAACGCCTGCGGCTTCTGCAGCCCCTGGTTGCCGGCGATGTAGTTGTGGCATCGTCGGAACGTAAACAGCAGCGCGTCCGAGCTGGCAGGCTTCAACTGGTCAAACGTGGGCCGATCATCCGCCTCCTCTTCCTTGCCGAATAGCGGGATGTCCGGAACTTCTTCCCAGTCTCGATTCCCATTGATCTCAACACGGCGGTAGCACACGCGTTCAACGCCATTTATCCACATGCCCACCGCGTGTTGGGACAGGCATCGAGGTAGGATCTCAGTTGCCCGGTCCCGTTATCTTTGTCTCCGGGGCGGATGGTCGGCGCCTTGCATTCAATAATGATGTAGGCGTTGGCTTGAACGTGCGGCTTTCCGTTCGCGAAGATGACAAGGTTTGCGCGGGGCCTCCTCGTGCCAAGATGCAGGGAAAACTCGACGGCGATGTCGGCTCTGGGGTAGCGGTACTCACGAACAAGAGACTTTGCTATCTCCTGTCGGACGTGTTCTTCGGGGGTATCAATCCGCTGCGTGGTCCCATCGATGAAGTCGAGCACACGGCCTTGCTGAACGATGATCGCCGACGGCTTCGCGAAAGTGCCGACGTTGTTCGCAAGGTCGATCGTGTCCTCACTCATGGCACAAGGCTAGAGCAAGGGGAGTCGCCGCCTCTATCTGCGCGCAACAATCGGTCGCCAACCGTGATACTCGGCCTGATTTTAAGGCCCTTATGAGCCGTTGGGGAACAAGCGCCCGGGATACGGCCAGGGTGCGGATCGAGATCCCCTCGGCGCGGGCCGAGACCAGCGCCCACATCCGTTCCCGCTCGGCCTGGTCCAGCCGCCACGCAGCCCCGGGAGACCCGCGCCAGCACCCGCCGCTCCCGTCGGCCCGCCTCGATCCGCTCGCTGATCGTCACCCGCCCAGCCTGCCAGCCGCGTTCAGGAAACTGGACGCCGTAGCGGTGCTCAACGGCTCGATTGTTACCGGCACCCAAGCCCGCCCACGCGCGCGTGGGCGCGTCGCGAAAGTCGCAAAAACCGGGGGGCCGGGCCGGGGCCTGGGCGGTCATTCCTGCAGGTCGCACCGGAAGCGGGTTTTCCGGTGCCGGTGATCGGCGGTCTGGGCGCCCCGCGTACCCGGGGCTTTGGAGGGTCCCGGCATGGAGGTAAGGCGCTGTGCAAGTGGAGCCTGGCGCGTTTGCCCAGGTCGCACCGGAAGCGGGTTTTCCGGTTCCGGTGCGACCTGCCCTCTGCTGGCTGGCCACAGGCGCCGCCGTCGAGGCCTCCGCCGCGGCGGTCACGAAACTAACGGGCTTCCCGCTCGGCCTGGTCGCCTGGCTCCTGGGCGGTGCGGCCGCGGCGCGCACCCGGCTGGGAGGTGCCGGGCCTGGCGGCGAGCCCGGCGCGGGCGGCGGCCAGGTCCTGCTCGGCCCGCTCGGCCCGCTGGCGCAGCTCGGCGCGGGATTCCTCCAGGATCTGGGCGCGGGCGTTGAGGGCCTCGCGCAGTTCGTCCCGCTCGCGGGCGGCGTCGGCGCGGGCCTGGGCGGCCGTGTCGCGTGCCTCGGCGGCGCCCCGGTCAGCGGCGGTCAGGCGCTCGGTGAGCTGCTCGCGGTCCCGGTCGGCGGCGGCGCGCAGCTGGTCGAGCTCGCGGGCGGCGGCCTGGCGGACCTGGTCCAGCTCGGCGGCTGCGTCCTGGCGGGCCCGGGAGGCCTCGGCGCGGGCGTCCTCGGCGCGGGCCTCGGCCGTGGCCGCGCGCTGCTCTGCCTGCCGGGCCTGCTCGAGGGCCTGGTCCCGGGCGGTGCTGGCGGCGGTGACGGCGGCTTCGGCCTCGGCGCGGGCCGTCTCGGCCTGCTGCCGGGCGGTGGTCTCGGCGTCGGCGGCGCGCTGGGCCGCGGCGGTGACGGCGGCCTCGGCTTCCGCGCGGATCCGGCTGATGGCCGCGTCCCGCTCGTCGCGGGCGGCCTGGATCTGAGCCTCGGCGCCAGCGCGGACCCGGTTGAGTTCGGCGGCGTGGGCGGTCAGCGCGGCGGCCAGCTGGTTGGCCGCCTCACGGGAGCGGGCCTCGGCGTCGGCCCGGGCGGTGTCGATCGCCTCGGCTGCGGTGTCGGCCTGCTCGCGCATCCGGATCGCGGTCTCGGCGCGGCGCTCGGCCTCGGCCCGGGCCGCTTCCGCCGCGGTGGCGCGCTGCTCGGCCGCGGTGCGGGCCGCCTCGATCTCGTACTCGGCGGCGCCGGGGTCGGCCACCGTTGCCGCGGTGCCGGCCAGCCGCTCCCCCAGCCCGGTCAGCCGGTCGGCCAGGGCGCGCATCTCGCGGAGCATCTCGGTCCCGCTGACCCGGGCCATGGTGACCGGCTGGTCGGTGTCCGCCACGGCCGGGGCGTCCTGGCCGCGGTCTCCGCGGTGAGCCGGCGCCGCTCGCGCCACGCGGTGGCCGCGTTGTGCCCCGGATCCGCGCAGAACCCCGGGGGCCGTCCCGGGCCGTCGCCCGACGGCTCGGGCGGGTTCTCGCATCCGGGGTACTTGCAGGTCACGGTCTCGGCCGATTCGGTGGTCATCGCCCCTCCCGGGCTGGTGCGGGTTCTGGGTACGACTCTACCTCAATTAATTAATTACGTCAAACTGAGATGTAATTAATTAATTTAATGAAATTAAATGACGGTGCGGCGCGCGTGACGCCACGCAAGGTGACCTGAATGTCGGCCGGATGAGGCATCATCGGCCCCATGACCGTTGACACCGTCCCGGGCCAGGTCCTGGGCACTGACGTTGAGGGCCAGGCCAACGCGCTGGCGGACGCGGCCGCCCGGCTGGCCGAGCTGCTGACCGCGTTCGCCCGGGAACCCCGCCGCTCCCTCGACGCGATCGCAGTCTTCCGCGGCCTGAGCCGCAGCGCAGAGTCGATGGCGGACGCGGCGGCCGAGCTGCACCGCCAGGAATGGTTCGACCTCGACGACCAGGACGACCCGGAGGCCGCGGCCGCGTGGACCGGCGCCCTGAGCGGGCTGCGGGCCGCAGCGGGCACGTTCGGCTGGGTCGCTGACGGCTGGATCTGAGGCCGAGTAAATGGGCCCCATGCCGTCCTGGGTTTATGTGCTCTGCCTGGATCCGCCACGCGAGATCGGCGAGGCCGACGTACCCCAGGGAGCCGTGATCTCGCATTACGTCGGCTGGACTCAGCAAGACTGGCCCATGCACCGCACCGGGGGCCACAAAGGCGCCGGCATGGCGACATGCGTCCTGCTCATCCGCGGAACGCTGGCCGACGAAGAGAAACTCAAGACACGCGGACGCTGCCCGCGCTGCGGCCGGAGCCTCGAACTACCGGGCCGAAGCCGCACGGGCGGCCCGCCGCCGCCGGGCGGCCGTCGTGAGCGCGCCGGACCCGCCGGACATGCCGTAAGCGACGCAGAGCGCCCGCCAGCTCTCCCGGACCGATCACACGGCCGGAGAGCTGGCGGGCGCTCTGCGTAACGCCTGGCGGCCGTGATCCTGCCGTTTTTGCCTCCGGACCTGGCCGCCGCGCGCCACGTCGCCAATGTGCGACATGTGCGAGGACCGCGGGCGTACCGTACGGGCATGGATACCGCTACGCCCGACCGGCCGCCGATGGCTCACCGGTCCTGGTACCTGCGCGCCGACGTCGCCGCCCGCCTGGCCGACGTCGTGACTGACCTGCATTACTCGACCCGGCGGCCGCGCCACGAGGTCCTCGCCGCCGTGGTCGGTTTCGCCGTCGACCACCGGGCCGAGATCGAGGCACGGCTAGCCCCCGGCAGCGCCGCATGAGCGCCCCGGTCAACGTCGCCGAGCGCCCGGAAGCGCGCGTTTCGGCGCCCTACGTGATCGCCGTCTTCAACCAGAAAGGCGGCGTCGGCAAGAGCCTGCTGTCCATGGGTCTCGCCGCGGTGACCTCGGACACGAACGGCACCGCTTACCTGGTCGACATCGACCCGCAGTCCACCACGGCCGAGGTCGCCGCCCGGGCCGAGCGTGCCGGCACTCCCCTGCCGTTCACCTTCGAGGCCGACACCGACCCGCGGCACCTGGCGAAGCTACGCCAGATCCGCGGCGTAAACATGGTCATCGTCGACTGCCCCGGCAGCCTCGAGGGCCGCGATGTCATGGGCCAGGTGCTCGCCTGCGCGGACTTCGCGGTCATCCCCTACGTGCACGACCCGTTCGTCATCACCCCGACGCGCCGGGCCGCGGCGCTGCGCGCAGACCAGGGCGTCCCGGCGCGGGTCCTGATCAACCGGGTAGACGGGCGCCGCGGTGCCGGGCCGCTCGAGGACGCGATAGCGACGCTTGACCGCCTCGGCCTGCCCCGCTTCCGGAGTTTCGTCCGCGAGTTCACCGCCCACTCACAGGCCCACGTAGAAGGCCTGATGATCACGGCCTACCGCGGCGACCGCAACGCCGTGCACGCCTGCGAGGACATCCGGCGCGTGCACGGCGAGCTCCTGCTTCAGCTCGCCCCCCGGCGGGAGGCCTAGCCATGCCCCGCACGAAGATCGAGGACATGATCCCGGACCTCGAGGCCCCAGAGGCCTCCGGCACCGCCGGTGACGACGCGGTGGGCGAGGCCGGAGCCTCCGGGGTCCGGGCGACCACGGCGCCGAGGCCGAGGCGCCGTCGGCCGGCCAGCGCGACCGCGCCGAGGGCCGGTGCTCCGTCCCGGCCCTCGGCGCCGGACCTCGCCGCGCCCCCTCGCGGCCAGGTGGCGCGCGAGGCGCCGAGGCCGACGTCCGCCGACTGGCGCTCCTGGCGCCTCCACCGCTGCCGGATCGACACCGGCGCCGATATCCGCGATCAGGTCGCAATCACCGTAGTGAATAACTGCAGGCCGCCCAGGCTCTCTGACGTACACCAGACCTCTTGCATTAATAACCTAAGTCTCCCCGTCATCGTATACATACGGTGACGCAGATCTCCACGTGATCACATCCCGTCGGGAACCCGTACGTAGTGGCGTGAGCGCGTGCGTACGTACTCAAGAAATTTCTCCGCGAGGCTCCCGGGTCCACGTGAGGCGAACCTCCGTCTTGACCTGCTCCAGCTGCCCAGGCTCTGGCGCTCCATGGCTGGCTTCCCGGTCTCGGCCGACGCCAAGGTCGAGCACCCGCGGGCCGGTGTTGACGTCCATGCTGCAGCCGAACCCCCGCCCCACTTGCCGCCCATCCTCTGCCCGGCTCAGGCTCCAAAAGCGTGTCGGGTCGGCCCGTGTTACGCCGCCGCACCCGGTTGGTCCCCGCCCGGTCCCGTTTCCTCGGTTAAGCGGGCCAGTGATGACCTCGCCGTTCACCGTCCAGGTCCATCATCGCCAGGCCCAGCGCCATTGCCGGCAGCGAGCGCAGCCTGTACGGCCCCGAGTCACCATCGTCGATCACCATGACGAAGTCTATCGCCCGGTCAGTGCCTCGTCACCGCTTGACGGAGCGTACTCGTGCAGCTAGCCAAGTGCCCATCAGGGTCAGGCATCGCGCTGCCTGGCGTACCCGTCCAGGTCCAGCCCAGCGCTGCCACGGCGCCCGCCATGCCGGTGCTGGCGGCGGGGCCGCGCGTGCCGCTTCATCGGCGGCTGGAGGGCCAGGTTTCTCTACCGGCTCACCCGTGGCGGCCTGGAGAGCCCCGGCGTACGGCCCGGCGCGGTGCTGCTGGCGGGTCTCGGCCTCCCCATCTTCTGTACAAGGCCTGCCATCGTCGGCTTCCCCGCCCGTTACCCAGCGGCCCGTACGGCCTTCGCCGTCTCGTCCTAGCGCATGAGCAGAGCCCTCCCGTACAGGCCCGGAGGGCACGTTCGAGACCCGTCAGGCGCTCCATCATCACCAGACTAGCAGCGTCAGGCCATCCACTGGCTCCGGACGCCCATTCAAAAACCCTGGGACGTGGCTGAACACCTCCTATGACGTCGCTTCAGTTCCACGCTCGCGATGTCCAATCAAGAGCGGCTACTTGATCACTCGGTCGCCAGGGCTTCCACCACCACTCAGACCAGCTGGCGAAGCCAGCAGGCGTGGAACGATGTCGACGACGATAGGGGTGCGAGCACGTCATCGAGGTCGAACAGGCCCAGCTTCGGGGTGGGGAGGTCGCCACAGGACCCCTTTGCGGGTCAGCCGCCCGTAGTTGAACCCTGTCGACGCCATGCGCTCCATCGCGTCGAGGGCGTCGCGTGCCGCGGCGGGCATGTACTCAGCAAGTTGCTCGAGCGCGTCCAGCGCTCTTGGTTCCCACATGAGCCCGCGAGGCTGGCGGCCCACGTCACCGGGTGCGGCGGTCTCGGATGCGCTTCTCGATCCGGTCGCGCGCGGTCGCGTGGTCGACAGGCTGGACCTTGCCGCTCTGCAGGTCGGCAACGACCCGCTCCAGGCGCTCCCGCCGCCCATCCATGTCCAGCAGGGCCTCGGCCTCGTCGAGGACCCAGTCGTCTTCGACGGGTTGGGACATGGCTTGAGAGTATCACCAGGCCACCGCCCGGGCTCCGGCATGCGTTTGATGACGGAAACGGCACGGTGAGCGCCACCGCGCCGCGCACCAGCCACGCCCTCACGTTCGCCACCAGGGGCCCGGGACGCGCGAGCGCAGGTCTCTGAGCATCACGTCGTGATCCCGCACCATTTCCCGCAGCTGCTTTACTTCTTCCCGCAACTGCCTGACTTCCTGGCTGATCTCCGTGACCTGCTGTATTACCGCGATGTATTCATCGGAGTGCTCGCCGTCGGCCATGTTCACGCGTCAGCCGGCTCCGGGTGCCTGTTGTTCACCGGGTGCCTTCCAGGGCCCGCCGGATAACCGCCGCCGCCTCGCGGCCCGTGCTGGCCGCCTCGCGCAGCAGCTCCAGGTACTTCTCGTAGCGCGCCACATCATCGGGCTCCGCGAGCTGCTGCTCGCCGACGATCGACTCCACGATGACCAGGTCGTCGTATAGCCGGAATCCGCTGAGCGGGAACACGGGTACTGCGGCCTCGAACGGGATGATGCCGAGCTCCAGGGACGCCAGTCCCGAGACGGCCATGAGCCGGTCGAGCTGGCCGGCCAGCGTCGGGCGGACACGACGCGGAGCGGAGCGCGCCCTCGAGCATGACGACCTGGACCTGCTTGCCGTGCTGGTAGAGCACCTGCTGGCGCTGCATCCGCTTCGCGACCATCTGGTCGATAGCGTCCTCGTCGGCACCGAAGCTGAGCGGCCCGCACGGCAGGTGCAGGTACTCCCGCGCGTATTCGGAGGTCTGGAGCAGTCCGGAGATCATGCTAGGCTGGAACTCGGCGATCCTGGTCGTCTGCGCCTCAAGCTCCAGGATGTCCGCCTGGACGCCGTCGGCTCCAGAGTCGCGGTAGGCGTCCTTCCATGCCGCGTATTCGACCCGCGCGCCCCGGAGCATCGCCGAGCAGGTCGCTGGCCGTCTCCGGGGATCCGCCTGTCGCGCCAACCCACGCGGCGATGTCGTCCTCGCTGGGGAGTTGCTTGCGGGTCTCGATCTTCGACACCTTGGATTGCTGCCAGCCGAGCATCTCGGACAGGCGGGCGCCGCTGAGGCCCGCACCTACCCGGAGCGCCTTCAGTGCCTCAGCGAGCCGCCTGCGCTCGCGCTGGTATGCGGGTGTCGTCAATCGTGTTCCTTCAGGATGCGGCCGGCAGCTCGGCGCGGCGCATGTAGTCGCGGTACGGGATGGCCTGGTGCAGGGCGGCATCACGCCAGTAGGCGTGCCTGACGATCACGCGCAGGGTCGTCAACCTGCTCGATCCACCGGAACGCGCCGTCATCGGCGTACTCCATGACCCACAGGTCGCTGGAGTCGAAAAGCCAGTAGTCGTGCCGCGGCAGCGCCGGCCATCGGCCTGGCTCTGTCGGCAGGATGCGGATGTCCTCGCCGGCCTCGACATTCGGCGGATAGCTCCATCCCAGCTCGTACCGCAGGTAGTCCGTCAGCGGCTCGCTGACGACGTGGACGCGCTGGAAGATCTTCCCGGCCTGCACCGCGTCGCCGGATCATGCTGACCCATGCGTTCTTCGCCGGAGTCGCGCGGCCGCGGGTGGCCGGCCATGAACGCGCGGTAAGGCTCGGCCTCGTAGCTGACGTCGTAGGTCTGGAGGGTTTCCAGCCGGTAGGCGGTGTGCTCGAAGCCGGTGAACAGCGCGTCGAACTCCGCACTGGTCACGTCGTCGATGCGCCTGCCCATGGCTACCCAGTCCTCGCTTCCGGATCTCATCGGCCGCCGCGCAGGATGACGTCGGGCTTGATGTAGACGGCCCGCTCGCCGGGCAGCACGTTCGGGAGGCCCGCGAACGTGTCGGCGTCGACCTCGGGGGCCTGAACGACGGCCATGCCGTCTTCGCGCAGGTGCACCGACGGGCACCCGCCGTTGCCGGAAGCGTCGTCTTTGGCTAGCTGGACTGTCTTCATGCTGCTCTCCACCTCCACGATAGCCAGGATTCATGCCATATGAGAAGCACTGTCTGAGCATCATGCGCAGATCAGGCCTACTCGGCAAGAGCAGATCTGAGCAACCTGAGCAGTTAAAGAATATTCGGAGCATTATTCTTGAATTATGCTGGGCCGAAGGCTTACGGTGAGGGCGTAGGGAACGAGCAAACCGGAGCGGACGTGAGCACTCAGACCCGATCGAAGGGCAGCCCGCGAGAGGCGTGAGCACGAGGCTCGTTCCCATTGAGGACGCCTCACAGCGGCTGTGCCGGTCGGTATGGACGCTAAAGCGGCTCTACGCCGACGGCGACCTGCCGGTCACGATCATCCGTAACCGCTGGTTCGTGCCCGAGAGCTTCATTGACCTGGTGTTCGCCTCGATGCGGCCCGGCCGCGCCGCCGACTTCTCGGAAGTCGCTCAGGCGTGGTTCGCCGCGAACGCCGAGCCGCGGACGGTGGCCTGATGGAGCGCACCCGCACATACGAAAGCAGCGCCGGTGCGGACACACCGACGCTGCAAAGCCGGACCCCAGACCAACCGCTAAGCGAGAAAGAGGACCGATGACCATCATCATGCCAGAACGCGCGGCGCACCATCCGGAGCCGCGGATTGGCGGCGCGCCATGGCTGAGCTGACCATCACCCCCCGCGGGTACACGGCCACCGCGGCCGAGCTGCTCGACGCCTCGGCCGATGACCGCGAGGGCCTGGCCGTGCGCCAGCTCGCCGCCACGCAGGCCATTGGGTATGCGCTCCTGGCCCTCGGCGGCCAGCTGGCCGACCTCACCGACACGGCTACCGACCTCGGCGGCCAGCTCGGCGACGTCAGCGACCACGTCGCCGACATCGCCGAGTCCCTCGAGCGGCACCGCCTCGCGCGCTTGCCGGGCCGGTTCATGGCCGCGCTCGAGGTCCTGCGGACCTGCGGTGGTGCGCGATGAGAGATTCCCGCACCTTGCCGGGCCTGCCCGAGTCGGCCCGGGCCGCGCGCCAGTTCACCGCCGCGGCGCTGAGCGGCTGCCCGTCGGCCTACGAGGCGATGGTGTGCGTGGACGAGCTGGTCACGAACGCTATCGAGCATTCCCGTTCGGGCCTGCCGGGCGGCACGATCACGGTCCGCGTGATGACCCAGCCGGGCCAGTGGTTCCGCGTAGAGGTCGAGGACGCGGGCCCTCGCTTGCGCGTTGTGCCTGATGATCCGGGTCCGCTCGCCGAGCACGGCCGCGGCCTGGCCCTCGTCGAGGTCCTGGCCGACGTGACCGGCCGGGCCGGGCGCCTGGCCTGGTTCATGATGGCGTGGGAGCGGCACGCGGAGGCCTCCGTGCCGGGGCCGCGGCCGCCGGTACCGACCCCTGGTGAGCTGCGTGTTCTCGCGGTGCTCGACCGGTCGGGCGGCATGTGCCAGTGCTCGGGCCAGTGCGGCCGGGACGGCCACCGGTGCGCGGCCGGCGGTGCTGACGGTCACCCGCTGCACATCGTGGCCGTTGACCCTGCCCTCGGAGATACCGCGGCGGCGAGGCTGCCCGCCGACGACCTGGTCGCGCTGTGCGCGGCCTGCCGTTCCGGGCGTGACCGGGTCTCGGCCCGCGCCCGGGCCGGTGCCGAGCCTGAGCCTGCTGGCCTGTTCGATCTGGCGGCGAAGTCATGACCGCGCGGCGCCCGGCCCGGCTCAGGTTCACCCCTGAGCCCGTCACCACGGCCGTTCCCCCGTCTCAGCGTGGCTGGATCGAGGCCGCCCCGGAACCCGGGCGCGCCGACCAGGTTCCGGGTTTGGCTGCATGGCGACGGCGCCACGGACCGGCCGCGGTCGCTGCTGCTGACCGCGGCCGACGTCCGCCGTATGTGCGCGTTCCTGCACCGGATGCTGCCCGAAGCGAGGCCGTCGTGAGCGCCCCGGCCAGCCCCGTGGAGGCCCGTCCGGGGATCGTGTACCTGATTCACTTCGACCAGGTGTATATGCCTTATCCCGGCGCGGTGCCGCGTGATTGCGCCGGTCATTACACCGGGTTCGCGGAGGGCGGCCCGCGTGCCCTGGCCCGGCGCCTGGCCAAGCACGGGACCTCGCGCGGCGCGGCGGCTGATGCTGCGCCGTCGCCGAGGCGGGTATCACGTGGCGGCTGGCCCGGACCTGGTCCGGCACGCGGCGATCGCGAGCGGCAGCTCAAGCGGCAGGGCGGCGCCGGCGACGGTGCCCGCTGTGCGGCGTCACGCCCCGTCCCGGCGAGCTGCCCCGCAACACTGACGGCAGCGTGTCCCGGTCGCTGGTCACCGATCGCGCAGCTCGCCGGGGCGGGCCAGATGACGGCCGCCGAGCGGGCCGAGCACACGCAAGCTGCGCCGCGGCGCGGCCGCCGGGCGCGTGCCCGGCGTTGTGCGCCTGGCCGAGGTCCCCGCTGACGACGCCTGGTACGCCCCGGCGGTCCTTGCGGGGGCGGTGTCATGACGGGGCAGATGCGGCGCTGGCCGCTGGTCCTGATCGCGTCTCCGGCTGCGGTGGCGATCTGGTCGGGCTGGGTCGGCCTCGGCGGGCTGTGCGGGTTCGGTCCGATCCACCCGCTGCCTGGCATCGCGGGCGGCATGGTGATCAACACGGCGATCACGCTGCCGGTGGGGGTGGAGGCCTACGGCGCGTACGCGCTGCGGGCCGGGCTGACCCCGGGCGTGCCTGGGCGGGCGCAGCGGTTCGCGCGCCGCTCGGCGATCGGCGCGCTGGCGCTGGGCATGTGCGGGAGGTGATCTACCACCTGCTGTCGGCCGCGCACGCGGCCCGGGCGCCGTGGCCGGTGGTGATGCTCGTCTCCTGCATCCCGGTGATCACGCTCGGGTTCGGTGCCGCGCTGACCCACCTGCTGCGGGCGTTCGATCCGGCCGAGGCGGACGAGGTTACAGCGGGTGCAACGCCCGCCCGGTCTGCTGGCCCGGATGAGCCTGATGTCACCGTCCCGCAGCTGGCGGCCGTACGGACCGCTGACCGTACGGAGAGCCCGCCCGCGGCCGAGGACCTCGCCGGGGAGACCGCACAGCCGATGCCGCGCGCTGAGGCCCGTACGGAGCCCCTGGCGGTCGACCGGGACGCCGTGGTGGCCGGCCGGCCGAGGAGATCCGGGCCGCGGCCGCCGCCGGTGAGCGGTGGCGCCCGGACTACGAGGTGCTGATGAACGCCACCGGCTACCGGCGGTCCTGGTGCGAGAAGGCCGTACGCGACGCCCGGATGGCGGTGCTCGACCCGCCCGCCGGTGTCCGTACGGACCCCGGCCGTACGGATGACCAGCTGGCGCTGGCTGGCGCCAACGGGCACGTGACCTAGACCCGAGTCGCCCCGGCCCGGCGCTCAACCGCCAAGAAGAACCGCCGGGCCGGGGCACCGACCAAGCCCCCGGAGGGAGGCTCGTCAATGGCCCACCGTAGCCGCTTCCGCGGCCGCCGCCGGTCCCGTGTGCCCGGCGGCCTCGCCATATCCGCCGTGGCCGCGGGGGTCGCGCTGGCCGTCGTGACCCATCACCCGCCGGGCGCCGCCGCGGCGGCCGCGCCGGGCAGGGCCGCCGCTGCGGCGATCGGCTACGCCCGCGGCCAGTTCGGCTGCCCGTACGTGTGGGGCGGGACCGGCCCGTGCGGCTCGGGATTCGACTGCTCGGGCCTGGTGATGCAGGCGTACGCGGCGGCCGGGGTCAGCATCGCCCGGACCTCGCAGGACCAGTGGGCGTCCGAGCCGCACGTGGCCAGCCCGCAGGCCGGGGACCTGGTGTTCTTCGCCGGGGCGGACGGCACCGCGGTGTCACCCGGCCATGTCGGCCTAGTCGTCGACCCGGCCCGGCACCTGATGATCGACGCCTACGGGGCCGGGACGGTGGTCCGGGAGGAGACCTGGGGCCTGCCCGGATCGGCGCCCGGCCTGGCCTGGCCGGTCGGCTTCACCGATCCGGCGGCCGCGTCATGAGCGTCCGCGCGGCGATGGCCGCCGGGACCGCCCTGTCGGTGGCGGTCACCGCGGCGTGGGCGTGGGCGGCCAGCTTGACCATCGGCCCGGCCGCGCCGCTGCACCTGGGCCGGAACCTCGTCTCGGACTACGCGCAGCTGGCCGCCGCGCCGACCGGCGACGGCTGGGAGCTGTTCGCGGTCGTGGCGTCGATCTACGCGGCGTGCCTGCTGGTGTCCGGCTGGCGCCGTCACCGCGGGGGTGGTGCGTGATGGGCCGCTACCGGTATGCGCGCCGCCTGCGCCGCGGGCTGCGCGGCCGCAACGGCCGGTTCGCCGCGTCGGCGGTGGCCGCCGGGGTGGTCCTGGCCGTTCTCGCCGGTCACCACGGCGCGGCCGCGCCCGGCGGGGCGGCAGCGCCGGCCTCGTGCGTGTCGTGTTCGGCGAACGAGACGCTGGCCAACTCGATGGCCGGCTCGGGTTACGGGTGGGCCGGCGGCCAGGTGACCTGCTTGGACGAGCTGTGGGCCGAGGAATCGGCGGGCACCTGGTCCCCGACCGTGACCAACCCCGTGTCCGGGGCGTACGGCATCCCGCAGGCGCTGCCCGCCGCCAAGATGGCCGCCGCCGGGCCGGACTGGCAGTCCAGCGCGGCCACGCAGATCCGCTGGGGCCTGGCCTACATAGCCTGCAGGTACGGCACGCCCTGCGCCGCCTGGGCTTTTGAGAAATCCCATGTCCCGAACTGGTACTGAACCCGGCCCGGAAGGAGAACACCTGTGGCCCCTGTGACCCCGAGAGAACTGCTCACGCTGCTGATCACCGGCGGCGTCTTGTGGGCGCTGATCCAGTTCGCCGGCCTGAAGTTCTGGCACGCGGTGCTGGTCTTCGGCGCCGGCTTCTACCTCGCCACCACCACGGCCGGATCGCAGGTCAGCGATCTGGTGTCCCGCATCATCACAGCGCTCGGGCACTAGGCCCGGCACACGGAAGGAAACCCGAATGAAGAACAACCGCACCCCACCCGCACCCCAGCCGCGGCCCCGGCGGCGGCTGCGACGGGCCGTGGCGGCCGGCCTGGCCGCCGCCGTGGCGGTGACCGTCCTGGTGGCCACCGCCCGGCACGCGGCCCTGGTCAAGGGCACCGCGCAGCCGCCCGGCGGCGGCCAGAAGATGTCGCTGCAGTTCATTCTGGCCAGCGACTTCGCAGTCACGTTCGTGGCTGTCACCGCCGTGGTGTTCATCGTCGCCGCCGTGGCGGCATCCCGGCGCGCCCGGCGCGCCGCCTGGCCTGACAGTACCCCGGCCGCCCGCCGGGATCGCCGGCCCCGCAGCCGGATCGGAGCGCTGTAGAGATGGCGATCCGGACGGCGGCCCCCGCCGACCCCGGGGACCTGGCCGAGGACCAGGACGAGGAACTCGCCGGCGAGGAATCCGGCCGCGGCCTGACCAGGGGCGTCGTATCGGCCGGCCTGGCGGTCGCCGTCGCGCTGGTCATCATCACGTACTGGGACGGCATCACCCCCCGGATCCCCGGGATCGCGGGGTTCCTCGGCCTGGCCGCCGGGTTCGTGATCGTGATGGCCGTGTTCTGGGCGGCCGCCACGGTGCTGTCCTTGCTGCTGCGCTGGCACCACCGCGACATCGCCTCCTGGACCTACACGCGCGGCAAGCAGGGCGTGACCTGGGGCTACGGCCACGGCCGCCACCACGGCGGGCGCCTGTGGGGCTGGCTGAGCACCTGGGCGGCCGCCCGCTGGCAGGCCCGCCAGGGCGGCGGCGGCGAGGGCCAGGACCCGCCGCCGGGCCCGGCCCGGACGAGCCGGAGGCGAGCCAGCCGGCAGCCCGGACGATCCCGCAGCGGAGAGCTACTCCTGGGGCCTGGCGGGCGCCCGCCACCACTGGCCCGCGGCCAGCCGCCAGGAGGCGATCGACCGGGCCCGGCACAGCAGCACCAGCGGCAAGGAGTACGCGGTGTGCCAGTACCCGCCCGGCGGCGGCCCCGGCACGGTCATCGCGGTGTTCTCCCGTGGCCGCGCCATCCCCATCGAGGCAGGAATCGCCGGCGAGCCTGCCACCACTGATACGGGCGGCCCGTCCGGGCCCGGCCCGCAAGCCCCGGCGGGCGCGCCCGCGCCCGCCGCCACCCCACCGAAGGATGGAGCACCCATGTCCACGACCACAACCCGGCAGGCGCCCGGCGCCACGACCAGGACCTCGGCCGCGGGTACCGCCGGTCATGCGCGCGGTCATCGCCTGGATCGATGACTTCGAACCGGAGAACGACGCCGACCTGCACGAGTTCCTGCTGGCCATGGCCGCCGGTCTGCACGACGTCGGCGCCAGCCTGAACGACCTGTACGAGCTGTGCACCAGCCCGGCGGTCCGCATCGGCAGGGGCGGCATGAGCGCCACCCACGCGGCAGCCGACGCGATCGCCGAGGCCTCGGCCGGGGTCGCAGGCGCGTCCAAGGCCCTGGAGGCCTACTACGCGGGCGTGTCCGAGGAAGTCAACGCCGGGGTCGAGCTGCCCCGGGACGGCGACTTCCTCACCGGCGAAGGCGCCGGCTGACCCGCCGTTGCCCGGTGCAGGGGCCACCCCCCTGCACCGGGCCCGACCCATCCCGGCCCCCTGGGGAGGACAGGACCGCCATGACCCTGGAACGCGAGCACAGCCCGCGGGACTGCGCCTACCCGCCGCACCCGGATCCCGCCGCACAGGAGCCCGGCGGGCCGCCCGCGGGGCGGGCCTCCCACAGGGCCCGCCCGCCCAGGTCCGGGCTGCGGGCCTGGGTGGACACGCCCCCGCCGAGCGGGGCCCGCTGCTGGCCATGCCCGCTGTGTGGGCCGCGGCGTGGATCATGCACGCGGCCCACGTGCCGGGGTACGGCCCGGGGCTGGCCGCGGTGATAGCCGCGAGCATCGCCTACGGCACCGGGGAGCGGCAGGCCCGCCGCAGCGCGCACCCCGCAGTGGACGGCGCCGAGCGGGCCGCCGCGGTCGGCGTGCCCGGCGCCTGGCTGACCGCCGCCACCGTCACGGGCCCGCTGTGGGGCCCGTACGACCTGATGACCTCGGTGTTCTACGCGCTGGTCACGCTGGGCGGCTGGCGGTGGTGGCGGCGCCGGGAGGCGCTGGCCGCGGCCCGCGCCCGCCGGCAGGCGGCCGCGGAGGAGGCGGCGCGGCTGGCCGCGGAGCAAACTGCCTGGCTGGCCCGCAAGATCGAGTGGCACCGGCTGGCGCCCAGGTCGGGCTGCAGGGGTCGGACCTGCTGGAGGTCACCGAGAACCACAACGACAGCGAGACCTGGCTGATCGACACCTACGGCGCGCGCCAGCTCGCCGAGCACGTCAGCTGCAAGACGGTGGCCCAGAAACTGTCGGGGGAGAAGCTGGCGATCGCCGGGGCCGGCGGGTGCCGAAGAACCGCATCGAGGTGGTCCCGGACGCGGACATGGCCTACCACCTGCTGGTCACCTTCCGCCGGTCGGACCTGTGGAAGGGCGGCACCGACGTGGGCCTGAACTGGCACCCGATGGCCTCCGGCGAGCTGGATCCCGACTCGGCCGGCGCCCGGCACTTCAGGCCCGCGCCCTCAATCCTGGACCCGGTCTGCCTGGGCACCAACCCGGAGACCGGCGAGCCGATGCTGCTGACCCTGTACGACGAGGACGGCGCCCGGCGAGTCCTGGTCCTGGGCACCAGCGGGTCCGGCAAGAGCATGATCCTGGACACCATCCGGGAGCGGGTGACCGCCTGCGATGACGCGATCGTGATCCTGATCAACTTGTCCAAGGGCGTCGAGGACACCTGGTGGGACCCGCTGACCGCGGCCAGTGCCCTGGCCAGCATCCACGGCGAGGCAGCCGAGGCCCGCGCCCTGCGGATCCTGGACTTCATCCACAACGTGGTCAACACCGGCCGGCCGCGGCCGCCGGGCCAGCGGACCCACAAGCCGACTCCGGACGAGCCCGGGATCGTGGTGATCATCAACGAGGTCGACAAGACGGCCAGCGACCCGGACCGCAAGGAGCAGCTGGGGCAGATCGCCTCCAAGTGCCGCAGCGAGGGCGTCCCGCTGATCCTGGGCTCCCAGCGGCCGCAAGACATCTACGTGGGCGGCGGCATGGTCCGGTCCAACCTCACCAACCTGGTCTGGGGCAAGCTGCGATCCACCGACCGGCGGCAGGCCGGCGGCTCCTACGGCGCCGAGATCCCCGACATGAACGACTACGGCGGCGGCCTGCCCGGCGTGTTCGGCATCGCCTCCCTGCCGCTGGCCGAGGACGCGCCCGTGCTCAAGGGCCGCGGCTGGTTCTGGGGCAAGGAATCCGCCGGCCTGATCGCGATCATCAGCCAGCGGCTCGCCGCCCGCGGCGGCCGCCGGCCCTACCAGGTCCTCGAGCCCGGCCTGGCCGCCCGGTTCGGCGCGCAATGGGCCCAGATCACCGGCGCCGGCACCGCCACGGACGCCGGCCGCCAGGCCGCCGCCGAGGACCTGGCCGCGCGGGGCCAGCAGGACCACTACGAGGAACGGATCCGGCTCCGCGACGGGTCCACGGTCCCCGCCGGGACCGGGGTGGCGCGCAAGCTGGATGCGGCCCTGGCCATCATCGACGGTGACCTGCCCGGGGACCTGCGGGCCCGGATGCAGGCCGGGGTGCCGGACGCGGCCCGGCAGGCCGAGAAACGCCAGAGCCTGGCCGAGGACCCGCTGCCCGCCGCCGAGCAGGCCCAGCTGTGGCAGCTGATCAGCCAGCCCGGCGGCATCTCCGGCCGTGAGGCCGCTCGGCAGCTGCAGCGCGCCCATCCCGCCGGGCGCCGCCGGACCTGGTCCCACACCACCGTCATCAACCAGCTGCGCCTGTGGGAATCCGACAGCAAAGCCGGCCGGACCGGCCGCGGCCGCTCCGACACCCGCTGGCACGCGATCCCCGACGGCGCCGCCCCCCGGACCGTCCCTTACCTGCACGCCGTCCCCGACAACACCAGGCCGGACCAGCCGCCGGCCGTTCCCGCGGACCCGGCGCCCCCGGCCACCCAGACGGCCGTCCCCGACCGCGACGGCCAGGACCAGGCCGACAGCGGCGACGTCCTGGAACCAGGCCGGGTGCTCGGCCCCGGCCAGCTCACCACCCAGCAGGCGGCCGTGATGGTGGCGTTCTGGGCGCTGAGCAACGGCACGGAGCACGCGGTCGAGGCGGCCCGCGCGGGCGGCATGCCGGACCCGGTTACCGTGTACGCGCTGCACCTGGCCGAGAACGAGACCGGCTATGTCAAGGCCGAGGTCCGCCGGATCCTCCTCGAGGGCGGGGCGCCGGTCCCGGCCTGGCTCGACGGCGACGGCGAGCCGCCCGCCGGGCGCCGGAGCGCCGCCCCGTGACCGCCGCGGCTTGTCAAATCCGCGGCTTGACAAGCCTTGTCAAACCCGCGTTTCCGCAGCTTACGAAACCCGGAAGCCAAGATCACCTGACAAGCCGTGCCTCGCGCAGGGCCCCTTTAACTGGAGGTCAAGACGATCATGACCGCCGCAGCCGAACGTGCTCTCCTCGCGCGCGCGGACGAGCTGGCCGACACCGCCGACCTGGCCGGCTGGCTCACCGAGATCATCGGCTGGGCCCGCGCCGCCCGCGTCGACCAGGCCGCGCTCGCCGGCCGGGTCACCGCCGTCCGGATCCTCGGCGGCGACGTCACCGCCCTGTTCCGCGCCGTGCGCGGCCGCCACGCCGGCGGCCGGTTCGGCCGCGACACCGAACTGCTGGACATCCTCGCCGACGCCGACGCCGGCATCGACGACCGCGCCAGGGCCGCCGCCCAGCTCCGCCGCCAGGCCAGCCAGGCGCTGCAGCGCGCCCGGGCCGACGAGGACGCCGCCAGGGACCAGCTGGCCTGCGCCCTGGCCATGCCTGTCGCCGACCCCTGCAGGGGATGCCACAGCGCCAAGGCCGCCGCGATCGCCGCCGCCGAACGCGACCTCGACAACGCCCGGGAACGCGCCAGCCTCGCCAGCGACACCCTGGAGATCCTGGCCGGGCTGAAACTGGCCGAGGCGCTGCAGGCAGTCCCCGCGTGCCCGAGGACCTGCGCGAGGTCTACGAGCAGGCCTACACCTGGTCACCCGGGACCCCCGGGCGATGCCCAAAGACGGCGACTTCATCACCGGCCAGGCATCCCCGGCCGTCATGGCCGCCCGGATGCTCGCCGCCCGCACCCGGCCCCCAGCTCCGGAAGGCCGGGCGTCCTGATGACCTCCGCCGTGCATCCCCGGACACGCCGCGCCCGGTCGGCGCCGCCACGCCGCCGGGCGCGGCGCTGTTGCGTATCCGCGTCGCGACACGCCGGCGAACGCCGACGTCCCGAATGCATTCGGGCCGGCCGGTAGATGCGGTGCCATGGCTGCTATCGCTGGTAGGAGCCGCCGGGTCAGTTCCGAAGGCGGCATCCACGTACTACTGCAGGGCCGGGTCGACCCGGACATCAGGGAGCGGGCTCACCGCGGCGCCGCTGTCCGCGGCGTCAGCATCGCCCGCTACCTGGAGATCCTGGTCGAAGGTGACGAGCTCGCGGACACGTACACCGCCCCCGGCGACGACGGCGAGCAACTCGACCTCGGCCTGAGCGCGTAACAGCCAGCACGACCCCCCCGAGGGAAAGCCCGTCCCTATCCACCGGAGGTACGCACGGCCCGACTGAGGACGCGCTAGACGCGCGAACGCCCCGGCGCTAGCCGGGGCGCTGCAACAGCCCTTTTGGCGTCTCGCCGGTTCGCAGAGCCCGCCAGCTCTCCCCGGCCAGTTGCCAGCCCACCGCCCGAGGGCGGCCATTCGCGTGCCTGTCATCAGGTACGCGACAGAAGCACGGAGGCCAGGATAACCCACGCCCACAGCGCTCGCCAGGCTTGGCGCCCCGACACGCGGCATCAGCCTGCCGCGGCGCGCCTCTCGGTCGATCGCGCAGCGTCGGCACGCCGGGATGCTGGTTGCCGTCCTGGCGGGCTGTCGCAGGCTGCGGTGGCCCGCGTGGTCCCGCCTGGCTCGCGGCGGATCCGGAGCCAGCGCGAGGCGCTGCGCGCCGGCCTGTCCTGCCCGGACCTGGCCGACCTGCGGGGCGACTTCCGCGCGAGCGTGGAGGCCTGGTGGCGGGTCCACGTCGCCTACGCCAGCTGGGGCGGCCAGGACCGCCCGCCCCGCGGCACCACCCAGCCGACCCGCGAGAAGGTGCGCGACAAGTGCCGGACCGGCAGGCGCGACCCCGTGACCGGTGAGCGGGGCCGGATGAGCATCACGGTGTTCAAGCGCTGTCGCCGCTGGTGGGAGGACCGCGGCTACGTCGCCATCGTCAGGCCCGGCTGGACCCCCGACCTGCGCCCGATGGCCCTGACCAGCCCCGAGGACCACAACGAGCGCCAGGTCCTGGTCCTGTGCCTGCCCCGGCAGAAACCCGCCGCACCCCCCCGCGGATCAGCCCCAGACCTAAATGGCCCCCTATCAGTCCCCCCTTGGGGGGACGATAAAGCCCCTCACGCGCACGAGGCC
This sequence comes from uncultured Solirubrobacteraceae bacterium, assembly GCA_963845635.1. Classification (GTDB taxonomy): domain Bacteria; phylum Actinomycetota; class Thermoleophilia; order Solirubrobacterales; family Solirubrobacteraceae; genus Palsa-744. The sequence continues at coordinate 767,338 of CAWJSW010000014.1, forward strand.
AAAACCGAAAACCAAGGCAAACCCGAGAAGGACCGCGCTCCGCGCGGACAGTCCCTGCTGCCGCGCCGGGGCCCGTCGCCGCTCGGCGCTGTCCCTCAAACCGGCAGCGAGGCGCTGGCGGCGGCGCGCGCCATGCAAGAGCGCGCACGTCTGCTGCGGAGCCTGTCCGCCGAGCACCTGCGGCACCTGGCCCGCCCGTTCTGGCGCGCAGGCTGGCGGCCCGCTGACGTCCTGCACGCCATCGACCACGAACCCGGCGGCCGCCAGCACGGCTACACCACCGCCGTCCGCTCCCCCGCCGCCTGGATCCGCGCCCGCCTCGCCGCCTGGACCAGCCCGGACGGCACCCCCCTGCCCTCCCCCAGCCAACGGCGCGCCGCCGCCGCCGCCCGGGCCCGCGCCGAGGCCGCCGCCCGCCGCGCCGAAATCGCCCGGCTCCAGGCCGCCCGCACCACCGACGCCGACACCCCCGGCTGGGCCGACCGCGCCCGCGCCATGCTCGCCGCCCGCGGCGGCACCGTCGCCCGCGACCTCACCCGCTGGCAGCAGCACCACGCCCCCGCCCCCGGCCCCGGCCCGGCCGGAAACCGGCCCCGCACCGCGCCACAATCGCCGCTGCGGCCCGATCCGGGCCCGGCCCGGCCTAACACACCGGCCCCCGCGCCCGCGCCCGCGACGGCGCCCGCGACGGCGCCGCGTGCGCCCGAGCCGCCCGCCTGGTGGACCCGCGCCGTCGAGGCCGCCATCCGCGCCGCCACCGCGCAGGAAACCGCCGAGCCGGGCCGCCAGGCCCGGCTGGACCAGTGCGCGGATACCCCGGGCGGGATCCGGCCTCAGCTCGACCCCGGACCGGACCCCGGAATAGCCGGCGGACCGGCCGCCGGTCGCGTACCTGCCATGCACCCGGCCCCGGGGGTAACGGGGAGGGGCGCGGTGGGGAGGGGCGGGAGAGGCCTCAGCCGGCGGGAGCCAGATATGGACAATCCGCGTGGATTTCCCCCTAGCCCGGGCGCGGGCCATTGAACCGGGCGCGGTTCCGTCGTCGTTCTTCCCTGCATGGGGAGACGCAGTGCGGCGCCAGGGTCCAGGCGGCCGCACGGCCACGTCCGCCGGCAGCGCCGGCTGACAGCCTGGTTCACCGAGGCCGAGATCGAGGAGATCCGCCTCGAGGCCGCGCGGCACGGGATGCAGCCGGCCGCGTGGCTGGCGAAGCTCGGCACCGACGCGGCCAGCGTCCCCGGGAGCCGGGAAGCCGGTGACCGTCCCCTGGCCAAGTCCGCGGCCGACGCGGCCTCGGACATGTCCGAGGCGACCGAGGTGGCCCGCAAGATCGGGGGCCTGTTCAACCAGGCCGTCGCCGCGCTTCACTCCACCGGCGTGCACTCCCCCGCCCTCGAGGCCCGCGGCGCGTCCGTGGCCCGCGCGGTGCGCCGGATGGAGGCCGCGACGCTGAGGACCGCCCGGGAACTGCGGCGATGATCGGCCGGGTGCTGCCCCGCGGCAAGAACGTGCGCGGTGTCCTGCACTACCTGTTCGGCAAGGGCAAGCAGAATCAGCACGTCAACCCGCACCTGGTTGCCGGGTGGCTGCACCCGGCCGAGCTGGAGCCGCCGCGGCGGGCGGACGGCAGCCGCAACTTCAGCCGGCTGACCGGGCAGCTCGAGCTGCCGGTGCAGCTTGCCCGGGGCAAGGTGGCCGATGAGTTCGTCTACCACCTGGTGCTCCGGTGCGCGCCGGAAGACCCCGACCTCGGCGACGGCGCGTGGAACGCGATCGCCGCCGAGGTCATGCACCGCACCGGGCTGTCCGAGCGCGGCCGCGAGGACCAGGGCGTCAGGTGGATAGCGGTCCACCACGGCGAGAAGCACATCCACATCGTGGCCACCCTGGCCAGCCAGGACCGCAAGCCGGTGTGGCCGAAGAACGACTTCTACCGGATCGGCGAGGCGCTGCGCGACATCGAGCGCGAGTACGGGCTGCGCGTGCTGACCCGGGCCGACCGCACCGCCCCCAAATCGCTGACCCGCGCCGAGATGGAACAGTCCGCCGATTCGGGCCGCGAGCCGGACCGGGTCGTCCTGTACCGGCACGTCCGGGGCGCCGCGGCGGCCGCCCGGTCCGAGGAGGAGTTCCTCGCGGGCCTGGCGGCCCGCGGTGTCCTGGTCCGCCTGCGGCATTCCGCGGTCCGGCCCGCCGTGGTCACCGGTTACGCCGTCGCCCTGGACCACGGCCCGGACCGCCGCCTGGTCTGGTTCAGCGGGGGGAAACTCGCGGCCGACCTCACCTTGCCCAAGCTGCGGCGCCGGTGGGCCGGGCCGCGCCTGACCGGGCGGGGCATGGGCGACCCGCCCGCCCGGACCGTGCTGGCCCGCGAGGCGCTGCGGGCCGCCCGGGCGGCCCGGTCCGAGCCGGAGTTCTTCGCCCTGCTCGAACGGGCCGGGCTGCAGGTGCGGCTGCGGGCCGCCCCGGACCAGGCGGGCCGCCCGGCCGGATGGTCCGTCACCCTGCCCGGCCTGACCGACCGGGCCGGGCAGCCGGTGTGGTTCGCGGGCGGCACGCTGGACCCGGCCCTGCGGCTCGGCGAGCTGCGCGCCCGCTGGCGGGCCGGGCAGCCCGGCGCCGGGCCCGGCCCCGGCCTGTTCACCGGGGCCGGCCGGGCCGAGATCTACGAGCACGCGGCCCGGGCCGCGTCCCAGGCCGCCCGGGAGCTCGCGGGCGGCCCGGCCGGGCGGGCCGACGTCGCCTGGGCCGCGGCCGACCTGCTGACCGCGGCCGCCGAGGCCACCGGCAACCCGGAGCTGGCCCGGTCCGCCGAGGCCTTCACCCGGGCCGCCCGGGCCGCCTGGGGCCGCACCCCGGCCCCGAGCCCGGCCGGGTCGATGCTCCGCACCGCCGCCTACCTCATCGCGTCCTGCCGCCGCGCCCGCCAGCCCCAGCCCGCCCGCGCGGTCCGCGTCCTGCTCACCGTCCTCGCGGGCCTGGCCCGCGCCCTCGCCGAACTGCGCGCAGCCCAGGCCCGCCGCCTCCAGGCCGCCGCCGCGGCCGCGGCCGCCGCCAGCCTCGCCGACGTCGCCGCGACGATCGACTACGGCGAGAGCGTCGCGCACCTCGCCGCCACCTCGTTCCCCCTCCCGCCCCAGACCGCGCGGCCCGCTCCTGCTGCCGGATCCGCGCCGCGCCGCAGCGGGCCCGTGACCTCGCCGGGATCACCGCGGCGGCCGCACCGCGGGATCTGACCCACGAGATGGAAGCCCGGCAGACCCCGGCCGCGATAGACCCCTGACTGACCTCCGGCGGACCTTCCGTGTACCTCTCGTGTCCTCGCGGTACACCCCCCGGTTCCGTGACGGCGGCCGCGCCGCTGCAGCCGCCTCCGGAAGGTCACGAAACCTGCTAGGTTCCGTGACAGCACCGGCGCGCAGGTCCTCGCGCCCGGGCGGTCACGGAACACGGGAGGCCTGCCAGTGAACGACGTCGTGCGGTGCGCCGGGCCGGGCTGCGGCCGGCCCCTGAACCGGCCCGCCACCGGCCGCCCCGCCAGATACTGCGGCGGCAACTGCCGTCAGGCCGCGCACCGCGAGAAAGTCCGCGCCGCCCAAGCCGAGCGCGAACGCGCTGAACGGATCGCCGCCGCCAAAGCCACCACGGCCCGGCTGTGGCGGCCGCTGGAAGAAGCGGGGTTCCACGACGTTGCCGACCACGCCGCCCTGGTGGTGTCCTGCGCCACCGACCCGGACCGGCCGCGCCGCGAGTTCGACCAGGCCCTCGCCGACCTTCACCACGCCGCCGCGAACCTGGCCAGCATCGCTGGCCAGGTTCGCGATGCCGCCGACCTGACCCGCGAGCTCACCGTTTCGTGACCGCTCGAGGTGCGCCGCGGCCGCCGCGGTGTACGTCACGAAAGAACGCGAGACCGGCCTGCCGAAAGGGCGGCCGGTCGAGCGGGCCGGGCCCGGACCAGTGCCTCGTCGACGTCGGGCCGGTCGAGCGGGCCGGGCCCGGACCAGTGCCTCGTCGACGTCGGGCCGGTCGAGCGGGCCGGGCCCGGACCAGTGCCTCGTCGACGTCGGGCCGGTCGAGCGGGCCGGGCCCGGACCAGTGCCTCGTCGACGTCGGGCCGGTCGAGCGGGCCGGGCCCGGACCAGTGCCTCGTCGACGTCGGGCCGGTCGAGCGGGCCGGGCCCGGACCAGTGCCTCGTCGACGTCGGGCCGGTCGAGCGGGCCGGGCCCGGACCAGTGCCTCGTCGACGTCGGGCCGGTCGAGCGGGCCGGGCCCGGACCAGTGCCTCGTCGACGTCGGGCCGGTCGAGCGGGCCGGGCCCGGACCAGTGCCTCGTCGACGTCGGGCCGGTCGAGCGGGCCGGGCCCGGACCAGTGCCTCGTCGACGTCGGGCCGGTCGAGCGGGCCGGGCCCGGACCAGTGCCTCGTCGACGTCGGGCCGGTCGAGCGGGCCGGGCCCCGGGCCGGTGCTCGTCGACGTCGGGCCGGTCGAGCGGGCCGGGCCCCGGGCCGGTGCTCGTCGACGTCGGGCCGGTCGAGCGGGCCGGGCCCCGGGCCGGTGCTCCGCCGCACGGCCGGGTTTCGCACCTGCTGTCCGGAAAGGCTGTAACGTTCGGCCCGGGGCGAACTGGAAGGGGGAAACAGCGGCATCATGAGCAACCGGCGCAAGATCCCGGGCAGGAAAGCTGATCCCGGCGGGTACACGGTGCGGCACCCGGCCGGGACCTACCTGGTGCGCTATGCCCACAGCGCGCCGTTCACCGTCGAGGGACGGCTGGGCATGACCGGCGGCGGCAGCATCGGGGTCAGCCCCGTCATCGTCCGGCCGGACGGCGAGGTGATGATCCTCGACCCGCGGGCGATCATCACCCTGGACGGCCGCCGGGTGTACGGGCCGCGCGACCTGGCCGCCGATGACCACACCGCCGACATGCGATCGTGGCTGGCCGAGCACCCGGACTGGGATCGCTAGGCGCCCGCTGCCGGCCAGCCTGCTCACGACATCGGCGCGGGTTCCGTGACACCGGCGCCGAGGTCGAGGCCTCGGCCGCGGCGGTCACGAAACCGACCGGGGTTCCCCGCCCGTCGGCCATGCGTTTCGTAACTCCTCGAGGCGCGCCGCGGCCGCCGCGGTGTACGTCACGAAAGGCGCGAAACCCCGACGGTCCGGGCCGTCCGCGTCGAGCCCGGCCCCCGCCGGTCAGCGGGGCGGGCCGGTCGGGCTGACAGCAACGGCCGGGTGTGCCCCGAGTGGGCTACCTGCTCTGATGGGCAGTGACCTTCTGACTCACCGGCGTAGTAGAATCAGGCCGACGTTGATGTGAGACAACGCGAAAACGTTGATGGGCCTCCTGCCGGCGTGGCGGCCAACCTTACCGGGCAGGAGGCCCGTCCGTGCTCAGCCGATGTGGTGGATCGCGGCGAGCAGTCGCGCCAGCGCGTTGATGGCGCTGATAGCGAGCTGCACGGCCTGTTCCACGCTCGGCTTGCGCGGACGACGAGCCTTGGCCATCGTCCGGTCCTTCCTGCCTGTTCCCCCCGGTGATCTTCCACCGGGATGATGCCGGGGCGGCGATCCGGCAGCTGCCCGAATCCTCACTCCGGCGCGCAGGCCCAGACCGTCTGAGACCAGGCATCGCCTGGGCACTATCTTAAGGCGCTTCACCTATGGCCAGGGCCGACTTGGCTGGTCACTGTGCCAGCCAGCTGGCCTGTACAGTTATCGCAGCCCAGAAGGCATATGACCCGGTAAATAAATTTTCGGTAACCGTGCCTTGCGCGGTCTGCCGCCGGGGTGTCCAGGATCATCTGCCGCTGTCCGCGGCCCCTTGGTCGTCGTCGATGGCGGCGGTCAGGGCCAGCAGCAATGACCGTGCGGGGACCTCGATGGCGGCGGCGGGGTCGGCTGCGCGTTTCTTCCCCTCGTGTTCGTAGATGACCCGGGCTGGCTGACCTCCTCGAGGCCGCGGCGCAGCGCGGCCGGATCATCGTTTACGGGAGCTCGGCTACGATCCGGCGTACGACCGCCTCGACCAGGCCGCCCGTCACGATGGGGCGGCCGCGGTGATCGGCGGCGGCCTGGACCAGGTCGGCGGTGACGGCGGTGAGGACGCCAGCCTGGGCGATCGGGGCCCAGCGTGCCATCAGGTCCAGGCCGTCCGGGAGCCGGGCCGCGTACACCGAGCGGGTGCTCCCGCCGGGGCCCTCGATGTCGATCAGGCACTGCGGGGGCTCGCGGCGGACGAACATGTTGAGCTGGACGGCGGGCCGGGCCTCCTCGCTGTTGAGCCCGAGGACCAGGAACGGCTCGGCCGTCTGGCCGGGAAGCTCGGTGTACCCGGCCTCGGCGTATTTCTCCCGGACGTCGTCGCCGTCCTCGCTCCAGGTGATCGGGTCGTCGGCGAGCTCCCAGCTTCCGCCCTCATACAGCCACACCTGCGCGTTTGTGTCCTCGCTCATGCTGCCGTTTCCCTTCCGGTTCTTTGATTCAGGCCTGCAGCGCGGCCCAGCCGCACAGCATGCGGCCCTCGCGCATCGCGGTGGTGATCTGGCGGGCCAGGCCGTCGTCGGCGCCTGGGTCGACGACGTGGGTGATGGCCAGCAGGATGCCGCCCTGGCCGGTGATCTCGCGGCGGAATACCGGCTGGGAGCGGCATCACGATCACCGAAGCGAAGATTTGGTGGCAAGTCTCGCACCAGGTCTCGGGGGCGGACACGTTCGCGCTGGCCGCAGACAACGTTGGTGCGGTCGGCGAAAGCCTGACCCCGCTGACCGGACCACAGCCGAGCACGTTTGTTCTGCCGTCCACGACGACCGAGATCACACTGGCGAACTACTGCTCCAACGACGACGCAGGCGCCGGATGCACGTTCGGCGAAGGGGAGAACAACATCCTCGAGCTGTACGGCTCGCAGCTCACGCTCGAGGACACGACGCTGCCGAGCGGCACAGTGACGGGCGGCACGCTCGCCAGCGCAGGGACGGTCGCGGGGACGGCCTCGATCAGCTACCAGGCGGCGGATGGGAGCTCGGGCGTCCGGTTCGTGCAGCTTCGAGTGAACGGCGAACCCGTGGCGAAGAAGGACTACATCACGAGCTGCTCCTACACGGACTTCCAAGCCTGCCCACCGAGCGTGTCCGACACGATCGACTGGAACACGGCGAGCGTGGCGAACGGCCAGCATCCCGTGGAACTCATCGTGGAGGACGCGGCGCAGAACACGAGCATCATCTACAGCGGCGAGGTGATGGTTCAGAACGCCGCAGCGTCGTCCCTGGGGGCGCCTCCTGGCCCCGGCAACGGAACCCCAAACGGGACGAGCGCCAGCGAGACAGCACACCTACAGCTCGGGCTGAGGGACTCGATCACACGCACGTACGGGCGCCGTGCGCTCGCAGTCGCTGGACGCCTGCTCGACGCCCGGGGCCAGCCGATCGGCGACGCCACCCTCGATGTGCTGCAGCAGGTCGTTGGGACAACGACGACGCAGCTCATCACCCGCACTAAGACGCGCTCTGACGGGACGTTCAGCGTACAAGTGCCCGCAGGTCCGTCGCGGCTGATCGAGATCGCCTACCGCGCCTTTTCGAGCGATGCCAGCTACGCGACCGTGGCGGGAGTCAAGGAGAGGGTCGACGCCGGCGTGCGGCTCAGGGTCAGCCCGACCCGCACCGGCCCGGAAGGGACGATCGTGCTTGCCGGGACCGTCGAGGGTCCGATCCCGCAGCAGGGCGCGCTCGTGGACTTGCTCGTGCATTACCGCGGCCGCTGGGAGCCGTTCAGGACGCCTCGAACGAACGGGCACGGTCGCTTTCGCGTGGTCTATCAGTTCGAGGGCGGTGTCGGGCGCTTTCCGTTCCGCGCGGAAGTTCCTGGAGGTCAGGCAGGCTTTCCCTTCGGAAGCGGCCATAGCCGGGTGGTAGATGTCAGCACGAACTGAGTTGAGACGCCGCGCGTTGATGATGCTCGGGAGCAGCCGGACGTGCATCTTCGCGGCGCTCCTTGCGCTGCTCCTGCCGGCGGCGACGGCCGGCGCAGAGACAGCTATCACCGCCCAGGCAGTCGCAGACAATGGTGCGTTCCTTCCCTATGCTCCCCCGCCTGCGCAGCTTGCGGGCTTGTGCCTGGTTGATACGGGTGTGGATCTCAACCCGGACACGGAAGGGCTCGTGGTCGAACGAACTGCGCTCGACGGCGGCTCGGGGGAAGATGTGTCGCCCACCCTGCACGGGACAGTGCTCGCGATGATGGCTGGAGCGCCCGCGAACGGCTGGGGCATGGTGGGCACCGCGCCCCGAGCCATCCAGATCGTATCCGTGCGAATCCTTGAGCCCGGACAGACGACGTTCCCGTACACCGCCTACGCATCGGGAATCACAGAATGCCTCGAACTGCGGCACAAGTACAACGTGCGGGTGATCAACCTTTCGCTCGGCGCCTCCGAAGGACGCTCCGCGGAAGCCACTGAACTCGTAGGGAACGCGGTCGAACGTGCGATGAACTACGGCGTGGCGGTAGTCGCCGCCGCGGGCAACGATGACGGCGGCCCGGTCGAGGACCCTGCGGCCTACCCGGACGTGTTGTCGGTGGGCGCCACGGACACGCAGGGCGGCGGCTTCTGCTCGTTCTCCAACCGCGGCGAAGGGCTGCGGCTGCTCGCGCCCGGCTGTGATCTCGATGGCGCGGAACCCACGACTGACACCCCGAACTACAACTACTGGCAGGGCACCAGCGAGGCATCTGCAATTGCCGCCGCGGCACTCGACGCGCTTGACTCCTACCAGCCAGGCTTGTCGCCCGAAACGGCCGAGAAAGACCTGACCGAAGGGCACAGCGGCGTGCTCGACATCGCGCAGAGCTTCCGCAACGCGGGCCTCGGAGCGATCGTCACGGCAGGCGAAGCGGCCGAGCCAGGAGCACAGTCGAACTCAACTCCGGCATCGTCTCCGCAGTCGGTGACACCATTGTCCACGATGAAGCTCACGCAGCCATTCGGACGCCCGCAAGCCCGACTAAAGCGAGTCAGGCACCGCTTGGTGCTCGCCCTGACCGGACGTCCCAGCGAAGCGCAGGTGCAGGTCCGCTTCCTCGGCCACGCCGGACGGTTGCGCCGCCTGCGTGTGCTGCGCACGCTTCACGGCGCCTTCACGAGCCTGACACTTCCGACCTCCGGCGTCGTCGAGGTATCTGTGCGCTACACGGACGCCTACGACGTGGAACGAGCGAGCCCGTGGACAACGCTCCGCCTACCGGCGTCGGAGACCACGGCTGGAAAGGCCAAGCGCGGACGGTGAGACGGTCAAGTTTGACGCTCGCGGTCGTGCTTGCCGTCGTGGCGTGGGTGTCGCCGTCTCAGGCGCTCGGAGCCGGCAGCTACCAGGTCAGCGCCTGCAACTTCGCGCCGGAAGCTGCTAACAACTCGTGGACCTGGGCGACCAACGACCCCGCGGTGCCGGCCCATTACGCCGAGCACGCCAACTGCCCGTACCGCCTTGGAGGCACAGGCGGCAAGGCCGATCAGGAGGGCGGCCTGTCGACCACCGATGCGCTCGGCCTCTCAAATGGAGCTGCTCCGGGGACGAACGCCGGCTGGACGTTCACTGCCCCGGTGGGCACCACCATCACCGGGCTCACCTACGAACGCTATATCGGCCACTCCCTCGATCCTAAGAACTCTTGGTCGCCGGCCCTGCGGGCTGACGGAAGCATCGTGCCCGGCGAAACCTGCCTAGATTCGGTCGAAAATGGAGAGACGTGCTCTGTGGGTGGCCCACCAGGCACGGGCGGCGAACCGGCGAAAATCACGGGCCTGGCGGCACATGATCTGTCGCTGGGCATCGCGTGCCAAGCGCCGGCGGAAGAGGAATGCATCACAGGAGCGACTCAGCACGCTGCATGGGCGACACTGTACGGCGCCACGGTGACGCTCTCCGATCCGACGCCGCCAACTCTCAGCGCGCCGTCCGGCACCCTGTGGGGGCCAGGGGAAGCCGGCGGGTTTCACAAGGGCACCGAAAGCGTCACCGTCTCGGCAAATGACGTCGGAGGCGGCGTAGCGAGCATCGTCCTGTCCGCAGACGGACGGCCGGTCGAGACCTACACGGCGCCGTGCAACTTCACGTTCGCCCGGCCGTGCCCGTCGTCCACGGGGACACAGACCTTGACGCTGCCGACGACGCAGCTCTCCGACGGAACGCACACGCTCACGCTCGTCGCGACGGATGCCGCTGGCAATCAATCGACTGTGGCCTCGCAGGAGATCACCGTGGAGAACGGCGCGCCACCCCCGCCGGTGGGGTTGTCCGCGACCGCGACACAGACTGGCGGCTCGACGTTCACGGCCACGTGGAGCGATCCGACAGGGCAGCTTGCGCCGATCACAGGTGCGCTCTACCAAGTCTGTCCGGCGAGCGGCTCGAGCGCGTGCAGCGCTCCCGCATCGGCGCCCGCGGCAGGCCCGGCGACCGTGACCGTGCCCGGCCCCGGAAGCTGGAGCATCGCCGTGTGGCTGACCAACGCAGCCGGCAACGCGAGCCCCGCCAACGCTGCGCACACCAACGTCGTCGTTCCCCCGTCCAGCTCCGGCGGCTCGGGCGCAGGCCATAGCGCTGCGGCGACGACGCCAACGATCCACGTCACCGAGACGCTGCGGGGGCGCGAGCTGGTGGTGCATGTGAGCGGACCCGCGAGCGGAATGGTGCGCGTGGGCTTCATCGGCCGGCTGCGAGGACGAACCGTCGCCTCCGGCGCCAAGACCGTCGCGCTCAAGCACGGACGGCTGACCGTCGTCTTCAGGCTCGGCCCCCGCACGGCGGCGCACGCGCTGATCCGCGTCAGCGCGAAGCTCGATCACGAGCTGGCGGTGACGAGCACGCTCCGCCGGCCGCCTCGTCCGAAGTCGACGCGATAGGTGCCTCGTGCCGCACCCTACGCGCTCATACATCGGCTATGTCGATGACTCCGGCAACGAGGACCTCGGGCTCCTGTGGGTCGCACTGCTCATTCCCTTCGACCTGTGGACCGAGTACCTACGTCGTTGGCTCGGCTTCCGCAAGAACCTCTACGCGAAGACGGGCGTACCCGCTTCGCACGAGCTGCACTCCCAGGTTTGGCTCTCGCCCGATCCGCTGCAGGAGACAGAGCCGGAGGCGCTCGATGTGCTGCGTGACGACGACGACGAGCTGCCCGGCATCCTTCTGAGCGGCAAGCCGTCACGCCGCGAGCGAAGCCGCTGGTACGAAAAGGCGCTGCTGACGATCGGCACGTTCACCGAGGCAAGAGTCCTGACCGTCTACACACCCGAGCACTCCGGGCCGGCGAAGCTCGGGCTCTACGACGAGCTGCTGTGCTTCATTGAGGCGTTTCTTGCGCCAGAGAAAGCGCACGCGACGCTGCTGGTTGACGGTGCAATGGACAGTGGCAGCCACCTTCGCACGGCTCATCGGGCGCTGCTCATCAAGCACCGGCGGATCGTGGAGGACGCCGCGCTGCGTCGCTCGTCCGATAGCCAGCTACTGCAGATGACCGACATCTGCGCCTACGCCGCCTTCCAGAGCCTCCAGCGCAAGCGCAATGCCATCTTCGCGTCGCGCTACGAGAATCTTCTCGCCAGGCTGATACAGCGGCCCTTTGGAGTCGATGCAGGCAGATGTATCAGAGGCTTCGACTACGCCGCCGAGATCGCCGACTGTCCGAGCGAGCGGATCACGCCGGAGCCTTAAAGCACAAGCCCCGGTCTCCCAGGGCTTGTCTCAGATCGGACTGTAGGCTCACCTGTGCAGGTGTACAGCCCACGAACAATGTAGCAGCCCTCGGCGTCGCCCTCAATGCCGTCCTCGGCGGGGAGTGCGATGGCTGCTCCCCATAGATCGGCTGTGCGAGCCTTGCTCTTGATGGTAGGCCAGCCCACGGGTCCGGGGCTTGGCGCGGCCCGGCGAGTCTCTCGCGTCGGCCCAATACCGGATCAGCCCGAGCACCACGGTCAGCGCTCCGACACGCCGACCCGGCCGTCCGTCACCACGGATACCGTTCGCGGTCGATGGCGAAGGCCGAAGTGTTCCCGCCGGACGTGGTGCCCAAGCTCAAGACCTACGTTTACCGGCTCATTGACCCGCGCAACGGCGAGACGTTCTACGTCGGCAAGGGCCAGGGCAACCGTGTCTTTGCGCACATCCACGATGAGCTGAGCCAAGGGGGCGACGACCTCAGTGACAAGCTCAAGCGCATCCGCGAAATCCGCGTTGCCGGCTTCGAGGTCGCCCATGTCATCCACCGGCATGGAATGGATGGGGCGACGGCGCTTGAGGTCGAGGCCGCGCTTATGGATGCCTACCCCGGCCTCTCAAACATTGCCGGCGGGACGGGCTCCAGCGACTATGGCGCCATGCATGCCCGCGAGATCATACGTCGCTACTCGGCGCCGTCAGCGGACTTTCGGCACAAGGCCATCCTCATCAGCGTCAACCGCAGCGCGGCCGAGACATCGCTCTACGAGGCCACGCGCTACGCCTGGAAGATCAGCCGGCGGAAGGCAATGCAGGCTGAAGTCATCCTCGCCACGCTCCGAGGGCTCATCGTTGACGCGTTCGTCGCGGAGGACTGGCTTCCCGCGACGGCCGCCGACTTCCCCGGCCACGAGGACGCGCCTGGACGCCTTGCATTCGTCGGGCAGCAGGCCCCAGCCGAGCTGCGAGCGGAGTACGTGGGGAAGCGCGTCCCGGACGAGTACCGAAAGCGGGGTGCCGCCAACCCGATCAAGTACACCTGGACCAGGTAGGTTTCGACGAGCCATCGGACCTGGCCGGGTTGGCGCCGAGAGGGTCTTTAGCCCCAATCGAGTGGGTTCGAGCTGCCGCCGAGCCTACGATCCGGTTGCGCATGTCTTTGAGCTATGCGAGATCACCAGGGAGATGTTCGCGCCAGCTCATCCCGCTGTGATCGTATGATGCTGCGATGGCACGCCGTAGCTCGCTGACATCCCAGCTCTACAAACTCGCCCGGCTTAGCGCGACAGGTCGCGCGGTGCGCACCGGCAAAGGACCGCGTCGCGCGAAGAACATCGTCGTAGGTCGGGCGCTTGGCAGAGCCGGCGTCTGGCGTCGGCTCTGGCGCTAGGCGCCGTGGACGACGCAAGTAGTGGACACGACGAAACATCGCCGCGGGACCGCTTGGACGATGTCCAGCGCCGACTGAACGAACACCCCGGCTACCGGGAGTTCATCACGTGCGCAGAACTCGCGCGCACAGTCAACGCCGTACTCGTCCGAAACCTAGACGAGCTACTTGCGCTTCTCGCGCGGCCAACGTGGGACCAGGCGCTCGCGGTTGAGCTGTTTCAGAACATGTACCGGCCCGACGTGCGCGAGGCGTACGAGGCGGCCGTCACGCAGCGACTGCACAACTACGTCGCCGGAGCGGCAACGCTCGTTGACCATGCACGGCGCCTGATGAAAGGGCGCACCGGCACCATCGCCGAGGAGTTTGAGAGGCGCAAGGCGGAGGTGATCGCGAACCCCGAGGTTCCATTCATTAAGGACTTGCGGAACTTCGTCCTTCACCAGGCGCACCCGTTCTTGGGACACGCCGTACGAATCCTCGACCCCGAAGGCCCCGCCACCGGAGAGATAGAGCTAAGCGCTACGAACCTATTGGGGTGGACTGGGTGGAAGGCTCCGGCGCGAGCGTTCATCAAGAGTCAACCCGAGTCGTTCGCGTTGCGGCCGATCGCACTCCGACACGGCCAGCTGATGGTCCGCCTCCACAATTCGCTCCACAACGAACTCGCGGAAGCTAACAGCACTGACCTCGAAGACGCAAACCGGCTCGTTGTAGAGCGCAACGCGATCCTCGGCGACATGGACCCAGAGGCCGCGAAGCGGCTGACAGATGCGATCACGGAACTCAGGGAATCGCCAACGCCGATCAAGGCGGACGAGCTGGCGACTCGATTGGCGAGCGCTGAACCGGACGTCGCCGAAGCCGGGTCCGAGTAGCCGGCGCGCGTCGCGCCGGTAGCAACTGCTAGTCCAGCGAGGCCGTCAGGAGGAGCAGGACCGGGTTCGACCGGGTGATCGCACCCTCCGCCGACCGAGTTGCGAAAGCCGCGGTCGGGCCTTGGTTGGCCGCTCCTTTTATCTGGAGCGGAAGCCGGCTCCGTGCCTCAAGTAAGCGGCGTTGCGGCTAGGCCGCGAACAGCTCGAGCTGCTCGGTTTCCCCGAGTGGCTGGATCGGCGCCGACGGCTTGGGACGCGGCAGGAGCGGGATCACGTTGCTGGTGGCCTCCCACGCGGCGCGTAGCTCTGCCTCGGCGATCTCCTCGCCGGTGAGTGGTACGCCCTTGGCCTGCAGCTCCTTGAGGACCTGCTCCAGGGAGATGGGCTCCTCGCGCTCGTCCATGAGCTGCCCGTCGAGGGCGAGGTCGGCGGCGGCGGCCTTGGCGGAGAGTAGCGCCCACTTCTTCTCATCGAGCGAGCCCTTGGTGAGCATGACGTAGACGGTGACGGGCTTGCGGGAGGACAGCCGGTGGGCCCGGGCGATGAACTGATCGAACATCTCGTAGGAGAACACGAGCCCGTCGACCACGACGACTGAGGCGGTGTCGAGGTTGTGTCCGAGGCGGATAGCGGGGATGCCGCAGAGCAGCACCTGGAGGCTGCCGTGGCGGAAGTCGCGCATGACGACCGCGCGCTTTTTCGGGTTCACCGTCGCGGGCTTGCCGTTGCGCTCCTCGACGATGTGCCCGGCGCGAACACCCTTTTCTTTGAGGCGGTCGCAGAGCCAGCGGCCGGTCTCGATGAGGTCTGAGCCGACGAGGATCTTCTCGCCTGCCTGGACGTGCTGGAGGATCAGCTCGAGCGTCTTCATGTTCTTCGGTGTCCAGTTGGAGTGGGCAAGTCCGGCCAGGCCGGGCCAGTCGCGGTCGGTCGCGGCCTCCGGGGCGGTGGTGGCGTACTCGAGCTTGGTGAGCTGGCCACACGCCGCGGCGAACCGCTCGATCTGGCCGCTGGCCACGAGCGCGTGGTCGGGGTACTTCCATGTGAAGAACGACGCGAACGTGGACTTGCTCAGCCACTTCTCGTAGAGCTCGCGCTGGGCGACGCCCATCGGGGCGCTGACCGTCTTCAGCGTGCAGGGGACGATCGGCTCGCCGAAGTCGCGCTTGCGCCGGCGGATCATCGCCGCGGCGCTCAACCGCCAGAAGCGGCTGACGTTGGTGATCTGCGGTAGCACCTTGCGCTTCTCGCGCCGGTGCGCCGTGGCTGATCCCTGGCGGCCGTAGGTGTACTCAAGGACGCAGAAGTCGACCTCGAACGCGGCGAGCCCGCCGTCGTAGCTGTAGGGGAAGCGGAGGCTTGAGTCGCCGAGGCACCACCACATCAGCCAGAAGATTTGGTTGACGTAGTTGGAGATCGGTGTGCCGGTGGCCAGCAGCTTGTTGCGGGCCTGTAGCCCTCGGATTGCCTTGCTGCGCTGCGAATCGTCGCCCTTGATGAGCGTTCCCTCGTCTATGCAGATCACGCCGTCGCGGAAGGCGGGGGCGAGGTGGTGCGCGGCGCTCTTGATGCGCAGGCGCTTGTGGACGTATCCGCAGGTGCGGCTGCGGACCTCGCCTTTGACCTCCTCGGTGTGGACCGCGGAGCAGACGAGCGGGCTGTCCGTCTGCCATCCACCGTGCCGGGAGGCGTGGCAGGCCGGGCAGAATTCGGTGGAGTCCAGCACTGTGCGCTCGCCCTCGTCCTCGTGGATCGGAACGTTCTGGACGGGCAGCGCCTCGTTCTTGACGCCGAGCAGCGAGAGCACCTCGTAGTGGGTGATGTACCAGCCCTCGCCGCCGGCGCGCAGCTGCTTTGCGACACGCCGAGCGTGGGTGGGCGTGGCGATGTGCTCGACCTCGATCGCGAGCTTCTCGGAGATGTCTTGGCGGTACTGCGGGATGAGGTCCTGCGGGACGATGAACAGGACTTGGTTGCGTGCACCGTTGCGCACCGCGCCCTGCGCGTAGCCGGCGGCGCCGAGGGTCTTGCCTCCGCCCTGCTCCCAGCTGAGGATGAATCCGCCGCCATCCTTGGTCTTGGTCAGGGCGCGAGCGAGGTCCTCGCGCTGGAAGCGCTTCCAATCGAACGCGGGGTCCTTGCCGTTGGTGCGACCGTCCGCGGCGATCTCGTCGAGTATCTGGCGCTGGCGCTCGACCTCCTCGGGGAACCGGGTGGCGATGTCTCCGGGGTTGGGGATCTCGAAGTGCTCAAGCAGGTACTCGATGTCCTCTGTTGACTCCGAGAACTCCTTGTCGGCGACTTTGATGAGGAGCACCTTGGCCTCCTCCTCGTACTTGCGCACGACCGGCTCGCCGTCCTTGTTGCGCGTGACCTTTTGCCCGCTGGTGACGTTGATCCGGGAGTCCGTGCGCAGCGGGTACCGGTTGCCCGCTTGAAAGCCGCGCTCGCGGTCTGAGCTGGTGCAGAGGATCGAGTCGAGGTCAGTGAGGTATCCGAGGCGCATCTGCGGGCGGACCTCGTACAGCGGGATGACCTCGCGCTCGGCAGCGTCGGCGACTTGTGCGACCGCCTCGCGCACCGCGGGGGAGATGCTCAGGTCGCACTCCTGCTCTAGCTCGCCGAGCATCCGCCAGTCCAGCGCGTTCAGCGCGAAGTGCCCGACCGGCTGGTTGTGCAGCGTCTCGACCAGCTTCAGCCGCCCGGCCTTTGCGAGCGCCTGGCGCACGAACGGACCAGGCCGGATCGCAAGTCGATCGCGGGCGCGCAGTTCAACGGCGTAGGTGGGGCGCTGGCTGGCCTCCTCGCGGCGCCGACGGTCAAGCTCCCGCCCGACGAGCCGCCAAGGTTCGACCGGGCCTACCGGCGGGGCGGAGAACGTGCCGAGGTAGTAGTGGCCAGCCTGGCGCAGCGCGGTCTTGATCTCGTGGCTGAGCGCTCGCTCGGCGAGCTCTTCCTTGGAAGCTTCGGCCTCCACCATCAGGCCGCCGTCGTCGCTGCGGTCATCCGGCCCGACGAAGAACGCGATGAGACAGGGGAGGGCCACGCCCTCGAACAGGTCGTTGCACTCCACGGTGGCGAACACGCCTGCCGCGTCCTCGCGCGAGAGGACCTCGCGGCGGAAGCGGTCGCGCCCGCAGACGAACGCTCCGACGCCCTGGGGGGCCAGCAGCGCGAGGCTCATGCGCCACACCGCGACCGTGCTGTTCTCCGGCCGCCCGGCGCCGTCGGTCCACGTCAGCCCGAAGGGCGGGTTGGCGACGATCTGCGGGACCTGCACGCCCAGCTTGCGCAGCATCGGAAAGGCACGCTGCACGTCGCCGGTGATCGCGTGATAGTCGCCGGCCCTGACCTGATCGCCGTCGATCTCCACGCCGAAGCGCTGATCGCGCGGCCAGGGCGCAAGCAGCGCGCCATTGCCGGCGGTGGGGTCGAGCACGGGCAGGCGCCCCAACGGGTCGATCGCCTGCTTGATGAACGCCGCGACCTCCGGCGGCGTGTAGAACTGCTGCAGCCCGCGCATGTCACCGAAGCGGGTGGTGGCGAGCACGCTGCGGGAGGAATCGAGCGCTTCATCCGTCAGGGCACCGCCGAACAACTCGCCGCGCTTGCCGCCCTCGACGGGAGCTGCGACCGCAACCGATCCAGACATGGGACGTCCTTTCGCAAGGGCCTCACCCCGTGTGGGGCCGATGCCGGACGCGCGGCACGCCCAACGGGCGTGCGACAATCGCGCGGGCATGGCCGCACGCGGGAGTCGCGGCTCCCCGTTTTCATCTGTTCGCGCGGCCCCGGAATAGGAAGCGTCTCGGCCAGCTCAGGCCGGCCAAGGATCGGGCCGATGCTGGCATATGGCATTCGGTGCGGCTACCCAGCGGGCTGGCGGCTATGCCCACGGCCGATACAGGCGTGGTCTGCGCAATTGGCGCTCACGGAGCCGCCCGCTTCTCGCTCTCTTCTTCGGACCGTTTGTCCTGGGCGGATTGGTTGGGCTCGTCGTAGAGGGGAACGTGGCCGCCTGGATTGCCGGGGCGGCGTTTGGCCTCGGTCTGGGAGTGTGGATGGTGATGCGCGACTCGCCTCCGGCATACATCGAGAACTGGCAGGTGGGCGCCGAAGGCGAGCGGAAAACAGCAAAGGCGTTGGCGCGGCTGGATCGGTCACGGTGGCTGGTAGTTCACGATGTCGAATGCGCTTGCGGCAACTACGACCACATCGTGGTGAGCCGGGCCGGCGTCTTCCTTCTTGAGACGAAGAACCTGCGGGGCACGGTGGAGATGCGCGACGGCGTGCCGTGCTTGCGGCGACGGCTGGACCCCGAGGAGGACAAACCCTGTCCGTGGGTGCGTTCGGGCGCGCTCGCCAGCGCAGCCAGGCTGAAGGCAGAGATCCAGCAGTTGGCTGGCCACCGTCTATGGGTTCAGGCGGTCGTTGTGCTCTGGTCAGACTTCGACGAAGGTGTCTATGAAGACGAGAGATGCGTGATCGTCCACGGTTCCCGGCTGCTCCAGTGGATCGGCGACAGGCCCAATGAGCTAGGTGAGAAAGCCGCAGGGGAGATTGTGGCTGCCGTCCAGATGATCGCGGACAGGTAGACGATCCTCGGATGGAGCGCGCAGAGCGGCTGGTAGGCTCCGCGACGTGCTGCGCCGGATCATTCTGGTCGTCGTCGTGTTGTTGGCGGCCGGCCTTTCAACGGTGTATGGCAGCGGAGCATTCGCGGCAACGCTCCCGGTTGTCCGTTGCCCGACCGAGTTCGGCATCTCGGGCTCGTCTCATCCCACGCCGCCCACACTGACGGACCACTCGTCCCCTTCGACGGGCGGGCTCGTGGCCTACACGAACACCCAGGCCTACCTGGTCGGCCCGCGAGGCATGCGCTGCTCCGGCATCGTCGCCGCCGACGGCGGCTCACAGGTCATCGTATGGCCCCAAGGACACAGTCGTCCCAGCTTCCATGCGCACACGGCCGGGCTCACGCTCACGCTCGATCCTGCCTGCGCCGCCTGCAGGGCGGAAGACGCCTGTCCATTCTTCACGACGCTCGCACGCGACCTCCGCTTCCCTTGTAGGAGCGGCATTCCTCAGGACGAGCGCGTCTACCACCTCAGATCCAACATCGTGCTCTTCGAGGACCCCCCAGGGGTCGCGGGCTCCGGATGGCCGAGCGGCGGCGCTGATCCCGCCAACGGCCTCGTCGGTGTCGCCGGCAGCCCTGAGAATGGCTTGGTGTACAGATCGACGTGCACCCTGCCAGCGAGCGAGCACTCGATCTGCACCGCAAGCCTGAACGATCTGATCAATCGATATGGCTGACGCTCCCGCGGCTGTTAGCTGGTGCGCGCTTCTTTCAGTACGGGACCGGGATCGTGCCGCCGCCAGGCGCCCGGCAGTAGATACGGTATTCGCCGCCAACATTTAGTTCAACGGGTTCCCCGCCCAGCTTGCGGCAGTTCGTCTCGTAGCGTTCCCGGCGTTCGCGTTCTTCGCGGGCTTCGCGTTCATAACCAGCGATAACTTCACGCTCATGTTGTTCGCGGGCTTCGCGTTCTTGGGCCTCGTATTCGTGACAGCGCCCGGCGCTGACGGGGCTGAAAGCGCCGCGTCTTATCCACATCCTCCCGACGTTGCTCTTGGCCGTGATCGTGTAGCGGTAGGTCCCACCAGGACTGTTGCACGACCAGGGAATGACCATTGCCACGGCCTTTGAGCTTCCTCCCCATTCCAAGTGCTGCGTGATATGTCCGTAGCGCGAGAGTTTGATGACAATATGGGCATACGGCGAAGTGTTTAGCGACAGATTGGTGTAGCCGGGGTCGTTCCGGGAATGTCTGGCGTGAGCAACGGCGCTGACGGACAGGTGCGTGACGGGTTTTTTGTCAGCTCTGGCCTTCGCCGCTGCGACTTCCGCGTTATAGCGGGCGATGTTCGCGGCTTCTGCAGCAGCTTCTCGGGCTGGCGCTTCTTCTTCATATTTCTTCTTCGCCGCCGCTTCTTGTTCGCGTTTTACTTCAGCAGCGCGTTCCGCTGCTGCGGCTGCTTCGGCGGCAGCACGTTCAGCCTGTTCCGCTCGCGTTTTGGGCGTGACGTTTGTGAAGGTCGCGCTACCCGTGGCATCAGGCGTAGCGAATTCGTTTTCATCAACGTAGCCGCAGACGGTGTAGGTCTGGCTGGATGTCGGCGTGTAGGAGTATTCGCCGCTATAGGAACCAGGCGTGATACTCGTGCCGCTGGCGAGAGAGGAGCCGCCGTCGAACTCCGGCGTAGAGGAGCAACCACCGAAGCTATTGACGAGCACATACAACTTGCGGGCGACCTCGGTCGTGCCTGAGACTTTGATGCTCACCGGGCCGCTTTCGCTAGAAGTTGGACTAACCGCGATCGAGACCGACGCGGCAGGCGTTCCTGCTGTGAAGCTACTCGTGGCTGTGGCATCTGGCGTCGCAAATTCGTTTTCATCGACGTAAGCACAGACGGTGTAGCTCTGGATGCTGGTCGGAGTGTAGGAGTATTCGCCGCTGTAGGAACCCGCACTGACACTCGTGCCGCTGGCCAGCGAGGAGCCGCCGTCGAACTCCGGGGTAGAGGAGCAACCGCCGAAGCTATTGACGAGCACATACAGCTTGCGCGCGACCTCCGTGGTTCCGGAGACTTTGATTTTCATCGGGATATTCTGCGTCAGTTTGCCGCTGATTTCAATCGCCGCTGAAGCGGCGGGCATGCCTGCTGTGAAGGTGGTCGTGGCAGTCACGTCAGGCGTAGCGAATTCGTTTTCGTCCAGGTACGCGCAGAGCGTGTAGCTCTGGACCGAGGTCGGCGTGTAGCTGTATGTCCTTTCAAAGCTCCCAGCGGTCAACGTCGTGCCGCTGGCCAGCGAGGAGCCGCCGTCGAACTCCGGCGTAGAGGAGCAACCGCCGAAGCTATTGACGAATACGTAAAGGCGGTGATGCCCATCAGCGATGCCGGACACTTTGATGCTCAAGGGCACGTCCTGGGTTGGTTCCGCGCCCTGCGAGATTTCAAGCGACTCTGCCTGAGCCAAAGATGGCGACGCGAAGCCGAGGAGCCCGAGGGCCAACATCCCAACGAGGAAGGCCATCAACCGTCTCAACCGGCCCATCCTCCACACCAAGTCCATTAGGCCGGCAGACTACCACGCCGCAAGCGGCTCAGACAAGGCGATGCAGGCACTAACCTCGCCCCGGCCCGGCCCAGCGAGCGTATTCTTCGGGCGGCATGTACGGCAAGGACACCCATGCGACGCTGGTTGACCCTTCTCCCGCCACGCACTCGTATTCCAACACGCCGGCTGGTCTGCGAGTGTGTTGACTGCCTATATCCCCGACGGCGCGGCAGGCTTCCGCAACGCGTTCTTCCCATTTCGTAAGCGCTTCGGATTCTTGATACATCGGCTGGCGGCACACGCCCTCTCCGCATTCTTCCGCGAGCTTCTGTTCTGAGAGGCATTCGTAGAGGTAGCGGGGTGGCGATCCCTCTTGCATCAGGACAAGGTGGGGGTTGTTCTCACATTCGATCGCTGTCGCCTTATTCTCTGCATCTTCGCGCTTGGCTTGTGCGGTCTTTTCTGCGGACGACTCGATGTACGCAGCGGAGATTCGTTCGTGGCCACGAGTACAGCCTCCGCCTCCGGCACCTGTGCCGCATTGCCAGGAGCCGACCAAGATCACGGTGTTGGCCCGGTCCGTCGGGCGGCCGTTGTGGCATTCCGAAGCGTTCTGGCGATAACAACGTTCAGGGTGGTGCCCGTGATAGAGCGCATACATGACGGCTCGTGCCCCGGCGCAAGATACCGGGCCACTTTCTACGAACACTTGGAACGGACTTGTATCGACTTTGATGGAGCCGCAGTGCCGGCGGTGCGGAGAGGCTTGAGCCGCCCCTGGAACTGTTAGAAGCGCGACAGCCATCATGATGAGGATTCCCAAGCGTTTCGGCATCGCGGCAAGTTTACGCAAGCGGGCAATCGGCTGACCGCTACGGCAGTCGGTGTCCAAGCGACGCGACCGCAAGCCTAGACCGCCACAGACCGACGGGTTCGACACTCCGGCATCGGCCGTCCAGTGGGGGGATAGGATCAGCCGGCGATGGCGCGAGATTACGATGCGGGTCGGGCAAAGATCGACGCTCTGGTCGATGCGTGGAGGAAAGACTGCCTGATCGAGAGCGGTTCGCTGCTCTTTGACGACCGGGCGATCTGGACGATCCCGCATCTCGAGGACTTCAGGCAGCGCTTCCTTGATAACCCACTTTTCGGGACCGAGGAGAACTTTGGCCAGAAGCTCACGACACAACTGGAAACGGCCTCCGAGGATGTCCGCTGGCTGGTCTGCGAGCTGATCGCCGTCTACTTCCTGTTCGCCGTGGGCGCAATCGGTGGCCCAACGAAGCGGGCAACACTTGAGGCAATCATCGCGCCGCTCGGCGAGGAGCGCCCCCCACACTGGCAGCGGTTGGCCGAGACGATGGACGAGGGCATCGGCAATCCGGGGCTGGGCTACAACGTCCGCCGGGACCTGCAGATCGGCTACCTGCTCGACTTCTGCCTGCGGTTCAAGGCGATAGACGACCCCGAGGAGCGCCGCGGACTGCTCGATGATCCGTGGGCGCTGCGGGACTTCGCTGACGACGCAGGGGAGGGCATCGCTGTGCGCGAGATGCGCCACATCCTGCTGCACCTGCTGCGCCCAGGCGAGTTCGAGCCGATGTCCAGCCGGACGCACAAGCAGAACATCGTGGATGCGTTCGCGGGCGAGCTACTGACCGGCGAGGAGATCCCCGAGGATCTCGATGAGCAGCTGCTGCTGATCCGGCAGAAGCTCATCGAGCTGAAGGCGCAGCCGGAACGCCCGGTACTGGACTTCTATTGGCCGCCCCTGCGCGACATTTGGGACCCCGGCTCCGATCGGCCTGACGGCGCCAGCGACCTCGATCTGCTGCTCTACAAGAAGCAGATTGTGCTCTACGGGCCGCCTGGCACGGGCAAGACCCACCGCACGCGAGAGCTCGCCGATCGCCTGATCCGTCGCGTCGCGCTCGAGCGATGGAAGGCCGCTAGGTTCTTCAGCTCGCAAGCCGAGCTGGACGAGTACGTCAAGGCGAACGTCCATTGGGTGCAGCTGCACCCTGGGTACGGCTATGAGGAGTTCATCCGGGGCCTGCGGCTCCTGGCAGACGGCAGCACGAGCTACGTCAATGGCCTGCTGCCACGGCTGGTCGAGCAGATGAACGCCGTGCCGGCAGACGAGCGGCTGCCTGTGATCCTCGTCTTGGATGAGATCAACCGCACCGACCTCAGCCGCCTCTTTGGCGAGGCATTCAGCCTCTTGGAGAACCGCGAGCGACCGGCGCAACTGCCGGGCTTCGACGTAGACAAGGAGCCGCAGGAGCTGTCGCTACCCGACAACCTGTTCGTGATCGGGACCATGAACCTCATCGACCAGTCGGTCGAGGAGCTGGACTTCGCGCTTCGCCGGCGGTTCTTCTGGCGGCCAGCCGGCTTCGAGCCAGACCCGATCATCGAGGTCAACGAGCAGCGCTGGGCGGAGCACGCACCAGCCAAATGGGGATGGGACCGCGCCGTCGGCGACATGACACGGCTGGCCGAGCGAGCCACACTCCTCAATCAGCAGATCGCGCTTTCGCCACACCTCGGCCCGCAGTACGAGCTCGGCCACACGTACTTCTTCGACGCAGCCTTCTTCGCCGGCCGATGGTTGCGCGGCCGTAAGCAGCTCAGCGGTGGCGTCCTGTGGACTGCCACGGGGCGTCCACGGCCGTCGATCGAAGACCTTTGGGTCTTCTCGCTGGAACCGCTGCTCGCGCAATACCTCGGCGGCCTGGACGCCGACACCGCGACCAGCGAGCTGAGCCGACTACGGGACGTGCTGATCGCGGGAAAGGTCGAGTGAGTAGCCCGGTCGTCTTCCAGGACCTCTCCCCGAGAACACCCACAGACACCAGCGAGGAGCAGTGGCTCGGCCGCCTAGCCGAGCACCTCGAAGACCACGATCACGTTCTGCAGCTCACGGGAGCCAGCCGCGTCGATGACGAGGACGACCCGGCACTCCGGCGAGGCGCGGACGGCAACTGGTGGGCGGGGCGCTTCATCGGTGAGCTGCGCTTCGAGGACCGCGAACTGCGCATAGAACCACGCCTTGGCATTGACGTTGTAGGCGCGTGGCTGGCGCATGCGCTCAACCTCACGGTCATTCCCAAAGCAGCAACCTCGGCCGCCGGCGGTCCATTGATCGTCCAGCTCATAGACCGCGTTTGGTCGGCGGCGGTTGCCGACGCAGCCCGTCACGGCGGCCCTCGACTCCGACGAGCATCCCATCACGACGACCTGTTCATCCGGGGCAGGCTCGACACGCCCGCGACGATCCGCCATCGCATCGGCCGTCGGCCGCTCGTAGCGACGATCCGCACCGAACGCGACTTCGACAACCCGGTTGCCCGCGTCCTGATCCTCGCTGACCGCGCGCTCCGATCGCTGCTGCCGGAGCGACCGACATGGCGTCCAGTCCTAACCGGCGAAGTACTTAGTCAGGTGCGCGCCGTGGTCGGCAGCCAGCCAAAGCTCCCGGACGCAACCGACCTGCAGCGTGTCCGCTACACGCCAATCACGCGGCGCTTCGAGTCGGTTGCGCGCCTGTCCTACGAGATCGCTCGCCGTCGAGGGCATCTAAGCTCGGCCACCAGCGCAGACGCCGCCGGAGTCCTGATCGACGTGGCCGAGCTCTGGGAGCTGTTCCTTGTACATTGCGCGCGTCGCGCGTTCGGGCCGACACGCGTCGAGCACGGCACGTCCAAGCGGGACGGCGCATATCTACTACAGTCGATCCCCAGGGCCGACAAGCAGCTCGGGCGACTCAAGCCAGACATCCTCATCCGAGACGGAACCGGCGACCTGATTGCCGTTGTAGACGCGAAGTACAAGCGCCTGCGGTCGTGGCGAGGCAGCCCCAGCGGTGTCGACCGTGGCGACCTCTACCAACTGGCCTCATACCTTTCAGGCCACGATGTCCCGCTCGGAGCGTTGGCCTACCCGCCTCACGACAGCGATTGGGCCCCTGCGGACCTCGACGGCCCTTGGCATACGCGGGAAGGCCAGCAAGTGCGATTCGTGCGTTTTCCCGGCAGTGCCAGTGAGGCAACGCGGAAACTCGAAACCTTGCTGCACTAAGAATGCGCTGCCCGTCGGCTGGGAGAAGAAGACAAAAGCCGAGTGACTACGACTCTGCGTACATGGCGTCGTTGATGGCACGGACGCGATCTCTGTTCGGCCAATTGAGCTGGTCGTTGCAGACGATGAGCGCGTGCGAGTAGAGGGAGACAGCGACTGTCCAGAAGAGAGACGGCTCCCCCCGTGGGGCGCGTTGGACGACTCGGGGTGTTGCCGTGTGATCGACGATGTATGGCTCAAGGGAGTCGGGCTGCAGGTGCGTGGTGAGGCTCGTGGTCCTGTAGATCATCGTGTAGAGGCCACGCATCGTCAGGAGCTTCTGCTCTCCCGTCTCCGGCTCGTGGAAGCCCAGCATGGCGCCTTCCCAGTGCTTGTCGACGGCGGCGGCAAGCTCGGTGAGCGGTGGAAGCGACTTCGCGTTCTGGACCGCTGCTCGTTGCTCGGGGGTCAAGAGTCCCATCCCGTAATCAAGCGTCTCGTCGTGGTGCTTTCGGGCGGCGGCGTCGGCGTCCTGAAGCCATGCGGAGAGGTTTGCCTCGGGGTCGATCGCGAGCCACATGAACTTGACCGTGGCCTCGTACAGTGCGCGGATCAGCGTTAGCCCGTCGACTGCGAGCCCTGCCTCCATGAGCGCGAGGATGCTTTCGAGCGTGTCCGCCATGCGGACGACGATCGCCGCACAGATCATCCGCCACCTGCCCTCGCTCGGGTAGCAGCGCTGCGGAAGGTGAGACTCGACCAGCCTGATTAACTCGCGGGCCGCGACCTCGTCGGAAGGCTGTTGCGATCCCGGCTTCTCGCTCACGACTGCGAGCGTGCTGCGATCGACCTACAGGCGTTGGCCTGCCGACGAAGCAACCGGGTGCGCCATGCCTCATGCGAAAGCTCCGCCATTCGGCGACCTCCCTCCGGAGCGTCTAGGCGTGGTACCACTCGACGGTGGCGGCTCCCTTTGAGCAGTCCCCGCCTTCCCCGTGACCGGGAAAGCCGCTACCGTCGCCGAAGCACGTCCAGCCGGGTAGGCCGTAGAGCTTCCAGCGGAACTGGGAGGCCGGACCTTCGGGGTTGCCGACGAACGTCACGCCGACGCCCGACTCCATTGCCTGCACCATGGTCAACGCTTGCGCGCACGACACATTGCGCGTCTGGATCAGGATCGGGTAGCCGCGCTTGAAGCTCCTGAGCGTCGGGACCGCCGGGCAATTGTGGTTCGGCGGAGAGAAGGCGGTCGCTCGCCCATGCTCGGTGAGCAGGGCCGTGCCACCGAGTAGCGCCACCGCCACGATGAGGATCGTCAGCCGTTTCATGACGGTCGGACCCTATCCCACCGCCAATCCAAACTGAAACACCACCGGGGTTTCAGCAGTCCTGCCTGCCGCCGGGCCCTCGCGCCAAGCGGGTTCACGCGTGGCTGACGTCCCCTTCTAGCGGTGAGCTTCCGGGCGTACGCACACGTCGCAGGCCATAGCGCAATCCCGCTCCAGAAAGCCAACTTTCGCACCCTTCAAACCAGTATCGCCCACTCGGATCAGCGTCTCACACGACATTGGCAGAAAGGGAGCGCCGGTTGGATTCGAAGCCAGCGGTCACCGATCTTGAGGCGCCTCAACTGCCGCCAGGTGCCGCCGCGAGTCGGCCTGCTCGTCGGGAGGCGTCGAGCCGTCGCCGGCCGGGAGTGGCGTGTGGCCTTCGGCGAAGATGCGTTCGACCTCGTGCAGCCACTTGGCGGGTATCTCCTCCTCGAGGCGCTCAAGGAACGAGGCGGTCGACGCGGCGCGGATCGGCGTGACGTTCTCGGGCAGGCTCTCGGGGTCGAGTGCTCGCGTGATCTGGTTCGCAAGCTCGGGCCGTGGCGCATAGGCCATGTACTGTTCGGTTGTGTTCAGGCGTGCGTGGCGCATGAGCCCTTGGATCGTGCGGACGTCGACACCCTTCGCGGCGAGGCTTGTGCCGAAGGAGTGGCGCAGGTTGTACATCTTGATTGGCTTCAATCCAGCCTCCTGGCAGGCGAGCTTGAAGGCGGCTCGAAGGGGCTTGTCCCGAACTGGCCGACCGGGCTCCATCTTGCTGACGAACACGAAGTCCTCATCGCTGGTGGCGTATCCCCGCTGCTTGAGCTTGAGTAGGGCGCGGGCGAGCCGCGGGGTCATGGGAATCGCCTCGCAGTCGGAGGTCTTGGGAGTGTCGAGCTGACCAAGCACCCAGTTGTCGTAAGGGCGCAGGATGAGGGCGTTGAAGTCGACGGCGCCCCACCGCAGACCCAGGGCCTCGCCGGAGAGGCGAAGGCCGGCGTGGGCGCCGCACAGCCAGAACGCTTCCTCGAAGACACGCGGAGCGTGTTTGAGCAGGCGGTCGATCTCGCTGGGGTCGTAGAAGTCGTCGCGGCGGAGCACGCGCTCGCGCTGCTCGCGCTTGCTCCGCCGCTTGACCTCCACGAGCGGGTTCGCGGGTATCCAGCGCTGGCGCACGGCGTAGTTGAGGCAGGCTGAGAAGATGTCTCGATACTCGTTGCGGGTTTGCGCCGCCGCTGGCGCGACGAGCATCCACAGGCGTTTCTTGCGGCGAGCCACGATCCAACCGTCGGCTTCGAGTTCCTGCGCTCTGGCGTAGGTGACCGACTTGGCGCGCTGCGCGTTGAGCGGGACGACGCGGTAGGCGCCGCGGCGCAGGTGGTGCCAGGTTCCTGGCAGCTCGTCGGCGATGCGAACTGCCTCGTCCTTGGTGGCGACCTCGACGGGCAGACTGTCCTGCGGCTGAGCGGTCCAGCGTTCGACCTCGACCAGCTCAACGTTCTTGCCCTCGGCGCGCGCCCACGTGGCGGTCTTCTCGCTGATGACCTTGTAGGACGGGAAGTCGTCGAAGTAGCCCCGCAGGCGTCCGTCGAGGAAGTCTTGAAGTGGCGTCTGTACGCCGAGGTCTCGATATAGACGCTCGAACATGACCTCGTAGCCGGTGAGCGTGGCGCGCTTCAGGTCTTTGTCTCGGTGGCGCTCGGCGACCCAGCCCTGGGTCGCATCGAAAAGCGTGTGGAGCTGGCTGGCTTCGTCGCGCTCCTCGATGTCGCCGGACAGCTCGCTTAGGATCGCGTCGAGATGCTCCTGGGCGTCTTTCGGCGTGAGGTGCTCGGGGGTGGGGCGGGGGCCGTCGCCGGCCCGCCAGATGGTCGCGCCGCGTGGTGTGCGGCGCCCGGAGTCGCGCACATGCGCGGGGCCAAGGCTCTTGGCCCCGCGCACGCCGTCTGCATCGCGCCACAGGGCGCGGTAGACACGCTGTCCGTTGCTGCCTTCCTGCGTGACTTGGAGATGCCCCGTGGGGCTGCTGTTTCTGCTCATGCTGCTTATGACCCCCTAGAACTCGAACCGGCCAACGAATTAGGTTGGCGCGGAAGTTGGGGTTCGCTGGTAGCCGCCGTGACGTAGGTCAGCCTCCTCTTCGAGTAGCTCATTGGCCCAGGTGTGTGCGGGCTTAAACCACTGTCGGAGGAGGCTGGATGCAGAGGATGACGGACGTGACTGCGACTGTCCACGCGGGCGAGCCCGCGTGGACAGTCGGCATCGATCTGGGGCGCCGCGCGGCGCACGAAGCGGTGTTGCGGGCACCGGATGGGACCGACCGGCGGCTCCGGTTCACTCATTCCCGCGATGGCATCGACGGGTTCCTCGGAGAGCTTGCCGGGCTTGAGGGTCGCGTCCTGGTGATCATCGAGCCGACAGCTACGCGCTGGCAGGCACTCGCGGAGGAGCTTTCCGGAAAGGGCCTTGAGGTGCGCCAGGTTCACGCGGCGACCGTCGCGAAGCTGCGCGGCGCGCGGGACATCACGGGCGCCAAGTCCGACCGTGTCGATGCCCGCACCCTCGCCGGCGCCGTTGACTACTCCCATCTCGTGCGGCCCGACACGCCCGCGGTGGCGTGCGCGCACGCGCTGTGTCTCGAGCGGCTGCGGCTGCGCCGCGAGCGCCGTCGGCTTCGCGGCGCGGTCAAGACCTGTCTGGACACGATCTGGCCCGAGTTCCTGCAGACCTTCCGTGGCGGCGAGCGGGGCGTCACCGCCCGCGCCGTGATCGCTGTCACCGGCGGAGACCCCGCACGCGCAACCAGGCTCGGCGCGCAAGAGCTTGAGCGTCGAGTCCGGACAGCCGCACCCGACCGCCATATCGGGCACAACAAGATCAAGCAGCTGATCGAGAAGACCAGCCGCCCGGTCGGATACCGCGCTGCCAGAGGCGCCTACGCTGCCAGGCTGCAGCGGCTGATGCGACGCCGCGCGCTCGTCGAAGGCCAGCTCGAAGCACTCGAGGAAGAGCTCTTGCGCCTCTACCCCCGACTTCCCGGAGCACAACGCCTGGACAGCCTGCCGGGCCTGAGAGAACTCGACCGGGCGCTTCTTCTCGCCGCCGCGGGCGACGTCCGCAGGCTGCGCTCGGCCCGCGCGCTCGGCAAGCTCGGCGGCTGCGCACCAATCGCAAGGGACTCCGGGCAAAGCACCCCGAAACGCAAGATCTCCGAGCGCTGCCGCTACCAGCTGCGCGACGCTGCCTTTCACGCCGCCCGACACATCATCAAAGCGTGCCCTGCCTTCCAGGCGCTTTACCGCGCACTGCGCCAAAGGCTCACCGCCAGACAAGCCGTGATCGCGTGCGCGAACCGGCTGCTGCGCGTGATCTGGCGCATGGTCAACAGCGACGTCGACTACAACCCCGCGAAGGTCGCCCCTGCCCTGAACCGCTAGCCCACACCCAGCCACGGCTGTCGTCTCACGACACACCCGAGCGCAAGCCCGCATCCGCAATTTCGAGCCCTCGAGCTCGCGCCCGCAACAAGGGCCCCTGCGCACGCCAAAGACCGCACAAGGCCCCTGGCCACCAAGGCCGCACGCGCACCTAATCAGGCCACGGCGTGCCATCTCACCGCTCCCAGCAACCAGCAACGAGCGCAGCCAACAGCAACCCCGACAACCGCGCCAACAGCACGGACGAACACCCCTGCCAACACCACGCTTGACAAAACGCCAAAGGCCAGTTGCGTAGGAGGTGCTGGCGACATCGTTCCCCAGCCGTTCCCTAGAGGGCGCAGCGAGGGCGCCGTAAGGGCCGGAAAGTGGGGCTAATACCGCCGAAAGTGGGCCAAGCAGAGCCTAAACCGCTGACTCATAATCGGTAGGTCCCTGGTTCGAGTCCAGGCGGGCCCATAGGAAGTTCCTGCACATGGTCATAATTTGGGAACCCGGCGGGCGACCGCTCAACGACCGTGTTTCCCTGATGTCGGCCCGGGGGGAAGTATGCAAAGGATCCCCGGTTCAAATCCGGGCGCCCCGATTGTCTTCAAGGACCACGAATATCTGCGAATGCGGGCGAAAAGCCCCGAAACTGCTGACGATGGCGGGGCCGAGTTCGCGGGGTTTCGGGGATGTTCGCGGGGCTTGGGACCGCAGAGGGACCGCAGCAACGGCCGAAACGGACCGCAGAAGGACCACAAGCGCATTGGGTAACGCGGCCGGAGTGATCTGCTCTCGCGCTTATATTGAGGTTTGTGACGAACGTGGTTCATCCTGTCTCAGATGAGCAGTTGCCAAAGCTCCTAGCGGCTTTGGCTGAGGCAGCACGCGCCGACCAGCGGACAGCAGACCGCTTCGTGGCCCCCCGCATTGGGGTCTTGGAGGAGACGGCGGCACGCCGCCATCAGTTCGTGCTTGGACGGCGCGGAGTCGGCAAGTCGACGCTCCTGCGAAAGATCCAGAGTCAGGAGCAAATAGAAAGTAACGTCGTCTTCGTCGACATCGAGACATTGCGCAGTCGTCCTTATCCAGATGTTCTCATCGAGTTGTTGATCGAGCTTTTGACAGGCTTGGGTGAGCGGCTTAGGCCAGACGTCTGGTATCGGATCGACCAGCTAATCGAGCGGGCCGCGCCGCGTCGCAAGCTAAAGCGACTAACGGCGATCCTGCGCAGACTGCTTGCGCAGCCGCAGATTGCTCAGCGCACGGTCCACGAACTCCAATCGAAGGGAGCTGAGGCAGCTGCCGGACTCCTTGGTGGATTTCGTTACCGCGGGCAAGGTGCCAAGGGCGGGGTTAGCGGGCATCGCAAGAAAGACACCGAAGAGACCTCGGTCGCCAGTGAAGAGCAAACGAAGATGGACGGACTGCTTAGTGCCGCAGTGCTGATCCGTAAGGATCTCGAGGCGGCGCAGGAGGCACTCGGCGAGCGGCCGACCTTGATTGTGCTCGATGACTTCTACCACGTCCCTTACAAGGACCAGCCAGACGTACTTGCTTATCTCCATCAGGTTGTCAAGAACCTGAACATCTTCCTCAAGGTCTGCGGCGTGCGGCACCGACTGAACCCATTCGTCGAGAGTGATCCTCCGCGCGGTATGCAGATTCCGCAGGACGCCTCTGAGATTTCATTGGATATCACGCTATCGCAGTTCAAGGCCGCCCAGAGCTTCCTTGAGGCTGTTCTCTCGGGGATATGTCAGCCGCTAGGCGTTACGATTGACGCCCTCATTACAGAGGGTGGTCGTCAGCGACTTGTGCTCGGTTCTGGCGGTGTTGCGCGCGACTATCTTTACCTGACGCAAACTGCCCTACGGAAGGCGAACGAGCGAGGTGAGAACCCTACGCGGCAGCACAACCGAATCGGTGCGGAGGACGTGAACGAGGCGTCAGCGGAACTTTCCTCGCTGAAGCAGCAGGATCTTGCGAGAGATGCCGGGCCGAACGCTGACGCAGTCCGCGAGCGGCTGTCGGACGTCGCGAAGTTCTGTCTCGACATCAACGGCACGAATGTCTTCCTGGTTGAAGGAACCCGACTGCAAGAGGATGAATGGGGACGTGAGATCCAAGCGCTCGCTGACTTGCGTCTTCTGCATGAAATAGGAAATCTTTCAGTTCAGACTGGTCGGTATCGTGGCCGACGCTTTGTTGGCTTTACACTCGACCTGAGTAACTGGACTGGCGCACGATCTGAGCGGATCAAGCAGTTGGAGTTCTGGACGCCCGAAGGCCGTCAGGAAGCCCGTCGTGCGCGGCTCATCTACCGCCCCGGCGCCTCGGACCTGCCTCCAACCACAATGCCCACGACGCCCCCGGCGGATGAGGATCTTGATGGCGACTGGGTGCAGTCCAACATCTTCCAGCTACTCGGCGATTCGGCCGGAGCAGACGACGGCACGCCGGTTGAAACCCTTAGTGCGATCGCCTCCGACTCAGAGGATGGCTCATGAGCAGCGTTGCCGCCGACGAGCTGATCGACAGCGCCGGACGTGCGCTGCTCGACGCGGCGTCGTCGCCCGCGCGGGTGATTCTGTTCGGCTCCCACGCTCGCGGGGATGCGCGCGACGGAAGCGATCTTGACTTCCTCGTGATTGAGCGCGAGGTTGATGATCGTGCCGCTGAGTCCGTCCGGCTGCGGCGCGCGCTGCGAGGCTTCGGCGCTCCCGTGGACGTGATCGTGATTGACGAGGCGCTAGCGCGGCGCCGCGCGAAGGTTCGGGGCACGATGGTCGAGCGCGCGCTGCGCGAGGGTCGCGTTGTCGCCGAGTCCTGAGCACGTCGAGTACGCCGAGACGCTGTTGCGGCTCGCCGACGCGGACCTGCACGCCTGTCGCGTGCTCGCCGGGCACGCCGATGTTGCCGATGGCGCTGTCGGCTTCCACGCGCAGCAGGCCGTCGAGAAGGCGCTCAAGATGGCGATCGTGCTCGCGGAAATCGAACTCCCGCGCAGCCACGACCTTGAAATGCTTGCCGAGCAAGCCGCAGCTCGCGCGCCGCTGCCCGACGAGCTTGCCGGCGTCGATTGGCTGACGCCTTGGGCGGTCGCGCTGCGCTACGACGAGCCTACGACCGCACTTGATCGTGCTGCCGCAGTAGCCGCCGCCGAGAGCGCATGCCGGTGGGCCAAGGAGCTGCTCGATGAAAGCGCGCGGGACGCCTCGTGATTTGAGACCGCACAAAGACCGCAGAGGCTCCGAAAACCGCATAACAAGGCCAAACCGAACCGGGCGCACCGATTGGTTAGAGGACCGCGAACAGCAGCGAACACGGGCGAATATCCCCGAAAACGCTGAGCATCGGGGGAGCGTGTTCGCTCGTGTTCGCGGCTGTTCGCTGGTCTGGAGACCGCAAACGGACCGCAGGGAGAGCAAAAGGACCGCAGCCGTCCGCGCGTGGATGCGCGACAATCACGGCTATGGGCGAGAGTCCTGAGATTGAGCTGGTGCGTCGGGCGTGGGATGCCTTGATCGCGGGTGGCCTGGAGGTCTTGGGCGATGTGCTGGCGCCCGATGCGCAGTGGTATGGCGTGGAGGACGGCAGCTCTGCGATGGCCGCAAGGCAATCATCGACGTGATGACTCGCAACCTCGCTGGCCGCTTGCGAGGCCGAATCGAGGAGACCGTCCAAGACGGGTCGCGCGTGATCGTGGCGTTCCGCCCCGAGGAGCCGGTGCAGCTTGACCGTCCGGTGGATGAGGGGATCGCTTACATGGTCGTGACGGTCCGCGACGGACACGTCGTTGAGTTGAAGGGGTGCGCCGATAGGTCTGCCGCCGTGAGCTACGCGCGATGCGGCCGGTAGGCAGGGGCGGTCAACGTCGTGGTGGTTGGCCGTGTATTCGTTGATGAGCGATCTGGTAGAGGGGCCGGTGGGGTGACGCGTGCCAAAGGCGAGGCAGGCGAGAAAGGGCCGCCCGTCGCTGCCGATGCGCAGTTGGAAGACCATCCCCCACGTCCCGTCTGGCCTGGGGATCTAGATCTTCACGCAGCCGGGCAGGCTGGTGCCGTCTCGGGCCTCGGTGTCGCAGCGCTTGAGCTGGTCGGGCGGCAGCCCCTCGGCGGTGAGCTTGTCGCGTTCTCTCTGGGCGAGTTTCCGTCCGGTGTCCGACGAGGTGTGCTCGAGATCCTCGGCGAATGTGGCGTCGTCGAAGTCGACGCGGAAGTGCGCGCCGGGCCGGGATGCGCCGGGCATTTACCCCTCGCCGTCAGCCGGCAGGAACGGGCCGTACTCGGCCTCGAA
The DNA here is from genome assembly GCA_963845635.1 of uncultured Solirubrobacteraceae bacterium. GTDB lineage: Bacteria > Actinomycetota > Thermoleophilia > Solirubrobacterales > Solirubrobacteraceae > Palsa-744. Next base: position 801,548 of record CAWJSW010000014.1, read on the forward strand.
GGCGGCAAACTCCTCTGCCGTTGCGGGACGTCCCTCGTACTCGGGCACGACCGCCGCCGGGTAGGTGTCGGGTACTAGGGTCAGCTCGCCGTTGGGCCGCCTGTCCTTGACGATGTACTCGCCGACGAATGTCCCCTGACAGCGTCACGTGAGGTTCAGATGCCATGTCGCCATGATCGCAGGTGATCAGGCTCATCCGCAAGGCTACGAGCCCTTGGTCCGCAGCGGCTTGCACCTACTTCATGCGATCTCCACGATCTGGCTCCCGCGACCTTGGGGCGCCTGATGTGGATAGTTCGCCATACGGTCGTTCACGATGGCATACGCCGGGCCTTCATCGGCGAGACGGCTGGTACGGGCGCGGTATGAGGACCGCAGATGGGACCGCAGGCGCCCCGAAAACCGCTTGGTAAAGCCAACTCTAACCGTTCGCCCCGATTGGTTAGTGTTTTGCGAAGTCCAGCAAACACGGGCGAAAACCCCCGAAAACACGGGGGATCGGCGCGAGTCGTTTCGCCTGTGTTTGCGGGCTTTCGGTGGTCGCGGCCCCCGCAAATCCCCCGCAGCAGGACCGCAATCCCCCCGCAAATCCCCCGCAGCCGTGGAGGCGGGCGCCGACTCGCTCAGCGAGTGTCGATGTGCCAAAGCGCATGTCGGGCGCTACGACGCCAAGGAGCGCTGCACGACTAACCCGGACTTTGCGTTAAGCAGTTGCGGCCCCGGTGGTCGGGGCCGCTGACTGTCCGCCTGGGCTGGGATTCTGGGGTTGTCGAGACCTTGGAATCGAGCTTTGGGGGATCACCTTGAAGGTGACGTGCGCCACGAGGCGCTGTGAGATATCGAGTGGTCGTTCATGTTGAGGCTACTCGCCGTGTCGGCTGGGATGCCGGCCGCGGGCCGATGTAGCGGCTCGTTGAAGCTGAGGGCGGTCGCGGCACGGAAGCGTGTTGCTGCGGCTGAGCGCTCTGACGAAGTGCGGCCGGGTGGCACTGCCAGACGCCCGCGTGCGTGCGAGTGAGACCGAGAGGCATAGCGAAAGCAAAGCGGTGGCTGAAGCCCCTTTATCAAGGAAGCGACCCGGAATCTGGCGGATGTGGGTCGTTGGCAGCAACGGGTTCGTCTTGTCACTGGGCGACCTGCTCCGCGTCTGATGTGCTGGGTGTGGTGGCTGGCGAGATACTGCGATTGCTCGCCGGATGCGCTGCAGGGGTATAGCCGCATGCCGATCCGGTCTAACGGATCACAGTGAACGTGGGAAGCGCCTCGGACGCGCCGGGCCGCGGTGGCGGTCGGGCAAGGCGCGCTGTCCGCTGATGCGCGCGGGGCGTGGCGGAGCCGTCGTAGTACTCCGAGGCCGGGAAAGCCGGCCACATGGGGAAGGGCGGCAGCAGGACCGTGGTTTGAGAAGCCGTTCGGGAGGTCGGGCGTGAATACGTCCGCGCCGCTTGACGCCAGACTGGCGCAGGAGCGGGTACTGGGATGGCAGGCCAAGCTGCATCGTTGGGCGGGCGAGGATGAGCACAAGAGATTTGGTGATGTGTTCAACCTCGTCTGTGAGCCCGCCACGCTGCTGGTTGCGTGGGAGCGAGTGAAGCAGAACCGGGGATCGCAGACCCCCGGTGTTGATGGCGAGACCCGCAGACGGATTGAGGAGATCGGTGTTGAGCTGGTCCTCAGTGACGTGAGAGCGTCGCTAAAGGACCGCAGTTTCGCGCCGCAGCCTGTTCGCGAGCGGAAGATCCCGAAGCGCTCAGGGAAGCTCAGAAGCTTGGGCATCCCAACGGTGCGCGACAGGATCGTGCAGATGGCGCTCAAGCTCGTGCTGGAGCCGATCTACGAGGCGGAGTTCTGCCCCACCTCGCACGGTTTCCGGCCCGGGCGCAGGACCCAGGACGCCATCGAGCAGGTGCGGTTCTTCATCAATCCCCCACGCAGTTACGAGTGGGTGATCGAGGGAGACGTTGAGGACTGTTTCGGCAGCATCCATCACGGGTTGCTGCTGGCCGAGCTGGGCCGTCGGGTGACCGATAAGCGCGTGCTCGGGCTGATCAAACAGTTCCTCAAGGCAGGGCTCATGCGGGAGCATGGGTCGCTGACCGCTACGCCATCGGGCACGCCCCAAGGGGCGATCCTTTCGCCGCTGTTGGCGAATGTTGCCCTCTCGGTGCTCGACCGTCACTTCGAGGCGGCTTGGCGCGCGCATACGTGGCAGCAACGCGCGCGTCACCGGGCGCAGGGCCACCCCAGCTATCGAATGGTCCGCTACGCGGACGATTTCGTGATCCTGGTTCGTGGTACCCAAGCTCAGGCCGAGTTCCTCAAGAAGCAAACGGCCGAGCTGATGAGTAATCGGCTGCGGCTGACGCTCTCACCCGAGAAGACGCGCATCACTCACGTTGATGAGGGGTTCGACTTCCTTGGCTTTCGCATCGTGCGGCTGCCAAGGCCGGGTCGAACGCCGGTCGCGTTCAGCTTCCCAAGCAAAGAAGCAGTTAACGGGATCAGACGCCGCATCAAGGAGCTGACAGGAAGCAACACGACGAACCTCACGCTCGACGCGCTGCTGCACGCGCTCAATCCAGTCCTCCGGGGCTGGACCGCCTATTACCGACACGCCGCGAGCAAGCGCACCTTCACCTACCTCGACCACTACCTGTGGCAGAGGCTGGTTGGCTGGCTGCGCAAGAAGCACTCGCGGCTTCCCTGGAAGCAGATCAGGCGACGGTACTGGGGACGCAACTGGAGCAGCAACGAGGGCACTAGGCTCTACTGGCCGAGCAGGGTGGCGGTCACGCGATACAACCCGCGCCGACACCACCTGCCCTGGACGACCTCGGGAACTACCGGCCCACCAGCCGGCCGGAGCGTCGTTGCAACCTAAACACTCACCAGTGCGGCCAACGCATGACCTGTGGAGAGCCGGATGCTCGGGAACGGGCACGTCCGGTTCGGAGGGCGGGGACGAGCAGACCATCTCGCGCGAGCGAGACACGGCGGCTCGTCTCCGACCCTACACGCGGTGGGCGTCAGATTAAGGTAGATGTCGTGCCGGACGGAGAGGGGCTGGTGTCGCACGCGGGCAGCGCGTTGCTGGCTCGAGTGGCCGACAAGACGGGGCTGACGCGAGCGCTGTCGCTCGAGTTGGCGGGTCTGAAGCAGCGGCAGTCCGGGCACGATCAGGGCCGCGTGATCCGGGATCTCGCGGTGATGCTCGGCGATGGCGGCGACTGCCTGTCAGACCTCGGCGCGCTCGGCGATCAGCAGTCGCTATTCGGCGATGTCGCCTCTGCTTCCACGGCGTTCCGGCTGATCGATCGGATCGCGAGTGACCCGGCGGGCGTGGAGCGGCTGCGCGACGCTCATGCGCGGGCACGGGCGCGTGTGTGGAGGTTGACCGGCGCTCCGAAATGTCTGACGGTCGACCTCGACGCCACGCTCATCGGCTCGCACTCGGAGAAGGAGAGCGCGGCGGGAACCTTCAAGGGCGGCTACGGGTTTCACCCGATGCTCGCCTACGCCGATCAGACAAGCGAATCGCTGGCTGGTGAGCTGCGGCCGGGAAACGCGGGCGCGAACACTGCGGCTGACCAGATCGCGGTGGCCGAGCAGGCCATCCAGCAGATCCCCGCCGAGCACATCCAGACCATCGGACTGCTGTTGCGCGTCGACTCCGCTGGCGCCAGCCACGAGCTGCTGGACTGGTGCCGCGAGGGCCGGATCAGCTTCTCCGTGGGCTATGACCTGACCGAGACGGTGCGCACCGCGATCCTCGAAATCCCCGACACTGACTGGGTCCCGGCGCTTGAGCAGGACGGGAGCCCGCGCCCCAACGGACAGGTCGCCGAGATCACCGGCCACCTCGATCTGGAGGGCTGGCCGGCCGGGTCGCGGGTGATCGTCCGCCGCGAGCGCGCGCACCCCGGCGCGCAACTGTCGTTCACCGACCACGACGGGCACCGCTTCCAAGCGATCCTCACCGACCAGGCCGGCGATATCGCCCATCTCGAGCGCGAGCACCGCGGCCGCGCACGAGTCGAGGATCACATCCGCAACGACAAGGACACCGGCATGCGCAACCTGCCATTCCGCGATTTCGAGCACAACCGTGTCTGGCTTGAGCTCGTGCGGATCGCACACGACCTGCTCTGCTGGACCCAGCGCCTGCTGCTCACCGGCGAACTCGCCCGCTGTGAGCCCAAGCGCCTGCGCTACCGGCTGATGCACGTCGCCGCGCGTCTCGCATTCCACGCCCGCACAGCAACGCTACGAATCCAAGCCAGCTGGCCCTGGGCCGACGATCTCACCACCGCGTTCGCTCGCCTCAGAGCGCTCCCCACCCCGCCCGGCTAACCCCAGCCGCCGGCCCCCGAACCCAGCCTCACCTCCACCACCACGCGCCCCGCGAAGCGTGCCCGAATGCCGGTCTCAACCGCCATCAGCGCCTCGGGCGCACAAAACCACAAGCGACCGACGCCTCCCGGACGACGCCCACCACGCACCAGCCCTCACCCCCCACCCAAAACACGCACATCACACAGCTTCATGCACGATCCGGGCTAATGGGCCGCTTTGGGCTCGAAGTGCTCGCCCATGATTGCGACGGCCGACCTGAAGGCGAGCATCAGGGCGACCTCCTCGGCGATCAAGTGTGGGGTGAGGCCAGAAGAGGATGTCCGGATCGTCGTGGAACTTTGAGAGCGGCCTCCGGGGTTTGACGGTCAGACAGTAACGGTTTGTGGTGTCTCGGCGTGAACGGCGGCGGCGGGGATTGGAAGGGCGGCTCGTGCTGTGTGGCGTTCGATCGCGGCCACGAGCTTGGCGAGATCGCGGTAGCCGATGATCCGCCGGAACTGCTGCTCGGCGACGAGCATCCCGGCGGCGGTCCAGCGCTTGCGCATATCGCCGTCCTGCCAGCGCTTCACGTTTCGCTGAGTGCGGCGGACGATCTCGATCATGCTCTCGCACGGGTTCGTCGAGCACAGCGTCTTTGCGAGTCCTCCTGTGATTGCGAGCCGCATCAGCGTCAGCGTCTCGGGCATCCCCTCCCGCAGCGAGGCGGCGGCGTCGGGCCAGGTGCGGTCGAGCTCTGAAGCCAGGAGTTCAAGGCGTTGCTCGGCGAGATCGGCGTCCTTGAGCGCCCACGCCCCGCGGATCTTCGCCAGGACGGCGGGACGATCGCGTTCGGGCAGCAGATCGCACACATTTCTCTCCTTGTGACGGTGACACCGATGCACCAGCGCGCGCTCGCCGAACACGTCCTTGATCGCCCTGCGGATCGCCTTGCCGCCATCGATGACGAACAGGATCGCCTGCTCGGGATCAAGACCGCGATCGACAAGATCGGCCAGGAGCGTCCGGGCGAGCGTGGCGTTCTCGGTCGACCCCTCCCACAGCCCAAGCGGGATCTTCACGCCCTCGGTCGAGATTCCGAGCGCGACGATGTGCGTGCGCCCGGCGATCTCAAGACCGTCGAGCATCATGACCGCCACGCGCATGTCCTCCAGCCGCCGGCCCATCAGCTCGCCGAGCGCGGTCCGGGTGCGCTCGATGAACATCTCCGACACCGACGTCTTCGAGGTCGCCGTCGAGGATCGCTGCACCTCCTCGCCGACGGGCTCCCCAACACCGGCGAACTTGCGCGAGGAGACACCGGCAAGCATCCGGTCCATCACCGCCCGGGTCAACGGGTCGCGGTCGGCGAAGTGCTCGTACGTGGTGACCGGCAGCTCCCGCTCGTCATCGGCCGTGCGCATCCGCGGCCGGCTGACTTGCACACGTCGTCCACCCAAGGTCATCGACCCGTCCTCGTGGCCGTGACGCTTCGCCGTCCGGTCGGGATCGTGCTTGCCCTTCGGGCCCACGACCTCGGCGACCTCGAGCTCCATCAGCTCATGCACAACACCGAGCCCGACACCGACGCTCAGCGCGAGCAATCCCTCCCTCGCTGCCCCCACAAGCTCACCGAGCGCCTCCTGGATCTCCGGTGGCAGCGAACTCTCGACAGCCTCGACAGCCATCACGACCTGCGGCGCAGATACCTTCTTCATGGCGGTTCCTCCTGTCCTCGCGGACTTGGTTGGCGCCTGTCACGCTCGCAACACGAGCGGACGAGGCGGGAGGACCGCCATTCAAAGTTCTACGAGGTCACGGACAACCTCGGCCAGAACCATGACCGACGTTACGAAGCCATACCGTCTTGACGACCGCGCCTAGTGGTGTCGGAACCTCAGCCCGGACGCCCACTCGCTCGGCTTTTTCCCATGCGTCGATGCGGGCCTTGACACCCTCAGCAGAAGGCGGCCAGCCCCCCGAGAGGTCGGGGAGCGGAGGGTCAAACACCCATTCCTTGCGATGCCCGCTCAAGTCAAAACGCGCTGCCTCCTGCTGAGCCTCCATGCGAGCAATAGCGATCGGATCGTGCTCAAGCTCAGCGAGAACACCTGCCTGTAGCACCAAGTCCTCCATGTACTCATCGCGCTCCGAGCCCGCCAACTGCCCGATCGTGCCGGCGTGATCGTCAACAAGCTCCTTGAATAGAGCATCTTGTTCTCGCCGAGTAACGAACTGGGCCACGATGCCGTCCAGAATCGTCAATGACTCCTTGCCGTCGAGCGCTTGAAGCTCGTCAAAGGAAACGACGACGAGCGGAAACCCAACCTGATCGGACACGCGCAGCTTGAAGTCCATCTTCAACCGTCGATGCGGGTCAACGGTCGCCCGAACCTGGCGATATTTCCCGCTTGAGCTATAGCCGCCGCCGATGCCGTCGAACTCGACCGAAAACAGCGGTCGGCCGTCGTCTGCGCAGAACGTATAGTCCACGTTGGTTGCGTAAAAGAATCGCCTTTGCCCGGCGGTCAACTTGTCGCTTATGTCGAGCTTCACGAGCTTCGCTAGCGGTAGCTGCGGATATGGTCTGACCTTGGGGGACCAGCGCGCCTCCAACGCCAAGAACGCCTCTCGCTCGGCCTTGCTATCGAAGATCGACGTAGATAGCCGCATAGGCCAAAAGCCTACTCAGCGGAGCCGACGACGCGCAGGTGGCGAGGCGTCCATAGCGGCGGCCGAGCTTGGTGTAGGCGGTGGCGATCAGGTAGCCGCCCGCTCATCTCTCATCGACTGTTGGAGCGTTTGCTGAATCTGAATCAGGTCACGTCGGATACGGCGCGACGCGATAGCTAAGCCTGATCGAACGCTTCGCTCGGTAGTAGCTCCTGCCAGTTTGGCAAGCGCGCGTTCGCGTGCCGCTCAGCGAGCGCGTGGAGGTCGCGGCCAAGTGAGGGCAACTCGGGCAGACGGAGTGCCGGCGTATGTTCGCCGCTTTCGTTGAGGGCTTCGTAGAGTAGGTGCGCGCCGTGCAGGTAGACGGGCGGGGCCGCGAACTGCGCCGTGGGCTCGCCGCGAAGCACGAGCCCACGAGGGCTTCGTTCTAGGAGCAGATCGACGGCGTGTAGCGTCGGGTGCGTGCCTGCGCTGGACTCGTAGCGGTAGAGCAGGTCGTAGAGGAAAGCGAGGCCCACCTTGCCGGCTCTCTGCTCGACGTTAGGTAGACCCTTCCCTCGATCCCCGAGTTCCCCAGCGACCTTTGTGCGCACAGTGGCGATCACGTTTGCCTCCTCGCGCTGCTCGGGCGTAAGCGCCGCGGCAGCAGCGTCGTGGAGCGCGGGCGCGTGCTCGTGAAGCCGCTTGCGCAGGCGGTCGAGGGCAGCGTGGTTGTCCTCCATCCAGAGCCTCCAGTTGCGGTCTGGATCGTGCGCGAGCCAACGCTGGCAGACAAGGAACTCGAACATCGAGCGCAGCGGGCCGACCGCCTCAAGGACCTGGCCTGTATCGGCGAGCGTGTAAGCCGCACGGAGGAAACGGCGTTGCCGACCGACAAGGCCGATGATGGCGCTCCGATATGGCGGGAGACGCCGACGGCGCAGACGGCCTTCGCTGCGCGGGATCAAGAAGTCCTCGTAGATGCGGCTCGCGTCGAGGAGCGCTCGGCCAAGCGAGCGCGCTTCCGCTTCCTGGTCCTTCAACTCCGACATATTGGCCGAGCCTAGCCGCTGTGACCGAATTGGCAGCGTCGCTGAGCGCTCGGAATTGTCCACGCCGGCAATTGCGACTGACTCGGGGTTTACGCTGGCTCCATGCTCGCGGCGTTCAACGGCACATGGGACTGGACGGCGATCGGGACGCTGGCGCTGGCTGTCGTTACAGGTGAGCCATCCTGTGTTTGGCGGAGACTTCGATGCCAGGGTTTGCCTGGCGGAGGGAGAAGTCTCAGCTCATGGCACATGCGAGGAAGTATTCGAAGGAGCTGTTGGACCGCGGGACGCGTTTGGTGTTCGAGTCGGGGCGTCCGATCGCGCACGTCGCGAAGGATCTCGGGATCGAGAGCGAGACGCTGCGCAAACACGTGCGGCAGGTCGAAGCTGACGAGGGGCGCCGCAAAGACGTGCTGAGCAGCCAGGAGCGCGAGGAGATCAAAGCGCTGCGCGAAGAGGTCGCGCAGCTGCGCCGAGCGAACGAGATCCTGAAGGCCGCCAGCGTGTTTTTCGCGGGCGAGCTCGATCCACACCGTCCGAAGTGAGCGCGTTCATCGAGGAGTATCGCGCTCGTTTCGGGGTCGAGCCGATCTGCGAGACCTTGGGCGTGTCGGCGTCCGCCTACTACCAGCGCGCCACCGGCCAACGCTCAGCCAGGGCCGTGGAGGACGAGTGGCTACTCGCCCTCATCAACGACCTACACGCCGCCAACTACCACGCCTACGGTTCACGCCGGATGTGGAAGGCGCTGCTGCGCGAGGGCGAGCGGGTCGGCCGCAGCCGGGTGGAACGCTTGATGCGCCAGCACGGCATCCAGGGCGCCAAGCGCCGCGGAAAGCCATGGCGGACCACGAAATCCGACCCAGCGGCGCTGCGCAGCCCTGACCTCGTCAAGCGCGACTTCAAGGCGTGCCGGCCGGACGAGAAGTGGTTCGCGGACTTCACATATCTCCGCTGCTGGGAGGGGCTGGTGTTCTTCAGCTTCGTGATCGACGCCTACAGCCGCATGATCATCGGCTGGCAGTTCGCCAACCACATGCGCACCGACCTCGTCCTGGACGCTCTCAGGATGGCCCTGCGTCGACGCATCCCAGGCGCAGACGTCTCGCTCGTGGCACATTCCGACGCCGGCAGCCAATACACCTCATACGACTACACCCAGCTCCTCGACGACCACGACGTCCTCGGCTCCATCGGAACCGTCGGCGACGCTTACGACAATGCCGCGGCTGAGAGCTTCGTCGACACGTTCAAGACCGAGCTCATCACCGACCGAACCTGGACATCTCGTTCGCAGCTCGAGCTCGCGATCGTCAGCTACGTCGCCTGGTTTAACAACACCCGCCTGCACGAATCCCTGGGCGACCGGCCACCCCAAGAGATCGAGCACCTCTACGCTGTGAAAACCAAGCCAACCATCCCCATCAAAAGAAGATAGAGAACCTACAAACACCGTCTCCGCGAAACCCAGGGCGGCTCAAGGCGTCTCGCTGGCCTTTGCTTGGGGCTCGCTCAAGCAAACGCAGCGCCAGATTCAGCTAGGCCAGGAACAGCTTGAACAGACGCAACGCGAGATCGAGCTGTCGCGTGCGGAGGTCGAAGAAGCCCACCGCCCGGTCTTGGTGCCTTTTCAGAAGTCGGGCGAACGCATCACGTTTCGCGGGGGCGAGATTTTCGCGGGAGGCGGACCACAGGTGTCCGAGAACGATCCCGATCGACAAGACCTGCCGCGCTACAGCGCGATCTTTCTGCCGGTCGAGAACGTCGGCGTGGGACCGGCGCTCAACGTCGGCGGCGAGTTCACCGGGCCGCACGGGAAAGGCACGACGCGGTTCCCCACGGAGGCCGTTGCAGTCGGCGCTCGCGGCGTCGTGACATTCGAGAACTGGGATGGAGAGAGCTTGTCTTTCACGGGCAACGATTCGTCGGTCTCAGCGACGATCGAGTATGAGGACGTGGCCGGGCGTAAGCACACCACCAACATCGTCTTTGACGTAGGGCACAACGCCTATTGCTCGACGTTCGGGAGCGACGACTAAGGCAGCCCGACGAAATGGGGAAGGCCCATGCCACCGCCCCAGCCGTCCAGCTTCAACGTGCCACGGCGTTCAATCTCGCGGAAGGCGTGATACACGTCGGCATCCTCCGGATCGCGGCCAATCGAACGTGCCACGTCATCGCCATCGACGTAGCTCTCGCTGGTCGCGTTGAGCAGACGCTCGGCCTCCACGGCAAGCTGGTTGGCAAGAGCGGTGTCGGGCATGAGAGCCACTGTACTCTCGCCTGCGGTCGGCGGGACGCCTACGCCGACTCGACGACGTGCAGACGGCGAGGCGTGGCGGGGGGCGTGGTTCGCTGCTCGTAGTCGTCCATCGCGCGCTGCGCACGCGCGAGCGCGCGGCGGCGGCCTAGCTTGGTGTAGACGGTGGCGATGAGGTAGCCGCCGTCGTCGTGGCCGATCATCTCTGCGACCGTCGCGGGGTCGAGGCCGAGGCCGCCGTCCTCGACGGGATCGACCATCCATTGAATCGCGCGGTGCTTCAACTCGTAGAACTCTTGGCCTGGCATCCCTGCTGATGCGCGTACCGAGTGCCAGAGGTTGCACCAAGTGCTGCGCAGCATGTAGCCACCGCGCGTCGCCGGGAACACGATCTCGCCCTTGGTGCGGTCGATCGTCTTTCCTCGACGCGGCATCGTTTCTAGGTGCGCTCGAAAGCGGGGGCTCATTACGACCCATCGGCCGTCGTCATCCTTGGGCCATGTGAGCTTCCCCATGTCGAGGTCGAGCTGCCAGCGCACATGGATCAGATTCTCCGAGAAGTGAATATCGGGGCGATGCAACGCAAATACCTCGCCGGGACGCATCGCTGCGTCGCCGACGCCGAGGGTCGCGCCCTCAAGGATGAGCCCGTAATCGTCGGCCCGGCTTTCGCGTGCAGCACGGCGCAGTCGCTCGTACTGCTCGTCGGTGATGATCTCGAAATCGGGTCGGTCTACTCGGCGCTTTCGCTTGCTCGCGCCAAGGCGGGTGAACTGGTTGCGCTCGATCAAGCCTCGGTCGATCGCGTGGTTGAAGAACTGCCGGACTGCCTGCTGGATGTTGGCGCCCTTCGGCCGTGTCCACGTCACCGCCTCGTCACGAGAGAAGCTGTCGATCGGTCGGTCGTGAAACTCGCGGACGAACGGTCGCAGCCCGTCACGCAATCGCCGCACCGACGAATCACGCCGCCCGGTTGCCTTCTGGCACGACTCGCCGTCCGGCCACGTCATCGTGATCCGGCCGTTCTCGTGGATCGTGGCGTCCGCGAACTCAAGGACGGTCGGCGTGGTGAGGCGCAGATTGGACGGGTTATCGACTTCCTCGCGTAGTTCCGCGAGGCACCGACGCTCTGCCTCGCGGTAGTCGTCCATGTTGTCGTGCGTGCCAACCCACTTCTTACGCTCCTTGTATTCGACGTGCCCGACCCACTTGGGTTTGTGGCGCGTGCCTCGGTTGCTTGGCATCAGTCGCTCCCGGGTGCGTTGTAACGGTCACGCAGCCATGCCTCGACCTCTGACACGCGATAGCGGTTGAGGCCGCCCATGCGCAGGTAGGGAAGCCCGGCGTGCTGTTGAAGCTCGACCCAACGGCGGGTCACGAGCAGGTGGTCGGCGAGCTGCTGCTTGGTGACCCATGGCTCGTTTGTCGGCTCGGTCAGTGCCGTCATGCGCCCGGTCATGCGCCCGTGCCGTAGGCGCCGCCGCTCGCAGGATCGCGTGTGACCTGAGCTGGGTGCCGGACGGCTGTGGGTCGCGGTTGCTGGTGCTCGGTGTGTCCGGCGCGCGTGGCGCATCGCTGCCTTCGATCAGACCAGACCCGAGCCGTGATCTCAAGGCCCTGACAGAACGTGTCGGTCGAGCCTCCAAAACGGCAGACCTCCAGGCCATCGCCGCCCGCCTTGCGCGCAGCAGCAGGCATGGTCAAGCCGCCTTCCGCGTCGGTACTGCCCTCGCTTTGGTTGCTGCCGTCTGGGGCTTGCGGAACACGAGCACGTCCTCGTGCGCGACGACTTGTGTGCGGTCGCCTTTCGCGCGGCGGCGGCGGGCGTGGAGTGTCTGCCAGAACGACGGGCGCATGACCAATTCGCTGTCGCGGACGGTCGCCAGCAGGCTTATGACGCGCTGCCAGTAGATCAGGCCGGCGTCCTCGCAGAGTGCGATCGTTTCGCCTGAGAGGTTGCGTAGCGCGCCGCCTCCGCCCGAGCGCATGTCCTTGGTGACGCACACGAGGAATCCACCGGGCTTGAGCACCGCTGCGCACGCGCGGTAGATGTCGTCCATAGCCACGAGGTACGCGCTCCCGCGTGCATGACCGAGATTGCGGCGGTCGCGGCTGTAGTTGGTCGTGTCATCCCGGCGCAGCGGCTCGGGTCCACTGACGGTGTTCAGGTCGGCGACCTCGCACGCATACGGGGGCGAAGTGAGGATCAAGTCGGCGACGCCGTATGCCGTGCGGCGAACCGTGCTGTCCCCGGGGCTCACGAGGCGCCGCGCTTGGGTGGTGAGCACACGCGCCAGTTGCCGTGCGTCGCCTTCGGCCACTTGCGCGAGTGCGCGAGTACGTGGGCTTTCGTGTGCGTGCTCGATGTTGGCGGCGGCGAGCTTGGCCCAGCGAGGCTCCAGCTCTACACCGATGGCGCGTCGCCCGAGGTCGATTGCCTCAACTAGCGTCGTGCCAATCCCGCACATGGGATCGACCACGAGCCCGCCCGGGTCGCTGTACGTTTCAACTGCCCGGCGCGCGAGCGCGGGGAGCATCTTGCCGGGGTGCCGGTTGGACTCCGCGAGGTAGCGACCGTATCGCTGCCACTGACTTGTGCGTTGCGCGCACGGCCACACGGCGAGCGGAAGGTCAGCAGTCTTTCGGTTTTCAGTCATTCATTAGGGCGTCGGTGAGAGACCCTGTGCGAATGAGAGAAGGTCGTCTAGTGCCTCTAGCCCGGATCTTGCAGTAACGCGTTTGATGTGAGCTTTTCGGGCTCGCTGAGCCTCGGTCGCCCGGGCGTGTCCTGCTCGGGCATGCGCTCCTTGTTGAAGGACACTCTGGTCGCGCTTCGCGGCACTGGGAGCTCGTTGGCGGGCATGCTTCGCTCGTCCGCTGGCGTCGGGCTGGTCGGAATCTGAGTGCGCTGTCCGGCGCGCTCAGCCCGATGGCGCCGGGAGCGCTGTCAGGCGCTCGAACGCGCTCGTGAGCTTCTGCGGCCCAGGGCCAGCCGGCCTGCAGCCGTAGTGTCGCTGAGCGGGCGTGGAAGGCAAGGCGCCCGGCGACGTGAAGGATTCGGTAGCGCAGCCGCTTGGGCTCTGAGCGCGCCAGCGTGCCGGTGAAGAGGAGCCGCTTCATCCAGATGATGAGGTCGTGTGCGATCTGGACGATTGCCAGCCAGACGCGGTTGTGCTCGAACTCTTTGAAGGGCAGGTTGCGCAAGCCGGTGTCCTTGTCGTTTCGGATGTGATCCTCGACGTGCGCGCGGGCGCGGTGTCGGCGCTCGAGCTCGGCGGGCTCGCCGGTCTGGTCGGTGAGGATCGCCTGGAAGCGGTGACCGTCGTGGTCTGAGAAGGTGAGCTGCGCGCCGGGGTGGGCGCGCTCACGGCGCACGATCACCCGCGAGCCCTCGGGCCAGCCCTCAAGGTCAAGGGCCGCGGTGAGCTCGGCCACCTGTCCGTTGGTGCGCGGAGTGCCGTCCTGCTCAACAGCCGAAACCCAGTCCCCATCGGGGATCTGGAGGATCTGGGTGCGGACCACCTCGTTCAGTTCATAGCCCACCGAGAATCCGATCCGGGCCTCGCGGCACCAGTCAAGGAGCTCGTGGCTCGCGCCGGCGCTGTCGGCACGCAGCAGGATCTCTGCGCCCTCGATGTGCTCCTTGGGGATCTGCTCGAGCGCGTGTTCTGAGACCGTGATCTGGTCAGCCGCGGTGTTTGCGCCGGCGTTCCCGGGCCGCAGTTCCCCCGCGAGCGCTTCACCGGTCTGATCGGCATAGGCGAGCATCGGGTGAAACCCGTAGCCGCCCTTGAAGTTCCCGGCGGCGCCCTCCTTCTCAGAGTGCGAGCCGACGAGCGTCGCGTCGAGGTCGATGTCCACGACCTCCGGCGCTCCCGTGAGCTCCCACACGCGCGCCCGTGCGCGGGCGTGAGCGCTCCGCAGTCGCTCGAGTCCACCGGGGTCGCTTGCGATCCGGTCGATCGCCCGGAAGGCCGTCGCGTCCGAGCAGACAGCTCCGAACAACGCGGCCTGATCGCCAAGCGCCCCGAGGTCTGAAAGGCAGTCCCCGCCGTCGGCGAGCATCACCGCGAGGTCACGGACGACACGGCCCAAGTCGTGCCCGGAATGCCTGAGCTTCAGCTCCTCGAGCTCTTGTGAGAGCGCTCTCCTCAGCCCGGTCTTCTCGGCGATCTGAACCAGCATCGCGCTGCCCGAATGCGACACCAGACCGTCTCCGTCCGGCCTTGCAACTACCTTGAAATCGCGGCCATCGCGCTGCACCTTCAAGGTGATCCTCCTGAGCTCGGGAACAGGACTTCAGCAACCCCGATTCTCCAAGCTCAGCCGGACATCCCCGCGCCCCGGAATACCCGGGGCGCGGATGGTTAAGGCGTTACTGCAAGATCCGGGCTAGTGGTACACGGCTCCCCAGGTCAGGTTCGTGAACTGTCCTGTGTTCGGCGACCTGTCGCCAGCGCAATGCCGCTCAGTGCGGCAGATAGACAACAACTCGGGGACCGCAGGTGCCGCCGGCCGAGCACGCGTTGTAGTCGGACTCTTCTGTGAAGGGCCCCTTCCAAGTCGTTCCGCCGCCGATCCCTGAGACGTAGGCCGGACGGTAGGGATAGCCGCAGAAATAGAACCCCATACGACCCCCGCACACCCACCAGCGGCCGCCAATGAGTACCGGCCCGGCGTCGCCGGTGGCGGCCCCGTCCGCGGTCAGTTCGATGTGCTTGGCGTGTGGGTTGATGGCACCGGCAAGAATTGTCCGGGCCCGCGCGCATGACATGTGCCACGGATAGATCGCGTCCTTGCCGTAGAAGCCTTTGGCCACGTAGCCGCAGCGCTTGACCGTGACCGTCGTCAGTGCGGACGCTGCGCCGACGCCGATCATCAGTGACGCGAAAGCGATCAAGATGCACCGCCATCCCCTGAACATGCGCGGAGCCTAACACGAAATCGCTGTCGTTCGACAGCGGCTTCGGCGCGCGACCGGACGACATGGGTTGCCGCCGGGACCGTGCGTTCTACTTGCGCGGTCGCTTCGCCTTGCGCCAGCCGCCAAGGGGAACGCGCGGCCAAGGGAAGCCGTCCGATGTGAGCATGGCGCAATGCCAGTTCTGGTTGCGAAACGCGCTGCTCGTGAACGTGATCTCGAAGTAGCGGCCGTTGAACGTGCCAATGCTGCTGACATGGCCTGTGTAGCCGCGTAGTGTCGCTTCGCCGGTGACGCCGCCTACTTCTTCGCCGAGTAGCCCCGTGCGTTTCGGCCTGGCGCTCATGTTCGCGTTGAAATCGGGGGGATGAAACACGCTTTCTGTGTAGCTGAGGCATTTCGAGCCGAGCTCGAAGCTTTCGCCAATCTGTTCGCCCCAAAAAGCTGGGTCGAACACTTCCGCGCGGAGGGTGACGGTGCCGGCGCTCGCGTTGTATTGGATGATGACTTCGCGTGTGGACTCTTTGGTCTGGACCGCGGGAGGCGGCGGTACGCCGATGCTCGGAGGGTTGTGCGGTTCGGGGAACACAATGCGGCCAGCGTGGATCGTTGCGGTGGCTACGCCGGGTGTCGTGAGCCCAAACGAGGCGGCGAGCGCGGCGACTGTGACGACACGAATGCGCATGATGGAGTCCTTCCGCTCGGTTGAAGCTGCCGCGACGTTGGCAGGCTACCAGTGCCCGGCGCGGGGAAGTCGAAGCGAGCGCCGGGCAGCGGCGGCATCGCTGCATTGGTGCGCCGGGTGGGCATTAGATGGATTCCCTGTGTTGAGAGATTGCCGAGCGTGGAGCAGGGATGCACTGGCCGTCGGCGGCCATGCGAAATACGCTCCCGTTCTCGAATTGCAGAACGGTGTCGGCGTCGAAGCGGGGGATATGGGCGATCAGTGGGCCGTTGCGCTCGGCAAGCGCGGCGATGGCTGTTTCCTGCGCCTCGGTGTGTGCCGCGAGTGCCGCGCGATCAGCGTTGAAGTAGCGGCCGTCGATACCAATGCGAACGATCGAGCCGTCCTTGAACCGGCAGGCAACATCGCCGCTGGCGATCATGTTCCACGCCGTAAGCGAGCCGCGATCCCTGCTCAGAGCGGTTAGGCAGCACACTTGCCCCGCGCTGCGTGCCGGGGCCGCGTACTGCTCGTCGTCATCTTCGGCGAGAGTGACGAGCGCCCATCGCAGCGCCTCGTCGGTCGCCCACGTCCACCGGCCATCGTCGTGCGTCCAGCGTCCGCGCTCGTCGCGCTCGAACCCGGCGAGGCCGAGCAAGGCGCGGGCAACGGATGGCGTCACGGTCACGCTTACGTCGTCTGATGTGCGGGCGGCGGCGGTCATCGTGACGCCCCCGCCGTGAGTGCGGCAAGCCGGCGCTTTTGACGACTGATGTTCCCCGAGAGATTGCGCAGCGTGTAACTCGGGAACCGGCCGCCGGGGCATTGAACGTCACCCCAAACACGGATGCTGCTGGCAAGCTCGCGTGCGAGATTCGCCGGCAGCGTGGCGGGGTCCGCCGTTCCCTTGCGGCACGCCGCGTTGTATGCCTTGATCGTGTCTCGTTCGCTTTCAAGCCCGGCGATCCTCTCGGTTAGCCGTGTGATCGCGTCGGCGTCGTCGGAGTAAATCGCGTGCTCGGCTGCCGCTTCGATGTTCTCGGCGCGGCTGGTGAACTCGCGCGCTTTGGTCGAGTGCTCGACAACGCGGCGTGTCCCGTTCACGATGCGGTCGCGGTCGCGTTCGGCGCGTCCGTGTGAGTGGTGCCCGCGCAGGATCGGCTGCCCCAAGGGGATAAGGCTTGCGAGTGCATCCACCGATGCGGCGGCTTGCTCGGCGCGTGCCTCGCGTTTGGTTGCCCATTCGCGCAGCCGTTCGGCTCGCGCTTCGCGTCGCTCGCGGTATGTGCGGCGCGGGGTGTCAGTTGTCGTGGTCATGGTCGTGTCTCCTTTACAGTGCGTCGATCACTGATTGGGTGTGACGCAGCGCGATCGTCTCGGCTGCCGCGCGGCTGCCGCGAATCTCCTCGTCGTACTCGTCGGGGGCGAAGTAGCACGCCGCGCGCCATGAGTAGCTACCGGCACGGTCAACGGTTGCGAGGATGATCCCGAACTCGCTACTTTCGTAAGTGGTGGTGTTGAGTGTGCGACTTACTGTTATGTCGGGCTTTGCGTTTTCCATACTCATTACGAGACCAGACCACACGGTTAATTTCAAGGGGTTTTGCTCTAAGATTGGCTAAAGATTTGCCTCCTGTCTTTGCGGCAAATGTGAGCGGGCGTCGGCGGCGCAATGTGTGACGGTAGCCAGCACTGATCGCTGGGTGTCACTGTTCCACGTTGTCACGCTGAGCGGCGCGGGAATGTTCGCTACGGCTGCCCGTGCGGCGCGTGTACGGCGCTCGCTCGGCGTGGCGAGGATCACAACAGGGTCGAGGTCGCGCAGGCTGCTGTGGGGCAGTATCTCGGCGTATCGCTTTGCCTTGGCGCGGAGGACTTCGGATGCCTCGGTCGAGCGATCGAGCTCTAGGAGGACGTGCAGCGGCTTGGCGCCGGGCATGGTCGACCTCGATGCCCTCGACCGACTGCTCGCTGCGAACAGCGATGACACGAGCCACGATCCGGCCGCCCTTGAAAGTGCGCTGGCGCTGTGGCGAGGAGAGCCGCTGGAGGGCAGCGACTACCTATGGGCCGAGGGAGAGGTTCGGGTTCTCCACGCAACCCTTGTCGATCTACTTGAGAGAGTCGGACGATCACGGCTCGCACGCGAGGATGCGCGCGGCGCGCTCCAAATGGCTGACCAAGCCATCGCACTCGACGGGCTACACGAGCCAAGCTGGCGCCTTGCGCTCCAAGCCGAACACGCCCTCGGACTGCGCGAGTCGATCACCCGCCGCTACGACGAGCTGACCCGCTCCCTCGATGAACAGCTCGGCCTTGAGCCCGCCCGCGAGACACGCCTCGTCTACCGACAGCTACTCGCACAGAGCTGACGTGGACCCGCCTAAGGTCGATGCGTGCCGATGCCGGCAAACAGCTCGGCCGCAGGGACGCCCAGTGCGTCTGCGAGCTTGGCGACGGTGCGAACCCCTGGCTCCCGCTCACTGCGCTCGATCTTGGCGACGTGCGTCGTATTGAGGCCAGCGTCGTGAGCGAGGCGTTCCTGGCTGAGACCGCGCTCTTTCCTGATTCGGCGCAGGTTTGCCGCGAAGATGTCGAGCGGGTCGGGCATGGCCCGACGATGCTTCGGCACCTGTCCCAATAGTGCCAGATACAATTGGGACAGGACCCAGTAGTATCCGCCGCACTATGCGGCTGACCGAGGACACCCCTTTGAGCGCCGGTTTCCGGACCCGAGCTACGCCCGGCCGTTTGGGCGCGCAGTCGGGCTCGTTCCGAGGAGCCGTCTGGTGCCGACGTGGACTTTGCTGTAGGATCGCCCGCCTCTGCGTTAGCTACTTGGTGGTATAGGGCCCGAGGCTAGGACCGGAGGCTTGGCAACCAGGATGCTTTGGGGGACGACGAAACACACTCAGGCGAGGCGGCGCCGTCTATGGCGTGTTGCGCTGATCGCTGCGGCCCTCGCGGCCGTGGCCACGCCAGTCGTCTCAAGCATCGCCGCGACCGGCAAGGACCAACCGCCGCGCGTCTACGCGATCACGGCCGCTCACAAACTCGCTGAACTCCGCGTGACCAGCGCGAGCGCGAAGCTCGACGAAGACGGAACGCTCACGGGCACCGCAACCGTCGAGAACACCGGCACGGCGCGCACCCGCGCCACGACCGCTGGCGTGTCCTGGAAGGATGGTGCCACCCATGGCGAGGTGCAACTCGGCAAGTTCGCCGTGTCCGTGCTGAAGCCCGGGCAGAAGCACAAGGCCACGTGGCATCTCAAACTCCCGGCGAACGCCGCCGCGGGCACCTACACCGTCGAGGTCTGCGCCGACGTCCTGTCGCAGGTGCACGAGGCGTCGAAGAAGCACCTCTGCCACGGCGCGGGCTCGGTCACGTTCAGCCCTAAAGGCGAAGTCAAAGGCTTCAAAACCGAAGAAGCACCCAAAGAAGCGCCGAAAGAATCTCCCAAAGAAAGCCCGAAAGAAACGCCGAAAGAAACCCCGGCGGGCCCGCCCGACACCACGATCACGAGCGGCCCGAGCGGCGCAGTCGCCTCGAACGCGGCCATGTTCGACTTCACGTCCACTGAGTCGCCGAGCACGTTCCAGTGCAGCCTGGACGGCGCGGCCTGGGCCGCGTGCTCAAGCCCGCAGACCTATTCGGGCCTCGCAGAGGGCGCCCACGTCTTCCAGGTGCGCGCTGTCAACAGCTTGAGCGAAGTCGACCCGACACCCGCCGAAGCGAAGTGGACGGTCGAAACCGAACCGCCCGTCGTCGGCCTTAGCGCGCCGCTCAATGAAACGTTCACGAACGAAGCCACGCCGCTCTTCGACGGCACCGCGAGCAACGGCGCGAACGACTCCACGACCGTGACGCTGAAGATCTACTCAGGCCTCACAGTGGGCGGCTCGCTCGTCCAGACCCTGGAAACCAAAGAGTCTGCGGGCAGTTGGGCGACCACGCCGAAACCGCTCGCCGAAGGCATCTATACGGCGCAGGCCAGCCAGGCTGACGCTGCGGCGGGGGTGGGGGTGAGCAGCGCCAACACGTTCACGGTCAAGCTGACCCCACCGCTCGTCACGCTCACCGAACCGCCCAACGCGTCGTACACGAACAAGACCAAGCCGACGCTCGGTGGGGCCGCCGGGACCGCCCCCGGCGATCTCCCCGGGATCACCGTCAACATCTACAGCGGAGGCTCCGTATCGGGCACGCCTACGCAGACAATGTCGACGACCGCGAGCGGTGGGACTTGGTCGGCAACGCCGACGACGGCGCTGGGTCCGGGCGAGTACACCGCGCAGGCTACGCAGGGCGACAAGGCCGGCAACACCGGCAAGACCACGCCGGCCACGTTCACGGTCAAGACCGCACCGCCGCCCGTGACCTTGACGGAACCAACGAATGGCTCGACCACGAACAAGAGCAAGCCCCAGTTCGGCGGGGCTGCCGGCACCGAAGCCGGCGCGTCGACCACGATCAAGGTCAACGTCTACAGCGGAACTGCAGCCACCGGCACGCCCGTCCAGACCCTCACCGCCACGGCGATCGGCGGTATTTGGCACGTCACACCGACCACGCCGCTCACGAGCGGCGAGTACACCGCCCAGGCCGTGCAGGACGACGCCGCGGGCAACGAAGGGAAGAGCAGCGCCAACACCTTCACCGTGAACACGATCGCGCCGACGGTGACGATGACGACGCCGAAAACTGGCTCTGAAACGAACAACGCCACGCCGACGTTCGCCGGCGGCGCGGGCACCGCGACCGGCGACCTCCCCGCGATCACCGTCAACATCTACAGCGGCGCGACCGCGGCGGGCACGCCCGTCGAGACCCTCACAACCACCGCCACGGGCGGCGCGTGGAGCGTGCAGGCGACTACGCCGCTCTTCAACGGCGAATACACCGCCCAGGCATTGCAGGAAAACGAAGCCGGCAACGTGGGCGTAAGCAGCCCGGTCACGTTCACTGTGAACACAACCCCGCCGGCGGTCACGCTCACCGAACCCGCGAACGGCGCCGTCGTTGGCCAGTCCAAACCCACGCTCACCGGCGGCGCGGAAACCGGACACGGCGCCGCTACGACCGTGACCGTAAAGATCTACACCGGCGCCACCGCGACGGGCGCCCCAGTGCAGACGCTGAGTGCACCCGTTGCCGCGAAAGGCTGGACGACCACGCCGACGACGGCTCTGAGCGACGGCACGTACACGGCGCAGGCTACACAGACCGATGAAGCCGGCAACGAAGGGAAGAGCTCGGCCAACACATTCACGGTGGAGACGAAAGCGCCGGGGCCGGTCACCGGCGTCGGTATCGCCGACAACACCGGCTCCGCCATCACCTTGTCGTGGACGAACCCGACCGGCGCTGACTACCAAGGCGTCGTCATTCGCCGCGCCGTCGGCACCACGCCGCCGTCGTCACCGACGGAAGGCACGCTCGTTGGCGAAACCAGCGGTGAAACGCACGAAATCACCGACAAAACCGTCACCGCCGGCACGACCTACTCCTACGCGCTCTTTGCCCACAACGGGCTCAAACAGTACGCTGCTGCGGCCACGATCACGGTCAAGGCGCAGGAAACCACGGGGAGCTGCACCGACACGTGGACTGGTGCCACGAACACGGAATGGGACGAGGCCTCGAACTGGAGCAACGGCCACGTGCCCTCGACGAGCGACTGGGTCTGCGTTCCCTCCGGCGCCGCGAACCTGCCCGTGGACGTCAACACACCCCAGATCGTCGGCGGGCTCACGAACTCCGGCGAACTCACAGTTAACGCTTCCCTAGAGCTGAGCGACACGAAAATCCCGTCGACCAGTCCAGGGCTCCTCACGGTCAACGGCACGATAGAAGTTGCGAAGGAACTCGAAGCCGCGGCGCTGAACGTAAACGGCACGATTGCGGGCGACGGCAGGATCTTCGTGCCGGCATCGGGCGTGGTCACGACAACACGCGGGGCGATTGACATTGCTGAAGTCGTAGATCACGGCACGACGAGGTTCGACGAAGGGCAGCTCGAAGTGGCGGCGGGTGCCAAGTTCGTGAATACCGGATCGTTGACGCTGGCTGCTGGCTCATATTTCAGTGGCGGCTGCGAAAAGCCGGCGCGCGAAGAACCGGCGGAACCGGCTGTGCCGGCCGGTGAACTCGTAAACTCCGGGTCGATCAAGTCCGAAGGGTCGCTTGAACACCCTGATTATCTCGGTGAGAGCTGCCTCGTGACGCACGACACGGGATCGCTGGATCTCGTCAGCGGCCAGTTGACGCTGGGCGGGACGTTCGGGCTGGAAACGGGATCGTCGGTCACGGGCGCTTCGGCGGCGGAACTCGTCTTCGATGGTGACGTGACTTCGACGCTCGCCTCCGTGGGAAGCATCGGCTCGGTCTATATCGGCGGCACGTTCAAGTCCGAGCACGCGCTGTCGCTCCCGAAGACGGTCATCAGCGGCACCTACGAAGGCCCGGGAAACCTCGCTGCGGCGCCGTCGCTAAAGGTACAAGATGGGCGGCTCGCTGGTTCGGGGGTCGTGACGATCGGGTCAGGTAAGACGCTTCTGTTGGAAGATGGACAGCTTGAATCTGGGGAGCTGGTCAACGAAGGCGCAGCCACGATCGCCGGCTCTTCAGACTTCCCTGGGTCTTCTGTTGGGGCGGGTGCCAAGTTCGTGAATACCGGATCGTTGACGCTGGCTGCTGGCTCATATTTCAGTGGCGGCTGCGAAAAGCCGGCGCGCGAAGAACCGGCGGAACCGGCTGTGCCTGCCGGTGAATTTGTGGACTCGGGATCAATCAAGTCAGAAGGGTCGCTTGAACACCCCGTTTATTTCGGCGAGAGCTGTCTCGTTACGCACGACACAGGCTCCTTGGATCTGGTTGGCGGCCAGTTGACGCTCGGGGGGACGTTCGGGCTGGAAACGGGATCGTCGGTCACGGGCGCGTCGGCAGCGGAACTCGTCTTCGACGGTGATGTGACCTCAACCCTCGCCTCGGTGGGAAGCATCGGTTCGGTCTATATCGGCGGAACGTTCAAGTCCGAGCACGCGCTGTCGCTGCCGAAGACCGTGATCTCTGGCACCTATGAAGGGCCTGGGAACTTGACGCCATCGCCGTCGCTGAAGGTCCAGGACGGGCGACTGGGTGGTTCGGGGGTCGTGACGATCGCGTCAGGCAAGACGCTTGTGTTGGAATACGCGGCGCTCGAATCAGGGGAGTTGGTCAATGAAGGCGCTGCGGCGATCGCTGGCGGCTACGACTATCCCTTGAACAATGTGGCGGCTGGTGCGAAGTTCGTGAACACGGGGTCGTTGACGCTCGCTGCTGGCTCGTATTTCAGTGGGGGTTGCGAAAAGCCCGCGCGGGAAGAACCGGCGGAACCGGCTGTACCAGCCGGCGAATTCGTCAACTCGGGGTCGATCAAGTCCGAAGGGTCGCTTGAACACCCCGACTACTTCGGTGAGAGCTGCCTCGTGACGCACGACACAGGCTCGTTGGATGTGGTCGGTGGGCAGTTGACGCTGGGCGGGACGTTCGGCCTGGAAAGTGGCTCCTCGGTCGCGGGCGCTTCGACCGCAGAACTCGTCTTCGATGGCGATGTGACCTCGGCGCTTGCGTCGGTCGGGAGTGTGGGCTCGGTCTATATTGGCGGCACGTTCAAGTCCGAGCGCGCGCTGTCGCTCCCGAAGACGGTTATCAGCGGCACCTACGAAGGACCGGGAAACCTCACGGCCGCGCCGTCGCTAAAGGTGCAGGGTGGCCGGCTCGCTGGTTCGGGGGTCGTGACGGTTGCGGCGGGGAAGACACTGCTGTTGGAATACGCGGCACTCGAATCGGGCGAGCTGCTCAATGAAGGGGCGGCCACGATCGCTGGCGGCTATGACTACCCCTTGAACAATGTGGCGGCTGGTGCGAAGTTCGTGAACACGGGGTCGTTGACCCTTGCGGCTGGCTCATATTTCAGTGGGGGTTGCGAAAAGCCAGCGCGGGAAGAACCGGCGGAACCAGCGGTACCAGCTGGCGAATTCGTGGACTCGGGGTCGATCAAGTCGGAAGGGTCGTTTGAACACCCTGACTATTTTGGTGAGAGCTGCCTCGTGACGCACGACACAGGCTCGCTGGATGTGGTTGGTGGGCAGCTGACGCTCGGTGGCACGTTTGGACTGGAAGCAGGATCATCGGTCACGGGCGCGGCGGCGGCGGAACTCGTCTTTGGCGGTGATGTGACCTCGACGCTCGCCACGGTAGGGAGTATCGGGTCGGTCGAGATCGGCGGAACGTTCAAGTCGGAGCACGCATTCTCGCTGCCGAAGACGGTTATCAGCGGCACCTACGAAGGGCCGGGAAACCTCACGGCGTCGCCGTCGCTAAAGGTGCAGGGTGGTCGGCTCGCTGGTTCGGGGGTCGTGACGGTTGGGGCCGGGAAGACCCTAGTGTTGGAATACGCTGCGCTCGAATCTGGTGAGCTGCTCAATGAAGGGGCGGCCACGATCGCTGGCGGCTATGACTACCCCTTGAACAATGTGGCGGCCGGCGCGAAGTTCGTGAATACGGGGTCGTTGACGCTGGCTGCTGGCTCATATTTCAGTGGGGGTTGCGAAAAGCCGGCGCGCGAAGAACCGGCGGAACCGGCTATCCCGGCTGGTGAATTTGTGGACTCGGGGTCGATCAAGTCGGAAGGGTCGTTTGAACACCCTGACTATTTTGGTGAGAGCTGCCTCGTGACGCACGACACAGGCTCGCTGGATGTGGTTGGTGGGCAGCTGACGCTCGGTGGCACGTTTGGACTGGAAGCAGGATCATCGGTCACGGGCGCGGCGGCGGCGGAACTCGTCTTTGGCGGTGATGTGACCTCGACGCTCGCCTCTGTCGGCAGCATCGGCAAAGTCGCCGTAGATGGGCACGTGCACGCGACACACTCGCTATCGCTGCCTGATACCACCTTCGACGGTACGCTTGAGATCTCCCCTGGCGTCGTTGTCAGCGCCGCGAGTGCGACGACAATCGACGGCAGCATCGAACTCGACGGGACGGGAGGCTTCGGCCACCTCAGCGTCGGCGGAAGCGTCGACCTCGAGGAGCCGTCGCTCTACTTCTCCTCGCTCGAATACGTGCCGCCGTGCGGGGCCACGATCACCGCGGTGACCGCCGGCGGGCTGGCAGGCGGGTTCGACTACGTGAGCGGCGGGAACTCGCTCAGCGAAGGCTCGTGGGAGCCCGAGGCGACCTCGACGACCGCGGGCGGCTACCGCTACTGCCCGCCCCCGCCAACGCCAGCAGCTGAGACCTACGGCTCGGGCGGATCGTACGACTCCTACAACCCCTCCGGGTATGCCGCGGAGCCCGTGAACACCGCCACGGGTGCGTACAACACCACGGAGACCGACGCGTCGATGCCTGGCCTCGGCGTCGCCTTCAACTTCACGCGCTCCTACACCTCTTCCAACCCCTACGACGGCCCGCTCGGGACTGGCTGGACCGACTCCCTCAACGTTCTAATCAAAACCGAAGGCAGCAACGCGGTCTTGTACTCGGAGGACGGCCAACAGACGACCTTCACGCCGAACGGCGAAGGCGGCTACACCGGGGGACCCGGCACCAGGAGCGTGCTCACTACTAAACCAGGCGGTGGGTGGGTGCTCACGCGGCAGAACGACGAAAAACTCACGTTCAACGAAGAAGGCCGGCTGCTCGCGAAGGAGGACCGAAACGGCGACGGCCTCACGCTCACCTACAACAGCGAAGGCAAACTCGCCACCGCGAAGGACTACGCTGGGCGCGAAGTCAAGTTCACCTACAACGGCGCCGGACTCCTCGCCTCGATGCAGCTGCCCCTGAGCAGGGAAGTGAAGTACGCCTACAACTCGTCGAATCAGCTGACGAAGGTCACGGATGCCGAAGGCGGAACCACCGAATACGAATACAACGCCCAGGGTCTGCTCGAATCCGTCACGAACCAGAACGGTCACCGCATCGTCGACAACACCTATGAAGGCAGCGGTCGCGTTGCCGAACAAACGAACGCGCTCGGCAAGACCGCGAAATTCTCCTACGCCGAAGGCGAAACCACGTACACCGCCCCGAACGGCGGCCAGTGGAAGTACGTCTACGACGGCGACGTCCTCGTGGAAGAAGTCAACCCAACCGGCGCGGTGACCAAGTACGCGTACAACGCAAACCTCGACCGCACGGCCGTCACGGACGCGAACGGGAACACGACGACGATGACCTACAACTCTGCAGGCGACATGCTGACAAAGACAGCCCCGCTCGGCGGCGAGCAGATATGGACGTACGACGCGCTCAACGACGTGACCTCGTACACCGACGGTGACGGCCACAAGACCACGTACACCTACAACTCCGCCGGCGATCTCCTCACGACGACATACGCGAACGGCGCGACGCAAACGCAGACCTACGAAAGCAACGGCGCACTCGCGACCTCGACCGACGAGGAAGGCAACAAGACCACGTACGCGTATAACGCGCAGGGCCAGCTGACCTCGATCACCTCGCCGCTCGGGGAGAAGACGACGTACGCCTACGACGGCGCGGGCAGGCTGACCTCGGCAACCTCGCCGCGCGGCAACGAAAAAGGCGCGGAACCCAGCAAATTCACGACGACGTACACGTACAACGCCCAGAATCGGGTGCTAACGGCGACCGACGGCGAAGGGCACGACACGAAGTACACGTACGACAAGGTCGGGAACAAGACAAGCGAAACCACGCCCGAAGGCGACACGACGACCTACACGTACAACGCCCAGAACGAGCTCACCGGCGTCAGCGACGCCGAAGGCGCAACCACGACGTACGGCTACGACAACAACGGCAACCGCACTAGCAAGACCACCCCGGGCGGCGGGAAAACGACGTACACGTTCAACGGCGACAACGAGCTGACGAAGGTCACCGACCCGCTCGGAAAGTCGACCACGTACTCGTATGACGGTGACGGGAACAAGACGAAGATCGTCGACGCCGCGGGGGCCACCACGACACTCGCCTACAACGCCGATGACGAGCTGGCGTTGGAGTCCTACTCGGACGGCACGCCCACTGTGAGCTACGAATACGACGCTGCGGGCAACAAGACGCAGATCATCGATGGCACCGGCACCACCGTCTATACGTTCAACGAACTCAACGACCTCGCGGCGGTGAACGGCCCGAACGACGACTACTCGTACGCCTACAACAAAGACGGCCGCGTGACCTCTCGGGCGTACCCCGACGGCAGCACCACCACCTACGCCTACGACGCCGACGGCCGCCTCGCGAGCGTGACCACGAGCGGCGGAACGACCACGTACGCGTACAACGCCGCATCGCAAGTCAAGGAAGAGAAGATGCCGAACGGTTACGCCGAGACCACGGCCTACACCGACGCCGGCCTCGTCGCCTCGGTCGCCGACGCCAACGCTAAAGGCACCCTCACCAGCTACGCCTACGCGTACGACGGCGACGGCCAGCCGACGACGGTGACCACGGCTACGGGCACGATCACGTACGGCTACAACAAAGACGGCCGGCTCACAAGCGCCTGCTACGGCGCCAGCTGCGCTGGCGGCACCTACACGTACTCCTACAACGCCGACGGCGATCGCACGAAGCTCGTCGCAACCGGCGGCACCACGACCTACGCCTACAACGAAGCCGACGAGCTCGAATCGACCGAAGGCCCCGGCGGGAAGACGACGTACTCGTACGACGCTGACGGGCGCCGCATAGCCGCGGGCTCGACGACGTACACGTGGAACGCCGCGAACGAGCTCACCGCCGTCAAATCCTCCAGCAGCACCACGACCTACGCATACGAAGGGGCCGGCAACCGGATCAGCGCGACCACGGGCGGGGCCACGACAACGTACGGCTACGACGTGAACAACACTGTGCCGAAACTCGTCCTCGAAAAGCAGGGCTCAAGCGAGCTGCGCAGGTACTCGTGGGGCAACGACCTCGTCTCCATGAACGCAGGCGGGAACGAATACTACGTTGCCCACGAAGCCCAGGGCAGCGTCGTCGCCGTGACCTCGGCGAGCGGGGCAACGGAAGACACGATCGAGTACGAACCCTTCGGCGGAGTGCTCAGCGAAACCCCTGCGAAAGGCGCGCCCACGATCACGCTCAAGTACGACGCCGAGCTGCTCGAACCCAGCGGGCTCTACCACACCCCTGCCAGGGAGCTTGACCCCACGACGGGCGCTTTCCTCAGCCGCGACCCGCTCACCCCGGTCGCGACATTGCCCGCAATTTCACCGTACGTATACGTCGACGACCAGCCGACGGTGCTCGCAGACCCCACGGGCGAATCCTCGGAGGGCGGGATCGCTAGCTACGAAGCTGAAATCAACGAGCTCTACGCTTACGGCATGCATGAGGCAGGTGTATTCCAAGAGGTCTCGAACGGGAACGACACGTGGAGCTCCGGCGCCGAGGACATTACGGAGGACGCTGTCACTGATGAGATTACGTCTGACGACGTACCGGACGTAATAGATATGGTCTTCTAGACGCATTTAGCACTGCTGCACCTCGTCGGTGGTCTGCACCCCTTTGTGCGCCTTGGCCTCCACGGGAATCAACGCGCCTCCTTCGGTCTCGATACCGTCAGGCTGGCCGTAAATCCTCAGCTTCCGGTTCTCGAACGTCGGCACAGTAAGCAGCGTCGCGTCCGTCGCAAGCATTGCATTTCGACATGCCGCAAGCCGTCCTGCTCGAAACGGTGATGACCGGGCAGCAGCTCCTCAACATCGTGGGTCCGGCGTATGCCTATGTGTTCGAGCCCGACGAGCTGGAGGGAGAGGCAGAGCACGAGGCGGCCAAGGCTCTGCTCGGTGAAGCGCACGACGCAGGCGAGATTTACAGCATGATCTCGCCAGCGGAGCAGATCGACTTGGCGCAGAGCCTGGGCGAGCGTTTGCTCGACGCGCTGCGCG
Organism: uncultured Solirubrobacteraceae bacterium; assembly: GCA_963845635.1. Classification (GTDB taxonomy): domain Bacteria; phylum Actinomycetota; class Thermoleophilia; order Solirubrobacterales; family Solirubrobacteraceae; genus Palsa-744. The sequence continues at coordinate 830,367 of CAWJSW010000014.1, forward strand.
ATGGACTCGTCCTCAAAGGCGCGCGCATCGACGTAGACGTGACGAACTTCGGCAGGCACGAGCGGTGGCCCGTGGCGATCCTGCGCCTACGCCGCGCAACCGTAGTCGCGGCTGAACAGGCAGCAGCCAAAGCCGCAGAAGAAGCGCTAGAGGACGGCGGGATCGAGGGCTTGGAGGCTTGGGCTAAGGCCGCGCGGGCCAACGCGGACAGCGGCTAATCGGCGATCTCAAGTTCTGCGGCGCGACGCGCCGCGGGCGTGGAATACCAGCTCGTCAGCTCGGTTGACTAGCCCGGCGCTGGTCAGCCGGGCCACGGAGTCTCGCGCGTCTTGGTCTTGAAGCTCGCGGACGATCTCCCCGATGCTCCACGGTGCGTTCGCGTCGAGCAGGAGCCGGAGGACCGTACTGTCGATATCTCTCTCGGCTTGAGCCGGGTCCGTCATAGCTCGTTGGCGTGGTCGGTGGACGGCCAGAACCGAAGACGCTCGTAGATCAGTCGCTGTTCAAGGCTCAGCCGGCCGCCGAGCATCGTTATGTAGCTGGGTTTGACGCGAAGCGCGCTGGCTAGCTCGTCGGCGCTGATTCCGGGGTGTTTGCGCACGAGGGCGAGCATGAGTCGCGTGCTGCGCTCGCGCAGCGGGACGGGGAGAAGCGACAGCAGCGCGTCGTGCGGCATATCGAGTGCGCGCCCAAGCATCACTAGCTGGAGGAAGTTCGGTGGCCGTGTCCCGACCTCAAGCTGGGAGGCGACGGTCGCGCTTGAGAACTCCGCCCGGACAGCGAGGTCGCGCTGAGTGATGCCGGCGCTCAGCCGTGCGTCTCTGAGATTCGCGCCAAACGCCATGAACAGCGCCCGCCGCTCGGCCTTGTCGGCGGGAGTCAAGATGCGGCTATCCGGCAGATAGTCCATGCGCCCAGGCGGTGCCGTGGCCTGATTCGCCTCACGCCCCGTCATAGCTTCGCTTTTGAGCACAGCGCGCCGCCCGTCGTGCCGAGGCCGCGAGCAATCTTGACGATCGTATCGAGCGACACGTTGAACTCGCCACGCTCGATCGCGCCGAAGTAGGAGCGGTCCATCCCGACGTGGCGGGCGAATCCCTCCTGGCTGTAGCCGCGCCGTTCACGGGTAGACCGGATGACTCTGGCAAGCGCGCGGTTCGCCGAGGACTTCTTAGACGGCATGAGCCGACCTCCTCATAGTTTGGCCTTTCTCGCAAACTCCCCGCCGCTCAGATCGAAAGCCTCGGCGAGCTTGCACAGCTCCCCGTAATCCACAGTGCGGAAAGTCCCGGCTTCAATCCGAGTGAGGCGCCATCGCGCGATCTTGCAGGCGACGGAAAGCTCCTCCACGCTGAGGCCGCGTGCCTCGCGCAACTCGCGCACTACCTGTCCGAGTCTCGCCAACGCCAACTCGGTATCACGATGGCTCGTATCGGCACTCATGCGGGCGCGGTCCTTTCGTTTCGAGGATCGGGGCACGCGCTGAGCGGTCACGCCGCGACCGCCCGCGACGCCGCTGCACGCATGTCCGGCGCGAGTCGATAGCCGACGCCCCAGGTCGAGCAGACCCAGCCCTCGGCACCGGCAAGAGCGAGCTTGCGTCGTAGCCGAGAGGCGTGCGAGTCCACGGTGCGCGTTGAGCCTGCGGCGCGGTAGCCCCAGACCTCGTGCAGAATGTCCGCCTTTTCATGGACGCGGGTCGGGTCGCGCGCAAGGTGGGCGAGCAGCGCGAACTCCAGACGACGAAGCTCGACGGGCACTCCCCCGAACGTGGCGGTGCGTGTCGCCACGTCGACCTCGAGCGGACCGCACGACAGCACGGCAGGACCGTCGATCAAGCTGTGGCGCCGCAGCAGCGCGCGCACACGGGCAAGTAGCTCGGCGTACCCATGCGGGCTCCGGGTCACATCATCCGCGCCAGCCTCGAAGGCGCGCAGGACGCTCATGGCGGGCTCGCGGCTCGCGCTCATCCACAAGACACGGACACCCGCTGCGCCCGGCGCAAGCTCGCCAGCACGGAGAGCCCGCAGCACGTCGAGGCCTCGATGTGGCGACTGACCGAAGATGACCAAATCCACCGCGCCGGGCGTGCAGCGCTCCCTCACCGTCGCGGGATAGCTTGCTCGATGGACCACGTAGCCGTCAAGCTCAAGCTCCCCCGCCAGGCCGGCGTTCGCGCGCTTCTCGCCGTACACGAGCAGCACAGCCGGACGCCGGCTCGAAAGCTGCTTGTGGACATCGTGGGCCAAACCCGGCTTCCTTCCCGCACCGAGGAAGGGCACTCCCGCAAAGCACGGACGACCGACGATCCGTAGCGAGCGACTACGGTTCTCCGTGGCATCGAAGGAGTGCCCTTCGGTGCTACGGCCGGGCGGGTGTTAGCGCACTCGTCCGGCCACTCGGTTTCTTGGTTGCCGCCAGAGCAGAGCAGAACTCGCGGCCGATCTCAAGAGGCCGGGGGAGAGTCCGGCGATCCAGAACCCGTTTATGCGAAACGGCACGAGTCGGCTTCTGTCTGCCTGAGACACAAGGAATTGACCTCCTGCTCGTTCCGCGTTCCGCAGCTTCCGCCGGGCGAGGCCTAGTCACCGTCGCCCGGCGGTCATTCGCCGTCCGACGCCATCGCTCGACCCCGTGAGCAGCCAGCGGACTGACCTCCGCTATACGCTGGCATGACGCGGTTTCAGCGGCTCTTGCTCGACACGAGCCGCAGCCACCATGTCCTCGACGCTTGCATTGCCGCTTCGGTACTCGTCGTGCAACGCTCGCCAGTCGTGTACCGACCAACATTCGCGGCGCAAGCGCAATGCGATGTCAGGCCAGCCGTTGCGCTGAGCCCATCTACCAAGCAACTGCTCACTCACCTGGGCAAGCACGTAGTCGCGAACTTCGCACGCAGCGATCCGACTGCGCACGAGCCGATCGACGTAAAAATACTCTGTGACATCTTCGTCGGGCGGCTGGAATAGGCGATCTCCGACGACGGCATCCTGGACCTTCTCGTGGTCGAGCGCACCGGCATATGCGCCAGCGCGACCTCTAGCGACGGGCAGAAACGTCTCCTCCGGTTCGGCACCCGCACGCGCTCCCGCGAGAAGGCGATTCGCGTAGCGGTCGAGCGAGCGGCCTACTCGCCGAGCAACGGCTTCCGGGGCACGTGTGCGGCTAGGCTCGTGGAGCGGCCAGCGCAGATGCACGATTTCGTCGGCGGAGAAGACCTCCAAGAACTCGCGTGGGCCACCCATCACAGAGATGCTGCCGCCCTCGGGCCAGTGTTTGCTCACGAACTGCTCGTAGCGTCTGTGCTTATCTTGTCCGCGAACGATGATCGTCTCTGGCGGGAGCCAGCCAACGAAGATGAGTTTCCACGGTTCGTCGTCTCCGACACGCTCCAACGCGAAATGAATGTAAACGTCGCGAAACGTGAGCATCCCCGTGACCCACGAGCGTAGCTCCATCGCCATGTTTGGCTGGTCCCACAGGTCATGTCGGCTCGACCAATCGAACAGCGTCTCTCGCACCGTCTCTGCGACATCGCTGTCAGAGCACTCCACTACGAGCGAATCCTCATCGATGTCGGGAATCACAAGATACGAGAACGTCTCCGACGCGTTGTGAATCCGCGCGTCCGCCATTGAGCTGCCGATCGGTGGTCGCGTGTCAAGCGCGAAGCTGGCGTAGTTATCCATCGTATAGAAGCCTCGGATACTGCGAGGCCGGCGTCTCATTTCTCGCCCTCACGCATCTCGGCAAGCGCGTGCAGCGAGGCAACAAGGTGTTGGCGTTCTGCTTGTCGCAATGCGACGCCAGCACCAATGAGATGCACCAGAACCTCATCGTAGTTATCTCCCATGCTCCAGCTCGCGAACAACGATGATGCGTGGAGCTTGCCGCGTTCGATGGCGATGTGCTGTGGTCCGACGGATTCGTAATGTGGCGGCAGGCTGCTCGCGGCGATCAACAGCGTTTGGAACCAGCGCTGGTACTTGATGCCGGTGACGAACTGGAGTGTGAACGTCGTCGTGAAGTGTTCCTCTTTAGTAACCATTGTGTTGAGCGCATCGAGATCGTGCCAGGGTCGTTGTAGATAGACCACCAACCGACGGACATGGCGTGGCTCGCCTGTTAGCTCCGCCCATCCGTGGACGTGCGCCAGGGTGAAAAATAGGTCGAATGCAAGCTCGACCTGTTTCTGCTGGTCGGTCTCACGTTGTCGTTCGAGCATGTTGAGCACCGCTGCTGCATGTACCACACTCCAGCACTCTTTCCAGTGACCGGCCTCCGCAAGGTTGCGTGCCAGCAGCGCAGTGTCTTCGCGAACGTCTGCTCTCAACGTGGCATCTTCCGTGTCATCGAAGGCTTTGGCGAGCAGTTGTGACAGGTCGTTGGCTATGCGGATCGGCAACTCCCTGTAGACGGCTCGAAGCAAGGCCCGCACCACCTGCTTCGCCACCACACCTGCGGTTGGCGCCGATCCATCCACAGCCTGCTTGAGGCGATCGTGCAGCCACGTATATGCCTCGTCGGTCAGGCGGCTGAGAATCTCCGCCTCCTTCGGCGCGAAGTTGACACTGACTTCATTGATCTGTGCCTCGTGCAGCGTCAAGACTTTGCCGGTGATCGCACGCTCGCGTCCTATCTTGACGGCGATGTTGGCGGCCTCCTCGCGCTCCAGCCAAGCCAATCCAAGCCGATCGATGTCGTGACGCCACGGCTGCGCATCGACGACGCGCCTGGCGCTGAACCCGATGCCGGTGTCGAGCAGGTTGAACAACAGCCACGTCACCTGCGTCAGTTGTTCAGCCAACGTGCTGTCCGAGAGTGCAACATCGGTTGCGGAGAGGCGCTGCAACTCGTTGAGAACTCCGAGGCAAACATCGAACTCCTGCATGTGAAATGCGATCTGCACGTTGCTGATCAACAAGCCAGCGACCGCCTCGCGCACGTCACCCTCGGCGACTAGCCCGGAGTCCACGACTTCGGCGACGAGCGTGAGAATGCGCCGCTCCAGCCACTGACGATTGGGCTGCTGTGATGTCGGGTCCATCAACCCCTTTGTTGCGAGCTGCTCGGTCATGCGCGTTAGTGGCGAATCCGCTCGCACGGCTTCGCGTTCCCACCACTCGCTTCGCTCGGCGATGTGCCGCTTGACGACGAGGTAGTGGGAGAGAAGTTGCGATGCAGCGCGCGTGACGCTGGCGACGCCGATGACGTCGCGGTCGGGCGAGATCAGGCGCCGCAGCAGGTCCACCATCGTCTGCATGTCTTCGATGACGAGCTGCTGCGCGCGGTGCTGAACGCTTCGTCCTGCGTGACGCTGGCGAGCATGTGCGATCGCCTGCATCATCTCATGCGTGAGCGCGTCGGCGATCGAGGAAGGCAGATAGCCGAGTAGCGCATGCGTGCGGTACGTAATCAGCGCGAGGACACCGGCGGTACTCATCGCGAGCGCAAGCGCCGACGAGAAATAAAGGGGGCTCGCTTTGGTCGCGACTTCGAGCAGCACGAGCACGGCCAGCGAGTAAGCGAAGCTCAGGGCGAGCAACCGAATCACCGCCGAGCCGACACGCTCACGCAGCAGAAACGAGACGATGCGCGCGCTCCCATATCGCTCGGCGGTCGTCTGGAAGACAATCAGCGTGATCGAGAGGACAATGCCCAGGATCGTGCCCGTGGCGCCGGCCGTGGCGGCCAGCAGGACACGAAGCGTCTCGGTGTTCGGCAGCGAGATGTTGTGCGTCAGCCAGTGGCGAATGCCGAGCGCATTCTCGATATTGCGTGCGTATTCGTGCGCGAGCACGTCCACGGCCATGCCAAGGACAACCAGCAACACCAACGTCACGAGCAACCCGCGCTGCCGACGCACGAGCACAGCGACGACGCGACCGGGCTCGACACGCTCGGGCAGCCTCGCACGCTGGATTCGCACGTGCTCGCCAAACTTCAAGGCGCCGAGGTATCCACGGCCCAGCAACCGTCCGACGCGAAGCTGTGGCCCGGCGCCGATAGGGCTCGTGTCCTCGGGCGCACGGATCAGCCGCAAGCGACGGATGCGCGGGCTATAGCGGAAGGCCCGCAGGCGATAGCGCCACCACAAACGCCAGCGGCGCCACCACGCCCGAGGCCCCGACGGCAGCGGAGGCCCCTGATGCGTAGGGGAGTCGTCGTGTTCTGGCTGGTTGATCACCCGCGCACGGTAGCTCCCGTGCCGGCTACTCGTCTAGGACGCTAGTCGGGCGGTCGGACCATGACGGACGTGCGTGCGTTATCGCATACGCTCGGTCTGAGCGGGCGCGAAGCTCGTCACTTGGCGCGGGGCGCAGCCAGTCGGCCCAGGTCGTCCACAGCGTCCGCGAGGATGTGGCAAGTGGACCGTCCGCGTCAGACCCTCGTGAAGTCTCCCGCGCAGACGTACGAGACGACGATCCACGACCGGGACAGCGGGCGAGCGTTCAGCTTCCTCGTGTGCCCGGCTCGGTCGCTCGGAGATGGTGGCGGCGACGTACCACCGGTTGAAGTCGTGGCACGTCGCCTCGGGCTCAACCGGCGGCCGGATCGGCCCTCCCGACACTGGCCTCCGCTCAATGAAGTGTCGCCGTGGGCGTTGCCGTTCGCCATCGACATCACACTGGGACGTGACGAGGAAGACCTCTACCGCTGGGGGCCGTTCTCCCTTGAGGAGCACCTGTTCGCGCCTCGCAGGCGACGTGAGGCCATGGGGCCGTCCGCGTTCGCGCAATACGTCGCATACGCGCCTGTGGTCCCATTCGAGTCGTCCCCTCTGACGCCCAAATCGCTTTCGGAACTCGCAGCGGCCGGTGGGGGCATCGGTGGCGCGCTCGGAGCGTACGTCACGGGGGACCCGCTGCTACTGCTGACGATCCCTGCTGGCATCATCGTCTGCGGTGCGGCGCGCGGCGTGAGCCAGGCGCTCGAGATCGGCCTGCGCTCGAAGGTGCTAGAGTTCATGGGCGTCCGAGATCCCTACGCCGCTAAGGACGGGCCACCCCCGGCCACTCCGCCGTCTGAGTAGCCCAGTGTCCGAGGCCGCGTGGTACGACGACCTGCGCAAGCAATGGGAACCGGCTGCCGTTCGGCTCCTGCTCGTGAGCGAGTCCGCGCCGGACCCCGGCGCAGCCGAGCGCCGGTTCTTCTACGCGCCGACGCTCGACCGTAGAGACAACCTGTTCCGGGGTGTGGTCGAGGCGCTGTACGAGCCGATCCCGCGTGGCAGCACCGGGCAGCCGAAGCGGCCGTGGCTTGAGCGGCTACGAGCGGACGGTGTCTACCTCGTGGACCTCGTACCGTTCCCCGTGGACAAGCTCGGCTCCGGTGACAGGCGACGAGCGCGACGTGAGCACGTCCCGGCGCTCGTCGAGCAGGTTCGCGCGCTCCATCCAGCGGGCGTCATCGTGTGCCACGCCCCGACGTTCTCCGACGTGGCCCCCGCTCTCCGTGTATCCGGAGCGCTGCTCCTACACGACGACCCATTGCCGTTCCCTTTGGGCAACACGCGTGCGCGATTCGTCGCGGGAGTCCGGTCCGCCCTCGCCAGTTCTGACCGGCGCTAATGGCAAGCCGGTGCATTGTTCCTCATACGTCCGTTCACGATGGCATACACCCGGCATCCGGGGCCGACGAGCCGAGCATAAGAGCGGTCTGCGCCCCCGCAAATCCCCCGCAGGGTGCCAAAAAACCGCATTGGAAAGCCAACTCTAACCGTTCGCCCCGACCGGTTGTGAACCGGTGACATCCCCGGACCGTTGTGCGGCCGTCGTCTGTGGGACCGGCAATTATTTCTCTGTGGTCGGGCCGGGCACTCGATGGAACATGGCGATCTATAGTTGCTTGCGGTAAGGTTTACGGTACGGTAGACCGATAGGAGACCATGATGGAGCGCACGATTGGTGTTGATAAGGCTCGGGCGCGACTGGGGCAGCTCGCCGACGAGATCGCGGCTGATGAGGAGGCTTTGGTCCTGACACGACGCGGGCAGGCCGTGGCGGTCCTGATCAGTCCGGCTGAGTACGAGGAGCTGCTGGAGTTGCGGCGTAGGTTGGCGCGCGAGGAGCTGCAGGCGAGGCTTGCGGAGGTCCGTGCGAGCGTGGCGTCTGCAGGTCTCGATGTCTCGGTGGTTGACGAGGCGATCGAGGCGGCGCGAGCGGCCGCGTGACCCGCAGCGCGGTCCTCGACTCGAACGTCATCGTCTCGGGGCTCGGCTGGTTGGGCGCCCCGGCCCGCATCATGGAGGCTGTTCTCGCTGGCGAGCTGGTGCTGGTGACGAGCGCGTCTCTGTTGGCGGAGCTTTGCCGGGTGCTCGCGTATCCAAAGCTCGCCAAGGCGATCCCCGACGGGTCGGTACTCGCGGATCTCGTCGAGATGTCGAGCGTCATCGTCGAGCCGCTAAGCACGTTGGCCGTCGTGGAGGATGAGAGCGATAACCGCGTTCTCGAGGCAGCCGTCACCGGGAGCGTCGACTACATCGTCTCGGGAGACGGGCACCTGCTGACACTCGGCTCCTTCCAGGGCATCCCGGTCCTTACGCCAGCCGAGTTCGTCAGGTCAGTGCTGGCCGAGTAACTGCTGGATCGTCGTGGTGCGCGGCTGGTTCTAGTGCTTCTGTGATCTGTGCGTTGAGATGTGGTTGGGGCTGGTAGGCGAGGTACTGTTCGGTCGTCGTGATGCGCGTGTGGCGCATCAGGGCCTGGATCGTGCGGATGTTGATGTTGTTCGCCGCGAGGGTAGTGCCGAAGGAATGCCGGAGGTTGTACATCTTGATTGGTTTCAGGCCGGCCGCCTGTCGGGCTATCTGGAAGGCTTCGCGTAGCGGCTTGTCGTCGGAGGGTTTGTCAGGCTGCAGCTCGGTCGCGAAGACGTAGTCTTCATCGCCGGCGGCGTAGTCACGCTCGCGGAGGTGCTGCAGAGCTGTGGCGAGCTGGGGGGTCATCGGGATCGGGTGAGCGTCGCCGGTCTTGGTGGTGTCACAGGCGCCGCGGACCCAGTTGTCGTATGGGCGGACGAGTTTGGCGTGGAAGTCGACGGCGCCCCACTTCAGGCCAAGGGCCTCACCAGGGAGCCGCAGGCCGGCGTGGGCGCCGCAGAGCCAGAAGGCTTCCTCGAACACCGCGGGGGCGTGGGCAAGGAGCCGTTGGACTTCCTGAGGGTTGTAGAAGTCCTCGCGGCGTAGGACGCGTTCGCGGTCTGCGCGCTTGCTGATGCGCCGGACCTGCGCGAGGGGGTTGTGGGTGATCCAGCGTTGCCGGACGGCGTAGTTCAAGCACGCGCCGAGGATGTCGCGATACTGATTTCGTGTCTGCGCTGCGGCGGGGGCCACGGTCATCCACAGGCTCTTGGTCCTGCGCTGCACGTCCCAGCCCTGTTGCTCGAGGGCGTGGGCTTCGGCGCTGGTGACGGTCTTGGCGCGCTGAGCGCCGAGGGGGAGCACGCGGTAGGCCCCGCGTCGTAGGTGCGCCCAGGTGCCGGGGAGCGTGTCGGCAAGCTCGACGGCCTCCTGCTTGGTGGCGACTTCGACCGGGGCGCTGCCCGGCGGCCGGGCCGCCCACCGCTCGACCGCAAGCCGCTGCACCTCCTTGCCTTCGGCTCGGGCCTTCTCGGCGGTCTTGGCGCTGATGACGCGGTAAGACTTGAAGTCCCGGAAGTAGCCCTGTAGGCGGCCGTCCTCGAACGCGACCAACGGGGTGTCGGCGCCGAGGTCGCGGTAGAGCCGCTCGAACATCAGCTCATACCCCGCCAGAGTGGTCCGCTTGAGGTCTTTGTCAACCTTGCGCTCGGCCACCCACCCCTGGGTGGCGTCCCGCAACGTGCAGCTCCCGGCGGCGGGCTCGCGTGGCTCGGCGGCGAGCTCGCGCAGGATCAGCTCCAGCCGGTCCTCAGCGTCCTGGGGCGTCAGGTGCTCAGGAGTGGGGAGGGGGCCGTCGCCGGCGCGCCAGATGATCGCGCCCCTGGCCGTGCGCCGGCCGCTGTCCCGGACGTGCGCTGGGCCGAGCGTCCGGCCGAACTTACGGCCCTCGGCGTCGTGCCAGTACGCGACGTAGGATCGACCTCGCCCGTTGCGACGGGTCCTGATTTGGAGATGCCCGGAAGGGCGGCTTGAAGTGCTCATGCGTGTCTAAGACCCCTAGCGGCCTCGACCGGCCAACGAATTCTGCTCCCCGGCCCCGCCGTGTTTCCCCAGGACTTCCCGAGGCGGGCAGAACCAACCCCGGACAACCCCCGCGTACCAGCCAGAAAACCGCATAACCAAGCCAAACACAGCCACCTCGGAGCAACTCATAATCGGTAGGTCCATGGTTCGAGTCCAGGCGGGCCCATGCCAAACAGCCTGCAAATGGCGCTGTGCGTTGAGGCCCCTCCTGGTCGCCGAGCCCGGCATACTTGCCCGATGTCCTCGGCGAACCTGGACCTCGTGCGCTCGATCTACGCGGACTGGGAACGCGGCGACTTCAGCTCCAGCGAGTGGGCGCACCCCGAGATGGAGCAGGTCGACGCCGAAGGGCCGCTCGGCGGCCAGAAGGGAGAAGCTCGCCCGCATCGGGCAGGGAGTACGCGAGTTCTTCACCGAATGGAAGGATTTCCGGCTCGTCGCTGATGGCCTTGAGGAGCTCGACACAGAGCGGGTCCTTGCACTCGACCATCGCGCTGGGCGTAGCAGGGCGAGTGAACTCGACCTCGAGACTGTGCGTACTGATGGCGCGCGCCTCTTTTATTTGCGCGATCGCAAGGTGATCAAGATCGTCGTGTACTTCGACCGTCAACGTGCGTTCGCCGACCTCGGCCTCACACCGGACACCCGCGCCTGACCGCTACTCCCCAGCCCCATGGCTTTACGGCATCCTCGTGATTCCAGAAGAACTCGAAAGCCATGAGCTGGCCGTCGCGAACCGTGTGGAGGCACGTCATCTCGATGTTCAAATCAGGCCCGTGGCCTCGGCCGCGCCACACGATCCGTACGGCTACGCTGATCGCCCGTGTGGAGGAAATCGCTCAGTGGTTCCACTGTGCTCTGTCCTCCGAGGTTTCGCGCAGTTGCAGCATCTGCCGCAGGACCGCCTCGCGACCAACGTAAGGTCCGGGCTCGGGCCAGTCCGGCGTCACGCGCCAGATCACGTCCCGCGCGAGCAAGCTACCCCAGGTGTCCATATCGCCGGCGTTGAAGGCGTCGAACGAGGCTTTGACGATCTCCACGTTCGAAGCGACATCGCCTACCCCCGTTCCTGTGCGAGGAGTTCGGCGGCAGCACGGGCCTGGTCGATGTCGTTATGAGGGGTCACTCGCGCGACCATGCCCTGTACCCATACGAAGACGTAGGCCCACATTTCGTGCAGCGGTGGGCCACCGCCACCCATGAATGCGTCCTGTCGCGTAACGGCCAACACCACTCCGTTGCCGAGGTCCACAACCTCCTCCACTGCCCACCGAAGCTCCTCGTAGCCGCTGCGCCAGTCTTCGAGAAAGCGACGGATCGCTGCGCGCCCCTTGAACGTGCCGATCCCCGTCGGGGACAGGTCCCACACGGCATCGGGTGCAAGCAAGCTCATTCTCGCGTCAAGGTCTCGGCGATTAGCGGCCTCGAAGAAAGCGACCACAAGCTCCACCAGGTCGGGGGTCTTGGACTCCTCGGGCATCGTGCAGGTGAGTATCCCCGAGAGGGCATGTAGCCGTTCGGCGTCGCCTTACGCTGGAGGCGTGGCCCCTGCGTCGACCGTCCTCGCCTCCGAGCGCATCTGTGTGGTGCGGCGGCTCGCTCGCGGGCCACCGTGGCGATGCCACCTGCTGCTCGGCCGCATGTAGGCGTGAGGCGGCGCGCTACAGGCGCGTCCCAGCCGGCGAGGGCGATGGACCCGACCGGACCGTAGGAGAAGCTCCAGAATCGCCGTCAGAGGCGTGCAAAACAGCCATAGCGCGTCGCTCGGCTAACCCGAGCAGCCCATCGCCTGAAAGCACTGGTCTCGGGCGCTCATCGACGTCGGCGTCATACCGGACAGCGGCGCCAGACCGCTATCTTCACCGAATGAGTTGGCAATGGCCCGCCGGTGCTGCCTGCGGCTTTCTGATCGCGCTCGTCACCACGCCGGCAGGCGTTTCGGGTGCTGTCCTGCTGCTGCCCGTGCAGCTAAGCGTCCTGGGCGTTCCGAGCCCGGCAGTCACCCCCACCAACCTGATATTCAATGTCGTCGCAGTCCCCGGTGGCGTGCTTCGCTTCTGGCAGGAGCGCCGACTGTTGGACTCGCTGAGCGCGCTCTTGATCGCCGGAACGCTTCCGGGTGTCATCGTCGGCGCGTTCATCCGCGTTGAGTACCTCTGCGGTGGACGCGCGTTTATGTTCATCGCCGCTGGTGTGCTTCTGCCCCTTGGTCTGTGGCTCCTTCTCGGCTCTCAGCGAATCGTTCCCAGCCGTCCCGAGTCGAGGCGGCGTGGCCGGAGACTGATCTGCCTTCTCGCTCTGGCGGTCGGCGTGGTCGGCGGCATCTAGGGCATCGGCGGCGGCTCGCTGCTCGCTCCTGTCCTGATCGCCTCCGGCTTCTCCGCGTACGAGGTCGCACCGGCGACGCTGCTCGCGACGTTCCTGACCTCCATCGCTGGGATCGCGACTTTCGAGATCCTTCAGGTCACAAACGGCAGCAACGTCGCGCCGGAGTGGATCCTCGGCATCTCGATGGGCCTCGGCGGGTTCGTGGGCAGCTACGCGGGCGCACGCCTACAGAGCCGTCTCCCCGAGGCGTCACTGCGGCGCCTGCTGGGCCTGATCGCATGCTTGGTCGCCGCGCGCTACACCCAGACCGCCATCCAGCAATCCACCAGCCGAACGCCCGCCCCGGCCGCGAGCAGGTAACGCGCCCTACTGCTGCTGCGGGTGCGAGGCATCGAGCGTGTCAGTCCGCACGCTGGTCTGACGATCCTCACCAAGCTGTCGGACGCGCTCGTCCGAGCGCGAGCCGTGCCGCTCGCGGCGTAGTGCGCGATACCGCTGCATGGCGATCACTGCCCATATCGCCTCGACGACCCCGAAAGGCCACGTCCCAGCGAGGAATCCATAGCTGCTCGACAGCACGCACCCGCACGCGAAGGCCGCCACGAACGCAGGCCCTCGGCGCTCAAGCGCGTACATGAGCATCATGAACGTCAGTACCGCTACGCCGTATGCAGTTAGCACCGTCCCGAGTCTGACGGAACGGCGAGCCGGTATCCGCTCTTTAGTCGCCGACCTTCTCGTGCTCACCGAAGACGATCGGGAGCAACATTCCGGTCGCGGCCACTCCGATGCACGTCGGACAGACCCCGCAGCACGCCGGGGAAGCCTCAATCCACCGCGAGAGGAACGGGAAAAGGGCGATCAGCTTCAGTCGGAGCATCTGCTCACGAGGATAGGGGCCCCCCGCGAGTTTCGCCAGTCGCCTCGTCAGGCCTTTCTGGAGACCAGACGCTCTCGCACAAGGCGAGCGCGGGAATCCGGTCGACACAGACGACCGGATCGGACGATTGCGAGCGTGGGGTTCGCCCAGACTCGATGCGACACACCGGTGGTACACTGGCCCGGTGGCAACATCCCATCCCCGCATCCAGGTCACCGAGGATCCAGAGCTCGCACGTGCGCTACGCGCGGCCGCGCCGCATCTGCCGGCCGGGCTCTCGCGCTCGCGACAGGTGCGCGAACTGGCGATCGCCGGAGCTCGCCACATCGCCGATGAACCACCAACCGAAGAGCAGCGCACGATGCTGCTCGAAGCGCTCGCCGAGAGCTTCATGAAGCCGGAGACTGCGGGTATCGACTGGGATCTGCTGCGTGACGGCAAGCTCCGTGCCTGGCCCATCCGATAGCCGGGCCGCCTGGGGCGAGCTGCCGCTGCTCGTCGACACCTCGGCCTGGTCGCGCGCACATCATGCGGCCGTCCGCGACAGCTGGGTACAGGCGCTGCTTGCACGTCGTCTGCGCGTCTCGCCCGCTGTGCGGCTCGAGATTCTGCTCAGCGCTCGCAGCGGCGCGGACTTCGATGTGCTCGCGGAAAGGCTGACCGCCGTGCGCAGCGCCCCGCTCACGGCCACCACCGCTCGTGCCGCGCAGGACGCGATGCGCACGCTCGCCCATCGCTCCGCCGGTGCCCAGCGGATGCCGGTGGTCGACTACCTCGTCGCCGCGGCCGCGCAAGAGGCCGGAGCCGCCGTGCTCCACTACGACCGCGACTACGACACGCTCGCCGAGATCATGGGGTTCGAGTCCGTCTGGCTCGCGCCGCCCGGCTCGCTCCCGTAGCCCTCAATCGTGATCGCACTCATAATCACGACGGCGTGTTCTACGGCGGAACCTTCACCGCGACCGCGTTGCTCACGAACGGCAGGGTGGTAACCCAGCTCATCCGCGGTGGACCGGACAACCGCTATGCCGCACCCGAGCCCGCACAGCCACCACTCGCCGCACGGCTGCGCTCCGACCAGCGCACCCTCCGCGGGATGAGCGCCCACGTCGCCGCCGTCCTGCACGCCAAACCCTCTGAGCGGGCAAAGCTGCTCAACGGCGTCCCGCTGGCGCAGCTCCTGCATGGTCTCCAGCAAATTCGTGCAGTCGTTGCGGGCGAGGAGGCACGCATCGCCTTTCTCAAGAGCCATCCTGGAATCCTGCCGCCTGAATAGCCGACGATGACTCGCCGAGGTGCGCAGCGAACGGGAGGGCGGCGCGCCGGGGCCCGTGGAGCCGCGCTGCGACGCCTGGCCCGCGTCCTTCTAGCCGCTGGCAGGTGTTGGCCCATAATAGTCACGTAAACAAGCATGCGGTGTAGCGCGCTGAGTCCATGAGGGCAACCTGGGCTGCGTCACACGGCGAGCGGCTCTGCCCACCAGCTGGCTGAGTCGGCCGGCCGTCACGAGCGAGCTCAGCGCGGACGATCGGGCGGCGGGTGCTCACAAGTCTCGGCGTCGTGCGTCAATGCAGGTAGAGCGTGATCCACATTCTGTGTTTGCAGCACAATCTAGGCGCAGCTGCGCCAGCCAGCCGTATGAAAGGAGCCTTTGATGCGCCGGTCGCTTCCAATACGAACACTCGCCTCACTCTCGGCACTTGTGGCCGGGGTTGTCCTGGCGACGACTGTAGGCGCATACGGGTCCACTACGAGAGCACCCGCGTCCAGCATTGCCAGCAACTCCGCGGGAGATAGCTAATGTCTTCGTCCACAGTGCCTTCGCCAAGAGCGCCACACACGACCTCGAGCGACGCCGGGTCGGACCCAGGTCGGAGCGCTCGCAAACCGATTGTCACACACCTGACCGTGGCCGAGCGGGTCGCGCATGGCAAGGCGGCACGGGCCGAAGTGCCACGCTCAAGCCACGCCGACTACGAACCGCCGCCGCGCCGGACGGACCCCGTGAAGCTGCTCGAACGCCAGGCAAAGACGCGCGTGCCCGAGCTCGTCCCGATCCGATACGGGCGCATGCTCGTCTCGCCGTTCACATTCTATCGCGGAGCCGCGCTGATCATGGCCTGCGACCTGGCGACGACACCACGCTCGGGGCTGCACGTCCAGTGTTGCGGCGACGCGCACCTGTCGAACTTCGGCGTGTTCGCCTCGCCCGAGAGGAAACTGGTGTTCGACGTCAACGACTTCGACGAGACCCTCCCCGGGCCGTGGGAGTGGGACCTCAAGCGCCTGGCCGTGAGCATGCTGATCGCCGCCCGTTACAACGACTTCTCCGTCAAAGACCAGCAGCAGATCGTGCTGGAAACCGTCGGGGCGTACCGCACCGCGATGGCGGGCTTCGCCGCCATGAACAACCTAGACGTCTGGTATGCCCACCTGGACATCGAAAGCGTGCTCCAGGAATTCGGATCGCAGTTCAAGGCCAAACAGGTCAAGCGGACGGAGAAGACCCTCGCTAGGGCGCGCACCAAGGACAGCATGACGGCCTTCTCCAAACTCACACGCATGGTCGAAGGTGAGCCGCGGATCGTCGCCGAACCGCCACTGATCGTGCCGATCGATGACCTTGCCGAAGGCCGCGAACGCGACGAAATGTTCGATGGCTTGCACGAACTCCTGCGCGACTACCGCGAGACGCTCGAGCGCGACCGGCGCATGCTGTTGGAGGAGTTCCGACTGACCGACTTCGCCCGCAAAGTCGTCGGCGTGGGAAGCGTCGGGACGCGCGCCTGGATCGCGCTGCTGCTCGGACGCAACGATCAGGACCCGCTGTTTTTGCAAATGAAGGAGGCCGAGGCCTCGGTGCTCGAGGAGTTCGTCGCTCCGAGCGAGTTCGAGAACCACGGCGAGCGGGTCGTCACCGGACAGCGGCGGATGCAGGCCTCAAGCGACATCTTCCTCGGCTGGCTGCACGTCGAGGAGGGGCTCGACGGCCAAAAACGGGACTTCTACGCACGTCAGCTGAAGGATTGGAAGGGCTCGGCGGAAACAGAGCAGATGGTTCCCAACGGTATGGCTGCCTACGGCAAGCTGTGCGGCTGGACGCTGGCCCGAGCTCACGCCCGCAGCGGCGACCGCATCGCGATCGCCGCCTACCTCGGCAAGAGCGACGCCTTTGACCGCGCCCTTGTCGAGTTCTCGGGCGCGTATGCCGAGCAGAACGACAGCGACTACGAGGCCCTGACCGCAGCAGTAAAGTCCGGTCGCATCACCGCCGAGACCGGGCTGTAGTCATGGCTGGGCACTGACGGCGCGACTCACTCCAACGGCGCGCGTCGCTCCCGACACTGCCGCATTCGCCGCGCAGGCGGGGCGCCTGGCGAGCGTCAGCCGACGCGGCCGGATTGGGCGATTGGGGAGCGTCTCGATTAGCACGCTTGAGACTTCTCCTTCGCCGTCTGCAAACGGGAATGTTTTGATGTCCGGTCGCTCGGCTCGGCGCGGGCCGAGATCAACGAGAGGCTGCTACGTGAGGCGCGCCTGCTTGCCGCATAGTGTCCGATGGGTGCTAAGCGTCGCGTTTCAGACGCGCTTGATCCAGAACGTTTCTGTCAGTTCCGGCGGATCCAGCTCGACGCCGAGCTTCTCAAACGCCGGGCCGAGCTTGCTCTGAAAGAACTCGTCGATGTGCTGCTGGGACTCCCAGACCTCCACGACGTGGACCCTCCCGTTCACCTCCGACGCGGTGTGCACGATGCAGCCGGGCGGTGCTGTCCTGCCAACCTCGTTGTCGAGTGCCTCGTAGGCTTCGCGGGACGGCGCCCGTGCGATCACTACCACTGCCATTTTGGTCCTCCTTTTAGTTGGGCTGGGTTACCAGGCGACGGTGATCCGTTCGGGCTCGTGGCCGCCTTGTTCGAGCAGATCGGCGATCGCGATCGCGTAGTCCTCGGCGCTGACCTCGCTGTTGCCGTTGTCGTCGACGAGAAGCTGATCGCCGCCGACGCGGTAGCGGCCGGTGCGCTCGCCGGGATGGATGAAGGCCGCAGGGCTGACGAAGGTCCAGTCCAAGTCCTCGACCCCGCGGTAGTAGTCGAGGGCCTCGGATTGGGCGATCGCCTCAGGCTTCCACTCCTCGGGAAAGTCGGGGGTGTCCATTAGCCGCTTACCGGTGCGACCTCCAGGCTGCCGGCTCCGCCGACGACCAGGAGCCGGCGCACACCTGCTTCACGCAGCCCCTCGACCAGCGCCGGTGCGACGTCGGCGAGCGTGTAGCTCACGCCCCGGGTCGAGACCGCACTGACCACCGCGTCGGCGCGGGCGGCGACGCTGGCGACCGACTGCGGATCAGTGACATTTGCGCCGGTCGCACGGGTCGCGGCCGTCACGGCGTGGCCTCGCTGCTCGAGCTCGGCTGCGATGCGAGTGCCGATCATGCCCGTGGCTCCGAAGACGACGATCTTCATCTGGGTTGCTCCTGTCGGGTCGAGATCGAATCCCTGGGTTGGGCGGGGGTGAGGCCGTGGCGGCGCATCACCTCACCGATCGCGGTCAGATTCGGGGCGCTTCCGGCGCTTGCGGCGAGGACCTCGGCGATCTCGCGGAAATAGGCCGGGCCGAACACGGCCGGGGTCGCGATCGCCAGGAACGTCGCGTCAATGTCGCCGTGGTTCTCAAACCCGTGGATCTGTCCGCGCCGCACGCACGTCGCCTCGCCGGGCCCGATGTCGACCGTTTCGCTATCGATCGTCCAGGTCGTAGTGCCTTTGAGCCCGTAGATCGTCTCCTCGAACCCGTCGTGGCTGTGGGGCGCCGGCATCCGCGAGTCGGCTGGGACATAGCACTCGAACACCGACGCGCTCCCGTTCGAATCCCTGGCCTCGACCAGGAAGCGCACGCCGAGCTCGCCGACCGTGATCGTGTCGTTGTCCATAGTCTTGTACACGCTGGCTCCTTTCGGTGGTCCTGCACATGTGGCTGCTTTTGGGCAAAGCCCAGTGAGTCAAGCGACTTGACCAGTGTATACTTGGCCCATGAGTCTGTCAAGTGGCTTTACTCAGCCCGATGTTGGGCCTTCACCGCCGCCGCTGATCGGGGCGCTGTTGCGAGTCCCATGGGAGACGGTGCGCCAGCGAATGCTCGCCGGCCTACACGACCGCGGCTTCACCGACCTCGTCGCAGCGCACGTGGACGTCTGGCGGTACCCCGGCCCCGAGAACCAGCGCCCCTCGGACCTCGCGACCAAGACGCGCATGACCAAGCAGGCGCTCAACTACCTCCTCGGGCAACTAGAGGAGCTCGGATACCTGACCCGCGAAACCGACAGCAACGACCAACGCTCCAAGCGCGTCCGCCTCACCCCCAGAGGCCATGCTGCAACCAAAGCAATCTACGAAATCGTCCAAGAGGTTGAAGACGACTGGGAACAACAGCTGGGGCCACGAAAGTTCGGTCAGCTACGCCGCCTACTCACGCAGCTCTACACGATCACCACGCCGACCAACGACCCGGCCTAAAGGGAAGGCAATCTGCACAAGCGGCCACTCCCCTAGCGAGCACTCGCCCCCAGGACGCGTCCCGGAGAAACGTCGCGCTTTGCTCGGGCTCCCACAGAACCCACGACCCAGCCGACGCCCGCGCCGATATGAAAGCAGGGCCCGAACTCGAACTCGACCCAGTCGCGCAAATCGCCACGGGGAGGGGAGCCCCGTCCTCACTCGCGCTTGATCTCAAGGGGTCGAGCACGAGCCTGGCTGCAGGTCGGCGAGGCGCTCACTCGTCGTCCTGAGCGCAAGCCAGACCGAGGTGTGGCGAGGCGCCCGCATCGCCCTGAAAGCGCTCGTCTCGGCACCTAACAGCGCCGTCTACTCGGAGGCTTCAGCCGCCGCAACGCTTGGTATTTATGGCGGGTCGCCTGCGGTATCGCCTACTCCTCCAGACCCGCTGCTTGGCGAGCCTTTGACTGGTCGAGGTAGAACAGCGAATGGGTGATTGCCCGGTCGCGGAGCGTTAGGGCGTATCCGCATGGTGAGGCTACCTCGATCCCGCTTCCGGTTCCGTGCGCCCGGAGGTTGGCAAGTACACAGACCTTGTCGCCGATTTCGACAAACCGGTGGTCCTCGTGGGCAAAGGGAGTAGTGCTCAAGATCCGTTCCCAATACGTCTTGACGGCCTCCCGCCCACTGATCACGCCCTCATCGATCAGAACGGTGTTGTCCCATTTCACGTCAGGGTCAAGAAAGCCAGCAGCGCCCTCGAGATCGCCTCGATCAAACGCTTCAAAGTATGTACGCACGATGTCCGCGTTGGTCTGCGACATCGCCTACCCTCGCTTCTGCGCTAGCCGTTCGGCGGCAGCACGGGCCTCGTCGATGTCCTGGTAGATGAGGTGTTTGACTACCAGGCCCTCTTCCCAAACGCCGACCCACCTCTCGCGTTGCTCGACGTATCCGGCAACGCCCACAGGCCGAGCGCGCTGGTGGACGACCTCAAAAACCACGCCGCCGCCAAGGTCGACAAGCTCGTCCAGCCGCCGCAGCTCGTCGTATGCTCCGAACCACTCCTCGATGAACCCGCGGATCGCGGCTTGTCCCGTAAGCGTGCCTCCGACGGGGGGCATGTCCAATACGGCCTCGCGCGCGTAGAAGCGCATCAGCGAGTCAAGGTCACGGCGTTGCATAGCGGCGAGCGAGACGCGCGACAGCTCCACCAGATCGGGGGTCGTGCACTCCTTAGCCATCGCCCGGCAAGTATCCTGCCTGCCCGCCACCGCTGCTTTGCGCTGGATAGCGAGTGCGTCGACGGACGCCGCTCGAGCTACTGGTCCGGACGGTGGGTGTCGCGTAAACCGGGGTCCGTCCGAGGTCGTTAAGAGACTTCAGGGCATGGCTATGAACTTCTTGGCGTGTGATCGTGAGCAGGCGTTCCTGATGCCTCCGGACCCGCGTGATTGGCTGCCGGAGGACCATCTGGCGTGGTTCGTGTTGGCGTCGGTTGGGGAGATGGATCTGGGCGCGTTCTACGGCTCCTACCGTCAGGACGGGTGGGGTCGAGCAGCGTTCGAGCCTTCGATGATGGTGGCGCTTCTGATGTACGCCTACGCACAGGGCGAGCGCTCGTCCAGGGGCATCGAGCGCCGCTGTGTGGAGGATGTCGCCTATCGGGTGATCGCCGCGCAGCAGACGCCCGATCACGCGACGATCGCGCGCTTTCGTGTGCGCCACGAGGCAGCTCTCGCGGGCTTGTTCAACGAGGTGCTGGGGCTCTGCCGGGAGTCGGGGCTCCTGAAGGTCGGGGTGATCGCGATCGACGGGACAAAGGTGCACGCGAACGCCTCGCACCATTCAAACCTCGACTACGAGCGTGTCGAGCGATGGCAATGTCGGGGTCATCTCGACGCGATCCGCCATAGCACTGCTCACCTCTTTCGGCGGCTACTATCTCGGTCACCTGATGATGCTAGGCCAGCTCGGCGAGCTGCCGCTGTATGAGCGTGGACCCTCTCGCTTGACACCGTAAGCGGCTGGTTTGGCTCGACCGCAAGCCCCGGTGCCTTGATCAGCCGCGTGGTCTCGGCGAGCCGGGGCGTCCCGTCGGCGGACCGAGTCGTCGCCGAGTTCTGGACCACGATGAGCAACCGCGAAGGCGAGCTGGAGGGGACACTCATCGGGTGCTTCGTCGCCCAACTCGAGCCGAGCACCGGACGCTGCACGCACTTTCGCCAGTACTGGTTTGAAGTTGAGGGGCCCGTCAACCCCTTCGACGGCTGGGGCAAGGAGCAACGCGATGGTCAAGGTCGCGACGAGCGAGAGGAACCAAGGTGGCTGACGAGTCCACGACCCCCCGCGACCGGCTGGGATACTTGCTGGAGGACGCGCGCAGCCAGCTCCAAGTGCGACGACCCTAACGTGGAACCAGCAGAGGAGGACCCATGAGTCTCAGTCGGGAGAGGGCGACGACGTTCGTACAGGGCTATGGGGCGACGTGGGAGAGGTGGGATATCGCGGGCTTCGTCGAGCTATTCAGTGACACGGTTATTTATGTCGCCCACCCGACCCAGACGACCGTTATTGGAAGCGAGGCGCTGGCGCCTTACCTTGAAGGGCAGGAGGCCCAGATGGGCACGATCAGTGTTCGTATGGGCAAGCCGATAATCGAAGGCGAGCATGTCGCGGCTGAGTTCTGGGTTACGGCGACCAACCAAGACGGGGAGGAGACGACGGCTGGCTGCCTCATAGCTCAGCTGGACCCCACAGACGGACGGTGCACCCACTTTCGCGAGTACTGGTTCGACATTGACGGACACGTCAGTCCGTTCAACGGCTGGGGCGAGTAGCCAGGCGATGGTGATGCTCGCGTCCTACACCGACATCGACAAGGCCCGTGGTAGCGCCGAGCGCCTCGCTGGGGAACGGGCGTAGGCATGTCGGAGAACCTGGACCTCGTGCGCTCGATCGTCGCCGCCTGGGAGCGCGGCGACTTCAGCTCGGTCGAGTGGGCGGATCCCGAGATCGAGTGGGTGATCGCCGCCGGGCCCACGGAAGGCCGCTTGACGGGGCTGCCCAAGATCGCAGAGGCCTGGCGCGGATTTCTCAGCACATGGGAGGACGCTCGGGTGGTTGTGGACGACTATCGGGAGTTCGACGACGAGCGCGTCCTCGTCTTCCTCCACTACGGCGGGCGCGGCAAGACAAGCGGACTCGAGCTCGGGCAAATCGGGTCGAAGGTCGCATGCCTGTTTCACCTGCGGGGCGGCAAGGTGACCAAGCTCGTCCTCTACCGGGACCGTGAGCGCGCCCTCGCTGACCTCGGCCTCGAGGGGTAGCTGATGTCGGAGGGGAACGTGGAGATTATGCGGGCGCTCTTCGACGGGTGGAATGCCGGCGATCGCCCGGACCCGGCGCAGTATTGCGATCCTGCGGTCGAGTTGGAGTCGCCCTTCTCGTTGCTCAACGGTGAGCCATACCGGGGCTACGCGGGGATGAAGCAGTGGATGCGCGACATTGACGAGCAGTTCTCCCAGTGGCAGTTCGTGGTCGAAGATCTTCGCGCAGCCGGCAACGCGGTGGTCGTCATCGGCACCACGCATGCGCGAGGACGCGCCAGCGAGATCGACGTCGATCTGCCGCTGGCGTTTGTCGCGGACTTCGGAGCCGCCGGTCGCATTACGCGTGCACGAATCTTTCCGGACGGAGAAGCTGCCCTCAAGGCCGCGGGGCTGGCGGGTAGGCGATGTCGCAACCTTCGAACGTGGAGGTCGTCAAGCGCGCAATAGACGCCATGAACCAAGGCGTGGACACGAACCAGCGAGCCGAGCTCTTCGCTGAGCTGATGACCCCGGACTTCGAGTGGCTTCCGGCGATGCCGGGGGGCCGTCGAGGGCGTCAGCTACCGGGGCCGGGAGGCTGTCGAAGTACTTCGGCGAGAGCGCCGAGATCTGGGGGGAGTTCCACACCGTCATTGAAGAGTTCCGCGACCTCGGCGACCGCGTACTCACGCTCGGCCGTATGGGAGGACGCGGCGCAGGCAGCGGACTCCAGATCGACACGCCGTTGGGGCAGGTCATCGATTTTCGCGACGGCAAGATCTCGCGCGTTCGCAACTATCTCGATCACCTAAGGGCTCATGACTGAGCGTGTGAAGGGGTCACGGTGTAGTTCCAGTCGCCGTGGAATGCGTTGCGGGTGATGTTGATGGTGGCGAACTGTTGGTCGGTGACTTTGATGCCTTTCTCGTATTCGCGGTCGTCGAGTTGGGCGTAGACCTTCAGGCCGGTGGTGGTTGTGGTGTTCGAGATGAGGTTGATGATGACCTCGTGGCTGATCAGGGGCTTGCCGCGCCAGTTGGTCGAGATGAAGCTGAACAGGCGGTGCTCGATCTTGTTCCACTTGCTCGTTCCGGGCGGGAAGTGACACACCTGGATCTGTAGGCCGGTCTGATCGGCGAGGCGTTGCAGTTCGAGCTTCCATAGGCGGGTGCGGCTGGAGTTCGAGCCGCCGCCGTCAGCGGTAATCGTCAACGTGGTGGCGTTTGGGTAGCGCGTTTTGCCGAGGGTCTGCCACCAATCGAGGATCGTGTTCGTGGCGAACACCGCGGTGTCACGGGTGATCCCGACACTGACCCATCCCTCATCCCTGGTCAAGTCATAGACGCCGTAAGGGATCGCGTGCCCGAGATCCTTGTCCTTGAAGTCGTGCGTGCGGACCTCGACCGGCTTGCCTTTGGGCTCGAGCTCCCGGCCGACGGCCTTGAAATCCCCGACGAGCTCCCGCTTCTTGGTATCGACGCTGATCACCGGCTCGTTCCCGGCGATCTGAGCCGTGACGGTCTGGTTGATGTGCTCGAACTGAGCGTCGCGATCGGGATGAGATGCTCCCTCGCGGGTCTTGCGGTTGGACTGCAGGCTGTAGCCCTTGGCCTTCAACAACCGCAGCACCGTCCGGTCAACGACATCGTGCCCCATCTCCCGCAGCGCCGCAGCGAGCTTCGCGCCACTCTTCGAGGTCCACCGCAACGGCGACTCCGGATCCCCGCGGGTAACGGGATCAACGAGGCGCTCCAACGCCTCCCAAAGCCCCGGCTCGCGCTCGAGGATCGGCGTGCGTCCCGGATGCCTACGCATCTTCCCCGGCGCGGGGCGATCCTCAGAATCCAGATCCGCAAGACCGCGCAGCACCGTCGACTCCGAGATCCCCGTAGCCCGCACGACCGCAGCGAGCCCTCCATAACCAGCGGAGCGCGCCTCCGCCGCCGCCCACAACCGCCGCCCGCGCTCGTCTAACAACCCCTGCTCACTCAACAGCCGATACCGCTCACCAATCCCTCGCTCATCGACCACAACCCCCAGTTCTACATAACCAGCCCAACACCTTCACAAACTAAGTCGAGAACCCTAACGGCGTTGCGGGCGGCGGGCTTTTCCGAGTAAGGGGTGAGGCGCCGATGTCCAGCGACGCCTGGTTCGGCGCCCAAAGCGGTCGCCTCGGCCGGCGCGCTCAGCGCTGTCGGAAAGGACGGTGGCTGTTGCAAAAAGGGATGCTGTCCGGCGGGTTTAAGACCATGCCGGTATGCCCCAGAACTTCATTGCCTGTGACCGTGAGCAGGAGCTGCTGCTGCCGCCGAATCTGAAGGAATGGCTGCCGGAGGATCACCTTGCATGGTTCGTGTTGGCGACGATCGAGGAGATGGATCTGTCGGCGTTCTATGGCACCTACCGAAGGGATGGCCACGGCCGCCCGGCGCACGAGCCGGGAATGATGCTCGCGCTGTTGCTCTACGCCTATTGCAAGGGGCAGCGCTCCTCGCGGGTGATCGAGCGGGAGTGCGTCGAGGACGTCGCCTACCGGGTGATCGCAGCCAACCAGCGGCCTGATCACACGACGATCGCGAGGTTCCGTCAACGCCACGAGACGGCGCTGGCCGATCTGTTCAGTCAGGTGCTCGAGCTGTGCGCAGAGGCGGACCTGGTGGAGGTCGGGGTGATTGCGATCGATGGGACCAAGGTCCACGCCAACGCCTCCCAGCACGCAGCGCGTGACTACGAGCAGATCGCCAAAGAGATCCTTGAAGAGGCCGCCGAGACCGACCGGCTCGAGGACGAGCGCTATGGGGAGAAGCGCGGCGATGAGCTGCCACCGGAGCTTTCGACCGAGCAGGGCCGGCGGGGCTGGTTGCGCGAGGCCAAGCGCCGCCTCGATGAGAAGCGCGCCGCAGAGGCCGGGCCGATCGCGCGTTCGCGCCCTGAGCGCCTTTCCCAGTCAAAGCGCCGCCTCGAGGAGGAGCTCGCTGTCGAGCGCGCAGCGAACGCTGCCTATGAGGCCTATCGCGCGCGCGGAGTGATGAAGGACGGGCGGCGCTTCGGCCCTTCACCGAAGCCCTATACGCCACCTGACACGCCGGCGGGAAAGGTCAACGTGACAGACCCCGACTCGCGCAATGTGAAGACGCCGCGTGGATACATGCAGGGCTATAACGCGCAGGCGGTCGCGACCGAGCAGCAGATCGTGATCGCCGCCGAGGTGAACGTCGACTCCTCCGATTTCGGGCACCTGGCGGGAATGGTCAACGCCGCCGAGACCGAGCTCCAGCAGGCGGGAGTGACCGACACTCCCGAGGTGGTCGTCGCGGACGCCGGCTACTGGCATCAGAGACAGATGGAGAGCGTGATCAACAAGGGGATCCAGATCCTGATCCCGCCCGATGCCGGCAAACGCCGAGGCACGAGACCCGGGTGGGACGGCGGCGCCTACGCGCACATGCGACGAGTGCTCGAGACCGAGCTTGGCGGGGGGCTCTACCGAAAACGCAAAGCGATGATCGAGCCGGTGTTCGCCAACACGAAGTTCAACCGCCGGATCGACCGCTTCCACCGCCGAGGAAGATCCGCCGCGCGTTCGGAATGGCGCCTGATCACCGCCACCCACAACCTTCTGAAGCTCCACAAGCACCAAATCGCCGCTGCAGCCGCCTGACGGAGGCTCGCGGCACCGGCAGGCGAGGAGCGGCCCCATCCCTCGCCTACGGGATCGCCGCTGGAGCCGCGAGAGCTACGACTCCGCATTTACGCAACAGCCACGACGAGCTGCGGTCGTCGGTTGGGCCGGCGTGTGCGAGACGCCTCCCGTCGCAGCGAAGCGGGTGTCTCACCCGTCTCCCGGTGTCTGTGCCGCGCCGTAGCGTCCCCGAGATAGCGGACGAATCTGGGCGGCGGGCCGCCGAGGTTGCCGGCGAACGTTGCCTTGTCAGACGACCACCGTAAGGGTTCGCCGAGGAGAGCTTCTACGCGCGCGTGCACGTCGCGCGCCTGCATCGGGTCGTGCCAGTGAATCAGTACCTCCTAGTAGTGCTTTGTTAGGTGTCATTCGTTGTGTCGTGGTGGGTGGTGCGGGAGGTTGTCGAGGTTGACGGGTTGTTGGCATGTTTGGCAGCGGCCGGTCCAGCACTTGAAGAGGGGCTGTAGCAGCAGCACGGTCTTCGGGAGTGTCAGGCCGGCCGCTGGTGATTTGGGTTCTGCCGCTCCACGGTGAGGAAGCCGTGCGCGGCGGTGACCAAGGCGGTGTGGTGATACCAGCCGAGCCATGAGCGTCCCTCGTAGTGGTCCAAACCGAGCTCTCCCTTGAGCTGTTTGTAGTCGAGCTCGATCGACCAGCGCATTCGTGCGAGCCTTGCGAGCTGCTCGGGCTCTGTGTCGGCCGGTAGGTTTGACAGCCAATAGTCAGTCGGGGCCTCGCGGTCCTCGGGCCACTCGGCGATCAGCCACTCCTCGTGAGGCTCGGTGTGAGCCCCGGTCTTCCAGCGCTTCAGTGCGCGAACGCGCGTGAAGATGAAGCGCGAGGTCACGGGCTTCCCATCGGGACCATCGCGGAAAGTGATGGCCTGGGCGGTGTCTCGCCCGAGGCGCGCGATTAGCGCACCGATCGATTCCGGCTTTCGATCAGGGCGCAGCCTGCTGCGCGAGCGGCCGCTCTTGCCGTTGCGCTCGGGCAGCGAGAACACCGTCTCGGGCGCGAACACGCTGGCTGCCTGGCCGACGGAGAGCACGTACTGGACGCCGGATTCGTGGAGGCGCTCACGCAGCTCGCTGTTATCGCCATAAGCCTGATCGCCGAGCACCGGCGCGACGGGTACTTCCCAGCTGCAGGCGCGCTGCACGAGCTCGATACCGAGTTCGGGCTTGGTCTTGAAATCGACCTCGGCGGGGATCTTGGCGGCCCGGCGGCGCTCGGGATCCTCACACCAGTCCTCGGGTAGGTAAAGCGCCCATCCCAATGGGACCGTTCCCTTCCTGCCGACCGCGTGCACCGAAACACCGACCTGACAGTTACCAATCTTCCCAAGCGTCCCGGAGTATTGGCGCTTGACCCCTGGCGAGCGTTTGCCGTCCTTGGGAAAACCGGTGTCGTCTAGCACCCACGCCTGCACATCGATCATCGGCGCCACACGTTCTGCGACAGCACGCACCACGAGCCCCGGATCCCACGGGCTGTCAGCCAGGAACTGTTGCACCGACTGGTAATCCGCCTCGCCGCCCAGCCGCGCGACCAACGGCTCGAGCGACTTACGCGACCCGTCCTCCAACAATCCCCGCAAATACAAACCGCCGTTGACCATCTGCACCGGCCGGTTCATCGCCGCCGCCAACACGTCAGCCGCGAACACCTCCAAACGCTCCCCAACTACCCCAAGCCCATCCACATCCGCTACAGCCATAGCCGCCATGATCCCTCCCCGTGCCGATGACCAAACACAAGAAGGGTTCGCCACACCACCCCCGAAACCTACAACAAAACTAACAAAGCACTACTAGATTGCGTCGATGATTCGTCCTCGCCGTGGATGCGCGGCTGCGAGTGCTCTGCCAGGAGCTTCCGCGGCGCAAGTTCGACTGACCTCGCGCTGGGCCTTGCCTGTGCTGGACTTGCCCGTTCAGCAAATCTTCAAGTGGCGCTAGAAGTTGGAGTGGTTTCGACTAAGGGCTCATGACTGAGCGTGTGAAGGGGTCACGGTGTAGTTCCAGTCGCCGTGGAATGCGTTGCGGGTGATGTTGATGGTGGCGAACTGTTGGTCGGTGACTTTGATGCCTTTCTCGTATTCGCGGTCGTCGAGTTGGGCGTAGACCTTCAGGCCGGTGGTGGTTGTGGTGTTCGAGATGAGGTTGATGATGACCTCGTGGCTGATCAGGGGCTTGCCGCGCCAGTTGGTCGAGATGAAGCTGAACAGGCGGTGCTCGATCTTGTTCCACTTGCTCGTTCCGGGCGGGAAGTGACACACCTGGATCTGTAGGCCGGTCTGATCGGCGAGGCGTTGCAGTTCGAGCTTCCATAGGCGGGTGCGGCTGGAGTTCGAGCCGCCGCCGTCAGCGGTAATCGTCAACGTGGTGGCGTTTGGGTAGCGCGTTTTGCCGAGGGTCTGCCACCAATCGAGGATCGTATTCGTGGCGAACACCGCGGTGTCACGGGTGATCCCGACACTGACCCATCCCTCATCCCTGGTCAAGTCATAGACGCCGTAAGGGATCGCGTGCCCGAGATCCTTGTCCTTGAAGTCGTGCGTGCGGACCTCGACCGGCTTGCCTTTGGGCTCGAGCTCCCGGCCGACGGCCTTGAAATCCCCGACGAGCTCCCGCTTCTTGGTATCGACGCTGATCACCGGCTCGTTCCCGGCGATCTGAGCCGTGACGGTCTGGTTGATGTGCTCGAACTGAGCGTCGCGATCGGGATGAGATGCTCCCTCGCGGGTCTTGCGGTTGGACTGCAGGCTGTAGCCCTTGGCCTTCAACAACCGCAGCACCGTCCGGTCAACGACATCGTGCCCCATCTCCCGCAGCGCCGCAGCGAGCTTCGCGCCACTCTTCGAGGTCCACCGCAACGGCGACTCCGGATCCCCGCGGGTAACGGGATCAACGAGGCGCTCCAACGCCTCCCAAAGCCCCGGCTCGCGCTCCAGGATCGGCGTGCGTCCCGGATGCCTACGCATCTTCCCCGGCGCGGGGCGATCCTCAGAATCCAGATCCGCAAGACCGCGCAGCACCGTCGACTCCGAGATCCCCGTAGCCCGCACGACCGCAGCGAGCCCTCCATAACCAGCGGAGCGCGCCTCCGCCGCCGCCCACAACCGCCGCCCGCGCTCGTCTAACAACCCCTGCTCACTCAACAGCCGATACCGCTCACCAATCCCTCGCTCATCGACCACAACCCCCAGTTCTACATAACCAGCCAAACACCTTCACAAACTAAGTCGAGAACCCTAAGGGCCCAATTTTTTGGGTGGAAGGCGTCCCACCCCAACGGTGCGAGTGAGCAGGCGCTATCCGGGCGAGGCCTACGGATGGGCTGGGCGCGAGGCGGCTGGCCCAGGTACAGTCGGCGTTCACAATCGAGGAAAGCAGGACGTGACATGGCATATCTGCTGACGCACTTCTGGCCGGGCGGAACCGAGGAGCAGTACCGCGGGACGTTGGCTGCCGCGAGTGAGGCGGCTGGCGGTCCGCCACCTGAGCAGATTCACGCTGCCGGGCCGGCTGAGGGCGGATTCCTGATCGCAGCTGTTTACGAGTCCAAGGCGGCGTGCGACGAGTTTGTCCAGAAGTTGATGTCCGCCATGCCGGTCGAGGGCGGCTTGGTGGGCCCACCCCAGGAGCGCGGCGCTGAGATCATCAACTCGGTGGGCCTCTCCGCCTGAGAAGGGTGGGCGCCAAACGCGGCGCACCGGTCGGTGCTAGTCGCCTGCTCCGACGCCCATTTTCGTCTGGAAGTCGGCGGTGGAGTTCTCGTGCGGGAACGGCTCCGTAGGTACGTCGAGCCCGAGCGCCGAGCAGATCGGCTCCCATCCGTCGCCGGGGCGCCAGTCGATCAGCCGGTCGGCTGGCGCCTCGCGACGCACTTCCGCGTTGTGCCGCTCGTACGCGGCGATCACGGCACTCGCGTCCGGCCATCGCGGCGTCAGGCGCGTGCGCAGCACGCCAAGGTTCATCGCACGTCGGCGAGCCCAGTCGGGCCGGTCGGGAGGTACGTCTGCCGTTAGGGATGGGACGATCGTCCTCTCGACACTCCTCCACCATGTCTCGGGCGAGTCTCGGCTCGAGAGCAGGACGACGGCGTCAGGGTTGGCAGCAAGGATCTCCCGCCAGAAAACGGCTGCCGGGAAGTCGACCGTGGCGCGGTATTCGCTCAGCAGCGAGCTCCAGTCGACGGCTTCTCCGGCGACCGCGCGCTCCCATCTCTCGGTGTCCTGTGGGCGCTCGAACAGCTCGAACATGTGGTAGCAGCGCCCGTCGAGAAGTCGCTCGAGCGCAAGCTTTAGCGAGTTGGTTCCCGTGCGACCTAGTCCGGCACCTACCACGCTCACCGTCATGGGTCCCCCTCCGGCATCGACGTCAGGACCAGGGGATTATGGCCGGCGCTCGTCTTCGATGACGGTCGAGAGCTGGTTTGTGTTCGCCGCCGAACGGCTCGCCGAGTCGAGGTCCTAGGCTGCCGGTTTGCAGACCGAGATATGAGGCTGGTGGCCGTTTGGCTCGTCGCGTTGCTCCCCTGGCAGGGACCGCAGGCGCAGCGCTCACGCGGTCGCGGTGAAGACCTGTACCGCGAGCGGCGCTGCGAGCTGTCCCGCGCCGTCTTTCAGCTGGTCGAGGTGCTCCTCGACCGCTTGCCGCGCCTGCTCGATGCAGTCGTCGCTGACGCCCAGGAACCCCAGCTGCTCGTCGTCGACGATCGCGTCTCGCGCGACGGTGACGACGAGCTCGTAGGGAGTGCGCTCGACGGCGTTCCAGCCGCTTCCGGTCAGGATCTCGCCAACGCGGTCAGGGTCGCTGAGGCTGAACGGGCCGGTGGCGCTCTTGCCGGGCGCGGGCGGCTTCGGCTCCGGGGCGTAGGGGCCGACGGCGCGTCCAACCCACCACGGGTTCTTCTCCATGGCCTGCCAGCACACGAACACGAGGCGTCCGCCCGGCACCAGCTGGTGGCGGATGTTCGCGAACGCCGCGCTCGGCTCGTCGAAGAACATCACGCCGAACTGGCTGAGCGCGACGTCGAACGGCGCGCCCGGGATCGTCTCGTGCTGCACGTCGGCCACCACGAACGAGACGTTCGCCGTCTGTCGGTCGGCTGCGCGCCGTCGGGCGAAATCGACGAGCGGGGCGGAGATGTCGGCCCCGATCACGCGACCGTGATCGCCGATCACGCCAGCCGCGGCAAACGCCGTCGTGCCGCCGCCGCTACCGATGTCCAGTACCCGCTCGCCCTCGAGCAGGCCGACGTGGCCGAGCAAGATGTCGGTCACAGCGTTGGTCATCTGCTCACGCTTCGGCCACACCGACGCCCAGTACTCGTCGTTCCATCGGCGCCGCTCGGCGGCGTTCGTCTCAACCGCTCCAGCCATCGCGTCCTCCTGTCGCTAGCCAACGACGCCAGGACCGAGCCCCGCGTCGAGACCAACCCTAGACCCTACGCGGCGTCCGGCCAGCGCTCGGCGACCAGCTCATCCTCCTCGGTGCGCAGTGCAAGGCGCAGGTTCGCGCCCAGGTCCTCGCGGATCCGCGTCCCGCCGAGCGCCAGGCCCAGCGCCAGCGCAGCGACCGCGCCGCTGAACACCTCGAAGGTCTCGCTCAGGCCCAGGCTCGTCGCTGCGAACCCCGCGGCGATCGCGGGAAGTGACAGCGACAGGTAGGCGACGACGTAGAACGCGGACATCACCTCGCCGCGATGCCCGTCGGGGATCGAGCCCGTCAGGTGACGAAGCGCGCCCATGAACGCGAGCCCGAAGCCGACGCCCGCAAGCACGGTGCTGAGCAGGAAGAAGGCCGCGGAGCCGCTGGCCACCGCCGCGCCGGTCAGGGCCATGCCGCCGGCGAGCAGCGCCGCGCCGCCGACGGTCAGCGCGCGGTTTGAGAGCGAGCGCCCGAGCATCTGCGCGGCACCCGCGGAACCAGCGAGCGCGGCGACCGCGACCCCGCCCGCGAGCTCGCCGTGTGTGCTCAGCAGCTGATTGGCGAGCGCGGGTCCGAGCGCCAGGTAGACGCCGCCGATCGACCACGACGCGGCGACGCCGAGCGCCGCAAGCACGAACGGGCCACGCACGACCCCGGGCACGCCGGGGCGCCGCGGGCGCAGGCTGGGCCGGGCGGGCTCGCCGACGGGCTCGGGCAGCGCCCGCAGCGCGAACGCCAGCGCCGCCACCAGCGCCGCCACGAGCGTGAACGCCAGCACGCGCGGCGCGGGCAGGAACTGCACGAGCAGCGAGGACAGCAGCGCCCCGCACCCGATCCCGGCGGTGCTCGCCACGCCGTTGACGAGCGCGGCCCGACGCGCGTCGCCCGCCGGCTCCAGCTCGATCAGGGCGGCGCCCGCCGCGCCGAGCGCGGCACCGGTCGCAAGACCCTGGAGGGCGCGCGCCACGAACAGCCATGCCACCGAGCTCGCCGCCACGAACAGTCCCATCGACACCAGCAGCGCGAGCAGCGACGCCACCAGCACCGGCCGCCGGCCGGTCTGGTCGGACAGGCCACCCACGAGCAGCAGTGAGGTCAGCACACCCACCGCGTACGTGGCGTACACGAGCGTGAGCACCGGCGTGGAGAAGTGCCAGCGCGCCTGGTAGACGCCATACAGCGGCGAGGGTGTGGCCGAGGCGTACAGCGCGATGCCGATCACCGCGGCGACGGCCGCGAACGCGATCGGGGCGGACAGCTGAGCGCGAACGGGAGTGGAAGTATGCGGTTTGGAGGTCACTCGCGACACTCCTTCCATATTTCTAGTTTTATGGAATAATAGCTATAGCATGTCGGCTTCCCCCTATAACGCGCGATGAGCCTCCTGCGTGAGATCCCGCACCCCGACGTCGACCAGCTCGACCTCGCGCGTGTCCTCGGCGCGGCAGGCGACCCTGTCCGGCTGGCCGTGCTGCGGCTGCTGGCGGACGAACGCGAGCACACCTGCAATGAGGTACAGCAGCGTCTGGGCCTGCCCAGCTCCACCTGCTCCTACCACCTGCGGTTGCTGCGCGAGGCTGGGCTCACGCTCACGCGTGCAGCCGGCACCGAGCGGCGCATGACGCTCAGGCGCGCCGACCTCGACGAGCGCTTCCCCGGGCTGCTCGACGTGATCGTCTGCGGCGAGCCTCGGCGCCCGTCGCCGCTTGACGAGCCCGGTATGGGGGCTGCGAGGACGGCTCGTAGGGACGCGGCGAGCCCTACCCCAAGCTGATTAGCTCTGACCCGTGCTCGGTCTGCCAGATGATGTCAGCGCGTGCCTGTTCGACCTCGACGGGGTGCTCACGCAAACCGCCAAGGTCCATGCCGCCGCGTGGAAGCAGATGTTCGACGATTACCTGCGTGAACGTGCGGCACGCACGGGCGAGACCTTCGTCGAGTTCGACGCCGTCCGCGATTACGACCAGTACGTGGACGGTAAGCCCCGCTACGAGGGCGTGCGTTCGTTCTTGGCCGCGCGTGGCATCGAGCTGCCCGAGGGTGCCCCTGGCGATCGGCCGGGCGCGGAGACGATCCACGGGCTCGGCGATCGCAAGAACGAGATCGTGCAAAGGCTGATCCGCGAGCAGGGGGTCGAGCCCTACGAGGGCTCGGTGCGATACGTGCACGCCGTCTGCGATGCGGGGCTGAGGCGCGCGGTCGTCTCCTCGAGCACGAACTGCCGAGCGGTGCTGCGCGCGGCTGGCATCGAGAGCCTGTTCGAGGAGGTCGTCGACGGCGTCGTGGCCGCGCGCGAGCACCTCCACGGCAAGCCCGCGCCGGACACCTTTCTCGCGGGCGCTCGCGCGTTGGGCGTAGAGCCATCCCGCGCGGCGGTGTTCGAGGACGCGCTCGCGGGGGTGCAGGCCGGCCGCGCCGGGCGCTTCGGATGCGTGGTCGGCGTCGACCGCAGCGGCCAGGCGCAGGCGTTGGCAGAGCACGGCGCGGACATCGTCGTCAGCGACCTGTCTGAGCTGCTGCCGGCGCCGTGATCAAGCACCTGGCCTTCGCCGCGGAGCCATGGCGCGTACGCGAGACCGAGCTGAACCTCGACAAACTGCTTCAGACCGAGTCGGTGTTCGCGCTCGCCAACGGCCACCTCGGCTTGCGCGGCAACCTCGACGAGGGCGAGCCAGCGGGCCTGCCCGGCACCTATCTGGCTGGCTTCTACGAGGCGCGACCGCTGCCGTACGCCGAGCCGGCGTACGGCGATCCGGAGGCCGGTGAGACGATCATCAACGTGACCAACGGCAAGCTCATCCGCCTGCTCGTCGGCGACGAGCCGCTGGACATCCGCTACGGCGTCCTGCGCAGCCACGAACGCGAGCTCGATCTTCGCGCCGGCGTGCTGCGGCGCTCGCTCGAGTGGGAGTCCCCGGCCGGGAGCGTCGTGCGGATCCTGTCCACGCGCCTGGTGTCGTTCACGCAGCGCGCGGTGGCAGCGATCCAGTACGAGGTGCAGGCGGTCGCTGCGCCGACGCCGGTGGTGGTCCAGTCCGAGCTCGTGGCCAACGAGAAGCTACCCAGAGGCGAGAACGATCCGCGCGCCGCCGCCGCGCTCGCCTTGCCCTTGCGCGCCGAGTACTCCGGCTCGCGCGACACGCGCATGCTGCTCGCCCATTCCACGCAAGCGAGCGAGCTCACGATGGCGGCGGCGGCCGACCACGTGGTCGACGGGCCGGCGCACACCACGGCGAGCGCCGAGAGCTTCGATGACGTCGCTCGCCTGGCCGTGAGCGCCGATCTGGCCCCCGGAGAACCCCTCCGTATGGTCAAGTTCCTCGCTTACGGATGGTCGTCCCGGCGCTCGCCGTCGGCGATGGTCGACCAGGTCTCCGCTGCGCTCGCCGAGGCGCGCCACCGCGGCTGGGACGGTCTGCTGGCCGAGCAGCGCGAGTACCTCGATGACTTCTGGGAGCGCGCCGATGTCGAGATCGACGGCGACGCGGACCTCCAGCAGGCGATCCGCTTCGGCCTGTTCCACACCCTCCAGGCCGGCGCCAGGGCCGAGCAGCGGGCGATCGCCGCCAAGGGCCTGACCGGCCCGGGATACGACGGCCACGCCTTCTGGGACACCGAGACGTTCGTCCTGCCGGTGCTGACGTACGTCGTTCCCGCCGCAGCACGCGACGCGCTGCGCTGGCGCCACCTGACGCTCGACCTCGCGCGCGAACGCGCCAGATCGCTTGGCCTGGAGGGCGCCGCCTTCCCCTGGCGCACGATCGGCGGACGAGAGTGCTCGGGCTACTGGCCTGCGGGCACCGCCGCGTTTCACATCAACGCGGACATCGCGCGCGCGGTCGCCTGCTACCAGAGAGCCAGCGAGGAGGATGAGGCGTTCGCGAGCGGCCCGGGCATGGAGCTGCTGATCGAGACGGCGAGGCTGTGGCGCTCACTGGGTCACCACGACGCGGCCGGCCACTTCCGCATCGACGGGGTGACCGGTCCCGACGAGTACAGCGCCATCGCCGACAACAACGTCTACACCAACCTGATGGCCGAACGTAACCTGCGCGCGGCCGTCGACAGCGTCGAGCGCTTCCCCGAGCGCGCAGCCCAGCTGCGCGTCGACCACGAGGAGACGGCAGCGTGGCGCGACGCGGCGGACGCGATGCTTGTGCCCTACGACGAGAAGCTGGACGTGCACGCCCAGGCACAGGGGTTCACCGAGCACGCGGTCTGGGACTTCGACGCGATGCGCGCCGATCAGTACCCACTGTTTCTGCACTTCCCCTATTTCGACCTCTACCGCAAGCAGGTCATCAAGCAGGCCGACCTGGTGCTCGCGCTGCACCTTTGCAGCGACGCTTTCACCGCTGCGCAGAAGGGCCGCGACTTCGCCTACTACGAGCGGCTGACCGTTCGCGACTCGTCGCTGTCCGCCTGCACCCAGGCGGTCATCGCAGCCGAGGTCGGCCACCTCGACCTGGCGTACGACTACCTGTCCGAGGCGGCGCTGATCGACCTCGACGATATCCAGCACAACACGCGCGACGGGCTGCACATCGCGTCGCTCGCCGGGACCTGGATCGGCGCGGTTGCAGGCCTCGGCGGGATGCGCGACCACGGCTCCGAGCTCAGCTTCGCGCCGCGGCTGCCCCAGGCTCTCAGCCGCCTCGCGTTTCGCCTCAGCTACCGTGGGCGACGGCTGTTGGTCGAGGTTGACCACCAGTACGCGACCTACTCGCTGCTGAGCGGCTCCAGCCTAACCATCATCCACCACGGCAGGAAGGCCACGATCGACGCGCGACGCGCGTCGAGAAGGAAGATACCGGCGCCGCCCGCGCGCGAGGCTCCCAGCCAGCCAGCTGGCAGGGCGCCGCACAGACGCCCGCCGCATGCGGCAGGCCTGACCTCCGGACACACCTCCCAGCACCACCAGCCGCTCACGCAGGACGCAACAAGGCTACCCTGAGTCGATGGACGATCAATCGATCCTCAGCCGCATCGAGGCGCTGGTCGACGAGGAGCACTCGCTGGTTGGGCGCGAGCAGGACGACGCGGTCAGCGACGACGGGCTGGCGTCCGACCGCGCGCGTCTGAGCCAGGTCTCGGTGGAGCTCGATCGCTGCTGGGACCTGCTAAGGCGGCGCCGCGCGCTACGCGAGGCCGGGCGCAACCCCGACGAGGCGGACGTGCGCGACGCGGACACGGTCGAGAAATATCTCCAGTAGCGGCATGCTGATCGCGCTCGGCGACGTCTACGCTCTACCTTCACATCGCGAGCGGGTACGTGAGCTGATGCGCGCGACCCAGGATCGCGTGATGCAGGCGCCGGGCTGTATCTCCTACGTTTTCGCGGAGACGCTCGACGACCCTGGGCATTTCGTCACCGTGCAGCGGTGGCGCGAGCAGGCGGCACTCGACGAGCACTACCGCTCGCGGGCGTTCGCCGATTATCAGGCGCAGGTCAGCGAATGCCTCGCGCGCACGTCCGAGCTGCGCGTGCACGTGGTGCAGGAGAGTTACGCGCCGTTCGACTCCGCCTCGCTCGGTCCCCCACAGATCGACTGATCCTCGGCGAGCGGTTCGCTGGTCGCCGCGCCCGATCGGGCCGGCCCCGCCGCTCGCCGGCTTGTCCCTTGGCCCTGGCCACGCAGCGCAGCTTCCTGCCTGCGCCGCTCGGTGACGTCCTCGAGCAGCACGATCGCCCCTCGCGGACGTCCCTTCGGGTCGCTCGCCGGCGTGGCCAACACCTCCAGCAGCACGTCGCAGCCGCGCACTCGGACGAGCACGTCCAAGCGCCGAACCGCTTCCCCGGTCAACGCTCGCGCAGGAGGCAGGTCCTCGCGCGGCAGCGCGATGCCCGAGGCGGTTCGGGCGCGCAGCGCGCTCATCCATGTCGCCGGATAGCTGCCGATCGCACACTCGGCACCGATCAGCTCGCGCGCCGCCGTGTTCGCGTGGGTCAGTCGACCGTCGCTCGCGTATGCCAGCGCCGCGACGCTCACGCTGTCGAGCAGCGCGTCGAGCAGATGCCTGCTGTCGCCTCGATCTCGCCACTTGCGGCGCAGGCGTAAACCGGGGGGCAGGGTCGCGATCGGCGGATGGTGGCGCGCCGGCCAGCGGCCGTCAATCCCACGGACGTGGGATCTTCACATCTGTCCCACGCAGTCCTGGTGCAGCATCCGCTCGCCACACAGCGCGATCGCCACCAGCTGCGCGCGTGTGTGCGCGCCGACCTTCGACATCGCGTTGCGAACGTGCGTCCTCACCGTCTCGCTCGAGATGTGTAGCTCGGCGGCGATCTCGTCGGTCTCGTGCCCGAGCGCGATCAGGGTCACGACTTCCCGCTCGCGGTTGGTCAACGCGAGCTCGCTGTTCGCGCGCAGCAGCGGCGGCGGCGAATGCTCCTCGTCGGTGGTCGCCACACACACCGCCAGGCTGCGACCGTCGACGATCGCAGCCCGCGCGGCGACATCCACGCGCACCTCGGACCCGTCCACTCGGACCAGGTCGCGGGCTCCCGCGCACTCGCCCGTGCGCATGAACGCTTGCCACTCGCGCGCTTCCAGCGAGCCCTCGGAAGGCGCGATGTGCTCGCTGATCGAGCTGCCGATGAGATCGTGCGGGCTCGCTCTCCACAGCGCCGCAGCGGCCTCGTTGACGTCCACGATTCGGCGCTCGCCGTCCAGCAGCACGATCGCGTTCGAGCTGCGTTCGAAGACGAGCCGAAACAACCGCGCCCATCCCATTTCCCCCTGGCCCCCGCCCATCTCGCCAGCATAGGCCAGGGCGCGCGCGGGCGCACGCGCGCGTCGCGGCGCGACGACGGCGGCGCCTCGCGCGATACGAGCTGTCGGCCGCAGCTCGTGGCGGCGAGTGTGGGACGATGCCGAGGTGGGCTTCGACCAGTATCACGAGCCGCCCGAGGAGCTGCCCAGCCAGACGCGCACGTTCGCGCGCCTGTGCGCCTCGCTCACCGAGGAGGCGGAGGCGATCGGCTGGTACGAGCAACGCCTGGCGGTCGAGCCCGACGACGAGGCGCGAGCGGTGATGCGCGATGCCCTCGGCGAGGAGTTCAAGCACTTCAGCATGGACCTCGAGTTCCTGCTGCGCCGCACACCCCTGTGGCGCGAGATCGCCGAGGGCATCCTGTTTCAGGGAGGCGACATCGTGGAGCACGGCGAGCACTCTGAGGAGCAGGCGGTTGACGCTGCCGCCGCCGAGGGCGCGCCGGTGAGCGGGAGCACGTCGCTGGGTATCGGCAGCCTCAAGGGGGCCACGCGATGAGCCATCTGCTGCGCGAGCATGCGCCGATCACGCAGGAGGCCTGGAGGCTGATCGACGAGGAGGCGCGCGAGCGCCTCACCCCGGCGCTCGCCGCACGCCGGCTCGTCGACTTCGCCGGGCCGCACGGCTGGCAGCACTCGGCGGCGAACCTCGGACGCGTACGCGAGCTCGCTGCGACACCGCTCGAGGGACTCGACGCCGCCGCGCGCCGGGTGCTTGAGCTCGTTGAGATGCGCGCCCCGTTCTCGCTGGCACGCGCGCAGCTGCGCGACAGCGACCGTGGTGCCGGGGACGTCGATCTCGGCGCCCTCGACGAGGCCGCGCGGCTGATCGCCGCGGCCGAGAACCGTGCTGTGTTCCACGGCTGGCCGGACGCAGGGATCACCGGCGTGGCCGATGCTTCCACGCACGAGGCGATCGCGCTGGGCGAGGATTGCCAGCGCTACCCGCGCCACGTCGCGCGCGCGGTCGCGATGCTGCTCGACGTGGGCGTCGGCGGGCCTTACGGTCTCGCCCTCGGCCCGGAGGTCTACACGCGCGTCCTCGAGACGGCCGAGCACGGCGGCTATCCGCTGCTGCACCATCTGCGCGAGATCATCGAGGGGCCGCTCGTGTGGGCTCCTGGCGTCCAGGGCGCGGTCGTGCTCAGCCAGCGCGGCGGGGACTTCGTGCTCGATGTCGGCGAGGACCTGTCGCTCGGCTACGCCAGCCATGACACCGATGCGGTCGAGCTGTACATCGAGGAGAGCTTCACCTTCCGTGTCCTGACCGACGAGGCCGCGGTCGTGCTGTCGCTGTGACGTAGAGTCCCGCGCGTGAAGGCTGCGGCGCTCGGCAGGCTGACAGGCGTGGTCGCAGTGGCAGCCGCCCTGACGCTGTGCCTGAGCGCCTGCGGGGAGCCAGGGGCTGCGGGCACGTTCACCCCGCGCACGCCCGATACTTTGACGGTTGCGACCGCGCAGATCCCCGATCCGGGCTTCTGGTCGGGAACCGTGCAGCATCCCGCCGGCGGCTTCGAGTATGAGCTCGCGCGGGCGCTGGCGGCACACTTCGGGCTCGCCAAGGTCAAGGTCGTGCTCGTCCCGTTCAAGCACCTGGTGGCGGGAGAGCTCGGGGGTGCGGACCTCGCGATCTCCGACATCACGCTCACACCGGAACGCGCCCAGCACGTCAGCTTCTCGAGCCCGTACCTGAGCGCGCCGCCGTCGATCCTGGTGCGTCCGGGGACGCACGTCCCCGACGTGCACGCCGCACAGGGGCTGCGGTGGGCGGTGCAGCAGGGCACGACCTTGCAGCGCGCCCTGGAAGAAACGATCCGCCCGTCGAGTGCGCCGCTGATCTTCGAACACCAGGCACAGGCGCTGGCGGCGCTGCGCGACGGGCGCGCCGACGCCGTCATGCTTGACCTGCCCGTTGCTCTTTCCTACGCGCGCGAGTCGCCGGACGTCTATGCGGTGGCTGCACAGCTACCGAGCGAAGCGGTGCTCGCGGCGGCGCTTCCGAAGGGCTCGGAAAACGTCGAAGCGGTCGATTCGGCGTTGCGCGCGCTATCCAGCGACGGCACGATCGAACGCCTCGCGCGCGAATGGCTGCACACCGACGTCAGCGAAGGCCGTATCGAACATGTCCCGGCGCTGAGGACCGGAGAATGACCCGCGGATGACGATCATCCAGGCACAGAGCATGCTGGCCACGGTCGTCGACCTCAGCTCGCCCAAGGGTCCGCCGTGGGAGTTCCTCGTGATCTTCGCGACGCTGCTGCTCGGTCCCGTGATCGTCGAGCGGGCGCGGGTGCCAGGGCTGATCGGCCTGCTGCTGGGGGGCTATGTGGTTGGCCCACACGCGCTGGACGTGATCGGCTCGGGCAACAGCACGATCCCGGACCTCGGGCAGCTCGGCCTGCTGTACCTGATGTTCGTCGCCGGGGTCGAGCTCGACCTCAACCTGCTGCGGCTCTACCGGCGCTCGGCGGTCGTGTTCGGGCTGGTCACGTTCGCGCTGCCGATGGCGTTGGGCACGACCGTGGGTCTCGCGCTCGGCTGGCAGACGTCGGCCGCGATCCTGCTCGGCTCGCTGCTCGCCTCGCACACGCTGATCACTTACCCGACCGTGCGCGACGCTGGTCTGTCCTCGGATCCGGCGGTCGCGACCGCCGTCGGCTCGACGGTGCTGACGGACACGCTGACGCTGGTCGTGCTGGCCGCCGTCGCGGGCTCCGTCGGCGGAGGTCGCACACCGCTCGAGGTCGCGCTCCAGCTCGTCGTGGGGCTGACGGTGCTGATCAGCTTCAGCCTGATCGTGCTGCCGCGCGCGGGAGCGTGGGCGTTCAGGGTCTTCGGTGCCGAGCGCGGAGTGCGCTACGTCGTGGCGATCACAGCGTTCCTGGCCGCGGCCACGGTCGCGGAGGTGTTCGGGATCGAGGGCATCGTCGGGGCGTTCTTCGCCGGGCTCGCCCTCAACCGCCTGGTGCCCAACGAAGGGCAGCTGATGGACCGCATCGCCTTCTTCGGCGGCGCCGTGTTCATCCCGGTGTTCCTCGTCTCGGTTGGCCTGATCCTCAACCCGGCGGTGATCGTCCAGGGCCAGACGCTCGCGCTCGCGGGCCTGTTCATCCTGGCGTGTCTCGGCGGCAAGCTCGTCGCGGCGGTGCTGTCAGGGCGACTGCTCGCGTTCTCGCGGCTTCAAGTGGCGCTGCTGTTCTCGCTTAGCGCGTCGCAGGCCGCGGCCACGCTGGCGGCGACGATCGTCGGCTTTCAGCTCGGCCTGTTCAGCAGCTCGGTCGTCAACGCGGTGCTGGTGCTGATCTTCGTCAGCCTGGTCGTCTCGACCGTCGTCGCCGGGCGCGCGAGCAGCCGCGCGGGCTCCCACGATCGGCGCGCGCACCAGCTGCTTGGCGCTCGCGTGATAGTGGGCACCGGCGACCCCGCACTCGCCGCAGGCGTGTTGTCGCTGGCGGTGCGCATCGCGCGTGCCGACGGCGGCGTCGTGGAGCCGGTGCTGGTGTTGGCCCAGACCGACTCGATCGCACCGGCCGCCGGGCGCGCGCGTCTGACACGTGCAGCAGCGCTAGCGGGCGTGGACGGAACGGTCTCGACGACGCTCGATCGCTCGGTGTTGCACGGGGCGATGCGCGCGGGCGTGGCGGCGGAAGCCTCGCTCGTGCTCGTCGCGGAGCCTGTCGAGGCGAGCGAGGTCGAGCGCGACGCCGCGCGCGCGATCGGCGAGCAGCGCCCGGCGCACGCGCCGCCGCTCGCGCTGGTGCGCGGCAGTGCCTCGCGGCTGGGCGTGGTGCGCACGCTGACCGACAGCCACGACGGCGACCGGCGCTCGCTGGCGAGCGAGCTCGCGCG
The DNA here is from genome assembly GCA_963845635.1 of uncultured Solirubrobacteraceae bacterium. Taxonomy (GTDB): domain Bacteria; phylum Actinomycetota; class Thermoleophilia; order Solirubrobacterales; family Solirubrobacteraceae; genus Palsa-744. Next base: position 872,285 of record CAWJSW010000014.1, read on the forward strand.
TCGCCTCGCCAGCAGGCCCCCGGAACGGCTGGAGGCCGGCGATTCGAGCTGGACGACGCAGGTGGCGCCCGGCGATGTGACGTTCGTTGGCGGCGCCGACGGCGACGCGCTCGCCGCGCTTCCGCCGCACGCTCAAGGGCTGATCGTCACCACGCTGATCGATGTCGCGGCCAGCGACGGCGACGCCAGCCACAGCTGACGGCGCTCGAGCGGGCGCTCACAGGGAGCAGATCCCGACCGTCTGCGCGATCTCGTCGATCATCGCGAGCGCCAGCTCGTCGTCTTCGAGCTCGAACGCGATCGCCGCCTCATGCGCGAGCCCGTCGCGTGTCGGCGGGACGTGCTCGACCAGCGACCGCCGCAGCGTGGCGAGCGCCGCCTGTGTAGAGCCTTCGAGGCGTCGCAGGCGAGTCGTCATGCTCTGCATATCAACGGGCTCGATCACTTCCACGTTCCCCTCCTGTCACCGCAGCCACTGCCCCCCTTTGCACTTTTGCGCAGTTGCCAGCCGCGACGCGAGCCGAAACACGCAAACTGCGAGGAGTTTGGCGGGCGGCTTGGATACTGCCTCGTGAGAAAAAAGGGCCGCGCCCGTGGGGCACGGCCCCTAGAGGGAGGAGGAGAGAAATGCTGCGTGTAAAAGCGTAGCTCGGCTGGCGGACGCGTGCACCAGGACCGTGGGTGCGTTGCACGGATGAAGCCGCAACCTGCGTGGAGTTCTCGAGCTCGGCAGCGGAGGCCTTCGCGTCCCACGCGTCGCCTCGGCGGGACGCCGGTGTCGGGCGAGGGGAAGGTTGTGCGGTGGCGGGCGTCTTTGCTGCCTGAGGGGAGGAGGACCTTCCACACCGATCCCAACATTGCGAGGCATCCCTATGAGACGGACAAATTTCCTGCTGGCGTGTGCTGTCGTTGGCGCCACCAGTCTCTCCGCGGTGGCCGGCGCGCAAGCGGGCGCCGTCGGCGCGCACGCGAGCCGTTCCACCAGCGTTGATCTGCGCCACACGAGCGTGGGCACGGTCCTGACGTCGGCCTCCGGCGTCGTGCTCTACGAGTTCACCAGGGACCACGCCAGCCACAGCAGCTGCGTGAGCATCAGCGGCTGCTCAGGGGCCTGGCCGGCGCTCGAGACGAGCGGCAGGCCAAGCGCTGGAGCGGGTGTGCACTCGTCGTTGCTGTCCACCACCCGCCTTTCGGGCGGCGCCGAGCAGATCACCTACGCCGGTCATCCGCTGTACCTGTTCAGTGGCGACAGCAAGCCGGGATCGACCTCCTACGTGGGCATCGAGGAGTTCGGCGGTGCGTGGGACGCGCTCAACGCGTCCGGTGGCGCGGTCAGGTGACTCGAGTCAAGTAATCGCACGGCACGTCCCCAAGACCTGTCAGGTAACCACGCGTGTGGGGGTCAAGTAGCGGCCCCCACGCGCCGATGCTGGGAGCGTGTCAGCACCAACGGGGGACAGTCGCCAAAGCGATCAGGTGATCGCGAGCGCAGACAGCGCGGCGGCGGCCGCGCTGCGCGAGCTGCCGGAGGCGCTGATCGTGGTTTTCGACAGGGAGCTTCGCTTCGTGCTCACGGCCGGCCACGCGCTCGAGCGCGCGGGCCACTCGCGTGCCTGTCCCGAGGGTGAGCCGCTTCAGGGCAGCTTCCCGGCGCCGCTGTGGATGTCGCTCGAGCCGCTGTTCCGCTCGGCGCTCGAAGGCGAGACGCGCTCTCGTGAGCTATGGACTCCCGAGCAGCGCCACTGCCTGATGGTCGACGTCGGCCCGCTGCGTCTGGCGGGCGGGCGCGCAGCGACGGAGGCTGGCGAGGCGGACAGCGCGAGCCCAGACAGCGAGGACGCCGCGGCCGAGCGCGCGAGTGTGGCAGGTGGCGTCGCCGTGGTGCTCGACATCACCGCGCGCAGGCGTGCCGACATGCTGCTGGGGCCCTCTCACGGCGGCGACTTCGAGGAGGTCTTCGAGCGCGCCCCGATCGGGACGGCGCTATTGGATGTGGACGGTCGTTGGCTGCTGGTCAACCGCGCGCTGTGTGACATCACCGGGTACACCGCCGCGGAGCTCGTCGGCAAGCGCTTCGACGGCATCGTCCATCCTGCCGACGCCGGCAACGACCTCGAGCAGCGGCGGGGCCTGCTCGCAGGGGAGATCCCCGCCTACCAGGTCGAGAAGCGATACTTCGACGCGGCCGGGGAGACCGTCTCGGCGATCCTGTCGGTCTCGCTGGTGCGCGACCGCAGCGCCGCGCCGCTCCACTACATCGCTCAGCTTCAGGACATCTCCGAGCGCAAGCGCTTGGAGGAGCACCTGCGCCACCTCGCCGACCACGATCCGCTGACGGGTCTGCGCAACCGCCGCCTGTTCGAGCACGACCTCAAGCTCCAGGTCGCCCGCTCGCAGCGCTACGGCGAGTGCGCGGGTCTGATGGTGATCGACCTCGACGGCTTCAAGAGCGTCAACGACCGCTACGGCCACAAGGTCGGCGACGACACGCTGAGGGCGGTTTCGCGCGCGCTCTCGCGCAGGCTCAGGGAAACAGACCTGGTGGCCCGGCTCGGGGGAGACGAGTTCGCGATCCTGCTGCCGCACATCGACGCCGACGGCCTGGCGGTGGTGGCGCAGGGTCTCGAGCGGGTGATCCCCAGCTGCGTGATCGACGTGGGAGACAGCGTTCTTCACCCATCGGCGAGTATCGGCTTTGCGATCATCGACGAGCGCGCCTCGAGCGCCGAGCAGGTGCTGGTCGAGGCCGACATGGCGATGTACTCGAGCAAGCGCGCCCGCGCGCACTCGCTGGCCTGACACCGCGCATGCGCTGCGCCGACGGTGCCTCCGGCACCCTCCGGCGCGGTTATTAGGCTCATTGCATGCAGCCAAACGAGCGGTTCGCCGTGATCGACCTGGGCTCGAACTCGTTTCGCTTGGTGGTCTTCATGGCCGGCGCGGGCTGGTGGAAGCGCACGGACGAGATCTATGAGCCTGTGCGCATCGGCGAAGGGCTGGTGGCGAGCGGCAGGCTGGGCGACGAGCCGATGCGCCGAGCGCTCGCCACGCTCGACGTGTTCGCGCACTTCTGTCGCGCAAGCGGTCTGGGCGAGGACTCCGTCGACGCGGTGGCCACGAGCGCGATCCGCGATGCGGCCAACGCGGATCAGTTCCTCCCTCGCGCCCGCGAGTGCCTTGGCCTGCCGATCCGCGTGCTCAGCCGGGAGCAGGAGGCACGCTACGCGTATCTCGCCGCCGTGAACTCGACGACCCTGCGCGACGGCTGCGTGCTGGACCTCGGCGGCGGCTCGCTTCAGCTGGTGCGCGTGGCCGAGCGCCTGATCGACCGCACGGGCTCGTGGCCGCTCGGCACGGTGCGCATGAGCGAGCGCTTTCTGCCACCCAACGGCCCCGCCAAGCGCAGGCAGCTCCAGGAACTGCGCGATCACGTCGCCAGCGAGCTCGCGTCGGCGAGATGGCTCGCGCGGGACGCCCAGCATCACCGCGCTCGCCGCGCGGCCATGGCACAAGACCCGGCGGTGGCGACCAGGCCGGCGCCGCCCGCGGACGACCCGACCGACCGCGCCAGCGACCCGGCGGTCGCGGTCCGGGTGCTCGAGCACGACCCGGCCGCACGGGACGCGGCCGGGGATCTCGTGAACGACCCTGCCGCCGGTGGGGCAAGGCTGGTCGGCACTGGCGGGACCGTGCGCAACCTTGCGGCGGCTGCGCAGCGCGCGGCGGGCCTGCCCTCCAACGGGGTCCAGGGTATGGTGGTGGGACACGACGCGCTCGACGAGCTGGCGGGGCGGCTGGCGGCGCTGCCGGCTGCCGAGCGCGCGAGCGTGCCCGGGATCAAGCCGGCGCGCGCCGACCTGATCCTGGCGGGCGCGGTGGTGGTGCAGGGAGTGCTGGAGGCGGGCGGCTTCGCTGCGCTGGAGACGACCGAGGCGGGGCTGCGCGAGGGCGTGTTCTTCGAGCGCCTGCTGTCGCGCAGCGGCGGGCGCGGCCGGCCGGGTGTGCAGGCGCTGGCACAGGCAGGCGAGGGAGCGCACGATCAAGGCGAGCTGCTGTTCGCGGACGTGCGCCGCGCGAGCGTCCTGAACATGGCGGCGCAGTACCAGGTCGACTCGGAGCACACCGAGCACGTGGCTGCGCTCGCGCTGGGCATGTTCGACGAGCTCGCGAGCCTGGGCCTGCACGATGGCGACCCGCGCGAGCGCGAACTGCTGTGGGCGGCGTGCATGCTCCACGACGTGGGCATGTCGATCGACTACGACGACCACCACAAGCACTCCCGTTACCTGATCCTCAACGGCGCGCTGCCCGGCTTCACGCCGGTGGAGACGGCGATCATCGCGCAGGCGGCGCGCTACCACCGCAAGGGCATGCCGACGCCCGGCCCGCTGGCGGCGCTGTTCGGCCCGGGCGACGCCGAGCGCCTGGACCGCTGTGCGACGCTGCTGCGCCTGGCCGAGGATCTCGAGCGCGCGCGCGATCAGCTCGTGCGCTCGACCAGCCTTGCGCTCGACAACGGCGCGGTGGAGCTACGGCTGAACGCGGAGGGCGAGTCGGCGGTCCCGCGCTGGGCCGCCAGGCGCGAGCGCGAGCTGTTTGCGCGCGCCTTCCACCGCGACCTCTCCGTAGCCGCCTGACGAACGCTGGGCGGCGCGATACTGCGTCCTCGATCGCTCACGTGCAGAGCACGCTTCGCTCACTGCGTCCTTGTCTCGCTTGCCCAGCGTTCGTCAGGTAGCCGTGACTCACCCGGCGGCGGCGAGCTGCTTCTCGCGCCCGGCGCAGTCGAACAGCACCAGCCCGTAGGGGTAGGCGATCGGGCTGTCCCATTCCGAGGGCGCGAGCTCCCTGCACGCGCGCAGCACGGCCTCGGTCGCGCGGTTGCCGCCGCGCAGCGAGTACTCGCCGCCGAGCAGCACGTAGCGCGCCTGCCCCTTGGCGATGAGGCTTGCGAGGTCGCGCCCGTCGAGCGCGGGGTCGGTGCCGCTGTAACCGCCCAGCGCGCCCGCGTCCAGACCCATCAGGATCATCGGCGAGGAGGTGTCCGAGGCGACGCTCAGCAGCGCCCAGCGCGAGCCTGGGTGGTGGGTGCTCACGTAGTCGAGCAGCGCGCGGTCGATCGCCTCGTCGTGCGTGTCGACGCCGTAGCCGCCGGTTCCGGCGAAGGCTTTGGGCCCGGCGACGGGGAACGTGCCCTCGACCGGCGCAAGCCAGGTGGTGGTGGCGTAAGCCAACGGTGCGACGAGCAGCAGCCCGAACACGAGCGCGATCGCGCCCGCTGAGATGCGCGGCAGGCGCAGCGCGACGGCGATCGCGAGCGCGGCGAACCCTACGCCGGCGCCGACGATCAGCGCGGGGGCGAACGAAACGAGGTAGTGCTCGCGGTGCATCAGCACGACCTGCGCGAGCACGGTGGTGGCGAGCGCGCACGCGAACAGTGCCGCGCCCACCAGCCGCCACGCGCCGCGACGCGCGCGCGTGAGCTTGGCGAACGCGACGGCACCCGCTCCAGCGATCGCGCCGGTGGCGGGCGCCAGCGCGGATACGTAGTAGGGGTGGACGATGCCCTTGGACAGGCTCAGCACTGCGGCCTCCACCAGGAACCATCCGCCGAACATGAGCAACAACGCAACCCGGCCGTCGCGTCGACCGGGCCGCTCGCTGAGCACCAGAGCCGTCAGCGCGAGCAGCCCGAACAACGCGAACGGGAGCATCCAGCCGGCCTGATCGCCGAGCCCCTTCTCGAACAGGCGCAGCAACCCAGGGCTCTCGCCAAAGGGGATCGGGTCTTTTTCCCTGCCCTTGGAGGTTCTGGGCGCAGAAGCGGGCGAGGGCGTGGGGATCCGCTCGCCGGGTACCGGCGGCGTCTCGTGTGTGTGGTGGGCGCGTGCGGCGGCGTCGACCGCGCGCTGGCGCGCGGCGGGGACGTAGGCGCCGGGCCTGACGATCACACCGTTGGGCCCCCCGGTCTGGCCTTCCACGCGCCCGACGCCGTTGTATTCGAACGTCAGCCCGAGCTCGCTGTTGTTGGTGGAGCTGCCGACGTATGGGCGCTTTGACGCTGGTGTGAGTTCGACGAGGGCGATCCACGCAAACGACACCGCGAGCATAACCAGCCCGGCAACCAGCAGTTGGCCCAGGCGCCGGCGCAGCGACGCGGGGGCGCATACGAGGTAGGCGAGGGCGATCGGCGGCACGATCAGGTAGGCGGCGAGCGTCTTGGTGTTGAAGGCCAGCCCGACGACGGCGGCGCAGCCCAGCAGCGTGCGCCAGCGCCCGCTTTCGCAGGCACGCAGGCCCAGACCGCAGGCGATCACCATCAGCAGGATCAGCAGCGGGTCGACGCCGTTGTCGCGCGAGACGGCCACGAACGACGGGAACACAGCGAGCGCGAGCGATCCTGCGAACGCGGCGACGACGCCCAAACGCCGTGCGAGTATCAGGTAGAGCAGCGCGACGGACAGCACGCCGGCGATGGCGGAGGGCGCCAGCAGGCTGAGCGGCGAGAAGCCGAACAGCTTTGCGCTGACGGTCTGCACCCACAGCGCCAGCGGCGGCTTGTCGACGGTGACCAGGCCGCCCGGGTCGAACGACACGAACAGGAAGTTGTGCAGCGAGCGCAGCATCGACTTGACGGCTGCGGAGTAGAAGATGTTGGCGTAGCCGTTCTGGGACAGGCGGTGCACGTTGAGGACGCTGGCGACGGCCACCACCACACCGAGCCCCAGGTAGCGCCCGCCGGCGCCGGCGCCGAGCGCCGCTCGAGGGCGGGGCCGCGCCCGGTCGCTGACGCCGTCGCCTTCGCTGCCCGCGCCCGCGACCGCGGGGGCCGGGGGTCTGGCGGGGCGCGGCGGTGAGCTCATGCGGCGAGCGCGTCGAGCAGGCGTTCGAGGTCGCGCTCGTCGTTCCAAGCCCCGACCGACGCTCGCAGCCACGGCCGCTCGGGGAGGTAGCGCACGACGACGCCGCGCTCGGCCAGCCGCTCGCGCTCGGCGGGTGGGTCGGGGCTCGTGAACGAGACGAGCGTGGTGTCCCCGCGCGGGGCTACCTCGCGCCCGGCGCGCTCGAGCATCTCCACGAGACGCGTCGCCAGTTTGCGGGCGTGTTCGTGCACCGCGGGCCAGCCGGCGGAGTCAAGGACCTCATAGGAGGCGAGCGCGCAGGCGACCGTCTCGGCGCTCTGGGAGAGCGTGTCGAGGCTGCGCGCGTCGGCGTGCAGTCCCGCGTCCAGGCCGGCGTTGGGCTCCTCCAGGTTCGCGTAGCCGCGGCGCCCGACGGCGAGTCGCTCGCGCAGCGAGGGGCGCACGTAGAGCATGCCCGTGGAGTCGGGGCCGCAGAGCCACTTCTGGCCTGCGCCGGCGTAGGCGTCGCAGCCGAGGGCGGTGACGTCCACGGGCACGGCGCCCACGCCCTGGGCGCCGTCGAGCAGGACCGGAACGTCGACCTCCGCGAGCTCTGGCGGTGCGTAGGAGCCGCTGACCCAGCCCACGTGTGAGCACGCGATCAGCCGCGTACGCGCGCCGGCGGCCTCGGCGACCTCGCCGAGCGGCACTTCGCGCACGTCCACGCCGCGCAGCTCACGCGCGGCCGACAGCGCTCCGAGCAGGCCCGGATGCTCCTCGTCGCTGGTGACGATCTGATCGCCGGGACCGAGGTCCAGGCCGGAGACGACCTGGGCGATGCCCTCGCTGGTCGAGGTAGTCAGCGCAACGTCGAGGTGATCGGCGGTCAGCGCGGCGGCGTAGGCGCGGCGGAGACCGTCGCCGAGCTCCCGGCGGCGCTCGAAGTGCTCCTGGGTGCGTCCGTCCTGGAGCTCGCGCTCGAGCTCGGCGCGGGCGGCCGCGACGGCGCGAGCAGGCAGCGGCCCGTCGGTGCCGGCGTTGAGGTACGCGAGCCTGTCAAGGACGGGAAACTCGTCGCGCAACCCAGGCAGGCTCACAGTTCGCGAGAATAGCCGTATGCCCAGCGCCGAACCTCAGCAGCCCCTGTGGACGCCTCCGCCGGAGCTGCTGCGCGATGTTGAGATGACGCGCTTCATGCGCTGGGCGGGCGAGCGCCGCGGCAAGCCGTTCGCAACCGGGGCCTCGCCGACAGCCGGGCCCTCGCCGACTGCCGGCCCGTCGCCGACCGACTACGCGGACATGTGGCGCTGGTCGGTCGACGAGCTGGAGCAGTTCTGGGCGTACGTATGGGAGTTCTGCGGAGTGCGCGCGTCGCAGCCGTATGAGCGCGTGCTCGCCTCGCGCGAGATGCCGGGCGCGCGCTGGTTCGAGGGCGCACAGCTGAACTACGCGGAGAACTTGCTCCGCGCCGACCTCGACCGCGATCGGCAGGTGGCGGTCGTGCACACCTCCGAGCTGCGTAGCGAGCTGGCCGAGATCAGCTGGGGCGAGCTCTCGGCGGCGGTGGCGGCGGCGGCGGCAGGCCTGCGCGCGCTGGGCGTCCGTCGCGGCGATCGCGTGGTCGCCTACATGCCGAACATCCCGGAGACGCTGATCGCGTTGCTGGCGAGCGCGAGCATCGGCGCGATCTGGTCGAGCGCGGCGCCGGAGTTCGGCGCACGCAGCGTGATCGACCGCTTCGCGCAGATAGAGCCGAAGGTGCTGCTGACGGTCGACGGCTACCGCCACGCCGGCAAGGACTTCGAGCGCACGGACGTGGTCGCTCGCATCCTCGAGGAGCTGCCCACCGTCGAGCACGTGGTCGCGCTGCCGTACCTGGCTGAGGATGGCGTTGATATGGCCGCCTTCGGCGGCGGAGGGGTTCGCAGCGTCCTCACCTGGGATGAGCTCCTTGCTCGCGGCGCCGGCTCCGAACTGACCTTCGAGCAGGTGCCGTTCGACCACCCGCTGTGGGTGCTGTACTCGTCGGGCACGACGGGCCTGCCGAAGGCGATCGTGCACGGCCACGGCGGCATCCTGCTGGAGCAGGTGAAGAAGCGCCTGCACCTGGACCTGCGTGCGGGCGACCGCATGTTCTGGTTCACGACGACCGGCTGGATGATGTGGAACTTCCTGATGGGGTGCCTGATCTCCGACGCGGCGATCGTGCTCTACGACGGCAGCCCCGCGCACCCGGACGTGGACTTCCTGTGGGGTCTGGCCGAGCGCGCCGGCATCACCTGCATGGGAGTCAGCCCCGGCCTGTTGGCCAGCTGCGAGAAGGCGGGCGTGGAGCCCGGCCGCGACCACGACCTCAGCCGCTTGCGCGCGATCGGCGCGACCGGCTCGCCGCTGTCGCCGGAGAGCTTTCACTGGGTGTACGGGCACGTCAAGCCGGATGTGTGGCTGTTCTCGACCAGCGGCGGCACGGACGTGTGCACGGCGTTCGTGGCCGGCTGCCCGCTGCTTCCCGTCTACGAGGGCGAACTTCAGTGCCGGGCGCTCGGCTGTGCGGTGGCGGCATGGGACGAGCACGGCAACAGCGTCAGCGACGAGCTGGGGGAGCTGGTGATCACCGAGCCGATGCCCTCGATGCCGCTGTTCCTGTGGGGCGATGACGATGGCTCGCGCCTGCGCGAGAGCTACTTCTCGATGTACCCGGGCGTGTGGCGCCACGGCGACTGGATCCGCATCACCCCGCGTGGCGGCGCGGTCATCTACGGGCGCTCTGACTCGACGATCAACCGCCAGGGCGTGCGCATGGGAACCGCGGAGATCTACCGTGCGGCGTTGGCGGTGGAGCAGGTGCTGGACGCGCTCGTGGTTGACGTGACGCGCCCGGCGAGCGGCCGGGAGCTGTGGATGGTGATGTTCGTGGTGCTGCGCGAGGGCGTGACGCTCGACGATCGGCTCAGCGCGGAGATCAAGCGGCGGGTACGCGAGGACTGCTCGCCACGGCACGTCCCCAACGAGATCCGCCAGATCGAGGAGGTCCCGCGCACGCTGTCGGGGAAGGTGCTCGAGGTGCCGGTCAAGCGGATCCTGATGGGCGCCCCTCCAGAGCAGGCGGCGAGCGTGGACTCGCTGGCGAACCCGCGCTCGCTGGACTACTTCGTCGCGCTCGCGCGCGAGCTGGGGGCGGATGTCGCCCCGCCTGCCGCATGAGTCTAGCTGCCACCACCCACCGAAGCTACGCCCCGACCATTTCGCGCGGAACACGGGACCCGACCCTCAGCCGACCGTGCCGGCGCCAGCGTTGGCGAGTATAGTCGCCTCTTGTGGCAGCGAGCCGGATCATCGGACGCGCCGGACTCGTGGTCTTGACGGCGATGACGCTACTCGTGCCAGCGATTGCGGCGAGCTCGGCGAGTGGAGCCACATCCTGCTCTGAGATACCAACCGTTTACGGGATTCCACCATGGGGCTTTCATACGGGTCCGTACACGGGAGCGAGTAGCTTCGCCAAGGGCCACGGCGAAATCAACCTCGAAGCCAACACTGTATCGGGAGTCATCTGCCAGCAGGATCGGGCCGGCACGATCATCATGTCGGTTCAGCACCACCTCGTGTACCACTCCCACTACGCGACAATGTGGGGCTACCCGGGGAATATCATGAGGATCAAGGTCCGGGTGACGAGCAGCAGCGACCCGAGCTGCGAGCGTGGCACCGTCGGTCGAGCGACCCTCTTCGCCAGCTACAACGGCGTCCGTAGCGACAGCGTCCAGTTCTTCTTCCCGGCTGCCTGCAAGGATCAGGACCACCTATACCACGGAACCGAAGTCAACAACCAGGTTCCGCCTCTGTAGCGGGGGCCTTCCCGCGGGGATAGAGACGCTCGTAGCCGCGTCGCAACCTGGGGCTTGGCGACCGTCGGATCGTGCCACCGGAAAAACGTGCATGCTGGGGCTACCGTGCGCGGCGCTGGTGGCCGAGGCTGTCACCCCTGGCTGAGCCGCAACCACGGGGTCCTAATGCGCTGGCCCAAGTAGGACGAGAAGCGCTCGCGACGGCGCTCATATTCACACGTCGCCACCAGCCATAGCCATCAGCTCTGACTGTAGGATTCGGCATTGTGGTACGGGACGCACTGGCGGAGCGAGGGGCCAACATGATCAGAGACCGGGTTGGGGCATGTGGCGTGGGACGGCGTCGCAGATCATGATCGCGCGACGCCGACCCACCACGCGCTCAGCGACCGCCCTGGGAGCGCGCGCTGCGCCGCTGACGCTGATTGTGACAATCGCCGGTTGCGGCGCCTTCGGCGGTGCCGCGAGACAGCCGGCGACCCAGCGGCTGGCGAGCCAGCAGCCGGTGACGCAGCAGCTGGCGACGCGTCGGCGGCTCGGGCGGCGGGCGACGGCGCCGCGGGCGCCAGCCCAGCCGAGAACTCCAGGATCCCCAGGATCCGTGACGTCTTCTGGAAACGCTTCCACGACGCCTGCGAGCACGCACGCGGGCACGGCGTCCGGCACGGCGAGGCGCGGGGTGGCGTTGGGATCGTTCGCTGCGCTCGCCAATGGTGCGTGCCGAGCTGCCAGCTCCGGCGTCGAGCCGGGCATGGGTGCAGCGGGCCCATCGCGAGGCTCAGGTGAGCTCGCACCCACGGCGGACGCTGCCGCCCAGGGCATCGTCCTACAGCGCAGGATCGAGGCGCTGTCGCGTCTGCGCCCCCCCGCGTCACTGCGTGCGCGTGTCGGCCGACTCGTCGACATCCTGATGCGTCTGCGCCAACTGTACCTGGCCGGCTCGCAATCGTCAGGCGCACAGCGCGACGCGATCGCGGCGACCGAACAGCAGGCCACGGCGTATGCCATGGAGGCCGGCCTGCCGCAATGCTCACTCCCGATGGGCGGCATCCCGGGATCTGTCCAGCCCGCGGGAAGGGGTCAACCGCCGTCGGCTGACCAACTGGGTCAAGTCGGCGGATCTAGTGCGGCTGGCTCTCCGCGTCGACCCGTGCAGTCGGTACCGAATCCAGCGACGAATCGATGAACTCGCCCGTGCGCCGCCAGCTCGCCTGTCGTCTCACGCGCCACCGCGGCCGGACGCTGCCAGGGTCGCAAACATCGTCGTCACCTCACATGCAAATATGGGCGGATTTGTGTAGACTGCTGGCCGCCGCGCGCCGGGCAGGATGCTACATACAGGAATCGTCCCAAGGGGGGGCATGTCTAAGATCACGGGGTTGTCACGCCAGCTACGCTCGATGATCGCAACAGTGCCGTGTGCGGTCGTCGGCATGGTTGACGACCGCGAGACAAACTCGGGAATACGATCTCGTCGGCGTGGGCCGGTCGCAGTCGAAGTCGCGGCCTCGCTGATCGTGATGCTGACAACCGGGATCATCTCGTTGGCGAGCGGGCGACGGCGGCGAGCGCACGCCTACGGGGCGGCGATGTCGCTCGCGCTGCTCACTCTCATGGCTGGCACGGCGCATGCCGCCTCGACCGCCTCCATCAGCGGCACAATCACCGGTGCGGGCGGGAGTCCGATCACCACTCAGGATATTTGCGTCTATGCATACGCTGAAGAAGGCTATGGCGAAGCGCGGACCGACGCTTCCGGCAACTACGAAATCACCGCGTTGTCAGCTGGTTCGTACCAGGTGTACGCCTACGACTGCGAAGGGAGCAGTCGCAACGATCTTCCGGGCTCTCATGCCGGTGCTGTCGAACTGAAGGCCGGCGAGGCGAAGACGGGGATCGACGTGCAGCTCGCTGAAGCCACGTCTATCAGCGGCAATGTGTATGGCGGGGCAGGCGATGCGACGCCGCTCGAAAACATATGTGTATATGGCTACCCTGCCTCGAGCGAATTCGAGGACGAACGGTCCTATGCCGAAACGGGCGCCGGCGGGGCCTACACTCTGAAGCATGTTGTGCCATCGGTCGCCTATTACGTACGGTTCTACGACTGCAACTCGTCGCAAGAGTATCGATCGCAATACTACGATGGCGCGAGCGAATACTCATCGGCGAAGACGGTTACCTCCACCGTCGCCAGCCCTTCAACCGGAATTGACGCGCACCTCGAAACGGGCGCAAGCATCAGTGGGACGGTCACAGATGCAAGCGGCAAAGCGATCACCTCCCAGGACGTTTGCGTGAGCGTGTATCCGTCGGACAGAGAATTGGGCGGTGCCGAAGGCGAATACAGCCACGCGACTACGGATGCCAGCGGCGACTACACTGCCGGGGCGCTTGCACCGGGCTCCTACGACGTATATGTCTCCGATTGCTCGGGAAGCAGTCGCAACGATGCCCCGGGCTACTACGAATCAGACGGCTCCATAGCCGCTGTCGAACTTACGGCCAATGAGGCAAAGACCGGGATCGATGTGCGGCTTGGGGAAGCGACGTCGATCAGCGGCCACGTGTATGGCGGGTCGGGAGATTCGACGCCTCTCGACAAAGCGTGCGTCGACGTGTATGAAGCCGACACTGCCTTTGCCGAGACGGTCGGCTTTGCGACAACGGAATCGAAGGGCGCTTACACCGTCGACCACCTCACGCCCGGCGTCGGTTACAAGGTTGAGTTCAGCCCGTGCTCCTCGGGCTCGCCGTATACGGAAGAGTTCTACGATCAAGAGAGCAGTCTCTCGGATGCGGACACTGTGACACCGACGGCGGCGAACCCGTCGACCGGCATTGACGGACACCTCCCGACGGGCGCGTCCATCAGCGGCACCGTCAGGAATGCGGAAGGCAACCCGATCACCACAGAAGATATCTGCGTCGATGCGTACCCTGACTCAGGCGGCAGCTATGGCTACGCGAGAACAGACGCCTCGGGAGAATACACGATCGCGGGCCTGGCCGCCGGAAGTTACTACGTCGAGTTCAGCGACTGTAGCGACAGCGAACGCGACGACGTGACGCAATACTATGGCGGGGCTCCCTTTGAGCAGGAATCGACGCTCGTCGTGCTGTCTAGCGGTGGCGCGAAGACCGGCGTGAACGCCGAGCTGGCGGCGGGGACATCGATCAGTGGACATGCCTATGCTGGCTCCGGCACCGGAACACCGCTTGATGACCAGTGCGTCTCTGTGGTCGCCAAGTCGCCTACGGGGCCGGACGACTCTTATTATTCGTACTTCGGTGACACCGATTCATCTGGCGCCTATTCGATCAGCCACGTCGCGCCGGTAAGCGGCGGCTACACGGTCGAGTTCAGGGACTGCAACTATCCCGTCAAATACGTCTCGCAGTACTTCGGCGGCGACTACGATCCACGCACGGCGGTTGCCGTTGCGCCCACGGCCACCTCGCCGGCGCAAGACATCGACGCTCATCTGGAAACGGGCGGAGCGATCACCGGCACGGTGACCGACAGCAAAGGGGATGCGATCACCTTGGGCGTCTGCGCGGAGACGTACCTCGCGAGCGATGAGTACGCCGACTATTGGGAGGACAGCGACGAACTCACCTCGACCGGGGAATACACAGTCGGTGGGCTTCCGACCGGATCGTATGACGTCTATTTCTACGATTGCGGTGGCTTGCGCAACGATGTCAACCAGATGTTGCCAAATCCTGTCACTGTGACTGTCGGCGAGCCAACACAGGGCGTCGATGCGTCGATGCAGCCGGCGACGTCGATCAGTGGGCGTGTGTACGGCGGCGCTGGCAGCGGGACGCCGCTTGACGACATCTGCGTGGAGGCGTTGAACGCCAACGGCAGCCCGATCGACAGTGACTTTTATACGAGTGTCGTATCCACAAGCACGAGCGGCTCTTACAGAATTGAACATCTTGAGCCATCCGGCAGCTACGTGATCGATTTCAACACTTGCTCGTACGACGACGGCAACGGCTACGCGACGCAGTACTACGACGGCGTTTCGGAACTATCACAGGCCGATGTCCTCACCCCGACACTAGCGGCGCCGAGCACAGAAATTAATGCACACCTTCCGAGCGGGGCGCCGGTGACTACGATCACCGGCGGTCCGGCGGCCAATGCCGCGACGAGCCAGACCGATGCCCGGTTCTCGTTCACAGCGAATGTGGCGGGCGCCACGTTTGAGTGCGCGCTCGACGGCGGCGCGTACGCGTCGTGCACGTCGCCCTACGACACCGGCGCGCTCACTACAGGCAAGCACACGTTCACGGTCAGGGCGACCGCAAACGGCGAAACCGAAATCAGCCCGCGCTATGTCACATGGACTGTCGACCCGTCCTCACCAACGAGCACGTCGCAAGGTGAGGTGACCAGCGGCGGCACGTTCAGCTCGGACCCGGGAGGACAAACGTCGTCGACGACTCCTGTGATAGTCGGTGTGACGCCTCCGGTCGCCTCGCAGGTGACGCTCACAACCGAACCCACTACGACGCCGAGCACAAACGGTTACACGATCTTCGGCGAGCAGGTCGACATCGCCGCCGCGGAACCCGGCGGGACCGGCACCGTCACGGGCACTGCGAGCGAGCCGATAACGCTCGATTTCACGCTGAACGCCTCACAGATTCCCGCCGGCACCGAAGCGAGCGCGGTTACCGTTACTCGAAATGGTGTCCCCGCCGAACCGTGCACGACAGCTGGGACAGCGAATCCGGATCCGTGCGTTGAGAGTCGGTCGACGAATGCTGAAGGCAACCTTGAAATCGTGGTGCTGACGACGCACTGCAGCACGTGGAACTTCGCCGCGTATTCCGCTGCCTCTGGACCACCGTCTGGTGGAACGGGCAATGAAGAACTCGCCGGCGGCGGTGAATCGCCAAGCGGCGGAGGAACGCCAGGCGGTGGCGGTTCGATCACTACCACGATGACGTCATCGACAGCGACGCCTTCGACAGCGACGGCATCTGGCGGCGTCTTGGGTACAACGGCGGCATCCGGCAGCGTGTCGATAGCAGGATCCCTTGTCACTGTTCAAAGAAGCGGAGAGGCGGCGGTCATGCTCAGCTGCGCGAGCGCGGTGACGTGTAGCGGCAAGCTGACAGTGGCTGTCAAGATGAAGGGCAAGGGCAAGAAGAAGGCCAAGATGCAGACAATCGGTGCGGCCACCTTCTCGATCTTGGCGGGCAGGACGGAGACCGTCAAGTTCAAGCTCACCGCCGCCGGGCGCACGCTGCTCGGCGCCGTTCACGGACACCTGACGGCGTCCCTGACGGTCATTAAGACATCGCCCACCCCGAGTGCGACACAAAGCAAGATTATTCATCTCACGTTGCGAAAAGCGGCCGAGTCGAGGAAGAGAGGATAGGGGATGACTCGCGCCGCCGCAGGCCGTCGCGGCGACGTTAGGTGTGCGATTGGGGCGGTTGGGCCGGTGTCGGATAAGCGCCCAATGGCGACGAGCGCTGACACCGCTGAGAGCGTGACAGAGTAACGCATCCAAGTGGCGGAACGGGTTAGCACGCGCGGCGTACGAACTCAGGTACTGTCCAGCAGCGATGTTCCGTCCGGAGCAACACCCCGCGCAATCAATGCCCCACGCCCACGACAACACGACAGACACAAACCATCGACTAGGAGGTGAAGACGTATGCAATCGAACAGCCGCAGGCGCGGCTTCGCTCTGCGAGCGGCCTTGGCGTGCGCGCTCAGTGCCGTCGGTATCAGCGTGCTGCCGGCGGTCGCCGGCGCGCTCCCGATCACCGCGATCAGCGGCAGGATCACCAATACGGAAACCAACGCTGGGATCGCGAGTCCTCGCGTGTGCTTGTACAACGAAGGCGATATGCTCGAAAGCTGCCAGACCGTGGCCACGAACGGCGCGGGCGAATACACGCTCGAAGGGCTGACCGAAGGCCACTATTTCGTCGGCTTCACCGCCACCGGGTTCGCGACCCAATACTGGAAAGGTGTGTCGTCACTGTTCGAAGCGACGCCTGTGGAAGTGACGACCGGCGACACGACGAAAAACATCAACGCCGCGCTGGAAGAAACAGGCGAAGGGTCGATCGCCGGACGGGTCACCAATGCGGCCAACGGTCAGGGCGCGGGCGGCATCGAAGTGTGCGCCGACGGGCGAGAAGTGGACCGCTGCGTCGACACGAACGGCAACGGCGAATACGGCGTGTCGGGCCTTCAGGTCGGTTCCTACAGCATCTACTTCTACCCGACGGAGGCGTGCGAAGAAGAACAGGGAGAAAGGGTCCGCTGCCAGCCGAGCGCCAACTACATCGCGACGTCTGCCGCAGTCAAAGTGAAGGCCAACGCGACCGAAATTGCAAACATAGTGTTGCAGCCCGGTGGGCAGATCAGCGGCGCGGTGACGAGCGCCTCGATCACGCATCCGGGCATCGGCAGGGTCCAGGTCTGCGCGACGAAGGTGGAGAGCCCGACCGAAGAATTCGGTCCAGGAGGCTGTGCATACACGAACTCGACCGGCCAGTACGCGATCTCCGGCCTTGAAAGCGGCGCCTACAAGGTCAACTTCAGTGGCTACATATGCTCGATTGTCAAGAAGGGCGAAGAAGAATGCCCCGAGGTGTACGTGTCACAGTACTACCACGGCAAGCAGACCCGTAAGCTGGCTGAACCGATCGCAGTCGCAACCGGCGCAGACACCGGCGCGATCAACGAAAGCCTTCGCGAAGCGTTCCCGACGATACCGGCCAGCAGCGGCGCGCCGGTGTTGACCGGCACGCCGGCGGTCGGCCAAGCGCTGACCTGTTCGCAGGGCGCCTGGTTGCACGAACCGACGTATGTCGCTTCCCAGTGGTTGCGCAACGGCACGGTGATCTCTGGGCAATCGGGATCGGCATACGCGTTGGTGGCCGCCGATCAGGGGCAGTCGATCACGTGCGCTGTGTGGGCCGGCAACGACGCGGGGGTTGTGAGCGCAACCAGCAACGCGATCAAGGTGCCCGTGCCGCTGGCCGTGTTCACGCGCGTCAAGGTCAAGGGCTCGGTGGCCTCTGTCACGCTGCGTTGTCCCGGCCCGGGGGCGTGCTCTGGCGTGCTGAAGCTCGTCGCACGTGTCGTCACCAAGCACGGCCAGCACAAGAAGACCAGCAACCTCACGGTCGGGTCGGCCAGCTTCTCGATGGCCGCCGGCAAGAGCCTGACGCTGCGCGTGCACCTGACCGGCCAGGGCCGCAAGCTCGTGACCAAGGCAGGTCGTCGCGGCCTCAAGGTGAACGTCGCCGGCACCGGCGTCCAGGCTCGTGGGGCGACGCTGAAGGCGGCGTAGGCCGGGAACGAGAGAACAGGAAGAAGTCGGACACGAGCGCAGGACGCACACGACACTGTCGCGGCGCCGGGGGGCTTCCCTCCCGGCGCCGCGAATGCATGATCCCGCAATCGCGAACTCGCCGGACATGCGGGCGCGGCGTATAGCGCTACGCAAAAGGCGCCAGCGGACAAGATGAATGGGCGCCGGCGGACGGCGTGAATGGACCTACGCAGTCGCGCCTACAACCCCATGGACCGTCCCACGATCTCCTTCATGATCTCGTTGGCGCCGCCGTAGATGCGCGTCACGCGCGCGTCTACGTACGCGCGTGCGATCGGGTACTCGAGCATGTAGCCGTACCCGCCATGCAGCTGGAGGCAGCGGTCGACGACCCTGCCCTGGAGCTCGGTGCACCACCACTTGGCCATCGCCGCGTCCTCGCGGGTCAGCTCACCCGCGTCCAGCGCCTGCGCGCAGCGGTCGACGTACACGCGCGCGACCTCGATTTCGCTGCGCACCTCCGCAAGCGTGAAGCGCGACGCTTGGAAGGAGCCGATCGGCCGGCCGAAGGCGTGGCGCTCGCGCACGTAGTCGAGCGTCCACCCGAGCGCCGCCTCGGCGGCGGCGATCGCCGAGGCGGCGATCGACAGGCGCTCCTGGGGAAGGTTTGAGACGAGGTAGCGGAAGCCCTCGCCCTCCTCGCCGAGCAGGTTCGCGACGGGCACGCGTGCGTCGCTGAAGGACAGCTCGGCCGTGTCCTGCGCGTGCTGGCCGATCTTCTCGAGCTTGCGCCCGCGCTCGAAGCCCTCGGTACCGCGCTCGACCACCATCAGGCTGATCCCGCGGTGTCTGTCTTGATGCCCGTCCGCCCCGGTCCTGGCCGCGAGGATCACGAGGTCCGCGTTGATGCCGTTGGTGATGAACGTCTTGGCGCCGTTGACCACGTAGTGGTCGCCGTCGCGGCGAGCGCTGGTGCTCATCGCCGCGAGGTCCGAGCCGATGCCCGGCTCGGTCATGGCCAGGGCGGTGATCAGCTCGCCGGTGGCGATTTGCGCGAGCCAGCGCTCGCGCTGGGGCTGGTCGCAGTAGCTCAGGAAGTACGGCAGGCAGATGTCGTTGTGCAGCGTGATCCCGAGCCCGAAGCTGCCCACGCCGGCGCGCTGGCACTCTTCGCCGATCATCAGGTTCAGCCGGAAGTCGGCGGCGCCGGCGCCGCCATAGGCCTCCGGGACCGCCATCGCCAGGAAGCCGCCGCGGCCGGCCAGCTCGAACACCTCGCGCGGCACGATCCCTTCACGCTCCCACTGGCCGTAGCGGTCCTGCTCGCCGATCACCTCGCGCTCGAGGAACGTGCGAAAGCTCGCGCGGAAGTCTTCGTGGACGTCCTCGAACAGGCTGCGTCGCATGTGCCAGACCCTAGCGGCGTTGACGGGGCGCGGCCAACGGCGATCGACGCCTCACGAACGAGTGTGGGGCGTGTGAAGGAGTGCGAGCTGCAAACGTCGAACAAGTCCGCCGATGAAGCGCGTCGCGACGAAGACCCCTGAGGCCTCTGCCGTGAATGGCGCGGGCACGCGGTCGCGCTCGCCTGCGCGGGCCCAAGCGGGCGACCATCAGAGCCTTTCCAAGTACATCCAAGCGCGCTTTGACGAGTGCTCGCGCTCGCAGAAGGACGTCGCCCAGTACATCGTCGACCATCTCGACGAGGCCGCCTTCCAGACGGCCGAGGAGCTGGCGCGCCGCGCGAACACCTCCAGCTCGACGGTCGTGCGCTTCTCGCAGGCGCTCGGCTTCGAGGGCTTCCCCGAGCTCCAGGCGGCCGCGCGCGAGGAATACAGGCGCGTGAACGCGAAGGCCGCCAAGAACGGCGGGGCGGGCGGGTCCTCATCCTCGACGCCGTTGTTCTCGCTCGACCAGAACGAGTTCGAGGCCGCGCTCGCCGCCGACCACCTGAACGTGGAGGACACCGCGCGCAAGGTCTCGCGAAGCTCGGTGGAGGCGATGATCGAGGCGATCGTGGCCGCCGAGAAGGTGCTCGTCGCGGGAACCGACCAGATGGCGTTCTTCGCCAGCTATCTGCGCCATCTGCTGATGCTGCTCGACCTGCGTGTCGACGTCGTCGCGAGCCCGTCGCAGGAGGCGCTCAGCCGCCTCGGGCGGATCGATGGCACGACGCTGGTGATCGGTCTGTCGGCGGGTCGTCCGCACCCGCTGGTGGTACGTGCGATGAAGCTCGCCCGCCACCGCGAGGCGCGCACCGGCGCGATCACCGACGCGACGCTCTCGGAGGTGGCAAAGCTCGCGCAGATCAAGCTGTACTACTCCTCCAACAGCCCCGCGTACGTGCGCTCGCACACCGCTCTTCTCAGCATCATCCAGGCGCTCGCCTACGGCGTGTACGCGCGCGACACCGCCCAGTACGACGATCGCATCAAGGCGTTCCGTCTCAAGTAGCGCTTCGCCTTGCACTCTGGCGGCCGCGACTTCGCGGCGGCCGCCAGAGTGCAAGGCTTCGCTTGGCGGGCAAGGCGGGTTCTGCACGGGCGGTAGTGGCGAAGAGACGAGGGGCCGTGGGCAATTCGGGGATCGGTCATGTTGATCTTGTTGTGAGCTCGTTGGAGCGGAGCTTGGGGTTCTACTGCGGGCTGCTTGGGCCGCTTGGGTATACGCGTGTTAGGGAGATCGTGGGGGAGCGTGGCGAGACGGTTCACTACCTGTCGATTCCCGGTCGCTTCGAGGGGTCCTTGGGGCTGCGCGAGGCGCAGTCGCCGTGTGCTCGTGCGTCGTATGACCGTTACGCCGTGGGCTTGCACCACTTGTGCTTCAACGCGGCGGGGCGGGAGGTCGTGGACGAGCGCCACCGCTGGCTACGGGAGCAGGGGGCGCGGATCGAGAGTGGGCCGCGCGAGTACGACTATGCGCCGGGGTATTACGCGGTCTTCTTCTATGACCCCGATGGGATCAAGCTCGAGGTTTTGCATCGGCCGTGAGGGAGCGTGGCCGGGGTAGGGCGGTGAGTATGCTCGGGCGTTGATGGGCACGCCGTGGGACGCGCGTACGTATGACCGCACGAGCGAGCCACAGCAGGAGTGGGCGGCGGAGGTGCTCGAGCGGCTGTCGGACGTCTCGCCGGACGCGACGGTGCTCGACGTCGGGTGCGGCACCGGGCGCGTCACCGAGGCTCTGCTGGCGCTCGTGCCGCGCGGTCGCGTGCTGGCGATCGACGCATCGGCGGAGATGGTCGCTCTCGCTCGGGCGCGGCTGGGTGCACGCGCGCAGGTGTGGTGCGAGGACGCCCGCGAGCTCGAGCTCGAGCGCCCCGTGGACGCGATCGTCTCGACGGCGGCGCTGCACTGGGTGCCCGAGCACGACCGGCTGTGGCCACGGCTGGCGCGAGCGTTGCGAGCGGGCGGGCGGCTCGAGATCCAGTGCGGCGGGGAGGGCAACATCGACGGTGTTCGCGCTGTCATCGACGCGGTCGCGCGCGAGCGCGCGCCGGAGCTGGTGGGCTTCTCGCCGTGGGTCTTCGCCGGCCCGCAGGAGACGCAGCTTCGACTCGAACGCGCGGGCTTCGTCCGGGCGCGGTGCTGGCTCCAGGAGCGCCCCACCCACCCGCAGGATCTCGGCGCGTTCGTGCGCACGTCGATCCTCGCCGCGCACCTCGAGCGCCTGCCCGAGGAGCGCCGCGAGCCGTTCGCGGCGGCGGTCCTAGCGCGCGTGCAGACGCCGCTCGATTACGTGCGTCTCAACGCCTCTGCTGTGCGCGAGGCGAGCTGAGCGCGGAGCCGTGGAGGGCTCCGCGCTGGGTGTCCGCCGGCCGCGGGATCGCGCGCGCCCAGGTGCGATCGGTTCGGTCATGTTTGTGGGAGCATGGGCGCGCCATGCAGCGCAAATCGATTGGCAGCGAGGGGGCGGAGCGGTTGGCGGCGATACACGTCTTCCAGGCGCTGTCCGTCGGCGAGCGGCGGATGCTCGCGCGGCTCGTCGACGAGCTGGTCGCGGCGCCCGGCGAGGAGCTGATGCGCGAGGGCTCGTTCGGCTACGAGGTCGTGTTCATCGAGAGCGGCTCGGCGGAGGTCCGGCACGGCGATGCGGTGATCGCCACGATCGGCACGGGGGACATGGTCGGCGAAATGGCGGTGCTTGGCAGCGCCGGCACGCGCAACGCCAGCGTGATCGCCACCACGCCCCTGCGCGGGGTGGTGCTCACGTCGCACTTCATGCACCACGTGCGCAAGCAGATGCCAGCGCTGGCCGAGGAGATCGACCGCGCCGCGGCTGAGCACCAGCCGGCCTGACCGGCACGCGCGCCCACGTGCGGGCATCCGCCGCGCGGGCTCCCACGGCCCGATACGCGCGGCGCGGCTGTCAAACTAGAGAGCGATGCGTGACGAGGCCACATTCCGTGTAAAGAGCGGCTTGGCGGAGATGCTCAAGGGCGGGGTGATCATGGACGTGGTCACGCCGGAGCAGGCGAAGGTCGCCGAGGACGCGGGCGCGGCGGCGGTGATGGCGCTCGAGCGCGTGCCTGCCGACATCCGCCGCGACGGTGGCGTGGCGCGCATGTCCGACCCGGAGATGATCGCCGGCATCCAGGCGGCGGTGACGATCCCGGTGATGGCCAAGGCGCGCATCGGCCATTTCATGGAGGCGCGCGTGCTGGAGGCGCTGGAGGTCGACTACGTGGACGAGTCAGAGGTGCTCACGCCCGCGGACGAGGCGCACCACATCGACAAGTGGGACTTCAAGGTGCCGTTCGTGTGCGGTGCCACCAACCTCGGCGAGGCGCTGCGCCGGATCGGCGAGGGCGCCGCCATGATCCGCTCCAAGGGCGAGGCCGGCACCGGCGACATCGTCGAGGCCGTGCGGCACATGCGCATGATCACCGGCGAGATCCGCCGCCTGACGATGCTCGGCGCCGACGAGATCGCCTCCGCCGCCAAGGAGCTCGCCGCTCCTCTGGACCTGGTGCGTGAGGTCTCCGCCCAGGGCCGCCTGCCGGTGGTGCTGTTCTGCGCAGGGGGTATCGCCACGCCGGCGGACGCCGCGCTGATGATGGCGCTGGGCGCCGAAGGCGTGTTCGTCGGCTCCGGCATCTTCAAGTCCGGGGACCCGCCGATCCGCGCCCGGGCGATCGTCGAGGCGACGAGCCACTGGCAGGACGCCGAGCGCGTCGCCGAGGCCTCCCGCGGGCTGGGGACGGCGATGGTGAGCCTCGAGAGCGCCAAGCTCGAGGCCGAGCAGCTGCTGGCGCAACGCGGCTGGTAGCCAGAACGGCGCTTGTCCGACCCCGCGCCGACACCGTCGCCCAGGCCGCTCGTGGGCGTGCTCGCGCTCCAAGGAGGCTTCGCCGCCCACGCGCGGATGCTGGAGGGACTCGGCGCGCGCACGCGCGAGGTGCGCGTTCCTGACGACCTGGAGGAGCTGGACGGGCTCGTGATCCCGGGCGGCGAGTCGACGACGATGACGCTCGGCATCGCGCGCGAGGGCCTGGCTCAGCCCCTGCGCGCGCTCGCGGACAGCGGCACGCCGATCTTGGGCTCGTGCGCAGGGCTGATCATGCTCGACCGCGATCATCTCGGGCTGATGGCCATGCGCGCGCAGCGCAACGCGTTTGGGCGCCAGATCAAGAGCTTCGAGGCTGACGTCGCGCTCGACGCCATCGCCGGCCCTCCGATGCGCGCGATCTTCATCCGCGCGCCGTGGATCGCCGAGCACGGGGAGGAGGTGCAGGTGATCGCTGCGCTCGACGGACACGCGGTGGCCGCGCGCCAGGGCAACCTGATCGCCGTGGCGTTTCACGCCGAGCTCGGCGAGGACGACCGCCTGCACAGGCTGTTCCTGGAGCTGGTCGACAGAAGGGTCGGTAAGTGACCGATCGCGCGGTCGGAAACCGCCGCATCTACCAACTCGACCCGACCGGCGTGAGCGCGCTGCGCGCCTACCTCGAGCAGTTCTGGAAGCGAGCGATCGCGTCCTTTGAGGAGGCCGCGGAGCGCAGCACGCACGAGCCCCGCTGAGCATCCGCGATACTCCTCGGCATGCGGATCTCGCTGGCCGCCGACGAGCTGACCGGTGTCGCTGGCTCGATTGCAGCCGAGCTCGAGCGTCGCGGCCACCAGGTGGTCCCACGGGGCGCGCTGCACGAGGGTGAGCGCGAGGATTGGGCGTGGGCGTGCGAGGCGGCCGCGCGCGACGTCGCCGACGGGCGGGCAGAGCAGGCGATCGTGTGCTGCTGGACAGGCACCGGCGCGTCGATCGCCGCGAACAAGGTCGACGGTGTGCGAGCGGCGCTGTGCGTCGATGCGCCCACCGCCGCCGGTGCACGCAATTGGAACGATGCCAACGTGCTCGCGCTGAGCCTGCGAACGACCTCGCAGGCCGTGCTGGCGGAGATCCTCGACGCGTGGTTCTCGGCGAGGCCCAGCCGCGAGGCCGAGGACATCGCCAACGTCGCGCACCTCGCGGAGATCGAGCGCGACGGCCCGCCCGCTCAGGCCGCGCGGTAACGCACCACGCCGTCCAACTCCTCCTCCACGACGACGCCGTCGCGGAGCAGCAGGTCGACGTGCCCCAGCACCTCCGAGAGGGTCAGGTATGCCTGCGTGACCGCCACGTTGCCCCACAGCTCCTGGGCGACCTCATGCGCGGTTCGCGGCTTGGCGGCGATCAGGCGACCGATCTTCTCGGCGCGCCGGTGATGTAGGCGGAAGCGCTCGTCGATCAGCGCCACGTGGTCGGTGATCGGCTGGCCGTGTCCGGGGAGCACCAGCGAGAGCTCCATTGCGCGCGTCTTCTCCAGCGAGTCGATGTACGTGAGCAGCGCTTGCGGGCGCTGGTTTGGCGTGGTCGGCTCGGCCGCGTCAACCGGGTCCCCCGCGCCGACGTCGAGCGGCCGTGTCAACAGCGGGTTCGAGGAGATGTGCGCGATCAGGTGGTCGGCAGCGAGCAGGATCGAGCGTTGCTCGTCGAGAAAAACGGTGTCGGACGGGCTGTGCCCGGGTCGGTGCAGCACGCGCAGCGTGCGATCGCGCAGCTCCAGCTCGGAGCCGTCCGCGAGCGGGCGCGTCACCTCCACGGCGGAGCCCCATGCGCGGAAGCCGGTCGAGACCGTGCGCAGAGCGGTCACGATTTCCGGCGGGATGCCGTGGCGCAGCATCAGCTGCTCGGCGAACTGGTCGTCGAGGTCGGCCTGCGTGCCGTAGCCGGCGAGGAACGGCGCCACACGGTCGAGCGCGGCCACCTCGGCGCCGGATCGCCGCGCCAGGATCGAGGCGAGGCCGAAGTGGTCGATGTGCTGGTGGGTGATCACCAGCAGCTCGAGATCCTCGATCGCGTGCCCGCGCGCGGCGAGCGCCTGCTCGAGCTCGTCCAGCGCCTTCGCAGAGTTGGGGCCGGAGTCGACAAGCGTCAGCGGGGAGTCCTCGATCAGGTACGCGTTCACGCGCCCGACCATGAACGGCGTGGGGATTGCCAGGCGGTGGATTCCCGCCGCGGCGGCGCTCAGCAGCGCGTCCTCGGCCTCGTCCGGGAGAGCCGGGCCGTCCGCGTCGCTCACGACCGGATCAGCGCCAAGACCTCGTCCCGGCGACGCTCCATGTCCTCGTGCGAGACCAGCGACTCCAGGCACAGCCGCAGCAGCGGCTCCGTGTTCGACGGGCGCACGTTGAAGTGCCAATCCTCGTAGTCGATCGAGATCCCGTCTAGGTGGCTCTGACGCGCGTCGGAGTAGCGCGCGGCGATCTCCTGCATCTTGCCCTGCGGGTCGGAGACCTCCGAGTTGACCTCGCCGGAGATGAAGTAGTGCTCGCGGTAGGGCGCCAGCAGCTCGGACATGCGCACGCCCCTGCGGCAGAGCAGCTCGAGTACCAGCAGGGCGGGCAGCGTGCCCGAGTCCGCGCAGTAGAAGTCGCGGAAGTAGTAGTGGCCGGACACCTCGCCCCCGAACAGCGAGCCCTCCTTGCGCATGCGCGTCTTGAAGAACGCGTGGCCGACGCGGTTGATGTACGCGGTGCCGCCCGCGTGCGTGACGGTGTCGGGCACGGCGCGCGAGGCGCGCACGTCATACAGGATCGCCTCGCCGGGGTTCTTCTCGAGCAGCGACTGCGCCAGCAACGCCGTCAGGAAGTCGCCGTCCACGAACATGCCGCTGTCGTCGATGAAGAAGCAACGATCGGCGTCGCCGTCCCACGCGATGCCCAGGTCCGCGCCGTTCTCGCGCACCTGCTCGATGATGAAGCGCCGGTTCTGCTCGAGCATCGGGTTGGGCTCGTGGTCGGGAAACGACCCGTCGGGCGTCCAGTAGGTCTCGATCAGCTCGAGGCCGAGCCCCTCGAGCAGCGGGCCCACCATCGGCCCGGCCATGCCGTTGCCGCCGTCCACGACCACCTTCAGCGGCCTCGCCGCCGAGCGGATCACGTGGGGATCGATGAAGCCCAGGGCGGCGTCCTGGAACTCCTCGTAGAGCTCGACCTCCTGGAGCTTGCCGCTCGTGACCGCACGCTCCGCGTCCTGCGCGGTGGATGCGGGTGTGCCCGAGCTCAGCTCGTCTTCGATCCGCTTGCGGATGTCCTGGATTCCGGAGTCCCCCGACAGCGCCAGCGCGCCTTCGCGCACGAGCTTCGCGCCTGTGTACGCCTTTGGATTGTGCGAGGCGGTGCACATCAGCCCGCCGTCCAGATCGCGCGAGCCGACCAGGAAGTACAGCATCTCGCTGCCCACCTCGCCAGCGTCGATCACCGCCGCGCCCTCCGCCAACAGACCCTCGCGGTAGCGCGCGGCGAAGCTCAGCTGCGCTCAGGCGCATGTCGCGTCCGAGACCCACGCGCAGCTCGTCCACGGCCTTGCCTTCGAGCTCGCCCAGCACGCGCGCGAAGGCGCGGCCGATCGCCTCTGCGACGTCGCCGTCGATCTGCTCGCCGTAGATGCCGCGGATGTCGTACGCCTTGAAGATGTCGGGGGAGACGAGCATGATCGCCGCCCGCATCCTAGAGCCGGAGCGCGAGGTGGCGCTCGCCACCAGCTTCGACGTCTAACGTTCGCGCCCGGACGCGGCGGACCTGCGAAGTATTCTTGTGCGCATGTCAGGGCACTCCAAGTGGTCGAGCATCAAGCACAAGAAGGCAGTGGTCGACTCGCGTCGCGGCGCTCAGTTCTCAAAGCTCTCGCGGGCGATCATGGTGGCTGCCCGCGACGGCGGCGGCGACCCCGACACCAACGTCACGCTCGAGAACGCCGTGCGCAAGGCCAAAGAGGCGTCGATGCCGAAGGAGAACATCGAACGCGCGATCGCCAAAGGCACGGGCGAGGGCGGCGAAGCCGACGCGATCGAGAGCGTGCTCTATGAGGGCTACGGTCCTGGCGGGGTGGCCGTGCTGGTGGAGGCGCTTACCGACAACCGCAACCGCACCGGCGCGGACGTCCGCCACGCTTTCTCCAAGAACGGCGGCAGCCTCGGCGAGCCCGGCTCCGTGGCCTACCTGTTCGACAAGAAGGGCACGATCGTGATCGACGCCGGGCGCTACTCCGAAGATGAGCTGATGGCGGCGGTCGAGGCGGGCGCCGAGGACATCTCCACCGACGAGGACGTCTTCGAGGTCGTCACCGAGCCATCCGACTTCGCACCGGTGCGCAAGGCGCTCGAGGAGCACGGCGTGGAGATGGAGAGCGCCGAGGTCGTCTATCGACCGTCCAGCGTCGTGCCGGTGGACGAGGCCAACGCGGGCAAGCTGATGCGTCTGATCGAGTCGCTCGAAGACAGCGACGACGTCAGCGCGGTGCACGCCAACTTCGACGTCTCCGCCGACGTGCTCGAGCGTGTCGCCGGCTAGAGGGTGGCGCAGCCGGCCGCAGGCCGGCCAGCCGGGCCCCTCTTCCTCAGATCAAGGGTGGCGCAGCCGGCCGCAGGCCGGTGAGCGCCCGCCGGTGGTGATCCTGTGTGGCGGGCGTGGCACCCGTCTCCAGGAGCACACGCGCGAGATTCCCAAGCCGCTCGTGGAGATCGGCGGCATGCCGATCCTGTGGCACGTGATCCAGCTGTACGCCGTGCAGGGCTTTCGTCGTTTCCTGCTCGCCACCGGCTACCGCGGCGAGCTGATCGAGCAATTCGCCGCCGCCCAGAGCTGGCTCGAGGACGTCACCGTCGAATCCGTCGATACGGGCCTGGAGACGCCCACCGGCGGGCGCATCAAGCTGCTCCAGCCGCATCTTCGCGGTGAGCGCTTCTGTGCCACCTACTCTGACGGCGTCGCCAACATCGACCTGGCGGAGCTGCTCGCGTTCCACGGCGGGCACGGCGCGACCGCGACGATGACCGTCGTTCGGCCCGAGCTCCAGTTCGGGGTCACCGAGCTGACCGACGACGGCGCAGTGACGGGCTTCCGCGAGAAGCCGAGGTCGGAGCACTGGATCAACGGCGGGTTCTTCTGCTTCGAGCCCGCAGCGCTCGACTACCTGGAGCCCGACAGCGTGCTCGAGCGCGCGCCGATGGAGCGCCTCGCCGCCGCCGGCGAGCTGCGGGCGTATCGACACCGTGGCTTCTGGGAGTGCATGGACACCTACAAGGACGCCGTGCAGTTGAACGACATGTGGGCCTCCGGGCAGGCACCGTGGCGCCTGTGGGAGGGAGACGATGGCGCTCACGGGGAGCAGGTCTTGGGAGCTGTCGCTCGCAGCTGATTCGTGGAGCCGTGGCTCGGCTGATATGTGTGCAACGTGCGGGTTAATAGGTGTTCCGATGATTGACCATGGTCCATGTGATGGTTAACGTGGCTGTCCGTGCAGCCCTGTACGACCTACCACTTCCAGGCCGAGGCCGAAAACGAAACCGACGAAGGCGAACCTGTCCTCGGCGGAGACCAGACGTTCGAGACGAGCTGTGAAAAACTCCTCGCTACGGGCACGATGCAAGTGTCGGTTACAGATATCGCCGTGAAACCGCGCCTAGAAGAAGAACGCTTGGTCAGTGCAAGCGTGGAACCGGTAGAAGGCAACATCTCAGAACAGAGTGTTCCGGAAGAAAAGTGGGAGATGGTGGGCGAAGAATGGCATCATGTAAAACAATGGCAGACCTACCGCATAGACATCCTAAGAGTTGAACCCGGGATTCCCGGGGGAACCACCCACATACGGTTCACAAAAGTGTCGGGCTCCGAGGGTCTATGGCTTGAGAGTGGGCCGGGATCGGGCTCCGAAGCGAGATATATCGCTTATATGGCATGCACGGAACCGATACCAGAACAAGGGGAAACCATCGAAGGCACTTGGACCTACGAAGCAGTTGGCTGGCCGTGAGACAACTGCGGAAAGCTTATGCTCAGGGCACGCTGCGAGGTCGATGCGCGCTGGGCGGTGCTTCGGTTCGAAGCCGGCCAATGGGGCAGTCGTGAATCGGGTGAGCACGCTCGAACAAACGTCGACCAGTCCGCAACTCTCACGGTCGACTGTGGTATCTAGTGGTTCGTCTGTGAAGTTTGTTGGTGGTTGGAGGGGTGTCGTAGTGTTTGCCGAACTCGTCGCTGGTTGGGTCCAGCGATGATGGAGGTTCGGTATGCCTGCGTTGGCGAAGAGCGTTGAGATCGCAGCGGACGATCAAGCGGAGCTTGAACGGATTGTGCGCTCGAGCACCGCTGAGGTGCGTATGGTCGAGCGCGCCCAGATCGTGCTTTGTGCCGCGGAGGGTCGTTCTGCTGCGGAGATCGGCCGGCTGGTGGGGTGTTCGACGAACACGGCGCAGAAGTGGCGGGCGCGCTATGAGCAGGATGGGATCACCGGGCTCCGTGACTTGCCGCGCTCGGGTAAACCTCTGATCTATTCGCAGGCGGACAGGGCGAGGCTGATCGCCAAGGCGTGCACGCGTCCACCGGAGACACCAGAGGGGGCTCAGCAGGAACGCTGGACCTATGAGCAGCTCGGGCAGGCGGTGGGAATGTCGCGCGCCCAGGCACACACGATTCTCGCGCGCGCCGACATCAAGCCGCACCTGACCGACTACTGGGTGATGAGCGACTTCTCCGACCCCGAGTTCGAGGAGCGCCTGAAAGGTGTCTGCGGCCTGTACGTGAATCCGCCAGAGAACGTGCTGGTCGTCTCGATCGACGAAAAGACCGGGATCCAGGCCAAGGCACCGACCAAGCCAGACACGCTTCCTGCTCCTGGGCGACCGACACGCCGCGAGCACGAATACATCCGCGACGGCACGCAGTGCCTGTTCGCGTGTCTGAAGGTCCACGAGGGTGACGTGCTCGCGATGACCTCGAAGACCCGCAACCGCTTCGATCTGATCCGCTTCCTCGACCAGCTCGACAGCGAGATCCCCGTCGTCGAGGGGCAGCAGATCATCGCGGTCAGCGACAACCTCTCCACCCGCGGCACCGAAGAGGTACAGGAATGGCTCGCCGCTCACCCCCGCTGGAGCTTCCAATTCACCCCCACCCACGCCTCGTGGCTGAATCAGGTCGAGATCTTCTTCTCGATCCTCTACCGCCGACTGCTCAAGCACGGCATCTTCTTCAGCGAGGAAGACCTCGCCGAGCAAATGCTCGCGTTTATCGAGACCTACAACCAGACCGCCAAACCATTCAAGTGGACCTACACCGGCAAGGTCCTCGAGGCATAACCCACAAACTTCACAGACGAACCACTAGTGTTGTGCGGCGAAGCGTGTTGATCACATCGGGCGTGGCTCTGCTCCTGGTGGCGATTCCAGCGTGGGCGGGTGCGGCGCGTAGTGATCACAAGACGCCGCCGAAATGCGGGCATGCCAAATCGCGGCTGCTGCTCGCGGACGGTCAGGCTGAGGTGTACGAGGCGCCGGAAGTGCTGTCGGAGCCCGAACTCACCGTCTATGGATGCGCGTATAAAACGGGGCGGCCTCGCGCACTTGGTGGCGTGTCGTCGCAGCAAGAACGAGGCGAAGGGGGTCCGGGCGGGGAAAGTGGAGTCCTCAAGGCAACGTTGGCAGGTCCGATTGTTGCGTATGCAAAAAGCGACTCATACGAAACTGGTGGCTCGCGCAATCTTATTGTGGTGCGTGATTTGCGTACGGGTCGGGTACTGCATGAAGTGCCGAATGGGACGCCGGTGAAGCCGGAACCGCCGTCGGAAGGGATCGGGACGGTGGTGGCGCTTGTGGTGAAGGCGGATGGATCGGTGGCGTGGATCGTGGGGACGGACCCGGAAGACGGGACGTATCAGGTTCACGCTTTGGACAAGGCCGGGAATCGGGTGCTGGCGGAGGGGGCGGATATCGCGCCGGGTTCGTTGGCGCTGGCGGGGAGCACGCTATATTGGACGCAGGGCGGCCAACCGCAGTCCGCGACGCTGCAATAGGCGGGTCGGGAGCCGCACCGCGGCCAGTCGTGTCTCCTGCCACCGACTCGGCGAGGTCATCGGAGCGAGCGCGACGTGCGCTTTTCGCCGCCAGCTACTCTCGCCGCCGCGCGCGATACAGCGCCACCGGCCCGCGAATCCCCTTCAGCCGTCGCTCGCCCGCATACGACCAGCCGTAGGCGTCGCCGGCGGAATCGCGCACCTCGCGCTCGGCGAGCACGCTCCCGGGGCGCGCGATCGAGGTGATCCGGCTGGCGAGGTTGACCGGTCGACCAAACCAGTCGCCGGCGCGCGGCAGCGCCAGCCCGACGGCGAGGCCAGCACGCAGCTGCGGGAAGTCCTCGCCCTCGACGTCTGCGGCGTCGATCAGGTTCAGCGCGGACGCCAGCAGCGGCTCCGGCTCGGGCGCGGTCAGCATCGCCGCGTCGCCGATCGTCTTGACGAGCCGCACGGTCGGCACGGCCGCCTCCGCGGCGAGCGCTTCCAGTCGCACCGCCAGGCGCCCGAGCTCGTCCGGCGGGACTTCCTCGCCGAGGCGCGTGAAGCCCACGAGGTCGGCGAAGCAGACGGCCACCTCACGCGAGCCCGGCAGGCGCCCGCCGCTGCGCTCGAGCTCGCCCACCACGGTGCTCTGCGTGGCGTCGCGCAGGTGCAGCGCGAGCAGGTTGCTCATCAGCGGGTTGACGAGCGGATACAGGCCGGCAACGGCTTCGGCGTAGCGATGTGCGAGCTCAGCCTCGCTCATCCCGGGCTCGAGCACCAGTTTGAGCGGCAGCGTACGGAGCGTCTCAGCGGCCTGCGCGAGGCCGCGACCGAGGACACGGAGCAGCTCGAGCAGGTCCTCATCGGAGATGCCGGCCGCACGCGCGACCAGCGTCATGCGCGCGGTCTCCAGCTCAGCCTCCGTGTACACCGCGTCGTCTGGATCGGGTATCGGCAGCCCCATCGCCCGCCGCGCCGCCACCAGGAACTCCTCGTCCACGCCGCTGCGCTCGGCGACCTCGGCCGCCGTGTAGCGCTCAGGACCCACGATCGCCCGATCCGCGGGCAGGTACATGACGGTACCGGTGGCGGTCGTGCGGCGCAGCTCCGACAGCGGCACGCCTTCATCGATCAGCTGCTCGAGCAGCATCAGGCGCTCGGCGCGTGCCGCTCCTTCCAGTCCGTCCAACAGCCCCTCAGCCACAAGGTCGACTCGCTCGGACGGATCGTTGGCCGGGCTCGAGCCCATCGTCCGCAGCGTAGGGCACCCTGGCGGACGCACGCGGGCTGCCGCCGGGCAGGCGTCCGGCCACGGGCGCAGAATCACTGCCCGTGATCGTCCTCGGCATCGACCCCGGCCTCGCGAGCACCGGCTACGGCGTGGTCGCGCGCCGCGGCGCGCGCCTATTGGCGCTCGACGGAGGCGTCATCGCCACACGTCCCGAGCTGACGCTGGAGCGGCGGCTCGTCGACATCCACAGCGCCGTGCGATCGCTGCTCGCCGAGCATCAAGCCGACGCGGTCGCGCTGGAGCAGCTGTACTTCGGCCAGAACGTGCGCACGGCGTTCGCCGTCGGCCAGGCGCGCGGGGTGGCGCTGCTCGCCGCCGGTCAGCACGGCGTCCCGTGCGCTGGCTACACCCCCCAGCAGGTCAAGGGTGCGGTCTGCGGCAGCGGGCGCGCGGACAAGGGGCAGGTGGCGCGCATGGTGCAGGCGCTGCTCGGGCTGTCCGACGAGCCCCGACCAGACCACGCCGCGGATGCGCTGGCGGTGGCCGTCTGTCACGTCAACAGCGCGCCGCTGGCGATGGCGCTGGCGGGAGCAGTCGGATGATCGCGCTGCTGCGGGGCGAGGTCGCGGTGCGTCGCAGCGACCATGTGGTGATCCTCAGCGCCGGCGTCGGCTACCGCGCGGCCGTCTCCGCGCACACGCTCGCACAGGTGCCGCACGAGGGCCAGCAGGTGACGCTGCACACCCACCTGATCGTGCGCGACGATGCCCTCACGCTCTACGGCTTCGCCTCCGAGCAGGAGCGCGATCTGTTCCTGATGCTGCTGTCTGTGCAGGCCGTCGGTCCCAAGGTCGCGCTGGCGGTGCTCTCGGCGGGGGCGCCGCGCGAGCTGGTCGGCGCACTCGCTGCGGGCGACGCGGCGCGCTTTCAAGCGGTGCCGGGCATCGGCAAGCGGACCGCTGAACGGATCATCGTCGAGCTACGCGAGAAGGTCGGGATGGACGCCGATCTCGGCGCGGCGGCGCGCGTCCCGATCGTCGCTCGGCGCGGCCAAGCGCAGGACCCGCGGCTGCTTGCGCGCGATGGTCTACTGGAGCTTGGCTACGCCCCGGCCGAGGCGCAGACGCTGCTATCGGGCGTCGAGGGCGAGACGCCCGAGGAGCTGATCGCGGGGGCGCTGCGCCTCGCGCGCGTATGAGCAGCGTGAACGGCACGGGCGAGACGACCGCCCGCATCCAGACCCCGTACCTCGTCGCCGAGGACGAGCTCGATTGCTCGCTGCGCCCGCAGCGTCTGCACGACTTCGTCGGACAGGAGACGCTGCGCGAGCAGCTGGCGGTCGCGATCGAGGCGTGCAGCGCGCGTGGCGAGGCGCTCGACCATCTGCTGCTGGCGGGGCCGCCCGGGCTCGGCAAGACCTCGCTGGCGCAGATCGTGGCCAGCGAGCTGGAGGTGCCGTTCGTACAGACCGCCGGGCCGGCGCTGGAGCGCAAGGGCGACATCGCCGCCTTTCTGACAGCCCTGGAGCCGCGCAGCGTGTTCTTCGTGGATGAGATCCATCGCCTCGCGCGGACGCTCGAGGAGACCTTCTATCCGGCGATGGAGGACCACAAGCTGCCGATCACCGTCGGTCAGGGCGCAGGCGCGCGCGTGGTCACGCTCGAGCTGCCGCCGTTCACGCTGGTGGGCGCGACGACGCGCACGGGCCTGCTCACGACGCCGCTGCGCGATCGCTTCGGTATCCAGGCGCGGCTGGAGCCCTACGCCGTGGCGGAGCTCGCGACGATCGTGCGTCGCTCGGCGAGGATCCTCGAGATCGAGCTGGAGGAGGACGGCGCGACTGCGATCGCCGCGCGCAGTCGCGGCACGCCGCGGGTGGCCAATCGGCTGCTCAAACGCGTGCGCGACTTCGCGGAGGTGCGCATGGCGGGCGTGGTGAGCGCGCAGGCGGCCGATGCGGCGCTGGAGCTGCTGGAGGTCGACGAGCGCGGGCTCGACCGCCTGGACCGCGAGATCCTGAGCGTGATCTGCGCCAAGTTCGCCGGCGGGCCGGTCGGACTCTCGACGCTGGCGGTGGCGGTCGGCGAGGAGCAGGACACGGTCGAGGACGTGTACGAGCCCTACCTGCTCCAGGAGGGCCTGATCAAGCGCACCCCTCGTGGCAGGATGGCGACGCCGGCGGCGTACGAGCATCTCGGGTTGGAGACGCCCCCCACGACCGCGGCGGCTCTGTTCTAGGCGCCATCCCCGCTTCGCTCGCGTACTCTGTGGGGTAGACCATGGCCCACCCGTTCATCTGCCCCAACTGCGGACACCGCACCAGCGAGCTCGACCGCAACATCGGCTTCACGCGCCAGCCCAAGGGCTGCGCGAAGTGCGGCTTCGCCTTCCTGTTCGAACTGCTCGACGACTACTATCCCGCACCCGACGCCGCGTTCTTCGTGTGCGACGGCGAGGGTCGCGTGATCGGCTGCGGCAAGAACTCGTTCGCGTTCACCGGTCTGGAGGAGGAAGATGTGATCGGTCAGCGAGTCGAGCAGGTTCTCGGCCTGAGCTTCGCCAACGGCGATGATCCGGTCGCGACGGTGCTCGAGTGGGGCGTACGAGCGCTGGAGGTGCAGGTGCAGGTCAGCGGCGAACGCGACGTGACGGCCAGCGCCAAAGCGGACATGTTCCCCGCCTACGACGACGACGGCGGGCTGTTGCTGGTGCTGACCCCCGACAAGTAGGCTCTGAACGAGATGACCAACTACCGTCGCAACGCGCTGATCCTCCTGATCGTCGCCGGCCTGGTGGCTGCTTCTGCGGCTGCGATCGTGGCCAAGAAGACGCGCCTGGGACTCGAACTGAAGGGCGGCGTCGAGCTCGTCTACCAGGGCAAGCCGACAGCGCAGGCGAAAGTCGACACGGAATCGCTGAATCGCGCGATCAACATCATGCGCGCGCGTGTCGATCAGCTGGGCGTCGCCCAGCCGGAAATCCAGAGCTCGGGCGAAGACCAGATCGACGTTGCGCTGCCTGATGTCAGCAACGCCTCGCGCGCCCAGGACGAGGTCGGCAAGACCGCGCAACTGTACTTCTATGACTGGGAGCCGAACGTCATCGGCCCGGACGGGCAGCCCGCGGCACCGGGGGAAACGACGGTGACCGGCGGCGAGCTGGCTGGCTCCTCTCAGTACGGCCTGCCCGAGTACCAGGCGGTGCTGCGCGCCGCAAAACGACCGCCGATCCTGCGCAAGAACGCGACCACATGGGATAAGGGCTGCACGCCGGAGCAGGTGGACGGCTGCATCTACGGCAGCTGGTACCTGCTCGAACCCAAGCACGAAAGGGTGCTGTGCGGCCCTGAAGAAACCGAGCACAACCTGTACACGGACACGTGCAAACCGCCGCCGGGGGCGGTGACCAAGGCGGTGCGCGTGAATCCCGGGACCGTGCTCGTGCAGGCCCACGCCACCGAAGACGAAAAGACCGGCAAGATCATCAACCCCTCACCCAATAGCTGGTACGTGCTCAACGACGATCCTGTGCTGCAAGGCTCGGACATCACCAACCCGGCGCAGAGCAACGACGAAACGACCGGGCAGCCGAACGTCACGTTCGGCTTCACCTCCCACGGCAAGGGCGTGTTCGAAGGGGTGACCAAGGAAATCGCCCACCGTGGCCAGGAAGCCCACCTGCCCGGCGTAAGCAAGGAAGCCTCGCTTCAGCACTTCGCGGTCGTGCTCGACGGCCAGCTGATCACGGTCCCGTCGATCGACTACGAAAAGTACCCGGAAGGGATCGACGCCTCCACCGGCTCTGAGATCTCCGGCGGCTTCACCATCACCTCCGCCCAGAACCTCGCCAACGAGCTCCAGTCGGGCGCGCTGCCGATCAAGCTCGTGCTGATCTCCAAATCGCAGGTCTCGGCCACGCTCGGCAAACAGGCTCTCAGCCAGGGCCTGCTCGCGGGCCTCGCGGGCTTCCTCGTCGTGTGCGTGTTCCTGCTGCTCTTCTACCGGGTGCTGGGCGCGATCGCGATCGGCGGCCTGCTCATCTACGGGATCTACTTCTTCGCGCTGGTCAAGCTGATCCCGGTCACGCTCACGCTGCCGGGGATCGCCGGCCTGATCCTCACGATCGGCGTATGTGCGGATGCCAACATCGTGATCTTCGAGCGTGTGAAGGAGGAGATCCGCGGCGGCAGATCGATCGTCTCGGGGATCGCCACGGGCTACAAACATGGGTTCGCGGCGATCATTGACGCCAACGTGGTGACGTTCATGACCGCGTTCATCCTGTTCGCGCTGGCGACCGCGGAAGTCAAGGGCTTCGCTTTCATGCTGGGCATCGGCACGCTCGTGTCGCTGTTCACGGCGGTGCTGGCAACGCAGGCGGCGCTGGGCGCGATGAGCCACTCGCGGCTGGTCGCCCACCGCTCGATGCTGGGCGTCTCGGGCGAGAAGCACCACTGGACCTTCGACTTCATGGGCGCGTCCAAGTGGTTCTTCTCGATGTCGGGCACGATCCTGCTGATCGGCGCGCTCGCGATCGGCGGCAAGGGGCTGAACTTCGGCATCGACTTCAAGTCGGGCACCCGCATCCAGACCGCGATCACGAGGCCCGTCACCGAGGGTGAAGTCGCCAAAGTGATAGCCGCCGCCGGCTACCCCAACGCGGAGGTGCAGAAATTCGTGAACAAGAGCGTCGGCGGCAACGGCTACCAGATCTCGATGAAGGAGCTCGGACCGGCGCAGGTCAAGAACGTGGAAGCCGCGCTCAGCGCGAAGTTCGCGCATGGCAGCGAAGCCGGGATCAAGGACTTCTCCTCCACCTCGATCGGCCCGACGTTCGGCAAAACGGTCGCAAACGCGGCGGTGATCGCGATCATCGCCTCGCTGCTGGTGATCTCCGCCTACATTGCCCTGCGCTTCGAGTGGAAGTACGCGGTGCCAGTGCTGATCGCGTTGATGCACGACCTGCTGATCACCTCTGGCGTGTACGCGCTGACCGGTCGCGAAGTGACCACCGCGACGGTCGCGGCGCTGCTGACGATCCTCGGCTATTCGCTGTACGACACGATCATCGTGTTCGACCGAATACGCGAGAACGTCCCGCGCATGCCGCGGGCGGCGTTCTCGCAGATCGTCAACCGCTCGATGTCGGAGGTCATCACCAGGTCGCTGGCGACTAGCTTCTGCACGCTGCTGCCCGTCGTCTCGCTGCTGCTGTTCGGCGGGGAAACGCTCAAGAACTTTGCGTTCGCGCTGATGATCGGCATCGCCTCGGGCGCGTACTCGTCGATCTTCATCGCGTCGCCGGTGCTCACGCACTGGAAGGAGCGCGAGCCCGGCTACCGTGCACGGCGCGCGCGGATCGTTCGCGAACTGGGACTCGTGCCCGCGTACGCGACGACCGCGGGGGGTGCGCCGGAGGACGTCGAGCCCACGCAGAGGCGCAGGCGCACGCGCCGCGGCAGCCTGATCGCACCGGAGGAAGCGGGCCAGCAGATATCGCGCGACGAGTTCCAGGAACTCGTTGCCGACCTCGATGTGGAGGAGGGCGCCAACGGCGCGCCTGCCACCCCGCCGGCTCGCGGGCGACGCGAACGCGCGCGCGACGGCAGCGCCACCGCCGCGCCTCCAGCTGCGCCCGCATTGTCCCCGGAGGGTAAGCGCCCCGGCGCGCCGGAGCGAGACCCGACGGCGGACCTCACGCCCGAGGACCTGGTACTGAAGGAAGAGCCCAAGCCGCGCCAGAAGACCAGGCGTCGCAACAAACGCCACGGGAGGTCGCGCTGATGGGAATGCTCGGCTGGGTGATGATGGGGCTGGCGATCTGGCACTTCACGATCTTCCTGCCGGACCGCTTCTGGGGCGGCATCGTCGGTGCGTTCGTAGGCTCGCTCGTCGGGGCGATCCTCGCCGGGCTGATCATCTACGGGTTGAAAGTCTCGGCGCTGGAGATCCCTGGCGAAAAGGCGACCGATATCGCGGTCGTGCTGTACGCGGTCCCGGGCGCTCTGCTCGGCATCGCCGCCGTCTACTTCGAGGGGATACGCCGCGAACGCGCGCACAGCGAAGTCGCCCCGCTTCCTGGATAGTCCAGCGGCCGTAGCGGCGGGCTCGCGAGCGGGCGCCAGCCCGTTCCCCAGACCGTAGGGCGCTCGTTCCGTCCCACCCTGGCCGTAGTCTCGCCCGGGTGCACCGCTGCCGCTTCGAGATCCCCGCGTGTCCGCCCGAGGACGTCGGGCGCCTGAAACGCGAGCTAGAGGTGAGCGCCCCGATCGCGCAGGTGCTCGTGCGCAGAGGCATGGCTGACCCGGCG
This sequence comes from uncultured Solirubrobacteraceae bacterium, assembly GCA_963845635.1. Lineage (GTDB taxonomy): Bacteria > Actinomycetota > Thermoleophilia > Solirubrobacterales > Solirubrobacteraceae > Palsa-744. The sequence goes on from CAWJSW010000014.1 coordinate 911,142, forward strand.
CTCGCGCACGCCTTCCTGGCCGGCGAGCAGCTGCATTCTCCGCAGGAGTTCGCTGGCATCGACGACGCGCTCGCACCGCTGCTGGCGCATCTCGCGATGGGTACGAGGATCACGATCCACGGCGACTACGACGTCGACGGCGTGTGCGCGACAGCGGTGCTCGTGCGTGCGTTGCGGCGCCTGGGGGCAGACGTCGATTCCTATCTGCCCGATCGCGCGGGCGACGGCTACGGCTTGAACGAGGCGACGGTGCGGCGCCTGGCGGCTCGCGGAACGCGGCTGCTGGTGACGGTCGACTGCGCGATCACAGCCATCGAGGAGGTCCGCCTAGCGCAGGAGCTCGGCGTGGAGGTGGTCGTCAGCGACCATCACGCCCCGCGGCCCGACGGGGTGCTGCCGCCGGCGGCGATCGTGCACCCGGGGCTGTGCGGGTATCCCTGCCCCGAGATTTGCGCCACGGCGGTCGCCTACAAGCTCGCGCAGGCGCTGGTGCAGGCAGCTGCGGTCGGCCGCGCGGGCGAGCTCTGCGCCGGGCGCGCCCGCGATTGTCTGGCGCGCCGCGTGCTCGAGGAGGACCTCGACCTCGTGGCGCTGGCCACGGTCGCGGACCTGGTTGCGCTGGTCGGGGAGAACCGCGTGCTCGTGCGCCGTGGCCTGCGGGCACTCGCCGCCACCACCAAGCCTGGGCTGCGTGCGCTGATGAGCGTCGCGGGCGTGGACCCGGCGAGGCTGGACGAGCGCGCGATCGCGTTCGCGCTCGCGCCGCGGATCAACGCCGCCGGGCGGCTGTATCGCGCGGATGCCGCGCTAGAGCTGATCCTCACGCGCGACGCGCTGCGCGCTGCCCAGGTCGCGGATGAGCTCGACCGCGTCAATCGAGAGCGCCGCCAGGTGGAGATCGGCATCCGCTTCCAGGCGCAAGCGCAGATGGCGGAGCTGGGCCAGCGCGCCGCGTACGTGCTCGCGGGAGACGGCTGGCACCCGGGCGTGATCGGGATCGTCGCCTCGCGCCTGGTGGAGAGCAGCGGTCGCCCAGTGGTGCTGATCGCGCTCGACGGAGACACGGGCCGGGGATCGGGTCGCTCCGTCGAGGGCTTCGACCTGCTCGCCGGGCTGACGGCGTGCCAGGAGCACCTGCTGCGCTACGGCGGGCACCGCGCGGCCGCGGGACTTGAGATCGAACGCCCGAGCGTGGGCGCCTTCGCGGGCGCGCTGGGCGCGCACGCCGAGCGCGTGATCTCGCCAGCGGACCTGCTGGCGGTCGAGCGCGTGGACGCGATCGTCGACGGCGGCGAGCTGGGCATGGCGCTCGCCGAGGAGCTCCAGCGCCTGGCCCCGTTCGGACGCGGCAACCCTGGCGTGTGCCTGATGGTGGCGGATGCGACGTTCGCGGACGTCAGGCCGATGGGCGAAGGCAGGCACGCGCGCTTCACGGTCGAGTCCCGGGGGGCGCGCGCGCGAGCGGTCGCGTTCGGTACAGGCGGAGGCCTGCCGGTGGCGCTTGACGGCCCGCCGGGCTCCATCCAGGCGACGTTCACGCTGGAGGTCAACGAGTGGAACGGCGTGAGCGAGCCGCGGCTTGTCCTGCGCCGAGCGCAGCCGGCGATCGCTGCCGGCGAGCCGCTCGACGGTCGGGACATCACGGCGCTGGATCGGCGCAACCAGGCTGGCCGGGCGCCGCTCGACGCGGTGGGTGCGGCGGAGGAGCCAGACGAGGAGCTCGTGCTGTTCGCGCTGTGAGCGAGCAACGCCTTCAATCCGGCCCTGCCGTCCCCTACCCTTAGGACATGGCAATCGCCGAGGATCCCAAGAGCGTGCAGGTCGCCGAGGCGCAAGCGACACCTAAGGACGCGCAGGCGCCGGTCAAGCAGCCGCCGGTGGCGCTCGCCCTGAACCCGTCCGAGCGGCGGCTGCTCACCGACCTGTTCGCGATCGTCTCAGAGCACGCTGCCGACTCCTCGGTGGAAATCGACCGCGCGCGCGTGCAGGACGCGTTCGTGTTCGCCTGCGAGCACCATGCCGCTCAGCGGCGCAAGTCGGGCGAGGACTTCATCGTGCACCCGGTGGGCGTGGCGCGCATCTGCGCAGGGATGAGGCTGGACACAGAGACACTGTGCGCCGCGCTGCTGCACGACACCGTCGAGGACACGTCGGCCTCGATCGATGAGGTGCGCGAGCGCTTCGGCGACGAGATCTCCAACATCGTCGACGGCGTCACCAAGCTGACGGGCATCACCTTCTCCTCGCACGACGAGGCGCAGGCGAACAACTACCGCAAGATGATGGTCGCGATGGCCACCGACGTACGGGTCATCCTGATCAAGCTCGCCGATCGCCTGCACAACATGCGCACGATCGAGGCGATGTCCAAGCAGAAGCAGATGGAGAAGGCGCGCGAGACGCTCGACATCTACGCGCCGCTGGCGCACCGGCTGGGCATCCACGCGATCAAGTGGGAGCTCGAGGACCTCGCGTTCGCGACGCTGCACCCGCGCAAGTACCAGGAGATCAAGGGCCTCGTCGCACAGCAGCGCGACGAGCGCGAGCGCTACGTCTCACAGGCCGGCGACTACCTGCGCGGCGAGCTCGCCGAGGTCGGCATCCAGGCGGAGATCGCCGGGCGCGCCAAGCACTTCTACTCGATCTACTCGAAGATGACCAAGAAGGGCCGCGAGTTCAACGAGATCTACGACCTGACCGCGATGCGCGTGATCGTCGACTCGGTCAAGGACTGCTACGGCACCGTCGGCGTGATCCACTCGCTGTGGAAGCCGCTGCCGGGGCGCTTCAAGGACTTCATCGCGATGCCCAAGTTCAACATGTACCAGTCGTTGCACACGACCGTGATCGGGCCTGAGGGGCGGCCGCTGGAGATCCAGATCCGCACGCAGGAAATGCACGAGATGGCGGAGTTCGGCGTGGCCGCGCACTGGGTCTACAAGGCGCCCGCACGCGGCCCGGCCGGCGAGGGGCGCACCGGCTGGCCAGCGGCGGGCGAGGACGCCAAGCTCAAGTGGCTGCGCTCGATGCTCGACTGGCAGAAGGATCTCTCGGACCCGCGCGAGTTCATGGAGACGCTGCGCACCGACCTGTTCGAGGAGGAGGTGTACGTCTTCACACCCAAGGGCGAAGTCAAGTCGCTGGCCGCCGGCGCCACGCCGCTGGACTTCGCCTACGAGGTGCACACGGAGATCGGCCACCGCTGCGTGGGAGCGCGCGTCAACGGAAAAATCGTGCCGCTGCACTACGAGCTTCGCTCGGGCGACATCGTCGAGATCCTCACCGCCAAGCGCGAGCGCGGGCCATCCCGCGACTGGCTGGCAATGGTCAAGACGACACGCGCGCGCAACAAGATCAAGGCCTGGTTCAAGGCCGAGAACCGACAGGACACCGAGCACACCGGCCGCGAGCTGCTACAGGAGCACCTGCGCAAACAGGGGCTGCCCGCGCAGAAGATCACCGGATCGGCGCTGCTAGCGGACGTCATCCGCGAGGTCGGCTTCCGCAAGGCCGACGACTTCTACATCGCCCTCGGCGCCGCCAAGGTCTCGCCGAAGCTGGTCGTCAGCAAGGTCATGCAGCGCCTCAAGCAGGGCGAGGCCGCCGACCAAGAGGGCAGCGCCGCCGACCTGTTGCGCGTCGGTCGCGCGCGCCGGCGCCCGACCAAGTCCTCCGGCCAGTACGGGATCCGCGTGGAAGGCGTCGATGACGTGATGCTGCGGCTCGCGAAGTGCTGCCGTCCGGTGCCCGGCGATGAGATCGTGGGCTACATCTCGCTCGGACGTGGCATCACCATTCACCGCGAGGACTGCCCCAACGCGGCACTGTTGCGCAAGAGCCCCGAACGCTTCACCAACGTCGCCTGGGAAGGCGACCAGTCGACCGGTTTCGTCGTGGAGATCCAGATCGATGCCTGGGATCGCCACCGGCTGCTCGAGGACCTCTCGCGCGCGTTTTCGGAGTCCGGCGCGAACATCCTGGAAGCCCGCTGCCTGTCGATGGGCCCGATGGTCAAGAACCGCTTCGTGATCGAGGTCGCCGACACCCACGCGCTGAGAAGCGCGGTCACGCGCCTACGCAACACAGACTCCGTGTTCGACGCCTACCGCGTCAAGCCCGGCGCCGCCGCCTAGCCTCAGCGGACCGGCTGCGCCGACTCAGGCGACGACATTGAGCGCCTGCGGCAGGATCGAGTAGCGCGCCTCCGTGACCTCGCCCAGGTAGTCCCCGTCCACCTCCAGAGGCAGAGGGCGGGTGTCGGCGCTGCGCACCACGAGCTCGCTCAGATCGGCCAGCCCCGTCACCTGCCGGTGGCCGGCAACGCGCGCGTGGCGCGAAAGCGCGCGCCAGGCGATCGACGGCATCGCCAGCGCCGTCGCACGGTGCAGCACGCCGCCGGCGAGCGCGCCCGAGTCGAGCGCCGCATCCTCAGCGATGTCGATCGGACGGTCGTGGAAGTAGGTGAACGGCGAGCCGTTCTGCACGATCGCAGTGACGCCCTCGAGCTCGCGCGAGCCCGCGTCCACCACCAGCCGTGGTGCTGCGAACAGGTAGCGGCGGGTGAACGTGGTGAGTGCCACCCACGCGAAGAAGTACGGTCCCAGCCGGGCCTTCAGCCGCGGGTTGGCATCCACGCGCTCGACGACGTTGGCGTCGAGGCCGAGCCCGGAGGCGAACGTGAAGCAGCGGCCGTTGACCACACCCAGGTCGACCTTGCGCGGGCGCCAGTCATCCGCGAGCGCCAGCACGTGCTCGGTTGCGTCGACGACGTCGCCGGGGATGCCGAGCATCTTGGCGAACACGTTGGCCGACCCTCCCGGAAGGCAGCACAGGGGAGTGCTCGATCCGAGCAGGCCGTTGGCGGCTTCATTGACCGTCCCGTCGCCACCGAACGCCACCACCACGTCGTAGCCCTCGTGCGCGGCCTCTCGGCAGATCTCGATCGCGTGCCCGCGCGCCTCGGTGTCCACCGCGTCGACCTCGAAGCGGCCCTGGAGGGCATACACGACGAGGTGGCGCAGGCGGTCGGAGACGGTCGTCGCGTACGGGTTGACGATCATCAGCATCCTGCGCCGGCTCGCTGGCGAGGCGAAGCGAAACGGCTCGCTGGCCTGTCCCGCGTCGCGATCCTCGTCTGTGAGGATGCCGTTGCCTGCCCGTGTGGATGTGCTCACCGCATCGCCTACACCGCGTGGGCGTGCGCGTTACCTCCAACGAGAATCCCCATGCGACATCGCCGCCGGGGGGCGGGTTGCGCGCGCCGGCATCGTTGCTAAACTTTCGCGCAGACATAGCTGGACACATCCAGAGGGGTGGAGGGACTGGCCCTACGAAACCCCGGCAACCACCGTCACGTCACAGCGGGAAGGTGCCAATTCCAGAGAGATGTGTGGCGGGCTTCTGCTCTTCGCCACACCGGTGACACGGCGAAGACAATTGAAGGGAGCCCCAATGGCTGTCAGTCATCTTCAGTGCAAGGAGTGCAGGGCCGAGTATCCGCTGGAGGCGCTGTACGTGTGCGAGCGCTGCTTCGGGCCGCTGGAGGTCGCCTACGACCACAGCAGCCTGGCCAACACCCGCGACGGCGGCGCTCGCGACGTCGGTGAGCTGCGCCGGCGCATCCAGGGCGGGCCGCAGAACATCTGGCGCTACGCCGACTTCCTGCCGACCACGGCCTACGGCCGCGGTGCCCCCGGCGGCCCTCCCGGCCCGTCCGGCGGCGGCGCCACACGCGTAGGGTTGCCAGCTGGCTGCACGCCGCTGATCCGTGCCGACCGGCTGGCTGCACAGCTCGGGCTGCGCGAGGTGTGGGTCAAGAACGACGCCGCCAACCCCACGCACTCGTTCAAGGACCGCGTCGTGTCGGTGGCCGTCGCGCGTGCGCGCGAGCTCGGCTTCCAGACGATCGCGTGCGCGTCCACCGGCAACCTCGCCAACTCCGTCGCCGCGCACGGGGCCGCGCTGGGCCTGGACTCCTACGTGTTCATTCCCGCTGACCTCGAGGAGCAGAAGGTCCTCGCCACCGGCGTGTACGGGACGAAGCTCATCGGCGTGAAGGGCAGCTACGACGACGTCAACCGGCTCTGCACCGAGCTGTGCGCCGAGCGCGACTGGGCGTTCGTGAACATCAACCTGCGGCCCTACTACGCCGAGGGCTCCAAGACGCTCGCGTTCGAGATCACAGAGCAGCTCGGCTGGGAGCTGCCCGACCGCTGCATCGTGCCGATCGCCTCCGGATCGCTGTTCACGAAGATCGCCGCGGGCTTTCGCGAGTGGACAGAGCTCGGGCTCATAGATGGCCCCTCCCGCCCGCAGCCGCGCATGAACGGCGCCCAGGCGCAGGGCTGCTCGCCGGTCGCAGACGCCTTCGCCGACGGCCACGACGTGTGCAGGCCCGTCAAGCCGGACACGATCGCCAAGTCGCTCGCGATCGGCAACCCCGCCGACGGCCCCTACGCGCTGGAGCTCGCGCGTCGCAGCGGCGGCTCGATCGACGCCGTAAGCGACGAGGAGATCCGCGCGGGCATCGCGCTGCTGGCACGGACCACGGGGATCTTCACCGAGACCGCCGGCGGCGTCACCACCGCGGTGCTCGCCAAGCTGGCCGCGCGCGGGGACATCGACCCCGACGAGCGCGTCGTGTTGGTGATCACCGGCGAGGGGCTCAAGACGCTGGACGCCGTGCGCGGCACCTTCGAGACCTGCGCGATCGAGCCGACGCTCGAGGCATTCGAGAGCGAGGTCGCGGACGCCCTCAGCGTCTGATGAGCGTCATCGTCAAGATTCCAACGCAGCTGCGCGCAGCCGCCGGCGGCGAGTCCGAGGCGGAGGTCGACGGCGCCACCGTCAGGGAGGTGCTGGACGGCCTGTTCGAGCGCCACGCCGAGCTGCGCGAGCGCATCTCCGACGAGGACGGCTCGCTGCGACGGTTCGTCAACGTGTACCTCGCCGGAGAAGACATCCGCTTTCTCGAGGGCCTCGCCACACCCGTCACAGAGGGCGCGGAGCTGACGATCCTCCCGGCCGTCGCCGGAGGCCGCTAGCGAACGTCGGCGTGGTGGGCCGCCGCCCGCTGGGCATGCGCCGGAGGCGGCGTCGAGCCGCTGAAGCCGATCGTCGAGACGAGCCCCGCGGCGCACATCGCAGCGATCGTCAGCGCGCGCATCCGCCGCGGCGTCAGCCAGCCGAAGCCGTGCGTTTGCAGCCATGTCCGAAATCCGGTCGCGGCAGACGCCGCCACCATCGCACAGCCCGCGCACATGGCACAAAGCCTAGCGGCTAGCTCGGCTCGCCAACCCCCGACTGGCCTGCCACACGCTCCGCCAACGCGGGCGCGCCAGCGTCCGCATGCTCGCCGCCCGCCAACAGCCCCTCCAGGCGCTGACGCAGTTCGGGCCCGCGTCCGGCGGCAACCGCGCGCGCGGCACGCGCCTCGGTGAGCTCGAGGCCGTGCGCCCTAGCGAAGTCGAGCAGCTCCTGGCGCTCGTCACTCTCGCGCGCCGCCTGCAGAAACAGCCAACAGAACAGGCCCAGCGTGAGGATCGACTCCTCGACCATCATCACCGCACCGGCGATGCTCTGGTCGGCGAGCGGCGAGATGTGAAAGCGCGCGTCCCCCGGCAGGTAGTACGGGTAGAACACGGTTCCCGACCACAGGAAGATGTTGCCGAGCACCGTGCCTGCGAGACGCACCGCGACGATGTAGATCAGCTTGCCGAGGTTGCCGAACCAGCTGGGCGTCGGCAGCGGCCCGAACAGGCACATCCACATGTTGATGCCGAAGCCCAGGAAGCACGCGTGCTCCAGCGCGTGCAAGCCCGGGTGACGTAGCGCCGCCTGGTAGAGCACCGGCAGGTGCCAGGTGTAGAGGTTGATCGCCCACAGCGGGAACGCGACCAGCGGATGCGACAGCGCGCGCAGCCGATCGAACACGCGCACGCCGAACACCTCGAACTTCAAGACCGGCGCGAGCATCGGCCCGGTCAGCCCGAGCACGATCAGCAGCGACGCGATGTCACCGAGCAGCAGATGCTCGATCATGTGCACCCACAGCAGATCCTGGCTGGCCGCCCCCAGCGAGGTCAGCGCGGCCGCGATCACGACGAACCCGCTGTAGAAACACGCCTGGCGCCAGCCGGGCACCGGGTGGTCGGCCTCCGCGAGCGTACGCGCGCGCCGCGCGTACAGCAGGCCGACGATCACCAACGGCCCGATCTGGAAGGCGGCCGAAAGACCGGTTGAGGCGGCGAGGGGGGTGGCGAGCATCCCGCGTCAGGGTACGCGAGCACGCCATAGACTGGCGCTGGCATGAGAGCCCCGTCCCGCCGCGCGCTGTCATTCCTGCTCGGCGGCTTGGGGTTCGTGGCGCTGGCGCTGCCGGCGAGCGCCCAGGCACACGGGATCGTGGGTCGCGCCGACCTGCCGATCCCCGTCTGGCTGTTCAGCTGGACGGCCGCGATCGTGCTCGTTGTCTCGTTCGTCGCGCTGTCCACGATGTGGACGCGGCCCCAGCTCCAGGATCCGCGGCTGCGGCGACTGTTCGCGCTGCCGAGGCCCCTGGAATGGCTCGCCGGCGTGATCGGCGTGGGCCTGTTCGCGTTGGTCGTCTGGAGCGGCTTCGCAGGTGCGCAGGTCACCCAGGCGAACTTCGCCGTGACGTTCATCTACGTCATCTTCTGGGTGGGCACACCTGTCGCCAGCGTGCTCTTCGGTGACGTGTTCCGCGCGTTCAGCCCTTGGCGCTCGTGCGGACGCGCGGTCGCGGCGCTCGCCCGTCTGGTCGGTCGTGGACGCTCACGCGGACCGCTGCTGCGCTACCCCGCGTGGCTAGGGCTGTGGCCGGCGATCGCCGGGATCGTCGGCTTCGCCTGGCTCGAGCTGATCTACGTCGAACGCGACCGGCCGTCGACGCTCGCAGCCCTGTCGCTGGGCTACTTCCTGGTGATGCTCGCCGGGATGGCGTTGTTCGGCGTGGACGAGTGGTGCAGCAAGGCGGACGGCTTCGGCGTCTACTTCAACCTGCTCTCCAAGCTGTCGGTGTTCGTGCGCCAAGAGGACGGCGCCGTGTATCTGAGGCGTCCGCTCAGCGGCGTGACCGGTCTCCAGGTGGGCGCGGGCACGGTCGCGTTCATATGCACGCAGATCGGCACCACCACCTTCGACGGCTTCAGCAACGGCGGCATCTGGCGCAACAACGAGCCACACCTCCAGAGCCTGTTCGAATCGATCGGCTTCAACCCCACGCCCGCGCAAGAGCTCGCCTACTCCGTCGGGCTCGTGTTCTGCATCCTGCTGATCGCGTCTGTCTACCGCATCGGGATCTTGGGCGTGCACAAAGTCAGCGGCCGCTACGACACGAGCACGCTCACCCACACGTTCGTTCACACGCTCGTCCCGATCTCGTTCGCCTACGTGCTCGCCCACTACTTCTCGCTGCTGCTGTGGCAGAGCCAGGCAATCGTCTACCTCGCCTCGGACCCGCTGGGCAACGGCGCGAACGTGTTCGGCACCAGCAACTTCCAGATCGACTACCACATCATCTCCTACGCCGCCATCTGGTACGTGCAGGTCGCCGCGCTCGTCGGTGGCCACGTCGGCGGGCTGATGCTCGCGCACGACCGCGCGCTCGTGCTCTACAAGGACCCCGAAGAGGCGGTGCGCAGCCAGTACTGGATGCTCGCAGTGATGGTCGCGTTCACCAGCTTCGGGCTGTGGCTGCTGTCCTCCGTGGGCACCTGACAGCGGCAATCCGCACGGTGGCTCTGCGCTACGGTGTCAGCGACATGGCCCGCCGTCTGATCCTCGCGGTCCTGGGCGCCGCGTCGCTCGTCCTCCCGCACGCGATCGCCGCAGCAGCAGCCACCTCTGCGACCTCGCCGACGTCGACCGCGCCCAGCGTCACCGAGGCCAACAACCCGATCGCCGACCAGGGCTCGAGCTACGACTACCGCTCCAACATCACGGCCATCACCCCGGCAGTGCCAGGGCTGAGCGTCGAAGTGCTGGAGTTCGCCGACCGGCTGCTGCTGCGCAACCACACCGGCAAGACCGTCACAATCTACGGCTACGACGGCGAACCGTACGCCCGCGTGCTGGCCAACGGCACCACCGAGCAGAACGTGCTGGCGCCCGCGACCTACCTGAACACGAACTTCTATGCGGACGTCACCGTACCGTCGTTCGCGAGCGCCAAGGCCTCGCCCAAGTGGGAGGTGATCGACCGCACCGGTCAGCTGGAATGGCACGACCACCGCATCCACTGGATGTCGCCCGTGCCGCCCGCGTTCGTCAAGAACAAGAACACGCGCGCGCTGATCTTCAACTGGCAGGTCCCAATCGCCGTGGGCAGCGCCAAGGGCGCGATCGACGGGCAGCTGTTCTGGACCCCCGAGAACTCCAAGGCGCCGTTGGCGGTGATCGTGCTCGGAGTCGTGATCGTGCTCGCCGGCATCCTGCTCGTCGTGTTCGTGCGCCGCCGGCGCGCCGGCGGCGGAGCCGCACACGCCGGCACGGGCACGGGCACGGGCACCGGCGCCGGTGAGGCTTGGTGACGGCGCATCGGTCACGTGTCGGGCGCGGGCGCGCGCAGCCAGGCCGGGAGAGCGCATGCTAGATTTGGGCGGTCATGGTGCTCGCCTGCCTGATGCATTGGTACATCTCGATGATGTACGTCGTGCCCGTCGTGGCGGTCGGCGGCTGGGGCTGGTGGAGCTCCAAGCGCATGGCGCGCCGCAAGGCGGCATCGGGTGGGGCCCGATGCGTCCTACGGCCTAGCGCGCCGGACCCGTGCGCCCGCGCGCACTGCTCGCGGCTTCGTAATTTCTTCACGAGCCTTGAGCCGCGCGTCAGTAGCATCCGGTTTGCTTTGAGCATGACCGTACAGACACCAATCAGCCCAGCCGAGGGGATCACCGAGCGCTTCGACCCGATCTCCTGCCTGGACGAGCGCGTGCGCCACCACGCACGCCCGATCGAGGCGGTCGAGCCAGGCCGCTACATCGAGATCCAGGGGCCCGAGCAGACGCTGCTGATCCCCGTCCTGGACTCGGCGATGCGCATCGGCCGTGGCCTCACCGCCGAGCTGCGCCTTGACGACAGCTCCGTCTCCAGGCGCCACGCGATCCTCGTGCCGCGCGCTTCCGGCTCGCGGATCCTCGATGACCGCAGCTCCAACGGCACATTCGTGAACGGTCGGCGCGTGCAGCAGGCCGACCTCCAGGTCGGTGACGTGATCGTGCTCGGGCGCGTACTGATGCGCTATCTCGAGCTGTAGCGACTCAGCCGCGAGGCGATCGTTCTGAAGCGGGCGCAGGGCCTGGCCCTCGCTGTATGCGCACGAACCACACCGCGCCGGCGATGAACAGCAGGCTCGCCACGTACAGGTTCAGCCGCAGGCCGAAGATGTGGTGCGCGGGGTCGACGCGCAGCAGCTCCTCGCCGATGCGCGCCAGCGAGTAGCCGGCCACGTACAACGCGAACAGGCCCGGCGGCCGGATCCTGCGGTGGTGCCCGAGCCACACCAGCGCGCTCGCCAGCAGCAGGTTCCAGATGATCTCGTAGAGGAACGTCGGCTGGAAAGTCGCGTACTGCGCGTATGCGGCGGGACGGTGTGCGGGCGAGATCTCCAGCGCCCACGGCAGCTTGCTCGGCAGGCCGAACAGCTCCTGGTTGAAGTAGTTGCCGATGCGCCCGATCGCCTGGGCGACCAGCAGCCCGGGCGCGGCCGCGTCCATGAACAGCGCCACGTTCGCACCATGGCGGCGCAACACCCAGATTCCGACCACCGTGCCCAGAGCCACGCCTCCCCAGATCCCCAGCCCTCCCTTCCAGATCGCAAACGGGCCCCACCAGTGCGGCGGCACTTCGTTCCAGCTGGTCGCCAGGAAGTACAGGCGTCCGCCTATCACCCCCGCGGGGAACGCCCACAAGGCGACGTCGTAGACGAGCTGGCGTTCTCCGCCCACAGCCTCCCAGCGCCGGCCGGTGATGATCACCGCGGCGGTCACCGCCAACACATAGGCGAGCCCATAGAAGTGGACGAACAGCGGGCCCAGGTAGAAGCCGTTCTGCGAGGGGCTCGGCAGGAAGGCGGACAGGTGGGTAAGCGTCATCGGTCGGCAGGGCTGGGGAGGTCTCGCGTGCGCGCCTAGCGACGCAGCCGCGCGCAGCGTCGCACGTTGGTGCGCCACGGCAGCAGCACGTGCGAGCGCCCGCGCAGCTCATCCTGCTGCTGCCACAGGCGATCGAGGCTAGCCAGGATACCCGCGCGCTCCTCCTCGCCCATGATCGCGAGGCTGCTGCGCGAGCTCGCCAGGTCGCGTAGCCCTGCGGCGTCGATCAGCTGCTCGTGCGGGAACTCGCGATCCTCCACCTCCGCGAACTGCTCCGCCAGCTCGTCCATCGAGGGCCAGTGCCCGGGCCTCTCGATCGCCGGTGGCCCCAGGATCTCGCGCACCCGCGCCACCCACGGCTGGGCGGTATCGAAGCGGTTGCCGAGCAGACCCAACACGCCCTGGGGGCGCAGCACGCGCCCGACCTCCGCGAGCGCCGCGCGCTGATCGAACCAGTGAAATGCAGCGCCCACCGTCACCGCGTCGACGCTCGCGTCGGCCAGCGGCAACGACTCCGCAGTCCCCTCGAGCGCACGCGCTCCCGGCAGCGTGGAGGTGAGGATCGCGCGCATCTGCGCGAGCGGCTCCACCGCGATCACGCGATGGCCCGCGTCCAGCAGCGCCCGCGTCAGCTTGCCCGTGCCTGCGCCCACGTCGAGCACGTCGAGCGGCTCCTCGCCAAGCAGCCAAGCGATCGCCTCCGGGGGATATCCCGGGCGGCCGCGGTCGTACTCGAGCGCCACCCGGCCGAATGAGCTCGCCCGCTGCGCCCTGCCACCAGCCGCGCTGGGCTCCCGCGAACCCGCGCTCATACCGAGCGAGCCGCCGCCGCGAGCGCACGGGCCACCTCGCACGCGGCATCGGTGCCCTTGAAGCTGTCCCGGGCGATCAGCCAGTCGACGTCTCGCATGAATGGCTAGATCAGTAGCAGCATTGCGCCTGACGGTGCGCCGGACGCCCGGCGCTCGCCTTGGCAAGCTGCGCTCGCGCATCTTCAGTCCGAGTCGGCAGGCATCCCCGAGTAGGGCTGAGGAGTTTCGCCAATCGTTTCGCCAAACGCTCCTAGCTGGCGTGCGATCGTGCAGAAGCGCGCTCAGCCGATCGCACAGCTAGATTGCGAGGGCTCACGGACCTGGCCGGGTTGGCGCCAAGCGGGTCTTCAGCCCCAAAGGAGTGGGTTCGACTCCCACCAGGTCCACTGCCTCGGTCGCCCTCCAAGGCTTCATCCAGCCTCCCCCCGGCGCGCACGGCGTAGATCGTGCTGCGCGGGGCCGGCGGTGTGCGCGTCCTCGGCCTGGATCTCGAGATAGATCTCCATTCGGTGGACTGGGATATTCGACGGCGCCTCGATACCAAGGCGCACTCTTGCGCCATCGCTCGACAGGACCGTGACCTCGATGTCGTCGCCGATCATGATGCTCTGTTTTTCCTTCCGCGTGAGGACGAGCACGATCCTCAGTTCCCCGACCCGAACCGGCCAAGCTGCTCGCGACGTGCGGTCGGCCGACGGGAACGCCGCCGCTGGCCGTCAAAACAGTGGACCATCTCGCACTGCTCTACGTGGACGCATAGATCAGACCCTCGGTGCACGGACTCCCCTTCGCGCCGTCATCATCCGCACGAGCCTAGCGCTGGAGGATGATAGGGAGCGGAAAGCTCGTATGTTTAATGGAGCCAGCATGATCGAGCTCGTCCAGAGTCCTTTGACGCGGGTCCTCTCCAAAGGCCGGCTCGTTGCTTGGCTTGTCGTCTCGCTCGTGTTCGCGGCGCTGCTTCTCGCGGGCGCTTCGCAGGCGCGCGGGGCGAACGTGCCCGAGCGCGCCGCGGCCGGGCCGAGCGGCGAAGCGGAAGCGCAAGGCGATGCGTCTCCAGAACAAGGGCCTCCCAGCACCGGACACGCTACGTCCGCGCCTGAAGAAGCTGCTCCCACGGCCGAAGAAGCGCCCCACGTGGCTGAAGAAGCCGCCGCCTCGGTCGAAGAAGCGCCGCCGGTCGCCGAAAAAGTCGATGCCCCGGTCGAAGAAGCGCCGCCGGTCGCTGAACAAGCCCCTCAGTCGGTCGAAGGAGCGCCCCGCACGACCGAACAGACCGTTCCCACCGTCGAAGAAACGAACGTCGAACAGGCGACCGGCGACGTGACCGCGGAACAGGGTCTCGAAGACCCTGCCATCGAACAGGCCGGGGTTGAACCGCAGGTGCCCGTCGCCGCCCCAGGGGCGGGGCGAGAACTCGCAGCGGGTGAACTCGCGGCGGAAGCCTCGATCGCGCCGATGACTTCTGCCGCCGATGCCTCGTCTGAAATCTCGACCTCGGCCGTGCAGGACCGGCCGTCTCTCGCGTCGTGCACGCGAGAGCTCTCAGCATGCCTAGCTGGTCAGGCGAGTTGTGAGCTTGGCGCAATCGGACCACCGATCGCGGCGGACTGCGCCGGCGACTGGTGGGAGATCCCGATCGCTCCGTCGGTCTCGACCAAACCCTTCGCCAGTGCAGACGCGTCGCTGACTGCTACCACGGCAGACGCGGCTGACGGCAGCAAAGACGGTGGTGCTTCGGCTCAGAACCACCCATCCACCCCCATCCCCGGACCGCCGCCCGGCGGACCAGGCGGATCAGGTGGAGCAGGGGGCGGAGCGGCCGCCGGGGGCGGTTCAGGGTTCGCCTCCTCAGCGTTCTCCACACGTGCAGGTCTTCTCCTCCAAGCAGCGCCGCGGGCGATGCGGCGGTTGCGCCTTGCGCAGTCGTCGTGGCGCACGTCGTTCTTCGTTCTGATCCCAGAGCGACCGGACTAGCTCCTACCGGTCTCTCTACCTCCGGCGTGGACCAGCTTGGTCCACGCCAGTCGGCTACCAGTTCGAAACTGTGTTGAAAGGAGCTGTATAGATATGAAACGTCATCTGACTTTGTCGACGACGAGCCAGCATGCGCGTAATCAGAGCCGCACGGCGGAAACGGTCGCGGCTCGGATCCACGCCGTAGGCGGTGATGGCAACCTGGCAGAGCCCGCGCATGCTCGACCCCACCTGACAGCCGCCGGTGCTCGCGTCTGGAAACACACGCTGATACTGACAGGCAAGTTGGACTCTCGCTCCATTCCTGAGCTCGAGGAGGAGATCGAGTGCCTATGTCAAGAAGGCGTCACGCTGCTCACGCTCGACCTTCGTCAACTCGACGCGATCGATTCAACCGGGATAACAGTCATCGCACTCCGTGGCGCCGTATGCAAGAGGCGAGGGCATGACTTTGCGGTGATCCCGGGGTCGCGCGTCATCAGTAGCGCGTTGGTAGAGGCAGGCGCCACGGACCTGCTCACGCCAGAGCCAAACGCGAGCGTTGTGCGTCGCTTTCCCGGCCGTTCTTCGCACCGCGCTGTCTCAGCTAGGTCGACCGCGATGATCCAACACCTTGACTGAGGCGTGATTCGAGCCCCTCGAAGGGGCTCCTCGTGGTAGCGTCCATGCATGCGCTGGGCCGTGGTCGCGCCCGCTCTGGCAGCACTACTGGTGCCCAGCGTCGCCAGCGCCGCCCCGAGCTGCCAGAGAGGTAGGTCGCGCTCACCCGGAGCTCGCACGCCGACCTGCCACCAGCCATTCTCGTGACGAACGGGTTCGACCCGCGGAACCCCTGGTTTGTGTAGGACCCCTGAAGCTTGCCAGCTAGCTAGGTCGCAGCGAGGCTGTCGAAGTTTTCACCGCCGCAGCCGACGGCGAGCAGGACTGCGCCGGTCAGCCCGGAGACGGCAACGGGTGCGGGCTTATCGAGCGTGACTTCGCCATTGCCGAGCTGCCCGAACTCGTCGTCGCCCCACGCTTTTACGGTCTTGTTTTTCAGCAGCGCATAGCCGTGGAAGACCCCGGTGGAGATCGATTTGACTTTGGTTAGTCCACTCACGGCTGTGGGGACCTTCGCGCATTGGACGCCTTCACATGATTCCGGGCCCACGGCGCCCGTGCCGAGCTGGCCGACGTTGTTGTCGCCCCACGATTTGACCGTCTTGTTGCTCATCAGCGCCAGTGAGTTGTAGCCCCCTCCGGCGATCGCCTTGACACCCGTCAAGCCGCTCACCGGGACGGGAACGTTGCTCGACGTTTCCTCGCCGTTTCCAAGCTCTCCCAGGTTGCCATCTCCCCACGCCTTGACCGTGCCTTTCACGAGGGCAAGTGCGAAGAACCTGCCCGCTGCGATCGCTCTGACGCCTTTGAGCCCTTTTACGGCGACGGGTTCTTTGACGTAGCCGGGGGGCCCGCCATTGCCGAGCTGTCCGTGTTCATTGTCGCCCCACGCCATCACCGTCCCGTTGTTCTTGAGCGCATACAGCGATCCGCATCCTGCCGCGACCGCCTTGACTTCGGTGAGACCAATCACCGAGATGGGTTCGAGCGCACGCGATTCTTCTTTTTCGCCCTGCGCGAGCTGACCGCCGCCGCCCGCGCCCCACACGTCGACGGCCCCGCTTGAGAGCAGCGCGATGACGGTGTGGCATGCCGCTGCGATCGCGGTCACGCCACCGATGCCTTTCACCGGCTCGGGCACGAGCGATTCGTTCTGTTCGTGTTCGCTGGGGCCCTGTCCGAGCTCTCCCGACTGGTTGTCACCCCACGCCTCGACGGAGCCGTCTGTAAGAACCGCAAAGGCGGACTGCCCGTCCTCAGCGAGCTTCTTAACGGCCCCGAGACCCGTGACGGCGACGGGGACGTCGCTCGTCGTCGTCGTGCCGTTGCCGAGCTGCCCGACGGAGTTGCTCCCCCAATCGAGAACCTTGGCGGCAAGACTTGGCGCCGGCGCGGCCACCGCCGCGGCGAGCATTAGGGCACACGCCCCCGCAAGCCATGCGAGCATCGAAAGCCGGCTCCTGCGTGCCTCGTCTCGTCTCATGATCCCTCCCAAGTCCACTCGTTGCCGCGCATTAATCAGATCATCACTGCGGACCTACACGGCCCCATACTCGGCCGTCGCCGACTCCACCGGCTTGACCCGTGTGGCGCCTGCGCCCCACCGATGATCCGCGCACATATACTGAACCATTGTTCATATGTCGTCTACTCGCGTTTCACAAGCCAAGCTCTCACCCCGAAGAACCGCGCGGCAGGCGCGATCGCAGGCCACGGTAGAGGCCGTGCTCGAAGCGGCTGCTCAGGTTTTCGAGCGCCATGGGTATGCAGACGGAACCACCAACCGCATTGCCGAGCGCGCAGGCGTCTCGATCGGTTCCCTCTACCAGTACTTTCCGAACAAGGACGCGATCCTGATCGAAGTATCCCGCCGGCACGTCGCCGAAGGCATGTCTGCGCTGGCGCCGCACCTGCAAAGTCTCAACGAGGGCGCGTCGTGGAGTGAGGTTCTTCCCGGCCTGGTCGACACGATGGTCGCCATGCATGCGGTCGCTCCGATGCTGCACCGCGCGTTGTTCGAGGAAATCCGCCTGCCCCACGCTGTTCGTGTCGAGCTGGAAACGCTTGAGGACGCGCTCGTCGATCTCACCGCCCGCGCGCTGGCAGCCGATCCCCACGTTGCGCCGGAGGACCCCCGGCTCGCCGCGAGCATCGTCGTGAACGCAATCGAGGGACTCACCCACCGCCTCGTTCTGCGCCCGCCTCCTGGCGTCGAGTCCTCCGCGATCGCCCGCGAGATCACGAACCTGGTACGCAAGTATCTGCAGTGAAATGCCGTCGCAGGCTCGTCGTCTACTGGGACCGTGCCCGCGCTCTAGCCGACCTCGGCCTCACACCGGACACCGGCACGTGATCCCTACCCGTCTAGTAGTGCTTTGGTAGGTTGTCACTCTTCTTGTGGTGGTTGGTGAAGGGGTAGATCGTCGAGGTGGATGGTTTGCTGGCAGGTGGCGCAGCGGCCGGTCCAGCACTTGAACAGAGGCTGGAGCAGTAGGACTGCCTGAGGGAGGGTCAGGCCGACCGCGGGTGATTTGGGTTCTGCCGCTCCAGGGTGAGAAAGCCGTGGGCGGCAGTGACGAGCGCGGTGTGGTGATACCAGCCGAGGTAGGAGCGGCCCTCGTAGTGGTCCAGGCCGAGCTCGCCCTTGAGCTGTTTGTAGTCGAGCTCGATCTTCCAGCGCAGCCGCGCCAGGCGCGCAAGCTGCTCGGGCTCTGAGTCCTCGGGGAGATTTGAGATCCAGTAGTCGCTTGGCTTCTCGTGGCCCTCGGGCCACTCGGCGATCAGCCACTCCTCGCGCGGTGGCCACGGCGTGCGCTTCTCGGCATGGTTGGCGGCCCTGACGCGCACAAAGCCGAAGCGCGAGGTCATCGGCTCTGCGTTGGGCCCGTCGCGGAAGGTGACGGTCTGGAACTGCTCGCCTGATAGACCGGCGATCAGCTGGCCTATCGCGACCGGCTCACAGTCAGGCCGTGGCCGGCTGCGCGGGCGCCCGGTGTCGCCCTGGCGCCGTGGGACCGTGAACGTCGTCTCGGGCGTGAACACCTTGCTCTCGGCGCCGACGGACAGCACATACTCGAAGCTCAGCGTCATGCAGGCGCTCGCGTAGCACGGTGTTATCGCCATAGGCCTGGTCGCCGAGCACCGGCGCCTTGGCGATCTTCCACCCCGCTGCGCGCTCGATCAACGCCACACCCAGCTCGGGCTTGGTCTGAAAGGCGACCTCCGCAGGGATTTTCGCCCGCCGGCGGCGCTCACGATCCTCGCACCACTCCTCGGGCAGGTACAGCGCCCACCCCAGCGGCACCGTCCCCTGGCCGCCGACCGCGTGCACCGAGACACCGATCTGGCAGTTACCGATCTTCCCCAGCGTCCCGGAGTACTGGCGCTTGACCCCCGGCGAGTGCTTCCCGTCCTTGGGGAACCCCGTGTCATCGAGCACCCACGCCTGCACATCGATCACAGGCGCGACCCGCTCAGCCACCGCGCGCACCACCAGCACAGGGTCCCACGTGCTCACCGCCAAGAAGTTCTGCAAGCTCTCATAGTCAGCCTCCTCGCCCAGCCGGCCAACCATCGGCTCAAGGGACTTGCGCGGCCCCTGCTCGATCAAACCCCGCAGATACACACCACCATTCACAAGCTGCACCGGCCGGTTCACCGCCTCGGCCAGCACCTCGACGCCAAAAGCCTCCAGACGCTCCCCGACCGCCGCCGCCCCCTCCAGATCCCTGGCCACCATCACCGCCATCATGACCTCCCCGCGCCGAGAACCAGACGCACAAGGAGTTCGACCAAACAGCAGCAAACCCTACCGGCAACCTACCAAAGCACTACTAGGCCCGCCGCCCGTAACGCCTCGCCGTGATCGAGGTAGGTGCGGACGCCTGACATCTGTTCGCCGCGAAACTCCACGACAAACGCGAGCGGCATATCGACCTGCACGCCGCTCCCCCTTCCGATGGCCTCGGCCATGCCGAGCACGAGCACCCGACCGCCGAGATCGCGAAGCTCGCCAGCCAACACGCGCAGCTCCACCCACGTATCACGGCTCTCCCGAAAGTAGCTCTCGATGCCATCGTGGCCGCGATAGGCCGTCCCTTCGACTGCGCCGGGGAGCGCAGGGAACCACTCGAAATCCTCAGTTGCCAGCACCGCGAAGCCCTGGAGATCGCGACGGTTAAAGGCGTCGAGTCCCCGCTTGACGATCTCCACGTTCTCCTGCGACATCGCCTACTCTGACAGGCCCACAGCTTCGAGGGCTTCTCGCGGCTCGTGATAGGTCGCCATGTGGATGACTTGGCCGTCGCGCAGGGTCCAGACGGACGCGGATCGACTCCTTGTCTCCACGCCGCTGCCCCTGCCTCGACCACGAAGCGATTCGATCACAACGACGCTCTCACCGGCGTCGATCAGTCGCTCCGGTGTCACCAAGAACTCCTCCCACACCTCATCCCTCTCCCGTCGAAAGCGACGTAGAGCGTCGTGCCCCTTGTAGACCTCGGGGTTGAAGGTGCGCCGCGACATGTCGAGCGTCATATCGGGAGCCAACAACTCGAACAGCCTGCGCTCTGGCTTGCCAGTTCCGGTGCGCCTGACGAGGGCCATCACCTCGCGCACGATTTCCACATTCTCCTGCGACATCGCCTAGCCTCCGAGGCCGACAACCCTCAAGGCATCAGCCCTGCTGCTGTGATAGGTCCGTGTGATCTTTCCGTCACAGACAGTCCAGACATTCGCGCCTTCGAGTGTGATCTCCTGCGTGCTTCCCGCAAGCCGTCCGAAGCTCGGTGAAATCAGCAGCACGCGCTCGCCACAGTCGATTGCTTCGTCCACCTCCACTCGATATGCCTCCCACGGAGCAGTCCAATCGAGAAGCGCCGCGCGCATTCCGTCGAGGCCGGTGAACGTGCGCGCGCCACCAGGCAGACCGGGCCAAACGCTCTCGACGGCGCGAACGTAGAGCACTGCGACGGCATCACGCCAGCGCGCCCAACTCTCATCGTCGCGCACGAGCGCCGCTACGTCCATATCGGGAGGGGGATAAGCGCGCAGCACAAGCTCCACGTTGTCCTGCGACACCGATTACGCCTCAAGCCCGAGGTCTTCGAGAGCTTCCTGCGTGTCCTGGTACAGACAAACGCGGGTGATCCTTCCCCCTCGCACCGTGTAGGCCGCCGTGCTTCGTGTCGTGATCTCGAAGCCATCCCCGGTCGGGTGGTGAGCAACGGTTGGTGTCAGCACGATCTGACCTGCTGCTATCGAAGCTTCGCGCTCGATCATGATCGCCTCGAAGGCCTTCGGAGAGTTCCCCCAGTAGCGCAGGAGCGTGTCGATGCCCCGGTAGATACCTGCGTATAGTCCCCGTGACCTGGACAGGTCGATCTCTACGTCCGGATCGTAGAACTCGCGCAGCGCATCAAGGTTCGCAAGGTCGAGCGCGTCGATGGCCCGCTCCAGCAACTCCACATTCTCGTGCGACACAGGCCTACCGCCGTTCCTTAGCGAGGCGTTCGGCGGCAGCACGGGCCTCGTCGATGTCGAGGTAGTTCTTGGCGCGTACAGCCTCAACGCTCCCACGCACCGTCTCCAGCGGATCGCGCGTCGTGGACTCCTCGGTCACCGTGCAGGTGAGTATCCACGAGATAAGGTCGGCCAACTGCAGTGCTCAGAGCGAGCTCTCAGCTACTCGTCGCCGTAGGGCCCCGTGAAACGGCCCTAGGAGGCCATGAGAGCGTCAGGACATGACCGTTCGGGGCGATCCTCGAGCGGGGGGTGAAACGCAAGCTGATCGACTCCAACCCGGCCCGCGACCGCGACCTACGGGCGAAGGAGCGCGCGCCCGTGCGCTCCTACCTGGACAACGCCGGGCAGATAGTCGCGCTGCTGGACGCGGCCGGCGAGCTGTGTTCGCTACGCGCACGGGCGCACCGCCAGCCCCGACAACTTCCGCAACCGCGTACTAGCCCGGATCGTGCATGAAGCTGTGTGATGTGCGTGTTTTGGGTGGGGGGTGAGGGCTGGTGCGTGGTGGGCGTCGTCCGGGAGGCGTCGGTCGCTTGTGGTTTTGTGCGCCCGAGGCGCTGATGGCGGTTGAGACCGGCATTCGGGCACGCTTCGCGGGGCGCGTGGTGGTGGAG
Source organism: uncultured Solirubrobacteraceae bacterium (assembly GCA_963845635.1). GTDB lineage: Bacteria > Actinomycetota > Thermoleophilia > Solirubrobacterales > Solirubrobacteraceae > Palsa-744. Next base: position 932,778 of record CAWJSW010000014.1, read on the forward strand.
GTGAGGCTGGGTTCGGGGGCCGGCGGCTGGGGTTAGCCGGGCGGGGTGGGGAGCGCTCTGAGGCGAGCGAACGCGGTGGTGAGATCGTCGGCCCAGGGCCAGCTGGCTTGGATTCGTAGCGTTGCTGTGCGGGCGTGGAATGCGAGACGCGCGGCGACGTGCATCAGCCGGTAGCGCAGGCGCTTGGGCTCACAGCGGGCGAGTTCGCCGGTGAGCAGCAGGCGCTGGGTCCAGCAGAGCAGGTCGTGTGCGATCCGCACGAGCTCAAGCCAGACACGGTTGTGCTCGAAATCGCGGAATGGCAGGTTGCGCATGCCGGTGTCCTTGTCGTTGCGGATGTGATCCTCGACTCGTGCGCGGCCGCGGTGCTCGCGCTCGAGATGGGCGATATCGCCGGCCTGGTCGGTGAGGATCGCTTGGAAGCGGTGCCCGTCGTGGTCGGTGAACGACAGTTGCGCGCCGGGGTGCGCGCGCTCGCGGCGGACGATCACCCGCGACCCGGCCGGCCAGCCCTCCAGATCGAGGTGGCCGGTGATCTCGGCGACCTGTCCGTTGGGGCGCGGGCTCCCGTCCTGCTCAAGCGCCGGGACCCAGTCAGTGTCGGGGATTTCGAGGATCGCGGTGCGCACCGTCTCGGTCAGGTCATAGCCCACGGAGAAGCTGATCCGGCCCTCGCGGCACCAGTCCAGCAGCTCGTGGCTGGCGCCAGCGGAGTCGACGCGCAACAGCAGTCCGATGGTCTGGATGTGCTCGGCGGGGATCTGCTGGATGGCCTGCTCGGCCACCGCGATCTGGTCAGCCGCAGTGTTCGCGCCCGCGTTTCCCGGCCGCAGCTCACCAGCCAGCGATTCGCTTGTCTGATCGGCGTAGGCGAGCATCGGGTGAAACCCGTAGCCGCCCTTGAAGGTTCCCGCCGCGCTCTCCTTCTCCGAGTGCGAGCCGATGAGCGTGGCGTCGAGGTCGACCGTCAGACATTTCGGAGCGCCGGTCAACCTCCACACACGCGCCCGTGCCCGCGCATGAGCGTCGCGCAGCCGCTCCACGCCCGCCGGGTCACTCGCGATCCGATCGATCAGCCGGAACGCCGTGGAAGCAGAGGCGACATCGCCGAATAGCGACTGCTGATCGCCGAGCGCGCCGAGGTCTGACAGGCAGTCGCCGCCATCGCCGAGCATCACCGCGAGATCCCGGATCACGCGGCCCTGATCGTGCCCGGACTGCCGCTGCTTCAGACCCGCCAACTCGAGCGACAGCGCTCGCGTCAGCCCCGTCTTGTCGGCCACTCGAGCCAGCAACGCGCTGCCCGCGTGCGACACCAGCCCCTCTCCGTCCGGCACGACATCTACCTTAATCTGACGCCCACCGCGTGTCACCTTCAAGGTGATCCCCCAAAGCTCGATTCCAAGGTCTCGACAACCCCAGAATCCCAGCCCAGGCGGACAGTCAGCGGCCCCGACCACCGGGGCCGCAACTGCTTAACGCAAAGTCCGGGCTAGGGCAGCCGGGCGCGATCGTCGACGGCGAGCGCAAGGGCGCCGCGGGTTCGGTCGGGCACGCCGCCAAGCAGCTCGAAGCCGAGGGCCTGCCGCTGCTGCCGGACAAGCTCATGCCGTACTCGCTGCGCACGACGTTCTGCTCGCTGCTGTATGCGCTCGGGGAGACTCCGCCGGTCGTCATGCAGGAAATGGGCCACACCGACCCGGCGCTCGCGCTCATGGTCTATGCGCAGGCGATGCGCCGCGGCGAGGACGAGCAGGCACAGTTGCGCGCCGTCGTGGAGGGCGGCCGGGTTGTGGCCGATGAGGCGGCCAGCAATGACGTTGTGGCCGATAGTGGCCAACGGAGTAAAATTGGGATTGTCGAGCCCGGCGGGAGAAAGACGGCGTGAGAGCGAAAATAGCTTGGATAGAGGCGATTCCTGCTACGCGCCGGGGTCGATTCGAACGGCCGACCTCTCGCTCCGGAGGCGAGCGCTCTATCCACTGAGCTACGGGCGCGGGAGGCCGCGCGCAGGCGCGGGGCGAGCGCGACTGCGGAATACTCCATGACGATGAGCGAGTCCGACGACGAGCTGTTTGGCGCCGAGCACGTACGTGTGTACCGCGAGACGGATGGCGAACGCGGCTGGAGATGGCGGGGAGCGACGATCCTGCTGCTCACCACGCGCGGCCGGCGCTCGGGCGAGCAGCGGACCACGCCGCTGATCTACCGTGGCGTCGGTGATCGCTGGGTTGTGGTGGCCTCCAAGGGCGGCGCGCCGGCCAATCCCGATTGGTACGAGAACCTGCTCGCCGAGGGCGAAGCCACGATCCAGGTGCTCGGCGAGACCGTGCCCGTCCGCGTAGACACGGCGAGCGGGGAGGAACGCGCTCGGCTGTGGTCCTCGATGGTCCAGGTGTGGCCCGCGTACGACGAATACCAGACGAGGACCGAGCGGGAGATACCGGTCGTCGTCCTCACGCGCCGCTAGCCACCTCGCGAGGGGTGTGCGGTGTCCCAGCAGAACGTGGAGATCGCCAAGCGAGCGACGGACGCCTATAACCGGCGCGATCTCGAGCTCTTCTTCGACGAGCTCGTTACTCCCGACTTCGAATGGTTCCCCGCTCTCACCAGGGCGCTCGACGGCGGCGGCTACCGGGGACGCGAGGGCGTCGAAAGGTTCCTCGCCGACACCCGCGAGAGCTGGGAGGAGCTCCAGGTCTTCGCCGAGGAGTTTCGCGATCTCGGCGACCAGGTCCTGCTGCTAGGACGCATGCGGGGACGTGGACGAGGCAGCGGTGCTGAGGTCGACGCGCCGATCGCGAACGTGATCGACTTTCGAGACGGCAGGATGTGGCGTACCCGGGTGTACTTCGATTGCGCAGAAGCGCTCAAAGCCGTCGGGCTCGAGGAGTAGCCGGCTCCTCCCCAGTCGAGACAGCGATGACGGAGCAAGGGACATCGTCTCGGGTGAGTAGTCGCGGGAGCCTGCCGCCCGGCCCGGCGGAAATCGTTAGCGAGCCGACCGGGCCCGACCCGATCGGAAGATGGACCGATCAGGCGTACAACGTAATTCTGTTGGCCGAGGACGAAGCGCGGATGCTCGCGCAACCCCGGGTCGAGCCTGAGCACCTGCTCCTCGCAGCGGCTCGACGAGGAAACGTGCACCAACTCCTCGCTCGAGAAGGGATAAGTGCTGGCGCGATCCATGCTGCTCTGGCGCGCACTGGCGGGTTTGGAGCAGAGCTTGTCCTCGGGCGCGTTCCGCGCTCAAACGCAAGCGAGGAGGCGCTGCGGCGCGCGATCGCTGCCGCTGCCACACGTGGGATACGCGGGCCTAGCACAGAGCACCTGCTGCTGGGCCTTGCCGAGCAGAGGAACGTGAGGATCATCCTGCGCGAGCTCGGAGCTGTCGATGTCGTCGCACTCGTCGACTCGGCATATCCGGTGATTCGCCAGCCGGTGGAGCCAGACACCTCGTCCCGTACGCCTCCGAGTCCTGGGCCGATTCCGCCGCTGTTCGAGCGCTTCAGTGCCGAGGCCCACCTAGCCGTTGGCGCCGCGGTGGACAGCGCTAGCTCGCTTGGAAACCAATACGTGACACCAACGCACGTGCTGTTGGCGTTGCTGGGTGCGCAGAGGGGTGTCGTCGCGAGCGTTCGTACCCGCCACCGACGGCAGTTCGACGCGATGGCTGCTCGTGCGACCGAGCTGATGGGAGCGCATTCGACGGCGGCGCGACTGGCAGCGCACGGCGTGGTGGACAGCCGCGGGTTTCGTCGGTCAACACGCCCGACTGGCATATTCACCGGATCGGCGCGTCGCCTAGTTGCCGACGGCGCGCTCGCGGTTGCGCACCGTCTTGGCCATCGGTCTCTCGGCACCGGCCACCTCTTGGTGGCCGTTCTAGAGAATCCGGACGAAGCAACCACCGAGATCGTCCAGACGGGCGCGCCGCAGTTCGCGGCCGAGGTGATCGACGCGCTGCCAGGCGACGAGCGCGGCTGAGCCGGACGCTCGCCGGCAGGCTCAGCCGCCTTCAAACGCCGCGCCGGCGCCCCGGCGTGGTCTGGAGCGAGCGTCTAGCCCGGATCTTGCAGTAACGCGTTTGATGTGAGCTTTTCGGGCTCGCTGAGCCTCGGTCGCCCGGGCGTGTCCTGCTCGGGCATGCGCTCCTTGTTGAAGGACACTCTGGTCGCGCTTCGCGGCACTGGGAGCTCGTTGGCGGGCATGCTTCGCTCGTCCGCTGGCGTCGGGCTGGTCGGAATCTGAGTGCGCTGTCCGGCGCGCTCAGCCCGATGGCGCCGGGAGCGCTGTCAGGCGCTCGAACGCGCTCGTGAGCTCTGCGGCCCAGGGCCAGCCGGCCTGCAGCCGTAGTGTCGCTGAGCGGGCGTGGAAGGCAAGGCGCCCGGCGACGTGAAGGATTCGGTAGCGCAGCCGCTTGGGCTCTGAGCGCGCCAGCGTGCCGGTGAAGAGGAGCCGCTTCATCCAGATGATGAGGTCGTGTGCGATCTGGACGATTGCCAGCCAGACGCGGTTGTGCTCGAACTCTTTGAAGGGCAGGTTGCGCAAGCCGGTGTCCTTGTCGTTTCGGATGTGATCCTCGACGTGCGCGCGGGCGCGGTGTCGGCGCTCGAGCTCGGCGGGCTCGCCGGTCTGGTCGGTGAGGATCGCCTGGAAGCGGTGACCGTCGTGGTCTGAGAAGGTGAGCTGCGCGCCGGGGTGGGCGCGCTCACGGCGCACGATCACCCGCGAGCCCTCGGGCCAGCCCTCAAGGTCAAGGGCCGCGGTGAGCTCGGCCACCTGTCCGTTGGTGCGCGGAGTGCCGTCCTGCTCAACAGCCGAAACCCAGTCCCCATCGGGGATCTGGAGGATCTGGGTGCGGACCACCTCGTTCAGTTCATAGCCCACCGAGAATCCGATCCGGGCCTCGCGGCACCAGTCAAGGAGCTCGTGGCTCGCGCCGGCGCTGTCGGCACGCAGCAGGATCTCTGCGCCCTCGATGTGCTCCTTGGGGATCTGCTCGAGCGCGTGTTCTGAGACCGTGATCTGGTCAGCCGCGGTGTTTGCGCCGGCGTTCCCGGGCCGCAGTTCCCCCGCGAGCGCTTCACCGGTCTGATCGGCATAGGCGAGCATCGGGTGAAACCCGTAGCCGCCCTTGAAGTTCCCGGCGGCGCCCTCCTTCTCAGAGTGCGAGCCGACGAGCGTCGCGTCGAGGTCGATGTCCACGACCTCCGGCGCTCCCGTGAGCTCCCACACGCGCGCCCGTGCGCGGGCGTGAGCGCTCCGCAGTCGCTCGAGTCCACCGGGGTCGCTTGCGATCCGGTCGATCGCCCGGAAGGCCGTCGCGTCCGAGCAGACAGCTCCGAACAACGCGGCCTGATCGCCAAGCGCCCCGAGGTCTGAAAGGCAGTCCCCGCCGTCGGCGAGCATCACCGCGAGGTCACGGACGACACGGCCCAAGTCGTGCCCGGAATGCCTGAGCTTCAGCTCCTCGAGCTCTTGTGAGAGCGCTCTCCTCAGCCCGGTCTTCTCGGCGATCTGAACCAGCATCGCGCTGCCCGAATGCGACACCAGACCGTCTCCGTCCGGCCTTGCAACTACCTTGAAATCGCGGCCATCGCGCTGCACCTTCAAGGTGATCCTCCTGAGCTCGGGAACAGGACTTCAGCAACCCCGATTCTCCAAGCTCAGCCGGACATCCCCGCGCCCCGGAATACCCGGGGCGCGGATGGTTAAGGCGTTACTGCAAGATCCGGGCTAGTGGACATACTTGAAGCGGTCCTTCTTGGAGATCGCGCTCGTGCCGCCGGGCGAGGCGACCGTGGCCGCCCGCCTCATCCCGACGCCTCCGAACTCAGGTTGCTGGGTGCGCGCGGAGTTCGCGATCCACTTCGCGACCAAGCCCGTGCAACTCCCAGCCGGCGCCGACGAGGAGGGCCCCGCGCAAGATCAGCACGATGCCGATTATCACGGCAAGCGTGGCCAGGCTCGGACCGGGCCAGGAGAGGATCACGATGCCGGCCAGCAGGTCAAGCACCGCGACCGCGATGTTCCCGCCCCGGCCTTCGGGCTCGCCGACGGCGGCGACGAAGCGCACCACTCCGGCGACGACGAACCACACGCCGAAGATCATTAGAAACACGACGAGCGTGTCGAACGGTTTCTTGATCAGCACCAGACCGGCGATTGCGCTGAGCACGCCGACAAGCGCGAGCAGACCGCGGCCTTCACCCCGGCCAAAGACAGAGGCGATGATGGCGAGGACGCCATCGACGAGCAAAAGGATCCCGGCGATTATGGTGAACGTGCTCAGCGTTTCGTGGGGCGAGGCAACGAAGAACACACCAACGCCGAGTACGGCCACGCCGAAGAGAACGACCAACCACCAAAGGCTCGCAAAGCGATGCACTTCCTCATCAACGAACGCAGACATCGTAACCCTCCTAGTATCAATTGACTCAAAGCATTTACACCCGCACAGTCTCGGCGTTACAGCCAGAGACCCCATCTCCGCACATCGCGAGCTGGGATGGCTCCGGGCATGCGGGACAGATGCCGTGGTCGCGTTCGGAGACAAAGTCCTCGTGGAGGTGCGCAAGTGGGTGTTTGCGCTCGACATGTACCAGCTGCTCGAGCGCTGCCACTCGCTCGTGTTCAACCTCGACGGCCGTACGCCCGACGATGGAAGCGTGGTCGAGACAGCAGCTGCGTTCACCGCCGGCAAGCCGATCGTCATCTACAAGACCTCGCCGATCACGATGCTCGCGGGCGAGGACAACCCGATGGTCGAGGGGTTGTCCTCGACCTGGTCTTACACCGCCGAAGTCAAGGATGTTCCCGGGGCGCTCGCGAAGGCGATCGCCGCCACCCAGCCGTACGCCTACAGCGGGCCGCCGCACGTGGCGTCTCTGATGAGCGAGGGCGAGCGGGTCTGGGATGTGCTCGAGGACCTGCGCGAACCGGTCGACAGTCCGACTCAGTTCCTGAAATGGGTGCTGAAGTTGGCCGAGGCGCTGTTCGAGCATCCAGTCCCGGCTGAGTAGCGCGGTCGCTTTAGGAGCGCGCCCGGCAAGATTCGAACTTGCGACCTCTCGCTCCGGAGGCGAGCGCTCTATCCACTGAGCTACGGGCGCTTGAGCCGGGAGTCTAGGGCGTCTGGAGGGACGCGGCGGGTGTCTGGGCGCGCGATCGAACGCCACGGCAACGCCGGCCAAGACCTCGCGGCGAGGTCTGCTGGAGGGCTCGGCGAGGTGCAGGCTGACGGCGCGGGGCAGGTTCACGCCGACCCGTGGTGCGCCGGTCACGGTCACGCGGAGCTTCCTGGTCCAGCGCTCCGCCGCTGCTACGTCCGGCCGCGGCGTTTGCCAGATCCCGTACCACCTACCTCACACAACCGCCCACCTGGCCGTTAACAATGAGCTATGCCGCGTGAGAACGTTGAGGTGGTTCGTTGGGTGATGGCCGCGTTCAACAGCGGGGACATCGAGCGCATCCTCGGGCTGATGCATGCGGATATCGAAGTGACGGTGGCGCCCGGGCTGTCCGCCGAGCCTGACGTATACCAAGGCCACGACGGCATCCGTCGCTACTTCGACTCGTTCTGGGATGCCATGGACGAGATCCGCTTCCACGAAGATGGCTTTCGTGAGGCTGGCGCATCGGTGGTGGTGGCCGTGCGTCTCGCCGCCAGGGGCCGCGTCACACGAATCCCGGTGGAGCAGAGCCTCGGGCAGGTGTGGATGATTCGCCAGGGCAAGGCGAGCCGGATCCGCAGCTACCTCTCCTACGAGGATGCCCTCAAAGCGGTGGGCCTCGAGACGTAGGCGAGGGCGCAGCCCCAGCGCTAGTTCCCGGGCGCGCCCTCAGCCTCGGGTAGAGGCAACACCCGCAAATTGCGGCTTTCTCGGCCTCGCACAACTGAGCAAAGACCCTAGTCTGGATGGCTATTGGCGCGGATCGCTGACCGGTTGGCGCTGTCGAGACGAACAAACGAGGGGGCTGGAATGCACTCACGAGGCATCGCTGGGCTTACCGCACTCGCTCTCGCAGGAGCGTTTCTGGTGGCCGGCTGCGGGAGTAGCAGCAAGCCCGCTTACTGCGCCCAGGTCAGCGACGTCCAGAGCTCCCTCTCGGCGCTGGAAAAGGAAAACGTCAGCGTCTCGAACGCCAGCGGCCTCGCCACGGCCGTTGAAAAGGTGGGCAGCAGCGCGACCGCCCTGGTGGCGGCGTTGAAAACCGAATTCGCGCCGCAGACGGAAGCCATCAAGAAGTCGGTCGCCACGATCGAAAAGTCTGTCGGGGAAGTGTCAAGCGGGACCAGCGTGTCCGCGAAGGTGGCCGCCGCTTCAGCGATCCCCGCGGAGGTGACCGCGATCAGCGACGCGCTCAAGCAGGTCGAGCAGGTCACCAAGTCCAAATGCGAATGACGCGCCTGGACGCGCTCGCGCGGCTCGACGGCTAGGAGCGCCTCCGCACGGCGCCTGAGGCAGCGGCCCGGCGCCGCTGCCAGCACCGCTCGCGTCTGCACGCAGCGCCCGACGCTACGGTAGCTCCATGGATCTTTCGGTCTTCCTTGCGGGCACCGCGGGCTCGGTGCCGAGCGCCCGCCGCGGCCTGCCCGCGATCCTCGTGCGCCGCGGCGGCGACCGCCTGCTGTTCGACTGCGGCGAAGGCACGCAGCGCCAGCTGCTTCGCTCGGTCGGGCTCGTGGACATGGACAGCGTGTTCATCACCCACTTCCACGCAGACCACTGGCTGGGGCTGCCCGGGATGCTGAAGTCGCTCGCGCTGCGCGAGCGCACCGAGCCGCTGAGCGTTTACGGGCCGCGTGGCCTGCACGAGTTGATGGCGGCGATGCGCATCGTCTACGGCCGCCTGTCCTACGACCTGCGAATCGTCGAGCTCGAGGCCGGCGAGAGCGTCGAGCGCGCCGGCTACGTCGTGGTGCCGATCCCCGTGTCGCACAAGGGCCAAGCCGCGTTTGGCTATGCGCTCGTCGAGGCTGCCAGACCCGGGCATCTGGACCCGCAGCTGGCGGCAGAGTTGGGGGTGACTCCCGGGCCCGACTTCGGCCGCCTGCAACGGGGCGAGACCGTCGCCGGCGTGGCGCCCGAGCAGGTGATGGGCCCGAGCAGGGAGGGACGCAAGGTGGTGCTGTCCGGCGACAGCTCGCCGTGCGAGGCGCTGGCGATCGCAGCCCACCAGGCGGACGTGCTCGTGCACGAGGCAACCTTCTCCGAGGAGGAGGTCGAGCGGGCGCGCCAGACACAGCACAGCACCGCGCGCCAGGCCGCTGCGCTGGCGCGCGACGCCGAGGTGCGGCTGCTCGTGCTGACGCACTTCTCCAGCCGCTACGCCGGCGGCGAGCTGCGCGACCAGGCTCGCGCGGTGTTCGCGGCGACCGAGGCCGGCCGCGACTTCGACACGATCGACGTGCCGTTCCCCGAGCGCGGCGCAGCGACGCTCGTGCGCTGGGCAGACCGGCGCGAGCGCGAGCCCATCGCTTCCCCCTGATACATTCGGCTTGCTCCTTTAACCGGGTCCCGCGAGGCCAGGAAGGAAACGATGACGGCGGCTGATCACAGGGTGGTCCTCCACGAGGGCGAAATCGAACGGGCGCTCACGCGCCTGGCCCACGAGATCGTGGAGCGCAACCCCGATGAGCCGGTGCTGGCGCTCGTCGGGATCCACCGTCGCGGCGCGTTTCTCGCCAGCAGGCTCCACGTGCTGCTGGAGGGCCTGTTGGACACGGCGGTCCCGCTCGGGGACCTCGACATCGGCTTCTACCGCGACGACGTCGGCACGCGCCTGGAGGCCCCGGTGGTCCACGCCTCGCATATCGACTTCGACGTAACCGGCCTGACCGTGGTGATCGTCGACGACGTGCTGTACACGGGGCGTACCGTGCGCGCTGCGATCGAGGCGCTGTTCGCGTACGGCCGCCCGCAGCGCGTGCAGCTGGCCGTGCTCGTCGATCGGGGCCACCGTGAGCTGCCGATCCGCCCCGACTACGTCGGCAAGAACCTGCCCACGTCCACCGCCGAGCACGTGCACGTGCGCGTCAACGAGCTGGACGGGGTGGACGAGGTTGCAATCGCTGTGCCCGCGACCGCGGAGGCGGGAGCGTGAACCACCTGCTGTCGATCGAGCAGCTCGAGCGCGCCGACATCGAGCGGATCGTCACCCAGGCGGAACGCTTCGCGGAGGTCTCCGATCGCGAGATCAAGAAGGTGCCGGCGCTGCGCGGGCGGATGGTGCTGAACCTCTTCTACGAGGCCTCCACGCGCACGCGCAGCTCGTTCGAGCTGGCAGCCAAGCGTCTGTCCGCCGACGTCGTCAACTTCGCCGCCAGCGGCTCGAGCGTGGAGAAGGGCGAGTCGCTGAAGGACACGGTGCTGACGCTGAGCGCGCACAAGCCAGACGCGATCGTGCTGCGCACGCCGTGGGCGGGCGCCGCGGAGCTGGTCTCACGCTGGTGTTCGGCGGCGATCGTCAACGCCGGTGACGGCAAGCACGAGCACCCCACGCAGGCGTTGCTCGACGTGTACACGCTGCGCAGGCGAGTAGGAGAGATCGACGGGTCCTCGATCTGGATCGTCGGCGACGTCGCGCACTCGCGCGTCGCCCGCTCCAACGTGCTGGCGTTTCAGCGGATGGGCGCGAAGGTGACCGTGGCAGGCCCGCCGACGCTGATCCCGCGCGAGATCGAGCAGCTCGGCTGCGAGGTCCGCTACACGCTCGCGGAGCTGCCCAGCGCGGACATCGTGTACGCGCTGCGGATGCAGCACGAGCGCATGAGCGAGACGTGGGTGCCCTCGATGCGCGAGTACGCGGCCTGGTATCAGATCAACGGCCGGCGGCTGACTCCCAGCCAGATCCTGATGCACCCCGGCCCCGTCAACCGCGGCGTGGAGCTGTCTGGAGAGGTCGTCGACTCCCCCCAGGCGGTGATCACCGCCCAGGTCGAAGCTGGTGTGGTCGTGCGCATGGCCGTGCTGTATGAGGTGCTGGCGGGGAGAGAAGCCCGCCCACCCCGCGCAGCCGAGCCGCGCGAGCTGACGGCCCTCGGAAGCGATCTCGCGTGAGCCCACTCGAGCCGCTGATCGGCGGGAGCGACCCTCCCGCGGAGCTGTTGCTGCGCGACGTGCACCTGCTCGACCCGCGCGCGGGGATCGATGCCCGCCGTGACGTGCGCGTGCGCGCCGGCCTGATAGTCGAGCTGGCTGAGCCTGGCTCGCTCGAGGGCGAGGACGAGCAGGAGGTCGTCGAGGGCGACGGGCGCCTGCGCCTGCTGCCGGCGTTCTTCGACCCGCACGTACACCTGCGCACTCCCGGGCAGGAGCACAAGGAGGACATCCAGAGTGGCACGCGCGCCGCCGCGGCGGGCGGCTTTGCGGCGGTGATCGCGATGCCCAACACCGAGCCTGTGCTCGACTCCGCGCCGCTGCTGCGCTCGCTGCGCGACGCGGCAGCCCGCGAAGCGTGCGTGCGGGTCGGCTTCCTGCCGGCGATCACGCGCGGCCTGGCGGGCGAGCAGCTCACGGAGATGGCCGAGCTGCGCGAGCAGGGGGCGCTCGGCTTCACCGACGACGGGAAGCCGGTGCGCAGCGCGGGGATGCTGCGCAAGGCGCTCCAGTACCAGCGCCTGTGCGGCGGTGTGTTGTCGCTGCACGAGGAGGACACCACGCTCTCGCGCGGAGGCGCGATGCGCGAGGGCGCGGTCAGCACCGCGCTCGGGATCGCCGGCATACCGAGCGTGGCCGAGTCGACGATGCTCGCGCGCGACGCCGCGCTGGCGGGCTACGAGGATGCGCGCGTGCACTTCCAACACCTCTCCTGCGCGGACTCCGTGGACGTGCTCGCCGACGCCAAGGCGCGCGGCTTCAGGGTCAGCGGCGAGGTCAGCCCACACCATCTGCTGCTCACCGACGAGCACGTGCGCGGGCTGGACACGCGCATGAAGATGTACCCGCCGCTAGCGGGCGAGACCGATCGCAAGGCGCTCGTCGAGGGGCTGCGCGCTGGCACGATCGACTGCGTGGCCACCGACCACGCGCCGCACGCGCGCGAGGAGAAGGAGGTCCCGTTCGAGCAGGCGCCGATGGGCACCACCGGCCTGGAGACGGCGTTCGCGGTGCTCCACACCGAGCTGGTGCTCGCGGGCGTGATCGGCCTGGGCACGCTCGTCGAGCGGATGACCGCCGGCGCCGCGCTGTTGGGGCTGGAGCCCGCGTCGATCGCCACCGGCCAGCAGGCCGATCTTGCGCTCGTGGACCTCGACGCGCAGTGGGTCGCCGGCGAGGAAGGCTGGCACAGCCGCTCGGAGAACTGCTGCTTCGCCGGGCGGCGCCTGCGCGGGCGTGTGCTGATGACGCTCGCCGGCGGAGCCGTCGCCCACCGTGACCGCTCGCTGGCGCTGGCGGGTGCCGCGTGAGCCTGCTCGCGCGCGATCGAGCGGCGCTGGTAGTCGTCGACGTCCAGGAAGGCTTCCGTCCGTACGCCTCCTTCGCGGACGTGGCGAGCGCGTGCGGGAAGCTCGTGCAGGCCGCCCGCATCCTCGCGATCCCCACGCTCGTCAGCGAGCAGTACCCGAAAGGGCTGGGCCACAGCGCGCCCGAGCTGGGCCTCGAGGACGAGCCGCGGATCGAGAAGACCGTGTTCTCCGCAGCGCGCGCCGAGGGCTTTGACCTGGGCGGCGCCGGGCAGGTGATCGTGTGCGGCATCGAGACGCACGTGTGCGTCAGCCAGACCGTCCACGATCTGCTCGCCGATGGCCTCGAGGTGCACGTGCCCGCGGACGCTGTCGGCTCACGCCACGCCCTCGACTACGAGCGCGGGCTGGAGCGCATGGAGCGCGCGGGCGCTGTCGTCAGCACCGTCGAGTCCGCCCTATTCGAGCTGCTCGAGCGCGCGGGCACGCCCGAGTTCAAGGCCGTTCAGAAGCTGATTATTTGATGATCAAATTGAACCCCACCCACCCGCGCCCGAGCAAGACAAGCGCCTACGTGCTGCTCGAGGACGGCACGCGCTTCGACGGCGAGGCGTGTGGGGCAGATGGCCACGCTGTCGGCGAGATCGTGTTCACGACCGGGATGTCCGGCTACCAGGAGTCGCTCACCGACCCGTCGTTCGCTGGCCAGCTGATCGCGTACACCTACCCGCACATCGGCAACTACGGCGCCAGCTCGCGGGCGATGGAGTCCGATCGCGCGTGGGCGCGCGCTGCGATCATGCGCGAGGCGGGCAATCGCGAGGACGCGCCCACCGCCGAGCGAGGCTGGCTTGACTGGTTGGCCGACTGCGGCGTGCAGGCGATAACCGGCGTCGACACACGCTCGCTGGTCAAGCACATCCGCGAGGCGGGCGCGATGCGGGGAGGGGTGTTCCCGGCGAGCCTGTCCGAGGCGCGAGCGCGCGAGCTGATCGACGCGGAGCCGCCGATGGCCGGGCAGGACCTCGCCCGGCAGGTCACGCCCGCACAGGTCACCCACCACGGCGACGGCCCCGGCCCGCGGATCGCGGTGATCGACACGGGCATCAAGGCCTCGATGGTGGGCGAGCTGCTCGCGCGCGGCGCGCGCGTGTCGCTGCACCCGTGCACGGCCAGCGCGCAGGAGCTGCTGGCGGAGGACCCGGACGCCGTGTTCCTGTCGAACGGACCCGGCGACCCGGCGGCGCTGTCCTACGTCGTGGAGACCGTGCGCGCGATCGTCGGCACCAAGCCCGTGTGGGGAATCTGCCTCGGCCACCAGCTGCTGTGCCGTGCCGTCGGCCTGGACACCTTCAAGCTGCCGTTCGGCCACCATGGCGCCAACCACCCCGTCCGCGACCTGCACACCGGACGCGTGGAGATCACCTCTCAGAACCACGGCTTCGCCGCGCTCGGCCCCGGCGGCGCGCGCACGATCGAGCACGACGAGCCGGTGCGCTGGGACACCGACTTCGGCGCTGCTGCGCTCTCGCACGTCAACCTCTACGACCGCACCGTCGAGGGCCTGGAGCTGCTCGACGTCCCCGGCGGCACCGTCCAGTACCACCCCGAGGCCGGCCCCGGCCCGCACGACAGCCTGTACCTGTTCGACCGCTTCCTGGAGCGGATCGAGGCGGCCGCGTAGTGCCACGCCGCGATGACATCCACAAGATCCTGCTGCTCGGCTCGGGGCCGATCGTGATCGGCCAGGCCGCCGAGTTCGACTACTCCGGCGTGCAGGCGTGCAAGGTGCTGCGCGAGGAGGGCTACGAGGTGGTGCTCGTCAACTCCAACCCCGCGACCATCATGACCGACCCGGAGTTCGCCGACGCCACCTACATCGAGCCGCTGCTGCCTGGGCCGGTCGCGCAGGTGATCGAGCGCGAGCGCCCGGACGCGCTGCTGGGCACGCTCGGCGGTCAGACCGCTCTGAACCTGTCCAAGGCGCTGCACGACGACGGCACGCTCGAGCGCTTCGGCGTTGAGCTGATCGGCGCCAACTACGACGCGATCGCGTGTGCCGAGGATCGCGACCTGTTCCGCGAGACGATGGCGCGTGCCGGGTTGCGCATGCCCAAGAGCGCGATCGCCAGCGGCTGGGTGGCCGACGAAGCAGTTGGCGCCGTCGCAGGCCGCGCCGGCGGCGCTTCGGGCTCGGTGGACGTCGAGCGCGGGCTGCTGGAGGCCCGCGCCGCGCTGCCCGAGCTCGGCCTGCCGTGCATCGTGCGCCCCGCGTACACGCTCGGCGGTCGCGGTGGCGGGATCGCGCGCACCGAGGAGGAGTTCGAGCGGATCGTCGCGCGAGGACTGGAAGCGTCACCGATCGGGCAGGTGCTGCTCGACGAGTCGGTGCTCGGCTGGGGCGAGTTCGAGCTGGAGGTGATGCGCGACGGCGCGGACAACGTGGTGATCGTGTGCTCGATCGAGAACATCGACCCGATGGGCGTGCACACGGGCGACTCTGTGACCGTCGCGCCGCAGCAGACGCTCACCGACCGCCTCTACCAGCAGTTGCGCGATCAGGCGATCGCTGTGATCCGCGCGGTGGGCGTCGAGACCGGCGGCTCCAACGTCCAGTTCGCGGTCAACCCCGACACCGAGGAGATCCTCGTGATCGAGATGAACCCGCGCGTGTCGCGCTCCTCGGCGCTGGCGTCCAAGGCCACCGGCTTCCCGATTGCCAAGATCGCCGCACGCCTGGCCGTCGGCTACCGCCTGGACGAGATCGACAACGACATCACCGGCGTCACGCCCGCGTGCTTCGAGCCGACCATCGACTACGTGGTCGTCAAGTGGCCGCGCTTCGCCTTCGAGAAGTTCCCAGAGACCGAGCCCACGCTGTCCACGCACATGCAGTCGGTGGGGGAGGCGATGGCGATCGGGCGCAGCTTCCAGCAGGCGTTCGCCAAGGCGCTGCGCTCGCGCGAGCTCGACAAGCGCGCGCCGCTGGAGGGCATCGCTGAGCAGACGCTGCTCGACGGCCTGCGCGTGCCCACCGCCGAGCGCTTCGACACGATCCTGGAGCTGCTGGGCCGCGGCATCGAGGTCGATGCCGTGCACGAGCGAACCCACATCGACCGCTGGTTCCTGCGCGAGCTGCGCGAGCTGGCCCTGCACCCCGAGGCGCCGTTCGCAGGCGAGCGCTCGTTTCGCTCCGTCGACACTTGCGCCGCCGAGTTCCCAGCGCGCACCCCCTACTACTACGCCGGCTGGGACCACAAGGCAAGCCATGAGGTCCGCCGCGGCGAGCGCGAGTCCGTGGTGATCCTCGGCTCGGGCCCCAACCGCATCGGCCAGGGCATCGAGTTCGACTACTGCTGCGTACACGCGGCGATGACCGTGCGCGACTCCGGCCGCGACGCGGTGATGGTCAACTGCAACCCCGAGACCGTGTCCACCGACTACGACACCTCCGACCGCCTGTACTTCGAGCCGCTGACGCTCGAGGACGTGCTCGCGGTGGTGGAGGTCGAGGGCGCAGGCGAGGGCGGCCAGCCGGACGACGCCAGCGCCGCCCACTCGAGCGAGGCCGGATGCCGAGCGGGCGGCAAGCTGGCGGGCGTGATCGTGCAGTTCGGAGGGCAGACGCCGCTGAAGCTCGCAGCCGGCCTGGCAGCCGCGGGCGTACCGTTGCTCGGCACGAGCGTCGAGGCGATCGACCTCGCCGAGGACCGCTCGCGCTTCGGTGCGCTGCTTGCGCAGCTGGGCTACAAAGCGCCGCCATACGCCAACGCCGGCTCGCTTCAGGAGGCGCTGAAGTGCGCCGACATCGTCGGCTTCCCGCTGATCGTGCGACCCTCCTACGTGCTGGGCGGGCGGGCGATGGAGATCGTCTACACCCACGACGACCTCGCCGACTACCTGCGCCGCGAGGTGCACGCCCACGACGCGACGGGCACCGACCACGCGACCCACCCTCAGAGCCCGGAGGGCTCTCCCTCAATCTATTTGGACCGCTTCCTCGAGGACTCCACCGAGATCGACGTGGACGCGCTGTGCGACGGCGAGGAGGTGTGGATCGGCGGGATCATGCAGCACGTCGAGGAGGCCGGCGTGCACTCCGGCGACAGCGCATGCGTGCTGCCGCCGCACTCGCTCGGCGAGCACATGCTCGAGCAGGTGCGCGCTGCCACCCGCGAGATCGCGCTGGCGATCGGCGTCGTCGGGCTGATCAACGTGCAGTACGCCGTGCACGCCGGCGAGCTGTACGTGATCGAGGCCAACCCGCGGGCGTCACGCACGGTGCCGTTCGTGTCCAAGGCCGTCGGCCTGCCGCTGGCCAAGCTCGCCTGCCGGATCATGCTGGGCGAGCGCATCGCCGCCCTGGGCCTCCCGCGCGAGCGCCAGGGGCTCGGCTTCGGCGAGCACGTCTCCGTCAAGGAGGCCGTGCTGCCGTTCGACCGCTTCGAGGGCGCCGACGCGCTGCTCGGGCCCGAGATGCGCTCCACCGGCGAGGTGATGGGCATCGCGCGCGACTTCCCCACCGCCTTCGCCAAGGCGCAGGCCGCCGCCGGCGTGCCACTGCCCACGAGCGGCACCGTGTTCATCACCGTCACCGACTCCGACAAGGCGGGCGCCATCGGCGTCGCCCAGAGCCTGCACGAATGCGGCTTTCGCATCGTCGCCACGCGCGGCACCGCCGAGGCGATCGCGCGCATGGGCGTGCCCGCGCAGGCGATCAACAAGATCGCCGAGGGCTCCCCGCACGTGCTCGACTGGATCGAGCGCGGCGACGTCGACCTCGTCGTCAACACGCCCACCGGGGTCGGCGCGCGCAGCGACGGGCGTGAGATCCGCCGCGCGGCCGTCGCCCACGGCATCCCCTGCCTGACCACGCTCGCCGCCGGCCTGTCCGCCGCGCGTGCCATCGCCACCGCCCATCGCGCTGGCGGGGAGGGCGGCTACGGGGTCCTATGCCTCCAGGAGCTCCACGGCGGCGTGCGCGACAGCCCGGTTGACGCGGTCGCCCAGGGCGAGCCGGGCGACCGATCGGAGATCGGCCAGCAACCGGGTCGCGCGCGCAACGGAGCCGGCGTGGCGTGAGCAGCACGCCGTTCGGACGTCGAGAGCTCACCGTCACCGCCGTCGAGCAGCTTGGCGCCTACGGCGTGCTGCGCGTCGCCGACCCGCAGGCAGCCGATGTCGCGCCCGGCCAGTTCGCGATGCTGGCCGCGGTCGAGCGGTGGGGAGCAGGCGAGGACGAGCGGCCCTACCTGCCGCGGGCGTTCTCCTACGCGCGCCACGCCCGCGGCGAGTCGCATTTCCTGCTGGAGGACGTCGGCGCCGGCACCCGCCGCCTGGCCGAGCTGCGAGCGGGGGACGGGCTGTGGGTGCTAGGTCCGCTCGGCCGAGGCTTCACCGCGCCGAGCGATGGACGGCGCGCATTGCTCGTCGGCGGCGGCGTGGGCATCGCCCCGCTCGTGATCCTCATGGACACGCTCGAGAGCCCCGCGACTGTGCTGCTGGGCTTTCGCGACCGGGCTCGCGCGGAGGGGGCGGCGCTGCTGGCGGGCGCGCACCTCGCCACAGACGACGGCTCCGTCGGCCACCACGGCCTCGTCACCGAGCTGCTGGCCGCGGAGGTCGAGCGTGACGCCCACGCGGTTGTGTACGCGTGCGGGCCGGCCGGCATGCTCGAGGGCGTCAGAGCGCTGTGCGAGCGAAGCTCCGTCCCCGCCCAGCTCGCGCTCGAGGCCGGCATGGCGTGCGGCTTCGGCGCGTGCTTCGGCTGCGTCGTGCCACGTCGTGGCGGCGGCTACATCCGCGTGTGCGTGGACGGGCCGGTGATCGACGCCGCCGAGCTCGAGCTCGTCGACGCCCACGCGGGAGCGCCCGCATGAGCGTCGAGTTCTGTGGAATCACGCTCGCTCACCCGATCATCAACGGCTCCGGCACGTTCGACGCGCTAGCGGCGCGGCGCGCGTTCGGCGAGCGGCTCCTCGACGCGTTCCCGTTCGCCGCGTACGTGTCCAAGACGATCACGCTGAGTCCGCGCGCGGGCAATCCGCCGCCGCGCCTGTGGGAGGCGCCCGCGGGGCTGATCAACTCGATCGGCCTGCCCAACAAGGGCCTTGCGGGCTATCTCGACGAGGACCTGCCGCGGCTCGCACAGCTGACAGCCGCGGCGCGCCCGCTCGCCGGCGAGGCCGTGGGAGAACGCGGCTCGATCCCGCTGATCACCAACGTCATGGGAGCCACCGCCGACGAGCTCTGCCGCTTGGTCGAAGCCTGCGATCAGCGTCCGCAGATCGCGGCAGTCGAGCTCAACGTGTCGTGCCCCAACGTCGACACCGGCCTTGACATCGGCGCCGACCCGCAAGCACTGGAGGAGGTCGTGCGCGCGGTGCGCACGCGAACCGCCAAGCCGCTGATCGTGAAGCTCACGCCCAACGCCGCCGACGTAGCCGCGTGCGCTCAGGCGGCCGAGCAGGGCGGGGCGGACGCCGTGTCGCTGATCAACACGCTGCGCGCGAGCGCGCGCTCGCCCCGCGGCGGAGCATGGCTTGGCGGTGGCGGCGGCGGGCTGTCCGGCCCGGCGATCCGCGCCGTGGCGCTCGCGCAGGTGGCCGCCGTCGCCCAGCGCGTCGCGATTCCCGTTGTCGGCATGGGCGGCGTCCAGCGGGCGGCGCACGCGCGCGACCTGCTCGAGGTCGGGGCTACGCTGGTGGCAGTGGGCACCGAGAGCTTTCGCGACCCCGCCGTCGGGAGCCGCATCGCAGCCGGGCTGGCGGCCGCGTAGCGGTTCTCGCAAACAGCGGGTCCGGCCGGGTCCTCCGCTCGGAGGAGGCCGCCCATCGTCCCGATGGCTCACATGTATGAGAAGCATAAAAAGCCTGCAAACCCGCTTGGATACCGTCCACCAGCCTCGATGTGTCTATACCTCAAGCTGAGGTGAAGGTGGATTTGGCGATTTCTGTTGATCGTCGGTCGCTGGTGTGTAGACTCGCCGCCCATGGCGCCGGTGACCGGAACGACGTCCGCAAATACGTCCATCGCCCCCGAGCGTTCGCTCAATCAGAGGATGGATGCGCTCGCCAGGGCCAACCAAATCCGCATCCAGCGGGCACAGCTCAAGCGCGACCTGAAGTCCGGCCGGCGCTCCATCCACTCGCTGCTGCTCGACCCGCCCGAATACGTCGAGACCGCCAAGGTGTTCGACATGCTGCTGGCCGTCCCCAAGTACGGGCGCGTGAAGGTCAACAAGATCCTCGCCCACTGCCGCATCGCCCCCAGCAAGACGATCGGCGGGCTTTCCGAGCGCCAGCGCTCGGAGCTGATCTCGCTGCTGCACCACTAGGGCGGCCGCTGGCCGGCGCGAGGCGGCGTCCTCGGTCGCTTGCGTGCCGAGCACGCCACGCTCCCTGCGTCCTTGCCTCGCTTGACCATCGACCACCCTAGAGGGCCGATTTCTTTCCACCGGGCGCGCCACTAGGGTGCCCCGGGTGGCGCGCGTGTTCGTCATAACGGGACCGTCGGGGGTCGGCAAGGGGACGCTCATCAGGGGGCTGATGGAGCGGCTGGCCGACCTCGAGCTGTCCGTGTCCGCGACCACGCGCGCGGCCCGGCCCGGCGAGCTCGATGGTGTCGACTACCACTTCCTCAGCCGCGAGGAGTTCGACCGTCGGGTCGCCGCAGGTGACTTCGTCGAGCACGCCGACTACGCCGGGCGCAGCTACGGAACGCTGCGCTCGGAGCTCGAGGATCGCTTGCGCGAGGGCGTGCCGGTGGTGCTCGAGATCGAGGTCCAGGGTGCGCGCCAGGTGCGCGCGGCAATGCCCGAAGCGGTGCAGGTGTTCATCGCCCCGCCGTCGCTCGACGCGTTGCGCGCACGCCTGATCGGTCGCGGCACCGACGACCAGCAGGAGGTCGAGCGCCGGCTGCGCGTGGCCGAGCAGGAGCTCGAGGCGCGGCCGGAGTTCGCCCACGTCGTCGTCAACGACCGCCTCGAGGACGCGCTCACGCGACTCGCCCAGATCATCGAGGCGAACCTGGGTCGGTGAGCGCGCCCACTACACTGCAAGGCCAACAAGGAAAGGGAAGACAACCGTGATCTCGCCCCGCATCGACCGCCTGCTCGAGCAGGTCGACTCGAACTACGCTGGCGTTATCGTCGCCGCCAAGCGCGCACGTCAGATAAACAGCTACTACCACAACCTCGGCGAGGGCACGTTCGACGAGTTCCCACCCCCGATGGTCGAAACGGCCTCCAAAAACTACCTCACGATCGCCCTCGAGGAGGTAGCAGCAGGGAAGATGAAGTACCACTACCGCTAGCAAGCCGCCCGCCAGGGCTTGCCGGCGGCGCGCGGGCGCTCTACAACCTGTAGTCATGTCGCGCATCCTGCTTGGCGTCAGCGGCGGCATCGCCGCGTACAAGGCGCTCGAGCTCGTGCGCCTGGCGACCGGCGCCGGTCATGCGCTGCGCGTGGTGCAGACCCCCACCAGCCGGCGCTTCGTGGGCAGCGACTCGTTCGCCGCCCTCAGCGGCGCGCCGGTGCTCGTCAGCGAGTTCGAGCGCGATCCCGTGCGCGGCGTTTTCCCGGGGCAGGCGCTGCCCGAGCACGACCCGCTAAGCCATCTCCAGCTCGTCGCGAACGCCGACGTGTACGTGATCGCGCCCGCGTCCGCGAACACGCTCGCCAAGCTCGCCGCCGGCCTCGCCGACAACCTCCTCACCAGCTGCGCGCTCGCCGCCGCCTGTCCGCTGGTGCTCGCCCCAGCGATGAACGACCGCATGTACGAGCACCCGGCCACACGCGCCAACCTCACGACGCTGCGCGAGCGCGGCGCGATCGTGATCGAGCCTGAGGTCGGACGGCTGGCGTCGATGGGGGAGGAAGGCGTCGGTCGGCTGGTCGAGCCTGCGCGCCTGCTGGCGGCGTGCGAGGAGGCGATCGCGGGCCGGCTGTGGTCCGTGCCCTCCGAGCGCGCGAGCCTCGGCGGGCTGAAGGTGCTCGTGACCGCCGGCGGCACGCGTGAGCCAATCGACAGCGTCCGCTTCGTCGGCAACAGCTCCTCCGGGCGCATGGGCGTGGCGCTCGCGCAGGCGGCGCGTGAACGCGGCGCGGAGGTGACGCTGGTGGCGGCGAACGTCGCGCTTGCCACGCCCGCCGGCGTCGTTCGCCGCGACGTGGGCAGCGCCGCCGAGCTGAAGGACGCGTGCGAGCGCGAGTTCGCTTCCTGCGACGTGCTGCTGATGGCGGCGGCCGTCGCCGACTTCGCCCCCGTGCGACCCGCCAGCGGCAAGCTCAAGAAGTCCGAGCGCGAGCGCTTGGAGCTGGTGCTCGAGCCCACCGCCGACGTGCTCGCCGGGCTTGCCGCCCACCGCCGCGGGGACCAGACGCTGGTGGGGTTCGCCGCCGAGCACGGGCACGGCGCGATCGCAAACGCGCGCCGCAAGCTCGCAGAGAAGGGGCTCGACGCGATCGTCGTCAACGACATCTCGCGCACGGACATCGGCTTCGACGTCGAGGCCAACGAGGTCACGATCATCAGCGCCGCGGGGGACGCGGACCGGGTCCTCGGCGTCGGCGCTGGCGCCGAGCGCCACGTGGCTCGTACCACCAAGGCGCGCGTCGCCGAAGCGATCCTCGACGAGGTCGGGCGCATCCGTTCGAGCGCTCGGCGGGCGGTTATAAGCTGAATCGATGGACAGCGTCTACGACCTCTATCGGCGCGGCTGCGAGCTGCTCGACCACGGCGACCACCAGGCCGCGATCGTGCCGCTGAGCAAGGCGCGCGATCTGGAGCCCGACAAGTCCTCGATCCGCGAGGCGCTCGGGCGGGCGCTTTTCCATGCGCAGCACTATGAAGGCGCGGCCGCCGAGTTCGACGCGGTGGCCTCCAGCTCGCCCACCAACGACTACGCACTGTTCTGCCTGGGTCGCGCGATGCAGCTGCTCGGACGCCACCGTGAGGCCTGCAAGCCGCTCGCGCTGGCGTGCTCGCTGGCACCCGAGCGCGCCGATTACCGCCTGTACCGCGAACGCGCGCGACGCGATGCCGAGCGCGCCTGACCGCGTTACGTGCGGCACCGCCGCTGCTATCCTCGAACGACAGCTTTCGTGCCGTCGCGCAGGCGCCGGCAGCAGTGCCGAGAGTGGGCGCCCGCCCGCTCTTTTTGCGTAAGGACCAGGATTGACAGGACAATGAACACGCTTCAGACGGACATCGAAAGTCGCCTCGCGGACAGCGAGCCGGAGGTCGACGTGCTGCTCGCCGAGGTCCTCGGCGGGCGCTGCCTGCGCGTGTTCATCGACCATCCCCAGGGCGTCACGCTGGGCATGTGCGAGCGCGTGACGCTGCTGCTGGCGGAGTTCCGTGAGCGCTACTCGTTGGAGGTCTCCTCGCCGGGGAGCGAGCGTCCGTTGACCAAGCCGGCTCACTTCCGCCGCTTCGTCGGACGGCGCGCGCGTGTGCGCACGCGCCACCCGCGCCCCGCCGCCGGCCTCACCGAGCAGGCGTGCGCGGGAGGGGCGAGCACTCGCCGAGCAGCCACCCAATCGAGGATGGTCGCCAGCTTCACCGGCGAGCTGGTCGGGGCCTCTGAGGAGGAGGTCACGCTCGCCGCCGACGGGGGCGTCATCGCGATCCCCTACTCGGAGATCCGCCGTTCCAACCTGATCGGGGAGTAGAGCAGCATGTCACGCGAAATCCTTGAGGCAATGCACGCGCTCGCGCGCGAGAAGGGCATCGAGCCGGAGAAGCTGATGATCGCCCTGGAGGACGCGTTGCTGTCCGCCTACAAGAAGCAGCCCGGCTCGGCCAAGTACGCGCGCGTGGAAATGGACCGCGAGACCGCCGACTTCCGCGTCATCGAACTGAAAATCCCCGAGCGCCTGGAGGCGCACCTGATCGTGGAGACGATCGACGAGGAAACCACGATCGACCCTGAGACCGGCGAGATGCGCGAACCCGAGGAACCGGAAATCGACCCTAAGAAGTTCGCCGAATACCGCGACCAGATCGACGAGCAGGACGTCACGCCCGACGACTTCGGCCGGATCGCCGCGCAGACCGCCAAGCAGGTGATCCTCCAGCGCATCCGCGAGGCCGAGCGCGACATGATGTACGAGGAGTACCGCGATCGCGTGGGCGAGCTGATCACGGGCATCGTGCAGCAGTCGGACTCGCGTTACACGCTCGTGCAGCTGCGCGAACGCGTCGAGGCGCTGCTGCCCAAGTCCGAGCAGGTCGAGGGCGAGCGCTACGACCACTCGCAGCGCATCAAGGCCGTCATCAAGGAGGTCTCGCCGTCGACCAAGGGGCCCGCGATCATCGTCTCGCGGCGCGACCCCGAGCTGATCAAGAAGCTGTTCGAGCTCGAGGTCCCCGAGATCGCCGATGGCCTCGTTGAAATCGCCAACGTCGCGCGCGAGCCCGGCTACCGCTCGAAGATCGCCGTCATCTCCCACACCGACGGCGTCGACCCCGTCGGCGCGTGCGTTGGCCCGCGCGGCTCCCGCGTGCGCATGGTCGTCTCCGAGCTGCGCGGCGAGAAGATCGACATCATCCCCTTCAACGACGAGCCCGCTCGCTTCGTCGCCAAGGCACTATCGCCAGCGCGCGTGCGCGAGGTGCTCGTCGATGACGACGCCAAGCAGGCGACCGTGATCGTGCCCGACGACCAGCTGTCGCTGGCGATCGGCCGCGAGGGCCAGAACGCCCGCCTGGCAGCGCGGCTGACGGGCTGGCGCGTGGACATTCGCTCGGAGACCGAGTTCGCGGCCGAGGAGGCCGAGCACGGCTACGAGGAGGAGGAGGTCACCGGGCGCTGCTCGGCGATTCTCTCCAACGGCCGTCGCTGCCCCAACGCGGCGCTGCCGAACTCGCGTTACTGCGGGTTGGAAAGCCACCAGGCGCTGGCGGGCATCGACAGCGACAACATCGGCGACCTGGCATCGGAGGGCAGCGCGGTCGACCCGGCCGTCGCGGGCAACCCGGACGACGCTGCCGTCGCGGAGCAGACGACGACGGTCGACATCGACGCCAACGGCACTCCCAACCCCGCCGACGCGGTCGCCGGCGCAGCGCAGCAGGACGCGCAGGCAGCGATCAACCCGCTCGAGGAGCAGTCGACATAGTCGCGTCCGCCGGCGCCGCTTCGCAACGCCGCTGTGTCGGCTGCGGACGGATAGCCCCCAAGTCCGAGCTCATGCGCTTCGCGGTCGCGGACGCGCGCTCGCTCGCCGAGCGCGCGCGTGCGATCCACGATCAGCGCGGTACGATGCCCGGCCGCGGCGCCTATCTGTGCCGCGGCGAGGAGCCCGACGTGCCCGTCGCCGAGTGCCTGCGAGCGGCGCTGCGTCGCGGGGGCATTTCGCGCACGCTGCGAGCAGCTGTAACGCTCGATCCCAAGATCGTAGAATCGGTGGGCTGATGAGCAAGAAGCGAGTACACGAGATCGCAAAGGAGCACGGCCTCTCGAGCAAAGAGCTGCTCGAGCGGCTGAACGCCGCCGGCATCGAGGCGAAGGCGGCCGCGTCTTCAATCGATGAGACGGCAGCGCTGCGCGTGCTCGACCCCCCCAAGGCGAGCACCAACGGCGCGCCGGCCGCCGCGCCCCCTGCCGCCGCCCAGGCGCCGTCGCCGGCCGGGGCAGAACGCCCGCAGGTCGCTGCGGGAGGCTCCGATGCGGCCGCGCCCGGCGACAGCCGCGCGGCGCCGTCTGGCCGCGAGGAGCGGGTCACGACGGCCGGGTCGTCCGCGACAGCCGCCACAGCCGGGTCGTCCGCGACCGCCGCGCCGGCCGCGTCCACCGGGTCGACCGCGACGAGCGGGACACAAGGGTTGAGCGGGCTGGTCGCGTCCGCCGCGGCTGCCGAGCGCGTGCGCCCGACGCGCGACTCGCGCACCGGCGAGCGCACCCCCGGGGACGTGGGGCCTGGAGGGCGCAGGCGCGTGGTGATCGACTCGCAGGCCTCTCGTCGCCAACAGAGCGGACCTTCCAACCAGCCGCAGCGTCGCCCGCGCCGCGGACGGCGCCGTCGCGGCACCTACGACGAGACGATCGCGCCGATCGACACCACTGCGATGGAGGCGACCGACCTGATACGCGTCAACTCCGGATCGACCGTCAAGGACATCGCCGAGTACCTCGGGGTGGCGGTGCCGGAGGTGATCAAGAAGCTGATGTCGTTGGGCGAGATGGCGACGCTCACGCAGACGCTCTCCGACGACGCCATCCAGGTGCTCGCCGACGAGTTCGACAAGCAGATCGAGATCCTGCACGCCGCCGACGACGTCGAGGTCGAGCCCGTGTTCGAAGACGCCGAGGCGGACCTGATCGAGCGGCCACCGGTGGTGACGATCATGGGCCACGTCGACCACGGCAAGACCTCGCTGCTGGACGCGATCCGCGAGACGGAGGTTGTTGCCGGCGAGGCCGGCGGTATCACCCAGCACATCGGCGCCTACCAGGTCCGCCACGCCGGCAAGGAGATCACGTTCCTGGACACGCCCGGCCACGAGGCGTTCACCGCGATGCGCGCGCGCGGCGCGCGCGTCACCGACCTGGCGGTGATCGTGGTCGCGGCCGACGACGGTGTCAAGCCGCAGACCGAGGAGGCGATCGACCACGCGAAGGCAGCAGAAGTGCCGATGATCGTCGCCGTCAACAAGATCGACAAGGAGGGCGCGCAGCCCGAGCGCGTACGCACCGAGATGACCCAGCACGGCCTCCAGCCCTCCGACTGGGGCGGGGACACCGAGTTCGTGGACGTCAGCGCCAAGACGCACGCGGGCCTGGACACGCTGCTCGAGACGATCCAGGTCGTCACCGAGCTCGAGGAGTTGAAGGCCAACCGCGACGCTGAGGCCTCAGGGACCGTGATCGAGTCCAAGCTCGACCCGGGCCGCGGGCCGGTGGTGACGATCCTGATCCAGCGCGGCACGCTGCGCGTCGGCGATGCGCTCGTCGCGGGGGCGCACTTCGGGCGTGTGCGCGCGATGCACGACTTCACCGGCGAGAAGCTCAAGCGCGCGATGCCCGGCCAGCCGGTCGAGGTGCTCGGCTTCGACGGCGTGCCCGAGGCCGGCGAGCCCGTGCGCGTCGTCGAGAACGAGCGACGCGCGCGCCAGCTCGCGGGCGAACGCGCCAACCGCCTGAAGACCGAGGCGCTCGCCAGACGCTCGGGGCGCAAGGTCTCGCTCGAGGACGTCTTCAAGCTCGCCCAGGAGGGCGCCGTCAAGGAGCTTGGGCTGGTGGTCAAGGCCGACGTCGCCGGATCGCTCGAGGCAATCGAGGACGAGATCGCCAAGCTTCCGCAGGACGAGGTCAAGGTCAACATAATCCACCGCGGCGTCGGCGGCATCAACGAGTCCGACGTGATGCTCGCCTCAGCATCCGACGGCGTGATCCTCGCCTTCAACGTGCGTCCCGTCGGCGATGCCCGCCAGATCGCCGACCGCGAGGGCGTCGAGATACGCTCCTACGCGGTTATCTACCGCGCGATCGAGGAGCTGCGCGCGGCGATGCAGGGGATGCTCGCGCCCGAAGAGGTGGAGACGCCGCTCGGCTCAGCCGAGGTCCGTCAGCTGTTCAAAGCGTCGCGCATCGGCACGATCGCCGGCTCCTTCGTGAGCGAGGGCAAGGTCACTCGCGGTGCGCGCGTGCGCGTTGTGCGCGAGGGAACCGTCATCTACGACACCACGATCGAGAGCCTGCGGCGCTTCAACGACGACGTGCGCGAGGTCGCCGCCGGCTTCGAGTGCGGGATCGTGCTCGCCAACTTCCAGGACCTGCACGAGGGCGATGTGCTCGAGACCTACGAGACACGCCAGGTGGAGCGCGAGCTCTCGTCTTGAACCTCGACGGCCCGCGGCAGGGACGGCGGCCGCGGCGCGGAACTGGACGAGTAGGATGAGCACAGGACGGATGCGTCGGGTCGACGAGGCGATTCGTCAGGTGATCGGCGACGCCGTCGCAGGCGAGCTGAAGGACCCGCGAGTGGGATTCGTAACCGTGACCGACGTAAGAACCAGCCCTGACCTGAGCCATGCGCGCGTGTACGTGAGCGTGCTCGGCGCCGGCGGAGGTGCGTCCGCGCCGGACGAGCGCGAGGCGACGCTCGCGGGCCTGCGCAGCGCCCACGGCTTCTTGCAGGCGCATATCGCCAGTGAGCTGCACCTCAAGCGCACGCCCACACTCGACTTTCTCTACGACGACACCACAGACCGGGCGATGCGCGTCGAGGAGCTGATCGACGAGATCGAGAGCCAGTGAGCGTCGACCCCCCCGACAACGTGCGCGAGGTCGTGCACACCTCGAGCACCCGTGCGCTGGTGCTCGAACGTCTCGCGCAGGACGAGCGTTTCGTGCTGGCCTGCCACGAGAACCCCGACGGCGACGCGCTGGGCTCGCTGGTCGCCATGCAGGGCCTGCTGAACGCGCTCGGCAAGGACTGCGCGATGTTCATCTCGCCCAACGACCTGCCGCTTCCGCGCGAGTACGGCCTGTTCTCGCTCGACGGGCTGATCACCGAGCCCCCGGCCGACGTGGCGCAGCGCACGGTTGTGTTCCTCGACTGCGGCAACATCGACCGCAACTCCGCGTGCGTCCTGCGCGACGGCGCGCACCTGCTGAACATCGATCACCACCACGACAACACCCGCTTCGGCACGCTCAACCTCGTGGTCCCCGACGCGTCCTGCACCGCGGAGATCGTGTGGGACCTGATGCACGGGCTGGGTGTGCAGCCCACGCCCGGCATCGCCGAGGCGCTGTACGTCGGCCTGATCACCGATACCGGCCGCTTCATGTACGAGAACACCGGGCCGCGAGCGCACGTGATGGCGGCCGAGCTGATCGAAGCGGGCGTCGACGTTCCCGGCGTCTACCGGCGCCTGTACGAGGACGTGCCGCCGGGGAAGCTCGCCCTGCTCGGCGTGGCGCTCTGCCACATTCAGCGCTTCGACGCAGGCGAGCTCGCGCTGGCCGCGCTCAGTGCCGCGGACTTCGAGCGCGCCGACGCCGAGGAAAGCGACTCCGAGGGCATCATCGACCAGCTGCGTGCGCTCGACGGGACGAAGGTCGCCGCGCTCGTGCGTGAGCTATCGAGCGGCGAGCGCAAGGGTCAGCACAAAGTCTCGCTGCGCGCCACCGGCGACGACGTCGACGTGTCCGTGATCGCCCGCGCCCAGGGCGGCGGCGGCCACCGCCGCGCCGCCGGCTTCACCACCACGCTCGGATCGGAGGAGCTGATCGCCTTCCTGCGCGAGGCGATCGGCGCCCAGCTGCACCCGTCCTCCGACGGACACGCCGCCGCCACGCTCGCCTAGCAGGCGCGCTGGCCGAGGTGCGAGAGACCAGGTGGACGGCGTCCTGCTGATCGACAAGCCCGCGGGCATGAGCTCGCACGACGTCGTAGCGCGCGTCCGCCGCGCGCTCAGCGCGCAGCGGACGGGAAGCGAGCGGGTCGACCGCGTCGACCGGGTCGGACACGCGGGCACGCTCGACCCGTTCGCCACCGGCCTGCTGCTGGTGCTCGTTGGGCGCGCGACCAAATCTCAGAGTACGCTGATGGCGCTGCCCAAGCGCTATCAGACGGTCGCGCAACTCGGGGCGATCTCGAGCACCGGCGACACCGAGGGCGAGATAACCCGCACCGGGCAGGTGCCGCCCGATCCGCCTGAGCTGCCGACGGGCCAGCTCAGACAGCGTCCGCCCGCGTACTCGGCGGTGAAGGTGGGCGGAGAGCGTGCGTACAAGCGGGCGCGACGCGGCGAGAGCTTCGAGATGCCAGAGCGGATCGTCACCGTCCATCGCTTCCAGCAGCTGTGGCGCGAGCACGAGCCGCCCGCCGCCGACGCCGGAGCTTCGAGCGCCGCCTGGCTGCCGCGCGCGGGCTTCTCGATCGAATGCGCTTCCGGCACGTACGTGCGCTCGTTGATCGCCGACCTACACGACGCGTACTGCCTGGAGCTGAGGCGCACGGCGATAGGCCCGTTCGACGTGCGCGAGGCGTGCGCGCCGCCAGCGCCAGCGAGTGACTGGCAGGATCCGCCCCTGATCGCGCTCGAGCACGCGCTGAGCGCCGCCCAGCGCTACGCCAGCCGCGCACGCCCGCAATAGGCTGTGCGGCCGTGAGGATCACCCGCCTGCCGGACGTGGAGCGCACGCACGAGCGCAACGTGGCCGTGGGCACCTTCGACGGGGTGCACCTCGGCCACCGCGAGGTGATCGATGGAGCCGACAGCGTGCTCACGTTCGACCCGCACCCGGTGTCGGTGGTCGCCCCCCAGCACACGCCCAAGCTGCTGACCACGCTGGATCGCAAGGCCGAGCTGATCGCCTCGCTGGGCGTGCAGGAGCTGATCGTGATCCCGTTCGACGCCGGCTTCGCCAAGCGATCGGCGGCCGAGTTCATCGACGAGGTGCTCGTGGGCGCGCTGCGCGCGCGCCGGGTCTCGATCGGCGAGAACTTCCGCTTCGGCCACAAGGCGCAGGGCGACGCACAGCTGCTCGGCGCGGACGAGCGCTTCGTCACCGAGGTCCACCCGCTGCTCGAAGTCGACGGCGAGATCGTCTCCTCCAGCCACATCCGCGGCCTGGTGCTCGCCGGCGAGGTCGCCGAGGCCTCGCGGCTGCTCGGAGCGAGCTTCCAGCTCGCCGGCGAGGTCGCCCACGGCGACGAGCGCGGGCGCGAGCTCGGCTTTCCCACCGCCAACCTCGTGCCCGACGAGGCGCTCGCATGCCCCGGGCACGGCGTGTACGCGTGCATCGCCGAGGTCGAGCAGGTCGCGACCGCGCGGCCGGACGCGCCGCCGCTGCGTCGCGCAGCAGCCGTCAGCATCGGCGTGCGCCCGACGTTCAAGACGGGCAGAGCGGAGCTGATCGAGTCGTACATCCTCGACTTCGAGGGCGACCTATACGGAACCGAGCTGCGCCTGGAGTTCCTCGCACGCCTGCGCGGCGAGCGGCGCTTCGACGACGCCGACTCGCTGATCGAGCAGATGCGCCTGGACGTCGAGCAGGCGCGCGAGATCGCCGACCGCGTTTGACGTTCGCAGGCGTCTGCTAGCGTGCCCTGCCGATGCCAGCAATCACCACAGAGCGCAAGCGCGAGATCGCCGCGAAGTTCGGCTCCGGCGAGCAGGACACCGGCAACACCAAGGTCCAGATCGCGCTGCTGACCGAGCGCATCAACCACCTCACCGAGCACCTGCGCGAGCAGGGCAAAGACCACAGCTCGCGCCGCGGCCTGCTGATGCTCGTCGGGCGCCGCCGGCGCTTCCTCGACTACATGCAGCGCCACGACCTCGAGGGCTACCGGGCGCTAATCAAAGAGCTCGGCCTCAGAAAGTAGGACGGCCGTGGACGCTTCGCGCTCCGGCGTCCTCGGTCGCTCGTGTGCGAAGCACACTTCGCTCCCTGCGTCCTTGGATCGCTCGATCCACGACCGTCCTTTGTGCCGATGAGCGTGCTAGCGCCCGGCACCGCCGCGCCGAGCTTCAAGCTCGCGCGCGCGGACGGCGAGACGTTCACCGAGCAGGACCTCCAGGGCCGCACGAGCGTGCTCGTGTTCTACCCATTCGCCTTCAGCCCCGTATGCACCGACCAGCTCCAGCTCTACGAGGACGTGCGCGCCGAGCTCGAGGCGCGCGGCGACGCGCTGTATGGGGTCTCGTGCGACTCGACGTGGGCGCAGAGCGCCTTCAAGGAGAAGCTCGGGGTGGGCAGCGAGCAGCTCTCGGACTTCGAGCCCAAGGGCGCCGCGTGCGCGGCGTTCGGGGTCCTGCATCCCGGCGGCTTTCCCCAGCGCGCGCTCGTGATCGTCGGTCCTGACGGGGTGGTGCGCTGGAGCTTCGAGGCTTCCCAGCCGGGAGAGCTGCCGGGCGTCGAGCTGCTGCGCGAGGGCCTCGCCGCCGCCGCGTAGCTCACTTTTCCCGGGCAGATTGCACGTTCTTGTGCTCGCAGCCGCGCGGCGGCGCGCTCGCACTCCGCTAAGCTGCGTGCGTTCGGGAAAGAGAAAAAGAGAACGGACCGCCGACCGACGGGCGGATCAGGAAGGCAGTGAATATGAGTAGTGATGGGGTTACTCGGGTCTCCGTGGAGATCGGGGCGCCGCGCCGCGACGGCGATGGCGACGGCGTTAGCAGCGAGATCTCGTTCGAGACCGGAAGGATGGCCAAGCAGGCATCGGGCGCGGTGGTCGTGCGCCAGGGCGACACGATGGTGCTCGCGACCGCGGTCGCCGGCTCCGTGCGCGACGTCGACTTCCTGCCGCTGACCGTGGACGTCGAGGAGCGCATGTACGCGGCCGGGAAAATCCCCGGCTCGTTCTTCAAGCGCGAGGGACGCCCGGGAGAGAAGGGCACCCTCACCGCGCGCATGATCGACCGTCCGATTCGTCCGCTGTTCCCCAAGGAATGGCGCTATGACACACAGATCGTGGCGATCCCGCTGTCGATCGACCACGTCCACCCCTACGACATCCTCGCGATGAACGGCGCGTCCGCCGCGCTGATGATCTCCGACATCCCGCTGCCGACGCCGGTTGGCGCGGTGCGCATCGGCAAGATCGACGGCAACTTCGTCGTCAACCCCAGCGAGGAGGACCTGCTCGGCGGGGCGGGCTCCGACGACGCGGACGGGGGCTCCGCCCTCGATCTGGTCGTCGCCGGCACCGACGAGGCGATCCTGATGGTCGAGGCGGGCGCCAACGAGATCCCCGAGGCTGAGATCCTCGACGCGCTCGACATCGCCCACGCGGAGATCAAGAAGCTGTGCGCGCTTCAGCGCGACCTCGCCGCCAAAGTCGGCAAGCAGAAGAAAGCGTTCGAGGCGATCGCCGTCGATCCGCAGCTGCTGGAGCAGGTTCGCGCCTCCCACGGCGCCGCTCTGGACGCGGCCACGCAGGTCGAGGACAAGCTCGAGCGCCAGGACGCCACCAAGGCAGTCGAGGAGGCGATCCTCGAGCAGTACGCTCCCCCCGCCGCCGACGGCGCCTCCGAGGAGCAGCAGCAGGCTGCCAAGGAGCGCCGCGCTGCCGCCCAGATGGCGTTCGACAAGCTCGAGAAGTCGATTATCCGCGAGCGCATCGCCGTGCACAAGAAGCGCCCCGACGGGCGCTCGGAGAACGAGATCCGCGACATCTCGATCGAAGTCGGCGTCACCCCCAGGACCCACGGCTCCGCGCTGTTCACGCGCGGACAGACGCAGGCGCTGAGCGTCGTGGCGATGGGCACGCTCAAGGAGGAGATGCGCATCGACACGCTCGGCCTGGAGACCAAAAAGTACTACTGGCACCACTACAACTTCCCGCCGTTCTCGGTCGGGGAGGCGGGCCGCATGGGCGGCGTCAAGCGCCGCGACATCGGCCATGGAGCGCTCGCCGAGCGGGCGCTCGCGCCGATGGTGCCCTCGATCGAGGAGTTCCCCTACTCGATTCGAGTGGTCTCGGACATCCTCGAGTCAAACGGCTCCTCCTCGATGGCCTCGGTGTGCGGCTCCTCGCTGTCGCTGATGGACGCCGGGGTGCCGATCAAGCGGCCGGTCGCGGGCATCGCGATGGGCCTGATCAAAGAGGGCGATGACTACATCGTGCTCACCGACATCGCGGGCGTCGAGGACCACCTCGGCGACATGGACTTCAAGGTCGCCGGCACCGAGCGCGGAATCACCGCGCTGCAAATGGACATCAAGATCACGGGCGTCACGTTCGAGATCCTGCGCGACGCGCTCGCGCAGGCCAAAGAGGCGCGCACGTTCATCCTGGGCAAGATGGCCGACGTGATCCGCTCGCCGCGCGAGCAGCTCTCGCAGTTCGCGCCGCGCATCCAGACGATCCAGATCGACCCTTCGCAGATCGGGCTGCTGATCGGCAAGGGCGGAGAAACAATTCGCGGCCTCTCGGACGAGTTCGAGTCGCAGATCGACGTCAACGACGACGGCCAGGTGCTGATCTACTCGGCCAACGGCGAGCTCGGCGACGCGCTCGTCGAGCGCGTGAGGATGATGATGAAGGAGGTGGAGGTCGGCGACGAATATGTCGGCAAGGTCGTCAAGACGACCACCTTCGGGGCTTTCATCGAGCTCGCGAAGGGCACCGACGGCCTCCTGCACATCTCCAACGTCTCGCCCGGCCAGCGCGTCGACAGCGTCGAGGACGTGCTCAACAAGGGCGACGAGGTCAACGTGCGCGTGGTCGAGGTCGACCGCGAGCGCGGGCGCATCGGCTTGCGCCTGACCGACGACCCCGA
Organism: uncultured Solirubrobacteraceae bacterium; assembly: GCA_963845635.1. Classification (GTDB taxonomy): domain Bacteria; phylum Actinomycetota; class Thermoleophilia; order Solirubrobacterales; family Solirubrobacteraceae; genus Palsa-744. The sequence continues at coordinate 966,430 of CAWJSW010000014.1, forward strand.
CATCGCCGGCAAGTCCGTCGAGGAGCTCGCGGGCGTGACCAGCGGGGGCGGCGGTGGCGGCGGAGCTCGAGGGGGCCGTGACGGCGGGCGCTCCTCGCGCAACGGCCGCAACCGTGTTGGTGGCGCCGAGCGCTCCGAGCGTTCCCCGCGCCGCGAAGGCGAGCGCGGCTCGGGGCGCCCGCGCCACGGGCGCGGCACAGGCGAGCGCGACTGAGCGCGATGCTCGCCTGCCTGCGCCCTGGGGGGTGCGCCCCGCGGGGTGCGCCTGTGGTTCGGCGCGCACGGTCGGCGGGCACGACCTGCGCGTGAGCGCCGAGCACCGCATCACCACGCTCGATGGCGGCGTGCGCGTGGTCACCGAAAGGGTGCCCGGCGTGCGCTCGGTGGCGCTCGGGTTCTGGATAGCCACAGGCTCGGCCGCCGAGCGCGACGACCAGGCCGGTATCTCGCACCTGCTCGAGCACATGCTGTTTCGCGGCACCGCGCGCTATGGCTCCCAGGAGATCGACCAGATCTTCGATGCAATGGGGGCGGAGATCAACGCTGGCACCGACAGAGAAGCGACCACGCTGTACACGCGCGTGCTCGACCGCCATCTCGAGCACGCGTTCGACGTGATGAGCGACATGGTCTGGCGGCCGCGCTTCGGCGAGCTGGAGGCCGAGCTCGAGGTCGTCCTGGAGGAGATCGCGATGTACGAAGACGACCCACAGGACCGCGTCTTCGACCTGCTGGGCAAGGCGACCTTCGGCTCGCACCCGCTCGGGCGCGCGGTGATCGGCAGCGCCGAGGTGATCCGTTCGGTCACGCGCGAGCAGCTGGCAGCGTTCCACGCCCAGCGCTACCTGCCGGGCGCGATCGTGATCGCAGCGGCCGGGTCCGTGGAGCACGACGCGCTCGTCGAGATGGCGCAGGGCACGGCCGCGCGCGACGGCGAGCTCGGCGCCGCCAACGGCCACCTGCCGGCGGCTGGGGACGTCGATCTCGCGAGCGGCACAGCCGCGCTCGCACCGGACTTCCATCGCCGCACGCTGTTCCAGCAGAAAGACACCGAGCAGTACCACGTGTGTCTCGGCGGCGCCGGGCTCGCGCGCGATGACGAGCGTCGCTTCGCTCTGCGCGTGCTCGAAGGCGTGCTCGGCGGAACCTCCTCCTCGCGGCTGTTCCAGGAGGTTCGCGAGCGTCGTGGCCTGGCCTACTCGGTGTTCTGCTTCTCGAGCCTGTACGCGCACACCGGCGAGGTCGGGCTTTACGTCGGCACGCGCCCGGACAACCTCGAGGAGGCCCTGAGCGTCGTCGCCGCCGAGCTCGCGCGCTGCGTCCAGGACCCGGCGAGCGCGGAGGAGCTCGTGCGCTCGCGCGAGAACCTCAAGGGGCGCGTGGTGCTCGGCATGGAGTCGACCGGCGCGCGCATGAGTCGTCTGGGGGCCGCGCTGCTGCACGAGCTGCCGGTGCTGTCCGTCAACGAGATGATCGAGCGCATCGACGCGGTCGACCTCGAGCAGGTGGGCGAGCTGGCCGCTGCGCTGTTCGATCCCAGCCGCCTGTCGGGCGCCGGTGTCGGCCCTGCGGAGGATCGCTTCCGCGAGGCGATCGCGGCGCTCGACGCCCCGCGCGCCACCGGGGCACGATGATCAGGGTGGCCGTCGCCGGCGCCGCCGGACGCATGGGCGAAACCGTCTGCACGGCGGTGCGGGACGCGCCCGACATGGAGCTCGTCGGGCGCGCGGACCCACTGCTGGGAACCGAGCTCGCCGACGTGCTGGCGGGCGCCGCAAGCGGGCTGGTCGGCGACGGCCCGGTCGCGCCGCAGGTGGTCGTCGACTTCACCGTTCCAGACACCGCGCTGGAGAACGCGCTCCAGTGTCTGCGCGCCGGCGTGCACGTGGTGATCGGCACCACCGGCTTCGACCCGACGCCGCTGGTTGCGGAGACGGCCCGCCAGCACGAGCTCGCGCCAGCCACGCGAGCGAACGTCCTGATCGCGCCCAACTTCGCGATCGGTGCCGTGCTGATGATGCGCTTCGCCGCCGAGGCCGCCCGGCACATGCGCTCGGCGGAGATCATCGAGCTGCACCACGACGGCAAGCTCGACGCGCCCAGCGGCACCGCTGCGCGCACCGCACAGCTGATGGCGCAGGCCAGCGGCGGAGCGCCACCGCCGATCCACTCGGTGCGCCTGCCCGGGCTCGTCGCCCACCAAGAGGTGATCCTCGGCGACCTCGCGCAGACGCTGAGCATTCGCCACGATACGATCGGGCGCGAGTCGTTCATGCCGGGAGTGCTGCTCGCCGTGCGCCGCGTGGGCACGCTCGAGCACTCGCCCACGATCGGTCTCGAGCAGCTGCTGTTTGGCGGCTCCTGAGCTGCCGCCGCCCCGTCGGCATGGTGTCAACCACCGCACGCCACGCCTTTACACTGATGTCATGCATACGCCCGACCCGCGGAGGCCTGCGAAGCTGCGCCAGACGCCGGCGCTCGCGCTGCTCGCGCTCGCCCTGGTGATGCTCCTCGCCGGCTGCGGCGGCGGCTCCAAGCACGCGGCCAGTGGCGCCAAGAAGGCGACCGCGCAAGCGCCCTCCAAGGAATCGGGCGAAGGCGAAACGGAATCCGAAGGCAGCAACGCGTCCGCGGAAGCTTCGCGCAGGAAGCGCGAAGCCGCAGAAGAAGCGGAAACCAAGAAGCGCGTGGAAGCGGCCAAGAAGCGGGCCGCGAGCCAGCCCACGAAAGCCAGCAAGAAGAAGGGCTCCGCCAAGCCCGCGAGCGCGACCCAGCACCGCACGCACAAGTCCAAGAGCAAGCGTTCGAGCAAGACCAGCGTCAACAGCGCGTCGGAAAAGGCCGCGCGCGAACGACTGGCCAAGGAAGAAGCCGCCGAAGTCAAGGCGCAGAAGCTCCACCAGCAGCAGCGCGAACAGCAGGCGGCGCTGAAGAAACGCGAGCAGGAAGAAGCCGCCAAGACACACACCACCGCCGCCACCGTCACGCCTGCGCCCCCACCGACCCCGTCGCCGCCAGCGCAGAGCTCCCCCGACCACTCCCAAGCACAAGCGCACGAAACCCAAGAAGGAACATCGTCACCACCGGCACTCCAGCGCCTGACACGGGCGTGAGATACTGCGCAGATGCCTGATTTGCAGCTGGGCGCGATCCTGACCGCGATCGTGACGCCGTTCGACGCTGGCGGAGCCGTCAACGAGGAGGCGTTCGTGGCACTCATGCGCCACCTCGCCGACAACGGCTCGGACGGCTTCGTGGTCGCTGGGACCACCGGCGAGGCCTCGACGATGACCGACGAGGAGCACCTGCGCTTGATCGAGACCGCGATCTCCGAGCGCCCTGCGGGGACCACGATCATCGCCGGCACCGGCACCAACGACACCCGACAGGCGGTCTACCTGACCGAACGCGCGAGCGAGCTCGGGGCCGACGCCGTGCTGTCCGTAACCCCCTACTACAACCGACCGAGCCCGCTCGGGCTCAAGCGCCACTACGAAGCCGTCGCCGCGGCCAGCGACAAGCCGGTCCTGCTCTACAACATCCCCAGCCGCACCGGTACCAACATCGGTCCCGAGCTGCTCGCGGAGCTCGCACAGATAGACCGCGTCGAAGGGGTCAAGCAGGCCAACCCAGCAGAGCTCCAGATGATCGACGGCCTCGCGCTTTACGCGGGCGACGACGCCACGTTCGCGCGCACGCTCGATCTCGGCGGCGCCGGCGTGATCTCCGTCGCCAGCCACATCGTCGGCAACGAGCTGCGCGCGATGCTCGATCAGCCCGAGCGCCGCGCCGACATCGACGCGTCGCTCCAGGACGTCTTCGCCACGCTGTTCCTGACCGCCAGCCCCACGTGCACGAAGGCGGCGCTCAACATGCTGGGCCACGACGTCGGCGGGCTGCGCCTGCCGCTGGTGGAGGCCACCGCCGAGGAGGCCGAGATCGTGCGGGCGATGCTCGAGCGTCACGGCCTCGCGCCCGCCCCACCCGCCCGCACGCACGCGTGAGCGCCGCGCTGCGCGTCCTGCCGCTCGGCGGGCTCGGGGAGATCGGCAAGAACATGACCGTCGTCGAGTACGACGGGCGCATCGTCGTGGTCGACGTGGGGCTGCGCTTCCCCACCCCCGAGATGGTCGGGATCGACCTCGTCCTGCCCGACTTCTCCTACCTGCGCGAGCGCGCACGTGACATCGAGGCGATCGTCGTCACGCACGGCCACGAGGACCACCTCGGCGCGCTGCCGTGGGTGCTGCGCGAGCTCGGCGACCGCCACGTGCCGCCCGTCTACGGCGGGGCGCTGACGGTCGCAATGGCCCGCTCCAAGCTCGATGAGCACAAGCTGCGCGACGTCGAGCTCGGCGAGCTCGACCCGGGGGAGACGCTCGAGCTGGGGCCGTTCTCGCTCGAGCTCGTGCACATGACCCACTCGATCCCCGACTCGAGCGCCGTCGCGCTCGGCACCGATCTGGGCACCGTGCTGATCACCGGCGACTACAAGTTCGATCAGACGCCCGTCGACGGGTCGCCGGCCGACGTCTCGCGGCTGGCCGAGCTTGGGCGCGAGGGCGTGCTGCTGCTGTGCGGGGACTCGACCAACGTCGACCGCCCCGGCTTCTCGCCGTCGGAGTCGGTCGTCGGCCCGCATCTGGAGGAGGTGTTCGCGCGCTGCGAGGGGCGGATCGTGGTGACGAGCTTCGCGTCGAACATCCACCGCGTACAGCAGGTCGTCGACGCCGCCTACGCGCTCGAACGCAAGGTCACGCTCGTGGGGCGCTCGATGCGCAAGAACGTCGGCATCGGGCGCACGCTCGGACACATCGACATCCCCGACGGCATGCTCGTCGGGCCACGCGAGATCGGCGACTTCGCCGACGACCGCGTCGTGATCATCTCCACCGGCTCCCAGGGCGAGCCGCTGTCGGCGCTGCGGCGCATGGCCTACCGCGACCATCCCCAGGTCGAGCTGCGGGCCGGCGACACGGTCGTGTTCTCGGCCACGCCCGTGCCCGGCAACGAGCGCGCGGTCAACGAGACCGTCGACCGCCTGTACCACATCGGCTGCGACGTGATCACGCCTCGCGAGGCGCCCGTGCACGCGTCCGGGCACGGCTACGCGGAGGAGGTGAAGCTGATGCTCAACCTCGTCAAGCCGCGTTACGTGATGCCCTTCCACGGTGACTTCAAGCGTCTGCGACTGCACGCCGAGCTGGCCGAGGCGGTCGGCGTCGCGCCCCGCGACATCTTCCAGGGCGACAACGGGCTGCCGCTGGAGCTGGACGAGCACGGCGCCCGTTTCGGCTCGCGCGAGCAGGCAGGCATGATCTTCGTCGACGGCGTCGAGATCGGCGAGATCGCAGACGTCGCGCTGCGCGACCGGCGCATGCTGTCGGCCGACGGGATCTTCATCGTGGTTGTCACGATCGCCGAGCAGGACGGCAGCTCGGTCGCGGACCCCGAGGTGATCTTCCGCGGCGTGCCGTTCCTGGATCAGGCGGACGAGCTGGTGGAGGAGATCAGGGTGACGGTCGAGGAGTCGTTGAGCCGCGCCGCCGGCGAGGAAATACGGGAGGTCGACCTGCTCCAGCAGGCCCTGCACGACGACCTCGCCAAGCTCGTGTACGACCGCCTGAAGCGACGGCCGATGGTGCTGCCGGTCGTCGTCGAGGTCTAGCTGGGGTCGCGCTCAGACCGCGCGCTGCGCGAGCGGCGGCGCCGGAACCGCGGGAGGTCGCTCTTCCTGGCTTTGAACCGACGGCAGCCTCACCACGAAGCGGGCTCCCGCGGGCTCGTCGGGCGTGCCGATCTGCGAGCGCTCGAGCACGACACTGCCGCCGTGGGAGCCGGCCACCGCGGCCACGATCGAGAGCCCCAGGCCGAACGAGCCACCAGCCACGCCGTCGCGGCGCGGCGCGCCGCTGCCGCCGCGCACGAAACGCTCGAACAGGCTGCCCGAAAGCTCCTCGGACACGCCCGGTCCGTCGTCCTCGACCACCAGCTCGACCTCGTCGCCGGGTGTCGTGCGCGTCGAGACGCGGATAGCCGTGCCCGACGGGGTGTGCCGCAGCGCGTTCTCCAACAGGTTGATCGTCAGGCGATGCAGCTCGTCGCGGGACCCCATCACCATCGCCGGGTGGATGTCCAGCGAGATGTCGTGCGCGGCGCTCACCGGTCCCAACTCGGCGGCGGCCTCCACCACGATCTGCGCCAGGTTGCATGGCTCGTGGGCGACCACGCGCGCGGCATCCGTGCGCGCGAGCAACAGCAGGTCCGCCACCAGCCGGCGCATCCGCTGCGAGGAGCGAAGCGCCGAGCGCGCCGCATCGCCCTGGTCTCCCGCGAGCGACTCCGCGAGCAGCTCGAGGTTGGCGAGCACGCTCGTCAGCGGCGTGCGCAGCTCGTGCGAGGCGTCCGCCACGAACTGGCGCTGACGCGCCAGCATCGACTCCGTCTCCGAACGCGCGGCGTCTAGCTCGCGAAGCATCCCCTCGAGCGTGCGCGCGAGCTCCCCGACCTCGTCGTCGGCGGGCGACTGCGGCACCTGACCCGAGGGATCGCGCGTGCGGGCGATCTCCGCGGCGGCCGACGTGAGCGCCGCGATCGGCGCCATCGCGCGCCGCGCGATCGCCATCCCAGCGAGCAGCGCCAGCAGGCTCCCAGCCAGTACGCCCAGCAGCAGGAACAGCTCGACGCGCTTGATCGTGGCCTCCGTGGGCGCCATCTTGCGGCTGTACTGGAAGATCAGGTGGCCGATCGGAGAGCCGTCGGGTCCGATCACGTGCACAACGCTCGTGGCCACGCGGTAGCCCTGGGCGTTGGTGATCCCCACCTGCGATACGCCGAACGTGGGGGCGTGCTCGGGGTACTGTTCCAGCACGCGCCCGGATTCGTAGAGGATCCTGATCACCGTTCCCGGGGTTGCGATGTAGCGCAGCGGCGGCGAGATTTCGAAGCTGTCGCGCAGCGGGTCGGCTTTGACCTTGAGGTCGGACGGGAGCTGCTTGGCGGTTTCGCTGACGTTGTGGTTGAAGTCGTTGCGAATGCGTTTCACCGTCAGCGACCCGATCGCCAGCGCGAACGCGCACAGGATCACGAACGTCAGCAGCGCCGAGACACCCGCCAGGCGAACGCGGATCGGCATCCGATCGAAGGCGGCGGACACCCTCGAGGGCGCGCGAAGCCGGATGCTCTCGCGCCACAGTGGGGAGGGGAGCCCGAGGCGTCGCCGCGGCCTAGGCGCGGAGGACGTAGCCGGCTCCCCTGATGGTGTGCAGGAGGCGAGGCTCGCCGTCAGCCTCGAGCTTGCGGCGCAGGTTGGAGACGAACACCTCGATCGTGTTCGTGGTCGAGAACGGGTCATAGCCCCACACCTCGTCGAGCAGGCGCTGACGCGAGATCACGATGCGCTCGTTACGCATCAGGTACTCGAGCAGCTCGAACTCCCTCTGCGTCAGCTCGATCGTACGCTCGGCGCGCGCCACTTCGTGGGTGTCGATGTTCAGCGACAGGTCGCCAACGCGCAGCGGCGCCGAGCCGCGCGGTGGACGGCGCCGCAACAGCGCACGCATGCGCGCGAGCAGCTCCTGGCGCTCGAACGGCTTGACCAGGTAGTCATCCGCGCCCGCGTCCAGACCCTCCACGCGCGACTCCAGCGCGTCGCGCGCGGTCAGGATCAGGATCGGCACGTCGTCATCCGCACGCAGCTCGCGTGCCACGTCGACGCCGTCCAGCCCCGGGAGGCCGAGATCGAGGATCACCAGATCGGGCGCGAACGCGTGACCCTGCTCCAGCGCCGTATGCCCGTCGACGGCGGTCCTCACCTCGTAGCCCTCCATCCGCAACGAGCGCTGGAGTGCCTGGGCGATGTCCTCGTCGTCCTCTACGACGAGGATGCGTGGTGCGCGAGAGAAGTCGTTCATGGTCTTTATGTATAGGGGTGGTGTAAAGCGATCGTAAGGGAGGGTCTGGTCGGCTGGCGTCGAAGTTGCGCTGGATGGCCCGCACACGACCCCCCAGGGGCGCATCTTCGCGAAAGAGCCCCGCGCGACGGGGGGGCGCAGCGACGCGCAAATCGAGCAGCGCCGGTCGTGGCGCTCGCGCACGCTCACGCCGCTCGCGCCCGGGCTTGAGCGCGATCGTCGGCGTCGGCCTGCCGCGTATGCCCGTGCTCGACCAGCGCCAGCGCGACGTGCTCGGGCTGGCGCTCCTCGCTGCCGGTGTGTTCATGGGTTTCGTCCTGTACGGGGCGGCAGGGCCGTCCGCCGCCGGCGGTCGCGCCGGGCACGCGATCGCGGTGGCGCTCGGCTGGACGCTCGGGCGCGCGCGTGTGCTGACCCCCGTCACGCTGGTGCTGGCAGGCGGCGTGATGCTCGCCCGCCCGGTGCTGCCGGCGCTGCGACCGTTGCGCACAGGCGCGCTGTGCCTGTTCGCCGCGATCACGCTCGCGCTCGCCGCCGGCACGCTCGGGCTCAGCTCGGGACCGGCTCGAATCCGCGCCTGGTCCTCGGCGCAGCTTCAGAGCCACGGCGGCGTAGCCGGGCAGGCGCTCTACGAAGTCGCGCACCGGCTCGTGCAGAGCGTGGGGGTGGAGATCCTCGTCGTGTTCCTGGCACTCGCCGGCCTGGTGCTGCTCACCGGTGCCTCGCTCGCGAGCGTGATCCGCGCGACGGGTACCAGCGTGCTCGACACCACGCGCATCGTGCGCGGGCTGGGCCGCGAACAGGCTTCCTCGGCGGCGAGCGGCCGGTCGACGCGCCGGCGCGGCGCGGTTGCCCTCGACGAGCAGGATCAGCTCGAGCTCGTGCCGACGATCACGCCTCCGGAACCCGCCGCACGGGAACTGGTCGTGCGCGCCACGCACGTGGAGGCGCCCTCGCGTGACTGGGAGGACCCGGACGAAGACGGCGCGCTCGCTGTCGAGGGGCTCGAGCCCGACCACGACCAGGCCGAGGCCGACGAGCAGGCGGGCGAGCACGTTTCCGGTGTGGCGCACACCGACGCTTCCCCGATCGCGGCCGATCAACTGACTCCACAGGGGAGGCTGCGGGAGTCCGCCACAGACGACCCCAGCTTCGTCTGGCAGCTGCCCGAGGCCGCCCGGCTGCTGACGCGCTCGAGCGCCGAGCAGACGCGGCCGGACACCGCAGGGCAAGGCCGCACGGCCAACAGCCTGGTCGAGGCGCTCGGGCACTTCGGCGTGCAGGCGAAGGTGATCGGCACGGTCGCCGGTCCGCACATCACGCGCTACGAGCTGCGCCTCGCACCCGGCACCAAGGTCGCGAAGGTCGCCCAGCTCAAGGATGACCTCGCGTACGCGCTCGCCGCTACCGACATCCGCATCCTCGCACCGATCCCCGGCAAGCAGGCGGTCGGGGTCGAGGTTCCCAACGCCCACCGGCGGATCGTCAGGCTCGGCGACGTCTACCAGGCGCCACCCAAGGACTGGTCGCCGCTGACCGTGTGGCTCGGCAAGGACGTCGCCGGCAAGGCGATCGGCGCAGACCTCGCGAAGATGCCGCACCTGCTCGTCGCGGGCACCACCGGCGCGGGCAAGTCCGGTGCGATCAACGCGATGCTGTGCAGCGTGCTGCTGCGCGCCACGCCGCACCAGCTGCGGCTGGTGCTCGTCGACCCCAAGCAGGTCGAGCTCAACCACTACGAGTCGATCCCGCACCTGCTGACGCCCGTCATCACCAGCCCGCGGATGGCCGCCAACGCTCTCCAGAACCTCGTCAAGGAGATGGAGCAGCGTTACGGCATCATGTCCCTGGCCCGCACACGTGGCCTGGTCGAGCTCAACAGCGCGCGGGCGAAGCGCAAAGAAGCGCCACTCCCCTACATCTTGTGCGTAATCGACGAGCTCGCGGACCTGATGATGGTCGCGCCCGCCGACGTCGAGGACTCGATCATCCGCCTCGCCCAGAAGGCGCGCGCGGTCGGGATCCACCTCGTGCTCGCCACGCAGAGTCCGCGCGTGGACGTGATCACGGGCATGATCAAGGCCAACGTCCCCTCGAGGATCGCCTTCGCCGTGTCCTCGCAGACGGACTCGCGCGTGATCCTCGACCAGAATGGCGCGGAGTCGCTGCTGGGAGCGGGCGACATGCTGTTCAGCCCCGTCGGCAGCTCGCGCCTTCAGCGCATCCAGGGCGCCTACATCGACGAGGGGCAGATCGCCAAGCTCACCGAGCTGTGGCGTCGCCAGGGCGAGCCCGAACTGCGCGAGGAGCTGCTCGAGCAGGTCGAGCCACAGGACGCAGACGGCACGGGCGCGGGCGGCGACGAGCTCGATCCCGACGAGGACCCGCTGCTGCGCGACGCGATCACGCTCGTCGCCGAGATGCAGACCGCCTCGACGTCGATGCTCCAGCGGCGCCTGCGGCTCGGATACACGCGTGCGGGGCGGATGATCGACATGCTCGAGCGGCGCGGGGTGATCTCCGGCTATGAGGGATCCAAGCCACGCCAGGTGCTGATCACCGAGGCCGACCTCCCACGCGTCCTCGCCGCTCTGGAATCCCCGACCAGGGAGTCTGCGACCGCGCCGGGCGGCTAGCCTCTGCGCTGACATGCCCGAGATCGGAGCAACGCTACGCGAGGCGCGCATGCGCGAGCGCATCGACGTGTCGGAGATCGAGGCCAAGACCAAGATCCGCGCCAAGTACCTGCGTGCGTTGGAGAACGAAGAGTGGGGCCTGCTGCCCGGGCCCACGTTCGTCAAGAGCTTCCTGCGCACCTACGCCCAGGCGCTCGGCCTCGACGGCAAGGCGCTCGTGGAGGAGTACCGCCTGCACCACGAGCGCCCGAGCGAGGCGATGCTCGAGCCGATCGTCTCCACCGCGCAGGGCCGTCCGCGCGCGCGTCCCGGGCGCCCTGGGCCCGATCACGGGCCCTCCCGGGGCTACATGCTCGCCGTCGGCGCGATCGGCGCCGTGATCGTGGTGCTCGTGATCCTGCTCGTCGCCGGCGGTGGCTCCTCCTCGGGCCCGAAAGCGGGCACCAGCGGATCCTCGGCGGCCGGGCGCAGCAGCGCCACCGGTGCTCATGCCTCCGCCACGGGCCGTGACCACAGCGCCAGCGCCTCGCAGCCGGTCGCGCTGTCGCTGACGCCGACCTCGCTCGTGTACGTGTGCCTGATCGGCGACGACGGGCGCAAGCTGATCCCGGGCGTGGACCTCCAGGCCGGCGAAAGCACGCCGACATATCACGCCAAGCGATTCCTGCTCACGCTCGGGAACAGCTCGGTGACGATGTTCGTCGACGGCATCCCGCGGACGGTGCCGCCCTCCGCCGAAGCCATCGGCTACTCGATCACCAAGGCCCGCGGTCGTCACCGGCTGACCTCCGCCCAGCTGCCGAGCTGCACGTGAGCGCCGGTCCGAGCTCCGACCCCGACGCGCCCGCGCCCGCGCGCGTCCCACGCGCCGGCATCGTCGTCACCGGAACCGAGGTGCTGACCGGAAGGGTCAGCGACCGCAACGGGCCGTGGCTGGCCGAACGCCTGCGGGAGCTGGGCGTCGACCTCGCATACATCGCGATCGTCGGCGATCGCCCACAGGACATGCGCGCCGCACTCACGTTCATGGCCGCGCAGCAGATGGACGTGATCGTCACCAGCGGCGGGCTGGGGCCGACCGCCGACGACCTCACCGCGGCCGTCGTCGGCGAGTTCCAGGGGCGAGAGATGGTGCTCGACCGGAGGCTGTCGGAGCGCATCGCCGAGATCGTGCGGCCGCTGATGACGCGCTGGCCGAACATCGACCCGGAGGCGGTGGCTCAGGCCAACCGCAAGCAGGCGACGGTGCCAAGCGGGGCGAGCGTGCTCGAGCCGGTCGGCACCGCCCCCGGGCTGGTCGTGCCGCCGCTGGAGAGCGGTCCCACCGTGGTGGTGCTGCCCGGTCCCCCGCGCGAGCTCCAGCCGATGTGGGGTGAGGCGGTCAAGACCGACGCCCTGCGCGCTGCGCTCGCCGGCGCCACCGTGTACGTCCAACAGACGCTGCGTCTGTTCGGGATGCCGGAGTCGGAGATCGCCGAGACGTTGCGCGTGGCAGAGCGCGAGGGGGTGGAGCTCGAGCGCCTGGAGGTGACCACGTGCCTGAAACGCGGGGAGGTCGAGGTCGTCACGCGCTTCCAACCGGATGCGCAGGATGCCTACGACGCGTTCACCGCGCTGATCGCCGCACGCCACGCCGACACGCTGTTCTCGCAGGACGGCAGCACCGTCGACGAGCAGGTCGCCCAGCTGCTGAGGGCGAGCCATCGCACGCTCGCGACCGCCGAGTCCTGCACGGCCGGCATGCTGGCCGCGCGCGTGACCGAGCTGGCCGGCTCCTCGGAGTACTTCAAGGGCGCCATCGTCGCCTACGCGGACGAGGTCAAGGTCTCGCAGGCGGGTGTCCCACGAGAGCTGATCGACGCGCACGGAGCCGTCTCCGTCGAGGTCGCCGAGGCGCTCGCCGACGGTGCCTGCCAACGCCTCGGCGCGGATGTCGGCGTCGGCATCACCGGCGTGGCCGGACCCGGCGGCGGCAGCGACGAGAAGCCCGTGGGGCTTGTGTGCCTGAGCGTGACACTCCTCGGCGGCGAGCGTTCGCAGCCGCTGCGGCTGACGCGCTCGGTCAACCTGCCAGGCGGCAGAGCCGACGTACGCGAGCGCGCGACGACCGTCGCCATGCACCTGCTGCGCCGCGCGCTGAGCGAGCTGTGAGCCGCGCGCTGGCGCGCCGCACGCGCCACCCCGTGCCCGTGTGCGCGGGCTGAGCGCACCGCCCGCCCGGGCGCTAGCATCGGTGGGCCGATGTCGCACGGTGCCACAGCCAGGCTGTTCGTGGCGGTCGACCCGCCGGCGTGGGTGCGCGAGGAGCTCGCCGACTGGGCACGTCGGGTGGCGGCGCAGATGCGCGCCGCCGGTGTGCCGCGAGACGCGATGCGGCTGTTGGATGCCGATTCGCTGCACCTCACCCTGTGCTTCCTCGGCAGCCGGCCGGTAGCCGAGATCGACGCGTTGGCGGCCGCTGTGGAGATGGGCCTCGCACGAGCCACCGTCTCGTCCGGGTCGCGTCGCGAGAGCCCGGAACGCGGTCCGGTCGAGCACGCCAGCGAAGTGTCGATCGGCGCCCCGCTGTGGCTGCCGCCGCGCCGTCCACACGCGCTCGCCGTCGAGATCAACGATCGCGGGGGCGCGTTGACGAGCGTGCAGCAGCAGCTCAGCCAGGCGCTCGCCAACGCAAGCGGCTGGGAGCCCGAGCGCCGGCGCTTCAGAGCGCACATCACGGTCGCGCGCGTCCGCGGCAACGCGCTCGGCGCCACCCGTCGCCGGCGCCGCCGGTCCTTCCGTGACAGCCCGGTGAACGCGGTCGCTCCCGTCCTGACCAGGACCGCTTCAGCCGGGTCATCCGCGACGGCCGGGCCGCGCGCGGCACAGGGAGGGCGCCATGGGGCGGGCCCCACCGACCGGCACGCGGACGCGGCGCGCGCGGCAGCGCCCACCGAGCTGCCGCTGCCCGCGACTCCGCAGCTGGGCTTCTCGCCGCCCGAGGTCGTGCTGTATCGCTCGTGGCTCGTGCCCGCCGGCGCCAGCTACGAAGCGCTCGCGCGGGGAGCGCTCGAGCAGCACGCCGGTTGAACCGCCGCGCTGCTCACCCTTCTGCTTCGCACTGCGAGGAGGGGGGAGACCCTTCGCCCGATGTTTCCCCGCACGCTTCGCTCGCCGGCGAGGGGCCTGTGGCGCCCGCTTCACCGGAGTCGGAGCTCGCGCTCGCGCAGGTCCCTTCTTCTTCTTCTTCGCATTCCGCTTCGCTCGAGCTCGATTCTTCCTGGAAGATGACGGGGCATACGAGGTGCTTGCCGCGCGGCGTCGGGATCGCGCCGTTTTCGCATTGGGGGTCGGAGCCGTCTTCGCAGGCGAACGAGCCGTCGCCCGTCAACACCGGCGGGCTCCCGTCCGCGCACTGGGCCGCAGCCAGCGGCTGGGAGGACGACTTCTTCTTGGCGCTCGCATGCTTGGTGGCGCACTTTCCCGCGTGATGCCTTCTGTGCTTGTGAGATGACTGCTTGCAGGTGGGAGGGCTGCACCTGGTCTTGGCGTGGGTGTCCGGGCAGCTGGATCGATGCGCATGGGCGAGCGTCTGCGTCGGGGCCATCAGCGCCACGGCGAGCGCCGCCAGCGCCAGCGCCAGCATCAGGGCCGAGGCAAGACGTGGGGTGGGATGGCTGTTGGTCAAGGCGAGCTGGGCTCGAGCGGTTCGCGTTCTTGGCTGCTAATCGTCGCTTGCCGTGCATGGCACGAGCGCCGCGCGGCGCGCCTGGACGAAGGGTCAGTCGGCGTCGGCGTCGTGGCCGAATACGAACAGCTGTTCCGTCCGCGACGCCATCTACCTTGTCCGCTCCATCTCGACCCGAGGAGTAAAGCCATGCCCGTGACCGACGCAGAGAAGGCCGCCAAGGCGCGCGATGCCGCTCTACAGGGCGCGCTCACGCAGATCGAGCGCGAGTTCGGCAAGGGCACGGTCATGCGCATGGGCGACGAGGGCGCGCAGGTGCGGTGCGATGCGATCCCGACCGGGGCGCTCTCGCTCGACTTGGCGCTCGGGATCGGCGGCGTCCCACGTGGGCGCATCGTGGAGGTGTTCGGCCCGGAGTCCTCGGGCAAGACGACGCTGATCTATCACGTGCTGGCCGAGGCGCAGAAGCTCGGCGGCGTGTGCGCGTTCATCGACGCCGAGCACGCGATGGATCCTCTGTACGCGAGAGAGATCGGCGTGGACATCGACGAGCTGCTGGTCTCGCAGCCGGACTACGGCGAGCAGGCGTTGGAGATCGCCGACATGCTGGTGCGCTCGGGCGCGGTGGACGTGGTGGCGATCGACTCTGTCGCAGCGCTGACGCCGCGGGTGGAGCTGGAGGGGCAGATGGGCGATCAGACCGTGGGTTCGCAGGCGCGGATGATGTCCCAGGCGATGCGCAAGCTCGCCGGCAACCTGAACCGCACGCAGACGTTGTGCATCCTCACCAACCAGATCCGCGAAAAGGTGGGGGTGATGTTCGGCTCCCCCGAGACCCAGCCGGGTGGTCGCGCGCTGAAGTTCTATGCCTCCCAGCGCCTTGACATCCGTCGCATAGAGACACTCAAGGACGGTACCGAGGCGGTCGGCAACCGCGTGCGCGTGAAGGTCGTCAAGAACAAGGTCGCCGCCCCCTTCCGCCAGGCCGAGTTCGATATCGAGTTCGGCAAGGGCATCTCGACCGCTGGCTGCCTGATCGACCTCGGGCTCGAGCACAGCATCGTGTCGAAGTCGGGCTCGTTTTTCTCCTATGGCAACGACCGCCTCGGTCAGGGTCGTGGCAACGCCAAGGCCCACCTGGACGAGAACCCAGCGATGGCGAAGGAGATCGAAGAGAAGATCTACGCGGCGCTGGGCCTCGGCACCGATCTGGTGACGCCGATCACCCATACGGGTACCCTCCCTGGAGGACAGGCAGGCGACCGCGATCCGACCGAGGCCCCGATAGCCAGCGAACCGGCCGTCGCAGCGGCGTAGCCGCTAGCTCTCGCGATCGGCGGGCTCATCGCCGCGCGCGCCTGAAGCGGTACTCCACTTTCGAGGAGACGGCGCGGCTGGTGCCTTCGGACGTCGTGACCGTGACCGCCACGCGCCCGATCGGCTCGGAGGGGGCGAACGCGGTGATCGATGTCGCGGAGTTGACGGTGAAGCTGGTCGCGCTGACCGAGCCGAAGTCGACGGCGCTCGCGCCAAGCAGGTTGGCGCCGGTGATGGTCACCGCCGTGCCGCCGGCGCGCGGGCCGGCGCGAGGCGCGAGCTGTTTGACGATCGGAGCTGGAGCCTCCACGAACGCCCACGCCGCTCCCACGAACTCTTCGTCGCCGAGGCCCCCGATCATGGCGGTTTCGCCGTCGGAGGACAGCGCCACGCTCGAGCCGAACGCCCCGAAGCCTCCCTCTTCGCCGCCGGACAGCGGCGCTTCCCGCAGCCGCCATCTCGAGCGCGAGCGCGCGAACTCCCACGTGGCGCCGATGTCGTTGTAGTCGTGGCCGCCGATCAGGGCGATGTTGCCGCTGGCGGACAGCGCCACGCCGGACCCGAAGAAGGCTTTGTCGCTGCCCGTGTTCCCGACCAGCTTCGGGCCCTGCTGGGTCCACGTTGATCCCGAGCGTGTGAACACCCACGCGGCGCCGAGGCCACCGTCGTCGGCTTCGCCGCCGATCAGCGCGGTGGCGCCGTTGGCGGACAACGCTGCGCTCCAGCCGAACGCGCCGGCGCCGCTCTCTGCGGCGCCGGTGAGCTTCGCGCCCTGCTGGCTCCAGGTCGATCCCGAGCGTGTGAGGATCCACGCGGCGCCGAGCGCCACCGTCGTCATCCTGCCCGCCGATCAGCGCTGTGGAGTCATCGGCGGACAGCGCGACGCTCGAGCCGAACGCGCCGGCGCCGCTCTCTGCGGCGCCGGTGAGCTTGGCGCCCTGCTGGCTCCAGGTCGATCCCGAGCGTGTGAGGATCCACGCGGCGCCGGCGCCGTCGTCGTCGGCTTCGCCGCCGACGAGCGCGGTCTGGCCGTCGCCCGACAGCGCCACGCTCGTGCCGTACGCCCCGTCCCCGTCCTCTCCGGCGCCGGTGAGCTTCGTGCCCTGCTGTTTCCAGCTGGAGCCAGTGCGTGTGAACACCCACGCGGCGCCCGTGCCATGGTCGTCTTCGCGCCCGCCGATCAGAGCTGTGGCGCCGTCCGCGGAGATCGCCACGCTGGTCCCGAACTCGCCGCGCCCAGCCTCTTCGGCGCCGGTGAGCTCCTCGCCCTGCTGTGTCCAGGTGGAGCCGGTGCGCGTGAACACCCACACGGCGCCGACATCGTTGTCATCGGAGGGCGCGCCGACGATCGCCGTGTTGCCGTCGGCAGACAGCGCGACGCTTGCGCCGAACAGCCCTTGGCCGATCTCCCCTTCGGCGAGGAGCTTCGGCCCCTGCTGCACCAGCACGTCGTTGTTGGCGAAGGCGGCGAAGGCGGCGCCCAAGAACGGCGCGGGAGTCTCGCGCCAGCCACGCAGCGAGCGCATCGGAGTGGGGCTGGCGCCGGGCGCTGAGCACGGGGCGATCAGGCACGCCAGCAGCGACATGCACGCCAGCGCACGCGCGCGCCGTGTGCTGGGCGCCTGCTGCGTGAGCGCCGCATGCCGCGACGCCCGCCTTGCGCCTATCGCAAGCCTCATCTCTCGATCCCCTCCGTGCGATCACGCCGCGCCAAGCGCGCGGTGGAACCCTGCTCCGCGGCGCAGTCTACAGCCGCGCGGAACCCGTCGCAAGCGCCCGCTGGAAGGCCGCCAGCTCATCGATGACGCTCGGCTCGCGCGGCAGCTCCGCGAGCATCGAGGCGACCTCGGCTGCCCCCTCGGCCGTCGGGGCGCCGTTCTCGCTGAGCCATCTGACCAGCCAGCGGGTGGCCCACGCATCGAACTCGGTGGGGCTCTGCGTGGCCACGAGCGGCAGGAACCGCAGCGCCAGCGCCAACGGGATCGGGCGACCGTTGTTGCGGGCGAAGTCCTTGGCGATCGCCACCGCGATATCGAGCCGACCACGCTCGAGCTCTCGCTCGATTTCGCTGATCGGCCTGAACGGCGGGTTCCCCATCGAACGTATGTTCGCATATCGATGGGCGCGTGAGATAGCGCGGGGCGCGGCGCGTGGCGTAAACGCTGCTGGCGGGCACGCGGAGCGCTAGCCTCTGGCCGAGCTGATGACGCCCGCGGATACACAACGTCGCTACCACGTGACGACGTTCGGCTGCCAGATGAACGAGCACGACTCCGAGCGCATGAAGGGGATGCTCGAGTCGCTCGGCTACCAGCAGGCGAGCGTGCGCGACGAGGCCGACCTGATCCTGTTCAACACGTGCTCGATCCGCGAGTCGGCGGACAGTCGCTTCATCGCCCATCTGGGGGAGGCCAGACGGCTCAAGCGCGAGCGCCCGCAGCGGATCGTGGGCGTGGGCGGCTGCTGGGCGCAGTCGCTCAAGCAGGAGGTGTTCGAGCGCTTCCCGTTCGTGGACGTGGCGTTCGGCCCAGGCCAGGTGCACAAGCTCGCGGAGTTCCTCACCAGCGAGTCGCTGAGCGCGCAGGGCTTCTTCGAGTTCGAGGGCTTCACCGGCCACCTTCCCGCCCACCGCGAGCGTAGTTTCCAGGGCTGGGTGCAGATCAGCGTGGGGTGCAACTGCGCGTGCTCCTACTGCATCGTGCCGTCCACTCGCGGACGTGAGGTGAGCCGCCCCGCGCAGGAGCTGGTCGCCGACGTGCGCTCGATGGCGGCCGAGGGCGTGCGCGAGGTCACGCTGCTCGGGCAGAACGTCAACTCATACGGGCGCGACCTGCCGGTGCGCACGAGCTTCGCCGAGCTGCTCGCGATGATCGACGCCGTCCCGGGGATCGAGCGCATGCGCTACACGAGCCCCCACCCGAAGGACATGCGCGAGGACGTGATCCGCGCGCACGCCGAGCTTGCGAGCCTGTGCGAGCACATTCACCTGCCGCTCCAGTCGGGCTCGAGCAGGGTGCTGAAGGCGATGCGTCGCACCTACGACCGTGCGCGCTACCTCGACCGCGTGGCGATGATCCGCGAGCACGTGCCCGACGCAGCGCTCACCACAGACATCATCGTGGGCTTCCCCGGAGAGACCGACGAGGACTTCCGCGAAACGCTCGAGCTGGTCGATCAGGTCGGCTACGACGGCGCCTTCACGTTCCTGTTCTCGCCGCGGCGCGGCACCGAGGCGGCGGGCATCGCCGAGGGCGCCGTCGCCCACCCGCTGAAGGTGGCGCGCATGCAGCAGCTCGTGGAGCTGGTTCAGCGCAGAGCGCGCGAGCGCGCCCAACGTTTCCTCGGGCGCACGCTGGAGGTGCTCGTGGAAGGGCCCTCGCGCACAGACCCCGAGCGTCTGCGCGGGCGCACCCGCCACAACAAGGTCGTCAACTTCACGGGCCTGGCGGTCGCCGGCGAGCTGGCCGATGTGGAGATCCACACGGCTACCAGCCAGACGCTCGGCGGCGAGGAGCGGCTGTTGACGCGCGGCGCTGCGAGCCGATGAAGATCAACGCGGCTGTGCTCGAGCAGTTCGCCCGACCGCTGGTCGTGCAGGAGGTGGAGCTCGCCGACCCTGGCGCGCGCGAGGTGCTCGTGCGGCTTCGCGCGTGCGGCATCTGCCACACCGACATGTACAGCGCCTCGGGGGTCGATCCGTCGGGCTACACGCCGACCGTGCTGGGCCACGAGGGCGCGGGCGTGGTCGAGCGCTGCGGCGAGGGGGTCTCGCTCGTGCGCGAGGGCGACCACGTGGTGACGCTGTTCTCGCCGCAGTGCGGCGAGTGCGTGCACTGCTCGAGCCCGCTCACGAACCTGTGCTTGGCGATCCGCGAGCAGCAGAACCTCGGCTACCTGCCAGACGGCACCACGCGCCTGTCGCGTGACGGCGAGCCGCTGCGCCACTTCATGGGCACCTCGACGTTCGCCGAGTACACGGTCATGCCCGAGATCGCGCTCGCGCGGATCGATCGTGAGGCTCCGCTCGACCGCGCGTGCCTGTTCGCGTGTGGCCTGTCGACAGGACTGGGCGCCGCGATCAAGACCGCTTCGGTGACCGCAGGCTCGACCTGCGCGGTGTTCGGCGCCGGCATGGTCGGGCTGGGAGCTGTCGCCGGCGCTCGCCTGCGTGGCGCCGAGCGGATCGTGTGCGTGGACCTCTCGCCCGAGCGCCTGGAGCTCGCACGCGGCCAGGGCGCCACCGATCTGCTCCACGGCGGGGAGGACGCGGTCGCGCAGATCCTGGAGATGACGGCAGGGTTCGGCGCCGACTACACCTTCGAGGCGACCGGTAGCGTCGCTGTGATGCGCCAGGCCGTGGAAGCGGCGCGCATGGGCTGGGGTCTGTGCACGATCTGCGGCGTGGCAGCGCGCGGCGAGACGCTCGACGTCGTCCCGCGCCTGCTGATCACCGGCAGGCGTGTGTGCGGCTCGTCGTTCGGCGGGCTGAAGGGGCGCGAGGACGTGCCCGCGCTGGTGGACCGGTACATGGGCGGCGAGATCGATGTCGACCCGTTCATCTCGCACAGGCTGTCCTTGAGCGAAGTCAACCGCGGCTTCGAGCTGATGCACGCGCAGGACGGCATCCGCAGCGTGATCGAGATGTAGCGGCGCTAGTGGGGGCCCCGCTGCCGCGGGGCCCCCATGCTGCACTATGCGACGGCCGGTCCGATCTGGCCGGCTGCGGCGAGTGCTATTCCTTGGCCATCACCTCGAAGACGGGGAGAGCGCCTTCGTAGCCTCCGAAGATGCCGCTGTCTTCCGGTGCGTTGCAGAAGGGTGACGGCGGGTCTTCGCAGCCGAGCACCAGCTTTTCCTTGCCCAACGGGTCAAAGCCGACAGCCGGGGTGTAGGTCCCGGGAACGCCTTCGAATTCGTCGGTGGTGGTGTTGTAGCCCTTGTAGGCCTCTTCCAGCCCGAGGTTGATCGGCTCCTCCGGCGTCGCGTTCCTGACTTCCAGGAGCGCGTACTGTGGAACGGTGATTCCCGCCAGCTTGAAGGTGATCTTGCTGAGAACACCGCCGACGTCGCAGTTGCTGCCAAAGCCCTTGCCTTCGGGCGTCGCCGGGCAGTGGACGTCCGTGGTCGGGCGGTAGGGCATCTTGAACGTCTCCGTGTGCTCGCCGATCAGGTGGCTGCGCGAGAAGCCGGGGTTGATTTCGTAGACCCTCAGCGTCAACGGGTACCTGAAGTGCTTGCCTGGCTTGCTGTAGCAGTTTTCGTACTGGTATTCGCCTTTTTCACATTTGAAGCTGTCGATCTCGGTCGTGACCTTGCGCAGCTTGCGATCGAAGCCCGCGAACGACAGCACGTTGCCCACGGATGTGACACCTCCACCACCGTAGGACTGCGAGAACGTGTCTTGATCCGGGAACCCGTTGACGGTCGTAGCGACCGTGTTCAGGTTGTTGTAGATGACTTCCTCGGCGGCGCTCGCCGTTGCAACGCTGATCATCAGGGCACCAAGCGCAACAAGGATAGTCGCCCCCAGCCTGAGACTGCGCGTCGGAATCTTTCCAATCATGTCTCTCTCCATTGTCGGTATCTGTGCCCGTGGCTCGCCCTCCAGTGTTCGCACACCCGTCGCGAACCGGCGATCTACCGCAGACCGCTGCGGCGTCGAGCCTAAGGGAAGGCGCGATCAGCGTCGTTACCGCTCTGTAAACAGCTGTGAGGATCGGAAAACCCGTCCGCGGCGCCAACAGGCGTTGATACCGCGACCCGCGGCTGGCGCCGCGGACACGCCGGGCGGCGCGGAGAGCGCCGCCCGGCGTGCCAACGCCTAGCCGGAGCTGCCGCCCGATGCGGATCCCATGTTCGGGCACGGATGCCCGCTAGCGGAGCCCGATCCCGGGGCCGGCGTCGTGCTCGACGACGACGCTGGCGTCGCGGACGAGGTAGAGCTCGTCGAGCTCCCCGCTGGATCGGCTGCGGCTATCGCGGCCGCCGCGGAGGACCCAGTCGTCGCGGACGTGCTCTGTGTGGCTGGTGCGGCTGAGGCGCTGGTGATGCCGGCGGCCGCACCGCCGCTCGCGAGCGCGCCGGCGATCATCGTCGCTCCGAGCATCTTCGAGACCTTCATCTGATTTGACCTCCTGCGTTGGGGAGTGGATGGTTGGTGCATGCCATCGTGCGCGCTGGCCGTAAGCGCCAGCGCACGTGCGCGTAGGGGTTGCGTAAGCGCTTGGCGCTTGATCGCGCGGGCCTCCGACCGCCGCCTATGCGAACATACGTTCGTGCGGTGGAGCAACCTCACCCTCGAGGACGCTGAGCAGCGGAGCTTGCCGGGCTATCGCGACCCGGCCGCCGTGCGTCGCTTCGACGCGCCCGAGGCGCTCGACATGCGTTTCTATGAGGTGCACGCGAAGTCGGTGCTCAACCGCGTGCCCGAGCAGTCGCGGATGCCGTTTCGGTGGACGATCAACCCGTACAGGGGTTGCTCGCACGCGTGCACCTACTGTGCGGGGCCGGACACACGGATCCTGATGGCCGACGGGCGCACCAAGCGGATCGCCGACCTCGAGGTCGGGGAGTCGATCTACGGCACTGTCCGCGTCGGCAGATATCGGCGATACGCCATCACGCAGGTGCTCGACAAGTGGTCGAGCATCAAGCCCGCGTACGCCGTCACGCTCGAAGACGGCACCGAGCTCGTGGCGAGCGACGATCACCGATTTCTCACCGGGCGCGGTTGGAAGCACGTGATCGGGGCCGACCGGGGGCGCCTTCAGCGGCCACATCTCACCCCGAAGATCAAGCTGCTCGGCCCAGGCGGGTGCGTCGATACGCCGATACCTAACGAGGACTACCGGCGCGGGTACCTATGCGGCCTTATACGCGGCGACGGTCACCTGGGGTCCTACCTCTACCAACGCCCAGGCCGATCGCCGGACACCGTCTACCGCTTCCGCCTCGCTCTGGCTGACGGCGAGGCGCTGGATCGCGCCGCGGACTATCTAGCGGGGTTTGGCGTGGCAACCGCCGGGTTCGTATTTGCGCAAGCGGCCGGTAACGCCCGAGGCATGACAGCGATTCGAACTCAGAGCCGCGCGAACGTCGAGCGCATCAGCGAGCTGATCCTCTGGCCGATGCTGCCCAGCCTGTCATGGATCAGGGGCTTTCTCGCGGGTATATTCGACGCCGAGGGCTCGTGCAACGACCACGTTCTGCGCATCGTCAACACCGATCCGGAGATACTCGCGTGGATCCGTGCGTGTCTCGGTCGCTGCGGCTTTGATCACGCCGTCGAGCCGAGACCGGCCGCCGGCAACGGACTGACCGCCATCCGTCTGCGTGGCGGGCTATCGGAGCGGATGCGCTTCCTGCTCGGCACTGATCCGGCGATCACGCGCAAGCGCACGATCGAGGGCGCAGCCGTTAAGACAGCGAATCGGCTGCGGGTCACCTCGATCCGCTCGCTCGGAATCGTGATGCGTCTGTACGACATCACCACCGGCACCGGCGACTTCATCGCGAACGGCGTGGTGAGCCACAACTGCTTCGCCCGTCCCACCCACACCTATCTCGACTTCAACGCGGGCCGCGACTTCGAGCGCGAGATCGTGGTGAAGGTCAACGCGCCGGAGCGCCTGCGCGTGGAGCTGGCGCGTCCGACTTGGAAGCGCGAGCACGTTGCGCTGGGCACGAACACCGACCCCTACCAGTGGGTGGAGGGCCGCTACCGCTTGATGGTGGGGATCTGGGAAGCGCTGCGCGACGCCGCCAACCCGTGCTCGGTGCTGACCAAGTCGCCGCTGCTGCTGCGCGACCTCGAGCTGATGCTCGAGATCGCCGAGCGTGCGAGCTTCAGCGCGTGCCTGTCGATCCCGACGCTCGACGAGAAGGCGTGGCGCGCGACCGAGCCGCACACGCCCAGCCCGCGCGCGCGCCTGGAGGCGGTGGCCGAGCTCAACCGGGCGGGTATTCCGACGGGCGTGCTGATCGCGCCGCTGATGCCGGGGATCAACGACGCGCCGCACCAGATCGAGCCGCTGCTGGAGCAGGCTGAGCAGGCCGGCGCCACGAGCATTCGCGGCGTGGCGCTGCATCTGCGCGGCGAGGTGCGCGCAGTGTTCATGGATTGGTTGCGCTCGCAGCGCCCGGACCTGGTGCCACGCTACGAGCAGCTCTACCGTCGCCGAGCGTACGCGCCGCGCGAGGAACGCGAGCGCCTGGCACGGCTTGCTCGCCGCGGCGGCGCGCCGGGGGCGTTCTGGCGCTCGAGCGCCGCCGCCGGCCGAGGAGACGCTCGGCGCCAACGCGGTGTCAGCGGCGGAGGCCGCCCAGGAGAGCCTTTTCTGAGCTGCATGCCTTCAGCATGCCATGAGCATGCTATTGTCCTGCCATGAGCGCGATCCAGATCAAGAATGTTCCGCCCGGTTTGCACGAGCGGCTGCGGGAGCGGGCACGGAACGAGGGTAGGAATCTGAGCGAGTACGTCCTCAGCGTGCTCGAACGAGACCTGCGGATGCCGAGCACGCACGAATGGCTTGAACGCCTGAGGCAGGACGAGCCGGTGCAGGGCATCGGCTCCGATGAGGTAGTGCGGTTGATCCGCGAGGGACGGGCTGAACGCGATGAGCAGGTCCTTCGCGCCTTCTCCGGTCGTGATTGACGCGTCAGCGCTCGTCGAGCTGCTGCTGCGGACTGTCATTGGAAGCAGGGTGGAAGAGGCCGTCAGCGATGCCGAGCTGGTGGCGCCAGACGTGGTCAATCCAGAGGTTGTGCAGGCGCTGCGCGGACTCGAGCGTGGAGGCAAGCTGAGCGGCGAGCGCGCCTCCGTGGCGATCGCGAGGCTCGCCGAAAGCAACGTCTCGCGCGTGGCTACCCGCATGTTGCTGCTGGAGATGTGGGCGATGCGCGCCAACGCGTCCGCCTATGACGCCTGCTATCTCGCGCTTGCGCGCGCGCTGAGCTGCCCGCTGCTGACGGCCGATCGCGCGCTCGCCCGCGCTCCCGATCTCGGCGTCACGCTGATCTGCGTTTGAGGCGGCTGGCGCTCGCTCAGCGCTTCGTGCGCAGCCGCTCCTGCATTTCGAGGGCGATCTGGCGCCCGCCGAGAGCACGGACGACGCGCGCGGCCAGCTCCGGCGCGAGGCCGGCGATGATCGCGCCGGCGCGCTGGGGGAGCGAGGCGACGTCGACCTCACCGCGGTTGTGCTCGATCGCTTCTGCGACGGCGCGCGCGACATCCTCGGGTGAGCGCGTGCCGATACCCGGCGGCAGCTTCACGCCCGAGTCGGCGAAGATGCCGGCGTCGCGGATGAAGCCGGGGAAGACGCATGAGACGCCGACGCCGCTGCCGTGCAGGTCGGTGCGCAGCGCGGCGGCGAAGCCGCGCAGCGCGTACTTGCTGGCGTGATACAGCGGGTTGCCGGGCACCACGGTCTTGCCGGCGATCGAGGAGACGAACAGCAGGTGACCGCGCCGGCGTTCGAGCATCCCCGCCAACAGCATCCGCGCGAGCGCCACGGGCGCGCGCAGGTTCACGTCCAGCGTGCGATCGACTTCGGCGAGCGTGAAGTCCTCGAGGCGCCCGGCGGCGGGTATCGCCGCGTTGGCGATCAGCACGTCGATCTCGCCGGCGTCGTCTAGTAGGCGCTCGAGCGAGGCGCGCTCGGAGAGGTCGGCGGCGAGCGCGCGCGCCCCGAGCTGCTCGGCGAGCGGCGCGAGCACGCTGGCGCGTCGCCCGGTGAGGGTCAGCTGAGCGCCGCGGGCGTGCAGCTCGCGTGCCAGCGCCTGCCCGATACCGCCCGTGGCGCCGGTGAGCAGCACGGAGGAGCCTGCGATCTGCACAAGCTGTGAGCCTATCCGCATGCGGATCATCGCGCTGTTCGGACCGACGGGCGTGGGCAAGACCGCCGTGGCGGTGGCGCTCGCCGCGCGCCTGCGCGCGCGCGACGAGGATCCGGTGGTGGTCTCCGCGGACGCGCTGCAGGTGTACGCGGGCCTGGAGACGCTCACGGGCGTTGCCAGCGCGGCCGAGCGCGCCGGAGTGGAGCATCGCCTGGTCTCGTTCCTGCCGCTGGACGCGACGTTCAGCGCCGGTGAGTACGCGCAGCTGGCGCACGCGCAGATCGACGACCTGCTGGCGGCGGGCCGCCGGCCGCTGGTGGTGGGCGGCACGGGCCTGTACCTGCGCGCGGCGCTCGGCGAGCTCAGCCTGCGCCCGCCGGCGCCGCCGGGCGTGCGCGAGCGTTGGAGCTCGGAGCTCGAGCGCCAAGGGGCGCCGGCGCTGCACGCGCGGCTGAGCGACCACGCACCCGAGGTGGCTCGAGCGATCGACCCCAACGACCGTCAGCGGGTGGTGCGTGCGCTGGAGCTGCTGGAGCTGGGTGAGCTCGCGTACCCGCTGGCGGGCTGCTCGCAACTGTGGAGCGAGGATCTGCGCCACCCGACGCTGCTGGTGGGCCTGACGATGGGGCGCGAGGCGCTGTATGCAGCGATCGACGCGCGCGTCGAGGCGATGCTCGTGGCGGGCGTGCGCGAGGAGGTCCAGCGTGCGCACGCAGCAGGGGCGTCACAGACGGCGCGCAAGGCGCTCGGTTTCGAGGATCTGCTGACGGGAGACGTGGAGGCGATGAAGCGCCACACCCGCAACTACGCCAAGCGCCAGCTGACGTGGATGCGCAAGCTGGCGGGCGTGCGCGTGATCGACGTGGACGGCCGCCAGCCGGACGCGGTCGCCGGCGAGATCGTGGAGCTGCTGGCCGAGCGGATGCCGTGAGCGTGTGGGACGCGCAGCTAGCGCTTGGGCGAGCCGCTCGCCCCACCGATCCGCCTCACTGCTCCATACCCGCAGCGTCGAGAGCCTCCGCCCAGCTGGGGAACGCGCGGACCTCGGTGAAGGCGCCGTCGCGGAAGCCGGAGACGAGCAGACCCAAGGGCTGGCTGATCGGCTGGCCGGAGTTCCTGATCTGCGCCGTCATCTCGATGTGGGCCACGACCCGCTCGTCGGCGTCGCGGACCTCGTGGATCGCGTAAGCCAACCCGTCGAAGTTATGTGAGAAGGCCGCCGCCAGCTCGCGGATGCCCTCGTGCCCGCGGTAGGCCGAGTCTTCGAGCCACTGGCTGGTCGGGTACCAGACGGCATCGGGTCGGAAGAACGGCAAGGCAGCATCGATACCCTGCGTGTTGAACGACTCGAACGCTGCGCGGACGAGCTCCACGTTGGCCTGTGACATCGCCTGGAGCATTATCCCGATCCCGCGACAACCGGCTCGCGCTTGACCCAGCTTCTGCGTGCGACGAGCGCACGTGCGGCCGGTCACGCCCACGGCACTATTGACTCACGACACTAGACTGCGGCGCCTGATGGCGCAGATCAGCTTCGAGAAGTGGCAGGCGCTTGGCAACGACTACCTGATCCTCGAGCGCGACGAGCTCGCGTTCGAGCTGACGCCGGCGCGCGTGCGCAAGCTGTGCGCGGGTCACTTCGGCGTGTTCGCAGACGGAGTGCTGCTGCTCTCGCGCGCGGCCAACCCCGCGCACGTCGCCGATCTGCGCATCTTCAACCCCGACGGCTCTGAGGCTGAGCTGTCGGGCAACGGCGCGCGCGAGGCGATCATGTACCTGAGGCGACGCGGCTGGACGGACGATGACGCGTTCACGATCGTCACACCGGCCGGCGAGATCCGTCCGACGATCACGGGCCCCGACACGTGCACGGTGGACATGGGCACGGCGAGCCTGCGCTCCAAGGACTTCCCTGCGGGTCCGCCGGACGGACGCGGGACGCTCAGCGCGGACGGGCGCGAGTGGGACTTCCGCCACGTGTCGATCGGCAACCCGCAGTGCGCGATCGAGGTGGGCACGCTCGCGGAGCTCGATGCCCTGGAACTGGACGCGATCGGCCCGTCGATCGAACGTGACGCCCGCTTCCCCAACCGCACGAACGTGTCGTGGTACGCGCAGCTCGCGGACGGCGGTCCCGGCGCACGCATCCGTGCGCGCATCTTCGAGCGCGGGGTGGGCGAGACGCTGTCCTCGGGCACCGGTGCGAGCGGCGCGGCGATCGCGTTCACGCTGGAGCGAGAAGCGGCTGCTTGGCCATCACACGTGAGCGTGCTGCTAGACGGAGGGGAGCTCGAGGTGCGGGTCGACGAGGATCTGCGCGTGAACCTGACAGGCTGGGCGCGACCCGTGTTCGCGGGCCGTCTGAGCGAGGACTTCGAAAGGGAGCTGCATGAGACCATCTAAGCGCCTGGAGCGCATCCCGCCATATGCGTTTGCGCAACTGGAGCGCAAGATCGCAGACAAGCGCGCGGCGGGGGTGGACGTGATCAGCCTGGGCATCGGCGACCCCGACCGCCCGACGCCGCCGCTGGTCGTGGAGGCGATGCAGGAGGCGGTGAGCGAGCCGCAGACACACCGTTACCCGACCAACCGCGGGCGCGATGATTTCCGCGAAGCGGTCGGCGACTTCTACGCGCGGCGCTTCGACGTGACGCTCGACCCGCACACCGAGGTGATCCCTGGGCTGGGCGCGAAGGAGGCGATCTTCAACCTCAACCTGGCGTTCCTGGACCCCGGCGACTACGCGCTGGCGGCGGATCCGGGCTACCCGGTGTACACGGCCGGGCCGTGGCTCGCGGGCGCCGAGCCGGTGCTGATGGCGCTCGAGCCCGAGCACGGCTTCACGCCGGATCTGGGCGCGATCGACGAGCAGGTGGCGCGGCGCGCGAAGCTGATGTTCCTGAACTACCCCAACAACCCGACGGGCGCGATCGTGCCCGACGGCTTCTTCGAGCGGGTGGTGGCGTTCGCGCGCGAGTACCAGATCCTGGTGGTGCACGACAACGCGTACTCGGAGATCGTGTTCGACGGATACCGGGCGCCCTCGTTCCTGGGCGTGCCGGGCGCCAAGGATGTGGGCATCGAGGTGTTCTCGCTGTCCAAGGGCTACAACATGACCGGCTGGCGCTGCGCGGCGCTCGTCGGAAACGCACAGGCGCTCGAGACCTACTGGCGGCTGAAGACGAACATCGACTCGGGCATGTTCGAGGCCGTCCAGCTCGCGGGGGTTGCGGCGCTGTCACCAGACGCGGACGGCGAGGTGGCGTCGATGAACGAGCTCTACCGCCGCCGCCGGGACCTGGTGTGCGAGGCCCTGGCGCGCATCGGCGTGAACGTGCGCCCGCCGCACAGCACGATCTACGTGTGGGCGCCGGTGCCGCAGGGCTTTGACAGCTCGGAGTCCTACTGCGAGCACGTGCTCGAGCAGACGGGTGTCGTGCTGACGCCCGGCGCCGTCTACGGACCGGCGGGCGAGGGCTGGTTTCGCATCTCGCTGACCACGCCCGACGATCGTCTGCTGGAGGCCGTGGAGCGCCTGGGCGCGTTGGAGGGTTGAGATTTAGGGAGAGGGTCGCGGATGGCTGACAGGCGCGCTGTGCGGCGGTCTCGGCGTGTTCACACGGCGCTCGCGCGCGCTCCTACACTGAAGCTGGATGCAGAGAAGCCGCAACGGACGCAGCGCCGTCACGCACACATCCGTCGAGGAGGGCTCGAACGGCTCCCAGCGCGCGCGCCAGCGGGCCTTCTGCATCGCGGCGCTCGCCGAGGGCGAGGACTTGTCAGAGCTCGCTGAGCTGCTGCGCACGGCGGGCGTGGGCGTGGTCGGGGAGATGATCCAGCGCCGCGAGCAGCCGCACCCGAACACGTACCTCGGCCCCGGCAAGGTGGCTGAGGCGAAGGCTCAGGCGCTCGCGTGCGACGCCAATCTGATCGCCTGCGACGACGAGCTGACGGCGCGCCAGGAGCGCAACCTCGAGCAGGCGCTGGGCATGCCGGTGGTCGACCGCACGACCGTGATCCTCGACATCTTCGCCTCGCACGCGGGCAGCGCGGAAGGCAAGCTCCAGGTGGAGCTGGCGCAGCTCGAGTACAACCTCGCGCGCATGCGCGGACTGTGGAGCCACCTCGAGCGCCTGGGTGGCGGCATCGGCACCAGGGGTCCCGGCGAGACCCAGATCGAGACCGACCGGCGGCTCGCGCGCGACCGCATCGCGACGCTGCGCAGGCGCCTGGAGCACGTGAAGGGCACACGCGCAGTCCAACGCGCGGAGCGCGAGCGCGCGGCGCTGCCGACGATCGCGCTGGTCGGCTACACCAACGCCGGCAAGTCGACGCTGCTGAACGCGCTCACCGGTGCGGACGTGGGCGTGCGTGACCGCCTGTTCCACACGCTTGACCCGACGACCCGCACGCTGAAGCTGGGGGGGCGCTCGCACCTCTTGACGGACACGGTGGGGTTCATCTCCAAGCTGCCCCACCAGCTGGTGGACGCGTTCGCGGCGACGCTCGAGGAGACGCGCCGCGCGGAGCTGCTCGTGCACGTGCTGGATGCCTCCGCGCCGGAGTCCCAGCAGGAGATCATGCAGCGCGCGGTGGAGCAGACGCTCGAGGAGATAGGCGCGGGGGAGAGCCCGCGCCTGCTGGTCTTCAACAAGATCGACCTGCTCGACGGGCAGGCTCGTGAGAACCTGCGCTTCAGCCACCCCGACGCCGTTCTCCTCAGTGGCGCCACCGGCGAGGGCCTGGCGCAGCTGAACGAGCGCCTCGAGCGCGAGCTGGCGCACACGCTGCGCCCGCTGAACCTTCTCGTCCCATACGCCGACGGCGGCAGCTTGGCGGAGCTGCACGAGCTGGCGGGCGAGGTCAGCCGCGAGGACACCGCGGAGGGCGTGCGCGTCCACGCGCTCGTGCCCGCGCGCCTGGCGCCCCGTTTCGCCCGTTTCGCGGTCGCGGCGTCCTAGCGCTCGTCGCCGCTGCCTGAGAGCACGCCGCGCTGCTGGCGCGAGAGCAGCTTGTCGAGGTTCGTGTGGGCGATCTCGTCGAGGTTGAGGTCGAGCTCGGTTGCCAGCTGCGCGACGTACCAGAGCACGTCGCCGAGCTCCTTGGCCATCGCTGCCCGCCGCGTGTCGCTGACCTCGCCGCGGTCGTCGCGGATCGCCTTCTTGGCGTGCTCGGCGACCTCTCCAGCCTCGCCGGCGAGCCCCAACGCAGGGTAGGCGAGCCACGCCGAGCGCGGATACTCGGCGGTCCGTCGGGACAGGCGCTGGTACTCGGAGAGCTCGATCGCGCGATCGTATGCGCACGGTCGCCCCGGGCGCCCGGGACTTCGGCCGAGTTTGCGAGCTTCGAAGCGCTTGCGCGGGCGCGCGCTCAGACGCCGGCGGCGCGACGGGCGCTGAGATGGGTCTGGTGCTCGATCTCGTCGTCGAGCGGCGCGAGCTCGTGCGCGCTCAGGCCGAGCGCACGGGCGATCAGCCAGTCGGCGAACCATGCGTTCTTGGGCAGCAGCGGGCCGTGCAGGTAGGTGCCGATCGTGTTGGCGGTGCGTGCGCCCTCGAAGCCGCTGCGGCCGTCGTTGCCAAAGCCCCCGAGGACTCGCCCCAGCGGCGGCTGGGCGGTGCCGAGGTAGGTGCGCCCACCGTGGTTCTCGAACCCCGCCAGCACGCGTGGGCCGGCCGCGTGGTCGTCGAGCGAGACCTCGATTGCGACGTTTCCGATCAGGCGTGCTCCGTCCTCGCGCACGGTGCGCAGGTCGAGCAGGCCGACCCCGGGGATCTCCTCGTGCTCGAGCGTGTAGGAGTGCCCGAGCAGCTGGTATCCGCCGCACACGCCGAGCACGACGGCGCCGCGCGCGGCAGCGGCGTGCAGGCCGGCGCGCTTGGTGGCGATCAGGTCCGCTGCGCACAGGCGCTGGTCGCGGTCCTGGCCGCCGCCGATGTAGAACAGATCGTGGGCGTCGCCGTCGAGCGGCTCGCCGAGCCCGCTGGAGTCCAGCTGGAAGCCGATCCCGCGCCAGGCGCAGCGCCGCTCGAGCACGATCAGGTTGCCGCGGTCGGCGTAGATGTTCATCAGGTCGGGGTACAGCGCGCACACACGCAGCGTGCGAACGGGGGAGGGGGCCGGGCTATCAGGCACGCAGTAGCACCGCCAAGCTTCCACTGTGCTCGATCGTGGCGCTGATCTCGCGGGTGCCGACGGGGAGCAGCCCGGCCTGTCGAGCATCGTGCTGGAGCTGGGCGACGCTCACGCGGTCGAGCTCGATGACGTGGTGTTCCCACCGTGGCGGGGCCGGGCTCGACGCGTCGGCGTCGGCGACGGCGCGACGTTGGCGCTCGATGCGCAGCTTGCGTCGTCCGATGTGCAGGCGCGTGGCGCAGCTGATGTAGGTCACGTCCTCGATGCGCGCGATCTCGGGCGATGGTCCGATGTCGCCGGCGGCGGTGTCGAACGGCTCGAGCTCGGTGACGATCGCGCACGCGAGCAGAGCGCCGCGCGTCAGGTGCGCACGCGCACGACGCAGGAACGCGAGCCTGCCGCTGGCGCCGCCGAGCAGCTGAATCGTCTGCATCGGCACGAGACACAGGCCGTGGTCACGCCGCTGGAGCGCGAGCTCGCGGGCGTCGCCGTGCACGGTCTCGATCGCGGCCACGCCAGCGCTTGCCGCGCGTTCGCGCAGCGCGCCGAGGAGCTCCGCGTCGAGGTCGACGGCGGTGACGGCATGTCCGTCGCGCGCGAGCGCGAGCGCCACGCGACCGCTGCCCGCGCCGATCTCCAGCACGCGGCTCGTGGGAGCGTTGGGGCGAGCGCCGGCGAGATCGCGCCACAGCGGCAGGTCGGCGGTGTAGGAGCCGCACTCGAGCTCGTGCCACACGACCGCGCTGGGCTGGCGCGACGCCGCGGCATGGTGCCCGGCGGGCTCCTGCGCGCGGCGCGAACCCGGGCCGGCGCGGGGCGGGAGGGCGCTCACGTCCACGCGCTGCTCGCCTCCCCGCGCTCGACCAGCAGCTCGCGCAGCTCGAGCATCGCCGTGTAGGTGGGGAGCGCGAACAGCGGGGCGTCGCTGGCGTCCGCTGCGCTGTTACGGCTCGCCGCTGCCGAGCGCAACGCGTCGGACAGGTCCTCGCGCACGTCGATACGCGTGGGGTCCACGCCCGCGTACTTCAGGCGCGCGGCGAGGTCCGCGGCGCGGGTGCCGCTGCACGTGGCGCGCCGTACGCGGGGCGCCAGTAGCTCGAAGTCAGCATCCCAGATCCAGGACACGTCGCGGCCGTCGGCGATGTGGTCGTTGAGCACGCCGAGCAGGTCGTGCTGGCCGGGCTCGAGCGCGAGCGTGCGCAGCACCTCGTTGGCTCCCGCGGGGTTCTTCACGAGCAGCAGGCGCAGCTCGCGTCCACGAGCGCCGGACGGTGCGCTCGGCGAGCTCGCCGCTGCGGCAGCGGCGTCGTACGCGGGGCCGGCGCCCGGCACGTACACGGTCACCGACTCGCCCCGCCCGAATGCAGGGCGTGTGTCGTGGAGCCCCGCGACGACCGTCTCCAGCGGCAACCCCAAAGCGCTGGCGAGCGCCGCTGCGGCGAGCGCGTTGTAGACGTTGTAGAGGCCGGGCAGCGCCAGCGATATCTCGGCTTCGCCGGCGGCGGTGCGCAGCTTGAAGCGCGCCGCGCGCACACCTTGCAGGCGCACGTCGCTGGCGATCACGGTCGGCGCGGGCCTGGACTGGCCGCAGCTCGTGCAGTGGTAGTGGCCGAGATGGCCCAGGTAGACGGCGTCGAACACATACGGCGCGCCGCAGCGCCGGCAGTGCTTGGCGTCGGCGGCGTGGCCGATTCCCGCCAGCGCGAGCGAGTCGTCCTGCACGCCGAAGTACGTCGCCGACGGATGACCCCTGCCGAGGTCGGCGATCACGGGGTCGTCGGCGTTGAGCACGAGCGTCGCGCGGTCGGCGCCTACCACCGCCTCCCAGCGCTCGGCGATCGTGTCGAGCTCGCCGTAGCGGTCGAGCTGGTCGCGGAACAGGTTGCATAGCAAGATCGCGCGCGGGCGCAGCTCGGCCGCGAGCGAGTCCAGCCACAGCTCGTCGACCTCGAACAGTCCGAGCTCGCCCGCGATCCCGCCACGCGGACGCGCGGCCGCCAGCAGCGTGGTCGCGATCCCGCCGGCCATGTTGGCACCCGCGCGGTTGTGCACGACGGCGATGCCCGCTCGCTCGAGGATGCCAGCTGCCATGGTGGCGGTGGTGGTCTTGCCGTTGGTTGCGGAGATCAGCACGCTGCCACGCGTCAGGCGTGAGCCGAGATCGGCGATCGCGTGCGGGGCGAGACGCATCAGCAGCTTGCCCGGCGCGCTCGTCCCACCGCCGCCGCGTAGTCGCGAGATCGCCCCGACGCTGCGAGCGAGCGCGAGCGTCGCCGTGGACGTGCGCGCGCTCATGCTCCGGAGAAAGCTGGTCCGGCGTGGACGGGCGTCAGGAACATGACCGCGCCGGGAAGCGCGCTCACGCGCACCGGCAGCTCACCGATCGGGTCGCCGTCGGCGTACATCATGAACGGGCGGTCGGCGCTGAGCTGGACCTCGCGCGCGCGAAAGACGTGCACGCTCGGCTCGTGCACATGCCTGCCGCTGAACACCTTCGGCAGGATCCGTGTGAGGAACGCGAGCTTGCTGACGCTCTCGCACACGACGATGTCGAGCTGGCCGTCGTCGAGCAGCGCGTCGGGGGCCGCGCGCATGCCGCCGCCGTAGGTCCTCGAGTTGCAGGTCCCGACCGAGAACGCAGAGAAGCTCAGGCGCTCGCCTGGCGGGTCGAGCTCGAGCTCGAACCGCGCGGGCCGCCACGACGCGAGCGCCCTGAGCGCGCCGTACAGGTACACCAGGCTTCCGAGCCACGGCGGCGCCTCGTTGGCGATGCGGTTGGCGTCGCTGTCGAAGCCGGCGGAGGCGATGCCAACGAACGCGCGGGCGACGCCGGCGCGATCGCCGCCGGCGACCACGCCCAGGTCGAGCGCACGCGTGTGGCCGTCGGCCACGATCGCGGCGGCTGCCTCTGGGTCCTCGGGGATCCCCAGGACGCGCGCGAGGTCGTTGCCGCGTCCGCCGGGTATCACGCCCATGACCGCGCCCGGGACATCTCGTAGGACGTCGGCCAGCGTCCCCAACAGCCCGTCTCCGCTGAGCGCGACGATCGTCTCGCCGCGCGCGGCCGCTGCGCTGGCCAGCTCGCGGGCGTGGTCGAGGCCGCGTGTGTCCACGCGCTGCACGCTGAGCCCGCGCGCCCGCAGGGCGCGTTCGGCGCGCGGCGCGAGACGCATCGCTCTGCCGCCGCCGGCGGCAGGGTTCACGACCAGGCACACGGAAGCTGACACGCGCGCAAGCCTAGTGCGCACGCACCCCAGGACCAGGGCCGGAGCTCCGTGGCCAGCGAAGCGCGAGAGCGCGCTCAGCCCGAGCGCGCGGCCACGGCGCGATCGCGGCGGCGCCGCCCGATGGTGATCATGATCGCGATCGCGGCGATCGCCACGAACAGGCCAAGCAGGATTCCGGGTGCCAGCCCGAGCCCGCCGAAGGGCAGCGCTACGAGCTCGACGATCCCGAGCCCGATCGCGATCAGCGCTGCGATCAGCAGGATGATCAGCAGCACCCCGCGGGCGCGCCTGAGGATCCCGGCGGAGGCGGGGGGAGCAGCAGCCCCATGGCGCGCAGAGCGAGCATCTGGCGTCCGCTGGGTGGCGTCTGACCGAGGCGCTCGACAGCCTCCTTGAGGTCTCCCGCGCGGCGTTCGGCGAGCGCGAGCGAGGCGTCGGCCATGCGCCTGATCTGCATCCGCTCCTGTGGCCGAGCGGCGGCGATCGCGCGCTGGAAGAAGCTGCGCGCGGCGTCGGGGTCAAAGCGCTCGGATGCCCGCGCGCCGAGGATCGCAAGCGCCGCGGCCTTGTATTTGGTCTCGGCTTCGAGCTCCTCGTCTGAGCGCTGCTCGAGCGCCTGGATCGCCTCGATGCCGCCACGCTGTTCGACTCGGACCTGTCGCTGTTTGGGAGCCATCAGGCGCCATTCTACGGTGTGGGAGGGAACCCTCGTGAGCGGCCGTGCGGGCGCGCCGAACGCTTGGGCGCGGCTGCGGTCAGGCGGTATGCTCGGCGCATGCGCCGTCTGAGCGATCGCACCCGCCGCAGGCTCCTCGCGAGCGCGTGCGCGCTGTGCCTGGCCACGCTGCCAATGCTCGCCGGCGCGTCCGTTCAGGCGGCGAGCGCGGCGGGCTTCGAAGGCGGATCGCTGAACAAGCTGACCGAAGGTCAGGAAGCGGAAACGTCGACCACCTCGACGGCTGCCAACACCACCAAATCGGAATCGACGGGCACCTCATCCTCGATCCTGTTCATCGTGGTGGGCACGGCCGTGGTGCTGCTGGCGGGGGTAGCGTTCGTGATCATGCGCGATGCGCGCCGGGTGGCGCCGGCGACGGACGTCGAGTTCGCCCAGGCCGGCGCCTCGGCACGGCGCTCGGAGGAGGCCCTGCGCAGACGTCGCGCGAAAGCGAAGGCGGCGCGCCAGCAGCGCAAGCGCAATCGCTGAGCTCAGCGAGAGGCGGTCGTGGCCCGCCTGCTGGGGCGCAGGCAATGTGCGTTGGTACGTACCCGCGGAGGCGCCAGCGGCGCGGGAGAGCCGTGCGGGCCGCGCCGCGGCCTGCGGGGTCTGGGCATCCGCGGGTGCGGGTCCAGTGGACCGCCGGGCAACGCCTTGGAGCCGCCGTCCTCTTCGGAGGAGTCGGGAACGTCAGGCGCCCTGGCCGCCTCGTCGTAGCGGAACGGCAGCCACAGCATCAAGCCGGCCAACGGGATTTTGAGCAACCCGGCGAACAGCAGGATCCACAACCACAGTGGCATCTACACGCGATGGTACTACTGCGCTGCTGCCATGCGATCACGCCGCGCCACCCACTTGAGCGAGCTCGCGGAGCAGGTCAGCAGCTGCCGGCGCTGTCCGCGCCTGGTCGCTTGGCGCGAGCAGATCGCATGCGAGCGCCGCGCGGCGTTCGCCCACGAGCAGTACTGGGGCCGCCCGTTGCCCGGCTTCGGGGATCCGTCGGCTCGCGTGCTGCTGCTGGGCCTCGCGCCGGGCGCCCATGGTGCGAACCGCACCGGGCGCGTGTTCACGGGGGATCGCTCGGGTGATTTCCTGTTCGCGGCGCTGTGGCGGACCGGCTTTGCCAACCAGGCCACCTCGCGCGCGCGCGACGATGGGCTCGCGCTGAAGGACGCGTGGATCAGTGCGGCGGTTCGCTGTGCGCCGCCCGCCAACCGCCCGACGCCCGCCGAGCGCGATCGCTGTTTGCCGTGGAGCGTGGCAGAGCTGGAGCTGCTGAGCGACACGCGGGTGCTCGTGTGCCTGGGCGCCTTCGCGTGGGATGCGGCGCTGCGCTTGATCGCGGCGGTCGCCGGCGGCGAGCGCGCGGTCCCACGGCCGCGACCCCGTTTCGGGCACGGCGCGGAGTTGACGGGAGAGCGCTACCGGCTGATCGGCTGCTACCACCCGAGCCAGCAGAACACATTCACCGGGAAGCTGACCGAGCCGATGATCGACGCCGTCCTCGAACGCGCGCGGAGCTTGGCCTCGCGCTAGCATCGTTTGCAACGATGCGGGTGGTGATCACAGCGACGATTGCCGTGGCGGCGTGCCTGTTGGCGGCTGGGATGCTCGGCGTCGCATCCGCGGAAGCCCCGACCGCGACGACGCCCACGCCGGCAGTGAGCGTCGACGGGGTGGCGAGCGTGCCGGTCGCGCAAGATGCGAGCATGGCGAGCGCCGACGCCGTCTATCGCCAGGCGATGGCCGACGCTGTGGCCGACGGCCAGAGCAAGGCGGAATTTCTTGCCGGCAAGGCGAGCGTGACGCTGGGCGCCGTGCAGAGCATCGTCGAAGGCGGTGGCTCGATCGCGTGTCGCGGAGGCGAACCCGAATCGGGGTATGCCGAATACGAAGGTGAACAGCCCGACTTCGGCTCGCGGGTGGTGACGGCGGTGGCGCCCGAGGCGGTCGATGCTCCCGTCCGTGCCAAGCGGGCACCAAGCGTTCGCAAGCCGACCGTACGGCACACGAAGAAGAAGCCCACCGCCCACAAGGCTGCGGCCACGACGTGCATGCTGAGCGCCGAAGTGTCGCTCACCTACGCGATCAGCTGACGGCTCGGCCAACCGGCAACGCGCGGCGCACGCACGAGCAGCAACCCCGCGCCCAAGGGCGGTGAGCGGACAACCACCCGTCTAACCTTGCGGTCGTGTCCTATACGACCGCCGACGCCAGAAGGCAGCTGCTCGACACGGTCGCTGAGGCGACCGAGCGGCTGGCGTCGGCGCTCGCGTCGCTGAGCGAAGCCTACGAGCAGCTCGACGAACACAACGCAGATGTCGTCGAAGAGGCGCTGTTTCGCCCGGTGCAGGCGGCCTATGGTCGCGCCCAGCGCGCCTACGGCGCGTTCGCGGAACGCCACGCGCTGCCCTCCAGGGGCTTCGAGCCGGCGATCGCGGGTGCCCCGTCCCTGGGTGCGCGCGGGTTCCTGGACAGCGCGGTCAGCGCGATCGGCGACGCCGACCGGCTGCTGGGCACGCTCCAGGACTCGATGCTCCCGGTCGAGGTCGGAGACGCGACGCTGCGCGCCGACCTGGAGCAGATCAGGGGACTGCTCGACGGGTTGGGAGCGCGTGCGCGAGAGCTCGAGCGCACGCTCGGGCGCTAGCTTCAGTCCACCGGCGCGCCGTTGGCCGTCAGCGCCACCTCGATGTTGCCGCGGGTGGCATTCGAGTAGGGACACACGCTGTGCGCCGCGCGTACGAGCTCGACCGCTGCGGGTACGTCGGCGATCGACGGCAGCGTGACGTCCAGGCCGACCGACAGCACGAAGCCGCCGTGCCCGTCGGGTGACAGCGAGACCTCCGAGTCGATCGCCGCATCGCCGGCCTCCACCTTGGCGCGGCGCGCGACGACGCCGAGCGCCCCCTCGAAGCAGGCGGCATAGCCGACGGCAAAGAGCTCCTCGGGGTTGGTGCCGCCCCCGGGCCCGCCCATCTCCGGCGGCAGCCGCAGCTGCACGTCGAGCGCGTCGTCGCCGGTGTGACCGTGCCCCTCTGCGCGACCACCTGTCACATGCGCCTTCGCCGTGTAGAGCTTGTCTGGCATCGCCTTCCTCTCCTTCGTGGGTCGGGATCGGCCCAGATGCTAGTGAACCCCGGCAAACGCCCGGGACCGGCCCGACTGGCGCCGTCGAATGCCACCCCGTCTGGTCCTCGCGCGACGTCGTGTCGCTATCGTGCAGCCGGTGGGTCGTGCACCGCTGTCGCTGATCGAGTTCCCCGCAGACGACCCCGATCGCGCCCGTCGCTTCTGGACGGCGCTGCTCGAGGTCGAGTTGGAGGCCCGTGAGGACAGCGAGGGTGAGGGGTGGCAGACCCGCGGCGCGGAGGGCGCGGCACTCGGTGTTCACGTCCGCGGCCGCGGTCCCGGCGACACCGTCTCGCTGCCGTACTTCGCTGTCGACGATATCGACGCGGCGCTGGAACGAGTTCAAGCGCTCGGTGGGAGCGTCGTGCACCCCGGCGAGAGGTGGGCGATCTGTCGCGACTCGGAGGGCAGCCCGTTCGGGCTGACGCAGGAGTCGCCGGTCGGGTAGGTCGAGGGTCGGCTCGCTTAGTGGGGGGTCAAACGGGCGGTCAAATCAAGTGGCGTCGGGTCGGCGGGCTTCCGTCCCTGGGCTGCGCTACGTTTGCGCCCATGCGAACATCTGTTCGAGGCGTGTCTGACCGGCGTCCCAGCAACCA
This sequence comes from uncultured Solirubrobacteraceae bacterium, assembly GCA_963845635.1. Taxonomy (GTDB): domain Bacteria; phylum Actinomycetota; class Thermoleophilia; order Solirubrobacterales; family Solirubrobacteraceae; genus Palsa-744. The sequence continues at coordinate 1,005,605 of CAWJSW010000014.1, forward strand.
GGTTCTCGAGGCGCCGATGGGGGTGCAACAGTCAAAGGTAGGGAGGCGCGCGGGGGGGACGAGCGAGCTTCGCGAGTTCGCGGACGTGCAGCGCCGGGAGGCAACTGCCGCGCTCGATGAAGAGCGCCGGCGCGAAATGGGCCAGTTCATGACGCCCTCGTCGGTCGCGGAGCTGCTCGCATCGATGCTCGCCCAGCCCTGCGACGAGGTTCGACTCCTCGACGCGGGCGCGGGCGCGGGTTCGCTGACAGCGGCGGCGGTAGCTGCATTGCTCGATCGCGATGAGCCGCCCGCATCTATCGAGGTGGTCGCGTGGGAGGTCGAGCCCGTCCTCGTCAGTTTCCTCGAAGAGACCCTTGCAGCGTGCGCGCACGCGTCCGCCGCGGTGGGCGTCCGGTTTACCGCGACGGTGGAGACGACGGACTTTCTGGCGGCGGTTGAGCGGCGGGTGAGCACGGATGTGCCCGGTGACTTCTCGTGCGCGATTCTCAACCCGCCTTATCGCAAGATCAACTCGGCCTCCCGCGAGCGCACAGTCTGCCGCGCGATGGGGCTTGAGGTCTCAAATCTATATGCGGCGTTCGTCGGCGCCTCGGTCCACCTTCTTGCGCCAGGTGCCGAGCTTGTTGTGATCACTCCGCGGAGCTTCGCCAACGGTCCCTACTTCCGCTCATTCCGTCGCTTTCTGCTCGAGCGCCTGGCATTCCGGCGGCTCCACGTGTTCGACTCGCGCAAGCGCGCGTTCCGCGACGATGAGGTACTACAAGAGAACCTCATCCTCTACGCTCAGCGCACCGATCAGTCGCCGGAGGAGGTCGAGATAACCGCGAGCGAAGGTCCTGCGGAGACCATGCGTAGCCGTCGTCTGCCGTGGTCCCGCGTGGTCTATGAACACGACCCCGAGCAGTTCATCCATCTGATCGTTGATCCCGAGGGGGATGCGATCGCGCAACGCATGGCGGAGCTGGATCACTACCTCGGCGACATCGGCATCACCGTTTCCACGGGGCCGGTCGTCGACTTCCGTGCCACCAAGCATCTGAGGCATCTTCCGCATGGCGACACGGTGCCGCTGCTTTACCCGATGCACATGCGGGCCGGAGCGATCCTCTGGCCGCGACCGGAGCGGGCGAAGTGGAACGCGCTCGTGCTAGACGAGTGCAGCTTCTCGCTCACTGTTCCGCGAGGGGATTACGTACTCGTCAAGCGTTTCACGGCGAAGGAGGAGCGACGGCGAGTGGTTGCGGCGGTCCTCGAGGCAGAGTCGTGCGTGACCGAGCGAATCGGCCTAGAGAACCATCTCAACTACTTCCACGAGGCGGGCGCGGGGCTGGCGCTCGACCTCGCCCGAGGACTCGCGCTTTACCTCAACTCATCCCTGGTAGACGTCTACTTCCGTCAGTTCAGTGGCAACACCCAGGTGAACGCCGCCGACCTCCGTAACATGCCGTACCCGGCACGTGAACGGCTGGAGGCGGCAGGCCGCGAGATCGGCGCGGCGTTGCCCGAGCAAGTGGAGCTAGACGCGCTCGCTGAACGGCTGTTGTTCTAATCCCGCCGATACAGGTCGGGGACGCCCTCTCGTTCGATACGTTCCGCAAGGTGCACCGGTCCGTCGTTCCGGATGTGCTCCGCGAGCGTTGAGAACGGCTGGAACATGTTCACGTTGAAGTAGGCCGCGTCCCTGGTCTCACGCGGCCGTCGCTGGACACGATCGAAGTGCTCACGCATCTGGAACGGATCGGTCCACCATCCTGCTATCGCACGGTACTCGATGGTTGGCGGGTGCGCACGATCGATCACTTGGACGTGGAGGAGGTAGACAGGCATCTGCTCGCGCGACATGACTGCGGTGATGTCATCGCAGTCGGACGTATCGAGCTGGAACTGCCCCATCCCGGCGCCGACCGGCGCGCGACCCGAGATGTGACTCTTGCCGGTCTTGAGCTCGAAGCCGAATACAGGCTCGTGATCTTGCTCGTCGTGCGCCACGAAGTCGATCTCAGCGTGCTTGTTCTTGGAGTCATCCCTGCCCCGACGGCGGAGCGTCGGAGCGTCGGTCCCCAGGAGGACGAGCGACGGTGCGTGCGGCACCACAAGTGAGTTCCACTGCTCGGATACGAACCGCTCTGCGACGACGCTACGGCCGATCGAGCGGGCGACCCGCTCACAGGTGCCGCACAGGAACCATTGGCGCAGGGCCACGTCCTGCCGGTTCACGTTGCAGTTCACGCAGAAGCCGCCGGTAGGCGCGCTGACGTAAGCCGCGGGTTGGTTGTCGAAGACGTCGGCGGTCCATGCCGCGGCGCAATCACCGCACAAGAACAGAGAGCAGAGGTTCGTATCCCAAGAGCGTTCGCCGTGCCGCGCGCAGACATATGCGGCGAATGGGTCCTCCGCGAGCTTGTACCCCTCGGTTGCAAGCGCCTTGTAGACGTCAGACATGCTTACTCGGCCAAAGCCGGACAGTGCGAGCAGTTCGCGCTCGTTGTACTTGATCAGCGTCTCTAGGTCGTTGACCCCAGCGGCTCGCAGAATGCCCGAGGTGCGCCTGCTGAGCTGGAGCCTGGCGATGTCCACCACTGCGCGCCACTGTAACGACACAGACGCCCGACGGGACGTGGGCGGACGCCGGGGACTGGGCGTTCACGTACGCGGCCGCTCTTGCAGGGTCTAAGGACTGGGGGAGCAGGCGCGCAGGCGGATGTTCACCCGGTCAGGACGATCTGGCTCTGCGTGACGCGAGCGATGCGGCGGCCTTCCGCGTTGCTCACATCGGTCTCGACGACGACGACCGAGCGCCCGATGTGCAGCGGACGCGAGATCGCCTTCACGTGTCCCGAGCGCACGGCGCGCAGGAAGTTGGTGTTGGACTCGATCGTGGTGGTGCCGGCGGCACCCTCCGGCAGGTTCAGGAACGCGCAGATCGCTCCGCATGTGTCCGCCAGACCCATGATCGCGCCACCGTGCAGTCCCACGCCCGCGCCTGAGAGCTCGTCAGACCACTCGATCATGCAGCGCACCTCGGCGGGAGTGCTCGCCAGCAGCTGAATCCCGAGGGTCTTGGCGAACGGCATCGCCTGGTGCAGAGCGTCGGTGCTCGAGGTGGGATCCTGGCTGCTCACGATGCCACTCTAGGGCCTGCCACTTGCGCGCGGTGGAGGCTCAGTCAGCCGAGTCGCGCGTCGGTAGGCGTAGGGGGTCGGCGACCCGGGAGGAGATGAGCAGCCCGGGTCGCCGACCGGAGTAGCCTTCCTTGACCGTGCAGCCCGGCCAGCCTAAGGTCATCCGTGCGGGCCCGGTGTTGCGATTTGGCATCCAGACGGAGCGGTGCGGGTTATCGATCCCAAGCTCGTGGTCGGGTGGTTCGGAGGAAGCTGATGATCGTCCTGTATGACAGCGACTGCGGCTTCTGTCGCTGGGCGATGGCCTGGGTGCTAAGGCGCGACCGTCGCCAGGTGCTGGTGCCGGCGCCGATTCAGTCAGCGACCGGTGACGAGCTGCTGGCAGACCTGGCTCCGAGCGATCGCACGCTCACGGCTCACGTCATTCGTGACGACGGCAGTAGGCGCTCAGGAGGTGCCGCTGTGGCCGAGGTTCTGCGCGCGCTGGGGCAGACGGGCGTCCTCGGTCGGATGGCCCGCAGACTGCCACAGACGACCGAGCTGGCGTACCGCGCGATCGCCGCGCGACGAAAGACCTTCGGCAAGCTCGTCGGTGAACGCGCACGTCAACGCGCCGATCGCGTACTGAGCGCACACGAAGCGACTGCGGCGGAGCACGATCCGCCCGCGCGGCCGCGGGCCGAGAGAGCGCGCTGAGCACGGGCCGGCAACGACGCCAACATGTAAGACGACACGGAGATGACAGCGCTTGGCTACAGGCGCCTGAAACCGTCGACGCGACACCCAACTGAAACCGCGGTCGGCACCAAGGTCACGCGTTGACGAGCCGCGTCGCCCTCAATGGACGTGCTTGAGCTGCCTGTTGAGTGTGGACCGAAAGTGGGGGCAGGTGAGGAGATCGTGGTGTGGACATTCGAGCGCGTGCCCGATCAGCTTCTTCGCTCGCCGTGCGTCCACGATGCGCGCGTCGAGCTCGGCGATCTTGCGCTCGGCCAGATGAGTCCAGCCTTGACGTCCGTGTCTCCTGGCGGCGAGGACATCCCCGATCTCCGCAAGCGTGAAGCCGGCGTCCTGGCAGAGGCGAATAAGCATGACGCGCTCCGCGCTCGACTCCGGGTAGTGCCTGCGTTGGCCGACACGCTCGGGGGGTGGCAGCAGGCCAACCCGCTCGTAGTAGCGGAGCGCCGACGCCGCGACGCCCGTGCGGCGAGCCAGCTCCCCGATCGGCACCAGGCCGTCAAGCACGATGAGCTTCCCCCTTGACTTGAAGTGCGGTTCAACGTGGATGATCCACATCCATGCACAGGAGGTCAAGCCAGTGAAGCTGCGAGAGAGGGTTGCCGGCGCCGTCCGCGCCCAGTTCGGGCGCCCCCATGGCATCGTGGGACGGGCGGCCGGCGCGCTGCTGGCCCATCGCTCCTCAAACCGCAGGCGAAATGCATGGGTCGTGTCGCTACTGGACGCGAAGCCCGGCGACCGCGTCTTGGAGATCGGGTTTGGGCCTGGCCTCGCGATCCTCGAGCTGAGCCGTATCGCGAGTGACGGCTACGTGTGCGGGATCGACCATTCCGATGTGATGCTTCGCCAGGCCAGCAGGCGCAACGCCAGGGGCATCCAGCGCGGCGTTGTCGACCTACGGCTGGGCTCCGTCGAGGAGCTGCCCACCTCCGACGCACCGTTCGACAAGATCCTGGCGGTCAACGCGCTGCTGTTCTGGAATGAGCCCGACGCGCGCCTCCGGGCGCTCCGTCAGCTGCTGCGCCCCCGGGGCCTGATCGCGATCGCCCATCAGCCACGCGGTCCAGGGGCGAGCGACGAGACATCGGCGAGCAAGGGTCGAGAGATCGCGGCGGCGCTTGTCCGAGCGGGATTCTCCGACGTGCGCGTCGAGACCATGCGCCTGAAGCCCGCCGTCGCGTGTGCGATCGGCGTGAACGTGGTCGACGCGTGACGTCTGTGATTCTGTCACCAGCTCGGCTGCCAGCGGTCGGGACGTTTGCGACGCCAAGGCACTCGCCGGCTTCGCGTCGGCTTCATTCCGCTGTCGTCTTACAAACAGGCCCAGCAAACCTTGCTTCGCATGGCTTTTGGTTTACATAACATGCATTATCAGGCGTAGAAGGGTAGTGCATCATTTTGAGAATCCCCTGCAAATCCGCGACTTTTGACTTTTGCGGGCTACTCTGCCGAGCATGCCGAGTCAGTTTGCGATGGAGCGAGCGGTCGTGTTGCTGGTGCTCGAACGTGAGCGCGAGCTTGACGGTCTGGAGCGGCTTCTCGGCCGCGAGGCCGTCGCGGCGGTCAGGGCGCTCGCGGCTGATGGCGTCATCGTTCGCCACGGCGAGCAGCTGTGGGCGTCGTCTGCCCTGTCGCGGCTCGACGATCTGGAACTCCTTGCGGTTTGACGGCTGGTTTGTGCCACCAGCTCTGCCGGATGGCCCGTGGTAGCGTGGAGATTATGGGGTGGTGGGTCAGTTTGGCTTCTCCCGGTCAGTCCTTAGCGCCTGCGAGCAGGTTGGTCCTCTACTCTGAGCGCGACCAGGCGTTGGCCGACCTCGGCCTGGCGGAGTAGGCGATGTGGCAGGAGAACGCGGAGATCGTGCGACGCGGAACGACGCTTTCAACGCACGCGACTTCGACCGTTTCGTTGCGATCACCACTGACGACTTCGTGTGGGTCCCGGCGCTTCCGGGTGCGGTTGACCGCGAACCCTACGTCGGGCGAGCCGGTATCGCGCGCTATTTCTCCGAGATCGACCAGACATGGGAGCACCTGACCGCCGCGTGCGACGATCTTCGCGATCTCGATGACCGCGTGCTCGCGCTCGGTCGCGCGATCGGCCGAGGCTCCGCTAGCGGTGCTGTGGTGGAAACGCCGCTCGCGTTGCTCGCAGAGTTTCGCGCGGCCAGATAGCTCGACTGGCGACCTTTGCGAGCCACAGCGAAGCCCTCGAAGCGGTGGGGTTGGCAGAGTAGCCCAAGCTGAGTTTCGGTAGTCGGTTCGCTAGACCCTCCTGCGGACCTCCGTGCCTGAAACTGATGCACTACCCGTAGAAGGGTAGTGGCTAGTTTGATCTGCATCAGTTTGGCGCCGACGCGTCCGCGTCCGCTGGCGCCCGTAGGCGCCTGCCAACGCGGACGATGAACCAGATCAAGCCCACGTAGAGCAGCACGACGAACGCGAACGCGACCCAGAACGCCCCGCCTGCGTGGTGGCTGTGGTCGAAGATCAGCCTCCAAACTTCGCTGACGCCCCAAAGGTCGACTGCGATCAGGAGCACGAATCCGGCGATCAGCCCTCTGGTCGGTGCATGCTGCGAGCGTACCGCCGCGCTCAAGCGCGGGTCACTGTGGCCGATCACCCGAGCGAATGCGAGGTATGCGATGAGCATCGAGCGGATCTTCTACTGCGATTGCCGCGACTGCAACACGAACGTGCAGACGTGAGACCGCCTTGTCTCATCCACGTGGGACTGCCGGGTTCTCCTCGGTGATTACGACGACGTAGCAGCGATCAGATCGCTCAATAGGGGAGCATGATGGGCGTGTGGGCGCGTCCCCTGAGCGCTAGTCGAGGAGGGTCTGCTCAGCGGGTGCGCGCGCCTGCTCCGCGAGCGGTCCGAAAGGCCGCAGCAATGGGTCGTGTCGCAGCCTCTGCTCCGAGCGGGAAGATATGAAGTGCATCGACAGCCGACATTTCGGCAAGTTGGAGAGCGAGCTCGTGAGCGAACTCGATACCGCCGCCGCCGGCGATGCGACGAACTGCAGCGTCCGATACCAGCGTTCCAGGAAGCCTCCGGGCTCGGTTTGCCATCTGCTCGTCGCGGAGGAGTGCTATCCCGGCGTAAAAGCGGACCCCGTGGAGCAGGTCTGCAGCACGCTCCAGAAAGGAGGCGAGCACATCGACGTCAAAGACCATCTGCGACTGGACGTACTCGGCGCCCGCGAGGACCTTCCGCTCAAGTAGTCGGAGCTCACGATCTTGGTCGACCGCAAATGGATTCACTACGGCTCCGACCGCCAGGTCGTGCGGCTCGGCCCACTGCCTCGCCGCGCTGATGAGTTCGGTGGCGGTCATGTCCTTCACGCGCGGTGTGTCACCGACGGGATCCCCATAAAGGCAAAGAACGCCCTCCGACCCTAGCGCCGCCGCGCCGACCACCTGCGATCGCAGCGCTAGCCGATTGCGATCGCGGCACGACACGTGGACGATGGTCGACACGCCCTGCTCCCGGGCGAGCGCTACCGCGGCCAGTGGGGACATTCGTGCCTGTCCTGCGTGATTGTCGGTCAGCCCGACCACGTCCACGACATCAGCAAGCGCAGCAATCCGCTCACGCACTCTCACTGCTTCCGGACGCCCTGGCAGAGAGATCTCGGCAGAGACGAGCGCAGTCCTAGGCATCGACGAAGTCTACGAGGCAAACGTCAAACCCGACACCCACATAGAACTTCGCAAAATGCTGACCAGCACCGGTGAGCGGACGCCGCCGACGGTGGATGGAGCGCCGCGTGCGTCACGCCGCGGCCTCCAGAATGGCGTCGTTCACGTCGGCGGGCCTGGGTGTGCCCGCGGCGTACGCCGGTTTGCGGTTGAGGCGCTTGCGCTGGAAGTCCTCGGCCAGGAGCGTGCCCACCTCCCCAAGCAGCGCGCGCCGGTCGCATCCCCGACGCGCCAACAGCCTGGCGGTGGCGCCCAACAGGCGCGGCGGGGTGAAGACCTGCGAGGGCCGCGACCGGTGGCTGTAGAACAGATCGAGGAACGTGCCGATCTTGCCCTGCTCCAGCAGTCGCCTCTCGATCTCGGGTACCACCGCGGGCGTCGACCCAGCCTTCCCCATATCGGTCGCGAGCCAGTAGTGCTCGGCCGCGTCCTTGTCTCGCCAGCTGCCCCAGGCCGCCATCTCACTATCAACGTCTTCCGCGGAGCCATCCAGCGCGGTCACGATCGCCGGTAGGAGCGCGTCGACCTGCCGAAACGCGTCCTGTATGCCCTGGCCGGGTGTTGGGTCCTTGAAGTTGCCGGCGTCACCGACCAGCACCCAGCCGGGACCGGAGGCCTCCCGGAAGAACCCCTCCCAGCGCAGCATCCCAAACAGCTTCCCGGTCCGCCGCGCGCCCGAGAGCGCCTGCGCCACCGGCCTGCAGCTGCATGCGTACTCCATGAAGCTGCCCTCCAGATCCTCCCGGAAGCGAGGGAGATCAACCAGATCCGGGATCAGGATGACCTGATAGAGGCCGCTGTCGGCGTGCGTCGCGATCACCATCCGATTGCCCCACCGATGGAACACGAATGCCGGATCGGAGTCGGGCTCGACTCCCTCGAAGAACGACCAATAGAGGAACCGCTCGTTCGGCGTGAGGTTGTACTTGCGAGCCCCGACGAGACTCGCGATCGTCGAGTTGCGCCCGTCGGCGCCGACAACCAGCCGTGCGCGGAGCGTCGTCTCCGAGCCGTTCTGTGCAACCCGCACGCCAGCCACTCGACCGCGATCCTCGACCAGCCCTGTCACCTTGCTCGCCATCTGCACGTCGGCGCCCGCCTCCGCGGCGGTCTCAGCCAGGATCGGATCGAGCAGCAGCCGGCGCACCGATGCCGTACCGCCGACGTCGCCTGAACGCAACTGAATCGGGGTCACGAACTCGAGGTCCTCCTGACGCAAGTCGACGCGGTCGACGAACGGCGCGCCGGTCGCGCGTATCTTCTCGATGACCCCGAGGCGGTCTAGGAAGTTCAGCGCCTGGGCCTCGAAGATGTGCGTCGAGAGCGTGTCGCTCGGAAAGCTGGCCTGCTCCACGAGCGCGACCTCGACGCCCCGGCGTGCGAGCAGTGCCGCCAGCGGCGATCCCGAGCAGCGCGCACCCACGACGATCACATCGAATTCTTGGCTCATGTGTCCTCCGATCTCTCTGTTGGCTGCGAGGCCTGGCCTCGTTGCTAGCGAGACTGACCGCCAGAGGCTCGTGGTACATCGGCCAGGTGGCGTATTCGAGCCGACATCAGTGGCGTATTCGGCGCCAGTGCGGCCCGGCTCGGTGGAGCTAGAGCTTCTTCGCACTGCTTGCGCTGCGAGCTCGGCACGCGATGAGACGGCGAGCTTGGCGAACACATGGGACAGGTGAGCCTGGACGGTACGGGGCGAGATGAACAGGCGCTCGCCGATCTGAGGGTTCGTCAGGCCCTCGGCGACGAGCTGCACGACTCGCAGCTCGGCAGGGCTCAGGCTCTCCCAACCGCGCAACGGCCGCTTGCGTTCTCCGCGGCCGCGCTCGGCGTAAGCGACCGCATCATCGAGCGAGGCAGAGGCTCCGGCCGACCACGCCGCTGCGAAGGCCTCCTCGCCGAGCGCCTCGCGCAGGGCGCCGAGATCCGCTTCATAGTGCGGCTGACGCACCGGGAAGCGCACGCAGCCCACGGCAGCGCGAATGCCGTCCGCCGCAGCGAGCAAGCGAACCGCCTGCTCCGCGTTCTTCAGCTCTGAGACGAGCGCCGCGAGCGACTCCAGCACGTCCGCGACGCCACTCGGGTCACCGGCGTCATAGAAGGCGCGCAGCGCCTCGTGTAGTAGCTCCTCAGCTCCAGAGACCTCGCCGGCCGCGCGTGCGAGCTGCGCCTGCGCCTCGAGCGCGGCCCCGATCGCCAGCGGGCTCCCGCTCTCGCGCGCGACCCGCACCGCCTCTTCGATCGCGGCCACGGCCGGTGCCGTCTCTCCGCGCGCCAGCTGGGCGGCCGCCGTGATGAGCAGCGCGCTGACGGTGTTGGAGGCGTAATTGTTGGCCCGCATCGCCGGCAACGCCTCACGCATCAGCACCTCGGCGCGCTCGAGCTCGCCGGTGGCGTACTCCAACAGTCCCAGCTGCCACTGCATCACTGGCGTGACGTTGTGGGCCATACGCACGCCCAGGGCGATCGCCTCCTCGATGTGCGCTCGCGCGGCCGTCCACTCCCCGGTGCGGGTCTCGGCGAAACCGAGGAACCCCAGATCGAGCATTTCGAAGAACGGGTCCCCGAGCGAACGCGACTGCGCGAGAGCCTCCTCCAGCGTCGCCTCCGCCTCCGCGAATCGACACCGCAGCGTCGCGTTGAGGCCGAGCCAGGTGAGCGACTCACGGATACCGAGCAGGTTGCCCGCCGCACGCGATACCGCAAGGGCGTCTTCGAGCAGCGCAGGCGCAGCCTTCAGCCGCCCGCCAATCGTCGCGAGGAAGCCGGCTCCATAGAGCCCATCGGCCAGAAACCAGGAGTCCCCGAGCGGGCGGGTGATGGCGATGCTCTCTTCGAGCACGGGCATGGCAGCCTCCGGCTCGAGTGAGATCAGCGACCACCCGATCAGATCGAGTGCTCGGCCCACCGTGGCCTCGTCGCCCAGGTCACGGCCAATCGCGAGCGCCTCCTCGGCAGAGCGCCGCGCAGCCACCCAGTCCGCTGCGATTGTCCCGATGTGGCCCAGGGCAACCAGCGCCTTTGCGCGAGCGAGCCCGCTCGCACCCTCCCCGGCGAGCGCCGACTCGAGGTGCCCCCAGCCCTCGCGCCAATGGCCACGCGCCTCGAAGAACAACCACAGCGCAGCGGCCAGACGTAGAGCCTCGTCGATGCGCCCTGCATCGACCGCCCACGCCAGTGCGCCACGGAAGTTGTCCAGCTCTGTCGTGAGCGGCCCAAGCCACTGCTCCAAGCGCGCCCCGAACAGGTCCGGCTCTGCGGACTCGGCAAGCCGCAGGTGGTAGTCGAGGTGCTGGTTGCGCACGAGCGCCGCCTCGGCGGCGTCGCTGAGCTTCTGACGCGCGTACGCACGGACCGTCTCCAGCAGCGTGTAGCGAGTCTTGACGCCCTGCTCCTCCACCTGCACCAGCGACTTGTCAACGAGGCTCGCGAGCAGGTCGAGGATCTGGGCGACCTCCAGCCCATCGCCGGCGCAGACCGACTCGACCCCGTCGAGCGTCCAGCCGCCGGCGAACACGGAAATACGCCGAAACAGTGTCTGCTCGACCGCGCTGAGCAGGTCGTGGCTCCAATCGACCGAGGCCTCGAGGGTGCGCTGCCTTGGCATCGCCGTGCGTGAGCCCCCCGTCAGCAGCACGAACCGCTCGCGCATCGCGTCGGCGATCTCCTGCGGCGTCAGCAGCCGCGCGCGGGCCGCCGCCAGCTCGATCGCCAGCGGGATTCCGTCCAGGCGCCGACAGATCGTCGCCACCGCCTGCGCGTTCGCGTCCACGAGACGGAAGTTTGGTCGCACGTGTCGCGCCCGATCGCAGAACAGCTGGATCGCTTCGACTTCCGCGAGCGCTGCTCGTGCCAGCTCGGCTTCCGGGACCCGTAGCGACGGAACTCGCCAGCTCTGCTCTCCTGCGACCCCGATCGACTCGCGGCTCGTCGCCACAATCACAACACCGGGACACGCCTCGAGCAGCGTCGCCGCCAACTCGGCGCACGCGCCCAGCAGGTGCTCGCAGTTGTCGAGTGCGATCAGCAACCGGCGCTCCGCGAGCTGCGCCGTCAGCGTGTCGATCACCGGCTGCGACGGGAACTCGCGAATCGAAAGCGCGCTCGCAACCGCGCTGGCCACCAGCGCCGAATCGCTGATTGGCGCCAGATCCACCCACCACACACCGTCAGGGTGATCGTCAAGCGTCTCGGCGGCGACCTGCAGGGCCAGCCGCGTCTTTCCGCTGCCACCCGCTCCGGTCAGAGTAAGCAGGCGCGAGGAGCCGAGCAGCTCACGAACCTCTGCGATCTCCGCCTCGCGGCCAACGAAGCTGGTGAGTTGGACGGGCAGGTTGTTCGGGAGGGCCGACAGCGAGCGCAGCGCCGGGAAGTCGTCGTGTAGATCCGCGTGACACAGCTGGTACACCTGCTCCGGCCGCGCCAGGTCGCGCAGCCGATGCGCACCGAGGTCACGCACGCTGACCCCGTCGGGCAGGCCGCCCGCCACCAGCTCATACGTCGAGCGCGACAGCAGCGTCTGCCCGCCATGTCCGATCGCCCGCAGCCGAGCACAGCGATGGATCGAGGGACCGGTGTAGTTGCGCGCGTCGCGCAGCACGGCCTCACCGGTGTGCAGCGCGACACGCACGTGTAGATCCACGCCGTCAGGCCACGGCTCGCTTCTCAAGGCCCGCTGGAGCTCGAGTGCGCACGCAACCGCATCCGACGCTCGCACGAACACGCCGACCGCACTGTCACCCTCTCCCTGCTCCTCCGGCAGCACACCGCCACGCGCCTGCATGGTCTCGACGAGCAGGTCGTGACAGCGCGCCATCACCCCCGCCATCACCTCGCCCCGCTCTTCCCACAACAAGGTCGAATGCTCGACATCGGTCAGCACGAACGTCACCGTCCCAGTCGGGACGATCGCCACCGCGTCCTCGTCAACTCCGCCCACCGGAATCATGATCGCCTCTTCCATCATTCCAAGCCTGCCGTGCCGTACGGTGGACTACATCGGCCAGATGGCCTATTCGCGTTGGAGAACCGAGCTCGCCAGGGGTCCACTGGCGCGTTCGGCGTCAAGCTAGAGTGCTGCGCGCCGAACATTTGCACCCTACGGATGGGAGCTCGATAGGTTGTGGCGCAGCTCCTGCGCTCTGGCGGAACGCCGCGTGTGGGCGGCTTCACTTGTTTGAGGTTGCTTGGTCTGACGAGCTCGACGTACGGCGAACGATCGGGCCAAAGCTATGTCGAAGGATCATGTAGGCGACCGCGCCACCGACAAGCGGCACGAGCAGGCCGATGGCTTGGTGGAGCAGCACGGCGGCGATTGCCGCGTCGTGACCGACCCCATAGAGGATCAGCATCCCTGCCATGCCTCCGACCGTCCCGGCGCTGGCGGGCAGTGGAATCGATCCGCCGAGCGCACCGATGATGTAGGCCATCACCACAACGGCGAACCCTGGCGCGGGGTGGGCATGGACCGCGAAGCACGCGGTCCACAAGACCAGCACGTCGAAGCCGAGATAGGCGAGTATCCCCAGCACACTCGTCCAGGCGCCACGGTGAAACAGAAGCCTCTCCGTATCGTCCACGGCGTCCGCAAGCGTCGCGATCGCGTTCGCGATCTTGGGATGCTTGGCTCGCAGCCGGGCGTGGTGTTCCTGCGCCGATCGGTCCAACGCGGCCGCTGCCGAGCTCTCCACGATCACCCCTCGCCCGAGGGCAGACCCGCGCTCGCGTTGCTCGGGTCGAGCAGCTCCAGCGCAAAGCGCGGACCAGGCGAAGTCCTCGGCGCCCATGCCGCGCCCGTCGTGGGGGTCGTAGGACTCCCGTAGCCCCTCGCGCGCAACCGTTTCGGTGATCCCCCGGGCGAGCGTCGCGGCCTGTTGCTCATAGCCGAGACGCACCATCCCCCGCCACACCAGCCATGCGCTGTTGACCCATGTTGGTCCGCGCCAATATCGCCGCAGGCCGTCGAAGTGTTCACGTAGCGAGAACGATGGCTCGTCGAGCGACACCGAGGGCGGGGCGACCGCCGTCCAGAAGCGGTGCTCGTCGAGCAAACACTCCACCAGGCGGTGACCGATCTGCTCAGGCAGGTCGGGCAGCGCAAGTGCAGCGAACGCCGTCCAGGTCAACGGGATCCGCTCCGTGATCGCCGGCATCGCGACCGGCAGGAACGTCCCGCTCGGCTCGTCATACAGGCGGTCGATCAGTGCCGGCGTGATCGAGGGCAGCCCGAGCGCCAATCAGGAGAGCCCGTTTATGACGTTGGTCAGCACCTCACATACGACCGGGTCGCCGCCGGCGCGTACCGCGTCGATTCGAAACTCGCGCTCTCGATTGCGGCGCACCAGCTCCACGAACCCAGGCAGCCCCTGTGCCTCATGGCGCCAGATCGGGTCGAATTGAGGCGACGCGTCCAAACCGGACTCGTCGGGCTGAAGGATCCACAGCAACCCGTCGCCCTCCAAGTCGCGCTCGGCGCTTACCGTCGCGTGGTGAGCGACTATCCCTGGCTCGAGCGCCGGATCGCCGACCGCCACCCTCCAAGCGAACGCCAGTGCCGGCGGCTGGATCGTTGCGGTCATCGGGTCGTCGCGATGGATCACGTTGTAGAACAGCTCGCGCGGGCCGCTGACCGGGTGCTCCCAGAAGATCGTGTGACCGATGAACCCGTCCGGCCGTGCCGCCGCAAGCAACGTCGCGAGCTCCGCGTGAGACCGCGCCGGGTCAACATGCCGCCACGCGATCGCCGCGAAGCAGGAATCCCAATACCACTGCCAGCGATAGCGTCCGGGGCTCGGGCGCGTGTAGGCAAACGGCACGCCATCGCGCTCGCCGACGGCCCAGCTCCGCTCGAGCGTCCGCCGGCAGCGCTGCTCGAGCGCGGTCACGCGCCGCAGCTTCGCAAACCGCGCGGCGCCGCCGGTCTCAGTCAGTCCACCAGTCTCGCTGGCCTTGCACGTCCTCCCGCGGGTCTTCGCCGAGGCTGGGCGCGCCGAAGACGAGGATCTCGAGGCCCTCCGGACCGGCCTCGTACCCGCGCCATGTCCCCGGCGGCACGCGCACGACGTCCCACTTGTTGACCTCGATGATCTCGTCGTCGAGCTTCATCCGCCCGCTCCCGCCTACGACCACGAAAGCCTCCTCCTGCTGCTTGTGCGTGTGACCGTACGGGAACCGGTAGCCGGGCGGGATGCGTTGATAGCTCAGGCCGGATCGCTCGAGCTCGAGCGCCTTACCCGCACCACGGAACTCCAGGCCTGCCGCGCCGTCGAAGTTCGACCCGACGTCCGGCAGATCCTCTCTGAGGTTCCTGACCGTGAAGGGCATGGCCGCGACGATCAGCCGATCCGCTGCGCCAGCTCGACGATGATCCCCTCGGGGCCGCGGACGTAGCAGAGTCGGTAGCTGTCCTCGTAGCGCTCCACCTCGCCTACGAGCTCCGTGCCGCGGGCTCGTAGGCCTGCGACGGCAGCGTCGATGTCGTCGACCGCGAACGCCACGTGGCGGATGCCCCGCGTGTTCGCCGGCGCGCGCCGCTCGCCTGCGCCGGCGGGCGGGGCGTGAAACTTCACCAGCTCGAGCCGTCCGTGGCCGTCTGGGGTCTGGACCATGGCGATCTGCACGCGAATGCCATCGAGCCCAACCACCCGGTCCACCCACGCGCCCTCCACGATCCCCCCGCCCTGAAGCTCGAGCCCGAGCTCGAGGAAGAACTCAGTCGCGGCCGCGAGGTCCTCGACCACGATGCCCACGTGGTCCATACGTGTGACCGTCATGCGCTCGACGGTAGCCGAGCGACGGCACAGCTGCGCGCCGAGCGGGCGCGTCACTCCAGGCCGAGCAGTCCGGGTAGCTCCTCGAGCGAGCCCAGCACGGCCGCTCCGGCGTCCAGCAGCGCCTGCTCGTCGCTGTCCGCCGCGTAACCGAGCGCGCGCATACCGGCGGCCACAGCGGCGGTTACGCCCGACGGGGTGTCCTCCACGACGACGCAGCGCGCAGGTTCGACGCCCACCGTCTTGCAGGCGAGCAGGAACAGATCCGGCGCCGGCTTTCCTCGCGCGACCGCGTGGGCGGAGAAGCGCCTCGCCGGTGGGAACAGAGGAGCGAGCCCGGTCAGGCGCAGCGACAGCTCTGTCTTGGAGAGCTTGCCTTGAGAGGCCACGCACACGTCGATGCCAGCCTGCTTGATGCGCCGCACCGCGTCCGCCGCCCCCGCAACGGGCCTGAGCGCGGCTCGAAACGCAGCGGCGCGCTCGTGCTCGTAGCGGGCGAGCCAGTCGTCAGGGAGCGAGCGTCCCAACCTCCGTTGCGCCTCGGTCAAGACATCTACAAGCAGCAGGCCCTGGTAGGCGCGTCGTGCTTGCGCGAGCGTCGTGGGCAGGCCCGCGGCCGTAAGCATCTGCGCCAGCACGCCGTTGGAGATGACCTCGCTGTCGACGAGCACGCCGTCGCAGTCGAAGATCACGAGCCCCGGCTCGATGATGGCGCCCGACCACACTGTTCGAATCAGGACAGCCGCACGCCGCCGTCGGCGGTGGGGTCGCGCAGGCTGCCGATCCCCAGGGAGCCGCCTTGCGATCGCGGCGCCGGCTGGGCGGCGGGCGCGACAGCGGCTCCCGGCTGCGGCGGATCCTCCAGCAGCGCGATGGTGGGCGCGAAGAAGAGGTTGCCGGTGGCCGCCGTGGAGAAGTCCAGGATCCTGTCGTGGGCCGCGTCAGCGGTGCCCTGGAACATGTTCATGAGCATCTGCTCGAGCACCTCAGCGGAGGCCGAGTAGCCGATGAAGTAGGTCCCGAACTCGCGCGTGCCCACGGCGCCGAACGGCATGTTGAAGCGCATGATGTCGTGCTCGGTCCCTTCGGCGTCGACGATCGTCGTCAGCGCGACGTGTGAGTCGGCCGGCTTGACGTCGTCGCCGAGCTCGATGTTGCTGAGCTTGGTCCGCCCGATCGCGCGCTCCTGCGCCTCGACCGGCAGGCTGTCCCAGCTGGCGAGGTCGTGCAGGTACTTCTGCACGAGCACATAGCTGCCGCCGGTAAAGCGCGGATCGCTGTCGTCGACGAACGCGGCCGCCATCGCCTCCTCCCCCTCGGGATTCTCGGTGCCGTCGACGAACCCGAGCAGATCACGCTCGTCGAAGGAGCGGAAGCCGTGGACCTCGTCGATCACCGTCGCAGCGTCGCCCAGCGCGTCGGTGAGGCGTTGGGCGAGCTCGAAGCAGAGGTCCATCCGCTGCGCGCGCAGATGCAGCAGCAGGTCGCCGGGCGTGCTGGGCGCGACGTGTACCGGTCCGCTGAAGGCGGGCAGCGGATGCAGCTGCGCGGGACGCGGGGCCCCGTACATCCGATCCCATAGGTCTGCCCCGATCCCGACGACGCAGCTCAGACGGGCCTCAGGAGCGCGAAAGCCAACCGCGCGGCGAATGCCGCCGGCATCGGCCAGCACCTCGCGGACGGCCCCCTGCGCGCCCGGCGCCACCGTCAGCACCAGGAAGATCGCTGCCGGCGAGGGGTGCTCGCCGACCTGCTGGGCCTCGGTCATGCCCGCCATGGTGCCCGCTATCGATCCCTGCTGCAAGCGTCGCTGAGCGAGACGGTCACGCTCGCCCGCTGCTCATCCCTCGCGCGGCGCCAGCACGATGCGCTCGCCTGGGACGTCCGCCTGGGTCCAGATCGTCTCGACGTCCGCCAGCGGCATCACGTTTGGCTTGACCGCGATCGTCCCCGCGTCGATCTCCTCCACGAGCGACGGCAGCTCGGCGAGGTAGGCCTTCGTCGAGACGGCCCCTTGGCCGTTGCCCTGAAGCCGCAGGTTCGCCGAGCGCAGGGCCACCGAGGGCAGCTCGATCGTCGGGCCTGCGATCGCGCCGATCTGGATCCAGTCGAGCGCGCGGCTGCGATCAGATCGCGCGCGCAGCAGCGCCATCATCGCCTGCTGCGCCGGCTCGCCCCACAGGTAGTCGATCACGACGTCGACCTCGGCGGCCGCTTCGGCGAGCGCGCCCAGCGCATCTGTCTCGCCGGTCAACTGCACCAGCTGATCGGCGCCGACCGACGCCAGCGCGCGCAGCCGATCCAGGTCGCGCCCGGCGCCGACCACGTATCCGGCGCCGAGCCGCTTGGCTATCTGGACGGCCATCGTCCCGGCGTTCCCGGTCGCCCCGAGCACGAGCACGCTCTGGCCGGGCACGATCGGCACGCGGCGGCGAAGCGCCACCCATGCCGACATCGCCGGGTTCATCGCGGCGGCCACCTTCGCCACCTCCACACCGTCCGGCAGCTCGATTGCGCGCCGCGCATCCGCGACGGCGCTTTCGGCCATCGTGCCGATCACGTCGTCGCCAGCCACGAAGTAGACCAGCTTGCCGTCTCCTCGCCGCCCAACTGCGTCGATGCCGGGAATCATCGGCAAGGTCCGAGTGCTGGTGTAGTGGGCGCCGGCGGCGCCGGTCCGCACGCGCGGGTGCAGCCCCACCGCGAGCACGTCGACGAGCATCTCCTCGTCGGTGGTCGGCTCGGGAGCCTCGAACTGCTGGTAGTGCGGTGGCTCGTCGAACGACGTCACCACGGCTGCGTTCATCGTTGCCATGCGAGGGCTGCTCCTGTCGAGGGCGGTCTCCGATCACCTAGTTGGTATCAAGTCCGCCAGCCAGAGTCCCGCAGCCCCCCCCCACCCCCTTGCGTCGTGGCGCGACAAAGATGCTTTTACCTAAGTAGCTTCCATGGAAGCAGATGTGGTAGCGTGTCGGGATGGTCAGGATCAGCGTGCCGATTCGCGAACGCCGCTGTGGTGAGCACGAGGTGGGATCTCGGGCGTGAGGCACGCGCGGCGGTGGCTGGCGAGGGACTTCGGTGGCCCGCAGGTACTCGAGGAGGTGCTCGTGGAGCTGCCCGACCCGGGCCCCGACGAGGTCACCGTCGAGGTGCGTGCTGCCGGCATGAACCCGGCCGACTACAAGCATTTCGCCGCTGGCCAGGATCCGAGCCTGCTCCCCCTCACAGTGGGGTACGAGGTGGCCGGCGCGGTCGCAGCCCTCGGCCCCGACACCGAGATCGCGTCGGGCGGCGGGGCGGTCGGTGACGAGGTCGTCGTCTTCCAGATCTCTGACGGGTACTCCACCGCCGTCACCGCGCCTGCCGCTGACGTCTTTGCCAAGCCCTCGACGCTGAGCTTCGCGCAGGCCGCCAACCTGCTGCTGGTCGGGACCACCGCAGCGGAGACCTTGCATGCGATCGCGCTCGGCGCCGGTGAGACGTTGCTGGTGCACGGTGGCGCAGGGGGCGTCGGATCGAGCGTCGTCCAGCAGGCAAGGCTGCTCGGTGCGAGCGTGATCGCCACGGCCAGCGAGCGCGACTTCGAGATCGTCCGTGCGCTCGGCGGGACACCGGTCCAATATGGGCGCGGGCTCGAGGAGCGCGTTCGCGCGGCGGCTCGCAATGGCCTCGACGCCGCGGTCGACACCGTCGGCGTCGATGAGGCGGTTGAGGTATCGCTTGCGCTCATCTCAGACCGACTGAGGATCGTCTCGACAGCCGCCTTCTCGAGAGCGCAGCAGGACGGCTTTCAGATCGTCGGCGCTGCCAACCCCAGCAGCGGGGCGTTTCGCGCCGCGGCACGACGATCGATCCTCGAGCTCGCCGCGCAGGGCAAGTTGACCGTGCCGATCGGCGAGACCTTCCCGCTCGGCGAGGCGCGCCGGGCGCTCGAGGCTCTCCAGGGAGCCCACCCCTCCGGAAAGCTGGCGCTGGTGCGCTAACCGGGGGCGTCTCGCACACATCCAACCATCGACCGAACGGAGATGCAGGCATGGCGATCATCGGAGTCATCGGCGCCGGGCATATCGGGCGGAACTTCTCGATCGCGGCGATCGAGCGCGGCTACGACGTCGTGATCAGCAACGCGACGGGACCGGACACGCTGAGCGACCTGGTCAGCGAGCTCGGCCCCAAGGCCAGCGCGGCGACCGCTGCCGGCGCCGCCGCGGCCGGCGACTTCGCGATCGTCGCGATCCCGCTGCCGGGCACCGAGGCCGTCCCGGTCCAGCCGCTTGCCGGCAAGATCGTGCTCAGCACCTGCAACTACTTCCCCAAGCGCGATGGGCGCTTTGCGGACATCGACGCGGGCAAGACCACCGTGCCCGGATATCTCCAGGAACACCTGCCCTCGAGCAACGTGATCAGGGCCTTCAATCATCTCGACGCCGCGAGCATCGTCAGCGACGGCACGCCCCCGGGGACGCCAAACCGCCGAGCGCTCGGGTACGCGGGCGATGACCTCGGAGCCAAACAGCTGGTCGCCGGCCTCTATGAGGAGCTCGGCTTCGACGCGGTCGACGTTGGTGGCCTCGACGATGCGTGGCGCCTGGATGTCGACCAGCCCACGTTTGTCGTCAGGCAGAACAGGGACGAGCTGATCGAGAACCTAGCCAAGGCCGAACGGCACCTCGCGCGCTAGAACGCCACCACCAGCTTTCCGGCGGCCGACCCGGCCTCCATCGCCGCGTGCGCCTCCACGATCTGATCGAAGCCGTACACGTGCCCGACCGGCACGCGCGCCGCGCCAGCCGCGACATCATCCAGGAACTGCTGAAGGACCTCCGACGGCAGGTCTGATGCCTCGCCGCCGTAGGCGCTGAGCCGGACGCCGCGCGGCAGGTACTCGATCGGGTAGAAATCGCGGACCGTCCACTCGTTCGAGAGCATCCCCGTAAAGCAGGTGACGCCGTGAACTCGCGTCGCGCGCAAGGTGTCCGGGAGCGTCGGGGTCCCCACGAGCTCGAGTGCCTTGTCGACTCCATTCCGCAGGATCGCCCGCACCTGCGGCGCGACCTCGCCCTCGTCGATCACCACCTGATCGACCCCGATGGCTCGCAGCGCGCCGGCCTTGGCGGGGTTGCGTGTCGTGGCGAGCACGGTCATCTGCCTGCGCTTGGCGAGGACCGCGGTGGCCATCCCCACCGACGAGGTGCCGCCCCGGATCAGGATCGACTCACCCGATTGCGCGTCAAGGCCGATCGTCAACGACCCGTAGGAGGTCTGGAGCATCTCGGGCACGGCACCCAGGCTCGCCCACTCCAGCGCGCTCTCGAAGGCGATCACCTGCTTGGCGGGCACGCACGTGTATTCGGCGTATCCGCCGTCGAACACGCGGCCCATCCCGCCCATCATCGCCGCGACCTGTCGGCCTGCCGCGAACTCGCCGCCCGGGCAGTCGGCGACGATCCCGGTCGCCTCGATCCCCAGGACGCGCGGGAACGTCACGCCCTCTGCGAGGCCGAGACGCGTGTGCAGCTCCGAGCGGTTGAGTCCGAACGCCTTGACCTCGATCAGCACCCACCCCGGCTCGGGCCTGGGAGTCGGCAGCTCACGGATCGTCAGTGCCTCTGGAGGGCCGGGGGCGTCGAGCACGACCGCGCGCATGGTCGCCGCGACGGCACGAGCCTGCATCACGCCTCGGAAAGCGCCTGGAGCGAGGACTCGTCTTTGACCGCATCCTCGGAATTGGCTTCCACGGAACTCATCATATAGATCGAGCGAGGCGCTCGAGGTCGGCCACTAAGGTGTGGGATGTAGGCAATCAACCGGAGAATCGTCAGGCGGGCACTGCCGGCGAGCAGCCATGGAGGAGCGCGATGCACGATCTAAAGCAGCTCTTCAGCGACCTGATCCGCTTCGAGACGGAGCTCTGGAACGCCATAGACGCCCGCCTTCGGGCCGAGCACGATCTGCCCCTGCACAAGTTCGAGCCGATGCAGGTGATCGCCAGGACCCCGGATTGTCGGGTCTACGACATAGCTGGAGAGCTGTCGCTGACGACCGGTGGGGTGAGCAAGCTCGTCGATTCGATCGAGGCCTCTGGCTACTGCAACCGCCGCCCGAATCCCGAGGATCGTCGCTCGTCGATCATCGAGCTGACGCTCGCCGGACGCAAGGCGCTGGCAAGGGCGACGAGCACGTTCGAGGCAGAGCTGCAAACGCGGCTGGGCTCCACCCTGTCCGACGGCGCGCTGCGTCAGTTCAGCAAGGCGCTCAGCGCGCTGCGGGCGGCCGCCGCCACGGACACCTCGCAGGCAGCCTGAGGCCGAGCATCTACCGATCGACACCGGCGCGGAGGACATGCACACGCTCAGGACGGCAATCACGATCGGCTGGATCGTGTTCTGGATCTACTGGCTCGGGTCGGCCGTCGCCGTCAAGCAGGGCAAAGCCAGTAGACGCCGGATCCCCCTGGGCGGCGTGACCGCGATCTCGGTGATCCTGCTGGTCCACGTCTTTCGCGGCGGCAACCTGGACGTCAACAGCCCGCTCCTGGCAGCGATCGGCGCCGTCGTGTTCGCCCTCGGGATAGCGCTCGCAGTCTGGGCCCGCGTGCATCTCGGACGCAACTGGGGAATGCCGATGACCGAGAAGGCCGAGCCAGAGCTCGTGACCTCCGGCCCCTACCGCCTGATCCGCCATCCGATCTACTCGGGACTTCTGCTCGCCGTGCTCGGAACCGCGCTCGCCAACAACCTCGGCGGCTTGATCGTGGTTGCGATCCTGGCCGTCTACTTCTACTACTCCGCGTCGGTCGAGGAGCGGAACCTGACCGCGACGTTTCCCAAGGCCTACCCGGCGTACCGAGCCGGCACGAGGATGCTGATTCCGTTCGTCCTCTAGGCGCGTCATCGATCCAAGACGACCAGCGAGGAGCGAGCAGCCATGACCAACACGCGCGCACACGACCAGATGGAGGGCGAGATGCTCGCGTTCGAGCCAACGTCGCTGCTCGAACTGCGCTGGGGGCCGGATGTTCTTCGTTTCGAGCTCACGCCCGGGGACCAGGGGACAGCGCTGGCGTTCACGGCCACGATGCTGGAGCTCGGCAAGGCGGCGCGGGACGCGGCAGGCTGGCATACGTGCCTGGATCGCCTCCGCAACGAGCTCGCCGGCGAGCAGAGCCCACCGGATTCCGGGCCGGATTCCGGCGAGCGCTGGCGCGAGCTCAACCGCGCCTACGCCGCGCGTTTCGGCCCCGAGGCCTCGACGATCGGCCCGCCCGAGGAGTGGGAGCGGGTGCACGCAGAGCCGGCCTCCTGCTCGTCGGCCGCAGCCGGGACCTCGAGCGTCGCCAGGCGATAGAAGCCGGGGATCGTCTGCGCCCTGGCTACGCCGAGGCGGTGAGCGGCCTGCGTGGTCGATTCGTCCGCAAGCAGGCACAGACCCCGCTGCGCGAAGAACGCGCTCGCGTGTTCTGGATGCAAGCCCGTGCGAAACGGCTCACCGACCGCTTGCACAGCCGCCACCCAAGCTGGTGTCGCCGTGTGCGGTCCCGCCAGCGCGCGCTCGTCGACGTACGTGAGCAGGATCCGGCTGGCTGGCGCGCACAGCTCCACCAGCACCGACAGCGTCAGGTCGATCGCCTGCGGCGTGAGGTAGCTGAAGACGCCCTCCCACACGACGCATGTTCGCTCGGCCCGATCGAACCCGGCCTCTGCGAGCACTGCCGCCAGACAGTCGCGCTCGAGGTCCGCAGGCACGTAGCGCACGTTGCGCGGGGTCGCTCCGAGCGCCTCGCGCTTGCGCCTCTGGGTCATCGGGTGATCGACCTCGAACACGCTCGCCGAGGCGAGCGCGCCCAGCCTGCCCGCGCGGGTGTCATAGCCGGCTCCCAGCAGCAGCGCCTGCGTGCAGCCGCCGCTGATCGCGCTCACCACGAAGTCGTCGATCACCCGCGTTCGCACCACGCCCGACAGGCGCGGGCCGGGCCAGCGACGATCGATGTACGCGCACGCCGCCCACGCCAACGGCGGCAGGCGCGCTGCGCGGACCACCGCGCGCAGCCCGGGGCCCAGGAAGCACACCGCGTCGCGATCCTCGAACAGCCGCCGCTGAGGCGGGCGCGCGGACTCGAGCGCACGAAACAGCGCCATGTACTCAGCCGTGCGTGACGGCGCGCCCGGGTCCATCAGGCCACCACCACGCGCGCCAACGCCGCCAGTGCAGCGTCGAACTCCTCGTCCACGTCCACGCCGTCGAAGCGCCCCGCCGCCTCTGAGAAGGCAAAGCCGAAGATCACCGTGCTCAGCAGTCGCTCGGCTCGCGCCGCTGCCGCGTGATCCAGGCCGGCGTCCGCCAGCGCGCGCAGCGCGGCCTCGCGGGCACGGGTGGCCCCTGCGCCCACCGCCCGCCGTTGCAGCAGCAGGCCGAACAGTCTCGGACGCCGGCGCGCCAGCGCGCGCAGCTCGCGGGCGAGGATGCGAAGGCGCTCGTCCCAGGGCAGCGACTCGTCGGGCAGACCGAGCTCCCCCAGCAGCCGCTCCACGAGCCCGTCGAGCAGGTCGTCCTTGTTGGCGACGTGACGGTAGAGCGCCATCGGCGAGACCCCCAGCTCGCGTGCCACCAGGCGCATCGACAGGCGTTCCAGGCCCTCGCGCTCGGCAACCGCGAGGGCCGCGTCGAGCACCCGCGCGCGCGTCAGCGGGACGGCTGTATACGCTGTACGCATAGCGCCAGCCTAGCACGATCGGAGCGCCCTGTATACGGTGTACGCGGGGTCAGCGCTCGAGCGATTGCAAGGCCCGTCGCAGCACGTCCGCGCGGCTGCGCGTGCCGTGATCGGCCGCGATCAGGTGGTTCCCCAGCCACAGCGACAGGTACAGCATGCTGCGAGCCTCCGCCTCGTCCTCGTCGCGGCAGAGCGCCCCGAACAACGTGCGCACGAACTCCATGCGCCGGTTGTCGATGCGCTTCAGGCGCTTGGCGACCGCTCGGTCGCGCCGCGCCCACTCGCGGATCGCCAGCTCGATCTTCATCAGCTCGCGGCTGGAGGACGCTAGCGAGGACAGCCGCGCAAGCTTCGCTGTGGCGTCCCCGCCGCCAGCCTCCACGCGCTCGATCACCTCGTCGATCATCAAGCGCTCCCACGCGTCCAGCATCTCCTCCAGCAGTGCCGGGCGCCCGTCGAAGTGCCAGTAGAAGCCGCCCTTGCTGACGCCGAGCGCCTGTGCGAGTTTCTCGATCCGCACGGCGTCCGGCCCGCCGCCACCCAGCGCGCGCAGCCCCTCTTCGACCCAGCTGCTGCGCGGAGTTCGGGTCGGGGCGGGCATTCGTCGGTTCGATCTCTTCTCACGCCGGCTTGACTTCGCCGTTTCCATACACTACCGTATCGATACGATGCCGTATGGATGGATGCGTGCATGAGGCTTCCGCGGGCGGCCCACACCTCGCAGCCGTGGCGCATCCACGAGCTGACCCGCGATTTCCGCGTCGAGGATGTGTGGGCGTTGCCGACGCCCGGTCGCCGCGACGACTTCCCGTGGCTGGTGCGTAGCTTTGGCTCGCGCGAGGGCTCGCAGGAGCTCTCCCTGCCCGCGCGCACGCTGTGGGCGCTGCGGCACAGGCTTGGTGAGCTGTTCGGTTGGGACGATCAGCGCAGCGGTCTTGACTCGAGGGTGGCCAGCCTGCGCGAGCGGCTGCCCGAGGACCTGCGCGAGCGGCGTGCTCCGCAGTTCGCTGTGCCTCCGTTCAGCTCCCTGTACATGCTCGACGACGAGTGGGCCGCGGAGATCGCCAACGCGACGGTGCATGGCGTCATGCACCTCGGCTGGGTCTCCGACGGGACAGGCTGCTACCGCGGCCAGATGGCCGTTCTGGTGAAGCCCAACGGCCTGCTCGGCGACGCCTACATGGCTGCCATCAGACCGTTCCGGCACCTGATCGTGTACCCGTCGATGATGCAGCGCATCGAGCGCGGCTGGCAGGCGCGCCCACAGCAAGGGGTGGCGCCGGTTGCGCCCAACGAGCTTGCAAACACAAAAGGAGATGCAGATGCAACAGTTCCGTGACGCGGTCGAGAGTCATGACATCGATGCCTTGGTGGCGCTGTTCAGCGACGACGTCGTATTCCGCAGCCCCGTCGTCCACCGGCCCTACCACGGCCGCGAGCAGGTCGAGCTGTTGCTGCGCGCGGTGGCACGAGTGCTCGAGGATTTCCACTACATCCGCCAGATCGGAGCGCCCGACGCCGCCGACCACGCGCTCGTGTTCCGCGCTCACATCGGCGATCGCGAGGTCGAAGGGTGTGACTTCATGCACGTGCGCGAGGATGGCCTGATCGACGAGCTGTACGTCATGTTCCGACCGCTGTCGGGCGTGCTCGCGCTGGCCGAGGCGATGAAGCGCGAGCTGGAGGCCGTCGAGAGCTAGAGCACGGTGGCGGCCGGCGCCAGGTGCTCGTGCACGAAGCGCACTACCGTCGCGCCCTCCGCGACCGCCGTCGCGCAGCGCTTGATCGAGCCGGCGCGCACGTCGCCGGCCGCGAACACGCCCGGAACGCTCGTCTCCAGCAGGCCGTCCGCACCGGCTTCGGCACCGGTGAGGATGAAGCCGTGCGGGCCGCGCGCGACCGCGTCGCCGAGCCAGTCGGTACAGGGATCGGCGCCGAGGAACAGGAACAGATAGGACAGCGCCATCTGCGCGCCGTCGCTGAACGTGACGGCCTCGAGCTGCCCGTCCTGCCCGTGAAGCTCGGTGATTTCCGAGCGGTCACGGACCGCCACCCCGAAGCGCTCGAGCTCATCGACGAGGTACTGCGACATCGTCTCGCGCACGTCGCCGCGACGGTGCAGGAGCGTGACGAGCGCACCCCCGCGCGCCAGCCAGACCGCCGCCTGGCCCGCTGAGTTGCCGCCGCCGACGACCCCCGCGCGCTGGCCTCCGCACAGCTGTCCCTCGAGCGGCCCGGCGGCGTAGAACACGCTGACGCCCTCGTACTGATCGAGGTCCGCCACCGGCAGTCGCCTGTACGCTGCGCCGGTCGCAAGCAGGACGGTGCGCGCGCACACCTGCGTGCTGTCATCTAGCGTGACGAGGTGGCGCTCGCGATCCGGCTCGAGCGTCTTGGCTCGGTACGGCGAGGCGACGCGGGCGCCGAACTTCCGAGCCTGGGTGATCGCGCGGCTCGTCAGTTCCGTGCCGCTGATCCCGGCCGGGAAGCCGAGATAGTTCTCGATCCTGCGCGAGGTCCCAGCCTGGCCGCCGAGCACCGTGCTCTCCACCACGAGCGTGTCCAGCCCCTCCGACGCGCCGTACACCGCCGCACCGAGACCGGCCGGTCCCCCGCCGACCACGAGCAGGTCCACGTCTTCGCGCTGCGCGAGCTCGAGCCCGATGCCCAATGCCCGCGAGAGGGCGCCGTTGCTCGGGTTCTCGAGCTCCACGCCACCCGGCAGGCGCACCAGCGGCAGCCGTCGGGCGGCGCTGGCCCGAGCGGCCTCGTCCTGCGCGTCGGCGGGATCGATCCACGTATAAGCAAGCCGCTGAGCCCTGGCGAAGTCGAGCAGGCGACGCGTGTCCGCCAGCGTGCGCGGGCCGATGATCTCGAAGCCGACGCCCTGGCGCTGCTGGAGCAGCTCGCGGCGCTCCACGAAGGCTGTGAGCAGCAGGTCCGCGAGCGAGCTGTCCTCGAACAGCAGCTTCCTGAGCACCTCGCGATCGACCGCGATGTAGCGCGTTGGCTCGGTAGCGACCGCGGTGAGGTAGACGGTCTGACCGGAGAGCAGGTTCATCTCGCCCACGAAGCCAGAGGAGCCGTGGCGGACGATCTCGTGCCCGGAGCCGTCGAGCACCGCGATCTCGCCCTCGACGATCGCGATGAACGGGTAGGTCCTGTCGCCGATCTGGAACAGCGTCTCCCCCACCTCGGCCGTCCGCTGCTCGCCGCGCGCTGCCAGCACCGCGAGCTGCGAGCTCGACAGCACCCGGCTGACCGGCGAGGCCATCCGATCAGCCACCCAGCGGGGAGGGCGGGATGCGCGTCTCGCCGTGCACCTCGGCAATCACCATCGCGACCTCGTCGATGTAGCACCACGACCAGGTCTCACCGGGCTCGAGCGAGCGGATCAGCGGGTGCTCGCTGCTTTGCGCGTGCGCGGTGGCGTGGCGGTTGGGCGAGTCATCGCAGCAGCCGACTTTGCCGCACTCCAGGCAGATCCGCAGGTGCAGCCATGGCGATCCGATCGCCAGACAATCCTCACAGCCCTCGACCGACTCTGGCAGCTGGGTGATGCGAACGGTGTCGAGGTGAGTGCACGTTGGCATCGTCAGCTGCAAGCGTAGACGCTCGCGGGCGCAGGCAGCGTCCGCCCCCGCGGCGGCCATTGCTCGTGCGGCACACGCTCACGGGCGCAGGTGGAAGGGCACGGTCGTGATCACGATCCCGTCGTAGGCGATCAGAGCGGCGCGCAGGCGCGCGGCGATGCCGTTGTGCAGGATCCGCTGCCAGCGCTTGGCGACGACGATCTGGGGCACGACCAGCGTTAGCGTCACGTCCGGACGCTGGTTGTGAAGCGTGGCGATGTAGTTGGCCAGCGGCGCGACCGTCGCTCGGTAGGGAGACACCACGATCTCCAGCGGCAGATGATCGCCCCACGCTCGCCACGCGCGGTGGAAGCTGACGGCCTCACCCTCGCTGGGACTGACGTGCACGGCAAGCACCGGCTGGGACAGCGAGACCGCGTAGGCGAGCGCGTGCAGGGCGGCGAGGTCGAGCACCGCGACCGGGACCACGGCGAAGCTGTGCACCTCCGAGGGGTCGTACTGCGCCTCGGCCATGGCACCGGCGCTGCCCGATCCCAGCCGCGGCGGCGCAACGCCCGCAGACCCGGTGCCATTGCCCTCCTTGGCGCGTGGCGTGAGCGCCTCGCGGGCGCTTTCGTAGTGCGCGTGCACTCGCCTGCACGCCATCACGATCAGCGGCACCAGCACCACGACCACCCACGCACCCTCGGTGAACTTCGTCAGCGCTGCGATCAGCACCACCGCCGCCGACAGCACGGCGCCCACCAGGTTGGTCGCGAGCGCGGCGCGCCAGCCACGATCGCGCTGGCGCCACCAGTGCGCGACCATCCCGCTCTGGGCGAGCGTGAACGCGAGGAACACGCCGATCGCGAACAGCGGGATCAGCGGGATCGTGTGGCCGCCGAAGGCGGCGAAGATCACGGCCGCCGGGACGGCCAGAACGAGGATGCCGTTGCTGAACGCGAGGCGGTCGCCCATGCGTAGGAACAACCGCGGCACGTAGCTGTCGCGAGCCATGAAGTACAGCAGTCGCGGAAAGCCGTTGAACGCCGAGTTGGCCGCCACGAGCAGCACCAGCGTGGTCGCCACCTGCACGAAGCCGTAGGCCACGCCGCTGCCGACGCTGTCGTGTGCGACACGCGACAGAAGAGTTTCGTCGCCCCCGGGCGCGGCGCCGAGGAAGTGCGCGACGAGCACCACCCCTATGAACATCGAGATCAGCAGCGCCAGCATCACCGACAGCGTCTGCCGGGCGTGACGGGCCTGCGGCGGGCGGAACACGGGAACGGCGTTGGAGATCACCTCGATCCCGGTCATCGCGGTCGCCCCCGACGCGAACGCACGCAGCACCAACAGCACGCCGACCGCCTCGATCGCACGATGCGCCGGCGCCGGCGCGGCAGGGTGAAAGCCGTGCGAAGCCGCCTTGACCAGGCCCGCGACCACCACCAGGCCGATCGCCGCCACGAACAGGTAGGCGGGCCCGGCGAACAAGGCGCCGGCGTCGCGCACGCCGCGCAGGTTGCCCGCCACCAGCAGCACGATCACCAGCAGGCCGATCACGACCCTCGCCGAGGTCAGCGAGGGGATCGCCGAGGTGACCGCTTCCACGCCGGCGGCGACCGACACCGCGACCGTGAGGATGTAGTCGACGATCAGCCCCGCTCCCGCCAGCAGCCCCCAACGAGCACCGAGGCTGTCGCTGGCGACGATGTAGGAGCCGCCGCCGTGCGGGTACGCTCGGATCACCTGGCGGTAGCCGAGGCCCACGGACAGCATCAACACCGCCAGCGCCGCGCCGATCGGCAGCGACAGCTTCAACTCGCCGGCGCCGGCGAGCACGAGGATCGCGAGCATCGCTTCCGGCCCGTATGCAACGGAGGAGAGCGCGTCGGGCGAGAGCACGGCGAGCGCGAGCAGGCGCCCCATCTGCTCCTCTGCGATCGCCGTGCTTCGCAGCGCCGGACCGATCAACCGCTGCCGCGCCGCGTAGGCCACGCGACCCCATCGCGAGTCCTCCTCGCCCGCGCGTGGGGTCGCTTCGAGTTCGTCGTCGTTGGTGCCGCGTGGCGCGCTGCGGATCTCCAGGAAGCGGCCGTTGCGCGGCCGCTGCGGATCTGCGAACTCGAGCCGACGATCGACCGGAAGCGCGCGCTCCCACACCTCCCGTGGGGGCATGCACCCCGCCCAGCTGCGTCCCACTTCGCTGAGCCCCGCCAGCGCGCGCTCGTCGAGCTTGGGCAGTTGCGCGCTCACGGTCACCCTGGCGTCGGGCGCGCCCTCCTGCTGGAGGCCGTCGTCCGCCGAGCGCTCGCGACGCGATCGATCGGGGAGCTGTCCTCTGTCGCCGTTCATCGCTCGAGGGTCACGAGCGTCGCACGGCGATCCGCGGTGCTATGCGCAGCGCCCTGCACCCCGTCACACGACGCGTGGCTTTCCCTCGGCCAGGCGTTCCAGCCCGTCGTCGGGGACCGGCTCCCACACGGCCGCGTAGGCGACAAACGCGCGCCAGCTCGGGCGCACCCCCGGATCGCCGTCGAACGCGCCCAGACGCACGCTCATCTCGCTCGGGTCATCCGGGTTGCGGCTGAACAGGTGCCCGCCGCAGTCCGTGCAGAAGAGCTTCTCGAAGCCGCCGTCGGGGTGACGCCAGACCTTCACCAGATCCTCGCCCTGCACCAGGCTCAGGGTGCGCCCGTCGATCCTCGCCTGCGCCGAGGACGCGGTGCCCGTGCGCCGCTGACAGCGCGTGCAGTGGCAGTAGCCGGCAACCGGCGCGGGCTCGCTCAGCTCGAACCGCACGCCCCCACATAGGCAGCCCCCGGTCAGTGAGCGTTCCTCGGCCACCGGCACAGTGTCGCACCGCGCATCGACGCCTCACCCAGCCAACAGCCGCACGATCGCGAACACCCCCACGACCACGATCACAGCGCGCAGGGCATCCGGGCTCAGCCGCCGACCATAGCGGGCTCCGAGCTGCGCGCCGATGACCGACGCGCACGCGATGATCGCCGCCGCGCCCCAGTCGACGTGCGCGGCCAGCGCGAAGTACACGCCGGCGACGCCGTTGACGAGGCCGGCGAGCACGTTCTTCAGCGCGTTCGTGCGCTGAAGGCTCTGCGCCAGCACCGCGCCGAGGATGCCGAGCAGCAGGATCCCCTGCGCCGCGCCGAAGTAGCCGCCGTACACGCCCGACAGGTACAGCGCCAGCGGCAGCACCACCACGCCCTTGCGCTCGTCGAGATCGCGCTTGGCGAGCGAGCGGGCGAGCCGCGGCTGCACCACGATCAGCACCAGCGCGAGCGCGATGAACACCGGCACGATCGCCTTGAAGGCGGAGGCTGGCAGCACCAGCAGCAGCACCGCGCCGGTGATCCCGCCAGCCACCGACACCGCGCCGAAGCGCCGTGCGCGGGCGCCCTGGCCGACGAGCTCGCGGCGATAGCCGACCGCGCCCGACACCGATCCCGGCACGAGGCCGATCGTGTTCGACACGTTCGCAGTCACGGGCGCGTAGCCGAACGCGAGCAGCACCGGGAAGGTGATCAGCGTGCCGCTGCCGACGACGGTGTTGATCGTGCCCGCGGCCAGCCCGGCGAGCGCGATCGCCACGATTTCCCAGATGCTCACGGCCGCTCGGCCGCGACGGGCTTGGCGCCCTCAGGCCACAAAATCTACGATCGATTCCGCGAACCCGGGATCGGCCACCGCCTGCATGTGATCGCCCGAGAGCACACCGAGCGTCGCGTTCGGGATCGCCGCCACGAGCACCTCCGGCCTGACCGCCAGCGGGTCGCTGTCCCCTGCCAGCACCAGCGTCGGCGCGGCGATCCGATCGAGCGGGATCTCGCCCCGGAAGATCGAGCTTGCCTGCGCGACCAGCGCCTCCCGGTCCGCGCCCAACGCGTCCGCGAGCCGCCTGAACGCGACGGCCCCGCCGTCGGCGAGCGTGCCGGCGTCCGGCACCCGCAGGGCTTCGATGATCGCGTCGTTGGAGATCACGCGCCGGTCCACGCCGCCGCACTCCACCACGCCCGAGCCGACGCCGCCCACCACCAGCCGCCGCACTCTCCCGGGCGTGGTCTGGCCCTGGCGCTGGCCGGCGCCGCTCGCGTAGATCAACGCGACGACCGCGCCCATCGAGTAGCCGACGAGGTCGACCTCGGGGGCGCCGATCAGCTCGAGCAGCGTCGCCAGGTCGCGCGCCATCTGCTGCTCGCCGTAGCGAGACGGCTCGTGGGGCTTGTCCGACGCGCCGTGGCCCCTGGCATCCGGAGCGACCACGGCGCGGCCGGCTGCGAGCAACGCGTCGATCACCCCCGGCGCGACCCAGTTGGCCTCCGCGTTGGCGACGAAGCCGTGGTGGAGCACGACGGGCGGGCGCCCAGAGCCCTGCTCGCCCCACTCTTGGTAGGCGATCGTCAGGCCGTCAAAGCTCTCGAAGGTCTTCATCGGTTTACCGTTCACTCGCGTGGACCTCGCGAAGGCTATCCGCAGCACCTGGCGCGACGCCGTGCACACGTTCAGACCGCTGCCGGGCGACCGCCATGGACCGCTCGTGCCGATGACGGTTGCGCTCACGATCGTCACCGGCGTGGTCGACGCCACGAGCTACCTGGAGCTGGGGCACGTGTTCGTCGCCAACATGACCGGCAACGTCGTGTTCCTCGGCTTCGCCCTCGCGGGAGCTCACGGCGTCTCCGCCGCCAGCTCGTTGATCGCGCTCGGCTCGTTCCTGCTCGGAGCGCTCGCGGGAGGACGCATCGGCGCGCTCACACCCGCGCACCGCGGCCACCTGCTGCGCGCGTCGAGCGCGACGCAAGGGGCGCTGCTGGCGGTGGCGCTGGTGATCGCGCTGATCGCTCGCGAACCGCTGGACGCGGGCGTCCGCGATGCGCTGATAGTGCCGATGGCGATCGCCATGGGTGTCCAGAACGCGACCGCGCAGCGCCTGGCGGTCCCGGAGCTGACGACCACGGTGCTCACGAAAACGCTCACCGGCATCGTCTCCGAAGCGAGCGTGGTCGGCGGCGAGGGATCCAGGCTCGCTCGCCGGTCGATCGCCGTCGCGGCGATGCTGCTAGGCGCGCTCGCCGGCGGGCTGCTCGTCCTGCACGTCTCGGTCGCCGCGTCGCTCGCACTCGCGGGCGCGCTCGTGCTGGGCATCGGTCTCGCCGTGCACCTGCTGTCGCGTCCGGACGCCGCCTGGATCTGAACGCGGACGTTCATGAAGCTCACAGGGCTTGCGTTAGCCTTGCTCGCATGAGGCGTGGCACAGCCGCCCTGCTGATGACCGTCCTGGCCACCGCCGCGATCGTGCTGGGGGCGCCAATCGGCTCGCTCCTCGGCGCTCGCGCGGCCGACGCGGCCACGACCGTCAAGCTCCCTCCCACGCGGCTCACTGCGCTGCCCAACGTGGTCGTCAACGGCAGCCAGGGGCTCGCGGTCGGCCTCTCGGCACCACCCTCTCCGAGCTCGCCCTCGCCGACACTCGAGCCGACGGTGGCGGGCAGCTGGAGCATCATCGGTAGCGCGTGGGTGTTCAAACCCGCCTCGACGCTCGAGCCGTGCTCGAGCTACGCGCTGACCGTGTGGGCGCGCACGAGCTCCACCGGACACGCGCAGCTGGGGCGTAAACGCACGGCCCACGTGCGCGTCGGTTGCCCGCCGCTCGCCGGACTTCAGCAGGCGCTCGCGCGCTTGGGCTACATCGCCGCGAGGTTTCGACCGCGCTACCGCGTGCACATCCCGCGCGGGCGCGAGACGCGCCACGAAGCCGCTGCGCTCGCGTATGACCCGCCGCGTGGCGCGCTCGCGCCCGACCCCGCTGGCGCGCCGCCGGCCCAGCTCGGCCAGCTGGACGCGACCACGCGCGGAGCGCTCGAGATCTTCCAGCAGGACAACCGGCTGCCCGTCAGCGGCGAAGTCGACAGCGCCACCTGGGACACGCTGCTGTTCGATGAGACCGTCGGCAAGCGCATCCCCCAGCCATACACGTGGGCGACCGTGACCGAGTCGCTGCCCGAGACGCTGTTCCTGCACCGCGGCCACCGCGTGGCGTTCACGACGCCCGTCAACACCGGCGTCAGCGGCGCGGAAACGGCGCAGGGCATCTTCCCGATCTACGCCCGCTACGTGTCCACCACGATGGCAGGCGAAGACCCCGACGGCACCAAATACGACGTGCCCGATGTGCCATGGGTCAACTACTTCAACGGCGGCGACGCCGTCCACGGCTACCCCCGCGAATCCTACGGCTTCCCCCAGTCCAACGGCTGCGTCGAGCTGCCGATCGAAGCCGCTCACACGGTCTTCGGGATGCTCGCCATCGGCGACATCGTGTGGGTTCGCTAGACGCGGTCGGCCGCGCGGGCGTATGTCGGCAGTTGCGCGCGCAGGCGCCAGCCGCCGTCGTCGGTGGGGCCGGCATCGAGCTGTCCTCCGATCGAGTCGAGCTGTTCATGCAGGCCGCGCAGTCCGTTGCCCGTGCCATGGCCGGCGAGCGAGCTCGCATTCGCGCCCGGACCGTTGCAGACCTCGACCGTCACCGTGCCCGGCTCCCCGCGGAGCAGAACCCGCACCGGGGCTCCGGTGGCGTAGCGCAGCGCGTTGGTCAGGCTCTCGCGAACGATTCGCGTGGCCGTCTGGGTGACGGCCAACGGAAGCCCGTCGCGCCAGCCCTCCAGTCGTAGCGTCACGTCCAGGCCACTGCCGGCGGCCCGCGCGACGAGCTCCTCGACGAGCTCGAGGTCCGGCGCCTCTCCGATCGCCTCCTCGTCGGCCAGCAGTGCGACCAGTCGGCCCATGTCCGCCTCCGCCTGCCGTGCCGCGGCGGAGATCGCGTCGAAGGTCTCAGCCGTCAGCTCCGGGCTGGTCGCGGCCAGCCGCTGCCCGGCGCCCGCCTGAACGACCATGACGCTGATCGCGTGCGCGACGATGTCGTGCAGCTCGGCCGCGATCCGTGCGCGCTCATAGCGGACCGAGACAGCTCAGCGTAGGCGTCTTGTTCCTGCGCGAGCTCGCGGGCGCGTTCGCCCAGCTTGTCGGTGACGAGCTGGCGCTCGCGTACCGCCCGGCCGACGATCCAGCCGACACCCGACGCCAGCACGTACGGCACCCAGTCTTCGCCGCTCACGACCGCGGCGGCGAGCGAAATGGCCACGAGCGCCAGCCCACCTACGATCGCCGACCTGACGCTCGGCCCATCGTCCAGCTCCAAACGCGCTGAAGGTGACCAGCGGGAACGGCAGCAGCTGCACGCCACCCTCCGGCGCCGCGATGGCGGTGGCGGCGGCGGCGATCATCCACGCGGTCGTCGGGTGCGAACGGCAGAGGCCGAGAGCCCCTCCACACGTTGCCGCCGCGAGCAGTGCGAGCAGGTCCGTGCCGAGAGCGACACTGCCCACGGCGGCGAGACTCGCACCCGCGAGCCCCACCGCCAGGTCGACGCGACGCCCGGACACCTCAGGCCACCGCGAGCGGCAGCTCGGCGACCGCGCGTGCCCGTCCGCCATCGATCTTCGCCTCGAGCGTGCCCTGGTGCAGCTGTGCCCGCTCGCGCGCGCGCTCGATCGCGGCACCGATGTCGCGGCGCCGGCTCGTCGGACCGGCGACCACCACCTCGAGCGCGCTGTCGCCGAAGCGCAAGCGAACGTCGACGCCGGGTGCATCATCCAGCGCGCCCAGCAGGTGTTCGACGATCCGATAGGCAGACAGCTCGATCCCCGCCGGAAGGGCACGCGGGCTGCCTTCCACGACCAGCTGGGCGTCGGCGCCCTCTGGCCTGGACGATCATCGCATCGAGAGCCGTGAGCGTCGGCTGCGGAGCCAGCGGACCGGCTGACTCGTCGCTACTTCGCAGCACTCCGACCAGCGCTCGCATCTCCTGGAGCGTCTGGCGGCTCTCCTGCTCGATGCTCGCGAGCGTGGCTGTCGCGGTCGCGGCGTCGATCGTGGCGGCGCCGGCGTCGGCGAGCTGCGCCAACTCTCCGAGCCGTCGCTGAAGCAGCTCGTCCAGCTCGCCGGAGAGCCGCTCGCGGTCGGTCGCGACCTCGAGGCGAGCGCGCTCGTCGCGCAGCGCGCGGAGCTGCTCGGTGCTCTCGTGCAGCTCGACGGCCGCTCGGGTACGCGAGTGCGCCACCCTTCCCGCGCCCCAAACCAGGACGGTCAGCACGAGGAACGGCGGGATTTCGCCGAACGGTACCTGGCTGTCTGCGCTGCCCATCACGGCGATGCAACCGAAGCCGAGCAGGAGACCGACCAGCGCAGGACCTCGCTGCCAGGCGCACGGCCGCGGCGAAGACCAGTATCCAGGTCAGCGGGAACACGATTCCACAGCGCGTCATTTCGCCGAACAACAGAACGTGCGCGGCCAGCGCGATCAATGTCACGCCCAGCGCGAGCAGTGGCGCCGAGCGGCGCCACACGAGCGGCACCGTCACCGCCAGGAAGGCCGGGATCGCCAAATAGCTGGCGTTGATCTTGGGTTCGACCGCGTCGCTGTAAATCAGGACGAGGCCGAGCAGGCTCAGCACTGCGGCGATCACGATATCGCGGCGGCCGATCGGCTCTCCGGTTTGGAGCATTGAAGACATGGTGGCTTTCCTCTCACTCGTACGCAAGGATCGCCACGATCATCGCCAGCCGACCGCTCGAGCATCGTCATCCGGCCGAGTGATTTCGCCTCGCCAAGATCATCCCACGGGGCGAGCCACGATCGGCGATGATCGAGGCGAGCATGACCGAAACCCCGTTCCTCACCGTCATGTTCACAGACCTCGTCGGCTCCACGGCGCTGTTCGACCGCCTCGGCGACGAGGCCGCCGATGCTCTGCGCCGCGAGCACTTCGCGAGCCTGCGCGCCGCCGTCCTCGAACACGGCGGCCGGGAGATCAAGTCGGCGGGCGACGGCCTCATGGTCGCCTTCACGAGTGCTGCCGACGCGGTGCGATGCGCGATCGACATACAGCGCGCGACGACCGGCGCCGAGGGTGGACTGTCGCTCCGGATCGGGCTCGACGCGGGCGAGCCGCTCGTGGAAGGCGAGGATCTGCACGGCACGCCGGTGATCGTCGCGAGCCGGCTGTGCGATGCCGCCGGCGACGGTGAGGTGCTCGCGAGTGATGTGGTTCGCCGGGTCGCCTGGTCGCGCGTCACCGCTCTGATGCGCCCTGCCGGCGCAATGCGCTTCAAGGGGCTCTCCGAGCCCGTGTCGGTCGCGATCGTGCAGTGGCGAGAGGACGAGGACCAGCGGGCTGCCGCCAAGCGAGCCGGATGCGCCGGCACGACCGATAACGGTCGTCATCGCCGACGACCAGCGCCTGCTGCGGACGGGCTTTCGGGTGATCCTCGAGGCCGAGCCGGACATCGAAGTCATCGGCGAGGCCGATGACGGCCGCGCCGCCGTCGACGTCGTCACCCGGCGGCGCCCGGACGTCGCGTTGATGGACATCCGCATGCCAGAGCTGGACGGCCTCGCGGCCGCCCGCCGGATCCTCGCCGACGATCGTCTCAGGACCGCTGTCGTGATGCTCACGACGTTCGACGTCAGCGAGTACATCTACGAGGCGCTCAGGATCGGCGTAAGCGGCTTCCTGCTCAAGGACACCCCCGCAGACCGGCTGCTCGACGCCGTGCGCGTAGCTGCCGCCGGTGACGCCCTGATCGCGCCGTCGATCACCAGGCGACTGATCGCTCAGTTCACCCGTGCCGCCCGACCTGTCACCGGCGGCACGCCCCCCGCCCTCGCCGAGCTGTCGAGCCGCGAGCTCGACGTCCTGCGTCTCATCGCTCGAGGGCTCTCCAACAGCGAGATCGCCGACGAGCTGATCCTCAGCGAGAACACGATCAAGACCCACGTCGGACGGATCTTCTCCAAGCTCGGCCTGCGCGACCGT
Organism: uncultured Solirubrobacteraceae bacterium; assembly: GCA_963845635.1. Lineage (GTDB taxonomy): Bacteria > Actinomycetota > Thermoleophilia > Solirubrobacterales > Solirubrobacteraceae > Palsa-744. Next base: position 1,043,123 of record CAWJSW010000014.1, read on the forward strand.
GTCCAGGCGGTGGTGCTCGCCTACGAGACCGGCCTGGTCGAACGCGACCTCGCGGCCGAAGCGCGCGACCTCACCTAGGCGCCCGCGTACACCGCCGTCCACGCGAACAGGCTGGCTGTGGCGGCCATCGTGCGGAACATGTTGGGGTGGGTTTCCGGATCGCGGATCGCCCCGCCCCACCAGCTGCCCAGCCACAGGCCCCCCGCGTTTGCGGCGTTCTGGGAGGCCGCCGCGGCGTTCACCTCGGCGAGCGTCAGCCAGTAGCCCTCGCCGGTCGCCCGCCCGTAGGCCGCCATCCACTGCATGAAGATCGCGTCGTACTCAGGTCCGTAGTTGTATTCGTAGCCGAACGCGTTCACGTCTTCCTCGGCCATCGTCGCCGCCACCCGTCCGGCCTGCACGCAGTAGCTTTCGCCCTCCCCGTCCTGGCACAGCAGGTACTGGGCGTACACCAGCGGCGCCTGCACGTAGTCGTTGACCGATTCCGGCTGGTTGGGCTGCTCGAGGTACAGCTGGCGTTCGTCGTGGTTGTCGTTGGCGTTCGCCCAGTCCACGTATTCCTTGACGTCTTCCAGCTGCCAGCGTTCGTGGTCAGCGCCGTATAGGAGGACGCCGAGCAGGCTGTCGGCTGCAAGCGCCGGACCCGAGTGGTAGGGGTGGCCGGTGTTCCACCACATCCCGCCGCCATCCCGGTCCCAGCCGCGCGCGGCGATGAAGCGAAACGCGCGTTGTGCGTCCGCGAGCCAGCGGCGCTCGTGGGTGGCCTGGTAGGCGTTCACGAAGCCGAGGCCCTCCCAGCCGTTGTCGTCGAAGAACGCCAACACGCCCGCTTCGCGGTCTCCCGGATACGGGGCGTAGCCTCCCAGCGCGCGATCCCAGTAGCGCTCGTTCGCGCGCCCGAAGCGTTCGACCGTCGCTCGGTGCGCCGCTGACGGGGCGGCGATCTGGAGCGCGTCGGCGGTCTCGAACATCGGCACCTCGCCCCACACGGTGATCAACGGGTAGGGCCCGTGGGCGCAGTGCAGGTATTCGCAGTACCAGCTCCCATGCCGCCAGCGCGCCGCCTGGCGAAGCCCCGCTTCGGCGAGGCCGGCGTCGTCCAGCGCCCTCGGTGCGGGCAGCGAGACGGGTGGCCGCTGCCAGGGGGTCAGCGGCTGGAAGCCGCCGAGGCCGCCGCTCCCCGCCAGCGCGGCCGGAGCGCAAGCGAGCAGCGCAGCCACCGCGAGCGTCAGCGTAGCGACGCGTGTGCGGATCTCGCGTGCCCCATTACTTGACGGTGAGGGTGCCTTCCATCCCTGCCATGCGGTGGCCGGGGACCGAGCAGAAGAACTTGTAGGTGCCTGGTTTGAGGTTCAGCGTCAACGTCTTGGAGCCGCCGTCGAAGGTGGGCGTCGCACCCAGGACCGCCCCCGAGGAGGATTCGACGGTCACGTTGTGCGACAGCGGCGACATGTTCGTCATGTCGATCGAGACCTTGCCCGCGTTGGCGGTCAGCGAGGTCTTGTCGTATTTGAGCTGGCCTTCCTTGTTGGCTTCGAGGCTCAGCGTCTGCGCCGCTGCTGTGCTGCTGGGCGTGGAGGCCGTCGTGGGCGTCGAGGCGGCGCTCGCGGCCGAGGACGTCGTGGCTGCTGGCGTCGATGCGCTGCTGGTGGTGTTGCTCGAGGAGCTCCCGCAGGCGCCCAGCGCGAGCACGCAGGCGGCTGCGCTCACCAGCGGGAGCCCGAAGCGACGGGCCTTGGCGAGGCGGGGTGTGTCCGTTCGACGCTGCACGTGCACGCTCACAGTCAGATCCTCCATCCGGTTGCGGGGCCGACGGTCGTAGGACCGTCGGCCGTAAGACGCCGTCCTGGCGAGATCCTTCCCGTTCGGGCGCGGCAACTCTACCCGCTCTGCCCGACCTGCTCGGTGACATCCTCGGCCGGCGCCTGCGCTGCCGCGGGCGGCTCGGGCGCAGGTGCCGCCGCCTCGGCTGCCAGATGCGCGCCGAGCGCGCCCGCTGCACCGGCGAGCAGCACGCCGAGCGCCTTGTGCCAGCTGCGTTCCTCGCCGCTCCCCTCGGCCAGGGTCAGCACCGCGGCGATCAGCACGAGGTTGTACTCGTAGCCGCCGTCGCCGGCCCACGGACCGTTCTTCGCGTGAACCCGCGCGATCGCCGTGAGCATCGTGGCCGTCAACACCGACGCCGCCAGCGGTGTCGCCGCTCCGCTGGCGAGCAGCGCGCCGCCTCCCGCCTCGGCGGCGCCCGCGGCGATCGCGTTGCGCCTGCCCGGGCGCAGGCCGAGGGCCTCGAAGCCCTGAGCCGTCGCGTCGAGCCCGTGCCCGCCGAACCATCCAAACAGCTTCTGCGTGCCGTGCCCGAAGAACAGCGCGCCCACCGTCAAACGCAGAACAAACCGTCCAATCTTCATCTCAGAGCCCTTTCGCGTTCGTTAGGTCTGCTTGACAAGGTACTCGCGCTCGGCTGTTAGCTGCTATGGCGCCGCCGGGACGACCACCAGCGTGCCCTGCTCTGCCGGCAGCTGCGATGTCTCGAACGCCGGCCCTGCCAGGCGCTCGACGCGCGCAGCGCCGTCGAGGAACGCGTCAGCGGTCTCGAGGAAGCCGATTCGCGGCGTGCGGTAGTGCATCGGCACGACCCAGCGCGGGGACGTTCGCTCCACGATCAGCGCCGCCTGCTCGGCGCCGATCGTCGGGCCGCCGCCGACCGGGAGGAACAGCAGGTCGATCCCCTCCAGCGCCGCCGCCTGCTCCTCGCGCAGCCCGCGCTGGCCGAAGTCGCCGAAGTGACACACGCGCAGCCCATCCAGCTCGAACACGAAGATCGTGTTCGGCCCGCGTTCGGTGCCAGCGTTCTCGTCGTGCTCGGAGGCTATCGCTACGACCTCGCCGAGCGGGGAGTCGAGCCTGCCTGCGGTCGAGCGCAGGACCGTCGGCTCGCCGTCGATCGCCTCCACGCCGTTGTGGTCGGCGTGCTCGTGCGTCACCAGCAGCAGCTGCGCCTGCACGCCTGAGATCGGCGGATAGTCGAACTGCATGCCGCGGCTGGCCGCCATCTCCGACATGTCCTGGAACGGGTCGATCGCGACCGACTGGCCGGCGCCGCTCAGATGAAACGCCGACTGTCCGTACCACTCAACGCGCATGCTGCTCCTTCACTGTCGTAGTTCGCGCGAGCCCACTCGCGCCGTGCTCGAAGTCCCGCTCGCCGTCGTCGTACGTCGCCGTCGCCGTCGCCGTCGCTGCGCGCTCCATTGCTGTACGGCCCGCTGTGGCTGTGCACCTGCGCGGGCAGTTGCTCCCCGTAGTGATAGCGCCCGCCGCGCAGCAGCGAGGCGCCGGCGGCGATCAGGCAGGCGATGATCGCGAACGCGAACGCCTCGTGCAGCCCCGAGCGGAACGGCGCCGATATCAGCTGCGGGAAGAACGAGCGGCCGGTCAGCGTTGCCTGGTTGGCGGCCGACAGCGACGCGAGCGCGTGCGGACCCAGCAGATGTTCGACCGGGTTGTAGCCGAGGAACGCAGCGAACAGCACCGACACAGGCGGGGTCTGCGCAGCGCTGTGGGCGGCCGCGGGCGAGACACCGTGCGCCTGGAGCCCCGAGGCCAGCGTGTGCGGAAGGCTCGAGGCCAGCCCGAGCACCATCAGCGTGAAGAACACCCCGATCGAGAGCACCTGCGCGGAGTTCTGGAAGGTCTGGTTCATGCCGCCGCCCGCGCCGCGGTCCTCCGCCGGCAGGCTGTTCATCACCGCTGCCCGATTGGGCGAGGCGAACATGCCCATCGACAGGCCGATCATCGCCAGCACGAGCGCGAACAGCGCGAACGAGAAGTCGACCGGCAGCAGCGTCAGCAGGAAGAAGCTCAGCGCCGTGCCGAGCATCCCCCCCGTCGCAAACCAGCGCGCTCCGAAGCGGTCGGACAGGTATCCGGAGGTCGGGCCGGCGATCAGCATGCCGACCGTCAACGGCAGCATGTAGATGCCCGCGCGCAGCGGCGTCTCGGTGAAGTTGACGCCGTGCAGCGGCAGCCAGATGCCCTGGAGCCAGATGATCAGCATGAACATCAGCCCGCCGCGCGAGATCGCGGACAGGAACGTCGACAGCGTTCCGAACGTGAACGCGCGGATGCGAAACAGCGGCAGGCGGAACATCGGCTCCGCCACACGCCGCTCGACCGCCACGAACGCCGCCAGGCACGCCGCGCCCGCGCCGAGCAGGCCAAGCACGCGCGGGCTGCTCCAGCCCGTCGCGTGCCCGTCGTAGGGCCGGATGCCGTAGGTCACCGACACCATGATCAGGACCAGCCCCAGCGCAAACGTCACGTTGCCCAGCCAGTCGACGCGCGCGCGTTTGGGCGTGCTGCGCTCCTCGAGCTTCAGGTACGCCCACACCGTGCCGAACAGGCCCACGGGCACGGAGATCAGGAACACCAGCCGCCAGTCGATCGGCGCCAGCAGGCCGCCGAGCACGAGGCCGACGAACATGCCGCTGACGGCGACGATGTTGTTGATTCCCAGCGCCATGCCTCGCTGGTTGGCCGGGAACGCGTCGGTGATGATCGCCGCCGAGTTGGCCAGCAGGAACGCCGCGCCCACGCCCTGCACGATGCGGAACCCGATCAGGTAGCTCGCGCCCGCGCGACCGTTCAGCCAATCGACGGTCAGCAGCAGCGACGCGAGCGTGTAGATGACGAAGCCGAGGTTGTACATCTTCACGCGCCCGTACATGTCGCCGAGGCGGCCGAGGCTCACGATCAGGACGCTCGTCACCACCAGGAAGCCGAGGATCATCCACAGCAGGTAGAAGCTGTTGGCGGGCATCAGCGGATCGAGGTGGATGCCGCGGAAGATGTCCGGCATCGCGATCAACGTGATCGAGCCGTCGAGCGTGGCCAGCAGCACCCCCAGGGTGACGTTCGACAGCGCGATCCACTTGTAGCGATCGGATCCCGCCGGGTTGGCGAGGACAACCGTCGCGTGCCTGTGCGCCCCGTTCTGCACGTCGCCGTCCACCCAGCTTATTATACAGGGAGACTGAGCAGTTTCCCTGTCTGTCGCGGTATACTCGACGGGCGGTGCCGCAGACGATCGACACCAGTCACATCGCGAGCGAGCTGCGCATGGTGATCGGACACCTCGTGCGCCGGCTGCGCGCGGAGCACCGCTTCTCGCTCTCCCAGGGCGCCGTGCTGGGGCGCCTGGACCGTGAAGGCACGAAGTCGATCGGCGATCTCGCCGTCGCCGAGCGCGTACGTCCGCAGTCGATGACACAGACGGTCGCTGACCTCGAGGCCGAGGGCCTGATCGCCCGTCACGCCGACCCCAGCGACGGGCGGCGGATCCTGGTCGAGCTCACCGACAAGGGGCTCGAGACGCTCGAAGCCGAGCGCCGCCACCGCGAGGGCTGGCTCGCGCGCGCGATCGACGAGGACCTGTCAGAGGACGACCGGCGCGTGCTCGCGAAGGCGCTCGCGGTGCTCAGGCGCCTGTCTGAAGCCTGAGCACCGCTCTGCGGCGAGCGCGACGCCTGCCGTCAGTATTCGTAGCCCGAGGAGCCTTGCGACTGGGTCGAGGTTCCCAGAGGAGGAGGAGGAGGAGGACGGCGCCTTCGTGATCGCCTGGCCGGAGGTGCTGAGGGCGTGCCAGGTGCCGCCGAAGCTCTTCAGGTTCTGGCCGTTGACTTCGTCCTTGGCGTGGTCATCGGCGAAGCGATACAGCGGCTGTCCGTTGAGCACCACCTGGAACGTGCCGCCGGAGCGGTGCAGGATGCTCACATGGCCGTGGACGCCGGCGCCCAGCTCGACCTTGGTCGTGCTCGAGGGCACCGTTAGCGGCGGCCACAGCTCGAGGCATTCGTGGCTCTTGCACAGCAGTCGGTGGGCGGTCTCGGGGGAGAGCGCGTACAGCGTGCGCCCGCTCGAGCTCGTCAGCACGGACTCGCCGAGGGTCCCGTTGGCAGCCGAGTCGATCTTCACCGCCGGCGGCGGGTCGTGCAGGACGCGCACCGTGTTTTCGCCGTCGTCGACGTAGTAGATGCTGTTCCCATCTGGGGAGATCGCGAGTCCGAACAGAGCGCCGGCACCGGTCTTCGTGTCCGCCGTGCGCACCGCTATCTGCGTGCCCGCCTGCGTCGTCTCCACCATGTTGCCGTCGCCTCCGTTGGTGGTGATCAGGTCGCCGTTGGGCGCCAGCGCCATCCCGAGGGGTTCCTTGAGATGGCCGCCTGCGGTGAGCACGCTGCCGCCGTGGGCCGCCGGCGTCGTGCGGGTTGCGGCCTGCGGGATCGCGAGGATCTCGTTGTTCTGCGTGGAGGCGACGTACAGCGTGCCGTTGGAGGCGAGCGCTAGCCCGGTCGGTCCGAGGACGAGCGCTTCTGCCGAGTTGACCCAAGGGATACCTTCGGCGATGACCTGTTCGCCGGTGACCTTGGGTGCCTGGTTTTCCCCGGATTCCAGTTCGATGCGCAGCACCGTCGAGTTGTCGATCGTTTTCACGCCCTCCGCCGCGCCGCCGTTCAGCGCGTTGCTCACGAACAGCGTCGTCTTCGAGCCTTCGCTCTTGGCGGTGGAGTCCCACGGGCCTTGGATGTTCTTGGTGGCGATCGTTTTGACCGGCTTGCCTTCGCTGTCGAGCACGATCAGGCACCCGTACTTGGCGGTCGCCGTCTTGCCGTTCGTCGTCGGCAGGCTGCCCACGACCACATAGCCCCCGGGCAGGATGTTCAGCGCGGTCGTCAGCCCCACCCCGCCCGGGCATGGGCCGGGGAGCGTGCTCGCGTCGATCTGCGCGAACAGGGACGTCGTCCCGGAGGGCGACACCTGCACGATCGTCTTGCCCGTGCCCTGACCGCTCTGCTGGGCGCTTTCCTTGGCGTTGAAGTTGCTGACCAGCATCTCGCCGGCCTTCAGCTTGCCGACGCTGGTGGGAACGAAGGCGATGCCGTAGGGGTTGATGTCGCCGTTGGCCGGCACGGTCGAGGCGACCTGTGCGGTGCCGCTCAGCGGCGCCACGAAGGCGGTGTTGGCGGTCGCCGCGCTCGCTGTCGTGCCAGCCGCGGTCGAGGTGGTCGAGCTCGTCGAGCTGGACGAGCTGCCGCATCCCGCGAGCCCGAGCGCGAGCGCTGCGACGGCGAGGGTCGGAAGGGCGGCAAGCTTTGTTCTCGGCACTGGGGGCATCTCCTGTCGGTTGGGTGTGGCTGACCGATATGGACCCCGGTGCGGCCGATTACTTCCCGATTCGTGCGATCAGGGCTCGGTGTGGACGACCACGTCGGCGATCCCGTCGAGCTGCTGGCGCAGCTCGTCCTCGAGCTCTCCGGCGAGGCGGTGGGCGTCCGCGAGCGAGGCGGAGCCGTCGACCGACAGCGTCAGGAACACGACCCGCCCAGCAGGGGTCGAGAGCAGGCGCAGGCTGAGGGGCTCGCGACCGGTGCGCTCGCGCACCACACGCTCGACGGTGCTCGCCGCCCCGCGCTCGAAGCCGTCGAGCTCCGGTTGCGCCGTCTGGGGGCGCTCGAGCGGCTCCAGATGGGTCTGCACCTCGGCGACGTTGGGCCGCTCGCGGATCGCCCGCTCGACCCGCTCCGCGGTCTCGTGGGCGCTTCGCAGGTCGAGGTCGGCGGGGAACTTGAGGTGCAGGGAGACGCTATGCGAGCCGTGGTGCTCGAAGATCGTGATGTCGTGCGCCTCCTTCACCAGCGGCTCGGCGAGGGCGATCGCGAGCACGCGGTCGCGCAGGTCCAGGCGCTCCTGGCGGGGCTCGACGTGGACGACCACGTCGCTGCCCGGGAGCGCCCGCTCGAGCGCGCTCTCCACGAGGTCGGCCGCCTGATGCCCCTCGACCACCGCCTGCCCCGGCGGCACGTTGACGACCACATCCGCGAAGTAGCGGCCCGCCGACTCGCGCAGCCGCAGGCGCTCGAGCTCGACGTCCGCGCCGAGTGAGGCGAGCGCCCGCTCGGCCGCCGCCCGCGCCTGTGCGGGCGCGCGATCCATCAGCACGTTGGCGTTCTCTGCGATCAGCGAGATCGCAGTCACGAGCATCATCGCCGCGACCACCAGCGCCGCCACCGAGTCGCCCTGGCGCCAGCCCGCGTTCACCGCCAGCAGGCCCGCGAGCACCGCCAGCGAGGCCGCCAGGTCGTTCGCGAAGTGCCACGCGTTGGCGCGCAGCGCGGGGCTGCGAAAGCGTCGCGCCCCGAGCAGCGCGATCCCCAGGCGCGTCGCTTCGATCGCCAACGCCAGCGCGATCGCCACGAGCTCGTAGGAGTGGAACGCCGGCAGCGTGGCAGCGCTTGCGAGGCGGACGATTGCCGCGACGCCGACGAGCACGCCGCCGCCGAGCAGGATCGCCGCCTCGCCCAGCGCGCCCAGGTTCTCCGCGCGGCGGTGGCCGTAGGGGTGCTCGAAGTCGGCGGGCCTCGCGCCGAGCCCCACGACGAAGAACGTCAAGGTGGCGGCGACCACGTCGCCGCTGGACTCGATCCCGCTCGAGATCAGCCCGAGGCTGCCTGTCAACAGGCCGGCGCCGAGCTTGATCGCCACCAGCACACCCGCGCACGCCAGCGACGCCAGCGTCGTAGCTCGCTGCGTGAGCAGTGCGGGTCTAAGATCTGACTCCATGAGCGAGCTTCCGTCAGTTTGCATCATCGGTGCCGGCGTCAGCGGTCTCACGGCGTGCAAGGCGCTCGACGATTTCGGCGTCCCACACACGTGCTTCGAGGTCTCCGACGAGGTCGGCGGCAACTGGTACTTCCAGAACCCCAACGGCGTCTCCTCCGCCTACCGCTCGCTGCACATCGATATCTCCAAGCCGTCGATCTCCTTCCGCGACTTCCCGATGTCCGAGCGCTATCCCGACTACCCCCACCACAGCCACATCTTCGAGTGGCTGCGCGACTACGCCGACGCGTTCGCGCTGCGCGAGCAGATCCGCTTCAACACACGCGTGGAGCGCGCCGAGCGCGGCCCCTCGGGCGGCTGGCTGATCACGCTGGCGGACGGCACGCGCGAGAGCTTCGACGCGCTGCTCGTGTGCAACGGCCACCACTGGAGCCCGCGGCGCCCGGACTTCCCCGGCGTCTTCGACGGCCCTCAGATCCACTCTCACGACTACATCGACCCGAGCAACCCGCTCGACCTGTACGGCAAGCGCGTGCTGGTGGTGGGGATCGGCAACAGCGCCGTCGACATCGTCTCCGAGCTCGCCCGCAAGACCGTATCCGACACGGTCTTCCTTTCGACCCGCTCGGGCGCGTACGTGGTTCCCAAGTACCTGTTCGGCGTGCCCACCGACCAGGTCGTAAAGCCCAACCCGCTGCTGCCCGCCGGGGTGCAGCGCAGGCTCGGGCGCGTGCTCCAGCGGGTGCTGAACGGGCGCATGGAGGACTTCGGCCTGCCCACCCCCGACCACAAGTTCCTCGACGCCCACCCCACGGTCTCCAGCGAGCTGCTGGGACGCCTGGGAGCCGGCGACGCGGTCGCCAAGGGCGATGTCGCCGAGCTGCTCGGTGACCGCGTGCGCTTCGCCGACGGCAGCGTCGAGCCGCTCGACGCGATCATCTACGCGACCGGCTACAACATCAGCTTTCCGTTCCTCGCCCCCGAGCTGATCTGCGCGCCCGAGAACCGGCTGCCGCTGTACAAGCGCATGTTCAAGCCGGGGATCGACGACCTCGCGTTCATCGGGCTCGGCCAGCCGATCCCCACGATCTTCCCGTTCTCCGAGCTGCAATCGAAGCTCGCCGCACGCTGGCTCAGCGGCGATTGGGCGCCGCCCCCGAGGGACGCGATGCAAGCGGAGATCGTTCGCGACGAAGCGTTCCACACCGCCCACTTCGTCAACAAGCCGCGGCACACGATGCAGCTCGACTGGTACGCCTTCGAGCGTGAGCTGAAGACCCGCTCGATCCCCGCCGGCCAGGCGCGCGCCCGCGCCGGCGCCGCGACCGGCGTCTCGCTGGCCGGGCGCGCGGCGTCATTGGAAGGCGTGGCCGCGTGAGCCAGGTGCAGTTCGACAGCGGCGGCGTCACCTGCCGGGGCGTGCACCTCGCCGGCGACTCGGCCGCTGCGGACGACGGGTTCTTCGATCGCGGGCGCCGCCCGTGCGTGGTGCTCGCCCACGGCTTCAGCGGCACGGTCGACTCGGGGCTGCTGTCGTTCGCGGAGCGCTTCTCGCAGGCCGGTCTGGACGCGCTCGCGTTCGACTACCGTCACTTCGGCGAGAGCGACGGCGAGCCGCGCCAGCTCGTCTCCGTCAAGCGCCAGCTCGCCGACTACGCCGCCGCGATCGCCTACGCGCGGACGCTGGAGGGGGTGGATCCCGAGCGCATCGCGCTGTGGGGCTACTCCTTCGCCGGCGGTCACGTGCTCGCCGCCGCCGTCGCCGACGGGCGCGTCGCCGCGGCGATCTCGCAGCTGCCTGCGATGGACGGTGTCGCGACGATGCTCAACCTCGTGCGCTACGCGGGCATCGGCCCGGTCGCGCGGCTCACGCTGCTCGGGCTCCGCGATCAGCTCGCCGCGCTGCGCGGGCGCCCGCCGGTGATGGCTGCCGCGGTCGGCCCACCGGGCGGCGTCGCGGCGATGACGAGCCCCGACGCGGAACCCGGCTTTCGCGCGATCGCCGGTCCGACGTGGCGCAACGAGGTCGCCGCGCGGATCGCGCTCACCGCCGCGAGCTACCGCCCCGGGCTCCAAGCCGACCGTCTACCGTGCCCGATCCTTGTCCAGACCGGCGATCGTGACGTGATCGCGCCACCGAAGGCGGCGCAGGACGCGGCCTTCCGCGCGCCCGGGCGCGCCGAGGTTCGCACTTATCCGATCGGGCATTTCGAGCCGTTCGTCGGCGAGGCCTTCGAGCGCGCGATCGCCGACCAGCTGCACTTCCTGCGGCGCCATCTCGGCGCGGGCGCAGCACTCCGGCCGCTCGCCCACGCCGCCTAGCCGCGCGCCGCGCCGGCGTCGTAGCGGAGTCGTATGGTGCGCCGATGGCCCACTCCCACGACTCCCGCGCGGACGCGGACCCGCGCGCGCTGGCTGCCGCGCTCGCGCTGATCCTGGGCTTCATGGCGGTGGAGGTCGCCGCGGGCGTGATCGCGCACTCGCTGGCGCTGCTGTCCGATGCCGGCCACATGCTCACGGACGCCGCCGCGCTCGCGCTGTCGCTGCTGGCCGTGCGCCTGGCCGCGCGCCCGCCCAGCGGTGCGCTCACGTTCGGGCTGGGGCGCGTGGAGATCGTCTCGGCGCTGGCCAACGGCGTCACGCTGCTGGTCCTGGCGGCGCTGATCGCCTACGAGGCGGTGGTGCGCCTGATCACGCCACCGCAGGTCCGCGGCGGGCTGATGCTGACCGTCGCGCTGGTCGGCATCCTCGTGAACCTCGCGGCCGTCTGGATCCTGTCGAGAGCGAATCGGCGCAGCATGGGCGTCGAGGGCAGCTTCCAGCACATCCTCACCGACCTGTACGCGTTCATCGGCACCGCAATCGCAGCCGCGGTGATCATCGTCAGCGGCTTGCAGCGCGCAGACCCGATCGCCTCGCTGTTCATCGCGGCGCTGATGACGCGCTCGGGCATCGTGCTCGCCAGGGAGTCCGGGCGCGTGTTCCTGGAGGCGGCCCCGAGAGGGCTCGACCCGCAGCAGGTGGGCCGGGCGCTGGTCGCCGAGCGCGGGGTGATCGAGGTGCACGACCTACACGTGTGGGAGGTCACCAGCGGCTTTCCCGCGCTCTCCGCGCACGTGCTCGTCGGCGCCGACAGCGACTGCCACGCCGTGCGCCGGCAGATCGAGGCGATGCTGCACGAGCGCTTCGCGATCGACCACACCACGCTCCAGGTCGACCATGCAGGCAGCGAGCTGCTCGAGATCGCGCCGCGGGTCCTCTAACGGCAACTGGCGAGGGCCAGGGATCGCCAGCCGCCGGCCATCGGCGTCAGTCAGCCGACCTGCCCGCGCGGGCGGACGAGCACCTCGTTGATCGCCACGTTCTCGGGTTGGCCGATCGCGTACATGATCGCGGCGGCGATGTCCTCGGCGGACAGCCGCTCGATCCCCTCGAAGCGCTTGGAGATCTGCTCGCGGACCTCGGGACGGTTGTGGCCGGCGAGCTCGGTGTCCACGGCACCGGGCTCGATCAGCGTCACGCGAACGCCGATCGCCACGGCCTCCTGGCGCAGCGCCTCGGAGAAGGCGCCGACGCCGAACTTGGTGAGGTTGTAGACGCCGGAGCCGGCGCGCGCGATCCGCCCTGCGACGGAGCTGACGTTGACGATCTGCCCCGAGCCCTGCTCGGCCATCAGCGGCAGTACGGCGTGCGTGCAGTAGAGCACGCCGAACACGTTCGCGTGGATCATCTGCCGCCATTCCTCGGTGTCGGCACCGGCGATCGCGCCGAGCAGCATCACGCCGGCGTTGTTGACGAGCACATCCACGCGCCCGAACTCGGCGTGTGCGCGCGCCACGAACGCCTGCGCCTGGGACTCCTCGCCGACGTCCGTCTCGACGGCGATCGCGCGTCCGCCCTCCAGGCCGATCCGCTCAGCGAGCGCGTCGATGCGGTCGCGGCGGCGGGCACCCAGCACGACCGCCGCGCCGGCCCGCGAGCACGCCAGCGCGGTCGCCTCGCCGATGCCCGAGGAGGCGCCGGTGACAGCGACCACGCGATCGCTGAGAGCCACGTTGCTCATGCGCCGAGCTTAGCCGCCCGGCCTCAGATAGCGCCAGGCCCCGCCGATAAACAAACACACGACCACAACGCTCTTTTCGCACGGCGCGCGGGTTTTATCCAGCGCTGAAATGGGCACGCTAGACCTTGAGCGGCGGGAAGGTAACCGCCCCTGCGGCGTCGAACGAGCAACAGGACCTTTTCGAAGCGGCAAACCAGTATAGGACGACTTTCGAGGATAATGGTTGACAACGCAACTATCGCGGCGTATAATTCCGACTCCAAGCATCGGATTAGAAGGACGCTCATGTCAGATTCGCCCACAAACAACACCCTCACCCTCGAGCCCGACGGCGACGAGCCGGTCGTGGACGCAGAGCCTGTGAGCGCTGCCGCAGCGCGGCTCGACAGCCCGATCGAGCGCGTCGACGTCAGCGCCCCCGACACGTTCATCCCCGAGTCGGTGGACCAGCTGCTGGCGCACTCGCGGCGCTACCCGCTGCTCACCCCCGCCCAGGAGATCGAACTCGCCAAGCGGATCGAGCGCGGCGACCTGCACGCCAAGGAACTGCTCGTCAACTCCAACCTGCGCCTCGTCGCCTCAAACGCCCGGCGCTACCAGAACCAGGGCCTGCCCCTCGGCGACCTCGTCCAGGAGGGCATGCTCGGGCTGATCCGCGCGAGCGAGAAGTTCGACTGGCGCAAGGGCTTTCGCTTCTCGACGTACGCGACGCTGTGGATTCGCCAGGCGATCCAGCGTGGCCTGGAGAACTCCGGGCGCACGATCCGCCTGCCCGTCCACGTCGCGCAGCGTTCGCGCAAGGTCGGTCGTGTCGAGCGCGAGCTGTCCGTGCGTCTCGGGCGCGAGCCCACGCTCGAGGAGCTCGCGACGGAGACCGGCCTGCCGATCGACCAGGTGGAAGAGGTTCGCCACCAGCGTGCCGCGCTGGTGAGCCTCGACCAGCAGATCGGCGAGGACGGCGATACGGCGCTCGGCGACCTGCTGCCCTCCGACGCGGAGGTGCCGGAGGAGACCGCCTGGGAAAACGAGCGCGAGCGGATCGTCCACAGGGCGATCTCGCAGCTGCCGGAAACCGAGCGCAAGGTGCTGACCCTGCGCTTCGGCACCGGCCGCGAGGAGCCACAGACGCTCACCGCGATCGGCAAGCGCCTCGGCTTCTCCGCGGAGCGAGCTTCGCAGCTCGAGCAGCGAGCGCTGAAGAAGCTCGCCGAGTCGCCGGAGCTGGCGGCTCTGCGCGAGGCCGCCTGAGCCACGAGTTCGTAACGCAGAAGGAGCGGGCCGCCACCCCCCGGCGGCCCGCTCCCTTTGCACCCTCTTCCAGGAGGCTCAGGCGCCGGCGACGAACGCGGCGATGTCGGGCGTGCCGCGGCCGGTGACGTAGTCCCAGCCGGGCGTGCATGGGTACAGCGTGTTATCGCCCACCGTGATGTCGTTGAACGCGCTCGCCGGCTCGGTTTCGTAGATCACCGGTCCCGCGAAGCCCAGCGCTCCTGCGTGCGCCGCCTGTGCCCGCGCCCAAATCCCCTGCCACGACGGCGCTCCCGCGCTGGTGCCACCGACGACTTCTTCCTTGCCGTCGATGATCACGTCATAGCCGCTCTCCGGGTCGGCGTCGATGCTGACGTCCGGGATACCGCGCTTGACGCCGAGGAAGCTGCCGCCGGCGTTCTGTTGCCAGGCGGGCGTTGACTCGAGCACGCTCGAGCCGCCGCCGCCGGCGTACCAGCCGATTTCGCTGCCCGCGCCGAGCACCGTGGTGCCGCCGGCGCCGATCGCGTACGGGCTCGACGCCGGGTAGTTGACGCCCGGCACGCCAAGCGGCACACCGTTCTCGCCAACCAGCGCCGGGCACTGCGAGCCGGTGTCGCCGCTGGAGGTGAACAGCGTCTGGCCTTGAGCGGCGGCCTCCGCGAGCACGGTGTCGAGCGCTTCCTGGAAGCCGGCGGCGTCGGCAAGCAGCTCGCACTCGCCTGCCGAGAAGCTGGCCTGCGGCGGTGCTGTCGTCGGTCACCCAGCGATCGATCGTTTCGAGGATCGCGGCGTCTTCAAGCGAGGAGCCGTCGTAGACGTTGACCTGGGACACGCCCGGCGCGAACCCGGTGGAGTACTGGGTGTCGAGGTCCCACTCGTCGTCACCTTCGGTTTCGCCCGAGGGGCTGCCCACGTCGATCTGATTCCAGGTGACCTTCGCCAGCCCGAAGTGGCTCTCGAACTGCGCCAGATCCTTCTGCGGCTGGCTGAGGTCGCCCGCGGCGATCACCGATACCTGCTGCCCGGAGCCCGTCTGCGACGACGGCGCCTTGTACAGCGACCAGAGTTCCTTGGGCCCGTAGCTCGTCGGGTAGTCAACGGCGGGCGTTTCGCTCGAGGAGCGCCGCACGACGTAGCCCTGCGCACGGGCAAGGCTTGAGAGGCCGACGATCGCGCTCACGTCACCTTCGAGCGACGCCGGCAGCGAGGCCGTGCCCGTGCTGGACACGTACGTCGATCCGCTTGCAGCGCGGAAGCGCTCGAACGTGACGCCGAGCGCAGAGCGCAGCGCACTTGGCGAGCCCGCGACCCGCACCAGCAGCCTGTCGGGGGAGGCGCTCGCGACCGTCAGCCCGTGCTGCGTCGCCCAGGCCTCGACCGCCGTGACGCTGGCGGCGCTGGGACCGAACTCGGCGGCGAACTGCCCGGGCGCGAGCAGCGGGTGCCCCGCCTGCGCGTCGAACGCGCGTAGGGCTGCGGGATCCGCGGGCGCGAGCGCCAGCACGATCGATTGCTGCTGCGTGGCAGGCCCGACTTCCGAGGAGCCTTCCGTGCGCAGAGGGCTCGCGCCCGCGGGGACGAACGCGCAGGCCGTCTGCGCCAGCGCTCCAGCCGCCGCCAGCGCGAGCACGAATGGGACCGAGACCTTCACAGATCTGAGCATCAGCCTTCCCTTCCAGGTTGTTTGCATCGAGTCGGCCGCGCCGCCCGTCGTGAGGGCCCGGCTCCGCGCACACGCCTCTCCAGCGCGCTTCGCTTACCCGTTCTGTCATGCGCTAAACGGCTCGCGGCGACCGCCGCGCGTGCGCTCGCTCGCCTCTAAATCGCTGCCGGCGCTTGCGCTACGCTGGCGCGCATGGGGAGCAGCAGTCCTACCCGTCCACGGCCCAGGACATGAGCGGCGCCCAGTTGGGTGGCGAGGCGCAGAAGTCGCGGTGGGAGCGCACGGTCGAGCTGACGATCGCCGTCGGCGAACGGATCCTGGCCCCGATCGAGCGCTTCATCGGAGCGCGCTCGCTCGTTGGCGACGCGACGTTCTTCCCGATTGAGCGCTTCCCCTGGGCCAGGCGCATCGAGGAGAACTGGACGGTGATCCGCGAGGAGGTCGAGCGGCTGCTCGAGGACCAGGCGGCGCTCCCCAACTTCCAGGACATCTCCAAGGACCAGATCGAGATCACAGACGACGACCGCTGGAAGACGTTCTTCCTGTACGGCTACGGCTTCGAGGCCAAGCTGGGGGTCGAGATGTGCCCCCGCACCGCGGCGCTGATGCGCCAGATCCCGGGGATGACGACAGCGATGATCTCGATCCTCTCCCCGCGCAAGCACATCCTCGACCATCGCGGTCCGTACAAGGGCGTGCTTCGCTACCACCTCGGCCTGATCGTGCCCGAGGACGCCGAGTCGTGCCGCATCCGCGTGGGCGAGGACGTCCGCCACTGGGAAGAGGGCAAGAGCCTGATGTTCGACGACACGTTCAACCACGAGGTGTGGAACGACACCGACGAGACGCGTGTGGTGCTGTTCGTCGACGTGCTACGACCGCTGCCGTTCCCCGAGTCGGCGATCAACAGAGCGATCATCAAGGCGATCGGCTACTCGCCGTTCGTGCTCGACGCCAAGCGCAACCAGGAAGCGTGGGAAAGGCGGTTCCTCGAGCGGCGCGCCGCGGGCGCGCGCGCCGAGCAAGCGGCTGCGAGCCTCCGCTGAGAGCTCGCTACGGGCGCGTGACGGTTTCGATCGCGAACCCGTCGGCGTTCAGGTGGTGGAAGTACAGCGTCGTGCCGTCGGAGCTGAGCGAGGGCGCCTCCGCGAAGCCCGTGATCGCCTGCACCCGCTGGACGTGCTTGAACGGCTTGGCGGTGCTGGAGCGCGCGGCGCGGTAGATATCGGGGGTGGAGCCGCCGGCGCTCACGCGCGTGAAGAACAGTTCGCGGCCGTTCGCCGAGATCGACGCTGCATAGTCGAGATCGCCGGGCCGATCGACGGCGCGCATCAGCTTCCGGCTGTTGGGGCTGAGGATGAAGCCGGCGCCGCGGCGTTCGTAGATCGCGATCGCGGCGGTCGTCGGGGCCTGGCCGCCGTCGAAGCTCCCGACAGTCACGTACAGCGTGCCTCCGTCGGGGCTCACCGACGCGTCGAAGTCGACGCTGCCGGGCGTGGCGCCGGAGATGCCGGGGACGAGCTGCACGCCCGTCACCGTCCCCGCGGAGAACACACCCGTGTACACCGTCGCGAGCGTCTGCGGGTAGCTTCGCGGCGAGACGAAGTAGAGGTTGCCTTCGCGGTCGATCGACGGGGTGCCCGACAGCACGTTCGCTTCGTTGACCCCTTCTCCGAGGATCGGCCCCTGGTATTCGAAGTCGTCGGGACCGACGCGTGTGGCGTACTCGAGCGCCGGGACGCTCGGCGCCACGTTCGATGTGTTGAACAGCAGGTAGTTGCCGTCGGGCGAGATGAACGGCTCCATCGCGCTGCCGCTGTAGCCCGAGATGCTGACGACCGTGCGCTCGGCGAACCCGCGGTAGCTGCTGGCGGCCAGCGCGCCCGCCGAGAGCCACGACAGCGCCGCCAGCGCGCTCGCCAGCGCGCAGGCGAGCCGGCTGCTCGCGCCTGCGGTGCGTGCGGCGATCCCCACGTCCCTATCGAACCCCACGTCCCTATCGTAGGAGGCGCAGCCGGCGCCTGCCGGGCCGCACAGAGACTGGGCGCGTGACGGACGCAGCGCGGCTGGGCGAAGAGTACGCTTGCGCGCGTGACGCACAACGTGGTGTGCATGTCCACCGAGAAAGGCGCCGGTGCGCGGGAGGCGGCGCAGCTGGTGGCTGAGCTGCTGGACTTCCGTCTAATCGACGAGGACATCGTGACGGCAGCGGCGGTGCAGGCGGGGGTCGACACCGACGTGGTCGCAGACGTGGAGCGTCGTCGCTCGCGCGTGCTGCGGTTGATCGAAGGCCTGGGCTCCGCCGGCGCAGGCGCCAGCTACATGGTCCCCGGCGCCGACGTCGTCGTTCCCAGCGGGCCGCCGAGCGACGCGTTGAGGGCGATGATCCGCTCGGTCATAGACGACACGGCCGCGACCGGGCGTGCGGTGATCCTCCAGCACGCGGCGTCGCACGCGCTCGCCGAGCGCGAGGACGTCCTCAGGGTGCTGCTGACGGCGCCGCTGAGCATGCGCCAGCGACGCGTCGCCGAAGACCTCGGGGTCGACGAGAAGGAGGCGGCGCGCACCGTCAAGCGCTCTGACGCCGCGCGCGCGGACTACCTCAAGCGCTTCTATGGCGTGGACGCCGAGCTGCCGACGCACTACGACCTCGTGATCAACACCGAGAAGCTCTCGCCCGCGCATGCCGCCCGGCTGATCGTGCAGGCGGCCGGCGGACGCGCCGACGCGCCAACAGCGGTCGGCTAAGCGCCAGCGGACGCCGGCGAGCGTCTCAGATCGAGCTCGACGGCAGCCCCAGGTTGCTCGTCAGTTCCTGCGCTCTGCTGTTGAGGACGGTGAACTCGCCGGTGAGGATCAGCAGTCCCAGCGCGATCATCACCACCCCTCCCACGGCGATCACCACGGGGAAGTGGCGCTTGACGACGGCGAGCGTGTCCATCGTGCGCTCGAACGCGAGCGCGATCAGCACGAACGGGATCGCAAGGCCGGCCGAGTAGAAGGCCAGCAGCAGCGCGCCGTGCGCGGCCGAGCTTGAGATCGCGGCCTGCGTGAGGATCGCGCCGAGCGTGATGCTCGTGCACGGCGTCCACGCGATCGCGAAGGCGGCGCCGGCGAGCAGCGGGCCTCCGCGTCCGGCCAGGCGCAGGAGCCGCTCGGAGTGCCACTCGCGATTGAGCAGGCGCACGAACGGGCTCGCCAGGAACGCGACCCCCATCAGCACGATCAGCACGCCGCCGGCGCGCTCGAGCGCCTGTTTGTGGGTGTTGAGCGTCGAGCCGATGACCGTCGCGCTCATCCCCAGCAGGATGAAGATCGCCGAGAAGCTCGCGATGAACAGCAGGCTGGGAACGAGCACGCGCCGCGCGCCCACGCCATCCTGGAGCTCGGCGGGCGTGACGCCGATGACCGTCGACAGGTACCCGGGCACGAGCGGCAGCACGCACGGCGACAGGAACGACACGAGGCCGGCGGCGAGCGCGACCGGTATGCCCACGCCGGTGGCGGTGTCGGAGGAGGCGGCGAGCAGCGCCGGCAGCTCGATCACCTCGAGCCCTCGGCGACGCGATCGTCGAGCGCCTCGCGCAGCCGCGCGACCTCCTGCTCCAGGCGCGCGACGCGGTCGTACAGTGCGCCTAGGTCGTGGCGCTCGGCCGCCGCGCCCTCCTCGTCGGCGCCGGCTCCCTGGCCCGCGCCAGCGCCGTGCGCCGGGCCAGCGGCCGCACGGCCTGCGGCGTCGACCTCAGCGCCGGCCTCGCGCTCGCTGCTCGCTCGATCCGCGTGCTCGCCGAGCAGCTGCGCGTAGCGCTCCTCCTTGTGACCCGGGCGGCGCTCCAGGCGCTGGACCAGCTCGCGCTCGATCAGGCGCTCGAGCGTGTCGTGCACCGCTTCCAGGTCGCCGAACGCGTGCATCCGCTCGCTGCGCTGCTTGAGCTCGCCTGGCGTCTGCGCGCCGCGCAGCATCAGCACGCACATCAGTGCCTGCTCGTCCTCCCCCATCGGCAGCGCTTCGGCGAGCAGGTGGCGGTACTTCGGCGCGCGGCTGCCGGCGCCGCTGGCCAGGCGCGCGTAGCCGCGACGCTCGAGGCGGTGCAGCGCATCGCGGATGGTGGCGTCGTCGTACTCGACCACCGGGTCGCGGTTGGTCGACTGGTTGCACGCCAGGCGCAGCGCGTTCAGCGACAGCGGGTAGGCGTCGGGCGTGGTGCGCTGCTTCTCCAACAGGCAGCCGAGGACGCGAACCTCACTCGGCCGAAGCCCGAAATCGCCAGTCGCCAAGCCATTTCCGGTACTCACGCCGCGTGCCTCTCCGAGTCCTCGGCTGCGCCGTCAGCGGTCTCACTGCCGATATCTGCCAATTGGGCGTTCTCGTCGTCTGCCAGCCGCGCACGCTCGATCAGTGCGCGTAGCTGTGCCTGCTCCGCCGCGCTCAGACTCATCGCCTGAGGGTAGACCCTGAGCGCCCGCGCCGGGCCCGTGTGCCCCAGGTTCTCGTTCGCGCGCCCGACCGCGCCGCCGAGCGTGGCCGTGCGCACCTTGCGTACTGGCGCTTCCCAGAGTCGTGGAGGCGACGGCTAGCGCGGCCGGTGCGATTGAAGCGGTGCGAGGGATGTGCGTTGCCGCTCGGTATCATCGCTCGCCCTGTGCGAGGCGGAGCCACGATTTCGGCGCTGATCCTGTGCCTGGCGATGCAACTCGCCGCGGTCGCGCACGCGAGCTCGGGGCATAGCTGGCGCACGCTCACGATCCACCAGGCGTGGACCTCGACCGTCACGGGAGCGCGTCACGTTGCACAACACGCGGGCCTCGCCGCCCACGCCGAAGTCCAGCCGCAATCCGCATGCGTGCGACACTCGCAGTACCAGGTCGACTGCCCATTCGCGTACGTCATTGGCTTCCGGAGCGACGAAACGTACGAAATCTGCCGCGACACCGCGCAGGTCACAGAGGTAGCCGAACAGCGATTCCGCTTCACCTCGCTGAAGCCAAGGTGCCAGTTCGTCGTCAACAAGACGCCCTAGCCGCACCGCGCGCGAGAGCCCGTGTGCGGTTGAGCAAAAGCTAGCCTTCTGCGCCCTGTCCCGAGCGCGAGCCGTAACCGCTCGCCGCGTAGCGCCTCCCTGCGCGCGAGGGCAGCGTTACGCCTGGCGCCGCCGGATGCATCAGAATGCGGGCGAGCGATGGCCGACAGCGAGGACACGAACGAGATCGCCGAACTGGCGACCGAAGCAGTCGGCCCGATCGAGCAGGAGCTGCGCCGCCGTCTGTTGGTGGAGCTGAGCGAGCAGGATGTGGTCGCGATCGAATCGGCGCTGCTGAAGGCGTTCATCGGCGGCATGGGAACGGGCCTGGCCGAGACGGCGGAGCAGACGATCGAGCAGGGCCCGATCGGGGGCGGCTTCGTGGAACGCAGCGTGGCCGGCAACGTGCCGTTCGAGCAGAGCGATCTGCCCGACCTCGACCCCTGGGCGCAGCGCTACGGGAAGGGTTTCTAGGCAGGGCTCGACGGCCGGCTGCTGGGCACGCCGGCGGTACAGTCAAACGCGTGAGCGCACAGCCCTTCGCCCAGGGTCACGGCGGGATCGGGGCTGGCCCACCCGGCGGCTCGGGCCGACCCGGTTCTCGCCAGCGACCTGAGGAGCTTGCCGGCGGAGCGAGCGCCCCGCCCGTCTCGCTGCGGCGGATCGCGCGCCTGTTCCGGCCCTACCGCGTGCGCCTCAGCAGCCTGCTGGCGCTGATCGTGCTCGGCTCGGTGCTGAGCGTGGCCTCGCCGTTCCTGCTGCGCGAAGCCGTCGACAAGGGCATCCTCCAGCACGACCTGACGCTGCTGACATGGCTGGTCGCGGGCATGATCGCGCTGGCGGTGATCAACGGCGTGATCAGCGTCGCGCAGACGTGGATCTCCAACCAGGTGGGCCAGCGCGTGATGCACGACCTGCGCGCGGCTGTGTTCGCGCATTTGCAGCGGATGTCGCTGGCGTTCTTCACGCGCACGCGCTCGGGCGAGGTGCAGGCGCGGATCGCATACGACATCGGCGGCATCGACGACGTGGTCACGAGCACGGCCACCTCGACGGTGTCCACAGTGGCGACGGTCACGGCGACGATCGTGGCGATGTTCGCGCTCAGCTGGCAGCTGACGCTGTTCTCGCTGATCCTGCTGCCGTTCTTCGTGTGGCTGACGCGACGCGTGGGCAACGAGCGACGGCGCATCCAGTCGGTGCGCCAGGGCCGACTGGCGGACATGTCCACGCTCGTGGAGGAGTCGCTGTCGGTCTCGGGGATCCTGCTCGGCAAGACGATGGGGCGCTCGCAGGAGCTGGTCGAGCGTTTCTCCTCGGAGTCCAGCGAGCTCGCCGACCTGGAGGTGCGCGCGCGCATGGCGGGGCGCTGGCGGATGGCCTCCGTGCAGATGAGCTTCGCGATCATGCCCGCGGCCGTGTACTGGTTCGCGGGCTACACGATCGCCCACGGCCACGACGTGATCTCGATCGGCACGGTGGTGGCCTTCACCACGCTCCAGACGCGGCTGCTGTTCCCGATGCAGCAGCTGCTGTCGGTGGGCCTTGAAGTGCAGACCTCGCTGGCGCTGTTCGCCCGCATCTTCGAGTACCTGGACCTGCCGATCGACATCGTCGAGCGTCCGGGTGCGCGGGCGCTGGAGGATGTGCGCGGTGACGTGAGCTTGGAGGACGTGTGGTTCCGCTATGAGCCCGACTCCCCGTGGACGCTGGAGGAGATCACCGCGGATGTCCCCGCGGGCACGCGCACGGCGCTGGTCGGCGAGACGGGCTCGGGCAAGACGACGCTCGCCTACCTGGTCGCACGCCTGTACGAGCCCCAGCGCGGGAGCGTGTGCATCGACGGCGTGGACATCCGCGACGTGACGCTCGAGTCGCTGGCGACGACCGTGGGGCTCGTCTCTCAGGAGACCTACCTGTTCCACGCCTCGATTCGCGAGAACCTGCGCTTCTCGTGCCCGCAGGCCAGCGACGAGGAGATCGAAGAGGCCGCGCGCGCGGCGCAGATCCACGATCTGATCTCCTCGCTGCCGGAGGGCTATGACACGCCGGTGGGCGAGCGCGGCTACCGCTTCTCCGGGGGCGAGAAGCAGCGCATCGCGATCGCGCGCACGATCCTGCGAAACCCGCCGGTGCTGATCCTCGACGAGGCGACCTCCTCGCTCGACACCGAGACCGAGCGCGCGGTCCAACAGGCGCTCGACGAGCTCGCACGCGGGCGCACGACGATCGCGATCGCGCACCGTCTCTCCACGATCCGCGACGCCGACCAGATCCTCGTGCTCGACCACGGGCGCATCGTCGAACGCGGCACCCACGAGGAGCTGGTCGCGCTGGGGGGGCGCTACGCGGCGTTGCTGACGGGCGCGAGCGTGGGAGACGATCCCGTCTCCAGCGTGGTCTGACGCCGGCTAGATGGTTGATTCCACGGCCATGCACCGCTGGATGGCACGTCTGGCCTTCGCCGGCCGGCGTCCTCGGCCTCGGCCTTGCCACCAGCAAGGCCTTCGGCCTGCGTCCTTGGCCGACTCGACCATCCGCACCCCCAGAAACCGGCACATCGCCGTGGAATCAACCATCTAGGCGACGGCGTCGATGTTCAGCCGCACGTAGTCGACCACGACCGGCTCCCCCTCCGGGGACGATGCGCCGAGGCGGGCGAGCACGTCGTCCATGAAGCGCTCGCGCAGCTGCTCGGGCAGCTGCTGCACGTGCGGGCCGAGCACGATCGTCGAGAGGAACTCGCGCGGCTGCTCGGGCTGGCGCGGCGCGGGCGTCAGCCAGCACTCGGCGCTGGCAAAGCCGGCGGCGAGCAGGCGCTCGCGCGTGGGCGCGGGCGCCGCGTAGTTCCAGGGCGGCCTCCAGTCGATGAAGTGGCGGGCGTACGGTTCACGCGCGATCACCTCGCGGGCCTTGCCGCGCAGGATGTCGATGTTGCCCTCGCCCCCGCACTGCGCGACCAGCCGCCCGCCGCTCCCCAGCACGGCGCGCAGACGCGCGAACAGGCGGTCGTGGTCGGCGATCCAGTGGAAGGTGGCGGTCGACAGGATCGCGTCCACGGGGTGCTCGAGCTCGAGCTCCAACAGGTCGGCGACGCGCAGGTCGACCTGCGGGCCGAGCCGCTGGCGGGCGGCGTCGATCATCGAGGCGGACTCATCGACGGCGATCACATGGCCGCGTGGCAGGCGCTCGATCAGCGCGGCGGTGATCCGTCCGGAGCCGCAGCCGGCATCGAGCACGAGCTCGTCGCCGCGCAGCTCCAGACGTTCGAGCACCTCCATCCCGAGCGCCTCCATGGTCCCGGAGATGCGGTCGTAGCTCGTTCCGTCCCACTCGCGTACTGGCATACATCCGTACGCTATCACGCACGCACACGAGCGGCCAGCGCGGCGATCGCGCGTGACAGCCGACCGCCCTGCCAGGCGATCGGCGAGCGCACCGCGTCGCCCGCGGGAGCCTGCTCCTCGACCAGCAGCTCGGCGCCGGGGATCGCCCGCGCGTAGCGTTCGCCGACGGCCAGCGGATGGCGGGGGTCGGCCTCGTCGCGGCTGGCGACGACGAGCGTGGGCACCTCGAGCGCGGCCAGCTGCGCGAAGTCCTCGAACGGTCGCGAGCGCGGAACCGCTTCCAGGGCGTCGGCGACGGCCGCCGGGTGCTCCTGCTGGGAGAGGCGCTGGCGCACGACGGTGGCGACCGTCTCGCGCAGTCCCTCGGGCAGCTCGCCGAAGTCATAGGCGCGCACGAAGCCCTCGACCCCTTCCTCGCGCAGCCCGCGCGCGAGCGCATCCCACTCGGCGAGCCCGCGCTCGCCGCCGGACACCGTCGGGTCGAACGCGGGCGTGACGATCGCCAGCGCGTCAACGCGCTCGGGGTGCTCGAGCGCGAAGCGCACGATCGTGTGCGCGCCCATCGAGGAGCCGGCGAGCACGGCGCGCTCGAGCGCGCAGGCGTCGAGCACGGCGCCGAGGTCGGCGGCGAGCCGTCGATAGCCGTAGTCGCCGCGGCCGGACGCCGCGGAGCCGGAGGGTGCGGGCGTGGAGCGGCCGTGCCCGCGAGCGTCGTAGGCGATCACGCGGTGCCCGGAGCGCTCGAGCGCGCGTGAGCCCATGACCACGTAGCGGCGCGTGCCGGTGAGGCCGTGCAGCAGCACCACGGGCTGGCCCTCCCCGTCCTGGCTGCCGGCGAGCACGACCCCGTCGTCGGTGCTCACGCGCAGCTCCCCGCCGCCCTCGGCGCTCGCGCGCTTGCCTGGCGGGCGCGCCTCAGGCATGCACTGCTGCGTGCTCGCCTGTGCCCATGTGGCTACGCAGCAGCTCGGCCGAGCGCTGTGGACGCTCGAGGAAGAACAGGTGCCCGACATCGTCGAAGATCTCGAGCTGGGCGCCGGGGATCAGCTCGGCGAGCAGGCGCCCGTTGGCGACGGGCAGCAGCTGGTCGAGGCTGCCGTGGATGACGAGCGTCGGCAGCGCGATCTGGCTCAGGCGCTCACTGGTGTCGTGGCCGGCGATCGCGCGCGCCTGCTCCTGGATCACGGCGACGGCGACGCTGCGGCGCGTCGCGCGCGCGACGAACTGCGCCCACTGCTGCTCCTCGCCGGCGAACGCGGGTGAGACGTTGATCTCCCAGGAGGTGCGCATCGCCAGCTCACGGTCGCCGGAGCTCCAGGACCGCTGGATGCGCGCCAGTACCTCGTCGCTGGTGCGCGCGCTGCGCGGGCCGCCGCAGTAGCTGCACCCGAGCGCGAGCGTGCGGATCCGCGCCGGGTGCGCCAGCGCGAGCTCCTGCGCGATCATCCCGCCCATCGAGATGCCGAGCACGTGCGCGGACTCGAGCTCGAGCGCGTCCAGCAGGCCGGCGGCGTCGCCGGCCATCTCGCGGATCGTGGTCGGTCCCTCCAGGCGGCTGCTGGCGCCGATGCCGCGATGGTCGTAGGCGATCACGTGGAAGTCCTCGCGCAGCCGCGACAGGAACGGCTCACCCCAGCTGAGCGCGGTGCCGCTCATCCCCATGATCATCAGCAGCGGCGGCCCCTCGCCGCTGCGTTCGTAGTCGAGCTCGATGTCGCCGACGCGCACGAGGGTCATCGCGTGCTGATCCTATACGGGCAGCGCGAGCTGATCGTCCAACGCGCGCGCGGCTTGCGCGCGCGCCGGCGCCGGGTCGCCGTCGCGCTCGTGCGCGAGGCCGGCCACGCGCACGCCGAGCAGGCGCACGGGTCGCGGCGGCGAGTACGCGCGCAGCAGCTCGAGCGCGACCTCGCGCACGAGCTCGGCGTCAGCGGTCGGCGCTGCGACGGTGCGGGCGCGCGTGACGGTGGTCCAGTCGTCCAGGCGCACCTTGATGGCGATCGTGCGTCCGCGGCGCCCGTGCGCGTCGAGGCTCGCGCACAGCTCGCCGGCCATCCGCACGAGCGCCGTCTCGAGCTCGGCGTGGTCGCTGATGTCGCTGTCGAAGGTGCGCTCGCGCGACTCGGAGACGACCTTGCGCGCGGCGCCGACCTGGCCGTCGTGCTGGAAGCGCGCGCGCCTGCGCAGCTCGCGCCCGAGGTTGGGCCCGAAGCGCTCGGCGAGCAGCGCCTCGGGTGCGCGCGCGAGCGCACCGAGCGTGGTGAGCCCGAGCTCGGACAGGCGCGCGGCGGTCTTGGGCCCGATGCCGGGCACGAGACCGGGCGGCGAGGCGGCGAAGCGCGCGCACGCCTGCTCGCGGCCGAGCACCACGAAGCCGGCGGGCTTCTCCGCGTCGGAGGCGACCTTGGCGATCAGCTTGTTGGGGCCGATGCCGACCGAGCAGGTGAGCTCGGTCGTGTCCTTGATCTCCGCCACGAGCCTGCGCATGGCGGCGCGTGGCGAGAACAGCCCGGCGATGTCGAGGTAGGCCTCGTCGAGCCCCACGACCTCCACCCGCTCGACGTGCGCGCGCACGAGCTCCATCACCTGCCGCGAGGCCTCGCGGTAGCTGGCGAAGTCGGGGGGCAGGAACACCGCGTCCGGACACAGTCGCCGCGCGCGCGAGGCGGGCATCGCGGAGCCCACGCCGTAGCGGCGCGCCTCGTAGCTGGCGGTGGTGACGACCGCGCGCGGGCCGCTGCCGGCTACGACCACCGGCCGCCCGCGCAGCTCGGGGTGGCGGCGCAGCTCGATCGAGACGTAGAACGCGTCGGCGTCGAGGTGCGCGACGCGCAGTGCGGAGTCTGCGACGGACACGGATCGATCGAATCTAGCGCCGGCGGCGGCGTAGCCTGCGCGCGGGTATGCTCGTCGCGTGGGACAGCGATGACAGAGCACTACGACCCAGACGAGCGCGACTGGCGACTTCAGGTGGAGCTCGACGTGGAGGACGCCGGCGGCTCGGTCCATGGCCTGTTCGGCCGCTTTCGCGGCCCGAACATCGACCGCGAGATCGCGGCGAAGGTCTCGCACGAGGTGGTGGTCACGCACGACGGCCGGCTGCTGTTCGCGTACGCCGCGGACGAGGCGCACCTGAAGGCGGCCAGGAGCGCGATCGAAGAGGTGCTGCGCACCGATGGGATCGCGGCGAGCGTGCGTGTGAGCGTGTGGGATGAACAGCTGGACGAGTGGCGACAGACCGATCCGCCGCTGGCGGGTGAGGAGAAGCGCGTGGCGGAGGCTGCCGCGCGTGACGGCCAGGCGGTGGAAACGCGGATGCTGGTGGCGAGCTCCGGCAAGCAGCTGCGCGAGGAACTGGAGCAGTCGATGCTCAACTGGGCGGACGAACTGGGCGTGGAGTGCAAGATCGTCGAACACCCGCACCTGCTCACCTCGCAGGTCGGCTTCACGGTGACCGGGCCGAGGCGCAAGCTGGACGAGTTCGCGCAGGGTCTCGCCGCCGAGGAGGCAGCGACGATCCGCACCGAGCGCCAGGTGATGATCAGCCCCCTCTAGCGCGCGACAGGCCGCGACCGTCGGCACATGACTTCACCTGTCAACCCCGCTTGCAGTACGCTGACCGGCGAGCGCACATGGATCTGACCTTCAGCGAGCAAGAGATCGCGTTCCGCGAAGAGCTGCGAGCGTGGCTGGCGGACAACCAGCCCGACCCCAAACCGCCGGCGTCGGCGGGCGAGGAGGCGCAGCTGGTGTGGCGGCGCGACTGGCAGCGCCGCCTGTACGACGGTGGCTGGGCGGCGCCGGCGTGGCCACGCGAGTACGGCGGGCGCGGCGCCTCGCAGACTGAGTCGGCGATCTACTTCGAAGAGCTGGGCCGCGCGCGCGTGCCGTTCGCGGCGAACACGCTGGGCCTGTTGCTGGGCGGCCCCACGCTGATGGTGTGGGGCACGGACGAGCAGAAGGAGCGCTACCTGCCGCCGATCCTGTCGGCCGAGGAGATCTGGT
The DNA here is from genome assembly GCA_963845635.1 of uncultured Solirubrobacteraceae bacterium. Taxonomy (GTDB): domain Bacteria; phylum Actinomycetota; class Thermoleophilia; order Solirubrobacterales; family Solirubrobacteraceae; genus Palsa-744. The sequence goes on from CAWJSW010000014.1 coordinate 1,071,092, forward strand.
GCCAGGGCTTCTCCGAGCCGGAGGCGGGCTCGGATCTGGCGTCGTTGAAAACGAAAGCCGTTAGAGATCCCGCCCACCCCGACGAGTGGGTGGTGACGGGCCAGAAGGTGTGGACGAGCGGCGCCCAGTACTCGAAGTGGTGCATGCTGGTGGCGCGCACGGACAGCGAGGCGGCCAAGCACAAGGGCCTGACCTACTTCCTGATGGACATGGAGCAGGACGCGATACAGGTGCGCCCGCTGCGCCAGATCACGGGCGAGGCTGAGTTCAACGAGCTGTTCATCGAGGAGGCGCGGATCGCGGACGCGAACGTGGTGGGCGGCGTGGGCAACGGCTGGAAGGTCGCGCTGACGACGCTGATGAACGAGCGCGCGGGCCTGGGCTTCGCGCTTCAGATCCGCCTGCGCCAGCTGCTCGACGACGTGATCGTGGCGGCCGCGGAGAAGGGTCTTCTGGAGAACGCGCTGTACGCGGACGCGATCGCGGAGCTGCACGTGCGCTGCGAGTCGATCCGGCTACTGGCGTGGAAGGGGCTGACCGACGCCGAGCGCTACGGCCAGCCGGGCCCCGAGGGCTCGCTGGTGAAGTGGCTGTGGTCGGACACCAACCAGCGCGCTACGCAGCTGGCGGCGGATGTGATCGGCCCGCAGGCGCTGACGAGCGGCACGAACTGGAGCTACGAGCTGATGCGCTCGCGCGGCAACACGATCGAGGGAGGCACGACGGAGGTACTGAAGAACATCGTCGCCGAGCGCGTGCTGGGGCTGCCGCGTCTGAAGGTCGCAGCGTGATGTCTTTTTATGTTTATGGGATGGGGGTCGCGTAGCTCATGGACTTCGGCTTCACCGACGACCAGCGCGACATCCAGCGCACGGCACGCGACCTGCTGGCCGAGCGCGCGTCGTTCGCGCGTGTACGCGAGATCATCGAATCGCCCCCGTCCGCGGGCACGACCGACGTGGCGCTGTGGCGCGAGCTGTGCGAGCTCGGCTGGCCGGGCATCGCGATCTCCGAGGAGCACGGCGGCCAGGGCCTGGGCGTGATCGAGCTGTCGATCCTGTGCGAGGAGCTGGGTCGGGTGGTCGCGCCTGTGCCGTTCCTGGCGAGCACGATGGCGGCGTGCGTGATCGAGCAGGCGGGCTCTGAGGAGCTGCGCGAGCGCTGGCTGCCGGGCTTGGCCTCGGGTGAGACGATCGGCGCCTTGGCGAGCGCCGTCGACGGCGTGGCCGAGCTTGTGATCGGCGGCCAGGAGGCGGGCGTGATAGTGCTGATCGAAGACGACGGCTCGGGCAAGATCGTGACCCCGCAGGAAGCTGAGGTGAGCGCGACCGCGGCGATCGACCCGACTCGCTCGGCCGCGCGCGTGATCGCCGCGGATGGCGCGGGCGAGCCACTCGAGGACGGCTGCCCCGGACTGGGTCGGGCGCTGGTGGCGGTCAGCGCGGAGCTCGTCGGCGTCAGCGAGCGCGCGCTGGAAATGACCGTCGAGTACGTCAAGGACCGCAAGCAGTTCGGCTCCCCGGTCGGCGCCTTCCAGGCCGTGTCGCACCGCTGCGCGCAGATGCTGCTGGACACGGAGAAGGCGCGCTCGACGACCGCGCAGGCGGCGTGGAGCGCGGACGCGAACCCCGAGAGCCTCGCGGAGGCCGCGGCGATGGCCAAGGCGGCCGCCTCCGACGCCGGCCGTGAGGTCACACAGGGCGCGATCCAGATGCACGGCGGCATCGGCTTCACGTGGGAGGCGGACGTGCACTGGCTGTACAAGCGTGCGCAGATCGACTCCGCGCTGCTCGGAGGCGCCGGCCGTCACCGCGCGCGCCTGGCCGAGATCCTGGCCGACCGCGTGAGCGCGTCGGCGACCGCCTAGGGCCTCGACGGGGCGCTCAGCGCACACGCAGGCCGTCGAGCAGCTGCTCGAGGGCCTGACCAGCGCGCGCGCGCTCGGCCGCGCGGTCGCTCGAGCTGAGGATCAGCGCGGTGGCCTCGTGCAGCGCGGCGAGCAGCAGGTGGGCGAGCGTGCGCGGGTCGGCCGCGCGCATCGTCCCCTCGCGCATGGCGGCTGCGAGCGCCTCGGTGAGCAGCGTGAGCCCGTGCGGCGCGATCACCTCGCGCCAGGCCTCCCAGCCGAGGGCCTTGCGACCCTCGACCAGGCCGATGCGCTGGAGCTCGACCGAGCGTATGCACTCGTCGAGGTACCAGCTGATCCCGTCTTCGAGCGCGCTGAACTGATCGGGCGAGTCGGCCACGACCTGCGCCAGCCGCGCGATCACGTCGAGCTCGAGCGCCTCCAGCACGGCCCTGAGCAGCTCGGCCTTGCCGGAGAAGTGGTGATAAAGGCCGCCGCGGCTGACGCCGGCGCGACGCAGCACCTCGGCGGTGCTGAGCCCGTCGTAGCCCTCCTGCACGACTAGCTCGCGAGCGACGTCGAGGATCCGCTGGCGCGTGTCCGCGCTGGGCTCTTTGGCGACGGGGCGATCGTTGGCACGATCGCGCGCCCGCGCCTGCTCGCTGGTTGACGGCTCCACGCTCATAGTCCTATCTGATACGGTACCGACCGACTGTCGGTCTGCTGTGAGGACTGCACCATATCCACCGACCTGAGAGGAGAACCATGAACACGTACGTGATCCTGCGCCGGGGCGCGTGGGCGACGACGGACGAGCTCGGCGAGGCGGCTGCGCGCTCGCGCAGCGTTGGCGATGAGCAGATGTCAGAGGACATCCGCTGGATCCGCAGCTACGTGCTCGACGAGCAGGATGGCCGCGTGGGCACCGTCTGCATCTACGAGGCGAGCAGCCCGCAGGCGATCCGCGAGCACGCCGTACGCGCGCAGCTGGCGGCTGATGAGATCATCGCCGTGGCGGACACCGTCGTCGTGCGCCCCGACCCGGCGCCCGCGAACGCCGCCTGACCCGACGGCGGGCCGGCGGGCCCGGGGATCGGCGCGCTGGGCATCGCGCGCGCGGCTGCGCGCGGCAATAGTCTGCGGCCATGTCCCGCTACGTGGCCTTCCTGCGCGGCATGAACGTGGGCGGCCACCGCCTCACGAACGAGGAGCTGCGCGCGCATTTCGAGGCGATCGGGCTGCACGAGGTGCGGACCTTCCGCGCCAGCGGCAACGTGGTGTTCGCCGCCGGCGGTGTGCGCGCGGACGCCGTGCGTGAGCGGATCGAGGACGGTCTGGCCTCACGCCTGGGCTATGCGGTGCCGACGTTCGTGCGTACCGACGCGGAGGTGTGCGCGATCGCTGCACTGCAACCGTTCGCGCCGCAGCAGCTGCGCGACTCTGCGGGGAAGGTGCAGGTCTCGCTGCTGGGCGTCTCCCCCGCGCGCGAGCTCAGAGACGAGGTGCTGGCGCTGGCGGGCGAGCAGGACGCGCTCGCCTTCGGCGAGCGCGAGCTGTACTGGCTGCCGAGCGGCGGCGTCCTTGAGTCGGCGCTCGAGCTGGGTGGCATCGACCGGCTGCTGGGCCCGAGCACGATGCGTACACAGGGCACGATCGAGCTGCTCGCGAGCAAGCACTGTGCCGGGTAGGCTTGTGTGAACGGCGAGCGTGTGAGGGAGGTCTGGTGGGCATGAGCGAGGTCTTGGCAACCCGGTTGACGCGGTCGGTGCAGCCCCTGCCGAGGGGACGCAATCCCTTCGACGAGACCGGCGTCGAGCGCGACGAGAGCGGCGTGGCGCGCTATCTCGATCGTCCGTCCTCGCTGGTGGAGATGCTGCGCACGAGCGTCGAGCGCGACCCGGAGGCGGTCGCGCTGTTGGAGGTGGGCGGCGGCTCGATCAGCTACGGCGAGCTGTGGCGGCGCGCGGCGCGCGTAGCGGGCGGCCTGAACGCGCTCGGCATGGACCGCGGCGATCGCGTGGCGATCCGCCTGGGCAACGGCATCGACTGGGCGCTCGCGTTCTTCGGCGCGCAGCTCCTGGGCGCGGTGGTGGTGCCCGTGAACACGCGCTTCTCCGAGGAGGAGGTGGCGTACGTGATCGAGGACTCGGGCGCGGCGTACACGTTCGAGCCGGGCGCGCCGCTGCCGGCCGGCGAGCCGGTGCCGGGCGAGGATCTCGCCCCCGGGGACCTGGCGGCGATCTTCTACACCAGCGGCACCACCGGCTTTCCCAAGGGCGCGATGACCTCCCACGGCAACTTCCTGACCAACAGCGAGAACGCGTTTCGCTGCCTAAACGCCCCACGCTCGGAGGGACCGTCGATCTCCACGCTCGTGTCGGTGCCGCTGTTCCACGTGACCGGCTGCAACAGCCAGCTGATACCGGTGCTCGAACTCGGCGGCCGCGTGGAGATCCTGTCGGGCCCGCTGGACCTCGAGGGCTTCTTCGAGGCGGTGGGCTCGCACGGCGTCAACCAGCTGGTGTCGGTGCCGGCGATCTACCACGCGGTCCTCAACCATCCGCGCTTCGCGCAGCTGGACGTCAGCCGTGTGCGCTGGGTCTCCTACGGCGGCGCGCCGATCTCCGAGAGCCTGGTGGCGCGCATCAAGGACGCGTTCCCGGCGGCGCGCGTGGGCAACGGCTTCGGGCTCACGGAGACCTCGTCGCTGACGTCGTTCCTGCCGCACGAGGAGGCGGAGGCGCACGCCGACTCGGTCGGCTTCGCGATGCCCGTCGTGGACCTGGCGCTCGACGACGTCGACCCCGAGACGGGCGCCGGTGAGCTGCTGGTGCGCGGGCCGAACGTGGTGCAGGGCTACTGGGCCAAGCCCGAGGCGAGCGCGCAGACGTTCACCGACGGCTGGCTGCACACGGGCGACGTCGCGCGCGTGGACGGCGACGGCCTGCTGTACATCGTCGATCGCAAGAAGGACATGATCAACCGCGGCGGCGAGAACGTGTACTCGATCGAGGTCGAGAACGCGCTGGCGGGCGCGCCGGGCGTGGGCGAGGCCGCGGTGGTGGCGGTGCCCGACGAGATGATGGGCGAGAAGGTCGGCGCCGTGATCGTGCCCGCGGCCGGCGCCGAAGCGGACGTGGACGCGATCATCGCGCACGTTCGTGGGCACCTGGCGGACTTCAAGGTCCCCCAGTACGTGGCGCTGCGCGAGCAGCCGCTGCCGCGCAACCCGGGCGGCAAGGTGCTCAAGGGGCGCCTGCGCGAGGAGACCAGCTGGGGCGGGCCGCTGCGCTGATGGCGACCGTGCAGACAGTGCAGGGCCCGGTCGACTCGGCGGACCTCGGCGTGACGCTCCCGCACGAGCACGTGCGCTTCCGCGACGAGGCGGTGGCCGCGCAGTGGCCCGGGCGCTATGACGAGCAGGCGGAGCTCGACGCGGCGCTTGAGGCGGTGAACGCGGCCAAGGGCCACGGCGTGCAGACGATCGTGGACGCGACCGCGATGTTCGGCGGGCGCGACGTGCACTTCATGAAGCGCGTGGCTGACCAGAGCGGCGTGCGGATCGTGGCGTGCACCGGCATCTACAGCTACGACTATCTCCCCCACTACTTCGAGAACCGCGACGTGGACATGATGGCCGACCACTTCATCACGGATATCGAGGACGGCATCCAGGGCACGGACATCAAGGCGGCGTTCCTGAAGTGCGCGGCGGATGCGGCGGGGGTGACCGAGCGCGTGGAGAAGATCCACCGCGCGGTCGCACGCGCGAGCGTACAGACGGGCACGCCGATCATGGCGCATTCGATGCCCGCGGTCGCGACCGGTCCGCGCCAGGTGGAGATCTTCGAGGAGGAGGGCGTGGACATGGCGCGCGTGCAGATCGCGCACTGCGGCGACACCGACGACATCGCCTACATCGAGGGCCTGCTCGACAGCGGCGTGTACGTGGGCCTCGACCGCTACGGCCTTGAGATGTACCTGCCGATCGACAAGCGCAACGCCACTGCCGCCGAGCTGATCCGCCGCGGGCACACCGAGCGGCTGATGATCTCCCAGGACTTCTGCGCGACGATCGACTGGTTCCCGCCGGAGGCCGTGCCCGCGATCGAAGCCAGCGGCGGCGTGCGCAACTGGTCGATGACGCTCGTATTCGAGGAGGTCGTGCCGGCGCTGCGCGAGATGGGCGTGATGGACGACGAGGTGTTCGACACGCTGTTCGTGCAGAACCCCGCGCGCTGGCTGACCGCGTAATCGCCGCACCAGGTTGCTATTTCCACACGGTTAAGTTGGCGGGCCAGCCAATCACAATACTTTTACCGTCCCGCAGGCTTGACATCTAGTGACGTCTCTGTCAGCCTGACCGGGCGCGCCGACTTCCAATAATCTCGGCTCGCGGCAAGGACTAGCGCGAAACGCCTACAGCGTTTCGACTGTGGGGCTAGGACGCCGCTCGTATTCGGGGGAAGGAGCATGAGTGAGACGCGTCAAGGTCGTTGGACCGCTGATGGTCATGGCCGCTTTCCTGCTCGGCGCGATGGCGTCGTCGAGTGCGTCCGCCGGCACGTACTACTGGTGCAAGGCCATAAAGAAGGGCGAATACACCAACAGCACCTGCACGACGAAATCGTTCAAGCATGAGAAGGGCAAGTACGAACTGACACCGGTCGCCACCTGTGAAGCTCAGAAGAAGGGTGAATACACCAACCGGACGTGCACCACGAAATCGTCGAAGCCCAAAAAGGGAAAGTACGACAAGACTAAACTGCGTGGTTACGCCTCGACCGGCGGCAAAGCAGAACTCGCGACTCCCGCATTCGGCCCGGGCAAGGTCATCTGTCGCGCGAACACCGTCAAAGGCGAAATCACCGGTGCGACAACCGACGTCGATCGCGTTACGTTCACCGGGTGCGAATTCGAAGGCTTGCCTTGTAAATCGGAAGGGCCGAACAGCACACCGTCGGGTACGTCGGGCGTGATTGAGACGAACCTGCTCGACGGCCGTCTCGTGGACAACCCCGAAACTATCACGTTCCTGAACGCCGAAACCAACAAAGAAGAAACAAAGGGTCCGGCGGTCGGCGAAGTGTGGGAGGAACTGAAGAGCTCCGAACACGAACCGTACTCGTCCGAATTCAACTGCGGTGGGGTCGTGTACCTGCGTACCACGGGTCAGGACACGGGCGTGTTCACGGCCAGCACTGTGAACCACCTGAGCACCACCGGCGGACTTGAATTCAAGGCCGGCATCGGCGCCGACGGTCTGCTGGCCGAAGTGCTCACCGAAGCTGGTTGGCAGGGTCCCGCTCCATCGATCGAGGAAGCTGGTACCGCAGTAATCACGAACGAAGCAGCCATCGAAGTCAGAGCCCCAGCCGTGCCACGAGTCGAGCAAGTCGCCTTTCCGAACTCCGAAGAAGTCCAAATCGACCACCGCCACGAAATCGCATTCGAACAGATAGAACGCGAAGAAGAAGAAGAGTCGTCCAAACTGATCGAAGAAGGCAAGGAAGCGCCCTTCGAAGAAGGACCGGAAGTAGAAGAAGCCGCGGAACACCCGAGAGCGGAGGAAGAACCCGTCGGGATCACAGAAGTCGCGGGGTCACCGTCAGCGTGGTGGGAATCGGCCTACGACGGCGAAATGATCAAGAATTGGCCAGTCGTAGAGCCAGGCGGGCATAACTTGGAAGCGACGGCGCGGTTCGGGCTGGAAGGCGCGACAAAGAATCTCATAGAAAACGCCCTCGAAGGTAATATCACGTTCACTGGCGAAGCGACCGTGGCCGGCGTGCGCGTGTTGCTGGACGACACTTTGTCGCGACGCGAAGTCCTCTCGCAGCTAGCCGAACATCCCACCTACCTCGCCACCAACACCACCATGACTGCCGGTGCGCCTCTGCCAGACAAGTTCCTTTACGAAGAAATCGGAATCAACTGGCGGTGGAGCGTGATGGGGAAAGGACATAAAGCGCTGGAACAATCACTGGGAGAAACCCGGCACAATCTCTACATCACCGACGCGCCGCTACCCGGCAAGCCGAAATACCTGACGCTGCTGGACGTCGTCACAAAGGCCATGACAGCCGCCGGGCTTGGGGCCAAGCCGACAGAACAGGAAAGAATAAACGCGCTATGGGCGGCTTTTTCGACTAGGAAAATTGAATATCGCGTCTACAACGCAGTGACGAAAGCGATCGAAGTCAAGGGTCCCGCGATGCGGTATTACAAAGACATCGCGCCGCTGGGATCGTTGATCGAAGAGTTCAAAGAAGAATTCGAAGCGCGGGGAAAGAAGCGGCGCAACACGTGTAACGGGGTGTTTAATCTACTCGTGACCGGCCAGGGACGGTGCGGCTCATGGGCTCAGGCATTCGAATACGCGTTGGCGTACGCTGGCGTGGAATCGGAACCGATAGTGTTGAAGGTCGAATTTGGGGCGGCCCCGGAACCGTGCGCCAAACGCGGCGAATGCATGATGCTCGTGAAGAAGTGGAATCTCGGGACAGCGGGAGCGTCGCCGTTTCCGTACAAAGCGGCCAACGTGATGGATGAAGCGGGTGAACCCGGGCAGGGGGTGAACAACCCGCCCGGCTTCTATTGGGATCACGAGATCATCAAGGTGAAGCCCAAGGACGGATCAGGACCGTCCGCGCTCTACGACCCGTCGTATGGTGGGGGGCCGTTCGAAGGGACGACCTATACCGAAGTGTTGGAGAAATACGAAGGGCATAGCATCGAAGGCTATTGCAGAAGTGCGACAGGGAAGAAGAAGGCGGGTAACGTGCTCGAAAGGCCTTCGGCCTGTCGAGGACTCCTTCAACTGGGTGAAGAGGGACTCTACGCGGAAGAATATGGGAAGCATTTTGGCAAGCAGATGCAATGGCCGTGAGATCGGGAAGTCGCGACGTGCCGAACCCTGCGCGGTGGCTGACCGCGTAGGCTCCGGACCTCACACCTCGGAGGCGGGCAGCTCGCGCGGGCATCGCTCCTCACCCGGGCCGGTGCAGCTCAACGCGAGCGCGTTCGCGCGAATCGGGCCGTGCGTGGGCAGGCGCGTGGGCAGGTCGCACGTCTGCTCGCCCATCTGGCCGAACGGGCACAGCCAGCCGGTGTAGGTGAAGTAGGAGCCGGCCTCTCCGTCGTGGGAGTGTTCGGTGCCCTGGAGGTGCATCACCGCGTTCAGCACCCTGGTGGCGGTGGCGCAGGAGGCGTGGCCGGTGAGGTACACGCGCCACTCTTGCCCATGCCCGTGAGCCGTGTACGGCACGCTGGCGTGGATGTAGCCGCAGGTGGTGGCGTCGGGGGCAGCGCTGGCGCCCACGGCCGCAGCCAGCACCAGCGAGGCGGCCGCCGTGAGCGTGAGCGCGAGCCGTCTCATGGCGGCCGATTCTACGCCGCTGACGGCGAGACCAGCAACTCGGGACCCTCGGCATCCAGTTCGCCGGCCTTGTTCACGGCCGGGTTGGCCGCACGCGCGGACAGGCGCGAGGCGGGCAGCGCTCCGCACAGCGCGAGCGCTTCCTCGGCCCCTAGCGCCGGGTCGAGCCACGCGCGCTGTGCGTCGGCGTCCGCGAGGATCACGGGCATGCGGTCATGGATGCCCGCCGCGACGCGGTTGGGCGCGGCGTCGCACGTCAAAAGCGCGCAGCTGGCGATCCACTCGCCGTCGATCTTGGCCGGTGTCCAAAGCGACGCGAACGCGAACGGCACGCCGCCGTCGACCTGGAAGTAGAACGGCTGGCGCGGCTGGCTGCGCTTCTCGGGCTTCAGCCACTCGAAGTAGCCGTCGGCGATCTGGAGCGCGCGGCGCGAGCCCTTGGGGATCAGGTTGCGGTAGGCGGGCGTCGTGGCGACGGTCTCCATGCGCGCGTTGATCATCTTCGCCGAGCCCTTCACGTCCTTCGCCCACGTGGGCACGAGCCCCCAGCGCAGCAGCCGTGCCTGTGGCTCGCCCTTGGATGCGACGATCGCGAGCACCTCCTCGGTGGGCGCGATGTTGAAGCGGTGCGTGCCCGCGTCGCTTTCGATCAGGACTTTGAAACGGTTGTTGAGTTCTTCGGGACCGGCGGTGTTGGTGTAGCGGCCGCACACCGTTTGAGCTTAGGCGGCGCGCCGGCTCGGGCCGCTCCTACGCGCCGCCCGCGCCGCGGGCATCGGCCCGCGTCCAGTCCTCGGCGTCGAGCCTGTACAGCACGTGCGCAGCCAGCGCCCCGGTGACCTCGCGGCCGGGATGGCGGAAGTCCGGGGCCGGGTCGCGCTTCATGCCCAGACGCTCCATCAACCGGCGCGAGCGTGTGTTGACCGCGGCGGTGTATGCCACCAGGCCGGGCAGCGACAGGCGCTCGAACGCGAACGCGATCGACGCGAGCGCTGCCTCGGTGGCGATGCCGCGTCCCCAACAGTCGCGCGCCAGCCGCCAGCCCAGCTCGACCGCCGGCGCGAACGACACGTCGATCTCCACCGGGAACAGCCCGACATACCCCGCCAGCGCCCTCTCGCCCACGATCTCCACCGCCCACAGGCCGTAGCCGCGCTCGACGAAGCACGCCTCCAGGCGCGCGATCAGCGCATCGCTGCGGGCGCGCGAAAGCGTCGCTGGGTAAAACTCCATCACATCCGGGTCGGCGTTGATCGCGGCGAAAGGCTCGGCGTCGCGCGCCTGCCAGCGCCGCAGCAGCAGGCGCTCGGTGCTCAGCTGCGGTTGCGCGTGCATCCGGCGATCGTAGGGCCGCGCAGCAACGCGCACGCCCGGCGGGGGGGCCGGGCGTGCGGTGGGGCTAGAGGGCCGTCCGGCCCGCGGCACTACGCCGCGAGCCGGACGGGGAGCAGCTTGAGCTGGTTGATGAAGGGGGATTCGACGTACGTCGGGGTGCCGGCGAGCTGCATGGCGGGGTAGCGCGCGAGCGTCTGCTCGAGCATCACGTTCAGCTCCAGGCGGGCGAGCGCCGTGCCGAGGCAGAAGTGGCGCCCGCCGGCGCCGAACGCCTGGTGCTCGGGGTTTCGCAGCACATCGAAGCGCTCGGGGTCCTCATAGCGCGTCTCGTCGCGATTGGAGGAGACGTACCACATGACCACCTTCTCGCCCTCGCGGATGCTCTGCCCGTGAAGCTCGGTGTCACAGCTGGCGGTGCGGCGGAAGTGCGCGAACGCCGGGAACATGCGCAGAGACTCCTCGACCGCGCCGGACACCAGCGACGGGTCCGCCAGCAGGAGCTGTCGCTGGTCGGGGTTTTCGATCAGCGCGCGCATGGCCGAGCTGTATGTGGCCTTGGTGCTGTCGTTGCCGGCGGCCATCAGCAGGAAGAAGCCCATCACGATCTCGTGCTCCTCGAGTTTGCTTCCTTCGACCTCCGCGTGCACCAGCAGGCTCGTGAGGTCGTCGGTCGGGCTCTCGCGCCGCGCGTCGATCAGCCGCCGGCAGTGCTCGAAGATCTCGGGGATGTAGCGATCGCGCACGCTGTCGAGCCCGTGCGGGTTCACCTCGGCGTCTCCGGCGCCGAGGGTCGCGTTCATCAACCTCGCCCACACCGCGTCTTCCTCTTCGGATATCCCCATGAACGAGCCGATCACGCGGGACACGATCGGCTGGGCGACCTCACTGACCAGATCGCACGTGTCCCTACCGTCGAGCCGGTCGAGCACGCGCGCGACGATCGCGCGGATGGCGCGCTCGTGAGCTGCGATCCGCTTGGGGGTGAAGCCCGCTTGGAAGAGGGCCTTCAGGCGATCGTGCTTGGGCGGGTCCATGCCGATGAACATCGCGCGCGTGAGCTCGATCGGGAACACGCCGGCGGCAGTGATGCCGTGTGCTGAGGAGTAGCTCTGCCAGTCGCGGCTAACCGTGTGGATGTCCTGCGCGGTCGTCACCGACCAGAAGCCGGCCTCGTCGGGGAAGTCCTCGAAGCCCTCCGTCCAGTGGATCGGGCACTCGCGCCGCAGCTGCTTGAACAGCTTGTGCGGAGGACCGTCCAGCCAGAACTCGGGCGCCGTCAGTTCGACGCTCTCGAGATCACTGCCCACCGCCGCCATCGGGACTCCCGTCAATCGTTACGCAAGACGCTCGCCGATCATACTGGCTGGCCGGCCAGCATGCTCCACGGTGGGTCCCGTGGCCGCATTTTGCGGCTGGTAGCTCAACCGGAGGGGTGCGTTGGCGCGCCCTGGAGCGCGCGCCCGGCGTATGTGAGCGTGCTCGCGAGATGAGCTTCAACGGTTTCGAGGCTGTGTTCGCCGGGGTACAGGGCGCCTGCCGCGTCCGCACCGGCGGCACGCAACGCGGCTGCGAACGGCAGATCCTCGGCGGGGTTGGCGATGTGATCCTCTTCAGCGCCGTACACGAACGCATGCAGGCCCAGTCGCGCGAAGATCGGCCGATCGGCGCGCACGTCTCCTTCGAGCCCGTTGAAGAACCCGATCCAGCTCTCGACCACGCCGAAGCGGTAGGGGTTGGACAGCGCGACGTTCATGGCGCCGTATCCGCCCATCGAGTCGCCGACGATCGCGCGCGCGTCGCGTGCGGGCACGGTCGGAAGCATGCGGTCGATCAGTTCCTGGACTTCCAGGATGTAGCTTTCGTAGCGGATCGCGCCCTGGTTACGCCACAGGTTGGCGCCCGGCCCACCTTGGATCATCACCGCGATCAGCGGCGGGATCGCGTGAGCGGCGATCAGCTTGTCGAGCTGCGACTGGATGCCGATCTGCACGAACGCGCTGTCCGGCTGCTCGTCTCCCGGGAGCATGTACAGCACCGGGTAGTGCGCGGTCGTGCTGTCGTAGCCGGGCGGGAGGTACACGAGGAACGACCCTTCACCGTGCAGCGCCGAGGAGGTGAAGCTCGCACGGTCGATCCAGCTGCCGCTCACCCCCTTGTTGACGGTGTCGAGCGTGGGCAGCGCCTGCGCAGTCGCGGGCGAGCTGCTCGCCGCAGCTTCCTGTTCGGCGGCCGGCGCCTCGCGGACGCCGAGGATCCCGTTGAGCGTCAGCTGGCCGCCCTGCGTGAGCGCGAGCACGATGGCGAGCAGGATGCTCATCAGCGCGCCGGCGATCAGGCGTCGCGTGGGGGAGCGTTCCGGCGCCCAGGATCCCGCCAGCGACTGCCCGTCGAACGTTGGGCGGTTGCGCGGCGGAAACGCGGGCACCCAGGGCGGCGGCAGCAGCGCTTCCGCCGCCGCCGCGCCCTGTCCGGGCCAGCTCCAGTCGCCGAGGCTCTCGAGCCAGAGCTGTGTGCGTGACGCCTTCGCTACGGCCGACATCCACGAGATTCAATGAAGCGGCCGCGCGAAAGCCAACCCCTGCACGGGCACGCCCATCTTGCAGGAGGACGTGCAGCTGTCAACTCGTGCTCCACACCTCCCCCACGCCGGCGAATCCGAGCGCTTCCTTGGTCGCTTCGGTGAGGTCGAATTCGCGCCCGACCACGTACGGGCCGCGGTCGATGACCGGCACGCGCACGGTGCGCGAGCCGTAGTGCAGCGTGACGAGCGTGCCACAGGGCAGCGTCTTGTTGGCCACGCCCAGGGTGCTGCTCGACAGCCATCCTCCGCACGCCAGGCTGCCCCCGCCGCCGTACCACGACGCCTCGGCCTCGCGATAGACGTTCAGTCGACCGAGCCGCCGATGAGACGGCAGTGCCCCCGGGCCGCCGCCGAAGCGCAGGCGAGCCAGCTCGCTGCCGATCCTGCGCGGCGTGTAGGTCACGCGGAATCGTCCCCTCGTGCCCGTGCGCGCACGGGCGAGTGTCCGCCAGCCATGACGGCCGAGCTCCTGGAGCGCCACCGATGCGCCGGCGGGCGCTGGGCGGTGGTCCTCCATCAGGATGCCAGCGGCGCTCGAGCGCTCACCCGCGAGGACGTTGAGTTGATCACGGCGAACCCGCAGTGATGTTTGCACTGGGGTGGGTGTGGTCGGAGCCGACGGTGCGATCACGACCGGAACCAGAGGCGCCGCAGGCAGCGGCGTCGCAGGCGCGTAGACGGGTATGACAAACCTCCTTGTTTGCGCCTACGGGGTTAGCTGTCGGGCTCACAGACGACCGCGCGCGCCAACGGGACGCGTGTCAGTCGAGCGTTACGGTCACAGCAGTGACCGATTCGCCCCATCCAGTCGCTGTTCAGCGTCCGGCAGTGGGTCCCCCGTTCGTCCCCATCCACGGGCACGACTCGGCGACTCGAACAATCGTTCGCATCGCATCTTAGCCGGCTAACGGGGAAGCTCTGTGACGGTCGTCACACATAGGGAGCGACTGTATAAATGCCGATCTGCACAAAGGGGCTAGGGCCAGGGCCAGCGTCTGGCTGTCCAAGCAGCCGTGTTGACCGGCTGGTCTTGGCGGCCGATGGCGTTGGTCAGCTTGCGGATCACGTCCATGACGGTTCCCGCCGTGTCCCAGAGGAGATCCTGGCCGCCGCCCCGACGTTTACCGCTAAGGAACGCGAGATCGGCGCCGATCTCGCCACGCATCTCCATCTCCGGGTGCGCATGCGGGGGGTCGCACACGAAGCGCATGACTATTGCGCGGTCGTGCAGCACTCGCCGGTCGAGGTCGACCGCACAGTCCGCGTCGAGACTGCGTGTTACGGCAAACTGCGGCTCGCGAAACCGCAACCCCCACAGGTGGACAAGTCGGTGCTTGTCTTGGTTCCAGAGGTCGTTGATGGTCCGGATATCGCGGAAGACCCTCCGCCCACATCGCTGTGGGTAGGGCTGCAACGCCTCGATAAATGCCTGTGGGCCGGGGCCGACGCCCCGGATCTTGTACATGCCGCCGCTACTACTCCACGCTCCCCCTTTGTCCCGCTGGTAGAAAGCCGCGCGCTTGGTGTAGACCGGGAACATGGACCACTTGGCGGCCTTCCCGGCCCAGTCAACAGTGAGCCAGTAGACGGCCTGGTCGAGCGCGGAGCGCAGGTCGTGGGTCGCCTCGCCGAGGACGACTGCCCAGCTAACGGGGATCGGTTCGAGAAATCGCAGGCGGAGGAAGTGCTTGCGTCCTTGGTCGTGCGACTCTGGCACAAGACGGTATGGCCGGCGTGTATCCCACGCGGTCATTTCGTCGTGGAGGCGTGCGAAGTGCTCGTTCGCTCGCGCGATCTTCGCCTCTATCCCTTCGAGGGCACGCGGGTCAACCTTCACGACGTGATCCTAACCCCGGAGGGGATGTAGGGCCCAAATATTTGTGTCAAGGCCCTTGACAGGCTAGCTGGTGTCAAGTATATTGACACTATGGCCGCAGGCAACCGACACAATCCGATCCGCACGGCGTGCTCGGAGTCGTCGTTCTCGCTCATGGAGTTCATGCGCGACTACCCCGACGACGCCGCCTGCCTTGAGCATCTGTGGCGCTCGCGCTATTCGGCCGATGGCGAACACGCTGAGTGCCCGAAGTGCGAGCGGAAGCGCGTGTTCCGCAAGTACCAGACGGCGCAGGGCAGACAGTGCTGGACTTGCACTGGCTGCGGGCATCACGTCCATCCGACGGCCGGGACGATCTTCCACAAGTCCTCCACGTCGCTGCACCTGTGGTTCTTCGCTATCTACATGATCACGAGCACTCGCTGCGGAGTGTCGGCCAAGATGCTTGAGCGCGAGATCGGCGTGTCCTACAAGACGGCGTGGCGGATGCTGAACAAGATCCGCAACGAGCTGATGGCCGATGACGGCGAGATGCTGCGCGGCGACGTGGAGGTCGATGAGGCGTCCGTGGACGGCAAGCCCCGTAAGCGCCAGGGCGATCACGCCTACCTGTCTACGCGCCCCAATCGGCGCTCAGAAGCGGCGAAACTGCGGGAACGTAGTAGAGCAACGGTGTTCGCCGCCGTGGAACGTGGCGGGCGGATCAAAGCAACGGTGCTGCCTTCGCGCCATGGGCCGCAGTTGAAGCGGCAGGTCATCGAGTGGGTTGAGCCCGAGTCGATCATCGTGACCGACGAGTGGCCTGCATACAACGGCCTCAAAGCCCATTTCATCGACCATAGTCGGATCAACCACTCCGCCGGCTGGTACGTGCAGGGCGACACCCACACGAACACCGTTGAGGGCTTCTTCGGCCATCTGAAGCCGTCGATCCGTGGGACCTACCGGCGCGTGTCGCACCGTTGGCTCCAGGGTTACCTAAACGAGTTCGTCTGGCGTCGGAACGCCCGCTACTCGTCTACGTCGATGTTCGAGCAGCTACTAGAACGGACGATCGCGTGAGCGAGTCCGAAGCGATCAAGGCCATCCGCCGCGCCGCGAAACGACGCGAGTATGCGGAGCGGCTGCGCATCCAGGCGACGGCCGAGCTACGCGAGCGGGTGCGCGAGGCACAGTCCGAAGGCGTGTCTATTGCTCGGATTGCTCGGGAGGCTCGTCTGTCTCGCCAGGGGGTCTACGATCTGCTGGCGGCGGCGCGACCTTCGTGACCATCCGGTCGAAGTCGCCGCGCGTCGGGACCGGGATGCGGTGGCCCGCTGGCGTGGTCTGTTTCGGCTCGTCTGACTTCTCAGCGCCCACAGACTCAGGCTAGCGCGAGTTGTGGCTAGCTACTTGCCCCGGAAATAGTCGTGGGTCCGTCCGGCGCGATTAAGAGAATTGGCCCTGCAAATGGGCCTGGCGCTGCCCTTGCTCTGCATCCTCGTCGATGCGAGGCTCAGATTGCCAGTTCTGTTTTCGATTCTGGAGAGCGCCACGCCCGGCCCAGGCGACGTGGCGCTCAGCGGTGCCCTCAGACGGCGTGGCCGACCAGCGAAACCAGATGGTAGGCCGCTGGCGTGGCGAACACGAAGCCGTCGACGCGGTGGATCAGGCCAGCGCGGTGCAGCGGGTAGACCAGCGCCTCGGGGTCGTGGTAGCCGATCTCACGGCCAATGTCGGCCACGCTCCAGATCGGTGGTTGTCGGCCGGGGTCCGTGAGCAGATAGAGGGCATCGCGTTCCATATTCCCGAAGTCTCGGGCACGGGTAGGGTTCTCGTGCATCGGAAGGTCCGCCTTTCGGTGCCACGGCGCCCGGCTGTCCAACCAGCGCGGGCGCCACATGGTTGATTGGACGGGCGGACCGTAGACCCGCTCAGCGACGGAATCAGCGCGCCAACTCAGCTTCTACAGTCGCTACCCATATGTGACGGTCGTCACACATGGTCTCTACCGCGCGGAAGTGCTGATTGGCACAAGGTGGGCACCCGGATCAGGGATACTCCCTGCCGTGTCTGAGGAGTCCACGACCCCCGACCTGGTTGGGCTTGTGCGTAGGGCGGTTGAGGCTGCGAATCGCCGTGATCTCGACACGGTGGCCAGCAGCTTTGCCGAAGATGCGACCTTCGACGGGAGGGCGTTGGGGGACCACTTCGAGGGGCGGGCGGCCATACGCAGCTTCCTGGAGGACTGGTTTGGCACGTACGAGGAGTTGGAGTTCGGGTTTGAGGAAGTCCGCGACCTCGGCAATGGGGTTGCGTTTGCCGTGGCCGTTCAGAACGGTCGTCCTGCTGGCAGCGCCGGTCACCTTCAACAACGCGAGGGATGGGTCTTCGTCTGGGTGCGAGGCTTGATGGCACGCCTTACCATCTCCGAGGTCGATGAGGCTCGTGCTGCCGCCGAAGGCCTCGCACAGGAGCGGGCGAACGAATCGGGCTAGCGTCGAATCTCTATGTACGGCGCCTTGACAGACCCGAATCGATCGTCAATAGCGAGTCAGCCTGCTTCGTCATCGTCGGTCCCGAATAGCCGATAGACGATGATCCCGATGACGACCACGATCACTAGGCCGACGGGAGCGAAGATCGCCTTCGTCTCAAGGAGCGTACCGACGGGCATGGCCTCAACTACGCGCCGCGCGGACGCCTAGGTGCTCGAACAGCGCGACGCCCTCCCGGCCTGCGTTGTAGTGCCACGCGATGCCCTGCGTTAAACATACTTCCACTACACATGTGTGACATGAACGTCACATATATGGCTCAACCTGAGGGTAGATTTCTGTGCAAGACTACCGAGCATGCTCTTTCTCATCGTCGGACTCTTCTTCCTGGTCGTGATCGTTGGGTCCATAGTGCTGGGCCGCTGGCTACAGAGGAAGGGCCAGGACCTCGAAAAGGGCGGCAAAGATGACTCCCATTGAACGCAGCCCGCCGGTCCGCGCCGAAGCGTCCGAGTTCTCCTACTCGCTCATGGGGCGACGTCGTACACCACCCGCGCTGCGCACTCGACCACGCAATGCGCGGCACTGCGATACGGTTGGCGAAGCTCGGGTGGTCCGCTAAAAAACTGCCGTGGAGGGCAGAGCGCCCGCGATCTTGTGATTCTTACTGTCCATGCAGAAGGCAAAGGACACAACTTCACCGACTTGGGAGACGCTGGCTTGGGTTGTGGTGCGGGTCACTTCACCATGGTTCCGGTATTCTTCATAGCCGGGCTTGCAGTTGTACGGACCCCAGTCTTCGACGTTGGTGATGCTGAATTCCGTAACCGCTCGGCTCGACGACCAGACGAACGTGCCGCCGTGGAATAGGGCGGCAGCTGGTGCGGTGGCGCTCTTGTAGGCGGCTTGCTTGCCACTGACGGTGCCGTAGCACTTGCTGATCGTCACCGGTCCCCCGTAGCGCCCCTTCATCTTGGGGCATATGTCGTTCGCGGACGCCGCGCTCGCTGTCATCGCTCCCAGCGCCAGCACCGCGCCCAGAGCCAGCCCCACGATCTTGATCCGTTGCATCACTGCCCCTCCCCCGTAGACGAGCGCTACAAGTCGAGCAACTCTACTACGCAACGAGCTGCGGGTGCCTGCCGGGGTGGCGCTGCCTCGGGCTCGCCCGACGCTGAACGGCGCGCTAGGCTCGCCTGAGCATGATCGAGACCCGGTTGATCGAGTCCTCGCCGCAAACCGTGGCGCTTAACCGCCAGGTGGCGTCTGCATGAGCGGCCGCACCTACCGCCAGGCCGGCGTTGACTACGCGATCCTCGACGCAGGGAAGCGGCGCGCAGTCAAAGCCGCCCTGGAGACCTCGCCACAAATCAAGAAGAGGGGGGCGAAGCGAACGACGCCTCTCGGGGCGAGTCGGCGTTCGTCTTCCGAGCCGGCGATCAAACGCTCGCGTTGGTAGTGGAGGGTCTCGGAACCAAGTCGATCATCGCCAGGATGGTCGCCGAAGAAGGAACCAATCGCTTCGCCACCGTTGCTTACGACACGGTTGCAGCCATCATCAACGACCTCTGCTGCGTCGGGGCTCGCCCGCTTGTCGTCAACGCCTACTTCGCGACGGGCAAGCCCGACTGGTTCAGCCACGGCGAGTGGTACGAGCAGTTGATCGACGGCTGGTTCAAAGCATGCGTGGATGCCGGCTGTACCTGGGGCGGCGGTGAGTCGCCTTCGCTGCCAGAACTGGTGTGCGGCGAGGACATTGAGCTAGCCGGTAGCGCGGTGGGCGTGATTCCGGACGGTCGCGCCCCCATCCTTGGCGAAGATCTGGCTGATGGCGATGAGATAGTGCTTATAGAGAGCACCGGCCTGCACGCGAACGGCTCCTCGCTCGCGCGGTTGATTGCCAGCGAACTGCCCGAGGGGTATGGGACGCCGCTTCCGAGCGGCACTCGTTTTGGGGAGGCTCTGCTTCGTCGCTCGCACATCTACCAAGACTTGGTGGACTCGATCCTCGACGCCGGTCTGCCCGTGACCTACATGAGCCATCTGACAGGTCATGGATTCCTCAAGTTGATGCGGCCAACGCGGCAGTACACATACCGCATCAACCACCTGCTGCCAGCGCCCGAGGTTCTCGAGTTCCTCGTCCAGAAGGCAGGCATGACGCCTCAGATCGCGTACTCGACCTTCAACATGGGGCACGGCTTTGCCATCTACTGCCGCGAGGGCTCCGGCGTCAAGATCGTCGAGGCGGCAGCCACAAAAGACCTTGACGCGATTGTCGCCGGCCGCGTTGAGTCAGGTGAGCGCCAGGTCGTGATCGAGCCACTCGCAATCCAGTACGGCAGCGACGAGCTACGCCTGGGCCCCGAGTAGCCGGGCGAGAGCTCCCAGGCAAAGCCTCTCGACGAACGCGAACATCGACGACCGCGAGCAGCGCTCGCGCCCCGTCTTTCTAATCGGCCAGGTTGATGACCGTGCGCGCGCGGTCGTAGTCCTCGGCTGCCACATAAACGTCGCGAGGAGCGCCAGCGCCGAGCAGGATGTTGCTGGCGCTCAGCTGGAGCCTCGAATGGATACCCGCCTCCGACAGCCATCCGCTGATCATTTCGCCCTCAGCCTCGTTGCTCGCTCTCGTCAGGATCCGTTGCTCGTCAGCCATCCATCGGGAGCCTAGCGCGGCCAAGACCGACCGGGAACGGGCAACGACTGTGCGTGCGCTCGAGCGAGATCGCCAAGGTGCTGAACATATCTTCGGAGACAGTGCGGACCCACGTCCGCAACGCCATGACCAAGCTCGGCGCGCACACGCGTGCGCAGCTCGTCGCGATTGTCCTCTCCAATGAGCGCGCCGTTCAGGGCGGCCGCAGCCAGGCCTAGCCGCCTGATAGGAGCTGGGGCGCGCGCCGTGCGCTCACCCCTCACTCGTCAGGGTCAGTGCGAAATCCCTGGGCTGCCGCGATCAGGCGGTCCACGTGCGCGATCGCCGTGTTGATGCGCGCGATCGTCTCCTCGTCCGTCTCGCCTGTCCAGGCGTGGCCGAACTCCTGGCACTCGCAGTCCAGGCACGGGCCCTTGGCGTCCATATGCAGTCCCCTGTGCGCCCGCCTCGTATGCCCGCATGCGCAGGAGCTGTCCAGCGTGATCACGTCGTGCCCGTTGGCCGCCGTCTCGGCGGTCGAGATCTCGAGTTCGAGTGGCTCGCCCTGGGTTGCCACCGGCCCTGCTCGCTTACGCCCCCTGAACATCTCACGAACGCTACCCCAGCGCCGCCAAACCGGCAATCCGATTTTCGCCTCAGCCTCAATTCGCCTCTGTGCGCGGTTGCACAGACAGGCGACGATCGCGCGGGTATAAACACCTTCAAGAGCGGACCATCGGGGCACTAAGCGCTCCGTGGCGTGCGTTGCCCTCGATGGGTTTAGGGGGGCAAAGCCATCGAGCCCGATGGTCCGCTCTTTCCACATTAGAAGACGCCGGTGCCCCGGTCCCGGCAGCTCTGGCCTTGCGTACAGGCTTCACGCCACCGCGTCCTGCGGCGACCCGGCTACCTCAACGGTGCCGTTGGGCGGTAGCGATCAGCGGGAGTCATCGCGCCTGCGCCGCAGGGCACGGACGAGCGCGACATCACCGGCCACCAGGCCGATCAAGACCACCAGCAGGACGAGCGCAACCAGCATCGCCCACAGGCTGCATCAGAAGCCCACCCCTGTCAAGCGACGGTCCGGATCATCGCGCTCGCCAGACGCAAGACGGCGACCCGCTCGCTTCCTGCGCTCGCCCAAGCGCCCCCACGATGTGCGCGCCAACGTCGCCTCTGGGCGACTCCACAGCACGCCGCCCCCGCCGTCATCTAGTGTTGCTAGAGCGGACCATCGGGCTCGACCGTTTCCCCCCAAACGTCGTCGAGGGCAACGCACGCCACGGAGCGCTTGGTGCCCCGATGGTCCGCTCTCGAGAGTGTTTATACATCCGCACCTGACGCCTGTCTGTGCAACCGCGCACACACGACGCAGGAGCTGGCGATCCAGGGCCGGAACCCAGTGAACACGCTCAACCCCTCAGCGGTCAACTGCTGGTAGTGCGCGCCCGTCTACCCTGCCGCCGACCGGGTGCAATGTCCACTGCTCCCGGCCTCTAGGAACGCAGCACCGCCCCGCCCGGCTCAGGACGAGCCGGGCGGGGCGCTTCGGAGCGGATGCGCCCAGGTCATTGACGCGCGCGCCCGCAACCGCGACAATCGCCTACGTGGCCAACCCGGACCGCTTGACAGCGCTGGACTCGACGTTCCTGCACCTCGAGGATCGCTCGAGCGCGCACATGCACGTCGCCTCCGTGATGGTCTTCGAAGGCGAGGCGCCCACGCTGGCGGAGCTGGTCGAGCACATCAGCGGGCGCCTGCACCTCGTGCCTCGCTACCGCCAGCGTCTCGCCCACGTCCCGCTCGGCCAGGGCCGCCCGGTGTGGGCGGACGACCCGCACTTCAACCCCTACTACCACATCCGCCACACAGCGCTGCCCAAGCCGGCCGACGATCAGGCGCTCAAGCGCCTGGCAGGGCGGCTGTTCTCCCAGCGCCTGGATCGCTCCAAGCCGCTGTGGGAGATGTGGCTGGTGCAGAGCATGTCCGGCGGGCGCTTCGCGATGATCGCCAAGACCCATCACGCGCTCGTCGACGGCATCTCCGGCGTGGACATCACCACGGTGCTGTTCGACACCGCCGCCTCGCCCACGCCCACGCCGCCGTCGCCAGCATGGAGCGCCAAGCCGCTGCCGGGAGAAGCCAAGCTGCTCGGCGAGGCGCTGATCGAACGCTCCACCGTGCCGACCGAGATGCTGCGCGGCGCGCGCGCGCTGCTACGCGCCCCCAGGCGCGCCGTCTCGCAGGTCAAGGACGGGCTCGCGAGCATCGGCGCCACGACGCTCGCCGGCATCAACGCGCCTGCGCCGCCCAGCCCGTTCAACGTCGACATCGGCCCTCACCGCCGCTACACGTTCGTGGACGCCGACCTGGCGACGTTCAAGGCGATCAAGGACTCGCTCGGAGGCACGCTCAACGACGTCGTGCTCGCATCCGTCAGCCTCGCGCTCGGGCGCTACCTACGAAAGCGAGGCGACGACACCAAGGATCTGGTGTTGAAGGCGATGGTGCCCGTGTCCGTGCGCACCACCGAGCAGCGGGGAGCGCTCGGCAACAAGGTCACCGCGATGTGGGCGCCGCTACCGGTCGGCGTAGAGAACGCGGCGGAGAGCCTGCGCAAGATCGCCACCTCGATGGAGGACCTCAAGCGGTCCGGACAGGCGGTCGGCGCCCAGGTCCTCACCAACCTCGCCGGGTTCGCCCCACCGACGATCCTCAGCCAGGCCGCCCGCCTCCAGGCGCGCCAGCCGTTCTTCAACCTGGTCGTGACCAACGTCCCCGGACCGCAGTTCCCCCTGTACCTGCTCGGTCGACGCATGCAGGTGCTCTACCCGGTGGTGCCGCTCGCCCAGCGCCAAGCGCTGGGGATCGCCGTGATGAGCTACGACGGACACCTCGGCTTCGGGCTGCTCGGCGACTACGACGCCCTGCCCGACCTCGAGGACATCGCCGGCGAGCTGAAAGCGACGATCGCCTCGCTCGCGCGCGCCGCCGGCGTGCGGCCGCGCAGGGCTCGGACTCCTCGCAAGGCCAAGACCTCAAGCGAAAACGGCACGCGCGCCGCAGCACGGCGCGCGGCGAGCAACGCCGGCAGCTCGAGGACCAAGCCCGCAAGCGCCAGCTGAGGTGCGCCTGGCGCTGTGCCAGATAAACGCCACCGTCGGCGACATCGCGGGCAACGCGCAGCGCATCAGCGACGGCATCCGCGACGGCGCGCAGCAGGGCGCGCACCTGGTCCTGTTCCCCGAGCTGGCGCTCACG
The DNA here is from genome assembly GCA_963845635.1 of uncultured Solirubrobacteraceae bacterium. Taxonomy (GTDB): domain Bacteria; phylum Actinomycetota; class Thermoleophilia; order Solirubrobacterales; family Solirubrobacteraceae; genus Palsa-744. The sequence continues at coordinate 1,094,445 of CAWJSW010000014.1, forward strand.
GGCTACCCGCCCGAGGACCTGCTGCTGAAGGAGCACTTCCTCGCTGACGCCGCCACAGCGCTCGGGCAGCTGGCCCGCGAGACCCGCGACGTCGTCGCGATCGTCGGCTTCCCCGAGCGCGCCGAGGACGTGTACAACTCCGCCGCCGTGCTCGCCGATGGCGTGGTGCACGCGGTCTACCGCAAGGTCTACCTACCCAACTACGGCGTATTCGACGAGCAGCGCTACTTCCAGGCCGGCGAGGCCGGCGCCGTGTTCGACCTCGACGCGCAACGCATCGGGCTGACCGTGTGCGAGGACATCTGGGAGCCCGGTCCCCCGGCCAGCGACGAGGCGCTTGCGGGCGCGCGGCTGATCCTCAACATCTCCGCCTCCCCCTACCACGCGGGCAAGGGTGCCGAGCGCGAGCACATGTTCGCCCAGCGCGCTCGCGAGAACCTCGCGTGTGTCGCCTTCTGCGGGCTCGTCGGCGGCCAGGACGAGCTCGTGTTCGACGGGCACTCGTGCGTCATCGACCACACCGGCCAGACGATCGCGCGCGCTGCGCAGTTCCAGGAGCAGATGCTCGTGTGTGACGTGGATCTCGACGCCGCCGCCGCCGCGCGCCTGCGCGACCCCAGCCAGCGTCCCGCCGCGCGCCGTAGCGAGCGCCGTGCGCTGGTGCTCCCCGCCCTGCCCGACCCTCCCCGCACCTCGGGCGCAGCCGGCGCGTCAACGACGCCGCGGACGGGGCCTGGGGCGCTCGATCGCGTCAACGACCCGCCCACCGCGCTCGCAGTCGCCGAGCTGCTCGAGCCGGTGGAGGCGGAGATCTACGCTGCGCTCACGCTCGGCCTGCACGACTACGTCCACAAGAACGGCTTTCAGCACGTCGTGCTCGGTGTCTCGGGCGGGATCGACTCCGCGCTGGTCGCCTGTCTGGCCGCTGACGCGCTCGGACCGGAGCGCGTGAACGTCGCGATCATGCCCTCGCCGTACTCCTCGAGCGCAACCCAGGCCGACGCACGGACGCTCGCGCATGCGCTCGGCGTGCGCACCCACGAGCTGGCCATCGACTCGGTGATGGACGCCTACGAGCGGACCCTGAAGGCCGAGTTCGCCGAGCGCGAGCGCGACCTCACCGAGGAGAACCTCCAGGCGCGGATCCGCGGCAACCTGCTGATGGCTCTCTCCAACAAGTTCGGCTGGCTGGTGCTCGCCACCGGCAACAAGTCGGAGATGTCCGTCGGCTACACCACGCTCTACGGCGACCTCGCCGGCGGGTTCGCTGTCATCAAGGACGTTCCCAAGACGCTCGTCTACCGCCTGTGCGCGTGGCGCAACTCGCTGGAGGCGCCGCCCGGGCCGATCCCCGCGTCGATCATCGAGCGCGCGCCCTCAGCCGAGCTGCGTGACGATCAGCGCGACGAGGACTCGCTGCCCCCCTACGAGCTGCTCGACCGCATCCTCGCCGGCTACATCGAGCTCGATCAGAGCCCCGACCAGCTGATCGCCCACGGTCTGCCCGCCGCCGAGGTCGAGCGTGTGATCCGCCTCGTCGACCGCGCCGAGTACAAGCGCCGCCAGGCGCCTCCCGGGATCAAGATCACCGCACGCGCCTTCGGACGCGACCGGCGCATGCCCATCACCAACCGCTACCACGGGTGACGCTGCGAGGGCTGGCCACGGCGGCGCTCGCCGGTCTGTGCGCGACCGTGGTGTGCGCGTGCGCGTCCACGTTGCAGGACCAGCCGATCCCCCACAACGTCCTCGAGGGGATGGTGCAGGCCCCGTTCCCCGTCTACTGGGTCGGGCGCTCCTTCCAGGGCATGGCCATCGCCGAAGCCACGCACGACCCGAGCGACGCCTTCAGCATCCAGTACGGCAACTGCCTGGTCGGTGGCGAGGGCGGCTGTGTGCCGCCGCTGCGGGTCGTCACATCGCCTGACAACAGCTTCCTGCCGGTCGGCTCCACGCCAACGCGCAGCACGCGCATCCGCGGCGCGCGCGCGCTGCTTGCCGACGAAGGCAAGACGATCGTGATCCCTACCGCCCGCGTCGTCGTCGAGGTGTACGACACCAGCGCGCCCCAGGCGCTGGCCGCGGCGCAGACGCTCGTGCCGATCAACGCCGTCGGCACCCCCGGATCGCCACTGCCGTCGGCGCGGCCGAACACGAGCTTCGGCGAAACGCCGCTGCCCTCGCAGCTGCCCGCGCCGCTGAAGCCCGTCGGCTAGCGCGCGCCCTCAGCGAGCGGACGCACCGCGATCGTCATGCGCGTGACCGCGCAGGTGCGCCCCGCGTCATCGCTGAAGCGCACGTCCCACACCCATGTAGTGCGGCCACGGTGCAGACGCGTCGCCAGCGCGTGCACGATCCCCGCGGTGATCGGGCGCATGAAGTTGGTGGCGTTGGACATGCCCAGAGCCACCTCGCCCTGTTCGTGAACGTTCAGCGCGGTGCCGAACGAGGCCATCGACTCGGCCATCGCCGCAAACACGCCGCCGTGGACCAGTCCCGCCGGCTGCTTGAGCTCGTCGCGGACCGCCAGCTGCGCATGCACCTCAGTGTCCGAGAAGGACACCCACTCGATCCCGTACAGACGGTCGAATCCGCGCCGCGCATCGTTCAGCTGCTCGGCCGCTGTGCCCATCCCGGCGCCACGATAGCCTACGCTCGTTTCTGGGGTCCTCGTGCGGGGACCGTCCGTAGCAGCGACATCACACATCGATCACGTCATGAGCCGACTCGACGAGCTGCCACCCGACCAGCGCGCGGCGTTGTCGCTGCTGCTGCGCCAGCACAAGAGCTACGCCGAGGTCGCCTCGCTGCTGGGGATCGCCGAACGCGCGGTGCACGATCGCGCAAACGCCGCGCTCGCGATGCTCTCCCCGCGCCTGGCGCGCGACGTGCCGGCCGAGCGGCGCCTGGAGATCGGCGACTATCTCCTCGGCCAGCAGCCCGGCGTCGCCGAGCGCCTGCGCACCCGCAGCTACCTGAGCAGCACCCCGCCGGCGCGGGCGTGGGCGAGCGAGCTCGCCGGCGAGCTGGCTCCGCTGGCGGGAGCCGCTCTAGCGGAGATCCCGACCGCAGCGCAGGAGCCGACGCGCGTACACGACCTGTCCTCCGCCGCTTCTCCCGCTTCTGCTTCCTCCCCCTCCCCGCCGCCGCCCGCCACTGCACCCGGCAACACCACGCCGCCGAGCTCGCGCGCGATGCCGAGCTCGCGCGTGGGCGGGGCGGTGCTGCTGGCGGTGATCGTGGTCGTGGTGGTGGTCGCGGTCGTGCTGCTCACCGGAGGCGGCTCCTCGAACAGCTCCAAATCCAATGCGTCCTCCGGCTCGACCGCCGCGTCCTCGAAAACCGGGCCGAAAATCGACAACCAGATCGAGCTCAAGCCGCCGAGCGGGACCAAAAGCGCCAGCGTCGGCGTCGTCGACATCGTCTCTGAAGGAAGCAAGCACGTGTTCCTGATCGAAGCCCAGCACATCCCCGAATCCAAGGGCTTCTACTACGCGATCTGGCTGTACAACTCGCCCACCAGCGCGCTGGCGCTCAGCAAGAGCCCGCCGGTCGGCTCCACCCACCGGCTCGCGGGCGGCGCGCCGCTTCCGAGCAACGCCGGCGACTTCCGCGAAATCCTGCTGACGAAAGAGACCGCCGCCAAACCCGCCCATCCGGGACGAGTGGTGCTACACGGCGCCTTCAGCCTGACGGGCTGAGCGCAAGCAGCTTGCCGGGGTTCATGATCGCCGCGGGGTCGAGCTCGGCCTTCAACGCGCGCAGCGCAGCCAGGCCGCCGTCGCCGACCTCACGCTGCATCCACGGGATGTGGTCGCGCCCGATCGCGTGGTGGTGGGTGATCGTCCCGCCGCCCGCCATGATCGCCTCACCGGCCGCGTCCTTGACCGCGCGCCACTGCTCGAGCTCCTCGCCCTCGCGCTGAGGCGCGATCAACGTGAAGTACAGCGACGCTCCCGTCTCATACACGTGCGAGACGTGGCACATGACGATCCCCGGCGTCTGCCAGCGCTCGAGCGCCGCCTCGATCGCGCGCGTCACCGCCGCGTGCAAAGGGCGCAGCTTCGACCACTGCGTCGCCGTCTCCAGCGTCTCCACCATCACGCCGTACACGAGCAGCTCGTCGCGCATGTACGGCGCACTGAAGCGGCCCTTCAACCATGCCTCACCGACGCCACGCCCGACCGACAGGCCCCCCGATCGGCGCACCAGCTCGCGCGCGCGCCCACGCCTGAGCGCGACGCTGCGAGGGTCGCCCTCGAAGCCGAGGATCGCCAGGCAGCCGCCGCCGTATCCGCGCAGCGACAGATACGCGCGCCCGGCGCGGCCCTTGACGCCGCCGCTGCCCGCCAGCGCGAGCGAAACGCGCGTCTCCTGCTCGTCGGACAGGCGCGCCACGTCGGGCAGCGCGTGCTCGCGCGCCAGCGCACGCAACGCCTGCTCGCCGGCGGCGAAGTCCTCGAAGAAGACCCCTTCGTAGACGCGCTCGCTCGGCATCCGGCGCACCCGCAGCGCCAGCTCGCTGATCACCCCCAGCGTTCCCTCCGAGCCCACCAGCAGCTGGCGCAGCCCGGGGCCGGCGGCGCTCGCGGGAAGCGCGGGGAGCGCGATCTCGCTGGCAGGCGCCGCCAGGCGCAGGCCGAGCACCATCTTCTCGATCGCGCCGTAGCCCGTCGATGCCTGTCCCGCAGAGCGCGTCGCCGCGCAGCCACCCAGCGACACGTACTCGTAGGACTGGGGGAAATGTCCGAGCGTGAGCCCGCGTGCGCCCAGGTAGCGCTCGAGCGCCGGCGCCCGCGTCCCCGCCTGCACGGTGACCGTCAGCGACTCGCGGTCGAGCTCTTGCACGCCGGCCATGCGTGCCAGGTCCAGCGCCAGCGCGCCGCTGTGCCGGCCCCGCAGCGGCGCTACGCCGCCGACCACGCTGGTGCCGCCGCCGAACGGCACCACCGCCAGCGACGCCCGTTCGCACAGCTCGAGCAGCGCCCGCAGCTGCTCGTGCCCGCTCGGGTACACGACCACGTCGGGGGCCTCCTGCGGCTCTCCCGCGCGCATGCGCACGAGGTCCGGGTAGCCCTTGCCGGCGGCATGGAGCACCCGTTCGCCGTGCCCGTCGCGGACGTGCTCGGCGCCCAGCAGCTCGCGCACACGCGCGAGCGTCGAGTCCGCCAGCCCGCCGGCGGGCAGTCGCACATGCTCGAGCGCCACCGGCGCGCGCATCCGCTCGCCGAGCCCGATGCTCTGGCGCAGGAACGCGAGCGCGTGCGCGGGCAGCACCGGCGCGTGCGCCGGGTCCCCCCAGCCCCACCAGCGCATGCGCGGGGGTTCGCCGGGCTCAGCCATATAGCCGCTCGAGGCCGTCGAGCGCCTGCTCCACGGTGCGCTGGGCCGCGCGGCGCACCATCCGCCCACCCATCCGCGGCGAGAAGCCAGCCAGCATGCCGAAACGCGGGGAGTAGCCGGCCAGCGTCTGGCGCAGCTCGATCGTCACCTGCGTCGCGTCCGCCACCGGCGCGAGCACCAGCTCGGTCTCCGCCGCGCTGAGCACGCGCGCGAACGGCGTGCCCTCCACGCGTTGCGCCCACGTGAGCACGCGCTCGTGCTCGTCCACGCGCACGATGTCGAAGTCGGCGCGCACCCATTTTCCCTTCTTCGTCTGCATCACCTCCGTGAACGCGTTCGCGTCGACGGCCTCCACGCGCGTCACGCGCGGCCACCAGCGGGGCAGGTGGTGGGGGTCGCACACGAGCTGCCACAGCTGCTCCGCTGGCGCTGCGATCTTGCGGCTGGCGCGCGCAGTTGGCACGACCCGCCAGCTTAGGACTCGTAGCAGAGCAGGGCGTGGACCTCGCGCCCCGCCAGCCGGCTGCGCCCGTGCAGGAACGCGAGCTCGATCAAGAAGCCACAGCCGACGACCTCGCCGCCGAGCCGCTCCACCAGCTCGCACAGCGTCGCCGCGGTTCCGCCGGTCGCCAGCAGGTCGTCGTGCACGAGCACGCGCCGGCCGCTGGAGACCGCGTCGGTGTGCAGCTCGAGCACGCTCGCACCGTACTCCAGCTCGTATTCGGCGCTGACGGTCTCGTACGGGAGCTTGCCGGGCTTGCGCGCCAGCGCGAACCCCGCCCCCAGCTCCAGCGCGAGCGCCGGACCGAGCAGGAAGCCACGCGCCTCGGCCGCCACCACGCAGTCCACCCGCAGCGGGCGCGCGAACTCCGCCAGGCGGCGCACCGCCTCGGTCAGCGCCGTCGCGTCGGCCATCAGCGGGGTGATGTCCTTGAACACGATCCCCGCCTGGGGAAAGTCGGGTATGTCGCGGATCAGAGCGCGCAGGTCCGCGGGAGCGTGCGACAGGTGAGGCTCGCGCCCGTCTGCGACGCTCACCGCACGATCTTGCGCAGATCGCGGATCAGCAGCAGGTGCTTGAGGTGCGTCGCCACCGCGGCGAGGTTCTCGAGCGCCTCGACCGCCTCCTTGCGCCGCTCGGGGTTGCGCGAGCGCAGCGCCGGCGCCAGGATCTGCTGGAGCAGGTTGGCCTCACGGTCGGCGGAGGAGCGGAACACGCGCAGGTTGCGCCCGCCGACGCCGTAGCGCGCGAGCTCGGCGACCGCCGCGATGATCTCGCGCTCGGTCTCGTCGAAGTAGCGGGTGCCGCCGCGCATCTCGCCCTTGACCACGCCGTACTCCTCCAGCTCGCGCACGAGCTTGGCCTCAGCCTTGGTGTCTTCGAGCACGTCGTCGAGTGAGTACAGCGCGCCCGTGGCCTCGCCCACGCTGACGCTCGCCCGCCAGCCGCGCGCGCCCTCTCGGCCCACGCGCCCCGGGAGCGGGGGTCTCGACGCCGGCGCCGCCGCGTCCGGCGGCGAGCTCCTGGCGGATCACGCGCAGCGGCAGGAACTCGTCGCGCTGCATGCGCAGGATCGTGCGCAGCCGCGCCACGTCGCCCTGGGTGTACAGACGGTAGCCGCCTGGGGTGCGCCGCGGCGTCAGCAGCTTCTGGTCCTCCAGGTAGCGGATCTTGGAGATCGAGATGTCCGGGAACTCCTGCGCGAGCGCCTTGCAGACCGCGCCGATGGTCAGCGACTTACGACGCTTGCCGAGCTCCTCGCCCACGCCCGCGTCCGCCTGCTCGGCGAGTTCGAGCTCGATCTGGTGCTCGTCTGCGGGTGTCGTTTGCAACGCCATCGGACCTCGCTCAGCCGCTGTGGAAGGTGAGCTTGTACTTGCCGATCTGAACCTCGTCGCCCTCCTCCAGGCGGTGCGAGTCGATCCGCGAGCGGTTGACATAGGTGCCGTTCAGCGACCCACAGTCGTCCAGGTACCACTGCTCGCCGCGGCTGATCAGCAGCGCGTGGTCGCGCGACACGGTGATGTCGTCGAGGAACACCTCGCAGTCGGGTCGTCTGCCGATCGCCATGCGCTCGCCCTCCACCGCGAAGCTCTCGCCGACACGTCCGCCACCGGCACGGATCACGAGCGCGGGACCGCCCGCGGTGACCTGCTCGGGGTCGAGCGGAACCAGCTCACCGGTCTCGTCGTCGATGCGGTAGGTGGCGGTGACGACGTCGCCACCGGCGTCCTCGCGCGCGAGCGGCGCGCCGCAGCGCTGGCAGTAGTTGGCTCCCTCGTTGTTGACGAAGCCGCACTCGGTGCAGTGCAGGGCCATCGCCGTCTACTGCTGGCGGTTGGCCAGGATGTCGGTGAGCCTCTGGACGTCCTCGCCGGTGATCGCGATGTTGCCGTCCTCGTTCTTGTGGCGCAGGCGGTTGACGAGCTCGGCACGCAGGATGTCGATCTTGCCGTGCAGGATGCGGCGCTTGTAGGAGATCTCGGTCTCCTCCTCGGTCAGCTGGCGGATCACGTCTTTCAGTTCGACATCCGACAGTGAGCCAAGGTCGGGAAACGTCTCGTCCATCGTGGGGCTCCTCTCGCGTCTCGACGACCGGATCTGCCTTTGGGGCCGGCGAGCTGCCGCCGACTGAAGCAAGGCCAGTATAGACCAGAAGGTCAAGCTGAGCTTGAGACTATGGGTCGGCGCTTGCACGCAGCTGCCGCAGGCCGCTCGCGCCATACTGCGCGCTGGCGAGCAGCGCGAGCGCGAGGCCCACGTACAGCAGGACTTCGGCGAGCACGCCGAGGCCTGCCATCGCGAAGAAGAACGAGCCCATCACCGGTGCCACCGCCAGACGACCGGGCCAGTTGATGCGCAGCTCGAGGCCGTGGGCGAGGCCGTAGCGCCCTGCCAGCAGCATCGCCAGCTCACGTACCGCCAGCACCGCCAGCGCCCAGCGCGGCAACAGCTCGAAGTGCCACGTCACGATCACGCCGCAGAGCACCAGCAGGCGGTCGGTGACGGGATCCATCAGCGCGCCCAGCCGGCTGTACTGCCCGCTGAGCCGCGCGGCGATCCCGTCGGCGTAATCACCCCAGCCGATCACCGCGAACAGCGTCGCCTGCGCCGCGCCTACGCCGTCCTCGCTGGACAGCGCGACGACCAGGAACACGGGGATCAGCGCCAGCCGTGCGAAGCCGATCGCGTTCGGCAGCGTCCACGGACGCAGCGGCTGGCCCGCCTGAGTCTGGGCCGGCGGCGGGTCGGAGCGGTCGAGTCCGAGTAGGCGCAGGGGTCGCACGCGCCGCCGAGCGTATACGCCGCTGGCGGAGTTGGTGGGGCGCAGGCGCCGGCGCGCTCAGGGCAGCTGCGCCAACAGCTCCGCGAGCGCCGCCAACAGCTGCGGCGGCGGCGCGTCGAGCGCTAGTGGCGCGGCCTCAAGCCGGCCGCGACGAACCTGCACCTCGATCTCGCCCGACTCCAGCGAGCGCCGACCGACGGTCAGCCGCAGCGGGCAGCCGAGCAGCTCGGCGTCGGCGAACTTCTCCCCGGGACCGGCGTCGCGGTCGTCGTAGAGGACCTCCACGCCGCCGCCGGTGAGCGTCTGATAGAGGGCATCGGCGGCGTCGCGCTCGGGCGTCCCGGGCTTGCCCAGCACGACCAGATGCACGGCGAAGGGGGCCAGCGCGCGCGGCCACGAGATGCCGTGCTCGTCGGCGAACTGCTCGACGGCGGCCGCCACGATCCGCGCCGGGCCGATCCCGTAGGAGGCCATCCACAGCGGCAGCTCGGTGCCGGTCTCATCCAGGTAGCGGGCGCCGAGCGGCTCGGAGTAGCGGGTGCCCAGCTTGAAGATGTTGGCGATCTCGATCGCCGGCTCGAGCGCCAGGCGCTCGCCGTCCTTGAAGTACTCCTCCCCCACCTTCTCCACGCCCGGGCTGCGCTGCGCCACCTCGACGTTCGCCGCGTAGCTCTCGCCGAGCACGATCTGGTCCTCGCCGGCCGCGCACGGCGCCATGTACTCGTGCGCGCCGGAGCCGCCCATCATCCCCACGTCGCCCTCGACGCGGTAGAAGCGCAGCCCGGTGCGCGCCATGATGCGGTCATACGCGCCGACGTGCAGCGTGTAGGACTGCTCCATGCCCGCGGGGTCGCGGTCGAAGCTGTAGGCGTCCTTCATGATGAACTCGCGCGTGCGCAGCACGCCCGCACGCGGGCGCGGCTCGTCGCGCTCCTTGACCTGGAAGTGGTACACGATCAGCGGCAGGTCGCGGTAGGAGCGCACGATCTGCGCGATGTGGAAGGTCACGGCCTCCTCGTGCGTCATCGCCAGCACCAGCTCCGAGCCCTTGCGGTCGGTGAGCTTGAACAGCTCCTCGATGTCGATGCGCCCGGTCTTGCGCCATGGCTCGGCGGGCTGGAGCACCGGCATCAGCATCTCCTGGGCGCCGATCGCGTCCATCTCCTCGCGAATGATCTGCACGACGCGCTGGTGCACGCGCCAGCCGGCTGGGAGCCACGTCCACATGCCCGCGCCCATCTGGCGCACGAGCCCCGCCCTCACCATCAGCTTGTGCGAGATCGCCTCGGCGTCCGCGGGCGGCTGCTTCTCTGTCGGCAGTAGGTATTCGGAGAGGCGTGGCATCGTCGTCTGTCGGGGCGCCGGTGGCCGGCGGGCTCGCCCGCACACCGGCGAGCGTATACGGCCGCCGACCCGATCGCCACGCTGGGCGACCGGGTCGGGGTCGATGCGTCTCCTAAGCGGCGTGTGCCGCCACGCCGTGCGGCGGCACACGCTTGTCACTGCTGAACCGGGCTAGTGGAAGAGCTGTTCCAGCTGGTAGAACTGGCTCTGAACGGCGACGGTCGCCACGAGGTTGCCGAGCGCGACGTTGACATCCTCGAGGTGCGTGCCCCACAGCGGCCCGAGCACTTCCTCGATCTGTTCACGCGGGTCACTGGAGCTGTCCTCGGTCAGCTGGAGCCAGGTGGCGCCGTTGGCCCGCTGACACTGCCCGCTGTACTGCGCGGGCATGGCCACCCACGGCGTCGTGCCTTTCGCCCCTTTGACGAATTCGTTGAGCAGGCCGGGGAACGGCTCGGTCGACTCATAGCGCAGCAGCGGACCGGAGAAGTTGCCCTGGACGAGCACCGCGGGGTTCACGCACAGGATTTCGTCGTTCTTGACTTCTTCTTCGGTGGCGCCGCTTCCCAAGAGGCCAGAGACGCGTCCGAAGTTGGACGGGTTCGGCGGTTCTTTGAGGAAGCTCGAGTACGCGACCACGCAGTGCGTCTGTGCGACGTACTGGCAGGCGGGCACGTTCTTGAACATCGCACCCTCCGTCTTGCCCTTGGGCACGGTCACGTTGCCGCCGAGGATGATCGCCGACACGAGCTGTTTGCGCAGCGTCGCGTTGGGGTCGATCTGTTCCTTGATCAGCTGCTCGAGCATCGCCGAGCCCTGGGAGTGTCCGATCAGCACGAAGCCGCGGCCGTCGTTGTACTTGGCCAGGTATTCCTCGAACGCCGTCAGCACGCCGACATACGCGATCGCCGAGCCTTCAGGTGTCACGCCTCCTGGCGTATTGATCGCGGGGATCGTCAGCTGCGGGTAGATCGGCGCGTACACCTTGCACGTCTGCGAGAAGCGCGAGGCCTGGTCGATCGCGATCTGCTTCTCTTCGGGACCGATTTCCAGGTTGGCGTTCTCGGTGAACTGGCTGCTGACCGTGGGGTACACGTAGAAGCAGTCGATCGGCGGGTTGGCCGCCGGCTGCGGGTGTTCGATGAAGCTCTGCCCGTTGGCGAGCTCGACCGTCGTTTCCTCGCTGCTGAGGCACGGGTTGCTGGTCAATCCCGGCTTGCACAGCCAGGTCGTTTCCGCCGACGCCGAGGCCGCAGCGAGCCCCGACACGATCATCGCCGCAGCGCCCACCGCTGCCACCAGCCACATCCGCCATCCGGCCAACCTGGCCGCGCGCGGTCTCGTTCCTTCAAGCATTCTTCCCCTCCTGAGTTTGTGCGGCGCTTCCCTCGTCCGTCACGCGCCGCTGTTCCCGGGGATTTTAGGCATATTCACGCGAAAGACGCAAACGGGCGTCACGCGCGCACGCCCAACAACGCCGCCTCGACCTCGCGCAGGCGCTCGGTGTCGCCCCGGATCCCGGTGAGCGCGTCGTTGTAGAGGAACGCCTCACCGAGGCGCACGATCGCGTACGCGAGCACGCTCGGGAGCACCGGTGGCACGAACTCGCCCGCCTGCACTTCGGCCTCGATCAGTGCCTCGATGCTGGCCACGACGCGCGGCTGCACGACCCCCGAGCCGGACGCCAGGATCCGCAGCGAGCGCTCCGGCTCCTGGCTGAGCAGCGCGCGCAGCCCGCGCGTGGCGGCGATCTCGCGGTTGAAGCGGTCGAGCGTCTCGAGCAGCGCCGGCGCGCCCTTGCCGCCGACATCGCGCCGGTGCACCGCCAGGCGTCGTTCCGCGAGCGCGGCCAGCAGCTCGCCCAGCAGCAGCTCGCGCGTCTGGAACCAGCGATGCATGGTCGCGCGCGCGAGGCCGAGCTCGCGCGCGATCGCCTGCACGTCGATGCGCTCACCCGCCAGGAAACGTTCGGTGGCCAACTCGAGCGCTGCTTCGCGCGTCGACGCGGCCGGGCGACCGGGACGGCCTGCGGCTAGCTGAGCCATCGCCACAGCCTAATCGCTCGCACGTACGCGACGCCAAGGGGCCGTGCCGCGCGCGCCTGGAGGCGCCCGCGCGGGCGTGTCAGCGCGAGCGCGATTGTCCCCTTTGATAGAACAGCGGTCACCGACCGACCTCGACGCTCACCCCTCATCCGAGAAGGAGCCCAACATGGCCTATTCCGTTCCGCCGCTCCCGTACGCGTATGACGCGCTGGAGCCGCACATCGACAAGGCGACGATGGAATTCCACCACGACAAGCACCACCAGGCCTATGTGGACAAAGTCAACGCCGCGCTCGAGGGCAGCGACTGGGCGGACAAGCCGATCGAGGTCGTGCTTCAGAGCCTCGACAGCCTTGGAGACAAGAAAGCGGCCGTCAAAAACAACGGCGGCGGCCACTACAACCACACGCTGTTCTGGGAGAGCATGAGCCCGGATGGCGGCGGGCAGCCCAGCGGCGAGCTGGCGAGCGCGATCGACTCCACGTTCGGCTCGTTCGCTGACTTCCAGGCAAAGCTCAAGGGAACCGGCGTCAACCAGTTCGGCTCTGGCTGGTCGTGGCTCGTGAAGGACGGCTCGGGCCTGGCGATCGTCGGCAGCGCCAATCAGGACACGCCGCTGTCCGACGGCAAGACGCCGCTGCTGGGCGTCGACGTATGGGAGCACGCCTACTACCTCAAGTACCAGAACCGCCGCCCGGACTACATCGACGCGTGGTGGAACGTCGTCGACTGGAGCAAGGTGGCCGAGCGCTTCGCCGGCTAGCGGTTAAAGCGCCGCCCGGCGACCGGCGAGACCGCCTCGTCGAGCACGACCGCCGCCGAGCCGCCGTTGCCGCTGTCGGTGCTCGTGACGGCGCTCCCCGCCGGCTCACCCACGAGCATCGAATCCAGCACCGCGTCCGCGTTCGCGTCCTCCTGCTCGGCGGCGGCTTCCAGCGCGGCGATGCGCTCGGGCGTCATCGCCGTGGCGTCCTCGTTGGCGGCCAGCCATGCACGCGCGTCGGCGGCCGCGGCCTCGTCGCGCTGCACGGTCTTGCCGGCGGCGTAGTAGCGGTCGATCTCCTTGAACAGCTCGTCCACGAGCTGCTCGGTGGCGACCTTCTTCAGCGGCTCGCCCTTCGAGTAGATCATGCCCATGTCTTTGGCGCCGGTGATCCCGAAGTCGGCGTGGCGCGCCTCGCCGATGCCGTTGACCGCGCAGCCGAGCACGGACACCTCGATCGCGTCCTCGTAGGCTTCCAGGCGGCGCTCGACCTCGGCGACGACGCTGTCCATGTCGAACTGGAGACGCCCGCAGGTAGGGCAGGCGATCAGGTCGGGACCGCGCTCGCGCAGCTTCAGCGCCTTGAGGATCTCCCACGCGACCTTGACCTCCTCCTCCGCGTGGAACGTGGACAGCGAGATCCTGATCGTGTCGCCGATGCCGTCGGCGAGCAGCGTGCCGAGCCCGACGGCCGACTTCAGCGAGCCCGACCACTTGGTCCCCGCCTCGGTCACGCCGAGGTGCAGCGGGTAGGGGATCCGCTCTGCCAGCAGGCGGTTGGAGGCGATCGTGTTGGGGACCGAGGTGGACTTCATCGAGACCTTGAAGTTCTCGAAGTCCAGGCGCTCCATCAGCTGCACGGTCTCGACCGCGGCCGTCACGAGCGCCTCGACGGGGTTGTCGTACTCGAGCTGGCGCAGATGCTTGGGCAGCGAGCCCGAGTTGACGCCGACGCGCAGCGGCGTGCCGCGCTGCTTGGCCAGCGCGATCACCTCGGCCACCTTCTCCGGGCCGCCGATGTTGCCGGGGTTCAGCCGAACGCAGTGCGCGCCCGCTTCGATCGCCTTCAGCGCCAGCGTGTGGTTGAAGTGGATGTCGGCGATCACCGGGATCGGCGACTCCGCGACGATCGTCTTCAGCGCCTCGACGTCCTGCTCGCGCGGAACGGCCACGCGCACGATGTCAGCGCCGGCGTCTGCGACCGTGCGGATCTGCGCCATCGTCGCCGGCAGGTTGGCGGTCTCCGTCTTGGTCATCGTCTGCACGGCCACCGGAGCGCCGCCGCCGACGGGCACGCTTCCCACGTGGACCTGGCGCTTGGAGGCCATGGCCTGATTCTACGATGCCGCGCGCGGGCGCCCGCGCGCGAAACACTCAGCGGAGCGCGCCCCGCGCGCGCAGCCCCATAAACGTCTCCCCCGTCAGCCGCCGAGGCGGGTGATGTCGTTGGTGACGCCGTTGACGACCAGGAACACGAGCAGCACGATCCCGACAGAGCTGTAGCGGTACATCGCCACCAGCGAGATCCGCCGGCCGCGCAGCTTCTCGGCGAGCGACCACACGATGTGGCCGCCGTCGAGCGGGAGGAACGGGAACAGGTTGATGACCGCGAGGATCAGCGACAGGAAGCCGAGGAACACCAGGCCGTAGCCCGCGCCGGCCGCAACAGTTTCGTGCGCGTCCTGGGTGATGCCGACGATGCTCGATATCTGTTTGCGCGCTTTGGAGCTCGTGAGCGCGTGCACGAAGCCGGTGAGCGTCGCGGTGGTGACGTGCCACATCTCGCTCAGCGAAGCGCCCGCGGCGGCGAACACGCCGAACGGCTTGCTCGCCGCGCCGAAGTCGAAGCCGACGAGCATCCGCCCCACTTCCTTGCTCCAGCGCGGATACACCGTCAGCGCGAGATCGCGCCCGGAGCGACGGATCGTCAGGTGCACGGGCGTGGTTGCCCGGCAGCCGTTGACCAGCGCGCCGGCGCAGCGGTGGGCGTTGATCCGCGCCTCCGCGGAGGCGACCGTCGCCGGGCGCCCTTCGACCGAGATGATGTGATCGCCCGGCCGCAGCACCCCGTCGGCGGGCGCGCCACGCTCGATCGCCTGCACCGAGGTCGTCGCCACGAGCGTCTGCACGGACGGGTCGAGGTTGCCGAGCGCGGTCGCGCCGTTGAGGTTGCCGCTGAACAGGATCGCCCAGAAGATCACGAACGCGATCACGATGTTGACCCCCGGGCCGGCGAGGATCACCACGATCCGCTTCCACGGCGCCTGTTCGTAGTACGCGCGCCGGGCGACCTCCGGAGGCAGCCCCGCGACCTCTTCGGGGCTCATGCCCGTGATCTTCACGTAGCCGCCGGCGGGGATCGCGCCGATCGCGTACTCGGTCTCGCCGCGGCGTATCCGGGCGATCGTCGGCGGGAAGAACAGCGAGAAGCGCTCGACGCGCATGCCGACCGCCTTGGCGGCCGCGAAGTGGCCGAGCTCGTGCAGCACGATCAGCGCGACGATCCCGAGGATGGTCAGTATCCAGCTCACCGTCTCAGTGTGGCAAAGCTCCGGCGCGATCCCCGCACTTGCAGCGCGCCCACCGGGCCGGCCGGCGCCGACCTCGCCTGCGGGTGCTCGCCTAGACCCTGTCGGCGACCGCCTGCGCGGCGACCGCCCGTGCCTCGCGATCGGCCTCGTACAGCGACTCGAAGGAGCTCACCGGCTGGCTGTCGAGCTCCGACAGCGTCTGCTCGATCACCTCGGGGATCTCCAGGAAGCGCAGCCGCCCGTCGAGGAACGCGTGCACGGCGATCTCGTTGGCGGCGTTCAGCAGGCACGGCGCGGTGCCTCCCGCGCGCGCGGCCTCGCCGGCGAGGCGTAGACATGGGAAGGCGTCGAGGTCGACCGGCTCGAAGGTGAGCGCGCCGACGGCTGCGAGGTCGAGCGCTGTGATCGGCAGCTGCACGCTCTCGCCGCCGTGCAACGCGTAGGAGATCGCGATGCGCATATCCGGCGGTCCCAGATGCGCGAGCATCGCGCCGTCGGCCAGCTGCACCAGCCCATGCACCAGCGACTGCGGGTGCACGACCACGTCGATGCGCTCGTAAGGCGTGCCGAACAGGTGATGCGCCTCCATCAGCTCGAGGCCCTTGTTCATCAGCGTCGCCGAATCGATCGTGATCTTGCCCCCCATCGCCCACGTGGGGTGCGCGAGCGCGCCCTCCACCGTCACGTCAGCGAGCTCCTCGCGCCGGCGCCCGCGGAACGGGCCGCCGCTGGCCGTGATCGTCAGGCGCTGTACCGCCCCGGCCGGCTGTCCGCAGATCAGCTGGTGAAGCGCGGTGTGCTCGGAGTCGACCGGCACGATCCGCGCGCCCGTCGCCTCCGCCAGCGCCGTCACCAGCTCGCCGCCCACGACCAGCGACTCCTTGTTGGCGAGCGCCAGGTCGATCCCCTCGCCGAGCGTAGCGACCGTGGGCCCGAGGCCGACGGAGCCGACGAGCGCGTTCAGCACGAGCTCGGCGCCGGACTCGACCACGAGGCGCACGAGCCCGTCTGCGCCCGCGAGCACCTCGCCGTCGGTCCACGCCTCGGCCGCCCGGGCGGCAGCGTGTTCGTCGCCGAGGGCGATGCGGGCGACGCCGTGGGCGCGCGCCTGCTCCACCAGCGTCTCCCAGGAGCCGCCGGCGGCGAGCCCCACGATCTCGAGCTCCTCGCTGCGCGAGCACACGTCGAGCGCCTGCTTGCCGATCGATCCGGTCGAGCCGAGGACCAGCAGCCGCTTAGGTCCCGGCATCGACGTCGCTCCCGTCCTCGCCTGCGCGCGCGCTGCTCATGCGGGGGCGGATTCGCCGTGGCCGGCCTTGGTGCTCCACGTGACGGCCGTTTCGCTGACCGCCAGGGAGCCCGGCGCGACCGTGCCCGCTTCGCTGTAGAACAGGCGAACCGGCGGCTTCAGCCGATAGCGACCGAGGCGCAGAAGCGCGATTTCCTGCTGGGGGCCGTCTTCGCCGAGCACGGCCACCTCGCCGTCGGGGGCGATCGCGAACCCGACATGTCCGATGGGAACCTTCGGGGCAGTCGCGGGGGTGTACTGCTCTTCGTTGATGTTGATCGTCCCCACCCGCAGCTCCCCGCTTTGCAGGTCGAGCCAGGCGACGATCGCTTCGCCTCCCCCGGCGTAGCCTTCGGAGGCGGCGACGAAGCCGAGGCGGCTGCCTTCGACGCGGAAGCCGTAGACGTGGACGAACGTCGCCGGCGAGCTTTCGTAGATCAGCTTGGCGCGTCGCGTGCCGGGGCGACAGGCGTAGTAACTGCGCCACGTGAGCCACGGCTGCGAGCTCAGGTGGTGCGCCACGAAGAAAGCGCGCACCGCGCCCTGGTGGAACACGGTCGTCCCCGAGCGGCACGTGAGCGTGGTGCTGCCGGCCGCCTGCGCGCCGTTGACGAGCGTGGCGTTGACGAGCGTGGCGATCGACGCGAGCGATGCAAGCAGGACCAGGCCCCGCCGTCGGCGAGCGTGCGCGTGGCGGCGCCCTGGGGCGCACATGCGGAGAGTAAGGTTGCCGCGGGCCATCGGCACAGTATCGCCGCTGAACGTGGGCGCAGCTGGCGCGGCGGCGGGTGTACGCTGCACCCCCAGGCGAGGGAGTCCGCGGATGCCTGGTCGCGATCTGCTCGACAGCGAGAGGGGGCATGCAATGGTGGCGAGGCGGGTGCTTTTGGCGGCGAGCGCGCTGTCGCTGTTCGTGGCGGGGTTGCTGGGGGCGTCGGTCGCTGCCGCCAAGCCCGTGAGCTGCGCGCATCTGATGGAAGGCACGATCCACGGGAACCTGCTGGCGCGGTCCGGCTGCGAACTCGCGAACGCGGTGGTCGATGGCAACGTGAAAGTGACGACCGGCGGGTCCTTCGTCACGCGTGCGGAAACGTCGGTGACGATCACCGGGGGCGTCATCAGCGACAAGGCGAGCTACGTGCGCATGGACGCCTCCGGCTCGATCGGCGGCAACGTGTGGCTCAAGCGCACGACCGGTGAAGCGCAGGTGACGAACTCCACGGTCGAGGGTCAGGTGAGGATGGAAAAAAACCTCGGCAGCGTTGGTGTCGGAGGAACGGCGCGAAGCGTGATGGCGCACAACAACACCGTCAGGGACGCGAACATCGACGGGATTGGGTCGATCAGCGTGGCTGCCACGATCAGCGGCGCTCTCGGGGTGAACAACAACCTGCTGAGCGTTGCCGGTGGAAACGAGCTCTCGATCGCCAACAGCGCTGTGGGCGGCGCGGCGACCGTCGATAGCAACTCGCTCGCCGGCGGCGAACGCGATGTCGCCCACATCGGCGACAACAGCGTCGGTGGCAGCCTGCGGGTGAAGGACGACACCGTCGATGGCTCGACCGAATCGCTTACGTTCATCGGCGATAACACCATCACCGAAAACCTGGCTTGCAGTGGCGACTCGCCACCGCCGACCGACATCGGCGCGGGCCCGGAACCCAACAGCGCCGCGCAGCTGCTGGGGCAGTGCGCCGGGCTATGAGCACCCCGGAAGGCGGTTCGCCCGACGACGAGCTTGGCTCGCTCCCCCAGGCCGACCAGGAAGCACTCGGGCGTACGCTGCTGTCACTGCTCAGCGGCTTCAGGGAGAGAGACGCCGAGAAGCTCGTCGATGTCTACAGCGACGACGCCGACTGGGTCAATGCGTTTGGCACCGTTCGTCGCGGTGGTCGCGAGATCGTCGCGTATTTGCGCGGCCTGTTCGGGGATGAGAACTTCAACGCGGGCGAGCTCAGCGGGCCACCGCAGAGTCGCATTCGAGTGCTCACGCCCGACGTCGTCCTGGTCTCCACGCATCTCAGCGTCAAGGGGCAGAAGCTCCTCGACGGAGGAGCCATCGACCGCGACAACTACTCGCTGCGTGTCCTACAGCGCCGGCCCGACGGCGAGTGGCGGATCGTCTCTGAGATGTACAACGACGCCAACACCGAGCGGACCTTCGAGCGCGACTCGTAGTCCGCACGCTCAGTGCACATACGCCGCCCAGATGTAGTACCCGACAACGGCGGTGAACAGGATCGCGTCGAGCCGGTCAAGCGCACCGCCGTGCGCCCCGAACAGCCCGCCGGAGTCCTTGGCGCCGGCTTCGCGCTTGATGAACGACTCGAACAGGTCGCCCACTGGCGCGGCCAGCGCGACGCCCACCCCGATCACGAGCGCGTGGGTGCCGGGCAGCCATTCCTGGTAGCGCCCGGCGATCCACACTCCGAGCACGGCGAACAGCATTCCGGCCAAGAGGCCCTCGACGGTCTTGTTGGGGGAGATCGAGGGCGCGAGCGGGCGCTGGCCGAACAGCCGCCCGCCGAGATAGGCGCCGGTGTCGCCGAGGAACGTGCCGACGGCCACGTCGATCACGATGCCGATGCCGTGTGGCAGGCCGCGCAGCAGCACCGCGTGCGCGAGCGCGAAGCCGATCCAGTAGATCCCGAGCAGCGTGATTGCGATGCCGCCGACGGAGGGACGCGGCGCGAGCAGCGTGAGGGCGAACACCACCGGCAGGGCGGCCACCGCCGCGAGCAGGACCTGGGCCTGGGCGCCGTACAGCGCGGCGGCCAGCAGGCCGGCGAGCGCGATCAGGCCGCCCAGGCGCGAGGGCTGTGCGCGCGCGTACATCGAGTAGAGCTCGTGCATGCACACGGCTCCGAGCACGAACAGGCCGAGCGCGAACACCAGGCCACCTTCGATCACCAGGAACAGCGCGACGGCGATCGCGGGTGCCGCCACCAGCAGGCGCGCGCCGAGCTCCGAGCGCGGCTGCTGATCGCCGCGTCGCTTGCGCGCACCCGTGCGCCGGCGACGAGGCGCACTGGAGGATCCGCCTTGGCGCCGCGAGGCGGGCGCGTCCGACCGCGGCGAGGCGGGAGCGCGGGCGCCCGCTGGAGTATGAGGGCCGCCGCTGGCCATCAGCCCCGGGTCATCGCCCGCCGAACCGGCGCCGGCGCTCTGCGTACTCGGCGAGCGACTGTTCGAGCGCTTCGCGGCTGAAGTCCGGCCACAGCTCCTCGCGGAACACCAGCTCGGAGTAGGCCGACTGCCACAACAGATAGTTGGACAGGCGGCGCTCGCCGCTGGTGCGGATGATCAGGTCGGGATCGTGCATCTCGGGCGCGTACAGGCACGCACGGAACTGCTCTTCGTCAGAGTGAAGAGCGAGGGGACCGTCCTCTCCGCCTACGGCGGACCGCGCCACCCTGTTGGCGGCGAAGCGACGTGCGGCGTCTAGGATCTCCGCGCGTCCACCGTAGTTGAAGGCGACGAACATCGTGATCCTGGCGTTGGCGGCGGTGAGCTCTTCGGCCCAGCGCATCTGCTCGGTCAGGCGCTCGCCGACGCCCTCACGCCGGCCGATGAAGCGCATGCGCACACCTTCGCGGTGAAGCTCCGGCGTCTCGTCGACGATCCGCTGCGAGAACATCTCCATCAGCCCACTGACCTCCTGCGCGGGCCGAGACCAGTTCTCGGTGGAGAACGAGTACACGGTGAGCTCCTCGATCCCCAGCTCGGCAGCGTCGCGCAGACGCGCCTTGACGGTGTCCGCGCCGGCGCTGTGGCCGTCGCTGACGGGCACGCCCCGCGCGCGCGCCCAACGCCCGTTTCCGTCGGTGATGATCGCCACGTAGCGCGCGGAGGCGTCCAGCGACCCTCGATGTGATGGCCCGCCCAGATCGGATCTCCGGCCGGGCGCCGACGCGGGTTCCCCGGCGGCGGCCATCAGACCGCGAGGATCTCGTCTTCCTTGGCCTTCAGCACGGCGTCGAGCTCGCCGATGCGGGCGTCGGTCAGCTTCTGGAGCTCGACCTCGGCCCTGTGCTCGTCATCGGAGGACGCTTCGCCCTCGGACTTCAGCTCGCGCAGGTGCTGCATCGTGTCGCGGCGCACATTGCGGACCGCCACGCGGCCCTCCTCGGCGAGGTTGCGCACCACCTTGACCAGCTCGCGGCGGCGCTCTTCGGTCAGCTCCGGCACCACCAGGCGCACGATGTTGCCATCGTTGGACGGGCTCAGGCCGACGTCTGACTCGTTGATCGCCTTCTCGATCGCCTTGATCGAGGACTTGTCATAGGGCTGCACGGTCAGCAGGCGCGCTTCTGCCGCGGAGATCGTCGACAGCTGGTTGAGCGGCGTCATCGCGCCGTAGTAGTCGACGACCACGCGGTCGAGCAGCGAAGGGCTCGCACGGCCGGTGCGCACGGTGGAGAACTCGTGCGTGGCCGACTCCACGGACTTCCCCATCCGCTCGCCGGCGTCCTCGAGCAGTTCGTCGATCAGGTTTTCGCTAGCCATCGCTCACTCCCTCAGCGGTCAACGTTTTCGCCGGCTGCGCTCGCAACGAGCGTTCCCACGCGCTCGCCCGAGATTATCTGCGCCAGCGCGCTGTCGTCGTCCATGTTGAACACGTTCAGCGGCATGCCGTTCTCCATGCACAGCGCCAGCGCTGTCGAGTCCATCACGCGCAGACGCCGCTCGAGCGCCTCCATGTGCGTGATCTCCGGGATGAACTGCGCCGTCGGGTCGAGCGCGGGATCGGCGCTGTAGACGCCCTCCACGCCGTTCTTGGCCATCAGGATTATCTCCGCGTGGATCTCCGCGGCACGCAGCGCGGCGGCTGTGTCGGTCGTGAAGAACGGGTTGCCGGTGCCGGCGGCGAAGATCACCACGCGCCCCTTCTCCAGATGGCGCATGGCGCGCCTGCGGATGTAGGGCTCGGCGACCTCGGAGATGCTCAGGGCGCTCTGCACACGCGTGTTGGTGCCGATCTTCTCCAGCGCATCCTGGAGCGGCAGCGCGTTCAGGACGGTCGCGAGCATGCCCATGTAGTCGGCGGTCGAGCGGTCCATCCCAGCGGCCGCGCCGCTCAGGCCCCGGTAGATGTTGCCCGCACCCACCACGATCGCGACCTCCACGCCCTGGTCGTGAACGGCGGTCACCTGCGCCGCCACCGTCGCCACGCGCGCGGGGTCGGTGCCGTAGTCCAGCTCGCCCATCAGCGCCTCGCCCGACAGCTTCAGCAGGATGCGTTTGAAGGCGGGCGCCATCGGCCCGAGAGCCTATCCGCTCACCCCGACCAGGAGGTCGTGGACCAAGCGGGGCAAGGACGCAGTGAGCGTGGCGTGCTTGGCACGCGAGCGATCGAGGACGCCGCCCCGCGCCGTGTCCACGGCCTACTGGCCGATGGCAAAGCGGGCGAAGCGGCGTATGACCACGTTCTCGCCCGTGGTCGCGGTCAGCTCGTCGCGCAGCTGCTGCACGGTCTTGCCCTCGAACTTCGGGTTGTGCATCTCCTGCTCGAGCAGCACGATCGTGGCGAGCCACGAGTCGAGCTTGCCGGAGACGATTTTCTCGCGCACGTTCTCCGGCTTGTCCGCCGCTTCCTGCTCGTAGATACGCGCCTCTGCCGTGCGCTGATCCTCGGGCACGTCCTCGCGGCTGACGTATTTGACGGTCGGCGTCGCGGCGATCTGCATGGCCACCTCGCGCGCAAACGAGACGAAGTCCTCGTTCTTGGCGACGAAGTCGGTGTTGCAGTCGACCTCGATCAGAACACCGACCTTCGAGCCCGCGTGCACGTAGGACTGCACCGTTCCCTCCGTGGCCGCGCGCTCACCGAGATCCTGGATCTTCTTGCCCTGCCTGACGCGCAGGATCTCGATCGCCTTGTCGATGTCGCCCTCGGCCTCGGTGAGCGCTTTCTTGCAGTCCATCATGCCCGCGCCCGTGCGCTCCCGCAGGGCCTTCACGTCCTTTGCGCCGATCTCAACCGTGCTCATGATGCTGTGGCCTCGGTGGTGCTCTGCTCGCCCTCGCCGGCGCCGGCCTGCACGCCGTCCGCTGGTTGCGCGTCCGCCGGCGCGCTGACTGGCTGAGGCTCGTCCGAGGCCTCGGCGGCGGGCTGGACGGCGGGCTGCGCCTGTGCGCCGTCGACGTTCTGCGCCTGCGCTTCGGCGTGGACGGCGTCCTCGCCCTCGGTCGCGGCGAGCTCGGGTGAGACCGCGGGCGGGTCCGGCGGGCGCGCTTCGACGTCGGCCTGAGCCTCGGCCTCGGCGTGCACTGCGTCCTCGCCCTGGACCGGCGCGGGCGCGGCGGCCGCGGGCGGTGCGCTCACATCCGTCTGTGCCGGCGGGCTCTGCTGCGTGGCCTGTGTGGCCTGCGCCGCGGCTGCCCGCTCGGCGGCCTCGCGCTCGGCTGCCTCCCTGGCGGCCTGCTCCTCCGCTTCTCGCTTGGCGTCTTCCTCGGCCTGGCGCCTGGCGCGCGCCTCGGCCTCCAGCCGTGCGCGTTCCTCGGCTTCCTTGCGCGCACGCTCCTCCTCGGCGCGGAACACGGAGTGCCCCTCGGAGACGACCTGGCCGATCGCCTGCGTGATCAGCGCGCACGAGCGGATCGCGTCGTCGTTGCCGGGTATCACGAAGTCGATGCCGTCGGGGTCGCAGTTGGTGTCGACCAGCCCGATGATGGGAATGCGCAGGCGCCGCGCCTCTTTGACTGCGATCTCCTCGGTTTTGAGGTCGATCACGAACATCGCGTCGGGCACGCGCTGCATGTTCTTGACGCCGCCGAGGTTCGCCCGCAGCTTCGCGAGGTCGGCCTGCGCGGCCATGCGCTCGCGCGTTGGCAGCAGCTCGAGCTGGCCATCGGCCTCGTAGCGCTCGAGATCGTGCAGGCGGCGGATGCGCTGGTTGATCGTCTGGAAGTTGGTCAGCAGGCCGCCGAGCCAGCGGTGGTTGACGTAGGGCATGTCGGCGGACTCGGCGACCTCCTTGATCGTGTCGCGCGCCTGCTTCTTGGTGCCGACGAACAGGACCGTGCCGCCGCGGTGGGCGAGCGCGCCCACGAACTCCTGCGCCTGGGCGAGCAGCGCCTGCGTCTTGAGCAGATCGATGATGTAGATGCCGCCGCGCTCGCCGTATATGAAGCGGCGCATCTTGGGGTTCCAGCGACGCGTCTGATGGCCGAAGTGAACGCCGGCCTCCAGCAGCTCCGCAATGCCTACTTCAGCCACGGGCTACTCCCTTGTTGTGTGTGTCAGTCGATTGCCGCGTGCAGATGGCGGACCCGGAGCTCGTGCACTGTCGGCCTTCGCTCCGGGCAGGGCCGCGATCTGTGATCACGCGGGTAGTGGTTCGGGTTGGTCTTCAGGATACCCGTTCGGCGCGTGCCAGCGCGTCTTGCAGATCGCGGGGAGCAGGCGAGCTGACGTCGATGCGCTCCCCTGTCAGAGGGTGGTCGAAGATCAGGCGGGCAGCATGCAGGAACTGGCGCTCCAGCCCGAGCAGACCGGCGGTGCCGTAGTCCGGGTCCCCGCACACGGGGTGGCCGATCGCGCTCAGGTGCACACGGATCTGGTGCGTGCGCCCGGTGTCCAGGCTGAGGCTCAGCAGCGAGGTGCTCGCGAACGTGCGCTCGAGCGTGAAGTGGGTGCGCGCGTCGCGTGGCGCGACGCCGCCGATGGCCATGCGTGTGCGCACGCGAGGGTCGCGCCCGATCGGCGCCTCGATCGTGCCGCTGCGCGCCGGCGGGCGCCCCTCGACCAGCGCCAGGTAGTGGCGCTCGATGCGCCTTTGCGAGATGGCGGCCTGGAGGCGCCGGTGCGCCTCGTCGGAGCGGGCGAGCACGAGCAGGCCGGAGGTGTCGCGATCGAGCCGGTGCACCACACCCGCGCGCTCGCTGTCCTGGCCGCCCGCCAGCAGCGGCGCCAGCAGCTGTGCGAGCGTGTCCTGGCGGTGCCCGCGCGCAGGGTGCACGACCACGCCGGGCGCCTTGTCGACCACGAGCAGGTGCTCGTCTTCGAGGGCGATCCAGAAGCGCGGACGGGCGGCGGGGTCGGCGATCATCGGTCGGTGTGCCGGGAGCGGTCGACCAGCACGAACAGGATCAGTATGCCCACGGTGATCAACGCGTCGGCGAGGTTGAACGGGGGCCAGCCGAGCGGCAGCTTGATGAAGTCGGTGACCGAGCCGTGCCGGACGCGGTCGAGCACGTTCCCCAGCGCGCCCCCGATCAGCATGCCGGTGGGCAGCCACATCCAGGGCCGCGTGGCGTTGAGCGCGAAGTACACGAGCAGCGCGGCCAGGGCGAGCGCGATCAGGATCGTGACAGCGATGTGGTTGCCGGGCAGAAAGCCGAACGCGACGCCGTGGTTGCGGGTGTTGACGAGCTGCACCCCCGGCAGCACCGAGCGTTCTTCCCCGGGAACGATCGAGCGTTCGACGGCGTGCTTGCTGAGCTGGTCGAGCACCACCACCACGACGACCACGAGCCCCGCGCGTAGCCATGCGGTCAAGCGCATCGAGCGCTCAGCTGATCAAGCCCTGAACGACCACGATGTCGAGCACGTACAGCGTGAAGATCGCGGCCATCGGGCTCAGATCGAGACCCCCCAGCTGCGGCATGAAGCGCCTGAAGATCCGCAGGAACGGCTCGCACACGTCGTGCAGGAAGCCCAGCAGCCTGTCCGTGGTGCGGGAGTAAGGGGGACGCACGCCCACGGAGAACAGCAGCTGGACCACGATGTACAGGAAGATCAGCAGGATGTACACGTAGATCAGGGTCGACAGGTAGCCCGCGACCTGGCTGCGCGCGCTTGCAATTATCAGGGGATCGCCTGGCACGGTCACCGCGGGCTCGCCGCGAAGGGCTCGCGGCGACTCATCGGGCGCTCGCCGGGTTCGGGTCGAGCACAGCATCCAACGCGTCGCTGAACGCGCGGCGTAGGCCGGCGCGCTCGAGCGCGTCCACCCCGCGCGCGGTCAGCCCACCCGGCGAGGAGACCTCGCGACGCACCGCCATCGTGTCGTAGCCACGACGGCGCAGCAGCTCGGCGGTGCCGGCGAGCGTCTGCACGACCAGCTCGGCGCCCTGGGCGGCGGGGATGCCGCGGCGCACGCCCGCGTCGATCTGCGCCTCGGCGACCAGCGCCACGTAGGCGGGGGCGCACGACATCAGCCCCATCGCCACATCCACCAGCGCGTCCTCGAGTACAACCAATGCCCCGAGCTCCGCGAACAGGGCAGCGACGACGCCGTCGAGCTCGCTGGCCTGCTCGCCGGCAGGGGCGGCGGCCTGCACGACGGCGCCCTGGCGGACCTCGACGGGCAGCGACGGGATGAAGCGATACACGGGCCGGCCCGGGTACGCCTGGCGCAGCCTCGCCAGCGGTGTGACCGCGAGGATCGACGCGACGGGCGTCGTGCCCCGTCCGAGTTCCGCGGCCACCGCCTCGAGCTGGGCCGGCTTGTGGCACAGCACGAGCAGCTCGGCGCGCGCGGCGACCTCGGCGTTGCTCGACAGCGCCTCCCCCCCACCTCCGCTGCCAGCGCGCGCGCGCGCTCGGCGAGCGGGTCAGCACACAGAAGCGGGCGTCCCCAGCCGCGGGCGAGCGCCCGCGCCATGTTGCCGCAGCCTATGAGACCTACCCGCACGCGGGCGAGGCTATCGCGCCTCAGGATTGATTGAAGAAGCCCTTCTCGATCAGCCTGGCTCGCTCCTCCGCGGAGATCTCGACGTTGCGGGGGGTAAGCATGAAGACCTTGTCGGCGATCCGCTGCATGCCGCCGTCGAGCGCATAGGTCAGGCCGGAGGCGAAGTCGATCAGACGCTTGGACAGGTCGGTGTCTGAGCTCTGGAGGTTGAGGATCACGGGGATCGAGTCCTTGAACTTGTCCGCGATCTGCTGCGCGTCGTTGAACGACTTGGGGACGACCAGGTGCACGCGCACCTCGCCGTTGCCGCGGGCGCCCACCGGTTTGAGCACGGTCGTCTGGCGCCGTCCGCGCCCGGCCCCGGCCTCCGCGGTCTCCTCGTCGGAGAAGATGTCCTCGAACTCGTCGCGTCGGCGGCGCAGGCGGCGCACGTTCGGACGCTCCCGGTAGCGGTCCTCGATCTCCGTCTCGGGAGCCGTCCCCCCGGCACCCCCGGGGTCGTCCTCGTAGTCCTCGTCGTGGTACTCCTCGGCGAGGCCGAAGTACACGAGCGCGCTGTGAAAGGAGTCGCGGAAGGCCATCGGTGTAGATGCGTGTTCGTCCGGCGGGCCGGTTTCCCTGCTGATGCTAGTGACTCACCGTGCGTGCAGGCGGGCCGGGCGGGCTCAATTGTATAGCCGCGTGCCGATCCGCACGATCGTGGCGCCCTCTTCCACGGCGACCACGTAGTCCTGGGAGGTGCCCATCGACAGCTGCTCGAGGCCGTGCTCCGCCGCCAGCTCGCGTAGAGCCGCGAACCACCGTCGGCTGTCCTGCGGCTCGCGCGAGATCGGCGGCATCGTCATCAGCCCGGCCACGGGCACCGGCGAACGCGCCACGTATTCGTCGATCTGCTCGGGGGCGATGCCGGCCTTGCCGGGCTCGCCGGCGATGTTGACCTCCAGCAGCACTCGCAGCCCCGGCCGTGCCAGCTGGCGGTGGCGTTCGAGCTCGCGCATCGCGGACTCGGACGCGAGCGAGTGGATCAGGCGCACGTGCGGCACGATCAGGCGTACGCGCCTGCTTTGCAGCTGCCCGATGAAGTCCCATTCGAACAGCTCGCCGCACGCCTCCACCTTCGCCACCAGATCCTGCGCGCGGTTCTCGCCCACGAGCCGCACGCCCGCGCTCGCCAGCGTGGCAAGCGCGGACGCCGGCAGGTACTTGGTGGCGGCGAGGATCTGCACCGGCGGGCGCCCGGTTCCCGACGGGCGCTCGCCGGAGCGCACGCGCGCCGCGTCGATCTCGCCTTGCACCCGCTCGAGGTTCGCGCGCACGACCTCCGTGCTCGGGCGCTCGATCAGCTCAGCCACGCCACGCCCGCCTGGCGGCCGGCACCGGCGCCTTCGCGCCTGTGGGAGAAGAAGCGCTCGTCGCAGATCGTGCAGGCATCCACGTCGCGTACCTCCGCGACCCCGGCTGCCGCCAGCTGCTCGTGGGCGATCGCGCGCAGATCGATGTGGCTGGCTTGCCGAGCCGGAGCGCTTGCCGTCCGCGAGCCGCGACCCGGTCCTCGCTCGGTGCCGGCGAACGCCGCCTGCACGTCGGCCCCGACCTGGTAGCAGCAGGCGCCCGCGCCCGGTCCCACGACGGCGAGGATCTGCCGGTCATCTGACAGGCCGCGCAACGCGCGCACTCCCTCCGCGATCACACCAGCGGCGAGGCCGCGCCAGCCGGCATGGATCACCGCGACCGCTTGGCTGCCGCCGAGCGCGACCGGCAGGCAGTCGGCTGCGAGCACCATCGCGCCCACGTCGGCCAGCGCGGTGGCGTGGCCGTCGGCGTCGATCGGCAACGCCTGCCCCGCTTCGCCGGTGATCCGCGTGACCACGTTTATGTACGTCCCGTGCCGCTGGCGGCTGGAACACAGCCACTGCAACCCGAGCCGCTGGCACAGCTCGCCGCGCCGTAGCAGCCCGCGCTCGTGGCAGGCGCCGGCCCCCGTCGAGAGGTTTCCGTCTGCGCGCGTGGTGAACAGCACCTGCCCGCCGCCGGGCAGCTCGAACTCGAGCGTCATACGTGTGCCTCCAGCGCGGCCCGCAGCTCGCCGCGGCTGTCATCCGCGCGCAGCTGGCCGTCGAGCTTGCGCAGCAGCGCGGTGCGCAGCCGCTCTCCGACCTCGGGGCCCTCGGGGACCCCTGCCGCCAGCAGGTCCTCGCCGGCGATCAGCAGGCGCACGTGGCGCACGTCTGCGAGCCACGCACGGGCCGCGTCGCCGGCGCCGTCGAGCTCCAGCATGCGTTCGCCCTCGGCGCCGGCGAGCGCGACGCCCTCGAGCGTGGCGTGCGAGGCCCGCTCGTACAGTTGTGATCGCGTGCTTGCGCCGGCGAGGCCCGCAGCCAGCGCCTCGGCGCCCGTCACGGCGTCGATCGCCGGATCGCGCTCAGCGGCGGTGAACTCCATTGCGTCCAGCAACGCGCGCATCTCCGAGCGTGCCCGACGCGGACCGGCGGGGTCCTGCGCGAGCTCGATCGATGCGAGCAGCACGGCCAGCAGCAGCACGTCCAGGCGCGTGTCGCCGGGTGCGCTGGCGGCCACGTCGAGGGCGGCTCGCGCGAGCTGCGCGTCGAAGCGCAAGCGCGGGTGCAGCGCGCCGAGAACAGCGAGCTCGTCAGTGGCCTCGAGCACGGCGATCGCATCGGCCTCGTCGAGCGCCAGCCTCAGCTCGGCGCCGATGCGCGCACGCGACACAGCAGCCAGGGCGCCATCGCCGACCGCGCGTGCGGCCAGCTCAGCGGTGTGCGGCTCCACCGTGAAGCCCAGACGCGCGCGGTAGCGGGCCAGACGCAGCAGGCGCGTTGGGTCATCGAGGAAGCTGCGCTCGTGCAGCACGCGCAGGCGCCCCGCCCGCAGGTCCTCGAGGGCGCCCTCGGCCGCGAGCGCCTCGCCCCGGCGCGGACCGGCGAGCGGCAAAGCGATCGCGTTGACCGTGAAGTCCCGGCGCTTGAGGTCCTCTTCGATCGTCCCCGGGCGCACGTCAGGGAGCGCGCCGGGCGCCGCATAGGCCTCCGCGCGCCGGCCCGCGACGTCGATGCGCCCTGCCTCCCACTCGACGACAGCGGTGCCGAAGCGCTCGTGCCCGACGGCGCTCGCTCCAAGCCTGTCGGCGAGCTCGCGAGCCACCGAGGCGGCATCCCCTGCGACCACGACGTCGAGCTCGCGGGGCGCGCATCCGCGCAGCAGGTCGCGCACCGCGCCGCCGACCAGCGCGACGTCCTCGCGTTCTCCCGCCAGCGCCAGCAGTTGCGGCCCGCCCGGCCACGCGAGCAGCGCCTGGAGCACCTCGCTGGTGTCGCGCACGTCAGGCACCGCGTACTGCGACGCCTGCCGCGGCGAGGTGCGCCTTGGCCTCGGCGACGGTGAAACGGCCGTAGTGAAAGATCGACGCGCACAGCACCGCGTCCGCTCCCGCGTTCAGCGCCTCGACCAGGTGGTCGAGCTCGCCGGCGCCTCCGGAGGCGATCACGGGCACGCTGACCGCCTCGCTGACGGCGCGCGTAAGCTCGAGGTCATAGCCGTCGCTGGTGCCGTCGCGGTCCATGCTGGTGAGCAGGATCTCCCCGGCGCCGCGGTCGACGCCCTCGCGCGCCCAGGCGACCACATCGCGGCCGGTGGCCGTGCGCCCACCCGCGAGATACGCCTCCCAGCCGCCCCCCGCGTGCTCGCCCCGCGCCCTCGCGTCGATCGCGAGCACGACGCACTGCGCGCCGAACTGGGCGGCGAGCTCGTCCAGCAGCGCGGGCCGTTCCAGCGCGGCGGAGTTCACCGACACCTTGTCGGCACCCGCGTCGAGCACGGCCTGCGCGTCGGCGACCGAGCGGATGCCGCCGCCGATCGTGAACGGCACGAACACGTCGTCGGCGCTGGCGCGCGCGAGCTTTGCGATCGTGTCGCGCTTCTCGTGCGTGGCGGTGATGTCCAGGAACACGACCTCGTCTGCGCCCTCGCGGTCGTAGTGTGAGGCCAGCTCGACGGGGTCGCCGGCGTCGCGGATGTCGACGAATTCGACGCCCTTGACGACGCGCCCAGCGTCCACGTCGAGGCAGGGGATCACACGCTTGTAGTGCACCCGTCAACCGTAGCTACGACGCGAGCGCCTCCAGGGCTTCGGCGATCGTGAAGCGCCTCTCGTACAGCGCGGTGCCGACGATCACGCCGCTCAGCGCCTCCAGGCCGAGCTCCCTGCGCATCTCGGCGAGGCCCGCCAGGTCCTCGCGTCGGCCGATGCCCCCCGAGAAGATCACGCTGCCGTCGCCGGCCGCCCGGGCCACCGAGGCGACCTCCTGGCGGCTGGCTCCGTCGAGCATCCCGTCGTGGTCGATGTTGGTGAAGATGAAGTGACGCACGCCGCGGTCTCGCAGCCGCGCGAACGCCTCGCGCGCCTGCGTGTCTGTGCTCTGCGCCCAGCCGTGGGTGGCGACGCGGCCGCCGCGGACGTCCACCGCCACCAACACGCGTTGGGCTCCGTGCACGTCCAGCGCCTCTTCGAGCACGTTCGGGTCGGTGATCGCGACCGTGCCGAGGATCACGCGCGCGGCGCCCGCGCCCAGCGCCTCGGACACCGCGTCGGCGGAACGCAGGCCGCCGCCGTATTGCACGGGTACGCCCGCCTCGGTGGCGAGACGACGCAGCTGCTCCAGGTTGACCGGCTGACCGCGCCTCGCGCCGTCGAGGTCGACCACGTGCAGGTACTCGGCGCCCGCGCTCACCCACGCGCGCGCCGCCGACAGCGGATCCTCGTCGTAGACCTTGCGCGCGTCGAAGTCGCCCCTTACGAGGCGCACGGCGTTGCCGTCGAGGATGTCGATCGCCGGGTACAGCGTGATCGCCCGGCTGGCCTGGATCGTGCGCGCGTCCGCGCGCCTGTCGTGCGTCACCGCGATACCGCGTCGACGACGGCGCCAGCGGTCGCGCTCGGCGCGCTGCTCGTCGCGCAGATACCCACGAAGTTCGACAGCAGGCGCAGGCCCGCCACGGATGACTTCTCCGGGTGGAACTGCACGCCGTAGAAGCAGTCGTGCTGGACGGCGGTGGCGAACGGGGCGCCGTACTCGGCGGTGCCGAGGATGTCCTGCTGCGCGGCTGGCACCGGCGCGAACGAGTGCACGTGGTAGAAGGCGCAGCGCTGAGGCAGCCCCGCGATCAGCGCCGCTTGTGCGTGGGAGGGCTCGCGCGCGTTGAAGCTGACCTCGTTCCAGCCGATGTGCGGCAGCTTGTGGCCGCCCGCGTCCAGAGCGCGTACCTCGCCGCGCACGATCCCCAGGCCGGCGGCTCCGCCCAGCTCCGTGGAGGAGTCGAACGCCAGCTGCATGCCGAGGCAGATGCCGAGCACGGGCGTGCCCGCAGCGACGCGCTCGCGCAGCAGATCGTCGAGCCCGAGCTCGCGCAGCTTGCTCATCGCTCGCGGGAACGCGCCGACGCCAGGCACGACCAGGCCGGCCGCCTCACGCATGCGCTCGGGGTCGCTGCTGACGAGCGCGCGCGCGCCCACGTGCTCCAGCGCCTTCTCCACGGAGCGGCGGTTGCCCATGCCGTAGTCGAGCACCGCGATCTCGACCGGCTCGGCTGCGGGCGCCTGCGGCGCCCTGTTGGCTGTGGCGCGCCCGCCGCTCATGCCGTCAGCGTGCCCTTCGTGCTGGGGACACCGGTCTCCGTGGGGTCGATCGCAACGGCCTGTCGCAACGCCCGTGCGAACGCCTTGAACGCGGCCTCGATCATGTGGTGCGCGTTGCTGCCCGTTTCCACGCGCAGGTGCAGGGTCAGCTTGGCCGCGTTGGCGAACGCGCGGAAGAACTCCTCGGTCAGCTCGTGCTCGAAGCCGCCGGTGGACCCAGCGGGGAGCTCGGCCTGGAACAGCGTGAACGGGCGCCCGGAGATGTCCAGCGCGCAGCTGGCGCGCGCCTCGTCCATGGGCACCGTCGCCGACCCGTAGCGTGCGATCCCGGTGCGCTGCGCGAGCGCCTGGTCGAGCGCCTGGCCGAGCACGATCGCGGTGTCCTCGGCTGTGTGGTGCGCTCCCGTCTGGAGGTCGCCGGTGACCTTCACCGTCAGGTCCATGCGCCCGTGGCGTGCGAGCAGGTCGAGCATGTGATCGAGAAAGCCCACACCGGTCTCGCGCGTGCCCGCGCCGGTGGCTTCCAAGGCGAGCGTCAGGCGGACGTCGGTCTCTGCGGTGCTGCGCGCGATCGTGGCAGTACGGCTCATGTCGCTTGATTCTCGCGCACGCGGGCGAGCATCGACTCGGCGTGGACATCGAAGCCCTCCGCGCGCGCGATCGGCGCGCCGGCGGCTGCGAGCTTGGCAGACGCGGCGCCGATGCGCACCTGCGACATCGCGCGGCGAAAGTGGCGCGGTGAGAGCATCGAGGAGAAGCGTGCAGCGCCGCCGGTGGGCAGCACGTGGTTTGAGCCCGCGACGTAGTCACCGAACGCGGTGGCGCTGTCGGCACCGACGAACACGCAGCCTGCGCAGCTGACGATCGGTCGCGAGTGCCTCCACGTCGGCTCCGATCAGCTGGAGGTGCTCGGGTGCGAACGCGTTGGCGAACGCGACCGCGTCGCGGGCACCGGCGACTTGCACGATCGCAAAAGCGGCCTCGCCGACGGTGGGACGCTGCTACGACCAGCTCCTGGAGCACTGACGCAAGCGCGTCGCAGACGCGCGTCGAGGGTGACACCGCAACGACCAGGCTGCCGTCGCCGTGCTCGGCCTGGGCGAGCATGTCCAGAGCCGCCAGATACACCGCGTTGGGCCCGTTGCGGGCGTCGAGCTCTGCCTCGAGCTGCCCGCCGAGCACGACCAGCAGGTCGCTGGGACCGGCGAAGCCGTCGATGCCCACGCGCGTGGAGAGCTGGTGCTTGGCCTCCTGTACGTAGAGGTTGCCCGGACCGACGATCACATCGACGGGGGCGACGGCGTCGGTGCCGTATGCGAGCGCCGCGATCGCCTGTGCGCCGCCCATCCGGTAGACGCGCTCAACCCCGCACAGCCGGCAGGTGCCGAGGATCACAGGGTCGATCTGCCCGCCGGCGCCGGGCGGCGAGCACACGGCGACCTCGACCACGCCCGCCGAGCGCGCGGTGACGACGCCCATCACCACGGTGCTGGCGTAGGGGGCGCGGCCACCCGGCACGTACACGGCGGCCGAGCGGACTGGGACCTCGCGCAGCACGATGCGCTGGCCCTGTGGAAGATCGACGGCGGCGTCGCCGTGCACGCCGGCGTCGGCGACCAGCGCGACGTTGGCGATCGCCACCTGGAGACCTGCGATCAGCTCGAGCGGCAGGCGCTTGATCGCCTCGTCGAGCTCCTGCGCGTCGACGAGCAGCGGCCGCGGCTCCGCGCCGGCGGTGTCGAGCTGGCGCGTGTAATCGAGCACGGCGCGGTCGCCCTCGCGCCGGACGCGCTCGAGGATCGCGCGCACCTGCTCTGACACCGACGCGCCGTCCGCAACGTGCTCGCGTACGCGCGCGGCTGCGCCCGCGGGTCCGCCCAGGCGCTCGACCTCGGCGATGTCCAGCAGCTCGATGCGCATCTCAGACGGCGCCGTCGGACGCCGGCACGCCATCCTCGGACGCTGGGGCCGTCAGCTCGCGCACGCGCGTGAGCAGGTCGTCGATGGCCGCCGCCTTGAGCTTGTGCGCCACCGGGTTGGCGATCAGTCGTGCGGTGCACACGAGGATCTCCTCGCGCACGATCAGGTTGTTCTCGCGCAGGGTGGTGCCGGTAGCGGTCAGGTCGACGATCGCCTCGACCATGCTGGTGAGCGGCGCGAGCTCGACCGAGCCCTTGACCTCGACGATCTCCGCCTGCCTGCCGGTCTCCTCGAGGTGGCGCGCGGCGATGCGCGGGTACTTGGTCGCCACGCGCATCACGCCCAGCCGGCGCAGCGCCTCGAGCGCGGGGTCGGGGCCGGCCTTGCTGGCGAGCACCATCGTGCAGCGCCCGTAGCCGAGGTCGAGCAGCTCGTAGACCTCACGTCCGCCCTCGGGGTGGGTGGGACCGTATCCTTGTGCTGCCAGCTCGAGCAGCACGTCCTTGCCGGTCACGCCCAGGTCGGCTGCGCCGGCCTCCACGTAGGTGGGCACGTCGGACGGCCGCATGGTGATCACGCCGATGTCCTCGAACAGCAGCTTGCGGTCGTTGGAGCGAAGCTCCTCCGTGTCCATGCCCAGTGCCGTGAGCAGGTCCACGGTGCCGTCGAACAGCGCCCCGCGCGGGACGGCGATCGTGAGGCCGTTGGTGAGGCCCACGCTCAGGTCCCTTCCGCGCCGTCCGCGCTGGGGACGGATGCGAGCAGCGCGCCGGTGCCGCGCTCCTCGCCGGCGAGCGCGATGTGCAGGCGATCGACGCCCAACGCAAAGCCCACGGCGGGCAGGCGGCGTCCGAAGCGCGCGAGCAACTCGTCGTAGCGCCCGCCGCCGCCGATCGGAGCGCCGAGCGCGGGGTCGTAGACCTCGAACACCGCGCCGGTGTAGTAGCCGAGGTTGCGCACGAGCCCGAGGTCGAAGATCACCCGCTCGGCGACCGCGGGCTCGAGCAGCTCGTGAACCTGGCGCAGCCCGGTTACGGCGTCATCGGCCTGCGCGGGCGTGTCGGCCAGCACCTCCGGCCCGCCGCGCCGCTGGGGAACGTCCAGCAGCAGCTCGGCGGCCTGCCCGGACAGGCCCGAGTCCGACAGCTTGCTTGCCAGCCCCACGAAGTCGCGGAGCACGAGCGCTTCGAGCAGTCCCGGGCGTGCAGCCTCGGGTACGGCGAGGCTGGACATCAGGGCGGGGAACAGCGAAGCGTCGCCGAGACCCACGCGGTAGTCCTTCAGCCCGGTGGCGTCGAGCGAGTGGCACAGCACGGTCAGCGCCTCGGCGGTGCCGTGCGGGGCGGGCGCACCGATCAGCTCGATGCCAGCCTGGAGCAGCTCGCGCGGCTGACCGCGCTGCGGGCGCACTCCCCTGTAGCAGTGCGCGAAGTAGCAAAAGCGCAGCGGCGGCTCGCTGGCGGCGTAACGCGTGGCGACCACGCGCGCGATCGGCACGGTCATGTCCGAGCGCAGGACGAGCACCGCACCGGACTCGTCGAACACACGGTAGGCGGGCCGCGCTTCGGCGGCTCCAGCGGCCGGCCCGGTCTGGCCGGCGCGCGCGAGCACGGACTCGTACTCGAGCGCGGGCGTGTACATCTCGCCGTAGCCGTGGCGCTCGAACACTCCGCGCAGGATGTCGGTGATCGCGCGCACCTCGCGCGTCTCTTCGGGGAGCACGTC
Organism: uncultured Solirubrobacteraceae bacterium; assembly: GCA_963845635.1. Taxonomy (GTDB): domain Bacteria; phylum Actinomycetota; class Thermoleophilia; order Solirubrobacterales; family Solirubrobacteraceae; genus Palsa-744. Next base: position 1,129,982 of record CAWJSW010000014.1, read on the forward strand.
ACGGGTGCCGCTCGGGATCGGGTGGATCATGGGATCCGAGCTTAGGAGGTGAGCGGGGCCGTTACGCGGGGACGGGCTCCGTGGCGACGCGCTCGATGCGCGCGCCGAGGTCGCGCAGACGCTCGTCGATGCGCTCATAGCCGCGGTCGATCTGACGGATATTGCCGATCTCGCTGCGTCCCTCGGCGCACAGCGCCGCCAGCAACATGGCCATGCCGGCACGGATGTCCGGCGACTCGACGCGCGCGCCGCGCAGCCGCCGCGGGCCGGTGACGATCGCACGGTGCGGGTCGCACATGACGATGTCGGCGCCCATCAGGATCAGCTTGTCGGTGAAGATCAGAGCGGTTCTCGAACATCCACTCGTGCACCAGGATCGAGCCCTCGGCTTGGGTGGCCAGGGCGACGGCGATCGAGGTCAGGTCCGCGGGGAAGGCGGGCCAAGGGCCGTCCTGGATCTTGCTCTTGTAGTCGCCGACGTCAGCCTGCACGACGAGCTTCTGTTCGCCGGGGACGATCACGTCGTTGCCTTGCAGCTCCGAGCGCAGGCCCACGCGTTCGAGCACCAACCTGATCATGCGCAGGTCGGCGGGCACGGTGTCCTTGATGCGCAGTTCTCCGCCGGTGACGCCCGCGAGCGCCATGAAGCTGCCGATCTCGATGTGGTCGGGCGCGACGTCGTGCTCGCAGCCGTTCAGCCGCTCGGCGCCGTTGACGGTGATCAGGTTGGAGCCGATGCCGTGGATGTCGGCGCCCATCTTCACGAGCATGCGCGCGAGATCCTGGACATGGGGCTCGCACGCGGCGTTGCCGATCACGGTCGTTCCGGGGGTGAGCGCTGCGGCCATCAGCGCGTTCTCGGTGGCCATCACCGACGGCTCGTCCATGAACACATCGGTTGGACGCAGGCCGCGCGGAGCGCTCAGCACGATCTCGCGGTCGCAGTCGGTGATCGCACCCATCGCGCGGAACGCGTCCAGGTGCGGATCCAGTCGCCGGCGGCCGATGACGTCGCCCCCCGGCGGTGGCATCACCGCACGCTGGAATCGCGCGAGCAGCGGCCCAGCCAGCAGGAACGAGGCCCTGATCGACTCGGCCAGCTCCGGCTCGATCGCACACTCGTGCACGCCTGCCCCGCGGATCGCGAGCTCGTTCGGGCCACGCCAGCTCACGTCGGCGCCGATCGCTACGAGTATCTCGATCATGGCCTCCACGTCGCGGATGCGCGGCACGTTGCGAACGAGCACCTCGTCCTCGGTGAGAACGCCTGCCGCGAGGATCGGCAACGCGCCGTTCTTGTTCCCGGCCGGGGTCATCGTGCCCGACAACGGGGCACCGCCGTCGATGACGAACTTCTCCATGAGAGGTCGGCGTCGCCTTCGGCCCAGGATGGGCCCGCCGGTCGAACGCGTGGCAAGCCTAACAGCCATCTACAACGTCAAGTTCGCGTCCGCGCTGCTGGCCCCTGCCTGAGTCTCCTCGGCGCTCGACGCCCGGCTCCACCCGCGGCGTCTCTGCAAGCTCGATTGCACGGGACACCTGCGAAATCGGCTCTCCAGAGCCACTTCCCGAACGGCGAGCCGATACGTACACGTGTTCGTGTGCGGTCCGTCCGATCGGGCGCATATCTTGCGAACACATGTTCCCCTCTGCCGCCAGAGCAAAGCTTGCGCAGCGCGCGCTCGGTGCCCTGCGCGTGACCCGCTCGTTCCTGTTGCTCGAGGACGACCACGACGTCGACTGGGAGGTCGGCCAGGACGAGCACGCACGCGCAACGCATCCGCACCGAGCGCCGCTGCGCGGAGGGGGCGTCGCGCGTCGAGGAGGTGCGCCCGCGCCCACCGTCCACGCATGCGTGTCTCCGTTGGAGCGTCCGCGGGCGTGCCAGCGCAGCAGCCGTCAGCCTCCCAGCACGCGAGCGACCTCCGGCTGCACGCGGATGATCACGCGCTGTTCTCCTGGCTGCCGGTAGGGGTATTCGTCTTTGCCGAGGTACTTCTTGGCGAGCGAGTCAATGTGCTCGTCGGCGCCCTCGTGTGTGCGTTCGCCGACCTGGCCGCGTACCTCGAGGTATTCGTAGGGGTTCTCTGTGTTGGGCACGGTCAGCGTGACGCGCGGGTCGCGTTCGAGGTTGCGAGGCCACACGCGCCCCTCGGCTGTGTTGACAACGGGCATGCCATCCTGCACGTCGACCCACACCACGGCGGCGTGGACCGAGCCGTCCTGGCGCAGCGTGGCCACGTTGCAGAAGTTCTTCGCCTTCAGCAGCTCCTCCGCCCGTCCTTCGATCTTTACGCTCATCGGGAAGCCCCTTCCTCGGTTGTGGTGGTCGCGATCACGTCACGATAGGGCAACGAGGACGGGCCGCCCGAAGGCGGCCCGTTGATCCAAGAAACCGGCGGCGTCCTACTCTCCCAGGCCCTTGCGGGCCAAGTACCATCGGCGCTGAGGGGCTTAACTGCTCTGTTCGGAATGGGAAGAGGTGTTTCCCCCTCGCCAAAGCCACCGGAAAAACGCGAAAGACCGGCCCACGGTCCTTCAAAACTGCACAGCAGCCACAGCGGGTACCACGTACGCCCTACCACTTGCGGGGTAGGCGAAAAATCCGTCAAGCCCTCGACCCATTAGTACCGGTCTCCTACGGACGTTACCGTCCTTCCAGATCCGGCCTATCAACCTGGTGGTCTACCAGGGGTCTTACTCCCTCAAGGGGATGGGAGAGTTCATCTTGAGGCCGGCTTCCCGCTTAGATGCTTTCAGCGGTTATCCGATCCACACGTAGCTAGCCTGCTATGCCCTTGGCAGGACAACAGATACACCAGAGGTGCGTTCATCCCGGTCCTCTCGTACTAGGGACAAATCCTCTCAACTCTCCAACGCCCACGGCAGATAGGGACCGAACTGTCTCACGACGTTCTGAACCCAGCTCGCGTACCGCTTTAATGGGCGAACAGCCCAACCCTTGGGAGCAACTCCACCCCCAGGATGCGACGAGCCGACATCGAGGTGCCAAACCGGGCCGTCGATGTGGACTCTTGGGCCCGATAAGCCTGTTATCCCCGGAGTACCTTTTATCCGTTGAGCGACGGCACTTCCACTTGCTACCGCCGGATCACTAAGACCTGCTTTCGCACCTGCTCGACTTGTCAGTCTCGCAGTCAAGCTCCCTTGCTACCTTTACGCTCTACACACGATTTCCAACCGTGATGAGGGAACCTTTGTGCGCCTCCGTTACATTTTGGGAGGCGACCGCCCCAGTCAAACTACCCGCCTGGAACTGTCCAGCGCCCGGATTCACGGAACGCTGTTAGAACTCCAATACACCAAGGGTGGTATCTCAAGGTTGGCTCCACGCCGGCCGCAACCGGCGCTTCAAAGCCTCCCACCTATCCTGAGCGAAATGCACCGAAATCCAATACCAGGTTGTAGTAAAGGTTCACGGGGTCTTTCCGTCTAGCCGCGGGTACTCGGCATCTTCACCGAGACTGCAATTTCACCGAGCTCCTCGTTGAGACAGCGCTGAAGTCGTTACGCCATTCGTGCAGGTCGGAACTTCGCGTATTCTCCCGTTATCCGGAAGCGCAGACTATCCCTTCACCTCATCAAGCACCTTTAGGAGTGTGGCCTGCGGGTGGCGTCGCTTTCCCTGGTTGATCTGGTAGGCGATGTCCACAATCGTTCGCAGGCCGTCACGCTGCAAATGGTCTCCTTGTTCGACCATCCGGCATACTCGCGAAAAGCCTGCACAGCTTCTCGCCTTGCATCCCCTCAAGGGGAAGCGCTCAAAGTGCGGCAGGATGACTCCGGTGAGGTCTCGGATCGACCGCGCCTCGTACTTGAAGGTGCGATCTCTCTTCGACTCCCGGATCCAGCCGCAACCGAAGAACGCTTGCAGATCCTCCAACAGGCACAGGTCTCGCTCGTTGAGCGACAAAGCGAACGACGGCCTCACCTCGAGGCCTGCTCGCAGCTTCGTTCGGATGGCCAAGGAGATGCAGAAGCATCCCTCGCCCTCCGTTAGTCCTGTGACAAACCAGGGATCCAGCGGTACTGCCACTCCGTTGGCGCCTTGTCTTGCGATGAGGGCCGGCGTATTGCACGTCACATGGATTTCCGGATGCTCCGGAGCGTGACATGCCTCTCCTTTCGGATCAGTCGTTAGGGGGTCACTAGGACTTCCCTCGGGATTGCCCGCTGCCACGTTGGCAGGGAGGGTTTCCCCGATATGAGCCGGTTCTCGACCGCCTCTCGCGAGGCGGCGGGGCAAGTGTTGGTGCTTACCCGACAAGGAATTTCGCTTGAGTCTTACGCAAAGCGATCAACGCCTTGCGCGGAGGACACGCCCTTGCGTCGCGTCTTCCCTGCATGTCGCCATGCAGACGGGACCATCTCATGATCCAGTGTCCTGGATCTCTGGCGTATGGTCTCTGAGGATTCTGATCAGATCTTGTCTGGACTTTTGGCGATTCATCGTTTGAGCGATCTCTGCGATGTCGGCCAGACCCGAGTGGGTGCGGTGGACACGCGCATCGATCATGCTCACACAGCGGGCGAACTTCTCAAAATCCCGCTGCTTTGATGAACGCATGGGATGCTGCGCGAAGAAAGGAATGATCGTTGTTACGAGATCCCGTCTTCGCCGCACCACATAGCGATACAGGTGCTCCGTGTGGTTGTCGTGTCGCCTGTTCGCGACCACGCCACCCACCCCGAAGAACTCCACGAGCTCGTGAAGACACGAGACGCTCTTGGCGCCCTGCGTCACCGCAAACTCGTGAGACACCTGATAGCCGGTCTTGTAGCCTTTCCGGCCCGCTCGGTCATGCTGCCGAACAAAGCCGATGGAGAAGCAACCCTCTCCGTCTACAAAACCAATAACCCAGCCAAGCCGGATCAGTCTTTCCTGCTGATTTCCTGCACCCGACACATTGTCACGGTACCGCCCGCTTGGGACGGAACTCGTAGTGCGGGATGCTCAGGCGTTCCAGCATATGGCCAGATGCGCACCGCACGGTTACCCGCGCGGGGGGCAGCGATTCTACCTTAGGACCGTTATAGTTACGGCCGCCGTTTACCGGGGCTTAGCTTCGCTGCTTCGGGTCAAGCCCTAACAACTCCACGTAACCTTCCGGCACCGGGCAGGCGTCAGCCCCTATACGTCGTCTTTCGACTTAGCAGAGACCTGTGTTTTTGGTAAACAGTCGCTTCAGCCAATTCACTGCGGCCCTCTCGGGCTCCACTCGCGAGGAGTTTCACCCTACTGGGGCGCCCCTTATCCCGAAGTTACGGGGCGATTTTGCCGAGTTCCTTAACGAGGGTTATCTCGATCACCTTAGTATTCTCTACTTGCCCACCTGTGTCGGTTTTGGTACGGGCACGCGCGTCCTCCCTAGAGGATTTTCTTGGAGGTATGGCGTCAGGGAGTCGCCGGCTTAACGCCAGCTCACATCGCACCTCAGGTTATGCAGCCCCGCATTTGACAAGGGCCACCCCTACATGCTTGTCCCAGGATGACCATCACCTGGGTTCCCCTAGCCTTCCTCGTCTCCCCATCGGTCAAACGGAAGCGACGTGGTACAGGAATATCAACCTGTTGGCCATCGACTACGCCTTTCGGCCTCGCCTTAGGTCCCGACTAACCCTGAGCAGACGAACTTTACTCAGGAATCCTTGGGCAATCGGTGGAGAGGATTCTCACCCCTCTTTCGTTACTTATGCCGGCATTCTCACTTCCCACGCCTCCACGGCTGGCTTCCGCCGCCGCTTTACTGGCGTGGGAACGCTCTCCTACCGCGCGATCGACCCGAAGGTCTCACGCACCCGCAGCTTCGGTGACTAGCTTGAGCCCCGTTACATTGTCCGCGCTCGAACACTTGACCAGTGAGCTGTTACGCACTCTTTCAAGGGTGGCTGCCTCTAAGCCAACCTCCTGGTTGTCTATGCACTCGAACATCGTTTCCCACTTAGCTAGTACTTAGGGACCTTAGCTGGCGGTCTGGGCTGTTTCCCTTTTGACGCTGAAGTTTATCCCCCAGCAACTGACTCCCGGAGTACACGTGACTGGTCTTCGGAGTTTGCCTGAAGTCGGTAACCTGGTAGGGCCCCTAATCCAAACAGTGCTCTACGGCCAACACGCAATTTATCCGAGGCTATACCTAAATATATTTCGGAGAGAACCAGATATCACTGAGCTTGATTAGCCTTTCACTCCGACCCACAGGTCATCCGCCCAGTTTTCAACCTAGGTCGGTTCGGCCCTCCACGAGGTCTTACCCCCGCTTCAGCCTGCCCATGGGTAGCTCGCTCAGTTTCGGGTCTACCGCCTACGACTATGACGCCCTGTTAGGACTCGCTTTCGCTACGGCTCCGCTCATCGCTTAACCTTGCCGCAGACGAGTAACTCGCCGGCTCGTTATGCAAAAAGCACGCGGTCACAGGACAAGCCTGCTCCCACCGCTTGTAGGCACGCGGTTTCAGGTACTATTTCACTCCCCTTCCGGGGTACTTTTCACCTTTCCCTCACGGTACTAGTCCGCTATCGGTCACCAAGGAGTACTTAGCCTTGGAGGGTGGTCCCCCCAGGTTCAGTCCGCGTTTCACGGGAGCGGACTTACTCAGGAACGCCTGACAGGAGATCGTGCAGTTTCGTCTACGGGACGGTTGCCCTCTATGGTGCGCGGTTCCACACGCTTCGACTACCACACGATTTTGTAACTCCTGCCGAGCCAGACACAGCTCGGAACAGGCGCCCTACAACCCCCAACAGGCAACGCGTGTCCGCTTACACCTGCCGGGTTTGGGCTGATCCCCTTTCGCTCGCCACTACTCAGGGAGTCTCTGTTGATTTTCTTTCCTCGGGGTACTGAGATGTTTCACTTCCCCCGCTTGTCTTCCGCCGGTCTATGTGTTCAACCGGGGATAACGCCGCATTACCAGCGCTGGGTTTCCCCATTCGGGTATCCACGGGTCAATGGCTATTCAGCGCCTAACCGTGGCTTATCGCAGCCGTTCACGCCCTTCGTCGACTCTTGGTGCCAAGGCATCCACCGTGTGCCCTTACTATCTTGACGGTGATCAGATCCGTCGGACGCGAGCGTCCTCTGGATCCGGTGATACCCGTTTTTCAGCCGCCGCTTATCGATGGCGGCTGATGTGGCTTCTGTGCAGTTTTCAAGGACCGTGGAGAGGCGAAAACGCCGGCCGGCGTCGCGTCCTGCGATCGCGTCCATCTGGACGCGTCCACGCGATGCCGGCGAACGCCGGTCTCTCAAAACTCAACAGCATGCTGGGGTTGTTGCGGCCGCCGCCGCTCGAGCGCCCCAAGTAGTCAGGGGTCTCGTGCGACCATGCGGCCATCCAGCCAGGCTCGGTCGACATGCTAGGCCCGGTCTGCTCTGACGCCACCGACTACCACGTCCCGTTACGGGGACGACGAGCCGGCGGCCGCGCGGGTCCAATGGACCCTGGACCGAGGCACCGCTAGGTGCTCCCTAGAAAGGAGGTGATCCAGCCGCAGCTTCCGCTACGGCTACCTTGTTACGACTTCACCCCAGTCACGAGCCCCACCTTCGACGGCTCCCTCCCTTGCGGGTTAGGCCACCGGCTTCGGGTGTTGCTCACTCCCGTGGTGTGACGGGCGGTGTGTACAAGGCCCGGGAACGTATTCACCGCGGCAGTGCTGATCCGCGATTACTAGCAACTCCGCCTTCATGCAGGCGAATTTCAGCCTGCAATCCGAACCGAGACGTACTTTAAGGGATTCGCTCCACCTCGCGGTATCGCAACCCTCTGTATACGCCAATGTAGCACGTGTGTAGCCCTGGACATAAGGGGCATGAGGACTTGACGTCATCCCCACCTTCCTCCGGTTTGTCACCGGCAGTCTCGCATGAGTCCCCAACTAAATGCTGGCAACATGCGACGGGGGTTGCGCTCGTTGCGGGACTTAACCCAACATCTCACGACACGAGCTGACGACAGCCATGCACCACCTGTGAAAGTGCCCCGAAGGGAGGGTGTGTTTCCACACCTGTCACAAACATGTCAAGCCCAGGTAAGGTTCTTCGCGTCGCGTCGAATTAAACCACATGCTCCGCTGCTTGTGCGGGCCCCCGTCAATTCCTTTGAGTTTTAGCCTTGCGGCCGTACTCCCCAGGCGGGCAACTTAATGCGTTAGCTTCGACACGGGGGGAGTCGACACCCCCCACATCTAGTTGCCATCGTTTACAGCGTGGACTACCAGGGTATCTAATCCTGTTTGCTCCCCACGCTTTCGCGTCTCAGCGTCAGTCACGTCCCAGCGAGCTGCCTTCGCCATTGGTGTTCCTCCTGATATCTGCGCATTTCACCGCTACACCAGGAATTCCACTCGCCCCTTCCGGACTCTAGCCTCGCAGTATCCACCGGCATTCCAGGGTTGAGCCCTGGACTTTCACAGCGGACTAACGAGGCCGCCTACACGCTCTTTACGCCCAATAATTCCGGACAACGCTTGCACCCTACGTATTACCGCGGCTGCTGGCACGTAGTTAGCCGGTGCTTCTTGTGAAGGTACCGTCACTCCAGACGGCTATTCACCGTCGAAGCTTCGTCCCAACTGAAAGGGGTTTACAACCCGAAAGCCTTCTTCCCCCACGCGGCGTTGCTGCGTCACGCTTTCGCGCATTGCGCAAGATTCCCCACTGCTGCCTCCCGTAGGAGTCTGGGCCGTGTCTCAGTCCCAGTGTGGCTGATCGTCCTCTCAGACCAGCTACCCATCGGAGCCTTGGTGAGCCGTTACCTCACCAACAAGCTAATGGGCCGCGGGCCCATCTCGATGCGGAGGCCGAAGCTTCCTTTCCCCTTGCGGGCACATCCGGTATTAGCCCGAGTTTCCTCGGGTTGTCCCAGTCATCAAGGCAGGTGACCCACGTGTTACTCACCCGTTCGCGGCTCTGCCCCAGGGCAAGCCCTGGTTCGTCGCTCCACTTGCATGTGTTAAGCACGCCGCCAGCGTTCGTCCTGAGCCAGGATCAAACTCTCCGTGAAGAACTTCACGAAAAGCTGTCATGGATTGGCCCACCGTCGCACGACCGATCGTCGCGAACAGCGGACCGGCAGGAGAGCCATACACGTGCTCCCCAACCATAACGGGGTACTTCCCTACTTGACTCTTTGCCGCCACCGACGCGCTGAGCGCTCCCGGCGGCGGGTCGAACCTGGACGCACACCACGGTCCCAAACGGACCGCAGATGCGCATGCTGTTGAGTTTTCAAAGACCGCCGTGCCTCACCGAAAGGGATTCCTTCTTGGAGGAGACCGATCCGACCCGGCGCCCACGGGCGCCTGCGGGCCGACCAGCCAGTATAGCGCGGCCGGCAGCCGGGAGCATCCCGCTCGTCGCCCGCCGTCGCACGCTCGGCTGCTCAGCCGGCGCGCAGGCGGCGAAAACGGCGCCTACCGACCTTCAGCACCTGTCCGTCGGCCCGCTCGCACGGCACGTCGTGCTCTCCCGACGCCAGCTGGCGCTCGCCCAGGGTCACCCCGCCCTGGTCGATCATGCGCCGGGCCTCCGAGCGCGAGACCCCGAACTCGTGGGCGATCACGCCCGGTAGGTGCACGCGCCCGTCGGCGCACTCGAATCGCGCCTCCTCGAGCTCGTCTGGAACTCCACGCTCGACGAACACGCGGTCGAAGTGCCGCTCCGCGGCCTCGGCCTGATCGCGGGAGTGAAGCCAGGCGACCAGCTCGCGGGCGAGCTCGCGCTTGGCGTCTCGCGGCGAGAGATCACCGGCGGCGCTGCCGATCGCGGGCTCGCGTCCGAGCAGCAGACGGTAGTACTCACCCAGCGCCTCGTCCGGGATCGCCATCGTCTTGCCGTACATCTCCTGCGGCTCGTCGGTCAGGCCGATCTGGTTGCCCAGGGACTTCGACATCTTCTGCCGTCCATCGGTCCCCACCAGGATCGGCATCGTCAGGATCGCCTGCTCGGGCTGCCCGTACGCACGCTGGATGTCGCGCCCCATCAGCAGGTTGAACTTCTGATCGGTCCCCCCCAGCTCCACGTCCGCGTCGACCGCCACCGAGTCATAGCCCTGGAGCAGCGGGTACAGCAGCTCGAGCATCGAGATCGGCTCGCTCGCGCCCCAGCGTTTGGCGAAGTCGTCGCGCTCCAGCAGCTGGGCCACGGTGGTCGTGCCCACCAGCCGCAGCACCTCGCCGAGCGACATCTCGAGCCATTCGCTGTTACGTCGCAGCTCCAGGCGCTCGGCATCGGCGTCCAGGATCCGCAGGGCCTGCTCCTGGAAGGTCCTGGCGTTGGCCTCGATCTCCTGCTCGGAGAGCATCGGGCGCAGCGTTGAGCGCCCCGACGGATCGCCCACGCGCGCGGTGTAGTCGCCGATGATCAGCACCACACGGTGACCGGCGTCCTGGAACTGGCGGAGCTTGCGCAGCACCACCGCGTGACCGAGGTGGATGTCCGGCGCCGTCGGATCGATGCCGAGCTTCACGCGCAGCTGGCGAGACTCCGCGCGCGCCGTGCGCAGCTTGTCCGCGAGCGCTCCCGCGGGGAGGCTGTCGACCGCGCCCGCCTCCAGCTCCTGCGCGCGACGCGCATCCGCGTCGGCCGACGCGTTCGACCGGCTGGTCCGCGACAACCGGGTCGCGTCGGAGGCATTCTGCACGGAGGCCAATGCTAGACTCTCGCCCCCTGAAGGGTCCCACCGCGCCCGACATAGCGCCCGCCATCGCGCGAGCAGAGACCGCGCCCACGGACGGGCAATCCGCCCTCAGGACCCGCCTGAAGCGTCTGCGCTTCCTCGCGATCTTGCTGGCGGTGCTGGTGCTCGGCCTGGTGTCGTTCGTGTTCGGAATGTTCGTGTCCGTCGCCTCCGACCTGCCATCGCTGACCAAGTTCTCGCTGTACAAGGACGAGCAGAGCTCCTACCTGTACGACGACCTCGGTCATCCGATCGGCGTGCTCAGCCAGGAAAACCGCGTGATCGTCACGCCCCAACAGATCCCGCGGATCGTCGAGAACGCGGTGATCTCGATCGAGGACAAGCGCTTCTGGACCAACAGCGGCGTCGACATCCGTGGGATCGCACGCGCGTTCGTCGACGACGTCGTGCACAAGAGCGCCGCGCAGGGAGGATCGACGATCGAGGAGCAGTTCATCAAGAACGCCCTCCAGGCCCAATCGCACCGCACGATCTTCGAGAAGCTCCGCGAGGCGGCGCTCGCCTATCAGCTCTCGCACAAGTGGAGCAAGCAGAGGATCATCACCGCCTACCTCAACACGATCTACTTCGGCAACGGCGCATACGGGATCGAGGCCGCAGCCCAGACCTACTTCGGCCACGAAGCCGACCACCTTGGCTGTGGTACGCCCGGCCACGAACTGTGCGTCCAGCACATGCAGCCGTGGCAAGCGGCGTTGCTCGCCGGCATCATCCAGGACCCCACCGCGTACGACCCCGCGGAGCATCCGATCGCCGCGCGCGAACGTCGCAATGTCGTGCTTGGCCAGATGCTCACACAGGGCTACATCAGCAGGTCGATGTACGACCAGAGCGTGCGCCAGGCGCCTCCCTCGGCCGCCGAGATCCAGGCCCCCGAGGAGCAGCCGGTAGAAGGCGTGGACGCGGGCTACTTCACCAGCTGGGTCGAGCAGCAGGTGATCGAACGCTACGGCCAGCGCGCCTTCTACGGCGGCCTGAAGATCACCACCACGCTCAACCTCGAACTCCAGCGCGCGGCCGAACAGGCCGTCAACGACTACCTGTCCTACCCCGAAGGCCCGACCGCCTCTGTGGTCGCGATCGAAAACGCCACCGGCGAGGTGCGCGCGATGGTGGGCGGGCGCAACTACGACGAAAGCCCGTTCAACCTCGCCACCGAGGGCGAGCGCCAACCGGGCTCGTCGTTCAAGGCCTTCGACCTGGCGGCGGCGCTCGAGGACGGCATCTCGCCCGACTCTGTGTGGCCCTCGGAGGAAAAGGTGTTCATCGTGCCCAACAGCGGGGGCAAGGAAAAGTTCGTGGTGCACAACGACGAAGGCAACTACACGGGCGAGAACACGCTCACCGGCGCGACCGCGTACTCCGACAACTCGATCTACGCCGAAGTCGGCCTGCACGTCGGCACCACCCACATTGCCCGGCTGGCCCGCAGGATGGGCATCACCACGCCGATCTCCACCAACCCCGCGATGACCATCGGCGGCCTGACGGTGGGCGTGACGCCGTTGGACATGGCGCACGCATACGAGACGATCGCACACGGCGGGCAGCGCCTCAGCGGCACGCTCGCGGCACCGTCCGCGCAGGGGGAACCTAGTGCGCCGGTGGGAATCCAGGAAGTCAAGGCGGGCGAGCAGCCGCTCCCGGACGGCTCACACAGCGAAACCAACCGCGTCACGGCCACGCGTGTGCTGCCACCGGAAGTCGCCGCCACCGAGACCTCGATGCTCGAAACGGTCCTCCAGTACGGGACCGGCAAAGCGGCCGCCATCGGCCAGTTCGCCGCCGGCAAGACCGGGACGACCTCCAACTACGTCGACGCGTGGTTCGTCGGATGGGACTCCAAGTTCACGGTCGCCGTGTGGGTCGGCTTCCCCAACAAGTTCATCCCGATGACCAACGACTTCGACGGCGGTCCCGTGCTCGGCGGCACATTCCCGGCGTTGATCTGGCACGACTTCATGACCTCCGCCATGCAGATCGAACAGGAACGAGCGGAACTGGCGCAGCGCTCCTCGGCGAAGAAGACCGCCCCGCGCGAATCGAGCGCCGGCCCGTCTACCAGCGCACCCGAAGCGCCCGCCCCCACGACGAGCCCGCGACCGTCCAGCAAGGCAACCAGCCCCACTGCCCCCCGCAATGCCACGCCGGCTCCGAGCGCTGCACCGCAGGAAGGCACGGGCGCGGGCCATCCCAGCGAACCAGCGGCCGCGCCGAGCGCTCCAGCCGCCGCCCCGCAACAGACGCCAAGCGCGCCCGCGCCGCCGGCCTCGGGCACCCCCGCTGCCCCGACCTCACAGACGGGCGGGGTCGCTCCCGGAAACTAGGCTCGGGAGACCGGGCTCGGCTCGCCGCGCGGGCGTGGGCGCGAGACGTACGGCGAGCCCGCCAGGGAGAAGCGCCAGGGCAGCTCTACCGCGCGGCTGATCCCGACGCGCGGGCCCTGCACCAGCGGCGGATCCTCCCAACCCGGCGGACGCGGGCCGATGCGCACCGGGCCGCTCGACAGCGAGCTGCCGTTATCCGCCAGCGAGATCCCCAGGGCCTGCGTGAGCTTGCCGGGACCCGAGCACAGCTCAAGCTCGGGGAGCACACCTCGGCGGGCGGCCATCGACTCGATCCCCGACAGCGGCTCGAGCGCCCTGATCAGCACCGCCGCGCCGACGCCCTGCGGCTCGCATACTGCGTTCAGCAGTGCGTGGATGCCATACGAGCGATACACGTAGGCGCTGCCGGGCATGCCGTACAGGGTGCGCGTTCTCGGTGTCAGCCCCACGAAGGCGTGGCTGGCGGGCTCGCCCTCGTGGTAGGCCTCGGTCTCCACGATCACGCCCGTCGCACCGCCGTGCTCGACCGTGCAGCCGATCAGCTCGGGCGCAACCACCAGCACCGGGCGCGCGTAGAACCCGGGCGCCAGCGCGCGGGTCTTGCCAGCGGCTACATCCGCGCGCCCGCGCAGGCGTCAGTCCCCCGCAGTGGCGTCGAGCGCCGTGCGCGCGAGGGCCAGCTGCTCGCGCACGCGCTCGAGCGACGTGCCGCCCTCGGAGCGCTTGGACTCCAGCCACGAGGCCTGCGCGAGCGCCGCGTGGAAATCGTCGGCGTGCGCCGCCAGCGCCTCGCTGTGCGCGCCCAGCTCCTCGGTGCTCAGCTCCGATAGCGCCTTGCCCCGCTCGAGCGCGTCGCGCACGAGCCCGGCGACCACGCCGTGCGCCTGGCGAAACGGCATGTCCAGGCGCACCAGCAGGTCGGCCAGATCGGTGGCCGCGATCAGCTCGTCGGCCGCCGCCTCGCGCATCCGCTCGCGGTCGAACGCGGCGCCGGCGACCATCCCGGTGGCCGCCGCCAGCTCCAGCTCGAGCGTGTCGACCGCGTCAAACAGGTGCTCCTTGTCCTCCTGCATGTCCTTGTTGTAGGTCAGTGGCAGCGCGTGCAGGACCCCGTGGAAGGCCGCCAGGTGGCCGACCATCCGTGGCGCCTTCGCGCGCAGCAGCTCAGCCGCGTCCGGGTTCTTCTTCTGGGGCATGATCGAGGAGCCCGAGCTCCACGCGTCGGGCAGCTCGCAGAATCCGAACTCCGCGCTGGACCACAGCACGAGCTCCGCGCCCAGCCGTGACAGGTGCGTCGCGCAGGTTGCCGCGGCGCTCAGGTAGTCGAGCACGAAGTCGCGCCCGGAGACGGCGTCGATCGAGTTGGGGAGCACCTCGGAGAAGCCCAGCTCGCGCGCGAGCATGCGCCGGTCGGTATCGAAGTTGACCCCCGCCAGCGCACCCGAGCCGAGCGGCAGGCGGCCGGACTCGCGCTCGGCGAAGGCGAAGCGCGTGCGGTCGCGCGAGAGCATCCAGAAGTACGCCAGCAGGTGATGACCCAGGTACACCGGCTGCGCGCGCTGGAGATGGGTGTAGCCCGGCATCGCCCAATCGACGTGCTGTTCCGCCCGCACCAGCAGCTCGCGCATCAGCGCGGTGATCGCCGCGCGCGCCGCCGCCGCTCGCTCGCGCGTGTACATCGCCATGTCTGTGGCGACCTGGTCGTTGCGCGAGCGCGCCGTGTGCAGGCGACCGCCGACCGCTCCCACGAGGTCGGTCAGGCGGCGCTCGATCGCCATGTGGATGTCCTCGTCGTCGGCCTCGAACGGGAAGCGCCCCTCGCCCAGCTCGAGCGCGACCGCGTCCAGGCCCGCGAGCAGCGCGTCGCGGTCCCGGTCGTCGATGATCTCGCGCTCGGCCAGCATCCGCGCGTGCGCGCGGGACTGCTCGAGATCGTACGGCCACAGCCGCCTGTCGAAGTCGATCGAGGCGTTCAGGCGTTGGAAGTCGGGGTGCTGAGGCTCGCGAAAGCGGGACATGCGCGCTCAGTCTACGTGCGGGGCGCGCCGGCGAACGGTCCTGCTCACGCGCGTTGCAGCGCCGCTCGCAGCCGCTCGGCGACGCGCGCCACCTGGCCCTCCTGCATCGCCGGGAAGAACGGCAGCGCCAACGACCGCGCGGCCACCTGCTCGCACACGGGGAACTCTCCCTCGCGGTGACCGAAGCGCTCGCGGTAGAAGCTCATCAGGTGGATCGCAGGCAGGTATGGCTTGCTCTGTATCCCGTCGTCCGCGAGCGCGCGCACGGTCGCGTCGCGATCGACCCCGCGCGGTAGCTGCACGACGAACACGAACCAGCCGCGGCGGTCGCCGCCCGCGTCCGCGCAGGGCAGCTCGAGGCCCTCCCCCTCCGGGGACGATGCGATCGCAGCCAGCGCGTCACGGTAGGCGTCAGCCACCGCCGCGCGCGCGGCGAGCGTCACGTCCAGCCGCTCGAGCTGCGCGAGCCCGAGCGCGCAGGCGATGTCCGACAGCCGGTAGTTGAAGCCCAGCCGGTCGTGATCGAGCCAGTCCATGTCCGGCGCGCGCCCCTGGTTTCGCTCCGAGTCGATCCGGCGCTTCAGCTCCGGGTCGGCGAGCGTCACGATCCCTCCCTCGCCGGTCGTCATCTGCTTGTTGGCGTAGAAGCCGAACACCGATGGGTGCCCGCGCCCGCCCACGGCGACACCGTCTGCGTGCTGCGCCCCCAACGCCTCGCACGCGTCCTCCACGATCGCCAGGCCGTGGCGGTCGGCCAAGCGCTCGAACGCGGGCATGTCGGCTGGATAGCCGAAGATGTGCACCGGAAGCAGGGCGCGCGTGCGCTCGCTGACGGCCGCGGCGGCCGCGTCGGCGTCGAGGTTCAGGGTGAGCGGGTCGATGTCCGCGAACACCGGTCGTGCGCGCTCGTACAGCACGGCGTTCGCTGATGCGACGAACGAGAACGGGCTCGTCACCACCTCGTCGCCCTCGGCAACGTCCACGGCGCGCAGCGCCAGGTGCAGGCCCGCGGTGCCGCTGCTGACCGCGCACGCGTGCGCCGCTCCGACGCGTCCGGCGAACGCACGCTCGAAGTCGCTCAGGCGCGGCCCCAGCGACAGCTGACCCGAGCGCAGCACCTCGACCACCGCGCGCTCCTCCGCCTCGCCCAGCAGCGGACGCGCGAGCGGGATCTGCTCACCCATGCAGGCTGGACTCCTCCTTCCCCGTACCGGGACGATGCGGCGACGACGCGCCGGCGAGCCTTCGCTGACCCTGCATGCCGTACTCGAGCGAGTCCACCAGCGCGTCCCAGGAGGCGGCGATCAGGTTCTCGGCGACGCCGATCGAGCCCCACACCTCGTGCCCGTCGGAGGCGTCGATCAGCACGCGCGTGACCGCCCCGGTGCCCTTCGTCTCGTCGAGGATCCGCACCTTGAAGTTGACCAGGTCGATGTCCTTCAGGTGTGGGTGGATCTCGCCGATCGCGTCGCGCAGCGCGCGGTCGAGCGCGTGCACCGGGCCGTTGCCCTCAGCCGTGCGTACATAGCGCTCGCCGCCGATCCAGATCTTGATCGTGGCCTCCGTGCTCGCGCGCCCGTCGGCGTGCTTCTCGACGATCACGCGCCAGGACTCGAGGCGAAACAGCGGCGCGTAGTCGCCGGCCTGCTTGCGCAGGAGCAGCTCGAACGAGCCGTCCGCGGCCTCGAACTGGAAGCCGGCGTGCTCGAGCTCCTTGACCCGCTCGACCACGCGCTGCGCCAGCTCCTCATCCGCGGGGATGCCAGCCTGACGCGCCTTCTCGAGGATCGTGCCGCGACCCGAGAGCTCGGAGATCAGCACGTCGCGGCTGTTGCCGACGACCGCCGGGTCGACGTGCTCGAACGTCTGCGAGTCGGCCTGCACGCCCGCGGCGTGCAGGCCCGCCTTGTGCGCGAACGCGTGCTTGCCGACGTAAGGCTGCGCGGGGTCCGGTGTGCGGTTGAGCAGCTCGTCGACGAAGTGCGCGGTCTCGGTCAGCCGCGCGAGGCGCTCGGGCGCGAGCAGCTCGCAGCCCATCTTCAGCTGGAGGTCCGCGATCACCGTGATCAGGTTGGCGTTGCCCGTGCGCTCGCCGATCCCGTTGACGGTCCCCTGCACCTGCGTGGCGCCCGCTTCCACGGCCGCCAGCGTGTTCGCCACCGCGCACCCCGAGTCGTCGTGGGTGTGGATGCCCAGCAGCACCCCTGGCAACGCTTCCGTGACGACCGCGAACGCCGTTCTGATGAACGGGGGCAGCGACCCGCCGTTGGTGTCGCACAGAACCAGGCGCTCGACGCCGGCGTCGGCCGCCACCCGCAGGCAGTCGAGCGCGTATGCGGGGTCCAGCGCGAAGCCGTCGAAGAAGTGCTCGGCGTCGAGCAGCACGCGCTTGCCCTCGCCAACCAGGAACGCGACCGAGTCGGCGATCATCGCCAGGTTCTCCTCGCGCGAGGCGCGCACGACCTTCTCCACGTGCAGCACCGAGGCCTTGCCGACGAGCGTGCACACCGGCGCGAAGCACTGCGCGAGGATGCGAAGGCCCTCATCCGCGTCGGCTGCGCGATCGCGCCTGCGCGTCATCCCGAACGCGACGATCTCAGACGTGCTCAGCTGCTCGCCGGCGAGCAGCTCGAACAGCTCCTGCTCCTTGGGGTTCGACGAGGGGAAGCCGGCCTCGATCATGTTCACGCCCAGCTCGTCTAGCGCGTGCACGACGCGCAGCTTCTCCTCGGCGGTCAGCGTCAGGCCGCCGCCTCCCATGCCGTCGCGCAGGGTGGCGTCGTAGGACTCGATTGTGTTGGCGGCCCCGGTCATTCGGGAAGATCCTTTCGGCGTGGGGTGTGGATGGCGGCGGTGAGGAGCGACCGGCCGCCACGAAGCGGCCCCTAGCCGGTCGCGCCGGTAATTCGCTCGGCCGCCGTGACGGCCTCGCCCGACGGGGTCTCCAGAGCGCTCGCCTGCACTACGTCCAGCCACTCGCGGTAGCGCTCGCTGCGCCCGTGAACCGCGTCGTCGAACTCCTTCTGGAGGACGCGCGTGATCTCACCCGGGCGGCCCGTGCCGATCTCGTGGTTGTCGACCTCGCGCACCGGCACCAGCTCGGCTGCCGTCCCCGACATGAACACCTCGTCAGCGAGGTATAGCTCCGCGCGAGCGATGTCGCGCTCCACCACCGGATAGCCGAGGTCCTGCGCGATCTGGATGATCGAGCGGCGTGTGATGCCGTCGAGGATCGAGTTGTGGTGGCCCGGCGTGATGATCTCGCCCTCGCGCACGATGTAGATGTTCTCGCCGGTGCCCTCCGACACGTGGCCCTGGTCGTCGAGCAGGATCGACTCCTGGTAGCCGGCCTTCACCGACTCCACCTTTGCCAGCACGTTGTTCAGATACTGGCCGCTGGCCTTCGCGTGGGGGATCAGCGAGTCCGGGCTGATCCGCCGCCACGAGGAGACCATCGCGCGCACCCCGTCGCGCATGCCCTCCTCGCCGAGGTAGGTGCCCCACTCCCAGCATGCGATCGTCACGTCCACGGTGGCATCCAGCGGATTCAGACCCATCGTGCCGTAGCCGCGGTTGACCAGCGGCCGGATGTAGCAGGAGCGCAGGCCGTTGCGCGCCACCAGCTCGAGCGTCGCCGCGCGTAGCTCCTCCACCGAGTAGGGCACCGGCATGTAGTAGAGCTCCGCGGACTTCAGCAGCCGGTCGAGGTGGTCGGTGTTGCGGAACACAGCCGGGCCGATCTCCGTCTCATAGCAGCGCATGCTGTCGAACACGCCGGTGCCGTAGTGCAGGCCGTGCGTCAGGACGTGGACTTTGGCGTCCTCCCAGGCGACGAATTCTCCGTTCATCCAGATGAGGTCGGTCGGCTCCACGTTGTTTGCGCTCCTATTCGAGGTTCTCGAGCACTGCTCTGGTCGCCTGCGCCGTGCCGGCCGTGCCGCCCAGGTCGGGCGTACGCAGGCCCCCGGCGAGTGCGCCTTCGACACCGGATTCTACCGCCGCCGCCTCCTCTGCCAAGCCCAGGCCGTGTCTGAGCATCAGTGCCGCGGACAGGAACATCGCGAGCGGGTTGGCGATGCCCTGTCCCGCGATGTCCGGGGCGGAGCCGTGGACCGGCTCGAACAGGCCGGGGGTGGAGCGCGCGGGTGCAGCGCTCTGATCGCCGAGCGACGCGCTGGGGAGCATTCCGATCGAGCCCGTGAGCATCGCCGCCTCGTCCGACAGGATGTCCCCGAACATGTTCTCGGTGACGAGCACGTCGAAGTGGCGCGGCGCGGACACCAGCTGCATGGCCGCGTTGTCGACGAGCACGTGCTCGAGCTCCACGTGCGGGAACTCCCGCGCGTGCAGCTCGCTTATCACCTCGCGCCACAGGCGTGAGGTCTCGAGCACGTTCGCCTTGTCCACGCTGGAGACCTTCGAGCGCGCCGCCGCGAACGCGGTGCGCCCGATCCGCTCGATCTCCGCGCGCGTGTAAGCGCACAGGTCCGAGGCGGACTCGGCCGTGCGCGTCTTCTCGCCGAAGTAGATCCCGCCTGTGAGCTCGCGCACCACCAGCAGGTCCGTGCCTTCGATCCGCTCACGGCGCAGCGGCGAGGCGTCGTACAGCGCCGCCAGCGGCTTGACCGGGCGCAGGTTCGCGTACAGCCCGAGCCCCTTGCGCAGGCCCAGCAGGCCCTGCTCGGGACGGGGCTTGGCGGGATCGGTCGTGTCCCACTTCGGTCCGCCGACCGCGGCCAGCAGCACAGCGTCCGCGCGCGCACACGCGTCGAGCACCTCGTCGGTCAAGGCCACGCCGTGGGCGTCGATCGAGGCGCCGCCGAAGGCGTGCTCCTCGAACTCGAAGTCGCCGAGCCGGCGCAGCAGCTCGAGCGTGGGCGCCATGATCTCGGGCCCGATGCCGTCGCCGGGGAGGGTGACGATCTGGTGGGGCATGGCGCGCGACGCTAGCAGGCGCTCCTCACAGCGCGGTCGTCACCGGCAGGCGCGGCTCGCTCGCGTCTCGCGCCCGCTCGTATCCGTCGATCGCCTCAGCCTGCTGCAACGTCAGCGCGATGTCGTCGAGGCCGCCGAGCAGCCGGCGGCGAATCTCATGGTCGATCTCGAACGCCACCTGACGACCGTCGAAGCGGACCTCCTGCTCGCGCAGGTCGACCTGGGCGTGGCCGGCGCGCGCGAGCGCTTTGCAGTCCTCGTCGCAGAGCACGATCGGCAGTAGGCCGATCTTGGTGCAGTTGGAGTAGAAGATGTCCCCGAAGGACGGCGCGACGATCGTCTGGAAGCCGTAGTCCTGCAACCCCCAGGGGGCGTGCTCGCGCGAGGAGCCACAACCGAAGTTCTCGCCGGCGACGAGGATCGGGTTGCTCGGCAGGTCCCAGTCGGGCTCTTTGGCCCAGTCGTAGAACAGGAACTGACCGAAGCCGGTGCGCTCGACGCGCTTGAGGAACTGCTTGGGCATGATCTGGTCGGTGTCCACGTCGGCGCGGTCGAGAAAGCTGACCGGCCCGCTGATTGTCTCGATCGGTTCCATTGCCTGCTTCTCCTGTATCGCGATTGTCATACACCCTTTTGCAAGAGAGGACTTCCTCCCCGCCGCACACGTCTGCGCATGCACTCGCCTAGCCAGGCCGGGTGCCACCGAAGACGGCGGCCTCGGCCCACTTGAAGTGCACTTCGACGTCGGCGAAGCCGGCGTGGCGCAGCCAGCGGAGCTGGTCCTCGACGGTGTCGGGGCGGTCGTCGTCGTCCTCTAGCTCGAGCTCCTCGTGCGTGTGGCAGCCACCGCTCTCGCGGTCCGCGCGCACGGCGTTGGCGAGCATCTGCTCGTCGAACAGCCCTTGCAGCGGGCCGGCGATCGTGACGTAGTCCATGTTGATGAACAGGCCGCCAGGCTCCAGCAGCGAGAGCAGCTCGCCGAACAGCACGGGCTTGCGCTCGGAAGGGAGGTGGTGGATGGCCAGGCCGGAGACGATCGCGTCGTAGCGCCCGTCGGGCAGCGCGTCACGCCAACCCGCAGCGCCGAGGTCTCCCCGAACGGCTCGCCAGCGACCGGCATGGCCTGCGAGCTGTGCATCCAGGCGCGCGAGCATCGGCTCGGAGAAGTCGACCAGCACCCCGTGGGCATGTGGATGAGCATCGAGCACGAGCTCGCTCATGGCGCCGGCACCGCAGCCGAGGTCGAGGAAGCGCTCGATCGGGCGCTGGCCGCGATCGAGCAGCAGCCTGATGACTTCCTCCTGGACGTCGAGCTGCGGCACGAGGATCGCGCGGCGCTCGGCAAAGCTGGCGGCGAGTCCCTCGCGCTGCCAGTGGGCTCCGGGCGCAGCGGCGCTCATGACCACTCCCTGATGTCCACGAAGTGCCCCTCGATGGCGGCGGCAGCGGCCATCTGCGGGGAGACGAGGTGCGTGCGTCCCCCCCGCCCCTGGCGCCCCTCGAAGTTGCGGTTGGAGGTGGAGGCGCAGCGCTCGCCGGGCTGAAGGATGTCGGGGTTCATGCCGAGGCACATCGAGCAGCCGGCCACGCGCCAGTCGAAGCCGGCGTCGCGGAAGACGCGGTCGAGCCCCTCGGCCTCTGCCTGGGCCTTGACCTGTTGGGAGCCGGGGACGACCATGGCGGAGACGGAGGCGGCGACCTTCCTACCGGCGACGACCTCGGCGGCGGCGCGCAGGTCGCCGATGCGCGAGTTGGTGCACGAGCCGATGAACACGCGGTCGACGGCGATGTCCTCGATCGGCGTGCCGGGCTCGAGCGCCATGTAGTGCAGGGCGCGCTCGGTGGCCTCGCGGTCGGCGGGGCTGTTGAACTCCTCGGGCGCGGGGACCTTGTCGGTGACGGGGCGGACCATGCCGGGGTTGGTGCCCCAGGTGACCTGCGGGGAGATGGCGGCGGCGTCGACGCGCTCCTCGCGGTCGAACGCGGCGCCGTCGTCGGTGGGCAGCTCACCCCAGCGCTCGACGGCGGCGTCGAGCTCCCCCTGCGGGGACGATGCGCCGCCCTCCCCCTGCGGGGACGATGTGGGCGCGCCGGGACGCCCGCCGGGCCAGCCCAATTCGCTCGCGCGCTGGAACCACGCGAACGTGGTCTGGTCGGGCGCGATCATGCCGGCCCGTCCGCCGCCCTCGATGGTCATGTTGCAGACGGTCATGCGCCCCTCCATCGAGAGCGTCTCGATCGCCTCGCCGGCGTACTCGACGGCGTGGCCGCTCATGCCGCCGACGCCGAGCTGGCCGAGCGTGGCGAGGATCAGGTCCTTGGCGGTGACGCCGAAGCCGAGCTCGCCGTCATACAGCACGCGCATCGAGCGCGGTTTGCCCTGGACCATGCACTGCGTTGCGAGCACGTGCTCGACCTCGCTGGTGCCGATCCCGAACGCGAGCGCGCCGAAGGCGCCGTGGGTGGAGGTGTGCGAGTCGCCGCAGACGATCGTCATGCCCGGCTGGGTGACGCCCAGCTCGGGTCCGATCACGTGCACGATCCCCTGCCGGTCGGAGCCGAGCGAGTACACGGGCACGCCGAACTCGACACAGTTGCGCTCGAGCGTTTCGACCTGCACGCGCGAGAGCTCGTCCTTGATGCGCGCGGCCACGGGGGTGCCGTCGGTGGGCGTGTTGTGGTCGGCGGTGGCGAGCGTGCGGTCGGGCCGGCGGACGCTGCGCCCGGCGAGGCGCAGCCCATCGAAGGCCTGGGGGCTGGTGACCTCGTGGACGAGGTGCAGGTCGATGTACAGCAGGCCGTCGGCGACCTCGTGGGCCTCCCATATCTTCTGAAAAAGGGTCTTGGGCATGGTCATCGCGTCCTCGTGCTCGTGGGTGGTGTTTGCTTTGATGAGGACCCCTGACGGGGTCTGAGCGGCGTTCGTGTGGCGGGCATCTAGCTTCTCCTCAGCCCCGCGGCGAGAACCGCGAGGAACTCCGCGTCGGCGTCGCGGTGCTTCGGGTTCTCGAAGTGATGTGGCAGGTCTGCGTCGAAGGTGACGCAGTCGCCGGCGTCCAGCACGTAGCGATGCCCGTCGCACACGAGCACGACCGAGCCGCGCTCGACGACTGCGATCTCGCGGGCGCCGGGCTCGTGCATGGGCGGGTCGTCTGGCGCTCCGGTGGTGCCCCCGGGCGCGAGCGTGTGGCGCGATACCTCCGCGCGCTGGCCGGGTCCCGCAGCGGTCAGCACCTCGAAGCCGTGCCCGCGTCGCTTGCTGCCGCCGCGCGTGCGTTGC
This sequence comes from uncultured Solirubrobacteraceae bacterium, assembly GCA_963845635.1. GTDB lineage: Bacteria > Actinomycetota > Thermoleophilia > Solirubrobacterales > Solirubrobacteraceae > Palsa-744. The sequence continues at coordinate 1,153,264 of CAWJSW010000014.1, forward strand.
GCACGGCGCACGACGGTTACGGCACCGCCCTCGTCGAGGCGCAACAGCTGTGACAGGCGCAGCTCCAGGCCGGAGGCGATGCGCGCGGCGACGGTCAGCGTCGGGCTGGTCTCGCCGCGCTCGACCTGCGAGAGCATCGGGGCGCTGACGCCGCTGCGCTCGGCGAGGTCACGCAGCGACAGGCCGGCTGCCTCGCGCAGCGCCTTCACGCGCGCGCCGATCTCCGTCTGCGACGGGGCCTCATGCTCGACGGTGCTCATGCGCGCGTACGTTATCACAGACATACGTATGCCATGAGGCCCGGGGCGCTGCGGCGGCGCAGGTCAGCCGCTGAGCAGCAGCGGTCCGTCGGGCGTGCCCTCGCCGGTCGGCCCGTCGTAGCCGACGCGCGCACGGCACAGATACTTCCTGTGCCCCGAGCATCTGCCGTCCTTGCCGACGGTGACGTCGTGCAGCGCGGCCGGGTCCTCGTAGAACGCCTCGGCGCCGGGCAGCGAGCGCGCATACGCGCTGGCGTGCGCCTCGATGCCGGCGAGCAGCGGCGAGCTGACGCTCGTGCCGCACAGGTCGGTCCATCCTCCTTCGAGGCTGTCGTAGACAGAGACCGGCGTTTCGCAGGCGCCGACGGCGGCGGCGTCGTTGTCGGTGCGCCCTGGGCAGGCGGCGTCGGTCTGCCACGAGGGCTTTGGCTGAGGCGTGCAGCCGCTGCCGCTGCCGAGCCCGAGCCTCGGTTCGAACCACACGCTCTCGCTCCAGCCGCGCGCGGTGGGCGCGCGCCTGAGGGCGGTGCCGCCGACGGCGATGACATCGGGCAGGTCGGCTGGGTAGCTCGCCGTGTGCCTCCCCACGAGGTAGTTGTCATAGCCTTCGTCGCCGGAGGAGACGGTGATGAGCACGCCGGGGTGGTCGAAGTCGCCCGCCGCTTCAGCGCATTCGGCTTCGCACGTTTCTTCGGCCAGGCCGTAGCTGTTGGAGATCTCTGTGGCGCCGAGCGAGGCGGCGGTGTTCACCGACCTGCCCAAGCGGTCCCAGCTTTCGCCTTCGGTGTCGACGAGCAGCAGGTGGCATTCGGGGCACGCGGCGGAGGCCATGTCGAGGTCCAGCGCCTCCTCGTCTTCCCAGCCGCCGTTCTTGGTGTAGTGTGGCGCTTCGCCCTTCCCGCTGACGGCCGTGTAGCAGCCGCTGGCGGCGCTGCACGGCGCCAGGCCGTAGTGCGAGCGATATTTGGCGAGGTCGGCTTCGGCCTGCTTGTAGGCGAAGCCCTCGACCAGCGCGATCGTCTCGCCGGCGCCGCCGCTGGCGGGGATCCCGTAGGCCGCGCGCAGGTCCTGTGGGTCGAGGCCGCCTTCTTCCCCGCCGCCTTCCGGTTCGCTACGCGCACGCGCGAACGGCGCCACGCCGCGGCGATGATGGGGGTCGACGATCGCCAGGCATGCGCCTTCGGGGCAGGCCCAGTGCGGCCGTGTGCTCGACGGCGTGTCCGACACGGCGAAGTCCGGCCGGCGGGGCGCCGCGCCGGCGGCGGGCGCGAGCGAGCCCACGAGCGCACACGCGAGCGCGAGCGCCGTGAGCGGGCACGCGCACAGGCGGCGCCCGCTCAACCCGCTGCCTCCGGCAGGCCGATCGCGTCGCTGGCGTGCGACCGCGCGACGGCCACCGACAGCGCACGCACATACGCGCGCGCGGCAGCGTCGATGATGTCCGTGGAGACGCCCTGGCCCGCGCCGGTGGCGCCGGCGACCTCGAGCACGACAGACACCTCGCCGAGCGCATCCTGTCCCTCGGTGACCGCCCCGATCGTGAAGTCGCTGAGCGTCGGCGCGATGCCGGTGGCCGCGTTGATCGCCTGGAAGACCGCGTCGATCGGGCCGTCGCCGTGGAACGAGCCGCTCGCCACGGCACCGTCCGGCAGCGTCACCGCGACGCGCGCGTGCGGCGGGCGCTCGGAGGAGGTCTCGACCTGGAAGGAGCTGAGCGTGTAGCCGCTCACCTGATCGTCGGCGAGCACGCGGTCGCGCAGCTCGTCGGTGACGAGCGCCTCCAGGTCCATCGCGGTCAGCTGCTTCTTGCGGTCGGCGATCTCCTTGAAGCGCTTGAACGCCATGTTCAGCGCCTGCCCGTCGAGCTCGAAGCCCATCTCCTGAAGCGCTTTGCTGAGCGCGTGACGTCCTGAGTGCTTGCCCAGCACGATCGCGTTGCTGCGCAGCCCGACGGTGGTCGCGTCCATGATCTCGTAGGTGGTGCGCTCCTTGAGCACACCGTCCTGGTGAATGCCCGCCTCGTGCGCGAACGCGTTGCGCCCGACGATCGCCTTGTTCGGCTGCACGCTGTAGCCGGTCAGGCGCGAGACCAGGCGGCTGGTGCGCGCGATCTCTGTCGTCTCCGCGCCCGTCCACAGCCCCAGGCTCGGCTCGCGCGTGCGCACGAGCATCACGATCTCCTCCAGCGAAGCGTTGCCGGCGCGCTCGCCGATGCCGTTGATCGCGCACTCGACCTGGCGGCACCCCGCTTCCAGGCCCGCCAGCGAGTTGGCGACCGCCAACCCGAGATCGTCGTGGCAGTGAACCGAGACGACCACGTCGCGCAGGCCGGGGACCAGGCGGTAGAGCTCCTCGAACATCGCCTGGTACTCGCGCGGCATCGTGTAGCCGACGGTGTCGGGCACGTTGATCGTGCTGGCGCCCTCGTCGAGCGCGATCTGTATCACCTCGGCCATGTACTGCACGTCCGAGCGCGAGCCGTCCTCGGGCGAGAACTCGACGTCCTCGGTGTACTCGCGCGCCTGCGCGACCGCCGCACGCACCTGTCCCTTGACGTTCTCGCGCGTGGTCTGCAGCTTGCGCTCGATGTGGATGTCGCTGGTGGCGATGAACGTGTGGATGCGCGGGCGCTCGGAGTCGCGCACGGCGTTCCAGGCGGCCTCGATGTCCTGCGCGCTCGTGCGCGCCAGGCCGCAGATGATGGGCCCTTCGACCTCCCGCGCGATCGCCTGAACCGACTCGAAGTCACCGGGCGAGGTGATCGGGAAGCCGGCCTCGATCACGTCCACGCCGAGGCGTGCCAGCTGCTGGGCTATCTCCAGCTTTTCCTGCTTGTTCAAGCGAGATGCCCGGCGACTGCTCGCCGTCACGCAGGGTCGTGTCGAAGATCTTGACTCGATCGGCCTCGCTGCGGACGCCCTGGCTGGCGCTCGTCGTGTGGGCGTGTCCGTCGTGCGTGCTCATGTCGTTCGTGCTCCTTCTTTGTCTCGCGTTCTGTTCCTCTCTGCTGGGTATGCGGCTACGCGGCCGCCACGCGCTATTCCCCCCGAGGGGGGAGCAGAAGCAGAGCGAGGAGCGAGGACTGGAACGACATCACAAGGGGTGAGCTTACCACCGCGACGAGCTAGGCGGCGAACACGGGGATCCCGCGCCGCTGGGCCTTGGAGCGGTACATCGCCGCGTCCGCGCGCTCGACGAGCTCCTCGGCGGTGATCGGCCTGCCATCACAACACGCCACGCCGACGCTCGCGGACAGCTCGAGCGCGCCGCTGGACAGCTCGAAGGTCCCATGGACCGCTTCGCTGATGCGTTGCGCCGCGCTCATCGCGACGGGAACGCCCGTGACCCCGCGCAACAGGATCAGGAACTCGTCGCCGCCGAGACGGCCGAGCTCGTCGCTGGAGCGCATTGCGGTCTGGAGGCGCTCGGCGACCTGCACGAGCACCTCGTCGCCGGCCGCGTGTCCGAGCGAGTCGTTGATCGACTTGAAGCGATCGAGGTCGACGAACACGACGCCCGTATCCCGTGAGGTCTCGAGCTCCCGCTCCAGCGCGTCCATGATCGAAGCGCGGTTGTGTGCGCCGGTGAGAGCGTCGAACGTCGCGCGCTTCTCGAGCTCCCGGCGCGCGCGTGCGCTGTCGGTGACGTCGAGCACCGACGCGATCACCCCTGTGACCGCGCCGCTCTCGCGTCGCAGCGGGCGCACTTTCACGAGCACGTTGCGCTGCGCCGCGAACGGCAGCAGCGCTTCGAGCTCGACGTCGTCGCGCACGCCCGCCTCGAGCGCGCGCGCGAGGGTCGCATCGAAGCTCTGCCTGCTCTCCTCCGTCAGCGCGCTCAGCAGCATCGCCAGCGCCACCCCCTCGCCAGCATGCGGTTGCTGCGCGGCGATGCCTTCGCTCGGCTTGGGAGCGAGGCCGTCGAGGTCAGCGCCACCTGTCAGGATCTCCAGCAGGCGCGCGTTGTGGTACACGACGTTTCGCCGCTGGTCGAGCTGCAACAGCCCGTCGGGCATCTCCTCGAGCAGGTTGCGCAGCAGCTCCTCGCGGTCCGCCAGCGCCTCCTGTGCGCTCATCTCCGCGGATACGTCGATGCACTCCGCCAACATGCACTTCTGCTCGGGATCCGCGAGCAGGTTGTGCAGCGTCGTGTCCACCCACAGCCAGCTGCCGTCCTTGCGCTTCTGGCGCACGCGGAACATCTGCACCCGGCCGCTCGCAACCGCCGCCACCCAGCCCTCGATCACGCGCGCCTGATCGTCGGGGTGCACGCGCTCGAACGTGGGCTTGCCGATCAGCTCCTCGGCGCTGTATCCGAACATCTGCACGTACGCCTCGTCGCAGTCGATCACGTTGCCCTCTTCGTCCTGCCTGCGCGTGCAGAAGCGAGGTGTGGTGGAGGTCACCGCCGCGCTAGCGCGCGCCTGCGCGTCCTGCGGGGCCTCGTCCGTGGGCCACAGCACGGTCAGGATCACGCCGTGCGATCTGCGCATGTCGAGCAGATGCGCGACCATCCACTGCTCGGGGTTCGCGTACATGCGCGCCCTGACCTCGACCACGGTCTGCGTTCTCACGCGAATCCAGGCGTTGACGAGCTCCATGCGATCCTCGGACACGCACAGGTCCATGCCCGAGCGGCCTTCCAGCGAAAGCGCGGGCACGTCCTCCAGCCCCAGCGACGCCGGCGGCGGCAGGACCTGCCCATCCGGCGCCTGCACGTAGATCAGCGCGTCCGGATGCTCGCGCAGCAGGGCCCTCGCGGCCTGGCGGCCGGTCTCGGCTCGCTGCGCGACCTCCTCCGGTGAGATCGCGGCCTCCTCCGGTGAGATCGCGGCCTCCTCCGGTGAGATCGCGGCCTCCTCCGGTGAGATCGCCGGCGCGCTGATCGTGTCGTTCGCTTGTGGCATGGCTGTGAGGATCCGATCGGTCGCGCGAACGCCGCTCGTGAGTCGTGAGCGACTCGTTTCGACAGATGGGCCGATGCACACGGGGCGCCGGCGGGCCCCCTCGGCCCGGCGCGCGGGCCCTCTCAGCCGAGCTCCACCGACCAGCCGCTGTCGAAGCCCTCGGAGGCGATGATCTCGCTAAGCACACCGGCGGGGACGAGCGCGTCGGTCGTGACCACCATCGCGGCGTGCGGCGCGCCGTCGCCGTCGGCGCGCCCGTCGGGGCTGTGCCCGACGGCCGCGGAGGAGATGTTGATCCCGTGCGCACCGAAGATCGTGCCGACCCTGCCGATCATCCCCGGCAGATCCTCGTAGCGGAACACGGTGACGTGCGGCGCCAGCTCGATCGTCAGCCGCCTGCCCTGCACCTCCACCAGATGCGGGAGCTGGTTGGGACCCATGCCGGTCCCCGCCACCGCGACGCGCTCGCCGCCGGCGATCACGGTCACGCGGATCAGCTCGTTGAAGTCCTGCGCCTCGGACACCGACTTGGCCTCGAACACGATCCCCCGCTGCTGGGCCATGGTGGGGGCGTTGACGAGGTTGACCTGCTCCTCGGTGCGGCCCTGAAGCGCTCCCACGATCACCGCCAGGCCGAGCAGGCGCGTGTCGAACTCGGCGATCCGCCCCAGGAACGCGGCCTCGATGCGCTCCACCGAGCTGCCCTCCGCGAGCGCCATCGCCAGGCGTCCGAGCTGCGTGGCCAACGGCAGGAACGGTCCCAGCGTCTCCATGTCCTCCGCGCCGATCGCTGGAATGTTGACGGCCGTGGAGACGACGCCGCCGGTCAGCGCCGCGACCACCTGCTCTGCGCTCTGGTAGCCGGCACGGTCGGTGGCCTCGGCGGTGGACGCGCCGAGGTGCGGCGTCACCACCACGTTGGGGTAGCCGAACAGCGGGTGCTCGGTGACGGGCTCGCTGGGGAACACGTCTAGCGCGGCGCCGGCGAGCGTGCCCGCGTCGAGCGCGTCCTTGAGCGCCGCTTCGTCGATCAAACCGCCGCGCGCGACGTTGAGGATGCGTGCGCCGGGGCGCATAGCCGCGAACGCGTCGGCGTCGACGAAGCCTTCGGTCTCGGGCGTCTTGGGCAGGTGGACGGTGATGAAGTCAGCCTGCGCGTAGATGTCGCCGGGACCGTCGGCCTTCTCGACGCCCAGCTCGCGGTAGCGCTCGGCGCTGACGAACGGGTCGAACGCGAGCACGCGCATGCCGAAGCCCCGCGCGCGCTGCGCAACGAGCTGTCCGATGCGTCCGAAGCCGAGGATCCCGAGCGTCTTCTCGTACAGCTCCACGCCCGAGAACTTCGAGCGCTCCCACTTGCCGGCGATCAGCGAGGCGTATGCCTGCGGGACGTTGCGCGCGAGCGCCAGCAGCAGCGCCATCGTGTGCTCGGCGGCCGTCACCACGTTTGACTCGGGGGCGTTGGCCACGACGATCCCGCGGCGGGTGGCGGCGACGACGTCGACGTTGTCCACGCCCACGCCCGCGCGTCCGATCGCCTTCAACGCGCTGGCACGCTCGATCAGCTCGGCGGTCATCTTCGTGGCCGAGCGGATCACGATGCCCTCGTACCCGCCGATGCGCTCCGCCAGCTCCTCGTCGCTCCAGTCGAGCCCGAGGTCGACGTCGAAGTGCTCGCGCAGCAGCTCTACGCCCGAGTCGCCGATCTTCTCCTTGACGAGCACGCGCGGGCGCCCGCCGTTCGCGCTGCGCCCACTTGCGGTCGCCGGCTCCGCGGCGCTCATCGGCCCAGCCTCTCGACGACCCACTCGATGCATCCGGTCAGCGCCTGGACGTCGGCGGTCTCCACCGCGGGGAACATGCCGATGCGCAGCTGGTTGCGCCCGAGCTTGCGGTAGGGCTCGACGTCGACGATGCCGTTTGCACGCAGCGTGGCGGCGAGCGCGGCGGCGTCGAGCGCCTCGTCGAAGTCGATCGTGCCGACGACCAGCGAGCGCTTGGCGGGGTCGGCGACGAACGGCGTCGTGTAGTCGGTGCGCTCCGCCCACGCGTAGAGGTGCTGCGAGGACGCGCGCGTGCGCGCGACGCACCAGTCCAGGCCGCCGCCGTCGAGCATCCAGCGGACTTGGTCGGCGAGCAGCAACAGGGTGGCCACCGCCGGCGTGTTGTAGGTCTGGTCTTTGAGCGAGTTCTCGAGCGCGGTGTGCAGCGACAGGAACTCGGGGATCCAGCGCTCGCCGTCGCCGTGCAGCTCGGCGATGCGCTCCTGCGCAGCGGGGCTGAGCAGCGCTATCCACTGCCCGCCATCGGAGCCGAAGCCCTTCTGCGGGGCGAAGTAGTAGGCGTCTGCTTGTGTCACGTCCACGGGCAGGCCGCCGGCGCCGGAGGTGGCGTCGACGGCGACGAGCGCGTCGTCCGGCCCGGCAGGGCGCACGACCGGCGCCATCACGCCGGTCGAGGTCTCGTTGTGAGCCCACGCGAGCAGGTCGGCGTCGGCGTTTGCGAGCAGGTCCGGGTCGGGGGCGTCGCCGGGCTCGGCGGCGAACGCGATCGAGTGCGCGAGGAACGGCGCCCCCTCGGTTACGGTCGCGAACTTCTGGGAGAACTCGCCGAAGGTCAGGTGAGCGGCGCGCCGGCGCACGAGGCCGAACGCGGCGGCGTCCCAGAAGGCGGTCGCGCCGCCGTTGCCGAGGGCCACCTCGTAGCCGTCGGGGAGGGCGAACAGCTCGCCGAGCCCGGCGCGGATCTCGCCCACGAGCGCCTTCACGGGCTTCTGGCGATGGGAGGTGCCCATCACAGCGGCGCCGTCGCGGGCGAGGTTCGCCAGCGCCTGCGGGCGCACCTTCGACGGCCCGCAGCCGAAGCGCCCGTCGCCGGGCTTCAGCTGCTCGGGGATCGCAAGCGCCGTCTGCTCGGTGGGTGTGCTCGTCGTCATTTGGGCTCCTCGTCTCGTCGGACCTCGGGAAATGGTCGATGCTGTGAGGGTGCCCAGGCGCGCGGCGGTGCCAGTCGTCGCTTCCCGGTGGTTGAATCCACCCGAGCGCCAGTCGCGACGACGACCGCGAGTGTAGCGAACCTCGCCCAGCTGCTGTCGCTCAGGCCGGCCAGATCGGCACGCGCGCGAGGGACGTTGCGGTCCACCCTGCGGGCAGCCGTGCCGGCGCCACCCCCGCGGGCACCTCGCCCGCCAGCACGCAGTACTCGGGGCCGGGGCCGAGCACCAGCTGACGGCGCCACAGGCTGGCGCTGCGCGGGTCGATTCCGTCGCCGAGCAGCTCGCCGAGCGGGCGGTGCTCGGATCCGGGCGCCGGCGCCACCCACACGGCGATGCTCGCCGCCGACAGCGGACCTGGATGCTCTCCCTCGACCAGCGCGTACAGGCCGCCGGCGCCGCCGTCGGAGCGGCGCGCGGCCTCGTCGTGCGTCGTTCGGTGGCCGCGGCCGACGGCCGCCTCGTTGAGCACTCCGAGCGCGGTGAAGTCCTCGAGCAGGTACCAGTCCTCGTAGCCGGGCCAGGCGCTGGCCGGCTCGCCGTCGCTGCCGCCGGCGGCGGGACGCCAGGGGATATCGGCGACGCGAAAGCTCCACGAGCCGCACATCCCGACCGGGCGGCTGCGCGCGAGCGAGCGGTGGAAGGCGAGCTGCGCGCGCTCGTAGGCCTCGACGCTTGCGCGATCCTGCGGGCGGTGCCAGAAGAGGTAGGCAAGCACGGCGGAGCCGGGACGGGAGCTGGCCCTAGAAGCTGGGCTTGATCCAGTCCATGTGCGAGCGTAGCTCGGCGCCGACGTGCTCGACCTGGGTGTCGGCCTGCTCTGCGCGCATGCGCTTGAAGTTCTCCTGGCCAGCGTGGTTCTCGGCGATCCACTCGCGCGCGAAGTCGCCCGACTGGATCTCGGCGAGGATCTTGCGCATGTCCGCGCGAGTCTGCTCGGTGATCACGCGTTTGCCGCGCGTGTAGTCGCCGTACTCGGCCGTGTTGGAGATCGAGTAGCGCATGCCGGCGAGACCCTTCTCGTACATCAGGTCGGCGATCAGCTTGAGCTCGTGCAGGCACTCGAAGTAGGCCATCTCGGGGTCGTACCCAGCGTCGACGAGCGTCTGGAAGCCGGCCTGGACCAGCTCTGAGGCGCCGCCGCAGAGGACGGCCTGCTCGCCGAACAGGTCCGTCTCGGTCTCGTCCTTGAAGGTCGTCTCGATCACCCCGCCGCGGGTGCAGCCGATGCCCTTCGCGTATGCCAGCGCGAGCGCGCGCGCGTTGCCGGTGGCGTCCTGCGCGACGGCGATCAGCCCCGGCACGCCGCTGCCTTCGGTGAACTGGCGACGCACGAGGTGCCCGGGGCCCTTGGGCGCGACCATCGCCACGTCGACTCCCGCGGGCGGCGAGATCTCGCCGTAGTGGATTGAGAAGCCGTGGCCGAAGAGCAGCATGTTGCCCTCGGCGATACCGTCGCGGATCTCCGCCTCCCACACCTGGCGGTGGAGCTCGTCGGGCAGCAGGATCATCACGAGATCGCCGCGGCTGGCGGCCTCGACCACCGGCAGCACCTCGAGTCCCTGCTCGCGTGCCTTGGCGACGGACGCGGAGTCCTCGCGCAGGCCGACGATGACCTCGACGCCGGAGTCCCTGAGGTTCAGGGCGTGCGCGTGGCCCTGCGAGCCGTAGCCGATGATGGCGACGGTCTTGCCGTCGAGGAGCTGGAGGTCTGCGTCGTCGTCGTAGATCATTGCCCGCAGGCTATCCAAACGGCGCAGCGCGGGCGGGCGCCCGAGTCACGCGCTCGCGGAGGCGACGAGCGTGCGCGCGGGGATCGCGATCGTGCCGTCGCTCGCGGTGTACGGGGCGAAGCGCTCGGCCAGCGACGCCTCGATCTGCGCGATCTCGACCGGTCCTTGCGAGAGCACGGAGTCGTGGAAGTTGCGCGAGAGGTCGAGCGTCGACTCCCAGAACTCGTGGAAGCTCGCGTGGCGGCGCATCAGGTCCAGCGCGTCGACGCGGACTTCCGTGAAGCCGGCATGCGCAAGCAGCTCGCGCACGCGCTCCGGGTCGCCCAGCGCGAACGGGCCCGGCGGCAGCGGCGCGGCGGGGTCTGGCGCCGGCGTGAGGCCGCGCGCGATCAGCTCCAGCGCCGGCAGCTGCGCCCACGGGTTGCGCGCGAGCGCGTCCCACACGGCCAGCGCGAGGCGCCCGCCGGGGCGCAGCACGCGCCGTGTCTCGGCGAGCGCGGCCGCGGGGTCGGCCGTCAGCATGTAGCCCCAGCGGCACAGCACGGCATCGACGCCGGCGAGGGGAAGGTCGATCCACTCCGCGTCGAGCACCTGGAACTCGACGTTGCTGAGTCCGAGCGCGACCGCGCGCGCACGCGCGCCGTCGAGCATCGCCGCGGCCTGGTCGGACACGATCACCCCTCCGAGCGGTGCCACCAGCTCCGCCACGAGCATGCCCGTCTCGCCCTGGCCGGCGGCGAGCTCGAGCACGCGCTGGCCGGGCTGCGGCGAGATCTCCTCGATCATCCAGTGCGACACGGGCGCAGCGAAGGTGCGCATCTCCTCAGCGCGGCGCTGCCACCCGCCGGCGGCCTCCTCCCACGCCGCGCGGCTCGACTGCCGGTAGGCGTTCGCGTCGAAGCTCACCGCAGCTCCCTGCGTGCGAGCTTGCCCGAGCGCGTGCGCGGAAGGCGCTCGTCCGCCAGCACGTAGCGCTTGGGCACCTTGTACGGTGCGAGCGCCCGCGCGCAATGCGCGCGCAGCTCCTCGACGTCGAGCTGGGCAGCGGGGCGGGCGACGACGATCGCGGTCACCGCCTCCCCCCACTCCGGGTCCGCGCGGCCGAGCACCGCCGCCTCTAGCACCAGCGGGTGGGCCTCCAGCACGGCCTCGACCTCGGCGGGCGCCACGTTCTCGCCGCCGCTGACGATCGTGTCGGCGCTGCGTCCGCTGACCCGCAGGCGCCCGGCGTCGTCAAGCTCGCCCAGGTCGCCGGTGTGCAGCCAGCCGTCCGCGGCGCGCGCCGCGGGGGGCGACGGTCGGCCCCGCCACCAGGATCTCGCCGTCGTGCGCGATCTGCACGCGCGTGCAGAACAGCGGCGGCCCGGCGTTCTCCTCGCCCGCCGCCGTGCCTGCGGCCACACGCGCCGCCGTGGCCGCGGCGCCCGCCTGCACGATCTCCGCGACGGGGGTGGTAGTCACCTGCGAGCAGCTCTCGGTGAGGCCGTAGGTGAGCCCCACGGGAACGGCGGCGGCGCGCGCGCGATCGAGCAGCGCGGGGGGCACGGGGCCGCCTCCTGTCAACGCGCAGCGCAGCGACGCCGGCCGTCGCAGGCCCGCGTCCAGCAGCCGCGCGAGCGTGGTGGCGACGAGGCTCACGAGCGTCACCTCCTGGGTCTCGAGCGCACGCTTGACGGGCCCGACCTCGAAGCGCTCGTGCACTACCGCGCTGGTCGCATAGATCGCCGAGCGCAGCAGGATCGACAGCCCGCCGACGTGCGACAGCGGCAGCGCGCATAGCCAGCGCTCGTGCGAGTCCAGGCCGAGCGCGACGGCCGAGCCGAGCGCGCTCCACAGCACGTTTCCGTAGGTCAGCTCGACCGCACGCGGCTGGGCGGTCGTACCCGAGGTGTGGATCACGACCGCCACCGCGTCGAGGTCGTGCGTGGCCAGGATCGGCGCGTCCGCGCGCGCGCCGCCCTCGCCCACGGGCGCGTCCACGAGCAGCGCCGCGCTGGCGGCGTGGCGCGCCTGCTCCGCCGCCGAGAGGCGCAGGTCGATCGGCACGGCGACCGCGCCGAGCAGCAGGCACGCGTGCAGCGCCTGCGCGAACTCGAGGCCGGCAGGCAGCGCGATCGCGACGCGCTCGCCGCGAGCGACGCCGCGCGCCGCCAGCTCTCCCGCGGCGAAGCGGGCGGCCGCGTGCAGGCGGGCGTAGGACCAGTCCCGCTGTGGCGTGCTCAGCGCGGTGTGCTCGCCGCGCGCGGCGGCCGCGCGCGGCAGCCATGCCTCGACCTCCATGGCGCACAGGCTAAGGTTTTGCGACCTGAAGTGCGGGCGTGGGGGAGCTCCACCAGCGTCGTTCGAGTGTCTCGCTATCCACCAGCGACGAGCGAAGTATGAGGAGCAGGACGAGGCGTGGGCCGAAGACGTTGCGTTCGCCGCCGGCTGTGCGACTAGTGTAGTGTCTCGGAATTAGCTTGACATGGTGGTTGGGGTGCGGTAGCGTTTTGGGTATGGCGCTGGCGGCTGTCGCTGGGGAGGTTTCGCAGGAGCAGCGGGTGCTGCTGGAACGGTGGGTGAATGCGCATGGCACCCCGCAGAGCGTGGCGGCGAGGGCATGGATCGTGCTGATGGGCAGCGACGGGGTTTCGAACAGTGCGATCGCCAGGGAGCTGGGGTTTCTCGCCCGACGGTGATCATGTGGCGCGAGCGTTTCCGTGTGGATGGTCCGCAGGCGCTGTGGGAAGTCAAGCCCGGCCGTGGCCGCAAGCGAACGATCAGTGCGGAGAAGATCAAGGAGATCGTGCAGGCCACGACCCAGACAACGCCGCCGGGTGAGACTCATTGGAGTTGCCGGTCGATGGCGAAGGCTCAGGGCGTGAGCCCGGCCACGGTGCAGCGCATCTGGGACGCGCACGGCCTCAAACCACATCTCATCCGGACGTTCAAGCTGTCGAACGACCCGCTGTTCACAGAGAAGCTGACCGACGTCGTGGGGCTGTATCTGAACCCGCCGGAGAAGGCGCTGGTGCTGTGCGTGGACGAGAAGAGCCAGATCCAAGCACTCGATCGCACCCAGGCCAGCCTGCCGATGAAGAAGGGTCGTGCCGGCACGATGACCCACGACTACAAGCGCAACGGCACGACCACCTATTCGCCGCGCTGAACACGCTCGATGGCAGCGTGATCGGGGAGTGCCTGCCCCGTCACCGCCACCAAGAGTTCCTGAAGTTCCTGCGCACCATCGACCGCGAGTTCCCCGGCACGACGGACCTGCACTTGATCGTCGATAACTACCGCACCCACAAGCACGACACCGTCAACAAATGGCTGGAAAAGCACCCCCGGTTTCACCTGCACTTCACGCCGACATCCAGCTCCTGGCTGAACCTCGTCGAGCGCTGGTTCAGAGAACTGACCGAAAAGGCAATCCGCCGCGGCGTCTTCTACAGCGTCCCAGACCTCACCGCCGCGATCGAGCAATACCTCGACACACACAACCAAGACCCCAAACCATTCACCTGGACCGCCTCAGCCGACACCATCATCGAAAAGATCGCCCGCTGTAAAGCCGTTTACGAGACACTACACTAGCTGGCGCGAGGCGCTGGAGGGCACGTGGGACGCCTGGTAAATAGAGCTGAGCGCATCGCACACGCCCAGCTCCCCGACGTTCTCCGAAGTCGTGCGGCCGACCAACGTCCCCAGCAGGGTGCTCCTACACCGATTCTAGGATTACCGAAGTTTTAAACAGCGGCCCGAGGGCTTTGAACCAGCCGTTCCAAACCTGCCATTCCATCACGTATTCGCCACTTTCTGTTGGCTCTTCTGGTCGGAATTCAAAGAACACTGTGCATTTTTCACCTGCACTTGGTGCTGGCTCAAACTTGGCAGTCAAGCCGCCTACTTTCCCAACGCAGTAATCGCCCCCCGACCCTTCCGCTTTGTCGAGCACATATTCTTTACCTACTTTAGTGATTTTAGAGCTGACAATTCTGACCCACTTACCCGTGTTATTTTTAAATGTCGCATTTTGTTTCGTGGTTGAAGGCCCAAACTGAAGTTTCGACGGGCCTAGCCCACCAACTAGTGTGCCCGTGGTCACTTTGCTTACTTCAACCGCTGGACAGGCAGGTCCCGGTGCTGGGCACGCCTGTTCAAATTTACCCTTGTGGTCCGGTGCCCCCTTCTTTTCAGCGATGGTTGTGCAGCTGGAGTTCGTGAATTCGCCACCCTTCTTGAGCGGAAAACAGCTGCCTTCGGCGGCGAGTTCATACTTGCCCTTCACTTTGCCTTCGGCGGGTGTTGTGCAGTCGCTGTTTATGTATTTGCCACTCTTCTTTTCGTAGCAAACGCCGCTTGCGTATGCTGACGACGCTGCCATCACGCTAAGCGCGAAGACGGCTACGGCGCACAGCGCCAGCATCCCAATGCGCGTCATCTTGTCCACTGCTCCCTCCCTCTCGGGTTAGTTGCGTGGCATCCGAGCCCCCTTCGGGACGTCTGTCCCAAGCCAGTCCAGTCCCGGCAGACACGCCGCTAAACACAATCGACGGCGCAGGACGAGCCTGCCATAACGTCACGGCCATGTCAAGAGCAACCGGCCGGGACTGGGCGTTGTCGGTGAAGTTCGGCCCGTCGTCTTCGTCGCGTGTCCGAGTTCGGACACTGGTCGGAGGCGGAAAGGCGCGCGGCGACCAACACGACGCTCTACTCACAGACTCACGTGCTACCGCCGTCGACGCACCTACAGCCGTCTATGCGGTCGCGTCTTCCGCCCTGTCGATCGCATCCCGTAGTTGCGTCACCTTGTCGCCCATACGCAGCGTCCAGCCGGTGTGCATGGTCGGGTTGCTCTGCTTCGCCGCCGCACCTCGCGCCGCACGTTCGATGCCGTTTATCTGCCGCGGCGTGAGCCCGATCACGGCATCGCTACGCCTGCCGCTACGGAGCGCGTAGAAGGTGCGCGTCTCGGTGGGCGTTGCGACGCGGTAGTCATGGCGCGCCTGATCGAGCTTCTTGTCGTGCTCGGCGACGTGGCTCCGCTTGGGCTCGGGCCCACCCTCCGCCCTCGCCTTCTCGACAGCCTCCGCGTCCTGCACGCCGCAGCCTCGCGCGTCTGCTCCAGCTCGGTCAGGTCTTTCCGCGTGCTCTCAAGCGCCGCCCTCGCCGCGTCCCACCCAGCGGCATAGCCGGGCGCTTTTTGGTCGTGGAAAGATAGCCTTCGCGCCGTGAGCATCTCCTGGAGCCCATCCCCCTCGCCTGCGCCGGCGGACCTGAGCGACATCCGCTACGAGAAGTCGACGGGCGCGGATGGGTCGCCGTCTGGCATCGCCAAGATCACGATCGCCCGTCCGGAGGTGCGCAACGCGTTTCGCCCGCGCACGATCGTGGAGATCTCGCGGGCGCTGGAGGACGCGCGCGAGGACACGGCGATCGGCGTGATCGTGCTGACCGGCGAGGGCCCAGACGCGTTCTGCTCGGGCGGCGACCAGCGCGTACGCGGTGACTCGGGATATCTCGACGACGAGCAGTTGAGCTCCGGAGCGGCCCGCGCCGGCGAGGGGCGCTTCCACGTGACCGACCTGCACATCCAGATCCGGCGACTGCCCAAGCCGGTGGTGGCGATGGTCGCGGGCTACGCGATCGGCGGGGGCCACGTGCTGCACCTCGTGTGCGACCTGACGATCGCAGCCGACAACGCGCGTTTCGGCCAGGTGGGGCCGAAGGTGGGCTCGTTCGACGGCGGCTTCGGCGCCAGCGTGTTGGCGAGCCTGGTGGGGCCGAAGAAGGCCAAGGAGATCTGGTTTCTGTGCCGCCAGTACTCCGCCGAGGAAGCGCTGGCGATGGGGCTGGTGAACACGGTCGTGCCGCTCGAGCGCCTCGAGCAGGAGACGGTGGCGTGGTGCGAGGAGATGCTCGCCCAGTCGCCGTTCGCGCTGCGGCTGCTGAAGGCGAGCTTCAACGCGAGCGAGGACGGCCTGTCGGGGATCCAGCAGCTCGCACACGACGCCAACCTCCTGTTCTACGCCAGCGAGGAGGCGCAGGAGGGACGCGACGCCTACCGCGAGAAGCGCAGGCCGGACTTCTCGCGCTTTCCCAAGCGGGCGTAGCGTGGGGCGACCCGGCGGCGGCCGTGCGATCGGCGCGACGCGGTGAGCGCCGTGCGCATCTGGGTGATGGCGGCGCGCGTGCGCACGCTGCCGGCGGCGATCGCACCGGTGCTTGTCGGCACCTCGCTGGCGCTCGGCGCCGGCCACTTCCATCCGCTGGCTTTCATCGCGGCGCTGCTCGGCGCCGTCTTCATCCAGGTCGGCACCAACCTCTCGAACGACTACTCCGATGCTCGTCGCGGCGCGGACACGGAGGATCGCCTCGGGCCGGTGAGGGTCACCGCGGGCGGGCTCGTGCCCCCCAGCCAGGTGCTGCTGGCGACCTACGTCACGTTCGGCCTCGCGGTCGCCTGCGGCGCCTACCTGGTCGCGGTGGCCGGCCCTGAGCTGCTGGCTGTGGGCGCCGCTTCGATCCTCGCGGGCGTGCTGTACACGGGCGGACCGCGCCCGTACGGCTACGAGGGGCTGGGCGAGCTGTTCGTGTTCCTGTTCTTCGGGATCGTCGCCGTGGCTGGCTCCTACTTCGTGCAGGTGCAGAGTCTGCCCTGGCAGGCGTTCGTGTGCGCGGTGCCGGTGGGGCTGCTGGCGAGCGCGATCCTGGTGGTCAACAACGTCCGCGACCTCGATACGGACAGGCGCGCGGGCAAGCGCACGCTGGCGGTGCGCCTGGGTCGTGCACGCACGCGCGGCCTGTACGTCGCGATGATCGCTGGCGCGTTCGTGACCGCACCGCTGCCGTGGGCGTTCGGTTCGATGAGCGCCTGGCTGCTGCTCCCGTGGGTGGTGATCCCGCTGGCGGTTCGGCTGGTGCGGGTCGTGCGCACGCGCACAGACGGGCCCGCGCTCAACGGCGCGCTGGCCGGGACCGGGATGCTCCAGCTGTCCTTCTGCCTGCTGTTCGCGGCGGGGATCCTCGCCAGCGGCGGCGTTGCCCCGTGAAGCTGGAGATCGAGCGGCGCACGCTTCTGCTGAGGGCGCCGTTCGAGACGGCACACGGCATCGTCCGTGAGCGCGAGCTGCTGGTGGTGGGCCTGACCGACGACGACGGCGTGGTTGGGTTCGGCGAAGCGGCACCGCTGGAGAGCTACGACGGGGTCAGCGTGGCCTTGACGCTGAGCGCGCTGGAACGCTACGCGGACGTGCTCGCGGGCGCGCACGCGATGAACGGCGCGCAGATGCTCGAAGCGTGCCGCGAGGCGGCGGATCTTCCGCAGGCGCTGGCGGCGATCGACCTCGCCCTGTGGGACCGCGCCGGCAGGCGTGCGCACAAGCCTGTGGCCGCGCTGTTGAGCGACGACGCCGCCGCGCGCGTGCCGGTCAACGCCACCGTGTCGGCGCTGGACCGCGCGGGCGCCGCTCGGCAGGCGGCCGCTGCTGCGCGCGAGGGCTACACCTGCATGAAGCTGAAGGTGGGCGTCGGCGACGACGCCGGCCGCCTGGCGGCCGCGCGCGCCGCCGCCGGGCCGCGGATGGCGCTGCGCGTGGATGCCAACGGCGCGTGGGATGTCGAGCAGGCGGTGGCGGCGATCGAGTCGCTGTCGTCCGTCGGCCTCGAGCTGGTGGAGGAGCCCACGCGCGGGCTGGACGCGACGCGCGAGGTGCGCGAACGTGTGGCGGTGCGCGTGGCGATCGACGAGACCGCCGGCGAGCACGGCGCGCTGACGGCGGGGGTCGCCGACGCGATCTGCCTGAAGGTCTCCAGGTGCGGCGGGA
This sequence comes from uncultured Solirubrobacteraceae bacterium, assembly GCA_963845635.1. Lineage (GTDB taxonomy): Bacteria > Actinomycetota > Thermoleophilia > Solirubrobacterales > Solirubrobacteraceae > Palsa-744. The sequence goes on from CAWJSW010000014.1 coordinate 1,170,963, forward strand.
TCGCAGGGCTGCTGGCGGCCGCCGCGCTCGTGCGCTCGACAGGCGCCGAGGTGTACCTCGCCTCGACGCTGGACGGCCCGCTTGGCGTAGCCGGTGCGCTGCACGCCGCCGCCGCGCTCGCCTCGCGCAGGGGCGGGTGGGATTCGATTCCCCACTGCGGGCTCGCGACGCTCGGGCTGTTCGCCGGGATCGACGATCCGCTTGCACCAGAGGCGGGGACGATCGCGCTGCCGCTCGCCCCTGGCCTCGGCGTCGAGCCGTTCTCAGATCTCGAGCGCCTGCGCCACCGCCTGTGGGCTCTCGAGCAGCAGGCCATGCCCGCCGGGGACGATCACCAGTCCACCGTCAGGCAGCAAGGCGACCATCCGCCGGGCGAGCGCCACGTACTTCTCGTCGCACTCGCCCGCCAGCACGGTCACCGGCATCTCGAGCTCGCCGAGCCGATCCCACAGCGGCTGCATCTCGCCGGCGCCGACGCCGCGCAGCACGGCCGCGAGCGCCTGCGGGCGGTTGCGGCGCTGGTCCTCGCGCGCGAGCGCAGCCACCCGCGGCGGCTCGTCCGCGAACAGCGGCTGGCTGCGCCAGCGCTCGATGAACCGCTCGAACGGCCCGTGCTCGAGCTCGTGCGCGAGCAGCGCGTCCGCGGCACGCCGGGCGGCACGCTCGCCGGCGTCCTCGATGCCGGCGCTGCTCGACACCAGCACCAGGCCCCGGACCCGCTCGGGCGCGGTCAGCGCCACCTGCATCGCCACGCGCCCGCCGAGCGAGTAGCCGCACAGCGTGAAGCGCTCGGGGCTGTGCGCGAGCACGTGTTCGACGCACCCGGCGAACGTGATCGCGCGCTCCAGCTCGGCGGCGTCGCCATGCCCGGGCAGGTCGAGCGCCAGCGGGCGGTAGCGTTCCTGGTCGAGCGCCGCGATCACGCCGTCCCACGCGCGGTGCGTGCCGCCGAAGCCGTGCAGCAGGACGACGCTCTGCGGCATCCCAGGATCCTATGACCGATACGACCACCGACATGTACACGCTGCTGCGAGCGTTCGTGGACGAGCTCGCGCGCTGCGGCATGCGCGCGGCGTGCACCTCGCCCGGCTCGCGCAACGCACCGCTGGTGCTGTCGCTTGCGCGCGATCGCCGCCTGCGCTGCTACTCGCACGTGGACGAGCGCTGCGCGTCGTTCTTCGCGCTGGGGCTGGCGAAGGCGTCGGGCCTGCCGGTGGCGGTGGCGTGCACCTCGGGGACGGCCGCCGCGGAGCTGTTGGCGGCGGCGATCGAGGCACACGAGGCGCGCGTGCCGCTGCTGCTGCTGACCGCGGACCGCCCGGCAGAGCTGCGTGACAACGGAGCCGGTCAGGCGATCGACCAGCTCAAGCTGTTCGGCGATGCAGCCAAGTGGTTCTTCGAGGTGGAGATGGCGGCGGCGAGCGTCGCGTGTCTGCGCTGGATGCGGAGGCTGGCCTGTCGCGCCTACTGGACCGCGAGTGAGGGCAGGCCGGGCGTGGTGCACCTCAACTTCCCGCTGCGCGAGCCGCTCGTCAGCGACGAGCGCCTGCCGCACGACGCGAGCGGGCGCGCCGACGGCGCGCCCTACGTGCTTCGCAGCGCGCGCCCGGGAGCGAAGCCGGTACCCGGCGAGGGGCCAGCCGATTCGCCCGGCGCCAGCGTCGAGGAGCTGCTCGCCGGCGCGCGGCGGGGCGTGATCGTCGCGGGGCGCCACGAGCGCCAGCCGCCGATCGGGGCGGCAGCGGGCGCCTTCGCGCAGGCGATCGGCTGGCCGCTGCTGGCCGACCCGCTGTCGGGCGCGCGTCGCGGGGACGGCGCGATCGCGCACTACGACGCGCTGCTGCGCGACGAGCGCTTCGCTGCCTCGCTGCGCCCGGACGTGGTCCTGCGGATCGGGGATCTGCCGGTGTCAAAGCCGCTGCGCACGTGGCTGTCCGGGCTCGACGGCATCCCCCAGGTGGCGCTCGACCCGGAGGGCGCGTGGCAGGACCCGGCGTCGGTCGTGTCCGTCTCCTTTGCGCTGGAGCCGGCACCGGCGCTGGCGCGGATGAGCGGGCGGCTCTCGAGCGGGCGCTCTGGGCTCGTACGCGCGGACGAGGACTGGCTGGCGGCCTGGCGCAGCGCCGACGAGCGCGCCGCCGAGGCGATCACGGGGGTGCTCGCAAAACAGCTGTCCGAGCCGGCGGTGGCGGCCGAGCTTGGGGTGCTGCTGCCGGAGCACGCGACGCTGTTCGTCGCCTCCTCGATGCCGGTGCGCGACCTGGAGACGTTCTGGCCGGTGCGCGCGGACCCGCCGCGCGTGCTGTGCAACCGCGGCGCCAACGGCATCGACGGCACGGTCTCCTCGGCTTTCGGGGCGGCCGCGCACGAGCCCGGCCCGGTTCTGCTGCTGATCGGGGACGTCGCGCTCGCGCACGACATCGGCGGGCTGCTCGCCGCCACGCGCCTGGGCCTGAAGCTGACGATCGTGCTGCTCGACAACGGCGGCGGCGGCATCTTCGACTTCCTGGCCGTGTCCTCGGCGGGCATCGCTCGCGAGCACGCGGCGCCACTGGCGCACGAGGGCACCGGGGCTGCCGCGGTCGCTGCCGGAGCCAGCGACGGCGAGGACATCTACACGCGCCACATCGCCACGCCCACGGGCCTGGACTTCGCGCGCGCGGCCGCGCTGTACGGGCTCGTGCACGAGCGCGTACAGACGATCCCGGCGTTTCGCGATGCGCTGGAGCGCGCGCTCGCGCCCGGCGGGGCGAGCGCGATCCTGCACGTCCACGGCGACCGCGCCGGCAATGTGGAGCTACACCGCGAGGTGTGGCGGGCCGTCTCGCGGGCCTCGTCGGAGTCCGCCGCGTGAGCGCCGCGCGGTGAGCACGCCCGCCGCCGCAGCGAATCGGTGGCGGGCGAGATCGCGCGTGAGCCTCTTTACGACCCGCGCGGCGAGCGGATCAGGTGAGCGCTCCGCTCACTGGGATGCGGCGACGGCGAGCAGCTCCCAGTCCTCGGGCACGCCCTTGAGGCTGTGCACGCCGCGACTGGCGAACGTGTAGTCAGAGCCGGCGACGAGGTCCTTGACCGTGCGCGATGCGAGCAGCTCGCCTGCGCCGGCGAGAGCGGCCACGCGCGCGGCGATGTGGACGCCGATGCCCGAGACGTCCTCGCCCCTCAGCTCGATTTCGCCCGTGTGCACACCGGCGCGGATCGCGATCCCAGCGCCCGCGAGCGACGTGCGCAGCGTATCGGCGCAGCGCAGCCCGCGCGCGGGCGCGTCGAACGTCGCGAGCATGCCGTCGCCGGTGCCCTTCACCAGGCGCCCGCCGCAGGCGAGCACAGCGGTCTGGGAGATCCGGTCGTGGCGGTCGAGCACCTCCCGCCACGCGCTGTCGCCGATGGCTGCGGCACTTGCGGTGGAGTCGACGATGTCGGTGAACAGCACGGTGGCGAGCACCCGCTCGGTCTGTCGGGGGGCGGGATCGCGGCCGGTGAGGAACTCCTCGAGGTGCGAGAGCACGGTGTCGAGTTCTGCCCACTGGGGCGGGTGCGTGTTGCCGTCGAGCTCGACCATGCGGGCGCCGGGGATGTGCTCGGCGAGGTAGCGACCGAGGGCGACCGGGACGAGGCGGTCGCCGCCGCAGTGCATGACGAGCGTCGGGCATTGAATCGAGGGCAGGATCGGACGCAGGTCCATCTCGCGAATCCAGTTCCAAGCCGCGAGCAGCCCGCGCGGCGTGGTGGTCTGTCGCTCGAAGCGGTTGACCCACCGTAGGAACTCCGGATCTCCTAACTTGGTCGGGGCGAGCGCCTGGATGCTGATCGTCTCGGGCGTGCCCCAGCTCTGCGCCCACCTCGGCATGAACACGTCGCCGAGGGCGCTGTCCAAGTGCGCGAACGCACCATACAGAGCGAGATGGCTGACTCGCTCGGGATAGGTGGCGGCATACATCGCGGCTGTGCTGCCGCCTTCGGAGATGCCCCCGAGCGCGACCCGATCGACCCCGACCGCCTCGAGCACGGCGGTGAGGTCGCCCAGCCGGTCGTCGAGCGTCGGCACACCGGCTTCGCGATCGGACATTCCCTGGCCGCGCTTGTCGTATTGGACCATGCGCACGAACGAAGCGAGCTCGGTCAGCCATCGCCGCGAGTCGGGGTCGTCCCAGATCACCTCCAAGTTGGAGACGATCCCGGGAAGCCCGACGAACGTCAGCTCGCCTTCGCCGAACACCTGATAGGCGATGTGAACGTCGCCGTTGCGCGCGTACTGCGTCTCAGGCACCCAGCCCGGGGAGTCAAAGGCAGCTGCCATGTGCACAAGATACGCCCGGCGCGCGAGCCTACCCGGCCAGCAGCGGCAGCAGCGCCTGGAGCTTGACCTCGGTCTCGGCGAGCTCGCGGGCGGGGTCGGAGTCGCGCACGATGCCGTTGCCGGCGTAGCAGCGGGCGACGTTGCCGCGCAGCAGCGCGCAGCGCAGCGCGACACAGAATTCGCCGTCGCCGGTGCTGTCCGTCCAGCCGACAGGCCCCGTGTACCAGCCGCGGTCCAGGCCCTCCAGGGCGGGGATCAGGGGCGTCGCCTGCTTTCGCGGCTCGCCTCCGACCGCCGGCGTGGGGTGCATCAGCTCGGTCAGCTCGAGCGCGTCCATCGGCGCTGCCAGCTGTGCGCGGATCGGCGTGGCGAGATGCTGGATGTTGGCGATGCGCACGAGCTCGGGCTCGCTCGCCGCGGTCACCCAGATCGCGTGCGGGCGCAGCGTTCGGGCGATGCGCCGGGCGACGATCGCGTGCTCCTCGCGATAGCTGGGCTCGCGCAGCAGCTGCTCGCCGAGGTGCGCGTCGACAGCGGGGTCGGCGCTGCGCCGGGTGGAGCCGGCGAGCGCGAGCGTGCTCACGCGGTGGCCCTGGCGACGGATCAGCAGCTCGGGGCTGGCGGCGACGAGCGTCGCCTCGCCGCGACCTACGCAGAACACCGAGCAGGAGGGGAACTCCTCGCGCAGCACGCCGAACACCGCCGCCGGGTCATATGCGCGCGGCGCGTGCACGTGCACTTCGCGCGCGAGCACGATCTTCGCGAGGCGGCCGGCGGCGATCATCTCGGTGGCGCGGACGACCGCCTGCTCGTAGTGCTCGGGCGGCATCGCGCTGGCCACCTGAAAGCGCCCGGTGGGCGCGGGATCGAGCAGCGGCAGCGGCGCCGCTCGCAGCTCTGCCACGCGTCGCGTGAGCCGCGCGAGCAGCTCGTCGGGCACGTCGTCGGGACGCGCGAGCGCCGCGAGCGTCAAGCCCACGCTTACCTGTCCGCGGCGCTCGGTGCGCGTGAGCGCGACCTCGGGCACGGTCAGCGACGCGGGCTCGAAGCCCTGCCAGTGCGGCGCCGCCCCACCGTCGGGGGCGAACGAGAACCCACCCACCGCCAGCGGGCCGCCGCCCCCGGGCGCGGCCGCGCCCACGGGATCGTCCGCGGGGTCGGCGACCGCCGCCGCGGACAGCGCGCGCCAGTGTTCGGCCACGCTGGCGAAGCGCTCGGCCCCGGACGCGCGGACGCTGGTGGCCTCGCCCAGGCTCGCAACGGCCGCGTGACCACGATCGGGCTGCTCGAACACGAACCAGGGCTCGCCCGCTCGCCGCGAGGCGCACACGACCGCCGACGGGTCGATCTCTGGCGAGAGCGCCAGCGAGATCGTGGCCAGCACCTCTCCCCCGCCCCGGCGCGCTCGCCTGACGGCCAGCGCCAGGCGAGCGAGCAGGCGCTCGCGGTCGTCGTCGGTTAGCGAGAAGGGCGCGCGCGGGGCTGTGCGCGTGTCCGGCAAGGACCTAGGTCTCGGTGCGCCCTCGGGAGATCGCGATCTCGCCGGTGCGCATCATCTCGATCAAGCCGAACGGACGCACCATCGCCTCGAACGCCTCGATCTTCTCGGTGGTGCCGGTCACCTCGACGATCACCGCGCGCTTGGTCACGTCGACCACCTTGCCGCGGAAGATCTCCGCGATCTGCATCAGCTCGCCGCGCTGCACGCCGTCGGCGGAGACCTTGAACAGCGCCAGCTCGCGGGCGACGGTGTCGCCGGGCTCGAGGTCGCGGATCTTGAGCACGTTGACGAGCTTGTGCAGCTGCTTGGTGACCTGGTCGATCGGGTGCAGCGCCCCGTCGACGGTCAGCGTCACGCGCGAGACCTGGGTGTCCTCGGTGGGGCCGACGGTGAGCGTGTCGATGTTGAAGCCGCGCCTGGCGAACAGGCCGGCGATGCGCGTGAGCACGCCCGACTTGTTTTCCACGAGGATCGACAGCACGTGCTTGCGGCCGGTGCGCACGCTCGTCGCAGCCTCCAGCTCCTCGAGGCTGAGCGGTGTCTTGGTTCCTGGTTCTCCCATCGCGATCACCCGATCCTCTCTCGGTCGTGGCTGGCCGGGCCGACCATGTCGCGTGCTGCGGCACCGGCGGGGATCATCGGGTAGGTGTTCTCCTCGCGCGTCACGCGCACGTCCACCAGCACCGGGCCGTCGGTGGCGATCGCGCGCTTGATGTCGTCGACCAGCGTGGTCTTGTCGGTGAAGCGCATGCCGGTGACGCCGTGGGCCTCGGCGAGCCTGACGAAGTCGGGGAACTCGCCCATGTCGACGTGGCTGTATTTGCCGTCCCAGAACAGCTCCTGCCACTGGCGGACCATGCCGAGGTAGCCGTTGTTCATGATGAACACCTTGATCGGGATGTTGTTCTGCGCGCAGGTGGCGAGCTCCTGCGCGTTCATCTGCACGGAGCCGTCGCCGGCGACGCAGCAGACGACGCGTTCGGGGCAGCCGACCGCCGCGCCCATCGCCGCCGGCAGCCCGAAGCCCATCGTGCCGAGCCCACCGGAGTTGATCCAGCGCCGCGGCGCGGGGAAGTCGTAGTACTGCGCCGTCCACATCTGGTGCTGGCCGACGTCGCTGGTGACGATCGCCTCGCCGCCGGTGACCTCGTACAGCGCCTGGATCATGTACTGCGGCTTGATCTCGTTGTCGGCGCTGTCCTCGTAGGCGAGCGGGTACTTGGCGCGCCAGCCCTCGATCCTCGACCACCACGCGTCCAGGCGCGAGGGGTCGGCGCCGATCGCGCGGTACTCGATCACGAGCTTCGCCAGCACGTTCTTGGCATCGCCGACGATCGGGATGTGCGCGGGCACGTTCTTGGAGATCTCGGCGGGGTCGACGTCGATGTGGATGAACTTGGCGCGGGGCGCGAACTCGGCGAGCTTGCCGGTGATGCGGTCGTCGAAGCGCGCGCCCACCGCGCAGATCAGGTCCGCCTCGTCCATCGCGTAGTTGGCGGCCCTGGTGCCGTGCATGCCGAGCATCCCCAGCCACTGGGGGTGCGGTGCCGGGAACGCGCCGAGCCCCATCAGCGTGCAGGTCACGGGAAAGCGGTCGGCGGTCGCGAACTCGGTCAGCTCGTGCGCGGCGTCGGCATTGACGACGCCGCCACCGGCGTAGATCACCGGGCGCTGCGCAGCCGCGAGCGCCTTCGCCGCCTGGCGGACCTGCTTCTGGTTGCCGTCGACTTTCGGCTGGTAGCCGGGCAGGCGCACGTCGGTGACCGGCTCGTAGTCGATCTCCGCGCGGGACAGGTCCATCGGGATATCGACCAGCACCGGGCCCGGACGGCCGCTGCGCGCGATGTGGAACGCCTCGTGGATCGCGCGCGGGATCTCCGTCGGGTGCTGGATCATGAACGAGTGCTTGACGACCGGCATCGAGATGCCGATCGTGTCCGCCTCCTGGAAGCCGTCGGTGCCGAGCAGCTCGGTGCGCACCTGGCCGGTGATGAACACGCACGGCACCGAGTCCATCATCGCGTCGGTGATCGGGGTGATCAGGTTGGTGGCGCCCGGGCCGCTGGTGGCGAACGCCACGCCGACCCTGCCGGTGGCCTTCGCATAGCCCTCGGCGGCGTGCCCGCCGCCGGCCTCGTGGCGCACGAGGATGTGGCGGATGCCGCCGCCGACGAACGCGTCGTAGGTGGGGAGGTTGGCGCCCCCCGGCAGGCCGAAGACGACGTCCACGCCCTCCGCCTTCAGACATTCCATCAAGGCATCCACTGCCCGCATCTCGCCGCCTCCTTCCGTTCGATTCGAGGGTTAACTGGAGAGAAAGGCCAGTGTACCAGCGGGTTTAGGGCCGGCCGCGGCCGTCAGGAGCTGCCGATGCCGATGCCGATCGCCAACACGATCGCACCACCGACTGTGACGACCAGCAGCGACGAGCGCAGCGAGACCTCGAGGAAGCGTTTGCGCACCCACGCGATCGCAAACAGCTCGACGGCCACCACGCAGCCGGCGACGAGCAGCGCTTTGTGGACGTCGGAGATCAGGAACGGGAGCGTGTGGAAGATGCCGCCGAGCGTGGTCATGCCGCCGGTGATGGCGCCGCGTACGACGGCGGAGCCACGGCCGGTCTGCTCGCCGGTGTCAGACAGCGCCTCCGACCAGCCCATGCTGACGCCGGCGCCGAGCGCGGTGGCGAAGCCGACCAGCAGCGCGGTGTGCGAGCTCGATGAGATCGCGGCGGCGAAGATCGGCGCGAGCGAGGAGACGGTGCCGTCGATCATCCCCACGAGCGCGGGCTGCACGACGCGCAGGACGAACTCGCGCTCGTCGCTGAAGCCGGCGCGGTGGATCAGGCGCGCGATCGGCCCCTCGCCGGGGCGCGGCGCGATCTTTGCCTGTGTGCTCATCGCCACCAGACTATGCGACCGAGCGCCTTAGGCAGGCCAAATCTGGCTTAGGGAAGCCGAACTCGGCCGGTCGGTGTCAGCTCGGCGGCGCAGCCGCGCTGCGCTCCCACGATTCCGGCGCGATCGCCACCTCGGGGAACTCGAGCTCGGCACCGCAGCGGGTGCACAGCGCGTCGTAGATCTTGGTCACACGCCCGCAGTTGGGGCACTCGCGGCGCAGCTCGTCACGCTCGAAGCGGTAGGCGATCGCTGCGAGCAGGCCGAGCACGGGGACGGCGCCGGAGATCAGGAACCACAGCAGGAACGAGCTGCCCTTGATCTTGCCGATGATCCCGCCCGACAGGGCGAAGCAGAAGGCGATGATGACGTACGCCATCGCCGCGCGGCGCTACAGCAGGATCCGTAGCGCCCAGATGACGGCGATCACGGCGACGACCAACAGCACCGTGCTGAACAGGAACGAGAGGATGTGCCCGATGACGCCCAACAGCAGCCAGGCGGCCACCAGCAGCACCATCGCGGCTATGACCGTTTTGCCGAACGATTTGGACGGGGACTCTTGCATCTCCACGCGCCAAATGGTAGCGCGGCCGGACAGGAAATCCTACCCCTGCCCGGCCGCACCCCAGTTGCACCGGCCGAGGGAAGCCGGCACTGTCGATGTGGGAGGAATCGCTATGTACGACCCAGCCGACCGAGCCCGCGGGCGATCCCTGCCGGCGCTTGATCGACGCTGTTGACGCCGGCTGCCCGGCGCCCCGCACCCTGCCCGACACTTGTGAGCTGGTAGCGGCGAACTCGCGGCCCCTGATGCGGACCGTCCACCGTTTCCTCGGGCAACAGGATGAACCGCCGAGGAGATGAAACGCCTGTGTTGGTTGCTGACCGGTTCATGGTCAGGATATTGGCGCAGCCCGGCGAGACTGCCTTTGGCCCGACGTCCAAAATGTCGCGCGAAGGGCTCTGCTAAGTGCCGAGCTGCTCATGCACGAGGCGCGCGACCTCGGTGCCGTCGGCGCGCCCCTTGGTCTCGCGCATGACGTGCCCGACGATCGGGCCGATCGCCTTGGCGTTGCCTTCGCGCACGCGTTCGGCCGCGTCGGCGTTGGCGACGAGCGCGGCGGCGACGATCGCCGCGAGCTCGTCGCCGCCTTCGATCGCCTCGAGCCCCTCGGCGGCGACGATCGCCTGCGGCTCGCCGCCGTCGGCCACCAGCCTGTCGAGGACCTGCCTGCCCGCACCGACGCTCACGCGCCTGGCGGCGACCATGCCCACGAGCTCGGCCAGCGCGCGGGGCGTGACGCGCGAGGACAGCGGGTCCCCGCCCACGCCGTCGCTCTCGCGGCCGTCCTCGAGGCGACTGGCGAGCTCGACGGTCACCCAGTTGGCGAGCGTCTGCACGGGAGCGTCGACGTCCACGGCCAGCGCCGCCTCGAAGAAGTCGCCGAGCTCCGAGCGAAACGCCAGCAGCCGCGCGCTGTCGGGGCTCAGCGCGAGCTCGTTCTGAAGGCGCTCGGCGCGCTGGGCGGGCAGCTCGGACATCGCGGCGCGCGCGTCCTCGAGCATCTGCTCGTCGATCGCCACCGGCAGCAGGTCGGGCTCCGGGAAGTAGCGGTAGTCGTGCGCCTCCTCCTTGGAGCGAAGCGAGGTGATGCGCTCGGAGGCCGGGTCGTAGTGGAGCGTCTCCTGGACGACCTGCCCGCCGCTTTCGAGGATCTTCTGCTGGCGCGCGATCTCCGCCCTGATGCCGCGTTCGATGAAGCGGAAGGAGTTCATGTTCTTCAGCTCGGTCTTGACGCCGAGCTCGCCGCTGCCGGCGCGGCGCAGCGAGATGTTGGCGTCGCAGCGCAGCGAGCCCTCCTCCATGTTGACGTCGCTGACCCCGAGCTGGCGCAGCGTCACGCGCAGCAGCCTCAGCCACTCGCCGGCCTGCTCGGCGGAGCGCAGATCGGGCTCGGTGACGATCTCAGCCAGCGGGGTGCCGCCGCGGTTGAAGTCGACGATGCTCGCGTCCGAGCCATGGATGCGCCCGCTGGCCCCGACGTGGATCAGCTTGGCGGCGTCCTCCTCAAGGTGCACGCGGTGGATGCGCACGTCGGCGAGTCGCCCGCCGCGGCACAGCGGCTCGTCGTACTGGGAGATCTGGTAGCCCTTGGGCAGGTCGGGATAGAAGTAGTTCTTGCGGTGGAAGATCGAGCGCGGCGCGAGCTCGGAGCCGAGCGCGAGGCCGATCATCAGCCCGAGGTGCACGGCCCTGGCGTTGGCCACGGGCAGGCTGCCGGGCAGCCCCAGGCAGACCGCGCAGGTGTGCGTGTTGGGCGGCTCACCGAAGGACAGCTCGCAGCCGCAGAACATCTTCGTGGCCGTGGCGAGCTGCACGTGTATCTCGAGGCCGACGACCGGCTCGTAGGGGTTTTGTTGAGATGGGCCGCCTTGCGGCGGCCGGGTGGGGTCGCGTGGTGGCTCAGACATGGGCGGCAGTGGGGTCGAAGCCGATCGCCAGCTCGAGCGCGTACGCGGCGTCGAGCAGCCGGTTCTCGTGGAACGCGGGTGCGGCGAGTTGAAGCCCGACCGGCAGGCCGGGCGCGCCCACGCCGTCGCTTTGCAGGCTGAGCCCGCAGGGGATGGAGATGGCGGGGATCCCGGCCAGCGACATCGGCACGGTGAAGTAGTCGCTGAGATACATGGCCCACGGGTCGGCGGTCTTCTCCCCCAGCTCGAAGGCGACGCCGGGCGCGGTCGGCGTGGCGATCAGGTCGACCGCGGCGAACGCCGCGGCGAAGTCCTGTGCGACCTTGGTGCGCACCTTCTGTGCGCGTCCGTAGTAAGCGTCGTAGTAGCCGGCGGACAGCGTGTAGGTGCCGAGCATGATGCGCCGCTTGACCTCTGCTCCGAAGCCGTCGTGGCGCGTGCGCGTGTACATGTCGAGCAGGTCCGCGGCGTCCCGCGCGCGCAGGCCGTAGCGCACGCCGTCGAAGCGCGCGAGGTTGGAGGAGGCCTCGGCGGGAGCGAGGACGTAGTAGGCGGACAGCGCATGTGGGGCGTGCGCCAGCGAGATCTCCTGGACGCTGGCGCCGAGCGCTTGCGCTTTTGCGAGCGCGTCCTCGAAGCACCTGCGCACGCCCGGCTCGATCGCGACGCTGCCTTCGGAGGAGCTCTGAAGCTCCGTCGGCACGCCGATGCGTACGCCGCGCAGATGCTCGGCGCTGGGCAGCTCGATCGGCTCGGGGTACGCGAGCGATGTGGCGTCGCAGGGGTCGCGACCGACCATCTGGCGCAGCATCAGCGCGGCGTCGGTGACGTCGCGCGTGAGCGGCCCGGCCTGGTCGAGCGAGGAGGCGAACGCGATCATCCCGTAGCGCGAGACCGAGCCATAGGTGGGTTTCAAGCCGACGATCCCGCACAGCGCAGCGGGTTGGCGAATCGAGCCGCCGGTGTCGGTGCCGAGCGCCCACGGGGCGAGCCCGGCGGCTACAGCAGCCGCGCTGCCGCCGGAGGAGCCTCCGGGCACGCGCTTGCGGTCCCACGGGTTGAGCGTGGGCCCGAAGGCGGAGTTCTCGGTCGAGGAGCCCATCGCGAACTCGTCCTGGTTGGTCTTCGCCAGCAGCGTGACGCCGGCGTCGCGCAGGCGCGTGACGGCGGTGGCGGTGTACGGCGGCAGATAGCCCTCGAGGATGCGCGAGCCCGACTGGCTGGGGACGCCCTCGGTGCAGAACAGGTCCTTGACGGCGAGCGGCAGGCCGGCAAGAGGGCCGGCGCCGGCGTCGGGCGTGCCTTGGGCGACCCACGTGAAGCAGTTGAGCCCACCGCCATCCGCGGCGTCGCTGTCCTCTTGCGCGCGGGCGCGGTAGGCGGCGAACAGCTCCGCCCCATCCAGCTCGCCCGCGGCGATCGCGTCGGCCGCGGCGGCGGCCGTCAGCTCGAGCACCTCGCCGGCGCTCATGCCTGCGGGCTTGGAACTAGGAACCCGCCGTCGCTGACCGCCGGCGCCTGCGCGAGCGCCGCCTCGCGCGGCAGGCACGGGCGCGGCTCGTCGGGTCGCAGCGCCCCGCTGACGTCGACCACGTGCGAGGTCGGCGCGACGCCGTCGAGGTCGAGCTCGCCGATCTTGGCGACGTGGTCGAGCACGGCGGACAGCTCGCGCGCCATCGGCTCGATCTCCTCCTCGCTCAGCGCCAGGCGCGCCAGGCGCGCGACGTGCAGAACCTCATTGCGCTCGATCACGCTGGCGATTCTAGTGTCGTGACACTATGGCCGGGGACGCGGCGGGGGCTGCGCGGGCATGTACTGGGAGGGGCGTTCGTCGCGCAGCACCTGCCACGCGCCGGCAAGGATCAGCACAGCACCGGTGAGCGCCAGCCACACGCCGATGCACGCCTGGCTGGCGTGGTCGGGGCGCTCGAGCGCCCTGACGACGGCGGCGATCACGCCGAGCAGGCCGAGCAGCACGCACCAAACCGCTGTCGAGACCGGCAGCGCGGGGCTGCGCTCGGTGAGCGCGGCCAACACCATCGCCAGCGCGGCGCTGACGGCGGCGAGCAGCAGGACGATCGTCGGGCCGAACGAGTTCCAGGCGTCGAGGTTCCCGATCGGCGCCTCGTACCAGCGCTCGAACAGCGACGCGATCACACAGCCGGCGCCCGTTAGAGCCAGCAGCTCGCCCAGGCGCAGCCGAGCAAGGCTCATACGATGTCCTCCTCCACGCCGGCCAGCAGCGCTTCGAGCTCGACCTGGTAGCGGGCGGCCTGCAGCGTGTTGCGCAGCAGCAGCGCGATCGTCATCGGTCCAACACCGCCGGGCACGGGCGTGATCGCCGAGGCGACCTCGGCGACGGCCGTGAAGTCGACGTCGCCGACGAGGCCGCTCTTGTTGTGAGCCTGCTCCGGCGTGAGCCGGTTCATGCCGACGTCGATCACCACCGCGTCGGGTTTCACGAACTCCCTCGTCACCAGACGCGCGCGGCCGACAGCGACGATCAGGATCTCCGCGCGCGAGCACACGCCGGCGAGGTCGCGCGTGCGCGAGTGACAGGTCGTGACGGTCGCGTTGCGCGCCAGCAGCAGCTGCGCCATCGGCTTGCCGAACAGGTTGGAGCGACCCACGACCACGGCTGCCGCTCCCTCCAGCTCGGCGCCCACGTCGGCTAGCAGCTCCATCACGCCCAGGGGCGTGCATGGGCGCAGCCCCGGACGTCCCAGCGACAGCAGCCCGGCGTTGACGGGCGTCAGCCCGTCAACGTCCTTGTCCGGGCTGATCATCCCGGTGAGTGCGGGCCCGTCCAAGTGCTCAGGCACAGGTAGCTGGAGCAGCACGCCGTTGACCGTGGGGTCGGCGTTGAGGTGTTCGAGTTCCTCGGCCACCTCCTCGAACGACGCGCTCGCGGGCAGCCGGCGGTCGAACGGGGTCATCCCCACCTCGGCGCACGCGCGCTGCTTGCCGCCGACATACACCGCGGAGGCGGGGTCCTCGCCGACGAGCACGGTCGCCAACCCGGGAGGGCGGCCAGCCTCGCGTGTGAACAGCTCGACCTCGCGCGCGACGTCAGCGCGAACGCGCGCAGCGATCGCTTTTCCGTCGATGATCGTCGCGGTCATTCCTCGATGCTATGCCTTCAATGCTCAGCGCCTGCTGACCGGAGCGTACTCGGCCATCAGCTTGCGCTCGGAGCCGTCGCCGGCGAAGCGCACGACGATCACGCCATCCGGCTCGACGCCGGTCACCACGCCCTCGCCGAACGCGGCGTGCACGACGTCCTCGCCGAGCCGAAACCCTGCGCTCGCGGAGGGACGCTCGCCGCCTCGCGTCCCCGCGCGCGCCGTGCCTGCGGAGGGGCCGGCGGTGCCGTTCCAGCTCGTCGCCGTCGCCCAGCGACCGGGCGTGGCGACGCCGCCTGCGGCGCGCCCGGCGCGGAACACGGACTCGACGGGCTCGTCCAGCAGGTCGGCGGGGATCTCGTCGAGGAAGCGGCTGCGCAGGCCGTAGGTCTGCGCGCCGAACACCGCGCGCCTGCGCGCGTGGGTCAGGTACAGGTGGCGCATCGCGCGGGTGATGCCGACGTAGAACAGGCGGCGCTCCTCCTCCAGACCACCCTCCTCGATCGCGCGCGAGTGCGGGAACACGCCGTCCTCGCAGCCGGCGATGAACACGATCGGGTACTCCAGGCCCTTGGCGTTGTGCAGCGTCATCAGCGTCACCAGACCCTCGTCACTGCGCGTGTCCGCGTCGGCCACGAGCGCTATCTGCTGGAGGTAGGCATCCAGCGTGTCCTCATCCGCGGGCGCCTGCGCGTCGAACTCGCGCGCGCCCTCGACGAGCTGCTCGAGGTTCTCGATGCGCCCCTGCGACTCGATCGTGCGTTCGGCCTCCAGCGCCTCCACGTAGCCGGTGTGCGACAGCAGCGACTCGAGCAGGTCACCCACCGGCACCCCGGTGGAGGCGGTTTCGCGCAGCTCGTGCATGGTGTCCATGAAGCGCCGCAGCGCCTTCACCGCGGCGGCGCCCAGCCCGGGGACCTGCTCGGGTTGCGCGGCCGTCTCCCACACCGACAGGCCGAGCGAGGTGGAGTGCGCGAGCACGCGCGCCAGCGAGGTCTGCCCGATGCCGCGCCGCGGCGAGTTGACCACGCGTGTGAAGCTGACCGCGTCGGCGGGGTTGGCGATCAGCGACAGATAGGCGATCGCGTCCTTGATCTCCGCACGTTCGAAGAACTTGGTGCCGCCGATCACCTGGTAGGCGATCTCGCTGCGCGTCAGCGTTTCCTCGAGCACCCGCGACAGCGCGTTGGTGCGGTACAGCACCGCGATCTCCGATCTTGCGGCGCCCTCATCGATCAGGCGTTGGATCTCGCCGACGATGAAGCGCGCCTCCGCGTAGTCGTCGTCGAGCACGCGCAGCTTGATCCGCTCGCCCTCCCCGAGATCGCTCCACAGGTGCTTGGCGATGCCACCGCGGTTGTTGGCGATCACCGCGTTGGCCGCCGACAGGATCGTCTGCGTGGAGCGGTAGTTCTGCTCGAGCTTGACCACGCGCGCGTCGGGGAAGTCGTCCTGAAAGTCGACGATGTTGCGGATGTCCGCGCCGCGAAAGCTGTAGATCGAGTTATGGGTGACGAGCCCGTTTGCGATGAAGTTGTGGACACGCTCGACATCGAGGTCATACACCGAGTCCTCGATCGACACCCGTTCGACGGTCTCGATCAGGTCGAGCTCGCCATCCTCACCAGCCAACACCATCCCCGGCCGCAGTGAAGATGCGGGCATGAAAGGCAGCGAGTTGGCAACCCGCTCCGGGTTGATCGCGAGGCGTGCGTTGAGGTGGAGATGGAAGTCGAGCACCCCACGTATGCGCTCCATCGTCGCGACAAGCGCACGCATATCCACCGAGGACGTTTCAAAGCGCCACGCCTCCGACCCGCGCCGTGCTGGTCTCACGCTCAGACCCAGACCGCGAAGAGCTTCCTTGCCATGCTCGTCATAGCCCGCCATAGCGATGCGGTGCCGCGACGCGGCTCCGCGACGGTCGCCGCAGAGCGTGAGCACCATGCGGCGGCGCACATGCTGCGATCCGAGTCTGCCTGACGTATGCGTTCTCGCAACGAAGTGAGGAAAGCGGAAGCTGAGTCCCTCATCGGCGAGCAGTCGACGTGCAGTCGCATCCGTGTCGAGCTCGTCGAAAACTCGGTTGATCAACACCTGATCGCCAACGACGCTGTCAACGTCTTTGGCGGATGGTCGCGCTTTGAACGGAAGGGTCGGAAGCGCGTAGCGCGCGGAGAGCACATGCTCCGCGACCCGAGCCTCGACATCACTGGTATGAACGGAGATCACCCAGGCGGCGTCCGCAGTCTCTGCGCCGAGTCTCATGTGCACCCCGACGATCGGCTTCGCCTGCCCGGCGGTGTAGGTGCGGGACGTCCCGACGCGAAATCCGAAGCCGCGCTTCCACATCAGGTAGGCCATGTGCAGCTGCGGTGTCCGGCCGACGAGGAAGCCTGCGAAGTGAATGTGCTCGGCCGTGCTCACTATTCGCCGCCCCGAGCGAGTCTCGAGCGCGATCCCGGACGATCCGCGCGCTCGATGGCGTCGCAGGACCCGTGCGGGACGAAAGTCGCCGCTGCCGTGGGAGGCAAGGACGAGATCGCCCGCCCGCACGTTCTCGATCGGCCGCTGAGTGCGATCCCCCATCGTGATGAGCGTGCCCTTCACCAGGCATTGCGCGTCGTCCCCCACCACCGCCAGGTTGCGGTGACCGACCGGCCCCGAGTAGGTGGGGCGGTCGCCCGGCTGCGGCGCACCCTGTGGCTGACGCCCACCGCCGACCAGTAGCTGCAGCATGCGGTACTGCGCGTGGTTGGTGTCCTGATACTCGTCCACGAGCACGTGGCGGAAGGTGTCGCGGTAGCGCTCGCGCACGTCCTCGAACAGCTC
Source organism: uncultured Solirubrobacteraceae bacterium (assembly GCA_963845635.1). Classification (GTDB taxonomy): domain Bacteria; phylum Actinomycetota; class Thermoleophilia; order Solirubrobacterales; family Solirubrobacteraceae; genus Palsa-744. The sequence goes on from CAWJSW010000014.1 coordinate 1,188,090, forward strand.
CAGCAGGTTCACCGTCCTGAACAGCAGGTCGTCGAAGTCCATCGCGTTCATGCGGTGCAGGTCGCGCTCGTAGATGTCGTACACGTCGGCGATCATCTCCTCGAACTGCGAGCCGACCTGCTGGCGGTAGGTGGCTGCGTCGATCAGGCGGTTCTTCGCCGCGGAGATGTGATTGTGGATCGCCGCCGGCGTGAAGCGCTTGGGATCGACGCCGACGGCGTCCGCCGAACGCTTGGTCAGCCTGCGCGCGTCCGCCTGGTCGTAGATCGTGAACTGGCGCGTGTAGCCCAGGCGCTGCGCCTCGGCGCGCAGCATGCGCGCGCAGGCGGCGTGGAATGTCATCACCCACATCCCGCGCGTGCCGTGGCCGAGCAGCCGTTCGACGCGCTCGCGCATCTCGCCGGCGGCCTTGTTGGTGAACGTGATCGCCAGGATCTCCCCCGCCTGCGCCTGGTCGGTGTAGATCAGGAACGCGATCCGGTGTGCCAGCACGCGCGTCTTGCCGCTGCCGGCGCCGGCCAGGATCAGCAGCGGCCCCTCGCCGTGCGTGACCGCCTCGCGCTGGGGCTCGTTGAGGTCCTCCAGCAGCTCCTCGAGGTGCGCTGCATGCGGGTTCGCGGCCATCCGATCCAGCATAGATGCGCACCCGGCCGGCGCACATCGCGCGCGGGATCAGCCGCCTGCCGGGTTGGGACCCCTTACGGTCCGCAGCTGCGTGACCTGCGCCGGCGGGCTCTGGTGCGGCTCGGCCTCGGACAGCTCGGCGACGAGCCGTTCGAGCGTGGCGATACGGCTGGACAGCGCTTGGATCGCCTCGGCGATCGGGTCGGGCAGGTGAATCCAGTCGGCGTCCGGCCCCTCCATGCGGCGTCCGTCGACGCGCACCGGGTGGCCGGGGTTGCCGACGACCGTCGAGTTCGCGGGCACGTCGGTGATGACCACGCTGTTGGCGCCGATCTTCGCGCCGTGGCCGATCGTGATCGGCCCGAGCAGCTTCGCGCCGGAGCCGATCGTGACGTTGTCCTGGACGGTCGGGTGGCGCTTGCCGGTCGCGAAGCCGGTGCCTCCGAGCGTCACGCCCTGGTACAGCGTCACGTCCTTGCCGATCACGACCGTCTCGCCGATCACCACGCCCGCGCCGTGGTCGATGAACAGGCCGCAGTCGATCTGCGCGGCCGGGTGTATCTCGATTCCCGTGAGCGCGCGCGTGAACATCGAAAGCAGGCGCGGCGCCAGCGGCACGCCTGCTTCATACAGCGCGTGCGCCACGCGATAGGCCAACAGCGCGTGGATGCCGGGCCAGGTGGCGAGGATCTCCGCCTGCGCCACGCCCCGCGCGGCCGGGTCGCGTTCGCGCGCCGCGCGCACATCACAGCGAACCTCGCCGACCACCCGGGCGACCCTGCCAAACCCGACCATCACAACAGCGTAGCGGGGAAACCGGCAATCGTTGACCACGCAACCGAATCAGGGACCTCACGCGACCCTCTCCGCGGACATCATGATCGTGGAGCGCCTGACACGGACCGCGCTGACGGTCAGACGATCAGGGTGCGAAGAACGTCTGCGAGACGTAGCGCTCGCCGGAGTCGGGCATGATCACGACGATCCGCTGGCCGCCTGACTCGGGCCGTGCAGCGACCTGCAAGGCGGCCCACATCGCCGCGCCGCAGGAGATGCCCGCGAGCAGACCGACGCGTTTGGCACAGCTCCACGCGGTTTGGATCGCGTCGTCGTCGCTGACGGGGATGACCTCGTCGATCAGCTCGCGGTTAAGCACCGGCGGCACGAAGCCCGCGCCTATCCCTTGGATGCGGTGCGGGCCCGGCGGGCCACCGGACAGCACCGCCGACCCCAGCGGCTCGACCGCCACCACGCGCAGACGCGGGTTGGCGTGCTCGCGCAGGTACTCGCCCACGCCGGTGATCGTGCCGCCCGTGCCCACGCCCGCGACCAACACGTCCACACGCCCGTCCAGCGCCCGCGATATCTCCGGACCGGTGGTGCGCCGGTGGATTGCGGGGTTCGCCGGGTTGGAGAACTGGTCGGGCAGGAACACGTCGGCCTCGCGCGCCATCGCGCGCGCGGCCGCCACCGCCTCGCCCATGCCGCCGAGCGACTCGGTGATCTGCACGCGTGCGCCGTACAGCTTCAACAGGCTCTCCCGCTCGCGGCTCATCCCCTGCGGCAACGTCAACACCAGCTCGTAGCGCTTGGCCGCGCACACGAACGCCAGCGCAATGCCCGTGTTGCCGCTGGTCGCCTCCACGATCGTCGTGCGCCCAGGCTCGATCAGGCCTTCCGCCTCGGCCGCCTCGATCATCGCCACACCGATCCGATCCTTGACGCTGCCGCCCGGGTTGAACGCCTCCAGCTTGGCGAACAGCTCCACGCCGCGCTCCGCCGCAGGCGTGCCCTCGAGCATGCGCGGGAGCGCCACCAGCGGCGTGCCGCCAACCAGTTCAGCAATGTTGATCGGGATTCGGGGCATCGACCCCCGACAATAGTGGCGGAGCGAGATCGGCAGGTAAGCGGCGGGGCCAGATCGCCACCGTGGACGATTGCGCAGCGGCGCTCGCGGGTACGTGCACCATGGCTCAAACGGGAATTGAGTTCGAGTCTTCGCGTTCTGTTGGCGGCGTTGGTGTTGATCGAGGGAGGAGCTTTGGTGCGCACAGGTGGTGGTTGGACGGGGAGGACGACGGTGGTGGTGGCGGCGATGCTCGCAGTGCTGGCGCTGCCGGCGGCGAGCTACGCGACCGAATACGACGAACCGCCGACCACGTTCGAACCGACGCTCGAGGCGCAGAACTTCGCGATCACGCAGGAGCGCCAGACCGTCTACGACACCCCCGAATACCAGGCCGAGCTGGCCGCACAGGGGCTGAAGAACCACGAAGAAGCGACGCGCGAGCAGCTGGAAGACCCCGGGCGCCTGTTCTCCGACGATCTCTGCTTCGAGGGCGAAAACGGCTGCGCCGGTGACGTCCGCCTATACGACTGGGAAAAGGACGGCGACGGGATCGTGCGCAAGGTGCTGTTCACCGCGCGCAGCGGCGCCACCATCTCCGGACGCGTGTGGGCCACGGTCGGCGGGCAGCGCAAGCGTCCCGGCGTGGTCATCACCGACGGCTCCGTGCAGGCCGACGAACAGATGTACTGGTACGCCGCCCAGGCGCTCGCCAAGGACGGCTATGTGGTGCTCACGTTCGACCCCCAGGGACAGGGACAGAGCGACACGCTCGGGCAGGCCCCCGACGAAGACGAAGGGGTGCCTGCGCAGACCGACGGCCGCCCGTTCTACGACGGCACAGAGGACGCGCTCGACTTCTTCCTGTCCACCCCCAAGCACCCCTACGAGCCCGTGCCCAGCTGCGAAACGGGCACCAGCCACGCGGCCAAGCAGAACGAACGCGTCAAGCAGGGATTCGACGCCGCCTACAACCCGTTCTGGAGACTGCTCAAGCCCTCGGAGATCGGCCTCGCCGGGCACTCCTACGGCGCCGTCGGCGTCTCCTACATCGCCCAGTGGGACCCGCGCGTGAAGGCAGTCGTGGCCTGGGACAACCTCGGACCGCCGGCGCCCGAAGGCGCCGAAGTCCCCGGCGGAGCCCCCGGGTCCACGCAGACGATCGGCGAGAAGCCGTGCCCCGCCGATCCCGCCGACCGCACGACCGTGCCGATCACCAAGCCCGGCCTGGGCATGTCAGCGGACTACGGGCTGCCGCCCGAGCCCAACACCTCGCTGCCGAACCCGGAGGGCAAGTCCAAAGAGTCGCTCGCCTACACCGCAGCCGGTGTCGACAGCGGCGAGATCATCATCCGCGGCGGCTCGCACCTGGACTTCAGCTTCATCCCCAACCAGGCATTCGGCGCGTCTCTGCGCGGCGCCGATGAGATCGCCTGGTACACCAGCGCGTGGTTCGACCGCTACGTCAAGCGTGAGAAGTCCGCCGATGACCGGCTGCTCACCGAGCGCTGGCGCGAAGACCCCGTCGAGGCTGCCATCGATCCCCGCAAAGACGGCAACGCGTTCTCCTTCTACTACTACTCGCGCCTGGACATCCACCTCAAGAACGGCAAGCGGTGGGACTGCGAGAACCTGCGCAAAGGCTGCCCCGGGATGGTCAAGGAACCCAATCCGGGGTCCTACTCCTACCTGTCGGTCGACACCGCGCCCGAAGGCGACTCCGGGCCCGGGGCCAGCCTGGTCACATCCGAATGGGACTCGGGGTCGTCGGGGTTGTAGGGGCGCGAGAGCCGACAGGGCCGAGGAATCCCGCCCAGGACTGCTCGCGTAAAGTGTCTCACCGGTGCGCGTCGTGCGGCTGACGGCCGTCGGTGTGGGGCACCACAACAACAGGATCGGGGGGCTTGTGAGACGGCTCGGTCTTCTAGGCAGTAGGGGCATCACAGTGTTCGCAGTCGCTGCATTGCTGGCTGGCATGGCAGCCGCCAGCGCCTACGCAGCAACGTCCGTCAGCCTCAAAGCATCGTTCTCGACGAAGACGCCCGACAAGGGCGCGGTGATAAACGGGGTCTTCGCCTTCACCGGCAACGATTATTTTGGAAGCCCGGCGCCGGTTACGACCGTCGTGCTCGTCCTGCCCCCAGGCGTCACCGGGAACCGAAGCGGCTTTCCTACCTGCACCGAAGCGGTGCTCGCCGCAGACGGGGTGAGCGGCTGTCCAGAGGGCTCGCTCGCTGGTCCGCGGGGAAGCGCCCGGCTGTATGTGGAGTTCGGAGGGGAACGCATCGAAGAGCAGGCGTCGGTTCAGGGCGTGTTCGGCGCCGGTGAAGAGATCGACTTCTACCTCGAAGGGAACTCGCCCGCCGCGATCGGGGTGGTGATGCCGGGGGTCTACGTCGACCACGAACTGCTCGAAGTCGACATCCCCCTCACCACGACCGTACCCGGCGCGCCATATACGAGCATGAAGTACCTCGATCTGCGCCTCGGAGCCACGCGCAAGCACGGCAGGTCGAAAGTCTCGAGCGTGGTCACGCCGAACCCGAACACCTGCACCGCAGGCGAGTTCACGTGGCAGGCGTCCGCCGCCTTCTTCGAACAACCGACGCAGCACGCCTCCTACGAGTCCGCATGCACGACGTGAGTTGCCTTCCGGCCGTCGGCGCGCCGGCGGTCGCTCGCTGGTAGGCTGCACGCGTCTAGGACAGACGAGCGGATGGCGCGTCGCCGCACCAGCGGCACGCGCCTTGACACGAAGCCACCCAAGGAGGAGACCGGGGATGAGACGCCGACTAGCGCCAGCTCTGGCGATCGCGGTGCTGGCGCTTGCCGCCACGCCGGCGCTCGCGAGCAAAACCGAACCGCCCAACCCACACATGTTCATCGGCACCAAGGACGTGGCGCCCCGCGTCACCGGCGAAACGCAAACGTTCACCTTGAAGCCGTTCACCGTCACGTGCGAAAAGGCGAAGTCCACCAACGCAAGCACAGCACCCGTGTTTCCCTCGAAAACGCTGACGTCCGTCGTCAAGTTCTCGGACTGTGAAGCGGAAGCCACGCTGGACAAAGCCGAATACGAACTGAAAGCGAAGTTCCTCGGGCCGGTGACGTTCAACTACCACGCAAACGGCGTCGTCGAAATCGGGAGCGGAGGCACGATCAACGAAGGCAGGCTGGAAGGCGCAAGCGAAATCGAAATCGCGCTCAAGGGGCCCTTCAAGTGCACGATCGACATCGAAGCCGGGACATATCCGGCGAAGGCGCTGAAGAAACCCGAAGCGGAATACACCGCGGCGAGGTTCAGCAACGAAGAAACAACCGTCACCACACGCAAGGGCACCAGCGTCGTGAAGAAGCTCGCGATCGCCACCGCCCTGACGAAGGTGCCTTACGAACTGGAAGGTGAATTCTGCGAAGCGCTGCCCAAGACGGAATACAAGAACGGCAGCTACGCCAGCTCGCTGGTAGCGGAAATCAAGAAGGGCAGCATCAGCTGGGAATAGCTGCGTAGGAGCAGCACGCGATGGCGTGGGGGCAGCTGGCCGGCCCCCACGTCCTCGGGTGTCGCGCCGCGCGCTGAGCGCCGCGGCCCATCGGTGGGCCAAATGATTCTTCGGGGGCGTACGCGACGATCGGGCCTTTCAAGGGGCGATCGGGAAAATTCCGCCCGATCCGGCGGCGCTGCCGTACGGCGCCGAACCGAGACGGAACGCACGCTTGTCTTTGTAGGAGCACGCATATATGGTCGCCGCCTCACGCAGGTTCGGAAGTGCCTGGTAGACGACCGCTCGAGCGTCGGCGACGATGAGCCTCCTTGTGACCCTCGCCCGGTGGCTATTCTTTGCTCAGGATGCTGGGAGCTCTGGGCGATGTCGACTAACCGTTGGCGTTGGCGGCCACCAGCCTCGGCTCCTCCGCGTTTCGATCAACGCTTGGCGGCCGTTTACCTGCTGCTAGTCGTCCCAGCAGTCGTAGGTGCAGCGCTGGACTGGCCAGAGGCGCTTACCTTCGCGCTCATCGTGCCGGGGTTGCTTGGCCATATGCGCCTCTCGATTGGGTCCGCACGCGCTCAGGGGGTCGATGCGCGAGGTGAACGACCGCCCCCCGGGTTTGCTGATACTCCTCTCGAGCGTGCTCGGTGTTGGGGCCGCCACGGCCACACCCGCCCCGTTTGGCGTGCTCGTACTAGTGTTGGTCTTGATCTTCGTCGTTGACCCTGTCTGGCGTCTCGCTTGGAGTCGCGGAGCGCCCACAACTACGTAGACCAATCCCGGTCCTCCACCGGCTTCGGGGCCTGACGGACCGAGCGCAACTTTGGACGTGCGGAATAGTCTCAGGCGGTATGAGAGCACACGCGATAAGCCTAGGCTTGCTCATAGCGATCGGTTCGGCGGTCGCTGTGCCTCTAGCGAGCGGCTCGGTGGCTGGGCATGTCACGAAGGACGTCACATCTCGGGGACAGTCGTTGGGACGCGCGGCGCTCAGCTACCCGTGCTGCCCGCGCGGCGAGGCAAACGCGCCGTGTAAGACGATCGTCGAGACCACGAGCAACGGGACCCCGTCGGCGGAACTCCGGTCAATCCTCGCGCCGCTGCGGCGGCCGACGACCCCCTCAGACGCCCTCCCTCCCGATGCCCCCAGCATCGACGCGGAAGGCGTCTACGTCAGGTTCATCCGCCGCGCTCGCGTCATCGACGGCAGCACCTTCTACCTCGTCCCGGCCGCGCACGCCTGTGAAAACGGCTTTCTGGCTCATGAAACCTTGTTTCTACTCACAGTCGGGGGGCCATTCGGAAGCGGCGTCTGGCCCCCGGTGGCGGCATGGTTCATCAAGCACCAGGGCTATTCGGGTGGCTTTGGTTGGGACGCAGGGACCGAGACTGTCTCGGGTCTGGTACCCGACGGTGTCGCTAAGGTCACGCTGCGCTATCAGCATGAAGACAGTTGGTTCCCCGCCTCTGTAACGGTCGCCGTCGTCAACAACGTCTGGGCGGCGCTCGTCCCGTACTCGACGGTGCCAGCGGTCCGCGAAACTCCGGGGCAACCAGAAAAGATCATGTGGCGCTCGCGCAAGGGCAAGCTTCTCAAGACTCTCCCCTTCTAGCCTCGCGTAGCTTGTAACGAGCCGGGCTGTCGGAGGTCGCGCGGTGGCCCGCGGTGCGCCACAGTTGCGTCACAGTCGGACGCTCACTGGTGCGGTTTGAGCGGTTCCCCAGCGGCTAAAACCGCATTCCAGAGCCATTGGACCCGTGGGCGCGAGCCGGCTTCTAGATGTGGTACATACTCGCCCCGGCCTCGCGCATCTCGCGCTCGAGCACGTCGGCGATGCTCGTCTGCGCCAGCACCCTGCGGGCGGCCTCGGCCGCTTCGGCGAACGTCCCCTCGGCGTCGCGCCCGAGCGGACCGTCGAGCAACTCGACAACCTCGAGCACGGTGATCTCACCAGGATCGCGGGCGAAGCGATAGCCCCCCTTCACGCCACGCTGGGAGCTGATGATGCCGCCGCGTCGCAGCGTGGCGAACAGCTGCTCGAGGAACTGCACCGGAACGTCGCGCCGGCGCGCGAGCTCACCGATCGGCACGGGCCCCGAGCCGGCGCTGCGGGCGAGCTCCGCGAGCGCCAGCACGGCGTAGGGAGACTTGCTGGTGATCGAGATCATCGCCGCCGATGCTAGGGAACCGAGCCCGCTGAGGCGGTCAGCAGGCAAGGCTTGCTGATCGCCTCAGAGCCAGCCGCGCTCTCTCGCGATCAACACGGCCTGTGCGCGGTCGACGGCACCGAGCTTGCCGTAGATGTTGTGCAGGTGGGTGCGCACGGTGCTGGTCGAGAGCGTCAGCTCGTGCGCGATCTGCTTGTACACCTTGCCCTCCGCCAGCCGCTGGAGCACGCCCAGCTCGCGCCCGGAGAGCGGACACGGGTCGACGTGACGCTGGCGCTGCCCCGAGCCACCTGGCAGTTCGTACATCACGCGCCTGAGCTCGTCGGGGCCGAGGCCCACGCCGCGGGCGGTGTGCAGCATCTCGCTGGGGGACACGCGTCCGCCCTGCCCGTAGTGGGCGAGCATGTCGGCGAGGCGGATGAACGCGGCCTCGCCTTCGACGTCTGGGTTGTGGTGGCGCTCAACTGGCGTGGCGAGCGAGGCGGGCAGACCCCAGCGGCGGATCAGCACGCCGCCCACGAGCGCATGGTCGACGCCGAGCTCGCGCCGCTCCTGGTGGATGCGCTCCTCCGGCGTCCTGGCGCCGCGGTGGACCTGCGAGGGGTAGCCGGGGTATGCGTGCAGCAGCACCAGCTTGCCCACGTCGTGCAGCAGGCTCGTGACCGTCAGGCGGTCGCGGTTCTCGTAGCCGACCTCCGATGCGATCCTGTCGGCGGCGTGCTGGGTGGCGAGCGCGTGCAGCCGGAAGCGCTCCGGCGCGCTGTCCCACACGCTCGCACGCTCGAAGAAGTCGAACGTGCGCACGCGGCTGGCGACGGCCTGCACCGTGTGCGTGCTCAGGATCTCGACTGCGGCGACCGCGGTGTCGACACGCGCCCGGCCTTCCTGGGCGCGGTTGGCCAGGCGCAGCACGGCGATGATCAGCGCGACATCGGACTCGACGGCGGACACCACGTCGGCGGTCGCGACGTGGTCCTTTGAGATCACCGACAGCAGGCGGTCGCGCGACTCGGCCAGCGCGGGGAACGCCTCGAGCGCTTCGAAGGCCATCGTCAGGCGTCGGCCGTGACCCTCGTTCTGGTGGCGCTCGCCGGAGGCCGGGCCGCGCTCGGCCGCGGCGGAGACGGGCGCAGACGAGCGCCGCTGCGCTTGCAGCGGACGACGCACGGGCGTGGCTGTCAGCTTCTTTGCCGCCGTGACCCTCCCGGTACTCGCCGGCTTGCGTGCTGCGGTCAACTTGGTTGCTGCCGTCGCAGTCTTTGCGTCGGGCAGCTTTTTTGCTGCGGCGGTTGCCTGCATGCCGTCTATGACCCCTTCCTTGGGTTCGCCGGCCATCCGGGCCGGTGATTCCAGCGATGGGGTCCTATCGGCATCCGGTAGGAAAAATTAAGGGGTGATTTAGATCGTGCCGTTGACCAGCGCGCGGTCGACGCGGCGCAGCGTCTCCTCGCGCCCGAGCAGCGCGACGCTCTCGAAGATCCCCGGCGAGACGGTGCCGCCGGAGATCGCCACGCGCAGCGGCTGGTAGACCTCGCGCGGCTTGGCTGCGCGTCGCTCGACGACCGCCTCCAGCGCCCGCTCGACGGCGGCCTGGTCGAAGCCGGCGCTGTCGGCGAGGGCGCGACGTACCTCTGCGAGCGCGTCGCGACCGTGCCCGTCGAGCCAGCGCTCGCGCGCCTTCGGGTCCTCGCGCGGCCCGTCGATCAACGAGCCTGCGAGCGGCCAGAAGTCAGCGAGCGTGGAGATCTTCTCCTGGCTGATCCGCACCGCGTCTTCGAGTCCTTCACGCCCGGTGAAGGCTTCGAGGCGTCGCGTCAGATCGGGCACGGGCAGGCTGCGGATATAGAGGCCGTTCAGCCACCTGAGCTTGGCCTCGTCGAAGCGGGCGGGGTTGCGGCTGACGCGCTCGAGCGTGAAGCGCTCGATCAGCTCCTCGGTGCCGAGCAGCGTGGTGTCATCGCCCGTGCCCCAGCCGAGCAGCGCGAGGTAGTTGCGCACCGCCTCTGGCAGGTAGCCGGCGTCGCGCAGCTCCTGCACCGAGGCCGCGCCGTGGCGCTTTGACAGCTTCTTGCCGTCGGGTCCGTGCAGCAGCGGCAGGTGCGCGTACTGCGGCAGCGGCGTGTGCGTGTGCAGGCCGGCCGCGCGCGCCGCCTCGATCACGAGCAGCTGCTTGGGCGTGTTCGAGAGATGGTCCTCGCCGCGAACGACGTGGGTGATGCCCGCGTCCAGGTCGTCGATCGCGACAGCGAAGTTGTAGAGCACCGAGCCGTCGGCGCGAGCGATCACCGGGTCGTCGAGGTGCACGTTCTCGAAGCGAGTGTCGCCGCGGACGATGTCGTGCACGACGGTCGCCCCGTCGGCGGGCACGCGCAGGCGCACGGCGCCGTCGTCTTCGGGCTTGCCCCTGAAGCCACGGTCGGCGCCGTAGAGCTCCTTGAACGCCTTCACGTCCTCGCCGGTGGCGCGCGAGCGGTACGCGTGCCCCGACGCGAGCAGTGCTGCCAGGGCTTCGCCGTGGCGCTCGGAGCGCTCGCTCTGGAGGATCGGGCCCTCGTCCCAGTCGAGCTCGAGCCACGTCAGGGCGTCGAGGATCTGCTCGATGTTCTCGGGGGTCGAGCGCTCGCGATCGGTGTCCTCGATGCGCAGCACCAGCTCGCCGCCGCTGTGGCGTGCGAGCAGCCAGTTGAACAGCGCTGTGCGGGCGCCACCGATGTGCAGGGCGCCCGTGGGAGATGGCGCGAAGCGAACCCTCATAGGATGCGTCGCATGCTAGTCGCAGCCGTAACTCGGCACGCGCTTTGCTGATCGGCGCGCACGTCTCCCCCGCCGGGGGGCTGCCCAAGGCGATCGAGCGCGGCGTGCAGCGCGACTGCCGGGCGATCCAGATCTTCAACCAGTCTCCACGGATGTGGCGCCCGACGGCCTATAGCGACGAGGCCGTCGCCGCGTTCCGGCAGGCGATGGCCTCGAGCCCGATCGACGCCGTTCTGATCCACGCGGTGTATCTGATCAACTGCGCGAGCGACGATCCCACGATCCGTGAGAAATCGCTGGCGTCTCTTACTCACTCGCTGCGCGTCGGTCACGCGATCGGCGCTGCCGCCGTCGTGCTGCACCCCGGATCTGCCAAGCAGGGCGAGCTCGCCAGCGCGATCAAGCGCGCCGGCCAGACGATCGGCGAAGCGCTCGCCGACAGCGAGGGGTGCGAGCTGCACCTCGAGAACACCGCCGGCGCGGGCGGCACGCTCGGGCGCTCATTTGGCGAGCTCTCACAGCTGCTCGAGGCGGCAGGCGCCGGCCCACGGCTGGGCGTGTGCCTGGACTCCTGCCACCTGCTCGCGTCCGGTTATGACATCCGCACGACGGATGGCGTGACCCGCACGTTGCGCGAGGCCACCCGCGAGCTCGGCCGCGGGAGGATCCGCTCGCTGCACCTCAACGACTCGCAGACGCCGCTTGGCTCCAACCGCGACCGCCACGCCAACATCGGCACGGGCGAGCTCGGCGAGGAGGGCTGCGCGGCGTTCCTTTCAGCCCCCAGCCTTCAGCGGCGGCCGTGCGTGCTCGAGACCCCGGGGGTCAACAGACAGGGACCTCCGCGCGAGGAAGTCGAGTATGCGATGCGGTTGCGCGAGCGCGGGATCGCGATGCGCGCCGGCGGCGGCAAGCAGCTGCCCAGCAGCTAGCCGGCGACCGCCGCGACCGCGCGGACCGGCTCGGGTGCTGGCGCTGCGCCGCGCACGAAACGCGCCTGGGGCACCGCCTGCTCGAGCTCGGCGAGCAGCGTGGGCGTGTGCTTCACGCGGTAGCCCTCGCCCAGGCGCACGCGCCGCGTGCCCGCGCTCGTGTCGATGTCGACGTACACGTCGGCGGGACCGGGGTATTCCTCGATCGCCTGTTTGAGCTCGTCGATCGTGTTCGACGACAGCTCGGAGGCGGTGACACGCAACGTGACCGGTTGTGCGAGCGCCGTGGCGGTGCGCTCGGCCGCGCGCGCCTGCGATCGCGCCCGCTCGATCTCCTCCTGCGAGGGCGCGAAACGCTCGACCGACTGGACCACAAGACACGTGTTGCCGGCTTCCTTGTGGTCCACGCGACCTTTCACGATCACGACCTGGTCGACCGCGAGCGCGCCCTCGAACTCGGACAGCGCGTTGCCGAACACGAGCGTCTCCACGGACGCGGCGAGATCGTCGAGGGTCGCGAACATCATGTGGTCGCCGTTGCGCGTGCGAATGCGCTTGCTCGCGGTGATGATCCCGCCGACCGTGACCATGTCCTTGTCGCGGCGCTCGGCCAAGGCCGAGATCGGGCAATCGACGCGCATGCGCAGCGCGTCGCGCAGCGGCTTGAGCGGGTGCGCGGACACGAACAGCCCGATCGCTTCCTTCTCCGCGGCCAGCAGCTCGGCCTGGTCGTACTCCTCGCTCGGGATCGGCGGGTCGGGCGGCCTGGCGAGCGACGCGAGCGCGCTGGCTGGCTCTCCGCCCGATCCAGCAAGCGCTTCTTCGGCAAGGTCGAAGATCGAGCCCTGGCCGATCAGCGCGTCCTGCTGGTGCTGCTGGCCCCTGCTCTGTGCGTCCTCGAGCACGGCCAGCATGCCCTTTCGGCTCGCGCCCGTCGAGCCCAGCGCGCCGCACTTGACGAGCGCCTCGATCGCCTTCTTGTTGACCGTGCGGCAGTCCACGCGCTCGCAGAAGTCCCACAGCGAGGTGAACGGACGCGCAGCTTGCTCGCCATCAGCCGCGGGCGCGCTTGATCGCCTCGACCGCCTGGTAGCCGACGCCCTTGACCGCATCCAGCCCGAAGCGGATGTTGCCGATGCGACCGTCCGTGTCGTGTGCCTCGACCGTGAACTCGTGGTCTGAGACGTTGACGTCGGGCGGCAGGATCTCGATGCCCATCTCCTCGCAGCGCGCCACGAAGAACGGCACCTTGTCCTTGGTGGACATCACCGAGGAGATCAACGCGGCCATGTACTCCGCCGGGTAGTTGGCCTTCAGCCACGCGGTGCGATAGCCGATCAGCGCGTAGCAGGCGGCGTGCGAGCGGTTGAACGAGTAGTCGGCCGAGCGTTCGTTGGTCGTCCACAGGAACTCGATCACCTGCTCGCTCGTGCCCGAGGCGCGGCAGCCCTCGACGAACTCCGGCTTCAGCGCAGCCATCGCCGCGCGGTTCTTCTTGCCGATCGCCTTACGCAGATCGTCGGCCTTGGGCCCCGAGAAGCCGGCCAGCTCCTTGGAGATCTGCATCGCCTGCTCCTGGTAGAGGATCACCCCCTTCGAGGACTCGAGGATCGCGCGCAGGCGCTCGTCCGGGTAGGAGATCGCCTGCGGGTTGTGCTTGCCGCGCGCATACACGGGGATCTGATCCATCGCGCCCGGGCGATACAGGGCGTTCAGCGCGATCAGGTCCTCGAACTCGGTGGGGCGTACCTTGCGCAGCGCCTCGCGCATGCCCTCGGACTCGAACTGGAACACGCCCGTGGAGTCGCCTGCGGCGAGCATCGCATAGGTGTTCGCGTCATCCAGCGGGAGCGTGGTCATGTCCGGGCGCGTGCCGCTCGAGCGCTCGATGATGTCGAGCGCGTCCTCGATCACGTCGAGGTTGCGCAGCCCCAGGAAGTCCATCTTCAGGATGCCGATCTCCTCGATCGGCTTCATCGAGAACTGCGTGACCGTGCGGAAGGCGCGCTCGCCGTTCTCGTCCGTGCCCGCGTCCGCCAGCTGCAACGGCACGATGTCCGTCAGCGGTCGGTCCGCGATCACCACCGCGGCGGCGTGAATCGAGGAGTTGCGCACGATCCCCTCAAGACCCTGCGCGACGTCCACGATCTGCTTCGCCGCCGGGTCCTCGTCACAGGCCTTGCGCAGCGGCTGGCCGGGCTTCAGGCACTCCTCGAATGATGGCGAGCGACCCATGATCGGGTCGGGGATCAGCTTCGCCAGGCGGTCGCCCGCGCCGTAGTCGAAGCCGAGCACGCGCGCCGCGTCGCGCGTGGCCGCGCGCGGGAACATCTTGCCGAAGGTCACGATCTGGGCAACGGACTCGCGGCCGTACTTGTCTGTCACATAGCGCATCACGCGCTCGCGCCCGCGCACCGAGAAGTCGATGTCGATATCCGGCATCGACACGCGCTCGGGGTTCAGGAAGCGCTCGAACAGGAGGTCGTACTCGAGCGGGTCGACGTCGGTGATCGCAAGGCTAAAGGCGACGATCGACCCCGCCGCCGAGCCGCGGCCGGGGCCGACGGCGATGCCGTTGTCCTTGGCGTACTTGACGAAGTCCCACACGATCAGGAAGTACGCGTTGAAGCCCATTCGGTCGATCACCTCGAGCTCCATCTCCATGCGCTGGCGCGCCTGCGCGGGAGGCGGGTCGCCGTAGCGCAGGCGCAGGCCCTCCTGCACACGCGCGCGAAGGTAGTCGCGCTCATCGCTCCCGTCAGGAGTCTGGAAGCGCGGGATCAGCTGCTTGCCGAGCTCGATCTCCACGTTGCAGCGCTCGGCGATCTCGACCGTGCTCGCGATCGCCTGCGGCCACTCGGCAAAGGCGCTGGCCATCTCTGCGCTGTCGCGCAGGTAGAACTCGTTGGTGTCGAACGTGAGCTTCGGCTCTTTGATGGTGCTCTTCGTCTGCACGCACAAAAGCGCGGTGTGGTGGGCGTAGTCCTCGCGGCGCAGGTAGTGCACGTCGCCGGTGCCGACGAGCCGGCCGTCGAGCTCGCGCGCGATCCGCACGATTCCCTCGTTGCACTTGTCCTGGGGTGCGAGCCCGTTCTTCTGGACCTCGAAGTAAACGTTCTCGGCCCCGAACACGCGCAGCAGATCGTCGGCGTGGGCGCGCGCCTCCGCGGGCCGGTCGTGCAGCAGTCGCTGGCAGAAGCGCGAGGCGAGGCAGCCGGTGAGCGCGATCACGCCCTCGGAGTAACGCTCGACCTGCGCGAGGTCGACGGTCGGCTTGCCACGCTGGAGGCCCTCCAGGAAGCCGGCCGAGGACAGCTTCACGAGGTTGCGGTAGCCGCGGTCGTCGGCGGCGAGCAGCGTCAGGTGGTTGCGCTCGACGCGTCCGGCGCCGGAGGCGCTGTGGTCGTCGACGAGGTAGATCTCACAGCCGACGATCGGCTTGACGCCGTGCTTGTTGCAGGCCTTGTACAGCTCGACCGCGCCGTTCATCACGCCGTGGTCTGTGAGCCCGAGCGCCGGCTGCTCGAACTGCGCGGCGCGCTGCGCGAGCGCCTCGATCTTGCATGCACCGTCGAGCAGCGAGTACTCGGAGTGGACGTGCAGGTGGGCGCAGACCGGCTTGCTCACGTGGACTGCATGCTAGGCGTCCGCCCGGCGGAGGCTCAGGCCCCGCGCCGCTGTTTGCGCTTGATCCTCATGCGCGCGAACCACGACAGGCTGTGCTTGTGCATCGGCAGCTCGGGAGCTGGCGCGGCCGGCGTATCGGCGCGCGTCGCGGCCGGCGCGGCGGGCGTCTCGCCCTGCCCGTCGGGCGTCTCGGCCTGCCCGGCTGCCGGCTGCGCGTCCTCGGCGCGCGCGCGCAGCCGCTCGACGGCGGCGGCCAGGGCGTCGGCCATCTCCGTGCCCGTCTGCCGATGCTCAGCCGACGGCTGCTCCCGGCGCTCGGGCGCCGGCGCGGAGGACCTCGGCCGCGCGCCGCCGGGCGCCCCTTCGACCGGGACCCCGTCGTCGAGGAGCGCGCTGCCGACGCGCGCGACGATGTCCCTCATCTGCGCGACCAGCGCCTGCATCCGCCGATGGCCCTCGCGCATGCCCTCCAGCAGGCGCTCGGAGCGTTCGCGCGCGGCCCGCTCGGCGTCGAGCCTCTGCTCGATCTCAGCCGTGCGGCGCTCGAGCTCGCCGAGGCGCGCCCGCGTGTCGCCGCGCTCGGTGACGGACGACGCCTGCGCGCGCGCGGCGGCTCGCTCGGCCGCCGCGCCCTGCTCGGCCTCGGCGAGCTGGCGTTGGACGGCCTCCAGGCGCAGCGTGAGCTCGCGCGCGTCGCGCTCGCGCGCGCTCAGGCGGCTGCTCAGCCCCTCGATCTCGGCGCGGCTCTCGCGTTCGATCACCAGCAGCCGCTCCTCGACCTCAACGCGCAGCTGCTGCTCGGCGTACTGGTCCTGCTTGACGCGACGCAGCTCGTGCTCGCGGTCGAGCGCCTCCGTCCGCTGAGCCTCGACCTGCTCGTCTATCCGCCGCCGCTCGTCTTCGGCCTCGCGCAGGCGCTGCTGCAGGCTCGCCACGTGGCGTTCGAGCGTCTGCACCGTCGCCTCCGCCGCCTCCGCGCGGCGTGCGAGCGCGAGCTCGCCGCTCTCGGCGGCGCGCCTGGCGCGGCGTTCGGCGAGCAGGTCGCCCTCGCTTCGCGGCGGGCGCGACTCGGGGCCGCGGCCGTGTTCGCCGTTCGGCGTCTCGCTGCCCTCTGCCATCACGATGACGGCCAAGGTAATCGCCGGGCCGGACGACGCCCGCCGCGCGGCGCGAGGGCTCAGCCGGCGAGGCGTTTGGCGAGCATCGCGCCGCCGGTGAGCGTGGCGGCGGTGCCGAGCCCGCCCAGCGCGAGCTTGCGCGCCGAGGCCATCCGCTTGCGCAGATACCACTTGCCGCCGTGCCAGACGGCGTAGCCGAGAAGCGTGTAGCGGTTGCGACTCATCGCCCCAATGCTACTTCATGCCTTCCTCATTCCAACCCAGCCGAGAACGGCCTGCCGCCCTGCGTCCAATACAGCGTGCTCCCCGCCAATGCCAACGACGACGGAGCGAGTTCCGTACCCGACGCCAGCAGACGCTCACCACTGCTGTCCAGCGCGTAAAGATCGTAGTAGTTCACTTCACGGCCGATCAGGCGTGCGAGCTGCTCCGATCGTTGAAAGTCCAACGCAATCCAGGCGACCGCGCCATCCGCCTTCACCACCATCGTCCGCACCGACCCCACACCCACGTAAAAGCGCCTGGCTTCCAGCGGCATCCCCGTGGGCACACGGTCAAGCAGTTGCCCGCTGCGCAGATTCCGCACAAACACTTCGAAGTAGCCGGCCCCTTCTCCGGATGCGCTGGCGGTTGCATACCGTTCATAAGCGACGATCGTCCCGTCAAGCGTCATGTGTCTGCTGCCAATAGACGGAGCGCTGCCGACCGGCTCGTTCGTGACGCTCCCCAATCTGACCGAGCGGTCGCTCCCATAGACACACCCACGATAAACCGTCTCCGTCCCCAACACGTTGTGCGTGTGCACCTCGAAATACGGTTCCTTCGCGACGTACACCTCCGCCTGGCTATCCGCCACGACCAGGCTTAGCTCCCCCGACCCGCACCTGACAAATCCCCTGCGATGCGTCGATGCCGCCCACACCGGACACGAGGCTACGAACAACACGAGAACCGAAACCGCCAATGGCACAACTCGTCGCCGGCGACGATGTCCGCTCATTCAGCTCAACCCAGCCGAGAACGCCTTCCCATCCTGCGTCCAATACAGCGTGCCACCAGCCAACGCCAACGACGACGGATCGACTTCCGTACCCGACGCCAGCAGACGCTCACCACTGCTCCCCAGCGCGTAAAGATCGTAATAGTTCACGTCATGGCCGACTTCATGTTCAATGCGTTCCGAACGCTGCTCATCCAACGCGACCCACGCCACCGCGCCATCAGGCTTCACCACCATCGTCTCAACCGGACCCACGCCCACGTGGTATTCATTCGGTTCCATCGGCACACCCGTCGGGACCCTGTCCAGCAGCTTGCCAGTTCGCAGATTAAGCACAAACACGTAGAATTCGGCTGCTCCTCCCAACGATGCCACGCCGTACCGCTCATAAGCGACTACTGCTCCGTCGAGAACGACGTGCTTGGTGCCGACAGCCGCGCCGCCACCGCCTCCACCGTTTGCGGTGATCCCCAGCCTGAACGACCGGTGACTCCCATAGGCACAGCCGCGAAACACAGGCTCATAACCCAACACGCTTCGAGTGTGCACCTCGAAGATCGGTTCCTGAGCGACATACACCTCTGCCTGCCCGTCAGCCACGACAGGACGCCGCTGCCCCAACCTGCACGTCACGGTATTCCTAGGGTGCCCTGACGTCGCCCACGCCGGGCACGCGCAAGCTGCGACGATAAGCAGTGCAGCGGTCATGAGCACGCTTCGGCGCATATAGATCAAACTAGTCCGCCACTCGAAAAGTTGCGGTCGACTGGACATGTGTTGATCAGGCGCGGGGCACCCGCTGGGGGGCATCCATGCAGTGCCCAGGTCCAGCGGACCATCTTTATTCGGTGCTGACCACAGCCATCGGTTTCAGGCTGCTACGTTCGCGTCCGTCGCCGATATCGCCGAACGAGTTGGCGCCCCAGCATTCGACGCCCTGGCTCGAGAGCAGCGCGCACGAGAAGTTGAGCCCACCGCCCGCTGCCTCGGCGGAGCCGCCGAGCCCGCTAACGGCGACCGGGGTTTCGCTGTAGCTGAACGACCCGTCGCCGAGCTGTCCGTTGTTGTCGGCGCCCCAGCACCGCATGCCGCCGCTCGAGAGGACGACGCAGGTGTGGTCTTCGCCCTCGGCGATTACCGATGTGGCGCCGCTGATGCCGCTTACCCTCACCGGGGTCGTGCTCCACCACTGTTCCCCCGGCGCGTAGGCGTTGCCGGTTTCGCGGCCCCAGCAGTCGACCTCGCCGCTGCTGAGCCGCGCGCATGCGTATGCATCCCCACCGACGGTGACCTCGCTCGCGTCGGTGATGCCTGTGACTTTCACCGGCGTCGAGCTGCTTTCTTTGCTGCCGTCGCCGAGCTCGCCGAAGACACCCCAGCCCCAGCACTTCACGCCACCGTCTTCGAGCACGGCGCAGGCGGCCCACGCGCCGACGGCCACGGACCTGGCGTCTGCGATGCCGCTAACTTCGACGGGGGTGGAGCTGCTTTCTTCGCTACCGTCACCGAGCTGGTCCTCTTTGCCGTCTCCCCAGCACTCGACGTGCCCGTCGGCGAGCACCGCGCACGCCGAGTAGTCGCCCACGCCGAGCGCGACGGCGCTCGCGATGCCGCTCACTTCCACAGGCGTCGAGCTGCTTTCTTCGCTGCCGTCGCCGAGCTGCCCCCACGTGCTCCCGCCCCAGCAGTCGATGCGGCCGCTGGCCAGCAGCGCACAGCTAGTGTATTCGCCCGTTCCCACGGCGGTCGCGTTGGTGATGCCGTCCACGAGCACCGGCGTCGTGCTCTGCGTGCCTTCTCCGCCGTTACCGAGTTCGCCGCCGAGGTTGTTGCCCCAGCAGATGACCTTGCCCGTGGAGACAGCGCCGCACCCGCTGAGCCCTCCGCCGGACAGGCTCACGATGTGGCAGCCGCCGCTGAGAAACGTCTTGTCGCCGCCGGGGCTCGGCCCTTCTTCATCGGATTCGTTTTCGGCGAGGGCCTGGTAATGGTAGGTGGCGCACGTTTCGAGGCCGCTGAGGTTGGCGCTGGCGGTCTGTTCGCCCGTTTCGTTCGGCAGTTCGCTCGCGGGGGTGCCGTGCCCGTAGGTGTTGGTCGGCCCGTACTCGAACGAGTAGGTCGTCGGCTGCCCTTCGGGGTTCACGAGGGCCGAGGCGGTGGCGGCGGTGGCTGTGACCGCGCTCGTGCGTCCCGTTTTCGAGCTTGGCGGGCAGCCGCCGTGTTTGTCGAGCACAAGCACGCAGTACGTCGGGCGCTCGGGCTGTTTTTCGGCCGCGGCCACGCCTTCGCCTGCTACAAGCGCGCTGTCGAAGCCTTCTTCGTGTTCAATCTGATGAAGCGTCGGCCCGAGATACTGGTAGTAGTCGACGAGTTCGACGCGGCTATGGCCGTTCGCCAGTTTGAGGAAGTCGTCGGCGGCTTCGCGCTGGAGCCGCTCGGCCGATATCGGCTTGCCGTTCCTCGACCGCATGCCGCGCGCGAGCACGGTCTTCTCGCCGCTTTTTTCTCGCAGCTTCACGCCCTGCTCGCTCAGCCAGATGCGCGGTTTGCCGAGGGCCCCGTTGATCGCGTTGACGAACTTGGTGACCTCGGTGTTGCCCTCGCCGGCTTCGCTGTGCTGCGTGTAGTGTTCGAGGTCGTAGTAGTCGTGCAGCCCCCACACGCGCGGCAATGGGACGCCGCGCTTGTGAAGCGTGAGAATCGCTTCCCGGTATTTGCCCACGTAGCTGCTGTAGCTCGTGAATTCACCCGCCACGACTTGGCAGGTGCCGCAATGCAGCCCTTCGGCGACAGAGTTGGCGATGTCCCATAGTTCCGCGGCCTCAGTGGCGTTTCCGTAAAGGGGGTTCGATTCGCGCTGGTCGGGCTCGTTCATCGCGCCCCATTTCCTGACCGGGCGGATGCCTTCGCTGGGGATGCCGTTGACGAGCGCGCCCATCACGGCTTCAACGTCGTGCTTGTAGTCTTCGCGATTGATTTCCGGGCAGTCGCTCGGGTCGTCGCAGCGGTCCAGCCCTCCGTATCCCGCTTCCAGCGTGATGTACGGCGCGAGGCCGTCTCCGCTGACGGCTTTCAGCCATCTGAGCAGTTCTTCCTTCGGCTGGGTTTCGCTCCAGACGCTGTAGGGAACGATGTCGCGCGCAACGCCGATGTGCAGCGGCGGACCCTCGAGCTTGGAGTTGAGCGTTTCGAACACATGCGGGTCGTGCTCGGATAGGCCGTAGTGGGTGGGGTCGCGCGCGGTGCTGACGAGGTCGGTGGGAGCGACGGTCGCAACTTCGGCGCTGAGCGGATATGCGGCGCCGGCGCCCGGGGTGAGCGTGAGCGTGACCGTGTCGCCGCTGACGCCGAGCGACGCGGGCACGGGTTCGCCGGCGGCGTCGAGCACGGTCGGGGCCTCGATCAGCATCAGCGGCACGCTCGCCTGGTGCGTTTCGGCGTATTCGAGCGCGCGCGTGTCGCGTTCGTAGACCGTCTGCGTGTCCTGGGGATGCGGTTCGCCTTCTCGCGGCGTTGTTTCCGAGGTCGTCAGCGTTGGAGCGGGCGGCAGCGGCGTGAGCCCGCCTTCTTCGACGAGCGAGCCGCGTTCTTCTTCGGCTGCGCCGGCGCCGCGCCCTTCGCCTCCGCTCTGCGGCGGCGCTTCGGAGGGGCCGCCCGCTCCGAAGCCGCCTTCTTCGCCGGGCGGGCCTTCGATGCTCGTCAGTTCCGTGACCGCGACGCTGCCGTCGGGGAGCGCTTCGAGCTGCTGGTCTTCGCCGAGGTCGACCTGCCAGGAGAAGCTGGCCGGCGCTTCGGCTGAGCGCAGGTGCAGCAGCGTGATCGCGCCGAGCGCGCTCGGCCGGACGATCGTGTCGCTGTCGCGCCAGGTTTCGGCGAACAGCGCGGCGGCGCCGTTGACGATCGTAGGCGTCGTGGCAGCGTTGGCTGACGTCGCGGTCGGGGTGAGGCTCAGTTCTCCGTCAGCCGTGTTCACGGCAAGTTCGCCAGGGGTCACCTTCGAGATCGTCGAGCTCGTTAGCGTGCCCTGCGGCGAGAGCTGTTCGCCGGCGTCTTCGATCGCGGGCGTGAGCGGCTGTTCTTCGATTTCGGCGGTACTCGATGGGGCCAGCAGTGAGGGGTCGTAGCGTTCGATGCTTTCGACCGCCGGGGAGGTGCTCGCCTCGCCGGCGGGCGAGACTACCGCCGTCTGCGGCGAGAGGGCGCCGGCGCTGCCGAGCGAGTTGGTGGTGGTCACCTCCAAGCGCAGGGTGTGGCCGACGTCGGCGGCGGTGAGCGTGTGGGTGGGCTGGGTCGCGCCTTCGACGTCCGTGCACGCTTCGCCGGCCGCGTTGCACCGCTCCCAGCGGTAGTAGTAGCTCAGCGGCAACGAGCCCGACCATTCGCCGTTTTCGGCGAACAGCCGTTGCCCTTCGCCGGCCTCGCCGCCGATAGCGGGCGCGGCGGTGTTCGCGGGCGGGCCGGCGTCTCCTACGACTTCGCTCGGTGACGAGCTGGCGCTGGCGCTGGCGACGGCGTTGCTCGCCTGCACGAGCACGCGCAGCCGCGCGCCTGCGTCGGCTCCGGCGAGCGTGTAGGCGGCGCTGGTCGCCCCCGCGACGTCCGTGCACGCGTCACCGCCTGCGTCGCAACGCTGCCACTGGTAGGCGTATGAGATCGGTTCGCTGCCCGACCAGACGCCGGCGGACGCGCTGAGCGTGTTGCCGACGGTGGGCGTGCCTTCGAGCGAGGGCGGGCTCGTGCTTTCAGGGCTCGCCGCTTCTGAGCCGATCGCTGGGGTGTGCGGCGAGGACGCGCTCGCAGACCCGTCTGCGTCGGTGGCCGTCACGAGCAGCTGGAGCGCGTGGCCCTCGTCAACCGATGTCGGCGTGTAGGAGCGTTCGCCGGCCGCGGTGATCGTTTCGCATTCGCCCGTGGTGGGACAGCGGCGCCACTGGTATGAGAACGCGATCGTGCCGATCCCGGTCCAGATGCCGGGGTCGCCGCGCAACGCGCGGTAGGGCTCATAGCTGCCGGCTGTGCTCGGGACCGACACGTTCGCGGGGGTCGCGGCGCCGACGATGATCGGAGGGCTGATCGCCTCGCCAGCGCCGTGGGAGTTGGTCGCGCTCACCAACAGCCGCAGCGCCGACCCGGCATCCGCGGCTGTGAGCGTGTAGTCGCCGCCGCTCGCGCCGGTGATCGCGGTGCACGCCGTGCCGTCTTCGGCGCAGCGCTCCCATTGCAGGGTCTCGCTGGTGGGCGCCTCGCCCGACAATGCGGGGATGGTGGCCGTGAGTGTGTAGCCGGTGAGCCCGGTGCCGGATATCCCGGGCGCGTCCTGGGGCACGGGCGCACCTTCCGCGGCGACCGGCTGCGTCGGCAACGAGACCTGCCCGCCGTCGCCTTCGGCTTCGCCGGCGGCGGCGACGGCGACGGCGACGCGCAGCGTTCGGCCCGCGAGCGCGGGTTCGACGATGTACGTTGGCGAGGTGGCGCCCTCGATCGCTTCGCAGCCCGAGCCGTAGACGTTGCAGCTCTGCCATTGGTATGTATAGGAGACGGCTTCGGCCCCGAGCCAGCTCCCCGCCTCTGCCGTCAGCGTCTTGCCGCTCTGCGCTTCGCCTGAGATGCTCGGCGCCAGCGTGTTCAGCAGCGCGCTCGCCGCTTCGACCGGACCAACGGGAGACGACAGCGCAGTGACGGAGCCCGCGTCGTCGCTTGCGCCGACGCGCAGCCGCAGGGTGCGCCCGACGTCGCCTTCGGAGGGCACGTACTGAGGTTCTGTGGCTCCGGAGATGTCGGCGCATTCCTGTCCTTCCGCGTTGCACCCCTGCCACTGGTAGACGAGCTGGACCTCGCCCCCCTCCCATTCGCCCGCCTGCGCGTCGAGCGGCTGGTCGGCGACCGGGTCGCCCGCGACCGAGGGGCCCTGCAGCTCGCTTGGCGCCCCTGCCTGCACCACGGCGCTCGCGGCGGAGCGCGCCTGCGCCGAGCCACCGGGTCCGCTGGCGGTAACGAGCACGCGCAGGCGTGATTCCTGATCCTGTGTGCCGGGGATATATTCCGCGCCGGTCGCGCCTTCGACGTCCTCGCATTCGCCGCCAGCTTCGTCGCATGCCTGCCACTGGTAGGCGTAGGAGATCGGTTCGCCGCCGGACCAGGCGCCTGAGCTCGCGCTGAGCGTCTGTCCCTCCTGCGCCGCGCCGGAGATCGTCGGCGGCGCCGTGTTGGCTGGGGCCGGCTCCCCGCTGGCGGCGACTGGCTCGGTCGCCGGCGAGCGGACCGACGAAGAGCCTGCGGGGTTCGTTGCGGTGACGCGGACGCGAATGGTCGCGCCGACGTCGGCTTCGCCGATCTGGTAGCTGGCGTTGGTCGCGCCTTCAATTGGCGTGCAGCCTTCTTCGCTCATGTCGCACCGCTGCCACTGGTAGGTGTAGCTCGGCGTCGAGCTGCTCGTCCACGTGCCGGTGCTCGCGCTTAGCGTTTGGCCCTGCTGAGCCGTTCCCGAGATCGCAGGCGGCGCGGTGTTGGACGGCGGCGCGCCGCGCACCACCGCGCTGGGTTCGGAGCTGGCCGAACTGGAGCCCAACGCGTTGGTCGCGGTCACCACGACGTACACGGTCTTGCCCAGTTCGTCTTCGCGCAGCGTGTAGGTCGCCCCGGTCGCTCCTGGTATTTCTTCGCAGTCCACGCCCATCCAGTCGCAGCTCTGCCATTGGTAGGCATAGGAGATCGGTTCGGAGCCGATCCACGAGCCGGGGTTCGCCGTGAGCATCTGCCCGGCCTGCGCGCTTCCGGAGATGCTCGGCAAGATGAGGGCCCCCGGCGGTTCGCCTCCTTCTTCCACCGCTTCGGTTTCCGCGGACGCACTGGCTTCCCCCGCGGAGTTGCTCGCGGTGACGTCGGCTCGGAGCTTCGATCCCACATCTTCCCAGCCCGGCGCGTAGCTCGCGCCCGTGGCAGCGGCGAGGTTCGTACACGTGCCGCTCTTGGGGATGAAGTCCCCGGTTTCGCCGAACTCCTCGACGCGGCTGTTGCGCGTGTCGAGGACCCACACGTGGCCGTCCGTGTCGATCGCCACGCCCTCGGGGCCATTGAGCTCGCCGGCGCGTGAGCCCTTGGACGCGATTTGCCGTTGGTATTCGCCGCTCGCGCTGAACTCCTCGACGCGGTCGTTGCCGCTGTCGAGGATCCAGAGCTCGCCGCCCGAGCCGATCGCCACGCCTCCCGGACCGTCGAGCTCGCCCGGGCCGGAGCCGGGCGAGCCGAGCTGGCCGAGGTATTCACCTTCGTCGCTGAACTCCTCGACACGGTCGTTGCCGGTGTCAGCCACGAGCACGTGGCCCGAGCCGTCGACGGCGAGCCCGTTCGGATAGCCGAGCTCGAGCTGCCCCGGCCCGGTCCCTTCCGAGCCGAACTGCCGAACGAAGGTGCCGCCTTCGCTGAACTCCTCGACGCGGTCGTTGCCCGTGTCGGCCACGAGCACGTCTCTGTCGGCAGCGACGGCGATCCCGTAGGGCCCCTGGAACTGGCCGTCGCCCGAGCCTTCGGAGCCAAACTCGCCGAGGTATTCGCCTTCTTCGTCGAACTCCTCCACGCGGTCGTTGTGCCAGTCGACTACCCATACGTGTCCGTCGGCGATGGCGATCCCCTCGGGTTCGCCGAGCTCGCCCGGTTCGGAGCCGGGGGTGCCCACCGTTTTCAGGAAGTCGCCTTCGGCGTTGAACACCTCCAGACGTCCGGCGTAGGTGTTCGAGACCCAGATGTCGCCGTGCGCATCGAGCGCGATGCCTTCCGGCGTTTCGAGCTGTCCGGGCTGGGAGCCGGGAGAGCCGATCGCGCCGACGCCGCAGCGTTGCCACTGGTAGGCGTAGGAGAGCGGCGTCAGGCCGTCCCAGCTGCCCGTGTCGACGGTGAGCGTCTGGCTCGTGAACGGTGCCCCCGAGATCGTCGGCGGGACCGTGTCGACGGGGAACTCGGCGGCGGCGTAGTGCGCCGCTACCCGGCTCGCGGACAGCGCCGTGGCGTAGAACGCGACGTTGCTCATCTCGCCCTGGAAGTCCGGGTCGCCGGACAGGAGCGACCTGCCGAGGAAGTCGCTCGAGACGGCGCCGAGCGACGCGGGGTCGAGCGCGGCGCCTGTCGTCTGGCCGACCTGCTGCCCGTCCACGTACAGCGTGAACGTGCCTGAGCTGGTCTCCGTCACTGCGAGGTAATGCCAGGCGCCACTGGTCAGCTCGGGGGCGCTGACCTGGGCCGCCGTGCCTTCGCTCATGTGGATTTCGAACAGCAGCTTGTGTTCGGCCCCAGTGGAGGCCGGCGTCAGGTACATGTGGTTGGAGGAGCTCGAGCCGAGATCGAAGATCGGCTCGCCGTAGGAGCTGCCGCCCTGCCAATCGACCCACCCCTCGACGGTGAATTCGCTCGTTTCGGCGAGCGGGTTCGACGGCAGGGCCGCGTACGCTTCGCCGCCGAACGAGCCGGAGTGGCTGCCCGCGAACGGGCCTTCGCCGCCGAGCTCGATCCCGCTGTTCGTGGCGGTGTAGCTGCCGGCGGCGTCGGCCAGCGTGCTCGAGCCGGTCGCGTCGTCGAAGCGGAACTGTGCCGCCGGCCCGTCTGCGGCGACGGCGCTCTCATATGTTTCATAGGGCTGCGTGCCGCCGGCCGCCGCCGTCCACATGAGCAGCGCGCCGACGGATGCCATCAGCGCCCACACCAGCAGGTGAAGGCACTTCCAGCACGTCCGCCGCTGCCTCACGCGTGCCCCAAAGCGCGTCGTCTCATCTCGAGCGATTCTCGACACCTTGTGCCGGAGAGTCAAGCTCTCAGACCGATTCCGATAGTGACTTCGCGCAAGAAGCGCTAAAACCGAGCGCTCACGCAGGCAGGCAAGGCGTCGCCTTTTATCGACTCCGCTCGTTACGTAGCCGCCACGCCATCCGCGACTGCAGCGACCACAGCTCGATGAAGCCCGGCGAAGCGGCCTGCGAGAACAGCCCCCCGGACTCGGCGAACGATGCCAGGCTGGCGTCGTAGACGGCGTTCTCCGAGGCGCGCGTGACCACGCGCGCGTGACCCTTGTACAGCTTCACCGCGATCGTGCCGGTGACTCGCTCGTTGACGCTGTCCATGTAGGAGTCGAGGTCGGCTCGCAACGGCTCCCACCAAAGCCCCGCGTACACGAGGTAGGCCCACTGCCGCTCGAGCGCGGGCTTGAATTGGTTCTGGTGGATCGTGCCCACGAGGCGCTCGAGGTCCTGGTGCGCGGGCAGGATGATCGCCGCGGCCGGAACCTCGTAGATGTCGCGCACCTTCAGCCCGACGATCCGGTCCTCGATGTGGTCGACGATGCCGACGCCGTGGCGGGCTCCGAGCTCGGCGGTGCGTTCGATCAGCTCGACGAGGCCGAGCCGCTCGCCGTTTAGGCTGACGGGCACGCCGTGCTCGAAACCGAGCTCGAGCTGCTCGGGCTCGGCGGGCGCATCCTCCGGACGGGTGACCAGCTGGAACACGTCGTCGTCGGGGGCGTGCGAGAGGTCCTCGATCCAGCGCCCCTCCGAGGAGCGCCCCCACAGGTTGTCGTCGATCGAGTACGGCGCCCCGCCCTCGGTACCCTGGGCGGTCTTCACCGGGATGCCGTGCTCGTGCGCGTAGGCGATCTCCTCCTCGCGCCCCATCTGCCACGAGCGCACCGGCGCGATCACCTTCAGCTCGGGCGCGAGCGTCGCCACCGTCGCCTCGATCCGAACCTGGTCGTTGCCCTTGCCGGTGCACCCGTGCGCGATCGTGTCGCAGCCGCTACGGCGCGCCTGCTCGACCGCCAGCTTCGCGATCAGCGGGCGTCCGAGCGCGGTGAACAGCGGGTAGCCGCCGTACATCGCGTTGGCCTTGATCGCCGGCGCCAGGTATTCGCGGGCGAACTCCTCGCGCGCGTCGACGATGTGGCACTCGAGCGCGCCCAGGGCCAGCGCCTTGCCCTTGATCACCTCGTAGTCCTCGCCCGGCTGTCCGAGGTTCACCGTCAGGCACACGACCTCGGCGTCGTAGGAGTCCTGGATCCACTTGAGCATCACGCTCGTGTCCAGGCCGCCCGAGTACAGGAGCAGCACACGCTGCACCTGCTCGGGGTCGGCCTCGTAGGAGGCGGTGCGCAGCGTCGGGATCTGGCTCGGGTGGCTCACGCGCTGGAATCGTAGTCGCGGCCGCGTTCCATCAACGGGTAGACGGCCTGCCCTTCGCTGAAGCCGAGCTTCGTGTACAGGCCCTGCGCGTCGGCGGTGTGCAGCAGCCAGCGCACGTCAGGTCCCTGCTCGCCGTCGACGATCTCGCGCACCAGCTCGAGGCCCAGCCCGTGGCCGCGGAACGTGGGCAGCACGTACACGTCGGCGAGGTAGGCGACGGTCACGCCGTCCGAGACGGCCCTTGCGAAGCCCACCTGCTCGGCGCCGCGGTACAGCCCCATCACGCGCGTGGAGCCGCTGATCGTGCGCTGCACCCGCTCGCGCGAGCGTCCCCTTCCCCAGTAGGACTGCTCGCTGATGAACGCGTGCACGGCGTCGACGTCGATCCGCGAGGGGTCGTCGTCGAGCTCGAAGCCGTCGCCGAGCGTCCTGCGCATGGTCAGCCTTCCAGCGCCCGTCCGAGGCGCGCGAGCCCGTCGTCGACCTGAGCGGCGTCGATGATCAGCGGTGGCAACAGGCGCAGCGTGCTCGGTCCTGTGGCGTTGACCACGAGGCGCTGCTCAAGCAGCGCTCGCCGGGCGACGTCCGGCGCGGGCACGTCCAGCTCGCAGGCCAGCATCAGCCCGCGCCCACGCACCGAGCGCACGTGCGTCAGGCGCTCGAGCCCGGCTGCCAGGCGCGCACCGAGCTCGCGCACGCCCGCCAGCAGCGACGGGTCCTCGCTCAGCTCCAGGGCGGCGAGCGCCGCCGAGGCGATTACCGGCCCCCCGGCGAACGTCGATCCGTGGTCGCCGGGGGCGAGCACGTCGGCCAGGCGCTCGCCGGTGATCAGCGCGCCGATCGGAAGCCCGCCGCCGAGCGCCTTGGCGACGGTGATCGCGTCGGGGGTGACGCCGGTCTGCTCGTAGGCCCACAGCGTGCCGGTGCGGCCCATGCCGCATTGCACTTCGTCGAAGATCAGCGCGGCGCCATGCGCGTCGCAGGCCTCGCGCGCGCTCGCCAGCAGCTCGGCGGAGAGCACGTGCACGCCGGTCTCGCCCTGGATCGGCTCGATCAGCACCGCCGCGGTGTGCTCGTCGATCGCCTCACGCACGGCCTCGGGCTCTGCGGCGACCGCCTTGAAGCCGGGCACGAGCGGCGCGAACGGTGCCTGCTTGGCCTCCTGCGGCGTCGCCGACAGCGCGCCGTAGGTGCGTCCGTGGAAGGCGCCGTGCAGCACCACGATCTCGCCGCCGGAGCGCGCCTTGCGGGCGAGCTTGATCGCCGCCTCGTTGGCCTCCGCGCCGGAGTTGCAGAAGAACACCTTGCCCCGCAGGCTCGTCTGCGACAGGCGGGCGGCCAGGCGCATCGCCGGCTCGGTGTAGAACAGGTTGCTCGTGTGCATCAGCTGCCCGACCTGCCCGCACACCGCTGCCAGCACACGCGGATGGCAGTGGCCGAGGCTGGTCACGCCGATGCCGCACAGGAAGTCCAGGTACTCGTTGCCGTGCTCGTCCCACAGGCGCGCGCCATCACCACGCGCGAACTCCACGGGTGCGCGCGCGTAGCTTGCGATGACGCTCGTGCGCTCGAGCTCTTGCAGCTCTGCGAGGCTCACGTCACCGTGCCCTCATGGCTCGATCTTGGTGCCGACGCCGGAGTCGGTGAACAGCTCCAACAGCAACGAGTGCGCCACGCGTCCGTCGAGGATGTACGCGGCGCTGACCCCTTGTGAGATCGCTTCCACGCACGCCTCGAGCTTCGGGCGCATGCCGCCCTCGAGCGTCGGCACGGCGCGCCGCACCTGCTCGGCGCTGGCGTGGCCGATCAGGCTGGCTGGGTCCGGCGGGTCTGCGAGCCAGCCGGGCACGTCGGTCAGGAAGATCACCTTGTAGGCGCCGAGCGCGCCGGCGACAGCGCCGGCGGCCTCGTCGGCGTTGACGTTGTAGGAGTTCCCCTCGCGGTCGGAACCGACGGAGGCGATCACCGGGATGTAGTCGCTCGCGACGTGCTCGATCACGCCGGTGTTGACGCGCTCGATGCGCCCGACGAAGCCGATGTCCTCGCCCGTCGGCGCGGCGCGGCGGGCGACGCGGAACAGCGAGCCGTCGTCGCCGCACAGGCCCACGGCCGGCTGCCCGTGGCGATTGAGGCGCAGCACGATCTCCTTGTTGACCTTGCCGACGAGCACCATCTTGGCGACCTCCACGGTGCGCTCGTCGGAGACGCGCAGGCCGCCGACGAACTCGACGGGCAGACCCAGCTTCTCCATGTAGCCGGTGATCTCCGGCCCGCCGCCGTGCACGACGATCGGGTTCAGCCCCACGTACTTGAGCAGCACCACGTCGCGCGCGAACTCCTCGCGCAGCGCGAGGTCCTCCATCGCCGCGCCGCCGTACTTGATCACGACCGTCCTGCCGTGGAACTCCCTGATGTACGGGAGCGCCTCCAGCAGCGTGCCGACGTCTCGCGTCGCGCGCCCCTGGCCGTCGGCGGCGCTCACGTGGTGTACTCGGCGTTGAGGGTCACGTACTGCGTCGAGAGGTCCGAGAAGAACACCTCGGTCTCGGCGTCGATCGAGTCCCGCCCACCGAGCGCGATCTCGTACTCGACCTCCGCGCGCTGCACGGCCTGAGCCAGGGTGGGCTCGTCGTAGCCGAGCGCGACCCCACGCGAGCAGACCTGTATGCCCTCGATCGCGACGTCGATCGCCAGCGGCGCCGGGTAGCGGTCGTCCCCGGCCAACGCGCCGCCGACGGCCTGCACGATCCGTCCCCAGTTGGGGTCGCCGCCGTGCAGCGCGGCCTTCACCAGCGGCGAGTTGGCGACCGCGCGCGCCGCGGTCTCGCACCCGTCCAGCGCACCACCCCGCACCACCACCCGCGCCATCCGACCGGCGCCCTCGCCGTCGGCGACCATCATGATCGCCAGCGCTCGCAGCAGCGCGTCGAGCGCCTCGCCGAAGCGCAGCTCGTCCTCGCTCTCGGGCGCGACCGTCACGCCGCTGGCGCCCGAGGACATCAGGATCGCGGTGTCGTTGGTCGACAGCTGCCCGTCGACGGAGGCGCGATCGAAGGAGCGCTTGACGCACACGCCGAGCAGCAGATCGGCGGTCTCGGCGCTGAGCTCGGCGTCGGTCTGCACGAAGCACAGCATCGTGGCAAAGCGCGGCGAGATCATGCCGGCGCCCTTGCATTGGGCGTTCACCCGCACGGTGCCCCCGGACAGGCGGACCTCCAGGTTGGCGCGCTTCTCGAAGGCGTCGGTCGTCTGGATCGCGCGTTGGAAATCGGCGTCGCCCTCGCCGCTGAGGCGCGCGCGTGCGGCGAGGATGCCCTTCAGCACTGCCTCCACCGGCAGGTACTGGCTGATCCCGCCGGTCGACGCGAGCGCGACCTGTGCCGGGTCGACGCCGGCGGCCAGCGCTGCCGCCCCCTGGGTCTTGGCGGCGTCGTCGAGCCCGCGCTGGCCGGTCGCGGCGTTCGCGCAGCCGGCGTTGGCGAGCACCGCGCGCAGAGCGTGCAGGTCGCAGCGCTCACGGCTGACGAGCACGGGGGCCGCCGGCGTGGCGGTGGAGGTGAAGCGCGCGGCGCTCGTCGGCTGCTCGGCGTCGCACACGAGCAGGCCCACGTCCGGGCGGCCGCTCGGCTTCAGCCCTGCCGCCACGCCCGCGGCACGAAAGCCGCCCGGCAGCCCGGCGTCGGCCGCCAGCTCGCGAACGTGCGCAGGCGTGGGCACCCAGCGCGAGCGGAAGAACGGCTGTGCCGGGGTCGGGTTGGGCTGGTCGGCGGCGCTCACAGCAGTCCAGCCGTCTCGGGCAGGGCGAACATCAGGTTCAGGTTCTGTACGGCCTGCGAGGAGGTGCCCTTCCAGAGGTTGTCGATCGCGCCGAACGCCACCACCTTGCCGGTGTGCTGGTCGGCGGCGGCGTACACGCGGCAGTAGTTGGTCTCGCGCACCTCGAGCACGCCGGGCGGGCCGTCGAGGACCTCGACGAACGGCTCCTGCTCGTATGCGCTGCGATACAGCTCGCGCAGCTCCTGCGCCGCAAGCGGGCGCGTGGTCGTGACGTAGCAGCTGGCCATCTCGCCCTGGTCGAGCGGCACGAGGTGCGCCTGGAACTGGACCCGCAGCCCGGCGTCGGCGCCGAGCAGCACGAGCTGCTCCTCGATCTCGGGCGTGTGGCGGTGGGCGGCGACCTTGTAGGGGACGATGTTCTCGCCGGCCATCGACAGGTGGGTGCTCGAGTCGAACACGCGGCCCGCGCCGGAGATGCCCTGCTTGGCGTCGATCACCGCGTCGGCGATCACACCGGCGCGCGCGAGCGGCGCGAGCGCGAGCAGCGACGCGGTCGGATAGCAGCCGGGATTGGCGACGATCGCCGCGTCGGCGATCGCGCCGCGATGGAGCTCAGTCAATCCGTACACCGCCCGCTCGAGCAGCTCGGGGCACGGATGCGGGCCATACCAGCGCTCGTAGGTCGCCAGCGAGCGCAGCCGGAAGTCTGCGCTGAGGTCGACCACGCGGATCGCGCGATCGGCGAGCGCCGCGACCGTGGGTGCGGCGGCAGCGTGCGGGTAGGCGACCACCGCCGCGTCCACGCCGTCGAGCCGATCGAGGTCGAGCTCCTCGATTGCCAGCGGCACGCGATATCGCGGATACAGCTCGGCGAGGGGCCTGCCCAGCTCCGAGCGCCCGGTCACCGCGGCCAGGCGGAAGTCGGGGTGGCGCCATAGCAGGTGCGCGGCGAGCGCGCCCGCAAAGCCGGTGGCGCCGGCGACGATCACGCTCGCGCCATCGCCAGCGCCGGGCTGCGAGTCGACGATGCCGGCAGCGCCGTTAGCCACGCAGCTCACCCCCGAGACCCTCCAGCGCAGCGACGATGCGCTCGCGCGTGGACGCGACGTCCTCCTCGGTCAGCGTGCGGTCGAGCGCGCGGAAGGCGAGCGCGAGCGCGAGCGAGCGGTGCCCCTCGCCGACCTGCTCGCCGCTGTAGACGTCAAACACGTCCACGTCCTCGAGCGTCACGCCGCCGGCCTCGCGCACCAGCGCGAGCAGCTCCGCGGCGGACACGCTCACGGGCAGCGTCACCGCGAGGTCGTTGCGCAGCACCGGGAACGCGCCGAACGCGTGGAACGAGCTCACCTCCGGCGTGGCCGCGGCGAGCTGGCCGAGGTCGATCGCGAACGCGGCGGTGCGCTCCAGTCCCCACGACTCGGCGATCAACGGGTGCACCTCGCCGAGGAACCCGAGCAGCACCGGCTCGTGATCGAGGCCCTCGCCGCGCGCTCTCCCGTCGGGGGCGTCGGCGTATACGGCGGCGCTGCGTCCGGGGTGCAGGAACGGCCACTCGGCCGGGCTCACCGACCAGCGCACGTGGAAGTGCCCGAGCAGCGCCTCCAGCAGCGCCTTGGCCGAGAAGAAATCCGCCTGAGTGCGCTCGCCACGCCACGCGCGCGGTGCGCCCGGGCCCGACAGCAGCACACCGAGACCGTGGTGCTCGGAGGCGGGCAGTGCGGCTGCGGCGGCGGATCCGGGGTCGGCGGCTCGGTACACGCCGCCGGACTCGAAGATCGCGATCTCTGGCCTTCCGCGCGAGACGTTGTGGCGGGCGGCGTCGAGCAGCGAGCCGAGCAGCGTGGGGCGCAGGATCGACTGCTCGTCGGAAAGCGGGTTCTCGACGCTCACGACGCGACGCAGCGGGTGCCCCGCAGGGATCAGCAGGCGCTCGAGCAGCGATGGGGCGGCGAAGCTCCAGCCGACGATCTCGTGCAGGCCGCGTCCCACGAGCGCGTCCTCGGCTGCGCGGCGCACGCGCTGGGCGTGGCTGAGCCTGCCAGCGGCGCCGCGGCGCGCGGGCAGCGTGGCGGGCAGCCGCTCCAGCCCGTCGATGCGCGCGACCTCCTCGATCAGGTCGATCTCGCGCGTGACGTCATCGCGGCGCAGCGCCGGCACCGTGACCTCGAGGCCGTCGTCGGCGTCAGCGGTGGAGAAGTCGAGCGCGTTCAGGATCTCGGCCTGGCGCGCGCGCGCCACTCCCATCCCGAGGATCGCCCGCACGCGGCGCTCGCGCAGCCTCAGCGAGCGGCTGGGGGGCGGGACCCATCCCTCACCGTGCTCGCCACCCACGTCGATCGTCCCGGGAGCGAGGGTCGCTCCGCAGAGCTCGACCATCAGCCCCGCTGCGACCGCCTGTGCGTGCATGCACTGCTCCGGCTGAAGGCCCTTCTCGAAGCGTCCGGAGGCCTCGCTGCGCAGCCCCAGCGCCCACGAGGTGCGGTGGATGTTCGGGCCGCTCCAGCTCGCGACCTCGAGCAGCACCCGCCGCGTGTGCGGCTGCACCTCCGAGCGCGCGCCGCCCATCAGCCCGGCGATCGATGTCGGACCGTCGGCGTCGTCGATCACGACCATGTCGTGGTCGAGCGTGCGCGTCTGCCCGTCGAGCGTCTGCACCTGCTCGCCGTCACCGGCACGCCGTACGGTCAGGCGCGCGCCGGCCACACGGTCGAGGTCGAAGGCGTGCAGCGGCTGACCGGTGAGCAGCATCACGTAGTTGGTGATGTCGACCACGTTGTTGATCGGGCGCTGCCCGGCGGCGCTCAGCCGCGCCTTCAGCCACGCCGGCGAGGGGCCGATCGTGACGCCCTCGAACACCCGCGCGGTGAAGCGTGGGCACAGGTCGGGGCAGCGGACGCTCACATCCGCGCCAGCAACGGGTCCCGTCGAGCCGGGGTCCTCGCTCCACGGCTCGAGCGCCAGCGCGGCGCCCGTGGCCGCGTGCAGCTCGCGTGCGACGCCGTACACGCCGAGGCAGTCGGGGCGGTTGGGTGTGATCTCCAGCTCGAGCACGTCGATCGCGATCGCGAGCACGTCCGCCAAAGGCGTGCCGGGAGCGAGCTCGGCGTCGACGATCATGCCGTCGAGCACGAGGATGCCCGCCGACGCGCCGGGGTCGATCGCGAGCTCCTGCTCAGACAGGATCATCCCGTCGGAGACAACGCCCCGCAGCTTCGCCTGTCTCAGCTTCGTGCCGTCGGGCATCACCGCCCCGGGCCGCGCCACCGCCACGGTCTGACCGGCGGCGACCTTCGGCGCACCGCACACGATCGTCACAGGGCCGTCGGCTAGCCCGAGGTCGACGCTGCATACCTTCAGGCGGTCAGCGTCGGGGTGGCGCTCGGCGCTCAGCACGCGCCCGACGACGAAGCCGTCCGTCGCTGGCACGCCGTGGCGGTGGATCGCCTCGACCTTCGTGCCGGTCATCGTCAGTCGCTCCTCGATCCCGCGCACGTCGAGCGCGGGATCGCAGTACTCGCGTAGCCATGGCAGCGGGACCCTCATCTCACGCGGCCTCCGTCCTCGCGCTTCGCGTCTGATGGCCACGCAGACCAAGCCAGGCAAGGACGCACCGAGCGTGGCGTGCCGAAACGCACGCGAGCGAGGGAGGACGCAGCATGGCGCCGGTCTGCGTGGCCATCAGAACTGCTCCAGGAAGCGGAGGTCATTCTCGAAGTACAGGCGCAGGTCTGGGATGCCGTGCTTGAGCATCGCGATCCGCTCCACCCCCATCCCCCACGCGAAACCCTGGACCTTCTCGGGGTCATAGCCGGGCGCGTTGGCCTCGGTGGTGGGCACGTGGGCGTACACGTTGGGATCGACCTCGCCGGCGCCGAGGACCTCCAGCCAGCCCTCCCCCTTGCACAGGTAGCAGCGCGAGCCATCGCCGAGATAGCCCTTGCCGGCGCAGTGAAAGCAGGAAACGTCGACCTCGACGCTGGGCTCGGTGAAGGGGAAGAAGTGGGGACGCAGGCGCACGTCGCGCTGCTCGCCGAACATCTCGCGCGCGAACGCGAGCAGCGTGCCCTTGAGGTCGGCCAGCGTGATGTCCTCGTCGACGGCCAGCCCCTCGACCTGATGAAACTGCGGCGTGTGCGTGGCGTCGGAGTCCGGCCGGTACACGCGCCCCGGGACCACCACGTACACCGGCGGCGGCCGCGACTCCATCACGCGCACCTGCATCGGTGAGGTGTGCGTGCGCAGCACCAGCTCGTCGGCGCCCCCATCGGCGGCCACGTAGAACGTGTCGGTACGCGCCCGCGCGGGGTGCGTGGGGCTGTGGTTGAGCGCGTCGAAGTTGTAGTGGACGGTCTCGACCTCGGGCCCCTCCACGACCGTGAAGCCGAGGCCGAGGAAGATGTCTTCGAGCGCGCGTGTGGTGGCGCTCAGCACGTGCAGGCGCCCGATCGGCTGCGGCGGCGCGCCGGGCAGGGTGACGTCGACGCGGTCGTCCTGGAGGCGCTGGCGGAGCTCCTGGCCGGCGAGCGCTTCAGCGCGCGCGGCGATCAGCGCCTCGAGCGCCTGGCGTGCTTCGTTGGCGGCCTTGCCGACGGCGCCGCGCTGCTCGGGCGCGAGCTCGGCGACGCCGCGCAGGATCTGCGGCAGCTCGGCCTTGCGTCCCAGGTAGCGCACGCGCAGCTGCTCGAGCGCCTCGCTGGTGTCAGCCGCGGCGATCGCGCCGTCGGCCTCCTCGTGCAGCTGGTTGATGCGATCGATCATGACGCGGGGACCGTATCGTCGGCGCGGGCGGGACAACCATCCGGTCGGCGGGTGATCTCGTACAGCGCCACGGTGGCGGCCATCGCCGCGTTGAGCGAGTCCGAGGCGATCGCAATGCGCGCGCAACGCTCGCACGCGGCCACGACCTCTGCCGGCAGCCCGTGACGCTCGGCGCCGATCAGCAACGTGATCGCCTGCGGCGCGGACCCCGCGCCGATCTCGCCCGGCCCGCGCAGCGGGGCGTCGGCTTCGGCGACGAGCGCGATCCGTTGCCCGGGCAGCTCGCCCACGTCGCCCACGCGCGCCAAAGCGACGCTGAAGATCGCGCCCATGCTGGCGCGCACGGCCTTGGGTGAGTGGGGGTCCGCGCAGTCGGGGCCGAGCGCGACACACGAGGCGCCGAAGGCGTGGGCGCTGCGCAGCACCGCGCCGACGTTGCCGGGATCGCCGACGCCGTGCAGGTAGACGCACAGCGGTCCCAGCGGCGGGCCCCAGCGCTGCGCGTAGACGGCGAGCACGCGCGTGCCTGAGCCGAGCGCGGACACGCCATCCAGCGCGGAGCGCTCGACGTCGTGGAAGCCGTCGTCGCCGAGGCCCGAGCCGGCGAGCCGGTAGCCCTCGAGCGCGGGCCGCCCGGCGCGCCTGGCGGCCGCCACCAGATCCTCGCCCTCGGCGAGGAACGTGCCGCTGCGCGCGCGCTCGCGCCTGGTGTGCAGGCGACGCACGGTCTTCAGCTGGGGATTGTGGGGGGAGCTGATGTGGGTCATGGACAGAGCTGGCTGATGGACAAAAAAAGGGCGCCGCCCTTACGAGGAGCGACGCCCGGGAGGCTGTCTGTCGGTTGCCGGGTCCCCGGCGATGCGGGGTCAGGCAGCCGACGCCTCGCGGGCGACCTCGGCAAAACGTCGGAACGTGTCGGCGTCGCGGACGGCGATGTCGGCGAGCACCTTGCGGTCGAGCTCGACGCCGGCCAGCGACAGGCCGTGCATGAACTGCGAGTAGCTCATGCCGTTGACGCGCGCGGCGGCGTTGATGCGCGTGATCCACAGCCTGCGGAAGTCGCGCTTGCGGTTGCGCCGGTCGCGGTAGGCGTAGGCGTCGGCCTTCAGCAGGGCCTCCTTGGCGCGCTTGTAGTTGGAGTGCGCCTCGCCGCGGAAGCCCTTCGTCCGCTCGAGCGTCGCGCGGCGCTTCTTGCGCGCGCCGACGGAGCGCTTGACCCTCGTCATTTGCCAACCCCCAGCATGCGCTTGACGCGGGGGACATCGTGGCTGGAGAGGAGCGCGGGCTCGGCGAGCTGGCGCTTGTGTTTGGGGGACTTCTTCTCGAGGATGTGGCTGGTGAAGGCGTGACGCGCGCGCACCTTGCCGGTGGCGGTGACCTTGAAGCGCTTCTTGGCGCCGGAGTGTGTCTTCATCTTGGGCATGGAAGCGATGATTATGACACGGCGCTGCTGTCCTGCCGTCCTGTCCTCCCGCAGGGAGGGGGCCGCCCTCGAGGCGATGGTTATGACACGGTCGTGCCGGCCTCGGCGTGTCCGCCGGGGTCTGCCTGGGGAGGCGCTGCCGCTAGACCGCCGTCGCTGACGGGTGCGCTCGCGGCGGCAACGGGGTCCTCGCCAGCCTGCTCCTGAGCGAGATCCTCGGCGCCGAGCGGCGACGCCAGCGCGGTCGCTGCCACGTCGCCGACGTCCGCGCCCGGGGGGAACACCTCGTCGGCTGCCTCATCGGCGTCGACGCGTCCGGCGAGCACCGCCTTGGAGGGGGCCATCATCATCGTCATGTTGCGCCCTTCCTGCATCGGTCGCTG
This sequence comes from uncultured Solirubrobacteraceae bacterium, assembly GCA_963845635.1. Classification (GTDB taxonomy): domain Bacteria; phylum Actinomycetota; class Thermoleophilia; order Solirubrobacterales; family Solirubrobacteraceae; genus Palsa-744. The sequence continues at coordinate 1,226,152 of CAWJSW010000014.1, forward strand.
CTCCACGACACCGAGGTCGGCGAGCTCCTCGGCGAGCCGATCGAGGATCGCTGTGCCGCGCTCTGGGTGGGTGACCTCGCGCCCGCGGAACATGATCGTGATCTTGACCTTGTCCTTGTGGCGCAGGAAGCGCTCGACGTGGTGCTTCTTGGTGTCGTAGTCGTGCTCGGCGATCTTGGGTCGGAACTTGATCTCGCGGACCGTGATCTGCTGCTGGTGCTTGCGCGCCTGCTTGACCTTCTGCGCCTGCTCGTACTTGTACTTGGAGTAGTCGAGCACGCGGCACACCGGGGGCCGCGCCTCGGGGGCGACCTCGACGAGGTCGAGTTCTCTTTCCTGGGCGAACGCGAGCGCGTCGGCGGTCTTCATCACGCCGATCTGCGTGCCCTCGTCGTCGATCAGCCGCACCTCGGGCACGCGAATGCGCTCGTTGATCCTCGTCGTGTCCCGCTCAGGCGGGCGCCGGTCGAAGCGGCGGGGAACCGGCACTAGCTGTGGTCGCCCCGCGTCAAGCGAACGCTAGGCGTGGCCGTATGATTTGCCGGGCTGCAATGCGGCCGAGTATAGCTGCCCGGCGATCCGATCTGTGAACTCCTGGAGTCCGACGCCGCCCTCTTCTGCACCCCCGTGGCCACGGACGGAGACCGCCTGCTCGCGCTGCTCGCGCTCGCCGACGACGAGCATGAACGGGATTTTTCTGAGCTCAGCCTCGCGAATCTTGCGCCCGACCGACTCGCCGCGCTGGTCGAGCTCGACGCGTACCTCGCGCGTGAGCAGGGTGTCTCTGACGGTCGCCGCGTAGTCGTTGAAGCGGTCGGACACGGGCAGCACGATCGCCTGCACGGGCGCGAGCCACAGCGGCAGCTCGCCAGCATAGTGCTCGAGCATGATGCCGATGAAGCGCTCGTAGGAGCCGAACAGGGCGCGGTGGATCATCACCGGCCGGTGCTCTGCGTTATCGGCACCGGTGTAGGTCAGCTGGAAGCGCTCGGGCATCGAGTAGTCGATCTGCACCGTTCCGAGCTGCCAGGAGCGCCCCAGCGAGTCGGTGATGTGGATGTCGATCTTCGGCCCGTAGAAGGCGCCGTCACCGGGGTTGAGCTCGTACTCGAGACCCTTGGCGTCGAGCGCTTTGACCAGTTGGTCCTCGGCGTGGTCCCACATCTGATCGCTGCCGCTGCGCAGCTCGGGCCTGGTGGAGAAGCTCGAGGCGCACCTCGAAGTCGAACAGGGCGTAGGTGTCGAACAGCATCTCCAGGCACCCGGCCAGCTCGCCCTGGACCTGCTCCTCTGTGCAGAAGATGTGCGCATCGTCCTGGGCGAAGTGACGGACGCGCAGCAGCCCGTGCAGCACGCCTGAGGCCTCGTTGCGGTGCAACAGCCCCGGCTCGGAGTAGCGCACGGGCAGGTCGCGGTAGGAGTGGCGCTGCATCCCGAACAGGTGCAGGTGGCCCGGGCAGTTCATCGGCTTGACGCCCATCTCGCGGCCCTCGACCTCGAGCGTGAACATGTGCTCGCGGAACTTTCCCCAGTGGCCCGAGGTCTTCCACAGCTCGGCGTCGAAGATCTGCGGCGTCTTGACCTCCGTGTAGCCGCGTTCGCGTCCCATGCGGCGCGAGACTGCGACGAGCTCGTTGAACACGGTGGTGCCGGCGGGCAACCAGAAGGCGGCGCCGGGTGAGAGCTCGGAGAAGGCGAACAGCCCGAGCTCGCGCCCGAGCTTTCGGTGGTCGCGCGCCTTGGCCTGCTCGAGCCGCTCCAGGTGCTGCTCGAGCTCGCCTCTGTCGAAGAACGCGGTCCCGTAGATGCGCGTGAGCATCGTGCGGGTGGAGTCGCCGCGCCAGTAGGCGCCCGCGAGCGAGCTGAGCTTGAACGCGCCGATCGCGCGCGTGGTTGGCGCGTGCGGCCCGCGGCAGAGGTCCGTGAAGGGCCCGTTGGTATACAGCGAGACGGTCTCCAGCGCCCCGCCGGGGGCAGTGTGCGCGCGCGGGCTGCCGGGCGCGGGCGGGCTGCCCTCGGCGGCGCGCACGAGGTCGTCGATCAGCTCGACCTTGTAGTCCTGGCCCTCCGCCACGAACAGCTCGCGAGCCTCCGCGACGGTCACGTCGCGGCGCTCGAAGCTCTCGGCGGCTTTGACGTGCGCGCGCATGCGCTCTTCGATCTTGGGGAAGTCCGCCTCGGAGACCGGCTTGTCCTGGGGGAACTCGAAGTCGTAGTAGAAGCCGTCGTCGATCGCCGGCCCGATCGAGATCTTGACGCCGTCGTAGAGCTCCATCACCGCCGCGGCGAGCACGTGCGCGGCGTCGTGGCGGATCAGCTGGAGGGCCTTGGGACGGTCTTTAGGGGTGAGGATCGCGATGTGTGCGCCGTCGGGGAGCGGGCGCGACAGATCGCGTAGCTCTCCAGCCGCGTGGCTGTCCTGTTCGCCCAGGCTCACCTCGACGGCCAGCGCGGCGCGCGCAAGGCCCGGTCCGATCGCCGCCGCGGCGTCGGCCCCGGTGGCGCCGTCGGGGAGCTCGAGCGCGTTGCCGTCGGGGAGCTTGACCGTAACCGCCATGTAGGCGCTGGAGGCTACCCGGCCGCGCGCGATGCCCGTGCGCTCACGCCGGCCGCCACAGCGCGTCGTCGCCGAGCGCCTGGCGTCCTACGGCCCCATCGCCGAGCAACCCGATCAGCGCCGCCTCGGTACCGATGCGGTCGGGCAGCTCGTTGTTGTGGGCCATGATCGCGGCGACCTCCTGGGTCGCCAGGCCGTCGGGGAACGCTCGCAGCGCGTCGAGCGCGTGCTCCGGTGGCGCCTTGCGCTCGAGCGTGCGGTCGAGGTTGGCGATCAGCACGTCGTAGGCCTCGATCGGCTGGAAGCCGCCGGCCTCCAGGCGCTCGCCCGACTCGCTCTCGAACACGAGCGACGGCGCGGAGTAACGCACGGGGCCGTCGGTCTGGCGCGCCTTGCCCTGGAAGTGCGTGGCGCCGCCCTCGGCGCAGCGCGTCTCGCGCTTGTCGGCGTCGTAGGCGGCGAGCGTGGGCCCGTCGTCGAGCGCGGCGATCACCGCGGCGACGTCCAGACCCTCGACGCGCCCGAGCGCCTGCGCGATGTCAGCGTCCTCGTCGAGCAGCAGCGTGGTCGTGAACCAGGCGAGCTGGAGCGCGCGCAACACGTCGTGCTCGCGCGCGGGGTCGAGCAGCCGCGTGGCGACGATCGCCCGGCAGGCGCGGCCGGTGGCTGTCACGCGGGCACGCGGCTGGTGGGCGAGCGGCATCCCGTGTCGGGAGAAGCGCTGAAGGTTGCCGAGCAAGCTGCGGGTGGGCGTGTAGCCGGCGTCGATGTAGCGCTGCGGGTCCTCGGTCAGGCCGATCGTCACCAGCCGCCAGCGAAGCTGCTCGCCGTAGCGCCAGCGCAGCACGGCCATCGCCGGGCTGGCGGCGTACGCGAACGGACAGCCGGGGTCGGTGAAGTGGGTGACCGAGATCGTGCTCACAAGCCAATGATTGCATGTGCAAGCAGTTTGCCGGCCGTTTCGAAATACTCAGAAACACCTAGTGCAGACAACGGTCTGCATGTGCGAGCATCTGCGCATGAGTGAAGGGCAGCGTCGTGCGATCACCATCACGCTCTCCCCAGCCCAGGTCGACGAGGTCGTGCGTGCAGCATCCGACAGCCGTGCGCCGAGCGTATCGGCGCTGCTCGGCGGCTACATGGCCGCAGATGTCTCTGACCCACGGCTCTCGCAATCGCTGCTTCGCGGCCTGTCGATCCTCACGTGCTTCGGTCCCGACGGCGGAGCTGGGGGATTGTCGAACTCGCGGGCGATCTCGGGATGAGCCCCAGCACGGCGCACCGCTATGCCTGCACGCTCGTCGAGCTGGGTCTGCTCGAGCGCTGCCCAAAGACGCGCAAGTACCGCCTGCCGGGGACCTAGTCGGCCTGCTCGTCGAGGGCTGCGCCGGCCGCTCGCGCCCGTCGCCTTCGGCAGCTGCACGAGATCGCGCCGCGTGGCGGTCGGCACCCACGCACAGCGCGGGTGCCGACCTAGCCAGCGCCGTCTGTGGGGATGGCCTGACAGCAGGACGATACCAGCAGCGCACTGTCTGGATATTGGTTCTCCCGAAATGCGATGTTTCTGATTGTGTCAGCACCCACACAGGCCGATCCGGCGCTCGCGGCAACGCTCCGGCGGCTGCGCCTCGAGCGGGGCGATACCCAGGAGGACCTCGCGCACCGGGCGGGCCTGACGGTGGCGGCGTTCGCGCGTATCGAGCGCGGCAACGCCAACCCGACGTGGACGACGGTCAGGCGCATCGCGGTGGCGCTGGGCATCAGCCTGACGGCGCTGGCAGAGGCCGTGGAACGCAGCAGACCGCGCCGCTGAGGCCTCGCGGGAGCGCCAGCCGCGTCAAACGAGCTGGGGCGCCTCGAGTGCGCGCAGGTGCTCGTCGAATCGCCTGACCCACTCCTCTGAGAGCTCGTCGGCCTGCACGGACAGGCGTGGAGCGTCGGGCACGGGCGTGCTGGGGGCGGGTATGCCGAGGTGCTCGAGCACACGCGCCACGACCTCGGCGGTGCCCTGCGCGAGCTCCTCGTAGGTGAGCTTCAACGGCTCATAGCCGAGACCGAGGAAGTAGGCGTCCCAGGAGGCGTCGTGGGCGGTCAGCTGGCGCACCAGGTAGTTGATCGCGCGGAAGGAGAACAGCGGCTGCACAACGCGGCGCTCTTCATCCCCCGGCTCGCGCTTCCACGACTGAGTCTGCACGGCCTTCCACAGCGACACCGCCTGGCGCACCTTGTTCTCGCGTGTGATGCGGATGTAGCGCAGGCCGGGAAACGAGCGCGCCAGCAGCTCCGGCAGCGGCCGGCCGGCGGCGCCGTCGATCCCCCGCAGCAGCTCGGCGAAGTCGCCGAGATAGCCCCACATGAGCTTGGCGGCGAACACGCCGTTGGGCGTGGTCCCCTCGCGCAGCGCCCACGCCAGATACTGGTCGTAGGTGTCCGGGTGCCACAGCGGGTTCGGTTTGGCCATCCCGTCGGGCATCTCGCGGAAGGCCAAGCGCTCGACGATGTTGGCGTGCCGGCTCGGATCGAAGTACTCGTGCGGACGGCGCGGCAGACCGGAGCGAGCCAGCGCCTCGAAGTACTCCTGCGGGTGCCCCGCCACGCCGGTCTGATCGAGCGCTCGGCACAGTAGAGTGCTGCCGCTGCGCGGCGTGGCACACACTAGGTAGGAGAGCATCGGCGTCATCGTCGGGGGGGCTCCGATCAAGCGCACTCGATCAGTGGAGAATACTTGAGCAAGCGACCGGACATCCTGTATCTGCACTCACACGACACCGGCCGCTACGTGCAGCCCTACGGTGAGCCCGTGCCAATGCCCAACGTGCAGGCGCTGGCCGACCAGGGGGTGCTGTTTCGCCAGGCATTCTGCGCGGCGCCGACGTGCTCGGCCAGCCGCGCGTGCCTGCTGACAGGGCAGTACGGGCAGAGCAACGGCATGCTCGGGCTGGCCCACCGTGGCTGGTCGCTTCGCGACTACCACCACCACATCGTCAACGTCCTGCGCGGCGCCGGCTACAGCTCGACGCTGATCGGCGAGCAGCACATCTCCAAGGAGCCGAGCGTGATCGGCTACGACGAGGTGATCAAGGTGCCGACGACGCACGTGGACTCGGTCGCGCCGCTGGCGATGGAGGTGCTGGCCCGCCCGCGCGAGCGCCCGCTGTTCGTGTCGATCGGCTTCTTCGAGACCCACCGCGAATTCCTCGGCCCCGGCTCGCTCAGGGACGTCCACTACTCCAAGCCGCCCAACAACCTGCCCGATACGCCAGAGGTGCGCGGTGACGTGGCGGCGTTCAAGGCGAGCGCGCGCTCGCTCGACCACGGCGTGGGCATGGTGCTCAACCAGCTCGACGCGCGCGGCCTGGACAAGGACACGCTGATCATCTTCACCACCGATCACGGCATGCCGTTTCCTGGAGCCAAGGCGACCTTGTACGACCGCGGCCTTGGCGTGACGCTGATCCTGCGCGGACCGGAGCCGTTCGACGGCGGGCGCGTGATCGACGGCCTGGTCTCGCACATCGATATCTACCCGACGGTATGCGAGTACCTGGGCATCGAGCGTCCGTCGTTCTTGCAGGGCGTCTCGTTGCTGGCGCTGCTGCGGGGCGAGGTGGCGCAGGTGCGCGAGGAGATCTTCGCCGGCTCCACCTGGCATGCGGCGTATGAGCCCCAGCGCGCGATCCGCACCGTCCGCCACAAGTACATCCGGCGATGGGGCGAGCGCACGAGGCCTGTGCTCGCCAACACTGATGACGGACCCAGCAAGGACCTGCTGATCCGCGAAGGATGGGCCGAGCGCGAGATACCGAAAGAGCAGCTGTACGACCTCGTGTTCGACCCCAACGAGGCCAACAACCTCCTGACCGAGCCCGACTGCGCGGCGCTGCTGTCGGATCTGCGCGCGCGCCTGGAAGAGTGGATGCGTGACACCGAAGATCCGCTGCTGGCCGGCCATGTGGATCCGCCGCCGGGCGTGGAGATCAACCTCCCCGACCAGCGCTCTGCGAGCGAGCCGACGATACGTATCCGCTGAACAGCCGGCGCGGGCGCCGGATCAGGGCCCGGCGCCCGCGGCTGTACCGCTCGCTACAACGGTATGTAGGAGCGGCCCGGCAGTTTGGTGTGACAGGTATGGTAGACGCGCTTGCCGTGCAGCGCGTGGCCGCTGCTCGTGTAGGCGACGATCTGGACGGTGAAGGTGCCCTTGGGCAGCCCCACGAGGTCGATCGCCGTCTCCAGCTGCTTGCCCTTCAAGGTGCGCTTGTGCTTGCCATCGATCGACACGACCGCGGAGACGATCGCGAACTGCTTGACGTTCTGGATGTGAATCGTGATATCGCGTTTGCTGGTGCACTGTGCGGGCGCCTCGATCTTGAACGGTGACACGCCTGCCGCGGGCGTCGAGGTTGTTGTTGTTGTTGTGGTGGTCGGCGCTGAGGGCGTTTCTTTTTTGGCTGGAGGTTCCTGGTACTCGTAGGCGCCGATGTCGCAGCCCTTGCCGGTGAGGCCTGGGCGGTGCTCGCCGCGCTGGTCGACCGATCCCGGTCCATCTTCGGATTCTTCGCAGTTGCCCGCCACGGGCACGAAGCCGATGGCAGGGCTGCTGGACACGAGCGCGATCGTCTGCGTGGGCCCACCGTTGTCGTGCAGGCCTTCCGCGCTGAACTTGGGTTCGACGCCAACGAGGTCTTCTTCTTCACTACTCATACCGCACGTGTCGGTGGAGGCTTCTTCGAGTGAGTCGCTCGGGTAGTCGAGGTTGTATCCGCCACGTTCGATCAGCGATCCGATAGGGCCTTCGCAGTTCTCCGCTTCGCTGCCCTTGGGCTCCGCGACGATCGTGTCACGCAGGAACATGGCCGCCTTCCCCGAGAAGCGGTCCACCGAGAGGTTGCTGCCGGCGCCTTCTTCTTCGACGACGAGATCGTGGTGGGCTGCGTGCCTGGCGTCCCCCGAGCCTTCTTCTTCTTCTTCTTCTTCGGTGCCGACGGCGTTGGCGTAGACCGTGTCGCTGATCAGCTCCTCGACGGCGGTTTCGTCCGCGATCCCGCCGCCAACATAGGTAGCGAAGTTTTCGGCGATCGTCGAGTTGACGATCGGGTCGCCGAAGAAGAATTCGCCCTCGAAGATCCCGCCGCCGTATCCAGCGAAACCGCTGCCTTCGGGCGCTTCCGCCCGGTTCCTGGCGATCGTCGACTGTTCGATCGTCAGTTCGGAGGTCGATTCGGCGATCGACGCGGGGCGCAGGGAGTCGAGCTCGGCGCGCCTCGCGGCACGGCTCGGACGGGCGCCGTCAGCCCACGAGTGGTGCGAGGCGGCATGCGTGTAGTGGTGCGCGGCGGGGCTCGCTGCGGTCCCCCCCTGCTCGCAGTTTTCACGTTGAGTGTCGATACCCCCGCCGAGGCCGGCTTCGGCGGTGTTCGCTTCGATGGTCGACTGCTTGATCGTCAGTTCGTCGCCGAATTCATCACCGGCGGGGACGACCGCCCGTCGGGCTCCCGGCCTGTCCAAGTCGCCGGCCACGCCGTCACAGAATTCACTCACAGCTGCGCGGTAGATGCCACCGCCGGAGAACGCGGCTTTGTTGCCGTCGATCGTGGACTGTTCGATCGCGACCAGGGAGAACGGAGACGAATACATGCCCCCGCCGTAACCTTGGTCGTCCTCGACGCCACCTGCAAGGTTGTCGTCGACGCTCGACTTCGAGATCGTGACCACGCTACCCCACCCAGCGAATATGCCGCCGCCTGCGGCACGGGCTTCGTTTTCTTCGATCGCCGAGGATTCCACGGCCAGCGATCCGTCATCGTCGACGAACACGCCACCACCGACGTAGTCCCGGCCACCGCGTACGGTGACACCGTTGACGGTGAGCGAGCCACCTTCTTCGACTTCGAGAACGGCACCGTTGCTGCTGCCGACGATGATCGTCTTACCGATGCCGGCGCCGTCGATCACGACGCTCGCTCCGCCTTCGATCGCGAGATCATCCAGCGTCTCGGTGTACGTGGCCGCCGGCACTTCCACAGCCAGGCTTTCACCGCCTGCTTCCTCGGAGTCAATGTTTGCCAGTTCGACGGCCGCGCGCAGCGTGCAGCCTTTCAGCGCATCGTTACTTTTGCAGGTCGTGCTCCCGGTTTCGAGCGTGGAGTCGGTGGAGCTTTCGTCGACCTTGATAGTCGCCGTCGCAGCAGCCGCGCTCGCAGGCACAATCGCGATCGCGATCAGCGCGAGCGCGGTAGCTACAACCGCTCCCACCCTCCATCTGCATCCGTGCATCACCGAAAAGCTACAGGATCCCGGCGCGATGTCAAGACTTGTTTTCACAGTTGGGATGAGTGCTTGCATATTTGACAAATGTGTGAGTGAACCGCTAGAGCCGGCGCCCGAGAAAGTCCACCAGCGCCGAGCAGCTGCGCTCGGGCTCATCATCCCACACGAAATGACCCGCGTGCTCGAGGACCACGAGCTGGGAGCTGGGAGCTCCTCGTGGAAGCGACGGGCCATGCGGACGCTCGCAAAGCGGTCCTGTTCCCCCCACACGATCAGCGTGGGCAGCTCGAGGGCGGCGAGGCGGCCTTCATATGGCAGGAGCTTGTCGAACTCGCCCGAACGGTAGAGCTCGAGGTGCGCGAGGCGTCGTGCGTCGTCTGCGAACGCTCTCCAGTACTGATCGATGGCTTCCTCGGTCATGCCGCTGGAGGCGGCGTGCATCGCCGCTGCGAAGCCCTCGCGCGTGTACGCGCGCACCAGCTTCTCGCCCTCGCCGGGCGTGCGCATCACGTTGGCGAGGTCGTGCCAGCGCCTGTCGGCAAAGAAGCCTCCATCTGAGATCACCAGCGCGCTCGCGCGACCGGGCTGATCGCAGGCCCAGCGCAACCCGATCGGCACACCCCAGTCGTGTGTCACGAGCACCACTGGCCCGAGCTCGAGCTCGCGCACGAAGCCGTCTAGGGCTTCAATGTGGCTCTCCCACGTTCCCGAGCCGGCGGGCTCGGAGTCGCCGTAGCCCGGGAGGTCGGGCGCGATCGCCCACCAGCCCGCGCCGGCGAGGGCGCCGAGAGCGTAATGCCACATGTACGAGGACTCGGGGTATCCGTGGACCAGCAGCACCGGACGCTGTCCCTGCTCCCCAGCCTCCCGATAGGCGAGTCCAGCCACGCGCGTAGGGGTGCCCACAGTGGACCGCAGTGTATTGCCGGCGGCCGGGCGCGCGCGGCACGCCGGCCGCGCGCTCGGCTCAGCCCGAGCGCCGCGCGCCTGCCAGCGCGCCGGTCAGTCGTTCCACCACACGTCCTCCTCGCCGGCGGCCGCCTGCTCGATCTGCTCGAGCGTGAGATCGGTGCGGCGGTCGTCGGCCATCATCTGGAGCGCCTGCTCGATGGTCGGCGCCCACACCTTGCGTGCGACCGCCACGCGCCCGCTGTCGCCATCGAACTGTTTCCATTCGAGCTCGACGAGCGGCACTCGTGAGGGCGGCGCGTCGTCGGGCACCGGCGCGCCCCAACCGTAGAGCGTGATCTGGGCCTGCCAGCCCTCGGGACACAGCTCGCCCATCACCGCGAGCGCCTGCCACTGGTCGGCCACGGGCTTGGGTCGGCCCTGGCGACGTCGCACGTACAGGACGATCAGCACGCAGCCGAGGCTCATCGCGGCGACGATCAGCCCGATGATCACCGTTTCGTAGGCGGGCGCCACCGCGTGGCCACCCCAGTACGACGTCGGGGGTATCGCCGCTGCGCTCATCGCACCCCAAGCATCGGCTCGAGTCCAGCCGAAGAAAGCAGACGCACACCGCCAACTCGCATCGCCCTTCGAGAGTAGCCGTTCGCGCGCGCGAAACGCGCCGGATGGCGCGCGTACTCGGCGCGTGTTGGACGCGGTCGCATGACACCGGCGTATCGGCGTCCACGCGGCGACGGTTGAGCCCTCCGAGGCTCGGCCCTCGCGCTCGCCGGCGCACGCGGGCGAGCGCGAGCGCAACGTCGCCGATCAGACGCGAACCGGCGCGAGCGCGAGGCCGGGCACCTCGCTGCGCGCACGTAGGAGCGTGCCGCCGAGATCCGGGCGAACATCGTTGTCGGCGGTGGTGATGAGGACGTCCCGCATGTCGGGCCCACCGAAGCACAGGCTCGAGACGAAGCTTGCAGGCAGATCGGTGATGTCGTCGAGGCCGCCGTCCGCATCGAAGCGTGCGACCGCCGCGCCCTCGCCGAGCGCGACCCACACTCCTCCCTCCGCGTCCACCGCCAGCCCGTCGACCGAGCCGCGCGGCGAGCTCGCGAAACGCTCGGCGGCGCCACCCGCCGCGGGCACGGCGAGCACGACCCCCTGCGCATAGTCGCTGAGGTAGATCGTGGACCCGTCGGGGCTCATGCCGATGCCGTTCGGCCAGAGGACCTCCTCGCTCAGCACGGCGATCGACCCGCCCTCGTCGATCCGCAGGAGCTGCCCGGGGCACGGCTCCTCGCCGGCAAACGGCCGGAAGCACAGCGCGCCGGCGAGCAGCGCCCCGTCGGGCGTGGCGCCGAGGTCGTTGAAGCCGCAAACGCCCTCTCCCGTCAGCAGCTCCCGCTGCTCGCCGGCGGCCGTCAGATGGATGACGCTGCGGCCGCTGATCACAAGCCCGCCGTCAGCGTGCGCGAGGATCCCGCCGATCCCTCTCCGGCGCGGGAGCAACTCGCGCACCGTGCCGGCGGGCAAGCACTCCCACACGCCGCCGGCGATCACGTCGCTGTAAATCGCCTGTCCGGCCGCGCCGAAGCGCGGGCCCTCGAGCAGACCGTGCGGTCGCTCGAGCACTGACTGCACGTGCTCGACCTGTGACAGCCTGGTCACCGCTCCGCCGCTAGCGGTTAGCGCTGCTCAGATGAGACAGGGACGGGCGCGGCGATCGACGCCCACCTCCGTGATCCCTGCGGAGGTGATCTTGATCCGCACGGGCACATCGCCCCGCTCGAGCAGCTTGGCGAGCACGGTGCCGCCCTTGGAGGCGATCCCCGAGCGCAGTGGCTCCTCGAAAGCCTCGGCTGTGAGCGCATCGGCGATCTGCACGTACACGTGCTTTTCGGCGGTGCCGTCCTGGACCTTCCAACGGTAGGTCACGCCCGGGCGCGGCGCGTTGATCGGCGTCGGTCCGCCTATGATCTCGGGCCACTCGTCCATGATGGCAGGCTGCCTGATCGCGTTCGCGTCGGACAGGGCCAGATGGCCAGCATCCGTCGCCTGCCTTTCGACACGGCTCAGGTGACCGCGAGCAGCTCCCACGTCTCGGGGACGCCCTTGAGTCGACGAACACCTCGGCTCGTGAACGTGAAACCGCCACCGGTGGCGAGGTCCTTGACGGTCCTCGAGGCGAGCACCTCGCCGGGTGCGGCGTGCTCGGCGACGCGAGCCGCGATATGAACGCCGATGCCCGCGACGTCGTCGCCGCGACGCTCGACTTCGCCGGTGTGAACGCCCGCGCGGATCGTGATGCCGACATGGCTGAGCGCCACCCGCAGCACTTTCGCGCAATGCAGCCCCCCGACGGGCGCGCCGAACGTGGCCACGACGCCGTCGCCGGTGGCCTTCACGAAACGCCCACGGCAGTCGCAGACCGTTGTTTGCGTGATTGCGTCGTGTCGGTCGAGCAGCAGCCTCCAGGCGGCGTCGCCGATCGCCGCCGCGTGGGCGGTGGAGTCGACGATGTCGGTAAACAGCACCGTCGTGAGGATCCTCTGCGCCCGAGCCGGTGCCGGGCGCTCGCCGGCGAGCGCCTGTTCGAGCAGCAGCAACTCCGTCTGAAGATCTCGCGGCTGCGCTGTTCGGGCGCCGGCGCGCGAATCTCCCACCTGCGTTCCAGGCGCGCGCCCGGCGAGCTCAGGCCGCTCCACGCCACCGTCGAGCGGTGGGCGGCTGCGCCGTACCAGCAGCCCGTGCCCCTTGACCGGGTCGAGACCAGGACGAACGTCCTCCTCCGGCATTGTGAGATCGTCACCGAGCTCGACGCTTGTGTCAAGCGTTGCAAGCTGTTTCCCACCCGATGGTGCCTGTGTGCTGTCTCACAGACACGCGCGCGCTGCGGCTGTAGAACTTCCCAATCAGCCAAAGTCTCGGCAAACAAGGGGGAGCACAATGTCACCTGACCTCGCAATCGCCATCGTCGTAGTGCTCGATGTCACGCTGCTCGCCGGCCTCGCGCTCGTGATGGCGGCCCCGCGCAAGCTGGCTGCCCACCGCGCGGCCGTCGCCGACCGCGACCTCACGATGTTCGGCCAACTGGATCTGGTCGAGCTCGAAGCCGGCATGAGCGAGCGGGGGCCGGTCACAGCCGAACGCGCGCGCAAGCTCCCGGCGTTCAGCTACCAGCAGGCGGAAGGCGCGGGGATGGTGCTGGAGTTTCTCGCCGCACCTTGACCAGACCGGTCACGGCTTGGAGCTCTTGCGCACGTAGACGAGCTGTCCGTTTGACAGGCGGTAGACGGTGCCGACCGGCTGGCCGCGACCGCTCGCCGACGGCGCGCTCGAGGATGGCGTCGGCAACGTCTGCACGTGCTGAGCGGTCGCGGCACGCTGTTGCAGGCTGTGAGTCGATTGGTCGAGGGTGAGGCCGAGCCCGGCGATCAGGAACGCGACCGCGAGCACGATGCCGATATCGAACAGGTTGACGAGCCCGTCGAGCGGGTCTCCGGCGGCGTCTTCGATGCCGCTGTGGCGGGAGAGGCCCGTGTGGCGGTTCACGCCTGAGACCCGGAGGGCGGCTGAGGCGCTGGCGTCGCTCCGGTGGCCCGCTCGAGTGCGCTCAGGTCTTCGGTGTACATCCGCGTACGGGTGAGCGTCAGCGCGAACGCGACGGTGCCGACCAGCAGCCCGACGGTCGTGGCCGCGAACGCCGTGCGCAGGTCGGTGGCGAGCGTCGAGACGTCACCGTGCCCGAGCGCGGCAAGCCCAGGCGCCAGCGGGATCAGCGTGCCCATCAGCCCCAGCGCCGGTCCCGCGCGGACGAGTATGCGGGTGTGGTCCAGGCGCCGCTGGACCGCGAGCTCGTAGTCGGCGAGCGCATACTCGATGCCAGCGCGTTCGCCGCTGAGGAGCGCGCGGGCGATCGCCAGAAGCGCCGCCCCCGCGAACGAGCTCGGCGCGCGTCGTGACAGCGCGGGCGCCTGGCCGGGGTCGGCCATGACCAAGCGGATCAGAGCCAGAAGCGCACCGCGCCCCGCCCGCGCGCGAGACCACAGCTCGGTTGCAAAGCGCCCCACCTCCACTGCGCACACCAGCAACGCGAGCAGAGCGAGGATCAGGACCGGCGTGCGCAGCGACGAGGCGATGCGAGCGAGCGCTTCGGCGATGCTGTCGGTGGCAACGAGCGTGTTCACAGGATCACCTGCGGACGGCGGCGCTCGAGCAGCGATCCGGTGAGGATCAGCAGCGCGATCGCAGCGCCGATGGCGATCGCCAGCCACGGCGTTTCGCTTCCTCCGGCGCCCGCGCTGTGCAGTCCCGGGGCACCCGATTCGATCGCGGCTGGAGCCTGCGCGGTGCTCGGCGCCGCGATCAGCACGCCTTTGATCACCTGGCCGCCGGCGGGCCCGCTGCCATCGCCGGAGGGCAGCGCGGTCCCGCTCACAGCTCCACCGTTAGCGACCGAGCCGGAGCCGGCTGCGTCATTGCGAGTGCTGGCGCCTGCCTGTCCGGGTGAGGATCGAGCGGGCACGACCGTTGGCGGCGCCGTCTGGCGTGGCGGGCTGGGGCTGCGAGGATGAGCGGCGGGCGAGGGCTTGGCGGGACCGGCGTGTCCGCGCTGGCGCGCGCCGCCGGGCCTGTCGCCTGTGCTGTCCGGCTGGGGACGGCTGAACAGGGGCGCCCCGCGGCCTCCCCCGCCGGCGATCACGCCGCTGCCGGCCCCGACCGCATCGCCGCCGTCGCCGGATTCGGCGCTGCCCGGGGACGGCGGCGCAGCGCCGCCGCTGACAGCTGCGGGATTGGCCGGCGGCGGTTCATACGGCGGGGCTGGAATCGGCAGGTAATCGCCTGCGTACGCGGGCGCGGCGTAAGCGGTCATCAGCATCGGGTTTTCATCGCTGCTCGCCTTCCACCGAACGCTTCCGTCTTCGTGTTGCATCGATTCCAGGTAGTCGAGGGGTTCGCTGCCGGTGCCCGGGATCAGCCAGGTTTCGGGGTTTTCGCCCGCCGACCATATGGCCTGTACCGCCCACGAGGTCGACGCGCTGTTCGATTCGTGTTCGCTCGGGAACTCGGAGAACCCGCCGTCGGCGTTTTGGGCCGTGCGCAGGAAGCCGAGGGCTTCGGCCTGGGCTTTGCTGTCGTGCAGGCCGGCCGCGTTCAGCGCCTGGATCGCCGCACCCGTCATGTCCACTTCGTCTTTTTCCGAGCAACCTGCGACGGTGCGAGGGCAGACGGCCGGCCAACCGTGGTCTTGCGCGCTCTGCTCCCTGACGAGCCAGCTCAGAGCACGTTCGATCGCGGCCTGGACGGCCGCTTCCGGCACTGGGCTGAGCGCGAGGATCGCGAAGATCGTGGCGTTCACGGCGGGTGTTTGCTGATCTGCTTCGGGCTCGAACGCGCCTTCTTCGGGCGTGTCCGTGAGCTGGCGCGCGAGGATCTGCTTTACGAGCCTGACGCTGCCGAACTCTTCGGGCGAGGTGCCGGACGCGTCCACCACGAGCAGCGCCCGCTCCAGATCGGTGGTCGACTTCAGCTCGCCGGCGTGCTCGGCCAGGTAGCTGTAGCTGCTCGTGCCGCCGGGCGTGGCCTGGTCGCGCGGGTTGATCCCGTCGGCGGCGAGCGCGAGCGCGACCCAGGCGGTGAAGTCGGGGTCCGACGGTTCGCTCGGGCTGCCGTCGGCGCCGAACCCGCCGGCGTTGCTCTGCGCGTCCTCCAGGAACCGCACGGTGTCGTCGAGCCGCGCCTTGTTGGTTTCGCTGTCAGGGGCCGCCGCCGCCGAACCGGCCAGCGACAGCGCGAGCAGAGCACACGAACAGAGGCTCGCGAGAGGTAGCCGTGCGAGGCGATGAAGATCAGCCTTCGTCCGCCACGCCATCGAGCTCGATCGTGCCTTTCACCACGGCTAGGGTTACCGTTCCCGGGTGTCGCCGCGTAGCAGCCGTGATCTGGCGCGCAGCGCCAGCGGCGCCGCCCGCCACGGTGAAGGTCTGGCGGCGAGCGCCTGTGCGCACTTCGACCGTTGCGGCCTGCTTCGTCGCACGCAGCAGGAACACCGGCCGTCCGGCTGCGAGCGTCGCCGACACGTGCGCGCCGCTGCCCGCGCGGCTGATCGTGTCCAGCCACGCACCCGGCTGCTTCAGCCGCTGCCAACGACCGCTGTAGGCAAGGCCGCTCCAGCGATCGTCGTGCGGCACGATCACCTCTCCGATCTGTGTGGTCGAGCTGCTGCCCGATGAATCGGTGAACGTGATTCGCAGCTCGTAGGCGAACCCTGGCGGGAGCTTCAGCAGAGCCTGCGTGACGGTCGCTGCACCGCTGGCCCTGAGCACGTAGTCGTTCGCTCCGAGCGTCTGTGAGGCGATCGTCCACGATCCCGAGCCGTCGCCGAGCGCGGATATCCGCCAGCGCACCCCCACCAACCCGCGAGCCGCGCCCTGGGCATCCAGTAGCGGCGACTGCACGCTGAGGGGGCTCGCCGTGCGGCTGGCGAGGACCCCGCCGGTGCCCGTAGGTTCGATCGTGCCCGTGCCAGCGGTGCGCAGGGCGCCTTCGGGTCCGCCCGGCTGCGTTCCGCTCGGTTCCTGGGGCGGGGGTTCGGGTTCCTGGTGTTTGCTTTCCGGTTCGGCGATGCCGGTACCGCTGAGCGCCAGCGAGAGCGTCTGGCCGGTGTCTCCCAGCATGATCTCCAGCTGCGCTTCGCGCAGACCGCCAGCGGCCGGGTCAAAGCTCGCCGAGAGCTCGCAGCTGGCGCCAGGCGCCAGCGTCTGTCCGATGCAGCCGGAGCCGTCGAGGCTGAAATCCCCGGCGTTGGCGCCGACGACCTCGACGCCGGTGATCGTGATCTGGCGCACGTCGTCGTTCGTCACGGTCGCTGCAAGCGGCTTGCTCGGCGAGTGCACGGTGCGCGATTCGAACAACAAGGACTTCTCGCCGAAGGCTGCGTCGTAGGGCCCGTAGGGGCCGGCGGTGACGAGCGCCAGCAGCGCGTCGGCGGTCGGCGACCGCGCTTCGGCGTACAGGCCATGGAGGCTGCTCGATGGGACGCCGTACGCGAGCGCGCTGCGCAGCGCCGCTTCTTCGGGCAGAAACGCGCCGATCACGTCTTCGGCGGGGGTCTGTTCGTGGGTTTCCGGGTTGCCGATACCTGCATATTCCGCGGTCACCTGGTAGCGCGAGACCCACTTCGCGGCTCGTTCAGCAGGCGCCTGGCGGCCGGCCAGCGCGAGCCCGACGGCCCCGAGCGCCGTCGTTTCGACGTCGGGCTTGGCGCCTGCCTGGTCGGGCACGCCGCCTTCTGCTTCCTCGATGCCTTCCAGGTACGCGCCCGCCTGGACGAGGGCCGCCTGAATCTGTTGCAAGCGGCTCGCTCCAAGCACGCTCGAGCCCTGTTCGCGGGCGCCAACCAGCGCCTGGATCGCTTCGGCCTCGACCGATGTCGGCGCTTCTTCGAAGCTTCCCTGCGCTCCCTGCTTGGCGAGGATCAGGTCGACGGTCTTGAGCGCCTGCGCGGACAGCGTGCCCGTGCGCGCCAGCGCGAGCACCGTCGGCGCGGTGACTTCGACGGCTTCACTGGGCTCGCCTTCGCTTACGACCTGGCCGGTGGTCTTCTTGATCATGCCTTCCAGTTCGCTGCGCAGGTCGATGCCGGCGAAGCCTTCGGGGCTCTGCCCGAGCGCCTGTACGCCGAGCACCGCGAGCGCGAAGCGCTCCGCGGACTGTTCTTCGCGCCGTGCGTTTGGGTTGGCGAGCGCGCGTAGCGCGCAGCCTTCCACCTCGGCGTGCTTTTCCTTGCAGCTGCGCGCCAGCCATTCGACGATCGAGCCCAGCTTGGCGGCTTCGATTCCTGCGCGAGCGAGCGCTATGACCCCTGGCAGCAGTTCTTCGGCTTCGGGGCCGGCCGGATGTTCCTTGCCTTCAGTTTCGGCTTTGGCTTCCTGTTCCTTGGTCTGCACGGCCGTCTGGTCGAGCACCGGCGCGAGCCATTCGCGCGCCAACTCGGCGGGGATCACCGAGGATTCCTGCTCGGGCGGCAGGCGGAAGGACGACGGTCCGCTGCCGTCCATCGGTTCGATCCGCGGCGCGTTGCCTGCGCCGAACGACCAGCCTTCGACGGCGTTGATCGGTGAGCGGCTCTGCGGGCTCTTGGCGCCAACGCCGCTGTAAGCCCAGCGCCCGCCCGGTTTGCCGCGCCAGTAGGACCAGTAGGCACTGGAGCCGGGGGTCGTTTCACAGCTCTGTTCTTCCGGCGTCGGCTCGCCGCCGATGCGGCAGACGAACGCGAGCCCGTAGTCGCTCGTGCCTTCGAGCGCGAACCCCGCGTGCTCGAGCGCTTCCACGCCGGTCGCCTGTTCCCCGAGCGCGCAGCCCACGTAGATCATCCCGTCGCCGATCTTTCGATCGTCGACGATCACCGTCACGCCCGTGTTCGGTTCGCACGGTTCCCAACGCGCTATCAGCGTCGGGAACGGGTTCGGGGCGTTCTGCGCGGACGCCTCGGCGGTTCGCGCCGCGGCGAGCGCCAGCACGAGCACGGCCGCCACGCAACATCCGGTGAGCGAGCGGCGAAGCGTGGCGATCGCGCGGTTCATCTCGTTGGCTCCTGACGATCGTGGGGGGGCGATCGCCCCCCCACAGCTCTCGCCTATGGCAGCCCCACCAGCTTCGGGTAGGAGCTCCCGAACAGGCCGATCACGCCCTGTGTGGTCGCCAGTACGTTCGGAGGACCGGTTTTGGCGCATGACGGCAGGCCCCGTTCGCCCGCGGGCTGTGCGCTCACGCTGCTGTCCAGCCACTGCTGCGGCTTGCGCACGGAGACTTTCTCCTCCACGTCGGCCATGATCGCGAGCGCCGTGCTGTTGACGCTTGCGAACAGCGATGTGGGTTCGCTTTCGGAGCAGTAGTTCTCCCAGAACTCGCCGTCCCTGCGCTGTTTCTTCAGCCATTTCAGAGCGGCGGACGCCGCCGAGCTCGATTTGGCCGTCCCGTCCACCACCAGCGCCTGCACGGCGGCTCCGGTGGAGTCGACTTCGACCCCGTTGGGTTCTTCGCGTTCTTCTTCGGGGAAGTACGGCGGTGCGTTCTTGCACGTGTTCGCCGCCAGGCCCATCGTCGAGCGAAACGCGCCGTTCAAGGACCTCGGTTTGTTCCCTGCGCACTGCTGTCCGCGCAGGTAGCTGGCGCCCGCTTCGATCGAAGCAGTCAGGTTCGGTTTGCCCGCGCAGTTCAGTTCGCACGCCTTCAGCGCGAGGATCGCCAGCGACTGACCCGTCACGTCGGAGAAGTCGGTCTGGTTCTTGTCGGCGAACCTCCCGGCTTCGGGCCCGGAGGCGACCTGGAGGCACTTCAGGTCGGCGATCAGGTTGCGCCCTTCGACGTCTTCAGGGTTTGCGCCCTGGGCCTCGACTGCCAGCGCCAGCTTCGCGACCGCTCCGGCGGACAGCGCTTTGGTCGTCGTTTCGCACGAGCTGCTGCCGACATATTTGCTCTTGTTGGCGAGAGCCCACTGGTAGGCGGCGTCTCGGTCACTGGCGAAGCTGGGGCCGGCGGCCTTGAACGCGAGCTCGCATTCGATCGTCTCGGCCACCGATGCTTCGCCGAAGACTTCGCAGTAGGAGCCTTCGCTGGTCGGCACCAGTTGTGAAGCGAGCCATTCGCTCGCCTCAGATGCGGGCGAAGCGCTTGCGGCCGCGGGCGCCACGAAGGCCGCCGCCAGCACTAGCGCTCCAGCCAGCAGGCTCCACCGCCTGAGTGTCGCTTGGATCGTCGATATGGAACGCACTGCCACCTCCTGATGGTGTCGAGTGGCATCGAAGGAGGTCCGGGTGAGCCCCTGAAACGAATCGGTCCCCGCACACACATGCTGTGAACGGGGACGGAGAAAGATCGAGGCTCGATCCAGGCTCCGCCCGCTAACCACGACGGGATCAATAGAGCTTCATCCCACGAGAGAGGTGTTCCGGCTCGCCGCACACACCCGATCGCTGCGTGCGGCCTACGGTTGCGGGTCAGCGCCGGATTTCGACCGGCTTCCCCTCACTCATAGGAGATATTCAGTTGTAGTGGGCGACCCTATCAGACCAACGCACATGGACGTCCGGATCAGCTGGCGGTCGCCGCTGGCGAGCGCTCCGAGCGCCTCGGCCGCGCGAGAGGTTTGTGTAACGGCGGGGCCGGCGAGCAGCTCGCGCACTAGTGTGTCACGCCGTGAGCTTTGCTCGAGAGCGCACCAATCAGGGGAGGTCACAACGATGAGGGCAGTCGTCATCACCAAGCACGGCGGACCAGGGGTGCTCGAGGTACAGGAGCGCGCCGACCCGGTGGCGGGACCCGGCGAGGTTCGCATCGAGGTGGCGTCCGCCGGCATCAACTTCGCCGACGTGATGGCGCGTCTGGGCCTCTACCCCGACGCGCCCAAGACGCCGTGCATCGTCGGCTACGAGGTCGCCGGCACGATCGTAGAGCTGGGCGAGGGGGTCGACAGCCTGACCCACGGCCAGCGCGTGTTCGCCAACACCAAATTCGGCGGCTACGCCTCGCAGGTCGTCGTCCCGGCGGACGACGCCGTGGCGCTGAGCGATCAGCTGAGCTTCGAGCAGGGCGCCGCGATTCCCGTCAACTATGGGACCGCATGGGCGGCGCTGATCGACTACGGCGGCCTGCGGGCCGGCCAGCGCGTACTCGTGCACTCCGCCGGCGGGGGGGTCGGCATCGCCGCGATCCAGATCGCCAAGAACGCCGGCGCCGAGGTCTACGGCACCGCCTCGCCAGGCAAGCACGATCGTGTCAGCGAGCTCGGCTGCGATCACGCGCTCGACTACACCAAGCCCGGCTGGGAGCGTGGCCTGCCGAAGTTCGACGTGATCCTCGACGCGGTCGGCGGCAGGAGCTTTCGCACGAGCTACTCGCTGCTGCGCCCGGGTGGGCGCCTGGTCGCGTTCGGCGCCTCCGCGGTCGTGTCCGGGGAGCGGCGCAACCCGCTCGCCGCGCTGCGCGCGGTGCTGACGATGCCGCGCTTCAACATGATCAAGCAGATGTCCGAATCGAAGGCCGTGATCGGGCTGAACATGCTGTCGCTGTGGAAGGAGCGCGGCACGCTCGAGCCCTGGAGCACGCCGCTGCGTGCGCTGCTCGACGAGGGCGCGATCGAGCCGGTCGTCGCCGGCACCTTCAGCTTCGAGGATGCCGGCGCCGCACAGAACATGATCACCGAGCGGCGCAACGTCGGCAAGGTCGTCCTGAATCCATGAACGGAGGTTGATCGATGGCCGCAGAGAAGGACCGGCCCGTCAAGCGCCGGATAGAGATCCTCGTCGGGCGCTACACCGCCAACCCACTGATGCGCGCGATGTTCAAGCTCGGCGTCACGCCGCCGGGCATGGCCCTGATCGAGACAACCGGGCGCCGAACCGGGAGCTTGCGCCACACGCCCGTCGCCTGCCATCCAGACGATCGCTCGCTGTGGCTGATCGCCCAGCATGGAGCACACGCCGGCTGGGTGCGCAACTTCCAGGAGAACCCCGTGGTCCGCGTTCGCCTCGGACGCCGCTGGCAGAGCGGCACCGCGCAGCTGCTGCCCGAGGACGACGTCAAGGCACGAATCGGCACGTTCTCGCGAACGGCCGCTGGGCGCTTTGCGACCGCAGCGATGTTCCGCGCGCTCGAGAGCCAACCGGTTAGCGTGCGCATCGACCTCACCTAGGCACGCACGCGCGAGCCTCGGCCCCGGCACCGCCCGGCGGCCTCGACATGTGCACTGGACCTGACCGACCGGGCCTGATCGCGCGTGATAGTTTCAGGCTCCGCGAGGCGACAGGTGGCAGATCAGGTGACGATGGGTGAGAAGGTCAGCGGGCTGATGGCACAGTTGCGCAGCGACCTCGCCGAGCTCGTGCGCATCCCGTCGGTTTCCGCCCTCGGGCAGCCGCAGCCACTGATCCAGGCCTACGAGTCGGTCGCGCGCCTGTTCGCGGAGGCCGGCCTCCAGGATGTGCGCTCGCTCGACCTGCCAGATACGAGCCCGATCCTGCTCGGCGAGATCCCCGCGCCGGACGGCGCGCCGACGGTGCTGCTGTACAGCCACTACGACGTCGTGCCGGCCGGCGACGAGGCCGAGTGGGACACGCCTCCCTTCGAGGCGACGGAGCGCGACGGCGCCGTGTTCGGCCGCGGCACCGCGGACACGAAGTCCAACATCCTCGCCCACGTCGGCGCCCTGCGCGCGTGGGAGGGCAGGCCCCCGGTCGGCGTCAAAGTCGTGATCGAGGGAATGGAGGAGGTCGGAAGCGCGTTCACCGGCTTCCCATCGCACGACCCCGAGCTGTTCGCGTGCGAGGCGATGGTGATCGCCGACATGGGCAGCGTCCGCCCCGGGGTGCCGACGCTGACGGTCGCCCTGCGCGGCACCGCACAGGTGATCGTCGAGGTCCACACGCTCGCCGGCCCGAAGCACAGTGGTCAGTTCGGCGGAGCCGCCCCTGACGCGCTGATCGCGCTGCTGCACGCGCTCTCGACGCTGCACGACTCCAACGGCGACGTGGCGGTCGCGGGGCTGCGCCGCGAGCCATGGCAGGGCGAGTCCTACAGCGAGCAGGAGTTCCGCGAGCTTGCAGAGGTGCTGCCCGGACGCCCGCTGTTCGGGACGGGCGACCTCGGCTCGCGGCTGTGGTCGGGACCGGCGATCACGGTCACGGGGATCGACGTCCCCGACGTGAACCATGCGCTGAACGCGGTCGTGGCGCGCACGCGCGCTCTGCTCAACGTACGCGTCCACCCCGAGCAGGATGCCCGCGAGGCTCAGGACCTGGTGATCGCCTACATCGAGGGCCTGCGCCCGTTCGGGGTCGAGCTGACGGCGAGCGCCGGGATGATCGGAAACGGCTTCGCCGCTGGCACCTCAGGGCCGGCCTACGATGCAGCGCGCGCGGCGTGGGCGGCCGCCTACGGGGGCCACACGGTCGAAGTCGGCGGCGGTGGCTCGATACCGCTGGTCAACGCCCTCGCCGAGGCTGCCCCGCTAGCGGAGATCCTGCTCGTCGGCACCTGCGACGGATACGCGAACATCCATGCTCCCAACGAGCGAGTGCTGCTCGACGAGTTCGAGAAGACCGTGGTCGCCGAGGCGGACTTCTTCGGGCGCTTCGCGCGGACCTCCGGATGAGTGAGAGAAAGCAGAGACGAGGTCAGCCGGCCCGCGTTGGGGCAGTAAACATTTAGTCACGATTGGTGAGTCGCTTAGAGCGCCCTTAGCGCGCGCGCGTAGCCTTGGCGTGTGGTCGTGGCGCCCGGGGGATCCGAGCCACATGACCACGGTTACTCAACTCATTCGCAAACACGGCAGCACCCCTTTCCCGACTGCCCGTGTTGACTCGGCGGGAAAGACATTTTGAGCGAAAGGCCCACATGACGGATCACACGCAGAAACCGAGGGGCGCAGCGGTAATCTCCATTCAGATTCCCAAGACCGATCGGATAGAGACCTATCTCAGGGTCGAGGCCGCATCCGGCCGCGACGCGGACCTCAGAGCGGCGTTTGAGGAGCTGCTCGCAGATCGCAACGTGCATGTTCTCAAGCGCGCGGAGGCTAGCTTCAACGAACACGCGGTGAAAGACGCGGCCTAACGCCCGCACAACGCCCCGGCCTTGAGGGAGCACTCGGACGAAGACGGCGGTCGTCGCCACGCCGACGGCCGCTGATCGTCCGGCGCGCGCAAGCAAGACACCGTCAGCAAGGGGTGTAGGCGCACGGTTTCACTGCTGCGGCTAGCCACCCTGCACCAGCGCGTTGGCGCTGCGATCACGTAGCGCAGCGAGCGGGGCCGCATACAGTCGCTGCTCGATCGTCGCGAGCGTCGCCGGGTGCTTGGAGGCGAGCGATGCCGCGAGATGCAGCGCGGTGGGCAGCAGCTCGTGCTCGTCCACGGCACGATCGACGATGCCCGCGGCGGCCGCCTCCCCACCCCCGTAGCGCCGTCCGGTTGTCATCGCCTCGTGTGCGCTGCTGGCGGGCAGGCGCGCGGCGATGAGCGCGCTCATACCGACGGTGAACGGGATCTGGATGTCGATCTCCGGCAGGCAGAAGTAGCCGCGGTCCGCGCGCATCACGCGCTGGTCGTGTGCCAGCGCGAGCATCGCCCCGGCCGCGAACGTGTGACCCTGTAGCGCCGCCACGTTCGGCACGTCGAGCGCGAGCACGCGCGCGAGCAGCTCGTGCACGCGCGGCATGAACTCGCCGAGGCGGTCGTGGTTAGCCGCCATCCACTCGAGGTCCAGGCCGTTGGACCAGAACTTGCCCGTGGCCTTGGTGACGAGCGCGCGCGGGGCGGGGGCCGACTGCACCTCGTCGAGGTGCTCCTCGATGGCGCCCAGCCAGTCCTCGTTGAATCGGTTCTCACCGTCGCCGAGGTCCAGCACGTAGACCTCGTCGTGGCGTTCGAGCGTTGGCAGGTGGGCGGTGCTCAGCTCGCTGCTCATCGCGTGAACTCCAGGCTGACGTCGTGCATACTGCCTCCTTGGTCGCGTGGGTGATCGGCACGGGCCGCTATCAGCAGTGCCTCGATTCCGGCGAGCCGCTGCTCGTCGGCTTGCATCTCAAGCCGTAGCCACGCCGCGCTCAGCGAGCGCGATCGCGCCGGGTCACTCAGCGCCAGCAGGCGCTCGAGTGTTTGCAGCCGCGCGCGAATCCCGTCGGCGTGGCGGATCAGCTTCTCGCTGCGTTCGCGCTCGCTGAGATGCTCGCCAAAGAGCAGCTTGACCAGCGGATGTGAGATGTAGAGCTCATAGGTCGGCTCGCAGTCCTCGTCGGAGCTGGAGCGCAGCCACGCAAGGAACTCGCGCCGGCCTTCGGCGGTGGCACTGAAGCGCCGGCGCTCACGTCCCGCGTGTTGCTCGCTGCGGCTCGCGAGCAGCCGTTCCTCCTCCAAGCGTCGCAGCAGCGGGTACAGGATTCCGTCGTTGATCAGACGCTCCTCCGGCAGGCCAGGAGACAATCGCCGCTTGAGGCTGTAGCCGTGGTCGGGGCGATCCACCAGCAGGCCGAGCAGCACGTGTCGCAGCGCCATACCTAGATTCTAGGCGTAACGGTCGATCGGGGGCGCACGCGCGGCTGAGATACTCATCGACATGTGTGACGGCAGCGGGACCGAGGTTCCACAGGAGGCCCTGGCATCAACGCTGTGAGCACCAACTCGGTTGCGGTGCACGGAGTGCGCTCACCGGTTCTGTGTGCAGGGCCGGGGGATCACAGCGAGGCGGTTGTGTTCGTTCACGGCAATCCGGGACCCGCGGAGGATTGGCGTGCGCTGCTCTCACATGCGGGCGAGTTCGCACGGGCCGTGGCCCCTGATATGCCCGGCTACGGGCACGCCGATAAGCCGCGCGAGTTCCGCTACGCGATCGACGGCTACGCCGAGCACCTCGCCGGGGTGCTGGACGAGCTCGGGATCAGGCGAGCCCACCTCGTGCTGCACGATCTCGGGGGTCTGTGGGGGCTGGCGTGGGCGGCGAGGCACGCGGACGCGTTCGCGAGCGCGACGCTCATCGACACGGGCGTGCTGCCCGACTACAGGTGGCACCGCTACGCCAGGATCTGGCGCACGCCGGTGCTCGGCGAGCTGTTCCAGCTGACCGCCTCAAAGACGGCTTTCCGTGTGCTGCTGGGTCGTGAGAACCGGAGGCTGCCGCGAGCGGCGATCGACCGGGTGTTCATGGCCTCGAGGGGCTGGCCGACCGAGCGCGCGGTGCTCAAGCATTACCGCGCCACGCCGGACAGCGCTGCGCGCGGCCCGATCGAGGAGCTCAGCGCGCTCGACCGCCCCGCGCTGGTCCTGTGGGGAACCGCCGACGCCTACCTGCCGTGGTCCCTGGCCGAGCGCCAGCGGATGGCGTTCCCGTCTGCGAGCGTCGAGCTGCTCGAGGGTCTTGGACACTGGCCCTTCGACGAGGACCCGGGCCGTGTCGCCGAGCTGGTGATCCCGTTCCTACGTGCACAGGTGGGGGTGCCGGTCACCTGAGGCGGGCCTCAGGGGACACCTCCTGCTCGGCGGAACGGTACCCTGGCGGCGATGCGCGCGGAGCATCAGATCACCGTTCGCGTGGTCAGTCCAGAGGAGGCCGACCACGGCGTCGCTGAGTTCTGGCTCGGCGACGAGCTGTTCGGTTTCACCCAGCTCGAGGACGGCGAGCTGGTCCTGAGGATCGAGCCGCGCAACGATGGCACCGCATTTCTCGTCAACCCGCACAGCCTGAGCGACGCGCTGGCGCAGGCGAAGGCACTCTTGGGGTCCTACTGAGCGCGTGTGCCGTGGGGCGCCCCGGCGCACTCATCGAGCGCACGCAGATCGTCGCCCGCCCACGCGCCTAACTGCCCAACAAGCCTTGCTGGCGCTGTGGCGGTCACACTTCTAGGCCGTGACCCTGGAGAGCGAGCCGGTCATACCGGACGCTGCCGCGCATCGGATGACCAGCGCCTTGAGCTCCGTTCGAGGCCATCTGGGCAAGTTCGCGCTCAAGCTCGCGGCGCTCGTGGTCGTCGCGTTGCTGCTGTTGCGGCTCGCTCCGAGCCTGGAGCAGGCGGTGCACAATCTCGAACGCACGAGCTGGCAGTGGCTCGTCGGCGCACTCGCGCTGGAGACGCTGTCGGAGATCGGCTACGTCGTGGCGTGGCGCCAGGTCGTGGACCCGGACCGCGTGCTCGAACAGGACGGACGTGGCAAGCGGCTCGACAGTCGGCTGGCATGGGCGCAACTGGGAGGCGGCCTACTCGTTCCCGCGGGATCGTTTTCGGGAGTCGGCGCGGGCGCGGTCATCCTGCACCGTTTCGGGATGCCGCTGAGGCGTGTGACCGAGCGCGAGTTCAACCTCAGCTTCCTCAACACGGCGATCGACGCGCTCGCGTTGATTGCCTTCGGTGTGTTGCTCTGGGTCGGGATCGTCTCAGGCAAACACTCGCTGATGCTCACGCTCGTGCCGGCCGCGGTGGCGGCCGTGGCGGTCGTCGCGGCGATCCTCGTCGCGCACCGCGTCGATCACCTCGCGGCAAGCCTCAAACCCCGCCATCCGCGTATCGCCGCTGCGATCGAGACGGTCGCCCGCGCAGTCGATGACACCGACGCTCTGGTCTTGCACAGACGCGACTGGCGCACGCTGTTCGGTTCTTTCGCTTACCTCGTGTTCGACGTGCTGGTTCTGTGGACGGCGTTCTACGCGGTGCACGCGCACCACGTGCCGGCATTCGCGCCGGTGGTGATGGCCTACATCATCGGCGCGCTTGGCGGCTCGCTGCCGCTACCGGCCGGCCTCGGGGCGATCGGCGGGATCGGTGGTTGTCTGATCCTCTACGGCGCCGGGCGCAACGCGGCGATCGGCGCGGCCCTGATCTACGGTGCGGTCGGCTTCGTGGTGCCGCTCGTGGGAGGCCTCGTCGCGTATCTGCTGCTCACACGCCAGCTCCGAAACCCGCGCAAGCACGCTGGCGCAGCGTGAGCGGCTATCGGCGGCCTGCCGCAGGTTAGGCTGTTGCTATCGCACGCCGGCTTGCGATCACGTGGGTGTTCAACACCGTCGCCCTGTTCGTGGCGACCTGGTTGCTGCCGGGCCTCAGCTACGGCAGCGACTGGTGGGTGTTGGCGGTCGCTGGACTCGTGTTCACGTTGGCGAACTCCTGGTTGAAGCCCGTCCTGACGTTCCTCTCGATCCCGTTCATCATCGTCACGCTCGGCATCTTCTATCTGCTCATCAACGTCTTCATGCTCTACCTCACGCACTGGATCGTTCCGCAGTACACGATCGCGACATTCTGGTGGGCGCTACTGGCGGCGATCGTCGTCAGCGCCGTCAACGGGATCCTGCATCGGTTCTTCGGGAATCCGCGCCACTACGGCAGCGCTCGAGACGCTGTGCGCACCTGATCGAGGTCTTGGGCTTCCAGGCTCGGCCGGCGCCCACCGGGGCACATGGTCGCAGGCCCCAGCAGGCGCCGGCCGAGCGTGGCAGTGCTCAGTGGTCTTCGAGGTTCCATTCGCTCGGGAAATAAACGCTAGCGAACACCGGGTTGGCCCCACTCGTTAGCACCGTGCGAAATGTCAGCACGTGTTCAGGTTCGCAGCGCGAACGTCGAGATGAGGCGCGTGTTGCGGTGCCGCTACCGGTGCCTTCGACCACCAGCCCCGGGTTCACCGTGCTCCGTCCTTCGAAGCGCGTGTACTGATAGGTACACCCGTTCACGACCGCCTTCAGCGACCCCGTGAGCACCTCTCTCAGCGTGCAAGGGTCATGCTGCGGTCCTTGCGCTGGTGAGGTAGGCGTTCGAGAGGGTGCGGCGTCGGATCACGAGGCTGAGCGTGCGGGTCACCGTCATTGCGAGCGCCATCAGCACGAGCGCATCGGTGAGTGCGTCGGCAGTGATGTGGTGAGCAAGCATCCAGCTGTCGAGACTCCCGGAGTACCAGTGCGATGACCCGTAGATAAACGTGAGCCGTGCGGCGATGGTCACGATCCAGATGAGGGCGTAGCCGAAACCGGCGCGGGTGAATGCCTTGCTGCTGTTCGGCTCGCGCTCGACGCGCATGAAGCTGGCGGCGAGCAGGCCGAGCAGGGCGCCGGCACCGGTGCATGCGAGCTCGATCGCGAGGCCGGCGCCGCTGCTCGCGAGGGCAGTGAGGTAGAACGCGCCGGCGCTGGCGGCGATCATCAGCGGCCGTAGCAGCCGGTGCGTGGTGATGGCGCGGTGGCCGAGGTCTGAGATCAGCACCCCGACGAGGATCACTGCGCTGAGGATGATGGCACTGCTGGGCATTTGTGACTCCTTAAGCGGTGGGTTGGCCTTGTAGAGACACGGTCGCAGCGGCGTGGGGCTCTGCCATCGGAGCATGGGAGGATCTGTGGGTGGAACCTCGCTCCCGTCTCCACCTGGATCTCCACCCGCGCACCCTGGCCGTGCGGGACCGGTCGCTCGTGCTCGCACGACTTCTCGGGCTCGTCCTCGTCGACATCCAGGTCGCGCTCAGCTCGCGCCACGCCGGGCCCAGTGCGCTGATCGCCGCCTTGGCGGTGCTCGCGAACGCCGGAGCGCTCGTGTGGTTGTCAGGGCGCCCGCGCAGCCCCTCTCTCCAAACGGCGGCGCTCGCGCTGATGGCGTCCGCAGGGGGTCTGCTCGCGGCGCTTCAACACGGCAGCGCGGCGCTCGCCTTCCCGGGGGTCGCTGTCGCGGTGGCGGTCGCTGACGGCCCGGTGATCGAAGGGCTCGCGATCTCCGCGCTTGCGCTCGTGGCGCTCGAGTCGGGAGTCCTCTGGGCTGGCCTCGGCGCGGGCGCCGCGCTCGGATATCCGGCGATCCTGCTGGGAGCCGCGCTGATCGGACTGACTCGTCGCCAGTACGTCGCGCAGGGCCGTGCCGCTGAAGCGCTTGTCGCCCAGACACGGCAGACCGAGGCGGCGAGCCGGCGCGCGGCCGCGCTCGATGAGCGCACGCGCATCGCACGCGAGATCCACGACGTGCTCGCTCATGCGCTCGGTGGCCTGACGGTCCAGCTTGAGGCAGCGGAGCTGGTACTCGCCGAGCGCGGCGACGTCGAGGGTGCGCTCGAACGGATTCGTAGCTGTCGGCACACCGCGCGCGAGGGGCTCGAGGAGGCGCGCCGCGCGGTCGCCGCGCTGCGCAGCGACCCACTGCCACTCGCCGAGAGCCTTACCGGACTGCTCGAATCGCACCGCCAGCAGGGCGATCTCGGAGAGCTCGTCCTCGAAGGCACCCCGCGGGCCCTCTCCCCAGAGGTGACGCTCGCACTGATGCGAACCGTTCAGGAGGCGCTGACGAACGCCCGCCGTCACGCACCGGGATCGGCCGTGAGCGTGCGCCTCATCTACGAGGCCTCAACGACAAGGGTGATCGTCACGAACAACGCGACGGCGCGCGCGCCCGCCAGTGTCGGCGCGGCACCCACAGGGGGCTACGGTCTGGCGGGCATGCGTGAGCGCCTCGAGCTCGCCGGCGGGCATCTCACAGCGGGACCGGGTCCGGGAGGCTGGACGGTCCGCGCGGAGGTCCCCTCGTGAGCTCGCCGCTGCGCGTGCTCGTCGTGGACGATCAGCAGATCGTGCGTGAGGGACTCGCGACAATCCTCGACCTGCTTGAGGACGTGAGCGTCATTGGGACCGCCGGCAATGGGGCCGAGGCAGTCGAGCTGGTCGCGCGACGCCGGCCCGACGTCGTGCTGATGGATCTGCACATGCCCGTGCTCGACGGCGTTGGGGCGACGCGGCGGATCGTCGCCGAGCACCCGTCGATCGCCGTGCTGATCCTTACCACCTACGGCGAGGACGACGACGCGCTCGAGGCGTTGCGCGTCGGAGCCCGCGGAGTCCTCACAAAGGACGCCGGCAAGGAGGAGATCTCCCGTGCGCTTCATCAGGCCGCCGCCGGGCACATGACGCTTGCCGCCCCGCTACAGGCCCGCCTGCTGGCCGCGGCCGCGCCGCCGGACGTGCCGGTCCGGACAGAGCTGCCCGACGGTCTCACCGCACGCGAGGCCGAGGTGCTGGGCCTGATCGCCGCCGGGCTCACCAATCGCGAGATCGCCGAGCGACTGGTCGTCTCCGAGGCGACGGTGAAGACGCACATCAACCATCTGTTCGCGAAGATCGACGCCCGCGATCGCGCGGCGGCGATCAACTACGCCGCCCGACACGGGCTGGGCGATGCCTGAACACGCCCGCCGCCGTCATCGCGTCGTTCACCTCGGGCGGCTAGCTGCTGAACGTGAAGTCCGCCGCCGTGTTGGGGCTGCTGATGCCGTCGACGGTTGCGCTCATTTCGACCTTGCCTGAAGCGTGTTTGGGCGAGGTCACGGTGCATTCCGTGCTCGAAGCGCAGCTGACAGAGGTTCCCCTTGTGCTCCCAAACTGGAGCACCGTTCCTTCGCTGCCCGCGACAAACCCCGATCCCGTGACTTTCACTTCCGTGCCGCCAGCCGCGGGACCGGAATTGGGCGTGACGCTCGTGATCGTCGGTTTGTAGGTAAAGAGGTTTTTGCCCGCTTTCGTGCTCGTTCCGTAGGGCGTCGTGACGGTCACGTGCGCTTCGCCGACGACGCCGCTCGGAGCTTGCACGATCATTTCGGCCCCTCCGGGGCTCACGATCTCGGCGGGGATGCCGCCGAATTCCACGACCGTCGCTCCGGCGAGGTCTTTGCCGGTGATCGTCACCTGCGTGCCGCCGCTCGCCGGGCCGGTCGAGGGAGTCACGGCCGCCACGTGCGGCGGCTGCCCGTAGGTGAACTTGTCGGCTTCGACAGCGTGACTCTGGCCGTACGGTGTCGTCACCGAGATTTCCACGGCGCCGGGCTTCGCGCTGGAAGGAGCCACCGCTTCAATAGCGGTCGCGGACAGCACGTTGAAACTGCTGGCTTTGGTCGTGCCGAACCTCACTTCGCTTGCTTCTGCGAGGTTTTCGCCGGTGATGATGACGTCGGTCCCGCCTTCTTCGCTGCCCGTGTTGGGAGTCAAGCCGGAGATGACGGGCGCGCCTACGTAGGTGAACTTGTCGTGTTCGTCGGTGGCGCTGGCGCCGCCGTAGCGGGTGGTGACGGCGATGTCCGCGGTGCCCGTGCCCGCGGGAGCTTCGACGATCACCGAGGTGGCGGTCGAGGGCTGCTTGATCAGGGCGTTCCTGCCGGCGAAGGTCACTTCGGTCGCTTCGCCAAGACCTTCGCCGGTGATCGTCGTGGTCGTCCCGCCCGCGAGCGGGCCCCTGGCCGGTTCGACCTTGCTCACCGCCGGCGGGGCGACGTAGGTGAAGCCGTCGTGTTCGTTGGTCGCACTCGTGCCGTAGGGGGTGGTGACCGTGACGGTGGCTGTACCGGCGGCACCTGGCGGGGCTTCCGCGGTGATCGTGGTGGCGGAGTCCGCCTTGATCGTGCCGGGATGCCCCTCGAAGCTCACCGTCGATGCTTCTTCGAGCCACTCGCCGCTGATCGTGACCAGCTGCCCGCCGGCGGTGGAGCCCTTGTCCGGTTCGACACTCGTCACGGTTGGCGGGCCCACGTAGGTGTAGTCGTCACCCGTGCTCCGCGTGCTCGTGCCGGAGGGGGTCGTCACCGACAGTTCGACCGTGCCGGCCGCCCCAGCGGGGGCGACGGCTTCGATCGCGCTCGGCGAGAGCACCTTGAAGCTCGCCGCGGCTGCCTGCCCGAACGACACCGCGCTCGCCTCGCCGAGGTCTTCACCCGTTATCAATACCGTGCCGCCGCCCGCCGGGGAGCCCTTTGCCGGCTCGACGGCCGTGATGTTCGGTGCGGCGGCGTAGGTGAAGAGGTCGGCTTCGCTGCTTGCGCTCGCGCCGCCGAAGCGTGTGGCGACCGTCACGCTCACAGTGCCTTCCCCGGGGGGGACCACGGCCTTGATCGAGGTCGGGGTCGATTCGAAGCTGCTCGCCCCCGAGAAGCCGAATTCGACGGCGGTAGCTTCGCCGAGGTTCTGGCCGCTGATTTCGACGATGGTGCCGCCGCCCACAGGAGCACCGTCGGGCGCGATCCTTTCGATCACGGGTTCGCCGACCCTCACCGGCGCGGTGGGTTCGGAATCGGCACTGTTCCAGCCGCCTGCGTTTTGGGCGGTCACTTGCACGCTCACCGAGCTGTTGACGTCGGCGTGTTGCAGCTCGTATTCGGGCCCGGTCGCACCTATGATGTTCACGCATTCCGAGGATTCGGGAACACACCGCAGCCACTGATAGCGATAGCTGGTGGGCGAGTAGGCCCACGCTCCCGTCGACGCCGTCAGCTTGTGTTCCTGCTGGTCCACGCCGTCGATCGCCGGCGCCGATTCGAGCGTGGGTTCGTGCGGCAGGACGGTGGCGGTCGCCAGCGAGCGAGCCGGCTGACCGTCGCCTGTCGCATTCGACGCTGTCTCTTCGACCGCGAGCGTGTGGCCCATGTCCTGCGCCGTCGCGTCATAGGTCTGCTGGGTGGCGCCATGGATCGCTTCGCAAGCTTCGCCGCTGCACCGCAGCCACTGGTAGCCGTACCCGCTCGGGCTGTTTTCCCAGGTGCCGTGAATCTCCGTCAGGGTATCGTCCTGCTTGGCGACCCCTTCGATCTTGGGAGCGGAGACAGAGACCGGCACTGTGCCCAGCACTTCCACCCATTCGCTGCTTGTCGGGGAGGCGGTGCTGGTCGTCCCCGGGATCTGCGTCGTTTCCTTGGGGTGTATCTTGCTCCCCACATCTTCAGCTGTCAGCCCGTACGCAGCGCCTGGCGTTTCGCCTTTGGTCGTGCATTCGTGTTCGTCGCTCGAGCCACAGATGCACAGCGCCGGGCCTTCTGCGTGACATACGCATTCGACGGAGTGTCCATCGACGATCGCGCACCTGCTGGTCGTTTCGGCTTTGGCGATCGCCGCGCAAGTTTCCGAGCCGCCTTCGACCGTGCAGCGCCGCCACCCCTCTTCGATCGTCTCCAGGTAGGTGTAGCTCGCCGCGGGCAGGATCCACGCGCCCGGGGTCACGCTCACCCGGCTTCCCTGGTGTGCGGGGAGCGAATGGCCGTCGGCGCCGACGATCGCGGGCGACGCCTGGTTCTTGAGCGGTTCAGGCACGAGCGGCACCGCGACGGTTTCGGCGGAGTAGGCGGGTTCGCTCGCGCCAGCGCCGTTCTTCGCGACCACACGGACCCTGATCGTCTTGCCTTTGTCTGCTGCGGCGACGACGTAATGTTCCTTGGTCGCCAGTTTCTGGTGTTTGCTCGTGCCTTCGGTGATTTCGGTGCATTCGTCCGGCGCCGAGCACCTTTCCCACAGGTATTCATAGGAAGTGGCGCTGTTGCTCCAGGCTCCCGGGTTTGCCGTCAACTCCTGTTCGATTTGCACGTCGTTGAACGGCGTCTTCAGCGGTTCGGGATAGTCGATCTTCGGACGGCCCCCGGTTTCGAGCACGGGCGGAGTGCTCGCTTCGACCGCGACGGGGCTCGTCTTCAGGTAGGCGTAGCCGCCCGAGTTGCCCGCTCGTTCGTCCACCTCGACGTAGGAGCCGATGTCGGCTGGCCCTGTGGTATAGGTCGAGCCCTCGTGGGCCACTTCTTCGTGTCCTTCGCCGGCGGGTTCGCGGATGACTTTGCAGCCAGACCCGAGTTCCTGTTCTTCCCCTCCGATTTCGTCGGTGATGTCGCTGTCGCAGCGGTACCACTTGTCGTTGCTCAACGCCGGGACGAGTTCATCTGACCACACGCCGGTGTCGACGGTGAGCGTCTGCCCGGCGGTCACGGTGGCCTGCCCTGCGATCTTCGGCGCGACTTCGTTCGTCGGTGGCGCGGGCACAATGGGGGGGTTTTCCCCTGCCGGTTCGGAGTTCTCGCCTTCGTCGGTCTCGGTGCCGCGCACGATGACCGGTTCGCTTTCAACGACCGTGGGGCGGCCGGCTTCGCTCTTTTCGTTCGCCGCCCGTTCTGCTACGACGACGGTGTGACCGATGTCTTCCGCGGTCGGTTCGTAGGTGGTGCCAGTTTCGAGCTGCCCGTCTTTGTTGTGTATGGGTTCGCATTCTTCGCCCAGTGTGGCTTCGGCGCCTTCAAGCCCGTAGCCGTCGCATCGCAACCATTGGCGCGTAACCGTCACCGGGCTTTCGCTGCTCCACGTGCCTTCCTTGACCTTCACCGGGTGGCCGACTTGCGCGAGATATTCTTCGGCCTGTGCTTCTGCTTCGGCGGCGGCTTCGATTTCAGGCGCGGTGAGGCTGAGCGGGGCGCCGGCGGGGGCTTCGGGTTTGCCGCTGACCGTATATCTCTTTGAGCCGCTTCTGCTTCTCAAGTGACCCTTCTGTTCCACGGGACCGGCATACAGCTGGAACAGGTACGGTTCGGGCGCGAGGTGAAGCACTTCCTGCTCGCCCTCGCAAAGGATTCCTTCCGGTCGCGTTGGATCGCACGAGGTTTCCAGCGATCCCGATTGTTTGCCCCCGACTGGCAGCCAGATCAGGTCGTACGCTTCCGCGAGCTTGCCCCATTCGATAGCGAACCCAGCCTCGCCGGGGACCGGGAGGATGCTCACGGCGGGTGGGGGGCCAGAGCCTTCGAGCACGGCGGCCCCGATGGTACGGCCGGCGGCGACCTTGGCGACCGAAGGCAGCCCTTCGATCGGGGTGGGCGTGAAGAGCGCTCCTTTGAGCGCTTCTCCCTCGCTGCCGAGACCCAGCAGTTCGCCGGTCTTGCCGTAGGTGTTCCCGAACGTGTAGATCACGCGCTTGTTTTGTCCGGATTCTTCTGTGACTTCTTCTTTGATCACGTAGGTGTGCTGATCTCCGGGCGCGATCTGCACCACGTGCTCGAGCGCCGCTACCGCGACGGGTTGGCGCGTGCATTTTTCCTTGTCCAGGCAGACTTCCGGCATCACTTCCGGCGAGAGGCCGAGTTCGCCGTGCTCGTCCGTACCCCAGGCGTAGACGCTGCCGTTGGCGAGCCGCGCGAAGGCGGTGCCGTCGCCGGCGGAGATTTCCACGATCGCAGACGGCGGCGTCCAGGGCAGCTTCGTCGCGAGCCTGACCTGTTCTTCGCGGCCCATCAGCTGGCCGCTCTTGTTGGAGCCCCAGCCGAAGAGTTCCCGCCCCCCGCCGCGAAGCGCGTAGGTGGTGTTCAAGCCGACCGCGATCTTTTCCACGCCGGTGAGCGCTTCCACGCCGTTCGTACCTTCGGTCTTGACGACGAGCGGTTTCAAGACGCACGGGATCGCCCTCGGCGGAGACGGCTGGCCGTGGCATGCCGCGTCTTCTGGATCGTCTACGCCGAGTTGCCCGTACGTGTCTTCGCCCCACGCCCAGACCTCTTTGCTCGGTCCGCCGAGCGCGTAGTCCTGCTTGCTGCCGGCACCGATCTGTTCGATTTCCCGCAGGCCGATCTGGGTCGGCTGGTCACGCGGCCTGAAGATTTCGGGTTCGTCGATGCGCGCGACCGTCGCCCAGTCTTTTTCACCGTTCCCGCGCTCGCCGAGTTCGCTCGCGCCCCAGGTCCAAACCGTGCCGTTGTACTGGAGCGCCATCCCGTGTGGTTCGCCGCCGTTCTCGATCGAGACCTGCTTGACTTCGCCGAGGGGCTCGAGCCTCTTTTCTGCGCCCGTGCCCGTCCAGTAGCCGACAGGCACCGGCTTGCGCTGGACGCCATTGATGCCGTCGCCGAGACCGCCCTGGAAGGGCGCTCCCCAGGACTCGAGCGTGCAGCTCTCAAGCAGCGCGACCGTGGACTGGAACCCGGGCTGGATTTCCTTGACTTCGTCGAGTTCAGTGACGGTCGCCGGCGAGCTGTCCGACGTCGTCCGGTAGCCGAGGCCGAGCTCTCCCTTCGAGTTCCCGCCCCAGGCGACCGCGGCATGGGTGGCGGTTTTAGCAGGACAGCTGCCGAGCGTGAAGGCACCGGCGCTGGACGGGCGCAGAGCTGCCGCTAACGCTGCCGCACAGACGAATGCGACGAGGAGCAACTCCATCCGCGTGGCGCGCCGCAGCCAACGACACGCACATGAGGCCTCCGTCATCCCCCCCTCCCCATCGGTCGCCTTGCCTGGTTACCGCCGTGAGGGTCGCCGTGGACGACGGCCCAAGGGGACTTCTAACACAGTTGGAGGTTTGACGCAACCTCGCCGCTGGGAGCGGCCAGCGGCCACGAAGCGCCAGTTCCTGCTGATCGTCGAAGGGCCCCGTCGGGTTAGTTGGGTTTGAGCCCGTAGGTGAGGTAGGCGAGGCTTTGACCGATCGTCCGGGCGTCGAGGAGCCGCATGGGTTTCTTGTCGCTGGTCTCGTCGAAGAGGCGCTCGCCGGCGCCGAGCACGACGGGGAAGACGACCAGCCGCAACTCGTCGACCAGGTCGTGCTCGATTAGCGTGCGTCCGAGCTGATAGCTGGCAGGAATGACGAGTTCTCCGTGCAGCTGCTGCTTGAGCTTCGAGACCTCGGTCACTACGTCGCCCTTGAGGACCGTCGAGTTGTTCCACTCGGGATCTTCCAGGGTCGAGGAAATGACGTACTTGGGGATGCTGTTGATCCTGTCCGCTAGCTCGCCGCTGCGGGGTCGCCAACGCACCCCGAAAAACTCGTAGCTTCTGCGGCCCAGCAGCCATGCCTCGGCGCCTAGCGCGTCCTCGAGCGCGACCTTGTTCCACTCTTCGAGGTCCTTGCCCCCGAACTCGACGAACCAGCCGCCCAGCCTGAAGCCCTCCTCACCGTCTGGGTCCTGGACGACGCCGTCGAGCGAGACGTTCTGCGGGCCGCTTAGCACGATCTTTCCCATCTCGGTTCCTTTCATCGGAAATGTTTGTTGCTGCGTTTGTCGAGGCGTGCGTCGCGACGAGAACTGAGCGGCGAATTTCGAGCCCCCCCGACGTCATTACTCGCGTGCCCGTCAAAGGAAGAGTTGATGCGAGGATGCGAACGTGACCGAGCAGACCCTGGCCGATGCGCGCGCCGGCGACGAGGACGCGTTCCGCGACCTGACCGACCGCTACCGGCGCGAGCTACAGCTGCACATCTACTGGATCGTCGGCTCGACCCAGGACGCCGAGGACCTGCTCCAAGAGACGCTGCTCGCCGCTTGGCGCGGCCTTGAGAAGTTCGAGGGACGCGCGTCGGTCCGTGCCTGGCTGTATCGGATCGCCACCAACCGCTCGCTGGATGCCCTGCGGGCGAGAGGGCGCCGCCCGGAACAGGAGCGGATGACTCAGATGCCTCAGCCGACCCGCTGGAGCGAGCCGGTCTGGCTCGAGCCCTACCCAGACGTTCTGCTCGAGGGGATCGCGGACGAGGCTCCCGGACCGGAGGCGCGCTACGAGACCAAGGAGGCGATCGCGCTGGCATTCATCGTCGGCCTCCAGCACCTCCCGGCACAGCAGCGAGCGGTGCTGGTGCTGCGCGACGTGCTGGGCTACCGCGCCGCAGAGGTCGCCGCGATGCTCGAAACCAGCGAGGCGTCGGTCAACAGCCTGCTGCGCCGCGCGCGTGCGGCGTTCGACTCCCGCTTGCCGGCCACCGGACGCGAACGAGCGCCGCTCCCGAGCTCCAAGCTCGAGCGCGACATCCTCGGCCGCTTCGCCGAGACGGTGGAGAGCGGCGACATCGACGGAATGGTCGCCCTCCTCACCGACGACGCGTGGGTCACGATGCCACCCCTCCCGCACGCCTACCAGGGACACAGGGCAATCACCGCTTTCCTGCGCGGGTCGGCAGCGCGCCGCGGCGCGCTGCGGTTGGTGGCGACGCGCGCCAATGGACAGCCGGCGTTCGGCTCCTATTTGTCGGCGTCCGAGGCCGACGTGGCGCGCGCATTCGGGCTATTTGTGCTGACCCTCGCCGGCGATCAGATCTCCGCGATCACGTGGTTCGCCGATAGCAGTGTCTTTCCGCAGTTCGGCCTACCGCGGATGCTGCGATAGGAACGGCGGGCGATACGCTCGCGGATGACGCTCGGATCGCCGGGGACCCCGGCGTGAGCGGATCGGTCCCTCGCCGTCGCCTATTAGTGCTGGAGGTATTTGAGCACCGCGAGCACGCGGCGGTGATCGCCGGCGGACTGAAGCAGGTCGAGCTTTCCGAGGATGCTCTGCACGTGCTTCTCGACCGCGCCCACGCTCAGCACGAGCGCCTCGGCGATGCCGGCGTTGGAGCGGCCCTCGGCCATCAGCGTGAGCACTTCGCGCTCGCGCGGGGTGAGGCGCTCGAGTGGACCGTCCTCGCGTCGCCGTGAGAACAGCTGTGCCACGACCTCCGGGTCAAGCGCGGTGCCCCCGCCCGCGACCCTGCGGACAGCCTCGACGAACTCGACGACGTGCATGATCCTGTCCTTCAGCAGATAGCCGACGCCGCCGCCGGGGTCGGCGAGCAGCTCGGCAGCGTAGGCGTGCTCCACGTACTGGGAGACCACCAGGATCGCCGTCCCGGGCACCTGCGCGCGCGCCCGCAGCGCCGCCCGTAGGCCCTCGTCGCGAAACTCCGGCGGCAGGCGGATGTCGACGACGGCGATGTCGGGCTGGTGCTCGATGACCGCTTGCACCAGGGCGTTGCCGTCGCCGACCGCGGCCACCACATCGAAGTCGTTGTCGCGCAGGAGTCGGGCCAGGCCGTCGCGCAGCAGCGCGAGGTCCTCGGCGATCACTACGCGCACGGCAGCTCAGCGGTCAGGATGGTGGGACCGCCGGCCGGGCTCAGCACGCGAAACGTGCCATCAAGCGCCTCCACGCGGCCACGCAGGCCGCGCAGTCCGCTGCCCTCGGGGTCGGCGCCGCCGGCACCATCGTCGATGATCTCCAGGTACAGCGAGGCCCCGCGGCGCGCGATGCGGATCTCCACGTGGGTGGCATGGGCGTGCTTGGCGGCGTTGGCGAGCCCCTCCGCGGAGACGAAGTAGGCGGCACTCTCGACCGCTGCGCTCGGCCGTTCGACAAGATCCACGGACACACTCACCCGCATCGGGCTGAGATCCGCCAGCGAGCGCACCGCAACCTCCAGGCCGCGGTCGGCCAGCACGGGGGGGTGGATGCCGCGCGCAAGGTCGCGCAACTCGCGCAGCGCGTGCTCAGCGCCGGCACGCGCCTCGGCCAGCAGCTCGCGTGCCTCCTCAGGCTCGTCCGTGTCGAGCTTCTGCTCGGCCATCCCCAGGCTCATCCCGAGCGCCACCAGCCGCGCCTGCGCGCCGTCGTGGAGATCGCGCTCGATGCGGCGGAGCTTTTCCTCCTGTGCGTCAACCGCCCCAGCGCGCGTGCTGGTGAGCACGTCGATGCGCTCGTTCATCTGCTGCTGGGCAGGGAGGGTGAAGAACACGATGCTCGCCTGGATCACGAACGCGATGGCAAAGGCGAGGGCGGGCCACTGTGGCCAGAAGCTGCCACCGCCGCTGGCGCCCCATACGCCGACGTTGAACAGCGTCAGGCTCAGCCAGATGCCTCCGGTCAGCGCGAGCGCGAACGTCATGTGCGCCCGTCGCCAGATCGCAGGGCGACGTCGCAGCAGCTGCACCCAGCCGTGTATCGCAAGGGCGAGCGCGAACGGGAGCAACACCCAGACCGGCCAGAAGCCGCCGGCGCCGCCCAGCGCCCAGATGAACACGAGCACCGTCAGGACCAGCGTCGATGCCCACAGCTGGACGGCGAACGCGCGTCCCAGCTGCGCGGAGCCAGGCATCGGCACGCGCTCCTCGGCAGGGAGGCTTCGTGTGGGGGAATCGATCGGCATATCCATCGCGGTGAGCGCAATCAGGGTCTCACGCCAACGTCCCTCACGCCGGCTCGGCGACGCCACGGGCTCCCCCGCGCTCGCGGTTCACGCGGGGCAGCCATCCCAGCCAGTGCGGCAGGTACCAGTTCCACTCGCCGAGCAGCTTCATCGTGGCGGGTAGCAGCACGCTGCGGATCAACGTAGCGTCGATCGACACCGCGACGGCGAGCCCGACCCCGAGCTGCTTGATGTCCAGTGTCGGCAGGGAGGCGAAGATCGCGAACACCGCGACCATCACCGCAGCCGCCGCCGTGACCGTCCCAGCGGTTGCGCGGATCCCGCGCGACACCGCATCCGCGGTGCTTGCGCCGCCGTCACGGAGCTCCCTGATGCGGCTCACGATGAACACGTGGTAGTCCATCGAGAGCCCGAACAGCACCGGGAACAGGAACAGTGGCAGCCACGCCACGACCGCGCCGTTGGAGCGGAAGCCGAGCAGGCTCTGCAGGTGTCCCTCTTGGAACACCCATACGAGCACCCCGTACGCCGCCCCGACGGACAGCAGGTTCAGGACGATCGAAGTGAGCGGGATCACGATAGAGCGGAACGTGATCAACAGCAGCAAAAACGCCAGCCCGAGCACGAAGGCGAACACGAGTGGGGCATGATCGGAGAGCGTCCGGTTGAAGTCGCTCGTGCCCGCAGCCATGCCGCCGACCGAGTAGGTGACGCCGTCGAGTCGCCCGAGCGTCGCCGGCAGCACGTGCTCGCGCAGCGTTTGCAGCGCGCGCATCGACGCCGCATTCTGACCGTTTCCCGGCTGCGGGATGTCGATCTCCGCCACGGTCTGCTCGGCGTTGAGGCGCGTCGTGATCGGCATGCTGGCCTCGCCGCTAGCCAGCGCTCGGTGCTCCATCTGCGCGAGCGCCTGGCGTACCGTCGGCGAGTTGATATGCGCTGCGCTGACGACCACCTGCGCCGGTTGTGGCGCGCCAGGAAACGCACGCTGGATCTGCGTGTAGGTGCGCTCGATTGGGAGCTGACGCGGAATGTCGTTCCCGCTGAGGAAGCTCGTGTGCATCCCGAACAGAGGCAGCGCCAGCGCCACCAGCGTGGCGCTCGACAGCGCGGCGGCGACCCACGGGAAACGCAGCACCGGCCTCAGCACGAGATCCCAGATGCGCGAGCTCGAACGCGCTCTGCTTGGTCGCCTGACCGCTCCCCTCTCGACTTTGTCGCCCAGCCTGCCGAGCAGCGCCGGGAGTACCGTGAGCGAGCCGACCATCGCGGTGAACACCACGAGCATCGCGCCCAAGCCGAGCGAGGTGAAGACCTTCGAGCCCGTGAGCAACATGCCCGCCATCGCGATCAGCACGGTGAACCCAGATACGAGCACGGCCCGCCCGGAGGTCGAGGCAGCGCGCTGGAGTGCAACCCCGCTCGGGTGGCCCTGACGGCGCTCCTCGCGCTCGCGCCGGAGGTAGAAGAGCGAGTAGTCCACCCCCACCGCCATGCCCATCAGCAGCATCACCGAGCTCGTCGCTTCCGACTGATGCACGACGTGGCTTGCCACAGCGGCAAGCCCGCTCGATGCGAGCACGGCGGAGAACGCGAGCAGCACGGGGATGCCGGCGGCGACGAACGCGCCAAAGGCGACGAGCATGATCAGGAACGTGATCGGCACCGACAGCTTCTCCGCCCGCGCGAAGCCTTCGCTACTGAGTTTGCTGAGCGCGTGAGCCGCGCTCGCGTCCCCGAACTCCGCAACGATGAACCTGGGCCTCTGGCGTTGGACGGCGGCCACCGCGTTCAGCACCGACTGCACGTGCTCGGCCGCGGTTTCAGAGTTGCCGCGCATCGAGAAGTCAACTAGCGCCGAGTGGCGGTCCCTCGAGATCTGCCCGCCGTCGCCGGAGGCGAACGGTGAGCGTACGTCCTTCACCTGAGACGTTGCTGCGACGGCGCTCAGCACGCGCGCGACCACGTGCTGAAACGTCGGTTCGCTCGCAGTGAAGCTCGTGCTCCGCACGAGCACGGCCTCGTTGGCGGACTGATCGAGATCGGCGTGCGCGAGCGTCGCCTGTGCGCGCCCCGAGCCGCCGCTGCCCTGTTCGGATTCCGTGAGCTTGATCACGCCGACGGCCTGGCCGACCGTCGCCGAGGCGATCACGAAGGCCAGCCAACCGAAGGTGGCCTTCTTCCAGTTCGCCGCGCTCCACCGCGCGGCTCGGGCTGCGATGTTCACCGGACTCTCCTCTCGCTTGAATGGAATGAGAGGAGCTTCCCGGCCGGGAGTGGGCGCGCCAATGAGGCGATCTGGCGTCCAGTCCCCCAGCTACCTGGCCCATTGCCTTCCGCAGCGCTGGTGGCGCGACGAGCTTTTGCGATCAGGAGCGCTCCAGAGGGGCGACGAGCCGCCGGGGTCCGCTAACTTCGGCTTCTGAGCGAGCGCTATGTCCCCGCCGCCGGCCGAGCGATCTTGACTCCGATTCGATTCCACTCGCCGACGGCGCCGTCGACTGTGTCGTCAGTACGTTGGTCTTTCACCACCTTGCG
This sequence comes from uncultured Solirubrobacteraceae bacterium, assembly GCA_963845635.1. Lineage (GTDB taxonomy): Bacteria > Actinomycetota > Thermoleophilia > Solirubrobacterales > Solirubrobacteraceae > Palsa-744. The sequence goes on from CAWJSW010000014.1 coordinate 1,268,601, forward strand.
CGTGCCATGAAGCGAGACGCATTGGCTGAGGTGCGCCGGGTCCTCGTTCCCCAGGGGTCTCTGCTCGTCTGCGACATCGGCCGCGGGCAGGACCCGGTCATGAGGGCCGCGTTCTTTCGTGTCCGGCTCCTGCTCGATGGGTTCGCCACTACACGCGAGAACGCCCGCGCGTAGCTGCCGCAGATCATCACCCAGACCGGCTTCGACGACGTCCGGGTGCTGCGCCGTCTGCGAACCGGCGGAGGCACCATTGAACTGATCGAGGCGACCAGCCGATAGCACGAAACGGCCCTGGCTTGCATGAGGCTTGAAACGGAGGGCAGCGCTCCTGCTTCGGCATGGGGTCAGGTATCGGCCCACGATTTGCAGGGTTTTCGTGGATGGGCGATACTGGGCTCGAACCAGTGACCTCCGCCTTGTCGAGGCGGCGCTCTCCCAGCTGAGCTAATCGCCCTGGGTTACCTGCGAAGCGTATCAACGAGCGCGGGAGCGCCAGGCCCGCGGTCTGCACATGCTTTCCACGGACGCTGGCGCTTGGACCTCGATACGGAGACCTATCGCGCCCTCTTGGATGTCACGGCACGATCACGACCCGGCCTGCGCCGAGTTCGCCGCCGCTACCTTCGCTCCCGGACGGTTCGACGATGCCGCCTTCGGCGCCGCTCGAAGCGGCTTCCGCTTCGCCGCCAGCTTGAGAACCCGGCCCGGACGCTTCGCTTTCACCATATGGGCTTTGCGAACCGTACGGCGAGGGCTGTTCGCTTCCCCGTTCGGATTCAGCTGTGCTCTGTGTGGCGGCGGCGTATGTCACGCCTTCGCCCGCCTCGATCTTCTTGATCGCCTGCGCGACGGTGTCGGAGGAGATCGCGAAGCCTACGCCCGTGCTTCCGGGCTGCGATCCATCCGCCGTCGACGCGTCGCTGGCGATCTGCGAGTTGACGCCGATCACGTGACCTTCTTCGTTGAGCAATGGTCCGCCGGAGTTGCCCGGGTTGAGCGCCGCGTCCGTTTGGATCGCACCGCTGATCTTGGCGCCATCGGGCGCAGCTATTTCACGACCGAGCGCCGAGATGATGCCACGAGTCAGAGTCTCTTCCAGACCGTAGGGGTTGCCGATCGCGTACACCGCGTCGCCGACCTGCACCGAGCTCGAGCTGGCGAACGTCAGCGGGGTGAGGCCGAGGCCAGATGGTTCGACGCTGATCAGAGCCAGGTCTTGGTTCGCTTCTTCGCCGACGAGCTTCGCGCTGCGCGTGGTCTTCGATGAGCCGCTGGCCTCGACGGTGATGCTCGTCGCACCCTTGACGACGTGGTCGTTCGTGAGGATCAGGCCTTTGTTGTTCAGGACGATGCCCGTGCCCTCGTCCTCGCCGTCGGCCGTGACCGCCTTGATCACCACCACTCCCGTGGCGTCGCGCTGGTAGATCTGGGTCGCCGAAGGCGTCGTCGAGGACGCCTCGCGGCGCGCCCCCGTTGAGACTCGCGAGCTGATCACGCTCGGGGTCGCCGCCGACGCGCGCCGGGTGCTTGGCGCGCCGACGAGGAAAACGACCACGCCCACGGCGAGCCCTCCGGCGAGCGCCGCCAGAATCATCGGTGCAAGTACACGTTTCAACACGATCACCTCTACGTTTCTTTCGGGGGAGATCCATGCTGGACCCGCACGCTGTAGGGGCACTAACAATGTCCAAAAGACCGGCTAAGAGATGCAGAAAGAGTTGATAACGAACGACCGCCGCATGCCAGAGGCGCTGGCAAACGCTCAACGGGATGGCCACGCGGCTTGGCCGGCCGGCCACGAGCTGAGGCGGGAGACATCAGGGCCACCGCTGCCCGCTCGATACGCTATGCAGCCTCACGGCGACGTGGCGGAGTGGCTACGCAGCGGCCTGCAAAGCCGTCTACACCGGTTCGATTCCGGTCGTCGCCTTCATGAGAAGTGCCTGCAAGACAGCGGCTTTTGGGCAACCGGCTCAGGTGTGCGGGACACCGAGAACCGCCAACTCTCCCAAAACTCTCCCGGAGCGCGCCCGGGCAGGGGCGAGCCACACAGCTCGCCCCTCGTCGCTGCCGCTCGTCGACGCGTTAGGCGGCGCGGCGCGGCGAAACCACGTTCGCCGCCTCGGCGGGCCCTGGCAGAGAGGCCTCCGCCACCGCTGTCTCCCAGAGCGCCGAGAGCCTGTCGGAAGCGTCGGCGTCGGGTGCGTAGTGGAGGTAGCGTTCCGTGGTCGTGATGTGTCGGTGGCCCATCAGCCGCTGAACCTCATGGATCTTGAAGCCGCGAATCGCCTGCGTGCCGAACGTGTGGCGCAGGTCGTGCAGTCGCAGCACGGGAAGGCCCGCCCGTTTGCTGGCGTTGAGGAACCGGCGGTAGAGCCCCGAGCCGCAGATCGGCTCGCCGGGCTTGGCGTCGTGCTCGAAGACCAACATCGCAGCGCTCTTGCCCTCGCAGAACGGCGCGAGCGCCTTGCGGACGTTCCGTGTCATCGGGACCGACCGCACCCTGCGGCCCTTGTTGCCAGCGTGGCCGCCGGTGGTGGTGAAGCCGTCCTCGAAGCGCAGCACGCCGGCGTCGAAGTCGACGTTGCCGACCTTCAGCGCGCGGATCTCGCTGAGGCGCGGACCGGCCTCGGTAGCAAGTGTGTAGATCGCCTCATCTATCTCCGAGTACGCCTCCGCGAGCAGCTTGCGCACCTGCTCGGGCGTGTAGAACTGGAGCTTGCCCTCGCTCTCGACCTTCTGGGTCTTCCACGCCCAGGCGAGCGCCGGGCTCGAGCGATGGGTGCCGAAGATGCCGCGCACTACGCGGCGGTAGTGGTTGATCGTGTCGGCGCTGCGTCCGGCCTGCGTCAGCTCCTGACGGACGGTCAGCAGGTCCTCCGCGCTGAACGTGTCGAGGACGCGGTCGGCCCACGCCGAGTCGCTGCGCCACGAACGCTCGGCCAAGCGCTCCCCGATCTTCCGGTACGCGTGCACCGTGGAGCCGCGCAGACCCTTCTCGACGGTGCAGTGGCTCATGAACGCGTCCAGAGCGACGCGGAACGTGCGACGGGAGCCGTGGAGTCCGTCGAGTGCTGCGCGGCAAATGCCTCCGCCTTGACCAGCGCGTCGCCTTCGGTCAGGTATCCGTTGGCGGGGCGGCCCTTACGCGTCCACGCGGGACCGAGCACCTTGCGGGAGTCCTTCCCGGACGGAAGGACGTAGCGCATGACCCAGACCGGCTTGCGGCGCGGTTTGCCCTTGCACGTCTTGGAGAGTTCGACCTTGACCAGCGCGTGTGTTTTCTTGGCTTGCATCGGGACCTCTTTTCCTGATGCCGGGGTCGAGGGCGTGTTCGCGCCGCTCGACCGTCGTTCGGAGCGTCCCCGGGGGTGCAACCCCGGGGACGCGCCCTTATCTAGGCGCCGGATTTTATGGGAGTCGACGGCGCGGTCATGATCCGCGACGCTGGCCCTCCAGCCACGCTTCGATATCTGGCCAGCGGAAGCGTCGATAGCGACCGACGCAGATGTGCGGAATGCGGTTCGCGCGGGCGGCTTTGCTGACCCATGACGTCTGAACACCCAGGCGGGAGGCAACCTCCTCGGCGGTGAGCAGCCTCGTCGTGTCCGGGGGCCGCGGGAACGTGCTTGGGACTATCGCTGGTTCTGTGCTCATGGTGGTAATGACCCCAACCATGCGAAACCGGCCACTGACTTCGCCTGAGGTGCCGCTAGGACGTCTGAGGTCAGGCGGCGACGCTGGGCGCGAGCACCCGGATCCGGGCCTTGTTCGGCCCAAGATCCAGTGCGGCGTAGATCACGTCGGGGTCCAGGTCGACATCCCCCGGCCAGGTGATCGTGCCCGTCTCCTCGTCCACCTTGACCTGGCTGAACATCGCCGGGTCCCGCAGGGGCGAGAAGGCTGGCGTATCGAGCAGCGGAGTGATGTCGACGTCTCGCACCTCGCCGTCGGCGAAGACGATACGGACCGTGTACTCCGGCCGCGGGATCACGGCAACCATTTCGGGGGCGATGGCTGGCTCCATCACGATGAATCGTAGCGGCCGGTCGGGTGTTGGTCGAGCTGTGCGCGCTGCCAGTCGGCGCTCAGTGCCCCGCGATGTCGCCGGCACCAGCTCGTCGCCGCCGCGAGCTTGGCTGCGGGAAGCGTGCCGTCGATCGGTTCGCCGGTTTCGATCGAGAAGCGCGCCGCCTGCACTCCCGGGTGTCCGACGCGTCCCGCGTAGATGTGGACGTGTGGCGGCGGGTGGTCGCCGAAATAGAGCTTGACGACCAGCCCTTGAAAGCTTGCTATCCGTGGCACCGACACAGCCTACGGTGGGCTCCGGTGGTGCACGACTGCCGCCTGGTTCGGTACACGCGAGGAAGGCGCTGCCTCATCGGCCGCGGTCTGGTGATCGGTCGGGTTGGATGATGCGGTGGATGGTGCGCGCGAGTCCCGGAAGGCGGCTGCGGCTCGGGGCGAGCGTCGGCTTGAAGCCCCTCCCCCAGTCCGGGGTTGGTAGTTCGGGGTGCGCGAGTGATGGTGTTTGGGCGCGGCTGTTTCTCATCTTGTCGGCGAGCTTCCTGACTCGCCGGTCGTCCTGTCCCTCGAGGCCGAGCTCGTCGCGTGCGAGGAACCACTCGGTGCCTTGGCGGGCGCGGCTGGCCTGGACGTAGGCGGATTCCTTGCTGGTCTGCCATCCGCCGGTCACGACGACGGAGCGCTCTACGGTCGCGCCCTGCTGGCGGTAGACGTGCTGGGCGTAGCCGAGACGTAGCGACTCAAGGTCCTCGCCGGTGAGATTGACGTGGCGCTGCGACCCGTCAAGCGTCACAGTTACGCCGCGGGCGTCGTGGATCCCGGTGACCTGTCCGCGGGCGCCGTTCTCGACCCTGGGCTCTCCTGGGGTCCGGTGCTGTTTGGTGAACGTGATCAGGTCGCCTTCGCGCAGCCCGTAGTGCTGGTGTGGCAGCGGGACCTCGCCTGGTCCGAGTTCGCCGCGTTCGGCGCGGAGGTGCTGGGCGCGGGCGTTGAGCCGGTCGATCTCGACGTTCGACGCGTCGGCGATCAGCGCTACGTCGCGGATGTCGCGGGTCTCGGTCAGTTCGGCCCAGCGTTGGACGGCGGCCTCACCGGCCTCATCGCGGGTGTCGGTGAAGAACAGCTGCCCGCGGGCCTGGTAGTGCGCCATCGCACGCTCGGGTTCCCCGGCACGCAGCGCCGCCCACGCCTTGCGCTCCGCGGGTCGCTGGTGCGGCGGACATCTGCCAGCTCCGCGGTGGGGGCTCGGCCGGCGATGCGGTCGAACATGCCGCCGGGTCCGATCGAGGGGAGCTGCTTGCCGTCGCCGACCGCGATCAGCTTCGCCCCCGAGCGCTCGATCAGCTCGGTGAGGGCGTCCATGCGTTTGTGGTCGACCATCCCGGCCTCATCAAGGATCACCGTCGTGTCGGCCCCGATCTGGACCCTCCCCGTGTCCGCCCGCGCGATCAGGGCGTCGAGGGTCAGCGTGCGCCCCGCGAGAGCGGGGCTGTCCGCGCCGAGCCGCTCGGCCGTGGACCCCGACACGGCGATCCCGAGGGTCTCCCGGCCGGCGATCTGCTCGGCGCGGGCGGCGGCGTCGATCACGACACCCTTCCCGGTGCCCGCGGGGCCGACGAGCACCGCCAGGCGCTCCGGGCCGGTCACGGTGCGCAGGGCCTGCTCCTGCTCGCGGGACAGGGGTGCGGCGATGCGCTCCGCGACATCCCTGCTCGCGCGTGTCCTGGCGTGCTCGCCGACATCCCGGCCGGCCGGCTGGGCGAGCAGGCCGGAGCGTCGCTCGATCGCCTCCTCCTGAGCGCGCACAGCGAGCGTCGTCATCCGCCCGCCCTCCAACGTCAGGACACGACGCTCGGCGACCATTTCGCGTGCGACCGCGAGCGCCTCATCGGGGCTCATCTCCCCCGCTGTCTGCTCCAGCGCGACCGTCCGCAGCGCTCCCGCGTCGAAGACGGCCTGCTGCTCGGTCAGCTTCGCTTCGATGCGATCCTCCAACGCCCGCTCGGGCGGCGTGTGCACTGGTGCTCCGATCAGATGCACCGCCTCATCCGCGCCGAACCCGTGACGCTCACCCGTCCGCGCCCAGACACGCTGCAGATCCCCGCGGGTCGTGAGCTCCTTGGCGCGGCGGTTCTCGAGCGCCAGGTCGCGCAGCTCCCCACGTTCCGGCGCACGGCCGTGCTTGGCACGGAAACGCTCCGCGGCCTGTGCGATCTCACGGTGGCGACCGGAGAACGCGTCACGCAGTCCCCGGGACCCCGGCGATCTCGAAATACCGTCCGTCGCGGCCGGTGCCCTGCTCGATCGGATACCCCTCCCCCGCCAGCTCCTCCGCGAGCGCGGAGCGGTAGAACGCGCCCACCTCCCGCGCCCACGGAACACGGGCCGCGAGGCGACCGCGACGATCCGCTCGTCCTCGCGCACCGCGCCCGAGATCACGACATGCGTGTGCAGCTGCGGGTCCGGCGCCTCAGCACCGGAGACACCCCGGGCGGTCGTGTGGCGGTACGCGGCCGCGATCAGGTCCTTCGCGTGCTCCTCGACGACCTCGGCCGCCGTAGCGGCGGCGAACGACCGGCACCCGCTCACGCAGATAGCCGACCGAGCGCTCGACTGCCCGGGCGTGCGCTGCCTCGATCTGCTCGCGCTGCCACGGATCCCCCAGCGCCCAGACCACCGACACCGACTTCGGGGCGCTGAACGTCACATCGATCCCGCCACCCCGCGACCATCCGCACCCGCCGGGCGCAGCCACCGGCCGGTGCCGGGTGGCGGCCCTCCATCAACGCGATGAAATCCCCGCCGTCCACCGGCGCATCCGGGTCGACACCCAGCCGGGCCAGCGTCTCCGGGGCCGAGAGCCAGCGGCCGGGCGCCTCCGTCAGCTCCCCGTCCGGCGTCAGGTAGTAGTCGCCGCGCTCAGGCGCGACCGTCTTGCCCTCCAGATAGCGGGCGTAGCCCCCGCCCCTCCCGGCACCGATGCTCGAAGCGCTCATCATCACGGGTACAGACCCCAAGCGCCCGAAACCGGCCATGTAATTTCTTCAGCGCCTGTTGGGGCCCTGTGGAAAGCGGGCTGGCCGCCGCGTAGCGAAGCCCGTAGGGCGTAGCGAAGCGGCGGTCATGCAGTGGCGTCCGGTGCCCCGTCGAGGGTGTGGCAGACGACGGGATGACTCGATTAAACCGGCTGGCCCCTCCCGGGTGCCCTCCGTTGGATTTGTCTCCCGTCGCCTGCCACGGACGCCGCCATGACTTCATAGAAGCGTGCTTGCTTGCTCGACATGGCTTTGTCTGGCGGCCTCCACATCACCAGCGCCAACCAGCAACAAAGGAGACCGGAAATGATGATCGCAGTGGGCGTGGACACCCATAAGCATCAGCACCTCGCCGTCGCCGTGGACGCTCTCGGACAGCTACTCGCCGAGATCACGATCACCGCGACACTCGCCGGCTACCGCGAGCTGCTCGCGTGGATCACGGGGCTCGAGGGCGAGGTCCGGGTCGGGATCGAGGGCGCCGGCAGCTACGGCGCCGGCCTATGCGAATACCTCCAGGACAACGGCATCACGGTGTTCGAGGTCGAGCGGCCAAAACGCCGCGAGCGACGAATCGGGAAGTCCGACCAACTCGACGCGCTGCTGGCCGCAAAGAAGGTGCTCGCCAACGATGGGCTCTCCACCCCGAGGGGGCACGGCAAGCGCGTCGCGCTGCAGATGCTGCTCGTTGCTTACCGCTCCGTCATCAGCGAGCGCTCACGCCTCTACAACCAACTCCAAGCCCTCCACGTCGGCGCGCCGGCCACACTCAGGGAACGGGTCGGGACAGCGCGAACGGCGCGAAGCTCGCACAGCGGCTCACCGGGATGCGGACACGCCCGAACGCCAGCCTGCAAGAGAACACCACTCTCCAGGTGCTGCGCGACATCGCCAACCGCACCCGCGCCCTCGACCAGCAAGCCCAAGAATACACCCGTCAGATCGACACGCTCACACGCGAGCTCGCTCCCGCGCTAATGGACGAACCTGGCGTCGGACCGATCTGCGCCGCCAAGCTCATCGCGTTCAACCCCACACGCTTCAAGAGCGAGGCAGCGTTCGCACGCGCCAACGGCACCGCCCCACAACCCGCATCATCCGGCAAAACCGTCCGTCACCGCCTCAGCCGCGGAGGCGACCGGCAAATCAACACAGCGATCTACACGATCGCGCTCTCACGCTCCGTCCACCACGCCCCCAGCCGCGCCTACATCCAACGCCGCATCAAAGAAGGCAAGACCAAGCGAGAGGCCATGAGATCCCTCAAGCGATACCTCTCCCGCGACCTCTACAACAAACTCGCCAACACGCCCTTGACAACATAGAAGCATCCATGTGCTCGCCGTCTGCCGACGCGCTCCCTTTCAAGGGCGATGGGGGTATCTATTTAGCTCAGGTACGCTGGGGTGGTGCCGATGGCGGGGAAGGATTACCCGAGCTCGTACCAGGAACTGATGGCGTGGTTTCCGGGATCGAGGATGCGTGCCTGGACTACCTGGAGTGGCTGCGCTGGCCGCAGGGGTTCCGTTGCCCGCGCTGCGAGGGCGTGGCTGGCTGGCGGCTGAGCAACGGGTCGCTGGGAGTGCGCCGTGTGCGGTCACCAGGCGTCCGTGACGGCCGGAACGATCTTCCATCGCACCCGGACGCCGTTGCGGTTGTGGTTCGCGGCCGCATGGCAGATGACCAGCCAAGAAGCACGGCATCTCGGCGCTGGGCGTTCAGCGCTCGCTCGGACTGGGCTCCTACCAGACGGCGTGGGCGATGCTGCACCGCTTCCGCACGGCGATGGTGCGGCCCGACCGCGAGCGACTCACCGGCCTTGTCGAGGTCGACGAGACCTACGTCGGTGGCGTTGAGGCCGGCGTCGACGGCCGAGAGACCGAGACGAAGTCGACCGTGGCGATCGCGGTTGAGATCAAGCAGCCCAGGGGCTTTGGGCGCGTTCGACTGCAACGCGTCGATGATGTCTGCCAGGGACAGCTTGATCCCGTTCGTCTACGGGCGCCGTGGAGCCGGGGGCGACCGTCCATACCGACGGGTGGCAGGACGAACTGGACTGTGCCCGACCGCGGCTAGCAAGCACGAGCCAACCGTGATGCGCCGGCACAACGATCCTGCGCATCTTCGTCATGCCAGGCGTTCATCGCGTCGCCAGCCTCGCTCGAAACGCTGGCTGCTCGGCACCCATCAGGGTCGGTGAGCCCCGTCCAGCTGGACGCCTACCTGAACGAATTCATCTTCCGCTTCAACCGACGCACCTCCCGCCGCCGGGGCCTGCTCTTCTACCGGCTGCTCGAGCAGGCCATCGCCACCAACCCCGTCACCTACCGCAGCCTGATCGTCAAGCCACGCCCCGGGGGAGCACGCCCAACGCTGCCTACGCGCTCCCCCACACCGCTGGCCATCGAGCGACCCTGGCGCGGGCCAACCTGACTCAAATAGATACCCCCCTCAGGCGATAGCGCTAATCGCCGCGAGTCGCCCTCACTAGCGGCCGGACTGTCCGCGCAAGGCGTCCTGCCGGCGATTGCAGAGGAAGGCGACACCTCCGACTCGATCGATGCTTCCTCCTATATGCCCGTCACTTCGACCGGCGTTTCTGAGAAGGTCGTGGTGCCGTTGCCGAGCTGACCGTTGCTGTTGCTGCCCCAGCATTCGACGTGGCCGGTGGACAGCAGCGCGCAGGTGTCTTCGTAGCCGGCGGTCACCTGGGTGGCGTCGGTGATGCCGCGACACTTCGACCGGCGTGTCTGAGCGGGTCCTGGTGCCGTTGCCGATCTCGCCGCTACTTGTTGTTGCCCCAGCAGTCGACGTGGCCGGTGGACAGCAGCGCGCAGGTGTGTTCGTCGCCGGCGGTCACCCGGGTGGCGTCGGTGATGCCCGACACTTCGACCGGCGTGTCTGAGAGGGTGGTGGTGCCGTTGCCGAGTTCGCCGAACTGGTTGTTGCCCCAGCAGTCGACGTGGCTGGTGGACAGCAGCGCGCAGGTGTGGTCGAAGTTGGCGGTCACCTGGGTGGCGTCGGTGATGCCCGACACTTCGACCGGCGTGTCTGACTGCGTTTTGGTGCCGTTGCCGAGCTCGCCGTAGCCGTTGTAGCCCCAGCAGTCGACGTGGCCGGTGGGGATAGCTGCGCGCAGGTGTGCACGTAGCCGGCGGTCACCTGGGCGGCGTCGGTGACGCCCGACACTTCGACCGGCGTGTCTGAGTTGGTGCCGTTGCCGTTGCCGAGCTGACCGTTGCTGTTGCTGCCCCAGCATTCGACGTGGCCGGTGGACAGCAGCGCGCAGGTGTGGTACCAGCCGGCGGCCACCTGGGTGGCGTCGGTGATGCCCGACACTTCGACCGGCGTGTCTGAGCGGGTCGTGGTGCCGTTGCCGAGCTGGCCGTATTCGTTGTAGCCCCAGCAGTCGACGTGGCTGGTGGACAGCAGCGCGCAGGTGTCGTAGTTGCCGGTGGTCACCTGGGTGGCGTCGGTGATGCCCGACACTTCGACCGGCGTGTCTGAGCTGGTCGTGGTGCCGTTGCCGAGCCCGCCGAATACGTTGCTGCCCCAGCACTCGACGTGGCCGGTGGACAGCACCGCGCAGGTGTGCTCGTAGCCGGCGGCGATGGCCGTGCCGGTGCCGTTGGTCGCAAAGGTAGCGGTCACCGACTGGTCAGCGCTCATCGTGACCGTACACGTCCCGCTGCCCGAGCAGCCGCCGCCCGACCAGCCCGCGAAGCTCGACCCAGACTCAGCCGCCGCGGTCAACGTCACCATCGTGCCAGCCGGATAGCTATCCGAGCAAATCTCTGGGCAGCTGATCCCCGAGCCCGTCACGCTCCCCGACCCCGTTCCCGCCAACGCAACCGTCAGCGTGTACGACGGCGGCGGGTTGGTCGCAAAGGTAGCGGTCACCGACTGGTCAGCGCTCATCGTGACCGTACACGTCCCGCTGCCCGAGCAGCCGCCGCCCGACCAGCCCGCGAAGCTCGACCCAGACTCAGCCGCCGCGGTCAACGTCACCATCGTGCCAGCCGGATAGCTATCCGAGCAAATCCCCGGGCAGCTGATCCCCGAGCCCGTTAACGCTCCCCGACCCCGTTCCCGCCAACGCAACCGTCAGGGTTCGCGAGGATTTTGGCGCACACGCTCCATAACGGCGGTTAACGGCACGCGCGCGCCCCGCGCGCGTGATCCCGGTAACTGCAATAAGAAAACTGCCTCGCGGAAGGCCGGTGATTGTCACAAGCCGTGTGATATGCGGGCGCTTGAGTGTTTTGAGGCGTTTGCCATTGAGGTAAATGGTCACCTTCGCCCACGGCCCGTGCGGGGTGCTGTTGAACTGGATCGTCAATTTGCCGCCAGCGACGCACGCCTTGTTCGACGGCAAGATTATCAGGGGCGTCAGTGATTTGGAGCTCTGGATCGCTAGGGGGTTCGCCGCGACGGACGCGGGCGTCGTCGATGCACTCCTCGATGCGAATGAATCGGTGGCCACGGCGGCGAGAATGATCAAGAGCCCAGCCATCAGCGCGCCGAGCCGGACGACGTGCGCCAGCGCCGGGCCGTGCGCACGTCGCGATCCGCTGGCTTGCCGCAAGAACACGGATCGCCACACCAATAAACCCATCGCCACGCACGTCGCCAAGCCCGCGCCCAGCAGGCCCTCCGTTTCTCCCGCGTACGCGCTCGCGCTAAACCCGAGCACCCCCACAGCCACCAGCACCAGCAGAACACCAAACCGCACGAAATACGCCTGAAGCCTCATTGGGAATCTGTCCCCCTTAGGCCCTGAGCGTCGCTATAGGCCGGTAGCCCCCGAAAAAAAGATGCGCCAAGCGTATCAAACGCCACAAGCAAGGGGGAGCGCCCTCGCGCTCACAGTCGCCGTTCGCCGGGGCACCCACGATGTACTTCCCCGTGGCACCGCGACAAGAGCGCTCCCTTCCACTGGGAGCAGGCGTCTCGACAGTCGAGTTCGACGTGCCTGCTTCGGACGAGGGGAAGCTGCCGAGGGGGACGACGTGATCACGTCTGCTTCGCTCATACGGAAGCGATCGTCTCCCGAGCGTCAGACCGCGCGATCGAGGCTCGTCGTGGCTGTTGCACAAACCCCCGACGGGCTCACTGAAGCCTTTCTAAAGGTAGGGACGAAAAGCCGCAAGTTGTGACTCGCCCGCGGCGCGCCCTGCTCGGCCTCGGCGCTGCGAGCCTAGCGCGACCCCCTGCGATCGCTCCGCGTTTGCTAGGCTTCCATGACCCTGTTGAATGGGTTGAAGGAGCGATCGCATGTCGAGACGCAGGCATACGCCGGAGCAGGTTGTCAGGAAGCTGAGGGAGGCCGACAGGCTTCTCGGCGAGGGAATGGTGTTGCCGGAGGTGACCAAGCAGTTGGAGGTGTCCGAAGAAAACGTACTTCCGGTGGCGCAACCAGTTCGGCGGGATGAAGGCCGAGGACGTGAAGCGATTGAAGGAGCTGGAGGCGGAGAACGCGAGGTTGAAGCGGATCGTCGCCGACCAGGCGCTGGATATCCAGGGGCTCAAGGAGCTGTCGCGGGGAAACTTCTGAGCCCGGCCCATAGGCGTCGAGCCGTTGCTGCGCTATACGGGCGGCTTGGGTTCTCCGAGCGTTGGGCGTGTCGTCTGGCTGGTCAGCATCGGTCCACGCAACGTCACGAGCCGCCCGTCGCGGTCGATGACGCGGCGATCCGAGCGCAGCAGACGCGTTCTCCCGCAAGGGGCTGCGGTGGGGGTACCGCCAGGCAAATCCGCGAAACTGCAGGAGGGCTAGAGCATCAATAAAAAGCGGGTGCAGCGGCTATGGCGCGAGGAGGGGCTGCGTGTGCCGCAGAAGCGCCGCAAGCGCCAGCGGCGCGGTGAATCGACCGTGCCTATGTACTGGCCGCGGGCACAGCGACCCGATCACGTCTGGGCGTAATATTTCCAGTTCGATGTGACCGAGGACGGCCGCGCGGTGAAGCTGCTCTACTGTTGTAGACGAGATCACCCGCGAGGTTTTGGCGATGGAGGCCGAGCGGCGGATCGACGGCGACCGCGTGGTCGACGTGCTCGAGGGGATCGTCGCCGAGCGAGGTCGCTGGCCAGATATCGTTCGCTGTGACAACGGGCCGGAGATGACGTCCAACGCCCTCAGAGACTGGTGCAGGTTCTCCCAGACGGGCGCGGCGTTCATCGAGCCCGGCAGCCCGTGGGAGAACCCGTTCGTTGAGAGCTTCAACAGCCGCGTCCGCAACGGCTGCTCTCCGTCGAGGTGTTCAGCTGCCTGACCGAGGCGAAGGAAATGATCGAGGACTTCCGCCAGGACTACACCCGCTACCGGCCGCACCCAGCGCACCGGATGATGACCCCGACGGCGTTCAAGATGGGCTGGGAGACCGTCCACGAGGCCGCGCTAAAAAGCGCCGAACTCCGCCGCCGCTACGTGCCGGCTCCGTCCGACGCCGTCGTTAAACTTACCCTGGCAGGAACCAACCAACCACCAGCTCTCACAGCAGGTGGACCGATGAACGAGATCCAACCAAGCCCCTTCAGCGACCGTCACAGCGAGCGCGGCCGAGGTTTTCGCAGACGGCTTTGTGCAACAGCCACGTGGCACAGCGCTCGTCCCGTCAACGACTCTTGGATCCCGAACGCGATCGTGCGCTCGACCCTCCCCGCAGCCGCGTCCGACAGGGAGCAGCTACCCGTGTCTAATGTTCATCGTGGCCGAGGAGCGGCATTCCGCCGACCGTACTTCTGGAAGAACCGAGACTGCTGGTCTCCAGGAGCGGCGGCCTCGCAGGGGAGGTCGCCGTCGCCCCATGAACTGCGAAAGTCGAGAACGGTGGTCTCATCGTCATTCGATAGGCTGGCCGGACAGATCGACTCCGAAGGGGACTTCATGTGCTGCCAGGGGACTCAAGAGTGCACCTGCTCCTATTTTACCTGCCAGTGCGTCTGCTGCGCCGAGTGCATCAAGAGGAAACAGGAGCGGGAGCGGAGCGCGCAGCGGACGACCCCGCGGCGCGAGGCGCCGCCGTCCCCCGGCGGTTGCCAGCCCCTCGTTCTTCTGACCGTCATCCTCGTCGGCATTCTCGTCGCCGTCATCCACTGATATGGACGACACCCTGGTCAACAAGCGTGGATGGACCGAGAGCCAGCCCTGGTGCCTCGCTTGTTCTACCTGATCAGAAGCGGCGACGTCACGATCGAAGTTAGTCCCTCGTGGGCGGCCATGAGCTCGACGGTATACGAGCCCTTCGGGAGCGCCTTGGATAGCTTCAGCTTATTCGGGCCCTTTTTGCCTGTGCCGGCGAACGAGACAACGGTGCGCTTGCCGCGAAAAACGTAGACCTTGAGTTGCGCGGTCTCGCTGAGCTTGCACCGCAGGACCGGGTCCTGGTGCGCCTTGCCAGTCGCCTTCACAGCTCTGATCGACGGCGGCCGGTCGCGCGCTGGGATAAGCGAAGCGGCCCCCGGCGGCAGCTGCAACGTCTGCTGGTAGCCGTGGCCGGCGATCAGGATGCCCTCACCGGCCGGTACGTCGAGCCTCGGGCTTGCCGGCCACATCAGCGAAGCCTGCTCCCTCGATCACGTGCAGCAGCATCCCTCCGGGCTCTACCGCGGCTATGCCCACGCCACCTCGAATGCCGCAACAGCCGCCGGCAGTGTTCTGGATATTGATCTGGTCGGACTTCTTCCGAATAAGACCGGACACATAAACGAAGTACCCCCTGAGGAGCGACCAGGCGCTGTTGTCGCTCCCCTTGCCGCCGTTGCCGCTCGGGTCGTAGACATACTCGTCGCATGTGATCGTGGTGTTCTCGCTCAGGGTGAGCTCTGTATTGTCCGGGAAGAGGATCACTACGCGACCGCCGCTGCCGGTCGAGATCTTCTGGCCAAAGTTCACGACCATCCCGACCGCCGGGGCCTGGCCAACGCTCTCGGTGACGACACCGCAACTGGGAACGGTCAGGGTGAAAACTCCAGGTGCCGGTATCGCCAGCCGCGTCGGAGTCCGTCCCGCTGACGGTGTAGGTGCCCGCGGCGAGCGCTTTCGCGGAGCTGATGGCGCCGGTCGAGGTCACAACCACGTCGGAGGAGTCGGCCGACGCCGTCTCCGTGTAGCTGACCGTACCGTCGGGGTTGGTGACGGTAAGCTGCCCGACAAAGCCGCTGGCAACCGTCACACTTCCCGACATCGGTGCGCCCTGGATCAGGGTCGCGCCCGTCACGGTCAGGGTGAAGCTCCAGGTGCCGCTGTCACCAGCCGTGTCGGAGTCCCAGCCGGATACCGTGTAGGTGCCTGGCGCGAGCGTGGCTGCTGCGGTGATCATGCCGGAAGAGTTCACGAGCACGTCGGAGGAGTCAGCCGATGGGGCCTCGTTGTAGCTGACCGTCCCGGTCGCGTTGGTGACGGTGAGCTGGCCGCTGTAGCCAGCACCGTCCGCCACGGTAGATGACGTCGGTGATCCCTGGAGCAGCGTAGCCGTCGCGCCGATCTGGATCTCACTGACCGTATCTTCGTACTGGTCTGCGACCCAGACGTGGGTGCCATCCGACGACACCCCGAAGGGCCCGCTGCCGACCGGGATCGTATTGACGACTGTGCCGGTCGACGCGTCGATCTCACTGACCGTACCGCCGCCTTGGTTCGTGACCCAGACGTGGGTGCCATCCGACGACACCCCAAGGGCGCGGTGCCGACCGGGATCGTATTGACGACCGCGCCGGTCGACGCATCGATCTCACTGACCGTATCGCTCTTCGTAGTTCGAACCCAGACGTGGGTGCCATCCGACGACACCCCGAGGGGGTTGCTGCCGACCGGGATCGTGTTGACGACCGTGCCGGTCGACGCGTCGATCTCACTGACCGTATCGTCGCCGCGGTTCGCGACCCAGACGTGGGTGCCATCCGACGAGACCCCATAGGGGTCGTTGCCGACCGTGATCGTGTTGACGACCGTGCCGGTCGACGCGTCGATCTCACTGACCGTGCCGGCGACGTTCGCGACCCAGACGTGGGTGCCATCCGACGAGACCCCTAGGGGTCGCTGCCGACCGTGATCGTATTGACGACGGTGCCGGTCGACGCGTTGATCTCACTGACCGTATCGCCGTGGAGTTCGCGACCCAGACGTGGGTGCCGTCCGACGACACCGCATAGGGCTCGCCGCCGACCGTGATCGTATTGACGACCGTGCCGGTCGACGCATCGATCTCACTGACCGTATCGCCGCCGCCCGTACTTCGCTGAGTCTGTTCGTGACCCAGACGTGGGTGCCATCCGACGACACCCCGATTGGTTCGGTGCCGACCGGGATCGTATTGATGGCCGCTGACGCTGACGCCGAAGACACGCCGACGCAGCATGCCGCCACAGCTACCGTCGCGACCAGTACCCCGGTCAGTCGGAGTACACCTGCTCTGGAGAAGCCGCCCAGCAGTCTCATAGAGGTCCCCTTCTAGCTGTTGTAAACGCCTGGAGACTGGCTGCGCGCCGCGGTCAGGGCCGAGATGCAGGTTCCGGAGCGTACCAGCGGCCACGATCAGGAGGAGTGTCGATACCCATCAACATGGCAGGTGCAGGTCCCGACGCACCGCGACGGGGATGCCGAGCTGCCCACTCACCGTGCGACGCGAACGCCGCCCCGGTCCGGGCGCGAGAATTGCAAGCGGAGCATCTGCTGGAGCACGGCCAGTCTGCTCCGCCGGCTCTTACATCCTCGGTATTCGAGTAGTGAGGCCGGGAATGCCGATCGAGAGGACACAGAGAAGCCCCGGCCGCTGAAGTGAGCACTTCTGTTCCTCATGAAAGGGAGTCGCCTCCACGAGGACCCCGGTCGCTATAGCAGCGGACGAACGGCGAGCATCCGCGACCTGCGGTCTTGGCTGCTGATTCACGGAAGGATGCGATAGCTGGGCCGGATGCCAGAACCACCGGCACGCTGATCTGCCCGGTGGTCTCTACACGTCGAAGACCGCGCTCTCCCAAAACTCTCCCAGACGGAGCGTTTTGCGAGGTCACCTGAGAGCACCGGACGCCCCTGAAAACCGCTTAGGTAAGCCAATAACAGGAGTTTCGGGCGCTCTGCAAAGCCGTCTACACCGGTTCGATTCCGGTCGTCGCCTCTACTGGGCTTTCGAGGGGTTCTGGACGGGTATAGCCCCGATAGCGGAAGCCGTGGACCGACACCGTTAGCTCGTCAAGGCCAGGGGCGTCAACGTAAGTCGATGCCGTGGTGTCCACGTTGGCGTGCCCTGCCCGGATCTTGCAGTAACGCCTTAACCATCCGCGCCCCGGGTATTCCGGGGCGCGGGGATGTCCGGCTGAGCTTGGAGAATCGGGGTTGCTGAAGTCCTGTTCCCGAGCTCAGGAGGATCACCTTGAAGGTGCAGCGCGATGGCCGCGATTTCAAGGTAGTTGCAAGGCCGGACGGAGACGGTCTGGTGTCGCATTCGGGCAGCGCGATGCTGGTTCAGATCGCCGAGAAGACCGGGCTGAGGAGAGCGCTCTCACAAGAGCTCGAGGAGCTGAAGCTCAGGCATTCCGGGCACGACTTGGGCCGTGTCGTCCGTGACCTCGCGGTGATGCTCGCCGACGGCGGGGACTGCCTTTCAGACCTCGGGGCGCTTGGCGATCAGGCCGCGTTGTTCGGAGCTGTCTGCTCGGACGCGACGGCCTTCCGGGCGATCGACCGGATCGCAAGCGACCCCGGTGGACTCGAGCGACTGCGGAGCGCTCACGCCCGCGCACGGGCGCGCGTGTGGGAGCTCACGGGAGCGCCGGAGGTCGTGGACATCGACCTCGACGCGACGCTCGTCGGCTCGCACTCTGAGAAGGAGGGCGCCGCCGGGAACTTCAAGGGCGGCTACGGGTTTCACCCGATGCTCGCCTATGCCGATCAGACCGGTGAAGCGCTCGCGGGGGAACTGCGGCCCGGGAACGCCGGCGCAAACACCGCGGCTGACCAGATCACGGTCTCAGAACACGCGCTCGAGCAGATCCCCAAGGAGCACATCGAGGGCGCAGAGATCCTGCTGCGTGCCGACAGCGCCGGCGCGAGCCACGAGTTCCTTGACTGGTGCCGCGAGGCCCGGATCGGATTCTCGGTGGGCTATGAACTGAACGAGGTGGTCCGCACCCAGATCCTCCAGATCCCCGATGGGGACTGGGTTTCGGCTGTTGAGCAGGACGGCACTCCGCGCACCAACGGACAGGTGGCCGAGCTCACCGCGGCCCTTGACCTTGAGGGCTGGCCCGAGGGCTCGCGGGTGATCGTGCGCCGTGAGCGCGCCCACCCCGGCGCGCAGCTCACCTTCTCAGACCACGACGGTCACCGCTTCCAGGCGATCCTCACCGACCAGACCGGCGAGCCCGCCGAGCTCGAGCGCCGACACCGCGCCCGCGCGCACGTCGAGGATCACATCCGAAACGACAAGGACACCGGCTTGCGCAACCTGCCCTTCAAAGAGTTCGAGCACAACCGCGTCTGGCTGGCAATCGTCCAGATCGCACACGACCTCATCATCTGGATGAAGCGGCTCCTCTTCACCGGCACGCTGGCGCGCTCAGAGCCCAAGCGGCTGCGCTACCGAATCCTTCACGTCGCCGGGCGCCTTGCCTTCCACGCCCGCTCAGCGACACTACGGCTGCAGGCCGGCTGGCCCTGGGCCGCAGAGCTCACGAGCGCGTTCGAGCGCCTGACAGCGCTCCCGGCGCCATCGGGCTGAGCGCGCCGGACAGCGCACTCAGATTCCGACCAGCCCGACGCCAGCGGACGAGCGAAGCATGCCCGCCAACGAGCTCCCAGTGCCGCGAAGCGCGACCAGAGTGTCCTTCAACAAGGAGCGCATGCCCGAGCAGGACACGCCCGGGCGACCGAGGCTCAGCGAGCCCGAAAAGCTCACATCAAACGCGTTACTGCAAGATCCGGGCTAGAAGGCTCTGAGCAGCCCTGAGACCGGCGTGCTTAGCGACGTAGTGCTCCAGACCAACCGTGTCCCGGATGTCTTCGATGACCTCGAACGCCTCATCCAGGACCGGCACCCACCGTTCGCGTTTGCCCTTGGCAATGTCGGCGCTGAACCAGATGAACCCGTCACGCTGGAAGTGCTCGCCCCTGAGCCCCCGAAGTTCTTAGTTCCGGGCACCGGCGCACACGCCAAGAATGATGACCCGCCGCTCTCGTGTGCTCTCGCACGCATCCATCATCGAGACGACCTCATGGCCGGTGAGTCTATAGACGCTGGTTTCGCGCTTCTTTGCCTTGCGAACCTGCCGAGCCGGGTTCGTCTCGCGTATGCCCTCCTCCATAGTCCAGTCGTAGAACGAGATGAGAATCGCGTGGGCATTCCGCTGCGTGTTGGGATGCTGCCAGCGACCCAGCGTACGCTTGATGTCGTTGCGACCGACTAGCCGAGGGTCGCGGTTGTCGATGTCTTCGCTGTGCTTCGAGAGCCGGCACTCGTGGGCCATAATCACCCCGTGTCCGCGAACCTTGACCTCGTGCGCCCGATCTACACGGCCTGGGAACGTGGGGACTACAGATCAGTGGAGTGGGCGCACCCAAATATGGAGTACAGGGTCGCCGATGGACCCTCCCCCGGTACGTGGACGGGCATCGAAGGGATGACCGAGGGCTTCCGCGACGTTCTGGCTGCCTGGGAGGATTGGGGCGTGGTCGCGGACGACTACCTCGACCTAGCAGGGGATCGTGTCCTAGTGAGCTTCCACTGCACCGGACGCGGCAAAGCCAGCGGCGTCGATCTCGCGCAACTGCACGTACGCGGGGCAACCCTGTTCGAAGTTGGCGACAGCAAGATCACCAGAATCGTCCAGTACTTCGACCGTGACCGTGCTCTCGCCGACCTCGGCCTCACACCGGACACCGGCACCTGAGCGCTACTCGGTGAGGCCCACAGCACGCAGCGCCTCGTCGTGATCGAGGAAACGTGCGGACACACGCCACCTTGTCGCCCCGAAACTCGAAGATCGTCCCCGTGGGCGACTCGATCCATGCACCGCTACCTCGCCCGAGTCCCTCGATCCGACCGAGCATCACCACGCGGTCTTCGAGATCACGGAATTCCTCGTCAAGCACACGGTACTCGTCCCACGCCTCGCCGATGTCCACAAGGTAGCTTTCGATGCCCTCCCGGCCCCTATAGCCAGCACCCACGACACCCCCGGCCATCGCCGGGAACCACTCGAAGTCCGATGTAGCGAGTGCGAAGAAGCGCTCGACATCGCGCCGGTTGAAAGCGTCGATCACCCGCTTCGCAAGCTCCACATTGGCCTGCGACATCGCCCACCCATTCATATGAGCCCCACGGCTTTGAGGGCTCTGTCGCGGCGGCCGTAGAGTTCGATCCGGGCAATTCTCCCCTCCCGGAAGGTGACGACTTCGGCGCCGGTGTGCGTGAGCTCCTGTGTACTCCCGTCAAGACGTCCGAATGCGCGGACAAGCAAGAGGACCTGATCGCCGCAGTCGATGGCCTCCTCGATCTCCTGCCGGTAGGTAGCGAAGGCCCCAAGCCAGTCCAGCCGTGAGGTCCTGTCTCCGTCGAAACCCTTGGCGGTGGTCGTCCCGCCAGGCAGACCTATGGTGACCAGCTCGTAGTCCTCATGGAGGTGGGGTGTGGCTGCCTCCTTCCACTGACCCCACATTTCGTCGTCGCGATAGACCTGCGCGGCGTCGGCGTCCGGCCCAGGCCACAGGCTCATGACTAGCCCGGATCTTGCAGTAACGCCTTAACCATCCGCGCCCCGGGTATTCCGGGGCGCGGGGATGTCCGGCTGAGCTTGGAGAATCGGGGTTGCTGAAGTCCTGTTCCCGAGCTCAGGAGGATCACCTTGAAGGTGCAGCGCGATGGCCGCGATTTCAAGGTAGTTGCAAGGCCGGACGGAGACGGTCTGGTGTCGCATTCGGGCAGCGCGATGCTGGTTCAGATCGCCGAGAAGACCGGGCTGAGGAGAGCGCTCTCACAAGAGCTCGAGGAGCTGAAGCTCAGGCATTCCGGGCACGACTTGGGCCGTGTCGTCCGTGACCTCGCGGTGATGCTCGCCGACGGCGGGGACTGCCTTTCAGACCTCGGGGCGCTTGGCGATCAGGCCGCGTTGTTCGGAGCTGTCTGCTCGGACGCGACGGCCTTCCGGGCGATCGACCGGATCGCAAGCGACCCCGGTGGACTCGAGCGACTGCGGAGCGCTCACGCCCGCGCACGGGCGCGCGTGTGGGAGCTCACGGGAGCGCCGGAGGTCGTGGACATCGACCTCGACGCGACGCTCGTCGGCTCGCACTCTGAGAAGGAGGGCGCCGCCGGGAACTTCAAGGGCGGCTACGGGTTTCACCCGATGCTCGCCTATGCCGATCAGACCGGTGAAGCGCTCGCGGGGGAACTGCGGCCCGGGAACGCCGGCGCAAACACCGCGGCTGACCAGATCACGGTCTCAGAACACGCGCTCGAGCAGATCCCCAAGGAGCACATCGAGGGCGCAGAGATCCTGCTGCGTGCCGACAGCGCCGGCGCGAGCCACGAGCTCCTTGACTGGTGCCGCGAGGCCCGGATCGGATTCTCGGTGGGCTATGAACTGAACGAGGTGGTCCGCACCCAGATCCTCCAGATCCCCGATGGGGACTGGGTTTCGGCTGTTGAGCAGGACGGCACTCCGCGCACCAACGGACAGGTGGCCGAGCTCACCGCGGCCCTTGACCTTGAGGGCTGGCCCGAGGGCTCGCGGGTGATCGTGCGCCGTGAGCGCGCCCACCCCGGCGCGCAGCTCACCTTCTCAGACCACGACGGTCACCGCTTCCAGGCGATCCTCACCGACCAGACCGGCGAGCCCGCCGAGCTCGAGCGCCGACACCGCGCCCGCGCGCACGTCGAGGATCACATCCGAAACGACAAGGACACCGGCTTGCGCAACCTGCCCTTCAAAGAGTTCGAGCACAACCGCGTCTGGCTGGCAATCGTCCAGATCGCACACGACCTCATCATCTGGATGAAGCGGCTCCTCTTCACCGGCACGCTGGCGCGCTCAGAGCCCAAGCGGCTGCGCTACCGAATCCTTCACGTCGCCGGGCGCCTTGCCTTCCACGCCCGCTCAGCGACACTACGGCTGCAGGCCGGCTGGCCCTGGGCCGCAGAGCTCACGAGCGCGTTCGAGCGCCTGACAGCGCTCCCGGCGCCATCGGGCTGAGCGCGCCGGACAGCGCACTCAGATTCCGACCAGCCCGACGCCAGCGGACGAGCGAAGCATGCCCGCCAACGAGCTCCCAGTGCCGCGAAGCGCGACCAGAGTGTCCTTCAACAAGGAGCGCATGCCCGAGCAGGACACGCCCGGGCGACCGAGGCTCAGCGAGCCCGAAAAGCTCACATCAAACGCGTTACTGCAAGATCCGGGCTAGCTCCACGTACTCCCGCGACACGGCCTACCCCCGTTCCTGGGCCAGGCGTTCGGCGGCAGCCCGGACCTCGTCGATGTCGGTGTAGGTCGTGAATCGCTTGACCAGTCCGTCTAACGAGACGATGATGGCTGCGTAGCGGAGTTGCACCTGGCCGATGCTGCCCACCGGACGGCCTTTCTGACGGGCGACGGCAAACGTGACGCCGTAGCCGAGATCACGCACTTCCTCTAGGTGTTGCTCATATTCTTCGTAGAGTTGCCACCACTCTTCAAGGCCGTCACCAATTGCCGCCAAGCCCTCGATGGTGCCAAGCCCTATCGCGGAGCGATCCCAGACAGCATCGGGAGCGAAGACGCTCAGCGCCGTATCTACTACTCCGGGCCGGTAAATAGGGTCCTTTTGTGGTAGGGTTCTGGCATGGTCGATCGGGATGCTCGCTCGTTGTCGCAGGCGGCGCAGGAGGAGCTGCGACGGCGGGCAGTGAGGCTGGTTGATCGGGGTAAGACGCAGGTCGAGGTCGCGGAGACGCTCGGAGTGCGCCGTCAAGCCGTTGGCCGCTGGATGCGTGCACACCGGCGTGGTGGAGATGAGGCGCTCGCGGCGGGCAAGCGGGGTCGCCGGCCGGGTGAGAAGACGGCGCTCACACCGTCCCAGCAGGCGCAGATCGCGAAGGCGATCCGTGAGAAGAACCCTGACCAGCTCAAGCTGCCCGGGTTTCTGTGGACCCGGGCGCTGGTATGCGAGCTGATCGATCGGCGCTTCGGTATCCGTGTCGCGGAGAAGACCGCAGGCCGGTACCTACGGGTGTGGGGATTCAGCCCACAGAAGCCTGCCAGACGCGCGTTTGAGCAGAACCCCGAGATGGTCGCGCGCTGGCTGGATGAGCGCTACCCGGCGATCAAAGAGCGTGCTCACCGCGAAAAGGCGCTGATCTTGTGGGCCGATGAGATGGGGTTGCGCTCTGATCACACCGCAGGGCGTTCCTGGAGCCCGGTCGGCAAAACCCCCGTGATCGCGGGCACCGGACAGCGCTTCGGCGCGAACGTGATCTCGGTGATCTCCAACAAGGGGCACTTGTCTTTCCGGGTATTCAAGGAGAAATTCGTCGCCAAGGTGTTCATCGACTTCCTCAACCGCCTGATCCACCAGAGCAACGGGCAGAAGATCATCCTGATTCTCGACGGGCACCCCGTGCACCGCTCGAAGAACGTGAAACAGTGGGTCCAATCACACGCCGAGGAGATCGAGCTGCAGTTCCTGCCCGGCTACGCGCCAGAGCTGAATCCCACCGAGCTGCTCAACCAGGACGTCAAGACCAACGCCCTCGGCCGCCACCGACCCCACACCCAGGACGAGCTGATCGGCGACACCCGCTCCTACCTACGCTCAACCCAACGCCGCCCCGACATAGTCACCAACTACTTCAACGAGCGCCACGTCACCTACGCCAAAGCAGCATGACCCCTATTTAGCAGCCCGCCGTAGTAAGTCACCGCGCGTCGCCGCTTCAAAGGCCCGGCGAGCAAGCTCGGCCACGTCGGGGATCGCTGACTCCTCAGCCATCAGCCCGCTCCTTGGCGAGGCGTTCGGCGGCAGCACGTCCGTCATCGATGTCGGCGTAGTGCATGACCCTCTCGGTCAACCCATCCGTCCAGATCGAGACGCCTGCGCTGCGGACTTGTACCTCGCCGGTGCTGCCGACAGGACGGGCTGTCTGGACGACCACGGCAAGGGTGACTCCGTTGCCAAGATCACGAATCTCCTCAGCCTCCCAACGCATCTCCTCGTAGAAGCCGAACCAGTCTTCCAGGAAGCGGCGAATCGCCTCAAGACCCTTGAATTCACCCATCCCTACGTTCGACATGTCCCATATGGCGTCGGGTGCGTAGAAAGCCAGCAGTGCATCAACGTCACTGCGATCTCCCGTCTCAACTGTCTCGCGCACAAGCTCCACCAGGTCGGGGGTCGTGGACTCCTCAGCCATCAGCACGCTCCTTGGCGAGGCGTTCGGCGGCAGCACGGGCCTCAGGGATGTCGGCGTACATCGTCTGCCGCGTGACCACGCCCTCTGCCATCATGACGACGCTTCCCAAGCGCATTTGGACGCGACCACTACTTCCAACCGGACGCCCTTGTTGGAGGAGCACGCAAAACGCGACTCCGTTGCCGAGGTCGAGAATCTCTTCGGCCTCGATTTCCCACTCCTCGTAAGGACGCAGCATGTCTTCAAAGAGACCCCGGATCGCTGCCACACCCTCAAAGCCGGTAGCCATCGCCATCGAATCCACGACAGCATCGGGCGCGTAGAAGCCCATCACCGCGTCGAAGTCGCCGCTGTTGAGCGCGTCAATCACCCTGCGCCAAAGCTCCACCAGGTCGGGGGTCCTGGACTCCTCGTGCATTGTCGGTGAGTATCCCGCAGGCGACGAGCCGATGGAATCCTCCGCTAGCGTCCGACGGCAGCGATCGGCCTTCGCTGCGCCCCCCGCTCTCGCTTTTTCGCCCTGTGTACAGCGTGGCCCGGAGCTAGCTCACGCTCGCGGGGCCGGTAAAGGTAAGCGGTCGACTTTTGTGGTAGGGTTCTGGCATGGTCGATCAGGGATGCTGCGCTCGTTGTCGCAGGCGGCGCAGGAGGAGCTGCGACGGCGGGCAGTGAGGCTGGTTGATCGGGGTAAGACGCAGGTCGGAGGTCGCGGTCAGACGCTCGGAGTGCGCCGTCAAGCCGTTGGCCGCTGGATGCGTGCACACCGGCGTGGTGGAGATGGAGGCGCTCGCGGCGGGCAAGCGGGGTCGCCGGCCGGGTGAGAAGACGGCGCTCACACCGTCCCAGCAGGCGCAGATCGCGAAGGCGATCCGTGAGAAGAACCCTGACCAGCTCAAGCTGCCCGGGTTTCTGTGGACCCGGGCGCTGGTATGCGAGCTGATCGATCGGCGCTTCGGTATCCGTGTCGCGGAGAAGACCGCAGGCCGGTACCTACGGGTGTGGGGATTCAGCCCACAGAAGCCTGCCAGACGCGCGTTTGAGCAGAACCCCGAGATGGTCGCGCGCTGGCTGGATGAGCGCTACCCGGCGATCAAAGAGCGTGCTCACCGCGAAAAGGCGCTGATCTTGTGGGCCGATGAGATGGGGTTGCGCTCTGATCACACCGCAGGGCGTTCCTGGAGCCCGG
Organism: uncultured Solirubrobacteraceae bacterium; assembly: GCA_963845635.1. Taxonomy (GTDB): domain Bacteria; phylum Actinomycetota; class Thermoleophilia; order Solirubrobacterales; family Solirubrobacteraceae; genus Palsa-744. The sequence goes on from CAWJSW010000014.1 coordinate 1,294,229, forward strand.
TCGGCAAAACCCCCGTGATCGCGGGCACCGGACAGCGCTTCGGCGCGAACGTGATCTCGGTGATCTCCAACAAGGGGCACTTGTCTTTCCGGGTATTCAAGGGAAATTCGTCGCCAAGGTGTTCATCGACTTCCTCAACCGCCTGATCCACCAGAGCAACGGGCAGAAGATCATCCTGATTCTCGACGGGCACCCCGTGCACCGCTCGAAGAACGTGAAACAGTGGGTCCAATCACACGCCGAGGAGATCGAGCTGCAGTTCCTGCCCGGCTACGCGCCAGAGCTGAATCCCACCGAGCTGCTCAACCAGGACGTCAAGACCAACGCCCTCGGCCGCCACCGACCCCACACCCAGGACGAGCTGATCGGCGACACCCGCTCCTACCTACGCTCAACCCAACGCCGCCCCGACATAGTCACCAACTACTTCAACGAGCGCCACGTCACCTACGCCAAAGCAGCATGACCCCTATTTAGCAGCCCGCCGTAGTAGGTCACGCTAGCGAGCAGCGTGGGTGTCATACCCCCCCGGCCATACCCGGCGGATCAGGGGGATCGCCTCCACCCGGCGTCTCCGGCGTCTCATGACCGATCCCTTTCCGAATAGCCGGTGGCGACGAGATAGCGCTCGGTAGCGCTGCTCGATCTCGGCGCGGCTTGCCCATCCGTCGATGTCCTCTCCGAACCCACCCGATTGGGCGCCAAAGCGGTCAAAGCGGTAGGAGAACGGTTCACCGTCACGGGTGCGCGTCTGTATCACACTGTCCCGGATCGGTTTCTGCGCAACGGCTGCAAACCGTGTGTAGCCAAGCCGCTCAAGGAGGTCGAGGTCTGCGCGCAGGTGTGCGAGGTCGGCCAGGTCTGACTCGGTCGACAGGAGTGCGGGCCGCGCGTCGAGGGCGAGTAGCGCTTCGAGGCACACCCGGTCGGCGCCCTCGATGTCGATCTTCGCAAAATACGGTGTTCCTGTCCGCTTCAGATGATCTGCCAGGTGCACGACGGGAACCTCGATCCGCGTGGGGCCGCCTTTAACGCGGTCAACCCGGTCGGGGTTCGTCGTGCTGAACCCCTCGCGGTTGTATCCGTCGAACGCGTAGAACGCGATCGTCTCCTCGCTTGAGTCGGAGATCGCTCCTTCGACGATCTCAAGCCGACCGTCTGCGATCTCCGTCTCGAACTTACGGACGCCCTTTTGCACGAGATCCGGGTGCGCCTCGAACGCCACCACACGGTAGCCCTTGCGCAGGTAAAAGGCGGTGTCGTAGCCTTGATGAAACCCAACGTCATAGATGAGATCGTCGACGGGGGCCACGTCGGCCATCATAAGCGCTCCGCCTCCCAGATGGAAATTCGGCTGATTCGCTACGTCACCGACCAAGAGTGACCACTTCACCGGGGAAGCGACCCCAAGCCAATCATCTCGTGTGCCCGGCGGATGGCCTGCGATGCTCGCCCCGTTGCGATGGGGCGGCTGGGCGGCGCGGGCGGGTACGGCGGCGCGGGGGTCGGCCGTGCGTCGGTCGGGAGGGCGCTCGCGCGTCCTCAGTGATTTCGGAGGTGACCCGAGAGCCTCTGAGCCCCCAAGGACGCCGTAGGGACGCCAAGAGCTCCGATTTTGGCGTCCCTCCAGAGCGGATGACATCGACTGCGAAGTCGACTTCGGAGACCTACAACGCACGGATTTCGCTCATCCTCGCCCGGCGTCGGTGGCGACGGCGTAGATCGCGTCGTCTTCATCGTCGCGCCTCCGCGATCAGCCGTTCCACCTGGCCCATCGAGCCGTTTCCATCGCAGGTAGCAGGGCGGATTAGACCTGAGACGGATGCGCGGGCTGCAAAAGTTCGTTCTCGTGGCCGTTGTACAAAAGCCTCGGCGAATCTAGCCTCCTCTGCTGACTATGGGAGATCAGAATCTACGCGGCCGGCCCGCCGGCCCGAACCAGACGCGCGAGGAGCTTGGCACCGGCTCGGGCGTAGCGCGCACGGCACTGACGAAGGTGCCCGAGATCGCCCTGATCTTCTGGGTGCTGAAGCTCCTGACGACCGGAATGGGCGAGGCGATGTCGGACTTCCTCGGCCAGCACAGCGTCCCGATCGCCGGCGCGGTCGGATTCTTCGGGCTGTGGTTCGCGCTGTGGCTGCAAATGCGCCAGCGCGAGTATCGCGCTGCGATCTACTGGTTCGCGGTGATGATGGTGGCGATCTTCGGCACGATGATGGCCGACGGCATCCACGACGGCGCGAGCATTCCCTACGCCGTCACGACGCCCGTGTTCGCGATCGTGGTTGCCGCGATCTTCTACTTCTGGCGCCGCAGCGAGGGGACGCTCTCGATTCACAGCATCACCACGCGGCGCCGCGAGAGCTACTACTGGGCGGCGGTCCTCGCCACGTTCGCGCTCGGCACCGCCGCGGGAGACCTCACCGCTATGTCTTTGAACCTCGGCTACTGGCCCTCGGTCGTGCTGTTCGCGTCGCTGATCTCGATCCCTGCGGTCGGCTGGTGGCGTTTCGGATGGAACCCGATCTTGGCGTTCTGGTTGGCCTACATCGACACGAGGCCGATCGGCGCGTCCCTCGCCGACGGGTTCAGCAAGAACGAACTCGGAGGGCTCGGGCTCGGCGACGGAACCGTTGCCGGCATCGCCCTGATCTTCTTCGTCGCGCTCGTCGCCTACGTGGCGATCACCAAGTGCGACGTGCAGGACGCGGCTCGGGCCGAGCATCGCCATCTCTACCCGGAGCCTCAGCTGGAGCTCGCTACAGAGCCCGAGTGAGTTGGCGATGCCAACGATGATGCCTGTTCGGAGCCCCACCGGCGCTGGGAGCGACTCGCACGTCACGCGCGAAGTGGCAGTTTCAGGGACGGGGGCGCTTGACGCGAACCGTCAAAATGGGCGGATGAAGCAGGCTGCCGATCGAGTGGCCTCGACGGGGCTTGAGCGCATCGAGCTGTTTGGACGTCGAGTGGCCGAGCATGGCTTTGTCGTCGATCTCGTGATCGCGCTCGCCGTCGCGGCGCTCAGCGTCGTGGGTCTGAGCAGCCAGCACCGGCTCGAGCTCCGCCCGCTCGTCTTCTGTGTGGCGCTCGTCGCGCCGCTGCCGCTGCACCGGCGCGACCCCCGCGCCTGTTTTGCGATCGTCGCCGTGGTCGCCTTCCTCCAGTGGCTGTTCTCCGTACCACAGCTTGCCGACTTCGCAGTGTTGATCTCGCTCTATTGGGTGGCGCTCGAGAGCGACCTGACCGAGGTGGCGCTCGCCGCCGCCGTCGTCGAGGCCGGCGCGATCATGGCGGCGCTGCGCTGGTCCCCCTCGGAGCCGCTGAAGGTCTGGGTCGGGCTCACCGGCCTAGGGACCGCCGCCGGAGTCCTCGGCATCACCGTCCGCCAACGCCGGGCGCTTTTGATCTCCCTGCACGAACGCGCAGCGCAACTGGAAGTCGAGCGCGATCAGCAGGGCCGTCTTGCCGCCGCGGCCGAGCGGGCGCGGATCGCCCGTGAGATGCACGACATCGTGGCGCACAACCTCAGCGTGATCATCGCGCTCGCCGACGGCGCCAGCTACACGATCGAATCCTCCCCGCGGCGCGCCGCCGAGGCGACCGAACGCGTCGCCGCCACCGGCCGCCAGGCGCTGCTGGAAATGCGACGCCTCCTGGGAGTCCTGGGCGAGGACTCAGCCGAGCAGCCGCTCGCTCCCCAGCCGAGCCTCGACCGGCTCGACGGGCTGCTCGCGCAGGTCAACGCCGCCGGCATCCCCGTGACCGTGGACCTCGACGGCGATCCCCACGAGCTCCCCGAGGGCATCCAGCTCACCGTGTTCCGAGTGGTGCAAGAGGCGCTGACGAACACGCTCAAGCACGCCGCACGCCCCACAAGCGCACACCTCGCCCTGCGCTGCCGCTCGGGCGCGGTAGAGCTGGAGGTGACAGACACCGGCGGGTCCAACCCAATCGGCGAGCCTGGGCAGCCGCCCGGCAGCGGACGCGGGCTGCGCGGAATGCGCGAGCGAGCAGCCGCCTACGGTGGCAGGCTCGACGCCGGGCCGGCGCCCGACGGCGGATGGCGCGTGCACCTACGGCTACAGCCCGACGTCGAGCCGGCTCCACGATGACCACGAGCCTGCTCTTGGCCGACGACCAAGAGCTGATGAGGATGGGCTTTCGCATGGTCATCGACAGCCAGCCCGACCTGACGATCCTCGGCGAGGCGACCAACGGGCGCGAGGCCGTCGAAGCCACGCGGACGCTCGAGCCAGACGTCGTGCTGATGGACGTGCGGATGCCCGAGATGGACGGCGTGCAGGCCACGCGCCTGATCGTTGACTCCGACAGCGACGCGCGGATCATCATCCTCACCACGTTCGACCTCGACGAGTACGTGTTCGCCGCCCTACGCGCCGGCGCCAGCGGCTTTCTGCTGAAGGACGCCCCGCCGAAGGATCTGCTCTCGGCGATCCGCGTGGTGGCCAGCGGCGACGCGGTGGTCGCGCCGAGCGTGACCCGGCGGCTGCTTGCTAATTACGCCCACCGGCTCCCCGCGCTCGATCCTCGCGACTGCGAGGCGGACGAGCGCCTTGAGCTGCTGACCGCACGCGAGCGCGAGGTGCTGCAGATGGTGGCCCGCAGCCTCTCCAACGCCGAGATCGCCGAGCAGCTCGTCCTCTCCGAGGCCACCGTCAAGTCACACGTCGGGCGCATCCTCGCCAAGCTCGAGCTACGAGACCGGGTGCAGATAGTCGTCTTCGCCTACGAGACCGAACTCATCACCCCATCCCAAGTCGCCCACGGGAAGGAGGCATCCGCTTGACCACCGCCCGCTCGCCGCGGCCCGAGGCGCACACCGGGTCGGGCGACGGCCAGATCGCGCTACTGGGTCGTTTCTTTCCCGCTCCCGTCGCCGCGAAGGTTCCCGAGGTCATCTTCCTCTTTTGGATCGTCAAGATCCTGACCACCGCTGGCGGGGAGGCCACCTCGGATTACCTCAAGACGTACGGCAACTTCGGGGGCGGCGGCGTCGAGGTGCTCGTGATCGTCGTGGGGTTCCTGCTGCAATTCGGCACCCGTCGCTACCGCGCGTTCGCTTACTGGGCGTTCGCCTTCGCAATCGCGATCACGGGGACAGGCGTCTCCGATTTCCTTCATCTCGACGTCCACATCCCCTACGTGGGCACGACCCTGCTGTGGGCGGTCGTGCTGGCCGCCATCTTCTGGCTGTGGCAGCGGAGCGAGGGAACGCTGTCGATCCACAGCATCACGACCCAGCGGCGCGAGGGCTACTACTGGGCGAGCGTGTTCGCCACGTTCGCCCTCGGGACGGCGCTCGGCGACTTCACCGCCACCTCGCTGAATCTCGGCTACCTGGACTCGGGCATCCTCTTCACGGTCCTGATCCTGATCCCGGCAGTGGCGCACTGGCAGCTTGGTCTGAACGGCATCGCCGCCTTCTGGATGTCCTACGTCCTCACTCGTCCGCTGGGCGCGTCGTTCGCCGACTACATCAGCAAGCCCAAGAACATCAGCGGACTCGCCTTCGGTGACGGGCCCACCGCGATCCTGTTCGCGCTCGCCGTGCTCGTCCTGGTCACCTACCTCGCGATCGAGCGTCCCGACATCCAGGATCCGCTCCAGGCCGGCGCCGCAGAGCCAGGCTCTGGGCCAAACCTCGGCGATCGTGAGCTCGAGGTCGACTAGCGAGCTGGCTGTGGGTGCACGTGTCGCGAGCCACCTGAGTCGATCCAGCTGTGCGTCCGGCTCTCGACAATATGCAGTTCGTCGATATATACTGGCGATGTGGGCATGCGTCCGATGCAGGAGGCGACGTTCCTGATCCTCACCGCGCTGGCGGGAGCCAGCCAGCACGGCTACGGCATCATCGCCGACGTCGAACAGATCTCCAAGCGGCGGGTGCGGCTGCGGGCAGGGACGCTGTACACGGCGCTTGACCGCCTGCGAGGGGATGGGCTGGTTGAGGTCGAACGCGAGGAGGTCGTCGAGAACCGGCTGCGCCGCTACTACCGGATCACGCCAGCAGGGGGTGAGCGCCTCGCAGACGAGGCCTCGCGCCTGCGTGCCAACGCCAATGCGGCGCTGTCACGCTTGCGGCCCAGCGGAGGCATGGCATGACGCGTGCTCAGCCCCTCGAGCGCCGTTACCGGCGGCTGCTGGCCTCCTACCCGCGCAGCTTCCGCGAGGAGCGCGAGCAGGAGATCCTCACCGTCCTGATGGCGGGCGCCGCGGCCGGCCAGCGCTGGCCGCATCCGGCCGAGGTGGCGGACATTCTGCACCGTGCGATTCCGATGCGTCTGCGCGAGCGCTGGACGCGCCGCATCGCCTGGGAGCTTCGCCACGCACGCCTGATGCGACCGGTGCGCGTGATCGCCGGCGTGTGGCTGTTGGCACTCACCGCCCTGCTGTGTGCGTACGGCTACTGGTGGGGTCTGGCGCTGCTGCCGTGCGGTGTGCTGCACCTGCTCCTGGCGGCGCGCTTGAGCGGGCGCAGCTATCCGCCCCGGCGCGGCTGACGCGACCTCCGCGGCGGCCGAGGAGCTTCCCTACGGCGACACCGCCTAGCCCCTGGACTCCGCGCGCGGTGCCACGTCAGCCGCTGCGACCGCGCGCAGCTCGACGAGCGACGCGCCTATCAGCTCCGCGAAGTCCGCTCGGCCGTCCTGCTCGATCCAGCGCTCGAACGCGACCTTGAAGACTGCAACCCCAGCCTCGGCGCTGAGATCCGCGGCTTGATCGCCGACGCCACGCTCGCGCAGCGCCTGCGCGAGCGCGGATGCAAGCGTTGCCAGCTTGATCAGCTCGCGCTCCTGAAGGTCGGGGTTCGCCGCGATGATCTTCTGGCGCTGGCGCGCGAACTCGCGGCGCTCCTGAAACATGTCACGGGCGGCCGCCTCGAAAGCCTCCACCACCGCGGTGATCGGCGCTGCCGAGGCAGGAGCGTCGGCGACCGCGTTCACCAGCAGCTCCTGGAGCCCTCCCGCGCCCGCGAACAGCACCTCGCGCTTGTCGGCGAAGTGGCGGAAGAAGGTGCGCTCGGTGAGCCCGGCTCGCCCTGCGATCTCCGCCACGGTCGTCTGCTCGAAGCCGCGCTCGTCGTACAGCTCCATGGCCGCGCGTTCGAGCCGCCCGCGCGCGTCTGGCTGCCATCGCGTCATCTTGCAATCGTAGTTCATGACAGAGACTGACATCGAGTCTGGTACAGTCATGTCAGCAACTGACATCGCGTCCTCGTGCACGGCGTGTGGGCGGGGAGGCCAACCACTCGGAGGTTCTCATGCGTGTTTTCGTCACCGGAGCGTCAGGCTGGATCGGCTCCGCCGTCGTCCCCGAGCTCATCAGCTCCGGCCATCAGGTCGTCGGTCTCGCCCGCTCGGACGCCTCCGCGGATGCGCTCGCTGCGGCCGGCGCCGAGGTCCTTCGCGGTAGCCTCGACGACCTCGATGCGCTGGGCGCCGGAGCGGGCGCCTCCGACGGCGTGATCCACCTGGCGTTCAAGCACGAGATCGCCTTCAGCGGCGACTTCCAGGGCGCTGCCGACGCGGACCGCCGCGCGATACAAGCCTTCGGCGAGGCGCTCGCGGGCTCTGATCGACCGCTGCTGATCGCATCCGGGACGCTCGGTCTCAACCCGGGGGCGGTGGCCAGCGAGCGTGACGGTCACCAGCCCGCGCCCGCCGGGACGCCCGGCGGTCCGGCGACGCGACTGGGCAACGCGGAGATGACCCTCTCGTTTGCCTCCAACGGCGTTCGCTCGTCGGTCGTACGGCTGCCGCCGACGGTGCACGGCGACGGCGACAACGGCTTCATGGCGTTCCTGGTGGCGATCGCCCGCGACAAGGGCGTCGCGGGCTACCTCGGCGACGGGTCCAACCGCTGGCCGGCCACGCACCGCCTCGACGTGGCGCCGTTGTTTCGTCTGGGGCTCGAGCAGGCTCCCGCGGGCTCCACGCTGCACGCGGTCGCCGAGCAAGGAGTGCCGATCCGCGACGTGGCCGAGGTCATCGCGCGCCATCTCGAGGTTCCCACCGCCTCGATCTCCAACGAGGACGCAGGCGAGCACTTCGGCTTCCTGGCCGGCTTCGTCGGCTCCGACAGCCCCGCGTCGAGCACGCTCACGCGCGAGCTGCTCGGATGGCAGCCGACGCACCCCGGCCTGCTCGCCGACCTCGACGAGGGCCACTATTTCGCGTAGGTCTGCTCCTCGGCGGCGACCGTGTCGACAAGGTTGCCCAGCGCCTCGTTGACGTCGTACACGTGCAGCCCCCACGTCGGCTGCGATTCCACAGGCAGTTCGTGCCTGGCCGCGCGTTCTTCAGCGACGCTCTGGCTCATCCCAGACAGCGTCACCTGGAGCCAGCTGGCGCCGTTCTGGTGCTCGCACTGGGCGCTCGCCAGCCCCGGCTCGGCCACCCATGGGGTCGAGGCTTCCGGTGCCGGGGGGGCCAGTTCCCCCGGCATCTGCGTGGTCGAGGCGTACGGGAGCAGTTCCCCGGCCGAGCCGTCCTGGGTGGAGAGCGTCGGGTTCACGCACAGCACTTCCCTTCCCGACGAGGGTTCCGTGCGCCCGAACAGCGAGTCCGCGGGCGGTTCTTTCAGGAACGACGAGTACGCGATCACGCACCCCGTCTCGCTCTGCTGCTGGCAGGCGGGGACTTTCTCGAAGGTCCCCCCGACCAGCTCGCCGTCGGGAACTTCGACGTTGCCCCCGAGGACGATCGCCGAGACCAGCCGCGAGCGCAGCGACGCGTTCGGTTCGATCACGCCGTGGATCAGCTGCTCGAGCACGGCCGCCCCCTGCGAGTGCCCGATCAGCACGATCCCGCGCCCGTCGTTGTAGTGCTTCAGGTACTTCTCAAAGGCCGCGCGGACCCCCAGGTATGCCTTCAGGATCTCGCTCAGTTTTTGGGGTTCCATGATCGCTTTGAGCGTCTCCTGCGGGTAGATCGGCGCGTATACGCGGCACACCTGCGAGAAGCGCGAGGCCTGGTCGATCGCGATCTGCGTCTCCGCCGGTTCGATCGCGTAGTTGGCGTTCGGCCCCACCTGTTCGCTGACGGTCGGGTACACGTAGAAGCAGTCCACCGGCGCGGCGTTCGGCGGCACGGACGGTTCGATCGTTTCGTGGCGGGTTTCTCCGGTGTATGTGACAGCCGTCGCCGTGCGTGAGCTCAGGCACGGGTTGGGCGATGTCCACGGGTTGCACAGCCACACGGTCTTGGCCGACGCCCCGCCAGCTAGCGCCCCCAGCAACGCGAGCGCGACCGCCACCACCAGCACCACACGATCGACACGTTTCCCGCGCACGAGCCTGGTGATCGTCTTGAGCATCGTCCCGTCCCCCTGCCTCAGGCGGCCACGCCCGCTGCGGACCTCGCCGCGTTGCGCCTAGATTACTCCAGACAGCCGCGACGAAGGGATCAACAGCCTCATGCGAAAGCTCCAGAGCCAAGGCGTTCACCACATAACGCTCGTGGGCGCCGATCGCCAGACATCGATCGACTTCTGGGAGGGCGTGCTCGGCATGCCGTTCGTGTTCGAGCAGCCCAACCTGGACAACGCCGCCGAGAGCCACCTGTACTTCGATCCGGGCGACGGACGGCTGATCACCGTGTTCACCAACGAGGCCCGCAAGCCCGACCCGCACCGAACCGCGACCGACGTGGGCTGCGTTCACCATCTCGCGTTCGCGCTCTCCCAGGCAACCTTCGCGCAGGCGGTCGAGCGACTGGATGAGCGCCAGATCGAGCACAGCGGCGTCAAGGACCGCGGCTTCATGGACTCGATCTACTTCACCGACCCGCTCGGGCTGCTAATCGAGCTCGCCGCCTACCGCTTCGAGCCGCCCGCCGGGCACACGCACGCCGACGTTCTCCTCGCCGCGCACAGGATCCGCGTGCAGCGAGGCGACTACAACATCGCGCCCGTGCACCTGGCGGACGCGATCGAGCAGCTCAGCGCCGGCTCGCGCGAGTCGCTGTCACAGGACCGTGCGCCCAAGGACCCCTACCGCCACGACCGTGCGCTGGCGTAGCGCTCAGCCGAGCTGGCGCCGGGCAGAGGCCAGTTCTTCAGCCACCACCGGACGCTGGTTTTCGATTTGCAGGCGGTGTTCCAGCACCCCCACCGCCTGTGCCGCCGACCCGTTCAGCCGCAGCGCGCGCCCGAGGTCGTACAGCGCGTAGGCGTAGGTCAGACACGTTTCACCGGTCGGCTGCACGCAGCTGGTGAGGCTCGCGCCGGTGGCGGCCAGCGCCCTTCGCAGAACGGCGATCGCCTGGGCGTACTGACCTGTCTGCACCATTTCGTGTCCCTGCGCCTCCAGCTGCGCGGCCAGCGCGGGAGACACCACCGCACGCGCGCTCGCGTGCGTCAGCGACGCCTCGGGCGTCGGCGTCGGCGTCGGCGTCGGCGTCGGTGACGAAGCGCGGCGTGGCCCCGCGGCGCCGGGTCTGGGCGCGCCCCTCGAGGCGCTCGAGGCCACGCGTCGGGTGGCGAGCGCCCGCTCCCCGCCGCCTGAGGTGCCACCGCCCGCCAGGCCGATCAGCGCCAGCAGCGCCACCACGGCGACGCCCGCCACCGCCGCCCACGCGGCCAGCCACCGCAGATACGCGCGGTCGCTGAGCATCGCCCGCCACGAGCGCGAGGACTCGGCCACGGTCGGTGCCGGCAAAGGCTTGAGCGCCGCGACTGCACACTCGCCAGCCGCATTGGGCGCCTCGGCGGCGAACGCGACGGCGTGCTCGCGGTCCAGGCGCACGCCCACCGCCATCCGCGCGCCGTCCGCGTGCTCGTAGCAGCGCTCGACCCTCACCCCCGCCAGCTCGAGCTCGGCGACCACGCTCGCCGGGAACTCGACGCCGGCGTCGCGTAGCTGCGCGTAGCTGACCGGCGCGCCGCGGGCCTCGCTCAGCGCGCGCAGGACCACCGTCTGCTGGCGCTCGAGCGCAGCAGGCGCCGCGTGGCCGCTGACGCCACCGCGTGAGAGCCGGCGATGTGAGAAGAAGTGCGTGCTCAACGATCCAACCTCGAGGGTGCGTACGGAACGAGCGACCCACAGCGCGCCTCCAATTATGCACGCCCCGCGTGGCCGGATCGCCGCACCCTCGAGCCTCGCCTCGGCTGTTCGCGCCCTCACCGCCGCCGCGATGGAACGCTGAAGCTGAACCGTCCAACGAGCACCGGCCTACCCTGCCCGGGCAGGCCCGTGACCGCCATCGAGCTCGCCGGCCCCACGATCGGGACGTAGGTCACCTTGCCGTGGTACACGCCGGCACAGACGTAGGGCACGAGCATCGACTCCGTCACGCGCTGCCCCGCGCGCAGATCCGAGTTCGTCGGCCCCCCAGAGCCCCCCGTATTGCAGCCGCGGCTATGCGGGTAGCTGAGTTCGATCTCGTAGAAGCTGGCGCTGTCGGGGATCGCCACGCGCGCGGTGAAGCTCACCAGTGCGAGCAGCGACGGTTGCTCCGCGGACAGGCGCCGGTAGCCGCGGGGGGGCGCTCCATCGCACGGCGCGATCGCTTCGCCCTTCGTGCAGTAGGAGCGCGCGGCGATCGTCCGCACGCTGACGGCGGTCCTCACCTGGGCGGCTGTCACGCGCGGCCGCTGCGGCGCGACGAACCCCACCGGTGGACACGCGCCCAACATCGACGCGAACGTCCCCGGCGCCGGCACGTGACAGGTGCGACCGTTCCGGTAGGAGACCTCGCTGATCACCCCCGCAGGCACGTCCGGCCCGCCGCTGTCGCCGCTGAAGCCGTAGCTGCATGCAGCGCGGCGGCGCTCGGGCGGCAACGGCGCCAGACAGCCGCTGGTGGCCTGCCGCAGCACCAGCAGGTAGGCGCCCTCAGGGCCGGAGGTCGCGATCGTGCGCAGCCCTCCGCCCGGCTGACGGTAGGTGATGCTGCGCGCCTGCGGCCCGAGCAGCCCGAAGTAGATTTCGCGCAGGTCGCCCGCCGGACACGGCGGCCGCGTCGAACGGCCGAACGACCTGAAATAGCGCGTGACGAAGACCGGGTTCCCTTCGGTCGGGGTGCACCCGCCCGCCGACGGCGGACCCGCGAACAGGCCGCTCGCCGGCGCGCCCCGCAACACCACGTTCACGAACCCCTCCCCACGCGCGTCGCTGACGTCGCACCCCTGCGGATCGAACACATCCTCGGAGACTGGATGGAAGCGACCGTCGTCAGCGAACGCGCCGTCCTGCCCGAGCACGCCGATCGTCGAGAAGTCCACGCGCCCGACGTCCACGCAGGTCAGCCCGCGCGTGGTGCGCACAACCCTGATCCCCCACGCCAGCCCTCCACCGGGGTCGGCCACGCGCAGGCTCAGCAGCTTCACGCTGCGCGCGATCGCCACGCCTTCGTCGGTGTTCGCCGAGCGCGGCACTTCCGGCCCGAGCGCCGTGCCGCGATGGAATACGCCCGCCGCGCTCAGCCCCACCAGCGTCCCCACCAGGCCGACGGCCACGTTGACCGCAGCCCAGCGCCAGCGCCAGATCGCCCACAGGCGGCTCGCGCCCCCGCCCGCGCGAGCCCGCTCGGGCGCCGACGCCTGCTGCTGGCGGCGTGCCGCCTGGAGCAGCTCGATCCTCAGCTCCGGTAGATGATTCACCGCGCCTGCTCCAGTCGCTCCCTGATGCTGCGCAGCCCGCGGCTGACGCGCTGGCGCACCACGCTCTGCGAACACGACAGCTCGGCCGCCAGCTCCGCGTAGTCGCGCTGCTCGAGCACGCGCCCGCTGATCGCGCGGCGCTGGTCCTCGGGCAGCTCGCCCAACAGCGCCAGCGCCTGCGCGCCGCCGCCCAGCTCCTCGATGCGCTCCAGCGCCAGGTCGCTGAGCGCCAGCGGCTCCATCCCCAGGCGCCTGCGCGCGCGGTCCTCCACCCCACCTCTGCGCCACGCGTCCGCCAGCTCGTGGCGGGCGATGCCGAACAGCCACGCGCGCGCGCTGCCGAGCTCGGCGCGGAAGCCCGTCGCCGAGGACAGCGCGGCGGCGAACACCTCCGCTGTCAGGTCCGCCGCGAGGTCCGCGCGACCGGTCGCGTGTACGAAGAACGCCAGAACCTGGCGCTCGAAGCGGTCGTAGAACACGCCGAACGCATCCGTGTCCGTATGTGAGAGCGCCAGCAGCTCCTCGTCGCTGGCGCCGTCGCGGTTCGTCGCTGCCATCGACTAGATATTCCTTGCAGGCGCAATGCTGTGACAGCGACCACCGTCGCTCGCCCTTCGCGCCCTCGTCAACCCCTCCCCCGCGCCGATCGCGTACAGTCGCGCTGTGGAAGCCGCGCTCGCCTCCGCGCCTGACATTCGCGCTCGCCTGGACTCGGCGAGCACGCTGTGCGAGCTGTTCCAGGCGAACGTCGCCGAACGTCCGCACGAGGTCGCGCTGCGCACGCCCGGCGGCGCGCAGGAGCTGACCTGGGAGGAGTACGCCACGGCCGTGGAGCGCATCGCCGCCGGTCTCGCCGGGCTCGGCGTGGGGCGCGGCGACGCTGTCGCGATGATGATGCTCAACCGCCCCGAGTTCGCGCTCGTGGACTGCGCCGCCATGCACCTCGGCGCCACGCCGTTCTCGATCTACAACACCTTCCCCGCCGCGGTCATCGAACACGTGCTGCGCAACGCCGGCGCTCGCGTGGTGGTGTGCGAGCAGCAGTTCGCCGCTGCCGTGCTGCACGCCGCTGGCGCCACCAGCGTCGAGCACGTGGTGTGCCTGGAGCCGGGCGTCCCTGACACCTCCTCGCTCGCCGAGCTCCAGCAGACGCCCGCCGCGACCTTCGACCTGGGCGAGCACTGGCGCGCGCTCGACGGCGAGGACCTGCTCACGCTGATCTACACCTCGGGGACCACCGGTCCCCCCAAGGGCGTGGAGATCAGCCACGCGAACATGCTCGCGCAGCTGCGCGCGACCACCGAGGCGCTGCCCGTCGCCGCCGGCGGGCGGACCGTGTCCTATCTGCCCTCCGCGCACATCGCCGACCGCTGGTCTTCCCACTACTGCGCGCTCGCGCAGCAGCTGAGCGTCACCTACGTCGCCGACGCGAGCGAGCTCGGGGCGGCGGTGCGCGAAGTGCGCCCGACCGTGTGGGGCGGCGTTCCGAGGGTTTGGGAGAAGATGCGCGCGGGCCTTGAGGCGGCGCTCGCCGCCGAGCCCGACGACGCTCGCCGCGCTGCCGTCGCCGCGGCGATCGACGTTGGTCGCGAGCTGCGGCGCCGCCAGCACGCCGGGGAGGAGATCGACGCGCAGCTGACAGCCGCGCACGCGCTGGCCGACGAGCAGGTGCTGCGCCCATTGCGCGAGCGCCTGGGGCTCGATCAGGCGGAATCGATCGTCGTCGGCGCCGCGCCCGCCACGCGCGAGCTGCTCGATTTCTTCGGCGCGATCGGGGTGCCGCTGCTCGAGCTGTGGGGGATGTCGGAGATCTCATGCGTCGGCACCACCAACCGTCCGCACGCCAACCGGCTCGGCAGCGTCGGCCAGAGCATCGCCGGGCTCGAGCTCGCGCTCGCCGACGACGGTGAGTTGCTCGTGCGCGGGGCGACCGTGATGCGCGGCTACCGCGGCGAGCCCGAGAAGAGCGCGGAGGCGATCGATGCCGACGGCTGGCTGCACACGGGTGACATCGCGCAGATCGATCAGCAAGGGTTCGTCACGATCGTCGACCGCAAGAAGGAGCTGATCATCAACGCCGCCGGCAAGAACATGTCGCCGGCCAACATCGAGGGCGAGCTCAAGTCCGCGCATCCCCTGATCGGGCAGGCGGTCTGCATCGGCGACCGGCGTCCGTACAACGTCGCGCTGCTGGTGCTCGAGCCGGAGGCGGCGACCACCTGGGCGCGGGAACGTGGGATCGGCGAGGGCTCGCTTGCCGAGCTCGCCGCCCGCGAGGACCTGCGCGCCGAGCTCGAGGCCGCCGTCGCAAGCGCCAACCAGAACCTTTCGCGAGTCGAGCAGATCAAGCGCTTTCGCCTGCTCGGCGAGGAGTGGCTGCCGGGCGGCGATGAGCTCACGCCGACGATGAAGCTGCGGCGCCGGCCGATCGCCGAGAAGTACGCCGCGGAGATCGACGCGCTGTACGCATAGGGCCAGCCAACGTGTGATGCGCCGCTACCCGTTCGGCGCTTCGCAGGGTCTCATGCGCAGCTGGCACGCGCGCGCCCGCGCCGAGCGCGTGGCGCTCGTCGGGCTCGCGCTGGCGCTCGCCGGGGCGATCGCGCTGCGCGTCTGGCTGATGGTCGGCTACGGCCCTGCGTTCGTCGGCTTCGGAGACTCCCACGAGTACGTCACAGCAGCGATCGTCGGCGTGTTTCACGACGTCCAGAAACCGGCCGGCTATCCGATCTTCCTGCGCGCCGTTCACCTGTTCAGCGACAGCCTCACGTTCACGATCCTCGTGCAGCACGTCCTCGGCATCGCGACCGGGCTGCTGCTGTTCAGCGCCGTGCGGCGTACCGGCGCACCCGCGTGGCTCGGCTTGCTGCCCGCAGCCGTCGTGTTCTTCGCCGGCACCGGCGTGCTGCTGGAGCATGCGCTGCTCGGCGACGCGCTGTTCGCGTTCCTCCAGGCGCTCGGCCTGTACGCGGCGGTGCGCGCGCTCGCCGAGCCGCCGCCGCGGCCGCGCTGGGCGCTGCTCGCTGGGCTGGCCGTCGGCGCGAGCTTCTGGGTGAAGACCGACGGGCTCGCGAGCGCCGTGCTGGTGCCGCTGGTGCTGCTGATGTTCGTCGCCGGGCCTCGCCGCCAGCGCCTTGCCAGCGCCGCCGGCGCCGGCTGCGTCGCGCTCGTGCTGATCCTCGGCTACGTGCCGGTGCAGGCGCTCGTGTCGGGCTACTGGGGCTACGAGCGCCAGAGCGCGTGGAACCTGTACGGCAGGGTCGCCACGTTCGTCGACTGTTCGCGCTTCTCGCCACCAGCGGGTACGCGCTTGTTGTGCCCGTCTGGCCCGCCGGCACGGCGCCAGTCCGAGAGCTTCTACCAGTACGCCCGCGCCGCCCCTGCGGTTCGCCGCTTCGGCGGTCCCGCGCGCGCCCCCGCGCAGGCGAACGCGCAGCTGGAGCGCTTCAGCGTCGCGGCCATCACCCACGAGCCGCTCGCCTACGCCGGCGCGATCATCCGCAGCCTCGCCCTGTACATCTCGCCGAGCTCCAACGAAGGCTATACGCCGCAAAGCATCCGCGAAGCGCTGCTGGAAGCGAAGGGAGCGCACTCGATCGAGCCCGCGCTATCCGCCTACTACCCCCACGCCCACGGCTACGTCGGCTCGGCCAGCGCCGTGCGGGCGCTGGACTTCTATGAGCGCCACACGCGCGTGCAGGGAGCGTTGCTGGTGATCATGCTGGTGGCGGCGATCGCGGGCACGCCGCTGCTGCGCGGGCGCATGCGTGCGGCGTCGCTGCTGTTCACGCTCACCGCGATCTGCTCGGTCGCGTTCGCCGCCGCCGGCAACAGCTACGACGCGCGCTACGGCTACCCCGCCTTCGGTCCGCTTGCCGCCGCCGCCGCGCTCGGCGGCTGGGCGCTGCTCACGCGCGTTCGACGCCGGCCAGCGCGCGCGTCAGCGAACGTTCGCTCTGGGGCCCGCGAAGCGTCGCGCGAATACGCCCGTGGGAGTCGATGACGAACGTGCTCGGCAGGCCCGTCAGGCGGTAGGCGTTGCCGACCGTGCCTTCTGCGTCACGCGCGTTGGGGAACGTCCATGCGTAGCGGCGCACGAACGCCCTCGCGCCGCTGAGCTGATCGCTCCAGTCCACGCCCACGATCCTGCCGCGGCCGGCAGCCGTCTTGGAGAAGCGCTCGAGCGCCGGCGCCTCCTGCGCGCACGGACCGCACCAGCTCGCCCAGAAGACGACCAGCACAGGGCGCCCGCCCGCGCCGGCGAGCACCCGCGTCAAGTTCAGCGGCGTCCCCACCAGCGCTTCGCGGGGCAGCGCCGGCGCCAGGCGACCGGTGGACGAGCTCGAGGACAGCCCCACGCGCGCCGCCACGGCGAGTGCTGCGATCACCACGAGCGTGATGGCGAGCGCTCGCATCCGCCCAGGCGTGGTCATCGCCGACGCGCCTCAGCGCGCGGCCAGCAGGGGCACGTCGTGGGCGATTTCAGAGGGCTGGAAGCTCGACGCGTACAGCGTCAGGCGCTTACCCGAGCCGGTGACCCCGTACACGATCCCCGTGTGGTTGATGAACTGCGGTTCGGCGGCGTCGCGTTCGGCGCCAACCCCCCACGCCTTCCACACCGGCCCGAGTTCTTTGGCCGAGCCGATCAGGTACTGCATCCTGCCCGTCATGCCGTGGCGGGCGAGGAACGCGGCGACCGCCTTGGGCGTGTCCCCGCGAGGGTCCACGGACACGGCGATGATCCGCACCTTGGAGGCTGTCTTCGGCCCCATCAGGTTCAGCGCCACGCGCAGGTCGGAGGTGATCAGCGGGCACACGTCCGGGCAGCTCGTGTACAGGAACGTGACCAGCACCGCCTTGCCGCGGTAGGAGGCGATGTTGACGGGCTGGCCGAGGTAGTTGTGCAGCGACAGCGCCGGCGCGGGCTTGGCCGGTTCGAGCACGGCCGCCGCGTCGAAGTGGTCGGCGAGCGCCTGCGCCCGTGCCTTGGAGCCGGTCGAGCCGCCGATCGCGACCAGCGCCACCGCGCCCGCCACCAGCACGAGCACCAGCAGCGACAGGATCACGCGCAGGTCCAGTCCGTTCTTGCGCATCAGACAGCGAACTTACCATCGCGCTCGCGCGCGCGTAGCAGCCGCCCTCGCCAGCCTGGTGCGCGCGAGCGTCGGCAGCGACAAGCGCAGACCTTCCCCCGTAACGCATCTTGCAGCGAGATGTGTTAGGTTGCCGCGCGTTCGTGCCGAGTCCTCGACCCCCCAGGGGGTCCGGGAGCGGGGGACCCAACGCAGCCGAGAGGCTGCTGGGGCGAATCGCCGCAGTGTGCGGCGTAGCGTAGACGCTTACGCGAGCCCGTCAGCTAACCCCGTAGGCGCCATGCAAAGGAATTGAGAAAGGACGCCTCGGATGCCGGGATCTCCGCGTGATCTTGCCGTTGTAGACCATTGGAGCGCATCGCTGGAGCGCTCGCGCGCGCGCCGGGCCAGGGCGCAGCGCGGGCGCAGGGCCCGCGGCGCCAAGGCCGTCTGCTCGGTTGCGGGCACGAGCTCCACGCTGTCGGCGCTGCTCGACGCCCGTAGCACCCTCCCCCGCGCGCGCGACCTCGCCGAGCAGGAGCCGTGGCAGCTCTCGCTCGGGCGCTCACGCGCGCGCAGGCGCGCGATCGAGCTGCGTTTTGTGCCGAGCAGCTCGCGCGCCAAGCGTATGTCGCTGGGAGCGCTGGTCGCGCTGACGGTCGGGCCGGCAGCGGCGAGCCTCGCCGGCGGCGGCGCGACCGCCACGGCAACCGCCGCCGTGGACCCGCCGACGACCACAGAACACGTGATCGTGCTCAGCTACGGCACCGAAGGCAGGCAGGTTCGCCTGCTTCAGCAGGCCCTCGGCGGCGTCAAGGTGGATGGCGTGTTCGGGCCGGAAACGGAAGCGGCGGTCCGCAGCTTCCAGGCGAGCAAAGGGCTCGCCGTCGACGGGGTCGTGGGCGCGATCACCAGCGCAGCGCTGCGCAGGCAGAGCGCGGGCAAGGCGATGATGAGCGACTTCAACGCCCCAATGTCAGAAGGCGGCGAATCGTCGAGCGCCGGCTCGGGCAACGGCGGCTCGGCGGCGCCGACCTCGACGCAGGGCACGGCGGGATCCAGCGAGTACGCCTCCTACGCGGTCCCCCCCAGCGCTCAGCCGAGCAGCGAAGCGGGCGGCGCCTCCGCTCCGGCGCCGTCCCCCGCCGCGCAGGCGGCACAGGCGCGAGCGCAGGAATCCGAAGTAGACGCAGTCAAGCAGCTCCAGATCGCAGTTCACGTCAGCGTCGATGGTGAATTCGGCGCTGAAACCGAGGCCGCCGTGCGCCGCCTCCAGGCACGCCACGGCCTCACCACCGACGGCGTCGTCGGCCCCGCCACCTGGTCGCTGATCGGCGTGCGCACTCAGCAGACGCTGACGCCGCCACCGTCGGCGCTGCCCCAGCCCTCGGGCAAGTCGGGCGCAGGCGTGAACGAACGCGTCGGGCCGAGCAGCGCAAGCGGCGGCACGTCGGGGGGCGCACAGTCGCCCACGCCGAGCTCAAGCGAAGCCGTGCAGTGGCTCCAGGCCGCCCTGCACCTGCCAGTCGATGGTGAATTCGGCGCTGAAACCGAGGCCGCCGTGCGCCGCCTCCAGGCACGCCACGGCCTCACCACCGACGGCGTCGTCGGCCCCGCCACCTGGGCCGCGATCGGCGTCCAGCAGGCGCCCACGCTGACCCCGCCCGCATCCGCCCTGTCCCAGCCCGGCGCGGGACCCGCACGCGGAGCGACCAGCGACGTCGGCTTGACCGCAGGCACTGGCGGCACGGCGGGCAGCGCCCACGGCACGCCGAGCGTGAGCGAAGCCGTGCAGTGGCTCCAGGCCGCCCTGCACCTACCGGTCGATGGTGAATTCGGCGCTGAAACCGAGGCCGCCGTGCGCCGCCTCCAGGCACGCCACGGCCTCACCACCGACGGCGTCGTCGGCCCCGCCACCTGGGCGGTGATCGGCGTCCAGGACGCGCCCACGCTGACCCCGCCGCCCTCCGCTCTCAGCGCGAGCCCCGACGGCGCCGCGGGCGCCGCCGGCGAGGGCGGGGGCGAGGCCACGGGCGAAGGCGAAGGCGTGGTCGAGCGCGTGATCGAGGCGGCCGACGAAATCGCCACGCGTCCCTACGTCTACGGTGGCGGGCACGGCTCGTTCGAGTCAGAAGGCTACGACTGCTCGGGATCGGTCTCCTACGCGCTCCACGGCGGCGGCCTGCTGAGCTCGCCGGAGGACTCGAGCGAACTCGAGGGCTACGGCGAACCCGGGCCCGGCCGCTACATCACGATCTACGCCAACGCAGAACACGCCTACATGGTGATCGACGGCAAACGCTTCGACACGGTTGCGCTCGCCGAAGACGGCTCGCGCTGGTCGGACTCCGGGGGCGACGACGGCGGCGACTTCGTCGAGCGCCACCCCGACGGCTTGTAGCCGGCCCGCCAGATCGACCAGCTGTCCCGGGTGGCGCATGCGCCACCCGGCCGGACGGTGCATGCACCGTCCGCGGGGCCGCACATGTGCGGCCCCTGGCAAGGCCGCATGCGGCCTTGCCAGGGCACGCCGCATGCGGCGTGCCCCGGCAGGCGCATGCGCCTGCCGCACCGCCCTCCGAGCGTCCCGTCCCAGGCGCTGCCTAGCCTGCCCCGCCCCGCCCTGGCGCAACAGTGACGAGAGGAGGCGCGGCGATGCTCGCGCGGGCACACACGTTCACGATCGAGGACCTGCACACGCGTCACGTGACCGTCGAGGTGGACGTACGCCGCGGCCTGCCCGCGTTCACGATCGTCGGCCTCGCCGACACGGCCGTGCGTGAGGCACGCGAGCGCATCCGCGCCGCGATCCTCAACTCCGGGTTCGAGTTCCCGTCCGTGCGGATCACCGCGAACCTGGCTCCCGGAGACGTGCGCAAGGCGGGTCCGGGACTGGACCTGGCGCTTGCCTGCGCGCTGCTCGCCGCCAGCGGGCAGCTGCCGCGCGATCGTCTCGAACGCTTCGCGCTGTACGGCGAGCTGGCGCTCGACGGCTCGGTGCGCGCCGCGCGGGGCACGCTGGCGGTGGCGCACGCCACGCGCCTCGCGGGCGTGAGCTCGCTCGCGCTCGCCGGCGCGCGCGCACGCGAGGCGACGCTGATCGACGGCCTGCGCGTGGCGGTCGTCGACGACCTGCGCAGCGCCGTGCGCGTGCTCTGCGGCGGTCCCGGCGATCGGGCGCCCGCCGCCCGCGGCGATCGGCGCGAGCTCGCAGCGAGCGTGCCGGCGCCAGACCTGAGCGACGTACGCGGCCAGCATCACGCCGTGCGGGCGATCGTGATCGCTGCCGCCGGCGCGCACAACCTGCTGCTCAGCGGGCCGCCGGGCATCGGCAAGACGATGCTCGCCCAGCGCCTGCCTTCGATCCTGCCGCCGATGAGCACCAGCGAGACGATCGAGGTGACCCGCATCCACAGCCTGCTCGACGCGCGCGTGCACGGGCTCGCGTCGAGCCGGCCGTTCCGTGCGCCGCACCACTCGATCACCGCCGCGGGGCTCGTGGGCGGCGCGAGCCGCAGCCGCGTCGGTGAGGTGGCGCTCGCCAACCACGGCGTGCTGTTCCTAGACGAGTTGTCGGAGTTCGCGCGCGCGACCCTGGAGGCACTGCGGGGACCGCTGGAGGATGGCCGCGTGGCGATCGCCCGGGCAGGTCATTCGACCGTCTATGAGGCGCGCTTCATGCTGGTCGCCGCGACCAACCCGTGTCCTTGCGGCTACGCCGGCGAAGGCGATCGCTGCGGGTGCAGCGAAGCGGACATGGCCCGCCACCGCCGGCGCCTGAGCGGGCCCCTGCTGGACCGCATCGACCTGCTCGTGCAGCTCGCGCGCGAGCGCGAGCACGACATGCACGAGCCATCGCTGGTGGACTCCGCGCACGCCCGCGCGCGCGTCGCCGCCGCGCGCGAGCGCCAGGCGAGGAGGCTGGCGGGCGAGGGCGTGACGGTCAACGCGCAGATGGACGCGCGCATGCTGCGCACGCACGCAAAGCTGGACGAACGAGGTCAGCAGCTGCTGGCGGCGGCACGCCGTCAGGGGCTGCTGAGCGCGCGCGGCGAGCACCGCGCGCTGCGCGTGGCGCGGACGATCGCCGACCTGCACGCCAGCGACAGCGTGCGCGCGCGCGACCTCGGCGCAGCGCTCGCGATGCGACCCGACACGACGCTGGGGCGCTCCAGAGCGCTATGAGCTCGACGGACGCGTGCCCTGCCTGCCTGC
This sequence comes from uncultured Solirubrobacteraceae bacterium, assembly GCA_963845635.1. Lineage (GTDB taxonomy): Bacteria > Actinomycetota > Thermoleophilia > Solirubrobacterales > Solirubrobacteraceae > Palsa-744. Next base: position 1,316,137 of record CAWJSW010000014.1, read on the forward strand.
GGCGCAGCTGGCTGCTGGCAGCGCTGAGCGGTCCGCTGGACTGCTGCGCGCGCGATTCCGGACGCCTGCTCGAGCTGCTGGCGCTCCCGGATAGCGAGCTGCTCCGAGCGCTGGCGGGCAGACGCAGCGCGGAGCTGAGCGCGCGCTATCGGGAGCTCGAGCAACGCGACCTCGAGAGCGCGGACGAGGCCGCACCCAGGCTCATGCCACGGGCCGGGGACAGACAGACCGCCGGCGGCGCCGGACACGCGCAGGCGACCTGTCGCCATCGCCGCGGTTACCCCGAGGGCCTGCGTACCCCGCAGGCGCCGCCGATGCTCAACGTCGATGGCAGCGCCGAGCGCCTGGCGAGGCTGGCAGCGGCGCCCGTGGTGGCGATCGTGGGCAGCACGAAGGCGAGCGACTACGGCATGGAGACGGCTCACGGGCTCGCGCGCGGCCTGACGGCCAGCGGCGTGACGGTCGCTGCGAGCCTCACCGACGGGATCGCGACCGCTGCGCACGCGGGTGTGCTGGCGGCCGGTGGCGGCAGCATCGCGGTGGTCGGCGGCGGGCTCGACGTGTCCTGCCCGGCGCGCAGCCGTGCCCTGTACGCGCGCGTGACCGATCGCGGCTGCGCGGTGTGCGAGCTGCCGCTCGACTGCCGCGGGCGCCGCTGGGGACCGCTTGCGAGCGAGCGGATCGTGGTGGCTCTGGCACAGCTGGTGGTGCTGGTGGAGGCCGCCGAGCGCACCGCGGACCTCGCGCCGGCGCGAATTGCGATGGCGCTCGGCCGTAGCCTGGCGGCGATCCCCGGCCGCGTCAGCTCGCCGCTCGCAGCCGGGACAAACGCTCTGCTGATGGGCGGCGCGAGCCTCGTGCGCGACCCACAGGACGTCCTCGATCTGCTGCACCTGCCAGCCTCCGCCCGTCGCCGTGCCCAGCAAGACGGGGGCCGAGCGCTCGCGCCTGGGCACACCATGGCCGCCACCGGCGAGGGGCTGACGCCACGGTTGAGAGCGACGCTCGAGCGGGTGGGCAGCGGCTGCGACACACCGGACAAGCTCGCTCGCGCCGGCCTCCAGCCGGGCGATGCGCTGCTGGCGCTCAGCGAGCTCGAGCTGCTCGGGCTGTTGACGCGCGGCGACGGTGGACGCTACGTGCCCCGGCACGCCGTCTAGCGCCGGTCTGCGGGGGCCGCCGATCGCCCTCAGAGCGCTTGAACATGCCGAAAATCGGTCGTCTAGTAGCTGCGAGGCATTCTCAAGAACGTGGCGCTTATCGCCGACGCCTTGCCTTGAGATGAGGAAACAGCCGCAGAAGCCGGCGCGGACGAAGCAGGCGCGGGCACAGCACACACCTGAGCAGGGGCAAGCGGACAGCGACCTTCGCCGTCTCGGCGACGCGCTCGGCGGGCGCGTCGACGAGGTGCTCGCTCGCATCGACGCGCTGGCGCGGGAGGCGAGGAGCCCGTCGGCGCCGCCGCTCGACGCCGCGGTCAAAGAGAGCTTCGAGCTGATCGGCCGCAACTCGACCATGGCGGTAGCCAGGTGGATGGCGGGCGGAAACCCCGAGGCGGGGCGCAAGACCGGTCAGCACGCCTGGCACACCTACGGTCAGATGGCGGCTCAGAGCGCGACGCCGCTGGGCGAGGTGACCAAGCGCTGCCTGCGCTGGCGCGACGCGGTCACCTCCGTGCTGCGCGACTGCGCCGCCGAGCAGGAGCTGTCCTCACAGGCGTTGCTGAAGGCGCTGTCGATGACCCAGCGGACGATCGACGTGACGCTGGTGCGCATGTGCGAGGCATTCGAGCGCGAGCGCGAATCGATCGGGGAGGAGCTCGCGCGCCGTCAGGAGGAGCTCGCGTTCATGGCCACGCACGACCAGCTCACCGGGCTGCCCAACCGCACGCTGATCCTGGACCGTGGCGAGCAGATGCTCGGTCGCGCCCGCCGGCTGAAGACGCCCGTGGCAGCGCTGCTGATCGAGCTCGACAACTTCACCGCCATCAACGACTCGCTCGGCCGGGAGTGCGGCGATGAGCTGCTGCGCGCGATCGCCGCGCGCCTCGACGGCGTCGTTCGCGACATCGACGCGCTCGGGCGCATCGGCGGCGACGAGTTCGTGGTGCTCGTGGAAGACGTCGCCAAGCCGGAGGAGCTCGCGCTGATCGCAGGCCGCCTGCGCGAAGCCCTACGGGCCCCGTTCACGCTCGCCAACGGCCAGCACAGCGAGCTGACGGTGACCGCGAGCGTCGGCGCCGTCAGCGGCGAGCGCCGGTCGGTCGAGGAGATGCTGCGCGACGCCGACATCGCGATGCACCGCGCCAAGCGCGAGGGCAAGAACCGCCACGTGGTGTTCGAGTCGGGCATGCAGGACGTGATGCAGAGCCGCATGGAACTCGAGATGGACCTGCGCAGCGCGCTCGAGCACGACGAGTTCTTCCTGATGTACCAGCCGACGTTCGATCTGCGCGTGATGATGCCCACGGGTGTCGAGGCCCTGATCCGCTGGAACCGGCGCTCGCGCGGGGTCGTGCAGCCGAACGACTTCATCCCGCTGCTCGAGGAGACCGGCCTGATCGTGGAGGTCGGCAAGTGGGTGCTCGAGCAGGCTTGCCGCCAGGGCGCGCAGTGGCGGCGCGACGGGCACCAGATCGCGATGGCGGTGAACGTCTCCGCGCGCCAGCTCGAGAGCGACCAGTTCATCGACGACGTGCGCGCCGCGCTCGCCCACAGCGAGCTGGAAGCACGCGCGCTGACGCTCGAGATCACCGAGACGACGCTGATGCGCGACTCCGAGGAAACAGCCCGACGGCTGAAAGCGATCAAGGAGCTCGGGGTGCGCATCGCAATCGACGACTTCGGCACGGGCTACTCCTCGTTCGCACACTTGCAGCGGTTCCCGCTGGACGCCCTCAAGATCGATCGCTCGTTCATCCTCCAGCTGGCCGACAACCCGGAAGGCGAAACGCTGCTGCGAACGCTGGTCAAGCTCGGCAAGGCGCTGTCGATGGAGACCGTGGCCGAGGGCATCGAGCGCACGCACCACCTGTCGCTGCTGCGCGAGGAGCGCTGCGACAGCGGTCAGGGATACCTGTTCGCCCGTCCACTGAGCGTGGAGGCCGCCGAGGCGTTCCTGGAGGACTGGCAGGCGAGCGACCTGCCCGACGACGACGTTTGGGCCGGCGACGCCCAGCAGCCTGCGGCGAGCGTCCCCGCACGCCACGGATAGCCGGCGAAGGCATCCGTGCCTTCGCCTTGTTGCTCCCCGTGGGCACGAGGGGGATCGTGCCCGTGGTGGGTGGGTTCCCTCTCGAACCCGCCACAGCTAACCTGGCGCCGCCGTCAGAGTTCCGCCTGAAGGCTGGGGATAACGCAACCGTGGTATGCGTCGCGCGCCGCCTAGGGCACCTCGACGGCGAAGCTGCCCACGCTGAGCTTCGTCGACGGGAACGATTCGTCGAGTTCGGGGGCGGTGGCGTAGTCGAGGATGACCTTGCCGCGTATCAGGCCGGGGCCGAGCCTCGCCCACGGCGCTACCCCAGGCCCGATCGCGCCGGCGATCCTGCCGGTGACAGTTTCGCCTGCCGCCACATCGGAGCCCATGCCGTCGATCCCAATCACCCCTTCCCCACTGCGGGGAGCGACCGTCTGCGGGCGCATCGTCGCGAAGGCTTCGGCCTGGGCAGGCGCTCCCGCTCGGCGGTACTCCATCGAATATTGGGCGCGCAGGCTGTCGATCGAGATGCGGGACTTGAAGCTGACGACGATTTCCTGGCCAGCGGCGACACGGATCAGCCGGGTGCTCGACGGTCCCGCACGTGGGGACACGCGCAAGTGCGCCACGCGCGCGGCGGTGCGCAGGAGCGTCGTGTGCACCGGTGCGGCGATCTGCGCCTCGGTGGGCGCGAGCGGACGGGCGTAGCCGACGGGTAGATCGAGCGACGGCGAGCAGGCGCGGAAGCCGACGAGCCACCTGTGCGCGGTCAGCAGGTTGCACGTTGCTCCGTTGCGGTACTCGATCGACGTGATCGCGCTGAACACGGGGACATCGTCGGAGGTCGCTCCCCCGGCGCCCGGGATTTGCTGGCGGGCGGCGGCATCGGTGACGATCAGGTAGGCGCCCTGCGCGCCCACGGTCGCCTGTGTGCGGCGCCGACCGCCGACCGTGAAGGTGATGCTCTTGGCGTCGGGGCCGAGCAGCCCGTAGTACACGTCGCGCTCATCGCGCAGTGGGCAAGCTGGGTGGGCTGCGCTGGTTGGCTGCGGCGTGCCGGTGGGAACACAGCGGGTCGAGCGGAACCACCAGGCGGCGCTCGCGGTCTGGCCGATGAACGTAACGCTGTGGAACAGCTGGCCCTTGCTGTCGAGCAGCGCGCAGCTGAACGAGTTGATGCCAGCGCTCGCCGGTACCTGGTGTGCGAGATCGTCGTTGCCGAAGGCGCCGTCCTGGCCGAGCGCCACGAGGCTCCCGTCGACCAACCGCCCGACCTGGACACAGCCGGCGCCTCGGGTCGTGGTGAGCTCGCGCAGCCCCCATGGCGGTCCTCCCTGCGGATCGGGTGTGGCGATCGCCAGCAGCTTCTCGCTGCCCGGCGTGAGCGCGCCCAAGCCGACCTGGGCGCTGGAGAAGACGTGCGTGGAGCTCACCGGCGCGCCGAACGAGAGCAGGCCGCTCGCGAACGCCGCGCCCGTGCATCCAAGCGCCAGCGCGACGATCACCGACAGCGGCCGAGCGCGTCGCCAGCGCGCGCGTTTGCGCCGGGCGCGGGCGCGCGCCGGCGGAGGGGACTCCTCGGCGCGGACGATCCGCTCGATCTCTGCGCCGATCTCCTCCAGGATCGGCAGCTCAGCGAACACGTCGGGCATGTCAGGCAAGGTCGTTGCTCTCCTGTGGCGCGTCGACGGGGAGCGCCCGGCGCAGCGCCGCTGCTGCACGGCTCACGCGAGCGCGCGCGGTCTGCTCGCTGACGCCAAGCGCCGACGCGACCTCCGCGTAGGAGCGCTCCTCCAGAACCCGCAAGGACAGCGCTTGGCGCTGCTCGTGGCTGAGCCCATCGAACCCAGCCGCAACCTGGTCGCGCAGCTCGCTTAACCCCGCGAGCTCCTCGATCCGTTCGTACTCCGGGTCGCTCAGCGCGCGGCGCTGAAAGCCGGCGCGTTGCAAGGCGCGCCGCTCCACGTGGCCGTGGCGCAGGAAGTCCGCCAGCCGATGGCGGGCGATCCCGTACAGCCAGCGGGCGGCATCCTCGTCACAGGAGCCGCGAAACAGGCGTCGATCAGCGACGGCCGCCACGAACGTCTGCGCCACCAGATCCACGGCGACATCGGGGTCGAACGTCCGTCTCATGAAGAACCGCAACAGCGCCGCGGCTTGAGCGCGATAGAGGCGCGAAATGGCTTCAGCATCAAGATCCATCCGATAGGCACTGCGAACGTACACCCCTACTGCGCGCAAGCCGCCGACTTGTGACGGCGCGCGCCGGCCGGCGCGTCACTCGGTGGCGTCCCGCAGCTAGAGACGCGCGCCTGTTACCACCGCGGTGGCTGCCGGTGGTCACAGTTCTGCCGGTTGTGCGTTTATGAGGATATGCAGGCGAGCGCTGAGCCCTCAGACGCTGAAGTGCTGGCGGCTACCGGCCGCGACCCCGAGGCGTTCGCCTTGTTCTACCGGCGCTACGAGCGCCTGCTGCTCATGTACATGCTGCGACGCACGAGCGATCCCGAGCTCGCCGCGGACCTCACCGCGGAGGTGTTCGCGGCGGCGTTGCGAGCCGCGAGCCGCTACCGGCCGACGGGCCCGACGGCGACAGCATGGCTGCTGACGATCGCCCAGCGCACGCTCTTGAGCAGCTGGCGCAGAGGTCGCGTGGAAGCGCGCGCCAGGCACCGAGTGGGCATCAGGGACGCGGTCGTGCTCAGCGACGACGACCTCGAGCGGATCGACGCGCTTTGCAGCCTGGACGGTCGACCGCTCGCGCTGCTGGACGAGCTCCCGCTCGACCAACGCGAGGCAGTCCGAGCGCACGTCCTGGGCGAGCGCTCCTACCGCGAGATCGCGGGCGAGCTGAAGACCTCGGAGCTGGTGGTCCGCAAGCGTGTGAGCCGGGGCCTGTCGAGCATCAAGAGTCAACTGAAGGAGCCGACATGAGCATCGTCCCCCAGATCGAACGCCAGCTGCACGAGGCCGCCGAGCGCAGGGCCAGGCGGCCCTTTGCCCGTATGGCACGCCGGGTCGGGGCGACGCACAGCGCACCGCATAGGCGGCTGCGCATCGCTGTCAGCGCCCTGGCAGCGGTGATGACCACCACAACGATCGCGCTCGCCGCCACCGGTGTGATCCTCACCGGCTCCCCCGTCGAGCCGGCCGTGCATCCGATCGCGACCGCCGGCGAGGGCATCCCAGTGGAGGGCGGCGTGCGGCTGCTTCCCCTGCGAGCGCCAGATCCAGCCGGTGGCCTGCCGTGGGGCATGCGGATCATCCACACCACGCGCAACCTCATCTGCGTTCAAGTCGGACGCGTCCTGGACGGGCAGCTGGGAGAAGCTCGGCGTGGACGGCGCGTTTCACGACGACGGGCGCTTCCACGCGTTGCCCGCCGACGCGCTCCCTGGTGATCTGGGCACAGGACAGGGGTGGATGACCGGGAACTGCGCCAGCCCGGGAGAAACGTACGCGGGCGACAGCGTCGGCCTGGAGCTCAGCGCCGCGAGCAGCCCCGGGCAGCAAGCCGGCGTGTCCGCCGACCGCCGCGAGGTCTCCTTCGGGCTGCTGGGAGCACACGCGGTCAGCCTCACCTACCGCGAAGGCACTGAAGCGCGCAGCCAGCAGGTGCTTCGCGGCTTGGGCGCGTACCTGATCGTTCAGCGATACACCAGCGGAAGGCCACTGGGGAGCGTCAGCGAGACCGACGGCAGAGACGAGCCGGGAAACTACAGCGGACCGGCCAGCCCGAACGGGGCCCTGACCGCGATCACATACGTGTACGCGGGACGCACCTGTGTCGACCGCGGCCACCTGCGCCTGGCCTCGTGCGGACTGTCGGAAGTCCCGCCCCCAGCCCCTGCTCCCCTGCCCGCCGTTCACGAGCCGCTACACGCGCACCTGGAGATCCACGACCATCTGATCACCCACGCGCAGCTCAGCTTCCGCGCCCCCTACCCAGTCTCGAACGCCAGCGAGAACTACGAGGTCTCAGCACGCGTCTGCCACGGGCTCGCCGGAGCCGGACCCAGCGCCGACGTCGCACGCGGCGCGCTCGTGACCGTGTCCGTGTCCGTCGGGGACGTTCTGTCCGAGGCGTGCAGCCGATCGGTGAGCTTCACCGTCGAATACGTGCGCATCGTCGCCGGCCTGCCGCGACCCACGCCGGTCGGCCACATCACGATCAACGAGCCCGCGGGCACGCACCCGAAGCCGCTGCCGCCCAGCGTGCTCGCGCGCGAACGAGAGTTCAACCCGACACGCAGCCTGCACACAATCGTCCATCTCACGCTCCTTCCCCAATCGCGCGCCGCGTGCCAAGCCGCGTTCCTGCTCTACCCCTGCTACAAGGGCCAGGTCAAGTTCACCGCACCCTATGCGGTCACCCCCAAGGGCGCCGGCTACCTGGTCGAAGGCTTCGCCAAGTGCAAAGCCGGCGGGCGCCCCGAAACCAGCTGGCGCGTGGGACGCAACATCAAAGCGCGCGAAACCGTCAGCACCGTGTCGCTCGGGCTGTTCGTCGTTACCCCCAGCTGCGCCTCCAGCGAGGGGTTCAAGGTCACCTACCTGAATACCGAAGGGGTCTCCGCCCATGCGCCCCACGAATCGGTGGTCGTCGGCAGCGTTGCCCTCAGCAACGCCAGTCCGAGCGGGTGAAGGTGTGTCGGTTCAGCAGACAGCCAACTGATGTCTCGGGAGATACTGGACAGCCGGTGACACGTGTCGCTGACGACTTCGACTCGCCCGCGTCTCGGCAGAGGTAAGGCATCCGAGTTCCACGCCGCACTGCCCGACGCAGAGCGGGCGAGAAGTGTCGGCTGCTCAGGTGGCGCCGGCCCGCGGGCAGAGATCAGCTGCGCCGCCAAGCCGACCATGCGGCCATCAACCCGCGCGTTCACTGGGTCGACTTGGCGCAGCATGTTGCCGAGATGCGGGTGATCAGGCGTCGTCCCTCTTGCCCTGTGCGGGTGCGCCGTTGTCAAGTCTCATTCGCGCCAGTACCCGCCACGGCCGAACTCATCATTCGGACCCATGTATCGACCGTCGCTTGGTCGTCGATCTGCGCCGGGATGGCGAGGACATCACGAAGCAAACGCGAGGACAGAAGCGACCCCAGGCCAAATGCGGCTATCGTTGCAGCTTCGTCATCAGGCAGTTCGCGGGTGGCGTGTTCACTGATCCACATAGCGAAACCGGCGTATGTGGAGGTGACGAGCTGCTCTACGGCGGCCGTCAGCAGCCGCGGTTGGTTGCGTGACTCGGAAGCGAGAATGCGAAGTAGCTCGGACTCCCTATCGAGCTCGGCCAGGATATAGCGGGCCGTCAGCGTCAGTTCGGCTTTGAGATCTCCGAGCGGTCCGAGTACGTCTCGAATCTCACGCAGGGCGTCCAGGCGCGCGAGATGGCGCTCGACCCCAGCCGCGAGTAGAGCTTCCTTGCTCGCGAAGTGGTGGTAGATGCCGCCTGCTCCGGGAGTGAGTCCCGCGGCCGCCTCGATCTTGGTGATGCTCGTGGCGGCATAGCCGTGCTCGCTGAAGAGGCGCATCGCCTCATCGACGATGCGCTCGCGGGTGGGGGTAAGGCTTGACATCGGTCGGCCTAAGTATACACTTAGCTGCACCAAGTAGACCGGGAATGGAGATATGTCTGTGTCCGATGGTGGGCTTCCTCTTGATGCAGGTGACGTGCCGCCGAACAGCGACGGGATCCGTCGGGGGCGGGTGCGTCGGACCGCCCCGTTTGCGGCCCTGGGCGCTCGCACAGCGGGCGAGGCGGTTGTCGTAGGTCTGCGCGCCAGATTGACCGGTGCGGACAGCACCGGGTTTCACATCCGCACGGCAGAGCGCTACGCGGAGCTGCTCGGGCACTCCAAGGGCGCCCTCATGAAGGCTGGGCAGATGCTCTCGTTTGTCACGGCTAGCCCCGCGGTGCCGGCGGAGTTCCAGTCGATCTACCAGGCCGCGCTGGCGCGACTGCGCGATGACGCACCGCCGATGGCGCCCGAGCTCGCGCGCTCGGTGCTCGAGCGTGAGCTCCAGCAGCCGGCCGAGAGCGCGTTCGCGCAGTTCGATTGGGAGCCCCTGGCGGCCGCGTCGATCGGCCAGGTTCACGCAGCACGACTGCAAGACGGGCGAGCCGTGGCGGTCAAGATCCAGTACCCCGGGGTCGCAGACGCGATCCACGCCGACCTCAAGAACAACGAGTTGCTCGCCACGTTTCTCGGGTTGCTGTTCGGCCTGTCGCCGAGGAAAATCAGCTTCGACATCCGCGGCGCGGCACGAGAGATCACCGCTCGCATCAATGAGGAGCTCGACTACCGCCAGGAGGCTGACAACCAAGAGGAGTTCGCCGACATCTTTCGGGGACATCCCTTCATCCACATCCCCGAGGTGATGCAGGAGCTGAGCACCGATCGTGTCCTGACCCAAGAGCTTGCTCAAGGCAAATCCTGGCAGGACGCCCTCACGTCACGGCAGGAGCTGCGCGATCAATGGGGAGAGGCGATCTGGCGCTTCGTCTATGCCACGAACCACCGTTTTCGCTTGCTAAACGCTGACCCTCACCCCGGCAACTACCTGTTCCACGACGACGGGACCGTGACCTTTCTCGACTTTGGCTGCGTAAAGCGATTCGGGCGCGAGGAGGCGGACATGATGAACGCGATTGGGCGCGCGTGTCTACGCAACGACGTACCCGCGACCTGGCAGGCAAGCGTAGAGGCTGGATTCTGGAGATCCTCGGACTCCGTCACCCCCGAGGAGGTATTTGCATACTGGCGCGAGCCTTGGGAGATGTTTTGGGCAGAGCAACCGTTCACGGTCACGCCCGAGTATGTGTCGGGATGGATCGAACGTAAGTTTTCGCCGACCGGCGCCTCGGCCAACGCGTTTCGGCACATAACCGCGTCCCCCGACTACACGATCATGAGCCGAATCGAGATGGGTGCGGCGTCGTTGATCGCAGCGTTGCGTGCGACCAGCTGCTGGGGATCGATGGCTGCCGAGTTCTTCGAGGCGACCGCCCCGGTTACCGCGATGGGCAAGCTTGAACACGAGTTCTTCGCCGACCGTGAGGCTGCAAACAACAATGCCTGACTGGCGAGCTTGGCCGTTCCCGACAGAGGACCTCTACGCCGCCTATCGCGTGGCGCGCGAGCGAGCACCCGTCGCATGGAACGAGCCCGTCGGTGCCTACCTCGTGCTGTCCCACGAGCACGCAGCGGAGGTCCTGCGCAGCCCCGAGTGGAGCTCCGACCCGCGCGAGAGCCCGCAGCTGCTCGCCTCACTCGGCGGACCCGGACCAGTTTCTGAGCAGTGGAGCCGCTCTCTGCTGATGAGCGATCCTCCCGCGCACACCAGGCTGCGCGCCGCCGTCAACCGGTTCTTCACGCCGCGAGCAATGAAGACAGTCCGTGGGCGCGTCGTAGCGATCGTCCAGAGCGCCTTCACCGCGCTCGCCGAAGGCGAGTCGATCGAGCTGATGAGCGAGCTCGCCTATCCGATCCCGCTCGCAGTCATCGCCGAGCTGTTCGACGTCGGCCTCGAAGGCGCTGAGCTTCTCCGCGCGGAGACCCCGACGATCGCACGAATGCTGGAGCTCGACCCGACGCCGACGGAGATCGAGGCGATCGGCACGGCCGCGATGACGGTGATGTTGTTCCTCGTCCCGATCGTCGCCCAGCGCCGCGAAGAACCCGGCGAGGACCTGTTGAGCGCACTCGTCCACCCCCCCGGTGGCGGTGCAGCACTGGAGACGGATGAGATCATCACCATGTGCCTGCTGCTGCTCGCGGCCGGCCACGAGACAACCGCGAACCTGATCGGCAACGGCACCCTGGCCCTGTTCGAGTACCCCGAGCAACTCGACTGGCTGGCCGGGCATCCCGACCTATGCGCGCAAGCCGTCGATGAGCTCCTGCGCTATGACAGCCCCGCCCAAGTCGCGTCTCGCGTCGCCCGAAACGACCTCGTACTCGGCGGAGTCCGGGTCCGTGCGGGGCAGCAGGCGATCGTCGTTCTCGGTGCCGCCAACCGTGATCCAGAGCGCTACCGCGACCCGGACCAGCTGGACCTCACTCGCCCGCCAGCCACCCACCTCGCGTTCGGGAACGGGCCACACTTCTGCGTCGGCGCCGGACTCGCTCGACTCGAGGCCCAGGAGACGTTCACCCACTTGGCACGATCATCGCTGCGACCGGGCAGTAGTAGCTGGTCGTATTGCCGGGATCACTCTCGCACGATCCGGCGGCTGCAAAACCTGCGCATCGGGAATGGCCCCGCCGCTGGCTGATCCACGGGTCCGCCCGCAGCGGATCGAGGGTGTCGCGCATGCTGCGCCAATCGATGCCGCCCGGAGGCCTAAAGCCCTCGGGATAGCGCTCGGGGTCCACGCGCTCCAAAACGACAAAACCCCTGGATTACCAGGGGTTTTGTCTGAAGCGGATGAAGGGATTCGAACCCTCGACCTTCGCCATGGCAAGGCGCAGGATACGCCCCGAACCGCGTAGATACGCCCGGTTCGACGGTGCTAAACACGGCTTATATGCATGCAAACTGGTCGGTTTGGTACCCAAATCGGTACCCACCAGGGATGTGGTACCCACGTGGTACCCATGGCCTGTATGATGACGGCGACCGGAAGATCGGAGCCGCCGTGCCCGCCCCACTCCCAAACGCCAACATCGTCGTACGCGAGCATCGCGGCCAACCGTTTTACGAGGCGAAGTTCCGGCACAATGGCCAGCAGGTCAAGCGCCGCATCGGCCCGGCATGGCTCGAGCGCGATCCCGCCACGGGCGCGTGGACCCGTCGCCGTGGACGGGTGCCCGATGGCGCCTACGACGAGCGCGCCGCCATCGTGGCTGCTGCGCAGCTGGTGGCCGCACATGTGACCGAGGCGGCGGACGTGGAGCGCGTCGAGCACGAGCGCCGCACACGCGGCGTGACGTTCCGCGAAGTCGCCCAGTCCTACATGCGGTGGCTGGCCGACGTAGCCGGCGCCAAGCCATCGACGCTGCGAGATCGTGAAAGCGTGCTGGCCGAGCCGGGCCTACCGTGTAAACGCGGCGAGGCAACAACGCTCGGGCATGTCATGGCTGCGCTCGGCGATCGTCCGGCCTCGAGGATCGCGACGCGCGAGGTGGACGAGCTGTTGGCGACGGTCAGCGCGACCGGCGCGTCGCCGAGCACGGTCAACAAGTACCGCGCGGTCATTTCCGCCGTGTTCAACCACGGATGCAAGCCATCCACGTTTGCGCTCCCCACGAACCCGGCGAACGGAGCCGACAAGCGCCGCGAGCCAATCCCCGGCGCGCTCGTGTTCTACTCTCCCGAGGAGATCGAGGCCATCGCCCGGGCCTTCGTGGAGGGACAACACCGCGATCCGGCGTACCCGGCGGTCAACGACGGCGAGCGGATGGCACGGCAAGCCGAGGACCGCCAGGACGCCGAGATCGTCCGCGTTGCCGCTTACGCCGGCTTGCGACAGGGCGAGCTGTTGGCCCTGCGGTGGCGCGATGTTGACTTCGCCGGGTCCGCGTTGACGATCGCGCGCGCGATGAGCGCTGGCGTCGAGTCGTCCACGAAGTCCGGCCGCGTCCGTCGTGTGCCATTGGCCGACCAGCCGGCCGCCGCGTTGGATCGCATGAGCCGACGAGATCACTTCACGACGCGCGATGACCTTGTGTTCTGCAACGTGTTCGGGCGCCCACTCGATGGCTCGGCGCTGCGTCGGCGCTACCGGCGTGCCCAGGCCGCTGCCGGCGTTCGCGCGTTGCGCTTCCATGACCTGCGGCACACGTTCGGCTCGCTGCTCGCGGCGCGCGGCGTCGACGTCGTGACGATCCAGAAGGCGATGGGTCACAGCGCGCTCAGCACGACCAGCCGCTACCTGCACGCCCGACCGGCGTCCGAGCAAGCCCAGACGTTCACGGCCGCGTTCAGGCCTAGCGTGCAGGACGGCGCCGACGCAGTCCTGGCCTGAAGGCCGTTGCCGGGCATGCGACCGGGCAGCGCCCCGGCGGACTGCTGCTTCCCCATGACGGAGAGCAGTCTCGCCAGCGCCCCGCGAGACGCCTCAGTTTCGTCGTGGGTGTCGCGTAAACCGGGGTCCGTCCGAGGTCGTTAAGAGACTTCAGGGCATGGCTATGAACTTCTTGGCGTGTGATCGTGAGCAGGCGTTCCTGATGCCTCCGGACCCGCGTGATTGGCTGCCGGAGGACCATCTGGCGTGGTTCGTGTTGGCGTCGGTTGAGGAGATGGATCTGGGCGCGTTCTACGGCTCCTACCGTCAGGACGGGTGGGGTCGAGCAGCGTTCGAGCCTTCGATGATGGTGGCGCTTCTGATGTACGCCTACGCACAGGGCGAGCGCTCGTCCAGGGGCATCGAGCGCCGCTGTGTGGAGGATGTCGCCTATCGGGTGATCGCCGCGCAGCAGACGCCCGATCACGCGACGATCGCGCGCTTTCGTGTGCGCCACGAGGCAGCTCTCGCGGGCTTGTTCAACGAGGTGCTGGGGCTCTGCCGGGAGTCGGGGCTCCTGAAGGTCGGGGTGATCGCGATCGACGGGAAAAGGTGCAAGCGAACGCCTCGCACCATTCAAACCTCGACTATGAGCAGCTCGCGCGGGAGATCTTGAAGGAGGCGGGCGAAGTCGACGCCGCCGAGGATGCGCTCTACGGTGAGGCGCGCGGCGATGAGCTGCCTGAGCATCTGCGCACGCGTGAGGGGCGACGTGCTGCGCTACGCAAAGCCAAAGACAAGCTCGCGCGCGAGCGTGCGAGAAGAGAAGACGCGCCCAGCGAGGCTGCCGGCGCGGTAGAGGTGGCCGAGGTGAAGATCGAACTTGACTCGGAGGTCATCGTGGCCCGCACCCAGGGCCGCGAGGGCTGGCTACGTGAGGCCCGCCATCAGCTCGATGAGCAGCGCCGCTCCGAGGCGAAGCCGATCGTTCGTTCGCGTGCGCAGCGGCTGTTGGAGGCCGAGCGCCGGATGGTGCAAGACCTCGAAGTTGAGCGTGCGGCGAACGAGGCATATGAGCACTACCGCGAGCACGGACGCGACACGCAAGGCCGACGACTCGCTCGCCCGCCCAAGCCATATGAGCCACCCGATATCCCGGCGGGGAAGATCAACACGACCGACCTGGACTCGCGGAATGTGAAGACTCCCCGCAGCTACACCCAGGGCTACAACGTCCAGGCCGTCGTGACCGAGGAGCAGATCGTGCTCGCGGCCGAGGTGAGCGCGAGCTCCCCGGACTTCGGTCACCTCGAGCCGATGGTCAAGGCGACCAAGCGCGAACTCCAGGCGATCGGTGTTACAGAGACACCAGGGGTCGCGGTCGCCGATAGCGGCTACTGGAATGAGCAGCAGATGGACCATGTCGTGGCCAACGAGCACGTGCAGGTTCTGATCCCGCCGGACGCTGGCAAGCGCGAAACCCCGCGGCCGGGATGGCAAGGCGGAAGGTACTCGGCGATGCGCCAAGCACTCGCGACCGAGTACGCGGATAGGCTCTACCGGCGACGAAAGGCGATGGTCGAGCCGGTGTTCGCACAGACCAAGCACAACCGGCGCATCAACCAGTTCCAGCGACGAGGAAGATCGGCCGCGCTCTCTGAATGGCGGCTGATCACCGCCACCCACAACCTCCTGAAGCTCCACAAGCACCAGATGGCCACCGCGGCGGCCTGAAGGAGGCCCCGGCCGCTACACACGCCACTCCACCGGCCGCAGCGGCACGACCGCGCGGGCCGGGGGGCCACCTCTTCCAACGCGGCCACTGCCACGACCGCAAACCTTTACGCGACACCCACCGTCCATTGCGATAGTGAGCTTGGTGGCAGTGCAGACTCCTGCAATCGCGGTGAGGTGCAATGTTCTACGCGAGGATGTGGCGCAGCGCGGAAGGTGCATGTCCGGTCTCTTCGCGCACGACGCGGCAGAGGTGGCTCTGGTCGGCGAAGCCGAGGTCGGCGGCCAGGCGTGCGAGGTCTCGCTCGCCGCCGGCCAGTTGCTCCAGCGCGCCCCGGGCGCGTAGGCGCATGCGGTGACGGGAGATGGTGTGCCCGGTCTCGGTGCGGAAGATGCGGCTGAGGTGGTGGGGGGAGACCGCGAGCTCGCGGGCGAGGTAGGGCAGGGAGCGCTCGGGGTTCGCCGCGAGGATCTCACGCGTGCCGTCGGCTACCGCGCGGCGAGCACGGGTGGCGTTAGGCCGGCCGGCGGCGAGGCGGCGAGGATCGGCCTGTTCGAGCACCTGGGCGGTAAGCACGATCGCTCGTTCCAGGGTCTCGTGCTGATCGCCGCCGCGATGTCCTGCGCTCAGCACTTGATAGGACGGCTTTCAAACCCACTATGTCAGTCGACAATGCGGGTTCTGGAGATCTCTCCGCGCGAGGTCTCGTCGCAGTCACTCATTGAGCGCACCGAGCCAACGCGCCTCGGCAACGGGGTCGTCTTGCGCGCGGTTCTCACGATTCTGGCTGATGGCCGGCCGAGATCGGTGCGCGAGGTTCGCTCTGCGGTCGAGAAACACCTTGGACGTCCGGTATCGATTCACTCGGTCAACTGGTGCCTTAGGGTTCTCGACTTAGTTTGTGAAGGTGTTGGGCTGGTTATGTAGAACTGGGGGTTGTGGTCGATGAGCGAGGGATTGGTGAGCGGTATCGGCTGTTGAGTGAGCAGGGGTTGTTAGACGAGCGCGGGCGGCGGTTGTGGGCGGCGGCGGAGGCGCGCTCCGCTGGTTATGGAGGGCTCGCTGCGGTCGTGCGGGCTACGGGGATCTCGGAGTCGACGGTGCTGCGCGGTCTTGCGGATCTGGATTCTGAGGATCGCCCCGCGCCGGGGAAGATGCGTAGGCATCCGGGACGCACGCCGATCCTCGAGCGCGAGCCGGGGCTTTGGGAGGCGTTGGAGCGCCTCGTTGATCCCGTTACCCGCGGGGATCCGGAGTCGCCGTTGCGGTGGACCTCGAAGAGTGGCGCGAAGCTCGCTGCGGCGCTGCGGGAGATGGGGCACGATGTCGTTGACCGGACGGTGCTGCGGTTGTTGAAGGCCAAGGGCTACAGCCTGCAGTCCAACCGCAAGACCCGCGAGGGAGCATCTCATCCCGATCGCGACGCTCAGTTCGAGCACATCAACCAGACCGTCACGGCTCAGATCGCCGGGAACGAGCCGGTGATCAGCGTCGATACCAAGAAGCGGGAGCTCGTCGGGGATTTCAAGGCCGTCGGCCGGGAGCTCGAGCCCAAAGGCAAGCCGGTCGAGGTCCGCACGCACGACTTCAAGGACAAGGATCTCGGGCACGCGATCCCTTACGGCGTCTATGACTTGACCAGGGATGAGGGATGGGTCAGTGTCGGGATCACCCGTGACACCGCGGTGTTCGCCACGAACACGATCCTCGATTGGTGGCAGACCCTCGGCAAAACGCGCTACCCAAACGCCACCACGTTGACGATTACCGCTGACGGCGGCGGCTCGAACTCCAGCCGCACCCGCCTATGGAAGCTCGAACTGCAACGCCTCGCCGATCAGACCGGCCTACAGATCCAGGTGTGTCACTTCCCGCCCGGAACGAGCAAGTGGAACAAGATCGAGCACCGCCTGTTCAGCTTCATCTCGACCAACTGGCGCGGCAAGCCCCTGATCAGCCACGAGGTCATCATCAACCTCATCTCGAACACCACAACCACCACCGGCCTGAAGGTCTACGCCCAACTCGACGACCGCGAATACGAGAAAGGCATCAAAGTCACCGACCAACAGTTCGCCACCATCAACATCACCCGCAACGCATTCCACGGCGACTGGAACTACACCGTGACCCCTTCACACGCTCAGTCATGAGCCCTAAGCACAGGTTCGCGTGAGAACCCACTCCGCTTTCAACGGCTTGCCCGTGGCGTTTACAGACTCCAGCCCCAGGGGTCCGGCGACGGCGTATGGGCGAACTGATCATCGGTCTCATCGTGAAGGGCGACGATTGGCGGACGATCGCTTGTCGTTCAGGGCGAGCCTGTCGCTCCGGCGGTGGGCGATGGATGCTCGCCGCGCCGAGCGGTAGTCACGGGCTATGTCAGTGTCTCGACGGCGTCGACGGCGGCCTGTACGGTCGGGTAGGAGTGAGTGATGGCTGGGTCGTCGATGACGCTCTGCAGGATGTCGCGTACTTGGCCGATGTCGTGGGCGAGCAGCAGTTGCACGCCGCGCCGGCGCAGGTTGTCGGCGAGTGTTGCGAGCGTCCGCGCGGCAGTTACGTCGATGAATGGGATGGTCTCTGCGTCGAGGATTACAGCTGTGATGCCGTCTGCTTCGGCGGCGTGCAGGATGTGGGCCGTAGTGGCGTCCGCGTTGGCGAAGTACAGGCTGCTCTCGATCCGCAGGACCGCGATGTGCGCTGGAAGCTCGTTGGCGGGGTGGCGGTCGATGTCGCTGTAGATTCCGTCCGGCCCTGGCTCGCGCCCAAGCACTGCGATGTAGGGTCGCGAGGCGCGATAGATCAGCAGGAGCAATGAGACGCTGATACCGATGAACAGGCCCGGAAGTGTGTCGAAGACGGTGACGCCAAGTACTGCCGCGATCGCCGCGATGAAGTCTGGGCGCGCGACGAATCCGAAGTCCTTGCCCAACCGCTCGGTGTGAGCCTGGTAGAGGTCGATCAGCGCGCGGTAATCGACGAGCTCGATCACGGCGGCGATGACGATTGCGGCGAGTGTCGTCTCGGGCAGGTCTTCGAACAGGCCAGTGAGCGCGAGAAGAGTGACGATTGTCAACCCTGCCACGATCAGCCCCGAGAGCTGGGTGCGCCCGCCCGCGGACCCGTTGACCGCGGTCTTGGAAAGGCTGCCGTTGACGACCATGCCGCTCGAGAGACCGGCCGCGATATTCGCGCCACCGATGCCGAGCAGCTCGCGGTTGGCATCGATCTCGTAGTGCTCCCTCGCCGCGTAGGTCTTGGCCGCTCCTAGGCCCTCTGCGAACCCGACGAGCATCACTCCGATACCGCCCGCGATCAGCGTGCCGAAGTCCTTTAGGTGCACGTTCGGCGTACCGAACGTTGGTAGGCCGCTCTTTATCGGACCGACGATCGAGACGCCGTGTTCGTCGAGGTTCAGAATCTTGACGGCAGCGATACCAAGTAGCACAGCGATGAGCGACCCGGGGATGATCGGCACGAGTCGGCGAAGAAATAGGATGAGCACGAGCGACAGTGCGCCGACAAGCAGCGTCGTGACCTGGGTGTCACCGAGATGGGTGATGACGTGCCAGAGCTGTTGGAAGAGGTCACCAGTGCCCTTCTTGACGCCAAGGAGCTTCGGGACCTGGCCGATGATGATGGTTAGCGCCAAGCCGACGATGAAGCCCTTCATCACCGGCTCGGAAATAAAGTTCGCCACGAAGCCGAGCCGCAGCAACCCGGCCAGCAGCGCCGCGAGGCCGGTGGTGATCGCGAGGGCGGCTGTCATCGCGGTGAAGCGGTCGCTGCCGACGGGCACGAGTGCCGCAACGGTCGCCGCCGAAAGCGCCGCTGTAGCGGACATTGGGCCGGCGATCAGCTGGCGGGAGCTGCCGAGCGCGGCGTACACGATCAGGGCACCTGGGGCGGCGTACAGGCCCACCACAGGGGAAACACCCGCAATCGAGGCGTAGGCCAGGGCCTCAGGCACCAGCACCGCCCAAACCGTCAGCCCGGCAATCAGGTCGCCGCGCAGCCAAGCGCGGCGATAGCCGTGCAGAGAGAAAAAGAGCCATTGCACGGCACAGAGCCTACGGACCGCCCCGGTGTTTTGGGCGACGAGACTATCCAGCTCCACGAACGATGCAGCGAAAGCCGATGTGGCTGGTAGAGGTGTCGATCGCCTCGGGCTGGCGCGCGGCCGGGCGGTAGCGCAGGCAGTAGCTTGGTGAGCAGAGATGCGAGCCGCCCTTAATCACCCGGCGGAGAATGCTGGCGCCGGGATCTCCGAGGTCAAAGGTTCCCTCTTGCGGCACCTCGACGCGCGGGTTAACCGACGCCTGACAGCACCGGCTCGCGGGCGCCTCCACGCCGGGGCCGCGCGTGCAGTAGTAGTCGCTCGTCCACTCCCAGACATTGCCCGTCATGTCGTGCAGGCCGTAGCCGTTGGCCGGGAACAAGCCGACCGGTGAGGTGCCGCGCCATCCCCTCGCGCCGGTGTTGCGCCACGGGAACTCGCCCTGCCAGTGGTTGGCCATCAGCTCACCGTCCGGACGCTCCTCATCGCCCCAGGCGAACCTAGCGCCGTCGAGCCCGCCGCGCGCCGCGTACTCCCACTCTGCCTCGCTCGGGAGCGACTTGCCGGCCCACGCTCCGTACGCCTCGGCGTCCTCGTAGGCAACGTGGGTGACGGGATGCTCGGCACGCTCGGAGTTCCCGCTACTGGGTCCCCAAGGGTGGCGCCAGCTCGCGCCGGGGACGTAGGCCCACCACCGGGTCGGGTCGTTCAGCGCCACGGGGCCGGGCGTGGGGTGAAATACGGCTGAGCCCGGCTGCAGGAGCGCTTGGTCGGCGTCGGGGTAGGCTGCGGGATCGGGCGCGCGCTCGGCGAGCGTGACGTAGCCGGTGTCCTGCACGAAGCGTGCGAACTGCGCGACCGTCACGGGCACGCGATCGATCGCGAAGGCGGCGATCTCGACCTCGCGCACGGGCGCCTCTTCGGGGTAGAAGTCGGCCGAGCCCATCCAAAAGCTGCCGGCCGGTAGCTCGATCATGCCCTCGCGGCTCATCTTCACAATCGTAGAAGGCTGCTCAACAACCGCCGCAGGCTCACGCGACAGCTTCGGGTTGTCCGGTTCGAACGCGTCGTGGGCGTCGATGTGACGGAATCGGCGCCGGATGGGGGGTCCGTGTAGGCAGCCGATCGCGCCCTGGCGGTCCGCTCCCTGAGTTCTGCGAGTCACATCGGCGCAGCGGCGGTGATCAAGTAATCACTGCGTCGCGTGTGGGAAGACGCGGGCCCAGTCGTTCTTAATGCTGACTACCTTCCAGTCGTGCTCGGAGGCCTCAGAGAGCGCCCGCTCGGCTCCGGCGACGTAGTCAAACTCGCGCTCGGCATCGTCGTGGAGCACAAGCAGACGCAGCGCCGGCGACGAGGCGCCTCCGGCGAACTCGAGCATCTCGATGTCGCCGTTGGCGTTGCCGCCAGCCACTAGCGGGCGCCGGCCGGTCCGGCTCCAGATGCGCACGGGCTTAGCGGGCCCGTCGTCCAGAAGCTCGGCCTCGGCCTTGTGGATGATCGTGCCAGAGCCTCTACCATCGGCCCGGTACTCGAGTGCGACTGTGGTGCCGATCACGCGGCTGGGCGGGATGCCATAGAGATGCTCGGTGACCGGGCGCAGGAAGTCCCGCGAGCCGCCGGAGACGACATAGCAGGCGAAGCCGTTGGCGTGCAGATGCTGAAGCAGCTCGATCATCGGCTGATACGCACACTGCAGGTAGGGCCGATTGAGCGTGGGGTGGCGACCTTCGTGCAGGAAATTGTTGGCGAGCTCCTCGTACTCCTCGATCGTGCGGCCCTCATAGGCCTGCAGGAGGCCGCCGGCCATTACCTGCAGATCACTGTCGTCACCGTCGTAGTGCTTGATGAGTGCGCCGCCGAGCCAGTCATAGTCCTTCTCGACGACCGCTTTCCAGGGCTGGCGCGAGACCAGCGACGGATCGTCGGACGCCATCTCTGCAAGGCGCCTAAACAGGAAGTCGGCCTGGATCGCCAGCGGCTTCTCACACCACAACGTGCCGTCGTTGTCGAACGCCGCGACCCGCTCTGACGGGGGCACATAGTCCGCTCCACCCTCGTCCGTCACGCTCTCGACGAAGCCGAGGATCGCGGCGCGCACGGGAGTATCTCGCCACGATGGAAGCGTCTGCGGGCTCATTGCGAGCGAATTAGCATCTCGGCCTGAAGCTCGAGATTCACATACGGTTCGCCGCTGACATCGACCGCGACCCGATCGATCGTTGCGCCGGTGAGCGCATACGGTGACTCACCTGGATAGTCGTCGGTCACAGGCTCGCCGGTCTGCCGTCCCACGAACAGCGGCGTGCCACCAGCTGAGTAGGCGCCGAGCTGCGTTTTGATCGCACCCTTGCCAACCTCACGCTCACCGTGATGTAGCGTCAAGGTTCCCGTGGCGCAAGTCGGCTCGCCGCCCTCCTTCTCAAACGACGCCGACAAGATCTGCTTGTCGCCGATGGGCAGATCCTCGGCCGCGACGACCATCTGCTCCTCGACGCCAACGAAGCTGTTGACATAGTGGAGCCGGTTGTCCTTGATGTAGAGGGCATGCCCGCCGAAGCGCGTCCCGTGCGCGAAGATCACACCCTCAGCTCCTGGCCCGGGAATGTCCACGAGCGCGCCGATCACGAATGAGCGGTTCCTCGTATTGACCGCCTGAAACTCGGGGACGGGCGCGGCATCGGGATAGTAAACGTAGCGGTCGCGAGGCGCGGCGAGCTGCGGGCGAGGCTCGGTGAGGATCTCGACAGGCGTGCGGTCATCGAGTGGAAAGGCGCCATTGGCGCCAGCCTCGGAAAACCAGATGTTGACGAGCTCGCGCAGCTTCTCAGGCCGCTCGGCCGCAAGGTTGTTCAGCTCCGAGCGATCAATGTCGGTGTGGTAGAGCTCCCACTCGTCTTCATTGAAGTGGCCCCAACCCGCGATACACGGATGCGTAGTGACGGCCTTCCAGCCTTCATGCCAGACCGAGCGTGACCCGAGCATCGCGTAGAACTGCGTCCTGCGGGCGGACTCGGCGTCTCCATCGTCGAAGCTGGCACGCATGCTGCGGCCGTCCATCGGCGACTGCGTATGTCCCTTGATCGTCTCGGGCGCATCCACACCGAGCACGTCGAGGATCGTCGGCACGAGATCGATCGCGTGGCAGTACTGGTCGCGCAACTCGCCCCGCGCCTCGATGCCCGCAGGCCACGAGATGATGCACGGGTCGGAGGTGCCACCGTTGAAGTCGTAGCGCTTCCACATCTTGAACGGCGTGTTGAAGGCCATCGCCCAGCCGGTCGGGTAATGGTTGTAGGTTCTCGGGCCACCAAGCTCGTCGATCATCGTCAGGTTCTGCTCGAGATCGTCGGGGATGCTGTTGGCGAACTTCATCTCGTTGACCGAACCGTTCGGGCCGCCCTCCCCGCTTGCGCCGTTGTCGGACACGAGCACGATCATCGTGTTCTCGAGCGCTTTTCGCCGGCCTCCAGGTAGTTGAGCAGGCGCCCGATGTGAAAGTCGGCGTGCGC
>CAWJSW010000015.1:0-21456 GCA_963845635.1 uncultured Solirubrobacteraceae bacterium
CACAGCCCCTAGGCCGCGTCGAGCGGTGGCCGTCCTTTCCTCCGATCGCGCCCGCTTCGGACGGTGGGTGTTGCAAAAAGGGATGCTGTCCGGCGGGTTTAAGACCATGCCGGTATGCCCCAGAACTTCATTGCCTGTGACCGTGAGCAGGAGCTGCTGCTGCCGCCGAATCTGAAGGAATGGCTGCCGGAGGATCACCTTGCATGGTTCGTGTTGGCGACGATCGAGGAGATGGATCTGTCGGCGTTCTATGGCACCTACCGAAGGGATGGCCACGGCCGCCCGGCGCACGAGCCGGGAATGATGCTCGCGCTGTTGCTCTACGCCTATTGCAAGGGGCAGCGCTCCTCGCGGGTGATCGAGCGGGAGTGCGTCGAGGACGTCGCCTACCGGGTGATCGCAGCCAACCAGCGGCCTGATCACACGACGATCGCGAGGTTCCGTCAACGCCACGAGACGGCGCTGGCCGATCTGTTCAGTCAGGTGCTCGAGCTGTGCGCAGAGGCGGACCTGGTGGAGGTCGGGGTGATTGCGATCGATGGGACCAAGGTCCACGCCAACGCCTCCCAGCACGCAGCGCGTGACTACGAGCAGATCGCCAAAGAGATCCTTGAAGAGGCCGCCGAGACCGACCGGCTCGAGGACGAGCGCTATGGGGAGAAGCGCGGCGATGAGCTGCCACCGGAGCTTTCGACCGAGCAGGGCCGGCGGGGCTGGTTGCGCGAGGCCAAGCGCCGCCTCGATGAGAAGCGCGCCGCAGAGGCCGGGCCGATCGCGCGTTCGCGCCCTGAGCGCCTTTCCCAGTCAAAGCGCCGCCTCGAGGAGGAGCTCGCTGTCGAGCGCGCAGCGAACGCTGCCTATGAGACCTATCGCGCGCGCGGAGTGATGAAGGACGGGCGGCGCTTCGGCCCTTCACCGAAGCCCTATACGCCACCTGACACGCCGGCGGGAAAGGTCAACGTGACAGACCCCGACTCGCGCAATGTGAAGACGCCGCGTGGATACATGCAGGGCTATAACGCGCAGGCGGTCGCGACCGAGCAGCAGATCGTGATCGCCGCCGAGGTGAACGTCGACTCCTCCGATTTCGGGCACCTGGCGGGAATGGTCAACGCCGCCGAGACCGAGCTCCAGCAGGCGGGAGTGACCGACACTCCCGAGGTGGTCGTCGCGGACGCCGGCTACTGGCATCAGAGACAGATGGAGAGCGTGATCAACAAGGGGATCCAGATCCTGATCCCGCCCGATGCCGGCAAACGCCGAGGCACGAGACCCGGGTGGGACGGCGGCGCCTACGCGCACATGCGACGAGTGCTCGAGACCGAGCTTGGCGGGGGGCTCTACCGAAAACGCAAAGCGATGATCGAGCCGGTGTTCGCCAACACGAAGTTCAACCGCCGGATCGACCGCTTCCACCGCCGAGGAAGATCCGCCGCGCGTTCGGAATGGCGCCTGATCACCGCCACCCACAACCTTCTGAAGCTCCACAAGCACCAAATCGCCGCTGCAGCCGCCTGACGGAGGCTCGCGGCACCGGCAGGCGAGGAGCGGCCCCATCCCTCGCCTACGGGATCGCCGCTGGAGCCGCGAGAGCTACGACTCCGCATTTACGCAACAGCCACGACGAGCAGCAGCACTCTCGTCCGACCCGCGCGGCGGTCCTGCTTTCCCCAAGAGGGGTAGCGGCCGCTCGGAGCGTGACCGAACCCGCGCGGGACGACTGCAACCGATCGTTGAGTGCACGCGCGGCGGTCATCCCGATCGATCTTCCCCGGCCGGACCGGTCAATGCCGTTTCGATGTTCTGGCGGATGTAGAGCCTGGGCCTGCCGATCTTGACGCTCGGCAGGATGCCTCGGCGTGCCCAATCTTCGACGGTCGAAACCGGCGCGTGCAGCAGGCGCGCGACATCGCTGGCGGTCATCACGTCATCCGCTGTGAGTCGCGTTGGTCTTGCGGGTCTTGGTTGCCAGGCATACCGAGCCGCGTGTCCGGGCCGAGAGCGACTCATCGTGTCCGCTCCGGTGGTGGCGGCTGGACGACGCGGTGGAGAGTCCGGACGAGGCCGGGCAGGCGTGGCGCGTAGCGCTCGGGACCGCGGCTTGCGATCGTGCGGTCGAAGCCTGGCCAGCGTTCGTGGCCGGGTGGCTCTGGGTATGCGAGTGATGGTGTTTGTGTGCGGCTGCGACTCATGTCTCGCGCGAGGCGTTTGATCCGGTCGCTGTCGTGACCGGCCGTGCCGAGGTCAGCGCGGTTGACGTACCAGTCGGTGCCTTCGCGGGCGCGTGACGCCTCGACGTAGGCGGGCTCCTTGCTGGTCTGCCAGCCGCCCGTCACGACGAGCGTGCGGGTGACGGTCGCGCCCTGGGCGCGGTGGATGTGGCTGGCGTACCCGAGTCGCAGCGATGCGAGGTCGTCGCCGGCGAGTGTTCGCCATTGGTTGGTGGCGTCGAACTGGATCAGCACCTCGCCGGTCTCGGTCACGTCGAGCACGTCCCCACGAGCACCGTTCTCGATGCGCTTGGTGCCGAGCCGGTGGTGCTGGTCGATCATCGCTACGCGGTCGCCTGCACGGATGCCGTAGTGCACACCGGGCACCTCGACTTCCAGCTCGCCGAGTTCGCCGCGCTGCGCACGGTAGTGCTGGGCGCGAGCGTTGAGCCGGTTGATCTCGACGTTGGATGAGTCGGAGATCAGCGCAACCTCGCCGATCGGGATGGTCTCGGTCAGCGTGGCCCAGTCTTGGACGGCGTGCTCGACGGCCTGGTCGCGGGTGTCGGTCATGTGCAGCCGGCCTCG
Organism: uncultured Solirubrobacteraceae bacterium; assembly: GCA_963845635.1. Taxonomy (GTDB): domain Bacteria; phylum Actinomycetota; class Thermoleophilia; order Solirubrobacterales; family Solirubrobacteraceae; genus Palsa-744. The sequence continues at coordinate 2,799 of CAWJSW010000015.1, forward strand.
GCGGAGGTAGTGCGCCATCGCCCGGTCGGAGCGTCCTGCGCGTAGGTCTGCCCAGGCTCTCTGCTCGGCGGGGTCAAGAGTTCGCCGTACGTTCGACAGCGCCGCGCTCGGGGCGATCTCTGTGAGCCGGTCGAACATGCCGCCGGCGCCGATCGAGGGGAGCTGCGCGCCGTCGCCGATCGCCACGAGCTTCGCCCCGGCCCGGTCGACCACCTCGGTCAGTCGGTCGAGCCTGCTGGTGTCGGCCATCCCCGCCTCGTCGAAGAAGATCGTCGTGCGCGCGTCGATGTGCAGCCGGCCGTGCTGCGCCCTGGCAACGAGCGCGTCGAGCGTGAGCGTCCGCCCGACGAGCGCGGGGCTGTCCTGGCCGAGGCGCTGCGCGGTCGAGCCGGACACCGCGATCCCGTAGATGCTGTGGCCGGTCAACTGCTCGGCGCGGGCGGCGGCATCGATCACCACGCCCTTGCCTGTGCCCGCTGGTCCGACGAGAGCCGCGGCGCGCTCCGGGCCGGTGATGATCGCGAGCGCGTGGGCCTGCTCGTCGCTGAGGCGCGCACCGATCCGCTCGGCGAGCTGGTCGCCCGCGACTGCTCGGGCCTGCTCACCCACGTCCCTGCCGGCTGGCTGGGCCAGCTGGGTGACCCTGCGCTCGATCGCCTGCTCTTTCGCGCGTACCGCGAGCGTCGTCATCCGCCCGCCCTCCAATGGGAGCACGCGGCGCTCCGCGACCATCCCCCGTGAGCGCGCGAGCGCGTCGGCTGGGGCGAGTTCGCCGGCCGACTGCTCAAGCAGCACAGCGCGCAGCTCGCCGGGCTCGAACGTCGCGGCACGCTCTGTCAATCGTTCTTCGACGCGATCCTCAAGCGCACCCTCACGCCGCGAGAGGCCATCCTGCTGTCTGTCGTGTCGCTCACGAGGGAAGCTGTGGCGTGCGGCCTTCTCGTCCCACACGCGCTGCAGGTCCGCACGGGTCACGGGGAGCTTGGACTTGCGGTTCTCGAGCTTCAGCCGCCGCAGCTCGCCGCGCTCGGGTGCCCTCCCCCACTTCGCCCGGAACCGCTCAGCCGCCGCCGCGACCTCACGGCTACGCGCAGAGAACGCCTCGATCAACCCCTGCGGCACGCCGGCGATCTCGAAATACCGGCCCTCCTTGCCGGTGCCCGCATCGATCTCATAGCCGCGCTGCGACAGCTCGTGTGCGAGCGCGGAACGGTAGAACGCGCCGACCTCGCGAGCGGAGCGGAAGATCGGCCGTGAGGCGACCGCGACGATCCGCTCGTCCTCTCTGACCGCGCTCGTGACGACCACATGGCTGTGCAGCTGCGGGTCCGGGGCATCACCATCCATAACCCCGCGCGCAGTCGTGTGCAGATACTCCGCGGCGATCAGCTCGCGTGCCGGCTCCTCCACGACCCCGGCGCCATACCGGCGCCTGACGGTCGGGACCGTCTCGGTCATGTGTTTGATCGCCTGCTCGACCGCGCTCCGGTGCGCCTGCTCGATCACTCCGCGCTCGTGCTCGTCGCCGAGCGCCCACGTCACCGACACCGACTTCGGGGCGCTGAACGTCACGTCGATCCCGCCACCGCGGCTGCCGTCCGCGCCGGCCTGCCGCAGCCAGCCGCCACCCCTCGGGTGCCTGCCCTCCATCAGGGCGATGAAGTCCGGGCCGTCGACGACGCTGCTCTCGATCCCGAGCTGCGCGAGCGTGTCCGCCGAGGCGAGCCAGCGGCCGGGTGCCTGCGCGGGCTCGCCGCCGGGCGTCAGGTAGTAGTCGCCGCGCTCGGGCTGGACCGTCTTGCCCTCCAGATACCGGGCGTACCCGCCGCCTTTGGCGGCACCAATGCTGGAAGCGGTCACCACTGCTGTTATTGGCCGCGAGGCCGCTGAGGCGGCCATCGAGTTTCGGGTCTGCGCCTTTTCACACCCGCTACTGACCCCAACCGCCCTGGACCGGCCAACGACTTTCGCTCGTGGGCGAGCAGCTCGGACAAGGAGGCGAAGCCGACGCCTCCGATGCAGCTAACGGCGGCCACCGGCCGCAACCACTCCCGACGCCCGCGGCACCCCTACGGCTCCGCGCGCCCTATACCAGCGACACGCGCGGCTCCTTACCGCTGTTTACGGCTCGGTCTTCCCGCCGGAGCAAGGTCGTCCCCCGCCGCCAGGACACAGCGCTCGCACAGCACCCGCAGGGTTGTGCATGTGGTCTGTTCTGCTGTGCGTCGGCTGAGGTGCGAACGGCAGCGAGGTCGCGGCGCAGCAGCGGCTTGGGCGCGGCCCGGGCGCTATCGGGTGGGTCGGCTCAGGTGGCAGCGACGACGACGGCGTAGCCGTTGCCTTGGAAGGACTCCAGGGCGTTGCGACGTGCGCGCTTGCCGATCAGCTGCGGCTCGTGCCCGCTGGGTGTGATGTCGATCGCGAGCTCGACCCCGAGCGCGTCTGAGATGCGCAGGAGCATCGGGAACGTGGGGTTGTGCTCCCCGCTCTCCAGCCGCGCGACGGCTGGCTGGCTCATCTTCAGGCGCTTGGCCAACGCGGTCTGGCTGAGGCTGTGCTCTGCACGGTAGGCGATCACCTTCACGGCCACCGCGCGAGCCAGGGCCGTGCGCTCCCACTCCCTGCGGTACTCGGGGTCGGCGTCGAGGTGCTCGGCGAGCACCTCCTCGTGAGTGGGCAGATCGGACAGCTTCACGCCGAGCAACTATATCAAACTTGTGATAGCCCCGCCGTGCGTCACCGCTCGATCTCGGCGAGCCGTGCCTTGGCGGCGCTGACGGCGCTGTCGAACCCTGCCTTGTCCTTCTGGGCCTCGGGGGCCACGGCGCCGATCACGAACACGTCGCCGATGCGTTCGTAGATGCACCGCCACGGGCTGCGTCCTGCCCGCGGGCGCAGCTCACGCAGCGAGCCGCCTGGGTCGCCCATGACCTTGCTGGAGTGCGGGAAAGGGAGCGTCGGGCCGAGCGAGGCCAGCTTGTCCACCGCGTTGTCGATCGCCTTGAGCTCCTGTTCCGGTACCGCGTCCGCCTCGATTCGGGCCTTCGGGTGATAGCGAACCCGCCAAGAGCCGTGCGGCGCCGGTGGTTGGCGCGCCGCCTCGGAGCCTCTTTTGCGCTTGCTCATCGTCCACGCCCTGAGCGCGAGGTCGAATCGATCATGGACGCAACGCTATGAGCCTTCACGGACGAACAACGCGCCCTGCACGTAGCCTCCGGCCATCCGTCGACAGCGGCAGGGAACCGTTGTGCGTAAGTTTGGTACCCACAGGTGGTACCCACGGGCCGCGACGCCACACGCCGCCCCACCCCAGAAACAACAAAACCCCCCGAAATCCGGCGGTTTTGTCTAAAGCGGATGAAGGGATTCGAACCCTCGACCTTCGCCATGGCAAGGCGACGCTCTAGCCAGCTGAGCTACATCCGCGCGCTGCGCGCATTCTAGCCTCAGCCAGGCTTGCGCGCGCGAACCTGATAAACGGCCAGCTCACCCGCTTCGAAGCCGTGCCCGGCAGAGCGCAGGTACAGGCGCCACACGCGCGTGCGCTCGGCGCCCGCCAGCTCCTCCGCGCGCCCGAGGTGCTCGTCCAGGCGCCGCGCCCAGTGGCGCAGCGTCTCCGCGTAGTCCTCGCGAAAGCCCTCGACGTGCCCGGTCCAGAAGCCGGCGCGCTCGAGCGCGAGCTGCACGCGCGAAAGCGGCAGCGGCTCGCCGTCGGGGAACACGTAGCGTGTGGAGAACAGGTCCTCCAGCGGATTCGCGTTGGGGTCGAGCATCGCGATCGCGTGGTTGAGCAGTTTCCCGTTCGCCCGCAGCAGACCGAACAGCGTGCGCGCGTACTCGTCGATCTGCTTCTCGCCGACGTGCTCGGACATGCCGATGCTCGCGATCGCGTCGAACGACCCTGCCGCCAGCTCGCGGTAGTCCTGTACGCGGATCTCGATCTGCCCGCTCAGGCCCGCGTCCGCGACTCGTTCACGTGCCCGCTGCGCCTGGCGGTCGGAGAGCGTGATGCCGACGACCTCCACGCCGTGCTCGCGCACCGCGTGGATCGCGAAGCTGCCCCAGCCGCAGCCAACATCGAGGACGCGCATGCCGGGACGGAGGTCGAGCTTGCCGGCGACCAGCTCGAGTTTCGCGCGCTGCGCCTGCTCGAGCGTCTGCGCGCCGCGCGAGAAGATCGCGCAGCTGTAGGTCATCGAGTCGTCGAGGAACAGCGCGAAGAAGTCGTTGCCGACGTCATAGTGGTAGCGGACCGCCTCGGCGTCGCGTTGGGCGCTGTGCAGCTCTCCGCGGGGGATCAGCTCGAGATCGGGGCGCCGCGGCAGCCCTCCGGGAAGCGCGGCTGCAGCGGCCGTCAACCCCAGGCGGACACGGTCGGCGAGCGTCAGCGGCGGCGGGTCGAAGTGCTCGACCATGTCCAACGCGCGATCGAGGTCGTCGACCGCCAGCGAGCCGTCGACGTAGGCGCGACCCAGCCCCAGGGTGCTGGGCGCCGCCAGGAAGTGGGCGAGCGCCACCGGCCGCCGGACGAAGAACGTGGGCGCATCGGCGACCGTGGCCGCCACCGACGCGCCGTCCCAGAAGCGCACGTTGAACGGCCGCGAAGGAAACACACGCTGGAGCTCGCGTCCGAGCGGCCTGCTGATGCGTAGCAACGCCACGGGCGCAGGATTGCAGATGCAGGCTAACCCTTGAAGGTGGAGCGACCGCGGTCCCCGAAGGGCTCGTCGCGCTCGCGCACCGCCTCGCGGAAGCCCGCCTCGCCGGCGCGGCTCCTGAAGGCGTACCCCTCGCTGGAGTGTCGTGCGATCCCGTCGAACACCGTGCCCAGCACCTGTGACGCGTGCAGGCCCTGCGTATGGACGGTCTGGTTGACCAGCAGCTTCATCATCATCAGTTGGTTCACCGGCACGCGCGCGATCCGCTCGAGCAGGATCTCCGTTCGCTTCACCAGCTGATCCGCTGGCGGGGCCTCGATCGCAAGCCCCCACTCGACCGCCTCCGTGCCCGACAGCGAGTCGCCCGTGAACAGCAGGCGCTTGGCGCGCTGGGCGCCGACGCGGTTCGCCCACAGCGCTGTTGTCGGCGAGCCCCAAACGCGCGCCGGCGGGTAGCCGATCTTGGCGTCCGCGGCCACCAGCAGCAGGTCCGAGCAGAGCGCCATGTCGGTGCCGCCGGCGATGCAAAAGCCGTGCACGCTGCACACCACCGGCTTGCCGCAGTTGAACAGGCTCATGAAGCCACGGACGTTGCGGCCCATCATCGCGTAGTCGACCATCGGGTCCCAGGTCGCGTCCGGGTCGTGGTTGGCAGCGATCACCGCTGGATCGAGCGGCGAGCCCGCCGGCGTCGGCGCGGCCGTCGCCGGCGTGCCTGCGGTGGATGCCTGCCGTCGCGCGACGTCCGCCCGTTCGGCGCTCTCGACGAGGTCATAGCCGCCGCAGAACCCCGACCCCGCTCCCGTCAGCGAAAGCACGTGCACGCTCGGATCGAGGTCCGCTCGCTCGACGCACGCGGCCAGCTCGAGTATCAGCTGGCGCGTGATCGCGTTGCCGCGCTCGGGACGATCGAGCGTGATCCGCGCCACGCGGCCGCTGACCTCGTACCGTACGACCGCTCGATCTGCCATCGGCGGGCACTCTAGCGCCGCTCGCGTCAGCCGTGAGACCGACGGTGACATACTCCCGCGTGTGCCCAGCGACCACGCGTTGGCCCGCCTGTCGATCGTGATGCCCGCCGCAGCATTACGCGGCCTCGGCAGGCTGAACACCCCGGTGTACCGCCTGACACGCGGGCGGCTGATGAACAAGGTCGGACGCGCGCCGGTGATGTTGCTGACCTCCACCGGACGGCGCTCGGGCAAGCAGCGAACCGCGCCGGTCGTGTACGGCCTTGACGGCGAGCGCCTGGTGGTGATCAGCTCCAATGGCGGCAACCACAACGCACCCGGCTGGGCCTACAACCTCCGAGCCAACGGCGACGCGGAGGTGCAGATCGGTGGCGAGCGGCGCAGGGTGCGCGCGCACGTGGCCGAGGGCGAGGAGCGCGCCGAGCTGTGGCGCAAGATGAACGAAGAGTACGCCGGCTTCGACGACTATGACGCGAACGTGACCCGCGACATAGCCGTGTTCGTGCTCGAGCCCCGCTGACGCTAGTGTGAGTGCATGCGCATCTTCGGTAGGGACAAGAGCACGATGGTGGACCCGTCAGAAGCGCTCCCGGGACGCGAGCGTGAGATACCCGTGCCCGAGCGACACGCGGTGCTCGGGACCCCGCTGCGACCGCCGTTTCCGGACGGGATCGAGCAGGCGATCTTCGCGATGGGCTGCTTCTGGGGCGCCGAGCGGACGTTCTGGCAGCTGCCCGGCGTGTACACGACCGCGGTCGGCTACAGCGGCGGCACCACGCCGAACCCAACGTATGAGGAGGTGTGCAGCGGCTCGACGGGTCACACCGAGGCCGTGCTCGTCGCCTACGACCCGACGAAGATCAGCTACGAGGAGCTGCTGCGCCAATTCTGGGAGGGGCACGACCCGACGCAGGGCATGCGCCAGGGGAACGACCTCGGCACGCAGTACCGCTCGGCGATCTATTGGTTCGACGATGCGCAGCGCACCGCCGCCGAGGCGAGCCGCGACATGTACGCGGCTCAGCTGAAGGACAGCGGATACGGCGAGATCACGACCGAGATCGCCAAGGCAGGGCCGTTCTACTACGCCGAGGACTACCACCAGCAGTACTTGCAGAAGAACCCCGCTGGCTACTGTGGCCTGGGCGGAACCGGCGTGAGCTGCCCCGTCGGGCTGCGCGCGTAGCGTAGAGCCCCGTAGCGTAGGCCCGCCCAGAGCTTGGCTTGCGTGGGCCGGCGTTCCGCGATCTCCCGCTCTGCACAGAGGCTGTTTCGCAAACGTTCCGGCGTCCGTCAGTGCGGGCGTTCGCGGTGGGTTTCGCGCTCCGAGGGGCGTGGTGGTCCTGGCGGCAGTGAGACGGATGGGCCCGACCGGGCGTTCGCGGGCCGCTCTCAGGCCCCGGCGGCCGCTATCTGGTGGCTGTGGAGCTTCAGCAGGTTGTGAGTGGCGGTGATTAGTCGCCATTCCGACCTTGCGGCGGCTCTTCCTCGGCGTTGGAAGCGATCGATGCGGCGGTTGAACTTCGTGTGTCCGAACACCGGCTCGATCATCGCCTGGCGTTTTCGGTAGAGCGCGCGTCCGAGCTCAGTGGACAGCACTCGACGCATGTGCGAATAGGCGCCGCCATCCCATCCCGGACGGGTGCCCTTGCGCTTGGCGGCGTCGGGCGGGATCAGCACCTGGATCCCGTGGTTGATGACACTCTCCATCTGCTCCTTGTCCCACCCGTCCTCGCGATAGCGGGCGTAGAACGGCGAGAGGTCGATGTCCTTGACCGCATCGATCACGAACCACGCCAGATGGTTCTCCGGCAGCCACTCGCGCAGCGAGGGCGACATCAACAGCAACTGCTCACGATCACACTCGATGAAGTTCTGGGACATCCCAGAAGTCTCTTAACCGAGGCGGACGGACCAGGGGTTTGCGAAACAGCCTCCACAGAAAGCAAGCGGCCCCGCCGAGGGCGGGGCCGCTGACCATCCTCAACCCCAAGGCGGGCGCGTCCGTGGGGAGGACACGCCCGCCACCAGGAGGAGAGCTTCTGCTGCGCTACGCTCCCGCGCTCGCCGGCACACCCCCGGTGCCCGGCTGCCAGGCCGGCGCGTGTGGACCTCCGAGCGTCGGCACGTCCGATGGGTAGACCTCGTTCCCATGGATCGCGTGATCGCCGATCTCCAGCTCCTCATCGGACAATCGCAAGGGCACGAAGATGCCGATCACCTTGAGGATCACGTACGTCGCCACGGCCGTGTACGCGATCACCCAAGCGGCAGCCTCCGCCTGCCAGCGCAGCAGCGTCCAGCTGCCGTTGACGAGCAGGCTGCCTTTGCCGGGCAGGTTCGACGCACCGCCGACGCCGATGTACTCGACGACGTTGGGATCGGCGAGCAGGCCCACCAACAGGCCACCGCACAGCCCGGCGATCCCGTGCGTATAGATCACCCCCAGCGTGTCGTCGACACTTCGGAACATCGGTGCGCGGCTGAGGAAGCGGATCGCCATCCACACGATCGTCGCATCCACAAGGCCGACCACTATCGCCCCGTAGCCGTTGACGAAACCCGCTGACGGCGTGATCCCCACGAGACCCGTGATCATCCCGTTGACAGCGCCGATCATCGACGGCTTTTCGCGGAAGATGTAGTCCCATGCGATCCACGTCATCATCGCCACCGCGGTTGCCAGGTTGGTGTTGAGCACCGCCGCGGAGGCGTCAGCGCCGGCGTAGTAGGAGTCCCCGCCGTTGAAGCCGTTCCATCCGAGCCACAGCAGACCCGCGCCGCACGCAACCATCAACAGGTTGTTGGGCGCGTCGATCTCTCGATCTCGCTGCAATCGCGGACCGATCACCGCCGCGAACACGAACCCTGAGACGCCGGCCGCGAGGTGGATCACGTAGCCACCCGAGTAGTCGAGGGCACCGTGCGCCGCGAAGTAGCCACCGCCCCACAGCAGGAACGCGTTGACCGTGTACACGCAGGTGATCCACGCGAGCACATATGGGATCCACGCCTTGAAGTTGACACGCCCGAGCACCGAGCCGAGCGCCAGGATCGGCGTGATCGCGGCGAACACGAACTGGAAGTACACGAGCGAGGCCTCTGGGAAGTGGAACGGCGGGCCTTCGGTGACCGACGGGATCAGCGCCTGGTGCTCCTCACCGGCATGCCCGAGCACGCTGCCCGGTTCACCGAGGAACGTCCCGAAGAAGCCTTTCGTACCGAAGATGCCCGACCCGCTGTGCGCGATCGGGTTGTCGAAGCCCATCTTGAAGGCCCACAGGCACCAGGCGATCAGCGTCAGGCAGAACGCGACGAACGTGAGCATCATGCTGTTCACCGACCAGCGCTTCTGCATGACCCCGCCATACAGGACCGCGAGGCCCGGCAGGCTCATCAGCCCGACGAACGTCGCCGCGGTCATCTGCCACGCGTTGTCCCCCGCATTCAGCCAACTTGGGTATGACAGCCAGGTCATGTGCCTCCGTTCCTGCCGTTGTGTATGCCGCGAGACCGCTCGGGTCCGCGCGCACCTTTGTGAGTTCAGTTATGAAATCCGGCGGCTGTGAACGCGGGTAGGGCCAACCTGGCCAACACTTGGTCATCCCGTTTCGACATTTGTCCAGATGCCCGCAAGCTGCGGGCTCGCGCGCGCGGAGGGCGGGTACGCCGTCAGCCGGCGGTGAACGGGAAGCCCGCCCGCCGGCAGGCCACGCGCAGTTCGTGCTCGATCGAGTGGAAGTCGCCGGAGGCGCAGATGCGTCTCGCGCGCGACCCGCAGGCGTGGAGTTCCGCGCCCCCGAGCGTGCTCGCGAACGTGACCGACACACAGTCCTTGCGCGCGGGCGCGCCGCTCGTGAGCGCGTACACGCCGAGTCCCACGAGCGCAAGCGCCAGGCAGCTGACCAGCACAGCCACCGTGGTCTTCTCGCGCCTACCCCAGCGCAGCGGCTCGGACAGCCGCCGCGACTGTTCGTGCATGATCATGGTGTGGGGAAAGCTACTCTGCTGTGGGCTCGAACTCGAGCGCTGCGGAGTTGATGCAGTAGCGCTGCCCGGTGGGCCCGGGGCCGTCGTCGAACACATGGCCGAGATGGCCACCGCAGTTGCGGCAGACGACCTCCGTGCGGTGCATGAACAGGCTGTTGTCGGGGCGAAGCTCGACCGCTTCGGCGACAGCCGGCTCGGTGAAGCTCGGCCAGCCGGTGCCGGAGTCGAATTTCGTGTCTGCGCCGAACAGCATCGCGCCGCAGGCCGCGCAGCGGTAGTCGCCGGAGTCCTTGTTGTAGACGTACTCGCCGCTGAACGGCGGCTCCGTGCCCGCCTTGCGTAGGACCTCGTACTGCGCCGGCGTCAGCTGCTCGCGCCACTCCTCATCGCTCTTGACAACGGGCGGCTCGGTTGAGGACATGCACATGTTCTAGCACCGATCGCCGGAGCGGGCCGACGCCGTGTGTCCTGCTATCTTGATGTTTACGTTCACGTCAATTTTCCAGTCGAGAGGACGAGGTCGAGGCGGTTGAGCACAGCAGCGCCAAAGCGACCCTCCAGCCCAGCCGTCTCGAGGCGGCGCGGCGCCTCGCGGCGCTTCGGCGTGGCTGCTGGCCACGAGCAGTACAAGTGGTGGGCGCTGTCGTGCACGAGCCTCGGGATGCTGCTCGCGGCCACCAACTCAGGCACCCTGATCATCGCTCTGCCCGACCTCGAGCGCTCGCTGCACACGAGCCTGCTGGCGCTCGTGTGGGTGATCCTCGCGTACCTGATCGCCGCGACCGTACTGGTGCTGACCGCCGGGCGCCTGTCGGACCTGTTCGGGCGCAAGCGTGCCTACGTGGGCGGCTTCGTTGCATTCGCGCTGGCCTCGCTCGGCGCTGGCTTCGCGCCCGACGCGACGGTGCTGATCGCGTGGCGCGTGCTCCAGGGCATCAGCTCGGCGTTCCTGTTCGCCAACGCCGCCGCGCTCGTCACCGACGCCTTCCCCAAGCAGCAGCTCGGTCTGGCGATGGGCGCGAACACGATGGTCGCGGCGATCGGGTTGGTGCTCGGGCCGGTGCTGGGCGGCGCGCTCGTAGCGATCTCGTGGCACTGGGTGTTCTGGTTCAACGTGCCGCTGGCATTGGGCGGGGCGGCATGGGGTGCGCTGATCTTGCGCGAGCTCGCCAAGCCGGACTCGGTGCGCGGCTTCGACGTGCTTGGCACGTGCACCTTCGTGATCGGTCTCACCGGGCTCGTGCTCGGCGTCTCGCGCGGTGGGCTCAGCGGCTGGGACGACCCCGTAGTGATCGCCGGTCTGGCGTGCGCGGTGGTGCTGCTGCCGCTGTGGGTCGTGATCGAGCGACGCTCGCGCGCGCCGATGCTCGACCTGGAGATCTTCCGCAGCCGCCTGTTCGCGGCCGCCAGCGGTGCGGCCTTCATCAACGGCCTCGCGCGCTTCGCGCTGATGTTCCTGTTCGTCTTCTACTACCAGGGCGCACAGGGCAACACGCCGATCACCGCCGGGATCAGGCTGATCCCGCTCGCGCTGGGGATGCTGATCGCCTCGCCGATCGCGGGCATCTACGCCGACCGGCACGGCTCGCGCGCGCTCGCTGCGATCGGGATGCTCGTCAGCGCCTGCGGGCTCGCGGCGATGACTACGCTACAGGTGCACAGCCCCTACTGGCAGAGCGCGTTGTGGCTCGGCATGGTCGGAGTCGGATCGGGCATGTTCAACAGCCCCAACACCGCCGCGATGATGGGCGCAGTGCCCGCCAAGCGCCGTGGCATCGCGGCTGGCGCGCGGACGCTGCTTCAGAACACCGGTGCAGTGCTGTCGATCGCGTTCGTGCTGGCGATCGTCACCTCCTCGGTCCCCAAAGCCACGCTGTTCGCCGTCTTCTCGGGACTCGCCAAGGGCCTCTCCCCGGAGAAGCTCGCGCCCTTCATCGCCAACATGCACACCGCCCTCTGGGCGCTCGCAGCCGTCTCGCTTGCAGGAGCGTTCGTGTGCCTGCTGCGTCCCAGCCACGCCCACCCCGGCGCCAGCGAGCAGCGCCCGGCGCCGAGGGCCGCGGAGCTGCCGACTGGAGAGCTGGCCGCGTGAGCCTGCGCATCGGCGACGTCGCGCGGCTGGTCGGGACCACCCCCCGCACGATCCGCTACTACGAGGAGATCGGCCTACTGCCCGGACGCCCCCGCACGCCCGTCGGGGCAGCATCGCATGTACACCAACGCCGAGGTCGACCGACTGCGCGAGGTGATGCGCCTGAAGGATCTGCTCGGCGTGTCGCTGGAGGAGCTGAAAACGCTGCTCACGGCCGAGGAGGCACGCGCGGAGGTGCGCGCGCAGCTCCAGCGCGGCGATGTCCACCCCGCTCGCCGGCGAGAGCTGCTCGACGAGGCGCTCGGCCATATCGATCGCCAGCTCGGGCTCGTGCGCCATCGCGCGGCCGAGCTCGCCAAGCTGGAGCACGAGCTGCGCGAGACACGCAAGCGCGTGAAGCGCAAGATCCGCGAGCTCCAGCAGGAGCCAACGCCGAGCCACGTCGGCGCGACCGCCGAGGAACAGGTGCTCACGCCAGCCGCATCCGGATAAAGCCGGCGCAGTGGCCTACCGTGAGGCGAGCACCATCGCCAACGTAGCTACCGACGAGGAGACAGCGAGATGACACAGGCGCAGGTCAGCGTGAGCCCCGCGGGCGTGCCCGGCGCGATCGACGATCCGTCGCGCGTCGCAGCCGATGAGCTGACGTTCGCCGGCGCCGGCGACACCCGGGTCAACGGCTACCTCGCGCGTCCCGCCGACGCGCCCCAGCTCCCCGCGACCCGTCCGGGAATGATCGTGATCCACGAGGCAGGCGGGCTCAACGAGCACATCCGTGACGTGTGCAACCGCTTCGCCAACATCGGCTACACCACCCTGGGGGTCGACCTGTACACGCGCGAGGGCGGTCCCCCGCCGAGCGGTGATGTGCAGGCGCTGATGCAGCGATTGTTCTCGATGTCCGACGAGACGGTGCTCGGCGACCTCGAGGGCGCCGCCGATTTCCTGCGCGCACGCGAGGACCTGAGCGGAGCGCTCGGCTGCATCGGCTTCTGCATGGGCGGTCGCTACACGCTGCTGCTGGCCTGCGCAAGTGACCGCCTGAACGCGGCGGTCGACTGCTGGGGAGGGTTCATCGACAAGGCTACGCCCGAGGAGCACTCGACGCCCGCGCGACCGACGCCGCCGCTCGAGCTCGCCGGGCAGCTGAGCTGTCCCCTGCTCGCGGCGATCGGCGCCGAGGACCAGAACCCCTCGCCGCAGACCGGCGAGCGGCTGCTCGAGCAGGCCAGCGCGAGCGGCCAGGAGGTCGAGGTGGAGGTCTACGAGGGGGCGGGACATGCCTTCTTCGCCGACTACCGCCCGAGCTGGAGGCCCGAGCCCGCAGCGCGGCTGTGGCAGCAGGTCGTCCCGTTCCTCGCCGGTCACCTCCAGGAAGCCTGAGATGGAGCGCAAATGGTGGACGTTGATCGCGGTCTCCATCGCAATCTTCATGCTGTTGCTGGACATCACGGTCGTCAACGTCGCGCTGCCCGACATCCAGCGCTCGCTGCACTCGAGCTTCGCGGACCTGCAATGGGTCGTCAACGCCTACTCGCTCACGCTGGCAGCCTTCCTGCTGACCGCCGGCGCAGTCTCCGACCTGATCGGACGCAGGCGCGTGTTCGTCACCGGGCTGATCGTGTTCACGATCTCCTCGGCGCTCTGCGGCCTGTCCTCGAGCCCGTTGATGCTGAACCTCGCACGCGGCGTGCAGGGCATCGGCGGGGCGATGATGTTCGCGACCTCGCTCGCGTTGCTCGCACAGGCGTTTCACGGCAAGGAGCGCGGCGTCGCCTTCGGCGTGTTCGGCGGAGTGATCGGCGCCGCCGTCGCGATCGGCCCGGTGGTCGGCGGCGTGATCACCTCTGGCATTGGCTGGGAATGGATCTTCTTCGTCAACGTGCCGATCGGCGTGGGCGCGGTGTTCCTGACGCTCAGCCAGGTGAGCGAGTCGCGCGACCCGAACGCCAAGGGCGTCGACTGGATCGGCCTGGTCACGTTCTCGGGGTCGCTGTTCCTGCTCGTTTTCGCGCTCATCCAGGGCAACGAAAAGGGCTGGGGCTCCACCAGGATCCTCGCGTTCCTGATCGGCTCCGCCGTGCTGCTCGCGCTGTTCCTGATCGCCGAGAAACGCCAGCCGCGCCCGATGCTCGATCTGACGCTGTTCCGTCGACCCGCGTTCGCGGGCGCGAGCATCGTCGCCTTCGCCGTCTCCTCCTCGATGTTCTCGATGTTCCTGTACCTGACCCTGTACATCCAGGACGTGCTCGGCTACGACCCGCTCCAGGCGGGCCTGCGCTTTTTGCCGATCACGCTGATGACCTTCGTGGTCGCGCCGATCTCGGGCAAACTCAGCGTGCGCATACCGGTACGCGTGCTGCTTGGCAGCGGACTGCTGCTGGTCAGCCTCGGGCTGCTGGCGATGACCGCCATCGACGCCACCTCCGGATGGACCACGCTGATCCCCGGCTTCGTGATCGCCGGCACGGGCATCGGCATGATCAACCCGCCGCTTGCCTCCACCGCGGTGGGGGTGGTTGAGGTCTCGCGCAGCGGCATGGCCTCGGGGATCAACAACACGTTCCGCCAGGTCGGGATCGCCACCGGCATCGCCGGCCTCGGAGCGATCTTCCAGCACGAAGTCACGCGTAAGACCAGCGCTGCGCTCGTCTCCAGCGACCCAGGCCGACAGGTGCTCGGCGCCGCGCACGGCAAGCTCGGCGGAGCGCTCGTGTCCGGCGAAGTCTCCCAGCTCGCGCGTCACCTCTCCCCCACAGCCGGCGCCGCGCTCGGTCACGCCTACCGCGTCGGCTTCACCGACGCGTTCACCACGATCCTGATCATCGCCGCGGTGATCGCGCTGGTCGGAGCGCTGCTCGCGTTCGCGCTCGTGCGCAGCCGCGACTTCGTGACCGCGGCAGGCGGCGAGGGCGCACCCGAGCGCGCACCGGCCGAGGTCGCCGCGGTTTGAGCGCCCGCGCGCTCACGGCGCTGGCCGCCGCTGCTCGTAGCCTGGACAGGTGTGCACTGGCAACCGCGGGTAGCGCGGATACGCCGGATCCGAGCGCGAGCGCAGGCACAGCGAGAACACCGAGCCACGGGTGTTGCGCACCTGCCGCTGGTGGACACACGAATCGCACAGCCCAGCACGGGCTGATGGCGACTGGTCAGGCGCGGGGCTCGGCGTCGACATGAACGGAGCTTAGGAGCAGGGCCGCGCCGCCATTGCCCTGTGTCGGGGCGCGTGCGATAATCGTTGCCTATACAACTATGAAGACCTTCTATCGACTGCTTGGATTCCTCAGCCCCTACAAGCGCGGGCTGTCGATCTCGTGGGGACTGGCGAGCCTCGCGATGGTGATGACGGTGGCGATCCCCGAGCTCACGGGCAGGGCTATCGAAGGCATCGAAGCCCACGATCGCCATCGGGTGCTGGTGCTGGCGCTGGCGATCTTGGGGGTCGTGCTCGCGCGCTGGGGCTTCATGTACTGGCGTCGCATGGTCGCCGGCCGCGTTTCCCTGGCCGTCGAATACGACCTGCGCGAGCGCATGTATGCCCACCTTCAGAGGCTCGAGCTCGGCTTCTTCGACCACCAGCAGACCGGACAGCTGATGTCGCGCGCAACCGTCGACCTCGCCGCCGTGCGCTTCTTCCTCGGCTACGGCCTCGTCTTCATCCTCCAGTCGATCCTCACGATCGCGCTCGCCGGCGCGGTGATGCTGGTCATCAACCCGGGGCTCGGTCTGATTGCGTTGGCGCCGGTGCCGTTCGTCGTCGCGATCTCCTATCGCTACGGTCGCCGTGCACGACCCGCGATCCAGGAGACCCAGCAGCGCATCGCGGAGCTGACCGCTGACGCCGAGGAGAACATCTCGGGCGTGCGTGTGGTGAAGGCGTTCGCACGCGAGGAGCGCCAGCTGACGCGCTTCCAGAGCACAGTCGGGCGGGTGTTCAGCCAGGCGATGGTCGCCACGCGCCTGGAAGCGACCTACAACCCGGTGATTGGCTTCCTCCCACAGCTGGGTCTCGCAGCGGTGCTGCTCGTGGGCGGTGAGTCGGTGATCCACGCGCACCTCACCCTTGGCCAGTTCAGCGCCTTCTACCTGTACGTGAACATGCTGATCACGCCGATGCGCGCACTCGGCGTGACGCTCAACCTCGCCCAGCGTGCCACCGCCTCCGGCGCACGCATCTTCCAGCTGCTCGACCGCGAGCCGCACCTCACCGACGCGCCAAATGCGCCGGCGTTGCCCGCGGGCAACGGCCACGTGCAGCTCGAGGACGTCACGCTGCGCTACGAGGACCCCCACGACGAGCTCGGCGCGAGCGCGCTCGCGCCCGTGGCGCGAGCGGCGCCACAGAGCGGCCGCGCGGTGCTGCGCGACATCAACCTGGACGTGCCGGCGGGCCGCACCGTCGCGCTGGTAGGTCCGACCGGGTCCGGCAAGACCAGCATCGTCGCCTTGATCTCGCGCCTGTATGACCCGGTCGCCGGCGCTGTGCTGCTCGACGGTGTCGACGTGCGTGAGGTGAGCATGCGCTCCGTGCGCGCAGCCGTCGCTGTCGTGAGCGACGACCCGTTCCTGTTCTCCGCGAGCGTCGCCGAGAACATCGCCTACGCGCGGCCGGATGCGCCGCGGGCCGTTGTAGAACAGGCGGCGCGAAGCGCACAGGCTGACGAGTTCATCACGCGCCTGCCGCAGGGCTACGACACCCAGGTCGGCGAGCGCGGCGTGACGCTGTCCGGCGGCCAGCGCCAGCGGCTGGCGATCGCGCGAGCGCTCGTTGCCAACCCGCGCGTGCTGATCCTCGACGACGCGACCTCGTCGGTCGACGCCTCGACCGAGCGGAGCATCAAGCTCGCCCTCGCCGAGGCGATGGCGGGACGTACCACGTTCGTGATCGCCCACCGCCTGTCCACGATCGAGCTGGCCGACGAGATCGTCCTGCTCGAGCACGGGCGGATCGTCGCCCACGGCAGCCACGAGCAGCTGCTCGAGCGCTCCGAGCTGTATCGAGAGATCGTCGCGGGCACCTCATCCCTGGCGAGCGCCGGCGCTGTGGAGATCGAGGGCGCGCTCACCGCCGGCGCCGCCTCCGCGGGAGGACGGCTGTGAGCGCGCGCGGCGGCATGGGCATGGGTATGGGCGGCGGACGCGCGGGCGCACGTGCCGGTCTCGGTCCTGGCAGCGCGCGCGGCGGTGCGGGCGGCTGGGCGGGCGAGCGTCCCAGCCGCGGCAGCCGTGGGCGCAACCTCCGGGGCCTGCTGGCGCTGCTGCGCCCCTACCGCGGGCGCACCGCCGCGGCGCTGCTGGCGCTCGTACTCGGCACCGCCGCCTCGCTGGCTCCGCCGCTGCTGGCCAGGCTGGCGATTGACTCGGGCATCAAACAGCACGACCTGCACACGCTCGAGCTCGTCGTCGTCGCCTTCCTGGTCTCGGCAGTTCTGGTTTGGGTCGCGACCTACGCGCAGACCTACCTCGTGGGCTGGGTAGGCCAGCGCGCGCTCGCCGACCTGCGCATCCGCATCTTCACCCACCTGCAAAGCCAGTCGATCGGCTTCTATGAGAGCCGACCCGCCGGTGTCCTGATCTCGCGCATGACCAACGACGTCGAGGCGCTCGAAAGCCTCGTGACCGATTCCGTGGTGACGCTGTTTCAGTCGGGCCTGACGCTGATCGGCGCGGTCGGCGTGCTGCTCTACCTCGACGTCAAGCTGGCGCTGCTGACGGTCTGCATCGTGCCGTTCGTGGCCGCCGCCAGCGTGGTTCCGGCTGGTCTGCGCTGTGCCTTTCGTCGCCGCGCGGCGGTCGGAGCGATCACCGGCTACCTCCAGGAGACGCTCTCGGGCATCCGCGTGGTGCGCAGCTTCGGACAGGAGCCGACGCACGAGATGCGCTTCGGGGAGCCGACGCGGACAACCGCGAGGCCAACATGGTCACGGTGCGACTGAACGCGATCTATTTCCCGGGCGTGGAAATGCTCTCGGGCGTGGCGCTCGCGCTGATCGTGTTCTACGGCGGCTACAGGCGATCGACGGCCACATCACGATCGGCACGATCATCGCGTTCGTGGCGACGCTGTCGTTTTTGTTCGAGCCGATCCAGCAGCTCTCGCAGCTGTACGCGACCTACCAGTCGGGCATGGCCGCGCTGGAGAAGATCTTCCAGCTGCTCGACACGCAGCCCACGCTCGTCGACCGCCCGAACGCGCCCTACCTCGGGCCGATCCGAGGCGAGGTCGATCGAGGAGGTGCCGTTCTGGTGTCGTCCCGCGCCGCGCGACGCTCCGACTGGACCGCGCCCGCGGTCCACGACGGCGACGGCGACGACCCCGCAGGCGAGGTGCTCGCGCTCGAGCACATCGACCTGAGCGTGCCCGAGGGCCAGACGATCGCGCTCGTGGGCGAGACCGGCGCCGGGAAGTCCACGATGGCCAAGCTCGCCGCCCGCTTTTACGACCCGACGCGCGGGCGCGTGCTCGTCGACGGACACGACCTGCGCGAGGTCTCCAGCCACTCGCTGCGCTCGCAGATGGGCATCGTGCCGCAGGAGGCGTACCTGTACTCGGGCACCGTGCGCGAGAACATCGCCTTCGGGCGCCCCGGGCGCTGACGACGCGCAGGTCCGCGCGGCCGCCGCCGCGGTCGGCGCCGAGGAGTTCATCTCCGAGCTGCCGCACGGCTACGACACCGAAGTCGGCGAGCGCGGCGCCCAGCTCTCGGCCGGCCAGCGCCAGCTGATCGCGTTCGCCCGCGCGCTGATCGCCGACCCGCGCATCCTGATCCTCGACGAGGCCACCTCCAACGTGGACCTGCACACCGAGGGCCGCATCGAAGCGGCCATGCGCCGCCTGCTCGCCGGGCGCACCGCGATCGTGATCGCCCACCGCCTTTCCACGATCCGCCAGGCCGGGCGGATCGTGGTGCTCGAGCACGGACACATCGCCGAGCAGGGCACCCACG
>CAWJSW010000016.1:0-93830 GCA_963845635.1 uncultured Solirubrobacteraceae bacterium
TACGGAACCGAAGGTCGGGAGTTCGAATCTCTCCGGGCGCGCTCGCTCAAAAGCCCTCAGGTCAGGGCTGTCGCGCGCGGACGCGAAGGCGATCGCCCGTGGAGCTGCTCGAAACGCC
The DNA here is from genome assembly GCA_963845635.1 of uncultured Solirubrobacteraceae bacterium. Taxonomy (GTDB): domain Bacteria; phylum Actinomycetota; class Thermoleophilia; order Solirubrobacterales; family Solirubrobacteraceae; genus Palsa-744. The sequence goes on from CAWJSW010000016.1 coordinate 119, forward strand.
CGCGCGGGGTCAAGTCCACGCGTGGCGAATCTCCACCCGTTCGCTCAGCTTCGTCGCCTGGAACGGTGCGATCAGGATCGTCCACGATGCGCTCACACGGTCGGGGAGTCCCCATAGCCCTTCTTCGCTGGCGCCGGCGCAGAGGTAGTTGAGCCGATTTCCTTCGACGACGTTGGTGGCGCCGTCTGCAAACAGGCAGCGCAGGCCGTTGGACAGTTCGAGTGCCCACGGCCGCAGGCTCGGAGACGGCGCCGCGTGGTTGCCCTCGGCGGCGGCCAACGGCTTTGTCAGGTGGATCTCCACGCCGTGCGTTAGCCACGGTGCTTCGGGACACACGACGACCCCACGATCATGGCTGGAGCTGAAGCACGGGTCGAGCACGAAGTTGCCCGAGAAGCAGCGCCACGCGTCGCGCCGGGGCGTTGCTTCCGAGCCGCTCGGGCAGTGCCCCGACCTCGATCGTGTGTGCAGCGTGACCCCGCCGCGCGCGGTGAACGCCTGATACACGCTGACGCTCGTGCCGGCCTGCGCATCGGCGGACGCACACGTGGCGGCGAGCACCACCAGCGCACAGACCGCTGAAGCTACGCCCTTGCGCATCCGCACAGCCATCGCGGGATCGTACCCGGCCTCAAGGCTCAGGACGCCGCCATCAGCTCGCGCGCCCGCGCGGCTAGGTGTGCGACTCCCAACTGCTCGTACGCGCGCGCGGCGGCCTCGAGCGTCTCCTCGGCCGTGGGTTCGCGATGCTCGCGCAGGCGCCGTCCCAGCAGCAGTTCGCAGCGCGCGGCGTCGAGCGGGCGTCCCAGCTGCTGCCACGCGTCGCGCCCGCCGCGAAGCAGCTCGAGCGCGTCGGGCAGCTCGCCGGTCATGCCGCGCGCCTCCAGCACGGCTGCGTCGCCGAGCGGGTAGTGGACTCGCCCGACGAGCGTCGTCGCCTGCTCCGCTGCCTCGCGAGCGGAGGCGTCCTCGCCGGCCAGCGCGAGCGTCGATGCGCGCATCGACGTCGCCTGGATCGACTGCCCGATCAAGCCGGCGCGCTCGCAGACCTCCAAGGCGCGCGCGATCGTCGACTCCGCGTCGGCGAAGTCGCCGCGGTCGCTGTGCGTGACCGCCAGCCCGAGCAGCGCGCTCACCGACACCTCCGACCAGCCGACCTGGTCGGCGAGCAGGCCGGCTTCCTGGAACAGCTGTGCCGAGGCCTCCCAGTCTCCGTCGCGCCAGCTCAGCAATCCGCGCAGTGTGTAGGGCAGACACATCTTGCCGATCAGGCCCTCGCGCTCAGCCAGCTCGGCGCTCGCGTCATTGAGGCGTTCGGCCTGCTCCCAGTCGCAGCGGTAGAACGCGAGCTGTGCGAGCGCCGCGTGCAGTTCGATCTGCGCCGGCACGTCACCGATGCGCTTGGCCAGCGTGAGCGCCTGCGTGTACGAGGGTTCTGCCGCCGCGTAGTCACCCTCGGCGTTCTCCAGGTGGTGACCGAGCGCCATCATCGCCAGCACCGTGATGTTCTCGTCGGAGTCCTGCGCGAGCTCGATTGCCCGCTCGAGGTTCTCGCGCGCCTTGGCGGTGTCGCCGATGCGGCCGAAGACGCGGCCGAAGATCCCATGCGCACGGCTCGCCGCGCGCACCTCGCCCAGGCGCTCGGCCAGGCGCAGCGCCTTCTCCGAGGCGTAGATCGCGAGCATGTTGTCGCCAACCTGCATGTACAGCCACGCGGCCTCCTCGTACAGCCGCACGAGCGCCAGCGACGGCGGCCCGTCCTTGATCAGGTTGATGCCCTGCTGGTGGTGCTGGATCGCCTGTGTGCGCTCTCCCTTGTGTGCGAGCGCCGCTCCGATCTTGCGGTGCAGCTCGGCCACGTGCTCGAGGTCGTCGTGCTCGCGGTGGTGCTCCAGCGCCAGCTCCCAAACCGCGATCGCCTTGTCGACGCGTCCCAGCCTCAGCGCCAGGTCGCCTTGCTTCTCGTTGATCCGCGCCAGTCGTGCGTCGTCGTCGGCGATCAGCGCGGCCGCGGCCGCATAGTGGGCCAGCGCCTCTTGGTTGGAGTACAGGGCGCTGGCCGCGTCGCCCGCGGCCTCGATGAACTCGAGCGCCTTGGCGCGCAGTGGCGCCAGCTCGGCCTCTTCCAGGCGCACCTCCTCGCCGAGCGTCGCCGCGCGACCGTAGTGCTCGGCCAACAGCGCCACCACCTCGTGGCGACGCTCGCCCGCGCGCTGCTCGATGAACCCTCCGACCTCGAAGTGCTTGTAAGCACGCACCGCCTTCGGCAGCATCTCGTAGGCGACGTCGCGAATCAGCACGTGCTTGAACGCGAGCTCCTGCTCGCCCTCCAGGCGCGCGCCTTCCCCCGGCACGATGATGTCCTTCTCGCGCAGCGTCGCCAGCGCCTCGTGCAGGTTGCCTCCCTCCGCCGCTGCCACGCCGGCGAGCGCCCCCTCCCAGAACGTGCGACCGACAACGGACGCGTGTGAGACGAGGTGGCGCTCGAGCGGCGCCAGCGAGTCCAGCCGTGCGGCGAGCAAGCCCTGGACCGTGTCCGGCAGCTCGGCTGCTCGCTCGCCACCAGCCTCGGCGAGCCGCTGCACCATCTCCTCTGCGAACAGCGGGTTGCCCTCGGCGCGCTCCGCGAGCGCTCCGATCACATCCGCCGTCGCGCCGCGGTCGCGCAGCAGGTCCTCGATCAGCTCGCGCGTGTCGGCGGGGCTCAGCGGGTCCAGGAACAGGCTCGTGGTGGTGCGGCGTGAGACGCCCCAGTTCGGGCGGCGCTCGAGCAGCTCGTCGCGCGCGAGGCAGACCTGGAGCACGGGCGCCCGCAGCCACTGCGACAGGTACTCGATCAGGTCGAGCATGCCTTCGTCAGCCCAGTGGATGTCCTCCCACACGAGCACCAGCGGCTCGCCCTGCGCGATCGCCTCCAGGCAGCTGCGAACGGCAGCGAAGATGCCCTCGCGTGCGCTCTGCGCGTCTTCGCGCTCGCTCGTCTCGGAGGCGCTCGAGCCGTTCGTCTCGATCCCCAGCAGCCGCGCCAGCGGTGCGATTCGGCGCGTCAGCTGCTCGGCGTCGCCGTCCGCGTCGAGCAGTGGGCCGAGTCGCGCCGTCAGCTTTCCCCACGCGACGTCCACCGGGTCGCCGTCGCGGATCGCGCATGCCTCGCGCAGCATTTCGCTGAGCGGCCAGTAGACGACGCTCGAGCCGAACGGCAGGCAGCGGCCGCGGCGCGCGAGCACCGGTGGATCTCGCGTCTGAAGCCAATGCTCGAGCTCACGCGCCAGGCGCGTCTTGCCCACACCCGCCTGGCCGAAGACGGTCACCAGGTGTGGAGCGTCGTTGCGCGCGACCCGCGCGAACCCCATCTGAAGCGTCGCGAACTCGTCCGATCGGCCGACGAGCGGCGCTTCGCGGTGTGGCCTGCGCGCCCCGCCGCCGCTGCTCTCCAGCAGGCCTACCACGCGCCAGGCGGCGACCGGCGCCGACTTGCCCTTCAGCTCGAGTGGTTGCAGCGCCGCGTACTCGACCACGCCCGCGGTTGCCCGCTGCGTGCGCTCGCCGACGGTGATCGTCCCCACACTGGCGCTCGTCTGAAGGCGCGACGCAACGTTGACCGCATCCCCGATCACCGTGTACGCCTCGCCCACCTTGCCGGCCAGCACCTCACCCGTGTTCACGCCGACGCGCAGCGCGAACTCGACGCCGTAGTCGGCCAGCAGTCGCTCGTTGAGCTCGCCCATCGCCGCCTGCATCGCGATCGCCGCGCGTACCGCGCGCTCGGGGTCGTCCTCATGTGCCACAGGCGCCCCGAAGATCGCCATCACGTTGTCGCCCATGTACTTGTCCACGCGTCCTCCCACGCGCTCGACCTCCTGCCCGAGACGGCTCACGAAACGGTCGACGAGCGCCTTCACCGCCTCTGGATCCAAGCGCTCGGAGACCGCCGTGTAACCGGACAGGTCCGCGAACAGGACCGTTACCGTGCGCCGCTCCTCCCGCGTCGCCTCGCCCCCCGCGGCCGTTGCGCGCTCGGACGAGTCCGGCTGCTCGGCGCCCGCGCGCTTGCCCTCTGCGCCGTCCTCTGAAGCCCCGTCTAGCTCGCCGCCGCAGGACATGCAGAAGCGCGCCTGCGCCGGTGCTGGTGACCCGCACGCGGGGCACACGCGTGCGAGCTCCTCGCCGCATCCCATGCAGAAGCGGGCAGGGGCTGGGTTCGCGGTGTTGCACTTCTCGCAGGTCTGTTGCACCTCTGGCATCCCCGTGTAATGATGACGCCTGGCAGCGCGCCTACCGCGGCGTGTGAGAATCTGCGCGGCGCCGGCGCCTGCGTACGGGGCCGCGCGTCAGCGAGTCGCCGTGCGCGGCGCGTGTTCCACTTGGCGCGTGACGTGCCTGCGAAGCTTCGACAGGTACTTGTCGGCCGCTGATGCTCCGAGCGCGCCGGACCCGCGTGCCGCCTTCACCTCTGCTTCTTTCGCGGCCACGATCGCGTCGATCAGACCCGTCACCGACTTGCCCGACGTGGCGTCGGCGATCTGCGCGAGGCTCTTGCCCGAGCGCAGCTTCGCCCGCAGCTGTGCGGCGCTGACGCCCAGGTACGCAGCCGCCGAGCGCCCGGTGGACAACCGAACACCGTCGACGACCAGCGCGATGCGGCTGCGCACGCTAGCCATCCGCGCCTGCTGGCTGGCCTTCACGAGCGCTTCGATCAGCCCGCTAGCCGACTTCCCGCTGGTGGCGTTGGCGATCTGCGCGAGCGTCTCACCGGAGCGCAGCTTGGCGTGCAGCTGAGCGCGTGTGAGGCCGAGATAAGCGGCAGCTACGCCACGTGCGCTGAGGCCGCGGCGATGCGCGGCCGAGCGGTGCTTGGCACGGCTGCGCTCCAGGCGCGCGCGCGGCGTGTGGAGGTGGCGCGGGCTGCTGTTGGCTGAGGCGATCGCCACGACCACCCCCGCTGCCACCGCCGCCGCCGCGATCGCAAGGAACAGGCTCCGCCGCCGTTTTCCGGTGATCCAGCGCATCTTCTGCGCACACTCTTCCACTTGTGCTTAAGACCCTCCTAAGTTCTCGGCGTAAGACCCTCCCTAAGTTCTCGGCGCGCGACAGGGTCGCGCGAGGGCATCGGCGCCCGACGAGCGCTAACATGGCCGGCCAGCCAGGGTCTCGCCTCCGGCGAGCAAGGCGGTTCGCCACGGTTCTGTCGAGGCCGGTTGCTCGGTCGCGACGGCAGGAGCCGGCGGGCGCACCGCCCGGCGCTCGAGATGTCCAGCGACGGCCAGACGGGCCGACCTTTCGCGCTGCTGTCAAGGGGCGGGCCTTCGTGATATGCTCGCGCCCTGTATCTCGGTGGAGGCGGGGGAGGGGAGACGCTCGCGCCGTCGGGGTGGCAGACGCAGCCGCGAGCTATGTCAAGCGTTCCAGGCGAAAGCGAGGACTTAGGAGAATGAGACGCATCAGGATTGGGATCGGGTTGGTTGTGGTGGCGTTGTGCACCGTCGGTGCTGTGGCCTCGCCCAGCTTTGCCATCACGCACAAAAAAACGCATACGAAACCGGCGAAGGTGCTGGGCAAGTTCGTCGCGAACTACCCGCACGGACCAAAAATCACCGAAACGAGTAAGGCAGTTGATACAGGCATCGGCGAAGTAGAAACACTCCAGCTCGGAGACTCTGCGATCGACGTCGAAACGTGCAAGAAGGTCAAGAGTGGGGGTGGGGTCGATTCCGAACGGTCCGACACGCTGTTCGAGTTGGTCACGTTCATTGGGTGCAAGGTGCGGACCCAATTCGGCGAACACGCGCACGCAAAGGGCGTGAAGATCCCGAACTTCAAAATCGCCTTTGAATTCCACTCCAACGGATTCGTCGAAACCGGCGGCGGCGAAAGCACCTCCGTCCACATCAGCAAAACTACGGTCTTCATCAAGGGGCCAAAGGGCATTCCGTGCCAGGTCGAACTTCCCGCGCAGACCGTTCCTGTCAAGGCGACGAAAAAACCGGAAAATGAATTTGAAGCCGCGACCTACGAAACCGAAAAACATCCGGCCAAGATAAAGAAGTTCCCGGCCGGCTTCCAGGAAGAGATCGATCTCTTTACGGAAATGGAGAAGGTCGTATCCCACATCAAGAAATCTCCGAACTGCCCGGTGGAACCGAAATACAAGGACAACACCGGCGTAATCGAAATCGAACTCGAAGAAGTTAAAATCAAGAAGGGCAACCTGGGATTCCGCGACAAAGCAGAAGTCGAAGCCGAAAACAAACTCAAACGAGAAAAAGAAGAAAAAGAAAAAGCTGAAAAAGCCGGGGAACGGAACCCCGAACTAGAACAGGCAGAAAGAGAAGCGGCAGAAGCGGCCGAAACAGAAAAAGCAGAAAACGAAGAAAAAGCTGAAAAAGAAAAAGCCGAACGGGTAGAACAAGAAGAAAAAGAAAAACAAGAAAAACTACAGGCTGAAATAGAAAAAGAAGAAGAAGAAGGGTGATCGGGCGCGCAGGTTAGCCCGAAGGCCTGCGGGAGATGGGCCGCACGTGGCGGCTCATCTCCCGCGGTTTGTCCGATAGTCTCAGCGGTGCAACGGTGGGGAGGGGCGAAGTGGTCCGGTGGACAAGGAAGGTCCGCTCGCAAAGCGGAGTGGGTATTGGATTCGCTGATGGTCGTGACGCAGTGCCGATATTCGCTGGGAGCCGGCGCCACCCGCTCCTCGCGCTGACAGCGTGTGTACTGCTAGCGGCTTTGCTGAGCGCGGTCTTCACCGTCTCTGCTTGGGCGGATGAAAAGGCCCCGAAAGTGACCGAAAACCCCGTCAGCGTCACGGTCGAAGCGGGTCAGAGCGCGACCTTCGAAGCCGCAGCGGTCGGGCCACCGGCCCCGACCGTGCAGTGGCAGATCTCAACCAACGGGGGCGCCAGCTGGAGCGGGATCGCGGGGGCGACCTCGGACAAGCTCACGATCGCCGAAACCGGCACGTCGGAAAGCGGAGACCGCTTCCGCGCGGTCTTTAAGAATCCCAAGGGCGACGCCATCAGCGAAGTAGCCACGCTGACGGTCCAGATCGTTCCGGGTGTCACCGAGCAGCCGGCGAGCACGACCGTCCAGGAAGGCCAGAGCGCGAGCTTCGAAGCTGCGGCCAGCGGATTCCCCACGCCCAGCGTGCAGTGGGAACTGTCGACCAACAGCGGCGGCACCTGGAGCAAGATCGCGAAAGCCACCTCCGACATCTACACGATCGCCAGCGCGAAGACCTCCGAAAATGGCGACGAGTACCGCGCCACCTTCGAAAGCACTGCTGGGCGCGCAACCAGCGAAGCGGCCACGCTCACCGTCGAGCTCGCGCCGAAAGTGACCACCCAGCCCACCAGCCGCACCGTGGAAGTCGGCGCCAGCGCCACATTCGAAGCGCTCGCGGCAGGCACTCCTGCGCCCACGGTCCAGTGGGAAGAGTCGACAGACGGCGGGTCCACCTGGAGCGACGTGGAAGGAGCCACGAGCGACCAGCTGACGATCTCCGGCGCACGGCGCGCGGAAAGCGGCGACGAGTACCGCGCGCGCTTTGAAAACGCGGCCGGTCACGCGACCAGCAACGCGGCCACGTTGACCGTCCAGGATGCCCCTGCCGTCAGTGAGCAGCCGGCGAACACGACCGTCGAACCCGGCCAGAGCGCGACGTTCGAAACCGCCGCGACCGGCATCCCCACGCCGACAGTGCAGTGGGAACTCTCGACCAATGAAGGCAGCAGCTGGAGCGCTGTGGAAGGCGCCAAGAGCGACCAGCTGACGATCGCCAGTGCCGCGCTCTCTGAAAGCGGCGACGAATATCGAGCCGTGTTCAGCAGCGGTGCCGGCACGGCGACGAGCGCGCCCGCGACACTCACCGTCACGACCCACCACTACTCCGTCGTCGACTGGGGCTCGAACGTGTTCGGACAGCTCGGGAACGGCGATCTGGAAAACAGCGACGTGCCAGTGGCCCCGGGCGGGCCGAAGTTCGTGACGGCGGTGGCGGCCAGCCAGCACGACACCTTCGCGCTGCTCAGCGATGGCACGGTCGTGGCCTGGGGCGAAGACGAATACGGCCAGCTCGGCACCTTCCCCGGCGAAGAACCGTTCAGCGACGTGCCGGTGCCGGTGCAAGGGCTGAGCAAGGTGGTCGCGATCGCCGCCGGCAACAACTTCGCACTGGCGCTGCTGCGCAATGGCACCGTCGAGGCGTGGGGTGGCAACGAATACGGGCAGTTGGGCGACGGGAGCCTCGAAGAAGAAGAGAGCCCCGTGCAGGTCAAAGGACTGACCGGCGTCACCGCGATCGCGGCTGGCGGTGAGACGGGCCTCGCGCTGCTCAGCGACGGCGCCGTCAAGGCGTGGGGGGCCAACTACTCCGGTGAGATCGGCAACGGCACCTTCGCAAACACCGAGGCCCCGGTCTCCGTCTTCAGGGTCAGCGGCGCCACGGCGATTGCCGCGGGCGGCGAAAACAGCATGGCGCTGCTCGGCAACGGCACTGTCATGGCCTGGGGCGATGACGAATACGGGCAGCTGGCCAACGAAGAAGTCGAAGTGGAAGGCAGTGGAGAACGCGAGAGCGACCACGCGGTACCCGTGGAAGGCGTGAGTGGCGCGAGCGCGATCGCCGAGGGCCAGCGCTTCGGGATGGCGCTGCTCGCTGGCGGTTCGGTGGTGGCCTGGGGCGAAAACAAATACGGCCAGCTCGGTCACGGCAGCGTGTCGCGCGACGACGAAACGCCGACTGCGGTCAGCGACCTCGACGGCGCGGCCCAGATCGCTGCCGGCGGCTGGCACGCAATGGCGCTTGTGGGCGGCGGCGACGTGATGACGTGGGGCGAAAACAAATTCGGTGAGCTCGGGAACGGAACGGTGAGCGCGGCGGGCGACACCCCGGTTCAGGCGGTCGGCGTGGGCGAGCAGGTTGGCGTCGCCGCCGGGGCCGAGCACGACGTCGCCTACGGCGAACCGCTCCCGGCTGTCACCGGGCTCAGCCCGGACGGGGGCCCGGTGAAAGGCGGCAGCTCTGTCACGATCACCGGCATCGACCTCTCCGAAGCGAGCGCAGTCAGCTTCGGGGGCGTCGCCGCCAGCAGCTTCACCGTCAACTCCGGCGTGTCGATCACCGCGATCGCGCCCGCGCACGCGGTTGGGGCGGTGGACGTAAGGGTCACCACGCCCGTTGGCGTCACGCCCGTCTCCCCCGCCGACGAGTTCACCTATGCGCCACCGCCGAGCGTCAAGAAGCTGGCTCCCAAGAGCGGCTCGACCACTGGCGGGACGGTCGTTACGATCACCGGCACAGGCTTCTCCGAAGCCAGCGCCGTCCACTTCGGAACGAGCGCCGTCACGAGCTTTACGATCGACTCGGCGACGACCATCACCGCGGTCACGGCCGCCGAGGCGGCTGGGAGCGTGTCCGTCACCGTGACCAGCCCGTTTGGCACGAGTGCACCCTCTGCAACCAAGTTCAAGTTCAAAGCGCCGAAGAAAAAGAAATAGCCGGGCGTCGGCGCGGTCGTGCTCAGCGCCGCGCTAAGAGCCTGCCATCACGGGCAGGCACTGCCCGTGCTGCTTTGACTGGTACATCGCGGCGTCCGCGCGCCTGATCAGCTCCTCCGCCGAGATCGCTTCGCCGTTGGAGCACGCGACCCCCACGCTTGCGCTGATCTCCACGCTCCCGCAGGCCAGCTCGAAGCTGCCGCACAACGCCTCGCAGATCCGCTCGGCGGCGCGCATCGCCATCTCCGACCCCGGCAGGTCGCGGAGCACGACCAGGAACTCATCGCCACCGAGGCGGCCCGCAATGTCGCTGTCGCGGCTGGCCAGCCGCAGGCGCTCGGCGACCTGCACGAGCAGTTCGTCGCCGGCTGCGTGCCCGAGCTTGTCGTTGACCGGCTTGAAGCGATCGAGGTCGACGTAGACGACGCCCGTGCTGGGCGAACCCTCGCGTCCGAGCTCGCGCTCGAGCGTGCTCAGCACCGACGCGCGGTTGTGGCACTGCGTCAACGGGTCGAAGGTGGCGCGATGCTCTAGCTCCTGGCGCGCGCGCGCGCTGTCGGTGACATCGAGCACGCACGTGATCGCGCCGTTGACCTCGCCGCTGGCTCGTAGGAGCGCGCGCAGGCTGAGCAGCGCTCGGCGCCAGACGCCGGATGGCAGCGTGATGTCGACCTCCAGATCGCGGTCGACCCCGTCCCCGAGCACCTCCTCGAGCGTCGCGTCGAGCTCTGCCGTGCTCTCCTCGGTCAGCGTGCTCAAGAGCGTCAGCGTCGAGGTGCTGTCCGCGTCGCTCTGCTCGCTCGACTCGCCGTCCTCGGACGCGGGCACGAGCCCCGAGTCCTGAGAGCCGTACAGGATCTCCAGCAGGCGCGCGTTGTGGTAGACGACGTTGCGGTCGGTGTCGAGCTGCATTAGCCCGACAGGCATCGCAGCGGTCAGCCGGCGCAGCAGCTCCTCTCGTTCCTGCAAGGCTTCCTGTGCCTGCATCTCCGCCGAGATGTCGATGATCTCGACGAGCACGAATTTGCGGTCGGGGTGGTGCAGGAAGTTGCGAAGGGTCGTGTCGACCCACATGTACGAGCCGTCCTTGCGGCGGCGCCTCAGCCGCGTCTGCTGGTCGCGGTGGGTCGAGAGCACCGCCAGCCAGCCCTCGACCGCACGGCCCTGGTCGTCGGGGTGGATCTGATCGAGCACCGAGTTGCCGAGCAGCTCCTCGCTCGTGTAGCCGAACATTTCCGTGAACGCGGGGTCGCAGTCGGTGACCCGCGCGTTCTCGTCCTCCATCAGCGAGCAGAAGCGCGGAGCAGCGGGCCCCTGCTCCTCGAGCTCCTCCTCCTCGCCCACGTCCTCGTCGCTCGGGATCACCACGCCCAGCAGCACGCCGTGGACTTCGCGCAGGTCGAGGAAGTGCAGCGTCGTCCACTTCGAAGGCTTGCGGAGCATGCGCACTTTGCCGGCGGCAGCGCCCTCCTCCTGCGCGCGGATCCACATTTTCACGACCGTGGCGCGATCGGCGGCGACGACGTTGTCGATCAGCGCGCGGCCCTCGATCAGGCCCTGCCCCCACAGGCCGACCGACTGCGGCACCGGCACGATCAGCCCGTTTCCCGCGAGCCCGCAGACGAGCGCGTCGGGGTGCTCGCGCAGCAGCGCTTCCGCGCCGGCGGTGACCGTTTGGCTGTCGCTTGCCACGGGTGGGCTCATGTCGCTGGTGGGATCGGCGCGTGTGCGCACAGGCATGAGTCCTGAATCAACGCTTGGACACTGTGATGAAGCGCCCGGGCGAACCCGCTCGCGGGCGCGGCGAGCGCGCGCGCGGTGACGCCGGGCGCCTCGAAACGCGGGCCTCCTCGGAACGCCAGCGCGAGGATATGCGCCGGCGCGCGAATCCTGAGAGGATGGCGCCCGTGAACCGCGAGCCGCTGGTCAAATTGCCCGCCGTGCTCACCCGCGCCCAGCCTCTGAGCGTGGATGCGCGCTACGTGATGGGGGTCGATGGGGGCGCCACGAAGACGCTCGCGGCCGTGCTGGACCTGCGTGAGCGGAGCTTGTACCTGGGCCACGGGGGTCCGAGCAACGAGGACGCGGTCGGAGCCGAGGCCGCCGTGGGCGCGCTGCTTGGCGCCGCCGACGAGGCGATCGACGCGGCGGGCATCGACGCCGAACACCTGGCCGGGGCGGTGCTGGCGATCGCGGGTACGGACACCGAGCGTGTGGTCAACAACGTGCATGCGGCGCGGACGGAGGCGTGGATCGTCGTCAACGACGTGGTCGCGGCGTGGGCCACGGCCACGGGTGGCGGCCCGGGGGTGGCGGTGATCGCCGGAACGGGCTCGAACGTGTTCGGCGTGGCGGGTGCCGGCGCGGACGCGCGTGCGTGGCGAGCGGGGGGCTGGGGCCACCTGCTCGGCGATGAGGGCTCGGGCTACTGGCTGGGCGTGCAGTCGATCAAGGCGGCGCTCGCCGACCGCGAGGGGTCGGCGCCGCCGACCGCCCTGAGCGATGCGGTGGTGTCGTTCTTCGGGCAGCCGAGCGTGGAGGCGGTCGCCGCCAGCGTCTACTCCAAGCCCCTCACCAAGGGCGAGATCGCGGCGTTTGCGATCGAGACCGCAAAGCTCGCCGAACGCGGCGACGCGGTCGCGCGCGAGCTCTACGAGCGCGGCGCGCGCGAGCTGGGCAAGCAGATCGAGGCGGTGATCCGCGAGATCGGCCTCGCAGGCGACTACTCGAGCGACCCCGACGCGGACTTCCCGGTGGGGCTGATCGGCAGCGCGTTCAAGGCCGGCGCGGTGTACGTCGAGCCGCTCACGCGCGCGATCCACGAGCACGCGCCGCGCGCGCGCGTGGCCCAGGTGGCGATGGCCCCGGTCGGTGGCAGCCTGATGCTCGCAGCGCGGGCATGCGGCAACGGTCAGGCGATCGCCACCGAGCAGCTGACAGCGCTCATCGACCGAGCGCTACCCGGCTGAGCCGCGCCTCGATCTCGGCGCGGCTGCCGATCGCTCCCGCGCCTGCTCCGCCCAGGCGAACGGCCGCGGCCGCGTTTGCGAACGCCGCGGCCTGCGCGGGCAAGCAGCCATCGCTGAGCTCCACGAAGAACGCCGCCGCAAACACGTCGCCGGCGCCGAAGTCGTCGAGCGCACGATCGATCGGCGGCACGTTCAGCTCGATCGGCGCGTTGCCCGGCGTGAGGATCGTGTTCGGCCGCGCGCCGCTGGTCACCGCCACCACGGCACCGGCTGCGCTCGCTGCCGCGATCAGGCCCGCGCAGCTATCGGCCTCGAGTTCGCTCACCACGATCGCATCGCAGCGCCGCGCGACGCCCGCCGCGGCCGGGGTCGCCTCGCAGATGCGAACCTCCGCGTCGGCTGCACTCCACTCGCGCACAAGCCCTTGGGGAGTCAGCCCCACGAACGCGGCCACTCCACGCCAGCGGCTGGGGCTCTCGCGAGCGACCGGCGCCAGGTGCAGGATCGCGGTCTCGACGAGCACGTCCTGCGCGATCGGACCCGCCCACGCGAGCATGCGCTGGCGCCGCGCCGCGTCCGCGCCGTCGCCGTCGGGGGCCGATTGGAGCGTTTCCAGCGTGGTCGTGCGTGTGGCGGGGAGGACACGCAGCTCGAGCTCGCCGAGGTAGGGCTCGAGCAGCGCTTCGATCTCGCGCTCGACGCCGCGGGTGACGATCAACGTGCGCAGGCCCAGCCTCGCGGCTTGCAGCGCGCTGTAGAACGCGGCTCCCCCGGCGCGCCGGGAGCCGTCGGGCAGGACGTCGACGGTGACGTGGCCGATGGTCGTGTAGTCGAAGTGCAAGTGCCGCTTCACCTTCGTCCTTGCGCGCGACGCTATGGGAGAATGCCCCCGACCTCGCGCGGCAGGTGGCGGTGTGCCGCGCGAGGACGAGCATCCGTATACCAAATCGAATGGCGCCGTCGCTTGTTGTGCTTGCTTAGTCGATGATTTTCGATCGCGATCACGGGCGGGGGGTCTGGGGCCTCTCTGGCATGCTGCTGGTGCTCTCAGCGCTGGTGCTGGCGCCCTCCGGCGCGCTCGCCGCACGCATCGTCCACCGTGGCGCGGCGGCGCCTGCTGCCTCGGCCTATCCCGCTGGCGCCACACGCCCGGCGTTCGTGCCCCGGCCCTGGCAGTACGCGCGTGTCGCGCGCGCCAAGCCCAAGAAGCCAAGCAAGCCCAAGAAGCCGGTCCTACGGGGTAATCCGGCGCGTGCACTGGCCGCGTACGAAGCGATGCAAAAGAACTACTACATCGAAGGCTCGGGCCTGTACCTGGGCGAACCGTTCTCGTATCTGTGGCCGTTCTCGCAGGCGCTGGCAGCGACCGTGAGCGTCGCCTTCATCCCCCATCTGGGCGTGTCTCTTGCGCGCGAACTGGACGCGCGCCTGAGCGGGCTGAACTCCTACCTGGACACCGATAACTCAGGTGCCTCCGAAGGCGTGTACACGAGCACGCTGGCGGCGTTCGACGGTACCGTCGCGCCGCCGGCGGGTCCCGGTGGTCCGAAGTACTACGACGACAACGACTGGGTGGGGATCGAGCTGATGCGCCTGTACGAGCTGGCGCACAAGAGCGCGCTGTTGGGCAGCGCGGAGGGGATCATGGCCTTCGAGATGGCCGGCTGGCAGGAAGCCCCGGGCCTGGCGTGCGAGGGAGGCATCCCGTTCTCAAACGCTCTGGAAAACAACCAGCGCAATACGGTGACCACGGCGCCGGCGGCCGAGCTCGCGCTTCAGCTGTACCGCGCCACGCACAACACGGGCTACCTCCAGTTCGCGGTCAAAGCCTACGAATGGGTGCGACAGTGCCTGCTCGAGCCCAACGCCATGTACGCCGACCACATCGGCCGCAAAGGCTCTGTGGAACAGGCGCTGTGGAGCTATAACCAGGGCTCGATGATCGGCGCGGGCACGCTGCTCTACCAGGCGACCGGCGACTCGGCCTACCTGTGGCAGGCGCGCCAGACTGCGAACGCGGCGCTGGCGTACTTCGACAACGAACGGCTGGGTTCGGAAAACCCGTTCTTCGTGTCCGTGTACCTACGCAACCTGATGTACCTCGACTCGGTGACGCACGACCCGCCCGGCCAGGCGCTCGCTCAGGGCTATGTCGACTACGCGTGGCTGTACCGGCGCCTGAGCGACAACGTGTTCGTGGCAGGCACGCCACCGTCGGCGCAGCTGCTCTACCAAGCGGCGATCGTGCAGGTCTACGCGCTGCTGTCGATCTCGCCCACGGAGTACTTCTAGGCACAGGCGCGCCGTCGCAGTGCCCCGACTGCTCGCCGGAGTAGGCTCTGCTGACGGTGACCGACGCGGCGAACCTTACGACGGCGGACAGCCTTGCGGCGATGGAAGCCGAGCTCGCAGCGCTCGAGGGCGATGGCCGGCGCGAGATCGCCGCACGCATCAAGACGGCGCGCGAATGGGGCGATCTGAAGGAGAACAGCGAGTACCACGACGCCAAGAACGAGCAGGCGCACCTGGAGACCAAGATCGCGCGCCTGCGCGAGAAGATCTCCGGTGCGGTGGTCGTGGAGGACACGCCGGGCGGCGCCGACGGGGTCGTCGGCTTCGGCTCGACGGTGGTGGTACGCGACGAGCAGGGCGTCGAGCAGACATGGCGGATCGTGAGCTCCCACGATGCGGCGCCGCGCGAGGGGCGGCTCTCGGCTGAATCGCCTGTGGCGCTGGCGCTGCTGGGTCGCGCGCCGGGTGAGCACACCGCGGTGGCGCTGCCGAAGGGCAGGCGCACGCTGACGGTGGTCAGCGTCAGCTAGGGTTCGCGACGGCTGTGAGCGTGCGGGCCGCCTTGGGTCTCCCCAGGTCGAGCTCGATCGCCGGTTCGGGCATGACGAGCTCCTTGCTGACAGTGCTGCTCGCGCTGGCGCTTGGGTGGGCAGCCGTGCCGGCGGGCGCCGAGCCTGCGCTGTCGATCATGGTCTCGGGCAACCACTTCGTGAACGGCTCCGGCCAAACCGTCCGGCTACTGGGGGTCAACCGCTCGAGCACCGAGTACGCGTGCTTCTACGGTTATGGCTACGCGAGCGGGCCGCTCGAAGCAGCCGACGCCGCGGCGATCGCCGCTTGGCACGCGAACGCGGTCAGGATTCCGCTGAACGAGGACTGCTGGTTGGGCATAAACGGCTATCCCGCCGGGGCGCTGACCGCGGCCGGCTACCGGCAGGCGATCGAGTCCTACGTGCAGGACCTGAACGCGGACGGCCTGTACGCGATTCTGGACCTGCACTGGTCCGCGCCTGGGAGCACGCCCGCGAACGGGCAGCGTGCGATGCCCGACGAACACTCGCTGGAATTCTGGCGGTCGGTCGCAGGCGTCTTCGCCTCCGATCCGGCGGTGGTGTTCGACGCGTTCAACGAGCCCTTCTCACCCGCCGCCGACGGTGAGAGCGCGTATCCGGTGAGCTGGTCCTGCTGGCAGGACGGCGGCTGCGAAGTCCCCGACGCCAGCGATCAGGAAGCTGCGGACCCCGCACGGACCTACACCGCCGTCGGCATGCAGCAGGTGGTGGACGCGATCCGCTCGGCGGGGGCCAGCCAGCCGATCATGTTGGGTGGGCTCGGCTATGCCAACGACCTCAGCCAATGGCTCGATTTCGAGCCGACCGACCCCGACCGGCAGCTGGCGGCGTCGTTTCACAACTACACCGGCGAGAGCTGCGAAAGCGAAAGCTGCTGGACGGCCACGATCGCGCCGGTCGCCGCTCAGGTCCCGGTGGTGACGGGCGAGTTCGACGAGGACGACTGCCCGCCGAGCGGGCAGGACCCGGGGAACTTCGACAACACCTACATGGCGTGGGCCGATCAGCACGGCGTGAGCTACCTCGCCTGGGGCTGGTTCGTCCTCGAAGAACCATCGTGCAGCGCGCTATCGCTGATCACCGACTACGAAGGCGCACCGGCTGAACCCAACGGCGTCGCTCTATACGACCACCTGGCCACGCTCGCGAGCGCCGCGTCCGGCGAAGAAGCCACACCCACGGGCGTGGCACAGATGCCTGGCGACGGGGGTGGATCGTCGGTCGCGGGCCCAGCGCCGAGCGCCGCCGACGCCGGCTCCGTGCCCACGGGCCTCGGCGGCGTCGGCACGCACGCCGCGGCCGGGGACAGGCAGGCGCTCGACAGCGCCCTGAAGGCCCTGGTGACAGCGGTGTCCGCTAGAGCCGCCGCCAGGCTGCTCGGCGCAGACGGTTGGCGGCTGCGCTTCCGCGCGCCGGGCGCCGGCGAGCTCACGCTCGCGTGCTCGCTGGTCGCCACGGCGCCGGGCCATGCGCGCCTGATCGCCTACGTTCGTCGCGCTCTTACCCACGCCGCGACCGCGTCGCTCGAGCTGCGGCTGACTGCGGCCGGCAGGCGGCTGCTAGCGGACAGGCGAACCCTGCGGGTGCGGCTGACAGCGACCTTCAAGCAGCGCGACTCCAGCGATCGCGTGAGCGCGACGCGGAGCGTTTGAGCGCTCGGGCGCGGCGCTCGAGGCCGAAGCGGAGGGCGACACGGATGCCTCGCTCACCTGCGCGCGTCGAAATACGCCTTGTGCACGTCGCGCACGAACTGCTTGCGGCGCGAGCCATACAGACGCGCGCCGTCGCGCAGCGCGCGCTTGCGGAGCTCTCGCCGGCGTCTCGCGGTCGCTTGCAGCAGGAGCGCTCGGGTGCGCCGATCGGCGCGCCAGGTCTCCGGGCCGTCCCAGCGGGCGCCCGCGCGTAGATGATCTTCGAGCACCGCGAGGTCGTGGTCCTGGCCGAGCGCTTCGCCGAGATCGTCGGCGCTCCGAGCCACCCGCGCCAGACGCTTGTCGTGGCCGCGCCGCTGGAGCATTTCGCACACGTAGCGCAGGTCCTTGACGCGCGTGCGCCATTCGTGCATCGCGACCATCTCCTTGCCCTTGAGTCGTGCCGCTCGTCGGTAGCGCCGGCGGCCCTGCTCGTACAGGCGCGCGAGATCAGCCTCCACGAGCTCGAGGCCTGGGCGCTCGGGCAGGGTCCATCGCTCGACGCGGCCGCGGAAGGCGCGCAGCTCGCCGAGCACTTCGCCGCGTGTGACGGTGTCGCCGACGGTGGCTCCTCGCGCGCGACTGTGCTCGGCCTCCAGGCGAGCGCGCAGCGCGAGCGCGCCGTGACAGCGCCCGAGCCTGCGCGGCTGCTTGGCGATCAGGCTGTCGAGCGTTCCCACCATCACCTCGGCGTCGCGCACCCCCGCCAGGCGCCGGCCGGTGTCGCGCAGGACGGCGTTCTCGTGCGCGTAGGTGGCCTCGCCAAGCGCGTGGCGTAGCAGCCGCACCAGCGCGCGCAGGCGCTTGAGGGCCTTGCGCGTCTCGTGTACGGCCTTGTCGTCGGGCACGCTGCCGTTGCTGTCAGGTCCAGCGAGCATCTCGATCGCGAGCTCTGCTTGGCCGGCCGCCATGCGTCGCAGCCCCACGGCCAACGGCTCGTACGGTGCCAGCCCGAGCCGAGGGTCCAGACGCCGCTGGCGCGGGTTGTGTCGCTCGCGCTGGGAGCGGGCGAGCGCGAGCCCGATGCCGAGCGCGACGGTGGTCGCGAGCGTGGCGGCCAGCGGCGCCACAATGGGGCGATGGACAGGAGCCTTGCGCCCGCGCGATGGTGGACGGTTCGCCGTGCGGCGAACCGTAAGCCGGCGACGTATCGGTGTCCAATCTGTGGTCATCACCTACCCGCTCTGAGCGAGCATATGCTGATCGCGCCCGAGGGTGACACCCGCCGGCGCAGGCACGCCCACTCCGCCTGCGTGCTCGCCGCGCGTCGGCGCGGTCAGCTGCTGCTGAAAGACGAGTGGCAACGCGCCCAGCCGCGCCCGCCATCGCTGTGGTCTAGGCTGCTGCGGCGCCAATGACGGACACGACGGAGAGCTTGCAGCAGGCGGCAGCGGGGCTGACCGGGCTTGCGCGCGAGCTGGCACCCACGACAGAGGCCAATCGGCGGCTGCCCGAGGAGCTCGTGGGCGCGCTGCGCGCCAGCGGCCTGTTGCGCGCGGGTGTGCCCGCCGCGATCGGTGCGCCCGAGGCGCCGCCGGCGGTGACGCTGGAATGCGCGGAGACGCTCGCGCGCGGCGATGCCTCGGCGGGGTGGTGCGTGTCGATCGCCGCCACCAGCAGCCTGCTCGCCGGTTGGCTGCCGGCGGAGGGGCTCGCTGAGACGTTCGCCGACGCAGACACGGTCGCGGCCGGGATCTTTGCCCCGAGCGGGCGAGCGCGACCGGTGGGCGGTGGCTATCGCGTGTCAGGCCGCTGGGCGTTTTGCAGCGGGATCAGCCACTCCGACTACCTGTTCGGCGGCTGCGTGGTGCAGGGCGAGCAGGACGAGCAGCCGACGATGCGCACGATGGGCATGCCGACGAGCGAGCTGGAGATCCTCGACACCTGGCACACCAGCGGCCTGCGCGGCACGGGCAGTCACGACACGGTCGCCGAGGATGTGTTCGTCCCCGCCCACCGCAGCCTCTCGCTGCTCGAGCGACCGACGTCCGACGCAGCCCTGTACCGATTCCCGATCTTCGCCTTCTTTGCGCTGTCGATCAGCGCGGCTGCGCTGGGCAACGCGCGTGGCGCGATCGAGGACCTGATCGAGCTGGCTGCGGTCAAGGTCGGGCAGGGATCAAGCCGTACGCTCGCGCAGCGCCCGTCGACGTGGAGCGCGGTGGCGCAGGCGGAGGCGTCGCTGCGCGCGGCGCGCGCCTTCTACTACCAGGCGATCGACGAGGCGTGGCAGGCGGCGCAGTCGACGCCGCCCGGTCAGCCGGTGCCGGTGGCGCTGCGTACCGGCTTGCGGCTGGCGGGAACGCACGCGGTCCGCACGGCGGCGGAGGTCGCGCGCAGCATGTGCGACCTGGGCGGCGGCGCCGCGATCTACGAGCGCTCGCCGCTCCAGCGGCGCCTGCGCGACGCGCAGACGGCGACAGCGCACTTCCAGGTCAACCCTGGGATCTGGGAGCTGACTGGGCGCATCCTGCTCGACCAGCCGACGGAGACGGCGATGCTGTGACACACCAGCTCGACGCGCGGCGGCCCGGGGCGAGCCGTGAGGCCGGCGCCGCGCGCGGGTCCGCTGCGCGGCATGAGCTCGGCGTGGTGATGCCGTTCTGGCTGGATCGCCCAGATGAGGAGGCCGTGGAGATAGCGATCGCCGCCGAGCGTGCGGGCATCGAGACGGCGTGGGTGGGCGAGATGGCGTCGTTCGACGCGTTCGCGCTGGCCACGGCGATCGGCCTCCAGACCGAGCGCATGCGCCTGAAGGTCGGTCCGCTGGCGATCGGCGTGCGCAGCCCGGTCGCGATCGCGCTCGGCATCGCCTCGGTGGCGACGCTGACCGGGCGCCCCGTGGACGTCGCGCTGGGCGCGTCCAGCCCGGCGATCGTCAGCGGCTGGCACGATCGGCCGTGGGCGGCGCTGGCGCCGCGCATGCGCGAGACGCTGCCGGCGCTGCGCGCGATCCTCGACGGCGAGCGCGCGGACCTCGACGGCGAGCACGTTCGCGCGCACGGCTTCAAGCTGCGTCGCCCGCAGCCGCTGGCCTCGATCACGGTCGCGGCGTTTGGGCCAGCGATGACGCGCGTGGCGGCGCGCCATGCCGACGAGGTCGTCCTCAACCTGGTCACGCCCGAGCACGTCGCGCGCGTTCGCGCGCGCGTCGACGCGCAGGCCTCGGCGGCGGGCCGGCCCGCGCCGCGCCTGGCGGTGTGGCTTCCCGTGGCGCTGAACCCCGGCGAGCAATCGCGGGCGCAGTCCGCGGGACAGCTGGCGGTGTACCTCGCGCCGCCGGGGTACGGTGAGCTGTTTGCAGAGCTCGGCTTCGGAGAGCTGGTCGAGCGCGCGCGCGGCGGCGCGCGCCGCGCGGAGCTCGCCGACGCGATCCCGCTGGAGCTGTTGGCGATGATCGGCGCGATCGGCAGCGCGGATCAGATCGCAGCACGGATCGCCGCCTACCGCGACGCCGGTGCCGATCACCTGGCCGTCGTGCCGAGCACCGCCGAGGACCCGGCCGGCGAGCGTGTGCTCGGTGCCCTAGCCGGCCTGCGCTAGACCGGCGCGCGCTCGCGGCGGCTGTTGGCCTTGTCGAGGTACATGGCGGCGTCGGCATGCCGCACGAGCGCGCCGACGGTGTCGCCGTCCTGCGGCCACAGGCCGCCGCCGACGCTGGCGCCGACGCTGAGCGTGAGCTCGCCGATCACGAAAGGCTCGGTGAAGGCCTCGCGCACCCGCCGCTCGGCGGCGCGAACCTGCTCGACGCGATCCACGTCTGCGAGCACGATCGCGAACTCGTCTCCGCCCAGCCGGGCGACGTCGTCCTCGCCACGGCACACAGAGCCCAGGCGCGCGGCCGCCTGGCAGATGAGCTCGTCACCCGCCTCGTGACCGTACACGTCGTTGACGCGCTTGAACTCGTTGAGGTCGACGAACAGCAGCCCCAGGTGCCCTTCGTCGGCGCTGACGCGGTCCAGCGCGGCGTCCACGAGGTGTTTGAAGCCGACGCGGTTGAGCAGCCCCGTGAGCCCGTCATGGCTCGCTTTGTAGCGCAGCTGGTCGACGAGCTGGCCGTTCTGGATCGCGGGCGCGGCAAGCGCCGCGACGCCCGTCAGGCGCTGGAGCAGCTCGCTGTCCGGGCGTAGACGCTCGGGACGCTCGGTGACCGACGCGGTAAGGATGCCGATGAACGCGTCGCGGGCGATGATCGGGACTACCGACAGCGCCACGACCTCGAGCGTCCGCATCAGCTGGCGCACGAACAGGTCGTCGGTGTCGGCCTCGAAGAAGTGCGGCTGCGGTTCGACGAGCATGCTCTGAAGGTGCAGGGTGTCTGCGGGAGCGATCGTGACGTCGCTGAGCCGCGACGCCTTCTCGTCGGTCCGTTCCCACGACGCGGTGGGTCGCAGGCAGCCCTCGTGCTCGTTCCACAGCCACACGGCCATGCGGTCGCAGTCGATCACCTCAGGCGCGGCCGTGGCCAGACGCTCGGCGACCTCGGCGCTGGTGCCCGCCTTGGCGAGCGCGTGCGAAAGCTCGAGCAGCGCGCTGACCTGTTCATGGCGGTGCGCGGACTCCTGGAGCGCGAGCGCCATGTCGAGGACAGCGGCCGCGTGCTTCGCGTACAGGCCGAGGATCTCACGGTCCTGGGAGAGGAACTCGACCTGGCCGGGATAGTGCGCGATCAGCTGGCCGTAGGTGCGCCGGCTGGAGGCGACGTCGACGACGAGCGCTGAGCCGCTTGCGGGCGCCTCGCCGGCGAGCGTGGCCAGCGCCAGCGCCTGGGCCTCGAGCGCGCCGGTGCCGCGGCTGTAGACCTGAAGCTTGGCGCTCGCGTGGGGACGCACGGCGAGCACGTGGCAGGGTGCCCGCACGGCATCCGAGGCGCGTTCGACGATGCGATGCAGAACCGTGTCCACGTCCTCTGTGGAGACGAGGTCGCTGGCGATCGCGTACACGCTGTGCAGGCGCTCGGACATCGCAGCGAGCTGTCCCTCGAGCGCGGTCACGCGCTGCTGGGGATCGGCGGCGACGGCCGCCTCCTCGGCGTCCCAGGTGACCGTGTACACGCACGCGGCGCCGCCTCGCGCCTGACATTCGCGCTCCTGCACGTTTGCGCACGGAAGGCCGAACAACATCGGCGTGCCGGAGAGCAGCCCGGTCGTCCAGTCGCAGTTGACGGCGACACGGTTAAAGCCCTGCCGCGCCGCGGCCTTGACCACGGCCCGTCCAGGGGCCACCTCGAGCGCGTCCATTTCCGTAGCCGTGCTGAGCTTGGCGGCGGTCTGGGCGACAGCTTGGAGCACGGCCTGCACCGATCCGAGCGAGCGCAGCAGCGTCGCGACGCCCTTGCCGGCGTGCTGGCCTACGGCCTCTTGGCCCACCCGCCGCGCGAACGTCGCATCGCCGCTGATCGTGACGCTGGCTTCCAGCAGCGCGCACGCCTCTTCGTGCGAGATCCAGTTGTCTACGTTCTCCAGGTAGGCGGCGTCGTGCGCGCTGGCGGCACGGCACAGCAGTTCGGCGACCGCGTCCTCGCCGCCCTCGCTGCGAATCAGCCGCAGCAGAACGCTGGTCATCGAGCAGGAGATGTGCCGATCGTCGTCGTGGGGGGGCGCGCTCGCGGACTCCTCGTCCATGCTCACGCGATCGGCGCAATCAGCCTGGCGCTTGAGCTAAACGCCCCGCTTTGGGCACGAGTAGCGTGGGCCTAGTCGCGGCTGGGAGCGCTGGCGGAGCTCGCTGGGGGGATCGGGTCCAGCGCGGTGAGTTTGCCGTCGTTCAACTGGAAGCGGACCACCGCCTGCCCGCCGCTGGGGCTCGACGGCGGGTCGCCCGGGCGGTACAGGGCATACGCGAGCGCCACTTCCGTGTCGTTCTGGGAGACGACCTTCACGCTCGCGCTGGGTTCCTTCGTGTCGGTGCCGACGTAGCGACCGTTGACGAAGAAGAACGCCTGCTGGTCGTAGCCGTCGCTGGAGCCCGTCCTCGTCCCCACGAGCACCCGCAGCGTTTGGTTTGGGTGGTATTGAGAGCTTTCGTTGGCTGTATAGCCCCTGGACTTGAGGGTGGCGAGCGCTTCGGCCAGTCCTTCGGCTTGGCTGTGGGCTTCGTTTTGGGCGAGCGCCGGCTCGGTTGCCGTGCGCGTGGTGCTGGGCGCGGACGCGCCGCCGGCGGTGGTGGTTTGGGCGGGAGCGCTGGCGGCGGTGCTGGTCGCGGGCGGCGTGGTGGTGGCCGTGCTCGCGCTGGGGGCGGTCGTGCTCGTGAGGACTGGGGTCGAGGCAACGGTCACCGTGCTGGTCTGCGACCCGCAGCCGCCCAGCAGCGCGCCGGCGCAGGCACCGAGTGCGAGCGCGGAGAGCGCTGCGGTCGAGTGGCGCGTCATGGCGCCCATCCTATTGGCAGTCGCGTGCGGCCCCGACGGTGTCTTTGCAGGAGCGCAGGCCGGGCTGGATCTTGCGCGCGGGCGCTACGATCAAGGCGAGACGATGTCCGCGCAGCAGACACAGATTCCCGGGGCGCCCGAGGGCAAGGCGAAGGTCAGCGCGCACCGCTCGCTGCGCGAGCGAGCGGGGGCTGTGGGACCGCTGATCCTGGCGGCGCTCGCGATCGCGTTCGCGGTGCTCAACCTCAACCAGGTGAAGGTCGACTGGATCGTTGGGTCAGGTCACGCTCCGTTGATCGTCGTGATCGTGATCTCCGCTCTGGTGGGGGTCGTGCTCACGTACTTTGCAGAGCGCGTGGGTCGCAGGCGCCACTAGCGACCGTCGCCAGAGCTGCTTCAGCTCCGATGAACGGTGCGAGCACAACGTAGGCGAGGTGGTCGGAGAGGGCGGCGAGCAGGGGAATGCGCCCGCTCACGACCTGGCAGCGGATCGTGTGCCAGATGGCGCCCGCGACGGCGTCGGTGATCAGGCTGCAATCTGCCTGCGCGGGGGCTCCCTCGGTCAGCAGCGTGGCGATGCTGCGCGACAGCTCGACGTTTCGCTGGACCGCATCGGCCTCCGCGAAGAACGCCTCCTGGACGAGCGTGCGGGCATGTAGCGGGTGATCGGCGAGGTAGCGCATCAGCTCTGAGAGCACGCGCCTGACGGCGTCCGGCCAATCGGATGACACGAGATCGGGATCCGCAGCGATCGCCAGCAGCTCGTCACCGATCATGTCCAGGGCAGCGAGGAAGCACTCGTTCTTGCCGTCGAACATCTCGCAGAAGGCGTCGATCGAGATGTTGGCCTCATCGGCGATCTGCGGCGCGCTCAGCTTTCGGAAGTCCTCGCGTGAGGCCAGGCGCAGGATCCCCTGGAGCAGACGTGTGCGCTCGTCCCGGTTCGGCGTTTCGGCGCCGCTGAGCCCGCGCCCGTAGGCAGATGAGATCTCCCGCAGGCGCGTCGCCAGGCCAGCGGTCATATGCTCGGCTACGCGCTCGGCGCCTGGCGCCTGGAACAGCATGGTCCAGTCCAGCATCTCTTGCGCCAGATCGACGCTGTCGGCTGTGTGTTCGCGAAGGAAGGTCGCCAAGGTGCTGTGCAGCCCGCCCGCGATCGCTCTGACGATCGGCAGCGGCAGCGCTACCGCGCCGCGCTCCTCGGCGAAGCTCTGAGCGAGCATCTGCTCACACACGCCGATCGCGTTGCGCAGGCGCAGCACGCCGTCGACGCCCGCGCGCTGCGCCTCGAGTACGACCAGGACGTTCGCGTTGCGCTCCTCGACGGCGACCCGTGCGAGCGTTTGGAAGGCCGCGGTCGCTCGCTCCTCGAGGGGGCCGTCGGTGGCGAGATACGCTTTGCGGATCTGCTTGATCTCGCGCCGCACGATCAGGTCGAAGGTGGTGAAGAAGCAGTCTTCCTTGTTGGTGAACTGCTCATAGAAAGAGCGGCGCGAGACCCCGGCCAGGCCGATCACCCGCTTGACGCTCGTGTCCTGGTAGCCGCTTTCGGCGACTGCTTCCACCATCGCGCCGTGGATGCGCGCGCGCTGGTGGAGGACCACCTCGCTGCGCCCCAAGCGATGGGGCCCATGCGGCAGCCTCTTGTAAATAGGCATGATTCGGGCTGGAGGAATACTCCCTGCGCCGTTGGTCCTGGCCCCGTTTGCACGTGGGTGCTCAGCGTGCGCCCCGTTGCTCGGCAATCCATTGCTCAGCGAGCCGTCAGCCCGCTCGTCGTCTCCCTCGCGCGCGGGCGCGGACGACCTACTCCTCGATGCCATAAACGATCCCTCCGCGTGTTTTCCTCTCCCGGACTATTTCCAACTAATCGACTGCCCTCGTCGGATCTGGCATGCGGGATCATTCCATGTCAGCGATCTTTTGTCTACACCCAACCGTCGAACGCTGTCTGATCGAGCTGCTCGGATGGGTCGAAAGATCAGCGCAATACGATCTTCAGGCTGAGGATCGCGAGGCCCATGACCGAGCCCACGGCCAGGTCGAGCGCGAGCTCACGAGGCGTCGCCCGCGAGCGAATGCCCGCCAGCAGCTCGAACGCGATCAGGCTGGCGATCGTGCTCCACAGCGCGGCGGTCGTGGCCGTGTGCAACGGCACACCAATCGTCCAGCAGAACACGAGCGTGACCAGCGGTATTGCCGCGCCGCGCATGACAGCCCACTCGTGCGCGAGCGCGCGCCCGAGTGCCCCCGCGGTGAGCCGCTGCTGCGTGCCCAGGCGGTGCCCGAGGACGTTCGCGTAGGCATCGGCCAGCCAATACAGGCAGGAGGCGATCACGGCCGAGAGCACGGTGTCGAGGTAGGTCTCGTGAAGATCGCTCTCGGCCGCGAGCAGCGCGCCGATCACGATCAGCCCGTAGACGACGCCCGCTGGGTTCTCGCCCGGGACGATGCGCTCGAGCGCCCGCGCGAGCGGCGCGCGCGCATCGGTGTGGGTGTCGCTCGGCGGCGATTGTCGGGGAGTGGGCGGTGCCGGCATCGGGGGATTATCAGCGACGCTCCCGCAACTAGCTTCGAGGCTTCGTCGGCCCCGACGATCGAGCACGACCTTCGCCCGGCGCCCGCCTGCCGCTGCCGATCGGCCGACACGGCGCATCGGCGACCCTACGGAGCTATGCTGCGACGCAGCATGCGCTCGGTTCCGCGGCCACGCCACTACCTCGCGCGCCACTGGATCCTGCTGGCCAGGCCGGCGCTGCGCTGGAGCGTCACGCGCGAAGCGTTCGTGCTTCGGGGCGTGGGCAACTCGTGGGGCCCGGTGCTGCGGCCCGATCGCAGGCGCGCCAGCAACGTGCGCTGGG
Organism: uncultured Solirubrobacteraceae bacterium; assembly: GCA_963845635.1. Lineage (GTDB taxonomy): Bacteria > Actinomycetota > Thermoleophilia > Solirubrobacterales > Solirubrobacteraceae > Palsa-744. Next base: position 26,366 of record CAWJSW010000016.1, read on the forward strand.
ACGGCCCCGAGCGTCGCCGCGTACGTGAGCCTGCTGCGCTCACACTGTGAGCGAGCTTCGCCGCTGCCGAGCGCGCAGCGCGGCTTCACACACATGATAGGAAGTAACCGGTTGGTTTACTATTAACCAATTGGCTGGGCGGCTCCTCGCTCGAGTGAGAAGTACGTGAGTGTCACCAATACGGCCGAACCCACGTTCATCTCTCAAGGACGTGCGCTCAGCGGACGAAACGTCGGGTGAAAATGTCGGAGAGCTGGCTCTGCCCTACCGAGATGGATCGCACCCGCGCGCTCGAGGCGAGTGCGCGAGTCCGCACGATTCGCAACGTCGGATCAGGCGCGGTGGGGGTCACGCTGCTGATCTCCGCGCCGTGGCTCGGCTGGTGGACGCTGATCCTGTTCGCGCTGTCGGCGGTGAACCTGCTGAGCGTCGACTTCAGGATGGCGCGCAGCGCTCACCCGGAGCGCGTGAGCGTGGCCGCGATCCTGACCACGTTGGCGCTGCTGGCAGTCGGCGTCGTGCTCAGCGGCGGTCCTGCCAGCCCCGCGCTTGCGTGGCTGGTCCTCCCCGCGGGCATGGTCGCCGCGCGCTTTCGTACGGGGGTGATGTTCGCGGGCCTCGCGCTGACGGTCGCGGTGATCCTTGCGGTCACGCTCGGGGTCGACCCCCACCGGACCCTGCACGACCCGGTGCCCGTGTTCATGACGCTGGCGCTGCTCGCGGCCGTCGTGTCGATTGTATGGGCGCTCCAGAGCGCGGAACTGCACCAGCGTGGAGAGGCGACGGTCGACCCCTTGACGGGGTTGGCCAATCGCCGCCAGCTGGCCCAGGATCTGCACGCGGTGTGGCACCAAGCGACCGAGCAGCACCCGGTGCGGCTGTTGCTGTTCGACCTCGACGGGTTCAAGTCCTACAACGACAGCTTCGGTCACCTTGGCGGCGATCTGCTGCTGGGGCGCCTCTCGCGTGCGTTCAAGCAGGCGGTGGGCGCTCGCGGGATCGCCTATCGCCTCGGCGGCGACGAGTTCTGCGCGTTGCTGGCGCAGGACGGCGGCGAGACGATCGTGGGTGACTGCCTGAAGGCACTGAGCGCGCGGGGCGACGGCTTCGTCGTGACCTGCTCGTACGGGTCGGTGCTGCTGCCCGCCGAGGCGGCCGACCCCGATCTCGCGCTCCAGCTCGCGGACGAGCGCATGTATGCGCACAAGGACGCCAGTCGCGTGAGCGCCGGCAAGCAGACGCGCGATCTCGCGCTCAAGATCTTGGCGGTGCACGAGCCCGTGCTGCATGCCCACGCCTCGCACGTGGCGGAGCTCACCGAGGGCGTGGCCCGCCGTCTGGGGCTCACCGGCACCGACCTGTCGGACGTGGTCCGCGCGGCGGAGCTGCACGACATCGGCAAGGTGGCGATCCCGTATTCGCTGCTGCACAAAGCCGGTCCGCTCGACGAGCACGAGTGGGAGCTGATGCGTCGCCACCCGACGATCGGGTCGAACATCCTCAGCGCTGCCCCCGCATTGGCGCGAGTCGCACACATCGTGGGCGCCACGCACGAGCGCTACGACGGCAGCGGCTACCCGCGCGCGCTGGCAGGCGAGCGGATCCCGCTCGCGAGTCGGATCGTGTTCGTGTGCGACTCGTTCGACGCGATGGTCTCGCAACGTCCGTTCGGCGAAGCCAAGGGCGAGATCGAGGCGCTGCGCGAGCTGCGACGGTGCGCCGGAACGCAGTTCGATCCGCGCGTGGTCGAGGTGTTCATGATCGAGTACGCCGCACGCCGGGTGCGCGCCCAGGGCGACAGCCACCACGCGACGGCCGCGTGAGGGTAGCCTTCGCTGGGTGCCCGGCGGCGACGGACAGCAGGTCAGGCTGCGCCAGGCGGTGCTGGTGGCCCGCGAGCTCGAACCGGTGGCCGCGGCGCTGCGCGCGGCGCTGGACCTCGGGGAGCCGTTCCGAGACCCTGGCGTGGGTGAGTTCGGCTTGGAGAACGCGGTGTTCGCGCTCGGTGACTGCTTCCTCGAGGTGATCTCGCCCACGCGGGGGGACACGGCGGCCGGGCGCTACCTGGCGCGCCATGGCGGCGACGGCGGCTACATGGTGATCTTCGACTTGCAGGACCTCGAGGGAGCGCGCTCGCGCGCGCTGGGGTTGGGCGTGCGGGTCGTGTGGCAGATCGACCTGCCCGACATCTCGGGCACGCATCTGCACCCGGCGGACATGCGCGGGGCGATCGTCTCGCTCGACCGCTCCGAGCCCTACGGCAGCTGGCGCTGGGGCGGGCCGGCGTGGACCGGGCGCACGGGCGAGGGCGCGCCGGGCCGGCTGGCGGGGATCACGGTCTCGGTCGCCGATCCGCAGGCGGCGGCGCAGCGCTGGGGAGAGGTGCTGGGCGTGGCCGCCAGCGCGGGCGAGGAGCCGCTGCTACGTCTCGACGGCGCCGATCTGCGCTTCCAGGCCGCCCCTGACGAGCGCGGCGAAGGGCTCGTGGAGCTAGCGCTCGAGCTGCCGCGCGAGCTGCCCGCCGGCGCGGGCAAGACGGAGGTGGGCGGGGTGAGGCTGGTGTCGCGCAGCCCGCGGATCAGCTAGTCGCTGCCGGGGCTCTGGGCGACGGTCTCGATCAGCACCCCGCGGCGATAAAGAGCAGTGAGGATCGGATGAGCGGCGCAGACATCGGGCTTAGCGTATCGGTGTTCCTGGCCTGCACCGTCGAGGCCGTTGAGGCGCTGACGATCGTGCTGGCGGTGGGCAGCACGCGCAGCTGGTCGGCGGCGCTCGGCGGCGTGGCCGCGGCCGGGCTCGCGCTCGCAGCGCTGGTCGCCGCGCTCGGCCCGGCGCTGACGTCGCTGCCGCTCAACGCTCTGCGCGTGGCGGTCGGCGGCCTGCTGCTGATCTTCGGCTTGCAGTGGCTGCGCAAGGCGATCCTGCGCTCGGCCGGCCTGAAGGCCAAGCACGACGAGCTGGAGATCTACCAGGAGGAGCTAGCAGCGGCGTCCGCCGCCGCAGGCCGAGGCAGGGGGTTTGACGGGTACTCGTTCACGGTTGCGTTCAAGGGCGTACTGCTGGAGGGGCTCGAGGTCGCGTTCATCGTGCTCACGTTCGGTGCCAACCAGCATCGCGTTGGGCTGGCGGCGGCGGCTGCTGCGGCGGCGGTGCTGCTGGTCGCGCTAGTGGGCTGTGCTGCCCGAGCGCCGCTCGCACGGGTGCCGGAGAACACGCTGAAGTTCGCGGTCGGGGTGTTGCTCACTTCGTTCGGGATGTTCTGGGGCGCGGAGGGCGCGGGCGCGGACTGGCCCGCGGGTGATGCGGCGCTGTTGGCGATCGTGCCCGGCGTGTTGCTGGCCGCGCTCGCGCTCAGCTCGCCGCGGATGCGCGCCGTGGCACGCCCGCGGCGCGTAGTGAAGCGTGCGGGCGAGCGCGACGAGCGCAAGCGCGACGAACAGCTCCCGCGCGAGCGCCGGGAAGCGCCGCTCGTGCGCCGAGCTGCTTCGCTGGTGTCGGGCGTGTGGCGGTTCGTCGCGGGAGACGATTCACGAACCGCGATCGGCGTAGTGCTCGCGTTGGCCCTGACCGCGTTGCTCGCGGCGCTGGGCGCGTCGGCGTGGTGGACGATGCCCGTCGCGGTGCTGTGGTTGCTGGGGCTGTCGATCCGTCGAGAAGCGCGCAGCGCGTGGTCGCCGCCGCTTGCCGCGACGGTCCTCGGCTGGCCTACTTGACGATCTCAAAGCTCAGCGACTTGCTCGCGGAGCCACCACTGCTGTTGGCGAGGATCGTGAGGACGTAGCTGCCGAGCGCCAGCTTGTGCTTGCGTGAGATGCGCCCTTGGAAGCGGACCTTGTTCGTGGCGGTGTGCCCGGCGAACGAGAGCTCGCCGGCCCGCACGCTGCGTTTGCACTTGTGTCGTTTGGCGTTCTTGTGGTTGCGGGCGACGCACTTGCCATCGACCATCCGGCCCCCGACTCGGCGGGCGAAGATCAACGTCGTCGTCGCCTTCTCGTTGAGCGTGAACGAATAGGTCGTGCCGATCGGGGGTGGCTTGTGCGCGGAGCTGATCCGCGCGAGCAGGCTGCCCTCGCGCCAGAACCGATGCGACTGCGAAACGCCGCCGATCGTCGGACGCACCGGCGTGATGCGCAGGCTCACGCACAGCCCGTGGATGATCGGGTTGGGCACGCACGTCGCGGCGCCGGCAACCTCGAGCACCAGGTGCGCGGTGGCGGAGCCTCCGACCTGGTCGGCGACGGTTACGGTCGGGATGTACTTGCCGCTGATGCCCAACGGCGTGCCCGAGATGCGCCCGCTGAACGCGTTGATCGACACGCCGGGCGGCAGCCCGGTCGCAGACCAGCTGTACAGCGGCACACCGCCGGTGGCCTGCATCTGCGCGCTGTAGGCGACACCGTGCGTCGCGCTCGGCAGCGAGGTCGTTGTGATCGTCGGTCTGGCGACGACCGTGAACGCAAGACGCGTGCTGCCGTCGGGGTTGGTGATCGTGATCGCCTGTTCACCGAGCGCCACGTTGGGCACGAGCACCGCCAGCGAGGTCGCTTCCTGGGATGTGACGGTCCCGGCTGCCGCGCCCGCGCCAAACGTCACCGACGTGACGTCGGACAGGTTGAACCCGGTCAAGTGCAGGGTGCCCCCGGCCTCGCCAAGGGGGCTCGGGTTGAACGCAACTGGCGGGCCCACCTGGTAAGCGCCGGCGTCGCACGCGGTTGCTTGCGGCTGTGAGCGGGCGATTCCGCGCTGGTCGTTGCCCGCGCACAGCGTCGGACCATCGACACCGAGCTGTGCGTCCTCCGGCACGAAGTCGTATGCGACCGAGGCGCTGGTGATCCGTTGGGTCTCGGTGGGACCGCCGTTGGCGGCGAGTTCCAGCAGCCCCAGTTCGGCGGGCGTCACCGCGCTCTTGCTGGTCGACTGCGTGAGGCCGCACGTGCTGTCGCTGGCGAGGTTGTAACCGTCGTCCACGAGCGTGCCTTCGCTGACTTCGCAGTTACGTTCGTTTTCGGAGAGGATGTCGCCGCCGAGCTGGAGTTCGGTCGTTCCTTTGCCCGCACCGTTGAGGACGAGCGCGGGTTCGCCGCTGTTGGCGGAGATGGTCGAGCCGTAGATGGCCGAGCGGCTGGTTGCGCTCCACGCGATCGCGCCTCCGCCATTGTCCGTGATCGTGGAGTCTTCGATGTCCAGCGAGTTGCCGTCGGCCTTGGAGGCGAACGAGATCGCGCCGTTGGGGTTTGCGGCGAACGTCGACCCGGAGATGTTGACGTGAGCAGCTTCTTTCTGGAGGGCCACCTCCAGGGCGTGCTGGGTGTTGCCCGTGAACGTCGACTGGCTGATGTTCACGGTGCCTGCGCCGACCAGCGCGACCCCGCCGCCGTTCGCGGCTTCACCGTCCGTGATCGTATCGTCGAGGAGGTCGAGCGTTTCGACCGAGCTGACGAACAGGTTGGCGCCGAAGCCGCTCGGTTGGCTGCCGTCCTCGAGCGTCACGTTCTCGATCGTGACCAGCGCCGTTTTGTTGCCCGCTGAGAGGGTCAGCGTGCGGCTGTGGCCTTCGCCCGACACGGCGGTGCTCGACGCGCCGGCACCGGCGAGCGTCAGCGACGCCTCAGACCCGCCTGTGATCGACGCCGCCGGGTAGGTGCCCGGGGCGAGCTCGACGGTGACCGCGAAACCGTGGTCGTCGTGAGCTTCAGCCTTGCTGAGGGCGCTCGCCAGGGTGCATGTGCTGGTGGGCACGACGCAGTTTCCGCTGCCAAGCGGGCTGGCGTAGTAGGTGACGCTCGCCGGCGGCGCCGAGGCCGCGACGGGCGCGAGCCCGAGCGCGACGAGCGCGATGATCGCGACTCCCAGGGCGGTCAAGCGCGCGTGCGGGGTGTGAGCGGCCAACGACGTCATAGTGCCTCCGACTCAATGTACGGGCTGGAGGCGGCTGATGGGTCGGTTGCTGGCCAGCGCGGACGGCTGTTATGCGTCCGCTGCGGCGCCGGCGAGCGACGCGAATCTCGGCTCCCGCCGCTCCACGAAGCTCGCAACACCCTCGCGGAAGTCATCTGCCTCGAACGACGCGAACATCAGCCGGTCTGCCTCCCCAAGCGCCTCGTCGATCGTGCGCCCGAGGTCGGCGTACACCTGTCGCTTCATCGTCGCCATGCTCGCGGGCGAGCAGTTGACGGCGAGCTCCTGCGCGTACGCGAGCGTCTCCTCGAGCAGCTGCTCGGGCGCGTACACGCGCCCCACGAGGCCGAGCTCGTAGGCCTCGCGCGCGAGCACCACCCTGCCGGAGAGGAGCAGGTCGAGCGCGCGGGCGGGCCCGACGAGTCGCGGCAACAGCCACGAGATCCCGTGCTCAGCCACGAGCCCGCGGCGGGCGAACGCGGTCGTCAGCTTGGCGCCGTCGGCTGCGAAGCGCAGGTCGCACATCAGCGCTTGAACGAGGCCGATGCCCGCGCATGCTCCGTTGATCGCGGCAATGATCGGCTTGGGTATCGACAGCGGGAAGGTCTGCACGCGTCGTTCGCGGGCGGGCGCGGAGGCCGAGCGCGTGCCCTCGCCGAGCGCCTTGAGCTCGTGCATGTCCGCGCCGGCGCAGAACCCCCTGCCGGCGCCCGTCACGACGATCACGCGCACGTCCGCGTCCTGCGCGCAGCGCTCGAGCGCGTCGAAGTAGGCGTGCTCCATCTCCGCCGTCCACGCGTTCAGTCGCTCCGGCCTGTTGAGCGTCAGCAGCGCGACCCCGTCTTCGACTCGCAGGTTCACCGTCTCGCTGACCGTCTGCACCGAGTCGCCCATGTCTGCTCCCTCCACTAGCCTGACCTCGCGTTCAACCTGCCCAGCGTACATCGGGGAAGCTGTTGGGGTGAGCGCCACGCACCGCTACGTCCTGCTCGACGTGTTTACGGACACGCCGCTGACGGGCAACCAGCTCGCGGTCTTCACCGACGCCGCGCAGCTCAGCGCGCATGACATGCAGCGGCTCGCGCGCGAGCTGAAGCTGTCGGAGACCGTGTTCGTGCTCGCCCCCGAGCGGGGCGGCGATGCTCGCATCCGCATCTTCACCCCCGTCGCGGAGCTGCCGTTCGCGGGTCACCCCGTGCTCGGCTCGGCGGTGCTGTTGGCTGTCGAGCGCGGCCGCGAGCAGGTGATCCTGGAGACCGGCTCGGGACTCGTGCCCGTGACCGTGCACAGTGCTACGGAGCGCACAGCGTACGGCTTGATGCAGCAGCCGCTCCCCACGTGGGGAGCGTACGAGGGCCCTCAGGAGCTGCTGGCAGCGCTCGGGGCCGAGCGCTCGGCGCTACCCATCGAGCGCTACGTCAACGGGCCGACGCACGTGCTCGTGATGCTCGACAGCGAGGCTGCGGTGGCCGCGCTGTCGCCGGATCTGCGCGCACTGTGCGCGCTCGGTGGGCTGGGAGTGAGCTGCTTCGCGGGTTCCGGAGGGCGCTGGAAGACGCGGATGTTCGCACCCGCGCTCGGCGTGGCCGAGGACCCGGCCACTGGGTCGGCGGCGGGGCCGCTCGCCGTCCACCTCGCCCGCCACGGCGCGGTCGCCTTCGGCGAACGGATCGAGATCCGCCAGGGTCAAGAGCTTCAGCGCCCGTCGCTGCTGCACGCGCGGGCGGTGGGCTCGGCGCGCTCGCTCGAGCGCGTGGAGGTGGGCGGCTCGGCGGTGATCGTTGCACGGGGGGAGTTTCTGCTCCAGTGAGGGCCGCTCGGGCGGCGCTCACGGCGTGCCCGCGCCGGCCGGCGCGACGCCTGGGCTGGGCCACCGCCGCGCGGCCCTGTCGGTCAGCAACTGCACGATCAGCAGCATGCCCAGCCCGACCACGGCCGTCGAGGCGATGTACCACGGCCACGGACCGAGCACGTCGAGCAGCGAGTTGTGTTCGGGCTTTTCGCTCAAGAACATGTAGTTGCCCCCGGTGACGATGTCGCCCGCCGCGGCCAGCATGGTGAACGCGAGCGTTGTCAAGTACACGCGCCACACGGCGCCGGGCCTCGGGTAGTTGCGATCACCGAGCACCAGCAGACACGCGCCTACGATCGCGCCGATGTGGTAGATGAAGTAGGTGAAGTAGTACACGTCGGGAAAGCTGACCGCCAGGTCGGGCGTAAGGACAGCCTGCAACGAGGCCGTGAGCGACCAGAACCAGCACAGCTCGATCAGGCGTGGGCGGCGTGTCCACAGAGCGAGGATCGAGATCACCGACACGGCGTCGGTGAGCTGCAATGGCAGGTCGTAGCGGACCGTCCACGTGCCCAGCACCACGTCCGCGAGGTACTCGCCGGCCCAGCCCACGAAGATCACGATCGCGAGCACCCGTCCGGCTGTCACGGTCCAGCGGCCGGGGTAGCGGTGCGGCGCCCACACGACCACGACGGTGCTGCACGCCAGCACTCCCAGCGCTGCCAGGTGGGCGTCGGAGAACTGCTGCAAGGTCTGCGCTGGCAGTCTAGGCGAGCGTCCGGCGCGCGCATGGCCGGCGTCGGCGAGGCGCGGGCCGCCTGGCGCGGGCGCTCAAATCACTCACACCGCCGCGCGAACGTGCCGATGAAACCCCGTGATACGTCCAATCTCGATCCTGCGCCGCCCGGGCGCGGTGACGATCGCGACACTGGCAGCGTTCGACCTCGCCTATCGGCTGCTGCTGCGCGAATCGGTGCGGCGCAAGCTCGGAATGCCGCCGCAGCCCAAGCGTGTAGCCTAGCTCGATGCAGTTCAGGATCACGCCCCACTCCACCCACACCCCGCCCGAGGGCGCCCTCGATCTGCTGTGGCAGCGCCTTGGCGCCAGTCGCGAAGAGGTGTCGTTCGTGCGGGTGGGCACCGAGATCAGGGCCACCACAGGAGAGGATGCGCCGGTTTCGATGACGCGCGATGAACGCGCGGACATCGGTCGTCGGGCGGTGTTGGCGGTCGTCCGTGACGTATGTGAAGGAGCTCCGGAGCTCAGCTCAGATTGGTTTGCGGTCAGCGCTGGCGTCTAGGCGCTCACCAGCACCGCGCACCCCCGGCTTGCCCCGCCGCCAGGCATCGAGCAGGCGCGCGCGCAGGCAGACGCGAAGGCTCGCGGCGCTCGCCCTCGCGCTCGGCGCGGCGCTGCTGCTGATGATCGTCCCCGCCTCTGGCGCGCAGCCCGCGCTAGCTGCCCAGAGGCTGACAGCGAAGCTCGAACACGTGTCCGTGTCGGTCGATCCCGCCGAAGCTGGTACGCCGGTGCCGCAGGACTTCCTGGGCCTGTCCTTCGAGGTGGCAGCGCTGCCGCAGCTGGCGGGCTATGCCAGCCATGGCGACCTGGTGACGCTGCTGCGTTCGCTCGGGGTCGGGGTACTGCGTTTCGGCGGCGTGACCGCCGACGAACAGATCGCCTGGCGCGATGAACGCACGCCCCGCCCGTCGTGGGCCCTGGGCGTGCTGGAAGCGGGGAGCCTGTGGGAACTCGGCAGTCTGGCGCAGGCGAGCGGCTGGCACGTGCTGCTGACGCTCGGCATGGGCCACTACGCGCCGCAGGCAGCCGCACGCGAGGCGGCGGTCGCCAAGGCGGCGCTCGGGAGCTCACTCGAAGCGATCGAGCTGGGTAACGAGCCGGACGCGTATGCCGCGCACGGGCTGCGCGCGCAGCCGTGGACGTTCGTGCAGTACAGCGAACAGGTGTCGGCGTATCGCGCGGCGATCGAAGCTCTCGCCGCGGGCATTCCGCTGGCTGGCCCGGACACCTCGGGCTCGAGCGCGTACGAAAGCTGGGGCCCGGGCGAGGCGGTCGACCAGCGCCCGGCGCTGCTGACCGGCCACCACTACCCGATGGGGTGTAAGGAACAGCCGGCGCCGAGCATCGCACGGCTGCTGAGCCCGCAGATCCGCAAGCTGGAGAAGCGCTCGCTGCATCGCTACCTGTTGGTGGCAGACGAAGCCGGCATCCCGTTCCGCATGGACGAGGCGAACACGGTCTCCTGCGGCGGTGTGCCGGGCATCAGCGACACGTTCGCGTCGGCGCTGTGGGCGCTAGCGTACGTAACACGGGCGATGAGCATGGGGGCGGCGGGCATCAACCTCGAGAGCAACCCGAACAACTGCGTGGGCTACACGCTGCTGTGTGCGCTCACCCCCGAAGCGGCCGCAGACGGTGAGCTGAGCGCGCAGCCCGAGTGGTACGCGCTGCTGCTGGCAAAGGCCCTGCTCGGCGAGCGCCCGCTGCCGACGAGCATCACCGCGCCCCCACGGGCGAACCTCGTCGTCAGCGCGTTCCTCGCCCGCGATGGGACGCTGCACTACGTGATCGTCGACGACGACCCGCCGGGCGCGCGCCGCGCGGCCGTCTCGTTGCACGTGGGCGGTGGCTTTCATGGGGCGAGCATCCTGTCGTTGACGGCGCCATCGCCACAGGCGCTCTCGGGGGTGCGGCTGGGTGGTCAGGCGGTGGCGGCAGACGGCCTGTGGAGCGAGCCCGCGGAGCTGCCGCGCGCCGCCAATCGCGACGGTGTGATCACGGTCGATGTTCGGCCGAGCAGCGCCGCATTGCTGACGGTGTCGCCGGTGGCGAACGTCACCACGACCACCACCGGCGGCAGCTCGAGCCGATGACCGGCGTGTTCGTCACCGGTGGCTCGGGCTTCATCGGCGGTCAGCTGATCGAGCGCCTGCGCGGCGAAGGCCACCTCGTCCGCGCCCTCGCCCGCTCCGCCGCCGCCGCCGAGAGCGTCGGCGCGCGCGGTGCCGAGCCGGTGACCGGAGAGCTCGCTGACGTGGCCGCGATCCGCGCCGGCGCCGACGGCTGTCAGCTGGCGTTTCACGCCGCCGCCACGCTCGGTGACTGGGGCAGGCGCGAGGACTTCGAGCGCGGCAACGTCGAGGGTACGCGCAACGTTCTGCACGCGTGCCGTGAGGCGGGCGTGCGGCGCTTCGTCCACGTCGGCACCGAGGCGGCGCTGCTCGCTGGCAAGCCCCTGGTGCAGGCCGACGAGACGGCACCGCTGCGCCCTGACTCGCCGGTGCTGTACTGCTCGACCAAGGCTCGCGCCGAGCAGGCGGTGCTCGACGCGAACAGCGACAGCTTCGAGACGGTGGTGGTCCGTCCCCGCTTTGTGTGGGGAGCGGGCGACACGACGCTGCTGCCGGTGATCGTCGCGATGGTCCGTGCGGGGCGGTTCGCCTGGATCGGTGGCGGACGCCACCGCACCTCGACCACGCATGTGCAGAACACCGTCGAGGGTCTCGTGCTGGGCGCCACCAGAGGCCGTCCCGGGAACGCGTATTTCGTCACCGACGGCGAGCCTGTGGTGTTTCGCGAGTTCATCGAACGGCTGCTTTCCACGCAGGGCCTCGATGCGCCTTCGCGCAGCCTCCCGTCGGCCTTGGCCGCGGTACTCGCAACCGGCGGCGAGGCCGCTTGGCATCTGTTGCCGCTTCCGGGTCGCCCGCCCCTGACACGTTTCAGCTACTGGGTCTCATCCCAGGAGTGCACGCTGCGCATCGACAAGGCGCGCGAGCAGCTCGGCTATCAGCCGCTGACGAGCATCGAGGACGGTCTCGCCCAGATGAGCGCCTAGGCGACGAGCGCTAGGATCGTCGTTCGTGCCGACGTAGCTCAGCCGGTAGAGCACCTCCATGGTAAGGAGGGGGTCCGGGGTTCGAGTCCCCGCGTCGGCTTGACTGGGATCCTGCTGGAGCGAGCGCGAACGTGATCGTCGGGTCGATGCGCTTGACACGACCCCCGGCGGTGACTTATGTTCTCCGCAGGGGCCTAGGCACGACGCCAGGGAGGATAGGGATGACAGATGGAGACGGCTACATGTCGCTGGCCGAGAAGCTGGTACACGCTCGCCCGGTGAACGAGACCGAGGCGAGGCGGGCGCTCGAATGGATCGCCTCGCGCGAGGGCAAGCTGCTCGACGAGCTGGTGCGCGAGCATCGGCAGAGCGAGACGATCGCGGCGTGACGGCGGGAGACTGATTCCCGTCGTCCATCGCGCGACGGCGCCTTGTAGGCTCGCGCGGTGGCGATCTCCCCGTACCTGCGCGGCCTGCGCCAGAAGATCGGACACGAGTTCGTGCTGCTGGCCTCGGTGGCGGTGCTGCCATGGGATGAGCGTGGCCGCCTGCTGCTCGTGCGCGCGGCCGACAGCGGCCTGTGGCAGACGATCGGGGGCGCCGTCGAGCCGGACGAATCGCCGCACGCGGCGGCGACACGCGAGGCCGACGAGGAGGCGGGCGTGGTCGTCGCGCTCGAGCGGATCCGCTGTGTGACCGGCGGAGCGCAGTTTCGCCTGCTCTACCCCAACGGTGATCTCGTCGGCTACGTGCCGACCGTGTTCGACGCCCGCGTGCTCGACGGCACACCGCGCGCCGACGGCGAGGAGACGCTCGAGGTCGCGTGGTTCTCTCCCGCGCAGCTAGCCACCGCGCAGCTGACCGAGTTCACCCACGCCCTGTTCGAGGTCGCGGGCGTGGACGTGGGGGGCGGCTAGCCTGCGAGCTGGGCCTCGAACGTCTGGCCCGCCTGGCGCAGCCGTGCGACGAGCACGTCGCCCATCGCCGTCGCTGGCGTCAGCACGCCGGCACGCGCCGGCAGCCGCTCCTCATCGAGCGCCAGGCACAGGGCGCTCTCGCCGAACATCACCGCCGTGGCCTTGTAGCCGGGGTCCCCCTGGGCGGCGACGCGGCACACATAACGCGCGCCGCTCGAGGTGCGCGTGTGGATCTCGATGCGGAAGAAGCCGCGCTCGCGCAGGCGTTCACCGGGGCCCGCACCGGGGGACGGCAGCACCCTGTCGAGCACCGCTCGCGTCGGCGAGAACGCGAGCCCTGCCGTGAGCGCAGCCATGCCGCCGGCCAGCGCACCAGCCTGTGCTGCCGCCAGTGGGCTCGCTCCGAGGCCCATCACCTCGCGATAGCGAAACCTGCGTCCGTAGGCCCACCCCTGGAGCGCGTTGCTGCGCCGGACCGCTCGCGTGTTGATCGAGCCCATCACGAACGGGCCGAGCCACAGACCCAGGTCCTGGTCGTGCTCGACGCCACGCAGGTCACGCTCGGGACCGAGGTCAGGCTCGGCTTCGCGGTCCGGGCTGAGCGCGTATGGATCCTCGAGCAGGCGCGCGAGCTGGCCGTCGCTGCGGGCGTCGTCGAGGACGCCCTTCAGCGACGCGACCGTGCCGCCGCTGGCCCCGCCCTTCATCGCGCGCACGACCAGCGTCGTGTCCTCGAGCTCGCCCGCCTCGTCCGCGGCGACCGCCCGGTGCAGCAGCAGCACCCCCAGGTCGGAGGGAATCGAGTCAAAGCCGCAGGAGTGAACGATGCGCACGCCGCTGCGCGAGGCGACGGCGTCGAAGCGGTCGATCGCCTCGCGCATGAACAGCACCTCGCCGGTCAGGTCCGCGTAGTGCGTGCCCGCGCTCGCGCAAGCGGCGATTACCGCGAGCCCGTGGCGGCGGTAGGGACCGACGGTCGTGGCCAGCACGCGGGCTCGGCCGGCGAGCTTCGCGAGCGAGCTCTCCTCGCCCGTGTCCGCGATCACCAGCGGCCACTCGGCGGCACGCGCGCCGAGCGTGTCCTGAAGCTCGCGCAGGCGCTCACGGGAGCGCCCGGCGAGACCGATCCGCAGATGTGCAGGCGCGCTATCGACGAGATATTCGGCGCACAGGCGCCCGACGAAGCTGGAGGCGCCGAACAGCGCGATGTCGAGCTCGCGCTCGCTGCTCACGGCACGCTGACGCGGTCGCTCGCCGAGCGTCCCAGGCGAGCGACTTCTTCATCCATCAGCGGCACGTTGCGCCCTGCCTCGCGCCTGCCCTGAAGCTCCGCGAGCCGCGAGGTGAGCGCCGGCTTGAGCAGTCGCAGGATGCCGACCCAGCCGGGCACGTTCACGCGCGCAGCACGACGTTCGATACCACGCACGAACGCCTCCGCGCACTGCTCCACCGACGTCGTCGCGCCCAGGGCGCCGGGCAGCGAGTCGAGCATCTGGCGGAAGGACGCCATGTCTCGTTTGGCGTCGCGCACCATCGGCGTGTCGATCCACGACATGTGCGCGCTTCCGACCGCCACGCCGCGGTAACCCAGCTCGAGGCGCAGCGCGTTGGCGAGGTGCTCGACGCCGGCCTTGCTCGCGTTATACGCGGCGAGACCTGGAGCCGGCACGTAGGCGGCGGCGGAGGACACCACGAGGACATAGCCGCGGCTACGTTCGAGCTCCTCGAGCGCCGCGCGGACGGTGTGGAAGACGCCCGTGACGTTGATGTCGATCAGTCGTCGGAAGATCGCCGGGTCGACGACGCCGATCGAGCCGTAGCTCGCGATCCCCGCGTTCGCCACCACCGCGTCGATGCCGCCGAAGCGCTCCACTCCGTGGGCGACGGCCTGCTCCATGTCGGCCAGCTCGGTCACGTCGCCCTCGATCGACGTCGCGCGGTCCTCGCCCAGCCGTTCGACGAGCTCGCGCAAGGGCTCCGCGTCGAGATCCACCAGCACGACCCTCGCGCCGCTTGCGACCAGCCGGCTTGCCGTCGCCGCGCCAACGCCGCGCGCGCCGCCGGTGATCAACACCACCTGGCCCTCTACCCCGCTCATGCGCAAGCCACCATACCGCGGCAGCCGCGAGCGCGCGCGTCAGGCCGGGCTGGGCGTACGCGGCGCGTAGCGGCAGTGGAGCATCAGCTGGTTGCCGTCGGGGTCGCTGAAGAACGCCATGTGGCACACGCCCGTGTCGAACGTCTCGCCGTGGAAGACGACCCCGCGGGCCTCGAGGCTCGCGCGCGCCTGCTCGATGTCCTGCACGTGCAGCGCGACGTGGCGCAGCGCGTGGTGCTCGATGCCCATCTTCTCGGGGACCATCACGCTGAGCGTGAGGTTCCCGGTCTCGAACTCCGCGTAGTTGCGGTCCTTGAGGTACGTCGAGCATGGCAGTCCGAGCGTCGTGCCGTAGAACTCCACGGCGGCGTCGAGATCGCGAGTCGGCACCGATACGAAGTCGACGCCCGTCACGAGCTGGCTGGTGGTCGTCATCGCTGTGGCTCCTGGTCGGGGTTGGCAACTGCGTGCGCCCGGAAGCTTCTCACGCGGCGGGCGGCGCCAGCTGTAACGTAGGTGCGTGAGCCCGCGCACGCGCATCGTCGCGTTCGGCAGCGCCGCCTTGCTGGTCCTCGCCGGCGGCGTCTGCGCCGCGGTCGTGGGCGGCGTCACCGGCGAAGTGCTGACGATCGTGCTGGTGTCCGGGGGCCTCGTGGTTGGATTGCTGCTGATCTTCCTCGAAGTCGGCCTCGATGAAGAACGCGACATCGCCCGCGAACAGGCCGGCCGCCGCGAGCGCACCGATTCGGGCACAGGCGAGCGACGCTCGCTGTCGATTCGGCGACGGGCGTCGATTCGCCGGCCGCCGCGCCGTCCCGACTGAGCGCATCCGCCTGCGGGTGAGGACATGGTCCATGCTCGGGGGTGCGACGTGCCGCGCTCGTAGTTTCGTCCGCGTCGGCGCCGTCCCCTGCTCGCGTGTCTAAGCTGGCGCAGATGGTCGGCACTTGGCGTCGCCCGTGGCTGTTCGCGCTGATCGCCGGCGTTGGGCTGGCCGCGGTTTATCCGGCGAGCACGATCGCGAGCTCGCAGCCGCTGGATGGCTCATCGGCGAGCTCGGGCAGCCAAGCTGCGCAGCTCAGCCGTGACAACAGGGGGCTGTACGTCGCGTTCTGCCCTCGCGGCGAACAGCCGGCGATGATCGCCCGCAGCCGCCCGCGCGCGAGCGTCGCGATGGCCAACCACACCGGCTGGCCGCAGGATGAATGCCTGAAGATGGACAAGGGCCCAGCGGGCGTCAGCCACACGCTCGTCGGCCTCCAGCACACCCACAACTGGCTGCTGGGCGGCTACGGCAACGACACCTTCTACGCGGGCGAACGCGGCGATGTGATCTGGGGCGACTATCACCCCGAAGGACAGCCGGAAAGCCAGCGCGACTACATCCACGGCGGCGCAGGCGCCGACTGGATCTACTCGAGCCACGGCTACAACGAAATCTGGACGGGAGCCGGCGACGATCACCTGGCGCTGGTGTACGGGCACGGGGTCGTGTACTGCAACGGTCCGGGCCTGAAGACCTTCGTGATGCGCTATCTGCCCGCCAATCGTCCGTGGACGCTCGCCGGCTGCTCGCACAAAGTGCTCGACCGCTATCGCGCCTGAGCGGGCGCAACTACGCGTACTGCTAGAAGATCCCGTCCAGCAGATCCGCCGGCGAGGCCAGCTCCAGGCCGCGCGCGAGGATCACGATCGTCTCCAGTCGCGGCGAGCGCTTGCAGCGCTCGAGCAGGCTGATCTCCGTGCGATGCAGATCGCACAGATCCGCGAGCGCCTCCTGGGAGAGACCGGCCCGAGCGCGGTGCTGCCGCAGGTTCGCTGCAAATTGCCTGCGGACGGTCTCCATGGCGCTTGCACTCTCGCGCCGCGCAGACGAAAGTTCCACAGACAACTGTCGGTGCCAGCGGTGCGCCGGCGGCTATTCGGTGGTGTCGTCGGTGGGCGTGACGGTGCTCACCGGCAGGCCCATACCCGACACCTTGCTGGGGAGGTCGAGCTTCAGCCAACGCGACACACGCGTCGGCAGCGTCGAGATGATGATCTCGTCGAAGCCGCGCAGGTTGATGGCATCGTGGACGGCCGCCACCGGGTCGGGATCTCCGACGATCCCCTCGACCGCGGCGCCGGCCGCATCGCCCAGCTTCGGCAGCGCAACCTCGAGAACCTGCTGCGCCTCGCCGACGCCCTGATCCTCGGCGTCGACGACCCTGTGCAGGCCGTGCGCGGCGTTGGGTACGAGCAGCGTGAACGTGCACGGTCCACGCGCTGCGCGAGCTGCGACCGCGTCTAGCAACGGCTTGGTCGCGGCCGTCTTGTGGGCAACCACCAGCACCCTCGTCGGAACCTGTGAGGACTCCATCATCTCGCTCCCTTCTGGCTACAACGTTGACCGCCCTGATGCGGGCGGATTCCCCACGTTAAGCTTAGGGCGCGTTCTCGGCGGCGCGCAGCCCGGTCAACATCCATACGGCAAACAGGACCACTAGCCCCAGCGCGCACGCGAACGCCAGGGCCGTGTGGTCGTGCACCCCGGAGATCAGCCCGCGGCCGGCGTCGAGGAAGGCCGTCGCCGGGTTGACGCTGGCGACGTCGTGGATCCAGCCTTTGAGCAGGCTGAGCGGCACGTACACCGGTGCCAGGAACAAGATCAGGAACACCGGTGTCTGCATCAGCGGTCCCGCCTGGATCGAGCGGAACCGGAACGCCACGCCCGCCGCCCAGCCGAAGCCCACGAGCACCAGCAGCGCGGCCAGGCCGTACAGCCCGAACACGTCCACGCCGTCGCCCGTGATCCGCATCCCGGCGGCCAGCGCCACCGCGCTCACCAACGTCAGCGTCACCGTCGCGCGGGTGAGCGCCACCAGCGCGTAGCCCAGCGCGATCCCGCGGCGGTCCTCCGCAGCCAGCATCAGCCGCCGCGCGAAGCCGCTTTCGAAGTCGAACGCGAGCGAGAAGCCCGTGAACAGGCCCGCGAACATCGCCGACTGGCACAGCACGAACACGAACTGGAAGGCGGTGTAGCCGGCCGGGAAGCGAAAGCCCGGCAGCTCGCCCAAGGCCGACAGCCCGCCGGCGAAGCTCGCCAGGAACACCAGCGGGAACACCAGCGAGGGCACGAACAGGTCGGGCCTGCGCACGTAGGTGTGCAGGCTGCGCCACGCGATCGCCCGCGCCACGCGCCAGATGCTCGCACCGCGGGCCTCGGGAGCTGCGACCGCGGCGCTCATGTGCGCTGCATCCTCGTGTGCAACGCGCCTGCGACGGCGGCGAGGGCGACGGCCGTCAGCCCCGCCGCGACCGCGAACGCGCGCCACAGCGCGGTGCCGTCCCAGCCGTATATGTACAGGCTGCGAAAGCCCTCGATCAGGTAGGAGATCGGGTTCCAGTCGGCGATCGTGTGAAACCAGCCGGTCTTCAGAAGGTTGCGCGGGAGGTTGCTGGAGGACAGGAAGATGAACACGAAGAACAGCGGAAACAGGCCCTGCACCGCCTCGCCCGAGCCGGTCTGCAACGCCGCCGCACAGCCCAGCGCGCCGAACCCCAAGGCCGTGAGCGCGCCCAGCACGATGATCACCAGCGCACCGCCGAAGCCCGCGTCGAGGTGAGCTCCCGCCAGGAAGCCCATCGCGATGTACACCGCCGACTGGAGCACGCCCAACACCGCCACACCCACGAGCAGCCCGGCGATCAGCGACACGCGCCGCAGCGGGGCCAGCGCCAGGCGGTTGAAGAAGCCGCTCTCGATGTCCTCCGCCAGGTTGGTGCCCGCGTTGATCAGCGAGAACATGGCCCCCTGGATGAACGCGACCGCGATCGCGAACGAGACGTAGGAGTGGGTCGGGAAGCCCGGGAGGTGCGTCGCCGCCTTCAGGCCGCTGGCATTGACCGCCAGCAGGATCAGTGGGAAGAACACGATCGGGAACATCTGGAAGGGCTGGCGCAGCGTCTTCAGCATCGCGCGAGTCGCCAGCGCGCCGATCTGACGGGCGTGCGCCTTCACGCGCCCTCCAGCGAGCGCCCGGTCTTCTCCAGGAACACGTCGTCGAGCGTCGGCGCGTGCAGGCGCAGGTCGGCGATCGGCAGGCTCTCCGCGTCGAGCGCGCGCACGATCTCCGCCAGGTCGCTCACGCCCTCGGGCAGACGCACCGCCACGCCCTCAGAGGACGCGGCGGCCTCCTCGCCGAAGCGGGCGAGCACCGAGGCGAGCCGCTCGCGTTCGCCGGGGTCGGCGGGGATCGCCTCCACGCTAGGGCGCCCGATCGACGCCTTGAGCTCGGTGGGGCTGCCCTCCGCCACGATCTTGCCCCGGTCGATGATGCCCACGCGGTCGGCCAGCACGTCCGCCTCCTCCAGGTACTGCGTGGTCAGGAACACGGTCACGCCGTCGTCGGCCAGCCGTCGCACCTCCTCCCACAGCGCCGTACGGCTCTGCACGTCCAGGCCGGTCGTCGGCTCGTCCAAGAACAGCAGCCGCGGGCGATGCACGAGCGCGAGCCCCAGGTCCAGGCGCCGCTTCATCCCTCCCGAATAGCCGCCCACCTTGCGATCGGCCGCGTCCATCAGCCCAACGCGCTCGAGTAGCTCGCCCGCGCGCCGTTCGGACTCGCTGCGGCTGAGCCCGTGCAACGCGCTCTGAAGGCGCATGTGCTCGCGCCCGCTCAGGTACGGGTCCAGCGCCGACTCCTGAAGCGAGGCGCCGATCGCGCGGCGCACCGCCGCGCCTTCGCGCACCACGTCCAGCCCGCCGACGCGCGCCTTGCCCGCGGAGGGAGGTAGCAGCGTCGTGAGCACCAGCACGGTCGTCGACTTGCCCGCGCCGTTGGGCCCGAGGAAGCCGTAGATCTCCCCCGGCGCGACCCGCAGGTCGATGCCCGCGACCGCGCGCACGTTGCCCTTGAAGTCCCGGATCAGGCCCTCGACCTCGATGCCGTTGTCCGCACGCGAGCCGTTGGCGGCGATCATCCCGCCCCTTCCTGGGCGGTCCTGCGCGCGAGCGGGCGCAGCGGCGAGGGCTCGACGCGCAGGAGCCGGGCGGGCATCGTCGGCAGCCACCAGTTCCAGCGACCGAACACGGACACGATCGCGGGGACCAGCAGCGCGCGGATGAGGGTCGCGTCGAGCAGGATGCCAGCGGCGAGGCCGGTGGCGAGGACTTTGATTTCCGTCTCCGGGCCGGACGCCAGCGAGACGAACGCCAGGAACAGGATCAGCGCGGCGCTCGTCACCAGGCGCCCCGTGCGTCCGATGCCGAGGATCACCGCTGCTTCGGTCGACCCGGTCGCGTCGTACTCCTCGCGCATGCGCGCCAGGATGAACACCTCGTAGTCCATCGACAGGCCGAACAGGAACGCGAACACCATCAGCGGGACCCACGCGGTGATCGACCCTGTCGCCGTGATGCCCCAGATAAGGCTCGAGCCGTGGCCCTGCTGCCAAACGAGCTCCATCACGCCCCACGCGGCGCCGACGCTGATCACGTTCAGGATCACCGCCTTCAGCGGCAGCAGCAGCGAGCGGAACGCGCGCGCGAGCAGCACGAACGTGATCAGCGCGATCAGGCCGATCATCAGCGGGAAGTTGCCGTACACGGCGTCGATGAAGTCCTTGTTCTGGGCGCCGATGCCGCCGACTTTGACGCCGGGGCCCGTCGTGTGCGCGGCCGCGATCACGCGATCGAGCGTGTCACGGCCTTCGGCAGTGGACGCGTCTGGGGTGGGAAGCTCGTCCACGACCGCCTCACCGGGTATGCGCCAGCTCGCCAAGTTGGGCGCGACCGCGCCGTGGACTCCACGCACGGCCGCCAGCGTCTGCGCCACCTGTTCGGGTGAGGTCGATCCGGCGACCAGGACCTCCGCGGGCACGAGCACCCCCGAGCCGATGCGCGAGCGCTCGAGCTCGAGCAGGCCGCGCTTGGCGTCGCCTTCCTTGGCGATCGTGTTGACGTTGGAGGTCCCCAGCTGGAGGTTGGTCGCCGCGAGCACGAGCGCGGCGAGCACCAGGGCGGCGCCAAGCACCGCCAGCCAGCGGACGCGCACCACCATGTTCGCCCATCCGGTCCACGAACGGCTGGCGGACTCGTCGTTGCGGACGTGCGGCCAGTCCAGGCGCGGGCCGAGCTTGCTGAGCACGACCGGCAGCAGCGTCATCGCGACGAGCACGCTGATCAGCGGGATCAACATGCCGCCGTAGCCGACCGAGCGCAGGAACGGCAGCGGCAGGGCCACCAGCGCGAGCAGGCCGATCGCGACGGTGGTGCCGCTGAACACGACCGCGCGCCCGGCGGTCTGCATCGCACGTTCGATCGCGGCGTCGCCGCTGAGCCCGTGCGCGCGCTCCTCGCGCCAGCGCACGACCACCAGCAGCGCGTAGTCGATCGACACGCCCAGGCCGATCAACGCGATCAGGAACTGCACGATCGGCGAGACTTCGGTGATCGTCGTCAGGCCCCACACGACGAGGAACGTGGTCATGATCGAGGCCACAGCCATCATGATCGGCACGATCGCCAGGAACGAGCCGAACACGAACGCGAGCACGAGCAGCGCGCCGAGGCCGCCGAGCATCGCCTCCAGGAACAGGCCGGGCCCGTTGCCACCGCCCGCCTGCGCGGACAGCGCGTCATAGCCGGTGAGGTGCACTGGCGCCCCGGCGACCGTCGTGCCGGCGAGCGCCGCGCTCGCGTGTTCGGCGGCCTTGGGGTTGTCTTCGAAGGCCTGCGTGGGGTCGGGTGGCGGGTAGGCGATCACGAACGTGGTGCGTCGGTCCGCGGACAGGAACGCCGGGCTGCGCGTGCTCGCGTAGCCGGCCAGGCGCGTGCCCGGCAGCGTTCGCTCCAGGCGCGATTCGACGGCGTGCAGCTCCGAGAGCACGGCGGGCGCGTCGACCGAGCGCCCGGCGGGCAGGGTCACGACGGCGAGCAGTGGCGCGCCGTTGCCGCCCGTTCCCTTGAAGTCGCGCTCGATCGTCTGGTTCGTGACCCAGCCTTCCTTGCCGGGAACCGAGAACTTCTGTTTGAGCGCTTTCGTCGCCGACCCCGCCGAGGCCATCCCGACGAGCGTGAGCACGAGCCAGAAGATCACGACCGTGCGCTTGTGAGCAAGGACCCAGCGAGCCAGCGTTGCCATGCCAGTCTCCTTTCACGCCGAGGGCGGGCGCTGTTGGGATGCGAGCCGCGTCTGAGGCCGATGGTCGGCCTGGAGCCGATCGCGTCGCGCGAGCCGCAACACCGCCTCGCGCAGGCGATTGGTTCCAACGGGAATAATCTAGCGCACGAGTCTTTCTCGCGCGATATCATTTGGTTTGTGAAGATTGACACGGACTCCCGGGGTGACGGGACGGAGTACGGTGGCGGCGAGGGCGACGGGCAGTGGCCCGCGCGCCTGGCGCCGGTGCTCGACATCGCGCGCCCGGCCGTTGGCTTCGTGCTGTCCTCGACCGGCTATGCGGTCGCGCGCCGCTTCCGCGAGACGCTGGCACCGCTGGAGCTCGAGCCGCGCGAGTTCGCGCTGCTGCGGGCGGTGGGCGCCGCGGAGGGTCAGACCCAGCAGGCGATCGGCGAGCGGCTGGGCATCCCGGCGAGCCGGATGGTGGCGTTCGTGGACGCGCTGGAGGCGCGCGCGCTGCTCGAACGCCGCGCCAACCCGATCGATCGACGCGCGCGCGCGCTGCACCTGACGAGCGCTGGAAGCGAGCTGCTGAATCGCGCGTTCGTGGCCGCGGCAGGCCTCGAGCAGCATCTGTGCGCGGTGCTGAGCGCCGCCGAGCGAGAGCAGCTGCTGGAGCTGCTGGGGCGCGTCGCGCGCCAGCTCGGGCTGGCGTCGGGCGCGAGCCCCACGCACGCGCACGCAGCGTTCGCGGACGAGTAGCCGAGAAGCGGCTCGCGGCCTTCAAGCACACGGCCCTGCGGGCCGAAGCAGCGACGGTGGGGCCTTTCGATAGCGCCATGCCGATCGAGCGCGACGAGCACGTCGTACGAGCGCGGCGAACGGCCGCCTGCACGCGCATCGCGATGGGCGTGATCGGCGTCGCGCTGCTGCTCACCGAACCGCGCCTGCTCGTGCATCCTGCGCTCGGCCTCGCCGGCTTCGCAGCTATCGCCTCGACGGCGATCGTGCAGCTGGCGGCTCCTCACCCGCGCTGGCTGGGCGTCGAGGAGTCGCTGTCGGCGCTGGCGGGCGTCCTGATCATCGGCCTCGGCTCCCAGCACGTCAGCGCGCTCGAGCTGCTGTGGTTGGTGGCGATCGCCAGCGGGGTGCTGGCGCGCGGCGGGCGGGCGCACTGGCTCGGTCGCAACATCGTGCTGGTGGCGCTCGTGCTGCCGATCCTCAGGGCGGGTTCTGTGAGCGGCGAATATGCCGCGTTCTGTGTGGGAACGCTGGGCCTGTTGCTGACCAGCGGCAGGCTGACGCGCGAGCTCAACCACCTGCTCAAGCAGGCGCGACTCCAGGCCGATAGCGCAGAGACGTTGCTGCTGGCTGGCGATATCGCCGCACGCATGGTCGAGCGCGAGCAGCCGGCGAGCGACCAGCCGGGCGCCGACGCGCCCGCGCCGACGATGCGCCTGAGCACGCACGAGGCAGCGAGCGCCCAGGACGCGCTCGCGCGGCTGATACGCGGCGAGGGCCTGTCGATGGTGGTGCAGCCGATCGTGGACTTGAGCAGCGGCACCGCACACGCGTATGAGGCGCTGGCCCGCTTCGGTCCCGCTGGGCAGGGCGGCAGTCCGCTGCACTGGTTCTCGCTCGCGCAGGAGCTTGGGCAGCGCTCGCAGCTCGAGCGTGCGTGCCTGCGCGGGGCGCTGGAGCTGCTCGCCCGCCGTCCGACCGGCACGAGCCTGTCGGTCAACCTGTCGGCGCCGGTGCTGCTCGAGGCTCAGACGCTCGAGATGCTCGAGCACGCGGCCGAGCGCCTGCCCGACGAGCTGTCCGGGCTGATCGTGGAGATCACCGAGGAGACGCTCGTGCACAGCGACACGCAGCTGCTGTTGGCGATCGAGCCGCTGCGTGCGCGCGGCGCGCGCTTGGCGGTCGACGACATGGGCGCGGGCTACTCGGGTCTGCGCCAGATCACGAGCGTGCGCCCGAGCTACCTCAAGCTCGACCGTTCGCTCGTCAGCGCAATCAACCTCGACGTCGAGCGCGCGGCGCTGGTGGGCGCGCTCGTCGGCTACTGCCGGCAGGTGGGCTGCGCGCTGGTCGCCGAGGGCGTCGAGACGGCCGCCGAGCTCAGCACGATCGAGCGCCTCGGCGTGCCGCTGGTACAGGGCTTCTACTTCAGTCGCCCCGGGGCGCCGTGGCCACAGCTGGGCAGCGGCGCTGAGCAGGCGGCGCCGACCGGGCCGACTGTGTCCGCGGACGCCGGGCCGCTAGCCGAGCTCGTGCCCGCCGCTTGAGCGCGGCCGCCGAGCGCGCGCCAGGCCCTCAGTCCAGCACGATCACGATCTCATCGCGCTCAGGAGCCGCTTCGCGGACCTGGGCCTGGATCGGCCCGACGGTCGGCCGCGGTCCTGGCAGCAGTCGCGCCACCCGTCGGGCCTGTTCGCGGCTGCCCGGCGGATACAGCACGTGCGTGCCGGGGCTGAGGCTGGTGTCGATGTTGGCGATCCCGTCCACGTGGATGCGCCGCGCGATCAGCTCGGCTGCGATGCGGTGGGCCGCGCCCGGGGTGGAGGTGGCGTTGAACACGGCGACGGCGACCGCGGACCCAGCCGGCGTGGGGCGCGCTCGCACGAGCATGAGCGCGACCGCGAGCGCGCTCGCGAGCAGCGCTGTACCGGCTACGCCCAGCACGCATGCACGCGAGCGTCCGCGGGCGCGGTAGATCGTCGGCTCGAGCGGGTCCCGCGCCGGCACCAGTCGCGGGTGGGTGAGCCGGGGCAGGCGAGGGCTCGGCGAGCGGTATGCCGGCGGCGGCGAGCAGCGGACGCTGGCGTGCCTCCAGGGCGAGCGCGTAGGCGACCTGCTCGCGTAGGAGGTGTAGCTCGCGCCCGCGGGCGAGCACGAACAGCGACAGCAGGGCGACGATCCCGATCCCGAGGAGGCCGAGCAGCGCGCCGATCGCGGAAAGCAGGCTCGTCGAGCTGACGCCGCGCGGGGCGAGGTCGATGTTGCGGGCTGGGCTGCGGGTCGCGGCCGGCATCGGCCGCCTGCTGGCGGCTATCACGGGCAGCGTCTGCTCGGCGATCGCCAGCATCGCGCGCGGCGAGACGTCGTTGGTGAGCGTGTTCTCGATCCAGTAGACCGCGCCCGCTTCGTGCCAGGCGATCACCCTGACCCGTTCACCGGCGTAGAACAGTTCGTAGGTACGCGGGCCGACGTGGATCGTCTGGCCCGGGTCGTTCAGCAGCGGCGGGTCGGTCCAGTTGGTGCCCTGAACGTCGTAATACTGCCCGACTTCCCCGCGGTCGATCACGACCACGTAAATCGGGTGGATGTGTCCGTGCTGGTCGTGTATGTCGTAGACCCGCAGCGTGTCCGGTTCGGCCGCCGCGAGGCTGTCGCGCACTCTCGGGTACTCGAGCGCGAACGGCAGATCAGGTGCCTGGGAGCGCGCCTGTTCGAGCTCCGCCGGTGTGGTGGGCGTGAGCGGGACGCGCGCAGGGCGGCTCGCATGTTGGGAGTGCGCTGTGACCCGCGTTGCGCTGATCAACGTCGGCTTGTGGATCGCCGCCGTTCCTTCCAGGAACGAGCGCACCGATTCGTGGATCTGCTGTTCGCTGGCGACGTCGTATGTGCTCAGGAGCGTCACGTTGAACGGGACCTGCCTGACCGGCTTGCCCTCGGATTCGACGAGCAGCTCGAGCAGGTCGAGGACCCCTTCCTGACCGTGGAGCGTGTCGTCGGTTTCGACCGTCTTGCCCAGGATCCGCTCGAACTTTTCACGGTTTTCGAAGAGCGAGCCGCCGTACTGCGCCTTGACTTCCAGCAGGAAGCGCTGATCGCGTGCGTCACGTGTGAGCGAGGTGTCTTCGTGGCGGTTGGCGACGAATTCGAGCGCCTGTTTGCCGCACAGGCGCTGATATCCCGGCTGGAGGTTGATTTCGAAGTACTGTTCGCCGCCGGGTTCGTTGACGTGGTAGTAGCGACGGTCGACGCCCATGTATACGCAGCCGAGTTCGTCGACCGCTCGCTTGAACTTGGGGAAGCTTGTGATGAAAACGTGATTGACGGTGATGCCGAACACGTTCTTGATCGTTTCGAGCATCAGCTGAGCGCCGCCGTAGGTGTAGGCGGAGTTGATGCGGTTGGTGATCACTTCGCCGTCGGGGGCGGTGAACGTCACTTGAAGCTCGCGCGGAATCGAGAGCATCGAGATCGTCGGCTTGCTCGGATCGATTCGCACCAGCAGCATCTCGTTGGAGTGAGGCAGGACCTGCCCGTATGGGTTGTCCCTGGGCGGTGGGCGTTCGTCGTTGCCCACCAACAGCAGTGTCTGTGGCGCCCCTTTGCTGCTCGGCGCCAGCAGCTTGGGGGCGATCTTCACGACGTCGCTCTGTCCCAGCGCTTCGACGACTTTTCCGACCTCGTTGAAGGCGATCGCGACCGTTGCCCCAGCGGCGACCAACACGATCGCGAAGGCGGAGAGGATCACGCGCAGGATCCACCAGCGGCGCCGGGGCGGCTCCGCGTGCAGCTGCGTCTCCACGCCGGCAAACGCTAAAGCGCGACCTGTCAGCCGTCATCGGCCGGCGGGCGTATTCGCGTCTACTCCGAGCGGAGTAGACGCGTGCGCTCAGCGCTGACCGGCAAGCACCAGGCCGGTCTCGTACGCCATCACCACCAGCTGCGCGCGGTCGCGTGCCCCAAGCTTGATCATCGCGCGGCTGACGTGCGTCTTGGCGGTAGCCGGGCTGACCGTCAGCTGCTCGGAGATCTCGTCGTTGCTCAGGCCCAGTCCCACCAGCGCCATCACCTCTCGCTCGCGCGTGGTGAGAGCCTCGAGCGGCGCACGGTTGGCGCCGGCGGGCGCGAAGGCCGGGCGGGAGACGAACTCCCCGATCAGCCGCCGCGTGATGCTCGGCGAGAGCAAGGCGTCCCCGGCGGCGACGACGCGTACCGCGTGAATCAGCTCGCTCGGCTCGGTGTCCTTGAGCAGGAAGCCGCTCGCGCCGGCGCGCAGCGCCTCGAACACGTACTCGTCGATCTCGAAGGTCGTGAGCACGAGCACGCGAACGCCGCCGAGCTGCTCTTCGCCGACGATTCGCCGGGTCGCCTCCAGGCCGTCGAGGCCCGGCATGCGGATGTCCATCAGCACGACGTCCGGGCGATAGTGACGGGCGAGCGTCAGCGCCTCCTCGCCGTTCGCCGCCTCGCCGGTCACGGCGATGTCGCGCTCACCCTCGAACAGCACGCGCAAGCCGGCGCGCACGAGCGCCTGGTCGTCGACCAACAGCAGGCGGATCACCGCGCGCCGGCGGAGATCGGCTGTGCCCCTGTGGAGATCGGCAGGCGCGCGCGCACGCGAAAGCCGCCGCGCGCTCGTGGGCCGGCCTCGAGCTCCCCGCCGAGCGCGCGGGCGCGCTCGCCCATGCCGGTGATCCCGTGCCCGGCGCGACTCGGGTCGCGCCCGTTGGCAGCGCTCTTAGACGTATGGCGATCGCCGTCGTCCTCGACCGTGATCGTCACGAGCTCGTCAGCGTAGGAGATCTCGACGAGCGCGCAGGTCTCGCCTGCGTGGCGCAGGACGTTGGTGAGGCACTCCTGCACGATGCGGTAGGCCGCGAGGTCGACTGTCGCGGGAAGCGGGCGCCGCTCGCCGCGTATGGCCACGCGCGTGGGCAGGCCAGCGTCGATCGTGCTCACCACTAGGGCGTCGAGCTGCCCGAGCCCAGGTGTGGGCACCCGCGGCTCGGACTCCTCGGCCCGGCGCAGCACGCCGAGGATGTCGCGCAACTCCCGCAGCGCCTCCCTGCTGGTGTCCTTGATCGTGCGCAACGCCTGCTCTGCGTGCTCGGGGCGATCGTGGAGCACATGCGCGGCGACGCCCGCTTGGACGTTGATCGTGGCGATCCCGTGCGCGAGCACGTCGTGTAGGTCTCTGGCAATACGCAGACGCTCGGCGTCGACCTGGCGACGCGCCTCCTCCTCACGCGTGCGCTCGGCCTGCATCGCGCGGGCCTCGATCTCCGCGACGTACGCGCGACGGCTGCTGACGGCCCACCCGAGGAACAGCGCGGCGAAGGCGAACACCGGCTCCACCGCCGTACGCGCGTCGGACCAGCCCCGGTATTGGAGCACGCCGCGCGCGAGCGCCAACGCGACCGCGGCGACGACGGTCGCTAAGCGCGACCCGCCGCCGGCGCTCGTCCAGCTGGGCGAGCGTGTAGATCGCGATCACTACCGGTAGCGAGATCGCGCCGGTGGGTGGAGCTAGCGCGATCGCAAGCAGCGCGATCGCCAGCGTAGCCATGAACACCGGCTGCGGCCAGCGCCGCCTGAACGCGAGCGCGAGCGCGGCGAGCACCGTGAGCGTGTATCCAAGCCACGACGGGTGGCGCGACCCGCTCGTCTCCAGGGCCCTGACACCGACCAGCGCGGCGGCCAGCACCACGGCGAGCACGAGATCCTGCGCCCTGGTGCGGCAGTCGCATCAGCGACGAGGCGGACGCACGAAACTCCATGGGCGAACGGTAAACGCTTCGCCGAACGCGGACGTCACGCTCGCCTGGACGCGGACGTCAACGCTCGGGCGACGCGAGCAGGTGCGCGCTCAGCGGCAGCGGTGCTTGATCTGGGTGTACAGCGCCGGGCCGCCGTCCATAGGGACCGCCGCTGCCTGTTCGCCAGTGCCCGTGCGCGAGGCGTCGCCGACCACGACGAAGCAGCGGCCGACCGCGAACAGCACGTTGCCGGCTGCGCCCGGCTTGCCTGGTTCCACGGCCGTGTACGCGTACGCGCCGGGGATCGAGGCGATGCTGAACCGCTTGATTTCAGCCTTGCCCTGCCCGGCGAGCGATTCGGGGATGCTCACCTTCAGTTCGCGCTTGGCCTGCTTGGTGGTGTGGAAGACGACCGTCAGCGACAAGGCTTCACCCTGCGAGTCGCTGAGCAGCTCCTCAGCACCCTGGCGGAAGCCTGCGCGCTTGAGCTTGGCGATGTCCTTGCGCGCCTGCGCCGGCTTGTCTTGCAGGACTCTTCTGGCCCATGCGCTGGGCGTGTCTCCCGAGCGCAGCGTGACCTTAGCGCCCGCAAAGCCGGGAAGCTCGCTCGGCTTGGCGACCAGCGAGCGGGGCGGCAGCGCCGCCAGCGCCAACGCAGCCACGCCGACCAGCGACAGCGCCGTTGTGATCGCGAGCGCCGCGAGCAGCGCGGTCGAGCGTCGCATGCGCGCGAGACTATCTGAACCATTCGACGGCTGTGGGCCGGTCGTGAACCATTCGACGGCACTCGGCCGGTCCCCCGTGTCGGACGCGGGCCACAGGCGAAGGGTTCGCGCTCGAGGACTACGCGCCTGCGCTGCTCCGCGCTGCGGGGCGGACGCTCGCGAGGAGGCCGTTGAGCTCCTTGCACAGCGGCTGCATGTCCTCGAGAGCTCGCCGATAGCCGAACGTGAACGCCTCGCTGCCGAGCGCCCACACTGCGACCGGGCTTTCCTGTGAGCGCATCAGGACCGGGCAGGGTGTTCCGTTGCCCGCGCCCTGGACGCGTGGCTCGAAACGCTCGGCGGACCCCGTAGGGATGTGCGATGTCCGCAGCGGCCCCCTCACGACGATCTCATCGGCGCCGATCCACAGGCCGCAGCGGGCGACGCGCACACCCAGCCATGCGCTGGCGGCGGCGAGCGCGAGGAACAGCAGCACGAACAGCACGAGCCCGCCGTTGCGTTCGTAGGTCAAGCGGTTGCCCTCGACATCAACGAGCAGCGCGATCCAGAAGGCCGACAGCACGAACGCGTATCCCGCGAAGAAGCGCGTGCGGCGCCGCTTGCGCAGCCAGGTACGTGGGGCAGGCGCCGGCGGGGCAGCGGCGTGCGCGCGCGTGTCAGCCACAGACATCGTGGGACTCCTATCGGAGCGCTCGATGCCGGAGCTTGAGCGGGGATGGCGGGGGCGTGGCTCGTCCCGTTGTGCCGCAGCGGTCGAGGGCCGACCGAGCCGGGCCCTCATCCCATCGGAGTGATGCCGCCAGAGCCGCGTCGTGGGACCCTCGGGCGCAATAGTAGGCCGTGCCCTCGACGGCGGCGGACAGCCGCTGTGTTGCGCTCGGCAAAACGAACATCAAGGGAGATTCGCTATGGCAACTCTGGTTGCGATCGGATATCCGGACGAGAACACAGCCGAGCAGGCGCGCCGTACGGTCCAGCGGCTCGAGGCGGACCTGATCATTCAGGCCGACCAGGTCGCTGCTATCTCACGAGACCAGTCCGGGAAGCTACACACGACGACGAGTCACAGCGTCAGCTCCACCGGCGCAGGCGCCGCGTGGGGCGGGTTCTGGGGCCTTCTGTTCGGGCTTCTGTTCTTCATACCGTTCGCCGGCTGGGCGATCGGCGCCGGCTTCGGCGCGCTGTTCGGGCACCTCGGCAAGAACGCGATCGACAAGGCCTTCCAGGAGCAGGTGCGGGAATACCTCCAGCCGGGAACCTCGGCGCTGTTCATGGTCATCGAGAGGGCGACGCCCGACAAGGCGATCGCGGCGCTCGACGAGTACGGCGGGACGGTGTTCAAAACGTCTCTGTCGGACGAGGACACGGCCAAGCTTCAGGAAGCGCTGACGCCGCAGGAGCCTGTCGGGGCGGGCGTCTAGCGCCGCTCCTCGACTCCACGCCCGCAGCTCGGCGACAGCTCGCCGGGTCGCGGGCGCTGGCCCGAAGCGGGGGTCCTCGAGGCGCGAACCCAGCGACCCCGGGGGCCCCCTTCGGGATCAAGGATGCGACTGAAGTCTGGGTGTTCCAGTTCGTAGGAGGTAGCGAACCGATGCGTGACGATCCTCTCAGCGGTGCAGCAGCGCGAAGCAGACAAGAGGCGAGCCCCCGCTCGAGCGCCGCCGGCGCCGGCCGCTCGCTGCGCTCGGTCGCGCCGATGGATGCGAGCAGGCTCGCCCCCGCGACCGTCGAGTCGGAGCCGGGTGAGCCCGTCGACGGGCTCGCGGCCGGCGGCTCCGAGGAGTGAGTCGGCGCCGGGGCAGGAGATGTCGCGCTCCCACATGCCAACAGACCGCCTGCCCGCCGCGCAGGCGGGCGCGCCCGATGCGGTGCTGGTGCGCGTCCACGGCTGGAAGGCGCGCTCAGCGGCTCTGCTCGCATTGATCGCGCCGCTTGCGCTCGCGCTGCTGGTGGGGATCGTGCTCGCGAACCGGGCCGCGGTGGCCGTGCTCGCTGCGGGACTCGCGATCGCAGCGTCGGTGGCGCTGTGGTACGCGCTGATCCACCGCGGAGCGCTCCGTGCCGCGGGCGCCGCTGCGAGCGCGATCGCCGCGACAGGCCTGATCGTGATCCTGGCGACCCACTGGCACGGCGTGCTGGTGCTCGCCGGCGTGTTGCTCCTGCTGGGCGTGTTCGCGCTGACCTCGCGCTTCGCGCTCGGGCTAGCCAGCGAGGCGGCGGCGCAGACCGGCGCCCGCCCTGTCCCACGGCCAGCCTCCGCGGTCCTGATCATCAACCCCCGCTCCGGGGGCGGGAAGGCACGGCGCTTCGATCTCGCCGCGCAAGCGCGTCGGCGCGGGATCACACCGATCGTTCTGGAGCCCGGGGACCGTCTGCGCGCGCTCGCCGAGCGCGCGATCGCCTCCGGGGCGGAGGTGCTCGGCATGGCCGGAGGGGACGGCTCGCAGGCGCTGGTCGCGAGCGTCGCCGCCGAGCACGGCGTCGCGCACGTGTGCATCCCAGCTGGCACACGCAACCACTTCGCCCTCGACCTCGGGCTCGACCGCGACGACGTCGTCGGGGCGCTGGACGCGTTCACCGACGGGCTCGAGCGCCGCATCGACCTCGCGTGCGTGAACGACAACGTGTTCGTGAACAACGCCTCGCTGGGCGTGTACGCCAAGGTGGTGCAGTCCGAGGCCTACCGCGACGCCAAGCTCGCGACGTGGACGGACATGCTCCCCGACCTGCTCGGTCCCGACGCCGACCCGATCGACCTCGAGCTCACGGGGCCCGACGGACAGCGCCGGCGCGACGTGGCGCTCGTGCTCATCTCCAACAACCCCTATCGGCTCACGCACATGGCGGGCGCGGGAACACGCGAACGCCTCGACACCGGCACGCTCGGAGTCGTCGTGGCCCAGATCCACGACCCGCGCGACGTGGCGCGGCTGATGACGCTGGAGCTCGTCGGCCAAATCGAACGCTTCCCCGGCCTCACGCGCTGGGCCCAGCCCGACCTGGACGTCGACTCGGGATCCCCGGTCGAGGTCGGGCTCGACGGCGAGGCGCTGGTCCTCGAGCCGCCGCTGCACTTCAGCTCGCTGCCAGGTGCGCTGCGCGTGCGCGTCCCGCCCGGGGCCGGCGTGGCGCCTGCGGCGCGCAGCGCAACCCTCACCACCGACACCCTCGGCGAGCTGCTCCGTGTGGCGGCCGGCAGGTGAGACGCCCGTCGCGCAGGACCCGGCCGGCACGACCGTGAGCGCCTCCACGTCTGGCTGGAGGTCCGCGTGGTCGCGCGTTCAGCGCCTGGACACCACGCTGATCGAGCGCTCCCGCAAGACACGCTCCCCCCGCCTCGACCGGGCGCTCGTGACGATCACCCAGGCCGCGGCGTACTCGCGCCTGTGGATGGCGATCGCGGGCGCCCTCGCGCTCTCGGGGCGGCCCATGGCGCGCACAGCAGCCGCACGCGGCCTCACCGCGGTGGCGCTGGCTTCGGCGATCTCGAACGGCCCCGTCAAGCTGGTCGCCCACCGGCGCCGCCCTCCCTCGAGTCCGCACGGCGCGCTGATCCAGATGCCGGCTTCGACCTCGTTCCCGTCCGGTCACGCCGCATCCGCCTTCGCCTTCGCCACCGCCGTCTCCGCCGAGCTGCCGCCGCTGGCGCCGGCGCTCCTGGCGCTGGCCATCGCAGTGGCCTACTCCCGGGTGCACGCTGGCGTCCACTATCCGAGCGACGTCGCCGCAGGCGCGGCGTGCGGCGTGCTGTGCGGCCTGATCGCCTCGCAGCTGGCGCGACGTCGCGTCGCGCCCGCGGTGCGATGAGCTCTGAGACGGTCGCGCGCGCCGAGGCTTGGGCGCCCGGGATCCGGCTCCTGCGTACGTACCGTCGGTCGTGGCTACGGCCCGACCTCGTCGCGGGGATCGTGCTGGCGGCGATCCTCGTACCCCAGGGCATGGCCTACGCGCAGCTGGCGGGGCTCCCGGCGGTGACCGGGCTCTACACGACGATCGCGTGCCTCGTGGGATACGCGCTCCTCGGGCCCTCCCGCGTGCTGGTGCTGGGGCCGGACTCGTCGATCTCGCCGTTGATCCTCGCCGCGATCACGCCGCTGTTGGCCGGCGGGGACGCAGCGGCCGCGATAACGCTGGCGGGAATGCTCGCGATCCTGGTCGGGCTCACCGAGATCGGGCTCGGGCTCGGGAAGCTCGGGTTCGTCGCGGACCTGCTCTCGAAGGAGGTCCAGGTGGGCTACATGAACGGCCTCGCGATCACGATCATCGTCGGGCAGCTGCCGAAGCTGTTCGGCTTCAGCACCGACGCCGACACGTTCCTCGGGGAGGTTCGCGCGTTCGTCAGCGGGCTCGGCGAGACGCACGCAGCGACGCTCGCCGTGGGAGTCGCGGTGCTCGCGGTGCTGCTCCTGCTCCCGCGGGTAACGCGGCGCGTGCCGGCGGTGCTCGTCGGCGTGGTGGCGGCGACCGTCGCTTCCGCGCTCTTCGGGCTCGCCGACTCCGGCGTCGCGACCGTGGGCACGCTCCCACAGGGGATCCCCGCGCCGCAGCTGCCATGGACGCAGGCCACCGACGTCGGCCCCTTGCTGATCGCGGCGATTGGCATCGCGCTCGTCTCGCTGACGGACACGATCGCCACCGCGACGAGCTTCGCCGCGCGTCGCGGCGAAGAGGTGGATCCGAACCAGGAGATGATCGGCATCGGCGGCGCGAACATCGCCGCGGGGCTGTTTCACGGTTTCGCGGTCTCCACGAGCGGGTCTCGCACCGCGGTGGCGGAACAGTCGGGCGCCAAGAGCCAGGTCGCGGGTCTCGTAGGCGCCGGTCTGGTCGCGATTCTGCTGCTGTTCCTCAACTCGCTGCTCGCCGCGCTGCCGCAGTCGGCGCTCGCCGCGGTGGTGATCGTCGCCGCGCTGTCGCTGACCGACGTGGCCACGCTGCGCCGCTACGTGCGCATTCGCAGGAGCGCGTTCAGCGTGTCGCTGGTGGCGAGCGCCGGCGTGATCCTGCTGGGCGTGCTCCAGGGGATCGTGGTGGCGGTGGCGCTCGCGATCCTGCTCTTCTTCCGGCGCAACTGGTGGCCCCACGGCGCCGTTCTGGGCAGGCTCGAGGACGACCGCGGGTGGCACGACGTGGAGGTGCACCCGGGCTCGGTGCAGATCCCCGGGGTCGTCGTCTACCGCTGGGAGGCGCCGTTGTTCTTCGCCAACTCGGGCACCTTCAGAGAGCAGATCCGCAGGCTCGTGCGAGAGCGTCATCCCCGCTGGGTCGTGCTCCAGTGCGAGGCGATCAGCGACATCGACGTGACCGCCGCCGAGATGCTCGAGCAGCTCGACGACGAGCTGAACGCAGCGGGAACGCATCTCGCCTTCGCCGAGATGCGCTCGCGCGTGCAGGAGATGGCGCTGCGCTACGGGCTCATGGAGACGCTCGACCGCGATCACTTCTACACGACGATCGACGCCGCCCTGGAGCACATCCAGAGCGCCGCCGGCGTGCTGGGGGACGTGCCCGGATGACCCTGCGAAGCGTCATTCGATCAGGAGGATGCGCGACGCCCCGGTTCAGCGGATCGTGCATAGGCACTCGATCTCTAACAGCGGGAGAAGACCATGCAGCCGATCCATCGTCACCGTCGGGACACCGCGCAAGCCCGTCGGCCGCTCGGGGCCGGCGCCCTGGCACTGCTCGCGGCGCTGGCCGCCGGGGCGACCCTCGGCGCGAGCGTGGGCGGAGCACAGACCAAGCCTGCCGAAACCTCGACCACGTCCAGCGCGCCTGGAGCGAGCGTGCCCGCGAAGACAGTGACCAACACGAAGACGGTCACCGGGTCCACCCACACCCAGACGGTCACCGGGCCCACCCAGACCCAGACGAACACCGTCGTCAAAACCGACACGGTGACGACGCCGGCGGCGACCACGACGAACGGGAAGGCAGCCGGCGCAGCCGCGCTCGGGGCGGCAGCGACAGCCGCGACCAAGCAGACGGAACCCTCGGAATCGAGCGGCCTGCCGGGGTGGGCATGGGCACTGATCGGCGCGGCGGCCGTGGCCCTCGCGATACTCGTCGGCGTAGGCATCCACAACCGCGGCAAGCGCCACGGGGCCGGCCCTGGCTCCCCGACACCCCCGGACGCCGCGGGTCCTGGGACGGGAGCGCCACCGGCCGCCCCACGGTAGCGCCGCCCGGTCCCGATCGGCCCGCGCTGGGCTGCGCGACGCCGGCGCGGGCCGCGGTCAGGCCCAGCGCGCGAGGTCGACGTTCAGGTGGTCGGCGACGCCGCCACCTCGACCGCAGCCCCGACGGGTGACTGCGCCTCCAGGGTCCGTCGGATCTCGAGCAGTTCCTCGCGGCGGCGCTTGGTGACCTGCGGATACCTGGGGTCGATCTCGATCAGCGTGTTCACGAGCACGGCGGCGGCGGCGATGCGCGCGAACCACTTGCGGTCCGCGGGGATCACATACCAAGGCGCGTGGCGCGTGCTCGTGTGCGAGAGCATCGCCGAGAACGCCGCTTGGTAGTCGTCCCAGCGCGAGCGCTCGGCCAGATCCGCGGTCGAGAACTTCCAGTTGTGATCGGGCAGGTCGATCCGCCGCAGGAAGCGCGCCCGCTGCTCCTCGCGGGAAAGGTTGAGGAACAGCTTCACAATGCGCAAGCCGTTGTCGGTGAGGTAGCGCTCCCAGTCGTTGATCGTCCGATAGCGCGCCTTCCACACATCGCCGTGGCGCGCGCGCGGCGGAAGCCTCTGGCGCTCCAGGTTCTCGGGGTGGACGCGTACGACGAGCACCTCCTCGTAGTAGGAGCGGTTGAAGATGCCGATGCCCCCGCGCGCGGGCAGCCGCTGCGCGTAGCGCCATAGGAAGTCGTGGTCGAGCTCCTCGGAGGAGGGGACCTTGAAGCTGTGCACCGCCACACCCTGCGGGTTCACGCCGCTCATCACGTGCCGGATCGTGCCGTCCTTCCCCGCCGCGTCGAGTGCCTGGAGGACGACGAGCACGCCCCAGGTGTCCTGAGCCGCGAGACGCGCCTGGTACTCCGTGAGCAGCTGCACGCCCTCCTGCAACAGCGCCACGCCTTCGCGCTTCTTCTTGAGCCCATGTTTGTAGGCCGGGTCGAAGTCCTTCGACAGCACCACCTTCGAGCCGGGCTTGACGCGCAGTGGTGCGACGAACCGTGTCAGGCGCCGTAGGCGCTTGTCATCCAGGTTGGCTGGTTCGTGCATCGACGCGCTCAGCCTCACCCGGCGCGGGCGCCAGCGCATCATCCAGACCAGGTGACCGCACTGCGGCGGCTGTGGCGAGCCCTCCGACGGCGGCGCCCTCGGGCGTTGGCGCCGCTCAGCGCATCGGCGGCAGCGCGTCCCCCGCGTCGGCTAGGAACAGCAGAGTCGCGGCGACACGGCGGCTCACGCTCTCGGGCCCAGGCAGCTGGATCTTGGCGAAGATCGAGTTGACGTGCTTCTCGACGGCAGACTTCGTCAGCACGAACGAGCGTGCGATCGCGGGGTTGCTCTTGCCTTCGGCGATCGCGCCGAGGATCTCCCGCTCGCGCGGCGTGAGCTGGGCGAGCGGCGAGTTGGCGGCTCGCGAGCGGGCGGAGAGCAGCACGTCGATGA
Source organism: uncultured Solirubrobacteraceae bacterium (assembly GCA_963845635.1). Lineage (GTDB taxonomy): Bacteria > Actinomycetota > Thermoleophilia > Solirubrobacterales > Solirubrobacteraceae > Palsa-744. Next base: position 62,868 of record CAWJSW010000016.1, read on the forward strand.
CCTCGGGGTCGATCACCGAGCCGCCCGTCGCCACGGTGCGAATCGCGTGCACCAGCTCCATCCTGTCGCGCAGGCGGTCCTTGAGCAGGTAAGCCCTGCGGCTCGTGCCCTCCTTCATCAGCGCGAGCGCGTACGCCGCGTCGATGTACTGGGTCAGCAGGATCACGCCCACCTCGGGGGCGTGTTCGCGCACGAACGCGGCGACACGGATCCCCTCGCCGTCGCCTGATGGCGGCATCCGTGCATCGGTGATCACGACGTCAGGGCGCGCCACGGCCAAGCTCCTGCGCAACTCGTTGCCGTCGGAGTAGACGCCGACGAGCTCGATCTCAGCGGCGCGCGCGAGGGTCGCCGCCAGCCCCTCCCGCACGACGTAGGCATCGTCGGCCGCAACCACCGTGATGCGCTCGCCTGTCGGTGCGCCCGACATCAGGCTACACGCGGTCCGAGCTGCACCGGCTGACGGCGAGTCGCACGCGGGACGGGTGCTCGCGCGGCCGCTCCGCGAAGCGGGACGGCGGCCCGCACGACGGTGCCCTGCTTGCTCGATTGGACGCTCACACGACCGCTGACGGCTTCCAGGCGACCGTGCATGTTCTGCAATCCGGAGCCGGATGCCACGGCGCCGAGGTCGAAGCCCTCCCCGGTGTCGCTGATCTCGGCGAGCAGCACGCGCTTGCCTTCCCAGAGACGGACGCTGGCATGCACCCCGGGGCGACAGTGCTTGCTCACGTTCTGGAGCGCCTCGACGCAGAAGAAGTAAATCGCGCTCTCGATCGCGGGCGCGTGACCGGCGAGTGCCGCGCCGTCGATGGTGACGTCGAGATCCATCCGCTCGGCGGCCGAGCGCAAGGCTCGGACGAGGCCGAACTCCCGCAGCACGGGCGGGAAGATGCCCGAGGCGAGCGAGCGCAGGTCGTCTGAGGTGTGACCCATCTCCTGACCGATCTCGGCGAGCAGGTTCGCGCAGCGCGACGGCTCCTCGATCGCCTCGAGCGCCATCTCCAGCTTGAGGTGCATCGCGATCAGATGCTGCTGGGCGCCGTCGTGGAGATCGCGCTGGATCCGTTGGCGCTCCTCGTCGGCCATCTTCGACAGGCGCCCGCGCGAGGCTTCCAGTCTGCGCTTCGAGGCGGCGAGTTCACTCGTCAGCTCCTCTCTCGCGAGCCAGATCGCCGCCGACTTGGCGACCGCCCTGATGAAGTCGAGCTGATCTCCCAGGCTGGCGTCGTAATCGATGATCGCCACCGCGTCAGGATCGCTTTCGACGACCGCCAGGCGTCGGTCCTCGCCGGCCGCCTGCGACAGGCGCTTGCGCGCCGCCTCGCCGCAGCGATCGCGCGGGCCGCGCCGATAGTAGATCCGCAGGCTGGGGTCGTTGAGCGCGACTGCGAGCGTGCTCTGAAGCTTCTCGGCGGGGACGCTGCCGAGCGCGGCGACGAACTGCGCCAGCATGCGTCCGAGCGACAGGCGCTCCATCACCAGGCCGACGACGATCGCCAGCGGGATCGCGAGACTCGACGCGACGTACAGGTTCTCGAGTCCCGATGCCGCACCCCACCCAGTGACGCTGGCGCCCAGGAACCCGCACAGGCAGACTGCGTGGATGATGGCCACCGAGACCATCGGCAGCAGCCGCCGGCGGAAGTGAGCGTTCGCGCGACGGGCACGCAGGACCAGGATCACGGCGGTGCCCACTGCGAGGACGAGCCAGCCGCCGAGCAACGCGGCCGAGAGCGCGACTCGCCCGCTGGTGAGCCCGTCGGTCGCGCTGTCGAGTCCCGAGTGGCAGCGCTGCCCCAGCGCGCACATCGTCGGCTGTTCCAGAGCGACATGCTCGATCCACGCCAACGCCGGAACCCCGCCGCTCGTCAGCAGGAACAGTCGCTCGTCTCGAGAAGCCACCCTGCCGGAGGGAAAGGCGAGCATCAGGTAGGCGAGCATCGCCGGCGCGAACCCGGCTGCGAGCAGTCCGACGGTTCGCAGCGGCCCCTCGGCGTAGCGGTCGAGCAGCAGCACGACCAAGAACAAGCCCACGCCGACCACCAGCCGGCCCATCGGCCGCCAGATCGCGGACAGGCTAGCCAGCGCCACGCGCCGTGAGCGAATGCGATGCGCGAACCGCGTGACGGCGGCGGAGACCGCCCCCTGGGCGCAGTCGGAGCCGTTCCCCGAAGCGCCCCAGTCTTCCCGAGCTTCGTACGTCTTGCGTCACCCCCTCAGCGGGTGCAAACGGTCGGTACGTGCCCTCCGTGGCAGCACGTGGGCGACGGCAGAACCTCGCCGCGACGCTCGTGCTCCGCGACAACGATACGCCTCTCCCAGCAAACGCGCATTGTGCGGATTTCCGCGCCCACGGATGGTCGCTCGATGCGACCCATCATCCGTTTCGGGTGACGCGCCGGACTCGCGTTGCGTCGGGCCGGTAGCTACACGACCGCTGCTTCGATCAGCCCGAGCGCCGAGGCGCGCGCGACCGCCTGGGAGCGTGATGACGCGCCGAGCTTCGCGTAGACCGCGTGAGCCTGGGTCTTGACGGTGTTGGTCGAGACCTGGAGCCGCTCGCCGATCTCGCGGAAGGAGAGGTGTGTGGGCAAGAACCGCAGGATCCTCAGCTCCGCGATCGTCAGCGCCGCTGGCCCGGACAGCGCCGATGCGCCGTATTCGTCCACCTCGGCCCACTCGGCTTCCAGCCACGAGTGCAGGTTCGACGCATCGGGGATTCGCCGCAGCGCTCGCGACGCCAGCGCCAGCGCCGACCTGGCGGTGAACACATCTGCCAGCCGCAGCGACGCTCTCGCGAGCAGTATCCGCACCTGGACCTCGTACCACGGCAGGAAGCCGTCGACCTGATCAAGCATCTGGAGAACCCGGGCCACCCGGCGCTTGGCCACGTCGGCGCGGCCGCTCCTGCCTGCGATCCAGGCGGAGACGGCGAACACGAGCGTCGCCAGCGGCTCGTCCGTGAGGCCGTGCGAGCTGAGAAGGCTCACCGCGTCCTCGCAGCGGTCTGCCGCCCGCGCGTTGTCACCGTCGCCGGCGTCGATCATGGACAGCTGCGCGAGGCACAGCGAGTCGATCAGGGGCGTGGGCGCTGTGCTCGCCCGTACGCCGTTTTCAAGCGCGATGCACGCGCTCGCGTGCGCTCCCTCGATGTGGTCCGCCACGCCCCGCAGCAGCCACGCGAACGAGCGCCATGGCGTGTTGTCCTCGAGCAGGGAATCCGCCCGCGCGGCCGCCCTGCCCATCTCCTCCAAGCCGTTGCGCGCGAGCGCGGCGTTGACCACCGCGAGGGCACCCTCGACCGCGCTGTCCGCCGACTCGGGGTGCTGGGCGAGCGCTCGCGCGGCAGCCTCCGTCCAGCGCTCCACCGCGGCGACGTCGGGGTCCGCGATGTGGCTCACGGCCGCGCACAGCGCAAGGCGTCCGCAGCCGGCAACGTGCTTCTCGCCGATTCTGTGCAGCCAGCTGCCGATTTGTGGGTCGGCGCCGCGCGCCAAGCAGTCGGGAGCACGTCTCCACAGCAGCTCCCCGGCATGCTCGTCGCGCCCCGCGGCGAGCGCCTGGTCGATCGCTCGGTCCAGATCTTCGTGCTGCTCGAACCAATCGCAGGCCCGATCCGACAACGTCTCGACGGCGCCCGGCTCGCGGATGTCCAACTCGCCGCGCAGCACGTCGCGAACGAGCGGATGGCAGCGGTACCACGTGCTGCTCGGGTCGACGGGCAGGAGCACGAGATCGCGAGACGCGAGCGCGTCGAGTGCAGTTGCCGAGTCCGAGCGCTCGAGCATGGCGTCGCAGAGGTGCGGCGCGAGCCGATCGACGATCGAGCAACGCCGCAGGAACTCGCGCAGCTCCGCCGGCAGCGAATCCAGGAGCTCCTGACGGATGTACTCGGAGACCGCTCGGTCGGCGCCGCCGAAGCACTGCGCGGGAGTCCCTGCGTGGGAATCGGAACGGAGCGAACGTGCGGCCAGGGACAGCGCGACGGGCCAGCCCTCGGCAACCGCGAGGCTGCGACGCATCGCCTCGCGCTCGAGCTGAACACCCGCTGCGCGGAACAGCCCCTGCGCCTCGTAATCGGTGAACGCGAGATCGCTGGCGTCGATTTCGAGCAGCCGCTGCTCGGCGCGCAGCCGCCCTCGCGCGAGCGGCGGCTCGCTGCGCGAAGCGAGCGCAAGGATCGAGCCTGGCGGGATCGAGCGTGCCACGACCGACAGCACCTGCCGCGCCGGGAGGTTGTCGATCACGTGGGCGTTGTCGATCACGAGCATCGCTGGCTGTTCGCGCTCGCCGATCGCGGCGATGCTCGTGGCGAGCGCATCGAGCAACTCGTTCGCGGGCTGGGGGCGCCGCTCGCGCGCCGCGCTCGCGCAGGCCTCCAGAAGCGCGCTGTCGAGCGGCTCGAGCGCGTCGAGCGCGTGCATGATCTCCTCCAGCAGCGCCGGAGCGTGCGCGTGGCGGGGCTCGAGCCTGATCCAGCTGCAAGCACGCTCGTCTCGTTCGGCCCACTCCGCGAGCAGGCTCGTCTTGCCGTAGCCCGCGGGGGCGTACACGACCGCCACCGGCGCCCGCCGGTCCTCGAGCAGCCGGCGCACGAGCCGGGGGCGTGGGACTAGCCCGGCGCCGAACGGAGGTGCCAAGCGAGGATCGCCGACGTTCTCGTCGCCCGGCCCGCGACGCCTGATGGCGCGGGCTCCGGCGTGCATCCCGTGCGCGGCCTGGGGACGAGAGCCTCGCTGTTGCCCGTCGCCGGCTCCGACAAGCCGGTAGGCCTCGCCGCTCGCGCGCTGAGCCGCATCGGTTTCGCTGGGGACGGAGGTGAGAGTGACCTGGCGCATGGCGTTCGCATCGTCCCTTTCGGGGGTGCACCGGGACCTTTGCATCGCCGCGACTGGGCCACAAGCAAGCACGCCTCCGCCTCACCCTCATGCCGGCACCACCGAGGAGGTGGCGCGCGCCTCCGTGCCCGCGACGGCGATCTCTCGGGCTTGTGAATCTGGAGCCGTGACCCTAGATCGGGTCTGGCCCGCGCCGCATCATCCGAAGCGTGTGAGCCCCGCGCCTGCGCGGGAGGCTACGGTCGGCAGATCGCGATCGCCACGAGGAACATAGAGGCCTCGCGCAGCCGCCCTCGCGCCCTGCCGATGACGGTCGCCGAGCGGCTGGCGCGCGGCAAGGCCGCCCGCCGTGAGGTGCCGCGATCGAGCCACGCGGTGTTCGAGCCCTCGCCGCGGCGGTCGGATCCGATCGAGCTGCTGGAACGTCAGGCGCAGGCGCGCATTCCCGAGCTCGTACCGATCCGCTATGGGCGCATGCTCGTCTCGCCGTTTGCGTTCTACCGCGGGGCCGCCCTGATCATGGCGGCCGACCTCGCGCACACACCGAACTCTGGGCTTGGCGTGCAGTGCTGTGGCGACGCGCATCTGTCGAACTTCGGGATCTTCGCCTCCCCCGAGCGCCGTCTCGTGTTCGACATCAACGACTTCGACGAGACTCTTCCGGGGCCGTGGGAGTGGGACATCAAGCGTCTGGCGACGAGCATGCTGATTGCCGCTCAGGACAATGGCTACCCGACGCAAGAGCAGGATCAGGTCGTGACGAGCACGGTGGCGGCATACCGCTCGGCGATGGAGCGCTTCGCGACGATGAACACCCTCGAGGTGTGGTATGCGCGCGTTGACGTGGAAGCCACGCTCGAGCAGCTGCGCGCGGGCCTGAGACCGAGAAACATCAGGCACACGCGGAGGACCGTGGCAAGGGCTCGCACGCGCGAGGGCATGTGTGCCTTCTCGAAGCTCACATCGATCGTCGACGGTCGTGCGCAGATCGTCGCCAACCCTCCGCTGGTCGTTCCGATCGCGCAGCTCGCCGACGACCGCGATCAGGCGGACCTGTTCGCGCAGCTGCACGCGCTGCTGCGGTCCTATCGCTCGACGCTCGTGTACGACCGGCGCGTCCTGGTCGAGCAGTTCCGCCTGGCCGACTTCGCGCGCAAGGTCGTGGGCGTCGGCAGCGTCGGGACGCGCGCCTGGATCGCCCTCATGCTCGGGCGCGACGACAGCGATCCGCTGTTCCTACAGATGAAGGAGGCGGGGCCGTCGGTGCTCGAGGAGTTCGCAGCGCCGAGCGAGTTCGAGAGCCACGGGCAGCGAGTCGTGGCGGGGCAGCGCGTGATGCAGGCCCTCAGCGACATGTTCCTCGGCTGGGTGCACGCCGAAGCTGGTCTGGACAACCGCGAACGCGACTTCTACGTGCGACAGCTGAGGGACTGGCAGGGCTCGGCGGACGTCGAGCGCATGGACCACCGCGGCATGGCCGAGTACGGCTGCCTCTGCGGCTGGACGCTGGCTCGCGCGCACGCGCGCAGCGGCGATCGCGTCGCGATCGCGGCCTACCTGGGCAGCGGTGACAGCTTCGACCGCGCGCTGCTGGAGTTCGCGCGTTCCTACGCCACCCAGAACGAGCACGACTACAAAGCGCTCGCGGCCGCCGTCCAATCGGGCAGGATCACGGCGCATCGCGGCCTGTGACGGCGCCCGTGCCTGGTCGGCTCCAGTCCCGCGTGCGCAGGAGCCGCTGAGGCCAGGGTGCCCGGCGTCACCCGATCCGGGCGAGGGACACGCGAGTCAGATGGTGGAGCATCGGTCTGTGGCCCGTTGCGCTCGTGGGCCTTCCGGTCCCGGGCAGAGCGATCGCTACCGCCGGCTAGGCAGGTCGAGCGCAGCGGGGTCGAGTGATGCCGCGCGCAGCGCATCGTCCCAGTGATTGAAGTCACGCTCGCGGGTGACGAGCCCACGTTCGAGGGTCAGCAGCTGGGCGATCTCGAGATCCAGTTCGATTCCGCTCGCCGGACCGTGCACTCGGGTCCTCCCGAGCACGATAAGAGACCGTGCGAGGTCGACCACGAGCACCGGGGCAAGCTCTTGGCGATCCCACACATCAAGTAGCTCCACCAATACGTTGGCCATCTCTGCTCGCCCCCGCGCCGCGCCGGGCACCCCGAGCGCCTGGAATCCGGCGTCGGCGTCGTACAGGACATCGGGCGCGTAGCGCAGAAGCATCAACTCGAAATCGCGTCGTTGCGCTGCCGCCCAGCCGGACACGACAGCGCGACGCACGAACCACCTTCGCAGCCGCATGTCGGGCCGGAGGAACCGAAGGACCAGCCCCGCCCATGCCCGATACATGCCTGGGAAACGGACCATCATCTTCTCATCGAGGCTGCGATGGCCTCGCGCGGTGCTCCCGACCGCGATCGAGGTGACCACCGCCCTATTCCGTACACCTGCCTCGGCACGATCGGATCTCCTGATCCCCGTTTCGTGCCCGCCACGGCTCGGCGCCATCACGCAAGCGTAGCCCCCAAATAGCCCCTCCCGCCGCTCCCGGTGGTGGCTGTTGCGTAAATGCGGAGTCGTAGCTCTCGCGGCTCCAGCGGCGATCCCGTAGGCGAGGGATGGGGCCGCTCCTCGCCTGCCGGTGCCGCGAGCCTCCGTCAGGCGGCTGCAGCGGCGATTTGGTGCTTGTGGAGCTTCAGAAGGTTGTGGGTGGCGGTGATCAGGCGCCATTCCGAACGCGCGGCGGATCTTCCTCGGCGGTGGAAGCGGTCGATCCGGCGGTTGAACTTCGTGTTGGCGAACACCGGCTCGATCATCGCTTTGCGTTTTCGGTAGAGCCCCCCGCCAAGCTCGGTCTCGAGCACTCGTCGCATGTGCGCGTAGGCGCCGCCGTCCCACCCGGGTCTCGTGCCTCGGCGTTTGCCGGCATCGGGCGGGATCAGGATCTGGATCCCCTTGTTGATCACGCTCTCCATCTGTCTCTGATGCCAGTAGCCGGCGTCCGCGACGACCACCTCGGGAGTGTCGGTCACTCCCGCCTGCTGGAGCTCGGTCTCGGCGGCGTTGACCATTCCCGCCAGGTGCCCGAAATCGGAGGAGTCGACGTTCACCTCGGCGGCGATCACGATCTGCTGCTCGGTCGCGACCGCCTGCGCGTTATAGCCCTGCATGTATCCACGCGGCGTCTTCACATTGCGCGAGTCGGGGTCTGTCACGTTGACCTTTCCCGCCGGCGTGTCAGGTGGCGTATAGGGCTTCGGTGAAGGGCCGAAGCGCCGCCCGTCCTTCATCACTCCGCGCGCGCGATAGGCCTCATAGGCAGCGTTCGCTGCGCGCTCGACAGCGAGCTCCTCCTCGAGGCGGCGCTTTGACTGGGAAAGGCGCTCAGGGCGCGAACGCGCGATCGGCCCGGCCTCTGCGGCGCGCTTCTCATCGAGGCGGCGCTTGGCCTCGCGCAACCAGCCCCGCCGGCCCTGCTCGGTCGAAAGCTCCGGTGGCAGCTCATCGCCGCGCTTCTCCCCATAGCGCTCGTCCTCGAGCCGGTCGGTCTCGGCGGCCTCTTCAAGGATCTCTTTGGCGATCTGCTCGTAGTCACGCGCTGCGTGCTGGGAGGCGTTGGCGTGGACCTTGGTCCCATCGATCGCAATCACCCCGACCTCCACCAGGTCCGCCTCTGCGCACAGCTCGAGCACCTGACTGAACAGATCGGCCAGCGCCGTCTCGTGGCGTTGACGGAACCTCGCGATCGTCGTGTGATCAGGCCGCTGGTTGGCTGCGATCACCCGGTAGGCGACGTCCTCGACGCACTCCCGCTCGATCACCCGCGAGGAGCGCTGCCCCTTGCAATAGGCGTAGAGCAACAGCGCGAGCATCATTCCCGGCTCGTGCGCCGGGCGGCCGTGGCCATCCCTTCGGTAGGTGCCATAGAACGCCGACAGATCCATCTCCTCGATCGTCGCCAACACGAACCATGCAAGGTGATCCTCCGGCAGCCATTCCTTCAGATTCGGCGGCAGCAGCAGCTCCTGCTCACGGTCACAGGCAATGAAGTTCTGGGGCATACCGGCATGGTCTTAAACCCGCCGGACAGCATCCCTTTTTGCAACAGCCACGGTGGGGAGCGACCGTCGACCGGCATGGCCTGCATTTGGCGAATAGGGGGTCTGTTGGATCGCGCGCCGCGAGCCCTGCGTTCATGCTGGCGCAGGCATTTGCGCCCCGAGGCGTTCGCGCGGCTTCTCGGATCGCGGGAAGCTGACCTCTATCGCAAGACCTCCGTCTGGCTGCGCGTGGGTGGTGACGGTGGCGTCGTGCGCGGTGGCGATAGCTTGGACGATGGAGAGCCCGAGGCCGTGCCCGTTGGTGTGCTGGGTTCGGGCGCCGCCGAGTCGTTGGAAGGGCTGGAACAGCCGCTGTATCTCATCGACCGGGATCATCGGGCCGCTGTTGGTGACAGTCACGAAGGCGTGCTGGTGGCGGACCCCGGTGGTGATCTCGACATGCCCGCCGGGGGTGTTGTGGTGGATCGCGTTGTCGATCAGGTTCACGATCAGCCGCTCAACCAGAGCTGGGTGACCGGTGGTGGGCGCAGGGTCGATCGTGGCGGTGATCTCAATCTTTTGTTGCTCGGCTTCGGGGTGGGGAGCGAGGAGCACGGTGTCGGCGACGATGGAGAGGTCGATCGGTTCGTAGTGGTCAAGCCCGGACTCGCTGGTGGCGAGCGTCAGTAGCGCGTCGACCAGACGCTGCTGCTGGTCGCTGGCCGCCAGTAGCTCCTGGCACATGTCCTGGAATGACTCGATCGTCGGATTCGGGTTGGCGAGCGCGACCTCGACCAGCGACCGCTCCCAACTCAGCGGCGTGCGTAGCTCGTGGGAGGCGTTGGCGACGAAGTGCTGTTGAGCGTCGAACGCGGTTTGTAGCCGTGTGAGCAGATCATCGAGGGTGTCGCCGAGCGCCTTGAACTCGTCTTCGGGTCCGGTCAGGGCGAGGCGTTCGCTGAGGTTGCGGGCGGAGATCGCACGCGCGGTGGTGGTGATTGTGCGCAGCGGCGCCAGCACGCGGCCGGCGACGTAGTAGCCGAGCGCGATCGAGATGACCGCCATGATCGCCAGTGCGATCGCCGACCAGATCAGCAGGTGGTGCAGATCGGAGGCGTGCTGCTGACGTAGCTGATGAAGTAGCTGCGCACGACGGACGGCTGCGGCGGCCGCTGCACTCAGCTGCCCGCTACGAACCGAATCGGTTGTCCCGGGGGCGGACAGGGTTGTCCCGGGGGCGGACGGCATGATCCCCGAACGGTGCCCCGCATTGATGTAGAAGCCGTTTTCGGTGGTGTCGCTGACGAGCAGGTAGGTGATCGCTAGCACCCCGGCACCGGAGGCGAGGAACAGGACTCCGTAGAGCATGGTGAGGCGCAGGCGGGCGGTGCGGGCGGGGAGCCGCAGCCACGACGGAGGGGCGAGTCGAGACGAAGGGCGCATTAGATTCGGTAGCCGGCCTCGCGTATCGTCTCGATGATGGGTGGCTCCCCGAGCTTGGTTCGCAACCGGGCAATGGTGTTCTTCACCGTGGCGGTGAATGGGTCGGCGTTCTCGTCCCAGACCCGTCTCAGCAGCTCCTCGCTGGAGAGCACCTTGCCTTGAGCCGCGAGCAGGCATTCGAGCACAGCAAACTCCTTCGGGCTGAGCGCCAGCCGCTGCCCCGCCCGCAGCGCGACCCGCCGAGCGGGGTCGAGGGCAAGGTCCCCGTGCTCGAACGCTGGGGGGACGGAGTCGGCGCTGCGGCGTGAGAGCGCGCGGATGCGGGCCACGAGCTCACCGAACGCAAACGGCTTCGGCAGATAGTCGTCGGCGCCGAGATCGAGCCCCTCGATCCGGTCCTTGACCGTGTCGGCGGCGGTCAGCATCAGAACCCGGCTTGCCGACCGGCCCGCGGTCAGCGCACGGCAGACCTCGTTGCCGTGCACCTCCGGAAGATCGCGGTCGAGCACAATGATGTCGTAGTCGGTGACGGCGGCACGAGCGAGCGCGTCACGCCCGTCGTGAACGACGTCGACGGCCATACCTTCGCGGCGTAGCCCGGTCGCGACCGTCCGCGCCAAGCCCATGTGATCCTCAACAAGCAATACTCGCATGCCCCGTCGAGGATACGTCGAGCCAGGTAACAGCCAGGTACCAAAAGCTGGTACGGAGCTGGTACCGGCCATTTCGTACAACCGGCCTCCGAAGCGAACTCTCGATCCCTTCAAGGAGGCCGACACCATGCAGATCCTCAACCCTCGCAGCGCGACCGACCCGCCCCCCCGGTCCCGGCCGTCGGGTGGCCCGCTGGCCGGCGCGATCGTGGCCGCGGTGCTGATCGCCGGCTGCGGCGGCAGCTCCAATGGTGGCGGAGGCGGCGTCGCGCAGATCAACTCGCAGACGGGGGCGAAGAAAGCCGCCGCGCCCACGACCACGACGAAGTCGAACGCGGAGGCTTACGCACAGTGCATGCGAGCCCACGGAGCACCGACTTTCCCCGACCCGAACAGCTCAGGCCAAATCCTGCTCACGCCCAGCGTAAACACCGACACGGCGGCATACCAGTCCGCGTACAACGATTGTAAGTCGCTCGAGCCGCCCCCACCCGTGGACCCAGCGGCGAGCAGCCAGAGACTGGCTGCCGCAGTGAAGTTCGCCACCTGTATGCGCGCACACGGGGTCCCGGAATTCCCCGACCCCCAGGGAACATCTAACGGTGGGATCGGGTTCTCCGCGACTCCAGGCGGGTCTGACACGAACTCGCCGGCGTTCCAGCGCGCCGATCAAAAGTGCCGCGCAGACCTGTCGGCGGCGGGGCTAGGTGGCGGCCTGACGGGTGGATCATGAGTACCGCGACGACTCAGCCCACAGGTGGGACGCCGATGCCACCACACACCGGGCCGAGGCGCCGGCGTGGCCGGGTGCTCGTCGGCGTGGCTGTGCTCGTGATCGTGGCCGCAGTGGTTGTGTCGGCGTCCGGTGCGTTCGGCAAGCACCATGCCCGAGCGACCGGGGTGAGCGACAACAGCTATCCCACGTCTGTCGCGACCGTGACCGAGGGGTCGCTTGCTTCGCAGCTCAGCGATAGCGGAACGCTTGAGTACACGACCTCGGGCGGGTCGGATTACAGCCTGGTGAACCAGGCGTCGGGGACGTTCTCGAAGCTTCCGGCTGTGGGCGACGTGTTCTCGCGCGGGCAGGTGCTCTATCGCGTATCGAACGAGCCGGTGATCCTGCTCTACGGCAACACTCCCGTATACCGCTCGCTGTATGAGGGCGACAAGGGGCCGGATGTGCAGGAGCTGAACCGCAACCTGGTCGCGCTCGGTTACGCAACACGATCAGACGTCGATTGGGACTGGAGCTACTTCAGCTACGAGACCGAGTATGCGCTTGAGCGGTTGCAGTACCACCTCGGCGAGGATGAGACCGGCTATCTGGCTGAGGGGCAGGCCGTGTTCCTCCCCGGCCAAATCCGGATCGCGACCGTTGGCGCGACGTTGGGGACCAGTGCGGGTCCGGGCGCGGCGGTCATGCAGGCGACCTCAACCAGCCGCCAGATCGTCGTCAACCTCAGCGCCTCCGAGCAATCAGAGGTCAAGGTCGGAGACCAGGTGCAAATCACGTTGCCCGCCGGGAACGCGACGCCCGGTGTGGTGAGCGGTATCGGGACGGTCGCCAGCGGTGGCTCAAACCCAACATTGCCGATCTCCATCACGCTCAAGCACCCGAAGGCCGCCGGCACGCTCGATCAGGCGCCGGTCACGGTCGAGATCACCAGCGCGTCGGTGAAGAACGCGCTGATCGTGCCTGTCGACTCGCTACTCGCGCTCTCAGGCGGTGGGTATGCGGTCGAGACGGTCGGCGCAGACGGGGTTCACAAGCTCGTGGCCGTGTCGTTGGGAACGTTCGATGACGCCGCCGGAACCGTGCAAGTGACCGGCGACGTCTCGGCTGGTGAGCGGATCGTGATGCCGAACATATGAGCCCCCAGCCCACATACACCACCACGTCCGTCGCGGAGAGCGATCGGACGCGCGGCGCCGGCCGGGCGGGTCCGAACGGCGCTAGCCCGGCGGTGCTGGAGCTGCACGAGGTCACCAAGACCTACGGCTCACAGCCGCCGGTCCCGGCGTTGCGTGGCGTCAGCCTGACCGTGAGCCAGGGTGAGTTGGTCGCGATCGTCGGACCGTCCGGGTCGGGCAAGACGACGCTGTTGCACATCATCGGCACGCTGGACCTGCCGACCAGTGGCACGGTCAGGATCGACGGGATCGACGTTGCCGGCCTGGACGATCGGCAGCTCGCCGCTTTGCGGGCCAGGAGCATCGGGTTCGTGTTCCAGCAGTTCTTCCTCGCCGAGCACCAGACCGTGCTCGACAACGTAGCGGACGGATTGTTGTACGGCGGAGCACCAGTCCGTGAGCGACGCGAGCTCGCCGCCCAAGCACTGAACGCGGTCGGCCTGGTTGACCGCCAGCATGCCCGTCCTACGACCATGTCTGGTGGGCAGCGCCAACGGGTCGCGATCGCCCGCGCGCTGGTCGGCTCACCGGCGATCGTGTTGGCGGACGAGCCGACCGGGAACCTCGACAGTCATACCGGCGAGCAGATCCTTGAGCTGCTTGAGCAGCTCAACGCGCAGGGCGCGACGATCATCGTCATCACCCACGACCGCGGGATTGCTGACCAGCTCCCTCGGCAGGTCCAGATGCGTGACGGGCAGATCGTCTCAGACACCACCAGGCCCCAACAACCTGCCGGCGCACCAAGCAGGACGGAGAATCAACGATGAGCGCCGCCACCACAGCCCTGACCCCTGCGAGGCTCAGCTCAGGCGACATGGCCCGCGTCGCAAGCGTCGGACTAAGAACACGGCGCCTTCGGGCGGCGCTATCGGCGTTGGGGATCGCGATCGGGGTCGCCGCGATCGTCGCGGTCCTCGGGCTCTCATCCTCCAGTCAAGCGGGGTTGCTGTCGGAGATCGACCAGCTCGGCACAAACCTGCTGGTCGTCACCAACGGCCAGACGTTCACGGGCGCAAGCGCGACGCTGCCCTCGACAGCGCCCGCGATGATCGCCCGGATCAACCCGGTCACCGAGGTTGCCGACACCGGAGACGTCTCAACCGCAAACGTCTATCGGAGCCCACTGATCCCGAGCATCGACACCAACGCCCTCACCGTCCAGGCCGCGAGCCTCAACTTGCTTCATGCGGTCGGCACCACGATCGCGCAAGGGCGGTATCTGAACGCTGCGACCGCCAGCGAGCCGGCTGTCGTGCTCGGCGCCGCCGCCGCGCAACGCCTCGGAATCGACCGCGTCTACCCGCACGAGCGCGTCTGGCTCGGCGGGATGTGGTTCTACGTGATCGGCATCCTCAAATCCGCCACCCTCGCCCCACAAATAGACCAGAGCGCCCTGATCGGGTATGCCGCCGCCAAGAAGTACCTCGACTACACCTCGACAGCGGCGAACGGGACAACCACGGATGGCCCGCCCACCGAGATCTACGTCCGCGCGCAGAACAACCAGGTTGACGCAGTCGACAACGTGCTCGCCGCGACCGCCGATCCGCAGAACCCCAGCTACGTCGACGTCTCCCAACCCTCCGCCGCGCTGACCGCCCGCGCCGACGCCCAAGGCGCGTTCAATGGGCTGTTCCTCGGCCTCGGCGCCGTTGCCCTCTTGGTCGGCGCGGTCGGGGTCGCGAACATCATGATCATCTCCGTTCTGGAGCGCCGCTCCGAGATCGGACTCAGACGTGCGCTCGGTGCGACCCGTAGCCAGATCCGCGCGCAGTTCCTCTCAGAGGCGATCCTGCTAGCGCTGCTCGGCGGCGCTGTCGGCGTCGTTACCGGCGCGCTCGCCACGAGCGTCTACGCGCACACCAAGCACTGGGCGGTCGTGATCCCCACCGAAGCCTGGGCCGGCGGGATCGCCTCAGCGATCCTGATCGGCGCAATCGCCGGACTACTACCAGCAATCCGCGCCGCCCGCCTCTCACCCACCGACGGGCTCAGAACCGTATAACCCAACCTCGCGATTCGCGGCCCACTCGACGCTAGTGATATCCAACTCGCAGCAAAGGGCCGCATCTCGCCACGGCGACCCATGAGGCGTCAAAGAGCCATGCCGGCCCACTCGCGACGGGCGACGCACACCTGCGTTTATCGTCTCACGCGCATTTCGTCGGTGACTCCAAAGCGCCCGCTCAGCGCGGACAGCAGGTGCCGGGTGTCTATTGCAGGCGTCGGAGTGTCCCGTCGATTTCGCTGGTGAGGAGGTAGAGGTCGAGCTGCTTGGGGTCGAAATGGTGGAATCCCAGTCGTTCCCACCAGGCGCGAGCCTTGGAGTTCAGGGCCGTGACGACGACTGCGCGGCAGGCGGCTTGCTCGTTGAGCTCTGCGGCGGTGGCGAGCACGTGCCCTGCGAGCGCGGTCCCGATCCCGAGGCCGGTGTGGCGGTGGTCGACGGCGAGCCGACCGAGGAGCAGCGCTGGGACGGGATCGGGTGCTCCTTTGGCGAGCGTGTCGGGCGCGGCGGAGCGGTCGATGCCGGTCATTGCGATGCTCGCGTACGCAACGACGACGTTGTTGGCGTCCGCGATGACCCAGGTGGCTGCGGTGTCGCGACGGCGGTTCTGGCCGGCGTAGCGGCGCAGCCAGTCGTCGAGCACGGGCTCACCGCTGTCGAACTGCTCACGGTCGTGCCGGCGAACGTCGAGCAGTGCGGGGCGACGGAGCTCAGTCAAGCCAACTGAACTTGCGCTTGCGGCGCAGCACCTTGGCGAGGCGGTCGTTGACCTGGGCGGGCCGGTCGAGTGCCTCGGTGAACGCGGCCGCAGCGTCCGCTGAGAGTCTGATGCTTGAGCGCTCCGCGAGGACCTCCTCCGCCTTGGATGCGGCGGCCTGGACCACGAACGCGGACATGTTCAGATGCGACGCTGCCGCCGCTCGCTCCAGCAGGGCCTTCTCGGACGGGTCGACACGGATCTGCAGCCGTTCTTCCTTGGTCGTTGACATGTACTCACGATGGCAGTACAGAATGGGTTTGTCAAGCCATCCAACGACAAGGGAGGACTCATGCAACCTGTTCTGCTTGATGCCGCAGGGCACCGGCGCTCACCGGCGACCATGCCGGGCTACCACCGCGGCCGCCCACCACTCAACAAGGGCGAGAGCTACCCAGCCGACCCGCCGACAGTCGAGGAGATCGTCGCGGTGATGCGCAGCGCCACAGATCGTGCCGACGGGCAGCGGCTGCGCGCGCTGATCGTCCTACTCTGGCGGGCAGGCCTCAGGGTCGGTGAGGCGCTTGCTCTGCAGGAGAGCGACCTCGACCCGATCCGCGGCGCGATCCTGGTGCGCCGTGGCAAGGGCGGCAAACGTCGCGAGGTCGGCATGGACCGGTGGGCGTGGGGTCAGCTCGACCCATGGCTGCACACCCGGCGAGAGCTGCCAATAGGGGCGCTGCTCTGCGTGATCCACGGCCCGACCGCCGGCCGGCACTGGGAGGCCTCCGCAGCACGCAAGCAGCTGCATCACGCCGCCGCAGCCGCGGGGTCCGCAGGCGGTTCGCTCCGCACCAGCTACGACACGCCCACGCGGTCGAGATGGCTCACGAGGGCGTGCCGCTCGTCGTCATCCAAAGGCAGCTCGGGCACGCGAACCTCGGGATCACCAGCATCTACCTGCAAGGCATCGACAGCGCCGAGATCATCGACACCGTCCACGGACGCCCATCACCGGTGATCTCCGCAACAGCCGGACTACAAATCACACGGTAAGACGGAGTCGAACCAACCGGGCGGCCGACGTCCGGCGGCCGCCCCACCCCGACTGGCGACGAGCAGGTTCGTCGACTCAACGAGTCCAGACCCGGATGCGTGTTCAGCCGCGCATGGGCGTCGCGCCTCTGTTGCTCGCAGTCCGATACACATGGGCTCCATGAGGGCTTTTACGACCGGCTCGGTTGAGTCGGCGGATGGTGCGAGGATCGGGTTCCGGCGTGCAGGTTCGGGGCGGCCGCTCGTGCTTGCGCATGGCGGCATGCTCGCCTCTCAGCATTTCGTCGCACTTGCGGGGGAGCTCGCGGCGGACTTCGAGGTGGTGGTTCCCGACCGACGAGGGCGCGGGATGAGCGGACCATATGGTGAGGCGGGGACCCGGATCGTTGATCGCGAGGCTGCCGACCTTCGCGCGGTGATCGCGGAGGTGGGTGCGCACGATCTGTTCGGCCTGAGCTCTGGAGCGCTCGTGAGCCTGAACGCGGTGCTCGGCACAGCATCGATAACGAGACTGGCGGTGTACGAGCCGCCGCTGTCCGTCGGACGCTCGACGCCGCTCGCCTATATGGAGCGCTATGACCGGGAGATCGCTGCCGGCAAGACTGCATCCGCCCTGATCACTGTGATGCGCGGCACGCATATCGATCGCATCATGAGCCGCATTCCGCATGCTGCTGCTCCGCTGATCGAGTGGATGCTGCGGCGGGTGCGGCCCGAGCCGGGTGATGTGGCCATCCGCGATCTCGTGCCGACGTGGCACTACGACATCGCGATCATCGAAGAGACGGCCGACCGCGTATCGGACTACGCCAGCGTTCAATCCGACGTACTTTTGGTCGGTGGGGAAAGGAGCCCGGCGTTTCTCGCCCACTCCCTTGACGCACTGGAAGGGGCGCTGCCCAACCGCCGTCGGCTAACCCTGGCCGGAGTCGGACACAACGCCGCGGTCGACCAACCCGATCGCGTCGCCGCGGTCTTGCGCGAGTTCTTTAAGGGCTGACACCGCACGCGCGAGAACAGAGCAACGAACCTGGAAGTATTGCTCTCCGTTCGCTCTGCAGCTGTTCAGCCGGCGACCTCGCTCGCGCACCAGATGAGCACGTAGAAGACGATCGGCGACGATCTCGCTTACCCGCAGCGCGGGCTCTCGCCACGAGCCACACCTTCCTGCTTCCGGTGAGGTACGCGCCCCCCTCTGCGCGGAAACCAGGCCACCCGAGATGTGGCGAGCGGGCCTCCGAGTCGGACGAACTGCGAGCTTGCGCTAGGCGCCACAAGCACGACGAGTATGCCGAGACGCCGGCTTGCTACCCCTACCAGGCCGTTCTCGCTACCCGTTTGCTACCCAAACTCGCGCTGCCGGGTTTCAGTGGCGGGGGAAGGATTCGAACCTTCGAAGGCAGAGCCAACGCGTTTACAGCGCGTCCCCTTTGACCGCTCGGGAACCCCGCCGGGGGTCGGAAAGTCTAGAGCGCTCGCGCGCAGCACGCCGCCCACGCGGGCGGCTCAGGATGCCTCGCGCAGCTGCTGGGCGTCCGGGAGCGTCTGGAGCTTTTTGAGCGTGCGGTTCTCGATCTGGCGCACGCGCTCGCGCGTGATGTTGAAGGCGCGGCCGACCTCCTCGAGCGTGCGTGCGCGCCCCCCGACGATGCCGTAGCGCATCTCGATCACCTCGCGCTCGCGCCGCGGCAGGCAGGCGAGCACGCGCGTGACGTTCTCGCGACGCATGACCTCCGATGCGATCTCGAAAGGCGACTCGGCGGAGACGTCCTCGACGAAATCGGCGAGCGCGGCGTCGTCCTCCTCGCCGACGGGCTTCTCCAGCGAGATCGGCTGTTGGGCGATGCGCATGATGTCGCGTACGTCGCGCACCGAGCATTCGAGCTCGTCGGCGAGCTCCACGGCGCTGGGCTCGCGTCCGAGCTGCTGGATCATGCGCCGTTCCGCGTGCAGCAGCTTGTTCATGCGCTCGACCATGTGCACTGGTATGCGGATCGTGCGCCCCTTATCTGCCAGCGAGCGGGTGACGGCCTGGCGGATCCACCAGGTGGCGTATGTCGAGAACTTGTAGCCGCGGCGGTAGTCGAACTTCTCGACCGCGCGGATCAGCCCGAGCGAGCCCTCCTGGATCAGGTCCAGCAGCGTCAGCCCGCGGCCCACGTATCCCTTTGCGATCGACACCACCAGCCGCAGGTTGGCCTCGACCATGTGCTGCTTGGCGGCGATGTCGCCGCGTTCGATGCGCTTGGCGAGCGCGACCTCCTCCTCGGCGCTGAGCAGCGGTACACGACCGATCGAGCGCAGATACAGCCTCAGAGAGTCGAGGTTCGGCTCGACCGTGAGGTCGACCTCGGGCCGTTTCAGCTCCTCCAGGCGCGTGTTCAGGTCGCGCATCTGCTCTGCCGGCTCTTCCTCCTCGCCGGCGGCGGTGCCGAGGAGCGGGGGGTCCGCGTCGCGCCCGGCCAGCGGATCCTCGATCGCCAGCGCGCGAGCGTCGGTGCCGCCCTCGTGCACCTGCAGCTCCGGCAGCCCATCGGCTCGAGAGACGATCTCGATCCCGTGCTCGTCCAGGTAGTTCAGGAGATCCTGCGTCTGCGCCCCCGACAGCTCGGCCTCCTCGAGCGCGGCGGACAACCGCTCCGCGGTCAGAAAGCCCTTCTCGTGAGACTCCGCGACGACTCCCTGTATCTCCTCCATCTCGAGCACCGCGGTGTCCCCGGCGCTCAACAGACCCTCAAGCTTCTCGCTCAACTGGCCTCCCTCCACCCATCCGAATCCCATCGCAGCGAGCGACTCGCCTGCGACCTCCCCGTGCTGCCCGGCCCTCCTATGGCTTGATGAGTTGAGTGCCGATTGATACCAGAATCCGCGGTCGAGCAGGTTGGTAGCCGACGCGCCCGCGAGCCCAGTGCGGGCGCGCGCTACGCTTGGCTGCGGTGCAGGCAGGCAGGCCGACCTCCATGCTGTCTCCGATCGTGGGTGCCGGCGACGACGTCCAGGCACGCGAGCCGGGCATTCCGGTAGGCCTCTCGCGGGTGGGCGTGACGGGCGTCGAGAAGGTGGTGCGCATCCGCGACGATCTGTTCCTCGCACGGCTCGACTGCTTCGTGGACCTGGGCGCGAGCCAGAAGGGCGCGCACATGTCGCGCTTCGACGAGGTCGTCAACGAGGCGATCGGCGAGGTGGTGCTGAGCCAGTCGTCGTTCCGTGCGGAGACGCTCGCGCGCCACATCGCCGAGCTCGTGCGCGAGCGCCAGGGCGCCGAGCGCGCGGAGGTGACGATCGCCGCGCGCTACCCCGAGCACAAGCCGGCGCCCGTGTCGGGCATCCAGACGCAGGAGATCTACACCCTGCACGGGCGCGCGGTGGCGTTCGAGCATGGCACGCGGCGCACGGTAGGGGTGTCGGCGACGGGCATGACCGCCTGCCCGTGCGCGCAGGAGCTGGTGGCCGCCCGTGCGCGCGAGCGTCTCCACGGGCAGGGCTTCTCGCCCGAGCAGATCGACGCGATCCTCGCGAGCGTGCCCGTGGCCACGCACAACCAGCGCGGCCTGGCGACGCTGCACATAGGCTGCACCGAGGACTGCGCCAGCGAGATCGACGCGGCGAGCCTGCTGGAGATCGCGGAGGCGAGCATGTCCTCGGAGATCTACGAGCTGATGAAGCGCTCAGACGAGGTGGAGGTGGTGGAGAAGGCGCACCGTCGCCCGCGATTCGTGGAGGACTGCGTGCGCGAGATGATCGCTGGCGTGGTGAACGCGTTCGCGGAGCTCGACGGCGCCAGCTTCGTCTCGGCGCGCCAGGAGAACCTGGAGACGATCCACCAGCACAACGTGGTGGCCGAACGCCACGGCCTGCTGTCAGAGCTGCGCGCCGAGCTGGCGTCTGGTCCGCGAGGCGCGCACCAGACGAGCCTCGAGGAGTGGCTGAAGGGCGCGAGCCGCTAGACGTCGAGGCGCGCGTCCAGCTGCTGCATGCGCCGGCGCAGCCCGAAGAAGTAGTCCAGTCCCGAGAGCACGGTGACGGCGACCGTGAGGTAGATCAGCGCGCTCAGCCACAACGGCTGTCCGTGCACGGCGATCACCGCCAGGATGGTGGCGATCTGGAGGCACGTCTTGACCTTGCCGAAGATGCTGGCGGCGAGCACCACGCCCGCCTGCGTGGCGCCCAGGCGCAGCACCGTGACGGCGAGCTCGCGCGTGATGATGACCATCGCCACCCACGCGGCCAGACGGTGCAGGGACACGAGCGAGATCAGCGCGGCGACGATCAGCAGCTTGTCTGCCAGCGGGTCCATGAGCTTGCCGAACGTGGTGATCTCCTCGCGCGCACGCGCGAGATAGCCGTCGACGAAATCGGTCAGCGACGCCAGCGCGAACACGATCGCGGCGAGCACATCGCCTCCCGGCGTGTTGCCCAGCAGCGCTACGACCAGCGCGGGCACGAGCATGATCCGCAGCACGGTCAGCATGTTTGGAAGGTTCAGCGGAAACACGGCGGTTGCCATTATGTCTCGATCGACCCGCTGTCAGGGGAACCCACGCGAGAGGAGCAGGGATGAACAAGCGCACGCTCGGGCCGGGCGGCCCGCAGGTCTCGGAGATCGGGCTGGGCTGCATGGGGATGTCGGCGTTCTACGGAGCCGCTGACGAGCAGCAAGCCCAGCAGACGATCCGGCGCGCGCTCGATCTCGACTGCACCTTCCTGGACACCTCCGACATGTACGGGCCGCACACGAACGAGCGGCTGGTGGGCCGCGCGATCAAAGGGCGGCGCGATCAGGTGTTCCTGGCGACGAAGTTCGGCATCAAGCTGGAGCGCGGGGGCCCGGGCGAGCCTCCACGCCGCTCCATCGACGGCAGCCCCGAGTACGTGCGCGAGGCGTGCGACGGCTCGCTGCAACGCCTGGGGGTGGAGCACATCGACCTCTACTACCAGCACCGCGTCGACCCGCGCACGCCGATCGAGGACACGGTGGCGGCGATGGCCGAGCTGGTGGCCGCCGGCAAGGTCCGCCACCTGGGCCTGTCGGAGGCCAGTGCGCAGACGATTCGCCGCGCGCACGCCGTGCACCCGATCACGGCGGTTCAGACCGAGTACTCGTTGTGGACGCGCGACGTCGAGCACGAGATCCTGCCGACGCTCGAGGAGCTGGGTATCGGGCTGGTGGCCTACTCGCCGCTCGGCCGCGGCTTCCTGTCGGGCCGCTTCAGCTCGCCGGAGGAGCTGGACGAGGGCGACTTTCGCCGCTATGGCCCGCGCTTCACCGGCGAGAACCTGCGCGAGAACCAGAAGCTGGTGGGGCGTATCCGCGAGCTGGCGGCGGAGAAGCAGGTCACGCCGGGCCAGCTGGCGCTCGCGTGGGTGCTGCACCGCGGTAAGCAGATCGTGCCGATCCCCGGCACCAAGCGCGTCTCCTACCTGGAAGAGAACCTCGCCGCGGCCGACGTCCACCTCAGCGAGGAGGAGGTCGAGCGCATCGCCGAGACGGTGCCGCCCGCGAGCGGCGAGCGCTACGACGAGGCGGGGATGCGCTCGGTGGGGCTGTGAGCGCCACGCAGCCGTGCGCCGTCGGCGCGCGGGCCGGCGCTGTCAGTAGCCGACCGAGTAGAAGCTGATGTGCTTGCAGCCCTCGAGCTTCCAGTGGGGCAGCGCGTGGTGGCTGGTGAACACGACGATGCTCGGGTTCTGGCAGTGGATCACGCCGGCGTCCTCGTGCGCGTGTACGACGGTGCGCGGGTCGGTGCCCGTCCAGACGTAGTTGAAGGTGTCGTTGGCGTAGATGAAGTTGGGGCCGTCGCCGGCGTGGATCACGGCCGTCTGCTGCGACTCGCCGGAGGGGTGGTAATCGCCCCAGATGACGTCGCCGTCCTGGCCGCCGTAGATGGTGTCGTCGCCATAGCCGCCCAGCAGGTAGTTGTGCACGCGCGGCTCGCCGTGGAGCAGGTTGTGCCGGCCAGCGGGGCCCTTGTCCATCACCAGGTGCTGGTCTGCGGGCCAGCCGGCGTGGCTGGTCATGGCGGTGGCGGCGGTGGCGCAGGCGAGCAGGTTAAGCAGGCTGCTGACGAAGATCGCGCGCAGCAGGCGCGCCTGTGAGGGTCGAAGCGTCGTGTATCGCGAAAGCAGGCGGATATGCACCTCCGGCGGTGGGCGAGCGTGGGAAAACGGGTCAGCCGATTTCTACCCGAGCGACCCGTCGCCTGCACTCGGACATCCGGCCAGCGGCGCAGCACCGGGCGTCGCGGGGGGCGCGCGCTAGGGTGAGGCACCATGCCACTGATCCCGATGGTCATCGAGCGCACCGCGCGCGGCGAACGCGAGTTCGACATCTACTCGCGGCTGCTCAACGAGCGCATCATCTTTCTCGGTACCCCGATCGACGACCAGATCGCCAACCTGGTGGTGGCGCAGCTGCTGCACCTGGAGAGCGAGGACCCCGAAAAGGACATCTCGCTGTACATCAACTCGCCCGGGGGCAGCATCTACTCGGGCCTTGCGATCTACGACACGATGAACTTCATCAAGCCGGACGTGGCGACGATGTGCGTGGGCGTGGCGATGTCGATGGGCTCGTTGCTGCTGGCGGGTGGCACCAAGGGCAAGCGCGCGGCGCTGCCGAACTCGAGGATCCTGATCCACCAGCCCTCGGCGGGCTTCGAAGGGCAGTCCACGGACATCGAGATCCACGCGCGCGAGATCCTGAAGGTGCGTGCGCGCATCGACGAAATCTACGCCGAGCACACCGGCAGACCGACGGAGGAGGTGCGCCGGGACATGGAGCGCGACCGCTTCTTCACCGCCGCGCAGGCGCTCGAGTACGGCATCGTGGACCGCGTGCTCGAGAGCCACTGAGCGCCTACGCCACCGCGTGCTCGATCGCGCCGAGGAGCTCGATCTCGATGCGCACGACGTCGTCGCTGGCCAGGAACGAGGGCGGGTCCTGGCCCATGCCAACGCCCGCGGGCGTGCCGGTGAGGATCACATCGCCGGTCTCCAGCGTGCACGTCTCGGCGATGAACTCGATTAGCTCGGGCACGGTGAAGATCAGGTTGCTCGTGTTGGAGTCCTGGCGCAGCTGCCCGTTGACCCACGTGCGCAGCGCCAGCGTGTGGGGATCGTCGACCTCGTCGGCGGTGGTGATCCACGGGCCGTACGGGCAGAAGCCGTCGGCGCCCTTCGCACGCGTCCACTGCGGCTCGCGGCCCTGGAGGTCGCGCGCGGTGAGGTCGTCGGCGACGGCGTAGCCCGCGACCGAGCGCCCGGGGCCCATGATCACGGCCAGCTCGCCCTCGTAGTCCAGGCGTCTGACCACCTGCGGGCAGTGGACGGGAGCGTTCGGCGGCGCAGCCGAGGAGGGCAGCTTCGTGAACACCAGCGGGCGCTCGGGCGTCTCGCCGCCGGTCTCGCGCACGTGGTCGGCGTAGTTGAGCCCGATCCCGAAGATCGCCCGCGGCGCCGGCACAGGCGCCAGCAGCGTGACCTCCTCGAGCGCCCACGAGCGTGCCTCCACAGGGACGGCCTCCGGGTCGACGAGCCGGTCGAGCACGGTCAGCTGCTCCTGGGCGTAGCCGAACACGCGCTCGAGGCCGTCCTCCTCGCGCACCTCGCCGGCGCGCGGTGTGTCAGAGCCGGGGGCGAGGAAGGTGGCCAGGCGCATCGGGCTTCAGCCTAGCCACTGCGCTGGAGCGGCGCCGTCGCAACCGCAGGCTATTGTCGCGAGCGCGCCATGGCCGGCCTGACCGCACGCGAGCGTCTGTTTCTGGCGCTTGTCGCCGTTCTCACAGCGCTCGCCGGCGCCGCCAACTACGGCTCGTGGGCGGCCGTGCCGCGCTTCGCGCTGGCGACGCTCGCGCTCGCGGGCCTCGCGTGGATCGTGGCGTTCGCGACGAGCGCGCTCGGCGAGCGCTTCGGCCCGGGCGTGACCGGCATGTTGCAGTCGACGCTCGGCAACCTGCCAGAGCTGTTCGTGGTCATCTTCGCGCTGAAAGAGGGCGAGCTGGTGGTCGCGCAGACGGCGATCGTCGGCTCAATCCTCGCCAACGCGCTGCTGGTGCTCGGCCTCGTGATCGTCGTCGGCTCGCGGCGCGCGCCCGACGGCCTCATGCGCTTCTCCAAGCGCCTGCCGCGCGACACCGCCACGCTGCTGCTGCTGGCGGTGTTCATCATCGTGCTGCTCGGCCTGTCGCTCGCCTCACACGACCCCGCCAGCCACCACGTCGAGGGCATCTCGATCGTTGGCGCCATCTGCCTGCTGATCGTGTACCTGACGTGGGTGGTGCCGTACCTGCGATCGGACACCGTGCCCGGCGAGGGTGACGCGCCCTCAGCCGGAGCCGGTCGCTCCTCATCGGCCGCCAGCGGGGCGTCCGGGGAAGCCGACGCGCCGAGCTCGGCGCCGCGGCTGTCGCTGGCGCTGACGCTCACGCTGCTGCTCGCCGGTGGGGTGGCATCTGCGTTCGTCTCGGAATGGTTCATCGCGGGCCTCGAGCCGGCGATCACGCAGCTGCACCTGTCACAGGCCTTCGCCGGCCTCGTGATCGTCGCGATCGCCGGCAACGCCGTGGAGAACGCCGCCGGCCTGAACCTCGCCTACAAACGCCGCTCGGACCTCGCCATCTCCGTCGTCAAAAACTCGGTCGCGCAGATCGCCGCGTTCCTGTTTCCGCTGCTCGTGCTCGTGTCCCTGGTGCTGCCCACGACGCTCACGTTCGCGCTCGCGCCCGTGTACATCGGCGCGCTCGCACTCGCCGCGCTCGCACTGTGGCAGGTCACCGGGGATGGCGAGGCCGCCGAATTC
The DNA here is from genome assembly GCA_963845635.1 of uncultured Solirubrobacteraceae bacterium. Lineage (GTDB taxonomy): Bacteria > Actinomycetota > Thermoleophilia > Solirubrobacterales > Solirubrobacteraceae > Palsa-744. Next base: position 88,317 of record CAWJSW010000016.1, read on the forward strand.
GAGGGCTGGGCGCTCGTCGCCCTGTACGTGATCCTGGCCACGCTCACGCTGTACGAGTAGTCAGCGCCGCCCGCGACCCTCCGGGCCGGCTCCTGCCGGCCCCGATAAGCATCCAAGCCCGCGCCGGGCGCGCCTCGCGCCTGCCGGCGTCAACCCCGCGTGAGCCCTCCGATCAGCGCTCCGGCGAGGCCGCCGGCGGTGGCCGCCTGGGCGTTGCCCGAGACCTCCCCGCCCTCCAACGGCGCGATGAACATCGTCTGGATCGCCAGTCGCCCGGGGCCGGTGAAGCGGTTCCACGTGAGCTTGCCGCCGCCGCCCATGATCCCCGTCTTCAGTCCCATGGTGACCGCCTCGAGGTTGACGGTGGGGTCCTTGTACAGCCACGCGCCGGCCTCCACGTCGAGCTGCTCGCCGGGATCGAGGTTGACCAGGAACACGTTGCCGTGACCGTGCAGCCACACCAGCGCGTCGCCACTGGTCGCCCGGAACTTGTCCATGAAGATGCCGGAGCCGCCGAGCAGCATGTTCTGCACGCCCTTGATCCGTTCGAAGGTGTAGTCGAGGTTGTCGGTGGCCGCCAGGAACTGGTGCTCGCGCACGTCCAGGCCTTCGCCCTGGCGCAGGTGCATCGGCACGCACTGGCCGGGCGAGTCGCGCGAGAACGCGATGCGCCCGGAGCCCGACGTGCGGGTCACGAAGAACTCCAGCCCCGCGATCTTGCGCTTGACCCCGCCAGGCAGCTTCTTCAGCTCCACGTTCAGCTGCGTCTCCTTCCACAGCAGCGTGTGGTGCTCGAACATCACCGCCTGGCCACCCACCTCCACCTGAAGCTCCGGCACGAGTTCGCCGCGTACGTGGTAGGTGACGCCCGCGAACGACTCATCGTGGACGATCGCAGGGATCGGCTCGGGCAGATGCATCGCGGTGTCTCCTTCGTTCGGTGGGCTGGCGGGCGGCCCGAGCTTCGCGCCTGACGCTTCGCGCGTCAAGGCTAAGGCGCCCACGTTGTGCGCAACGAGCGCGCTCTGGCCTCCGCCGCGCAAGCGCGCTAGACTGCTTGGACCTCGCGCCTGGGCGGGGTTTTTCTTCGCCTGGGCCGCTGTCCACAACGACGCAGGGATTTCTGATCATGGCCCGCGGAGACGTCCGAATCGCTGTCACCCTCGCCTGCGAGGAGTGCAAGCGCCGCAACTACCAGACAAACAAGAGCAAGCGCAACAACCCCGATCGCATCACCTTGCGCAAGTACTGCCGCTGGTGTCGTCGCCACACCAGTCACCGGGAGACCCGTTAGCGCGGGAGCGCTGTCGTGGCCCGTGATCGCAAACGTGCAAAGCAGCGCCGCCAACGCGGCACTGGCGCGGCCGTCCGCCGTGGAGCGGGGGAGCGAACCGAGAACGGCGCGTCCCCCTCGGCCGACGCCGGGCGCTCATCGCCGGGCTCGATCGACCGCGCAGACCTGCCCGGGGCGCTCGAGCACGCCTCCTCCGACGTCGACGAGTTCGACGCCGCCCTCATCGCCGGCGCGGGCGGGGTGCCAGCCGGCGCAGACGACATCGAGGAAGACCCCAAGCATCTGTCGGAGTCCGAAATCGAGGCGGAGGCCGAGGGCGAGGGCGATCTCAGCGAGGACGAGCTCCAGGAGCTTTCCAGCGACGTGGCCGCGCGCAGCGTCACCCCAGCGCAGGCCTCAGGCGCTCCGATACGTAGTGGCAACCGCGCGATCGGCTTCCTGCGCGCCAGCTGGGCGGAGCTCCAGCGTGTGCAGTGGCCAGACCGTCGCCACGTCTTCCAGGCGACCGCCGTCGTCCTCGGCTTCGTCGCCATCGCCGGCGCCTATCTCGGCATCGCCGACTATGTCGCCAAGGAATTCGTCGAACTCATCCTCTGACGTCCGATGACCTGCGCATATCTTCGTCCTCGATCGCTCGCGTGCCAAGCACGCTTCGCTCACTGCGTCCTCGATCTGCTTGATCCTCGGACGTCAGAGACGCGCGTCACCGCCACACCCTCCAGGAGCCTCTGAATGTTTCGCTGGTACGTCGTCAACACATACTCGGGTCACGAGAACAAGGTCAAGCACAACCTCGAGCACCGCGTGGTCTCGCTCGGGCAGCAGCGCGCGGTGCGCAGTGTGGTCGTGCCCACCGAGACCGTCACGGAGATGGAAAACAGCCAGAAGGTGCTCAAGGAGAAGCGCACGATGCCCGGCTACGTGCTCGTCAACATGGAGCTCAACGAGGACTCCTGGGGCGTGGTCAAGGGCACACCCGGCGTCACCGGCTTCGTCGGCGCCTCCCAGGAGCCCGTACCTCTGACCCAGGGCGAGGTCGACCGTCTGCTGCACAAGGAGGTCGCCACAGCCACGCGCACGCGCGCCCAGTTCTCGATCGGCGAGTCCGTGAAGGTCGTCTCCGGCCCGCTGTCGGACTTCTCCGGAGAGATCTCCGAGATCAACGAGGACGCCGCGCGCCTGAAGGTGCTGGTATCAATCTTCGGCCGCGAGACTCCCGTCGAAGTGCAATTCGACCAAGTGAAGAAGCTCTAGACATGGCCAAGAAGGTATTGACGACGATCAAGCTCCAGGCGAACGCCGGGCAGGCGAGCCCCGCCCCGCCGGTGGGCCCTGCGCTGGGGCAGCACGGGATCAACATCATGGAGTTCTGCAAGGCGTTCAACGCGCAGACGCAGTCGGAAACGGGGACGGTGATCCCGGTGGTGATCACCGTGTACGAGGATCGCTCGTTCACGTTCGTCACAAAGACGCCGCCCGCCGCCGTGCTGATCCGCCAGGCGCTGAAGATCAACAAGGGCTCCGGTGAGCCCAACCGCGTGAAGGTCGGGACCATCACGCAGTCGCAGCTGCGCGAGATCGCCGAGCGCAAGCTCGCCGACCTCAACGCCCACGACGTCGAGCAGGCAGCGAAGATCATCGCCGGGACAGCACGCAGCATGGGCGTGGAGGTCGCGTCGTGAGCACGCACCACGGCAAGGCCTACACGGAGCGACGCACCAAGGTCGACCGCGACCGCGAGTACCAGCCGGCCGAGGCCGTGGCGCTGGTGCGCGAGCTCGGCGGCGCCAAGTTCGACGAGACCGTCGAGGTGCACGTGCGCACGGGCTTGAACGTACGCCACGCCGACGAGCAGCTGCGCGGCACGATCGCGCTGCCCAACGGTCTCGGCAAGGACGTCAAAGTGGCCGTGTTCGCACAGGGCGACAAGGTCAAGGAGGCCGAGGAGGCGGGCGCTGACGTCGTCGGCGCCCAGGATCTCGCCAAGCGCATCCAGGAGGGCTTCGACGACTTCGACGTCGCCATCGCCACCCCCGACCTGATGTCCGTCGTGGGTCAGCTCGGACGCATCCTCGGCCCCTCCGGCAAGATGCCCAACCCCAAAGTCGGGACCGTCACCATGGACGTCGGCAAAGCCGTCCAGGAGTCCAAGTCCGGCAAGGTCGAGTACCGCACCGACCGCACCGCCATCGTCCACCTGGTGATCGGCAAGGTCAGCTTCGACGAGCGCAAGCTGCTCGAGAACTACGCGGCCGTCATCGAAGAGCTGGTGCGCGCCAAGCCGTCCGCGGCCAAAGGTCGCTACCTGCGCTCGATCACGCTCGCCTCCACCATGGGTCCGGGCGTGAAAGTGGACCCGTCCAAGACACGTGAACTCGTCGAGGAGGCGCCCGCGGCTACGATCGCCGCCTAGCGCACCCATCGACGCAGGCCACCAAAGACCCCCGGCAGCCACAGCGGCGCAAGACCGGGACAGGAGCCCAATGAACCGAGACCAGAAGGCCGCCGCGATCGCAGAGATCGCGAGCCACATCGACGAGTCCGACGCGATCTTCGCCGTCGACTACCGCGGCATCACCGTCACGCAGGTCGCCGAGCTGCGCGCCCGCCTGCGCGAGTCAGACGCGACCTTCAAAGTCGTCAAGAACTCGCTCACCGAACGCGCTGCCGACCAGGTCGGCGCCGACACGCTCAAGGGCCTGCTGTCCGGTCCCACCGCGCTCACGTTCGTGCGCGGGGACGCCGCAACCGCGGCCAAGGCCGTCGCCGACTACGCCCGCACGACCCAGCTGCTGCCGTTCAAGGGCGGCCTCATGGACGGGGCGGCGCTCGACGTCGAGCAGATCCGCTCGCTCTCGCGCCTGCCCTCGCGCGAAGTGCTCTACGGCCAGCTCGTCGGCGTCGTCGCCTCGCCCGTCAGCGGGCTCGTGCGCACGCTCAACGCGCTGCTCAGTGGGGTCGCCGTGGCGCTTGGGCAGGTGCAGGCCAAGAAGGAGTCCGGGGAGGTACCGGCGGGTGAGGCGCCGGCGGCGTCAGGCGCTTCATCCGCGGCTGGCGCGGCGGCTGAATCGCCTGACGCCGCCGGCGCCGCCACGGCCGCCGACGCCCCGGAGGCGGGCCAGGGTGGCGGTGGGAACGAGGGTGCTCCCGAGGGCGCGGGCGAGGGTGGGGAGGATGCCCAAGCCGAGGCTGGCGCCGACGAGCAGGAGGCCGCTGCGGAGGGCGAGGCCGCCGCACCCGAGGAAGCGCCGGAGGCCGATGCCGAGACCGAGCCGGCGGCTGAGGCGGAGCCTGAGGCTGAGGCTGAGGCGGCTGCGGGCGAGGCTGCGGCGGCGGCGGGCGAGGCTGAGGCGGATGACAAGACTGAGCCGGAGGCCTCCGTTGCGGAGGCCGAGCAGGATCAGGCTGCGCAAACGACAGATGACAACCAGGCGGACGTCTCGGCGCAGGGCGAGTCCGATGACGCCGAGACGAATCCCACCAAGGAGGACTGACGCACCATGGCAACCAGCACACAGGATTGGATCGAGGAGCTCAAGGGCATCTCCGTGCTCGAACTCGCCGAGCGCATCAAAGCGCTCGAGGAGGAGTTCGGCGTGTCCGCAGCCGCGGTGGCCGCACCGGTGGCCGCGCCCGCCGGCGGCGCCGGCGGAGGCGACGGGGCCGGCGGCGAGGAAGAAGCGAGCAGCACCGTCGACGTGATCCTCTCCGGCTCCGGCGACAAGAAGATTCAGGTCATCAAGGTCGTGCGCGCCGCGACCGGCCTCGGCCTGAAAGAGGCCAAGGCGCTCGTCGACGAGGCTCCCAAGCCCGTCAAGGAGGGCATCGAACGCGACGAGGCCGACAAGCTCAAGCAGGAACTCGAGGAGGCAGGGGCTAGCGTCGAGGTCAAGTAGGCGCTTCGCCGTCCCCTTTGCCGGCCGCGACTTCGCGGCGGCCGGCAAAGGGGACGGCTTCGCTTGGCGGGGAAGCCGGGACTGGGTGGGGGACCCGTGGCGAGCTCGGTCGGCGGAGCGGACCTTGCCGCGCCGTCAAGCAGGGGGCGCGGTGGGGTCGATGGGGCGGCGCACGCGCGAGGAGAGCGGGCGTCCAGGCTGAGGCCCGTCCCGGAGGAGACCTGGCGTCCAGGCTTCGGCGCCCCGGGCCAGGAGAGTTGGCGTCCGGGCTGAGGCCCGTGCCGGGCGCATGCGGCGCAGGATCTTTATCTTCGGTTCACAACC